>CAWKHF010000014.1:0-79216 GCA_963849325.1 uncultured Planctomycetota bacterium | reverse complement strand
AAACCGGTGTGGCGGCAACGTCACCGAGGGTTCGAATCCCTCCCTCTCCGCTTTATCGAGGCTTACGCTTCGCCGCAAGCATCTTATTTTTGAAGCACTTCTGTCAATCGGCCTCCTCATTCTGAAGGGCCGAAAACCGACTTGATCCGATTTTGAGGAACGTCGAAGGGGAGGATAGATACTACGCCGCCAGCGACCGGCGCACGGCCAGCAGTTGCCCCAACCGCGCGACCGTCTGCTCGGTCGCCCCCTGCTGGCGCAGCACAAAATCTCGGGCGGCCTCTCCCATACGACGACGCTCGGCGGCATCGTCGAGGAGAAGGCGCAGCACGGTCTCCAGCTGCCCGGCGTCGGCGATCTGGCAGGCCGCTTGCGCTTCGATCAGACGCGCCGCCGTGTCGGCGAAGTTCCAGACGTGCGGACCGAACACCACGGCGGTGCCGAAGGCGGCCGGCTCGATCATGTTCTGGCCGCCGCGACGGCCATCGAGACTGCCGCCGACGAACGCCACATCGGCCAGGCCCCACAGCGGACCCAGTTCGCCGATCGTATCCACCAGCACCACCGATTTGCCGAGATCGGCGCAACTGGAACGCCGAACAAAGTCCACGCCGCGGCGCTCCAGCAGTTGCGCCACCTCCTCGAAACGGTCCTTTTGGCGCGGAACCAGGAACAGGCGCAGCTTCGGATGAGAGACGCGCAGATCCTGCCAGATGCGCAAGACGATTTCTTCCTCCGGCGCCTGCGTGCTGCCGGCGATCCAGATCAGTTCGTCGTCCTGGACTTGCAGCATGTCGCGCAGGAAGTGCGTGCGCGGATTGCGACGATCGAGCAGCACGCCGTCGAACTTGACGTTGCCGGTCACGCTGACGCGATCAGGGTGTACGCCGAGGAGGCGCACGGCACGGGCGTAGTGCTCCGTCTGCATCAACAGGCAATCGAGATGGCCGAACAGCCAGCGCGACAGCGGTTTGACCCGTTGGTAACGCTTCAGGCTGCGCGGACTCATGCGGCCGTTGATGACGGCGATGGGGACGTCTTGCCGTCGCGCCGCCCGGAGGAAGTTCGGCCACATCTCTGCTTCGGCCAGCACGATCAGCCGCGGATCGAGCGCGCGAGCGTGCGCCGCACCGCCCAGGAGAAGTCAAAGGGAAAGGGGAAGACAAGCAGGTCGGGAAAGCACTTGCGGGCCTCGTCGAGTCCGGTGTCCGTGGTCGTCGAGACGACGCACGGTAGTTCGGGATAGCGGCGGCGAAACACGGCCACGACTTGACGCAGCAGGTGGATCTCGCCGACGCTGACGCCGTGGAACCAGACGGCCCCGAACTCTAGCGACGAGCGCAGGCCAAACAGCTTGGCGGGCAGGCCGCGCCGATAGCGGCCGGTGCGGATCGCTCGATAGACGAGCCAGGGCGATAACGCAAAGAGGACGACGAGATAGACGCAATTGACGAGCCAGGGCATGGGAATCCTTTCCCCAGAAGAGAAGAAGAAAAACCACGAATCACACGGCCTGCCGCATGTGACAGTTCTTGTACTTCTTGCCGCTACCGCACGGGCAGGGATCGTTGCGGCCAACTTTGTCGCCGCGGTTGCGGATGGTCTCGACCTTCTTGACCTCGCCGCTGGCGTTGGTAGCGGTAGCTTCCTGGGCCGCCTGCACCGCCGCCCGCGGCGCCGACTCGTGAATGGTGGCGCCGATCGTCCACAGCGATTCCTGAAACGCTTCCGTCTCCTCCATGCGAAAGACGGCGTCCGTCACCTTGTCCTCCATGCCCTCCCACATCGATTTGAATTCCTTCATACCTTCCTGCTTGTACACCGTCTTGGGGTCTTCCTGTCCCCAGCCGCGCAGGCCGATGCCGGAGCGCAGATAGTCCATCGTGTACAGGTGGTTCTTCCACGCCGAATCGAGTTGATTGAGTACCAGGCTCCGCTCCATCTGTCGCATCTCGGGACGGTAGCGCTCGTCGAAGGCGTTCCACAAAAGCTGCTGGGCCTCATCGTGCGTGACGTTCGTCAGCTTCTCCGGAGGCAGGTCAAGGTTTAGCGAAGTTCGCGCCCACTCGGTCAACTCCTTCGCGTCCTCCGCGTCGGAGGGGCGGCGCTGCCCTCGAACACCTCGACCAGCTTGTCGTTGATCGCCTCCTCGCTGACCGCCGGATAGACCGAGCGGCTGACGTCGAGGAGCATGTCGAAGAGGCGATGGCGCGGCTGAGTGCGGAAGTCCTCCTCGCGCAGCCGCTCGCGTGCCTGCGGAAAACGCAGGGCCGCCCAGTAGTACAGACCCTCGCGGTTGTAACGCTGACCGCCGGCGGCCGCGCCCTGCTGGTCGGCCATGTAACGCGCCATGGCCGCACGCACCGGAAACTCGATCTCGCGCTGCCGATACAGGTCCATGATGCGCTCGTGCAGCGCCTTCTTGATGTCCGCCTCCTCCTTGCCGGCCAACTCGGCCGGCGCCAGCTTGATCTGGAACTTGAGACGGGCCCAATCGCACAGCGCCCGTACACCCCAGTCCGGTTCGAGGAAGGCCCGGCCGTCTGTCAAGTCGGTGTCGTCGATGCGGCGATTGGCCTCTTCGCGCAGGTAGTCGGCCATGTTGTCCTTGCCGATCTGACGGAGTTGGCGATCGCTGGTCTTGAGTTCCCAGCGGACGTTGACCTGGTTGGACAGCGCTTGCCAGTTCCACTCCTTGGCGTCGTCGCTGCCGAGGTTTTCCTCCATCATCTCGTAAACCTGCGTCTCGACGGCGCGCAGGGCCTTGTCGCGGGCGGTCTTCTCGGCCTCGGCGAAATCGCTGCGGCTGAAGTCGGCGGCGTCGAATTCGACGCCCAGCCGGTTGGCCGCGAACTCGGCGAAGCTGGCGGCGCCATAATCCGAATCGAGATAGCGCTCGCATGCCAGGTCGATCTGCGTATCGAGCATGCGCAGGACTTGCAGCTTGCAGTTGGCGCCTTCGAGGATGCGTTGGCGCGCACCATAGACCTCCTTGCGCTGATGGTCCATGACCTCGTCGTATTCGAGCAGGTGTTTGCGGGCGTCGAAGTGGCGTTCCTCGACCTTCTTCTGGGCGGCCGAGATGCGCCGCGACACCATGCGGCTCTCGATGGCCTCGCCCTCCTTCATGCCCAGCCGCGACAGCAGGTTGGACACCCACTCGCCGGCGAAGATGCGCATGAGGTCGTCTTCGAGGCACAGGTAGAAGCGGCTGGAGCCGGGATCGCCCTGCCGGCCGGCGCGGCCGCGAAGCTGGTTGTCGATGCGGCGAGCGTCGTGGCGCTCGGTGCCGACGATGTGCATGCCGCCCATCTCGGCGACCTTGCGGCCCTCCTCCTTCATTTTCTCTTTGGACTCGATGTCCTCGACGGTGCGTTTCCACTCGTCTTCGGGCACGTCGAGGCGCGAGGCGTACTTGTCCTTGAGGCGGGCCCAGGCCATCGTCTCGGGATTGCCGCCGAGGATGATGTCGGTGCCGCGGCCGGCCATGTTGGTGGCGATGGTCACGGCGCCGATGCGGCCGGCCTGGGCGACGATCTCCGACTCGCGGGCCGCGTGCTCCGGCAAGGCGTTCAACAGCTCGTGCTTGATGCCGCGGCGCTTGAGCATCTCGCTGAGCTTGATCGACTTATCCACGTCGGTGGTGCCGACCAGGATGGGCCGGCCTTCCTTGTTGACCTCGACGATCTCCTCGACGGACGCCTTCCACTTCTCCTTCTCGGTGCGGAAGATGACGTCGGGGTGGTTGATGCGGATGAGCGGCTTGTTGGTCGGGATGGCGATGACTTCGAGGTGGTAGATCTTCCAGAACTCGTCGGCCTCGGTCATGGCCGTGCCGGTCATGCCGGACAGTTTCTTGTACAGCTTGAAGTAGTTTTGCAGCGTGATGGTGGCCAGCGTCTGCGTCTCTTCCTTGATCTTGACGCCGTCGCGGGCGTGCTTGGCCTCGACGGCCTGGTGCAGGCCGTCGGACCATTGCCGCCCGATCATCAATCGGCCGGTGAACTCGTCGATGATGATGATGCTCATGTCGCCGGTTTCGGGATGGCGCATCACCGCGTAACGCTTGTCCTTTTTGTACAGGTGATGCGCCTTCAAGGCGTTGTCGATGAGGTGCGGCCATTCCATGTTGCCGGCGGTGTAGAAGCTCTCGACGCCGGCCAACTCCTCGGCCTTGTGGATGCCCTCGTCAGTCAGATGACAGGTCTGTTCCTTCTCCTTGATCTCGAAATACTTGCCCGGCTCGCTCTTCTGCAGATCGCCGAGCTGCACGGCGATGTCGTTGGCGCGCTGGTAGCGGCGCAGGTCGCTGAAGGCCTGGCCGGAGATGATGAGCGGCGTCCGCGCCTCGTCGATGAGGATGTTATCGACCTCATCGATGATGGCGTAGTTGAGCGCCTTTTGCACTTGTTGATAATACGGATCGAAATTGTTGTCGCCCCAGCGGGCCGGCTTCATGTTGTCGCGCAGGTAATCGAAGCCGAACTCGCTGTTGGTGCCGTAGGTGAGGTCGCAGTCGTAGGCGGTGCGGCGAGCCACCGGGTCCATGTCGGACTGGATGTAGCCGGCCGTGATACCCAGCGCCTTGTAAATGGGCATCATCCATTCGCAGTCGCGGCGAGCCAGGTAATCGTTGACGGTGACGATGTGAACGCCCTTGCCTTCGAGGGCGTTGAGGTAGGCCGGCAGGGTAGCGACGAGGGTCTTGCCTTCGCCGGTGACCATCTCGGCGATGTTGCCGCGATGCAGGACGATGCCGCCGAGAATCTGCACATCGAAGTGACGCATGTTCTTGGTGCGGAAGGCGGCCTCGCGGCAGGCGGCGAACGCCTCCGGCAGCAGGTCGTCCAGCGGCGTCCCCTGCGCCAGCCGTTCGCGGAGCTTCGGCGTCAGTCCCTTCAGCTCCTCGTCGCTGAGGGCGCGCATCTTGTCTTCCAACTCGTTGACCTGGGCCAGCAGCGAGCCGGGAATGACGGTGTGCGTGGCGCCGGGGGCGGAGGCGCGGATGTAGCCGAGCGTGCGGACGTAGCGCTCGTTGCTGGAGCCGAACAGACCGAGGAGAAACTTGCCGAAGCCCTCCGAGAACGCGGACAGGCCATCGCCCAGCTTCTCCCAGAAACTCACATCCATCGCTGTTTCGGTACTCATCGTTTCAATCCACGCCTCCGCATGGCTCTGCCGCGCATACCGCCCCGGCCAGGAACAAAATTGGTCACGTTATCAGTCTAGAGAAGCGGACTGCGCAAGGTCAATACGGATAGAACTCGCGGTCGGCGCCGCCGGCGAGTGTTCCTGGAAGGAAGTGGACAAAGCGCAAGGGGGTTCTCGTTGGACGAGCCACTTGTGGCTTGAAATACCTCTCCGAAAACCGTCAGCACTCTTTGCTGTCGTTGCTGCCGTCGGGCGAAGAGTCAAGTTCCGGGTTGACAATCCAGATACACCAAGTCGAGCAGGCCATAGGCGGCGGCCGAATCATCGGCGACACCATCCGCCCGCCAGAAGCGATCTGCATCGGAAAAAATGTAATCGAAACGAAAGTAGGGCGAGCCGTTCGCCAAACGTCTCGAAGGGTCGGAGCGAAGCACGTCGCCGTGATCGCGCAGAAGACCGAGGGTACCGGCCAGGAACCTCAGACGCCCCTCCCGCGTCAGGCCGTCCAGGGTCCGCAGATAGGTCCGTACGGGATCGGACAAGCGCACGGTGTAGGCCACGGCACCCTCAGAAATCCTCGCCGGCTCGTAACCGAGCAAGGTATTCGTCATTGATGGTGACGAACTCGCCGCGTTCGAGAGCAGCCCGGGACTCGACCAGTTTGGCCTCCTCAACAGGTCGCGGCGGCCGAGTGGCGAGACCCAGCGCCTCCGCCACCTTGGAGCGGGCCTCGCGCAGGGCGGGAAGCTTGCCTTCCAAGTCATGCAGGCCGGCGTCCTCGGCGGTCAGGCCGGATGCTCCTGCCAGCGCCAGCAGTCGCTCGTACCCTGCCAGAACGCCATCGATCCCATCCCGTAACACCTGGCAGTGGCGGGCCAGCTCGCGGCCCTCGAAACCCTCTCGCTCCAACGTCTCACGGACCCACATCCAGCCGGACAGGGTGATTCCCGCCAGAGCGTCGGCGCTGCAGACGAGGTTGCGCAACATCTGCCTTCTCAGCCTCTCGCCCTCGCGCCGGCTCAGTTCCGCGTCCAACCGCGCTGTCAAGTCGTGGGCCGTTTCCGTCAAGAGAGCCATCATTGCTCCATCTCTCTTCTTCCGTGCCGCGATCCTCCGCCTCTTTTCATGTAGGCACTTCATTAGTACCACATTGTACCACGCCGTACCACCATTGTACCACGCCGGACAAGTGCTTCATGGCGAGCGCCATGCGCCGGTAAATCTCGGCCCGGTGGCTGTCGTCGCGGGCCTGGCACTGACCGAGACCATCGGCCTCAACGGTAAGGGGAAGGACATCACGCGCCCGCCAGCCAAGCAAGGAGAAACGGTTGGCTCCGAATGAGTGCTTGCCTTCCGGTCCTCTCCGAATCCTGGTAGGATGCGAACGAGGAGGCATTTATGATCGAACTAACTTCCGAGCAGCGGCGGGGACTGGAGACGGCCGGACCTGTCGTCCAGACCAACACGATGTACATCCTGGTCCGCAAGGATGTGTACGAGCGCATCAAGGGTCTGCTGGGCGAGGAGGACTGGTCGGGAGAGGCTTACCAGGCAGCGATGGAAGTGTTCGCGCGCGACGGATGGGATGATCCGCGGATGGACGTATACGACGAACTCGATCCCCGGCGTCCCTCATGAACGTCCAGCGCGGGGACGTGGTGCTCGTGGACTTTCCTTATGCCGGGAGCGCGGGGAGTAAGGTTCGGCCGGCTTTGGTGATCCAGAACGACCGCGATAATGGCCGACTGGTGAATACCATCGTTGCCCAGATCACGGGTACGACGCACCGGGCCTTGGAAGCGACCCAAGTACGGATCGACCTGAACACGCCCGAGGGCCAGCAATCGGGCCTACGCTTCGATTCGGTGGTGAATGGCGTCAATCTCGAGAAGAGCAAGGTTCTGCGGCATCTAGGAAACCTCCCGATCCTCTTCATGCGGAAAGTGAACGATGCCCTGAAGACAGCGCTGGAATTACCCTGAGAAGGACCACCAGGCGCAGCAGGGTAGGAGAAACAGATTTCGGACAGGAAACGATCTCGGAGACCTTGCTGGTCCTCACTTCACACGCCTCTTCGTCACCGCCCGCACCGGCCCATAGGCTTCGTGAAACTGCCGCAGGGCCGCCGGGAGCCGTTCCGCATCTTTGTCTCGAATGGCCTGCTGTACCTCCAGGAGAGCTTCGCTTGCCGCCTTCACCTGCGCCCGCAATTCCTCCACCGTCGGCGGCTCGTTCCATCTCGTCAGGGAATGGAGCGCCGGCCAAGCCAGCAGGCGCTTCAAGGCGATCGACGCCTGGTCCGCCTGCTCCTGCATCGCGGCCCAGTCCTTTTTCGCCAGGGACTGCTCCAGTCCGCTGATCGACGTGTCAATGGAGAAGATCTGCTCCACGGCCCAAGGCCGAGACATTTGCCCTACCGCCGGCACAAACAGACAGAACGACACGGCCAACGACCCCGCCATGAGAATGATCACCACCATCAGCCCCACCGATACCGTCCCCAGCATCGACAGGCGGATGAAAGACTTGTTCTCGCTCTTTATGCGCCATTCAAAGAGGCCCCACGCCGCCAACGCCAAAAGCAGCATCTCCGTCGTGTAATGCCCCACGGAACGCAAACCGTTCAGGAACCCCGTCATCCACCCTATCCCATGTTCCTCAAGAAACGCAAAATCGAGAATCCCATCGCGCGTCAGCTTTTGATACTTCGGCACGATGTAGAGTCCGTTGAACGTGATGAAAAACAACTCCAGCGCGACCAGCAAAATCGCCGCCAGGGTCGCCCACGTCGTCCACAGCCATTTCGCTCTCATGGTCCGTTCCTTCCACTGCATGGCCTTGTCGATCACCACCGGCAGCAGCCGGTGCCCGTGTGTCGCCTCCAGCTCCGATCTCACTTCCTCCGGCCCACCGAAATCCTCCAGGGCGCGGTGGAGCGCTTCCTCCTCGGGCACGCCGGCCGCCTTGTGTTGGGCCGCGGCATCGAGCAAATGCTCGCGCAGCTCCTGCCGAACGTGCTGGCGAAGGGCGCGCGGTCCGCCGATGCTGCGACAGACCTGATCGAGGTAATGCTCAAGCTTGTCCATCGGATTTCTCCAGGATGCGATTGACCGCCTGGCTCAGCGCTTTCCAGGCTTGCACCTTCTCCCGCAGCGCCGCCCGCCCCTTCGCCGTGATGCGGTAGTAGCGACGCCGGCGCCCCGTCTCCTTCTCCTCCCAGGCGCCGACGATCAGCCCATCCGCTTGCAGTTTGTGAAGGTTCGGATACAGCGATCCCTCGCGCCAGGTGAACGCTCCATCCGTGTCTCGATGCACGGTCGCGGCAATCTCGTAGCCGTACATCGAGGTCCGGGTCAAAAGCGACAGGATCAGCAGCGACAGCGTGCCTTTGATGAGTTCGGTATCCATGACGGCCTGCAAGCAAAGAAATTCGATACATAGGAATCCTTTGTATTATCGCCGGAAATGCTCTGTCGTCAAGAAGAATTCGGTGCTCGCGCGGAGTGACGGAGGGGTACGGCGGTCTGGCTCGACTGCTCAGAGGGACCAATCTTCGCACATCAATCCGGCTACGCGGCCGAAATCGCGAACGTTTCGGGTCGCTACCTTGGCACCCATCTCCAGGGCGATGGCGGCGATCTTGAGATCGTTGCTGCTTACGTTCAACCGTTGCCGCAGCAAGTCGGCGTGACGTGTCATGGCCGACAAAGGAAAAGGAAGGACAAGCCATCCGGACAGGTGCTCGATGGCCAGAGCCATACGCCGATAAATCTCGGCCCGACGGCTGTCGTCACGGGTCTGGCGTAAAGCGCGCTGCCAACCGCTGAGCTGCTCCTCGACCGTGATGACAGTGACGGCCAAGGGGTCGCGGATGTGGCCCATGATCTGCTGGATGACGCGCGGATGTCCCATCTGATAAAGAGAGACATGATCGGTGTCGAGCAGATACAGACTCATGAGGCCGCCTTGTCTTCCGCGGACTCCCCCAGGATGCGCCGGCGGTCGGCTTCATCGCATTCGCGGCGATACTCTTCGACGGCCCGCTGCCATTCCTTTGTCAGTTCGTCCTCGGGGAGCCAGCCGGCGCTGGCCGGGACCGCCGGCGTCAACGGTAAGGGAAAGGACACCACGCGCCCGCCGGCCTGAAGGCGATTCCGTACGGTGCGCGACAATTCCTCCACGGCTTCTTCGGGAGTACCTGCCTCGACGGACAGGTGAAACGGGGCCCCCAGATGGGCGGCGTAGCCGGGGCGATTGCCGAGTGGTTCCAGGAACACCGGGACTTGCAGGGTCGCGTCTTCGCTCATGTGCGTTTACCTCCCCCTCCATTGTAGCCGCCGTTGTCTGGGCCTTATCGAGAAAAGCACGATAAATCGCCAACCCGCGGGCCGCAACCGCTCGGCCCCTTGCCGATCCGCCGCGCTTCCGTTATTGTCATTCCATCATGCCTGGATTCCGCCGGAAGCATCCCTGGAGCCGCAGGAGGAGGCGGTCGTGATCCACGTCAGCAACCTGACCAAGTATTACGGCGACTACGCCGCCGTCCGCAACGTGTCCTTCGACGTGCCCAAAGGCCAGGTGGTCGGCTTCCTCGGTCCCAACGGCGCCGGCAAGTCCACCACCATGCGCATCCTCGCCGGCTACCTGACCGCCACGTCCGGCCAGGCGACCATCGCCGGGCTGGACGTGTTCTGGCAGCCGGTCGAGGTCCGTCGTCGCATCGGCTACATGCCCGAGAACTGCCCGCTCTATCCCGAGATGCGCGTTGTCGAATACCTGCGCTTCCGCGCCGGCATCAAGGGACTGCACGGCGGGACCGCTCGCCAGCGCGTCGAGTACGTCCTGGGCCGCTGCTGGCTGCGCGACGTGCGCCGACAGCTCGTCGGTACGCTGTCGAAGGGCTATCGCCAGCGTGTCGGCCTGGCCGACGTGCTGCTCAACAATCCGCCGGTGCTGATCCTCGACGAGCCGACGGCCGGACTCGATCCGGGGCAGATCCGCGAGACGCGCAAGCTGATCCGCGAGCTGGGCCGCGAACACACGATCTTGCTGTCCACGCACATTCTGTCCGAGGTGGAAGTGACCTGCGATCAGGCCATCATCATCAACCGCGGCCAGGTCGTCGCGGCCGGCCAGCTGGAAGAACTGCGGCCGCAGAATCAGAGCCTCGAAGAAATGTTCATCCGTCTGGTCGAACAGGACGCGATGGTCAGCGCCTAGGGGGGCAGCATGTTCGCCAATCTCAACATGCGCGAATGGATCACCCTGACCCTGCTGGCCGTGGTGCTCATGCTGGCGGCGGTGCTCCTGGTGTGGCTGGCCGTCGGCCTGTTCCGGGCGCGCAGCCTGGTCCGCCGCGAGTTCAGCGCCTACTTCCTGTCGCCGATCGCCTACGTAGTGCTCGTCGTCTTCCTCGCCGTCACCGGCCATCTGTTCGCCATCACGCTCGGCCTGTTGACGACGAGCGGGCCGAACGGCACCGAATCGCCGATGCAGACCATGTTCGCCGACGAGCGTTTCTGGCTCGTTTTCCTGTTCATCCCGCCGCTGTTGACCATGCGGCTGTTCGCCGAGGAGCGCAGCAGCGGCACGCTGGAAATGCTCATGACGGCGCCGCTGCGCGACTGGCAAGTGGTGCTGAGCAAGTACCTCGCCTGCCTGGCGTTCTACGCCGTCCTGTGGCTGCCGACCCTGATCTATCTGCCGGCCCTGCTCGGAGCGCGGCCGCCGATCTGGAACAACGTGTGGACACCGGCGAGCCTCACTTTCGTCGCCGGGCTGGGCGCCGTACTCGTCGGCCTGGTGATGCTGCTGCCGCGCCTGGGCACGACGGCGCGGCTGGTTTCGACGGCGCTGATTGTCGCCGGCATCGTGGCGGCGAGCGTCGGCGGCTGGTCCCACTACCACGCCGACGGCCCGCACCTGCTGGAGATACCCGTCCTGCTCGATCCGTATCCGGTGCTGTGGACCTACATGGGCATGTTCCTGGCCGGGGCGATGTTCCTGGCGATGGGCCTGCTCATCAGCAGCCTGGTGCGCGATCAGATGGTGGCGGCGATTATCGCCCTGGCGCTGGGCCTGGTCTTCATCGGCGCCGGCTTCTGGCGGCCGGAGCAGGACGGCAGCTTGCTCTACCGCACCATGTACTTTTTCAGCGTGCCGTTGCACTTCGACCGCGCTTTCACGCGCGGTCTGCTGGATACGCGCCCGCTCGTGCTCTACGGCAGCACGGCCCTGTTCTGCCTGTTTCTGACGGTTCGTAGCCTGGAGGCTCGACGATGGCAGTGAACCCGCATGTCGCCGTGAATACTCCCGCGCGTCGTCCCATCGCCAGCGTCTCTTCTGGTCGCGGGTACACTTCGTCGTCCGCCTGCTGGGTCTGACGGGCGCCCTGGCCGCCAGCGTCGCCCTGGTCCTCCTCGGCGTCCAGGGCCGACTCTCCGCCTTCGATCCCCTCGCCTCCTGGACCGACGCTTTCCAGGCGGCCTATGGCCGCTTCGTACAGCCGGCCTTCGCCAGACCGGCGGGCGAGTGGGGTCTGACCCTGCTGCTGGCAGGCGCCGCGATTGCCCTGCTGGCCCTCCTCGTCGAGTTGGTGGTGGTCCTGGCCTTCACGGCCAGCCGGCGCAGTGCCTTCGGCTTCAACGCCCTGGTGCAAGCCGCCCTCGCCGCCGTCTTGCTCGTCGGCGTCAACGTCTGGTCGTTCCAGCATTACCTCCGCCTGGACCTGACGCGCGAGCGGCAGTTCACGCTGCCGGCCGAGATTCGCCAGGATCTGGGCCAGCTCGACCCCGACAGCAAGACGACGGTCATCGTCTACCAGCGGCACAAGACGTTCGGCACCCTGACGGAGCAACCGCCCGACGACTACGACTCCGCCGCCGAGCGCAAGGTTATCGAGAAGGTCAAGGACCTGGCCGATCAACTCCGCGCCGTCGGCCCGCAGCTGAACGTGGAAGTGCTTGACGTGCAGTCGCAGGGCTACAAGGACCGGCTGGCGAAGCTGACGGAAGGCGCTCCGGAGTTGCGCAAGGCCATCGAGGCGGCGCCGGAAAACAGCCTGTTCTTCTCGGCGCGGAGCCAACGGCAAGCCCTACGTCCAGCGGCTGAGCTTCAACGACTTTTATCTGCTGGACAAGACCGCCTCGCAGGAGGACCACGGCGGCCGCGGCAACCTGGTGCTCCTGTACCAGGGCATGGAGCCGTTCGCCCGGCGGCTGCTGCACCTGGAGGAAAAAAGGCCGCGCATCGGCATCGCCGTCATCCACAAGGTACTGAGCACCAACAGCGATCACGACTGGGGGTTGCGCGGACTGCGGCGGGCGCTGGAGGAGCACGGCTTCGAGGTCGAGGACATCGTGCTGAAAAAGTGGTCGCGCTTTGCGCCGCCGTCGGCCGCCGCCGCCACCGTGGACGAAAGCGCTCTGGAACGTCTGGAAGAACGGCAAGCGGTACTGGAACGACTCATCGGCAACCTCGAACGGCAGCGGCCGGTGTTCGAGAACTCCCTCGCCGTCTGGAAGAAGGCCGTCGATGATCCCAAGACGCGCGACGACCTGACGCGCAAGCTCGCCTCCCAACTCGACGGCGACAAGGTGACGGTCGAGCTGGCCAGCATCCAGGCGGCGATCCTTCAGAATAATCTCGACAATCTCGACAAGGCCATGCCCAGCTACCGCCAGCGCCTCGACGAGGTGAAGGAGGAAAAGAGCAAGCTCAACGTGCCGGCGCTGAAGGAGCAGCAGCGCATGACCGACGTGAAGGCCAAGATGGTGCGCCTGCTGGCCGACTGCGACCTGCTGATCGTGCCGCGCATGACGCTGCGGAACGTGGCCGACGAATTCGAGAACATCCCGGCCCGGTTGTACAAGGTGGATGAGGCCCAGGTGGAGGCGATCAAGGACTTCCTCAAGGCGGGCAAGCCGGTGCTGGCCTGCTTCGGGCCGTCGGTCACGACACCCGACGAAGGGTCGGCCCGCCCCGGCGAGGAGGCGGACGGACTGGAAGAGTTGCTCGGTCAGCTCGGCGTCAAGTTCGGCAAGGAGACGGTGCTGTTTGATAGCGAGATTGAGGCGCTGGCGGACGCGCGGGCCGGGACCGAGCTGGGCGGAGGGCAGTTCGAGTGCCGTCGGTGTTGTTCGACTGGCCGCCGGGCGCCGGTCGGCCGATCGGCTCGCCTCTGCGGAGCGACAAGCCCAATCGCATTCGGGAGAGCCTGCGTCTGACCGCTCGTGCCCTGGGCAAGGACGCCGAGGGCAAGCCGCTGCCGCTCGACATTCGCATCCGCCATCCCCGGCCCATCTACTTCGTACCCCCCAGGGGGACCAAGGTCGCGTTCGACCCCGATTTCCTGATGACTAGTCCGCGCAGCTGGAACGAGGACCAGCCGTTTCCGACCGCCGACTCGGTCCCGCAGTTCGAGAAGCCCAGCAAGGGGCGCGACAAGGGTCCGACGATGATCGAGACGAACAAGGACCCGCTCGACACCCGCCGGCGCGGGCCGTTCCCGATCGGCGTGGCCGTCGAGACCCAGCTGCCGGCGAAATGGTACGACAGCGCCGCCGACAAGCCGGCCACGGTGCGGTTGGCGGTCATTGGCCAGGGCGGCTTCTTCACCGGCAAGAAGCTGCCGGCCGCCCAGGAGGAACTGTTCGTCGATACTATCAACTGGTTGCTGGGCCGCGACGATCAACTGCCGCGCGACGATCGCGTCTGGAGCTATCCGCGCGTCAACGACACGATTCCGCCGGATTCGCAGACGGAATACCTATGGCTGTGGGGCGTCCGCCTGGGCTTGCCCGTGCTGTTCGCCTTCCTCGGTCTGGTGGTACTGTTGTTCCGGCGCTTGCGATAACCCTGTTTCGATGCGGTTTCCCCACTAGCCCGAAGCGCCAGCGACGGATGAATACCCGTCGCTGGCGCTTCGGGCTAGTGGGTGGAAATCCGTAGAGGGAAATGACCCCATGAACATCAAAACGACCCTCGCGCTGGTGGTGCTGGTCGGTGCCGGTATTGGGCTGTGGTGGCTTGGTGGTCCGCAGTTGCCGCCCGCGCTGGACCCGGCCGCTCCGCCGCCGCCCGTGCAGGACAGGGGCACGCGCGACTTCCTCAAGGAGCTGCGTCCCGAGACGATCACGCGCATCGAGGTCAACGCTCCCAGCGGCATCACGATCCTGGACCGCAAGCCCGATGGTGCCTGGACCCTGCCGGGCAACTGGCCGATCCGCGATGTCGAGGTCCACGCCCTGGTCGATCTGCTCGCCGGACTGCGCTCGCGCTTCGAGCCAGAAGCGATCGCCGACGAGGCGGACCTGGCCAAGAAGGGACTCGACCGGCCAACCGTCACCGTCCAGCTGACGGTGGATGGCGAATCGCACACTCTCGCCTTCGGTGAGGACCGCGCCGACTCCGGCGAGAACCGATTTTCGCGCGACACCTATCTGCGCCTGGACAAAAAGTCCGAAGTCGTGCGCCTCGCTCCCGGCCTGATCGCGGCGCTTGATCGGCCGACCGACTACTACCAGCAGCGCCGTCTGTTCCAGGCCGAGCGCGTGGCGAAGGAAGGCAGCCGCGAAAAGGTCGAGCAGTTGGCGGCCCAGAGCGTGACCGTTGAGGACAAGAAGAAAGATGGCGCGCACTTCACCGTGACGCGGCGCGGCGACGCCTGGGAGCTGGCCAAGCCGGTGCGCGATCGTCTCGACGCCGGCAGCCGCGACGCGCTGCTGTCCGCCGTCCCCGACCTCTGGGCCGAGCAGTTCGTACCGCCCGGCAGCGGCGGCGTCTCGCCGTCGCTGTGGCACGCCCACGCGTTCTGGAACGTGGCCTCGGTCGTCACGGACCTTTTCTTCGCCACGCAGGGCGGCCTGCTGGTGCGCTCCGGGCTGACCGACCCAGAGCGGACCCTCACCGTGAAGTATGCCAACGGCGACACGGTGACGCTGCGGATCGGCGCCGTGTCCGGCCGACGTGTGCGCATGATGCCGGCGCCGCCGCAACCGGGCATGCCGCCCGGCATGCCGCAGCGCCTGATGCCCGTCACCGACGAATACCGCTACGCCAAGCTCCAGTACAACGACCAGATCTTCGAGATCAAGGCCGACAAGCTCAAGGACGTGTTCGTCGCCCTGGATACTCTGCGCGATGCCCACGTCGCCCGCTTCAACAGCGCCGACGCCCGCCGCCTCGAAATCAAGCACGCCAGCGAGGACATCGTGCTGGAGAAGGAAAAGGACAACTGGAAGTTGACCAAGCCCATCGCCGCCGAGGCCGACAACGGCAAGGTGACGGACCTGCTCGGCAAGCTGTCCGACCTGCAAGCCCGCGACAAGGACGTACTCGACAAAGAAGATCCGAAAAAGTTCGGATTTGACAAACCAGAAGCGGTCGTGACCGTCACCGTCGAGGAGGAGATCAAGGGAAGCGAGACGAAGGAGAAGAAGACACGGATGCTGACGGTGCGCATCGGCAAGCACGACACGGACAAGAAAAAACTGTACGTCATGGCCGGCGATTGGCCGCGCATCAACATGGTGGACGACAGCCTGGAGCCGCTGGTCAGTCGGCCGGCCCTGGCGTATCGCGGCAAGCGGCTGTTCGACTTCAGCGCGTCCGAGGTGGCGAAGATCGATATCGACAATAAGGGCGACAAGTTCACGCTGGAGCACGAGAAGGACGCCTGGCGGTTGGTCCATCCGGTCAAGGCGGATGCCGACGCCCTCAAGGCCGACCAACTGGCCGGCGACCTGGGCAAGCTGGAGGCGGTCGAATACGTCAACCAGACGCCGAAGAAGGAGGAACTGGAAGAGCAGTACGGACTCGGCAAGCCGGCGTTGACGGTTCGCGTCGAGTTCGCGGACAAGATGAAGGCGGCGCGACTGCTGCGCATCGGCAAGGCGCGCGGCGGCAAGAGCGGATACTTCGCCCAGTTGGCGGATACACCCGAGGGAACATCGCCGATCTTCGCCGTCAATGCGGACATCCACAAGGAGTTGACGCGCGATTCGCTGAGCTATCGGCCGCTGACCTTGTGGCAGGTGCTGCCCGAAGAGATCGTCTCGCTGCGCATCCACAAGGCGGGCCAGAAGGAGTACACGCTGGCGCGCTCCGCCAATGCCTGGAAGATCGCCGGGCCGTTCGACGCCAACGCCCTGGCCGAGACGGTGCAAAAGATGACGGCGGAACTCGGTTCGCCGAAGGTCGAGAGCTACAAGGCCCACGAAGCGAAGGACCTGTCCGAATACGGCCTGGACAAGCCGGCCGTAACGGTTCGCCTGAAGGCGAAGGACGACAAGGAGCATACCCTGCTCATCGGCAAACCGACGGCGGAGGGCGCCTCCTCGCGCTATGCGAAGGTGGGCGAAGATCCGGCGGTCTTCGTGATCGGCGATGCCGTCGCCGGCGCTGCCGATCACGCGGCGCTCGACCTGCTCGACACGACGCTGCTGCACCTCGACCCGGCACGGCTGGAGCGCATGCAGGTGAAACTAGGTGACATTTCGTTGACACTGGAAAAGAAGGGCGATACCTGGAGCGTGACCGAGTCGCCGGCCGGCGCCTACGCCGCCGACGCCGAGGCAACGGCATCGCTGGGCTTTTTGTGGTCGAACTTGCGGGCGGAGCGCTTCGCCGACTACGGTGGCGCCGTCGAGTGGGGCAAGTACGGTCTCGACAAGCCCGCCGTCCGCGTCACGGTGAGCGCGCGCAAGCCGGATGGTGCCCCTGCCCCGGCGAAGCACGCCGTCGAGTTGGGCAAGGACGTCGAGGGCGAGCCGGGCGCCCGTTACGCGCGCGTGGATGGAGGAGCGGGCGTGGCCGTGCTGCCGCCGGAATTGGCCCGTCTGCTGGACCGCACCTACCTCGATTACGTCAACCGCAACGTCCTCAAGTTCGACCGCGATGCCGTACTCGCGCTCCAGCGTCACATGGGGCCAAACATCCTGGAAATCGTCAAGAAGGACGACGCCTGGGCCGTGACGAAACCGGCCGCGGAGAAGGCCGACGACAAGGGCATGCAGGACTTGCTTGGACAACTCGGCGACCTGCGCGCCAGCCGCATCGCCGCCTATCCCGCCAAGGATCTGAAACCGTTCGGCCTGGATACGCCGTCGGCCCTGCTGACGATCAAGCTGAAATCCGGCCAGAAGCCGGCCGAGCACATCGTCAAGCTGGGCAAGACGACCGGCGACGGCGGCGAACGCTTTGCCCTGGTGGATGACGGCAAGGCGGTTGCCGTGCTGCCGCGCCTGTTGGCCGAGCGTCTGGCCGGCGATCCCGTGACCTTCCGCGATCGCAGCATCGCCCGCTTCGGCGACGCCGATCGCTTGCAGCTGGAGCGCGGCCCACGCCGCGCCGTCTTCCGCAAAGTGGACGGCACCTGGAAACTGACCGAGCCGATGCAAGGCGAGGCCGAGCAGGACCAACTCGACGATTTCCTGGGCAGCCTAGCCCGCCTCCGCGCCGACGCCCTCGTCGCCGACAAGCCCGGCGCCGCCGACCTCAAGAAATATGGACTCGACCACCCCGAGGCGCACTGGCGCTTGCAGTCGGGCGACAAGGAAGCGCTCAACTTGCTCGTCGGCAACCCGGAGGAGAAGGGACCGCGCCGTTACGCCAAGCTGGCCAACGGCGATCTCGTTTTCCTGCTGGACCGCGGCCTGAGCCAGAAGGTGCTCGACGAATATCGGCCGCGCACCGTGTGGACGCCTCCAGTCGATGCGGTGCAGGTTGAGTCGCTCAACTACCGCTACGCTCGCAACCCATTCCTGTTGGAGAAGATCGAGTCAGGCTGGCAGGCGGTCGGCAAGTCGGAGGCAAAGATCAATACGGCCACGGTCGAGGACACACTGGCGGCCCTGGCCGGCCTGAAATTGAGCCGCTATGCCGTGGACAAGGGGGCCAACCTGGCCTTGTTCGGCCTGGACAAGCCGGAGTTGGTGCTGGAGGTGGCGACGCGCTCCGGCAAGCGCGTGCTGCACATCGGCAACACGGAAGGCGCCTCGAAACGCCGCTACGCCCGTATCCCCGAACCCGACCGCAGCGACGTGTTCGTTCTGGACGAGGCGACGTGCGAGCGGATCTTGCGCGACCTCAACGCTTTCAGCAAACCGCCCGTGCCGGCGCCGCCCCGTGCGGCGCGGTGAGCGAACGCTCAGTCGCCCGGCGCGACGGCAAGCGGGATGGTGTTGAGCGAGATCCCGTTGAGCGGCTGAATGACGAACGCCTGTCCTTGCGTTTTCGAGCGCGGAATCCGATTCATGTGCTCGTGCAGCTCCGACAGGAAAATGATTTTTTGCTCGGCGTTGGGGCGCTTCTGTCCGCGAATGCACTCCAGGAACGTGTAACTCAGCAGGCCGTGCTTGAGGTCCTGGTATTCGCGGGCTTTTTCCTCGCCCAGGCAGGCGGCGATGACGATGATGCCGTTCTTGGTTCGACCCAGCCCTTGCATCGCTTCCTTGATCGCCTCGGGGTCAGCGGCGCCGCGCTGGCCGGAGTCCATCGGCCCGAAGGCGAAGCCTCCGCTGTGGCAGGCATCCAGGAGCAGGATGACCGGGCAGCCCAGGTCCGACAGGTAATCGCGGATCTGGTTGGAGGCGACACCGCGATTGTCGAAAGGCCGATCCGGTTTTTCGTTGAAATCGTAGGGTAGGAAGAAGAATTGTTTGCTGGACAGCTGCGGATGTCTCTCGCCGTGGCCGGACAGGGCCACGATCGCCAGGCGGTAGTCCACGTCGCCGGCGTCATCGTGGACGCAGCTGTGCAGCCACGCGAAGCCGTTGACGATGTTGTCGCGGCTGGCCTTTTCGTTGAGCAGTTTTCGGCAGGCGACCTTGTGGAACAGCTTGCCCTCCTGGGCCTGGAGTTCGGCGACCAACTCCTCGGCGTCGTTGTCGGCAAACTTCAGATCGCGCACGGCGTCGAGTCCGGCCGCCTCGGGCGGATGGGCGTACTTGGACACGCCCACGGCCAGGACGTAGAGGTTGGCGATGGCACCCTCCTTCTCCCAGCACGACAGCTGCACGGCCCGCAGCATCCCGGCCTTCTCGCTGACGCGAACCTCGACTGTGTTCGCTCCCTCGGCCAGGACCGCGTGGATAAGCGGCACCTCGATGCCATCTCCCTTGGCCGTCGCCGTTACCTTGTGGGCCTTCTCCTTCGTGCCGTCCGGGTTGACGACGACGCGGACTTCCAGGGGGCCGACGTTGGCCGGCGGTTTCTCCCGGTCCACTTCGAGGCGAACCTGCAAGCGGACGCGCTGCTCGTGTCCGGTGCGGTTCCACAGGGCGAACCGCGCGGGGGCCGCGCCCGTGATGCGCTGCTTGATGCTGTAGAAAGGGGCCACCGAACGCCAGGGATCTCTCTCGGTGCCGCGATCCCGATGCCGCCACACGACGGCGCCGGTGACGCCGAGGAGCACGAGCAAGGCGACAGCGCCGACGAACCAGCGGTGCCGCCGGGGCCGTGCCCGCTTCGGCGAGACAACGGACTTGCCGTCCTTCGATAGGGCCGCCTCGATCGCGGTTGCGGGAGATTCTGCCGCTCCGGCCCACTCCTTGACGAGGCGCAGCACCTCATCGGCCGGCAGCCGGGTGCCCCCGCGCGGAGGGGCCACCATCGTGTAATCGCTGTCCCGGCCATCGTACCACGAGGTGTTGCCCGGCGGCGTCGCGAGATCGAGGGCGGACTCCGCCTGGCTCAGTCGCTCGGCCAGCGGTCGCAGCGACAGGCGTTGTACCGGATCGGTCGAGAATACCCAGAAACGCTTGCCCGTTTCTTCCGCGCCCCAATCGACGGCCAGAAACAGGTACGGTTCGCCGGTCGGCGTCTGTCGATCCTGGCGGCTGTGGGCCACGAAAAGCAGACTTTTCGGCTGGCGCAGCAGCAACCCGGAGCTGAGCGGCGGACCATCGGGCAGGTGGACGCGCCAGCGTTCGCCTCGGGCCACGTCCTGACGGTACACGTCCTCGTCGCGCCGCAGATAAGCCCGCTCCGCCGCGAACTCGTGCTCGGCGGGAACAGGGCGGTTCGGAAGACGTCTTCCCCCGCCTCGACCGCTCGGCGGATGCGGTCGGCCAGGCGCTGCCAGCCGGCCAGGAAGCGAGCGGCGTTGTCGGCCTCGGTCAGATCGGACCCGGCCGTGTTACGAATGGCCAGGTAAATCGCCTCCAGCGTCTCCGTCACCGGCAACTCGGTGGGCGACAACCCGTGACGAACGAGATGCGTGTAACGAGCGAAATCGTGGAAGCCAGCCGATAGTTGATCGCCGGCGGTCAGACGGTCGGCGAAGAAGGCCGCCAGCATTTCGTCGAGCGTCGGCTGCGTCCCGGAGCCGTCCACGACGAGGCGTTGCACTGGCCCGTCGCCGCGCTCCAGCGCCTCCAGTCCTTGCTCGCACACCAGCAGGGCCACGGCCCGGCGCGAGCGGTCCTCCGGCCGTCGCGGCCGGACCCACAGCTCGCCCTCGGCCGGCGCTTCTCCCCACCGCTTGCGAAAGACGATCGGTAACACGGCGGCCCCTCTGACGCCCGTCCTCGCTTGACTCGATCCTTCAAATCGATCAAATGGGAAAGGACGTGTCAAGGGTGGAAAGGACTTTCACCATCCTTCCTCTCGGAGAGCACTGCCCATGAAGCTCCCTTTCCGCCGTGCTGGACTGCTCGCCGTTCTGCTGTTGGGAATACTCGTCGGCTGCGCGGCGCGGGACACGGGCCGTCCGAACGCGCCACGGCCCGAGGAATCAACCCGAGAGAGGGAGGAAAATCCGCGCGCCGCTCCCTTGCCCCTCCCCGCAACGGACAAGTCCAGCAATCGCCGTCATGCTTTACTGGTTGGCTGCACTCGTTACGACTGCCTTCCCCCGGCCCTATCGAACCTGGAAGGCCCCGGCAACGACGTTGTCCTTTTGCGCAAAGTCCTCCAAGAACGCTTTCACTTCCCCGAGGAGAATATCACGGTCCTGTCGGAGTCGGCTGGAGATGACAACCGCCCGACACTGGCCCACATCCGCCGCGAGTTCGACCGCTTGCTCCACCGAATTCGCTCCGGCGATCAGGTGGTCATCCTGCTATCGGGACACGGCAGCCAGCAGCCCGACCAGCCGCCCCTGGACGAGGCGGATGGTCTGGACGAACTCTTTCTGCCCGCCGACGCCCGGCCGCCCAGGGACGGCGAAGAGGTCTGGAGCAATGTGCTGGCGGACGATGAACTGGGCGAGCGAACGCAGCAGTTGATCGATCGAGGAGTACACGTTTGGCTCATCGCGGATTCGTGTCATTCCGGGACGCTGCTGCGCGGCGGCGGCGAAGTAGGCGCGAGGTCCCGGCCGAGGAGGTGATCGCCCGCGTCGCCCTGGAGAAGGCGCGACGGCGAGCCATCGGACGAGCCGCCGCGCCGCGGCCGGCGCCGCCGCGATTGGTCGCGCTGTACGCCGCCCAGCCCTTCGAGCCGACCTTCGAGATGCTCCTGCCTCCCGACGGCGAGGTCCGGCAATCGCACGGTCTGCTCACTTATACGCTCTGCCAAGTCCTCCATGAACCGGCGGCGCGTTTGACCTACCGCGAGCTGGCCCAGCGCATCCGGGCGCAGTACACGCGCTGGGGTCGTACCTCTCCGACTCCTCTGATCGACGGGGCGGACGTGGACCGCGAAGTGCTCGGGCTGAAAAGCTGGCCGGGCCGATCCGAGTTCGTCCTGCGCCGCGATTCGGTCAAGGACTGGATGGTGAACGGCGGCCGGCTGCGCGGGCTGAGCGAAGGCAGCATCCTCGCCGTCTATCCGCCCAACAAGGACAAGCTCATTGGCCACGTCCACATCCTCCACAGCGACGCCCTGGAGTCCGAGGTCGAGCCTCACGCCCATGCGGGCATGGCCGCGCCGAAGGAACTGCCGGAGGGTGGACGCTGCGAGATGGTGCAGCTGGCCTACGACCTTGCCCGCGTGCCGGTGGCGGTGGACAAGAGCGAGAAAGCCCAGGCGGCGTCCCTCAACGTGCTCGACAAGCAGCTGCGGGAGTGGGAGAAGGAACCCGGTGCCGTCTTTCGGATGGTCGGCGTGTTGGGCGAGGCTCGCTGGGTCGTGCAGGTCCGCGACGGTCGCCTTTTCTTGCTGCCCGCCGAGGCCGCCCAGACGGTTCGCGGCCAGCCGGCATCGTCTGGCCCTCGGTTTCCCCTGGGTGACGAACCGGCGGCGGCACTGAAGGAAGCGCTCGGCCGCATCGCTCGCGCCGAGAACTTGCTGGCCCTGACCAAACCGACCGTGCGTGCGGCGCGGCGAGGGGCAGTCGGCACGATCAACGTGGACGTGGAGATGCTCAAGCTGCGGGACGAGAACGACGAGGAGGGAACTCCCTTGAAGGGCGGCACACCAGGGGCGACGGTGTCCGACGGCGACTGGGTCGCCTGGCGTGTCGTCAACCAGGGGCGTGAGGCAGTCGATGTCACGCTGCTGCTCGTCAACAGCGGTTTCGGCATTGAGGTCGTCTTTCCGCGGCCGGGGACGTCCGTGGAGAATCGCCTGCTGGCCAATCAGGAGCTGCGGACACCGGCACGACGGCTCAAGGCGGCGAATGCACCAGCGCAAGAACATCTGGTAGCGATAGCCGTCCGCGGCGAGGGGCAGCCGGTGGACTTCACTTGCCTGGCACAGCCGACCCTGGAACAGGCCCGCGACGCCGCCGCGCGCGGTGCGTCGGGACGGACTTTCGACTCTCCGCTCGGCCGACTCTTTCAGCAAGCCCTCTACTGCCGCGGCGAGGTCCGGAGCCGTCTCGACATGGAGGTAATCGACAAATATTCCCTGCACCTGCTGTCGTGGCGCGTCCTTCCGCTGCCGGCGGGAGGATGAGCAAGCCCTCATCCTCGCGGTGTCCGGAAGCGTTCTTTCTCCTCGGCTGGTCGGCTAAACCACCGCCCGCAGCTGGGCGATGAGTTTCGCCACGCATAGCTGGTTCAAGCTCACTCCTTCCGCCTTCGCCTCGGCCAGGAGCGCGGCATGCACCGAGCGGGGCAAACGCACACTGATGGCCCCATTGGCGGAGGAAATCAATTCACGCATCTCGTCCTTTTTGGGCCGAGGCAAGGTGTCCATCAAGGCGAGGATGCGTTGGTATTCGGCGCTCCGCAAGAAGGCCGACCGTTCCGACTCCGTGGCGAACAACTCCGTCGCCTTGCCGTCCACTCCGAACAAGGCGAAATGCAATTCCAGCCAGTCCGCCACCTCCTTGGCCCTGGACTCCGCGAACTGGAGGAGGTGACGGGCTTTGTCGGTGATCGGTTTGCTCGCCTTGGATTTCGTTTTCGCGGTCATGCCATCCTCCCGTGGTCAGTGAGCCCCTCGGGGATTCGATGCGCAGGATTTGCACACCGTCGTAACCGGCAACCTCGAAGTACATCGCCTTCTGGTTCAGCTTGCGGCCCACGCGCCGCACAGCCTGAATGGCCTCTTGCAGCCGGTCGCGGTCGCATTCGATAGATACCTTGATGCAGACGTTGGTGAATTCCGTGCCGTCGTCGTCAATCCAATGCCCCCTTACTCGTCCCTCCTCCGTCATGCCGCCGAATGGCTGCCAGAGTCGGTCGATGAGGCGAATCAAGACAGCCGGTTTGACTTCCGTACCGTCGTTCCGCGTCGTGGGGATGAGTGTCGTGAACTTCATCGCCTCAAGCCTTCCTGGCGGGCAATGCCTTCCGTCAGCGCACTGGGGATGATAGCATACGTGCTTACAAGCCTCAAGGGTCAATTTCATCGCCGCTTCCATTCGCCTGACGCCTCCTCTCCTCTACGCGGGCGGCATCAAGGTGAATACCCCACTCGACGAGTTGACGGAAGAGAGTCGGCACCATTGTCGACAGATGGGGAAGTGCGTAGTTTAGTGTTGTTGTCGGCGGAAGCCGATCCCACGTCCGCCCCTGGCGGATGAGTTTCAAGACGGCCCCCTTGGGGCTAGAAAGGGGTGTCTCCATGACACTCGATGAACGCGCCGAGAAAGCGCGCAAGGAACTGTTCGCTCGCTACGATCAACTCAATGCCCTCTGGCTCAAAGCCGAGGAGCGCCTGACCAGGCTTCACATCCCCCGCCCGGTTCAGTTCATCTACGCCAGCCGCTCCCACCACGACCCTGATTTCCTCCCAGGCGATCCCGAATGCGCTTGCTTGGGTCTGCAAAAGGTCAAGGGCAAGTGGCGGATCTGCTACGGAGAATATTACTCCTGTAGTCAGCCAGATGCCGACTGGCAGCCCATCACGGAATGCTCGGCGGAGGTTCGGGTCGAGGCAGCCAAGCATCTGCCCGGACTGGAGAAGGCCATCGTTGAGTCCGCAGAGAAGTTCATCCCCAAGGTCGATACCGCAATCAAACAATTGGCGGATGCCTTGGGGCAACCCGATAATCTCGCTGATCTCTTGGCCGAGCGGGCCAAGCTGAACGGCCAAACCGAGTAGTACTGCGTTTGCCGCCGACAACCGGGGCACCCTCGTTGGGTGCCCTATCCCTCTTCTCCCAAGCACAGGCCATCATGGCACTGCCGCCAGCGCAATAATGAACGGGAAGTGTCTCTGCAAGTTGCTCACCAGGCGGGCGTCTGCGGTCACGAACGGGCAGCCTTCGCGCTCGGCCAGGGCGATGTAGAGACAATCGTAGACGCCGATGCGGGCGGAAGAGGAGATTTGAATTGCCCGGGGGAGCAAGGGTCCTGACGGTTCGAGTTGGGGCGGCGTGGACATGATGTCCGCCCAGAACAGGCCTGCCTGCGGGACGGCGATTCTCCCCTGACGTTCCGCCCGGGTCAGAGCGTGGGCAATCTCCACCTCGAAGACGACGGGGGCCAGCAGTTCGTGGATCTGGTTGCGGAAGTCGTCACGCAGCTGTCTGGCCTTCGGCGAGTCGGGTTCGGCGAGGACCCACTTGAGCGCGACGGAACTGTCCAGGACGTATCTCATTCTTCGTCCCGGATCTCGCGGATAAGCTCAACAGCGATTTCCCGAATGCCATAATGTTGCACCAACTCCTCCTGGGCCTTCTCCGATCGCGCTCGGACGCGCCGCGCAACCTCGGGGTCCACGGGCCTTCCGGCGGCGAGGGCGTCGGCCACGGCCTGCATGTCGGCCATAACATCGGCGGGGATGGTGTTGTCGCGGTTGGTCTCCATGAGCGCATTTTCCTCCAGAGAAGAGACTTGTCAATATGGACCCCGTCCGACCATCGCTGCGATGACTGCCGAGCGCCCAAGGTCGTCTTTCCTTTGTCTTTCGTCCCCGATGGAAGCGGCGCCCCTTGTGGCCGGGACGGCCGACTCGTATGACGTAGGGTACATCCCTGGTTTCTCCCCTGCGGAGGTCCCGTCATGTGCAGCCGTTTTGTTCGCCACCTCGTGATCGTCCTCCTTTTCGCCTCGTCCCTGCTCGGCCTGCCGCGATCGCGGGCCGTCGCGGAGTCCACGGGTATCCCGGACTTCCGCGTCCAAGAAATCGAAAAGGGTCTCGGCGTCGGCTATGCCGTGCTGCTCGTCGATGTCAACGGCGACGGTAAGAAGGACATCGTTGTCGTCGATCAGCGGCGCGTGGTGTGGTACGAAAATCCCACCTGGAAGCGACGGAACATCATCGAGGGCCAGACCGAGCCGGACAACGTGTGCCTCTCGGCGGCGGACATCGACGGCGACGGCAAGCTCGACTTCGCCCTCGGGGCGGCGTGGAACCCCGGCAACACGAAATCGGGCGGCACCCTGCAATGGTTGCGGCGCGGCTCGACGCTCGATGAGCCGTGGACCGTCCATCCCATCGGCGCCGAGCCGACCCTGCATCGCATCCGCTTCGCCGACCTCGACGGCAACGGCAAGCCGGTCCTCCTCGCCGTGCCGCTCATGGGACGCGACAGCACCGCGGCGAAGAACCACATGGACGGCCAGCCGGTGCGCGTGCTGGCCTATCGCATTCCCCACGATCCGGTGCGCGACCGTTGGCCGATGGAAGTGCTCGATGAGAGTATGCACGTCATCCACAATTTCCAAGCCGTCCCGACGGCGCGCGGCAAGGGCATGGACGTGCTGACCGCCAGTTATGAGGGCGTCCATCTGCTTCGCCGGGCCGGCGATCGATGGACGCGGCGTCAACTCGGCGTTGGCGATCAATCGACCCCCAACAGCAATCGCGGCGCCAGCGAGATCAAGCGCGGCAAGCTCAAGAACGGTCGCCAATTCATCGCCACCATTGAGCCGTGGCATGGCAACAAGGTCGTCGTCTACACGCCGCCCGCCGATCCGGCTCAGCTGTGGGATCGGCACGTCCTTGACGACAAGCTGAAATGGGGCCATGCCGTCTGGTGCGCCGACCTCGACGGCGATGGCGACGACGAGCTGATTATCGGCGTGCGCGACGTTCTCAGCGACAAGTCCGGTGAGAAATCCGGTGTGCGTATCTTCAAAGCGACGGACGACAAGGGCACGAAGTGGCAGCGTCATCTGCTCGACGAGGGCGGCGTGCGCGTCGAGGATCTGGCCGTGGCCGACCTCGACGGCGATGGCCGTATCGACATCGTTGCCGTCGGCCGGCAGTCGCACAATGCCAAGATTTACTGGAACAAGGCGGCGAAATAATCGTCCTGCACGCTACGCAAAGCACACGTCCCTGGCGACGGCCTGGCGCAGCCGGGCCAGGTAGTCGCGGCGCGGCACCTCGATCGCGCCCAGGCTGGCCGTGTGATCGTTGAGAAACTGCACATCGAACAGCTCAAAGCCGCGCTGCCGCAGATGATCCATGAGATGAACGAGGGCAACCTTGGAGGCATCGCGGACGCGGTGGAACATCGATTCGCCAGCGAACAGGCCGCCGACCGTCACGCCGTACACGCCGCCGGCCAGCTGGTCATCGTGCCACACCTCGATACTGTGGGCGTGCCCCAACTCGTGCAAGCGCGTGTAGGCGTCGATCATGTCGGCGGTGATCCAGACCCCATCTTCCGGCCGGTCGGCACAGCCACGGATGACCTCGGCGAAGGCGCGATCGAACGTCACGGTGAACCGGCCCGAGCGCACCGTCCGCGCCAACCGTCGAGACACGTGCAAGCCGTCCAGCTCGAAGAGGGCGCGCGGGTCCGGCGACCACCACAGGATCGGGCTGTGCTCGTCGAACCACGGAAAGATGCCGCGCCGATAGGCTTCGAGCAACAACTCCGGCCGCAGGTCGCCGCCGACGCCTACCAAACCCTCGGCGTCGGCTCGCTCGGGATCGAGAAAGAGACGAGATGGCATGACGAGTCAACCGAGACCATCCGAGCCGCGACCGTCAGGGAGCGGTTCTTTCTCCGCTCCCTGACGGTCGCGGCTCGGACAACCATCGCTTCTAATCCTTCTTTTCCGGGTAACCGCGGGCCTTGCCCTTGACGATCATCAGTGCGCCATCGTAGGTGCCCTTGGTGACCACGACGTACCCCATATCGTTCTTCTTGAACATCTCGTCGAGCACGGCTTCCAGGGGCTTGTTGTCGGCCTTGTAGGTGAATTTGGTGTTGTTGGAGACGCCGCCCTTGTTGTCCTTGAGTACAAACAAGGTCTTCTTCGTCTTATCCTTGATTTGCTCCTTGATGTCGTCGATGACATCCGTCAGCGTGGTGTCTTTGTAGTCCACCGACACTTTGGTTTGCAGCAGTTTCCGCGTGGCGGCGGCCTTGGGTGTGTCCTTCTCCTGCTGGGCGGCGGACAGGTTGACGAAGCCCGCGAGGCCGGCGGCGAAAAGGCTGGCGGCGAGTACAAGACGGCGCATGATCGATCCTCCCGAACAAAGGGTTGCCACGGTATTGCAGGGGCCTCGAACCGCCCCCGGCTGCCAGCGACATCTTACCATCCCCCCGGTCCACCGCGAAAGCAAAATGGTTCCCCAGAAGAGGTCAACCGGCGTAGTGGAGAGGGGCCGTTTTTGTTAGAATAAACCGAAGAAATTCACAAGAAACGTTCACCGGCGCCTACCGAGCTTCGACACGGCGCCCCGGAGGATATTGGCCTTGCCAGACGACTTTCCGCCCGCGACGACGCCCCCCGTTGGACCGCCGAGTGATGGCCCATCCCAGCCGGGCGGCAACGGCAACGGCTTCGATCCGCTCAACATCGCCGACGAGCTGAAGGACAGCTACCTCACCTACGCCATGAGCGTCATCATCAGCCGGGCCTTGCCCGACGTGCGCGACGGACTCAAGCCGTCGCAGCGGCGCATCCTGGTGGCGATGAACGACCTCGGCCTCGGCCCGACCAGCGCCACCAGCAAGTGCGCCGGCATCATCGGCGAGACGATGAAGCGCTACCACCCGCACGGCGACCAGTCCATCTATCCGACGCTGGTGCGCATGGCCCAGGACTGGAACATGCGCCACCGCCTGGTCCATCCGCAGGGCAATTTCGGCTCCATCGCCGGCCTGCCGCCGGCCGCCCATCGCTACACCGAGGCCCGCCTCACCGCCGTCGGCGCCGAGATGCTCGCCGACCTCGACGCGCGACACCGTCGATTTCATCGACAACTACGACGGCAAGTACCGCGAGCCGCTCGTGCTGCCCAGCAAGTTCCCCAACCTGCTCGTCAACGGCTCCGACGGCATCGCCGTCGGCATGGCCACCGACATCCCGCCGCACAACCTGCGCGAAGTCTGCGACGCCGCTCATCCGGCTCATCGACGAGCCGGACGTATCGCTGCCGGAACTGATGGAGATCATCCCCGGCCCGGACTTCCCGACCGGCGGCATCATCTGCGGCCGGCAGGGCATCCTCGACGGCTACGCCACCGGCCGCGGCAAGGTCACCCTCCGCGCCCGCGCCGACATCCGCGAGGAGAACAACGGCACGCAGATCATCATCACGCGAAGTCCCCTACCAGCAGACGCGCAACCGCCTGGCCGAGGCCATCGGCGAGCTGGTCAAGGACGAGCGCATCAAGGGCATCCGCGACATCCGCGACGAATCGAGCGCCCGCAACGGCGAGCCGGTGCGCCTGGTCGTCTACCTCAAGCGCGACGCCGACCCGAACCTGATCCTCAACCAGCTCTACCAGTTCTCGCCGCTGGAGAAGACGGTCAGCATCATCCTGCTGGCCCTGGTGGACGGCCGGCCCGAGGTGCTGACGCTCAAGCAGATGCTGGAGGAGTTCCTCCGCCACCGCGTCTAGGTGATCCGCCGCCGCACCGAGTATCCAGCTGCGCGAGGCCAAGCGCCGCGCGCACGTCCTCGAAGGCCAGCTCATCGCCATCTCGTCGCTGGACGAGGTCATCCCCATCTGCCGCCGTTCGCCGAGCCGGGCCGAGGCGAAGGTGCGCCTGCAGGGCCTGGAAGTGGCGGCGGCCGTCATGAGCCGGGCGCTGGGCGAGGCGCACTTCGCCGGCGCTGCAGCGCGAGATCGGCGTGCTCGGCCAGCTACCACATGACCGAGGCCCAGGCCGAGGCCGTGGTGCGCATGCAGCTCGGCCAGCTCGCCGCCCTGGAGCGCGACGAGATCCTCAAGGAGTACAACGACCTGCGCGGCAAGATCCTCGCTTACGAGCAACTGCTCGAGCAACGAGCAGAACATCCGCGACGTCATCAAGACCGACCTGCGCGAGCTGCGCGACAAGTACGGCGACGAACGGCGGACCGAGATCACCGGCGCGGTGGGCCGGCTCAACATGGAGGACCTGATCGCCGAGGAGGACAACGCCGTCACGATCAGCCACAACGGCTACATCAAGCGCCTGCCGCTCGAACACCTACCGCACCCAGCACCGCGGCGGCAAGGGCGTCATCGGCGGCGCGACGCGCGAGGACGACTTCATCGAGCACTTCTTCGTCGCCTCCACGCACGCCTACCTGCTGTGCTTCACCAACCGCGGCCAGCTGTACTGGCTCAAGGTCTACGACATTCCCGCAGGCAGCCGCACCTCGACCGGCCGGGCCATCGCCAACGTGCTGTCGCTCAAGCCGGAGGAGAAGATCACCAGCGTCATCCCGGTGCGCCGCTTCGACGCGCGGCGGCCATCTGATCATGGCCACGCGCCGCGGCCTGGTCAAGAAGACGGCCCTGCAGGAGTACAGCCGGCCCAAGAGCGGCGGCATCATCGGCATCAGCCTCGACGAAGGCGACACGCTCATCGACGTGGTGCTGACGCAGCCCGGCGACGAGGTGGTGCTGTGCACGCGCAACGGCATGGCCATCCGCTTCGACGAGGCCGACGCCCGCGCCATGGGCCGCAACACGCGCGGCGTCAAGGGCATCACCTTGCAGGGCGACGACGAGGTGGTCGGCATGGTGGTGGCCGACCCGGAGGGCTACCTGCTGACGGTGTGCGAGAACGGCTACGGCAAGCGAACGCCGTTCGGCGCCAACATCGCCGGTGCCGAGACCGCTGAGGCCGAAGAGACGACCGAAGACGCGGCCGAGGACCACACCGTCGAGAGCGCCGCCGAGGAGGAGGGCGGCGGCGAACGATCGGCCATGCACTATCGCAAGCAGCGCCGCGGCGGCAAGGGCGTCCGCGACATCCGCACCAGCGAGCGCAACGGCCCCGTCGTCGGCGTGGCGTCGGTGCGCGACGCCGACGACATCATGCTCATCACGACCGGGGGCATGGTCAACCGCACGCACGTCCGCGAAATCCGCGTCGTCGGCCGCAACACGCAGGGCGTGCGCATCATGAACCTCAACGAGGGCGACAAGATCGCCTCGATCGCCCAGGTGGCCCGCGAGGAGCCGGAGGAACGCGCCCAGCCCGCCCCCGCGCCGGAGGAAGCGCCACCCACGGAGTGAGGAAGCGAACCGAGCCGCGAGCGTCAGCGAGCGGGGGCAACACCGCTCGCTGACGCTCGCGGCTCGGTTCGCTTCCGTCTACGAGGTAATCCGCGTCTCTTGCGGGCGAGGCAACTCCACAGGGGGAGCGAGAGCCAGACGAGCGGCCTCGCGGTAGTTCCGCGCCACATCCACAAAATCGCGGAAGCTCGCATCCGTGGCGAAGGCTGACCGGGGAAGTAGGAGATACCCTTTGTCGGTTATGGTGAAAAAGGCGTGCTCGTCCGTGACATCGATGCGTCCCACCGCCACCCACCAGACGCGGGTTTCCTTGTGCTCATTGATCTCGACAGCGATGCCGGTCTCTCGATGGTCGGTAGTTTCCGTGAATCCTTGCGGCGTCAGTTCCACGCGGTAGCGCCGCGCGGGATGGATCAGGCTCGCCTGCAACTGAGCACGGCGAGTCGTCCGAAATCGCTTCTCGTTCGCCGAGCGAACCATACGGTGAAGAAAGCTGCCAGGGACCATCCCGGCCAGTAGAAGCAAGAAGAAAAGGGATGCCGTGACATAGCCGGCTCGGAGGGGAGAAAGGGGGCTACCTCCGAGGGCACCGTCCCTTCCGCTTTCAAAATCCCCCACACCATCAAACCCATGACCGCCCCCAGCGCGGCAGCCTGCAGCAGCCACGTCCCATAAAACTCGAAGCGGAATCGGGCGCGCTTGCGGAGGACGTTATCGTAGAGAAACATGTCGAGGGCGTGGTAATCGGATAGTGTCAGAGTGTATTCGATGACAAGCGGGTTGCCGGACGGCGGCTGTCCTGTCGAGTGGTTCATGATTCCCGTAGTCATTTCGTTCCCCTCCCCTCATGCCGAAGATAGCTTCCTTCTCCTCCTTCGTGCGCTAAAATGCAAGCGCTTTCACACTGTTTTGCGTTCGGGGAGGGTGTCGAGTGTCTGCCGAGATTCCGGCCGTGAACGATGCGGGTTGGATGCGCCGCGCCCTGGAGTTGGCGGAGCGCGGACGCGGATACGTCGAGCCGAACCCGCTGGTCGGCGCCGTCGTGGTCCGCGATGGGCAGCTCGTCGGCGAGGGCTGGCACCAGCGCTACGGCGAGGCGCACGCCGAGGTCCACGCGCTGGCCGTCGCCGGCGCGGCGGCCCGCGGCGCCACGCTATACGTCACGCTCGAACCATGCTGCCATCACGGCAAGACGCCGCCCTGCACCGACGCCGTACTGCACGCCGGCATCAGCCGTGTCCTTGCCGCCATGCCCGACCCTTTCCCCGCCGTCGCCGGCAAGGGCGCCGAGCAGTTGCGACAAGCGGGTGTCACTGTCGAATTCGGCGTCGGCGAGGCGGAGGCCCGGCGACTCAACGCGCCGTATCTGAAACTGCTGACGACCGGCCGACCCTACGTCCACGCCAAATGGGCCATGACGCTCGACGGCAAGATCGCCACGCACAGCGGCGATTCGCGCTGGATCAGCAATGAGGCGTCGCGCCACCGCGTCCACGAGCTGCGCGGCCGCATGGATGCCATTATCGCCGGCATCGGCACCGTTCTCGCCGACAACCCGCAGCTCACGGCTCGGCCGCCCGGTCCCCGCACGCCGATGCGCATCGTCCTCGACAGCCAGGGACGCATCCCGGACGGCACCGTTTTGGTGCAGACCGCGCGCGACGCCGACCCTTGTGGCCGCCACGGATCGCATCGCCGACGCGAAGCGCGCCGCGCTCCAGGCGAACGGCTGCGAAGTGCTGATGCTGCCCGCCGTCGATGGCCGGTCCAGCGTGGAGGCGCTGCTGGCGGAACTGGGGCGGCGGCGCTTCACGAATGTACTGGTCGAGGGCGGCGCTGGCGTGTTCGGCAGTTTCCTCGACGCCGGGGCCATCGACGAGTTTCACGTTTACATCGCTCCGCGCCTGGCCGGAGGTTCGGCGGCGTTCAGCGCCATCGGTGGGACCGGCGTGGGGCGAATGATGGAAGCGCTGCGGCTGGTCGAATGGACGCAGGAAGGAATTGAGGGCGATCTGTACATCCACGGATGGCGCGCTTGACCGCTTGCGGCCAACAATCGCTCCTCGTTTAGCCGCGACGCGCAGCGGAGCGCGGGTCTGTCCCGCGCTCCGCTGCGCGTCGCGGCTAAACCAAGGAACTTATTCTTGAACGCGACCTCAGAGGACAGCCAGCATCTTGTGTGCGTCCGGCAAGAACAGGCAAGAGCCGCTCGCATCGAGCAGGCGCTGGACCTGTCCGGCATCCTGCAGCGGCGTGGCGAACAACTCCTCGACCGTCTCTTCCGGCAATCGACTCAGCAGATTGATGTTGGCATGGGCCGCCGCGCGCCCCACCGGAGGACGGGCACCGACTCAACCGTGTGCTTGCCGCGCAGCGAGTCGAGGATCGCCTGCGGATCGCCTCCATTGCGGAGCAGGTCGATCTCGGGACCGAGGACGGGTTCCACCTGGCTGAGCAGGACAATGCGACCGCCGGGTTGCACGACGCGCGCGGCGCAGGCCAAGGCGGCGGCGAGGGCGTCGAAGGTGTGGCGCGACGGATCGCCGCTGAGGGCGGCGATGACGAGGTCGGCAGGGCGCGACACGCGATGCCGCCAACAGACATCCAGCAATCGCTGGCCCTCGCGGCTGGCGTCCGTCGTGCCGGCGACGATGTGCGCCACCTGGTCCCCCGCTGCCTCGATCACCTGTACGAAGAACGGAGCGCCGAGCAGCCAGGCCGTCTCGATCGCCTGGCGCCGCACCGGCCAGGCGTTCTCGTCCGGCAGACCGAGATTGACGCGATGGCTCGTCTCGCGGCGCGTTTCCTCATCGCTGAGGTCCGGATACAGGGAACCCTCCGCGCCACCGTAACCCAGCACAGGGTCATAACGCCGACCGGACAGGACGACGATTTGGTCGGCCTCCACCAGCGTGCGATTCAGATACAGACGCTTGCCCTTGTGGTTCGTCGCCAGGTATGCCATGCGCCGTCGCTCGCCGGGGTCGGACACCTCGACGTGTACGTCCTGAAACGCATCCGGCAACTCGTCGATCCACGTTTGCCGTGACGACGAGGGCGGACACAGCAGCGTCATGGACTCCGGCGCCACGTCGGCGCGATGGACGTGCTCCAGCAGCGGCACCAGCATCTCGGTCAGGTGCGGCAGTTGCTCATCGACGACGATGGCGACGTGGTCGTCCGGCGTCAGGGCACGGCGCAGGGCGGGGAAGCCGAAAGGCTCATCCAGGGCGGCGCGGACGGCGGCGGCCGGGTCGCTCAGTGCCACTGGCGGCTGCGGACCAGGGACCAACTTGGCGTCCGCGACCTCGAACGCCATCCGAGCGAGGCCGCAATCCAAGGCGATACGCATATCGGCTCCCTGCTCTCCCACGGAATCGCGTACGTCCTTCTCCGCGGACATTGTACACGACGGAGGCAGGGGGCGACGCCCAGCGAGAAGGCGCGCACCAAGGCGGAACCCACGTCACGGACCCTGGGCCGTAACGTGGTCGTCGCCAGGAAGGACGTTGTAGACGCCATTAAAGAGGAGGGGGAGTTCTTTCTATCCCTTCACGTTGATAAGCACAAGAGGACCACGAACTTTGGCGCACTTTTTGCAAACTTGCCTAGCAGACAGAGCCATTACCCTGGAGGCTTCCGGTAACTGTCTTCGGGTCGTGCGACCCGGCAGTCCAGCACAAAGGAGCGAGTCGTGAAAGTGCGCACAGGTTTGGTCGTGGCGTTGGTTCTGGGCGTGATCGTTGGCGCCTTCCTGGTAGGCAGTTACGCGCCGCCGGCGTTCAGCCGCGCCGACGACAAGGGGATGGGAGGATCCCCTCATTTCAACGTGGTGGAAACCGAGGGACACAACCTCATCGTCACCGACAATCAGACGAACACCTTGTACTTCTACACGATCGACAAGGACAAGGAGATAGGCAGTGAGCTGCGCCTGCGCGGCACGGTCGATCTCACGCAGGTCGGCAAGCCGGTGATTAAACCGAAGCACGCCAGGGATGCGAGGTAAGATTCGGGACGATCGCCCGGAGGAGGTCGCAGTCATGAAACGTATCTTTGCGTGGGTCGCCGGAGTGGTGCTGACGCTGGCGCTGGCATCCAGTGCGAACGCGCAGTGGGGAGGCCGCTATTACTACAACCCCTGGACTGGGGGACGCGGTTATGGCGGAGCCGGCTACAACCCGTGGACAGGTGGCTACTATCGCGGGGGTGCCGGGTATAACCCCTGGTCCGGTCGCTATTACCAGGGCGGGATCTACGCCAATCCTTACACAGGCACCTGGGGTTACGGCCGCAGTTTTTACAACCCCTGGACCGGACGCTCCGGTTACCGCTACCGCTACTGGTAACGGGACAGACGCACGGTCAAGGCCCGAGCCGCGAGCGTCCGCGAGCGTGGTTGGCGCGCTTGCTGACGCTCGCGGCTCGGACGATCGGGCGGTTTACAGTAACATGCTTCCGATCAGACCCCGCAGATGGTCTCTTATGGTCGTGGGCAGCGGTTCCTTCACGAGCCATTCCGGGTTGAAGTCCACCTGGAACACCCGTTCTTCCAACTCCTGAATGATCGGCCCATAGCCGATGGCCAATCCGGCCTCGTGGTTGTGGCGCAGGCTCAGCCGATCGAAATTCCCGGTGCCGACGTAGGCCCACACACCGTCCACGGCCGTTATCTTGGCATGGGTCATGCTGGGATAGAGGTACACCTGGATCCCGCCTTGGATCATTCGATTGATGGTCACCTTGTTCGAGCTGTCGATCGTTTCGCTCTCGTCGGAGATGGTCATGACCAGGCGAACGTCCACCCCGCGTTGACGGGCGCGTTCGAGCTTGAGATGCATGCGGTTGTCGGTCAGGTAGGGATTTTCCATGTAGATGTGATGGCGGGCGCTGTCCACGGCATGATAGACCGCCTCGGCCAAGGCGAAGTCGGTCGATGACGATTCCACGAGCCGCGCCATCACGTTTTGCTGAGGCAGTGGCGGCGGCGGTAGAGGTTCGGCCGGACAACCGCCCTGCTCTCGCCAGTAATACTCGAAGTCCTTCTCCATCTGGCACGCCAAAGGCCCAGCCACGATATAGGACACGTCACGGTCCTTGAAGAACGACGAAAAGGTGAAATTGCGGCCGCCGCTCCAGGCGAGCCGGCCGTCGGCCACCACGATCTTGCGGTGGTCGAAGTGAAAGTTTGGGTCGCGGTGACGGATGAGAAAGACGTTTGGCTGCTGAGCCAGCCAGCACACGACGCGCTGGACGTCGGTGGAACTCGCCTCCTTGGGTTCTCCCTGGCTGAGGTTGGCTCCGCCGTCGATGAGGATGCGTACGGGCCGAAATGGGGTGGCGACCGCGGCGAGATGGTGCGCCACTTCCCAGCCGAGCGGATCGTTGTCCCACAGGTACATCAGAATGTCGATGCGGCACGCCGCCAGGTCGATGAGTTGGTGCAGGGCGGCCGCGGCCTCTTCTCCGTTGGGATAGAGATCGACCCATCCCGGTTGCAGTTCGCCGCCCGCCTTCTTTTTCAGGACTTCTTCGAGGGCGTCGGGGTCCAGCGTCGGCCGGCAGGGTTGGATCGGCGGAGGTTCTCGACGCACCATCGTCATCAGCCGTCGGCGCATCGCCAATTGCTGGATGGCCACGCCGTAATCCAGGGGCAAGGAGAGAAGCGCCCGCACTTCCTTGAGCGGATGCTGTCCCGTCTCAACCACGGTATCCCCGACCACCTGACGTACGAACAGACCTTTGCGGGCCGGCACCCTTTTCGGATCGGCGTCACACGGCTGCACGTGGGCCGGCAATGGGCGGCAGCCGGCGAGCAGGACGAGACCCAGTACCCCGAGATAGCGCGCGGCCATGATCCGTCTCTCGTGGCGAGGGAGGTAAGCAGTTGGGCCGTCTCCGGGAGCGGATCGCGGTGATGCTGGCTTTCCTCCCATCGGCCGCCGAGCGGGAGGAGAGCAAACGAAACGAACCGTCCTCTCGAATTGCAGGCCGGAGACTGTAGGGCTTGCAACGGTTCGCTGGACGAGGAGGACTTTATCGATTGGGGCACGGGAAACGAGACGAGCCGCGAGCGCCAGCGAGCGGAGGCAACATCGCTCGCTGGCGCTCGCGGCTCGTTGAAAGAACAGAACTCATCCCGAGGGACGTTTGCGGCGCGGGCGATTCTCGGGTGTCGCCGTCCACGGGTCTTCCGGCCAGGAGTGCCGGGGGTAGCGGGCACGGAGTTCCTTGCGCACTTGCGGATAGGTGTTGGCCCAGAAGCTGGCGAGATCGTCGGTGACTTGCTGCGGTCGATAGTTCGGGGCGAGCAGATGCAGCAGCACCGGCACACGCCCTCCGGCGAGACGCGGCGTCTGCGCCAGCCCGAACACCTCCTGAATGCGCACCGCCAGGATCGGCGGCCGGCCCACTTCATAGCGTAAGGCGATGCGGCTGCCCGAGGGCACCGTCCAACGTTCCGGCGCTTCGCGCTCCACCGCCTGCCGCTGTGCGTAGGTCAAGCGACCCTGAAAGGCGCGCAGCCAGTCGGTCTTGCGCAGGTCGGCGAAGGAGCGGCAACCGGGACACAACCCGGACAACAACTCGCGCAACTCGGCATCGTCCAGGGGAGGCAGTTGCAACTCGGGCATCCACGCACGCAGACAACGGACGCGCGTGCGGTACAGCCCGGCGGGCGAATCGTCCGGCGGCAACACACGCTCCAGGCGTTCGGCGGCGGCGGCGGCGAGTACGTGGGTCGTCTCTTCACTGTCAGGCAGGGCGGCGTCCGCCTCTTCGATCAGCAGATCCGCGAAACGCACGCGCCGCCTGGCCGTCACGCGCTCCGTGTCCGGGTCGAACTCGACCTCCACCGTCGTGCCCATCGGCTCAATGGGCAGCCAGTCCCGTTCGATGGCGGACGCCTGCCGCACCAGCGTCTCTTTCTGTCCCGCGTCCACGTCGATGCAGAGGAAGAACTCCGCTTCGAGGACGCCGCTGGATGGGGCCAGGTAAACACCGCGTCCGCCGACCATGACGCCGCGCCGGCCTCCCCCTCCGCGTCGCCGGGCCACGCGATCCGGAAACGCCGCCAGCAGGGAACGCAGCACGACCTCATCCTCCGAGGTCGAATCGTGCGCGCGCTCCCTTCGCACCTGCCGCACCGAGCGCAGCAATTGATCGCGGGCGCGCAGGACAAAGCGGGCGGCGGCGCGATGCAGCGTTCCCAACGCCGACGCCGTCCGGCCGGAGCGTTCGTACTCTTCCAGTGCCTCGATGCGATCGAGCACGTCGGAGAGCGTGTCGTGCCGCGAGACGGCGGGGGATGCCGGTTGATCGAGAGAACGGGCGAAGGGATCGCGCTCGGACAACAGGGCCGCGGCCAGGGCGACGCGCTCCGGCCGACCCCGGTGCTGGCCCTCGATCAGCAAACGGCCGAGGCGCGGATGCACCGGCAGGCGGGCCATGGCGCGGCCCAATTCCGTCACGCCGCTTGCCTCGACCGCGCCGAGACGGCGCAGCAGAGTCAGCGCTTGCGCCACGGTCGCTTCCCTGGGCGGTTCCAGCCAGGGGAAGTGCTGCAAGTCCGTCTCGCCCAGGCACAACAGCTGCAAAACCGCGCCGGCGAGATCGACGCGGCGGATCTCCGGCTCGGTCTGCTCCGGGCGGGCGCGGTGAGCGCCGGCGCTCCACAGCCGCACGCACACTCCGGGCTGCGTCCGTCCGGCCCGGCCGGCGCGCTGATCGGCGGAGGCGCGAGAAATCGGCATCAACCGCAAGCGATCCAGTCCGACGCGCGGATCGAAGACGAGCGTGCGGGCCAGGCCGGAATCGACGACGCCGGTGACGCCCTCGACCGTGACCGACGTTTCCGCCACGTTCGTCGCCAGGACGACCTTGCGGCGTGTCTGCGGCAGCAAGGCCGCGTCCTGCTGTTCGGCGGGCAGGTCGCCATGCAGAGGCAGCACGGCCAGGCCGCGCTCCTTGACGACGGCTTCAAGGTGCCGCGCCGTCTGCCGGATCTCGTGCAGTCCCGGCAGAAAGACGAGCAAGTCGCCGGGAGTGCGGTCGAGCGTGCGTTCCACGGCCCGCGCGACGGCCAGCGGCCACGGCTGCTGATCCGGCCTCGGCTCGTAAACGGTCTCCACCGGATGCAACCGGCCCTCACTGGCGACGATTGGACAGCCGCCCAGGTACGCCGACACCGACTCGACGGCCAGCGTCGCCGACATGACGACGAGGCGCAGCTCCGGCCGTACCGTTTGCTGCACCAGACGGACCATGCCCAGGGCGAGGTCGCTCTCCAGGCCGCGCTCGTGGAACTCGTCGAAGAGGACGGCGCCGGTCGATTCCAGGAACGGATCGTCGTGCAAGAGACGAATGAGAATGCCCGGCGTGACGACGAGGATGCGCGTGTCGGGACCGCACTGGCGATCGAAGCGCACCTGATAGCCAACCTCGTCGCCGACCTGGCCGCCGCGTTCGCTTGCCATGCGCCGCGCGGCGGCGCGGGCGGCCAATCGGCGCGGCTCCAGCATGAGGATGCGTCCATCTCTCGACAATCCCGCGTCGAGAAGGGCCGGCGGTACGCGCGTCGTCTTGCCGGCGCCGGTCGGCGCGAAGAACGACGTTGGGCTGTCGTCGCAAGGCGTCGAGGACGTCGGGCAGGACCGGATCAATCGGCAGAGGATGGCGCGCCACGGGACCGAATGGCTCCTCCGTTCTTCATCGCACGTTTCCTCGATTTTACGAGCGAGGGGAACTTCTCGGAAGTGGGCGTATCGGCAATCGATGATCTCACGTCCTTCACCGGCCAGGCGCCGTCCGCTCTTGCGCCTCCCGTTTGAGTCGTTCCTGGAGGAAGGCCAGGACGGCGGCCTCCTCCGGAGGCAGGTCCGCCAGCGCGCCGGTGATCTCCTTCTCCACACGCTGTCGCAGGGTGTCCAGCAGCGAACCGTCGAGGTAGGCGTTGATCACGGCGGGATGGACGTAACACTTGCGGCAGACGGCCTTGGTGTTGCCCAGGCGCTGGGAGACGGACTCGATGGCCTCGACGACGTTGCGCTTGGCCTGCGTCTGCGAATCGAAGACCTCGAACTCCTGCAAGGCGCGGGCGGCCAGGACGGTGCCGGCCCAGGTGCGAAAGTCCTTGGCCGTGAACTCCTGCCCGGCGATCTCTTGCAGATACGCATTCGACGTCCGCCGAGTCGATGTCGCGCGGCGTGCTGTCGTCGTCCAGGTACTGAAATAATTCCTGGCCCGGCAGATCCTGGCAGTGCTGGACGATGCGGGCCAGGCGGCGGTCGTCCACGCGAGATGCTGTGGCGGACGCCGCTCTTGCCCTTGAAAGTGAAGCACACCGTCTGCCCCTCGACGTGGACATGCCGGTTGCGCAGCGTGGTCAGTCCGAAGGAGCCGTTCTGCGCGAGCATACTCCTCGTTGCCGACGCGGATGAGGGTAGTTTCGAGCAGGCGAACGACGGTGGCCAGCACCTTGTTGCGCGGCAGGCCCGGCTGCGCCAGGTCCTGCTCAACGCGGGCGCGGATGTGCGGCAGCGCCTGGCCGAAGGCGATCAGGCGGTCGTATTTGGTCTCATCGCGGACGCTCCGCCAGCGCGGGTGATAGCGATACTGCTTGCGGCCCCTGGCATCATGGCCCGTCGCCTGAAGGTGGCCGTTGGGCCAGCGGGCAAATCCAGACGTCGGTCCAGGCCGGCGGGATGACCAGCGAGCGGATGCGCCGCACTCGTGTCGGGATCGCGGATGGTCTGTCCGTCGGGTCCGATGTAGCGGAAGCCCTTGCCGGAGCGGAGGCGGCGGATGCCGGGACGGTCGTCGCTGGACATAGCGCAGTCCCGCCGATTGGGCCGACTCCACGGGGTCGCTTACCAGGCGGTGTTTCCCGCGACGGGGTTTGCAAGCGGGGCAGCCGCCGCGTCGAATGGTCTTCATTTGCAGTCCTGTCTGTTCCGGAGTAGACCTCGCCGAGCAGGCTGCGAAGCCCGACCACGAGCACACGGAGACAGGGGAGAAGCAAACGAAGTGCCAACCTTTCCACCGACGGGAGTATCGGCTAAGCCTCCAGGTCCGAGGTATCCAGTCGTCCTCCGACCTGCAACTGCTTGAACTGCGCCAGCGTTTGCCGAATGCCCTCGACCAGCGGCGTGTGCGGCAGCGGTCCCACGTCGCGCTGCAGGGCCGAATCGTCCAGGTCGTAGGCGATGGCGATTTGCCGCTCGCCGTAGGTGATGAGCTGCGCCGCTGCCGGATCGACCTCGCACAGCGCCCGGTGAAACGCCGGCAGGTCCACCACGTCGCCGCGCAGGTTGTACGACTTCGCCCCGGTGTACGGCGCCTCCAGGCAGCGGAGGAAGACCTCGGCGACGTCCTCGACGAATTGCAAGTCCTGCCAGCCGCCGTAACTGATGTGGTACGGCCGGCCCAGCGCCAGCGACTTGATGGCCTTGGTCGGCTCGCTGGTCATGCCGAAATCGCGGCCGACGCCGTAGACCGTCCACGGCCGCAGGCCGATGCTCGACAGGCCGTGATCCTGGAAATAGATGCGGGCGTTGCCTTCGTTGCAGCACTTGAAATAGCCGTAGTGCGTCGTCGGTTTCAGCGGCACGTCATCGCCGAGCGGGCCGGCGGGATAGCTCTCCGGCGGGCCGAACACGGCGGCGGAGCTGGCGTAGACCAAACGCTGCACGCGGCCCTGTGCTTCGCGCACCGCCTCGAAGACGGCCAGCGTGCCCAGGACGTTGACCTTGGCGCCGAGGATCGGATTGGCCCGGCACACCGGCACTTGCAGGCCGGCCAGGTGGACGACGTGCGTGATGCCGTGTCGTTGGAGGGCCGACTTCAGGCCAGGCAAGGTCGGTCACGTCGCCCTGGAGGAACGTCACGTGGCGGACCTGCTCGTCGCTCAGGATTTGCCGCATCCGGCGCGGGTCTTCCTTCAGATCGTAGATGAAGGCTTCGTCGCCGCGCTCCAGCAGGTTGCGCACGATCCAGCTGCCGATACAACCGTAACCACCCGTCAAAAGGACACGCATAAGATCGTCCGTCGTCTGTAATGCCCAGGCAAGCGAGATCCTATCGGAGCCTGAAGCGTAAGCGAAGAGTGCTCTTCGCTTACGCTTCAGGCTCGGATCGTCAGCACATACAGAACAGAGTAGTCAATTCACGGATCATCGCGTATGCTTATTTTGTTGTTTAGGACGGTGAGTTGCGAACTACGGACGACGAACTATGTCAGCAAGCGTTGCGGTGGTCGGTGCGACCGGTGCGGTCGGCGAAATCATGCGGCAGGTGCTCGACGAGCATGCGTTCCCCTTCCGCGCCATCAAGTTCCTCGCCTCCGAGCGCAGCGCGGGTAAAACCCTCGACCTTCCAGGGCAAAACGTACACGGTCGAGCCGATCCGTCCCGAAGCGTTCGCCGGCGTGGACATCGTGCTGTCGAGTACGCCGGCCGGCGGTCAGCCGCGAATCCAGCCCGATGGCCGCCAGGGCCGGCGCCATCGTCATCGACAATTCCAGCGCCTGGCGCATGGACCCGGACGTGCCGCTCGTCGTGCCGGAGGTCAACGCCGACGCCCTGCGGCACATCCCCAAGGGCATCGTCGCCAACCCCAATTGCTCGACGATCCAGATGGTCGTCGCTCTGAAGCCGCTGCACGACCTGGCGCAGATCAAGCGCGTGGTGGTCGCCACCTACCAGGCGTCGTCCGGCAAGGGCGCCACCGGCATGTTCGAGCTGGACGCCCAGCTCGCTGCCGTCGGCCGCAACGAGCCGATCCCGCCGGTCAAGGCCCATGCCGCCCAGTTGGCCGGCAACGTCCTGCCGCACGACTGGAAGGCCGGCGAGGAGGGCTACACCGAAGAAGAATGGAAGATGGTCCGCGAGACGCGCAAGATCATGGGCGACGACAGCATTCAGGTGTCGCCGACGACGGTGCGCGTGCCGGTGCGCATCGGCCATTCCGAGGCGATCAACCTGGAGTTCCACCAGCCGATCACGGCGGAGCAGGCCCGCGAGGCGCTGCGCCGCGCTCCCGGCGTCGTGGTGCTCGACGATGTCAGCAAGGGCGAGGTGCCGCTGCCGCTGAACCTCGCCGGCCGCGACGAGGTGTTCGTCGGCCGCATTCGCCGCGATCCGACGGTGCCGCACGGACTCAATCTGTGGGTGGTCGCCGACAACCTCCGCAAGGGAGCGGCGACCAACGCGGTGCAGATCGCCGAGGTGCTCGTGCAGCGCGGCTGGCTACCACGATCGATCCGAGCCTGAAGCGTAAGCGAAGAAGGGAATTTCTTCGCTCACGCTTCAGGCTCGGATAGGCTGCGACTCAATCGGAGATAGCGGACATGGCGCAGTCTTCCAACCCGGCGGATCGCTGGATCGCCGAGCGCATGCGGCACATCGAATCGTCCGGCATCCGCAAGGTCTTCGAGCTGGCGCGCAGTCTCCAAGATCCGATCAACCTCAGCATCGGTCAGCCGGACTTCGACGTACCCGAGCCGATCAAGACCGCCGCCCACGCTGCCATCGACCGCGGCGCCAATGCCTACACGGTCACGCAAGGCATCCCGGAGCTGCGCGCGAAGATCCAGGCCGAGCTACGCACTCGTTATCGCCATGCCGACCGCGAGGTGTTCGTCACCAGCGGCACCAGCGGCGGCCTGCTTCTGGCCCTGTGCTGCACCGTCAACCCCGGCGATGAGGTGATCGTCTTCGATCCCTACTTCGTCATGTATCCGCACCTCGTCACGCTCGCTGGCGGCACGACCGTTTACGTCGATACCTACCCCGATTTCTCGATCGATCCCGATCGCGTCCGCGCCGCCCTGACGCCACGGACCAAGGCCATCCTCGTCAACAGCCCGGCCAACCCCACCGGCCGCGTCCATTCGCGCGAGCTGCTGCGCGACCTCGCCCTCCTGCGCGTGAACGCGGCGTACTCTTGCTCAGCGACGAGGTTTATCGCATTTTCTGCTACGATCAACCGTTCGTCAGCCCGGCGGAGTTCAACGAGGACGTGCTGGTCTTCGACGGCTTCAGCAAGGCGTATGGGATGACCGGCTGGCGCCTGGGTTTCGCTCATGGGCCGCGCCGGCTCATCGAGGAGATGATCACGCTGCAACAGTTCAGCTTCGTCTGCGCCCCGAGCATCGTACAGCACGCTGGCGTCGCCGCCTGGGATTACGACGTGTCCGCTATCGTCGCCGACTATCGCCGCAAGCGCGATCGCATCTACGAGGGGTTGAAAGACCGCTATGAGTTGGTGCGGCCCGAAGGGGCGTTCTACGCCTTTCCGAAAGCGCCGCACGGCACCGGCAGCGCCTTCGTCACCGAGGCGATCCGCAATAATCTGCTGCTCATCCCCGGCAACGTGTTCAGCTCCCGCGATACGCATTTCCGTCTCAGCTACGCCGCCGATGAACGTACCCTGGAACGCGGTATCGAGGTCCTCAACCGGATCGCCTGGAATTGATCGATACCTTGTCCTCTCCACAGTGTTTTGTCGAAGCTATAATGGGGAGGAAGGAGGTATCGCGATGACCACATTGCTTCAACAGGCATTCGTCGAAGCAGCCAAGTTATCTGCCGCCGAGCAAGACTTGCTGGCTTCCCGGTTGCTTGCGGAGTTGGCAGCAGAGGACGACTTCGACCGCGCTATCGCTCGTTCTTCGGACAAACTCGTCCATCTGGCGGTTGAGGCTCTCGCCGAGCACCGTGCGGGGATGACCGAGGAGTTAGACCCGGAGCGCTATGAACTCGCGGACCACTCGCCGCTTCCGCGAGTTGTTGGCGGCGCTGCCGGCACACGTCCGGCGGCAGGCTCAAGAAGCGTACCGACTCTTCCAGCAGAATCCCGCGCACCCCGGCTGGCACTTCAAACAGGTGAATGCGGACCCACCGATCTACTCGGCCCGTGTCGGCATCGGCTACCGCGCGGTTCGGCGCATTGGACGGCGGCACGATCATTTGGTTCTGGATCGGTTCACACGCCCATTATCTTCACGCTTACGATAAACTCCTGGAACAACTGTAAGAGGCGGTAACTTTTTGGCGAGCCGGGAGCGTCAAAGCGCTTTCAACAGTGGCGAGCGGGGTCGCATCAGCGCCCGAATGCGTGCGCTCGGGGCGCTAATGCGACCCCGCTCGCCAGGCGGAAGTCGAATGATCGACATCGTCTACGGCACCGTTTGCGCGGCCATGCTGGTCGTCATGTTGTTTCTGTACGGCTATTCGTTCCACGCTCTCTGGATCAGCCGGCGTCATGCGGCGGTGAAGGACCGCAAGGAATGGCCTCGGGTCGCCCTGATTATTCCGTGCAAGGGGCTGGACCCGGACCTGAAAGAAAACCTGCGCCGTCATTTTCACCACGATTATCCCGATTATCGCATCGTCTTCACCGTGGCGGACGCCGACGATCCGGCCTGCGCGATCATCCAGGAACTTATCGCCAGCGAGAAATGCCGGCCCGCCTCGATGGTCGTCGCGCCGCGCCTGCCGGGCTGCGTCGAGAAAATCTCCAACCAGGTAGCGGCGCTGCGATCCGCCGCTCCGGACGTGGACGTCTTCGTGTGCAGCGATTCGGACGGCCTTCCGCGCGACGGCGATTGGCTGCGCGCCTGGTGGCGGGCTTGCAACATTGCTCACTCGTCTCGGGGTTCCGCTGGTACGTCCCGGCGAACCGTTCGTGTACCGGCTATCTGCAATCGGCGTGGGATTCCGAATGGTGTCTGCTGCACGCGCTGGGCAAGACGACCTGGGGCGGCTCGATGGCGTTCACGCGCGACACCTACGAACGACTCCGCTTCGAGGATCATTTGCGCCGGGCCATCACCGACGACCTGGCCCTGCAAGTCTGCACGCATCGCGCCGGTGAGCGCACCGGCTTTAGCCCCGGCGGCATGGTCCTCAGCGAGCCGGCCGAGCGCTTCGGCGATTTCTTCCGCTGGGCCGTGCGTCAGTCCCAGCTCATCCGCATCGTGACGCCGTGGCTGTGGCTGATGGGGTTCGCGGCCGCGAACGTGTACGCCGCCTTCTTCCTGATGAGTGGGGCGCTCTTCTTCGTGCCGAACCAGGGGTTGGGTTGGGCGCTGCCCGCCGGTGCCCTGGCCGTCGCCGCCGTGTACTACCTGGGACGCGGCCTGATGACGTACCAGTTGTCGCGCTCTCTGTTCCCGGCCCACGTCGAGAAAATGCGTCGCCTGCGCTGGGTCTATTACTGGGCCAATCCGCTGGCGGACCTGCTCGCCCCGGTCATCGCCTGGACCTCGTTGTTCGCGCGCACGGTTCGTTGGCGCGGCGTCCGCTATCAGGTCCACAAAGGACGTGTCGTCCGCGTTTGAAGCGTCGGCCTCAATCGGGCGCGACTCGCAGCAGCGTCGGCTCGACCTGCCACAGGTACAGAAACAGCGGCATTCGGCTGCGGTCCATGCCGGGAACGCTCCAGGGCATATTGAGGGCCTGGGCCGGCCGATTGGGTGCGACCTCGTACAGCGACCGGGCGGGACTGCTGCGCGCGAATACATCACCGCGGTGACGGGGCCGGCGTTCGCCAGCTGCCGGGCCCTTTCGATGGCCTCCGGTAAGAAGCCGACACCGTCGATCAGACCGACCTCGGCCGCCTTCGACGCCGACATGACGCGGCCATCGAAAACGCCCGCCTCCGCCTTCAGGCGCGGGCGGTGGCGCAGGACGACTTGCTTGAAATTCTCGTGATATTCTCGGGCCATCGCCGTCAGCATGGCCTTCTCCTCGGCCGTCATTTTGCGTGCCGGGTTGCCCATGTCGGTGTGCTCGCCGGATTTGATGGCGGCGGGGAAGACATTCCACTGCTCCATGGCAATTTCGAGATAATAGAGATTCAACATGACGCCAATACCGCCGACCACCGCGGCAGGGATGGCAAAGACTTGATCGCAACCGCTGGCGAGGTAGTAGCCGCCGCCGGCGCCCATGTCGAGCAGGCAGGCGACGACCGGCTTACCGCAGTGCTGGCGGAAATCGGCCAGGGAGCGGCCCATCAGCTCGGCCGCCGCCACGCTGCCGCCGGGACTGTTGATGCGGACGACGACGGCCTTGACGGCGGGGTCCGCCGCCGCCGCCATCAACTTCTCCTGGAATGCCGCCACCGGGTTCTCACCCAGCGAGTACGCGCCGACTCGATTGAGATTCAGCAGCAGACCATCCACGTCCAGGACCGCGATCTTCTCGCTTCCCGGCGGACACGAGGGCGGCAAAGCAGATTTCCTGGAGCGGTCCCGGGTCCGAGATGGTGTTGAGCGTGGCGTCCACCTTCGCCGTCACCGGCGTGCGCACCGAGACGTTGACGTCGCCCTGCGTGTTGACTTTCATCGGCGGCAGACAGCCGCAGCCGGCCGGCAGCAGTCCGAGCACACACCAGCACAGCCGCAATGCGCTTCGCACGGGGGCCATCCTCCGGCAAGGCCGGGAAAAATCCGAAAGCCTGCAAACACTGCAAAGATGTTATCGGCGATAGGACCGGCGCTCTTGATGGCTGCTGCGGAAAGGCAGTTTACCCGTGGCAAAGTGGGGGCTATGGTTAAGTGGTTCCACCCAAAAGAGCCTCACGCAAAGGCGCAAAGAACGCAAAGAAAGATGAGATACGAAAGGGAAGTCCGTTTTTGTCCTTCTATTTCTTTACCTTTGCGTTCTTTGCGCCTTTGCGTGAGGCTCTTTTGAGTTCATTCGTAGCGCAGCGCCTCGGTCGGTAACATGCGGGCCGCGCGCACGGCCGGCAGGATGCTGCCGAGCAGGCCCAGGACCACGGCGATGCCCAGGCCGTAGGCGAAGAAACGCGGATGAATGTTCGGGTCGATCAGCCCCTTGACGGCAGGAAAGTGGGTCAGCAGGTGGACAAGGGCCAAGGCGCCGGTCATGCCCGCCAGCGCTCCCACGGCGCTGAGGAAGACCGACTCCAGCACGATCATGCGGATGACGCGCAGTCATCCGCCAGCCCAACGCGCGCAGAACGCCGATCTCGTGCATGCGCTCGTGGACCGACATGACCATGGTGTTCAACATGCCGAAAAAGCCGATGAACAGGGCGATGGACGACGTCAGCCAGGCCATGCCCTTGGCCAGGCGGATTTCGCTGATGCTCTTGACGTGGTCCTCCGTCGTCAGGGCCGACAAGCCGGGGGCGAGCGCCTCAATCCGGCGGCGGATCTCCTGTACGGCGGCCGTGTCGTGCGGGTTGTCCAGGATCAGGCTGAAGCCCGTTACCTTGCCCTGCCGATCCATGAGGCGCTGCAGTTCCTTGATGGGCATGACCAGGGCGCCGTTTTCAAAGATATTATTGCTCTCATAAATTCCGACAACACGGTATTTCTCGCCCTCGACGACCTCGACCTCGTCGCCGACGGTCTTGCCGAGATTGCCGGCCAGGATGACGCCCAGCAGCACGGCCCGCTTGTCGCCCTTGACCAGGCTGCGTCCCTCCTTCATCTTCAAGTGGTTGAAGATGGCGGTCTGCGGCTCCCAACCCTGCACGAGGACGCTGTACAGGCCGGCCTCCTGGAACGACACCATGTCGGCCAGGCCGGCCAGGACCTCGCGGACGCCGTCGATTTGCTGGATCTTGTCGCCCAGTCTCTCGTCGAGGGTGCTGTTCAAGCGCTGCCGGGCGCCCGAGCGGATCACGGTCAGGTCCACGCCGGCGTTGGCGTACAGCGTCAGGAACGTCTGCTCGAAGCCGCTGGCGACGCCCACCAGGGCGATGACGGAGCCGATGGCGATGGCGACGGCGAAGGCGGTCAGCAGCGATCGCAGCGGTCGCCGCGTCAGGTTGCGGAAGATAAACGTCGTAAACCACATGGCTCAAGACTCCCTATCAGGACGCGGAGTTCATCATGGCGCGAGTGCTCGTCACCGGCGCAACCGGCTTCATCGGGCGGCACCTCGTCCGGCGCCTCGTGGAGCGCGGCGACCAAGTGCGCTGCTTGGTCCGCAATCCGGATCGGCTGCGGGCGATGCCCATCGACAGTCCCCTCCCCTCTGACGTTGAGTACGTCCGCGGCGACGTCACCGTGCGGGATTCCCTCGAGGAGGCGGTGTCCGGGGTCGAGACGGTCTATCACCTGGCCGGGGCCACGCTGGCGATCCATCCGTGTACCTACCGGCTGGTCAACGCCCGAGGAACGCGCTGGTTGGCCGAGGCCTGCGCCGGCCGCTCCGTGCCGCCAACCTTCGTGTACATCTCCTCGCTGGCCGCCGCCGGCCCGTCACGCTACCGACCTCTGAGCGAGGATTACCCTCCCCGCCCGGTATCGGACTATGGCCGGAGCAAGTTGGACGGCGAACGGAGCCTGCGCTCCTTGGCGGGCCGACTGCCTATCACCGTCTTGCGTCCTCCGTGCGTGTTCGGACCCGGCGAGCCGTACCTGCTCAAGCTACTCCGCCTGGCCCGGCGAGGCATCGTCCTGCATCCGGGACTCGACAAATCGCGCCACTCCTGGATCTACGTCGAAGACCTCGTGGAGGCGATGGTCCTGGCCGCCGAGCGGGGACGGCGCCTGGTTCCGTATGCCGACCCTCTCCGCGACGAAAGCGGCGTCTACTTCGTCGCCCTCGACGAGCGGCCCACCGTGACCGAGTTGGCCAATCTCATGGCCGAGGCCGTGGGCAGCCGAATCTCCTGGAGCATTCGCGTCCCCCTTCCCCTGTGTTGGCTCGGCGCCTACATCAACGATTACCGGGCGCGGCCGGTCGGCCGCGCCTACTGGCTCAACTCCGACAAGCTCCGCGAGATCCTGGCCGGCTCCTGGATCTGCGACCCGAGCAAGGCCAAACACGAACTCGGCTTCGTCTGCCGCAACGACTTGGCGACCGGGTTGCGCGCCACCGCCCGCTGGTATCATGATCGGGGCTGGCTCTGAGGCCGCGCCGCGGGTGAGCGCTCGTCCGCCGCTTCGCCGGTTCGGCAATCCTCGACGATCCGTCCGTCGCGGAGGCGGATCAGCCGCCGCGCCCGTCGGGCTACCTCGTCGCTGTGCGTGACGACGATCGGCGTGACCTTCCGCTCCGCTTGCAGCCGGTCGAACAGGGCCAGCACTTCCTCGCCGCTGGCGCTGTCGAGGTTGCCGGTCGGTTCGTCGGCCAGAAGGGCGCGGGGATCGTTGGCCAGCGCCCTCGCCACGGCCACGCGCTGCTTCTCGCCGCCGGACAACTGGCTCGGCAAATGATTCTGCCGGTGCCCCAGGCCGACCAGGCCGAGCAACTCGATGGCCTTGCGGCGGCGTGCCCGTCCCGGCAGCGGCCCCTCGAACATCGGCACCTGCACGTTCTCGCAGGCGGTCAGCGTCGCCAGCAGGTTGAACGACTGAAACACGAAGCCGATCTTGTCGATGCGCAGTCGGCTGCGCGAGCCGGCGCGGGAGAGCGCTTCGCCCTCGAAGTAGACCTCCCCCGCCGTGGGCCGATCCAGGCCGGCGATGAGGTTCAAGAGCGTCGATTTGCCGCTGCCGCTGGGCCCCATGATGGCGACGTACTCGCCGCGATCGATGCGCAGCGTGATGTCGCGCACGGCCATCACCTCGCCATCGGGGTAGCGGCGCTGCAGATGATCGCAGTAGATCAGGCAGGAAGGGGAAAGCCAGGGGGCGTTGTCGCCGGTCATCGAGTGAATCCGTGGATGCGAAATTATAGTAGCCCGCAGCCCAGGTGATGGGTTTTTCCGTCCGTCGCTTGCGCTGGGGGCTTGTGAGGAAATCGTTCCTCTTCAGTGTAAGGATGGCCGGGGCTGGCGGGTAGCGTGGTTCCAACTACTAGCCCAGAGCGTCCGCGATGGGTTCGTGGCACCCGTCGCGGACGCTCCGGGCTAGTGGTTGGGAAATAGCGGCTCGCCCGAATCCCCGAGCAACCGCATCAGGACGTCGTCCAGCTCGCCGGGTGTCAGCTTCTCGACCGCAACCACCGGGACTTGCGTGGGCGGGTCGGCGAGTCGTCCGGCCAGGACCGAGAGCGAAGGGCTATCGTAGAGTACCGTCGGCGAGATGGTTCGGCCCAGCCAGTCCTGAAGCTCCGTGGCGATCGTAACGGCGCTGACCGAATCCAGGACGTAGCTGTTGATGGCCAGGCCGGGATCGATCTCGCTCTCGGCCACCTGGCAGTGCCGGGCGACGCGAGCCACCAGCCAGGAGCGAATCTCCTCGCGGCTGAACGCTCGCCCTTCTATCGCGGCGGGCGCCGCCTCTCCCTCAACCGCGGAGTGCCACCGTCGTACCACGGCCAGTTCGCCGGCCAGGAACCGCTCGCGCACCAGGTTGCGCTGCGTCTTGCCGCTGGAGGTCTTGGGCAGGGTGCCCGGCTTGATGAGGACGAGGACATGCAGAGGAACGAGGTGCTCCGCCTGGACCGCCTGGCGGACGGCGTCGGCAACGGCGTTGAGATCGACCTTGCCGGGGCGAACGACCTCCTGCACCACGGCCAACTGCTCCCGGCCGTCCACCTCGACGGCGAAGGCGGCGCCGCCGTTTTGCTTCAAGGACGGATGACAGGAGCCGACCGTCCTCTCCACGTCCTGAGGGTAGACATTGCGGCCCCAGAACACCATCGTCTCTTTCATCCGTCCCGTCAGGTACAGTTGCCCGTCGTGGAAAAAGCCCAGGTCGCCGGTTCGCAGGTATGGCCCCCGTTCGCCGTCGTCGGCCAGGCGGGCGTGGAAGAGAGCTTCGGTCTCCTCCGGCTTGTTCCAGTAGCCGCGTGCCACGTTGGGTCCGTGTACCCAAATCTCGCCGACCTGTCCATCCGGCAGGGCCGTGCGGCGGAGCGGATCGACGACGAGTACCTCGCTGCCTTCCAGGGGCCGGCCGCAGCCAACCAGGCGACGACATGGCTCGCCGGTGCCCGTTACGGGCACGGCTCGGTTGCGTTCCAGTTCGCGGAGCGCGAAGTCCAGTCGTCGCACCTGCGCGGCGTCGGTGGCGGCCGTCACGCCGAGGGTCGCTTCCGCCAGGCCAAAACAGGGACACCAAACCCTCGAGGAGAGGCCATACGGAGCGAAGGTTGCGGTGAAGCGGTCGAGCGTATCGGACCGCACTGGCTCGGCCCCGGTCAGGAGGACGCGCAGGCAAGACAGGTCGAGGCCCTTCCGCCTCGGTGGGAGAGAACTTACTCACGCACAGGTCCAAGGCGAAGTTGGGGGCGCCCGTGATGGGAGCGCGGGTAGCGCGAGATGGCATGCAGCCAGCGCAGAGGTCGCTGGACGAAGGCTAACGGCGACATCAGCGTCACTGGACGACGGAAGTAGATCGGCGTCAAGGCCCCGCCGATCAGGCCCAGGTCGTGATACAGCGGCAGCCAGCTCACGCCGGCCGAGTCGTCGCTATCGGCGACCTGCATCCCCTGAAATTGAAACCACAAGTTGCGGTGCGTCACCATGACGCCGCGCGGCGTGGCCGTCGAGCCGGACGTGTACTGCAACAGGGCGACCTGGTCGGGGTGCGTTTCCGGCGCGGTCCACGGCAATCCCGTCCACTCCGGCCATCGTTCCGTCGAGAGCGCCAGCCGTAGCCCCAAATCGCCGGCCAGGGCGCCGCCGAGCCAGCCGAGGTGTTCGTCGCTGCCCAGCGCCAGGCTCGCTCCGCAGTCGGTCACGATGGCCTGCAGCCGCGACAGCGTCCGCGCCGCTCGCAGGGGATCCGGCGGATAGGCGGGGACAGGGACGACGCCGGCGTACTGGCAGGCGAACAGGGCGACGATGTAATCCAGGCCCGGGCCGTACAGCAGCAGGACGTGTTCGCCCGGACGGCAGACGGACTGAATGCGGGCGGCGATCGCCCGCGCCCGCGCGTCCAGGTCGCCGTAGGTCAGGATCTGCTCTTCCGTCTCGCCGTCGGCGAGGAAGGTGTAACCGCGAACGTCCGGGTGCTCCCCGGCGCGATGACGCGCCAGACGGAAGAGGGTGTCAGGCGGTTCGACGGACGAACAGAGTTCGAGGCTGTTCCGCGTGGGCTGGGACATTGGCGAAAGGCTCTCTTCTCGGTTACGGGTCGGGGGACCGAAGCGCGAATGGCTGTCCAATCCATCATAAAATTGTCCCCGTTCGCGTTACCAGAGAGGCCGGAGCGTTTTTCCACCTTGCCCATCCAAGTCAGGCGTTACAACTCTCCAAATCCGTTTAGCCGCGCCGCGGAGGAACTTAGGTGGAGAAGAACAATGAACCACAGATGTACACGGATGAACACGGATAAGACAAAGACAGATGATAAAGGGCGGCTGTTTTTGTCTTATCCGTGTTCATCTGTCGGTTCATTTTTTATTCCGTCTCTTTCTTGGCCAGTTTGCGTCGGAAGGAGCGGACGTTGTCCGGGATCAGGATCGACATTTTCGAGCGCAGGAGGGGGAGTCCGCCGAACCAGTCGTGCGGTTCGTGCAAAAGGAAGTGCATCTCGACCAGCAGAGCGTCTTTCGGCTCCGGCAACTGGGTGACGAGGACATAACCTGCCAGACCCGTATAGGGATGGGGCGGTCCGAGCTTTTCGTCGTCGCCGGCCGGTATGATGTGCCGCCAGATATTCGGGTGCTCCTTGTCGTTCCGAAAACGATCGTCGAGCCGAGTCGCGGACAGGACCGCGTGCGGCGACTTCGTGCGCGACGCTGCGCATGATCCCCTCGACCTGGACTTTTTGTAACAGCGAGAGTGTCGTCGTGGCGTACTGGTCCTTCAGGCCCGGCACGTCCAGCAGACGGATGCCGCGTTCCTTCAGTTCCTTCGCGCTCAGGATGGTGCTGTTGCCGCCCGCGCCGGCCTTCTCCTTGCCGCTGAGAAAGTGCTTCATGAAGTCCGTGTCGAGCACGGCGTCGAGTTTGCCGTAGGCCAGGAAGGTGAGGTCAATCATCTGGCCGCGGCGCTCGTTGTCCGCTTTCTCGACGGAGCTGATTTTCAACGAGAAGGGAGCGTTGATCGTCCGCCGCCTAAAGAGTTCGACCGGAACGCGGCCGGCAGCCTTGTCGAGCAAGGCGCCGGTATCGGCGGGGGGCGGCGATCCGGGTGGAAGCAAGGGGTCGGGGAGTTTGACGGTCGGCCCATCGGGGAGGACGATGCCGCGAGAGACCAGCTCCTCGAAGAGCGGATTTTTGACCTCCTCCGCGACCGCCGCCGCAGCGGAGAGAAAGGTCAGGACCAGGGCGGACAACAAGCGCTTCATGGCGAGGCACTCCCCGAGAATCCGAGCCGCTTGCGGCTTCGCGTAGGGCGGCCAACGCTAAGCCGCAAGCGGCTTGGGGTCGAAGCTCACTTGGCGGTCTTGGCGGCCGTTGTCGCCGCCACGGTTCGCAGCGTCTCCTCGATCTTGGGCACCTGCAACTCCTGGAACTTCTTGACGCTGGCCGCCTCCTTGAGCGCCGGCGTGTAAGGGATCGCCGTGCCCTGGGGAAGCTGTCGGAGGGCGAAGGCGTCGCGGTTGGGGATGCCCAGCGCCGAGAACTTATCGCGCTTGACGCTCAGCAGCCGTTTCTCGCGCATCCCCTCGGGCAGCAGCTGGATGGCCTTCTCGGCCGGCTGATAATCTCGTGTCAGCAGCCACACCAGCGTGTAGAGGCGGCCGCTGGCCGGATCGACCAGGAGGGCGTGACGCATGATCATGTTGACGTGATCGCCGCCCCGCAGCATGACCGCTTGGGCGTCGAAGATCAGCATGGTGTTGCTGCGGACCACTTGCCGAACATCCTCGTCGAGGACCTTCTCGTTCTCGTCGAGGATGCGACGACCGAACAGACCCAGGTCGGCGCCCATCGTGTTGGCGCCGCTGACGATGGTGTTCTTGCCGTCGATGGTCGTGGCGAAGCCACGCGCGACTTTTTGCAGATAGAATGGGGCCTTGTCGCCGCCCTTGCCGCGCGCGACGTTGGCCAGCACCGTGAACTTGAACAGCTTGTGCGTAGTGGGCGGCCATGCGCGGCGCGGACTGCTCGTCCTCGCGCGTCAACGTCGGGATGGCGAACAGAACCAGGTTGGACCAACCCTTCGGCGCGCGGCGCCGATGACAGTGCCGACCGGGATGCGATCGAGCGCCTTGGGTGTCAGATCAACTTTCTCGTCCGGTTCGGCGGCTCGCGGCGTCACCTCCGGGGCGACCGGCTCCGCTCTGCGGTCCTGTCGGCCGGCGCAGCAGGACGTGCCGACGACGACGAACAGACCGAGAAGGACGACGGAAGCGATCAAACGTTTCATGGGAACTCCCTTTCTTCGAGACGTGCCGCCTCCGCCAAGCCGCTTGCGGCTTAGCGTTCTCCCGAGGCGAAGCGGCAGCCATCGCACCCGAATTGTAGGCAGCCCTTTGGCACCCGTCAACTTGCGGCGAAACGGGCAATCGGGGTCGAGTCCATGCGAACTCTCGATTCCCAGTCGAGCTGGGGATTCGGATAGCGGGATAGCGGGCGCGGAACGACAATCCCCTTGCTTTCCCGGTCCCGAGCCGTAGAATGACAAAACGTAGCGGAGTCGCAGTGAGCTTTTCACCAACTGCGCTAAAGATTTCGATTGTAATCGTCGGATGACTAGATGAAGGACAACCCGGCCATGCCGGGGGGTCCGTTGACGAGTAAGCCGGCGTGATCGAATACCTCAGGGTGTTCGGCCATGCCGGCTTCTTTTTCCAGGGTAGCCACAAACGGGCCGCGATCGTCGATTCGGCCCGCCTTCCGTGCGGATTCAACCAGGAAGGGAGAATCAATCAGCGTCTCGAACCGATGGTCTTTGGCGAAGACGTGGATTGGGCATTTTCTTCCGACGGGGCGTCCTGGGATATTGGCGAGAAGATTGCCTTTATCCTTGAATCCCTCGCGGTCTCCGGGCAAGATTGTGTCACAGTTCTCGGTTGGTGCCGTACAGGAAAAGAGTCGAGGTGGAGGGGAGAGATCCTCTCGCACCGAATGATCACCACCGAGGTTTCCTCGGATTGGCCTCTGCCCCATGATTGCTATGTCGCGCATCGCCCTCATAAACGGCTCGACCAACGAAAGCCTGATTCATTCGCTCCAGGCTCGGGCCGAAGAAGGCAGCGTCCACGGCTATGCCTTCCTCGCGGACGGCCGCGCCGAGGAGGTCCGCCTCTCCTTCCGCCAGCTCGACCGGCAAGCCCGTGCCGTCGCCTCCGTGCTCCGCAGGCCGGGCCGGGCAGAGGGCGTTGCTCTGCTACCCTCCGGGTCTGGATTTCCTGGTCGGCCTGTTCGGCTGTCTGTATGCCGGCGTGATCGCCGTTCCCCTCTACCCGCCGCGGGCCAACCGCTCGGACGTGCGCCTGCAAAGCGTGGCCGAGAATTCGGGGTCCGTCCTGGCCCTGACGAACACGAAAACCCTCCGCGACCTGGGGCGGCTGACGGCGCGAGTGCCTCGGCTGCAAGCCCTCGACTGGCTCGACACCTCCGCGATCGCGGAGAGCGACGCCGGGACGTGTCCCGTGCCGAGCATCGGACGCGACGACCTGGCCGTCCTCCAGTACACCTCCGGTTCGACCGGGCTGCCCAAGGGCGTGATGCTGACCCACGCCGCCTTGCTCCACAACCTGACCCGTATGCGGGAAATCCTGGGGTTGACCCCCCAGACGGACACCGTGTGTTGGCTGCCGGCTTTTCACGACATGGGGCTGATCGGCAACCTGTTGCAGACAGTCTTCACCGGCCTGCCCATGACGGTCCTTCCGCCAGCCGCTTTCGTTCAGGAGCCGATGTTCTGGCTGCGGACGATCAGCGCGCGGCGGGCCTACGTCAGCGGCGGGCCGACCTTCGCCTTCCGCCACTGCGTCCAGCGCATGACGCCGGAGAAATGTCAGGGTCTGGACCTGAGCTGCTGGAAGGTGGCCTACGTCGGCGCCGAGCCGGTGGCCGCGGAAGCGCTGGACCGCTTCGCCGAGGTCTTCGCCCCGTATGGCTTCCGCCGCGAGACCTTCTTCCCCTGCTACGGTCTGGCCGAGGCGACGCTCATGGTGACGGGCGGCGACCGGACCGCGCCTCCGATCGTCCGCTCGTTCTCGCGGTCGGCCCTGGGCGAGAAACGAGTCGAGCTGGAAGGCGACGGACAGCCGATGGTCGGCTGCGGTCGGCCGTTGCCGGACCTGACCGTGCGCATCGTCGATCCGGCCAGCGCCGAACCGCTTTCCGAGGGGCGAATCGGAGAAATCTGGGTGTCCGGTCCCAGCGTCGCGCCGCGGTTACTGGGATCGGCCGGAAGAATCGGCGCAGACGTTTCAGGCTCGGTGTCCTTCAGACCCGGAACTCTCCTTCCTGCGCACCGGCGACATGGGCTTCTTCCACGAAGGCGAGCTTTTCATCAGCGGCCGGTGCAAGGACCTGATCATCTGCCGGGGCCGTAACTTCTACCCGCACGACCTGGAGGAGGCGGCCGCGGACGCCTGTCCCGAACTGGGCGGACAGACCGGCGCCTCCTTCGCGGTCGAGGGAGAGTCCGGCACCGAACTGGTGCTCGTGTTCGAGGTGGCGCGCGATTACAAGCCCGGCGGAGGCGAGGGGTTATTCGCCCGCATCCGCGAACGCCTCGCCGAGTTGTTCGAGTTGGAGTTGCACCACTTGCTGCTGGTCAAGGTCGGCTCGATCCCGCGGGCTTCTAGCGGCAAAGTGCAGCGCCAGGAATGTGCCCGTCGCTTCCGAGACGGAGAACTCAACGCTATCGAACGTGCCTCGGAAGAAGTGGCTAGTGGCCAGTGGTCAGTGGCTAGTGAAGAGGCTTCTTCTTCCCTCGCCACTCGCCACTCGCCACTCGCCACTTCTTCCGAGGCGCTGCGCGACTGGCTCGTGGCTCGGATGGCCCGGCTCTTGAAACTGCCGCCCGATCAGATCGACGCGGACAAGCCCTGGTCCGCCTATGGCATGGGTTCCCTGGCGCTGGCGGCCCTGGCTTCCGACCTGCAAGAATGGCTGGGCCGTCCCCTATCGCCGACTCTGTTGTACAGCGCTCCGACCGTCGGCGCCCTCGTCGGCGTCCTGGCCCGCGACTCCGTGGCTGACGTGAAGCTGGAGGCTCCTGCCTGCGAGGCGAGGCGCCAGTCGATCGCGGTCGTCGGCATCGGCTGTCGTTTCCCCACGGCCCACGGGCCGGACGAGGTCTGGCAGGTCTTCCGAGATGGCCGCTGTGTGATTGACGAGTTGCCCGAAGGTCGCTGGGAGCGCGCCGCCGAGGGCGCGGCCACGACGCGAGGCGGATACCTGGCGGACGTCGCCTGTTTCGACGCTCCGTTTTTCGGCATCGCTCCCCGAGAAGCCGTCTTTATCGATCCGCAACATCGTTTGCTGCTGGAAACGGCCTGGGAGGCGCTGGAGCACGCCGGCTTGCCCGCGGACGGCCTGGCCGGCCGTCCCGTGGGCGTGTTCGTGGGTGCCTCGACAAACGATTACAGTCGGCTGCTGCTGGCGCACGGCTGCGCCTCCGACGGTTACGCGGGTGTCGGCAATGCGGCCAGCATGGCCGCGCATCGCCTGTCCTATCATCTCGACCTGCACGGCCCGAGCGTGACCGTCGATACGGCCTGCTCTTCGGCGCTGGTGGCGATCCACCTGGCCTGTCAGAGCTTGCGGCTGGGCGAGTGCGAGTTGGCCCTGGTGGGCGGCGTCAATCTGATCCTCACGCCGGATCTGACCGAGGTACTGTCGCACGGCGGCATGTTGTCGTCGGCCGGCCTGTGCAAGACGTTCGACGCCGCCGCCGACGGTTACGTCCGCGGCGAGGGCTGCGGTGTCGTCGTCCTCAAGCCGCTGTCGGCGGCCGTGCGCGACGGCGATCGCATCCTCGCGGTTGTGGAGGCGTCGGCCGTCAATCAGGACGGCAAGAGCAACGGCATCACCGCCCCCAACGGCGCACGGCAGACCGAGCTAATCCGTCGCGTGCTCCGGCTCGCCGGCCGTTCCCCCGACGACGTGTCTTGCATCGAGGCCCACGGCACCGGCACCTCTCTGGGCGACCCGATCGAGTTCGACGCTCTGCAAGCCGCCCTGGGTTCCGCGACCGTGCCCTGCGCCCTGTCTTCGGTCAAGACGAACCTCGGCCATCTGGAAGCGGCGGCGGGCATCGCCGGTCTGATCAAGGCCGTCTTGCAGGTCCATCACGGCCAGATCGCCCCGCACCTGCACCTGGAAAATCTCAACCCGCGCATCGGACTCGCGGGCACGCGCTTCCACATTCCCCGCGAGCTAACCCCCTGGCCCAACGAGCAACGTCCGCGGCTGGCCGCCGTCAGTTCCTTTGGCTTCGGCGGCACCAACGCTCACGTCCTCGTCGCTCAAGCCCCCGAAGATGACAAGGTGACAAGGAGACAAGGTGACAAGGTGACCTTGTCGCAAGAGAGCCAGGGACACACGAGAAACAGAGAGGCCGCAACCGCGGCAGTTCTCCGTTCACCTTGTCACCTTGTCACCTTGTCACCTTGTCATCTTCTGCCGCTGTCGGCCAAAAGTAAGACGGCGCTGCGCGAGCTGGCGCGCCGTTTCGCCGGATGGCTGCGCGACCACCCCGACGTCGCGGTGGAGGACGTTTGCGCCGCCGCCAGCCGAGAACGATGTCACTTCGAGTATCGGCTCGCCGTGATCGGCGCCACGGGTTCAGGATTTGTCCACGGCCCTCGCCGCCTGGGCCGAGACGGGCCATCACCCCGCCTGCCAGGAAGGACAGGCCGCGCGCGAGCTGGACGGGCCGGGTGGCGTTCCTGTTCACGGGCCAGGGCGCGCAGTACGCCGGCATGGGGCGCGAGCTGTACGAATCGTGCCTCACCTATCGCCGCACGCTGGATCGCTGCGCCGACATCCTCGATGCCCTCGGCATGAAAAACCTGCCGGACCTTCTGCGCGACGTGGAACGGTTGGAGCAGACCGATGTCTCCCAGCCGGCCCTCTTCGCCGTGGAATACGCGCCTGGCGCAGACGTGGCGGGCATGGGGCGTCCAGCCGGCCGCGCTGCTGGGCCACAGCGTCGGAGAGTACGTGGCGGCATGCGTGGCCGGCGTGTTGCCGCTGGAGAGCGCCCTGGAGCTGATCGTCCGGCGCGGGCGGCTCATGCAGGACTGTCCCGAAGGCGCCATGCTGGTGTGCTTCGCGCCGCTGGATGTGGTACGAAATCATGTCGGGCGATGGGGCGGACGTCTCGGACGTCGCCGCGGTCAACGGCCCGGACAGCATCGTCGTCGCCGGATACGCCGCGGAGGCGACGGCGTTGCGCGAGGAATTAGCGGCCCAGGGAGTCGAGACCCGCCTGCTGCACGTCCGCCGCGCCTTCCATTCGTCCCTGATCGAGCCGACGTTGCCGGGACTGCGCGAGTTGGCCGCGCGAATGTCGCACCGCCCGCCGTCCATCCCCCTCGTCTCCAACGTCACCGGCGCCTTTTTCGACGCCATCCCCGCGCCGGAATACTGGGCGGAGCACGCCCGCCGGCCGGTGCAGTTCGCCGCCGGCATCCGCACGCTCCACAAGGCCGGTATCACGCACTTCGTCGAGGTCGGACCCGACGCCGTCCTCTCTCGGCTCGGCCCGGCCTGCCTGGAGGCGATGGAGGGTACAGTCTGGCGGTCGTCGCTACGGCGAGGAGGCAGCGATCAGGCAGAGATGCTCGCGGCCCTTGGCCGTCTGTACGCGGACGGAGCAAACGTGAGCTGGGAGCAGATGGATGGCCGGCCCCATCGCCCGCGCGTCGATTTGCCGACCTACCCCTTCGAGCGCTTCCGTTACTGGGTCGATGCCATCGCCCCCACTCGGCCGCCTGTTGCCGCCGTGGCCAAACCTTCCCGTGGGACTGGCGAAAGCCTCCACTGGAGACCCTGTTCCAACTGGCGCCAGCACTTGCCCCGCGGAGCAACGGGGTTCGAGACTCTCGCCGACGCCGCTGCGCTCGTTCCCCCGCTGCGAGCCAAGCATCGGATCGAACAATTCATACCCTTGAGAGAGGAATTTGATCGCTTGGCCGGTGCCTACGTCGTGGACACGCTGCGCCGTCTCGGCTGGACCCCGCGACCCGGCGACGAGGTGTGCGACGACGAACTGGCCGGACGGCTGAAAGTGATTCCCTCTTACCACCGGCTTCTCGGCCGGCTGTTGCAGATGGCGGCGGAGGACGGCTGGCTCGCCCGCACGGAGACCGGCTGGCGCGTGATCCGCATGCCCGCTGCGGGGGACGTTGGCGATTGGCACCGCGACCTGCTCGGCCGTCATCCGACTTTCGAGGCGGACTTGCGGTTGGCCCATCGCTGCGCCACGCGGATGCACCGCGTCCTGCGCGGCGAGGCCGATCCGCTCGACGTTCTGTTCGGCGACGAGGCCGCCTCCTGGACGGAGCGGCTGTATCGGGAATCTCCGGTGGCGCGCTTCTATAACGACCTGGTGGTCGGCTCGCTGTCTCGCCTGATCGAGCGCCTCGCCGACCATCGCCCCGTCCACATTCTGGAGGTCGGCGGCGGCACGGGCGGCACCACGGCGCACGTCCTGCCGGCCCTGCCGCCGGATCGGGTCGAGTACGTCTTCACCGACGTATCGCGGCTGTTCGTCGCCCAGGCCTCCGCCAAGTTCGAGGCGTTCCCCTTCGTCCAGTACCGCACGTTCAACCTGGAAAAAGCTCCGGGACCGCAGGGCTTCGCGGACGGCCAATTCGACGTGGTCCTGGCAGCCAACGTGCTGCACGCCACCCCGGACCTGCGAAGCAGCGTCCGCACGGCGCGTCGTCTGCTGGCTCCCGGCGGTGTCCTGGTCCTGCTCGAAGGGACGGGGCCGCGGCGCTTGCTGGACCTTATCTTCGGCCTGACCGAGGGATGGTGGAAATTCGCCGACCTGGAGCTGCGGCCCCAATACCCGTTGCTGCCGCCCGCGGACTGGGGACGCCTGCTTGCCGACGAAGGTTTTGCGGAACGTCGCGGCCCTTCCCGCCGCCGATGCGCAATTGCCCGACCCCGACCAGGTAGTCATCCTGGCTCGCAATGACACCAGCCTGTCAGCAGCAGCGAAGCCCACGTTCCGAAAGAACGGTATCAGTCCCATCGGAAACGGGTCCACGGGGCCGGCCCGGACCTCGACGACCTGGATCCTGGCCGGGGACCGGCTGAACCTGGCGGACGCCCTGGCCGCGAGGTTGAAGGCGGATGGAGGCACGGTTGTTCGTCTCGCCCCTGGCGATTCCTGCATCACCGAGGCAATCCGGCCCTCCGACCCGAGAGCGGCGATCTACCTGGTGGACTTCACGGACGGGGCAGGCGCACTCGCCAGACCTCCTTGCAGTTGCCGGCAGCATGACCCTTCCCGTGTCTGCACGAACGACTCACTGTCCGGGACGTGGGTCGTCACGCGCGGCGCGGCTCCTTGCCTCCCGGGGAGGGAGACAGCGGAGGTGTCTTCCGCGGAGTGGCAATCGCTCTTCCCTCCGCGAGCCGACGGATCGATGGGTCTCATCGACCTCGATCCGAATCAATCCGCCGCCGAACAGGTGGAATGCTTGTATCAGACCCTCCGCCACTCCGACGAGCAGCGGGTGGTGGCTTATCGGGGCGGCCAGCGCTACGTTCCGGGAACACCGGCGCCGGAGCTTGCCAGCGTCAACGGCACGGAAAAGACGAGGCACCTCGACCGCAAGGCGATCCTGTCGGCCCCTCCCTCGGAGCGGCGCCGGCTGATTGAGGAGTACCTACGGCGACAGCTGCGCAACGTCCTCGGCCTGGACGTCTCCGCGTCCGACGTGGACAAACCGTTGCAGGCATTCGGACTCGATTCCCTGACGGGCATTCAGCTGCGCAACCGGATCGAGGACCACCTGGGGCTGTCCCTGTCCGTGGTCGATTTCCTCCGTGGGCTGAGCCTGGGCCAGATTCGGGACCGGGCGGCGGCGGCGCTGAGCGAAAAGCCCGACGAGCGCCCGACGGGACCGCGACCGCCGGCGGGCCTTACCTCGGAGAACGTAGACCAGCTTCCCGAGGAAAAACTCGACGGACTTCTGGAATCGCTTTTGGAGTAAGCCGCTTGCGGCTTTGCGGAGCAGCACGGAACGGAGAGGACAAGCGATGATCGATCGATCGATACTGCACGCCTTGCCTGTCGAGGAAAAGCAGGAACTGGTGAAACACCTGCTCGGCCTGCAGCCGGGCGGCTCCGAGGATCCGGTGCCGCTCTCGCATGGCCAGGCCTCGTTGTGGTTTTTGCACCAGTTGGCGCCGGCCAGTCCCGCCTACAACTTCCTCTACGCCGCCCGCATCCCCGCCGCGGTTGACGCGGCCGTCCTCCGCCGCGCTTGCCGGGCTTTGGTGGATCGCCATCCCGCCCTGCGGACCCGCTTCCTCGCGCGCGATCACAAACCGATGCAGCAGGTGGAGAGGGAAGTTCCCCTCGACATCCCCGTGACCGATGCCTCGTCGTGGAGCGAGGAGCGCCTGATAGAAACGGCCCGCCGGCAGGCGGACGTACCGTTCGACCTCGGCCGGGCGCCGTGCCTGCGCATCGAGCTGTTTCGCCGCGCGCCGGCGGAATTCGTGCTCCTGATGACGTTCCATCACATCATCGCCGACCTGTGGTCCGCCGACCTGCTCATCCAGGAACTGCGGCAGCTTTACCTCGACCTGCGTGCCGGCCGAGCCGCACGACTGCCGCCAACGTCGGCGCGATTCGCCGATTTCGTCCGCTGGGAGACCGTGCAGGCGTACAGCGAGCGTGGCCGGCAGGCGCAACGATACTGGCATAACCTCCTTGCCGGCGAGCTGCCGGCGCTGGAACTACCGACGGATCGGCCCCGTCCGCCCGTCCAGACCTACAACGGCACCGCCCATTCCTGGACCTTGAATGCCGAGGTCGTCCGCAAGCTGCGCTCTCTGGCCGACGAACACGGCGCCACGCGCTTCATGGCCCTGCTGGCCGTTTTCCAGCTTCTGCTGCACCGGCTCGGCGGCCAGCACGACATCCTGGTCGGCACTCCGGTGGCCGGCCGCGAACGCTCCGAATGGGAGCGGGTGGTCGGCTACTTCCTCAACCAGGTAGTCGTGCGGACCTCGTTCGCTTCGGATCACTCTTTCCGCCGGCTGCTGGAAGAGACGCGCGACCAGGTACACCAGACCCTGGAGCATTCGGCTTACCCGTTCGGTCTGCTGGTCAAACAACTGCACGTGAAACGCGATCCGGCCCGTCCGCCGATCTTCCAGGCGATGTTCGTCTGGGACAAGCCGCGCGACCTCGCTGCCTCCGGTGAGACGGCCGGACAAGGGTTGCCCGTGGAGACGCTGCTGATGGAACAGCGCGGCGCTCCGTTCGATCTGACACTCATCGTTTTCGAGTTCGGCGAGAAGCTCGTCGCCAGCTTCCGCTACAATTCGGACCTGTTCGACGCCACCACGATCCGGCGCTGGGTGGGGCACTTCGATACGCTGCTGGAATCGCTGACCGCCTCTCCCGACGCGCCGCTGAGCGAGGCGGAGGTTCTGTCGGCCGGCGCGAAACAACAAATCCTGGGGGACTGGAATCGGACGGAGACCCCTTATCCCTCGGGTTGCTTCCACGAACTGTTCGAGCAGCAGGTCAAGAAGACACCCGCGGCGCCGGCCGTGTCCTTCGAGGGCGTCACGCTCTCCTATGACGAGTTGAATCGGCGGGCGAATCGGCTGGCGCGTCACCTGCGGACGATGGGCGTGCGGCCGGGAGACACGGTGGCGATCAGCTTGCCGCGCGGCCCGGATCTGATCGTGTCGGTGCTGGCGGTGTGGAAGGCGGGAGCGGCGTTTCTGTTCCTCGACCCGTCGGACCCCGGCAAGAGACGCGAGGGTGTCCTCGCCGACGCCCGCCCGGCGGCGGCGATCACCCTGGCTTCCGAATCGCCCCTGCCGCTGCCGGTCGTGCTGCTCGACCGAGCCGAGACGGAGATCCAGGGACGAGGCGATACGGACCTCGGTCTGCCGTTGTCGGCAGAGGAGCGAGCTTACCTTATTTACACGTCCGGCTCGACCGGCGCAGCCCAAGGGCGTGGTGCTGCGCCATCGTGGTCTGTGTAACCTGTGGGCGGCACAGCAAAAGTCCTTCGCAACCGGCCCCGCGGATCGCGTGCTCCAGTTCGCCTCGTTCAGTTTCGATGCCTCTGTCTTCGAGCTGGCGATGGCCCTAGCGTCCGGGGCGACGCTGGTGCTGGGCAGCCAAACCGCCCTCCTGCCGGGTCGGCCGTTATGGGAGATGCTGCGCCAGGAACGAATCACCAACGTCACCTTGCCGCCCTCAGTCCTGGTGATGGTGCCGGCCGAACCTCTGCCGGCCCTGCGGACGCTGATTGTGGCGGGCGAAGCGTGCTCGGCCGAGTTGGTCTGTACCTGGGCGCCCGGTCGGCGCTTCTTCAACGCCTATGGCCCGACCGAGGTGACGGTCTGGGCCACCCTCGCCGAATGTGTGCCCGGAGGACGACCGCCGACCATCGGCCGGCCGATCGCCAATGCTCGTGTCTATGTGCTGGACGGCGATCTTCGGCCCGTGCCGGTCGGTGTGGCCGGAGAGTTGTACCTCGCTGGGCCAGGCGTGGCCCTGGGCTATCTTAACCGGCCCGACCTGTCCGCCGAGCGCTTCCTCCCCAATCCGTTCGACCAGGCCGACGAGGCGGTCCTGTACCGCAGCGGCGACGTGGTCCGCTGGACGGCGGAGGGCGAGTTGGAATTCCTCGGCCGTGCCGATCATCAGGTGAAAATCCGCGGACATCGCATCGAGCTGGAGGAGATTCAGGAAGTCCTTCGGCGTCACCCTGACGTCCTCGACGCGGCGGTGGTCGTGTGGAAAGACAACGGCAGCGCGCCGCGCCTGGCCGCTTACGTGGTGCCGCGCAAGGGGAACGCTTTCTCCCTACCGGGCGTCCGCGCCCATCTCCGCGAACGACTGCCGCGCTGCATGTTGCCGGCCGCCGTCGTGACGCTCGACGCCTTCCCCCTGGGCACCACGGGCAAGCTGGACCGAACACGATTACCCGATCCGGCGACGGTGGGCGCATCGAACGGAGAGGCCGAAACGTCTTCCGGTGCCCCACGGATGGAGTTGGAACATCAACTGGCGCGCATCTGGTCGCGTGTCTTGAAAGTGGAGCGCGTCGGCATCCACGATCATTTCTTCGAGCTGGGCGGTGCCTCGACGCAGACGCTGGAGGTGTCGGCCTTGGCCCGCGAGCAAGGCTTGTCCGTGACGCCGGAAATGCTGTTCCGCCATCAGACCATCGCCGAACTGGCCGCGGCCCTCGAAACAGGGACTAGGGACCAGGGACTAGGGAATAGGGAAGACAGGGAGCCAGTTCCTTCCCTAGTCCCTCGTCCCTCGTCCCTCGTCCCTGCTTCCGAGCCCCTGGTCCCTATTTCCGACACCCAGCGAGCCGGTGCTCTGGTAGAGAGTATCGGCGTTTATCTACCGGAAAAGTCGGTTACGACCGAACAGGTATTGCGCGACTGCCGCAACAAGATCGAGTTCCCGCTGGAGCGACTGACCGGTATCCGCAGCCGCCGCGTCGCCGGCGATACGGAATTCTCTCTCGACCTGGCCGAGAAGGCCGCCGCCGAGTGTCTGCGGCGAGCGGCGTGTGCGCGCCGACGAAATCGATTTGCTGATCTGCTGCAACATCTCTCGCTATGACGGCCCGTATCGTTTCTCGCTGGAGCCGGCGACCGCCGCCCGCATCGCTCGCCGCTTCGGCCTGGTCAACGCCGTGGCCTTCGACCTCAGCAACGCCTGCGCCGGCACCTTCACGGCGATCCTACTGGCCGACACGCTTCTTCGCCAGGGCGTCGTCCGGCGCGTCCTGATCGTCAGCGGCGAATACATCACTCACCTAATGCGGACGGCCCAGCAGGAGATCGCGGGCTTCATGGACCCGCGTTTGCCGTGCCTGACCCTCGGCGATTCCGGGGTGGCGCTGTTGCTGGGCCGGGCGCCGACCGCCGACGTCGGCTTCCAGGAGGTCGAGCTATACACGCTGGGCAAATACCATGACCTGTGCGTGGCCAAGCTGTCTGCCGTACCGGGCAGCGGACCCGTCATGCACACCGATTCGGTGACGAGCACGGTCGTCACCATCAAGCAAGCCGTCGGCCATGCCGCCGAGATGTTGCGGCGCCGGCGCTGGGACCTCGATACGGTCAAGGGGCTGGTCATCCACCAGACTTCGGAGACGACGCTGGACGGCGCGGTGCAGGAGATCAATCGCGCCCTGGGTCAGCCGTTCTGTCATCGCGGCAACACGCTCTACAACGTCGCCGAGCGCGGCAACACCGCCACCAACACGCACTTCCTGGCCGTCTACGAGGCGATCCAGGCCGGGCGCTTCGCGGCCGGAGAACGGCTCGTCTTCGCGGTGAGCGGTTCGGGCCAGACCGTCGGCACCGCTCTGTACACCTTCGATGATCTGCCGGAGCGACTGCGACAACCGCCGCGGCCGCGAGAGGCAGCGCCGGCGCGGCCGGCCGAGCCGCTACGGCACTTCCACTGTCAGCGGCGCGTGCGTCTGGAAAGCATCGCCACCGTGGATCGGTCGGCGGACGGGCCGGCGGAGACCATCGACCTGGTCCGCCGCGCCGGCGAGGCTTGCCTGGAACGCTCGGCCCGGCCGCGCGACGAGATCGACGTCGTGATCCACACCGGCGTGTACCGCAGTGAGTTTCTCGCCGAGCCGTCCGTCGCCAGCATCGCCGCCGGCGAGCTGGCCATCAACCACGACGACAAGCAACTCGGCGAACGGCGGACGCTGGCCTTCGACGTCCTCAACGGCGCGGGCGGGACGCTGACCGCCTGCCTCCTCTCCGCCGAGTTGATGGCGGCGCGGAAGTTTTCGCGGGCCCTCGTGATCGCCTCCGAGGTCGAGCCTTGCCGCGAGTTGCGGCCCGAGGGCCATGCTGCCCGTGCCGAGGCGGCGTCGGCGCTGGTCCTCGAAGAGTCCGGCGGCAGCGAAGGGTTCGCGGCCTTCGGCTTCCGCGCCTTCCCCGAACACCTCGACGCCATCGTCAGCGCCACCGGCGTCCATGAAGACAAGCCCGCTGTCTTCCACCATCGGGACGCGGCTCTGGAAGACCGGGAGGTCGAATGCGTGTGCCGGGTGGTGCGCGAGTTCCTTGCCCGCGAGTCGCTTTCGCCGGCGGACGTTGGCCTGCTGGTGCCGCCGCAGCGGCCGGGGAGGCTGGGAGAACGTCATCGCCGAGGGTCTGGGGATGTCGATCGAAAAGGTGGTCAACGTCGGCGCGGAGCGCGATTACTTCACGTCGTCCCTGGCCTTCGCGTTTCAGAAGGTCCGCCAGGAAGGCCGGCTCACGGCCGGCGCTCCGGTCTTGTTGATCGAAGTCGCAGCCGGCTTGCAGGTGTGGTGCGCCCTGTATTACGCATGAGCGCGGAGAGTGTTATGACGGATGCCGTGTTGACGAATGAATCCTCCCGATTTCGGGTGCTGCGCAGCGAGTCCGGCCGTCAGAGCTTGTGGCCGGCCCACAAGCCGATCCCGGCAGGCTGGCGCGAGGTGCTGCCCGCCTCGACCCGCGAGGATTGTCTGGAGTACGTCCGGCGGCAAGGGACGGCCCCGACGATTGCCTCTCCTCGACCGACCCGTAAGACCCTCGCGTTCGGCCTGCTCTTCTTCGGCGGTGACGAGGGCGAGGCCGCGGCGGAGAAGTATGAGTTGGTGATCGAGGCGGCGCGGTATGCGGACGCCGCCGGCTTCTCGGCCGTCTGGCTGCCGGAGCGCCACTTCACGGCAATGGGCAGTCTCTACCCCAACCCGGCCGTGCTGCACGCCGCCCTGGCCCGTGAGACGCGACGGATTCGCCTGCGCGCCGGCAGTGTCGTCCTGCCCTTGCACGATCCTCTCCGCGTGGCGGAGGAGTGGGCCGTGGTCGATAACCTCTCGAAGGGCCGCATCGAGTTGTCGTTCGCGCCGGGATGGAACGCGGAAGACTTCGCTCTGCATCCCGCCCGCTACGCCCGCCGCTATGAAACGATGTACGACAGCATCCGGGTGGTCGAGCAGCTCTGGAGCGGCCAGTCCATCGAGGCGACCGACGGCTGCGGCCAGAAGATCCGCGTCCGCACGTATCCGACGCCCGTGCAGAAGCGGCTTCCTCTGTGGATCACCGCGGCGGGCAGCCCGCGCAGTTTCCAGCAGGCCGGCGAGATCGGCGCCAACGTCTTGACCCACCTGTTCGACCAGGGAGTGGAAGAGCTGGCCGAGAAGGTCGCCCTCTATCGCCGGGCGCGGGCCGAACACGGCTGGGACCCCGACGCCGGCCGCGTCGCCGTCACCCTGCACACCTACCTCGCCGACGATCCCGAGGACGTGCGCCGCAACGCCTACGAGCCGTACTGCGATTACCTCAAGAAGAACCTGAAATTGCTGGAAAAGCTGGCCCAGAGCCGCAATGTCCCCATCGCGCTGGACCGTCTGACGCCGGCGCAGCTGGACGAGGCGATCCGGTGGGCCTTCGAGAAGTTCCTGCGGCAGCGTTCGCTCATGGGAACGCCGGACGACTGTGTGGAGTTGGTGGGCAAGCTGGTGGACATCGGCGTGCAGGAGATCGCCTGCCTGCTCGACTTCGGACCCGCATCGCCGGCCATCCTCGCCGGCTTGCCCCGGCTACGGGAGTTGATGGAGCGCTTTCAAGAGTCGGCTACCGCCGCTTGCGGCTTAGCGTGCTCCTCGCGCTAAGCCGCAAGCGGCTCGGAAAGAAATGACAACCATGCGGCCGGCTCCATCCGTTCTCGGATCGATCCCGTTCCCCCACGTTCATTTCATGGGCTTCGCCCCGCTGGACGTGTGGTTTCGTTTGCTGTTCCGGCCGCGCGTGACGATCTCGCCACGCTTCTGGCCGCGCCTGGCATTCGCTCTCTTGCTGTCCTCCCTGTTCACCCTCGTCACGCTGCCGGAACGGATAATCGCTGCCCTCTACCTGCGGCTGTCGAAGCGGGAGAAACAGCGGCCTGGTCCGGTCATCATTTTAGGTTATTACCGATCGGGAACAACCCTGTTACAGTACCTGCTGAGTTGCGACCCGAACCTTTACGCGCCGCACTGGGGGCAGGCGTTCGCGCCGCAGGGATGGTGGCTGACGTGGACCCTACTCCGCTGGTTCGTGTTACCGTTCTTCCCGCGAAACCGGCCGCAGGACAACGTCGCCTTCGGTCCCCTGGTCCCGGCCGAGGACGATTTCGCCCTCAACAACGGGGTCTTGGCCTCGACCCTACCCGGACGAATCGTTCTTCCGCAGGCCCACCCGTTCTACGACCGCTTCCACGACCTGAAAGACCTGACCCCCGCCGAGCGCCGGCGCTGGCGACTCTATCAGCTCGCCTTCGTACGCAAGCTGGCGCCGCAGGCCGGAGGACGGCGTGTCCTCCTGAAAACACCGGCGCACACGGCGCGCATCGCGGCCTTGCTGGATCTGTACCGGAACACCACGGGCGTAAAGTTCGTCTACATTTCGCGACATCCCCATAAGGTCTTCCGCTCCAACGTGGCCATGCTTCGCCAGCTGACGGACATCTGCGGACTCCAGCCGCCTCTTGAAGAGGAGGAGTTGGAGGAGTACGTGCTCGGCGAGTTCGTCGCCACCGAGGAGGAGTATCGGCGGACGCGCGCGCTGATCCCCGCGGGCGACCTCGCCGAGATTCGCTTGCAGGATCTCCAGGCCGATCCACTCGGGACCATGCGGCGAGTCTACGACCAGCTTGGTCTCTCTTTCACTCCGGCTTTCGAGCAGCAGATGATCGCCTACCTGCACGCTAACCGCGACTACCAACCCAACGTCCACGCCCCCCCATCGCCAAAGCAGAAGGAGCGAATGGCCTCCGCTTTGCAGTCCCTGGTCGAGCAAGGGCGACATGATGGACGCGCCCCCGAGTCCGTTGCGCTCCCCGCGCCGGATCGATCCGCCCGGTGCCGGCAGGTCTTGAGAGGCACGGCACTCGGACTGACTGCCGCCGCGATCGCATTCATTCTGCTACTGCTGGCGGCGTCCCAACTCGGTATTCATTCCCTGGGGCTGGCCTGGCCGTGCGCGGTCGTCATCGGTGTGGGTGTCCTGCGCGGGGCTGGCAATCACGGCTCCGTCGCCCTCGGGCGCGTTCGCCCTGGTGCTGACCGCGCTCGCCCTTGTGGGCGTGCTCGGACTGGCCCCTGGTTTCCTGCCGGCGCTGCGCCAACAGTTGCCGCTTGCCCTGCCCTTCGGGGTGCTCTGGTGGGGTCTGGCCCTAGCATCGGCGTACCGGATCGGCTCGCAACGATTCTGATACCTGCGTTCTTAACGCCTCTGAGCTTGAAGCGTAAGCGAAGGAGGGCAACCTTCGATTGTCCCTCCAATCGGCTCGATTAAATCGTCAAATTAAAACGGCACAGGTTGAGGATTTTTCGCTTGACAGCGAGGTGCCCTAGGTTTGAGCTATCTGTATTAGGGCGCACCTAAGCGGGGTATTAGGGTGCGCATGCTCGAAGAACAAGTTCGGCGAAGCGAGGCAAGAGGTTACATGGAGCCGTCACCGCAAGAACTGAACCGACGCCAGCGGTGGTTCGAGTGGTACGTCGAGCAACAAGCGTGCAACTCCATCCGCTCGGCCGAGAGTGAGGCCGGCCCATTCCGGTGCCCCTGTTGCGGGTTCCGGACGCTCGACGAACGCGGCGGGTACGACATCTGCCCGGTCTGCTTCTGGGAAGATGACGGCCAGGACGATCACGATGCCGACGTGGTTCGTGGCGGCCCCAACGGGGCGCTGAGTTTAACCCAAGCACGTGCCAACTACCGCCAACTCGGAGCGTCGGAGGAGCGGTTCCTCGGTAACGTGAGGGTGCCCCGTCCAGAGGAACTGTCGTAGCTCGAAGACGTCGAAGAGCAAGTTATGTGCCTATGGATGACGCTGATACGCCCAAGATGTTTCGCACGTTGAGGGGCTTCCTCAACGGCGAAGAACCGGACGAAGCGAACTACTTCCGCTTCAGCGCAACGCTGCGCATTCACGGTGACGGGGTGCCGTTTCAGGAGATCAGTGAGCGGCTAGGGGTCGAACCAACGCACCTTCATCGCAAGGGCGAACACCGTGGGCCACGTTCACCTGCCTGGCGTGACGATGCGTGGCATTTCGAGCCGGCGGTGCCTGAAACCGAGCCGCTCGAACGCCACATCGAGGGGCTGTGGCAAGTGGTGCGGCCGCATGTTGAGTATCTCAAGGCGCTGAAACAGCGATTCAAGGTCGATGTCTTCTGTGGGTATCGGTCCAACTGCGATACGGCGGGGTTTGAAGTATCGCACAAGTTCTTGGAGTTGTTCACGGCTCTGGAAGTCCCGTTTGGTGTATCTGTAATCATTGCTTGAGGGTGGCGGCGGCAAATAACAAGTCCCGCACCTGACCGGGGCCGCCATACGGGTTTTTCGAGACACCGCGCACTTGCAGGCGGCCTCGGCAGGGGAGCTTTGTCGTTCGACGGCGCGTGGCCTTCGGGTGGCGCCGCGGTAGAATAGGGGGGAGGTACAAAATGACGATCATCACGCTTCCGCCTGACCTGGAGAGCCGTCTCGTTGATGAAGCCTTGCGCCGGGGTACTACGCCGGAACTACTTGCCCTTGATGGATTGCGGCGGCTTTTCGCGCCGCGTCCGGGCGAGGCTGTTCCCGCCGATACCCTCTTCGATTTCCTCGCGGGTCACATCGGCGCGGTCGCCGGAACGGCGGAATTGCTCTCCGAGGACTGCGGCCGCCGCTTCGCCGAGGGACTGACCGATAAGCAGCGGCGGGGGCAGCCGTGATCCTCACCGATACCGGCCCACTGGTTGCTCTGCTCAATCGCAACGACCCCAACCACAGTATCTGCGTCAGCGCCGCGAAAACCTTGCCCTCCGGGCCGCTGGTGACGACATGGCCATGCTTTACCGAGGCCATGTACTTACTGCACCGGGCGGGCGGCTACGTCGGGCAGGAAGCGCTGTGGCGGCTTGTCGAGACAGGTCGCCTGATCCTGCATGGGCCAAGCGAGACGGAACTGGGCGAGGATGGCCGAGTTGATGGAGAAGTACCGGGACTTGCCGATGGATTTCGCCGACGCCTCGGTCGTCGCCGCCGCCGCCGAGCGGCTCGCCACGCAACAGGTCTTCACCCTGGATCGGGACTTCTATGTTTATCGGTTTGCCAATGGAACGGCAGTGGAGGTTATCCCGTAAGCAACGGGTGGTTTCCGGAAACAGTTATTGTGGGCCGAACAAGACGCGGCAGAAGACCGAGCGGCTGTTCTGGTTTTTCGAGACATTCTGACCAGCTTGACCGCTCGCAACGATTCGGATACTCGTGGGCGACTCATCAAATTGATGAGGGGTCATCAATCATCAAGCGTACCAGTCCGCCCGCGTCAGCGGCAACGGCATCTCACCGTTGGGCGACTTGACGAGAAGCGCCTGGTAGAGATTGACCCGGCCCAGTCGATACAGCAATGCCGAGATGCCCAGGTAAAGGCGATAAATGCGATAGGTCACATCGTCGGTAAGCGCCCGCACCTCGTCGGCGTGCTCCTCCAATCGCCGTAGCCAGTGCAGCAGCGTCAGGTGATAGTGATCGCGGAGGTTCTCGACGTCGCGCACCTCGAAGCCGCTCTGCTCGGCGTAGGTCAAGTTCCGGCCGATGGGGATCAACTCGCCATCGGGGAAGACGTAGCAGTGAGCGAAGGTCGGTCCTTTCGGCAGTGTCTGATCGCCGCGCACCGCAATGCCGTGGCTGAGGAACGAGCCACCCGGCTTGAGGCGGTCCCAGGCCGACTGGAAGTAGGTTGGAAACATCGACTCGCCGACGTGTTCGAGGATGCCGATGGCGGCGATCTTGTCGAACATCCCCTCGACCTGCCGATAATCGCGGTTTTCGACGCGGCAGCGGCCGGTCAAGCCTTCGCGGCGAATGCGCTCGTTGGCGAAATCGACCTGCGGCTGACTGATGGTGACGCCCAGCGCCTCGACGCCGTAATGCTTGGCGGCATGGATGGACAACGCGCCCCAGCCGCATCCCACGTCCAGCAGTTTCTCGCCCGGACGCAGCCGCAGCTTGCGGCAGACGTGATCGAGTTTTTGTTCCTGCGCCTTGTCGATGCTGTCTTCGGGTGTGTGGAAGTAGGCGCAGGTATAGACCATATTCTGGTCCAGCCACAGGCCGTAAAACTTGTTGGACACGTTGTAGTGGTAGGAGACGGCCTCGCGGTCGCGCTCCACCGAGTGCTTGCGCCCTTGAGTCGAACGCGCGGCGGCCCGCCGACGCGCGGCCGTCTCTCCCGCGGCAACCGCAGCACGTGACCGAGGAAGCGGAGCTTATCGACGAGGCCGAACGTCCTCCCCTCGCCCAGGTGCTTGACCAGCAGCCACAACGACTCGATGTCCCCTTCGACGTCGTAATCGTCGAACAGGAACGCCTCGGCGATGCTCAGTCCGCGCGGCGGCCAGAACATGGCCCGCACCGCTCCCGGATGCTTGAAGACCAGCGTAAGCCGGGCCGTCTGTCCCGGCTCTGGATCCCAGCCACTGCCGTCCCAGAAGCGAACCGCGAAATCGCGCGGCCGATAATCTCCGAAGAGGAATTGCAAAAACGCCAGGCTGGCCCTGGCGCGAGGGTCACTGCTGGTCTGGGCCGGAGCGATGGACATGGTGGTTCACTTCCAGATTGCGAGTTGTCGAGATGAAGGATCACTTCGCTCCTCCTACTTTACCACATCTCGCCCAGCCTCCGCAGGGCAGGACGCCCTCCTTTTTGCGAACGATGACTCATTTTGCCCGTCCCACTCCGAAAGAACCACCGATTCAGACCCTTTTGCTGGCGTAGCATGATGTGCGAACGGCCAGCGTTAGCCGGCTGGTGCGACCTCCAACCAGCCGGCTAACGCCGGCTCGGTCGACCTTGATTACGGACGTGCCGAAACAAAGCGGAAAATCATCCCGTGCAGCGGAAAGAGTTGGGTGCGGAAGCTGTGGGGGTGATGGAAGGCGGGGTCGGCCGTCGCCTCGTATTCGTTGACCCAGTTGTGGCCGTTGCCGCCGAATTCCTTAGCGTCCGTGTCGATGACCTTGTAATACTTCCCCGCGAAGGGCACCCCGAGACGAAACTCCGGAAAATGCTGCTTCGACAGGTTGAGCAAATAAACCAGGTGGTCCTTGTACTCCCGGTCGTAGCGGATGAAGGCGAGGATCAGGTGCTGATGATTCTGGCACTCGATCCACTCGAAGCCGTTGGGGATGTTGTCGCCCTCGTGCATTGCCGGAATGTACTTGTATACTTCGTTGAGCCGTTTGACGAACCATTGCAGCGAGCGATGCAACGGATCCCAGGTGGACTCCCAGGGCAGTGGCCCTTCCGCGTTCCATTCGCTCTTCTGGCCGAACTCCTGACCCATGAAGAGCAGCTTCTTCTGGGGATAGCCGAACTGCAAGAGATACAGCAAGCGGACGTTGGCGAATTTCTCGAAGTCGGTCAGATCCTCGGTCTTGTTGACCATGCTGCGCTTCATGTGGACGACTTCATCGTGACCCAGGGGAAGCAGGAAATTCTCGGTGTGGTGATACAACATCGGATAAGTGAGATCGCCGTAGACCGCGCCGCGCTTGCTGTACGGCGCGCGGAAGAACTTCAGCATGTGCGAGGTGCAGCCGAGGTCCCATTTGAAGTCGAAGCCGTGGCCGCCGTGCTCCACCGGCCGCGTCACGCCGGCGGCGATGGTCGAGTCCTCGGCGATGAGCAGCGTCTCGGGATGTTCCTCCTTGACGGCCCAGTTCATCGACTGCATGAAGCGAAACCCTTCCGGGTTGTGACAGTTGCCGTACTTGCGCAGGAAAGCCTGGAACTTCTCCTCCGTGGCGAACTCGTAGTAATGGAACTGCCCGGCGGCGTCGAAGCGAAATCCGTCGATGTAATATTCCTCGATCCAGTGGAACAGGCTGGAGATGAGGAAGCTCTTGACCTCGTTGCGGGCGAAGTCGAAATAGGAGGTGCCCCAGGGCGTGTGCCGCCGCTCGGGGATGGGGCACTCGAACAGGTGGACATCGTTGTCGTACAGGGCCAGGCCGGTCGCGTCCTTGGGAAAGTGGACCAGCACCTCGTCGAGGATTACGCCGATGCCCTCGCGGTGGAAGGCATCGACGAGACGCTTGAAGTCGGTCGGCGAACCCAGCCGCGAGGTCGGGGCATAGAAGCCGATCACCTGGTAGCCCCAGGAGGGAACATACGGATGTTCGAGGATGCCCATCAGCTCGACGTGCGTGTACTCCATGTACTTGACGTAGGGAACCAGCTCGTCGATCAGCTCGCGGTAGCTGAGGGGCCGGCCATCCTTGAAACGCCACGACAGAGGATGGACCTCGAAGACGTTGAGGGCGCCGGTGAACTTGTCGTCGAGTGTGACCTTCGGATGCTTGAACTCGTAATAGGTCTCGGCGAAGATCGGCGTGCGGTTGGCGTCGTTCTGCAGGAAGCGGGCGAAGGGATCGCCGCGAAACTCACGGCGGCCATCGGGCTTCTGCACGGCGAACTTGTAGTAGATGTCGTGACCGAGTCCGGGGAGGAAGCGCTCCCAGACGCCGGTGCTGCCGCGGCGCTCCATCGGGTGCGCGTCCGCGTTCCAGCCGTTGAAGCTGCCGACGACGGAGACGGACTTGGCGTTGGGCGCCCACACGGCGAAGCGAACGCCATCGTCCACGAGATGGGCGCCGAGCAGGCGGTGGGCGCGGCGATGTTCGCCCACGTTGAAGAGATAGAGGTCGAGATCGGGGATGGAGCGCAGCTTGGACGGGTCCGGCGGCGGCTCCGGACGTACCGGCTCCGTGCATACCGGCTCCATCGGCTGCTGTTCGGCGCGTACCGGCTCACTGGACGGCTGGGGAGGACGTGCCGGCTCGGCGACGGGCTTCGCGGCGGTCTTGGGGGCGGGCCGCTTCCGCCGGGGATCAGTCGGAGGCATGATTGAGCATCCCATGCAGGGCGACGAGATCCTGGCGAAGCAGCCTGTCCTCGCCCAAAAGCAGCAGACAGCGCTTGGCGAAGGTGGTGTCGCCGCAAATCTTGTCGAGCAATATTTCCTTGACCTTGTCATCGTCCATCTTCTTCTCGGCGTACAGCGCCTCGACCTCGTCGCGGGTCCGATCCTGGTACGGCTCCTGGTAGGCCAACTCATCCTCGTAGATGGTGTCCTGGCTGACCCATTCCCAGTCCACGCGCTGCAACCACAGCCGCTCCTCGCGGTAGATGGAATTGATGTTGAGGGTACAGTCGTCGGTGACAAAGAAGCGCGTGTACGGATCGTCGTACATGGCGCCTTCGGGGGCGTTGGGCAGGTTGACGTGGTTGCCGGAGAAGGTGCGGATGTTGGCGAAGGCGTTCGCCGTCGTCCGGTAGGCCAGCGACAATCGCAGATAAAGCCCCTCGCGGGCATACTTGTCCTTGCGCGGCAGGACGTCCTTGAAGCATAGCGCCGGACCCGCGTCCCAGATTTCGATGAGGTCCTGGAACGAGTCGTGGTGCCAGTTGGCTCCGTAGATGGTGGCCGCCGCGGCGCGCACCGAGCCGCTCTGTCCCAGCACGTCCGTCTCCAGCTTCACCACGGGGCGGGGGACGACCGTTTTGCGGACCCTGGGGAAGAACTCGCGCGTAACCGGCGTCATGGGCATGCCTCCTCGTCTTCCGAAGCCTGCCGGCGCGGGCGGCCGCGGCTTCCTTTAGCTGGCCTACGGACCAGAGCAGCGAAGGGCAAGTCCCGGACGTGAAGGTAAATTCAGTAGTTTCCGGTTCGGGCTGAGGGAGGAGGGGTGAGGGAGACAATCGCAAGGCTCCTCCTGAGAATGACTTGTACCACCAAGGACATTCCAGGAGGGAGCCATGCGACAACGGCAGTATACACTCACCCCCGCCCACGTCCACGCCCACGTCAGCGCCCGGATGCAACAATATCTCCGCCTGGCTGACCACGGCCCCCGCTGCCGAGCCGATACCCTGTGGGCCGTCCTCTGCTACGCCGCCAGCCGCATCATCTCTCTGGCCGCCGCCTGCGCCGCCCTCCGCGACGCGCCCTCCGACACCGCCGCCCACGACGCCCTGCTCGCCACCCTCCCTGACTACGCCGAACTGCAACGCCGCCTCAACCGCGCCCTGCAAGGCGACCTGCCCCACGCCTTACGCCGACGCCGCCAGCCCTTGGCCATCGACTTGGTGCTCATCCCCTACCACGGCAGACCCCTGCACCACGCCGACGAGGTCTACCGCAGCCAAGCCAAGAGCGGCACCAGCCACTTCCACGCCTACGCCACCGCCTACGTCATCCAGAAGGGCCGACGCTTCACCGTTGCCCTCACCCCGGTGGCCCGCCACGACGCCATGCCGGAGGTGCTCAAGCGGCTGCTGCGTGAGGCGGCGCGGGCCGGCATCCGCCCGCGTTATCTGCTGTTGGACCGCGGCTTTAGAGCCTATCCGGTTAACCCCATACGCTTGTAAATGATGAAGGCGAAGGACATATGCAACAGGGCAATATAGTTCTCGGCCTTCTTGCTCCAGCGGATCAGGACGCCACGGAAGCGATTCATCCAACTGTGCGTCCGCTCCACCACCCAACGACGCGCCTTGTGGCCCGCCTTCCGCTTCACCTGCTGCGCGGCTCCCTTTTGAGGCGGCAGATGCGTCGTGAAGTAGAACTCCTCGGCGATCTCTTGCACCTCGTCATAGTCGTAGCCCAAGTCCAGGCACAGACCCCTGCGGCTCGTCGGCCGTCGGCTCGGGACGCTCCACGGGGATGCTGTCCAGCGTCTCTTCGACCATCTTCATGTCGGGACGGTTGGCACCGTCCACGGCCAACCCGACCGGGATGCCCTCGGCCTCGACCAGCAGGCTGCGTTTGCTGCCCTTCTTGGCCCGATCGGTGGGGTTTTTGCCCGTCTTTTTCCCCCCCAAGGGGTGCCTTGGTCATGCACCCGTCCATCGACAGCCAGGACCAATCGATGCCTTTCCAGTCGTCGTAGGCCATCAGGCCGTGCTCCCACAGTTTCTGGAAGACGCCGGCCTGGACCCATTCTTGAAAGCGGTCGTGGGCGGTGGAAGCCGGGGCAGAACTTGGTGGCGTCCAGGGCCTTCCATTGACAGCCGGTGCGCAGCACGAAGAGGATGGCCTCCATGCAGACGCGGTCGGGCTTGCGGGGCCGACCGCCGCCGAAGCGGTGGGTGTTTTTGTGTTCGGGCAGCAGCGGTGCGATGGCCTCCCAGAGATCATCGGGGATGCGCCAATCGTCCGGGATGGGTTGTTCGTCCATGGCAGAGCCTCCGCATAACGCCAGTCATCAAGACACAAGTGCCGATGGGCTATAGACATTGTACTCGTCACAAGGTTATTCGGATAGGCTCT
>CAWKHF010000013.1:0-81324 GCA_963849325.1 uncultured Planctomycetota bacterium | reverse complement strand
GCAGCGTGGACGTCATCCGCTACCTGCAGAATGCCCGCTACGCCTGGTTGATGCCGTTGGTGCTGCGCGGGCGCAAGGCCGACCACCCCAAGGGACCGTCGGGCAGCCGGGTTTTCGCCGGCCGCAAGCGTAGCGGCTGGGCCGAGTACACGATGACCAACGCCGCCAAACGCCGGGCGCGGTTCCGGGTGTGTATCAAGTGTCGCAACCGTCGCGGCGAGCGGGGGCGGCATGGCCGTGAGGCGTTGGTGTATGCCTTCGGCGGGCCGTTGCGTCCGTCGTCGTACACGTGGGTGAAGGAGACGTATCGGAGTCGGTTCGCCATCGAGACGAGCTACCGTCAGATGCACCAAGCGCGGATTCGGACCTGCACGCGCGATCCGCTGCTGCGTTTGTTGTACGTGGGGGTGGCGTTGCTCTTGCGCAACGTCTGGGTGTGGTTGCATGGGCAGGTGTTGGCGCGTCGTCAGCGTGGCGGTCGGCGGATCAATCTGGGGCGTTTGAGCTTTCGCAAGATGCTGGTGTGGTTGCAACACTGGGCCGAAGCACGCTTGGGTATCCACGATGAAATCGCCACGGAACATCGGATGTATGAATGAGTTGGGGAATGGTATCATGATTCACACTCACCGGAAACTACTGAGACTGTTTGTGGAGACGATAGCGGGGGAGTTCCCCCTTCCGACGGCGGGCCATGCGGCACTTCCCTTTCGTAATTCGGAAGACTTCCGAATTATTCAAGGCTTTCAGTACCGCACTTCCGACCGTCGGAAGGTTGCAACTCGGTGTCGGACTTGACCTTACGTTAATGGGCGCTACTGGACTTGAACCAGTGACCCCCAGCGTGTCGAGCTGGTGCTCTAGCCAACTGAGCTAAGCGCCCGGGCACGATGCAACATAGGTAGTTCAGGCACCTCCGTCAAGTGCAGACTTTGGCTGGCAGCGGTCCGGTCGCCGTTGTTTTGGTGGTGTGGTCTTGCTACATTCGACCTTCGCTTGCGGTCGTGCCGGCCAGGCCCGCAACGATCCGCGCGGACTGGAGCGTTCGCGCCGCCCAAGGAAGGATACGCGCATGAAATGTCTCGTCACCGGCGCCGCCGGCTTCATCGGCTCGCATCTGTGCGAACACCTGCTTCGAGACGGCACACACCGTCGTCGGACTCGACGCCTTCATCCCCTTCTATCCTCGCGCCGTCAAGGAAGCCAACCTGGCCGTTTTCCGCAGTCATTCGGCCTTCCGCTTTCATCCGCTCGACCTTCGCTCCGATCCGCTCGACGCCGCTCTGGACGGAGTCGAGGCGGTCTTCCACCTCGCGGCCATGCCGGGACTGACGCGCAGCTGGACGGACTTCGATCTCTACGAAAGCTGCAACGTCACCGGGACGCAGCGGCTGCTGGAAGCGGTTCGAGGGTTGCCGGGCTTGCGTCGCTTCGTTTACGTCTCCACCTCGTCCGTCTATGGCCGTTACGGCTCCGGCGACGAGACGCTGCCGACGCGGCCGATCTCGCCCTACGGCGTCACCAAGCTGGCGGCCGAGAACCTGTGTCGCGCCCACGCCGAGGAGTGCGGCCTGCCGCTCGTCGTGCTGCGTTATTTCTCCGTGTACGGACCCCGACAGCGCCCCGACATGGGCTATCATCGCTTCATCCACGCCCTGCTGCACGGCCAGCCCGTCGTCGTCTACGGCGATGGCTTGCAGTTGCGCGGCAACACCTACGTCGAGGACTGCGTGGCGGCCACGGTGGCGGCGCTGGAAGCGCCGGTCGGCGAGGTCTACAACGTCGGCGGCGGCGAAACGGCCAACGTCTGGGAGATCCTCGGCAAACTGGAGAAACTCCTCGGCCGCCGCGCCGTCGTTCGCCGCGAGGCGGGCCGGCCCGGCGATCAGCGCTTCACCGGCGCCGACACCACCAAGCTCTTCCGCCATCTCGGTTGGCAGCCGCACGTTGGACTTGACGAGGGTCTGACGCGCCAAATCGCCTGGCAGCAGGGACAGGCTCAGCGCCAGGCGGCGTGAGGGCAAGAGTTATCCGTAGCCGATGCGCCGCAGCAAGTCCGGCGTCAGCACGAATGGCGTGGGAGGAATCGTCTCCAGCCGGAACAGCGGACACAATTGCCGCGCCGCGATCGGCGCGATGGCGTCCCTCCAGCCACACGACCAGGCCAGGAGTCCCAGCAGCGTTTCGGGCCGAACGCCGGCCCGCCGCAGCGCCGACAACCGGGTGTCACCGTGCCGCTTGGCCAGCCGCCGGCCATCGGGTCCGACGACCAGCGGGACGTGGACGAACGAGGGTGGCGTCAGGCCGAGCGCCTGGTAGAGCAGCAACTGACGCGGCGTCGAGGGAACCAGGTCGTCGCCGCGCACCACTTCCGTCACCCCCTGCGCCGCGTCATCCACCACGACGGCCAGCTGATAGGCCGGCGTACACGTCCCATTTCCGGGCGCGGGGCTTTCCAGACGACGAAGTCGCCGCCGACGGCGCGGAGATCGACGTGCGTGGGACCGCGGAAACCATCAACGAACGCCGGGGAGTGGACCGGCACGCGGAAGCGCCAGCAGAAGGAACGATCGCCCAGCGCTTCGGCATCCCGCACGGTGCGGCCGGCGCAGATGCCGGGGTAGACCGGGCCTTCATGCTCCGCGTGAGGAGCGCTGGCGGCGCGCTCGACGTCGCCGCGCGTGCAGGTGCAGGGGTAGACCAACTCCCGCGCCTGGAGCTGGGCGAGAGCGGCACGGTAAAGCGGCAATCGCTCGGTCTGGATCGAGCGGCCCTTCGTCCCAATCCAGGCCCAGCCAGCGCAGGTCATCGCACGCCTGTCGGTCGGCCCCTGCCTTGACGCGCGGCGAATCGATGTCCTCGATGCGCAGCACCACACGTCCGCCGCGGCTGCGGGCGGACAGCCAGGCGATCAAGTAAGTGCGTGCGTTGCCAATGTGCTGCGCCCCGGTGGGCGAGGGAGCCAGGCGACCCGTCGGCGTCGGATGACAAGGTGACAAGGTGACAAACCCTCCATCTCTGCGATTATTCGCAGCCTACTTCCCCTACCTCCCTTAAACCATCTTACCCCTTTGTCACCTTGTCACCTTGTCACAACCTGTCCCGGAGTTTATAAGCCCGGTGGGGAGGTGCGACATGGGGCGGGTCGGCTCGGTCGCCGTGGTGGCGTTGCTCGTGGCGTCCTGTGCGCCGACAGCGCAGGAGCGCGTCCAGCAATTCAACGAGGACGGCGCCCAGCTGTTCGAGCGCGGCGAATACGATCATGCCCGTGAAGAATTTCAGGCGGCGCTGATGCTGCGGCCGGACGATGCCGACCTGCTCTTCAACCTCGGCCAATGCCACGACCGCCTCGGACAGACGCAACAGGCCGAGCAAGCCTACCAGGAATGTCTGCACAGCGATCCCAACCATGCCGCTTGCCGGCACGCCCTGACGGCACTGATGGTCAAGCAAGGGCGGATCGTCGAGGCGCAACGCATGGTGCAGGACTGGCTCGCCCAGAAACCCAAGCTCGCCGCCGCCTACGCCGAGGATGGCTGGCTGTACCACCAGGACGGCGATCCCATCAAGGCTCTGATGCGCTATCAGCAGGCGCTCGACCTCGATCCGCGCGATACCCGCGCCCTCGTCGAGATGGCCGCGATTTACGAGGAACTCAACCGCCCCGAGCGTGCCCTGCTGCTCTACCAGACCGCCCTGGAGTACAACCCCCGCCAGGTCGGGGTCGTCCAGCGCGTCAACCTCCTGCGCTCGCGGGGAGTCGGACTGCCTCATCCGGATTCATAAAATGGTCCGCAAGAGAGGACACGCCATGCGGACGATTTATCATCTGGTGCTCCCAAGCGCGTGGGAGCAGAACGCCGGTCAGCCGTACCGGGCGGAATCGCTGGCCGGTGAAGGTTTCATCCACGGCTCCTACGCCGAGCAAGTCGCCGCGTCGGCGAATCGCTTCTACGCGGACAAGCAAGACCTTCTCGTCCTGCACATCGACCCGACCCGCCTGACCAGCCCGTGGCGCGAGGAACCGGCCGGCAGCGGCGAGTTCTTCCCCCACATCTATGGACCCATTAACCCCGACGCCGTCATCGCCGTGCAAGCGCTGCGGCGCGGAGCGGATGGCCGATGGCAGTTTAGCGGCTCGTGACCAACTGGGGAGCGCTCGTCTCCGCGGACGAAGTGACGTTCGTCGCCACCTGAAGCAAAGGGATGATCTGTTCGCGGCTGTCGTGCAGGCTTGTGGACAACTGGTCGGCGCCGGCGCCGCGAAGACGCTTTTCCATGCGCTCCGTGTTGCCCCCATCGCCCCAGCGGCCGACGACGATTTTCACGTTCGGCGCCTGCTGGCGGATGCGCTTGCACAGGTAGCGCGTCTGGGCCACGCCGCCCGGCGGCAGCGAGCCGATACACACCACGGCCGGAGAGATCGCGCTCGATGTGAGCGAGCACCTCGGCGCTGAGCTTCTCCGAGGAGACAACCTCCAACGTGTAGCCCGACAATCGCAGCATCTGGCTGAGCATCTCCAGGGCCAACTCGTCGGCTTCGTCGCGGCCCGGACAGCCGAGGGCGGTCGCCTTCCCCGTTCCCGCCTTGTCCTTGCTCTGCTCGGCCAGGACCGCGGCCAGGTCTTCCTCCGTGTCGCGCATCCCTTGCAGTACGAACTCGTAACTGTCTGCCTCCAGTTCGCCGCGGTCGCGGTCCTTTTTGGCCAGCAGCAGGGCCGGCAGCAGGACGTCCTCATAGACCGCCTCGCGGCGGATGATCGCGCAAAGCGTTCTCAACGAGGTCGCTGGCCTCGTCGAGATCGCGCGCCACCAGACGCTGGTAATAGGTCACGTCGGTACTGAGGACCGGCTCGTCTCCGAGCAGCACTTCCAGGAAGTGCAGCTCCGGCACGTACTTGCCCAGGACGACGAGAATGACGGTGAGGGGGGTGGACAGGATCAGCCCCACCGGGCCCCATAGCCAGGTCCAGAAGGCGGCGGCCAGCAGCAGGGCCAACGGCGAGATGCCCGTACTGTGGCCGAACAACAGCGGCTCGACCACGTTGGCGGTGACCAATTCAATAACGATGAAGAAACCGAAGATAACGAGCGGCAAAGCCCAGCCTTGCAGGGTGGCGATGCTAAAGGCGGTGACCAGGGCGGCGGCGACCCAGGTGCCGACATAGGGCACAAACCGCAAGGTGCCGGCGACAAAACCCCACAACAGCGCGTACTGCCACAGCACCCGGTCGCCGGACGACAAGCCGGTCACGAACAGGGCGACCGCCAGCGTCACGCCGAAGAGGGTGTTGACGAGCAGCTGCATCAGCAGGTAGCGGCTGACGCGCTGGCCGCCTTCGTCGAAGGCTTGCGTCGTCACGATCAGCCGGCCGTGCCCGATCAGGCGGACGCAGCGGTTGCGCAGGTTCTCGCGCTGCATCAGGATGAAGATGACCAGGACCAGGATGAGGAAGGCGTCGGCCAACCCCTCGGCCGCCGGCCCGATCGCTTCGGCCGCATGAGTCCAACCGGAAGGGGTCTGCTGCACGTACAGCGGGTTGGCCGCGCTGTGGCCCGGCTCGTTCGTCGTCGCCGTCTCGCCCGCGCCCGGTTTGGCCGTGGCTTCCTTCATCTTCTTGCTCGCGCTCTCGGCTTCCTTCCGGGTCGTGTCCGCATTCAGTTGGTTGGAGATGTCGGAGAAGGTGTCGAAAACGCGCCCCCAAATCCCTCCCTCTCCCGCGCCGCGCAAGGCCGGATCTTTTGCACGATTTCCTCTTCGTAGCTGGGCAGATTGCCGAGCAGGGTACTGATCTGACGGGAGACCACGTAACCGCTTCCGCCCAGCAGCAGCAAGGCCAGAGTCACGACGAGGAGCACGGAGAACACGCGGCCCAGCCCGCGCCGCTGAAGGGCCGACACCGCCGGCGTCAAGATGAAGGCCAGCAAGACGGCCAGGGCGACCGGCACCAACACCTGCCGCGCCCAGTACAGGCAGGCCGTGACCAGGACCAGGCCGCACAGGATCAGAAAGGAGTCGCGGGTCTTCGTCGTTGAAGGGTTGGGCACGAGTTGGTCCTCGGGGAGAATTCCAGTTCCAGGGCATTGTAGGAGAGAGGAGGGCGGAAACGAGCCACCGGCTGAGGATACGGCGAGAGCGCCGGGGAGGAGGCCAAACGCCTCGTCCCCGGCGCTCCGGGATGATCGTTACGGCTCCGCGGCCGACCGGGAGCCGATCATACGGGTGGGGCGCGGAACATCCCACCCAGGAACGACAGCACCGCCAGCACGATGAAGACGAAGAACACGATCTTGGCGGCCTCTAGGGACGTACCCACGATGGTCGTAAAACCGAACAGGGCGGCGATCAGGGCGATCACCAGGAACAGGATGGCAATGCGCAGCATGACAATTCCTCCACAAGAGATACTTTTCGGTTCAAAAACAAACCTTCCTCGGTGACGACCGCCGAGCGTTCCCGGCCCGCAACGATCGCGGTGGAAGGTAGAGCACATGCCATGCCAGAAAGATGCGGAGAAAGCCGCGACTGGGCTCATCGGCCTTTCGATTCCGCTTGTCCGCGTCGGGAAGGCGTTGCTACACTGAGTTCAGGGCGAATCGGTTCGGGCTGAGTTCGCGGAAAGGACGGATGAAAGGCGTTGCGAATGCTCTCGTTGCCGACGATTGATCCCACGGCCCCGGTTCGACGGTTGCCGTCGTGGCTGAAGCGCAGGCTGCCGCGCGGGAATGGGAACTTCTTCACCCAGGAATTGCTCCGCGAACTGCGTCTAGAGACGGTCTGCGAGAACGCTCGCTGCCCCAATCGGCCGGAGTGCTATTCGCGCCGCACCGCCACCTTCATGGTCCTTGGCAACGTCTGCACCCGGCCGTGCGGCTTCTGCTCGGTGCCCAAGGGTGCGCCCGACGCCCTCGAGGACGACGAGCCGGCCCGCGTGGCCGAGGCGGCGCACCGCCTGGGTCTGCGACACGTCGTCATCACCTCGGTGACGCGCGACGACCTGCCCGACGGCGGCGCCGATCATTTCCGCCGCTGCGTCCTGGCCGTGCGTCAGCGCACCGGGGCGGCAGTGGAGGTGCTGACGCCCGACTTCCTCGGCGATTTGTCGGCGGTCGATCGCGTGCTGGAGGCGGCGCCGGAGGTGTTCAACCACAACATGGAGACGGTGCCGCGCCTGTACAAGAAGGTCCGCGGCCGGGCCTGCTATCAGCGCAGCCTCGATCTGCTGGCCCACGTCAAGCGCCGCGCTCCGGCCACCGTCACCAAGAGCGGCCTCATGCTGGGCCTGGGCGAGACGACGGAAGAGCTGTTCGACGTGCTGGCCGACCTGCGCGCCGCCGGCTGCGATACGCTGACGCTGGGCCAGTACCTCGCGCCGACGCTCAAGCATATTCCGGTGGCGCGCTACGTCCCGCCGGCGGAGTTCGACGCTCTGGCGGCGCTGGCACGGACGCTGGGGTTCCTCAAGGTGGTGGCGGGACCGTTCGTCCGCTCCAGTTATCACGCCGACGAGATGGTAGGCGATCATGCGCAGTCCGGTCGTCCTGCCTGATCTGGGCGCCTCGCCGGTCCGCCTGAGCTTGTGGTTCGCGGCGCCGGGCGAGACGGTGTTCGCGGGCGATCGGCTGGTGGAGGTGGTGGTTGCCGGGGCCACCTTCGACGTGTCTGCTCCGGCCACGGGCCGGCTGGTCGAACGTCTCGCCTGGCCGCGCGACCTGCTCACCCCCGGCCAGGTGCTCGGCGTGGTTGAGTCCGACTCACAGGATGTTTAGCCGCGACGGGCAGCGGAGCGCGGAGATGGCCCCACGCTCCGCTGCGCATCGCGGCGAAACGGGAATCCGTTTCGATGCCCCGCCCTCTCTTCATCTCCCTGGACGGTCTGGACGGCACCGGCAAATCGACGCAATGCCGCCTGCTGGCCGACTGGCTGCGTGCGCGGGGCCATGCCGTGACCTCTTGCGTCGATCCGGGCGGCACTCCCCTGGGCGGACAGCTCCGCGCCCTGGTGCTGCATCATCGCCCCGAGATCGACCGCATGTGCGAGGCACTGCTGTTCATGGCCAGCCGGGCGCAGCTCCTCGCCGAGGTCATCCGGCCTGCCCTGGCGTCGGGGCAGATGGTCGTCTCGGATCGCTTTTTACTCGCCAACGTCGTCTACCAGGGCCACGCCGGCGGACTGGACGTCGAACGCCTGTGGGAGATCGGCCGCTTCGCCGCTGGCGGACTGGAGCCGGACTTGACCCTCGTGCTCGACCTGCCGCCCGAACAGGCGGCGGCGCGCCGGGGCCGTCCCGCCGACCGCATCGAGGGACGCGGCGCCGACTATCACGCCCGTTTGCGTCGCGGCTTTCTCGCCGAGGCACGGCGCTGTCCCCAACGCATTCGTGTCGTGGACGCCGCCGCGCCGGTCACCGCAGTGCATGAAGCCATCTGTCGGGAAGTCGAATCGCGGCTCGGAATCAAGGGGGAATGAGACGTGGCATGGCAGCGGATTCGCGGGCATGACGCCCTGGTCGAAGGGTTCCGCGCGCGGTGCATCGCGGCCGCCTCGCCCATGCGTATCTCTTCACCGGACCCGCCGGCGTGGGCAAGCGGCTGTTCGCCGTCGAGCTGGCCAAGGCGCTGTTGTGCGAGAATGCGAGCGAGGCCAACCTGCAAGCCTGCGATCGCTGCCCTTCCTGCGTGCAAGTCGAGGCCGGCACGCACCCCGACTTCTTCACCGCCGTCCGCCCGCCCGAAGCGTTGGAGTTCCCCATCGCCCTCATGCGCGAGCTGTGCCAGGGCTTTTCGCTCAAGTCGGCGCGCGGCCGCGGCAAGGTGATCCTCCTCGATGACGCCGACGATCTGAACGAAGAGGCGGCGAACTGTTTCCTCAAGACGCTGGAGGAGCCGCCGCCGCGCTCGGTCCTCATCCTCATCGGCAGCACGCCGGATCGGCAGCTGCCCACCATCGTCTCACGCTGCCAGGTCATTCGCTTCGCCCCCCTGCCGGCGGAGTTGGTCGAGGAACTGTTGCAGGCGCAGGGAATCGAGGATTCCGCTCTGCGAGCGCGCCTGGTGCGCCTCGGTGCCGGCAGTCCCGGACTGGCGAAGGAGTTGGCCGACCCCGCCCTGTGGGATTTCCGCCGAACGCTTCTGGACGGGCTGACGAAATCGCCGATACGCTCGGTGGACCTGTCCGGCCAGTGGATGGAATTCGTCGAAGGGGCCGGCAAGGAGTCGGCGGCGCAGCGCCGTCGCGCTCAACTGGTGCTGCGCCTGGTCCTCGATTTTCTCGATGATGCGCTGACCGTTAGCATGAACGGAACGCCGCGGCGCAGCGAGGCCGAAGACCGTCCCGGACTCGAAGCACTCGCTCGCCGCGCCGGACCCGATCGTCTGCTGGAGGCGCTGGAGCGCTGCCTGGAGGCGGATCGACAGATCGACCGGCGCGTACAATTGGTGCTGATCCTCGAAGGACTGATGGACGCGCTGGGACAGAAATTATCGTAGGCCGTCGTCCCGCGCCTGTTTTGGGCACCCCCATCGATGCTTTCCCGAAAACGATGCTTGACGTTGCCCCGATCCTGTAAGATACTCCATGAACCTGCCCGTACCCTCCCGCCTTGCACCCGCCTCCGAGATTGGCCGCATGCAACGGATGAAATCGTTCCATCGTAACCTCGAATATCCTTCCCCTCGCCGTCGCTGGACGGGCTTGCTGCTGGCTTGCTCTTTCCTGGTTCCGTCTGCCGTCCTCCGCGCCGCCGAGACGCCGGCGCCGCGTTCCTTCCTCGAAAAGCACTGCCTTCTCTGCCACGATGCCCAGACGAAGAAGGGCGGTCTCGACCTGGAGACGCTGACGGCGAACCTCAACGACCCCGCCGCCTTCGCCGCCTGGGTGAAGGTCCACGACAAAATGCAAGGCGGCGCCATGCCGCCGCCGAAGCGGAAACGGCCGCCCGGGGACGAAACCGAGGCGGTGCTGCGCCAACTCGACGCCCAACTCGCCGCGGCGGATCGCCGACGCAAGGAGGGGCAGGGCCGGACGCTGTTCCGCCGTCTCAACCGCAACGAGTATGAAAATACGCTGCGCGACCTGTTCGATCTGCCCGGCCTGAGCGTCCGCGATTTGATGCCGGAGGACGGCCGCCTGCACGGCTTCGACAAGTGCGCCGCCGCACTGGATGTCTCGCACGTCCAGCTCGCCAAGTACCTGGAAGCCGCCGAGGTCGCCCTCGACCGGGCCATCGCCTCCTATGCGGATCGGCCGGCGCTGTTCAAGGAACGCCTCTATCCCGGCGCCCAGTACGACTTCAAGATCGTCCTCCTCAACGGCGACGCTGTTCTTCCTCAAGGACGGCCAATACGACCGCGACACGGGCGTTCCCATCATCCGCGACCGGGCGCCAAAGGGGTTGGCCCAGTACGAACGAGACAAGCTGTTTCCCTACAAGGGTGCGGTCGGCGTCTTCCGTCACGAGGACTGCGCCTTCGTGCCGCGCTTCGCGTCGTTCACGGCGATCCATCCAGGGCGTTATCGGCTCCGCGTGTCGGTGTGGGGCTTCCACTGGGACAAAGGCGAAGTCAAGCCAGCCGCCCGAACCGAGGCGGCGCGCCTGACCGTCAACGGCCGATTGATCGATTACTTCGACGCGCCGTCCCTGACGCCGACCGTCCATGAGACGGAGGTTTGGCTCAACCACGGCGAATACATCCAGTTCAACGCAGCCTCGCTGTGGCCGGTGCGCGTCTCGGAGACGAGGGGGCGGGCGGCGGAGTACGTCGGGCCGGGCGTGGCCGTCGATTGGCTGGAGCTGGAAGGTCCGCTGTACGATCGCTGGCCATCCGCGAGCCATCGCCGATTGTTCGGCGAACTGCCGCTGGGTCCACTGCCCACCAAGAAGGACGTGCGCCCGCCGAAGCGCGAGCGCCCGCGGCAGACGGGACGCGACGGCCGCAACGGACCCGGCAAGTACGTCTTCGCCACCGTCGCCAGCACCAACCCGGAGTCCGACGCCGAGCGCCTGTTGACCGACTTCCTCCGCCGCGCCTTCCGCCGGCCCGTGAACGCCGACGAGGTTCGCCGTTACGTCGGCCTGGTCCGCGACCGGCTGACCGCGAGGTGCAGCTTCGAGGAGGCGATGCGAACCGCGTACAAGGCCGCTCTCTGTTCTCCCGATTTCCTCTTTCTGCGCCAGACGCCCGGCCGGCTCGACGATTGGGCGCTGGCATCGCGGCTGTCCTATTTCCTGTGGAACTCGATGCCGGACGATGCGTTGTTTGCTCTCGCCGACAAGGGCCGGCTGCGCGAGCCGAAAGCGCTGCACGATCAGGTTGAGCGCATGTTGGCCGATCCGAAGGCCGAGCGCTTCGTCGCCGACTTCCTCGATCAGTGGTTGGACCTGCGCGACATCGACATGACCAGCCCCGACCGCCGGCTGTATCCTGAATTCAGCCCGTACCTGCGCGATTCCATGACCGGCGAGGCGCGAGCGTTCTTCCGCGAATTGCTGCACAAAGACCTCGGCGCCGCCAACGTGGTCGATTCGGACTTCGCGCTGCTCAATCAGAAGATGGCCGAGCATTACGGCATCGCCGGCGTGCGCGGGACGGCGTTCCGCCGAGTGCCGCTGCCACCGGGTAGTCATCGCGGCGGCATTTTGACGCAGGCGGCCGTCCACAAGGTCACGGCCAACGGCACAACCACTTCGCCGGTCAAGCGCGGCGTGTGGGTGCAGCGCAAGATTGTCGGTCGGCCGCCCGATCCGCCGCCGCCCGACCTGCCGGCCATCGAACCCGACGTGCGCGGCACCACCACCATCCGCGAGCAGCTCGCCAAGCATCGGGCCAGCGCTAGCTGTGCCGCTTGCCATGCCAAGATGGACCCGCCCGGTTTCGCCCTGGAGAGCTTCGACGTCATCGGCGGCTGGCGGCGGCGCTACCGCTCGCTGGGCCAGGGCGACCCGGTTGATAAAAGCAAGACCGGCGGCCACGGTGTCGGCTATCGTCTTGGACCACCCGTCGATTGCGCCGGCGCCACCGCCGACGGCCAGCCTTTTGCCGACATCGAGGAGTTCAAAAAGATCCTTCTCGCCGAGGAGCGACAAATCGCCCGCAATCTCGTCGGCCAACTGCTGACCTACGCCACCGGCGCACCCGCCGGCTATTCCGATCGCGCCGCCGTCGAGCAAGTTCTCGACCGCACCGCCGAGCGCCACTATGGCGTGCAGTCGCTGATCCATGAGATAGTAGGGAGTCCGCTGTTCCAGAGCAAGTAAGAGCTAATAAGGTGGGAGCAGGCCAAGTACCTGCTTGCTCTATTCGCTGGCAGCGCCTTGTCCGCCAGCGCTTTGGCGCAGACCCGCCTTCCCCTACCTATTGGCGAACCACGCCTGCACAACCCGCTGTGCCCGTCCCTGCTCGCCTTCGAGAATTCGCTCGTCATCCGGCTCGAATTGTACGAGCAGCTTTTCATTGGACTGGAGCGCATCATAGAGCTGAAGGGCGAAGAAGTTTTCCGGATCCGCCAGTTTCTCGACGACGAGTGGCAGGATGGCCGGCCCCAGAGCGATGAGCGCGTCGTACTCCCTTCCGACGGCTCGCGTGTGCGGATCGGAGCTGATCGCCAAGCCGCCACGGAACCAGGTATTCTTCCAGGCGGTGAAAGTTTGGTCGAAGGCGGCTCGGAGTTGCTCCGGCACCCTTTCTAATTCCTCGTGGAGGGCGCGTTTCTGGATGGCGGACAGGTACGACTTGGCGGCTTTTTCCTTCATGACTTCCTCCCGTGCCGCCTCGTAGGCGGCCACCAGCGTGCGGCTTTTGCGATAGAAGGCCAGGACGCGGCCATAACTGCTGCTGACGAGTTCGTTGAGTCCGTGTTGGATGCGAAGATCGTTCCCGCACTTTGATTCCCAGCGTGGGCCGTGCCCGCGACCTGTGACCGAACCGTGCGTCATATGAGAAGTCGAAAGTCCCCAGGCAGCGATGCTTCCATCGCCAGACCGGACGAAACCGAATCCGCGGTAGAAGGTGTCAAAATTCGCCAAGGAATTGCCGGGCCAGAGCCAGCGATTCGTGATGCCCACGGTCCAGGAAATGCAATTGTACACCGTGGACACTTCTCCTGTCACGACCGCGCGATTCACATCGAGGTTCGGGAAGTAACCCTGGAACCGCTGCTTCTCCGCAAGGGTCATCGGACGTGTCATCGTTGCTCCTTCGTCGATGTAAGCCGAACGGCACCGTTCCGTCCTGGCTCGACGGCGATCCATGACGTAACATAGAGAACGGCAACGGTCTCGAACCCACCCCGGAGTTCCTTGATGAATCCCACCTTTTTCACTCCCACCGCCCGCCCACTGTCGCGCCGCGCCTTCCTGCGCGGGGCCGGCGTCGCCCTGTCGCTGCCCTTCTTAGACGCCATGACGCCGGCATTCGCTCGCGCCGCGGAGAAGGCCGCCGCCAAGCCGACGCGCCGCATGGTGGCGATCGAAACGAACATGGGCATCCTGCCGCAATACTTCTTCCCCGAGCAGGCCGGCCGCGATTACCAACTCAGCCCCTACCTGGAGATCCTGAAGGATTATCGCAACGATCTGACCGTCTTCAGCGGTGTCTCGCATCCCAACGTGGACGGCGGACACCAGGCGGAGAACGCCTTTCTGACGGCCGCTCCGCACCCCGGCAGCGGCGGCTTCAAAAACTCCATCTCTCTCGACCAGTTCGCCGCCGAGCGTATCGGCGCACAGACGCGCTTCGCCGCCCTGCCGCTGCTGGTCAGCACCGAGGGCGGCGTCGGCCTGTCGTTCACGCGCGGCGGCGTCATGATCCCTGGTGAGAAAAGTCCCGCCGCCCTGTACCGGCGGATGTTCGTCCAGGGCACGGCGAAGGAGATGGACAACCGCATCGACGACCTGCGTCTGGGCCGCAGTCTGCTCGACTTCGTCAACGATAGCGCCAAGCACTTGCAGCGCGACCTTGGACCGCACGACCGCGAACGGCTGGATCAATACTTCACGTCGATCCGCGACCTGGAGAAGCAGCTCGTCAGCGCCGAGGACTGGGAACGCCGGCCCAAGCCGAAGGTCCAGGCGCCGATGCCGGCGGACGTCATGGACACGAAAAAGCTCGTCGAGCGGACGCGGTTGATGTACGACATGATCCGGCTGGCGCTGGAGACCGACTCGACGCGGCTGGTGACGCTATTTGTCTACACGGCGGGCATCGTACCGGAGGTGGCCGGCGTCAAGCACGAGACGCACTCGCTGACGCACCACGGCAACCGGTCGGAGACGCTGGCCGAGCTGCGTCGGATTGAGGAAGCGCAGTTCCACGTGCTCGGCGAGCTGCTCGGCGGCATGCGCGGCGTCCGCGAGGACGGCGAAACACTGCTCGACCACACGATGGTGCTGTACGGCACCTGCATGGGCAGCGCCAACGCTCACTCGAACACGAACCTGCCGGTGCTGCTGGCCGGCGGCGGCTTCCGCCACGGCCAGCACCTCGCCTTCGACCGCCAACGCAACTATCCGCTGCCGAACCTGTTCGTCTCCATGCTCCAACGTCTGGGGATCGAGACCGACAAGTTTGCGTCGAGCACCGGCACGATGCGCGGGCTAGAGATGGCTTAAAATTATAAAAGAGACCTCTATAGTATATTTTGAGTTGGGAGCGGTCGTGCCAAATGGGGTACAATGGAGTAGAAGACCCGATAACCGTTGGCCAACTCCGTAGGTAATAGGAGAATACCTATGCCGCCAGTCGTTAACTCGACGGAACAGTCTTTGATCGCCGAGCAATTCGAGAAACTGGCCGAGCAGTGGAAGACCGCGACGGCCTTGCTCTCATCAAGCACGGCGATGATGGCCCATCCCGCCTACCGGGCGATCATCGCTCTGGGACCGCCGGTCGTGCCGCTCTTGCTACGCGACCTGGAGCGGGAGCCGGCCCACTGGTTCGAGGCGCTGCAGGCGATCACGGGTGACGATCCGGTGCCGCGCGAGCACTGGGGCAATATCGCGGCCATGAGGGCGGATTGGCTCACCTGGGGGCGGCAACAGAAGTTGATTTGACCCGACCGGGGTCGAGCCATGCCTGCTTTTCATGAACGACTTCGAGCCGCCCTGCCGCGGCTAACGGCGGACAACTACCGCGAAACCAGTCCCGCCGCCTGGGAATACAATTGCATCGCCTGGGCGGCCGGCGTTAGCGATGCCTGGTGGTGGCCGGCGCCGGGACGCTACTGGCCCGCGAATGTGCCGCGTGAGGAATCGCTCACCGCCTTTGTGGCGGCGTTTTCGACACTTGGTTACACCCCGAGCGTTTCCTCCGTCCTGGAACCCGGCGTCGAAAAGGTGGCCTTGTACGCGACGGGTCAGACGCCGACGCATGCCGCCCGGCAACTTCCCAACGGCTTGTGGACGAGCAAGCTGGGGCCGGCTATCGACATCGAGCACGCCACCCCCGACGCTGTCGCTGGGGGAGTGTACGGTGAGATCGCCACCATCCTCGGCCGAAACCGAACCGCTTGACTTGTCGAAATGGCGACGGGGAAAGGCAAACGGGGCGAATCGATCCTTCAATCGAGATACACCGCATGAGAATCCGCATCTACCTTCCGGCGTTGCTCCTGGTGATGGTCGCCGCCGTGGCCTTCTCCGCCGAAGACAAGAAAGCTGCCAAACCATCCAGCCCGCCGCTCTCTCCATCGGAGGCGCTGAAATGTTTCCGCGTCGCCGGTGATTTGAAGCTGGACCAGGTGCTCGCCGAGCCGGTCGTCGCTCAGCCCGTCTTCCTCCACTTTGATGAGCGCGGTCGAATGTGGGTCGTTCAGTATCTGCAATATCCGTATCCTGCCGGGTTGAGGATCCTCAGCGAAGACAAGTTCCTGCGCGCCGTCTACGACAAAGTGCCGCCGCCGCCGCCGCACCACTTCAAGGGCGCGGACAAAATCACCATCCACGAGGACACCGACGGCGATGGGGTCTTCGACAAGCACAAGACGTTTGTGGACGGGCTGAACATCGTCACCTCCTGCGTCAAGGGCCGCGGCGGTCTGTGGGTGCTCAACCCGCCTTATCTGCTCTTCTATCCCGATCGGAACAACGACGATGTGCCGGATGGGCCGCCGGAGGTGTTGCTGGAAGGCTTCGGCCTGGAAGACACGCATTCCTGCGTCAACAGCTTGCAATGGGGGCCGGACGGTTGGTTGTACGCCTGCCAGGGCAGTACCGTCACCGGCCACGTCAAGCGCTACGGCAGCAACGAACCGCCGGTCCACTCGATGGGCCAGCTCATCTGGCGCTACCATCCGCCGATGCGCCGCTACGAGATCTTCGCCGAGGGCGGCGGCAATGCCTTCGGCCTGGAGATCGACGCCAAGGGCCGCGTCTTCTCCGGCCACAACGGCGGCGATACCCGCGGCTTTCACTACGTCCAGGGTGCCTACCTGCAGAAAGGCTTCGGCAAACATGGGCCGTTGTCCAATCCCTACGCCTTCGGCTACTTCCCGGCCATGAAGCATCCCAAGGTGCAGCGCTTCACGCACAACTTCGTCATCTACGAAGGGGCGACGCTGCCACGCCGCTACCACGGCGAGTTGTTCGCCGTCGCCCCGCTGCAAGGGCACGTCGTTTGCGCTCGGCGGCAGCCGGACGGTTCGTCCTTTCAGACAAAAGATGTCCTCTTTCCGCTGACCGCGACCGATCCGTGGTTCCGCCCCGTGGAGGTCAAAGTTGGCCCCGACGGGGCGGTCTACGTCGCCGACTTCTACGAAGCGCAGATCGCTCATCTCCGCCATCACGAGGGCAAGATCGACAAGAGCAACGGCCGCGTCTATCGCCTCCGCGCGCCCGACGCCGCGCCGCTTCCACCGTTCGATCACGCCAAGAAATCCACGGCGGAGTTGGTCGCGCTGTTGCGCCACGAGAATAAGTGGCAGAGGCGGACGGCCCTGCGGCTGCTCGGCGACCGCCGAGATCGTGCGGCGATCCCATTGCTGCGGAAGTTGCTGGCGGAGACGGGACAGACGGCCCTCGAAGCGCTGTGGGGGTTGAATCTCAGCGGCGGTTTCGACGACGAACGGGCCGCGAACACGCTCGGCCACGCCGACCCCTACGTCCGCCTGTGGACGGTGCGCCTCCTGGGCGACGACAAGAAAGTCGCGCCGGCGCTGGCCAAGCGCCTGACCGAAATGGCGCGCTCCGAGCCGCACGTCGAGGTACGCAGCCAGCTCGCCAGCACGGCGAAACGGCTGCCGGCGACGGACGCCCTGCCGATCGTCCGCAACCTGCTGGCCCATGACGAGGACATGGGCGACATCCACCTGCCGTTGCTCTTGTGGTGGGCGATCGAGTCCAAGTGTACATCCGACCGCGATCGGGTCGTGGCGCTGCTGGAGGACTCGGCGGTGTGGCGGCTGCCGATGGTGCGGACGCACCTCTTGCACCGTCTGATGCGGCGTTACGCGGCGGCAGGCACCCGCAAGGATCTGCTCACCTGCGCCCGCCTGCTGCGGCTGGCCCCTGATGCCGAGTGCGCCAAGCGACTGCTGCGCGGCTTCGAGGAGGCGTTCCACGGCCGGCCGCTCGGCGACCTGCCGGCCGAACTGGCCGAGGCGCTGGCCAAGTACGCCGGCAGTTCCGTCGTGCTCGGCCTGCGTCAGAATCGGCCGGAGTCCGTCGCCAAGGCGCTGGCCGTCGTCGCCGACGCCCGCGCCGACGTCAACGAGCGCTTGCAGTACGTCCAGATTCTCGGCGAAATTCGGCAACCGCGAGCGCTGCCGGTCCTGCTCGATCTTATCGAGCACACCCGCGACGACGTCCTGCGCATGGCGGCCCTGACGGCGCTCCAGCAGTACGACCGCCCGGAGATCGGCGCGACCGTCCTTCGGCTCTACGGCAAATTCAACGACGACGTGCGCGACGTCGCTCGGACGCTGTTGGCCAGTCGTAAGGTCTGGGCGTTGCAGCTGCTCGAAGCGGTGGACAAGGAGCAGATCGATCGCGCCACGGTGCCCGCCGAGACGGTGCGGAAGCTGGCGGCCCACCGCGACGAGCGCATCGCTCGCCTGGTCGCCAAGCACTGGGGCAAGGTGGAAGGAGCGACGACGGCCGAGATGCAGCAGGAGATCGCCCGGCTGGAGGGCGTGCTGCGCGGCGGCGCCGGCAGCCCCTACCCCGGCAAGAAGCTGTTTCTCAACTCCTGCGCCAAGTGCCACACCCTGTTCGGCCAGGGCGGCAAGGTCGGACCCGATCTGACGACCTTCCAGCGCAACGACGTCGCCAACATGCTGCTGCACGTCGTCAACCCCAGCGCCGAGGTCCGCGAGGGCTATGAGACCTACCAGATCGAGACCAAGGACGGCCGATTGCTGGCCGGCCTGCTGGTGGACAAGGACAACCGCGTCGTCGTCCTCCGCGGTGCCGACGGTCAGACCGTCACCGTCCGCCAGGAGCAGATCGAGGAGATGACGCCGCACAAGAAATCGCTGATGCCCGAAGGACTGCTGAAGGGTCTCACCGATCAGCAGGTGCGCGACCTGTTCGCCTACCTGCGCAGCACGCAGCCGTTGAATGATTGAGGGTCTGTTGCGAGGACCGCTGGCGGCTTAGCGATCAGTCGCAAGAGGCAACCGGGAGAAATCATGTTCATTCCCAGACTCCAAACCGTCGTCCTCGCGGTCCTGACGATCGTTGCCGGAGCCGCCGGTGTACGCTGGGTCGGATGCGCCGCCTTTCAAGGCCGGCTTCGCCGAGCGCGACATCACGCCGGAGATCGGCTGCGAGGCGCCCGGCGGCTACGGCAAGTCCTATCACCGATCTCTGCACGACCCCTGCAAGGTGCGGGTGGCCGTCTTCGACGACGGCAAAAATCGCATCGCCCTCGTCGGCCTGGACGCGCTGTTCATCCACCGGCAGACGGTGCAAAACGTCCGCAAGGCCATCGCCGCGAAGACCGGCATCCCCGAAGGTTCGATCCTGCTAGGTGCTTCGCATTCGCACTCGTCCGGCCCCATGTCCGGCGTCATGCCCGGCGAGTACGACCACGCCCCCGAGTTGGTGCGACGGCTGGCCTACCAGCGTCTCCACCTGCGCCGATGCGAAATACCTGGCGAAGGTCGAAAAAGCCATCGTCGAGGCGGTCTGCCAGGCCGACGAGTCCCGCGTCGCCGCCCGCGCCGGCATCGGCAAGGGGATCGAGAAGACGGTGGCCTTTAACCGCCGTTTCAAGATGCGCGACGGCCGAACCGTCACCCATCCCGGCCAGGGAAACCCCGACATCGTGGAGCCGGCCGGCCCGACCGACCCGGAGGTCGGCGTCCTCGGCGCCTGGGACGAGAAGAAGAAGTTCCTCGGCTGCGTCGTCAACTTCTCCTGCCACGCCACGACCAGCCCCGGCGGCATCTCCGCCAACTATATTTACTATCTGGAAAAGGTCATTCAGGGCTATTACGGCAAGGACGCGGTCGTCGTCTTCCTCAACGGGGCGTCCGGCGACGTGACGCAGGTGGACAATCGAAGTCCGTACAAGTATCCCGACGGCGAGCGCTGGGCGCAGCGGGTCGGCGGCAAGGTGGGGGCGGAGGCGCTGAAGGTGCTGCTGACGATGGAGCCGGGGACGCTGGCTGCCCGTCACGGCGCGAACGAGCCTGCTGCCAATCCGGCGCCGCGCGCCGGCGCCGGAGCGCGTCCAGGAATGTCTGGAGCTGGTGCAAAAGGAGCCGGCGCGCGGCGATCCAGACGGAGTGGACCTTCGCCAAGGAAATCGTGCTGCTGGACGCCAAGTTGAAGAAAGAGCCGACGGTCGAAGTCGAGGTGCAGGCGGTGCAGGTTGGGCCGGCGCTCTTTTTGACCACGCCGGCGGAATACTTCTGCCGCTTCGGCCTGGAGCAGAAGGCGCGGAGCGGCTTCGCCTTCACCTTCCCCGTGTCGCTGGCCAACGGCTGCGTCGGCTACGTGCCGACCGAGGACGCCTTCGGACCCGAGCGGCGGCGGTTACGAGACACGCCTGACCAGCTACAGCAACCTGGAGATCACGGCCGGACGGCAGATGCGCGACGCCGGGCTGGAGCTGGCCAAACAGCTCAAGCCGGGGCCGGTGCCCACGCCGCCACGACCACTGCCTTTCAGCGGCCAGCCGTGGTCCTACGGCAACAACAAGCCGGAAGTGAAGTGAGAATGCCGGCCACCGTCAGACACTCCGTCCCTTGAAGAGGTTCCGATTCAGCAACGGATCGCGGTCGGTGAATGGATTGACGTCGCTCAACTCGCGGACCATGTCGAGCACTAGGTCGCGACCGGGAGTCAGACCACCGACTAACCGGCCCGGCCTTTTATACGCCGGGTTGACAGCGGAGACCGCTTCTCCGAATTCCAGCATGTGGCCGGTGTCGTGCAGGACTGCTCCGGCCACGATCAGGTCGCGGTTCAGTGACGGATGCACCGCAAGCAAGAAGTAGGATTGGTTACCGCAGCCAATACCCGATGACAGCGGAGATAATCGACCCTCCAATCTTCTGCGAACGCTCATCTCCCGAAGCGACAAAGTAAGTACCGATTAGCAGCAACACAGCCGAGAGGACAATCCGGACAGCGGCCTTGATTTTATCCCCAGGCTGAACCTGAGGAGGAGGGGGTGGCGCTGGCTTTCCGGCGTGGACACCTTTAGTAAGTGCTCTCCATGTTTCTTGAACTGTCTGTCCAAAAAAAGTGATCACGGTCTACATCTCCTCGTCTTCTGAGGAACCCAATTGCAAAGACAGTGTAACTCGATGAAGCTCGCGATCCTTTTGGGCGGGGGTCAGAGAAGACTCCATGTCCTGTCCTTCCACCTTAATGATTTCCCGCTCCGCCGTTCCCTTTCTTGTTTTGTTTATCTCCACCCTTGTTATCCTTTCTCTTTTTCTTGTCGTCTTCCTGGCCGATGGAGTAAACCTTGACGATGGCCCCGGCAAAAGCCGAACCGATAATGAAGACGACAGTTCCAGCCTTCTTCTTCGATCGCACTAATTCCGAACCGTAATTGTCGTTGAATCTTGAGAAAAAGTCAGCGGAACCCGCGAAAGAGCCGCCCTTCCCCCGTCTCCCGTTCCCGCATTACCACCAGTACTGCCAGTTCCACTATTGCCAACAGGGGCGCACTGCTTCACCGTGCGATCTAATGCGGCAACCATCTCTTTCAGATAGATGTAATCCGTCGTCTGGAAGCAGCTGGTCCCACTCATAGGTATTACAGGCAAGAGCATCAGGTTTTTTTGCCAGCCGTTGAAGCTCTTCGACGCTCATCGGCTTATCAAACATAATCCCCTCTTCACCCGCATTAAATACCACAACTGGCTTTTCATCGTCACCAACACTCTTCAGGGCTTCGTTCAGTTCAGTACGATTCTGGACGATCAGCCCCAATTTCTTATCATGAATTGTTTTTGCATCCCTCACTACTCCTGGGACGTCAAAAGAGCCCCATAATTGGCGAGCAACCTTACGATCTTGCGAAATCACAAAGATCAGTTTGACACGTTTCGGTTCCTTCTCGGAGTCAACAGCTAGAGATTCCAGATTGCGAACAACTTTAATTTTTGCTCGGCTGAGTTTTTCCGCGAGGGCACCATCAATGGGACCGTCGATTACTACTTGAGGAGTCGCAGAGAGTTGGACCCGCAATGCCTGATCAATGTTCTGTAATTCCACCACTCTTGACGATTTTCTGGTATTCAATTGCACTCGGTCATGCGGCAACATACGAATCATCACGAATCTATCAAACCGGTCTTCCACTTCTCCCATTTTCACACCCGTAATTGCAGACAACGTACGGGCCTGATCTGGAGTAAGTTCTCTTCCCAGTTCCAACTCTATGATACCTCTCGCTGCTTTTGTCTTCCTCAGGTAAGGAGGGAGGAGTTCCAGCGCAGCAATATTTCTTGCCCACGTAATATCTCCTGTCGAACCGTACAAACGAATAACACTAGTCTCAAACCTTCGAGGTAATGGGTCATTGTCCCCAAGAGCAGCGCGAGTTTTTCCGACTGCTCGAAATATGTTTTTAATCCATGGATAAACCACTCCTCATATTTCACTTCGGCAAGTTCGAGACCCAATTGCTTGCGCGAGTTTGATTTCGGCTTCGGTGAGTGGCCGGCCTTGTAACACACTCAAATAGCGTGTCGCCTTTTTGCCATCGTCTTTCGCTACCGACTTGCGAAAATCATCGATATACTTCTTCACCAAGGCGGGAGCATCATTGGGTTGAGCCTGGGCCCATTCCCATTCGACTCTCCATTTACTATCATGAAATTGTCGTGCGATTCTGCTTTCATCACCAAAAACCGATTTTAATCTTGCTTCATAATTATCGAGCGTTTTAATACTGTCCATGAAGGGCTTCAGCATCTCCTCCGACTTTTTCACGTCAGAGGCTTTCTCTCCGAGAATTCCCACTCCTGTTACGTTGATCGAATAATCAACTCCCGCTTCCGGTTTCATCAGTTCTGCCTCAACCCCCCTGAAGTCATCGCTTCCGGGCAGACGAATGATACCATCATGTATGGCCTGTTCTAGAGGAATCTCGCTGACTTTAGTCCCGCCTCTAATTCCGACGAGTTTCATCGACTTCGATGCGCTGCCAAAATTGTCGGAACGGGAAGGCGTAGCCAACTTCTCGTTGATGCAAAATGCGGGTATGTAAGCCCGCCTTACCCGGGAACCGGTAGACACTCGGATGGGGTATGAGCCTGCTGCTACTCGCATATTTTGAAATAGTCCAGCCCAGGCATCCGTGACGAGCGATAGCAGAAGCCCGAATACGACGACTAAAGTCCGGCAGGAGAGACAAGTTGTCCTCATGGCGATACTCCTTCTGAAATGGCCCAGCTTGAGGTGCTGGGCAATGCCCTTAGTGAACTGAGCAGATTCGAGATCTGCTCGGGATGTACAAATTGCTGTAGAGTTAGGATCGTAAGTATACGCCTCCTCTCTCTCATCCGCAAGGAAAAAAAGAAAAAATTATGCTCTTACTCATCCGTTTCTCAGCGAATCCAGATTAATAATCGCAACTCATTAATTGGCAAAACCTTATGTACATATTTCACTGCTTCTCGCGGGGCCGAAACCCTTGCCTCCCCCTTTCGGCGATTACATTTCACCCTTCAGGCCATTCGTCTCTTCTTTTTCTACCTGTGCTCGCGTGGCTTGCCCCCATTTTATGTACCAGGCGCTGTGAGAGTCGGATCAATCGTTACAGATGTGTCCTCGGCCCGGCGTAGCGCAGCGGAGTCGGGCCGAGGACACATCTCCCCGAACTCCGCTGGCGTCCGATACCCCAACGAACTGTGAGGACGGACATGGTTGTATTCCTGCCGCCACTCCTTGGCCAGCACCTTCGCCTCCAGCACGCTGCCAAACTCCTCCGCGTTCAACAGCTCGTCCCGCACCTTGCTGTTGAACGACTCGGCGTAGCCGTTCTCCCACGGCGCCCCCGGAGCAATGTACAACGTCTCCAACCCCGCCGCCGTCATCCAGGTCCGGATGGCCGCGGCGATGAACTCCGAGCCGTTGTCGCTGCGGATATGCACCGGCACGCCACGCTGCTGCACCACGCCCGCCAGCACCGTCTTCACCGCCTGGGCCGTCATGCCCCGATCCACCTCCAACGCCAAGCACTCGCGGCGTGTACTCGTCGATCAGCGTCAACCACTTCAAAGGCCGGCCGTCGCTCGTCCGATCGTGCAGGAAATCCCACGTCCACACATGGTCCTTGTGCTCCGCCGGCCGCCGCACGCAACTGTTGCCGCTGTGACCCAGCCGCCGCTTTTTTCGCTGCTTTCGCGGCACTTTCAGCCCTTGCTGCCGCCACAGCCGGTACACCCGCTTGCGGTTGACACGCCAGCCTTCCCGCCGCAGCAACACCGTGATGCGGCGGTAGCCCCAACGCGGATGCTGCCGCACCATCTCCAACATCCGCCGCACCAACCGCCCCTCCTCCTCGGAGGTTTTGGGCGTCTGCCGCTGCGTGGAGCGTGGTTGCCCCAGCACACGGCAGGCGCGACGTTGCGACACGCCGAAGGTCTCCTGGAGTTGACGCACGGCCTGGCGACGCTGGGCGGCGGTCAGCACTTTTTTTGGGCGACCTCCTGGAGCATCTGCTTGTCCAGGGCCAGCTCGGCGACGAGACGCTTGAGGCGTGCGTTCTCGGCTTCCAGTTCCTTGAGGCGTTTGGCCTCGTCGGCCTTGAGTCCGCCGTACTGGTTGCGCCAGCGATGCAGGGTCTGCTCGCTGATGGCCAGGCGTTGGCAGACCTGGGCGATGGTCAAGCCTTGGGCGAGGTCGGCCTCGGCTTGTCGCAGCTTGGGGATGATCTCTTCGGCCGTGTGTCGTTTCATGGTTCGTCTCCTGGCCCGCGAAGGGCCTCAGAGACTCTCATAGCACCTGGACCACTTTTTGGGGAGCAGTCCACGCGTAGCATCTTCAAAACCGTCTTAAGCTCTGCCGCGCCACAGGTCCGCCTCCTGCCCCAGCTTCCTCCAAATGCTTGATGGAGCAAACACCCATTTCCGCCGCCAATTCAATTCCTCAAATGCCTTCGCCTCCCGAAAGTCGGCCTGCACTTTCGTCGCCGTGGGATCAACTCGCGCCGAATTCTGAGAATGATGCAATGATTCATTGCTCCTTTACTCTCTTCACACACTCCGTCCCTTGAACAGATTGCGGTTGAGCACCGGATCGCGGTCCGTGAACGGCCCCTCGGCCCGGTCGCGGCTGAGGCAGCGCGCGTACATCTCCAGCTTCGCATCCAGATCGTCGGCGTGATGAATGATGAGGCACTCCGGCACCAGCGGCAGACGCGGCGAACCCCACTCCGGCAGGGCCAAATGGCTCAGGAGGATGTGTTCGAGCATCTGCACCAACTCCGGGTTGACGTCGCCCAGTTCGCGGGCCGTGTCGCGCACCAGATCGCGGCCGAGGATCAGATGGCCGACCAGCCGACCCGGCACGGTATACGCCGGACTGACGCCGGGGACCGCCTCGCCGAACTCCAGCACGCGGCCGATGTCGTGCAGGATCGCCCCGGCCACGATCAGGTCGCGGTTCAGCGGCGGACGCAGCTCGGTGTAGTGGGCCGCGTAGCGCTCCGCCAAGTGCAGGCACGAGCGCGTCACCGACAGCGTGTGTTCGAGCAGACCGCCGGCGAAGGGGTAAAAGCGATCGCGCGTCGCCGGCAGACGCTGCAACGGCTCGGCGTGGCGATCCAGCAGCGTCAGCACCAGACGGCGCAGCGGCTCGTCGGCGATGTTCGTCTCGGCCAGCGCCTTTAACTCGGCGAACATCACCGCGGCGTCGTAGCGCGAATGCTCGACGAACGAGAGCGGATCGAAGCCGTCGGCGCGGTCGGCGTCGTTGACGGGCCGGATGGCGTGCAGCTCGATCAGCTGCGGGCCGTAGCGCTCGTGTTCGCCGTAGGCGGCGCGGAGCTTGTAGAACTGGCCGACCTGCCAGTCGCGTTCACAGGGCTCGAACCAGCTGCTGTCCTGCCAGGCCATGAAGGCGACACCGCGGCGAGCATCGCGGAAGCGGCAGGCGTAGTACGGTTTGCCCTCGCGCGTTGTGCCTCGGGTCTTTTCGGCCAACAGTGCGAAGAAGTCGGCGTGCTGGCCAGGGGTCAGCTCCCACAGCGGCATCGGCGTTGGCTTGGCTCGACTCATGCCCCCAGGATACTCCCAAAAAGCCGCGGAAAATAGGCATCGGAACCTTTTTGCGAAGCTAGAGCGATGATCGCCTCTTTCCGGCCGGGGTCTGAAAGAATGAAAGGGCGGACAAGCAGCACGGAGAAGACCGAACCATTCCCTTCTTCGGCGTCACGCCTGATTCTATTGACCTTCTCGTAGAAGATTATATAATATAGCTAAGTTGGGCCATTCCCTTGTTCGGAGGCGCGCATGATTCAGCGACCTGCAGCCACAGGACTGGCCGTGTGCGAGCAGGTAATCGTCGAGGAGAAGACGCACAACATCACCCTCGTCAACTGTTTAACGCGCTTGCGAGTGAAAGCGGTTCCTTCCGAACCTCAGCGCTTCATTGTTTATGCGTGGCTCACAGATGGCCTCGGTGACGGCCAGATCCGCTTGGAAGTTGTGCGGCCCGATACGCTCGATGAACTCTTGACCCGCGATCTTCCGGCGACTTTCTCCGATCCTCTCCAGGAGGTCCGCGTCCTCTTTCGTGGATCCCTGTCTTTCCCCGTGGAAGGACGTTATCAAGTTCGTCTCTTGGCAGATGGAGATATCATCGCCCAGCGAACAGTTCAGGTATTCGTAAAGAAGGAGACACCATGAGTCAGCCGCAACACAACTCCGAAATGCCCCGGAGCGACAGTCTCGATACCGTCCTTATTATCGCGGAGGGTCTGGGGGACAGCACCGTCCACCCTCTCGATCCGCATCGGCGGGAACAGATCAAGAGCCGGAAGATCCTCGATAGCTACTCCATCGAACCCGAAAAGCTCGCCAAAGTGAAGCAAGCCGCGATACGTCTGGAGCGTAGCAAGGCCGACCTGATCCGCGAAGGTTTGGACATGATCTTGGAAAAGTATCGCGACCAACTCGGCGATCTTTGACGGCCCAGGGGCGCTCGGCATTGCGCCGAAACCGCAAGACGGTCCCCCGTCCGCGCGAATCTGACGAATCGGGCATCACCTCGCGCCCAAATTGCACGCGCTGCCCATTCCGGGTACAGTGAGAGGAGACACCTCGGGCGTCGATCCGCCCGCATGACCCCGCGCCCAACGGAGAGCGTTCATGTGTACCTTCTTCTCATCGGACCGGATGCGTCGGCGACTCTTCGCCATCGCACTTCCCGTCTGTGTGGGCCTGACCCTTGCCGGCCTACCCTCGTCGGCTCTGCCGCACGTACATGCCCAGGCGGCCGAGCGCATCAAGGCCCCCGAACTCAATGGCGCCGTTGGCTATCTCGGCAGCGATAAGCCGATCAAGCTCGCCAACCTGCGCGGCAAGATCGTTCTCCTCGACTTCTGGACGCTGTGCTGAATTAATTGCCTGCACCTCTTCCCCGACCTGGTCAGGCTGGAGAAGAAGTATCCCAACGAACTGGTCGTCATCGGCGTCCACTCCCCGAAGTTCGACAACGAAAAAGACCCTAAAAGTATCGAAAAGGCGATGCAGCGCTACGAGATCGACCACCCGGTCGTCAACGACGCCGATCGCAAAATCTGGACGGCCTACGGCGTCGATTCGTGGCCGACCGTGGCCGTGATCGACCCGGAGGGCTTCATCGTCGCCGGCTCGAAGCTCGAGCACATCTACCACGACGCCGTGCCGGTCATCGACAAGCTCATCCGCACTCACCGGGCCAACCGCACGCTCAACGAGAAGCCGATCCACTTCACCAAGGAAAAGGCGGAGAAGGCGACGAACAGTCCGCTGTACTTCCCCGGCAAGGTGCTGGCCGACGCTGCTGGCAGACGACTGTTCATCGCCGACAGCACGCACCACCGCATCGTCGTCACCGACCTGGACGGCAAGAAACTCGCCATCGCCGGCATCGGCAAGCCGGGCCACGCCGATGGTCCCTTCGGGCGGGCCTCGTTCAACGACCCGCAGGGATTGGCCCTCGACGGTCAGACGCTGTACGTGGCCGATTGCAAGAACCACATGATCCGCGCCCTCGACCTGCGCAAGCAGACGGTGCGAGTCGTCGCCGGCGTCGGCCGCCAGGGCACGGACATCCGCCGCGGCGGCCCGGCCCTGAGTACCGGCTTGAACAGCCCGTGGGGCCTGCTCGTCCGCGACGGCTATCTGTACATCGCCATGGCCGGCCACCATCAAATCTGGGTGATGGATTTGGTCAAGCGCGTGGTCGTCCCCTTCGCCGGGACCGGCTTCGAGAACCTGGTGGACGGGCCGCGGCCGGGCAGCTGTTTCGCTCAGCCCAGCGGCCTGGCGGCCAATGCTCTGACTCTGTTCGTCGCCGACAGCGAGGTCAGCGCCATCCGCGCCGTCCCCCTCGACGGCAAGGGCGACGTGTCCACGCTGGTCGGCACCGGCCTGTTCGACTTCGGCGACGACGACGGCGTCGGCCCGCGAGCGCGGCTGCAACATGCGCTGGGCATCGTCTTCGTGGAGGGCAAGCTGTACGTGGCCGACACCTACAACAGCAAGATCAAGGTGCTCGATCCGAGCACGCGCGCCTGCACGACCTTCGTGGGCGACAAGAAGACGAAGTTGTTCAACGAGCCGGGCGGCATCAGCTACGCCAACGGCAAGCTGTATGTCGCCGACACCAACGCCCACCGTATCCAGGTGATCGACGTGGAAACCAAGGCGGTGAGCACGCTGAGGCTGCAAGGTGTCGAGCCGCCTCGGCCGTCTCGGTAGGGTTTAGGGTAGGAGGGTTCGGGACATCGGCCAGGCTCCCCTTCTTCACCCTAAACCCTAAACCATATTGCCCCTTCACCGATCCTTGATGGGGGGGTTGAATTGGACGGTACCTTTGAAGCACTCGACCAGCACCATCTGCGCCGGATACGTCATCCCCTGCGACACAACCGAGCCCGGCGCGGGACGGTTGAGCTTCCAGTGTATGGTGAGGGACTTCTCCCGGATCGGCAGCGTGAGCACTTCCACGCCATAGCCTCCCGTGGGTCGTGTGCCGGCCGCGACAACCACGAGCATGTGCTTTCTCCAGTCGATGGTCTTGACCTTGAGCAGGGCGGCAACGTCCTTCTCGGTGGCCATCTGCATGCGCATCTGCTTGGCGTGCTCCGCGTCGATGCGATGGGCCAGCGCCAGCTCTTCGCCGTTGCGGATTACCAGCTGCGCCGGCGTCCGCTGACGGACGGGCCAGACGCCGCGAGCCAGGATTTTCAAGTCCCGGTCTTCGTCCCGTTTGGCCGGGGTCTCCTTCGTCGGCGGAGCGCCGAGCACCAAACTCACCACCAGGGCTGTCCACATGGCCGTGTCCCTCGCAGGATCGTGCTACCGGAATTAGTCACCGTTTCGATCCATTATCCACACCGGACGCGGTGAAGGCAACCCCGACGGGAGGAAGTCGCCCGGCCCGCCGCCGCGCTTGTGGTTGAGAGGATTGTCCCTTCCGATATAATAACGATGGAACGATCGAACCCGCGTGTCAAATCTCCCTCGATTCTCCCCCGGCGCGATCGTCCCGCCCCCGGCCGGGAAGGGCCGCCAGCCTTGTAGTTCAGGAGGACCGACCGCATGTCCGCCATCATCACCGGACGCAACCTGATTGCCGGCCGTTGGCAGCCCGCCAACGGCGTCCGCTTCGAGAGCCGTAGCCCCGCCCGCGAGAGCGAGGTCCTCGGCGTCTTCCCCGACAGCGGCGTCGAGGCGGCACGGCAGGCCGTCGCCGCCGCCCGCGCCGCTTTCCCCGCCTGGCGCCGCGCCAGTCGCATCCACCGCGCCGAACTGTTCGACAACCTCGCCCAGATCGTCAAGCGCGAGGCCGACGAGCTGGCCCGGCTGATGGCCCGCGAGTGCGGCAAGGTTGTCAGCGAGTGCCGGGCCGAGGTGATCGAAGGCTTGCACATGGTTCAATACGTCTTCGGCACCGGCCGCATGCCGATCGGCGACGTGCTGGCCTCGGAGATCGCCGAGAAGGACGCCTTCATGCGCCGCAAGCCCTGGGGCGTCGTCGCCGTCATTACGCCGTGGAATTTCCCTTTCGCCGTGCCGCTGTGGATGCTCGGGCCGAGCCTGCTCGAAGGCAACACGGTCGTCTTCAAGCCTTCGGAGGACACGCCGGCCATCGGCCAGCGCCTGACCGAGTTGTTCGAGGAGGCCGGCTTCCCCGCCGGTACGGTCAACCTCGTACACGGAGCGGCCGAGACCGGCGAGGCGCTGGTCCGCGACGCGGACGTCAACGTCGTGCTGTTCACCGGCAGCTACGACGTCGGCCAGCGCATCCAGCAGCTGTCCGCCGAGCATTACGATCGCATCGTCGCCTGCGAGATGGGCAGCAAAAGCGCCGTCATCGTCTGCGCCGACGCCCGGCTCGACCTGGCCGTCAACTGTGCCCTGGTCAGCGCCTTCAAGACCAGCGGCCAGCGCTGTGTCTCGGCCGGCCGTATCCTCGTCGCCGAGTCGATCTTCGACCGCTTCGCCGACAAGCTGGTGGCCGCGGCGAAACGGCTGCGCATCGGCGACCCGCTCGACCCCGGCAACTTCACTGGCCCTGTCATCCACCGCGACGCGGTCGAGAAGGTCGAGCGTTACAACGCCCTGGCCCGCCAGGAAGGCGCCACGGTACTGCTCGACGGCGGCCGCATGACCGGCGGCGAGCACGCCGCCGGCTGCTACCTGTCGCCGTTCGTCTACCGCATGGAGCATCGCCGCGGGGTGCGCGTGCTGCGCGAAGAGGTGTTCGGCCCGCATCTGGCGCTGGTCCCCTTCAAGAACAACGAGGACGCGGTACGCATCTACAACGACACGCACTACGGGTTGTCGATGGCGGTGGTGACGGAAGACTACCGGGCCATGCGTTGGTTCCGCGACGAGTGCGAGTACGGCATGGGCTACGTCAATCTGCCGTGCATCGGCGCCGAGGTCCACCTGCCGTTCGGCGGCGTCAAGAAGAGCGGCAACGGCCATCCCTCCGCCGCCGGGCTGATCGAGACGGTCACGCACAAGACGGCGTGGACGGTCAACCACGGCACCGAGGTCAAGATGGCCCAGGGGTTGACGACCGACATTGAGGGCGGCCCAGCGTAAAAGGATCACAAAGAATTTCACCACGGAACACACGGAATACACGGAAAAAGACAAAAAGGAGGATAGGTTATGCATAACAAATGCACACCTCGCTCTCCCTGATCGTTCCGATCCTTTTATTTTTGTCTTTTTCCGTGTATTCCGTGTGTTCCGTGGTGAAATTCTTATCTAGTTCAAGGAGGATCGTCCATGTGGCTTTTCGAGAAGGAAACCGTCCCGAACATCCGCACGCCGCTGCCTGGCCCCAAGGCGCAGGCGCTGCTCCAGCGCGACGCGCGCTTCATGTCGCCCTCGTACACGCGCGTCTATCCGCTGGTGGTCGAGCGCGGCAGCGGCGCCGTCATCCAGGACGTGGACGGCAACCTGTTCCTCGACTTCACCGCCGGCATCGCCGTGACGTCCACCGGCCACTGTCACCCGCACGTCGTCGCGGCCATCACGGACCAGGCACACAAGCTGCTGCACATGTCCGGCACCGATTTCTACTACCAGCCGCAGATCGACCTGGCCCAGCGCCTGGCCGAGAGCGGACCCGGCACATCGCCCAAGCGCGTCTTCTTCACCAACAGCGGCGCCGAGGCGCTGGAGGCGGCCCTGAAGCTGGCCCGCTGGCACACCGGCCGCTCGCGCGTCATCGCCTTCTTCGGCGCCTTCCACGGTCGCACCTATGGCGCCATGTCGCTGTCCGGCTCCAAGCTGGTGCATCGCCGCGGCTTCGCCCCGCTGGTGCCGGACATCCACCACGTCCCCTATCCGCGCGGCTGCCACGGCTGCGACCGGGGCGAGGGCGGCTGTGAGTGCGTCCGCCAGATCGAGGAGACGGTGCTGCGTCGCATCGCGCCGCCGGACGAGGTCGCCGCCATCTTCGTCGAGCCGATCCAGGGCGAGGGCGGCTACTACGTTCCGCCGCCCGGCTTTCTGCCCGCTCTGCGTACACTGTGCGACCGTCACGGCTTTTTGCTGGTCGCCGACGAGGTGCAGAGCGGCATGGGCCGCACCGGCAAGCTGTACGCCGTCGAACACTGGGACGTCGAGCCGGACATCCTCTGCCTGGCCAAGGGCATCGCCAGCGGCATGCCGCTGGGCGCCATCGTCGCGCGCGAGGAGGTCATGGATTGGCCATCGGGCAGCCACGCCAGCACGTTCGGCGGCAACCCCGTCAGCTGCCGCGCCGCCCTGGCCACGCTCGACCTGCTCGAAGGCGGCTACATCGCCAACGCCGCCCAGCGCGGCGAACAGCTCAAGCAAGCGCTGCTCCGCCTCCAGCCCCGACACCCGCAGATCCGCGAAGTGCGCGGCCTGGGTCTGATGGTCGCCCTGGACCTGGCCGGCGAGCGCGACGGCGGCTCGGCCGCGGCGCTGCGCGACGCCGTGGTGCAGTCGGCCTTCCGACATGGGCTGCTGCTGCTGGGCTGCGGCGAGAGCGCCGTCCGCTTCTGCCCGCCGCTGTGCATCAGCGCCGAACAGGTCGAGATAGCCGTGCGCATCCTCGACACCGTACTGACCGAACGCCGCACGTCCTAGCTGTGCAAGGCTCTCTCTCCGGAACGGAGACGGTACAAGACGTGAGGAAGATCCTTGTAGACCGTTTCGCGCTCGTAGCGGAAGTCGGCCTTTTGCATGACGCGCTGCGAGGCGAGATTGGTCGGCAGGGTGAAGCAGACGAGATCGGAGAAACCCAGCGCCTCGAAGGCCACGCGCACGCTTTCGCGGGCCAACTCCGTCGCCAGGCCGCGACCCCAGAAGTCCGCGAGGAAACAGTAGCCGACCTCGATCTCGTCGCGGCCGTCGATCTCGACGTGATGCAATCCGCCGCGCCCGACGAACTCGCCGCTAGTGCGGTCGCAGGCCATCCACAAACCGAAGCCGCAACGCTCCCAGTGGTCCGTCTGGCGGACGAGCCATTCCTTCGTCTCGGCCGGCGAGCGGACGCCGCCCATCGTGGCCATCACCCGCGGATCGAGGTGCATCCGCGTCAGGTTGTCGAGGTCTTCCGCGCCCATGCGACGGAGGAGCAGACGTGGCGTCTGGACTTGAGCGATAAGATTCATGGCCGTCCGTCCCGTGTTGGCCGTCGCCTCAACCGAGGATGCGGTCCCAGCGGGCCTTGTGGTAGGCGACCTTTTGCGCCGCCGTCATCTTCGTGAAGTCCACCGTGCCGTTCGTCTCCGCCTTGCCTGGCTTCTTCTCCGCACAGGCGCAGGCGGCGTGCGCGGTGCTCTTGCACGCGCAGGCAGCGGCCGGCTGCTTCGGCTGGTTCGTCGCGCGGGACGGGACGGCACGCTGATGACGACGCCGTTGCCGCCGTAGCTCATGACGTTGGTTTGCAACTGCATGTCGTCGGCCAGCGAGCGCTGCGGCTTGATGCCGAGATGCTGCAAGACGCCGTGATACGCCCGCACGGCCTCCTCGGCGCTGATTTCGCCGTCGGCGATGAGACGCAGGAAGCGGATAAAAGCGAGCTGGTTCTCCGCGTTGTTGATCTTGCGGCCGAACAGAGCAACGCGAGCGCCGTACTTCTTCGCCTCGCTCAGCAGCTTGAAGGCATCGTAGGTGGTGCCGGCCGAGCCGCCGAGGATGCCGACGACCAGGTGCGGGTCGTAGTGGACCAGCTCCTCCATCGCCTGCGGGCCGTGGTAGACCATCTTGAGGAACAGCGGCCGGCCCTGGCTGGTGACGCCGCCGAGCGTGCGGACGATGGCGTCGTTGATGAAGCCGGGCAGCTGGCTCGGCCTCGACCGCCTCCGGCCGGTTGGGATCGAACACTTCGAGGAAGTGGCGGAAGCCCTTGCGCTCGGCCTCCAGGCGGAACTGCTTGTACTCCTCCAGGGCGGCGCGGTCGAGCACCGTATCGTTGTTGAAGGTGATGCTGTACAGGCCGAGGTTGGCGCCGAGCGGACGTTCCTCCGGCTTGCAGTCGAGATGGCCGCACTGGATATGATCGAGCGTGGCGGTGCGGAAGGGCAGCGACGGCGATGTCGGATATTTGCTGCCGCGGATGATGTGAATGTCGGTGGTGTCGTTGGCGCGGGCGGCGGGCGTGACGGGGCTGTTGTCGAAGAGCCGCTTGTGGATGGTCAGCACTTCGCTGGTGCTGGCGGACATGAGCATGATGTCCACCAGCTTTGCTTCGACGATCTGCGCGATGATGTCGCGGAACTCGGCCAGGGTGCGATAGCGCAGCTCGCCGCTGTGGGACTCCGGCGAACGGCCGGGGGCGCCGATGGCCAGGGCCATGTCGGCGTCCTTGGCGTCGGCGAGGATGAAGTCCTTGCAGCCGTGCGGGTCGGCGTGGATGCGGGCCAGCTTGAGGTCGAGCGATTTCTGCATTATGGCGATCCTCAAAAATAACCACGGATAACACGGATGAACACGGATAAGACAAAAATAGAATTCATTGTGTTTTGTTCTTCATCCGTGTTCATCCGTGTTATCCGTGGTTACTTAATTCTTCTAGACGGTTTATGTTCTTTGCCACGCCGAGCGCGGGATAGCGTTGCCGCGCGGGGCGGGCGTTGCAGCGTGGTTGGCCCTCACCTTGCCGATCCGCGCCTCGACCTGATCGATCGTCTCGCGCAGCACGCGCGCCGATTGCTGCATCGCCAGCCGCTCCTTCGGCGTCAGCGGCAACTCGATCTGCTGGCGGACGCCGCCGCAGCCGACCACGGTCGGCACCGACAGGCACACGTCGCGGATGCCGTACAACCCCTGCTGCAAGCGTGCTGACCGGCAGCACGCGCCGGCTGTCGCGGGCCAGCGATTCGACGACTTCGCGGATCGACAAGCCGACGCGCGAAGCCGGAGCCGCCCTTGAGCTTGATGAGCTGCGCTCCGGCCGTCTTCGTGTCCTCGAACACCTCGCTCTGCACAGCCGGCGTGAAGCCCGGCCATTGCTCCAGCGGCAGGCCGGCGACGGTGGCGCTGGACCAGATCGGCACCATGCTGTCGCCGTGCTCGCCGAGGATCATCGCCTGCACCTGCGTGGCCGGCACTTCGAGGCGCTTGGCGAGATAGCCGCGGAAACGGGCCGTGTCCAGCTGCGTGCCCAGGCCGAGGACGCGCTGCCACGGCAGGCCGCTGCGCTGCACCGCCAGGTACGTCAGCACGTCCACCGGGTTGCTGACGACGACGAGGTAGGCGTCTGTCCTTCAGGCCGGCCGCCTTGACCTGGTCGAGCAGCGCCAGGAACAGATCGACGTTGCGGTTGATGAGGTCGAGCCGGCTCTCGTCGGGCTTGCGGCGCAGGCCGGCCGTGATGACGACGATGTTGCTCGTCGCCACGTCTTCCATCGTGCCGGCGCTGAGACGCTGGTCGCTGGTCAAGGCGGCGCCGTGCAGCAGCTCCAGGGCGTGGCCCTTGGCCGCGTCGGCGTTGGCGTCGATGAGGCAAAGATGATTGACGATGCCGCCGCACTGCAAGGCGTAGGCGGCCATGCTGCCGACCAGTCCGCCGCCGCCGATGATGCTGACTTTCATGGTTTCACTCGTTGAATGTTGGCCCTGGAGATCCATATCAAGAATCACCAGGAGATCGTTTTCGTTTGGCCGTTTTTTTCGGTCGCAGCGATTCTCGGTACTGGCGTCCGTACTTCATGGCCTTCTCAAAATATGGATCGTTCAGAAAGGCCCCGGCCCATTCTTCCACCCACGAATCTGCCTTCTCCGGTTCGACCATCTGTTTCAAGCGAAGCAACTCCGCTTCCACAGCCGCGAGACGCTCTTCAATGCTTCCACCGGCCATGATGATCCACCGCCTTTCTAACCTGGTGCTCCTCGAAATCCCTCCGGCTCGCCGAGGTCGCCCCTCGGTTTCTCTTCGGGTATGTCGCCGCCCGGCGTCTCCTCGGCTTTGTCGAGACCACGCTGCCGCAGCGCTCGATCGTGCTGCCATTTGAAAATCTTCAGCCGGATGAGCACGGTGATGATGCACGCCACCCAGGCCGAGCCGAGCACCACTTTGGTCGAGGTCAGGTGCGCTTGCCAGTCGCCTTGCGCGATGCCCACGATCAGCAGGACCAACGTGCTGATCGGCCGTGCCCGTCACGATGGTCAACAGAATCAGCGTGATGAAGAAGCCGGCCTTGTCTCGACGAAAATTGAACATCGCTCGCCTCGCCGCAATCGCGTCGCCGCGGCGACCGCCGACCTGTCAAACGGCCACCCCGTTAAGGGCGGCCATGACCTGATCGGTGATCGTCCGCACCAATTCGTCCATGTCCACGCCGCCGCCGGCCTGGCCGTTGCGGCGATGCCTGCAACGAACAGGCGTCGCGCCGGAAGGCATGCGGCCGGGGCACGAAATCAGTGTAGGACTCGTCAAAGCTGCTGTCGCCGCAGATGGGGCAGTCTGTCGTCGTGAAAGCGGACGTCGTCGTAGCCCAGCCGCTTTTTCAGCTCCAGCAGCTCGCGCGTCTTCTGCTCGTCGAAGTAATTGATACGGCCCAGCTGCTTGGCGAGGATCAGGATTCGGCAATAGGCGTCGATGATCTCCGTGTTCCAGTACGCCTTCTCCAGGTCCGGCCCGAACGTCACGGTGCCGTGGTTGGCCAGGATGATGGTGTTGCAGTCCTTGACGTAGGGCACGACGGTGTCGGCGAACTTCTGGCCGCCGGGCGTCTCGTAGACGGCGATGGGCACCTCGCCGAGGAAGACCTCGACCTCGGGCAGGATGCACTTGGGGATCGGCTCGTGGGCGACGGCGAAGGCGGTGGCGTGCGGCGGATGGCAGTGGACGGCCGCCATCACGTCGGGCCGCTGCTTGTAGATGGCCAGGTGCAAGCAGCACCTCGCTGGTGCGCTTGCGTGGTGCCGGCCAGCTGCTTGCCCTCGTATGTCCACTTTGCAGATGTCTTCCGGCTTCAAGAAGCCCTTGGACACCATCGTCGGCGTGCACAGGACTTCGCGCTCGTTGAGGCGGACGGTGATGTTGCCGTCGTTGGCGGCCGCGAAGCCCTTGGCGTACAGCCGCCGGCCGATCTCGCACATCTGTTCTTTCAGCTTGTATTCGTTCATGGTTCACTCTCCGTCGTTGATCCTCACCGTATCCAGAATGCACGCACAGTAGGCATCGACGGGCTTCTTCTCCGGGTGGAACGGCGCCGCCGCCTCGCCGCCCTCGCTGAAGCCGATGCGGGCGCCGACGCCGGCGCCGAGGTTGTCGTAGATCACCACGTCCTCGCCATCGGCGAGCCCGTCCAGTCTGCAGCGCCTTCAGGCTGAACGGCACGCCGATGACCAGCGCGCGCCGGTCAGGCTCGGATGCACGCGGGACAGCGTCACGTTGCCGATCACCTCAGCGATGCGCATGGCCGTCCAGCTCCTCCAGGATGCACGCCACACCGGGCGGGCAGGCGGCGCCATCGCCGCAGAGCCGCAGCATTTCCTTGCACTCGAAGTAAGTGCGATCCGCCATCTCCACGACGAGCAGGTTCGCCCCTAGCTGCTCCAGCGCTCGCGCCGCTTGTCCCACCGTCCTACCGCGGCCGCCCGCACGCCCGGCACCTTGTTGGCGACGCAGCACGCCAGGCAGGCATCGCGGCAGAACAACAACGCCGTGCGGCAGCGACCACTGCGCAGACACTCCGCCACGCGCCGCACCCAGTCGCACGTCTCGCCGTTGCACTCCGGCAGCGTCTGCGGCGGATGCTCCTTGCGATGCGCGGCGTGCAAGGCGATTTGCAGCATCGTCGAGGGCCGGCCCTCGACGGCATAACCCCAGCCAGACCCAGCTTGTCCGTTGCCGTTCATCAATCCGCCAGGCCCATCACGAACCAGCGCACCGGCGAGTTCTTCGCCCCGACCATCGCCCGCGCCTCAGCCCCGTCGTTGCATACAACCACGCGATCGCCGGCACCCGCGCCGAGACGATCGATGGCCAGGATCGGCTCGCCGTCGGGTTTGCCGTCGGTGCCAAGCAGTTGCACGAGCAGCAGTTTCCAGCCCTGCAAGCTGGGATGCTTCACCGTCGAAACCGCATGACCGACGACACGACCGATTTGCATGCGACACCTCCCGCTAAGCCGCAAGCGGCTAGAGGACCCGCAATGCCCGCACCGTCGTCGAGCGCCGCTGCCGCGTGAACGTCAGCGGCGTCGTCACGCCCTCGCCGGTCGGCGTGGCGATGCTGAAGCTCAGATAGCCCTCGCCGCCGCTGCCCAGGCCGGCCATGCTCGGGCCATTCTGCACGAACAGCGTCGTGTCCATCTCGCGGCCCATGCGCGTGATCGTCTCCACGTTGCGCGAGTGGATGAGGCTCGTATGCTTGAAACCGTGTTCGTACTTCTTGGCCAGCGCGATGGCCGTGTCCACGTCCGGCACGCGCACGAACGGCACGAACGGCATCATCTGCTCGTGATCGACGAACGGATGCGATTCGTCCGTCTCGCCGAACAGCAGTTCCGTGTCGGCCGGCACCTTGACGCCGGCGTGCTCGGCCAGCACGGCGGCGTCCTGGCCGATGAGGTCCTTGTTGACCATCTCGTGGCCCTTGTCGTCCTTGACGAAGGCGGCCTTCGTCAGCGCCTCGATCTGGCCGGCGTCGAGGCGCACGGCCTTGTAGCGCGTCATCGCCTCGCATCAACTCGTCGAAGATGGCGGCGACGGCGAAGACTTCCTTCTCGCCGATGCACAGCAGGTTGTTGTCGTAGCCGCCGCCGGCGACGATGGAGCGGGCGGCGTTGTCGAGGTCGGCCGTCTCATCGACGACGACCGGCGGATTGCCGGGCCCGGCGACGATGGCGCGCTTCGGACTGCGCAGGGCGGCGCGGCCGACGGCGGGGCCGCCGGTGACGCACAGCATGCGGACGTCGCGATGGTCGAAGATCGCCTGGGCCGACTCCAGCGTCGGCTTGCTCGATGATGGTGATGCAGGTTGTCGATGCCGATGGCCTCGTAGATCGCTTGGTTGAACAGCTGCACGCCCTTGCAGGCGATGCGCGCGCCCGACGGGGTGCGGGTTGCAGACCAGGGCGTTGCCGGCGGCCAGCATGTTGATGGCGTTGCAGGCCAGCGTCGGCAGCGAGTGCGTCACCGGCGTGATGACGCCGATGACGCCGAAGGGGGCGTATTCCTGCAGCGACACGCCGTTCTCGCCGCTGAAGGCGTCGGTCCGCAGGAACTCGACGCCGGGGATGCGGTCGGCGATGACCTTCAGCTTCTCGATCTTGTGGACGAGCCGGCCGATCTTCGTCTCTTCCAGTTCCTCGCGGCCGAGCTGTCTCGGCCTGCTCGCTGCAAATCTTGCGGATGCAGGCGACGGCCTTGCGGCGGTCTTCCAGGCCGCGCGCTTCGAACTCCTTCTGGGCCGCGCGAGCGGCGGCGACGGCGCGTCTCGACGTCGGCGAAGACGCCGCGCTGCGCCGCGTGGCCGTTGCGGCCGGGCGCGGCGGGCGGTTGGCCGTTGCGCATCTGCGACAGCACTTGCTGGACCACGCCGCGGATCAGATCGTCGGTCACTTGCATGGTTTACATCCCGAAGAAGATTGAACCACGGATAACACGGATAACACGGATAAAAAAGAATATTTATTTCTTTATCGTGTTATCCGTGTTATCCGTGGTTAATTTTTGCCGAGAAGATCGTTCGGTTCTCGACGTTGACGGTGTCCACGATGCCGATGATGGTGGCGTCCACCGGCAGTTTCTCGGTCTCCGGCGTCAGGCGGGCGCTGGAGCCCTGCACGATCAGCACCATTTCGTCCTGGCCGGCGCCGACCGTATCGACCACGACGAAGCTGCGGCCGGTGCCGACCAGGCGATCGCGGGTCTGCGGCTCGACGCGCAGCGGCTCGACGGTCAGCAGCTTGTGGCCGGTCATCGAGGCGACCTTCTGCGTCGCCACCACCACGCCGGTGACTCGGGCCAGGAACATGATTCACCCCTCCAGCAGCGCCTTCGCCTGCCGGGCGACGACCAGCTCCTCGTTGGTCGGCATGATCCACAATCTGCACCCGGCTATCGTCGGCATGAATCGCCATCTCGCCCTTGGCCGCTGTCGTTCTTCCGGCGATCCAGGCGAATGCCGAACCAGTCGAGGTCGGCGCAGACACGTCCTGACGCATGCGCGACGAGTTCTCGCCGATGCCGCCGGTGAAGACGATGGCGTCGGCCCCGTCCAGGAGCAGCAGATACGCCCCCAGGTAGTGCCGCACCGAGGCGACGAACACGTCGAGGGCCAGCCGGGCGTCGGCATCGCCGGACTCGGCCGCCGCCTCGATGTCGCGCAGGTCGTTGCGGCCGCCACTAAGCCCGAGCAGACCGGAGCGATTGGCCAGATCGTCGAGCAGTTGCTCCAGCGTCTTGCCGGTGGCCCGCATCAGGGCGGGCAGGGCGAACAGATCGAAGTCGCCGACGCGGTTGTTGTGCGGCAGACCGCTCTGCGGACTCATGCCCAGGCTGCTGGCCCGCGATTGGCCGTCCTGGATGGCGCACAGCGACGAGCTGCCGCCCAGGTGACACGAGATGATCTTCGCCTCGGGCTTGTTCAAGCAGCTGGGCTGTGCGGCCGGCGATGTAGCGATGGCTGGCGCCGTGGAAGCCGTGCTTGCGGATGCCGTGCTTCTCGGCCCACTCCAGCGGCACGGCGTAGGAGCGCTCGGCCGGCGGGATGGTCTGGTGAAAGCCCGTCTCGAACGCGGCCACCAGCGGAATTTGCGGCAACTCCTTCGCCAACAGACGCATGGCCGGGACGTAGGGCGGATTGTGGGCCGGGGCGACGTCGGCGTACGCCTCCATCGCCGCCAGCACGCGCTCGTCGACGCGCTGCACGCCGCTGACTCCCTGGGCGTGGACCGCCTTGAAGCCGATGGCCGCCAGCTCCGACGGATCTCGCAAACAGCGCCGTTTCGGATCGGCCAACTGCTGCAGGCAGAGCCGCACCGCCGCGGCGTGGTCGCGCGCCTCGACCGTCGGCCTCCTCGCGCTGGCCGCCGGCCTCGACGAAGCAGCGCGACTGCGGCGAGCCGATGCGCTCGACGCCGCCGCGCGCCAGCACCCGCTCGTCGGCCATGTCGAACAGCCGATACTTGAAGCTGGTGCTGCCCAGGTTAGCGACCAGGATTTTCACGACGGAGCCTCTCCTCGGGCTTTCTTACCGCCTCAGCGTAATATTCCGACGGTGCCCAGGACGGCGAAGACCGCGGACAGGATCGTCGTAATGGTCGCGTTCTGCTTGGCCTTGGGGTCCTTGCAGGTGACCAGACCCACAATCCCCAGGATGAGGCCGATGTAGCTGCAACAGAAGCTCGAAAAGGATGAGCAGGACGATGTGGGTGTTGGCGAAGAAGCCATCCATCCCGTGAGTCGTCCGCTCGGCGGCAAATCGTCACCACGCGCCATGGCCATGCTCCCTCGTTTCAGAAGCCGACGGATTGCGAACGGCTCACGGGCCGGCCCGTGAGCCTGGACGCCTTTACTTCAAAAACGTCTCCAGCACGTCGCGCTCGGGACGCGGGATGACGTGGGCGCTGACCAGCTCGCCGTTGGCGCTGGCGGCCTGGGCGCCGGCATCGACGGCCGCACGCACCGAGCCGACGTCGCCGCGAACGAACGTCGTCACGAAAGCGTTGCCGATCTGCACCTGGCCGGCCAGGGTGATGTTGGCCGCCTTGCACATGGCATCGGTGGCCGCGATGGTCGCAATCAGGCCCTTGGTCTCGATCAGGCCCAGGGCTTCGCCGTTGCCGTTGCGGCCGGCGTTGTTGGAGATCGCCATAGGAATTTCCTCGGAAAAAGAGTGTTCGGTTTGAGGTTAGACACCGGCGGGCGCGGCCGCCGCCTTCTTGCCGGCCAGCGGCAGGACGGCGCCGAGGTCTTCGTGCGGACGGGGAATGACCTGCACGCCGACGACCTCGCCGACGCGCGCCGCCGCGGCGGCTGCCGGCGTCGATGGCGGCCTTGACCGCCGCCACGTCGCCGACCACCAGCGCCGTCACCATGCCGCTGCCGATCTTCTGCCAGCCGATCAACGTCACGTTGGCGGCCTTCAGCATGGCGTCGCTGGCCTCGACCAGCGGCACCAGTCCCTTGGTCTCGATCATGCCAAGGGCTTCCATGTGGGAACTAGCCATGTTGGGTCTCCAGGTTCAGGGCCGCTTGCGGTTAGCGAAGACACGCTAAGCCGCAAGCGGCTACGGTTTGAACAATTCAAAATGAGTCGCCCGGCTCACGTGACAGGCGTTGCCCTCGTCCGTGTCCAGATGCACTTCCAGCTTCGACGCCGGCGCCAGCCGCACCAGCAATCCCTCCAGCACCGCCGCGCAATCGCTCTCGACCCGCAGGTTGAGCCGATCGCCGTCCTTGACGCCGTAGTAGGCCGCGTCCGCCGGCCCCATGTGGACGTGGCGCTCGTGGCGGATGACGCCGCGCTCCAGGCTGGATCATGCCGGCCGGGCCGAGCAGGTAGGCGCCGGGCGAATCGCGGTGATCGCCGCTCTTGCGGACGGGAATGTCCAGGCCGAGCGTGATGGCGTCGGTGAAGGCCAGCTCGACCTGGCTGTGATCGCGGCACGGACCGAGGATGCGCAGGCCCGTAATCATGCGGTGCCGCGGCCCGATCATCGTCACCGTCTCCTCGGCGGCGAAGAAGCCATCCTGGTAGAGCGCCTTGTACGGCGTCAGCTTGTGGCCCTTGCCGAAGAGGCGTTCGAGGTCTTCCTGCGTGACGTGGCAGTGCCGGGCCGAGACGTTGACGACCAGCTTCGGCGCCGTCCGCCTCGCGGGGGCGGCCTTGCCGTTGGCGGCGTGACCGTTGCCGGTCTGCTCCACCAGGGCCGCACGCACCAGCCGTTCGATCAGGGCACGATCCAGGGTCGCCGTGCTCATGAGTGGTTGTTCTCCGTTTCGCCGGCCACGAGCAGCCGGACGTCCGTCTGATCGAGCATGTCGCGCTGCGCCGGGCTCAGGTCGGCGTCCACGATCAGCGTGTCGATGGCGGCCAGGTCGCACAGAAAGGCCAGCGCCTGCCGGCCGATCTTGGTGTGGTCGGCCACGACCACCACCTCGTCGGCGCAGCGCATCATCTGCCGTTCCGTCTCGACCAGCAGCAGGTTGCTGTTGAACAGCCCCTTGCCGGTGATGCCGCCGACGCTCATGACGAGTTGATGGACGTGGATGTCTTCCATCATGCGCACCGTCAGCGGCCCGAGGGCGACGCCGGTCTTGGGATAGACGTAGCCGCCGAGGATGACCAGATCGGTCTCGCGGCTGGAGGCGAACAGGCTGGCGATGGGCAGACTGTTGGTGACGATCTGCAGCGAGCGGCCGACCAGCAGCCGGGCGACTTCCAGCGTCGTCGTGCCGCCGTCGAGCAGGATGGTCTCGCCGTCCTGGATGCGGGCGACCGCGGCACGGGCGATGGTCCGCTTCTCGTCGAGCTGGCTGGCCGAGCGCTCCTCCAGGGCCGGCAGCGTCGCCGCGTCGCCGACGAACATGGCTCCGCCGTGCGTCCGCCGCAGCAACCCCTGCTTGTGCCAGTAATCGAGATCGCGTCGCAGCGTCGATTCGGAGACGTCGATCGTCTGCGCCAGATCCGTGAGCGCAATGAACCCGCGTTCACTAACCAGATCCAGCACTCGTTGACGACGTTCCTCCACCAGCATGGCGCAGCCTTGTTCCGATGAGTGAATCCTGGCAATTTGTTACACCTTATGCTAATTTACGGGTGATGGCAACCGAATGTCAAGAAGGATCTTCCAAGAAATTTCAGATTACGCGAAAGATGGCGATAGAAAGAGATGGAAAGTGGGAGAAAAGCGTCAGCAGGGATGAAGTTGGGCGAGCACGCCTCTAGCAAGCGGCTGGGGCGTCACTCTTGATGCGCTCGGACAAGGGTTTCGGCAGGGACACAGGCCTTCGCCGTTGATACCGGGCCGAACTTTCCCGGCAGGGTCCATCGCGCTGTTGCCGGAATCTTGCTCCGGTCACAGCGGCCAGCATAGACGCGAGCAATGTCGGTGATTTCCCGCAGCAGGCCATCGCTCAAGGTGATCGGTTGGAGACCGAAACGCAGCAAGGTCGCGTTGGAAACATCGAGGTCGTTCGAGGCCGCCTCCTTGCGAGGGTTTTCCAGAAAGCGAACCTCCGCCCCGGTTTGATCGGCGACGATTCGGGCCAGGTCGCCGACGCGGTGGATCTCGGTCATCTGATTGAGAATTCGCACCTTCTCGCCCGTGGCGGGGGGATTGTGGACCGCCAGTTCCAGGCAACGAACGGTATCTTGAATGTGGATAAAAGCGCGCTTTTGCCCGCCGCTGCCATGCACGGTGAGAGGATGACCAATGGCGGCTTGCATCAGAAAACGGTTCAGGACCGTGCCGTAATCGCCATCATAATCGAAACGATTGATCAGGCGGATGTCCCGCGCCGTTTCCTCCGTCTGCGTACCCCAAATGATCCCTTGATGAAGGTCCGTAATACGAACGCCGTCATTGGCATTGTAAAACTGAAACATCAACTGATCGAGCGCCTTGGTCATGTGATAGACGCTGCCCGGGTAAGCGGGGTGAAGGATTTCCAAGTTTGTGCGCGTCCCATCCTCCGCTGCCACGCTCACCGGCAAATACCCCTCGGGGATCCGTCCCGCCGTCGTTCCGTAACCATATACGCCCATCGTGCCCAGGTGGACGAGATGAATGTCGAGCCGGCTCTCGACAATGGCCGCCAGTACGTTATGAGTGGCATTAATGTTGTTATCCACTGTGTAACGTTTGTGGTGGGAAGACTTCATCGAATAGGGCGCCGCCCGCTGCTCCGCGAAATGGATGATGGCGTGCGGCCGGTACTCCCGCACAAGCTCAAGCAAGCGGTCATAGTGGCGAGCCACGTCCACGTTCTGAAAAGCGATCGTTCGGCCGCTGACTTCACGCCACGCATTCAGGCGCGTCTCCAAGGGCTGAATCGGCGTCAGAGACATCACACCCAATTCGTTATCAATGCGGCGCCGGGATAGATTGTCGAGGATAAGAATGTCGTGTCCCCGACGGGACAAATGCAGGGACGTTGGCCAACCGGAGAAACCGTCGCCCCCAAGAATCATAATGTTCATAGCGGCCCTTCCTTTCCGTTTGTAGGGTGGGCCGAGCTTGCGAGGCCCACCTTACGACTCCACTTGAAATACTCCCAGATAATCCGCCTGGGCCACGCGCCGCCATCGGTGACGGGCCGCGTATTCGTCCACGATCCGCCGCACGTCCGGCCAGCTCGGGTCCGGGTAATCGTGGAAGGCCACCAGGCCGCCCGGCGCCAGTAACGGCAACAGCGCTTCGAGGTCGCGCCGCACGCTTATCGCCTCCGGTTCGGTGTCCACGAACACCAGGTCGAAACGCTCCGCCAAGCCGCGGCAGATCGCCTCCGCCTCCCCCTGGCGAAACACCACCCGCTCCGCGACGCCGTAACGCCGCGCCCACTCCCGCGCTTCGGCCTGGTCCGGCACGTCCACCGTCATGACCCGCTTGGCTTGCTGAGCCAAGCATACGGTAGACCGTCCCGCCGCCGTCCCCAACTCCAGGACGGATCGCCCCGCGGCCCACTGCCACAGCAAGCGGCCTTCCTCCACGGTCAATTCGCCCGGCACCGCTTCGGGCGGCTGAAAACCGGGACCGACGTGAAAGCGGAAGTCCTCGCGGAAATCGGCGGCGGTGGTGAAGGGCGTCGCATACACCGAACGCATCGGCGCATGTTGCACCAGGCAGGGGGCCGAATACCACAACGGCAATTGACGCCGCCGGCAGATCGTAAGCACGCGGCCGTCTTTTCCTCCCTTCAAGCCATCCCAATGTTCCAACGCCTCCCGAATGAAGCGCCGCGATAACACGTATCCCTGCGCTCCCCACAGACGGTATTTCGTCCAGATGCGGTCGGGACCGTGGTACAGCGGCCGGGCCAGGCGGTAGCCCAGGTGCTCTTCCTGTCGCTCCCACGGCGAGGCAATTAAATCGGGCATGAACAAGCTGAAATAATCGCACTGGTCGCGGCGCAGCAGGGGGATGGCCCGCAGATTGGCACGCAAATAACGGTTAACGCGCACGTCGTCTTCCAGGAGCACGGCAAAGTCACAGCCGTCCGCCGCGGCGTGTTCGAGGGCGCGTTGGTAATTGCGTGAGGAGGAGGCCATGCCGAGCGGCCAGTCCTCCGGCTGCATGAAGACGACCGGCTCCTCGCCCCAATCGCTGGCGCGAAAGGAGGCCAGGGTTTTCTGCAGGCTTGCGTGATTGGCGGGGTAGCTGACGAAATAGGCGCGGAAGCGGGGAAACGAAGCCGGCAGCGCTGCGACGGTCTCGTGCAAGGTGTTTCGCGTCGGTCGGTCCTCGGAGCGGGGGGCGTCAGCCCCCTGAGTTGGCGCGGCCGGCATCTCGGGATCGCTGACGTGAAAGGTGTAATCGGTGAAGCGTTCGGCGTCGCGGCCGGCGTCTTCCCAGCCGTAGCGATAGGGTCCGACGTGCCACAGGCGCAGGGTCGTGTCGGCCATGACGCGAAAGCCGCAGCGGCGGGCGCGTTCGCAGAACGAATAATCTTCGCTCAGCAGCCACGCTTGTTCGCCTTCGCCGGCGATCAGCGGTGTGAAGTACGGCACCAGCGGCGTCTGGAAACGCTGGTTGCACGTGGGCAGCTCCAGCTGCCGCTGCATGGTCTCGTACAGCACGCGGCGAGTGAGGACGAAGCCGAAGCCGCAGTAGAGGATCTCGATCAGATCGCCCCTGGTCCCGAGCAAGACCTGGCGCGTCGGAGGGAGGAAGGAGCAAGCGAATTGGCGGCACGATTGCTTGGGGTAGAGTCCGCACACCAACGGCAGGTCGTGCCGGCGCAGCTCCTCGACGTCGTCGGGATCGAAAACGATGTCGGCGTCGATCCACATGAGTTCGTCGAAGCCCTGGGCGAGGGCGTCGTTGGCCAACTGGTTGCGCGCGGCGTCGATGGCGGAGTAGCCATGCACGCGCCATACGGGATAACCGCGTCGCTCCAGTTCGCGCAGGCCGTCCTCGCAGCCGGGGTCGATGGCACGCTCGACCGGCACGAGGATGACACAACGCGACGACTTGGGAGGCATGGGAGTGTCTGGTTAGATTTCGTGGCGAACGGCCGGCGTCAGCCGGCTGGTTCCTCCCACCAGCCGGCTGACGCCGGCCGTTCGCCTGGCTCTCAGTCTTTCACGGGGAGGGGCACGTCCATTGTTTTCCCGGAACGCCGCACGGTGACGGTGAGGAGGGGACCGCCTTGGGCGAGCTTTCGCCGCAAAACTCTGCGGAAGATTTCGGTAGTTGGCGTCTTTTCCTCCTCGATCGCGGTTATCACATCGCCGGCGTGCAATCCGGCGGCGAACGGTGATTCCTTGCCCACGGCCTGGAGTCGCACGCCCTCGGCCCCCGAATTCTCGCGACGAACGAGATCCTCGGCAGCGAGTCCCACGTCGGCGAGTTCAAAAAACTTCACGAAGGCGAGCGGATTAGGTGTGCCGTCGTTTAGGTCAATCGTTTTTGCGTGAGAGAGAGGCCAGTTGGGCAAATGCAGCGTGTGGCCGCTGCGAATAAGGCAGTTCCTGATTTCGTCCCCTTTGCAGGTGACTTTCCCGCGCGCCACGATGATCGACGTATTAATCGCCACTCCTTTACTCAAGAATTCCACGTCGCCATCACAGATAAGGACGCAGTTTATCAGATTAGTGGCATTTTTTATGTTTCCTCCCGCGACAATGACGCTGCAATGCGCGCCATGGATTTGGACGTCCCCCGAGGATGCAATCATGCCGCCGCACATAAACTCGGGGTTGCCGTGCGTTGTGAACGATACTTTTTTGCCACGGAGAAGAAGTCTGCCCCCTGTATTGGCGATTAAAGCGCGCGAGGCTATCACTTTTACGTCCTTCGGGGCAATCATACTCGGAATGCCTCCCAGGTCAATCTCGACCGTACGTGCCGCGATCTCCTTGGGGTTATTCAGCTTGGCGTAGCGACGAAATTCTCCTATGGGGTATCCTTGATGGGGGTAAATTCCGCAACGGGATGAAAATTGGGGATTTGCGCATTTAATCACCCGATCGGCGAGTTGCGACAGGCCGTCCCAGCCCTCGTCTCCGGCGACATCGCATTCTGCCGCGAAGGCAAGTCGGTCGGCCGCCTCCACGGCCCGCCCGGCTTGGCCGAGTGCCTTGGCCTTGCGGACGCTCTGTAACGCTCGTCTTGGCTCCAGATCCTTCAAAATATCTTTCACACGACGCCGAACCTCGAGATCGGCCGACCGCCGAGCTTTGCGTAGCGCGGGGATCGCTTCCACTCGTTCCTTCAGCGCGCGCGTTGCCGCCTCGCGAGTCTCAAATCGGTCGCTGCCGAGTTCCGCGACGAGTTTGTCGATGGTTTTGCCGGAAGCCTCTTCGACGCTCCCCTGAGACGCGGTTAGGGTAAAAGTCACGAGCAAACACAGCAGGACTCCAGGGAGGGCGGGGAAAATGAATCGCGTCAGGATGGATCGCTGCATGGGTGAAGCTTGTGAAATAGCGGTGAAGGAGCGTTGGTTCTCTGTTAGCGCCCCTGCTTCTTTCCTTGGGTGAGCTTGAACTCATCAAACCGGGCTTTGGATGGCTTGGTTGAGGTCGAGAAGGCGGCCAGACCGACCTTGAGTTTCTCGGGCAGATCCTCATACCAGTAGCTGCCGATCAAGGGCTCCCACTTATCGCCGTCTGGACTAATGGCAGGGTACAGCACTTTACCTCGTCGCTCCAGCCGCAGGTAGGCATGCTCGGCCTTGGCCGTCAACGGCCAGTGTTTCCAACGCTCGTCCCACTTGCCGTCTATCTGCCCCTTCCGGGCCGGGGGTTGGCAATCTATCAGAGCGGCGTAACCCTTCGCCTTGACCCATCGCGGGCGGATACCGTACTCCAGGCGGATGCAGGCGTTCTCGGACAGGACGATCAGGAAGCCGCCCGACGCCGACGTGGGCTCTCCTACGATGGTTGATTCGGACGTTGGGCTGCACTCAAGTCGGACCCGGACGCGCATGACGAAATCCCCTTCGATTTCGCGGAGGAGGCGAGGGGCGTTGAGACGACCGCGGCGGATGTCAAAATCGTGATCGCTGCCGGGCATCTCGATGGTTAGGGAATCTCGATCGCGTAGGAACTTACAGTCCTTGTCCGGATCCAAAGGCTTATCCCAATCCTCCCCAAGAGGTTGGGGGCCGTGGTCGGCTTTCTCTCCTTGGGTGAGTTTGAATTCATCAAACCGGGCCTTGGACGGCTCGGATAAGGTCGAGTAGGCGGCCAGGCCGATCTTGAGCTTTGCGGGTATCTCCTTCGTTAGATGGCCGGTCAGCGATGTCCACTTCTCGCCGTCCGGGCCGAGGGAGAAGTAGAGTATGTGGCCCCGCCGTTCCAACCGCAGGTAGGCATTCTCAGCCTTGGCTCCCAACGGCCAGCCTTTCCAACGCTCGTCCCCGACGCAGTTCATCTGTCCACCCAGCACGTCGCGCTCCTTCAGGGCTATGTAGCCCTTCGTCCCCGGCCCTTGCGAACGGACGCCGTACTCCAGCCGGATACAGGCGTTTGCGGGCAGGACGATCAGGAAGCCGCCCGACACCGACGGGGGCTGTCCCGTGACGGTCGATTCGGCCGACGGGCGACAATCAATCCGGACCCGGACCTGCATGACGAAATCTCCTTCGATTTCGCGGAGGAGGCAGGGGGCGTTGAGACGATCACGGCGGAGGTCGAAGTCGTGGTCTGCTCCGGGCATCTCGATGGTCAGCGAATCCCTGCCACGAATGAACTTACAGTTCTTGTCCGGGTCCGAAAGCTTGCCCCAATCCGACCCGAAAGGCCGGGGGGCGGGGGCAGCCAAGATGGCGGAAGCCAGCAGCATCTCTCCCAAAACAGCAACTATACTTCTCATAGTATTCTCCTCAAATGATGCCTCAAACCGCATCCCCCAACATGCGAAAGCCATCGGCCTGAAGGATTAGAGATCTCGGGCAGGACCGTTGCAAATTCCTCTGGTGCCGACCGCTCGAGGCGGAGGCAACTCGTCATCGCGCCGTCGAGGGGTGAGAGACGAGGCGCGAGCCGGAAGAACCTTCCAGCTCGCGCCTGCACAAATCAGTTCGCATCGTCCGGGTCAACGACGCTCGGATCTTTGTTTAGGGTGGCCCCGTTGGCCTGGTAGATGCCTTTCCCCATCCCACCGGGGTTCAGGACGTTGTTTTGGATGGTCATCGCGGTGAGGGTGGTCGTCGAGCCAGCTTCGAGGTACATGCCTCCGCCGTCGTTCGCCTGGTTCCCCGATACCGTCATGCCGTCGTCCAGCGTCGCCGTCCCAAAGTTGTACATCCCGCCGCCCTGCTGGGCACTGTTGTTGGCGATGGAGCCAACGTAGCCCATCTGGAAAGTGCCGAAGACTGAGTTGGAGACGCCCCCGCCGAAGTCGGCCGCGGTGTTGTTTCCGATGTACACGTTGGACATGCTGCTGGAGTTCTCGAAATTCACCTGGCCGGAGTTGTAGATACCGCCCCCGCTCCCGCCCATGGCCCAGTTGGAGAAGATTCTTGTATTGCCCCCGTCTTGGTTGAGAGTGCCGCGGTTTTCAATCCCGCCCCCGTTCATCCAGGCGTTGTTGTCCCGGATGACGACGTTGTTCAAGTCCAGGGTGGCGTTCAAGTCGTTGTAGACGCCCCCGCCGTCCTGCGACGAAAAATTGTTCTGGATCACGTCGGATACAAGGGTCAGGGTGCCGTTGTTATAGATCGCGCCGCCCCCCGTTCTATCCGAGTAGCCTCCCATGAGCGTGAGGTTGTCGATCACCGTAGCGACGTTGGCATCGATGGTGAAAATCCGGTAAGGATTGCCGGCGTTGCCGTTACCCTGGACGGTGAGAGTGGAGGCTCCTGGCCCATCGATATCATAACTCGCCTTGATGGGATCAAGCACGGCCTGCAGAGAGATCGTTCCGCTTACATTCGCTGCAAACGTGACCGCAGGGCCGCCATCATTGTTCCCTACCCTGATGGCATCCCGCAGCGTCACCTTATCTGGAATGGCGCCGTTGGCGTCATCTTGGGTCGTGGTGACCTGCATCGAATCTATCCCAGCCCACCCGGCGTTGAACGCTTCTCGGGAGGCCAAGGCGAACACAGGGGAGTAGCCATCGGCGTCGATGTCGCTGTCGGCGCCCTCCTTCGTAGCCTGAAACGCCGGCGGGAAGACGACCTGGATTTGATACCCACCCTCAGCATTCGGAGCGATACCACCCATCGTGTAGTCGCCGGCGTCGTCGGTTGTCGCGGACGCTAGTACCTGTCCCGTCGAAGCGGACTCAAGGTAAACAATGACCCCCTGGTAACCCTGTTCGTCTTCGTCCACGCTGCCATCCCCGTTGTTGTCCAGCCACACCCAACCGCTGACGCTGGCCGATCCGATGGAACCGATGCTGCCGGAGGAGCCACTGCTTCCAGAGGAGCCACTACTGCCGGCCATCGTCATCATCCCGCCCTTGGAGGCGTTCGAGCCAGACGTTTGAGCAGAGGCCGCTTCGTGAACCGTCGTCGTCGCGCCGCTGCCCGAACCGCTGCCGGAATGCGCGGTGGCGAGGGGGACGGGATGTCCGACGGCGTTGTGGGCCGTCGTCGGGGCGCCGCTGCCGCTGCCCGAACCGCTGCCCGGCAGTTTTGTGGCGGTATCGAGCGTATTCAGGATCGCCGTCCGATGGCTCCACGGCCCCATCGTCGAGGCTGTGTGCGGTGCCGCATCCGCAACGAGAGGCAGGACAGGAGGCGCGGCATGGGTCGCCATCGCGGGGGAAGTCGGCGGCAACGCCAGGGCCAAAGACGAAGCCGACGGCTAAATTCGATCTGTCAAGCTCTCCAAACTCGGTTTCACCGTCGGATTGGTGCGGCGCGATTTCGGCCGCTCAGCCAGTGATCTAAATGGAGATCGCTTTAATGGCTTTTTGTTCAGGGAGGGAGCAGTGAACAGCTTCCGCAGCATCCGAGTCCAGTGAAACATGCCGCACACTCCTTGTTGAGATGGCTCTCTCGGCGACCTTCGCGCTCCGTGAAGAGGACAGAGCAGCGAGTAACGAAGGCCCAGCCGATGCGCGCATCAATTTAACGCGCCGACGCCGCCCGTCAATGAGAAAATGTGATAATTTTTTCGGGTGGGTGAGTGAGCGGTTTCCGGTGGTCGGCGGAGCCAACCGGGTAGGTCCGGTGAGCCGAGCCGGACGACGAGTGCCGCTCGGCTCGCGGCACCTACTCGGTTCGCGTTTTCGCTCTACGAGCGCTGGAACGGCAGGACGTAGCGAACGATGAAGAAGACGTGGACGAGGGTGCCGCCCATGTCGGCCAGGTGCAGCACTTCATGATAGCCAATGACGCCGGGAAGCAGGATCGGCCATTGGGCCGCATCGCAAATGCCGCCGAAGGTGTAGAGAACGCCGCCGAGCAAACCCCAGAGCATGGCGGGCACACCGACGGCGCGGACGAGCTGCCAGGCCGGCACCAAGCCGATCCAGCCGATGGCGACGTACAGGGACACCGTCAGCCCGTATGGCGGCCACGGCAGCAGCCACTTGGCCGCGATGCCCACGCCGGCCAGTCCCCACACCAGCGCCAGCAAGACGAGGCGCAGTCGGCCGCTCAGAAGGACGGCGAACACCGGCGTGTAGGTGCCGGCGATCAGAACGTAGATGGCGCTATGATCGAGCTTGCGGAGGTAGGGCAGCAGCGGCTCCTGGCCGGGAACGGCGTGGTAGGCGGCGCTGGCGCCGTAGAGCAGGACCATGCTCAGGCCAAACGCCCCGGTGCTCAGCTGGCGCAGCCGATCGCCGCGACTGAGCCGCCACAGCAGGCCCGTGATGTATATGCCCAGCACACACCAGAGCAGATGCGTACCGGCGCTGACGGGATGGCGAAAGAGGAAGCTGACGATTTCATCCGGCGGCATCGGCTTCGATCTCTCCCGTTCCGGCGATCCTCACTCGGCCTCATTATAATTCGGCCGCCGGACGAAAGGCGAGACGGTTGCTCTTCGCGCTGTCGCTGGCGTCGCCTACACTCGGAGGACGAACGCGGCCACGGAGGGACGACGACATGGCCGAACACGATCGGCAGGCGTGGTTGCGCAGCGAGGCGTTGCGGCGGGTTTGGCTGGAATGTCCGGAGAACGAATATCGCCGTTTCCTGCTGCGCGAGTGCGTCGAGGCATACCTGGAGTTGGACGAGGAGCAACAACGAGAATATGAACGGTTGCTCAACACGGAACCGTACCGGGAGGTGGTGACGATGGCAATGACCACGTGGGAGAAAGGCTTGGCCCAAGGCATGCGCCAGGCCGTGCGGGTACAGTTGGAAGAGAAGTTCGGCGCGTTGAGTCCCTCCGTATTGCAGCACCTGGACGCCTGGCCGGCGGAGCGATTGGAGGAACTGTTACGCGCCGTGCTCAAGGCTTCATCCTTGCAAGAACTCGGCCTGGAAGACAACGGACGTTCCTCGTAGCCATGCGGAGGGGGCTGACGCTCACCGTTCCGGAAGTTTTTCCATTAGCTCTTAGTCGGGGGACGTGTCCAATCCTTACAAGGAAGAACGGAATTTTTTGAGCGAAGGCCCTTTGTCCCTACCTCTCCTTTCTCCGCGGGGATGTAATTGAGCGTGTAATACGCCTCCTTGTGCAGCAGCGGCAGCCCGGCCGCCGAACGCACGCCCGCCGCGCTCAGGTCGTGGATGTGGCCCTCCTGCAACTCGTTCACGTACAGCCGCACGCTCTTGCCGTCGGCGCCGACCGTCGACGCGATCGATCGTCGGCGTCGTCTGATCGACCTCCGGGCTGCCGTACTCGGCGCGATAGATGTAGGTGAACGTCTTCATCGAGTACGACTTCGGATCGCCGGCCGTCTTCGGATCGACCGGCTGGGTGAAGGTCAGCTCGAAGCCGTCGGGCTTGGCGTGCATCTCGTGGATCTCGAACGGCGTCTTGCCGGTCCACACCAGCCGCTCCAGGGCGAACGGCTTCGGCCCGCGCGAGCCCCAGCCGCGATTGGTGCCGCCGACGATCAGCGAGCCGTCCGGGGCGAACCGCATCGGCACGTTGCCCGAGCCGAAGCCCGAGCGGAAGGGGAAGCACGCCCCCTGATAGCGGCCGTTGACCTTCTCCAGGAAGACGCGCATGACCGTGCTGTGCGTCTGGTCGCCGACGAACAGTTGCTTCGCGAACGGGCCGAACTTGCCGCCGGACAGGTCGCAGTCGATGCCGCTGGCGGACTGGCCCATCTTGCCGTAGGGGAACAGGATCGCCGGCGGGACGTAGTTGCGGGATGCGCTTGGCCTCGGTCATGATGCGGCTGTTGCTCTTGGGCACCTCCGGCGCGGGGCCGAGGTCCTTGGCCTGGTCGGATACCACTTGAAGCTGTCGGGGTGGCCCATGAAGCCGCCCGGCACGAGGTGCTTCAGGTCGCAGGTGCCGTTCCACGGGCCCTGGTTGTCGGTGTAGAAGATGTCGCCCTCGGCGTTGAAGCCGATGCCGCCCGGCGAGCGGACGCCGCTGGACGTCGGGACGATCTTGCCGTCGGGCGTGATGTTGCAGGCACCAGCCGCGGAACTTGCTGTCGCTGGTGAACGAGCCGGTCAGGCACAGGGCCACCCACAGGTTGCCGTCCTTGTCGAAGCGCGAGCCGAAGGCGTATTCGTGGTAGTCGCCGCTGATCTCCCAGTCGTCGCTGACGACCTCGAAGACGTCGGCCTTGCCGTCGCCGTTGCTGTCCTTGATGCGCGACACGTCGCGGCGCTGCGTGACGTAGAGCCAGCCGCCCTTGGCGGCCAGGCCGAGGACTTCGTGCAGGCCGTGGGCGAAGCGCGTGAACTTCGCCTCCTTCGGGTCGGCGGCGAGGGCGTTGTGCGACCATCCAGATTTCGCCGCGGCGCGTGCCGACGGCGAGCCGGCCGTCGGGCATGAACTCGATGGCGCCGGCCTCCAGCACCTCGCCCTTCGGCGACGTCGTAGCGGAGGATTTTGTAATAGTCCTCCTCCGTCGGTGGCTTATCCGCGGCCCGCAGCGGGACGGCCGCGAGGAAGAGAACGCCGCAGCAAACGAGGTAGGTTCGTCTCATGAGGATCTCGTCGGAAAAATGAGATCGTCCAAACAATTCTCTTTCAGGTTTAGCCGCGACGCGCAGCGGAGCGCGGGAGAGTCCCGCGCTCCGCTGCGCGTCGCGGCTAAACATAATTCACCACACAAACTCCTGAACGATGCGGGCCTTGCCGTCCTGGAAACGCACCGGCACCAGCAGTTCCACCTTGCCGCCGCTCTTGCGGACCTGCGGCGCGGCGCCGGCATCGATCTTCATCGTCCATTCGCCGTTGATGCGATACCAGCCTTTGTCGCCAGCCGGTTCGATCTTGTCGGCGACCGCGGCCCGGAACCAGAGGTTGTCCACGGCCTTTCGGCGGTCAGTGTCAGCGTGCGGCGGATCGACGGGATTGGGCACGCTGGCCACGGCGTTGGGAAAGTCCTCGATGCGGACGCCGTGGCAGGAATAGAGGAACGTCGGCCGCTCGTCCGCCGTCAGGCGGTAGCCGTGGAACTTGTAGCCCAGCTCCGTCGCCGACTTCGTCGGCCAGGCCTCGTCGGCGCTTGGCGAGCACGGCGAAGCTGACCCCGGCAGGCAGATGCAGGACGTTGTCGCCCAGCGGCGGCTCGAAGCCGACGCCGCGGTCGGTCCAGTGCCGCGCGGCGTCGATGAAATGCCCCCTGCCAGATCATGCGCCAGCCGCAGCTCGTTGGCGTCGAAGGCCAGGTGCGCCTTCTCGGGGTAGCCGACGCCGATGGCCCGCGGCCCGCGCCCTCGAGGAAGTTGCGGTAGATGATCGCCTCCTTGTCGGGCACCAGCGGGATGAAGTGCTTGTTGATTCCCAGCGGCAGCGCGGCCTTGCTGCCGTCTTGACAGGTAGACCCAGATGGCCTCGATCTGCTTGGCGGTGGAGCCGCCGAGGACGTCCGGCAAGACGGTCATGCCGTTGGTCCAGGCGGTCGGCATGCGCGTGCCGGGCCGCAGTTTCTGCGGATCGAGGAGGTAGCGATAGAACCAGTCGTGCTTGCAGACGCTGCGGCATGAGCAGCATGTCGATGCCCTGCACGCCCTCGGCCTTGTGGCCGGCGAAGGTGTGGCACTTGACGCAGCCCAGCGACGTGCCGCCGACCATGTGCCGGGCCTCCGTCTTGACGCGGCGCCAGAGGTTCCGTGAACGTCACCTTGGCGACCGGCTCCACCGTGTCCTTGTCGAGCGTCTCGAACGCCGCGGCCAGTCCGGGCAGGTTCGCCGCGCCGAAGCCCGGCATGTGCGTGAGCATGTAGGGCCGATCGTGAGCGCCCTGGTCGAGGATGTGTCGTGAGGTAATCCTGCCGTTGAGCTTGGCGCCGACGCCGTCGAGCGGCGGCGGCATGCGGCCCTCCTCGCCCATCTCCGGCTGCGTGGTGGTGAAGAGGGAGTTGAAGCCCTCCTCCGGGCCGCCGACCTTGTCGCGCTCGTGGCAGGCGTAGCAGTTGAAGGTCGTCAGCGTCCGAGCGACGACTTCCGCGGGGACCGGGGCGAGCCGGCGGGCACTGGCGACCGGACAGCCGCAGCGAGGGCGCTCCGCTGGGCGGCGTTGAGCGAATACCAGGGCAGCCCCTTGGCCGGCTCCGGCGCCAGGCAGCCGCCCTCGGGACGGAGCTTGCCCAAGCGGGGAGCCTTCAAGGCGGACGCGAGCGGCTTCTTGCTCGGCGTTCAGTTGATGGCAGCCGGCGCAGCCGAGCGACGCGAACAGCTCGCGGCCCTTCGCCGCCAATTCCGGCTCGATCGGGAAATCATCGTCTTCGCCGGGATCGATCGGCTTGACGGCGACCTTCGGATTGCCCTCGGGCGTCAGGGTGACGAGCGGCGTGACGTCCTGCCGGCCCAGGCCCGGCCCCTCGATCTCCACGCTCAACTCGACGCCGCCGCCGGCATTGAACACGTCCGCCGTCAGCTTGTGCACGCCCTTCGTCAGCTTCACCGACCCGGAGACCGTGCTCGGCGCATGGACGCCGTCGTTGGCGACGACCAGCTTGTCATCGAGGAACAGCTTGCTGCCGTCGTCGCTGGTCAGGTGGAAGCGATATTCGCCCGCCCGCTCGATCCGCAGATAGCCCTCGAAGCGCAGGGCGAAATTGTCGCCGACCGGCGGGCCACGCTCAGGTCGAAGCCGTCCGTCTTCCCCGTGGCCATCGGCTTGAGCTGGCGAAGTCCGGCAGCCGGTCCCAGCTGCCCTTCGTAGTAGGCGTAGGTCATGTTCGGCGACGGCTCGGCGAGAGCCAGACCCTGCAACAGGTAGTTGGCGACCTGCTTGCGCCTCCTTGGCGTTGAGGATGCCGGGCATGCGGCCGGAGGGGCGCACGGCGTGCGGATTCTCCAGGAAAGCCGCCAGGCTGGCGATCGAATACTTCGCCCGCAGATCGCCCAGCGGCACGGAGGTCGGCAGCAGCTTGTCCGGCGTTGCCGGCCTTGTCGCGCGTGCCGTGGCAGGCGACGCAGCCGACCTGGTGATAGAGTTGCTTGCCCGGAGCGATCGGCTTCCTGTCGGGACGTTCCTGCCGGAGCGTGCCGGTCGAGGCGAGGAAGTGGACGAGCGCCTCGACCTGCGCCCGCCGTTCCACCTCCGGCAGAGCGGCGAAGAGGTTGGGCATGGTGGTGCCCGGCTTGACCGCCTGCGGATCGGCTCAGGATACTTGCGCAGGATAGCTGCGCCGCACGCGGCCGGCCACGCCATCGAGGATCGGCGCCTGCTTGCGCGGAAGCGAGCCTTCCTGGCCCGCCTCCGGCTTGTGGCAGCTGATGCAGTTCAACTCGCCCAGCAACAGTCGTCCGCCCTGGACCGCATCCGCACCGGAGGCAGCGTAAAAGCGCTCGAAGCCGGGGACGACCGGGTGCCCATCCGGTTTGGCCGGCTTCGCGGGCGTGTCGGCGGCATGACTGTTTGCCCCAGTGGAAAGGAGAGACACCGCAAGGAGCAGAAGCAGCGACGACCTACGGGGCGGATGCCGCCGGGAGCAATCGAGCATGAGAACGTTCTCCGCGAAATACGACAGCGGGCGTCGGGGTCTGAGGGTCCAACTCGGAGGGCAGGCCGTCGGAAGGAGGGCGAAACAATCCATCATGGGGGGTTGAACGATTCTCTCCGTCCCGAACCGAGGCGAGGCGAGATCGTGTCATGTCGCCACGAGGTACTCGAAGCGCTGGCGGAACTGCTCGGCGGTCATGCCGGAGGCGCTGGCCAGCCGCGACAGGCGCTGCGCGTTGTCGAAATCGCGGCGCTCCAGGCGGATCATGTAACGACGGGCGCATTCATATCCTTCGCCGTTGACGTCCACCCGCCGCGTCTGCATGCGCAGCGTCTGCGGATTGATCATTTGCGTAAACGGCAGCGGTTCGAGATGGCCGCCCACCAGGCTGATGATGGCCCCGAACCGGCCGGCCTCCTCGGAGCGGAGGAACTTGACGGCCCCGTAGCCGAGGTCGCGGGTGTACTCGGCGTCGAACGGGATCGGGTCGGCGCAGCGCATCTCGTAGCCGAGGTCCTTGTCGATCAGCGTGACCGGCAGGTTGATCTCCTCCAGGCGGGCCGACAAGCGGTCCTTGATCATGCGGCCGAACTCGATTTCGCCGAGGCGGAGATGGCCGTGCGGATCGCGGATGATCTGGCCGTAGCGGCCGAGCTGAGCGGTGCTCATGCACTCCAGCAAGCCGGTCTCGCCGATGGCCTCCAGCAATCCCTCCGCCAGCACGGCGACGCCGTAATTGGCGTGCATGCTGCGCCGCTTGATGACGCTGCCGATGAGGATGTCGCACACCTCGTCGAGCGTGACGCGGCGGCCGCCGAACTCCTCGGGGATGATGGTCAAGGTCGCCGCGGCCGCCTTGCCGATGCCCAGCGCCAGGTGCCCGGCCGCCCGGCCCATGCTGATGATGAGATACCAGCGCGACGTGGTCCGCGCGTCCTCGGCCAGGTTGCGAATGATGCCGACGCCGACCTGCCGGGCCGTCTCGAAGCCGAACGTCGGCGTCGAGCCGGGCAGAGGCAGGTCGTTGTCGATGGTCTTGGGCACGTGGGCGACGCGGACGGCCCCGGCCGCCTTGAGATAGACCTGGCTGCCCGAATAGGCCGTGTCGTCGCCGCCGATGGTCACCAGCATGGTCACGTTCAGACGGCGGAACACGTCCAGCACGTTCTGCATGTCCTGCTCGGAGCGGGTGGGGTTGGTGCGCGAGGTGCCGAGGATGGAGCCGCCGCGCAGGTGGATGGCCTTGACGTCGTCGATGGACAGCTTGCGGTGGTGGTCGGCGTCGCCCTTGACCAGCCATTGAAACCCGTCGCGGAAGCCGATCACCTCGATGCCCTGTTCGACAGCCTCGATGGCCACCGAACTGATGACGCCGTTGATCCCCGGGGCTGGACCGCCGCCGACCAGCAAGGCCAATCTTCCGGGGATCGGTGCAGGGGTCATGTGCGTACCTCGCTCACGAAACGGGCGGAAGACCGCTCATGGGTCGCTCTTAGTTTATGGGTTCGCCGTGCGTTGACCAACGGAGTAGGGTTTAGGGTTTAGGGTTTAGGGGTTTGGGATACAGAGGCCAAGCGTGGTTGGCTGTTCTTCACCCTAAACCCTAAACCCTAAACCCTAAACCCTATTCTTGATCCAGGATCGCCGGCTTCAGCGTCCACGCTTGCTTTTTCGCCAACTCCATCAGCGCCGGCGCCCGGAAGTTGGGCGGGAAGATCACCCAGCCCCACAGTTTCTTCGGGTCATCGTCGGCGACGTACTTCGCCGCCGTCAGCTTGGCCGGCTTGACTTCGATCGTCTCCGGCATGGCCTTTTCGTCGAGCAGCGTCTGAGCGACGCGGGCCAGGGCGGCCAGGTACGCCTCGGGCGGCACCGGCCGACTGCCGAGCCAGACGGCCGTGGGGATGCGCCCCTGCTTGCGGAGAAAGTCGGCGACGTCCAGGCTGGTCCGCCGAAACTGGCTGGCATCCGTCGTCACCGCCTCCGTCAGCACGGGAACCCGTCCGGTCGGCCCGAGCGGCGTCTCCTTCAGTTCGACGTGTTCGGGAGCATGGCCGTTGCCGCGTTCCGCGACATACGCATTGAGCAGCGTGAACACTTCGCCGGCCGAGAGCGCATGGTCCTTGAACGTCTGGAAAGTCACGTCCGCGCCGACGGACTCCGCGAGGGTCTTGATCTCGGCGGCGCCGAAGCGACGACCACGAGCGCGATCGCGGTACAGCCGGGCCGCCTCCGACGCCGTGATGAATCGCACCTCGGGGAAGCGTTTGAGGAAGCGAACGTACTCCTCGAAGACCTGGTAAGACGAGCGTGTTTCCTCGGCCGTCTTGGCCGGCGGCTCCTTCCACTGCGTCCGCGGCGGGTTCTGGCCCCTGGCGAAGTTGACGCCGTCCCAGAACTGCTTGTGGACGAACTCGCAAGGGTGATAGAAGATGCTGACCACGCCGCCGCCCTCGGCGAGCAACTCCTGGCGAGCGCGGACAAAACGCTCCTCCGCTTGAGGCAGCTCCTTCGGGTTATTGAGGTTGGCCCGCAGCGTGTGGGCCAGCTTGTACAGATTCAGGACGCCGCAGTAATAGCACGGCCGTTCGTTCAAGTTGACGTGGCTGCCCGCGTCGAGATAGACCTTCATGCCCCACCGGCTCATGGCGCCGTAACTTTGCGGTCCCCACGAGCTGCCGGGCTGGCCGTAGCAGGTCGGCGCCTGGCCGAAAACGCGCTCGACGTCGGCACGTCCGGGTCCCTCACGCCGGTCAAATTCCCCAACGCCCTCGTCCCAACCGAGCTGAGACAGGTACAGCGCCGGACTGGGTTGGACGCTGTGCCAGTTGGAGTGAAAACCGATCTCGTGCTTTTTCAGAGCGGCGATCACATCGGTGCGTTTGCGGCGCTCCAGGGTGCGCGCCTTCTCGCCGACCACCTTGAAGGTGGCGCGAACGCCTTCGTTGCTGAGGAAGTCCGCTAGATGCAGGGCCGCGTCGTCGCTGGCGGGCAGCAGATAATCCTCGGTATCAAACCAGAGGATGACGTATACCTTCGCTGCCGCTTCCGCTGCGCGAGCGGTGGGCAAGGACAGCAGACCGACTAGTAGGAACAGTAAGAGAGTGCGGACGCGAATCATGCGGCTTGTCACGGTTGGTATCTCTCCAAGGCCAACGAGAGGATGTTTTCGAGCCACCGGCATTTTGCCAGTTTATGCCGGGGCAAACGGGGTGGCAAACAGCTATGTCGTTGGTCAGCTAGGGGATAACTGGGCCGTTTGCCACTTGGCCACCCAGAGAGAGTGGCGGGAAATGTCGCCTCCTGGCCGAGCGGAGACAACCGGCAATCGGGAGACGGGGAGAGATGTCGCTCATGGAGCGATTCGCTCTACCCGCAGACGAGGGTGCCGCGAATCGTGTCCGGCGAGCACGGTCTTGAGGGCGAGCATGGTGCGCGATAGCTCGCCGCCGGACGCCACCTTGCGCAGCGGCAAGGCCGGTTCGCCGGGGTTGGCCGCCAGCGTCAGCTCCAACTGATCGGCGCCCCCGGGAGGGAACGTCGGATTGGGCCGGATCGTCCCCCAGCGGATTTGTCTCCAGCACCGCCTCCAGCTTGGCCCCAACCATGCCGAGGTCCGCGAACTGTTTCTGCGTTTTCTTCGCCAGACGGTCGGCGACGCGCTGTCGCTGCTTGCTCAACTCGGCGGCGGCCTCGCGGAGCTGTCGATACGCCCGCCATCCGCGAACTCCGCGACGACTGCAATACGTCCTCGATTCCTCTGTCTAAATCGGGGTCAGTTCGAGCGTCCGAACCGCCGCCTGGCGAACCTCTTCCTCGGTCCAGGCGATCGGCACACCCTCGCCTCGCTTCCACAAAGGGAACAGATCGTCATAGTGCGGAGACAACGGATTGCCGGACTGGCCGCCGGGCAGGGAAAAACGGCTGTTGTGCCAGGCGCCCACATCGAGGACGGTGCGCAGCGAGGCGATGGTGTCCACCGCCGCCAGCGGATCGAGCGGCAGCACGGCTCCCTGGTTAATGGTGTCGGCATCGCCGCCATAGGGGATCGGCCCGCGATTGAAGATCGGCGCCAGCCAGCGGACGCGGCCGAGCGGGTGACGCAGAATGAGCTTCCGCAGCCGACCGAAAGCCCAGCGGGCCGGGTCGGTCCCGTGCTTCGTCCGCAGTCGGCGCACCACGGCGGACAGCGCGTCGGCGATTTCGTCCGGCCAGGGACGTTGGAACCAGCCGGCGGGCTGCTCGCGCAACAGCCGGGCCAGATGGCCGGTACGGCGGTAGCAGAGGAAGTTGTACGGCGTGATCGGACCCAGCGGCTCGCCGAGGACGGTGGCGAACGTGCGCGGCGCCTTCGCCCGCGCCGCCCGGCCTTCCATCTCCGACAGAAACAACTCATACATGGTCGCGGCCGGCGAATCGACGGACACCCGGCCATCCCAGCGGCGCAGCAACTCCAGGGCTTGCCGGGCGTCGGCATCGCCGGCGGGAGCGGACAGCACGGCGTCGCGCAGGTCGTCCCAGGCGACGGTGTGCTGGTCCATCTGCAAGGCCAGCGTGCGCGGCACGTCCCAATCGGCGCGGGCGCTCAGTTCGCGGGCGATGGCGGCGACGCGGTAGCCATCGAGCCAGTCCACGCCGAGGAAGGGACCGACGCCATCGGGCAGCGGTTGATTGTTGGCCGTGGCCACGAAGCCCTCGGCCGGATCCTGGACGTGCGGCAGCTGCTCGGCCGGCACCAGATCCGACTCCCAGCCGGCGTCCGGTTCCCAACCGGGTGCCGGGACCAGTCCCCAGCCTCGGCGACGCTTCGGCGCCTGGCCGAACATCTGCCAGCCGATGGCGCCGGATTGGTCGGCATAGACCATGTTTTGCGACGCGGCCGGCCAGTACACGGCGGCCCGGCGAAACTCGTCGAAGCTGCGGACGCGATGCAAGTGCAGCAGGCCGTCCAGCGGCCGCGGATCGAGCCACACTGCTCGCAGCGACAACGCTTCGGCACAGCCGCGCAGGGCCGGGCTGACGATGGGGCCGCGCGGCGTAACCAGCACGCGCTCGGTGACGCGGGCTGCGCCCCGCACAGCGATGACCTCCTCGCGCACCGGGCAGGGTACGAAACTGTCACCCTGGCGCACGCTGCGGCCGTCCGGGCCGATCTGTTCGCGGAACAGGTCGGTGTTGTCGATGAGTCCGGCCGTCACGCCCCAGGCGGCGAAGCCGTTGTGGCCGCACTGCACGGCGGGACCGCCGAGGAAGGTCGCTCCGGCCATCGACCATTGCGGTGTGCGAGCGTGGATCAGATACCAGTGCGGCGGCAAACGCGCGTCGAGGTGCGGATCGTTGGCCAGGAGCGGCCGGCCGGTGGCGGTGCGGCTGGCGGCGACGGCCCAGTTGTTCGAGCCGCCGGTGGCGCATGACGGCGGTGAACGCCTTCAGCTCCTCAGCCAGACGATCCAGCATCGGCCCGGCCTGTCGCCCTGGCGGCGCCGTCACCGGCAGCCACGGCGGATAGGCCGGATCGAGGGCCGTCAGTGCCTCGGGTCCGTCTTCGAGCAGCACGCGCAGCCGGGCCAGCTCGATGTCCCAGTTGCTGGCCAGGGTGAACGAGATCAACTTGACGCCGCCGAGGCTGTCCAGCGCCGTCCACGGCGTCGGCGCCGAGCGCAGCAGGGCGAACTCGTGTGGCCGTCGCGGCAGGCCGTGCGTCGCGCCGGCGCAGACGCCGCGCGCATAGGCGTCGAGCATGCCCCGCACCTCGGCGTTGAGCACCGGCCATTGTTCGCGGGCGGCGTGGTGAAAGCCGATCCGCCGCGACAGCCGATCGATCGGCAGAGCCTCGGCGCCGACCAGCTCGCTCAGGGTGCCGCGGACGACGCGCAGCAGGAGTTCAAGCTGAAAGGTGCGATCCTGGGCGTGGCAGAAGCCGATGCCGAAATAGGCGTCGCGCTCGTTGTCTGCCTCGATGTGCGGAATGCCCCAGCGGTCGCGGTGGATACGAACAGGGGATTGCAGGCCCGGCACGCGGAGAGTGCCTTGCGTAAACGGCAAGCGTAGGCCGAGCAGCCTTCGCAGCAATAGACGGGGGAGGTTCACCGGCTCTCTCCATCCGGGAAGGGATGGAGAGAGGATAGGGGCGGCTTCGGGCGGCGTCAACACAGGCGGCCGGCGGACGCCGCCGGCTCGCCGGTGTACAATCGGTTGCAAGCGAAACACCCGGAGAAGGAAATCATGGCCCAGCGCAACACGAACCGTTCCCGTCGTCGCTTTCTGTTGGGGGCGTCCGCCGTGCTGGCGGCGCCGTCACTTCCACGTGGGAATGCCGCGGAAAGTCCTCGCCGCGGCGACACCGACGAATGGATTCGCCAGCAAGCGGACAAGGCGCCACTGGCGATGAAGTTTCGTGGCCGCACGGCCGAGGACGGCCACAAGTGGCAAGCCGAGTTCGCCGCCAAGCTGCGCTCCCTGCTCGGTCCCCATGCGCCGCCGGCGAAGTGGAAAACGGTGGTCCGGCAATCCGTCGATCTGGACGACCATCGCCGCGAGCAGTTGCGGTTGGAGTGCGAGGGACATCCGTCGCTGCCGCTGTACCTGTTGCTGCCGCGCGGCCAGTCCGACAAGCCGCGTCCCGGCGTGCTGGCGATCCACGGACACGGACCCTTCGGCCATCACCCGGTCGCCGGCCGCGACGATCTGCCGGGCGTCGCCCAGGCGATCCGGAACTGCCAGTACGATTACGGCCGGCAGCTGGTCCGTCGCGGCTACGTCGTGGCGGTGCCGTGTCTGACGCCGTTCGGCGATCGCCTGGGTCCGCGCGACGCCTACGGCAAGCAGGATGCGTGCGCCATCACCTTCATCCGCTTGCAACTGCTAGGCAAACTGCTGATCGCCGAGAACCTCCGCGATTGCCTGTGGACGCTGGAACTGCTCGCCCGGCACCCGCGCGTAGACGCCGAGCGTCTCGGCTGCGTCGGCCTGTCCTACGGCGGACGCATGGCCATGCTCACCGCCGCCCTGGAGCCGCGCATCCGTATCGCCGTTGTTTCCGGCGCCCTCAACGTCATGCAGGAACGCATCGCCGGGCCTTATAGCTGCGGCGCCCAGGTCATCCCCGGCCTGCTCCAGTATGGCGACGTGCCGGAGATTGGCGGACTGATTGCGCCGCGGCCGGCGGTCTGGGAGGTCGGCTCGCGCGATGGACTGATCGAGCCGCGCCGGGCGGACGACGCCCTGACGCGCATGCGCCGCGTCTATGCGGCGCTGGACGCCAAGGATCGGCTGCTCGTTGATCGCTTCGAGGGCGGCCATGAGTGGAGCGGCCAGCTGGCTTATCCGCAGCTGGAAAAGCTCCTGGGCTGAGAGGATAAGGGCGCGTCCACAAATAACTTCGTTTAGCCGCGACGCGCAGCGGAGCGCGGGGCCGACGCGCTCCGCTGCGCGTCGCGGCTAAACGGGGAACTTGTTGTTGGACGGCTCCTTAACGTCAACCCTTGGGTGCGGCGGCGGTATGGCTCAGCTGAACAGTCACGGTTTTCAGCTCGGTATAATGCTCCAGCGCCGCTTCGCCGTTTGCGATCGAAGGTTCCGCCGGGCGAAGGCGGACCTGACCCTCCAGGACGGCACGGGTCGGCGGGCGCGAACGGATGGTTTCGATTCGCTCCCCATCGAAAACCACCTCGGCGGCGATGGGATGTCCGTTGAAGGACCAGGGAGAGGCGCACAGCCCGTAAGCCCCGGCGTTGGGAAAGGCCACGACGTCGCCCGGTGCCAGCGGCGGCAGCGGATAAGCCTCGGCCAACACGTCCCCCGGATGGCTCAGGCAGCCGAGAACATCCGTCGGGCTGACGGGACCGGGCCGATCCGCGAGAGATACCGGGGTCGCCTTGTGGCGCAGACCGATGCCGCACATGTCGCCTCGTTGGTGAGTGCCGCCGTCCACCACGACCGCCTTGCGGCCGGCCTGCCGTTGCAGCGCAAGCACCGAGGTCAGATACCAGCCGGACTGCGCCACCAAGTACCGGCCCAGCTCCATGAAGATACGGCTCTGCGGCGCCCCCTGGACGATGGCGTGCAGCGCTGCGCGGATGGGGTCCAGATCCAGCTCAGGCTCTCCCGGCGCGTAGGGGACGCCGAAGCCGCCGCCCAGGTCGATGACCTCCGGAGCCAGGCCGAGCACTTCGGCGGCGCGGAGCGACTCGTCCAGGGCGCCGCGCAGGTGCTGGACCACGGCGGCGGCATCGAGCACCTGCGAGCCCGCGAAGATATGGAAGCCGATGACGCGGATGCCGCCGGGGCCGATGTGTTCCCGGCAGCGTTCCAGCTCGTCGAAAAGGAGGCCGAAACGAGAGTCCGGGCCGGCCGTGCAGACCGCCTGGCAAGGGAAGTCTGGCCGCAGACGCAGCAGCGCGCGGTGGGACAGCCCCAGGCCGGCGAGTTGCTGCAATTCGCTGAGCGAATCAATGGACAGGATCGCCTCGGGGACGGAACGCAGCTCGGCCAGCAAGGCGGACGAACGATCCGGTCCGGTCACCAGGAGACGCTGCGCGGCAAATCCCGCTTCGCGGGCCGTCACCAATTCGGCCGCCGAGGCGACGTCCGCTCCCAGGCCGCAGTCCGCCAGGAAGCCGCAGAGTCCTAAAGAGGGGTTGGCCTTGAGCGAATAGAACAGCTCCACCTGCCGCGGAAGGGATTCGCGCAGCCGGTCCACCTGCGTGCGGATGCGCTGCAAATCGTAGGCATAAGTCGGCGTCCCGTGCCGGCGAACGATCTCCCGGAGCGTCGCGGCCGGGGCTTCCGCCACGTTCACGGGCGGACCCAGTTCTTGCGGCCCGAGTGCAACGGAAGCGCCGCTGCGGATTGCGGACATCAATGCTCTCCTTGATTACGGTATCGGGACCGTGGCCCCACGTGGTCACGACGGCCCGGTTTGGACCTGGACGTCCGGAAACCCCTCGGCCTTGAGCGCCTTCTTGAGCGCCTCGTCGTCGCATTGGCTCTTGTCTTTCAGGCAAAACCTCAGCTCGCGGGCCTTGAAGTTCATCTGAATCGTGCCTTGCTCTACCCACGGTAGAGTACCGAGTGCTTTCCGCACCCGATCCGGTCAGCCGCGCGGTCAGGTCAGGCCCGGAACGTGGGCGACCACATCCGCGGGGGACGGCGGGCTGTCCGATGGACCTCGGTCGGCCATAAACATTCCCAGGATGGATCGAAACAGTACACGCATCGGCGAAACCTCCCTCTTGGTCGCGGGAGAACCGCTCAAGGCTTGGACGCGGTGTCGCCGTCCGCAAGGATCTTCCCTTCGTACCCGAGCTTGTCAATCTCCTGGAGCATCTGCTCTGGTGTCACCTTGGCCGGATCGTAACGAACGTGGAGCAGGTCTTTTTTCAGATCGACGTCGACCTTCTCGATGCCTGGAAGCCCTAACAGGGCTTCTTGAACGACGTTCTTTCAGGTAAGTCAGGTGATGCCCTGGCGGTCGATCATGCCCGGCACGTGCAACGTGATCCGCTGCACAGCGGCGGGAGACTCCGCCTTCGTCTCCGCCGGTAAGCTCTTCTCCGGCTTGTGTACCCGACCGCAAGCGGACAGCCAGAACGCCGAGGCCGCCAGCACCCACGCCACGCCCGTTCGCCCGAACATAGAATACCTCGTAAACCCACGCGGAAGCGGTCACCCTCTGCCCATCGTCAGCTGCCACGTCCAGAAGCCGATGATGAACACCAGAGCGGACCATGCAATTACGACGGTCGCTCGCGTGCGAATGCCGCGCACGTAAATGACGTAGAACGACCGTCCAATCAGGACGATCGAAGCGCATACCAGGACTGGGGCAATCCAGCCGCTGACGGCGGTTGCTGTGACGCTCCCCGCTAACCCGAGCAGGGCTGAAGTCCCATTAAGGACCATTCAGGTGATGGCTCACCACGGCAGCGCGGCAAGCACGCTCATGATCGCGGCCGACACACTGCGAAGCTCGTTTTTCATGGGACCGCCCTCAAAGGTCTTCAACCACGGATAACACGGATAACGCGGATATTAATGATACCGATGAAACAAGGGTGTGCCGGCTGGATACGGCTTTCTCTGCTTTTCTTATCCGTGTTATCCGTGGTTCTCCTGGTATGTGCCGGATTGTCACTTGCCGGCCACGTCGCACGCCACGCGAAAGCCGGTCCAGCGATAAGGCTCACTCTGCTGCAGCCGAAAACGGCGGGCCGAACGGCAGGCCCGACCTTCGTCCAGCCAGCAACCGCCGCGGACCACCACGAAGAAATCGCTCCGGAAGCCGGTCGCAACCACGCCCTTGTCCGGCCCCTTCGGATTTTCCCTGGGACTCTTCTGGTAGTAATCCGGGTCGTACCAGTCATTGCACCACTGCAAGACGTTGCCGTGCATGTCGTACAGGCCCCAGGCGTTCGGCGGGTACGAGCCGACCTTCACCGTCCGGCGCAAGAAAGACCCTTTCGGAGCGCGGCCGTAGGGGAAGTTGCCGTTGAAGTTCGCCTGCTTGGAGGAGAGCGCGTCGCCGACGTTGAAGGGCGTGGTGGTGCCGGCGCGGCAGGCGTACTCCCATTCGGCCTCGGACGGCAGGCGGTAGGTCCGGCCCGCCTTCTTCTCCTCGGCAAGCGCCGAGAGCTTCGTGCAAAACTCGCGGGCGTCGCCCCACCGCACCTGATCGGCCGGGTGGTCCAGACTGCCGCCGTTCTTCGGATGGAAGAACGACGGGTTCTTGCCCATCACTTTCTGGAACTGGCCCTGCGTGACCGGGTAGACGCCGAGGTAGAACGGCCGCGTGAGGACGACCTCGTGCGGATCTTCACCGGCGTCGCGCTCGGCTTCGCCGGCCGGCGAACCCATGACGAACTTGCCCGCGGGAATCAGGACCAGCTTCATCCCGATGGAGTTGGTGATCTCCTTGGCGGCGTCCTGGCCGCGCGCGGATCCCTGGGCGATTAGGCACGATGCCAACAGGCAGCCCACAATGCGAAGCGCGTTCACGGGAACTCCTCTACATCAGCTGCCAGGTCCAGAAGCCGAGAACGAAGACCGCCGAAATCCAGGTAATGACGGCGCTGACCCGCGTGCCGCGCCGCCGCACGTACAGGATGTAAAACGAGCGCAGCAGGAACAACACCGACAGGCCGATCAGGACCGGCGCAAGCCAGTGGGTCACCAGTCGGGCCGTGGCGCTCCCCGCTAACCCGAGCAGGGCCAGGAACCCCGCCGTCGTTCAGGTCGGCGCCGCGCCCGCCACGGCGAGCAGAGCGCCGGACAAGCTGCGTAGCTGGTCTCTCATCGTTGTCTTTCTAATTGGACGCGTCCAGCAATAACTTCGTTTAGCCGCGACGCGCAGCGGAGCGCGGGCACTGCCCGCGCTCCGCTGCGCGTCGCGGCTAAACGGGGAAGTCATTGCGGGACAGTTCTTTACTTCGTCTCGACCTTGAAATCCACCACCGCGAGCTTCCGTTTCTGACTGTCGGGGGTCTTCGCCCACGCCGCCAGGACATCGGGAAAACGACCGTTCCAGCCGGGAACGCGGCCCGTGACCGTGGACACCTTGTCCCCCCGCGCCACGGCCTCGCGCAGACGCTTCAGGGCGTCCTTCGCCGTGGGTTCCTCGATCAGCACGAATTCCTGTCCCGTGCCGGACACCTTCAAGACCAGCTGCTTGTCCCGCTCGATCACCTCGCCTTTGGCCGTGATTTCCAGGTAATCCATGCGCATGTTGGTGCCGCCCGACAGGCGCGTGGCGGCGATCGACTCGTGGATCTTGTCCAGGTCAATCGACTTGCCCTTCTTGGCGACAAACTCGATGGTGCCGAACTGATAGCCGCCCTTTTGTTCTTGGGGCCGATTGAGCTTCGTCGAATCCGCGTCCACGTCATACTGACGTGCGATGGCGTCACACGCCATCCCGCCTCATCAGCTCATTTCGGCGCCGCGGATGGCCAGGCGGCCCTTGATGATCTCGGCGCTGGCGGGCAGCGCGACGCCAAACACCAGGCCCAGAGCGGCCGCCCACATTCTGTGTTGCATGAGAATGGCTCCTCTCCCGGGGATCGGGTCAAACGCCTAGGGTTGCTCGTTTCGCACGATGGTACTTCTCCAGCTCGCGGTTCGCGTTGACGATCGTTGCCAACTTCTCCACCACTCGGCCGAGTTGGCCGCCGGGCAGGGCGAAGTACAGTTCGTCATCGGCCATCTCGGTGTAAACGCGGTTGCCGATGCAGCCGAGACTGGCCGCGCTGCGCTGGGTTTGCAGGACCGTCGGGACCGCCGCACAGGTGGGACGTCCCATCAGCGGCGCCTCGGCGCCGACGCCGGCGGCTTGCGCCGCCTCCGTCAGCAGCATGATCTGCTTGGCGTTGCCGCACACGAGGACGACCTCCGGCTCGAACGGCGCCGTCGCCAGCGGCGCGTAGAGAGCGACGCCGAGCTTGCTCTGCCGGCGTGGAATGCCGGGAACTTCTTCCGGCCGGAGATAGCCCAGCTGGATCATCGTTTCCACGACGTCTTGCAACTCCTTCGCCTGCGCCGGCGGCAAATCGACGCCGTGGGTGTAGGCCCCGATGGGGCAGTTGTAGTGGTCGGATACTTCGGTGTAGAAGGCTTGCCCCGCGGCGGCACGCTTCCAAAACGTGCAGCCGGAGGGCGCGGCCGCGGCCATGCGGGGAAGATGGGCCGGTGGCGCGTCCTGAAAGGCCAGCGCGACCGGGGCCGTCTGGAGTTGAAGAAGGTCTTGCAGTTGCTGGGCCGTGTTCATCGAGCGTTAGTCTTTCTAAACGGTGGGCAGCATCGGGACAACGGGCAGTATCGCTTTGGAGCTGTGCAGTGGGTCCAACTGACCCTCGGTCGGCTCCGCTCAGCAGAACCACGGTTCACTCAACCGCGGTGCTCTCATGCGATCCCGAGGCAGCGGATGCACAACACCGTTCGGCTTCCGTCCGGCCGCCAGATCGCGCACGCGGTAGAAGGTATCGGCCGGGTCCGCGCCCGACGTCGCGTCCGCCTCGACTAGCTTGCTGACCGCTTTTTGCAGCCGGTCCATGCGCGGGTCGGGGTGGTCCCAGTGGTAGCTGAACGCCGCTTCGTCCAGCGGGCCCAGGTACGGCCGCATGGCGGGGCGCTCCGCCAGATAGGAACCCGGTGGGACCAGCAAGCGGATAGTGTACTGCACGGGGTCCACGTGGTCGATCAGCCCATTCGCCTCGATGAACTCCAGCACTTCCCGATAGTCCTCGAGGGTGGTCCAGGGCGTGAAGGCGACCCAGGTGGGCCGCAGCGCGATGCCGGCCGCATGGACAATCTTCAGCGCCTTCTCGATGTCCGCCCTCGTGTGGTTCTTCTCCAGCACCGTGAGCACGCGCTCGCTGAGCGACTCCACCGCGGAGACCATGAACAGGCAGCCCGAGGCGCCCAACTCGGGGAACACCTCGGGATGCTTCAAGACGTGCTCGATCTTGGCAGTGAAATCAAAAGTCAGCTCGGGGAACTCCGCGTGCAGGGCGCGGACGATCTTCAGGGAGTGTCCCGGACCGTTGAGGAAGTCGGGATCGCCAAACGTGATGTGCGTGGCCCCCGCGCGGACGTGGCGGCGAATGTCTTCCAGGACGACGTCCCGCGGAATGATGAAGAACCGTCCGCCGTAGACGGGCGGGATCGGGCAATGCGTACACAGGTGACGGCAGCCGCGGCTCGCCTCGACGTAGCCGACCACTCGGCTTTCGCCCTTGTGTTCGAGGCGAGCATACTTTTCGAGCGGCGGCAGCGGCGAGCGGACCGGCAGCGGGAACGGCAGCCGCTGCAGAAACGGTTGAGCCGCTTGGCCGCGCTGATAGACTCCCTCGACGGCGCCGATTCGTCCGGCATCCAGTGCTTCGGCGAGGGCGACCAACGGCGTCTCGCATTCGCCGCCGATGCAGTAGTCGCCGCCGTGTTCGAGGAGATAGTCGGCGTTCAGGGCCGCGTACAGTCCATAGAAACAAACCGCCGCGGCCGGATTAAGCTGCCGGACGCGCTCGGCGACGCGGACGCCCAGGCGCAGGGCCGTGTGCATGGGGACCGAGATAGCGACCAGGCGTGCCTGCGCGACCTTGGCCTCGTCGAAGTCCTGCACCGAGATGTCCAACGCATCCGGCGCGAAACCGGCTCGTTCCAGAAACGCCAGGGGCAGGGCCACCCCGAGCGGTTGATGCCCCAACTCGTAGCAGGAGACGATCAAGATGGACCCGGGGGATCGAAGATTCATCGTTCCGCCCTCAGGTGTACTCGCGGTGGGGAGCAACTCATCGCGGGAGGTTCGGCAGGGGCAGGCTTCGAGTCACTCCCATCCTAGCATCGTCCCGCCGAAGCTTCAAAGATTATTTGCAAACTTAAGGCGAGCGAGGGGCGACGTGAGCCATTCGGTAGGCTACCTTAGCCGGGGATGCCGTCCTTTCGAATAACGCGAGAGCGTTACATGAATCGCGAGCTGCAAGGCCAGGGCCGGCAGCGGCGTGTCGAGTAGCGAAATCCACTCAAAGGCGTTGACCCGGGCGCGAAACTCGGGGAAACTAGTTCCTGTACCTCGCCGCGCACCGGCCGGCATCCGGCACCGGCCCAGACCCGCCGTTCCCTAGCTCCCGAGGCTACCCATGCCGACATGCCACGACCTCACCGCTCCCGTACCCTTTGTCCCGCACCACCTGTCCCGCCGCGGTTTCCTTCGGATCGGCGCCCTGGGCCTGGGCGGCCTCACCCTCCCCGGTCTCTTGCGGGCTGAGGCGGCCGCCGGGATCCGCTCGTCCCACAAGTCGGTCATCCTCATCTATCTGGTCGGAGGTCCGCCTCACCAAGACCTGTTCGATCTCAAGCCTGGCGCCCCCAAGGAAGTCGCCGGCCCGTGGAAGCCGGCCGCAACCAACGTCACCGGGGTGCGGATTTGCGAGGCCCTTCCCCGGCTCGCCCGGATCATGGACAAGCTCGTGGTGGTTCGTTCGCTGGTCGGCAACCAGGCCGACCACGACGCGATTCAGGTCTACAACGGCCACCACCCCAGGAAGCCGACTCCGAGCGGCGGGTGGCCACAGTTCGGCTCCGTGGTGGCGAAGCTGCAAGGCCCGGTCGATCCGAGCGTCCCGCCGTTTATCAGCCTGTGTTACCCATGCACCCACGGCCCGTACAACGAGCCGGGGCCGGGGTTCCTCGGACCGTCGATGGCCCCGTTCCGCGCGATGGGCAAGACCCGCGAAGACATGCTCCTCCGCGGCCTCTCCGTCGATCGCCTCGCCGACCGCAAGACGCTCCTCAAGCGCTTCGACGACCTGCGCCGCGACGCCGACGCCAACGGCGCGGTCAAGGCGATGGACGCCTTCACCGAACAGGCGTTCGGGCTGCTCACGTCCTCCCGCATGGCCGACGCCCTCGACCTGTCGAAGGAGCCGGTGCGCGTGATCGAGCGGTACGGGACCGGGAACCCGAAGGTGTTCATGGACGGCAACGGCGCCCCGCGGGTGCCCCAGAGCCTGCTGATGGCCCGGCGGTTGGTCGAGGCCGGGGCGCGGGTGGTCACTCTCAACTACAGCAAGTGGGACTGGCACGGCGGCAAGAACGTCGAGGGCCGCGCCGACAACTCCATCTTCTTACGCGAGGCGGAGGACTTCCCGGTTTTCGACCAGTGCGTCAGCGCCCTGGTCGAGGACCTTCACCAGCGGGGGTTGGACGAGGACTGCACGGTAGTGGTCATGGGCGAGTTCGGACGGACGCCGAAGATCAGCGCCCAGGTCGGACGCGACCACTGGCCGCAGGTGAACTGTGCGCTGCTGGCCGGCGGCGGGATGAAGACGGGGCAGGTGATCGGGGCGACCGACCGGATCGCGGGAGAGGCGATCGCCCGGCCGGTCACGTGGGGCGAGTTGTTCGCTACCCTCTACCACAACCTCGGGATCGACTGCCACCGGGCGACGCTGCCGGACCTCACCGGCCGGCCGCAGTACCTGGCCGAGGAGGACGCCAACCCGCTGCCGGAACTCGTTTGAGTCGCCAACCGCTGTCCGGACCGCTGTTCCATGCGGTGAAGATCGATCTGTATGCAGGACCACTGCGCAGCGGCGCCGAGCGTCCCATCCCTACCAAAATGCCACCCCATAAACAGACCCTAAGAAGCGGTAACTGTTTGGCGAGCGGGGAGCGTAAGCCCCCTGTTTGTCGCCGTCAACAGGGGGCTTACGCCCCCCGCTCGCCTATTTGGTTAGTGCCTCTAACCAAACCTCTGGTACAGGGGCGGCTGGCGCACCCTGGACGGACTTCTGTGCCCTCGGTCATTCCGAATCCGCGGCTTGATCTTCGGCCCCCGTCTCTTCCGCTTGCTTCGCGGGAGGCATCGTACATGCCAGGGGCACCGGGCCGTTCGTGAAGGACTGCCATCCTCCGCCGAGGGCACGGTAGACCGCGATCAGACTGGTGGCGATGTTTCCGCGGGCGGCCGCCAGCTGATCCTGCTGGGACACGAGCTGGGACTGCGTGGTGAACACACGGTTGAAATCGACGAGTCCTCCCTTGTACTGGGCTTGAACGAGGTCCACGGAATCCTCGGCCTCTTTCACGCTCTCTTCCAGGCTGCGCGCTTGCAATTGGTACTGGAGGAACGCCACGAGGGCGTCCTCCACCTCCCGGCCGGCCGTCAATGCCGTTTGTTGATACTGCAAGACCTTCTCCTGGAAGCGGGCATCCTGTGCGCGGACGTTATTGCGGATGCGGCCGTAGTTCAGGATTTTCCACTGGAAATTCGGGAGGATGAGGCCCGTAAAACTGTCCGCCGCAAAAAGCCTCCGCAGGTCATCCGCCACATAGCCGATGAAACCCGTCATGCCGATCTGAGGATAAAAATCCGCTTCGGCCACGCCGATTTGCGCACTCTGGGCCGCTGCCTCTCGCAGCGCTCGCCGCACGTCCGGGCGGCGCTGGAGCAGTTCGGCGGGAATACCCACCGCCACTTCCGGGGGCGTCGCCGGGATGGGCGCCTCGTGGAGACAGAGGTCCTGGGCCGGTTGGCCTAGCAAGACGCAGAGGCGGTTGTTGGCCTGCCGCAAGGCGATCACCAGGGGCGGAATCGACGACTCGGTCTGGGCCAGGCTGGAGCGGGCCTGCTTCACGTCCAGCGCGGTAGCCTTCCCCTGCTTCAACCGCGCCTCGGCGAGGCGCAGTGAGCCTCGCTGGATCTCGACGTTGCGGCGGGCATAGGCGATCCGCTGCTGGAATGTGCGGATTTGCACGTAATTGGTGGCCAGGTCGGCCAGCAGCGTGACCAGGGCGTCATGGTAGCTTTCGACCGAGGCACTTAGCTCCGCATTCGAGGACTCGATGGCCCGGCGGAGCCGGCCCCAGAAATCGAGTTCCCAGGAAGCGTTGAAGCCGGTGACCCACAGGTTAAGGTTGGTCGGAAAGCCTCCTCCCAGGGGCGTGGTGGGAAAGAATCCGAGGTTCTTGCTGATTTGGGCGTGCGCGTAGGCGCCGAGCGCGCTTTGCGACTGCGGGAAGAGATTGCCGGCCGTGATGTTCCGCTGCGCCTGGGCTTGCAGGACGCGCGTCGCCACGGTCTTCAGGTCCAGGTTCTGGCGGTACGCGGTCTCGATCAGGGAATTGAGCACCGGGTCCTGGAAAACGTCCCACCAGGCATCGACTTCCGCAGCCTTGCCGGCGACGCGGGGGTCGGCGGCATCAATCCACGCCGGGGCGACGGCTGCCGGAGGTTTCTGGTAGTTCGGGCCGACTTGGAAACTGTTCCGCACCCATTCCTGGAGGGTCGTGCAACCGCCGGCCAGCAGGGCGAAGCCGGCCAGCGTCTTGGCTGCCCGGCAGGAAACGGCCCGCGGGCGTCGGGTCCCAACGGAATGGCTCATAATGCCCCCGCCGTGTGTGACCGCGGCCATGCACGAAACCCGATCCTGGAACCCCTCGACTCCAGGACCGTCCTAGGGGGCCGGTTAACTCGGTTCTATCGGAGCAGAGACCCCCCAGATAGCGTCGGCGAACGGGCCAGTCAAGACCGACTCGGGATCGGTGCGCCAAACTCCCGGAGCGGGGATCTACGCCTCCCGCTCCGATTTGTTCCGCCCGGTCTCAGGTGAGGCGGTGGCGAAACATCCAGGAGGCCGCCGAGAGCGTCACCAGCGCGATGACGGCCAGGGGCCACAGGTCGGGCAATAGCCTGTCCAGTCCGGCTCCTTCCAGGTAGGTGCGTTCCGCGATCTCGATCGCATAGCGCAGCGGGTTGACCAGCGTGATGTACTGCAAGGACTTGGGCATGTTGCTGAGCGGAGTGGCCAGTCCCGACAGGAGCGCGAACGGCATCATCAGCATAAACGAGTACAGCATCGCCTGCTGCATGGTCGCCGCCACGGAGGAGACCAGCAGCCCGATCCCCACCGCCGCCAGCAGGAAGAAGCTCAGTCCCACGTAGAGGGTCACGAAGGAGCCGGCGAACGGGATGCGGAACCAAAACTGGGCCACCAGGAGAATGGTCGTCGCCTGGACCATGCCGATCAGCAGCGACGGCAGCGCCTTGCCGGCCATGATCTCGGCCGGGCGGAAAGGCGTCACCAGCAGCTGGTCGAACGTCCCCTGTTCGCGCTCCCGAGCGACGGACATGGCGGTCAGCAGCAGCATCTCCAGCAGCGTCAGCACGCCGATCAGGCTCGGGATCATGTGCCAGCGGGTTTCGAGGTTCGGATTGAACCACGCCCGCGTCGTGACCCGGACCCCTCCCCCGGCGGGAGAGAAGGTTGACGAGAGAGGGTGGTCCGCGCGCAACGGGCGTTGAATGTCTCGACGATCGCACCGACATAGCCCAGCGCGGTGCCGGCGGTGTTGGAGTTTCGGCCGTCGGCTATCGCTTGCACGTCGGCGGACTGGCCCAGGAGCAGCCGCCTCTCGAAGTCCTGGTCGATCCGGATCACGAGCAAAGCGCGGCGCTCGTCGATGGAAGACTTCACCTCCGCCGCCCGGTGCAGGTCGGCCACGCGGCGGAAAATCCCGGAGCCGTCCAACCGGGCGAGCAGGTCGCGCGAAGCGGCGCTGCGGTCCTGATCGAGCGCGGCATACGGCACATCGTTCAGGTCGTAGGTCGCCACGTAGCCATAGATGAGGCACTGGAGAATGGGCGGGACAAACACGGTGAAACGGCTGTGCGGGTCCTTGAGAATGGCCAGCAGTTCCTTGCGCGTCAGGGCAAGGATACGGAGGATCGCGTCGAGCATGGTGTACCTCAGGCCAATCTCTTCCGGGTTACGCCTCGGCTCAGGAGAAGCAGCACGACGGCCATGCCGGCCAGCACCGCCGCGTTCGGAACGATGACGCTCCAGACGTCGCCGGCCAGGAAGACCGTTTGCAGCAGGGCGACGTAGTAGCGCGCCGGCAGCACGTACGTGAGCAGCCGCACGGCCGGCGGCATACCGCGCAAATCAAACAGGAACCCCGAGAGCATGAATGCCGGCAGGAACGTGACCAGCATCGTCAACTGGCTGGCCATGAATTGATTCTCGCGTCGCCGACGAGATCAGCAGTCCGATGCCCAACGCCACCAGCAGGTAGAGCATGGACGCCCCGGCCAGCACCGTCACCGAGCCGCGGAACGGAACGTGGAACAGGAACTTGGCGGCCAGCAGGCACAGCGCCAGCCCGATCATCCCCAGCACGAAGTAGGGGACCGTCTTGCCCAGCAGGATCTCGTCGGCCCGAACCGGCGTGACGAACAGGGCCTCCAGCGTGCCGCGCTCCCACTCGCGGGCCATCACCAGGGACGTGAGCATGGCGCCGATGAGCGTCATGACGAGCACCACCAGGCCGGGAACCAGGAAGTAGTGGCTATCGTTGGCTTTGTTGAACCAGAGCTGATCGCGCAACGACACGGGGCCGGCCGAGGACGCGCGGCCTTCGGCGGCCCGCCGCGCCGCCCATTGGCCGATCGCTCCCTGGGCGTAGACCTGGATGATGCGGGCGCGGTTGGCGTCGGTGCCGTGGACGAGGACCTGCACCTCGACATCGCCCAGGGCCAGCTGCCGGGCGAAGTCCGGGCGGATGCGGACGATCCCGTCCACCTTCCGGGCGAGCATGAGTTCCTGGGCCTGCGGCATCGAGGTCAGGAGCTGCGCGTCGAAGTACGGCGAGAGCTGGAAGCCGGCCGCCAGCTCCATCGCGTCGGGCGAAGGATCCTCCAGGACGACGGCGACCGGCACGTTCATCACGTCCAGCGACAGCCCGTAGCCGAACAGCAGGATGAGGATCACCGGCAGCACGATGCCGATGGCGATGCTGCTGGGATCGCGGAGGATCTGGCGAGCTTCCTTGCGCACCAGCGACCAGACGCGCCGCACCTTGGCGAGAAGCGGACGGCGCTGCGAGGCGGGAGAGAGCGGCATACGGCGCCTCCCGGTTGGGCTACCTGTTGGGATGTTCTTGGCGCGCCTCTTCGACGATGGCGATAAAGGCGTCCTCCATTGTCGGCGTGCGGCCGGGTTCGGGCCGGGCGCGGCCGCGGACCTCAGCGGGAGTGCCCTGGGCCAGCACTCGTCCGGAGTCCATGATGGCGATGTGGTCGCAGTATTCGGCCTCTTCCAGGAAGTGAGTCGTGATGATCACCGTCACGCCCTGCTCGGCCAGAGCGGTGATCCGCCGCCAGAACTCGCGGCGGGCCAGCGGGTCCGCTCCGCTAGGTCGGCTCATCGAGGAACAGGATCTCCGGCTCGTGCATCAGCGCCGCCGCCATCGCCAGCCGTTGCTTGTAGCCGCCGGGCAGCTGGCCGCTGGGCAGGTGGGCCAGCCGTGTCAGCTCAAATTGCTCCAGCGCCCAGGCGATGCGCTGCGCGCTTCCGGCCGCCGCGCAGGCCGTACGCGCTGGCGAAGAACTCCAGGTTCTCGGTGACCGTCAGCGGACCGTAGAGCGAGAACTTCTGGGCCACGTAGCCGATCCGCTGGCGGGCGGAAGCCCGCGCGCGACCGCAGGTCCACGCCCGCCACGCGCAGCGTGCCGCTCGTGGCCGGCAATAGCCCACAGAGCATGCGGAACGTCGTGGTCTTGCCCGCGCCGTTGGGACCCAGCAGGCCGAACATCTCGCCCCGACGCACGTCGAAGTGGACATGATCGACGGCGGTGAAGGTCCCGAAGCGGCGAACCAAATCGCGGACCTCGACGGCCGCTTCACCGTCCTGCCGCGCCGGCGGCCGGCCGAGAGTCAACTCGCCGTGGGCTGCCCGCCCCGTCGTCCGCCGCAAGAGCACCATGAAGCCGTCTTCGAACCGTGCCGGCGCCGGCACGACGGCCACGCCGCGGAGAAGATCGTCGGCCGTTGGCCGTCCATCTCCCTCGACGGATCGCACGAACCGCACCTGGCCGCCTTCGGGCACCGCATCGACCACATCCGGATCGTCCAGCAAGCGCGCCTGGAGCCTGCGGGCCGCCTGGCCGGCGGGCGGCTCGGCCAGGAACGTCCGGCCGTCCGCCAACCGGCTCACTTCCGCCGGGCGCCCCTGCGCCAGCACCCTGCCTTCGTGCAAGACGACGACGTGACCGCACCGCTCGGCTTCGCCCAGGTACGAGGTGCTCAGGAGCACGGTCAGTCCTTGGTCGCGGACGAGCTGCAGAATGATCGTCCACAGCTCCCGCCGCGACAGCGGATCGACGCCGACCGTCGGCTCGTCCAGCAGCAACAGTTCCGGCGAGCGGATCAGCGTGCAGGCCAGCCCCAGCTTCTGCTTCATCCCGCCCGATAATCGACCGGCCAGGCGGTCCGTGAAGGGGCCCAGCGCCGTCATCTCCATGAGCCGCGGGTAGCGCTCTCGCCGTTGGGCGGCGCTGACGCCGTGCATGTCGGCGTAGAGGTCCAGGTTCTCCTGGACGCTCAGGTCTTCGTACAATCCGAACTTCTGCGGCATGTAGCCGATGCGTTCCTGGATTTGCTGCGGGTCGGCGGCGACATCGACGCCCAGGACCTTCAACTCGCCCGCATCGGCTGGCATCAGCCCGGCGACCAGGCGGATAAGCGTCGTCTTGCCGGCCCCGTCCGGACCGACCAGGGCGGTGAGCGTGCCCTGGCCGGCCTCCAGGGACACGCCGTCGAGCGCCGCCACCACCTCGCCGGTGTCCCGGCGAAAGGTCTTGCGAATGTCGCGGCCGAGCAGGACCGGTGTGTTCTCCGCGGCGGTACTCATCACGGACCCTCTTCGACCCGCGAGTCGCCCTGGTCGAGCGGCAGGTAGACGGTGGCCGGCGTGCCGAGGCGCAACTCGTCCGAGGGGTCCTTGACGAACACACGGACTTCATAGACAAGACTTGTCCGCAATTCCTCGGTCTGCACGCTCTTCGGCGTGAACTCCGCGACAGGCGAGATGAAGCCGATCCAGCCCTCGAAACGGCGGCCCGGGAAACTGTCCACCGACACGGACGCCCCCATCCCCTGGCGCACTCTCCCCAGATCCCTCTCGGAGACGTACGCCCGCACCCACTTGGGATCGGTGATCGCCAGCGCGAACACGGCCTTCTGCGGAGAGGACATCTCCCCCGGTTCGAGGAGGCGTGTGCGGACGACGGACGTCGTCGGCGCGACCAGTTCGGCGTCCGCCAGTTGTTGTCGCAGGAAGGCCAGCTGCGCCTCATTGGCCCGCAACTGGGCCTCGGCCTGGGCGATGTCCTCCTTGCGCGGCCCGGCGACCGCCAGTTCCAGTGCCTGCTGGTTGACGGCGAGCTTCGCCTCGGCCACGTCCAGGGCGGCCTTCGCGTTGTCCACATCCTCCTGACTTACCGCCCGCACCTCGGATTCGTCACGGAGGCGCACCGCGGATAAAGCTTGCAGCCGTCGGTATTGTCGTCGCGCGTTGGCAGCGTCCGCCTTCGCCGACGCGACATTCGCCCGCGCCTGGGCGATCTCTTCGGGGCGGCTGCCGTTGTGCATCCGTTCCACGATATGCCTCTGCGACGCGACCTGGGCCTCCGCCTGCGCCACCTGCGGCGTTAAACGACTGGTGTCCAGCCGGGCCAGCACCTGGCCGCGCTTCACCCGGTCGCCCTCCTGAACCAGCACCGCGGCGATGCGCTCGTTGTTGTTGAAAGCCAGCTGCACCTGCCGCAAGTCCACATTGCCGTAGAGCGCAAGTTCCTGAGGCGCGCGCTCGCGATGGTTGAACCACCACCAGAGGCCCGCCGCCCCCACCGTGACGACTAACAGTACGACCAGCACGGTTCGTCGCATAAGCCACCTGTTCGCCATACCGGAGTCATCCGTTGAAGTGGAAGTCAAATATCAATTTACTATTTGATCCACCACAAGACATTACCGGCCCTTCGCGTACTCTTGTGGGGAATTGTCACCATTTTGTAGGGTGCGGCCTGAGTGGCAGGAGTTTCAAGATTTCACGGCCCGCCTGCTCGATCTGACCGCCGGACTGTTAGAAAGTCACGGAAAGTACAGGAAATGAAAGAGGCTTCAGGTTGACCCCTGGAGCCTCGTCTGCCGTACCGATTTTGCCAAGGATTTTGCCAAATCTTGCCTTATCCTAGCCCCTTGTCCTTCTTGGTTTTACAGGG
>CAWKHF010000012.1:0-1539635 GCA_963849325.1 uncultured Planctomycetota bacterium | reverse complement strand
GTAGACCGATGCTCTATCCAGTTGAGCTACAGGTGCGACGTGCTGATTTCCCAGCACCTTTTTGACACCTCGCCGGGTCCGGGTATTTTGCCTTTGACACTAGCTTGGACACCCGAAACCCATCCGAGGCGTCCACATGACCGATTCTACCGCTTCCGCCGCCGCTGGCAAGACCTCCGCGCGGCCAACTCCAGGTGTTCGGCGGAACTGGAGAGTGTAAACCGCCCGCACGTTCCCTTATCTTACCCGCGTGTCGGGGAAGCGCGGCGAGCCAAGAGGCAAGAGGCAGCCGATAGCAATTCCTCATTTTTTTTCCTTGATTTGTCATTGACAAACAGCTAAGTATGAAATTGTACTCATCGAGTCTCTCATTTTTCACTGTCTCTCCCCCTCCTGGGGCAGTGAGGACTGGCGAGACTTGACTCGCGCTCGCTTTGGTCAGCCAATAAGGATCGCCACGCCCCTCGCCCCCTCCGGTTGGGAACCTTCCGCGCCGCACCCGCCCCAGGACGGTTGGGGTCAACCAAAGCAGCACTCGCATCGCCCCGGTCTGGCAACGGGTGAGGAAGCACGATGAGAGGATTCGTGTTCGTGTGCCTGTGCCTGGCCCTCGCGGGACTGGCCAGCCTGCAACTGGGATGCCAACGCACGGACTCTCCAGCCAGTGAGCCGCAAGTCGCCGCCGGTCTCTCCTGGTTCGAGGACGTCACCGAGAAGATGGGTCTGCACTTCGTTCACGACGCCGGTCCCGTCGGCGATTACTTCATGCCCCAGCAGGTCGGCTCGGGAGCGGCCCTGTTCGATTTCAACAAGGACGGCCGGCTCGACGTGTACCTGCTGCAAAACGGCGGGCCGAAATCCGGCTCCGCCAATCGCCTCTATCAGCAGATGGCCGACGGCACCTTCCGAGACGTCAGTCGGAGTTCGGGCCTGGACATCGCCGGCCACAACATGGGCGTGGCTGTCGGTGATATCAACAACGACGGCTGGCCCGACGTGCTCGTCACCCAGTACCGCGGCGTCAAGTTCTTCCTCAACAACGGCGACGGCACCTTCACGGATGCCACGGGAGCGGCCGGACTCAGCAATCCCAGTTGGGGCACTTCCGCCGCCTTCTTCGATTACGACCGCGATGGCTGGCTGGACCTGGTCCTCGTCAATTACGTCGATTACGACCCGACCTGGCCGTGTACGAATCCGTATGGGAAACCGGACTACTGCGCGCCGAGGACGTTTCGCGGACGTGTCAGCCGGCTATTCCACAACCGCGGCGGCCAAGGCAAATGGAACGGTTTCGCGGACGTCACGGAAGCCTCGGGCTTGGGCCGACTGCCGGGTCCGGGCCTGGGAGTGGTGTGCGCCGACTTCGACGGCGACGGTTGGCCGGACATCTTCATCGCCAACGACGGCAAGCCAAACCACCTGTGGATCAACCACCAGGACGGCACCTTCCAGGAGGAGGCGGTCCAGCGCGGCCTCGCTTACAACGGCATGGGCCAGGCTCAGGCCGGCATGGGCATCGCCCTGGGCGACGTGGACGGCGATGGACTGCTTGACCTGTTCGTTACCCACCTGACCGAGGAGAGCAATACCCTGTGGCGGCAAGGTCCGCCCGGCCTGTTCCGCGACCAATCGGCGCCGGCCGGGTTCCTGAAAGCGTCGGTGCGGGGCACTGGCTTCGGCACGATCCTCGCCGATTTCGACCGCGACGGCTCTTTAGACCTGGCCATTGTCAACGGCCGAGTGTCTGCCCTGGCGAAGGGGGAGGACTCCTCGCTGGGGCTATTCTGGAGCCATTACGGCGAGCGGAATCAAATCCTCCGCGGCGACGGCACGGGGCGTTTCGACAACATCTCTCGGCAAAATGAGGCGTTTTGCGGGCGGCTCAACGTGGCCCGCGGCCTGGTACGCGGCGACATCGACGGCGACGGGGCGGTCGATCTGCTGGTGACGACCATCGCCGGTCCCGCGCGACTCTACCGCAACGTGGCCCCGCGTCGCGGCCACTGGCTGCAAGTCCGCGCCTTCGATCCCGCCTTGCACCGCGACGCGCTGGGCGCCCTGGTACGGGTGCGGGCCGGCGGACAGGTTCGAGTCTGCTCGTTGCACCCGTCGGAGAGTTACCTGTGCAGCAGCGAACCTCGCGCCCATTTCGGCCTGGGCGCGGCGGATCGCGTGGACGACATCGAGATCGTCTGGCCCGACGGCGGCCGCGAACTCTTCGACCAACGCGGACAGGGCTACACCGTCGATCGGCGCCTGGAATTGCGGAAGGGAGAGGGACGTCCTTGCACGAAATGAAGGAGGGGAAACGGAACTCCGAACCGAGAACCGAGTCAGTCCTGCGTCCATTTTAGGTATCTTTTGTCGTCTTTCGTTTACGAAGGGAGGTTTTTATGGCCAGTTTCTTGCAGTGGTTCCAGATCTCGAAGTGCAGAGGGGAGGGTAGACCGCGTGCGTTCACGCTGATCGAGTTGCTGGTGGTGATCGCCATCATCGCTATCCTGATTGGTCTGCTGCTGCCGGCCGTGCAGAAGGTGCGCGAGGCCGCCAACCGCATGTCGTGCTCCAACAACGTCAAGCAACTGGGCGTCGCCGTCCATAATTTCAACGACACCTACAGCGTGCTGCCGCCGGCTGAGGGGAGCACCGGTGGCGGTTATGGAGGTTATAAGCCTCCTACCGGCACCAGCGGCAGCATCTTCTACTACCTGCTGCCCTATATCGAGCAGAACAACCTGTACCAACTGGCCGGTGGGAACTCGATGGCCAATGCAGCCGTCTACAAGACGGTGGTCAAAACGTTCATTTGTCCCAGCGATCCCTCCACCCTCACTGGCGTTGGCTGCGGCGTCATGCAGTCCACCTACATTCAGCGCGACGGCTATGCCTCATGCAACTACGCGGCCAACGTCGCCGTCTTCGAGCCGCGCGGCCCCAAGAACATCTCGGCGCAGGTCACGGACGGCACGTCGAACACGGTGATGTTCGCGGAACGCTACCGCAACTGCTCGCCGACCTCGGGGGGATGTACCTTGCCGGCGTGGGCCTGGGACACGCTGATCAACGGCGGCGACGCCTGGGCCAGCCCAACCTTTGGGGCGCAGAATGACGGCGGTATCACGCAGATGAATCAAGGAGGGGCCCTGTTCTACTCGGGGACCACGGGATTTCAGGCCGGCCCTTCCGTCCAGCAGTGCAACTGGTATGTCACCCAGGGCGGCCATCCGGGTGCCATGCTGGCCGGCCTGGCCGATGGCAGCGTTCGCACGGTCACTCAGGGGATGGCGTACACCACTTGGTGGTATGCTTGCACACCCAACGGGGGCGAGCCGCCGCAGCCCGGCTGGTGAGAAGCGGTTTCCCTTAAGACGGAGCGTCCGCGACGGACCCGCACCCGTCGCGGACGCTGGACCGTCGCGGATGCTCCGCGCTCGTTTGGTCTTCTTTCGAGGATGGTCATGAAACACTTGTTTTCGGCGCGGCTGGCTGGCCTTGTGGTTCTCGCCAGCGTCTCCCTCGCTCCGGGTTGCGGCAAGAAGTCGCCACCTTTTGCCCCCGTCTCCGGCAAAGTCACCGTCGGCGGACAATCGCTCACGGCCGGCAACGTGGCCTTTATCCCCAACGTCGGCCCGCCCGGGGTCGAGGGAGCCAAGGGAGCGGACGATACAGCGGCCGTCGGTCTCTCCGCGGGACAGATAGGCTCCGACGGCACTTACAAGATAACCACGGACGGCAAGGACGAGAGCGCCACTGGGGAAATACAAGGTCACGGTGAACCCTTCCATGGTGCCGACGGGGGACGCCAAGGCGCCTGCCGCTGGCTTCAATCCATGGTTCTCCGATCCCCAGAATACGCCGCTGCGGGTCGAGGTGATCGCCAATCCCAAACCCGACCAGTATGACTTGAAGCTGACGAAGTAAGACGCGGTTTATTTGTCGGAATCGGAACGCATGGCGGCGACAAGTGCAAGGGCGGTCGGACGCCAGTCGGCGTTGGGCGGAGCCATCTGCACGGCCTGTTCGAGTTGCTCGCGGGCCTCGCTCCGCAGGCCATCCTCGGCGAGCATCTCGCCGAGATAGAAATGCAGCTCCGCGTATTCGGGATTGCGATGGACGGCCTTGCGAAGAGCGTCCAGCGCAGCTGGCCGCTGCCCCAGACGTTTCAGGGACAACCCCAGGGGCATGTAGGCGAAGCCGTAGTCGGGCTTGACGGCGAGGGTTTGCCGAGCAGCTTCCATTGCCTGACGGTACAGGCTGTCGGCCCGATCGCGGTCGCCTCCCCTCTTCCGCACGTCCTCGGCCTGGCTATAGAGGACCAGGCTGAGGTAGTAATGGGCTTGCACCTTGTCCGGCGACAGATGCAGGGTCTCCCGGAGCAGCGACTCCGCCCGCCGGTATTCGCCGAGTTGAGCCAGGAGCTTGCCCAGCGCCAGCCGGGGGAGATAATCGTCGGGGTATTGCTCGACCAGGGGTTGCAGCACGGCCGCCGCTTCCCGGATCTGCCCGGCCGCTTCCAGCGATTCGGACAGGCGATAGCGGCTCTTCTTCTTGACCGCCCAGCGCAGCTCTTCCGTCAGGTACGGATCGCTCCAGTCCCCGTCGGGCGGCAGGCGCTGCGCCAGCTGACGGTACTTCTCTGCCTCGGCCGGCTCGCCTAGCCGCTGGTAGACGCCGGCCAGTTGAACGCTGGCCTTCTGCCGGGCGGAAGGGCTGTTCCGACAGCGGAGGAGATGGTCCCGACTGGTTCGCCAGTCCTGACGGGCCGAGGCGGCCAGCGCCAGGTCGAAGTGGACTCGCGGGTCACCCGGTTGCCGCGCTTGCACCTGACGAAACTGGTCCTCGGCGTCCTCCACTCGCCCCAGCGTCAACAAGGTCTCGCCCAGGAATAAGCGCGGCACCTGATTCTCCGGGTCCGCGACCGCGCCGCGTTCGGCGGCGCGCTCCAAATAGGGCAGGGCCGCTTCCTGCTGTCCTCGGTTCAGCCATATCCCTCCTTGATAGTACGGCCAGCGCGGATTGCTCGGGTCGAGGCGCTCGGCCTCGGCGAAGCAAACCAGACTTTCCTCTTCCATGTCGTTGGCGAGGAACACTTGCCCCAGGTTGCCCCAGGACGGCCCGGAGCGCGGCTCCTTGAGGACACGTTCCCGCGACTTCTCGATGAAGGCCGTGACCTCCGGTTCGGCCTGGTCTTTGGGGACGGGAGGCGGAACGAGCGTCGCCGCGGGGCGACGGACAAGCCAAAGGATTGTCCCCGCCAGCGCCAGTGCCATCAGGAGAAGGCCGACCAGCAACAGGGAGCGCCGGCGACGACGGACGCCCGACGGTCGCGCATCCGCGGAAGTTGTCATGCGTTCACCCTGTCCCGCGAGGAGCGACGGTTCAAGGGGCATGGGCGAAAGAGTTCGGAAAAGCAAGGAACCTGTTCAGGATAAGTCCAATCGGCGTCCTGTCAAGAAGGGCGCGAATGCACGTGTGGGTTCGGCGGGGACGAGTGGCACGCCGCGAACGAGAATGCGTCCAGCCATCGCCACGTAGCGGAAATTGCGCCAGAAGTTGTTCGTCGAACGCCCCTGCGTCCGCGCCGTCCAGGTGCTCGGCACTTCGGCGACGGAGACGCCCAGGCGAACGGGTTTCAGCGTCGTCTCGCAGCCGATTTCGTGCAGCGCGGACTCCCAGGCGATGCCGTGTACCACCTCGGCGCGCAGCACCTTGAAGCCGTAGGTCAAGTCGTGCAGCGCCGTCCAGGACAGCCAGCGGAAGAGCTGCTGAAAGCCCCAGTTGAGCCAACGCTTGAAGCGGCTGTAGCCGACGAAACCGCCGCCGGGCAGCCAGCGCGCGCCGACGACCAGGCCGTAATTGCCCTCGGCCAGTTTGTCGAGCATGCGCGGGATGGCGGCCAACTCCATCTCATTGTCGGAATCCATGCTCAGGACCACGTTGCCGCGCACGCGGGCATAGCCCTCGCGGAAGGCATGGCCGACGCCGGGATTTTGTTGCTGGACAACGACCTGGATTCGCTCGTCCTCGACGGCCAGACTGTCGCAGACTGCCCGCGACTCGGCCGACGAACGCGGCGAGATGACGATGATTATTTCGAGCAACCGGCCTCCAAGATGGTCGCGGAGCCAGTCGGCGATCAGGCGGACGGTGTCCGTCTCGGAGAAGACCGGCAGGACCACGCTGATGCGATAGTCGGCGGGGTCGAGGGGAGGCAAGTGCGGGATCACGACATGGTCCTGTTGTTGTCCGAGCCTGAAGCGTAAGCGAAGATTGCCTTTTCTTCGCTTACGCTTCAGGCTCGGAGGAGTTGGGTCCGCGCGCTCGAATGGCGCAAGCCGTCCAGCAGCAGGGCGAGCCAGACGAACATCAAACCCCAGAAGTAGAGGCTGCTAACCACGAGCGTTCCCAGCCGCATCGGTTGGAAGAAACCGATGAACCACAGCGGGTACAGCAGGCCGATCAGCGCCGCCGCCAGCAGTCTTCGCGTCCAGGCAGGACCGTGGACCGCATCGACGCCACGCCGCCCATCCGCCCACAGGACCGCCATCGGTCCCAGGGGCAGCCAGAAATAGTACGTCCAGCCCAGCGGCGACAGCAGCAGCGACCCGACCAGCATCAGGGCGAAGGCGCGATCGACGCTGCGGCGCGAGCCGTCCCGGAACGCCGCCCCATAGGTGAGCAAGCCCATCGGAATGCCGGCGCTCAGCCAGGCGGCGCGGAGTTGGTCGGGGGAAGCCGAGGCCAGCGGCGTGAAGATCGGATTGGTGCTGAACGTCCGGGTCAGGAATCCCAGGATCGAAGCGTTCATCGGCAGCCAGGCCCAGTTGTCGGCCGACCGCAGCACGTGCCACCAGGCCCGGTGATTGTCGGCGCCGAAGACGAGGAAGCCGGCCGCGGCGCAGAGCAACACCGTGACGGCCAGTGCAGCCGTCGCTCGCCATTGTCGTCGCCAAAGGAAGTACGGTACGAGGAACAGCAGAAACGGCTTGACGCCCAGGGCGAGGCCGAGCCAGACGCCGGACACCGTCCAGCGGCCGTGCCGGGCGGCGTGCCAGCTGAGCGTCACCAGCCCCAACAGCAGGAACGACATGTGCCCCGTCACCAGGGCCGAGGCGGTCCCGATGAAGCCGAGCAGGCCCAGAAGCACCAGCGGACGCTGTTCGACCGTGAACGTCAGCCCGGCCTCGCGGACGATCGTGCGGAGACTGTAGTAACCGCACACGGCGTTGGCCAACAGCCACGGAACCAGGGCCACTCCTGCCGGCAACCAGGCGAGCGGCAACAGCAGCAGGTGGAAGTGTGGTGGGTTGAGGTTCCACAGGTCGATGGTCGAGCCGTCTTCCAACTCCCACGGAATCGACGGATTCCTACCGTACATGTCCTCGCCGTGGACGAAGGCGGCGGCGCTGAGAAAGGTTCGGCCGAAGTCGTTCTTCGGCGTCAGCGCGATCATGAGGACCAGGTTGACGGCGTTGTATAGCACGAGGACGAAGGCGAGCGAGCACAGGGCCGCGGTCTTCCAGGCAGGGCGCGGCACCGTCCGAGCTGTCGCCCCGCAAGTGGGACCGGAGCGAGACACGGAGGACGGCCTGGAAAACGGAGGAATCGGAGAGCGCAAGTGTCCTCCACGGCGCTGCCGTTGCCGACGATACGGACAGGGGAGTGATTCATGACGATGAAGATGGCGGTTGCCAGCCGCTTCCGGGCGGATCGAAGGTTTTCGACGCTATCGAAACTATAGAACACGGATGCCGGCCGCGCCGCCCCGCCGAAGCGGGGGCGAATGAACCCTCGCTCGGACAAATGACAAAAAGTCTTTACATCCTCCCTTGAGCGTGCTATATAATGCGGCTATACGGCAGGATGCCGTTCGGGTACGAGAGGGTTGCCGGTTTGATTTTAGGAGAGCCAATAGTCCGGTCCTGAGGCACAATCCCTTCCTCCTCAGCATTTTTCGATGGCGTGTAACTCCCGTTTGTGAGTAGTCCCTTGCGAAAGATCCCGAGAAGGTGGGTCCAGGTCCAGCCGGGCCGGGATGTTGCCCTGACCGCGGAGCGGCGGCGTCGGGCGCCGATCCTCCGAGGGTGCTGACAACGCGACAGGTCCCGACCCGTGGGTTGGGGCGGGCTTTTTCCGGTGGTTTTTAGTTGAGTGCCCCGCGCGGGCTGCGACGGACGTGTGCTCCGCCTGCCCCGGCGGTCGAGTGGTCCCCTGGACCCGGCACGGAAAGGTTTTGCGATGGCGAAGAATATCTACGTCGGCAATCTCACGTGGGATGCCACGGCCGACGACCTGCTGGCCCTGTTCCAATCCTACGGGGCGGTGGCGCGGCGCAGGTCATCACCGATCGGGAGACCGGCCGGTCGCGCGGCTTCGGGTTTGTCGAGATGGACAGCGATCAGGAAGCGCAAACGGCCATTGACGCTCTCAACGGTACGGCCTTTCGCGGCCGGCCCCTGACGGTCAACGAGGCCCGTCCGCGAGAGGACCGCGGAGGCGGTGGCGGAGGCGGTTACGGCGGGGGCGGCGGCGGTCGTGGCGGCTACGGTGGCGGTCGCGGCGGTTACGGCGGCGGAGGTGGAGGCCGCGACCGCGGCGGCTACGGCGGCGGACAGGGCTATTGAGAATCGGTTCCGAAAGCCGCTTGTTTCGCCGCGACGCGCAGCGGAGCGCGTCTCTCGCGCTCCGCTGCGCGTCGCGGCGAAACGAAGTTATTCTTCGTCGTCGAAATTGGTCTTGACTCCGCTCGATTTTTCCGTCACTTTATCAACACGTCTCACACCCAGACCAAGGAGGGTCAGACCCATGTTCTACCAGACGGAAGCCAAGCCCCAGGGATGGCGTGCCGTGGCCGTGTTCGACGATCGCAGCGATCTGCTCATCTACCTCGGACGCTCCTCCACGCAGGTCCGCGCCAATTTCGGCCAAGCCTTCTTTGAAGTCCTCGACGAGGAAGAACGCGACCACGTCCGTTCGATCTCGCTGCAGCGCTGGCACGGCGCCCCCGACGCCGGCCGCTGGATGCACCAGACCAACCTCACGGTCCCCGTCAAGGCCAAGCTCGCCCGCACCGCCTGAAAGGGCTGTGTCAACCGTCCCGGAAACCTCGGCAGCTGTCTTCCCAACGGGAGGCGGCGAGACCGAGGTTTTTTTCTGTCCGGTCCAGGAGGCCGGCGCCGCCGGCCGTGCGGTGGAGAAAACGCCTTTCGGACCTTGCATCGGCGCCAAAAAAACCGAACAATGGGAGGAGAGGACTTTCCTCCGGTCTCCCCTCCTCCTCGTGCCGGCGAGGCCGTGCGGGTCCGCCCATGCCCGGAGAAGGGCCTTGTTGGGATGCGGCGCCACCGTGTCGGTTCGCAACCCAAAACGAACCTGAGGAATTGAAATGAATCCTTATAGCTCCCTGTGCGATGACTTCGGAGTTTATGTTTACCTGAACACCAAAATGGACCTCCCTTCCGGCCGGGAAACCGTCCTGCACTTCTTCGACCGTCTTCGCAAGACCTATCCGCAGATGAGCGACTTCGATTGCCGCGAGGGCGGCGAGTTCGTGCTGGAGGAGGACCGCGAGCAGGGCAGCTATCGCTGGGTGACACTGGAATCGCGCCGCCTGTGCAGCGGCTACGTCAATCCGCCCGAGCTGGAGTCGGCCGACTCCCTGCACGAGCACCTGCTGGAGACGGCCCCGTTCCACCTCGACTTCAACCCGCTGGACTGCGACGCGCTGGACGTGCTGTTCGCCTTCGACTTCATCTACAGCGGCAATCACGACGAAGTTGTCGCCGAGGCGCTGGGCCTGAACACGACGCTGGAGAGCCTGCTGCAGATGCCGGGCAGCCGCGTCCTCAACTACGAGCCGTCGCTGATGCTGTCGCTGGACGATCAATGCCGCTTGCAGTGCCGCCTGAGCATCGAGACGCGGACCAACTTCTACCAGATCCGCACCGGCCAGTTCCCCGAGGCGCCGATCAGCGTCTACTTCACGATTCGCCAATACTGGGGCCGTCAGCCGTTCAAGGATTTCACCGAGTCGTACCGCAATCAACGGCGGATCTGTCAGGAGCTGGTGGACTCGCACGTCATCCCCGCGGTGGTCCGCCCGCTCGCCCAGACGATCGCCGCCAAACAGTAGGGAATAGGGAATAGGGAATAGGGACTAGAGAAGAAGGGATCTCATCCCATTCCCTACTCCCTATTCCCTATTCCCTATTCCCTATTCCCTATTCCCTATTCCCTATGCGAATGACGAATGGCAATCACCTTCAGCACCTTCGCTCGTGGTCTTACGGCCGAAACCGCTTTCGACGTTCTGGCCGTCGCCAAGCGACTCAAGGCGTCCGGAAAGGATGTTATTGAGTTGCAGATCGGCGACAGCCCTTTCCCGACTACGCGCCACGCCCGCGCCGCCGGCTTGCGGGCGGTCGAGGACGGCCAGACGCATTACTGTCCCTCGTCCGGCTTGCTCTCCTTTCGCGAGACCATCGCCCGCAATTATCAGCGGGAGTTCGGCGTAACTATCGGTCCCGAGAACGTGATCGTCGGACCCGGCGCCAAGGTGTTCGAGCAGTTCTTTTGCGAAACCTTCCTCGATCCCGGCGACGCGGTGCTCGTCTTCACGCCGCACTTTCCGACCTACGAACCGAACATCCACCGCCGCGGCGCGCGGGTCGTACACAGCCCCTTGCGTCCGAAGGACCAGTTTCGGCCCGATCTGAACGATGTCGAAAGGTTCCTCCGTGCGGAGCCGGGCGCCAAGGCGATCTTCTTGAATTTCCCGCACAACCCGACCGGCGGCGTGGCGACCGTCGAGGACATGCGCGGCCTGGCCAATCTGGTCGCCGGCCGCGACATCGCCGTCTTCAGCGACGAACCATACTGCCACATGGTTTGGCAGGGCCGGCACGAAACGCCGCTGTCGCAGCCCGGCATGATCGAATGCACCGTGGCGGCGTACACGTTTAGCAAATCGTACAGCATGAGCGGTTGGCGCATCGGCTACGCTGTCAGCAGTCCGACCATCGCCGAGGTCATCGGCAAAATGATCAACACGTCGCTGTCCTGCGTACCGCCGCTGGCCCAGGCTGGCGGGGCAGGCCGCCCTCGAATACGACGCCCCCGAACGCGACGAGGTCATGGCCCGATTCCGCCGCAAGGTTGAGTTGCTGGTCGAGGAACTACGGCGCGTTGACGGCGTGACGGTCCTCATGCCGGCCGGCACCTTCTACGTCTTCCCCGATGTGTCCGTCCTGTGCCGGCGTCTGGGCATCCAATCGCACGGTCTGGCGATGTATTTGCTGGAAGGAGCGGACGATCATCTCGGCGTCGCCTGCCTGGGCGGCGAATGCTTCGGCCCCGCCGGACAGGGCTTTTTGCGCTTCAGCTGCGCCGAGCCGGACGATCGACTGCGCCGGGCCGTCGCCTTCCTGGCCGAGGCGGTCACGCGCACCGATCGCGTGGCGGCCTATCTCCAGGCGAAGCCGCATTATGGCTTGACGTAGGGATGTGCGGGATTTACCGTCAAGTCGGGACGGACGGAGGACCGATACCAACGGTATCCCTATCCCGAGGAGGAAAGTCCGATGAGCCACGACGTCCATAGCGATCACGGCCACGTCCACAGCGAGCACTGCGGCCACACCCGCATCCGCCATGACGGCCACGTCGATTACCTGCACGACGGCCATCTGCACTGCGAGCACGACGGCCATTACTGCGAGCATGTCCTGGCAGTCAGCGCCGCCAACCCGGCCCAGTGCGCTCCGACCGCCTGCCACTGCAAACACGAGGGCTGCGGCCACGAAAAGGTGCCGCACGGCGACCACTTCGATTACCTGGTCAATGGCCGCCTGCACCATCCGCACGGCGACCATTGCGACGACCACGGCCCCGTCACCGTCGTGTAAGAGAAAGACTCACCACAAAGACACAAAGAACACAAAGAAGACAAAAAATCAATAATACCCCTTCACTGAGCATCGGATTGAGTCTTTATTTGATGCTTTTTTTGTCTTCTTTGTGTTCTTTGTGTCTTTGTGGTGAGTTCATTTTGGCTTTCGCACGGCCAGTGCCTTCGTCACTTCCGCCATCGGCTTGGTGTTGAACACGTCGCCTCTCTCCAGCCAGCCGCGCCGCGCCACGTCCACGCCGTAGCGATACAGGTCCAGCTCCTCCGTGCTGTGCGCGTCGGGGTTGATGACGATTTTCACGCCCAGCGTCTTGGCCCGTTTGCAGTGAATCCAGTCGAGGTCCAGCCGCGCCGGATGGGCGTTGATCTCCACCATCGTCCCCGCCTCCGCCGCCGCCTGCAACACCGCTTCGAGGTCCACCTGGTAGCCCTCGCGCTTGAGCAGCAATCGGCCGGTGGCGTGGCCGAGCATGGTGACGTAAGGGCTGCGAATGGCCCGGATGATGCGAGCCGTCATTTCCTCGCGCGATTGCTTGAAATGACTGTGAACGCTGGCCACGACGTAATCGAAGCTGGCCAACACGTCATCGTCGAAATCGAGGCGGCCGTCGGCGAGAATGTCGCACTCGATGCCCTTGAAAATGGTGAAGCCCTTCAAGCGTCGGTTGACGGCGTCGATCTCCGCCTGCTGCTGCCGCACGCGCTGCGGACTGAGTCCATTGGCCACGGTCAACGACTGCGAATGATCGGCCAGGCCGAGGTACTTCAATCCCAGCGCCTTGGCCGCCAGGGCCATCTCCTCGACGCTGTTGCCGCCGTCGCTGTAGGTCGTGTGGCAGTGGAAGACGCCCTTGATGTCGTCTGCCTCGACGAGGTTCGGCAGGTCGCCGTCCGCGGCCGCGTCCATCTCGCCGGTGTTCTCGCGCAGCTCCGGCGGGATGTAGGCCAGGTCCAGCGCCTTGAAGAGGTCCGCCTCGTTGCGACAGCTCACCCGGCGATCCGGCCCGGCCAATTCGTATTCATTGAGCTTGAGTCCGTAGTGCTGAGCGCGCTGACGCATGGCGATGTTGTGGTCCTTGCTGCCGGTGAAGTAGTGCAGCGCGAACGGAAACTGCTCGTCGCGGACGATGCGCAGGTCGGCGTTCATGATCACGCGGCCATCGCCGTGGACGATGACGCTCGATTTCGTCTCGCCGTGCGCGATCACCTGCACCACGCCCGGCAGCGACACGAAGCGCTCCATGATCGGGCCGGGTTCGTCCGAGCTGATAAGAAGGTCAATGTCCTTGATCGTCTCGCGCCGCCGCCGCAGACTGCCGCATAGCTCCATGCGGAGGATGCCGGGCGCGCTGCGCAGCCCCTCCATCAGGCGCGTCGCCAGCGGCAGCGCCTGGTCGATGCGCACGCGCTGACCCATCTGGCGGAGGAACTCGATCCCCTCGATGATCTTCTGCTGCGTCTTGGCGCCGAAGCCCTTCAGCTTCGCCACGCGCCCCGTCTCGCACGCTTCCGCCATTTTGTCGAGCGAGTCGATTCCGAGTTGGTCGTAGAGTGTCTTGACGTGCTTCGGACCCAGCCCCTGGATGCGGAGGATGTCGAGCAGACCGGGCGGCGTCTTGCGGCGCAGGTCGTCGTAAAAGGGCAGCTGGCCGGTGGTGACGAGGGTGGTGATCTTCTGGCGCAGCGTGTCGCCGATGCCCGGCACGGAGGTCAGCCGGCCCTCGCGCACAACAGTGTCGAGGTCTTCTTCGAGCTGCTCGATGGCGCGGGCGGCGTTGTGGTAGGCGTTGCAGCGGAAGGCGTTTTCGCCCTGGAGTTCCAGCAGGGTGCCGATCTCGGCGAGGACGGCGGCGACGGCAGCTTTATCCATGACAGGCATCCCGTGGTGGAGGCGGACGTCACGCCTTCCTCTTGAAAGCCACCATGCCCAGAGGAGGCACCGTGATGGTGATCGTGTAATCGCGGCCGTGGTGCGGCACCGGCGCCGCCTGAACGCCGCCGAAGTTACCCTGGCCGCTGCCGCCGTATAGTGGTGCGTCGCTGTTGAGCACTTCGTCCCAGTGGCCGCCGAGCGGCACGCCGATCTGGTAATTGTATCGCGGCACCGGCGTGAAGTTACAGACGAGAGCGATGGCCTCTTCCGGCTTGCGACTCTTGCGCAGCAGGCTGACCACGCAGTTCTCGGCGTCGCAGCAGTCGATCCACTGGAAGCCGGTCGGATCGCAGTCCAGAACGTGCATGGCCGGCTCGCCGCGGTAGAAAGTGTTCAAGTCTGCGCACCCAGCGCTGCAAGCCGCGGTGCCGCGACTGCTCCAGCAGGTGCCAATCGAGGCTGGTATTGAAGTTCCACTCGTTCCACTGGCCGAACTCGCCGCCCATGAACAACAGCTTTTTGCCCGGCTGGGCGTACATGTAGCCGTACAGCACGCGCAGATTGGCGAACTGCTGCCACTCGTCGCCGGGCATCTTCGACAGCAGCGAACGCTTGCCGTGAACGACCTCGTCGTGCGAGAGAGGCAGCACGAAATTCTCGCCGAAGGCGTAGAGCATGCGGAAGGTCAGTTGGTTGTAGTGGTACTTGCGATGGACTGGATCGTGGGACATGAAGTCGAGCGTGTCGTGCATCCATCCCATGTCCCACTTGTAGCCGAAGCCGAGTCCGCCCAGGTACACCGGCCGCGACACCTGCGGCCAGGACGTTGATTCCTCGGCCAACGTGATGGTGTCGGGATATTCGCCGTAGACGCGCTCGTTGAAACGGCGGAGGAAGTCGATGGCTTGCAAGTTCTCGCGTCCGCCGAACTCGTTGGGCGTCCACTCACCCTCCTTGCGCGAATAATCGAGGTAGAGCATCGAGGCGACGGCGTCCACGCGCAGACCGTCGATGTGATACTTGTCCAGCCAGAACAGGGCGTTGCTGATGAGGAAATTGCTGACTTCGCGCCGGCCGTAGTTGTAAATGTAGGTGCCCCAATCGGGATGTTCGCCGCGGCGCGGGTCGGCGTGCTCGTAGAGATGGCTGCCGTCGAAGAAGCCCAGGCCGTGCAGATCACGCGGGAAATGGGCCGGCACCCAGTCGAGAAGAACGCCGATGCCGCGCTGGTGTAGATGATCGATAAGATACATCAAATCCTGCGGCGTGCCGAAACGGCTGGTCGGAGCGTAATAGCCGACCGTCTGATAGCCCCAGGAGGCGTCCAGCGGATGCTCGCTCAGGGGCAGAAATTCGACGTGGGTGTAGCCCATGTCGTGGACGTAGTCGCCCAGCTGGTGGGCCGCCTCGCGGTAGGTCAGCCAGCGATTGCCCTCGTGGGGCACGCGCCGCCAGGAGCCGAGGTGCAGTTCGTAAACGCTCTGCGGGGCGTCCAGCGCCTGGGACCGGCCGCGCCGGGCCATCCACTCCTGATCGCCCCAACTGTAGCCGGACAGATCCCACACCTTGGAGGCGGTGTGCGGCCGAATCTCGGCGGCGAAGCCGTAGGGGTCCGCTTTCTCCACGGCGTAGTCCGACTCGCGCGAGTGATGGCGTACTTGTACAGCGTGCCCTGGCCGATGCCGGGGATGAAGGTCTCCCAGATACCCGACGACTGGACGGCGTGCATGGGATTGGCGTCCGGCCGCCAGCCGTTGAAGTCGCCGACGACCGACACCGCGCGGGCGTCCGGCGCCCACACGGCGAAGTGCGTGCCGGCGACGCCGTTGCGCTCGCTCAGGTGGGCGCCGAGCTTCTCGTAGGCGCGGAAGTGAGTCCCTTCCGACCACAGGTACACGTCGAAGTCGGTCAAGTTGGCGGTGATCACGGTGTCAATCCTTTCGCACTTGGGCGGGCTGCCGCTCCTCGTCGAGCAGGGCGAGAATACCGCGGAGCGGGATGCGGACCCAGTCGGGACGATTGTTCAGTTCGTAATTCAACTCGTAAAAAGCCTTGTCCAGCATGAAGGCGTCCAGCAGCCCTGCGAATGCCGCGCGATCACGGGGTAGAAAGGCGGCGTCGCGGGCGGCGGCGCGGTAGGCACGGAGGAAGGCGGCCGAGACCCACTCGAACCACAACTCGGCCCACGGACCCAGGCGGCCCAAGCCTTCCGGATCGTTCGGCGTGAAGGCGAACAGGCCGGCATAGGCGGCGTAATGGTACGAGCGGACCATGCCGGCCACGTCCTTGAGCGGCGATTGCTTGGCGCGGCGTTCCTCCACCGTCCGCGTCGGCTCGCCCTCGAAATCGAGGAGGACGAAATCGTCTCCGACCCGCAAGACCTGCCCCAGATGGTAGTCGCCGTGGCAGCGAATCTTGGCGGCGCCGGGACGAGACGGCGCCTCTTCGCCCAGCCGTTCCAGCATGGCCGGCCCTTCTTTGAGCAGGCGGTGCGCCGACGACGCGACCTCCGGCGGCAAGGACTCGATGTTGTCGCGCAGGGTGGCGAGGGCGGTTTGGGCCTGTTCGCGGATGCTCGCCCGCAGCGCGGCGGAGTCCCCGGGGGTGAACGGCTCCGGGGCGAAATCCGGGAGCGCGGAGTCGCCAACCAGGGCGAGGTGCATCTCCGCCGTCCGCCGACCGAGCGTGTCCGCTGCCTCCATGTAGCCGCCGATCACTTCGCGGACATCGGCCGGCGGCTCGGACTCGGCCAGCTCCAGCAGGGGCCGCTCGTCGGTCGCGGCCGGGATCGGCGTTCGGGCGGCGCGCTCGTAGTAGCGGCCCAGCTCGTCCAGGGCGTGCTTCCAGCCGTCGCCCTGGTTGGAGACCAGCGCTTGCAGGATGGCGAGCGTGATGGGACCGGAGCCGGGACGATGGTACTCGATCGTGCCCGCCGCGCGGGGGATGCGGTCGAAGCGATTCTGCTCCGTGAGAAAGCGGCCGATCTCGAAGTCGGGGTTGATGCCGACTTCGAGGCGGCGGAACAATTTCAGCATCAGTCGCTGTCCGTAAAACAGGAGTGAGTTACTCGACGTGGCCGGACCGCGGACTACGGCCAGAAGCTCGCCATCTCGCCCCCGCAGTTCGTCGAAGGCCGCCGTCGGATAGGCGCGGATTCGGGCCGAGCGCGTGGTGAACTCTCGGCGGGAACCGATGGACTCCAGCAGGGCCTTGCAGGTGTCGTCGTCGGCCAGGGCGTCATGCAGCACCGCCTCCCCCTGGGAGCCGGTTAGCCGGGCAATCACCCACGGCTTCAGGTCTTTCAGAAGCCGGTCGGCTGCCGCGCCGCTCGTGACGCCGAGAGGGAAAAAATACAGGTCTTTCTTGCCGTCGGCGAAATTCACCTCCAGCATGGTCAGAAAGACGCGGGCCGCGCCGGCGGGAAAGTCGCCCCAGTCGGCCACCCGCACGCTCTCGACGCGCCGCCCCTTGCCGCCGAACCAACGCTGCGCCCGCAGGAACTTCGGCAGCGCCGCGCGCTCCAGCTCGGCCCGTGCTGTGCCCTCGAAGACGCTCTCCCAGCCCCCCGCGACTTCCACTGTCAGCATCATCTCATCTCTCGCAAGAAGACAATTAACCACGGATGAACACGGATGAACACGGATAATAAAAAAATACTAGGTTGGGTTTTAATGTCTTATCCGTGTTCATCTCTGTTCATCTGTGGTTCATTTTAGAAGTAATAGTCGAAGTCCTGCTCGCGGCGGACCCGCTTGCGCAACCGCAGGATATGGGCAGCCGCCGCGTTGGGATCGAGGCGGACGAAGTTGGACTCGCCGTTCCACAGAAAACGGGCGTCGGTGAGTAGGTCGTGGACCTGGTACGGCTCGCCCGGCTGCAAACCCAACTCGCCCAGCGGTACACGCACCCAGCCGGACTGCGGGTGGTGCGGATCGAGGTTGACCACCATGAGGACCACGTTGGACAGGTCCGGCGTACTCTTGCCGTAAAACAGAAGTTGATCGTTGTCGGTCGGGTAGAAGCGCAGCCGATCGTTGGTGTGCAGCGCGGGGTTGTCGCGGCGGATGCTGTTGACCAGGGTGATGAATTCGCGGAAGACGTTGGGCTTGTCCCAATCCCAGTGCCGCACCTGGTACTTCTCGGAATCGAGATACTCCTCGCTGCCATGCTTGACCGCCTGGTGCTGAAAGGTCTCGAACGGTGGGCCATAAATGCCATAGCTCGCTCCCAGCGTGGCGGCCAGCACGAAACGGACCTGGAAGGCACCGCGCCCACCGTACTGCAAAAACTCCGGCAAGATGTCCGGCGTATTGGCGAACAGGTTCGGCCGCATGTACTCGCGCACCTCAGTCTGCGTCAACTCCGTGAAATACTCGGTCAGCTCGTGCCGCGTGTTGCGCCAGGTGAAGTAGGTGTACGACTGCGAGAAGCCGCTCTTGGCCAGGTAGCGCATCACCTTGGGCCGCGTGAACGCCTCCGCCAGAAAGATCGTGTCCGCGTAACGGCCCTGAACCTCGCGGATGAGCCATTCCCAGAAGCGGAACGGTTTCGTGTGCGGATTGTCCACGCGGAAGATGCGCACGCCGCGCTCGCACCAGAAGAGCATCACGCCGAGCAATTCGTTCCACAAGCCCTGCCAGTCGCTGCACTCGAAGTCGAGTGGGTAGATGTCCTGGTATTTCTTGGGCGGGTTCTCGGCGTACTTGATGGTGCCGTCGGGTCGGTGGCGAAACCATTCGGGGTGCTCGTGGACCCAGGGGTGATCGGGGGAGCACTGGAAGGCAATGTCCAGGGCAATCTCCAGGCCGTGCGCCGCGCTGCGGCCAGGAGGTGATCGAAGTCGTCCTGTGTCCCCAGCTGCGGGTGAATGGCGGTGTGGCCGCCCTCAGCGCCGCCGATGCCCCAGGGACTGCCGGAGTCGTCCGGCCCGGCGTTCAAGGTATTGTTCGGTCCCTTGCGAAAGCTTTTGCCGATGGGATGGATCGGAGGAAGGTAGAGGACATCGAAGCCCATGTCGCGGACGTAGGGCAGCCGTTTTTCGACGTCCTTGAAGGTGCCGTGTCGGCCCGGCTCGCCGGCGCAGGAACGTGGAAACAACTCGTACCAGGCGCCGTAGCGCGCCCGCTCTCGATCGACCGTAACGCTCAGGACGCGGTCGTAGGTGGAGCCGGTGCCGCGGTCGGCCTGGCGGGCCATGACCGTGCCGAGGACGGGATCGAGGGCAGCCTTGACGCGCGTGTCGTTGTCGCCTTTGCCAAGGGTGTCGGCCCACCAGCGTAGCCAATCGCCGTCCTCCGCTCGCGCCCGCCGCGCCGCCTGATTGACCAGTTCGGCGCCCTCCAGCAGGTCGCTGCTGACGTCTTGTCCGGCCTCGGCCTTGCGCGACAGATCGCGCCGCCAGGAGGCGAAGCGATCGACCCACGCCTGCAAGGTATACTCGTAGCGTCCCAGGGCCGTCACCGGGAAGCGCGCCTCCCAGCGATCATTGCCTCGCGCCTCCAGGTCGACTTCCTTCCACTCCGGTTCCGAGGCGTGGCGATAGCGGAGCACGGCCGACAGCACGTCATGGCCGTCCGCGTGGATGTCGGCGCCGACCAGTACGTCTTCGCCGACGGTTCGCTTGATGGGGAAGCGTCCGCCGTCAATCTCGGGCGTCACGCCCTCGATGATGACACGCGAGGGGAGTCGATCCGGCAATCGTTGCATCGCTCGTCCAAACCTAACCTCGTTTAGCCGCGACGCGCAGCGGAGCGCGGGGAGAACCCCGCGCTCCGCTGCGCGTCGCGGCTAAACGAAATTCCTAATCATCCCTCGTCCTTGTCGCCGTATCCGCACGGCACGGTCGAGAGGAAGCGAGGCAAATGTAATGCCAACCTATGCGTAAGGACCATCCGCGACAAATCGGCGCAAGATTTGCCATCGTTTGCTCCAGCAAAGCGAACCAGGAGAGATGATGGACGCGGCAACAAGTAGAACGGAAATACGTCGCTGCGGCGCGATGGGGCAGCCGGATGGGTCGGTGCGCTGGCGCGTGTGGGCGCCACGGGTAGCGCGGGTCGATCTAGTGCTAACCAATGGTTCACAGCGGCGTGAGGTCCCCATGCCGGCGGAAGAGCGCGGCTTCTTTCACTGTACCCTGCCCGATGTACCCGAGGGCCAGCGCTACGCCTATCGGCTGGACGGCGATGCGGAGAGGCCCGATCCCTGTTCGCTCTGGCAGCCCGACGGTGTCCACGGACCCTCCGCCGTCGTCCGTCCCGAGCGCTTCGCCTGGAGCAATCCCGGCTGGAAGGGACTGCCGCGGCCGGATCTCGTTTTCTACGAGCTGCACGTCGGCACCTTCACCCCACAAGGAACCTTCGAGTCCGTCATTCCGCGTTTGCCGGAGCTGCGCGAACTCGGCGTGACGGCCGTGGAGTTGATGCCGGTCGGTCAGTTTCCCGGCAGCCGCAACTGGGGCTACGACGGCGTGCTGCCCTATGCCGCGCAAAATAGCTATGGTGGGCCGCACGGCTTGCAAAAGTTGGTGGACGCCTGCCATGCTGCCGGGCTGGCCGTCTTTCTCGACGTGATTTACAACCACTTCGGTCCTGAGGGCAACTACCTCGGTGATTTCGGCCCATACTTCACCGATCATTACAAGACGCCCTGGGGCATGGCCGTCAACTACGACGGAGCCGGTTCCGGCCCGGTGCGTGACTACGTTCTGGACAACGCGCGGCTATGGCTGGAGGAGTATCACTTCGACGGCCTGCGCCTGGACGCGGTACATGCGATCTACGATCTTGGCGCTCGTCACATCCTGCAGGCGGTGAAGGACGTGGCCGATGACGTGCAGCAGCGGACGGGGAGGATCGTCCACGTCATCGCCGAGAGCGACCTGAACGATCCGCGTCTACTGTTGCCGCCGGAGCGCGGCGGTTACGGCCTGGATGCCCAGTGGAGCGACGATTTCCACCATGCCGTCCACGCCTTCCTCACCGGCGAACAGCGCGGCTACTATGCGGACTTCGGCCGGGCGCGGCAGCTGGCCCGCGTGCTGGAACAGCCCTTCCTTTATGCCTGGGATTACAGTCCGCACCGCAACCGCAAGCACGGCGCTCCGCCGGAAGGACTTTCCGGCGATCGCTTCGTCGTCTGCCTGCAAAATCACGATCAGGTTGGCAACCGCGCGCGCGGTGATCGTCTCCTGTCGTTGATGCGCGATCCGGCCCAGCAGCGGCTGGCGTCGAGTTTGCTTTTGCTGTCGCCGCATCTGCCGCTCTTGTTCATGGGCGAGGAGTATGGCGAAGACAATCCCTTCCCCTTCTTCTGCTCGTTTGGCGATCCGCAATTGATCGAGGCGGTGCGTCAGGGCGCAAGCGCGAGTTCGCCGAGTTGGTGGGCCACGGAGAGACCGTGCCCGACCCTCATGCCGAGGCGACATTCGCCGCCGCGCGCCTGAGTTGGTCCTGGCCGGAGGGTACGCCGAGGGCGGGATTGCGCCGATTATATCAAGACCTCCTCGCCGCTCGACGGCAGTGGCCGGCCCTGCGCGATTTCGAGCGGCGAACCGCCCGCCTGCTCCCCGATGCTGAGTCTGGCCCCGTGCTGGAATTGGTGCGCGGCGAGGGACGAGCGTACTTCAATCTCCGCGACCAGCCCCAGGCGCTGCCGGGCGGCGTGGCGAGTGAGCACAAGCTGCTTTTCAGCTCGGAATGGGGCCGCTATGGCGGCAGCCGCAAGGACCGTTCGCTCGAAAACCTGCTCTCTCACGAATGCGTGGTTTTCGGTCCCGCCGCCTGGAAGTCCGTTACCGGCGAGCGAGGGAGTGAGCCCCGATAGGCTCCGCGAGCCGAGCGGGGCGGCCTTCCCGTGCCGCTCGACTCGCGGCACCTACCGCACAAGAGGAGCATCATGAGTGTCGCCGACGACTTATTCTACCAGGCACGACAGAGGGCCGCCGGCCTGCGCTCCTTCCCGGAGGCCACGTATCGGCTTCAGTTTCATGCCGGCTTCACGTTCCGCGACGCCCGGCAGATCGTACCTTACCTGCGCGACCTGGGCGTCACGCACCTGTACGCCTCGCCCTATCTCCGCGCGCGGCCGGGCAGCACGCACGGCTACGACATCATCGATCACAGTTCCCTCAATCCGGAGATCGGCAGTACCGAGGATTACAACGCTCTGGTAAATACCTTGAAAGAGCACGGTCTAGGACAGATCCTCGACACCGTGCCCAATCACATGGGCGTGGCCACCAACGACAACGCCTGGTGGAACGATGTCCTGGAGAATGGTCCCGCCTCCCGTTATGCCGCCTACTTCGACATCGCCTGGCGCGCCTCCTCTCGGCCCCAGCTGCGCGACAAGATCCTGCTGCCCGTCCTGGGCGAGCCGTATGGCGACGTACTGGAGAAGGGACAGCTTCGCCTGTCCTTCGAGTCCGGCGTGTTCACCGTCAGCTATTACGATCGCCGTTTCCCCATCGCTCCCTCCAGCTATGCCCGGCTCCTGGGGCATCGTCTGGAAGAGTTGGAGCGCGAGCTGGGGACGGAGGCGCACGCTCTGCTGGAATATCAAAGTATCCTGACCGCCGTGCGCAACCTTCCCGACCGTTTGGAGACCGACCCCGAACGCCTGGCCGAACGCCAACGCGAGAAGGAAGTCATCAAGCGGCGGTTGGCTAACCTCGCCGGCGAGGAGCCGAAGGTGCGCGCCTTCGTCGAGGAGAACATCCAACGCTTCAACGGCACGCCCGGCGATCCGCACAGTTTCGACTTGCTGGACGACCTGCTCGACCAGCAGAGCTACCGCCTCTCCTTCTGGCGCGTCGCCTCCGACGAGATCAACTACCGCCGTTTCTTTGACATCAACGACCTCGCCGCCCTGAGCATGGAGCGGGCGGACGTGTTCGAGGCGGCGCACGGACTGATCTTCCGCCTGCTCGCCGAGGGAGAGATCGACGGGCTGCGCATCGACCACCCCGACGGCCTCTACGATCCCGCCGAGTATTGCCGGAGGCTGCAGGAACACTACCTGCTCGCCTGCGCCCGTGCCGTCTTCGATGCCGATGCTCGTTTCCAAAATCTTGACTGGAAGGAAGTCGAAGGGCCGTTACGCCAGCGCATCGCCGCTGACCTCGGCGCGGGCAGTGGTCCAGAGAGGTGGCCGCTTTACGTCGTGGCGGAGAAGATCCTCGCGGCCGGCGAACCGCTGCCCGAGGACTGGGCGGTCCACGGCACCAGCGGTTACGACTTCGTCAACGAGGCCAACGGCCTGTTTGTCGATCCCGTCGCCACCGGAGCGTTCACGCGCCTCTATTCCGACTGGATCCAGGACAGCACGCGCTTCGTCGAGTTGATCTACCAGAAGAAGCTACTCATCCTGCAAGTGTCGCTGGCCAGCGAGCTGTACATGCTGTCGTATCAACTCGACCGGCTGGCCCAGAAGAGCCGCAAGTCGCGCGATTTCACCCTCGACACGCTGCGGCTGGCCCTGCGCGAGGTCATCGCCTGCTTTCCCGTCTACCGTTCGTACATCGCCGACGACGGCGTTCACGAGGCGGATCGCCGTTACGTCGAGACGGCCGTGCGCCGGGCCATGCTGCGCAATCCGCTGGTCAGCCGGGCGGTCTTTCGCTTCCTCCGCGGCATGTTGCTGTTGGAATACCCGGAGACGTCTACGGAAGAGGACCGGGCCGAGCAGCGGCGTTTGGCGGGCAAGTTTCAGCAGGTGACGGCGCCAGTGACGGCCAAGGGCATTGAGGATACGGCCTTTTACGTCTACAACCGCCTGGTTTCGCTCAACGAGGTCGGCGGCGACCCGGCCCACTTCGGCGTCCGGCCCGACGCCCTGCACGCCTACAACCGCGATCGGCAGAGCAAATGGCCTTATTCCCTGTCGCCGCTGTCCACCCACGATACCAAGCGCAGCGAGGACGTCCGCGCTCGCCTCAACGTACTGTCCGAGATGCCCGACGACTGGCGCACCGCCCTGGAACGCTGGGGCCGGCTCAACGAGCCGCACCGGCAGCGCGTAACCGATTTCACCGTGCCGGACGGCAACGAGGAATATCTGCTCTACCAGACGCTCGTCGGCGCCTGGCCGCTGGAACCGTATTCCGCTGAAGAGTACGCGGAGTTCGTCAAGCGCATCCAGGCGTACATGCAGAAGGCGCTGCACGAGGCCAAGGTCCACACCAGCTGGATCAACCCGGACCTGGAATTCGACCGGGCCATTCAGGAGTTCATCGGTCGCATTCTGGATGAGAGCGTCAACGGACCCTTCTTGCGGGACTTCCGCGCCTTCGTGCGGCGGGTCAGCCATTACGGGCTGTTCAACTCGCTGGCGCAGACGCTGTTGAAGATCACCTGTCCGGGCGTGCCCGACACCTACCAGGGGACCGAGCTGTGGGACTTCAGCCTGGTGGACCCCGACAACCGCCGGCCGGTGGACTACGAGCGCCGCCGCAAGCTGCTGAGCGAATTGCAAGCGGCGGCGTCCGGCCCTGGACCTGCGCGAGCTGGTGCGCGGCCTGGTCTCGGCCAAGGAGGATGGCCGGATCAAGCTATTCGTGACCTATCGGGCGCTGCATTGCCGCCGGGACCATCCGGGACTGTTCAGCGCCGGCGAATACCTTCCGCTGGGGGTCATCGGAGCGAAGGCGGACCACTTGTTCGCCTTCGCTCGCAAGGCCGGCGCCGACGTGGCCGTCGTCGCTGTGCCTCGGCTGCTGGTTCGTCTGGCGCCGCAGTCCGAGAAGCCCCCGCTGGGCACGGTTTGGCAGGACACGCGACTGTTTCTGCCGCGCGTCGATCCCGTCGTGCGCTGGCGCAATGTCTTCACCGGCGCACGGCTGGCCGCAGCCGAGCAACAGGGTCAGCTCGCGCTGGCCGCGGCGGACGTGTTCGCCGACTGCCCGGTCGCGCTTCTGGTCGGTGAGCCAGAGGGTTAATCCGCTGGCGGCTTAATGCTGATCCGGATTTATTCGAGCAACCCAGCGAGGTCCGCATGTCCGCTGCAAAGAAGAGGCAACCTCCTCCCGATTCGGCGCTGAAGGAACTGGCTCGACTCTACGGTGTCGAGGTCGCCTACGAGGACGTCTTCGGCGAGCAGAAGGAGGCGGCGCCGGACTCGCTGCTGCGCGTGCTCCAGGTGCTGGGGGCGCCGCTGCAACGAGCCGTCGACGCGGCCGACGTCCTTCGAGAACACCGACAAGCGATGTGGCGGTGCGGGTTGGAGCCGGTGTCCCTCGCCTGGGATGGTCGATTCGACGGCGTGGTGTTGCGCGGCACGGAGCGGCACAGCGCCGGTCGCTGGCAGTGTCGCCTCCGATGGGAAGATGGGGAGGAACGCCGCTGGGACGTCGATCCTGGTCAACTCTCGACCGTCGAATCCGCGCGCCTCGAAGGCGTGTCCTACGTGGCAAAGTCTCTTTCTCTACCCGACGCCCTGCCGCACGGCTACCACCATCTGGAGGTGGAGGTAGACGGACAGACGCTCCGGTCGCTCCTCCTCTCCGCGCCGCGCCGCGCCTATGCCCCGGCGGAGGGACGAGAGCAACGGACGTGGGGCGTGTTCCTGCCGTTGTACGCCCTGCACTCGGCGCGGAGCTGGGGCGGAGGCGACTTCACCGATTTGCGCGAGTTGCTGGCGTGGGTGCGCCAGCAGGGCGGAGGCGTGGCGGCCACGCTGCCGCTCCTGGCTGCCTTCCTCGACGAGCCGTTCGAGTGCAGTCCCTACTCTCCCGTCAGCCGCCTCTTCTGGAACGAGTTTTACCTCGATGTCGAGTCCATTCCCGAGTTGGGTCACTGTCCCACGGCACGGGCGATCCTGGCGTCGCCGGAGTTCCTCCGCGAACGCGAGGCGCTCCGTTCCCTGCGGCAAGCCGATTACCGCCGGCAGATGACGCTGAAGCGTCGGGTGCTGGTCGAGTTGGCACGGGCACGCTTCCAGGTGCCGGCCGACCGCCGCGAAGCGTTCGAGCGCTTCTGCGCCGAGTATCCACGGGCCGACGACTATGCCCGTTTCCGTGCGGTCGGCGAACGGCTGCGGACCCCCTGGCCCCAGTGGCCGGCGCCGCTGCGCGACGGCGTGATCCACGAAACGGACTACGACGAGGACGCCCATCGCTATCACCTGTACGTCCAGTGGATCGCCGAGGAGCAGCTGCAACAGTTGGCGGACGAAGCGCGGCGAACCGGGCCAGGACTGTATCTTGATCTGCCGCTGGGCGTCCACGCTCACGGTTACGACGTCTCGGCGCGAACGAGAAGCCTTCGCCGTCGAGGCGTCCGGCGGCGCGCCGCCGGACGCGGTCTTTACCAAAGGGCAGGACTGGGGCTTTCCGCCGTTGCATCCCGGCCGTATCCGCGAGCAGGGCTATCGCTACGTCCTCGCCTACGTGCGGCGACAGCTCCAATATGCCGGCGTGCTACGCATCGATCACATGCCGGTCTTTCACCGCCTGTTCTGGGTGCCGCGCGGCCTGGAGGCGAGCCAGGGAGTCTACGTCCGTTACCCCGCCGAGGAGCTTTACGCCCTGTTCAGCCTGGAGTCGCACCGCCATCAGGCCATGCTCGTCGGCGAGGATCTCGGCACGGTGCCGCCGGAGGTGCCGGAGTCGATGGCACGGCACAACGTCCATCGCATGTATGTCGTACAGTACGTCTTGCAGGACGATCCCGAGGAGGTGCTGCCGGTCATTCCGGCCGGTTCCATCGCCAGCGTCAACACTCACGACATGCCGCCGTTCGCGGCGTACTGGCAGGGGCTGGACATTCGGCAGCGTCAGGAGCTGGGCCTGCTCGGCGACCAGGATCCCAACCGCGAACGGGAACACCGGCGGGCGATGCTGGACGCCCTGGTGAATTTCCTGCGCGAGCAGGGACGGCTCGGCGAAGCGGGGGACGTGGCCTCGGTCCTGCGAGCGTGCCTCTCTCACCTGGCCGCCAGCGAGGCCCGGATCGTGCTCGTGAACCTGGAGGATTTATGGCTGGAGACACAGCCCCAGAACGTCCCCAGCACCGCCGGCGAATGCCCCAACTGGCGGAACAAGGCCCGCTACGCGCTGGAACAGTTTCGCGCCTTACCGGAGGTGATCGAAACGCTGCGGCGGATCGACCGCCTCGTCCGCGGCGACTGAGGTCGACGGCTCAAAACTGGCTCGAATCGACCGGCATGCCGTCCATGGCGCCGCATAGGTACAACCAGGTCGTCGGGTTGATGGAGTAGCTGATGTTGTGTACCGAGCCGTCGCAGAAGACCGAGGTCATCGTTGCGGTATGAAGCCCGCCGAAGATGTAGCCGCACTCGCCGGTGTTGGTCGAGCCGAACTTCGGCGGCATGGGCGCGGCGCCCTGGGCGTTCGTGGCACAGGCGATGGTGTCGTTGTCCCAACCGTCCACAAAGCCCTGGTCGTCGTCGCAGTTTGACTGCGTCAGGGCGATGGCCCGATCCAGCAACTTCTCGCCGGCCAGCAGCGTGGTGGAGGTGCCGTCCGAGATGGAGGCGAAGGTGGTGGGGCCACTGCTCGCGGGACGTAAGGGGCCATCGTTGCTGGTGGACCAGTAGCTGCCGCCGTTGCCGGCGTAGTCGATCATGGCCCGGTTCCCGTTCGGGGCGGACTGGGTATAGGGGAAGACCGTCGGCCCGCGCAGGGCAGGGCAGAAGTAGGTTTTGACGGGGGTGGCTGCCACCAGTACGTCGCTGCTGTTGTTGTACAGATTGGCCTGCTCGATAAAGGGCAGGATCTGGTAGGCCCAGCCCCAGTCCTGGGTGGGGGCGGGACAGGGAGTCGAGCCCACCACTCCACCCACCCAGGTGCGCGTGGTCCCCCAGGCGGCCCCGCCGGAGGGAAACATGTTGTACGTGTCGTGGTGGTTGTGAAAGGCCAACCCGATCTGCTTGAGGTTGTTTTCACACTGGGCCGCGCGGCCGCCTCGCGGACCTTCTGTACGGCGGGAAGCAGCAGGCCAATAAGGATGGCGATGATGGCGATCACCACCAGCAACTCGATCAGCGTGAAGCCTGACCGTGAACGGAGACGCGAGACCATAGCAGAGTTCCTCGGAAAAGAGCATCGACTCAGACGGCAACCTGGCCGCTCGACGATTAAGAAAAAGTTATCTTAACTCACCGTCCTCGGATTGCAACTCTATTCCAAGAATCAGGATAAATTTAATCGTTATTTAATCTTTCTCCCGTCGAAGGTGGCTGCATCCGCCGGAGGCGCCGCCGGGGCGTAGCCGCCAAAGAGTGCCAGCTACGGCGGGCGGACCCTCTTTCGGAGTTGGAAGCGTAAGTGAAGGCCATTCCATTCGTTACGCTTCCAACTCCGAAAGGAACTCGCGGAGGTGTCGTTCCTCAGCCCACCCAACGCTGTCCCTCACGGCTGACGTAGTGACACAGGTGTCGCATTTCTTGACCTTGGTGGTTTCCCTCCTAAAACAACCCCACTCGTCCCTCTCCAAGCGGACGGTGTCCGTCCTGGGTTTCGAGCCGGAACCGGAAACCGGGATGCAAAACGGCCCCTCGCTGCCTCTATCCAAAGGGGACGTCATGGCTACGCTGGTAACAGGCGCCTCGGGGTTCATCGGCCGTCACGTCCTCGACGCACTGCTCGCCGAAGGGACGTCCGTGCGTGCCCTGGTGCGCACGGACGAGGCCGCCGCGGAGATGCGCGGCGGCGCCGAAGTCCTCATCGGCGACGTGCGCGATCCGCACGTCCTGTCGGAGGCGGCGCGCGGCGTGGACGTGGTTTATCACTGCGCCGCCGCCGTGGGGCCGGCGTTCCCTCCGCGCGAGATCTGGGACGTCGGTTTGTCTGGAGCGCGGAACGTGCTGGAAGCGCTGCGGCAAGCGGGGTCCGGCCGGGCGGTGCTGCTCACCTCGGTCAACGTCCTGGGCACCCGCCATCTCGACAACGCCAGCGAAGACCTGCCCTGCCGCCGCTCCGGCGACGCCCCCGCCGACGTCAAGATCGCCATCGAGACGCTGGCCTGGGACTATGAGCGGCGCTACGGCGTGGACGTGACGGTGCTGCGGCCGGGCCTCGTCTACGGCCCGCGCGACCGGCACAATCTGCCGCAGATGATCCGTGCTCTTCGCCGCGGCAAGTTCGCCTTCATCGGCAGCCGCGACAACGTGGCCCCCATCGTCCACGTCAGCGATCTGGTGCAGGCCATCCTGCTGGCCGGCCGAACACCTGCGTCTCGGGGGCGGGCCTACCACGTCACCGACGGCTCACGCACGAGCATCGGCCAATTCATCGACCATCTCGCCGGGCTGATCGGCTGTCCGCCGCCGCGCAAGGTCCTGCCTTACACCATTCCGTACCTGGGCTGTCTCTTTTTCGAGTCTCTGTCCCGGATGCGTCTCTACCGCGGCAAGCCGCCGATCACCCGCAACAGCCTGCGCCATCTGGGCACCTCGCGCTCCTTCAACATCGAGCGCGCCTCCCGAGAACTCGGCTACCTCCCTCGCGTTCCCTATCCGGAAGGACTTGACACCGCTGTGAAATGGATCGAGGAGCACTCTCATGGACAAGTCGCTGTCCGTTGAATGCCCATCGGAAGAGTTACGGGCGCGCGTCGGCGAGGTGGTGCGCCGGCATTGGGTCCGGCCCCATGCCGCCGAGTTGTCCGGCCCCGTCGCGGCGGAGCGCGTCGAGGAACTCGCCCGCGCCGCCCTGGACACGCTGCTGACCCGGCAGTTCCGGGTGGGTCCGCTACCGCCGGCGGACGTGTACGAGCAGTTCCTCGCCCCGATCCGCCGCTTCGTGCGGCAGGGCCGGCCCATCCGCGTCACGGTCGGTTACGGTCCACTCAAGAACGCCAACGCGGTCCCCCACAGCCACGCCGACTGGGCCGAGTTCTTCGCCCTGTGCCACCTCGTTGCCTGGCACAACAAGGTGCAGCGTGTCTATCCTCCGGGGCTGCAATTCCAGATCGTCTTCGACGATGAGACGCTGCAACTCGCCAACGGCGCCGACGGCGGCCGCATGAACGCCTACATCACGTCGATTACCGACCTCCTTCGCGTCCTCGGCTTCGAGGCGGTTTTTCTGCCGCCGTCGCGCCTGACGCACATCGCCTGGTTTCTGCGCTTCGGCCCCTATCAGCTGTTCCGTTTCACGTTGATGCAGATCGCCGAGTGGCGCGTGCGGCGCTGGGAACGCGATCCGGCCCACCGGGAGCAACTCGACCGCATGACGGAGTTCGCCCGCCGCAACGTGACGATACCGACCGAACTCGGCCCAGAGGAGCAGGAGCGTTTCGTTCGCCACGCCAGCCATCGCTTCCGCGTCTGCTGGGACGCCCTGCGCCTGGGTTGTCAGCTCTTCCCCAGCAAAGAACGCCTGCTGGCCCTTTACCTCGACGGCTCGCAGCACCACCGGAAGCAGTCGGCCCTGCATCTGACCAGCGTGGACAAGGGGCAGGTGACGCAACCGTGGCAGGGCGAGGGCGTCCTGCTGGACAACGGCCACGGAAAGTTGGAGCCGTTCGTCCTGACGAGCGGCCGGCGGACGCGCTACGCCGCCCGGGTTGTGGATGGACTGGACCTTGTGCCCGTCGCTGGTTTGGATCGCCTCGCGGTGGTCTGGCCGCAGACGCCTATTTCCCCAATGGCGAGCGGGGAGCGTCAGCCTCCGGTTAAGATGCAACCGGAGGCTGACGCTCCCCGCTTGCCGGGACGAGGAACATGACGGACGCCTCGGGGTTACAGCCGGATTACGGCATCGATGCGCCGCGGGCTGTTTCGGTCCTCGTCCTGCTCAGCATCCTGACGGGCGGCCTGGCCGGTCTTCTGTGCGGCCTCGGCCTGACGCATCAGGTCGCGGTCCTCCTGATCGCGCTGGTCCTGACGGTCGTCGCCGTGGATCTGCTGGTCGTCGCCGTCGCCATGCTGTGGTACAGCCGGATCGGCAAGATGCGCCAGCGCGACCGGCTCCTGGATCTGGTGGCGTGGCGCGGCGACGAAAGCGTGCTCGAACGTCGGCTGCGGTCGTGGTCTGCTGCTCGTCGGCGCCGCTCAACGGTTGACCAACGGTAGGGCCGTCGGCATCGACATTTGGAGCCGCGTGGACCTGAGCGGCAATCGGCCGGAAGTCACGCGCGAGAACGCACGCCGAGCCGGAGTTGCCCCGCGCGTCGAGGTGAAGGACGGGGACGCTCAGCGCCTGCCCTTCGCGGAGGCGTCGTTTGACGTGGTGGTCTCCAGCCTGGTTTTGCACAATATCCCCAGCCGAGAGGGGCGGCGCCAGGCCGTCCGCGAGATCGCCCGCGTGCTGAAGCCCGGCGGGCAAGTCGCCCTGCTCGACCTGCGCCACACCGGCGATTACGTCCGTGTGCTGCGCGAATGCGGTCTGCCCGACGCACGGCGCGGACGTGCGGGGATCTTCCTCACCGGGCTGTTCCCCGTCTTGACCTGCGGCGCCATTCGCTTCTATCAGGTGATAGGGAGGAAAGTTTAGCCGCGACGCGCAGCGGAGCGCGGGAGTGTCGCGCTCCGCTGCGCGTCGCGGCTAAACGAATGGCTCCCGTTCAGCGGGCGGGCTGCCATTCGAGTCCGAGGTTGGTGAGCTTCTCGCGTTTGGCCAGCACTTCCCAGGGCGAGCCGGCGTTGTCCTTGACGACCTTGTCGAGGAGCTTCTGGGCATCGCGGGCGAATTTCTTGCCCTTGCTGTCGCCCTGGAGCGTCGCTTGCGAGGCCAGCTTCCAGCCGCCGTGCAGGGCCGGATCGCGCGGCGGAAACTCCTTGCGCATCGAACCGAGCATCGATTGATACTCGAACAGGTAAGCGTACTCCAGTTCAATCCGCGCCAGGATGAAATCGTAATTCGCCTTCCAGCGCTTGCTCTCGCTGTCCTTCGCCTCGATCACTTCCTTGGATTGCAGTTCCTCCAGGGCGTCGTCGATGGCCCGCATGATGAGGGCCACGGCGCGTTCGTCCATCTCGACGCGATCTTTGAACCGCTTCTCGTCGTTGCCACCGCCGCCCGGAGCGCGATAACCCTCCCTGAGGACGTTGAGCTGGACCCGGATTTTGCCGCGTTGACGAGCAACCTCGGCGGACAAGTCCTTCGGTTCGGTCCCTCCCGGATAGATGGCCCAGAGTCTGGCGCGAGCGTTCCTCACCGCCTTGCGCAATGGAGAATCCGGATTGGGACTATCGCCCTGGTATTTCCGCAGCGCTTCGACCGAGAACGGCGGCAGGGCGTCGTAGCGCAGGGCCAGTTCGTGCGTGACCTTCACCGGCGGCGTCCCGATCTCCTCGAGGGTCTTCTCGATCAGCGCCTTGTTGACGGCCAGGTCCTCGGGCACGCCGGCCAGCGAGGCGACGGCGTCGGGAGCGGGCGGCTCGTCCTTGTTGTAGGTGATGCCGGCGTCGGCTTCCTTCCCGCTCAGACGCGATTCTTGCTCGACCTTCCGCTTGCTCAGCTCCTCCTTCATCTTCTCATTCAATCGAGCCACGACCCGTTCCAGCGGCAACGGCGAGTCCGGTTTCTGCAGCAGGTTGGGAAGCTCCCGGTCTTTGCGCCGGAAAATCGTCTCCAGCTCGTCGAGGAAGGCGCCCATCGGAAAGTCGTCCGAGGCGTAGGACCGCTGCTTGGCGATGCAGGACGACCACACTTGCAGGCCCGCGGGCGGCTCTTTCAGCAGAGCGTCCAGTTTCGGTCCCATCTCTTCGCCGCCCGGACGTTCCTGGCCGAACGTTTGGTTGTAACGGTTGATGTCGAGCACCAGCACTTTTTGCCGCGCCTTGCACTTGGACATCTGCTCGTAGAACCACTTCAAAGGGATGAGCGTGTCGGCCTTGTCCAGCTCGCCTTCAATGGGGGCCAGGTACACCCCGTCGTCCAGTTCGACGGAGTGGCCGACGAAGAAGACCAGGATGCGGTCCTGCGCCCGCGAACTATTCAGAAAGCTCGTCACCGTCTTTTCGATGACGGATTTCGTCGGCGCGCGCGGCGTTCCCCACTTACCAATGGCGTCATCGCTGAGATGGGCGACCTGGTTCAACGGCACGTTCAAGCCGAGATTCAGGCTCTCGATAAACGTGCGGAAATTGCGAGCGTTGGCGCCGCATTTGCCCGTTCTGGATGGGGTTGGCGTACAGGTAATCGTGGACGCTGATGACCAGGGCGCGGCGCGGGTATGGACTGTTCGAGGGCCGCGGCGTAACCGGCTTCGGCGTGACGACGGTTTTCGGCGGCGCCGACTTGGGCGGCTTGCTCGAAGACCCCTTCTCCGGCGGATTACTCTTCTTCGGATTGTCCTTGACCGGATGCGCTTTGGACGTCGTTGGCGGCTTTTTGCCTTCGACATTCTTCCGCGGAGCCTGGGCAACGGGATCCTTGGACTTGTCGTTCTGGGCGACGGCCTGCTCGTCCTCGGGCGACGGCGGCAGAAGGGCGACGATGCGGTCCCAGTTGGCGACGGCGACGATGCCGGCGATGAGGAAGACGGCCAGGGCGACAGCGGGGCCTTTCCACCAGCCGCCGCGCTGGCGTCGTCGCCGACGGCTGCGGGGTGCGTCATCCTCCTCGCGGGGTCCGATCTCGGCGAAGGGCGAGCTGGGAGGCGCAGCGGCCGCGGCGTGCGCTGGGGGCGTTGCCGGACTTGCTGCCGGAGCGAGACTCGCCTGCGGTTTGCGGGTGGCCGACGAGGAGGGCCGATTGCCCGCGGCGCGAGGCGGAACGGCCGCGGTTCGTGCGGGCGTCGTCGTCGGCTTGGCCTGCAGGACCGTACCGCAATGCTTGCAACGAATCGGTTGCTGGAGCCACTCGGCGGGAATGTGCAGCACATTCTTGCATCCCGGACACGCGGACTGCACCAACTGGGCCATGAATACGTCTCCCAAGCTCCTCCCAGCCGGAAGCGAAGGCAGGACAACCTTCGCTGACGCTTCCGGCTCGGGCAAGCTCTTGTTCTCAGATAAAATTGTAGACCATCCGGTCCCGCGACGGAATGAGAAATCGTCGAATTGTGCGATCGGTCACGCGGAGGCAAGACCTCCGGTTTGTCCGAGCAAGTGCAGGCGGACACGGTTGAGGGCCAGCTTGGCCGTCCGCCGCTGGACTTCCGCCCGCGTACCGATCCAGCTGAAACGAACCGCCGTGGCTCCCCCGTCCCAGGCCAGGCCGACGTAAACCAGGCCGACCGGCTTGTCCGGCCCGGCATCGGTCGGACCCGCGACGCCGACGGTGCTGACGGCCAGGTCGGTTCGCAGGCGCGTGCGGCAGCCGACCGCCATCGCCTCGGCGACCTCGGCGCTGACGGCGCCGTGCGCGTCGAGGAGCGGTTGCGGCACGCCGAGCATTTCCACCTTCAGTCGATTGTCGTAGGCGACGATGCCGCCGCGAAAGCAGGCGCTGATGCCGGGCACGCTGCCGAGCCGTTCGGCGACCAGCCCGGCCGTCACGCCTTCCGCCGTGGCCAGGCTCCGCCGTTGGGCCGACAGCAGGACCACGACGGCATCTTGCAAGTCCTCGTCCTCGACGCCGAACACCAGCTCGCCGAGCCGATCGCGGATGGTCGCCTCGACCGGAGCGATCTGGGCCTGGGCCTCGATCCGCGTCGGGGCGCGGGCGAGGATGCGCAGCGAGATGGTGGCGTCGCTGACGGTGATGCCGACCTCGGGGACGTGATCGCGGCGCGTCAGGTCGAGCAGCTTTTCCTCGACGGCGGACTCGCCGGCGCCGAAGGTGTTGATCTTGCGCTGGACGAGTACGCCGCCGCCCAGGCCCAGGGCCAGCAGGCGCGGCCGGACCTGCGTCTCGAACATGGCGTACATCTCCGACGGCACGCCCGGCATGGCGGCCAGCCAGCACTCGCCCAGGCGCATCCACACGCCGGGGGCCGTGCCGCGATCGTTGGGGATCGGTTCGGCGCCGGCGGGAAACAGGGCCTGGACGCGATTTCGCTCCGGCATGGCGCGGTTACGGCGGCGGAACATCTCTTCGATCTGCCGCAGCGATTCCGCCTGTTCGACCAGCTCGACGCCCGCCACCCGCGCCAGCACTTCGCGCGTCAGGTCGTCCTGCGTCGGCCCAAGTCCGCCCGTCGCCAGCACCAGCCCGGCTCGCCGCGCGGCGATGCGGAACGCCTCGATGTTGGCGTCGAGATCGTCGGCGACAGTCGTGTGCCAGCCGACGGCGATGCCGATCTCGGCCAGACGCCGGCTCAGCCACTGGCTGTTGGTGTCGAGGTTCTGGCCGCTGGTCAACTCGCTGCCGATCGAGAGGATTTCGCATTTCATGAAGAGAACTCGCTAGAGGCGATGATCGACACAGGGATAGCTGCCGTATAAAATGATTGCTATGACGGTACAAACCTTTCGCCAACTGCTGGCCCAACGGCCCTTCCAACCGTTCCGGCTCGTCATGTCGAGCGGGCAGACTTACGAGGTCCGCCATCCGGAGATGGCCTGGCTGACCCGAACCGACATCCTCGTCGGCATCGGCGAGTCCGAGGAAGGAGTCCCGGCGGAATTCCACATCTGTTCCTTGCTTCACGTGGCCACGGTCGAGCCGTTGAGCGCCGCGGCGACCGGACCTCAGCAGGCCGGGAACGATTAATACCCAGTCGCGAGGGGGAACATGGAGACGGCGACGATGGGCCAAGTGCTCGTGAAGGCCCGGATCGAGAACTTGTTTGACGTGGAAAATCGAGAACGAGGTCTCTTGCCCCCCGATCAGGTACGCGCGGTGGAGGTGATGGACGCCCTCGTGGACACCGGCGCAACGGGATTGCTTCTGCCCAAGCGGTTGATCGCGCAATTAGGGTTGCGCTATTTTCGGACTCATGAGGCTCGGGGGCTTGGCGGTTCGGTGCGCTTGCCGATGTACAGTGTCGTGCGTTTGACCATTGAGGGCCGCGAATGTGCCCTCGACGCCGGTGAAATTGCCGACGAGTTTCCCGTCATCATCGGTCAAGTGCCGCTGGAGCTGCTCGATTGGGTCGTCGATCTCCAAGGGCAACGATTGATCGGCAATCCAGCCCACGGCGGCGAGCACGTGATGGAAGTGTTTTGAGGCGGCCAACTCAACTCCAGAAAGGACGATCCATGAAAACTTCCCTTATCCGATCCGCCTTGTTTGTATTATGGCCGGTCGGGTTCGCCGTCCTCCTCGCGCCGGCCCCGACGCGATCGGCGGACGAGGCCAAGGGCGACGGCTGGCAGAAGCTGTTCAACGGCAAAGATCTGGAAGGCTGGGTGCAGCGCGGCGGCAAGGCGAAGTATCGCGTCGAGAACGAGCAAATCGTCGGCAGCTCGGTGCCTAACACCTCGAACTCGTTCCTCTGCACCAAGCGCGACTACGGCGACTTCATTCTCGAACTGGAGTTCAAGGTCCAACCCAAACTCAACTCCGGCGTGCAGATTCGCAGCCATTGTTTCGACGAGAAGAAGACCGTCGAGATCAACGGCAAGAAGTACAACATCCCCGCCGGGCGCGTCCATGGTTACCAGGTGGAGATCGACCCGGAGGAGCGGTCCTGGAGCGGCGGCATCTACGATGAGGGCCGGCGCGGCTGGTTGAACGATTTGAAGTCGAACGAGGCCGCCCGCAAGGCGTTCAAGGCCAACGACTGGAACAAGTTCCGCATCGAATGCCGCGGCGACTCGATCAAGACCTGGGTCAACGGCGTTCCCGCCGCCGACCTGAAGGACGCCGTTACGCCGTCGGGCTTCATCGCCTTGCAGGTCCACGGCGTCGGCAAGCGCGAAGAGCCTCTCGAAGTGCGCTTCCGCAACCTGCGCATCAAGGAATGGAAGTGAGGCAGGAATCCGTGCTGACTAGCCCGGAGGCGCTAGCGACGGTTGCTACAACCCGTCGCTGGCGCTCCGGGCTTGTTGCGCAACCGTGTCGAAACAGAGGACGTCGCCTTCACGACGCTTGCCGCGCCGAGGTCAGCGATTCCTCGGCGGACTCGGACGTTGGCTCCGACACCGACACTGTGTTGACGAGGACGACGTGCCGGCGCCTGGCCAGGAAGAACTCGACAACCATCGGCAGCACGGAAAGGAAGATGATGGCCAGCACGACCATCTCGAAATGGTCCTTCACCCACGGCACCTGACCGAAGAAGTAGCCGCTCCAGAGGCAGATCGCCACCCACGCTGCGCCGCCGACGCAGTTGTACAGGAAAAAGCGGGGATAACGCATCCGGCCGATGCCGGCCACGAACGGCGCGAAGGTGCGCACGATCGGCACGAAGCGAGCCAGGATGATCGTCTTGCTGCCGTACTTCTCGTAGAACGCCTGGGCGCGCAGCAGGTGCTTCTTGTTGAAGAACCACGATTGCTCGTACTTGAAGACCTTCGGACCCAGCCGATAGCCGATGGCGTAATTGACCGCGTCGCCGATCACCGCCGCCACGGTCAAGAGCGCGAACAGGAGCGGTATACTCAACGGCGACAACTCTCCGGCCGCGACCGCGCCGACGGCGAACAGCAGCGAATCGCCCGGCAAGAACGGCGTCACTACCAGGCCGGTTTCGCAGAAGATGATGGCGAACAGCAGCAGGTAGAACCACGGCCCCATCGATCCGGTCAGAGCGTCCAGGTGGGGCTGGGGGTGAAGGACGTACTCCAGCAGCTGACTGAGGTTCATGAAATACCCGAAAGAGGGCCTCTCCCCGGTGCGGTCTCGTAACCGCGCCCGCGGCGGGAGTCCGAACTTCGGCCCAGAGTAACCGCCGGGGCCGATCGCACCAATACCAATTGGCGGCGCTTCCTGTCTGTCCCTGCTCCACAAATCCGGATCGAAAGAGCCTCCAGCATAACGGACGGACGGAGCCGCTGACAAGGCGTAGTCCCGACGCGAAGAGATATGGTATAGAGGAGACGATGAGCGAATCGTTGCGCTTATTCCTGATCGAGGACGACCCCGACGCCGCCCTGCTCATGCGCCGCCATCTGGAGCGGGCCGGTCATGCCGTGACGCTCCTGCCGCACGGCCGCCGACGCCCTCATCGTGCTTCGCCATACCGCTTTCGACCTCGTGCTGCTCGACCAGCGCTTGCCCGACATGAGCGGCCTGGACCTCCTGGACGTGCTGGCTCGGGAGGGCATCGCCGCGCCGGTGCTGATCGTCACGCGCGACAAGGACGCGGAGACGGCCACGCGCATCCTCCGCGCCGGCGCCCTCGATTACATCGTCAAGGACACGGCCCTGACCTTCCTCGGCGAACTGCCCAAGCGCGTCGGCGAGTCGGTCCGGCGGCACCGGCTGGAGCAGATGAATCGCCTGCTCGCGCAGGCGCTGGAGTCGGCCCGCGACGGCATCATGATCACCGACCTGCAGGGCACCATCTTGAAGGTCAACCAGGCGCTGGAGGACCTGACCGGCTACGACCGGGAGGAATTGCTCGGGCAGACGCCGCGCCTGCTCAAGAGCGCCGTCCATCGGCCGGAGTTGTACGAGGAGATGTGGCGGACCATCCTGGCGCGGCGGAGCTGGCAGGGCGAGCTGACCAACCGCCGCAAGGACGGCACGCTGTTCCAGGCATCGCTGACCATCTCGCCCATCGTGGACGACCAGGGTCGGCTTGACGCACTTCGTCGGCATCCAGCGCGACGTCAGCGAACACAAGCAGCTGGAGCGGCAGCTGCTGCAGGCGCAGAAGATGCAGAGCGTCGGCACGCTGGCCGGCGGTGTGGCCCACGAGTTCAACAACCTGCTGGCCGGCATCAACGGCTACGCCTCGCTCGGACTGCGCGAGCCGGACATCGGGCCGACGCTGCGCGAGTTCCTGCAACGCATCGTGGACCTGTCGGAGCGCGCGGCCCTGCTGACGCGGCAGTTGCTGGCCTTCGCGCGCAAGCCGGCCCTGACCCGGCAGCGCCGGTCGATGATCGACCTCGTCCGCAGCACCGCCGAGCTGGTCAGCCGAACGCTGCATCAAGAAGTGGCCGTGGAGCTGCCGACCGAGGAGCGCGAGTGTCGGGCGCTCGTGGTCGAGGCGGACGCCAACCAGTTGCAACAGGCGCTAGTCAACCTCGCCCTCAACGCCCGCGACGCCCTGCGGGCGCGCGAGGCGGAGGCACGCCTGGGGCCGGGCCAGGCCGGGCCTCTTGTCTTCCGCCTGCGACGGGCCATGACGGCCGGCGAACAGCCCGGCTTCCCGCAGCAGGTGCCGCCCGGCGATTACGTCGTCATCGAGGTGGAAGACCACGGCTCGGCATGACGCCCGACGTGCTCAACCAGGCGCTGGACCCGTTCTTCACGACCAAGGAAGTCGGCCAGGGCACCGGCCTGGGTCTGCCGATGGTGTTCGGCATCGTGCAGGGACACCAGGGCTATCTGACCATCGACAGCGAGCCACGCCGCGGAACGTGCGTCCGCCTGTATCTGCCGCGCGCCACGGCCGGCGCCGAGACAGGCGGCCCGGCGCGGCGGAGCGAGGCGGCTCGGCCGGAGACGATGCCGACCGGCTCCATCCTGGTCATCGACGACGAAGAGGCGGTGCTGGACGTGGTGCGCCGCTTCCTGGAGATCGCCGGCCATCGCGTCGCCTGCGCCGCCAGCACTCCCGAGGCGCTTGAACACCTCAGCGGCCAGCCCTGCGACCTCATCATCCTCGATCTGATGATGCCGCGCGAGGACGCCGCGACCACGTTCCAACGTCTGCGGCAGCGCCGGCCCGACGTGCCGATCCTGCTCTGCACCGGACTGCCGCAGGCGGAGCCGGCGCCCGAACTGCTGCGCGGCGGCGCGGCGGGATTGATCCGCAAGCCGTTCCACATGAAAGAACTGTGGTCCGCCGTTCAACAGGCGCTCTTGTCGAGAAGATGCTCATCTGTCTAGCCGCGACAACGGAACGAGGACTACCTCTCCGGCTGTAGGTGGGACCACGCCGCGTCCTCCTCCGGTCGGGACCAGTCCACCGCCAAGGCCGCTTCGGCCAGTAGTGCGGCCTCACCCGGCACGGCGGCTGGCTCTTCCAGCACCGTCACGAGAGCGCGTCGGGGGCCATCGACGTGGACCTCGCCGAGGAGTTGGACTCGACCGGCGGCATCAATGACCGCCTCGACTGTCTGGATCATGAGATACCTCCGTGTGCATTCTAGCCAACGGAAGGCGTATCGTCGTTGGCTCCTTCGCCGAACAACCCAGCGCAGCAGCCGGCGGGGCGAGAGAGACAGTATGGCATGGAAAGCCAGAATGCCCCGCCGGACTGCTGCAAGCCCTTGTTCGGCCTGATTTATCTTGAATGTCCCCTTTTTCTTCTCTTTTTCTTCTCTCTTTTTAGCCGCATCTTAATTGGCCAGCGCAGCCGCGACGGCCTCGGGGTTGACCTCTGCCACCCTCAGCAGGGCGCGGGCCGGGCCATCCGGCCGACGCCGTCCCTGCTCCCAATTCTGCAACGTCGAGACACTCACCCCGATCATGCGTGCGAACTCCGACTGGGACTTCCCCAGACGCCGTCGGATCGCCTTCACGTTCACCGGCGCAAACTCCACCACGCGGCTTGGCTTTGCCTCCCCTCGGCGAATTCGGCCGGCCTGCCGAATGCTCTCGACCAGATTCTCGAATTCTTGCTTCTTCATCCGAACTCCTCTCGAACCAGACGACGCAGCACACGGAGTTGTTGAGCCGTGAGGTCTTCTTGTTCGTTCTTGGGGTAGGCGAGGAGCATGTAGAAGGTTTCGCTCGCCTCGTCCCAGAAATAGATGACGCGGAGGCCGCCCCGCTTGCCCTGGCCAGGCAGCGGCCAGCGTACCTTCCTCAGACCGCCGCTGCGCTGAATCATCGCCCCACGCTCGGGCTGTTGAAGAAGGGCCAACTGCAAAAGGTGGTAGGCTTCATCGTCGAGCAGGGCCATGAGGGTCCGAGTGAAGATCGGGGTTTCGATGAACCGCATTCGGAAAGTATACGCCGCTGGCGTACACGCCGCAAGGCCGTCCCAATGCCGGTCGACAAAGTTCAGCAGCCGGCTCACCCAGCCGCGGCATAGCGTCACGAAGAGCCGTTATTCGCGTGGTCGGTCTGCTAGAGCGACTGGTTCAGCGATCCTCATTCCGCCATCTCATCATCGCGCAGACGGTGCGATGAGAACAGCCCCATCATGAACACCAAGTCAGGGGACTGACAACTTTCCGAACGTGGTCCACTGCTCATAGTCCTGCCGTAGGACAAAGTATGCATGATTCGTATAGCCGTACAACTCTCGGCAACACATGAGAAAGTTGAAGATTACCCACTCCCGTCGGTTGTGAGTAAGCGCCTTCTTGAAATTCTGCCTGAGCTGGGAATCCGAATTGGCGTAGTGAATCAGCCCTGCACCATACATGACGAGATCCAGAAGTTCCCCTACTGTATAGTTCTCGATAGCATGAGGCCGCGGGACCGAGCGTAAGTAGGCGTTGAAGTTCCTCTTTGTCTCCTCGATCCACCATCGCTTTCGTTCGTCGTTGACGTGCCGCAGATAGATCTTGCAGGCACGGTTGAAGGCATCATCGGAGGCGCAAAGTTGACGAATCGGTAGCAAAATCGAGTAGGTTTGTCCCAGATCGGGGCACTCAAATGAGTTAATCCAAGGGGGTGAACCAGAGGACGCGGGAGTGCTAATCGCCAGTCGGCTCTTGAGCCATCCGCTGGTCCCGATTACTTCGACCAGCTGGAAGAAATGGGCCAAAGTGTTCGCGGACTCCGTGGACCACTGATCTTTTCGGGTGATCCCCGTTGGTCCCAGGCGCAGAACGCTTCGGACGTCATAAAGTAGAATGGGATATTCTTGGCCGCTCATGATCTTGGCCAACCCAATCATGTCCAGGGGGTTGCCGGCCTCATCTTCAAAGTAGTCCGAGACCGCGAATCCGCCCATTGAGTCAAAAGAGTCGCCTTGGAACTCGTCTCTCCAATTTCCCTCCTTGAAGAGACCGCGGATTTCGACGAACTCATCTGGACCAACAGTTCCTTTCAACCGCTCAACATGCTCCCGCTTGTCTGCTGGAAGGGTCGAAAGGTCTAGCCAGAAATCTCGATTAAAGAACTCCTTTGTGCTCCGGTTAATACAGCGGACGCGAACGAACACCAACCTCTTGCCTGCCACTGGCGTCTCCTTTGAATCAACTGTCCAGGAAAGAGGACATTCTCCGTCGTTAGTTGGTTCGCTACAACGTCGCCGAACTTGTTCTTCGGGCGTGCCAGCACGCCCTCAGCGCGCGCCGCGCGCTCGAACACCGCCAGTTCAATCTCCCAACGCTCCTCTGTCAAGCAATATCTTTACCGCCGCGGACTGTCTGACTGGGATGTGTCCGAGAGCCAGCGGCGCTCCGTACGGGCCAGGAACTCATCGGCGCAGGCCGGTCCTTCCGAGCCGACGGTATACTCCGGCAGCGGCGCATCCGGCCGCGACGATGCCGCGATGAGCGGGTCCATGATCTCCCAGGCGCGTTCGATCTCGTCGTTGCGCATGAACAGGGCGGCGTCGCCTTGCAGGGCGTCGGACAGCAGACGCTCGTAAGCCTCCGGCATGGCGTCGGCGCCGTAGGCGTCGCGGAAATGAAACTCCAGGTCTGCCGGCCGCAGGGCCATCTCCTCGCGGTCGGGCACCTTGCTCTGAAACTTGACGTGGATGCCCTCGTCCGGCTGGATGCACAGCGACAGGCGGTTGCATTGCAGCGTCGGCGCCGGGCGGCAGCGGAAACATCAGGTGCGGCGGACAGCGGAACTGGATGACGACCTCGCTGAGTCGGCGAGCCAGCCCCTTGCCCGAACGCAGGAAGAACGGCACGCCGTGCCAGCGCCAGTTGTCGATGGCCAGCTCGACGGCGGCGAAGGTCGGCGTGCGCGAGTCGCCGGCCACGCCGCGCTCACCGCGATAGCCGGCTGTACTGGCCGGACACCACACGGCGGGCCGCCTCCTCCGGCGAATAAACCGGCACCGCTTCCAGCACCTTGACCTTCTCGTTGCGCAGCGCGTCGGCGGCGTAGCGCGCCGGCGCTTCCATCGCCACCAGCGTCAGCAATTGCAGCAGGTGGTTCTGGAACATGTCGCGCAGGACGCCGGCCTGGTCGTAGTAGTCGCCGCGACCCTCGACGCGGACGCTCTCGGCGACGGTGATCTGCACGTGATCGATGAAATTGTGGTTCCACAGCGGCTCGAACAGCGTGTTGGCGAAGCGGAAAACGAGGATGTTCTGCACCGTCTCCTTGCCGAGATAATGGTCGATGCGATAAAGCTGCTCCTCGCGGAACTCGCCGCGCAGCAGCCTGGTTGAGGGCGCGGGCCGAGGCGAGGTCGTGGCCGAAGGGCTTCTCGATGACCAGACGGCGCCAGCCGTCCGGCCCGGCCTCGCGGTTCATGCCGGAGGCGCCAAGCTGCTTGACGAGGGCCGGCGCACAGGTCCGGGCTGACGGCCAGGTAGTACAGGCGTCGCGCCTTGTCGGCCGACGTCCCTTCGTTATCGTGAAACCACTTCTGTAAGGGTTCGAGGCCGCCCGCCTGGCCCGCATCGGCGGGGACGTAAAACAGGCGGCGGGCGAAATCATCCCAGGCCGCTTCCTCCCAGGCCGAGCCGGCGAAGCGCCGCGTGCTGTCACGGAGCTTATCGCGGAACGCCTCGTCGCGGAAAGGAGTACGCGAAACGCCGACGATGCGCAGCTCCTGCGGCAGCCGACGTTTGCGGGCCAGCCGGTACAAGGCCGGCACCAGCTTGCGGGCCGTCAGGTCTCCCGAAGCACCGAAGATGACCGCCGTCAGCGGTGCCTTGTCCATGTGTCGCCTCCGCGCGAGATTCGTCCTTGTCTGGGGTCCGTCACCCTCTGTACCTTGTAATTATGGTCAAACACCTCTTCCGCCCATCCATCCTGATCGCCTTGTCGGCGGCGGTCGTCGTGGGCGCCATCGTTGTCGTCTTCCAGGGACCGCCGGCGCAGGGCCGGCCGGCGCCGCTGCCGGTCGCCTCGGGCGACGTTGAAATCGTCTGGCTGTACACGGCCACCAACGCCACGTCCTGGGAGCGCTTCGTCACGGCGGTACGACGGACGGCGGAACGTCTGCACGGCGATCACCCCGGCTTGCAAGCCGACATCAACGCCGCCTTCCCCCGGCAGACGACGGCCGTGCCGGAGGTGTCCCTGTCCGGTCCCGGTCCCGGTCCGCGCTTCGTGTTCCGCTGGTACAAGCTGACGAGCGATTGGAAGACGCGCGACTGGATCGAGGCGCTGCTGCGGCGCCGGCCGCCGCCATTGGCCATCATCGGCGGCAGCTCCAGCGACAACGCCCGCGAACTGGCGGCGCACCTCAACCAGCTCGCCGAGGATCTCCCTGAGGCGGATCGCCCCTTGCTGCTGCTGACCACGGCCACGGCCGACCGCGTCGCCCCCTACGCCGAGGGAGTGGAGGTGGCGCGGACGGGGCCGGCGGCGGCTCGCTCCAGCGGGGAAGGAGACGCGGCGGAGACGCGTGCCGGTGTCAAGCTCACGCGCCTGTACCCCGGTCGCACCTTCCGTTTCTGCTTCACGAACCGGCAGATGGCCACGGCCGTCAGCGACTTCATCTGGTCGCGCGACGACCTCCGTCCCGACAAGGATCCCGTCTACATGGCCATGTGGAACGACGACTCCTACTCGCGCGACCTCATCGACGGTTTCTGGCGCGCGCTGCGGCAGGTCGTCGCGCAGGATCTGGCCAACCAGTGGGCCTGGACGATCAGTCAGCTGGCCGGCGGCGGCTGGCCGCCCACACTCGGCGGCGGCATCTTTCCGGTCCAACGACTGCCGCTCTACCCCGAACGTCCCAGCAGCGCCAGCAGCTTTCGCCTGGAGATCCCGCCCACGCCCCACGTCATCGACTCCAGCGTCGGCCCCTACGCCACGCCCAATCCCTACGAGGCCAAGGTCGCCGGCGAGATGCTCGACGCCCTGATGTTCCAGTCGCAAACGCGGCCGCTGCTGATCGTGGCCGGCCAATCGCAGCCGTCGCGCCGCTTCCTGCGCGGCCTGGTCCGCGGCGTCCCCTCTCTGTCCAAGCAGGTCCAGGTCGTCGTCGCCACCGGCGACGCCATCGCCTTCAACACCGTCTACCGCGATCGCCACGTCGCCTGGAACATCCAGGACTTACCGTTCCCGCTGGTGTTCTTCTGCCATCGCAACCCGATCGACCCGGACGCCGGTTTCCGCGCCGGCGCGGGAGTCGGCGACCGTGCGGAGGACAGCGAGCCGAACAGCACGGCCGAGACGGGGACCGAGGACGTGTTGCTGTTCGGCGACATCGTGGAAGCGCTGGTGCAGACGGGCGCCCCGGCGGACGGCACGCCCTGCGCCAACGCCGCGGAGTTGGCCGAGCGCCTCGCCGACGCCCGGCTGGAGAACGACCGCATCGTCTCGGGAGAAGCGGGCATCCGCTTGTTCAGCCGCGACGGCCAGCGACAAAGCGGCACTGGCGAGCACGTCGTCTATTTGCAGCCGATCTGGGACGAGGACTTCAAGGATCGCCTTCTGCCGCGAGCGACCATCGAGGTGTGGGCATGGCGGCGGCGCGACTGGGGCCACAACGAGCGCGGACAGCACTGGCAGCGCTGCGGCGAGCCGTTGACCGTGTCGTACAGCGATGGGCGGATGGAAGGGAGGGACGCGCATGGCGGACACTGATCCGAGCGCGAGTCTGCCTCCGGCGCGCAGGCGTTTCTGGAGTTACGCCCGCATCCTGGCCGCTCCGCTGTTGTTGTGGGGACTCGTTCTCGTCGCCCTGGGCGAGCCGCTGCAAACCTGGCTGCACGGCGAGGAGAGCTACGACCAGGCCGCCCTGCACGAATGGCTCGACGAGGCGCGCGGCTACCGCGGCACCCTTCGCGAGATGATCGAGGATTACCTGGCCCGCGCGCGAATACGCCCAGCTAAGGGGCCACGCCGTACCCGACGACCCGGAGCAGGCCCGGCTCCTGCGCGACCGGCAGATCCAGCTCTCTCTCCAGCTCGCCGTCCGGCACGAGGAAATCTACGCGCAGTTACAGACGCTCGGCGATCCGCCCACGAAGCTCTATTCCGGCCAGCTGCCGCTGTTCCCCCTGATCTATCGGCTGCAAGTGCGTTTCGAGTTGGTAGGGACGCCGCTGGCCGAGCTGTCATCCGTCCGGGTCGGCGACAACGGCTTTCGCCTCGATGCGCCGATCACCTGGGACTCCGGCCTGCCCTCCGACGCCAGCCAGTACCAGGGACTGGAGCACCGCTTAAACCCCTACGTCACCGTTTCTGTCCGCTATCAGCTGCACGCTTACAACAAACGGCAGCGTCTCGAACAGGCGCATCACCAGCGCTGCGCCAACTCAGCGCCCTGGCCGTGGCCGGCACCGTCCTGAGCCTGACCTGGATGGTCATCGTGCAGCGGCGCGAGCGCGAGCGCGAGCGGCAGCGTCTGCTGGCCCGTCAAAAGGAGGACCAGACCGAGCGCCTGCTATTGCAGGCCGAGCGCCGCCACGCCGAGACGGAACGGCAACTCCTCGAGCAGCGCCTGGCGACGCAGGCGGCTGAACGGCAGGCGCTGGAGCTGAAATCGCAAATGTGGGCCAGCATCGGCATCATGGCCGGCTCCTACGCCCACAACATCAAGAACCTGCTGGTGCGCCCAACGACCTGCTGCGCCGCTGCCTGGAAGCGGACGGCCTGGCGTCCGACCAGGAATTGATGCTCAACGAGGTGCAGCAGACGCTCGGCACCGTGACGGAGCGCTTGCAGCAGATCCTGCATACGGTGCGGCGCGATCCCAGCCACGCCGAGGCGACCGTCCTCGACCTCAACGCCGTGGTCGGCGAGTTGGAACAGACCTGGAAAGAGCTGGCGCGCGAGAAGTGGAAACTGGAGCTGGTGCCGGAGCTGAACGTACACGCCGCCGGCGGGCCGGCAGTGGAGGAGCCGCTGTGGATCTCCGGCGACGTCTCGCACTTGCAGCAGGCCATCGAGAACCTGCTGTTCAACGCCCGCGACGCCACCTTCGAGATGCGCAACCACCTCCGCGACGCCGCCCGGCAGGCGGAGGATCTCGACGGGCCGGGCCGGCGCCAGGCGCTCATCGCCGCCGCGGCGTGGAAGGGTCGCGTCGTGCTGCGCACCCTCCGCCGCGACCGCGACGTTGTTCTGGAGGTGTGCGACAACGGCGCCGGCATGACCGAGGACGTGCGGCGTCGCTGTGCCGAGACGCACTTCTCGACTAAGCGCGATAACGCCATCTACGAGGGCCACAGCACCGGCATGGGACTGGGCCTGTCGTTCGTCGTCGCCATCCTCGAACACCACCACGCCCAACTGGAGATCGACTCCGAGCCGTTCCAGGGCACGACCTTCCGCGTCCGCTTCCCCGCCGCGTCCGGCGCGACGGAACCTTCCCAGAGGGAGTCTCAGGGACGATTGGGATGAATTACCTGTGTGTATTTTGCGGATCGAGTACGGGCGGGCCGGCGGTCTACGCAGACAGCGCGCGACGCTTCGGCGCGGCGCTGGCGGCACGCGGACTGGGGCTTGTCTACGGTGGCGGACACATCGGCCTGATGGGCGTCCTCGCCGACGCCGTATTGGGGGCCGGCGGCCCGGTCCTCGGCGTCATTCCTCGTTCGATGGTCGAGCGCGAACTGGCCCACAGACAGTTGACGGAACTGCACGTCGTCGAGACGATGCACCAGCGCAAGGCGCTGATGGCCGAGCGCGCCGGTGGTTTCGCCGCTCTGCCGGGCGGCTTCGGCACCGCCGACGAGCTGTTCGAGATCCTCACCTGGCGGCAACTCCGCTTGCACGGCAAGCCGATCGGACTCCTCAACGTCGCCGGCTTCTTCGATCCGCTCTTGAGCTGGCTCGACCGCGCGGTCCAGGATGGTTTCCTTCGCCCCGAGCATCGCGGTCTGATTCACGTCGCCGAAGACGTTCGAGCGGTTGCTGGATCTGCTGTGGCGCGGACGTTAACCGGACACAACGCTGTCCCCTCTGCCTTTTTTCTCCCTCGTCGTGTACAATAAAAAGTGGAGACGCAAGGCCGTCTGAAAACGCTGGATGTGGGTTTGTCCTCCGCCACACGAAAAACAAGGACCCCTACCATGAATGATCTTCTCGACGATATCCGTACACTCAAGGCCCGCCACAATGCCACCATCCTCGCCCATTATTACCAGGACGGCGAAATCCAGGAGTTGGCCGACTTCACCGGCGACAGCCTGAAACTGGCGCGAGGCCACCAAGGTCACGACCTCAACGATTGTGTTCTGCGGCGTCCATTTCATGGCCGAGACGGCCAAGATCCTCAACCCCGACAAGCGCGTCCTGCTGCCGGACCTGCAGGCGGGTTGCAGCCTGGCCGATAGCTGCCCTGCCGACAAGCTGGCCCGTTATCAGGAAATGTTGCGTCTCAATGGCCGGCGTTTCCAAACCGTCACCTACATCAACAGTACCGCCGCCGTCAAAGCCCTGTCCGACTGGGTCGTCACCTCCGGCAATGCCGAGGCGATCCTCCGCCGTGTGCCTGCCGAGTACGAGGTGCTCTTCGTGCCCGACCGTCATCTCGGCCAGTATTTGCAGGAAGTGACGGGCCGCAAGATGATCCTGTGGGACGGCTCTTGCATGGTCCACGAAATTTTCAGCGTCGGCGACCTGCTGGCGATGAAGCGCAAGCTGCCGGGCGCCGTGACGTTGGCTCATCCGGAGTGTCCGGCCAACATCCGCGAGCACAGCGATTTTGTCGGCGGGACCGAGGCCATGCTCAAGCACCTGGCCGGCTACGCTCGTCCGACCGACTTCCTCGTCGCCACCGAGGCGAACATGATGTGGCAGATGCAGAACCAGTTCCCCCAACACCACTATCATCCCGTGCCCGGCATTACCTGCGCCTGCAACAAGTGTCCGCACATGGCACGAAATACACTCGAAAAACTCCGCGATTGCCTGGCCAACGGCTCGCCGGAGATCGCCTGGCAGTCCTCCTTCGACCGTGCCCGCGAAGTCCTCGAACGCAGCCTGTTGAACTAAGATCCTTTCACCACGGAAAACACGGAAAACACGGAAAAAAGACAAAAGCAAAAGAGAGGCACAGAGACAGTAGTCGCGCTCTTTTGCTCGTCTCCGCGTTTGGTTTGCTCTTCAGTTTTTGCCTTTGTCTTTTTTCCGTGTTTTCCGTGTTTTCCGTGGTGAAATTCTTCTGGAGTCCTTGATGCCGTTGATACCGAATCGGTTCCTCTTTCGCGTTTGTTACCCCTGCCGTTACGTCGCCGAGGTGCCGCGTGAGGGCAGCGAGGACTTGCTCGACCTGCCGGCGTCCTGCCGGCTCGACGGCTTCACGGACATGGACGAACGGCAACCGTTCGCCGAACTGCGTCTGGCCTGGAACGAGGGCGGGCTGGCCGTTCAGGTCGAGGTACGCGGCAAGGAGCAGGCGCCGGTCGGCGACGTATCCCGACCGCGTTTTTCCGACGGCGTTACCGTTTGGATCGATACGCGCGATGCTCGCACCAGCCATCGCGCCAGCCGCTATTGCCATCAGTTCCATTTCCTCGTCAGCGGCGGCGGTCCCGACAAGGACGAACCCGCCTTCGTCCAGGGCAAGATCCATCGCGCTCTGCAAGACGCGCCCCCCGTCGGCGGGGAGGGTGTGCCTTTCCAGATCGTTCGCCGCACCAGGGGTTATCGTCTCGAAGCGTTTCTGCCGGCGACCGTTCTCAACGGTTTCGACCCCGAACAGAACCCACGCCTCGGGATTCACGTCGCCGTCCACGATCAGGAGCTAGGCGAACAATCCCTCAGCGTGGAAGGCGAGTTCCCCTGGGCCGAAGACCCGAGCCTGTGGAGCGTTCTGGAGTTGGTGCGGGAGGAGGCGGAAGCGTAGAAGAGAAACACAATCCCCCGGCTGCATCTGCGGCCGGGGGATCGCGGAAAGACACGGGAGAGGTAGGGGAGGAGGGCATTCCTCCCCGTCGTGCTTCGCCAGATCAATCAATAGCGCCGGCCGCCGCCACCACCACCGCCGCCGTAGCCGCCGCGCCCGCCGCCGCCGCCACCGCCGTAACCACCGCGGCCGCCGCGGCCACCACCGCCGCCGCCGCCGCCGTCCGGCTTGGGACGTGCTTCATTGACGGTCAGCGAACGGCCGTCGATTTCCTTGCCGTTCATCTCGGCAATGGCCGCCTGCGCTTCCGAGTCGTTGCCCATCTCCACGAAGCCGAAGCCCTTGGAGCGGCCGGTGTCGCGGTCCATGATGACCTGCGCCGACACCACGCTGCCGTGCGCCTCGAACAGGCGCTGCAATTCACTGTCTCCGACCGAGTAGGGCAGATTGCCCACGTACAACTTCTTGCCCATAAGGGCCTCCGGAAAGAAACTGGCGAGGCACACCGTCATCCATCGGGATGACCTGCTCCGCGCTACGAAAACCGATGGACTGAGGAAAGGAGAATGGGAGATGGCACGGAGGCGAGCATCACGTCCATGGACCGATCCACGAAGCCCACAATGCCTCCGATTGTAGCAACCTGTCGGCGGCGTGGATAGAGCGAATCCGGATTTTTCCGGTTGGTTCCCCGGACGGGATCGGGGCCGGTTGGCGAGCTTTGGCCTCCTCGCCGGCAGACCCGAACCCGAAACGACCCCGGCCGCGTTGACATTGACAAATCAACGTCGCCCACTAGGATAGCCTCTGACGGGGCGTAGCTCAGCTTGGCTAGAGCGCATGGTTCGGGACCATGAGGTCGGAGGTTCAAGTCCTCTCGCCCCGATTCGACAGAAGCCTTTCACCGAACGCGACTTAAGCGTACCTTCCGGCGGTCGGAAGTGCGGCCTGAAAGCCTGAAAAATCCAGTACCATACTGGATTCCGGCTTCACCAGGATCGCAGCATGACCGTCCGCCAACCTTCTTACCGCTTCCACAAGGCCCGCGACTGCGCCGTCGTCACCATCGCCGGCAAAGACCACTACCTGGGCAAATACCACAGCCCCGAGAGCTGGGAGAAATACCACCGCCTCGTCGCCGAATGGCTCGCCGGCCAGAAGTTACCCCCGTTGCCGCCCGTCGAAGCGGCTGAGCCGATCACCGTCAGTCAGCTCGTGCTCCGCTATTGGCGCTTCGCTCAGTCCTATTACGTCAAGGATGGACAGCCCACCTCCGAGCAGGCTGTTATCCGCCAGGTGCTGCGCTTCGTCCGCAAGCTCTACGGTTCCACCACCGCCAGGGATTTCAGCCCGAAGTCGCTCAAGGCGGTGCGGCAGGCCATGACCGAGCACAAGATCACCATCAAGGTGAAGGTGTTGCGGCACGGACTCTGCCGAAAGGTCATCAACAAGCAAGTAGGCCGTATCCGTTGAATGTTCGCCTGGGCCGTCGAGGAAGAGCTACTACCCGTCACCGTCCACCAGTCGTTGATGCGCGTGAAAGGGCTGAGAAAGGGCAAGGCGAAGGCCCGCGAGAAGGCTCGCATCAAGTCGGTGACGGATGCGCATGTGGACGCCGTACTACCGCTGGTGCCTCGGATGGTCCGGGCCATGATCGAGGTCCATCGGCTCTGCGGAGGCAGACCGCAGGACATTCTGGAAATGCGGGCGACCGACATCGACCTCAGCAACCTGCAACGCAAGACCTCCGAACCCATCGCCTACCTGGCCAAGCGACCACGCAAGCCCGTGCAGCACGTCGTCGGTGCCGGCGCCTGGGACGACGACGCCGTGCAGGCCGAGCTGCGCCGCCACGTCGCCGCCACCGGGGCGACGACGACGCCGTGATGGTGCTCGACCCCAGCGGCTTCCCCAAGAAGGGCGGCTCCTCCTGTGGCGTCAGCCGGCAGTGGTGCGGCCGACTGGGCAAGGTCGATAACGGTCAGGTCGGTGTCTTCCTGGCCTACGTCACGCCCCAAGTCGCCATCCTGGTGGACCGGCAACTCTACCTGCCCCGGGAGTGGGCTCGACTCGCGCAAGCGGCGGCGGGCCACGCACGTTCCCCAGGACATCCGCTTCCGGGAGAGTTGGCGGATCGGCCTGGACCTGATCGAGCGGGCGCAGGCGGACCCGCCCTTCGGCTGGATCACCGGCGACGACGAGTTCGGCCGTGTGATGGCCTTGCGCGCCCAACTACGACGCCGCCAACGGCGCTACGTGCTCGACGTGCCCTGCGACACCTTGGTTCGGGACATCAACGAGGCGGCGCCGGCGGGCAAGCGTTGCCCGCCGTGGCGTCGGGTGGACGACGGGGCCAAGACACAGCCGGCGTCGCGCTGGCACAAGGTCCAGCGGGGTGACGGAAGCAAGGGAGCCAAGGTGGTGCGGGCCGCCGAGGCGTGGGTGCAGACCAAAGGCGAGCAGGGCCGCTGCGGGCCACTGGAGCGGCTGGTGGTGGTACGTGCCGTCGATGGGCAGCCGCGGACCGGGTACACGCTGTCCAACGCGCCGGCGTGGGAACCGCTGGAGCGTGTGGTGGGCGTGCAGGGGCGGCGGCACGGCGTGGAGGAGGCGCTGGAGGCGGCCAAGGGGGAAGTGGGTCTGGGTCACTACGAGGTGCGCAACTGGGAGGGTTGGCACCACCACATGACGCTGTCGTTGTTGGCCGGGTGGTTTCTGGCGTTGGAGAAGCGGCGGCTGGGGGAAAAAAATCCCGGCGTTGACGGTGCCGCAACTGCGGGAGGTATTCGCGCGGCTGCTCCAGCCGGCACCACCCAGTGCGCGGCGGATCGCGGAAGAGGTCAGTCGCGTCTTACGGCGTAATGAAGAGGCGCGCATCTACCACTGGTACGCCCGCACCAAGAAGTTCCCGCCACGCCGCGGGGAGCCGGACGGGTAAAACGGTTACAGTAGAATTAGAATGGCAACGAGTTGCGATTTGGACAGACCCGGAAAGCGGTGCCCGGCCCCGTCCCGGTTGGGGACGGAGCCGAGCCATCTGCGATCAACTCATCCAGCTCAAGACGCCGCTCATGGCCAGGCGCGAGACCAAATCCAGGGTGGCGAGGATCACGAACAGGAGCAACGCCCGGAACAGAGGCAGTTTCAGGAAGTTCTTGGCCGCCAGCCACCAGAAGACGAGGGCGATTGGGAAGCCGGCCGAGAAGGGGATGAAGGAGCTGAGCGTGACCAGAACGATCGTCCCGATGTTCACCACGATGAAGTTGGGGTTCTGGCGCAGGTCCGGCCCGTCCGTGAGCAGGTGGTAGAGAGCGACGGCGGTGAACCAGATCACGATGGTGGTCAGCAGAAAGATCAGCAGAGCGCCGAGGTATGCCATGCGCGTTTTCTCCGGGAGAAGAGGGAACGGGTGAAGGGGGGACGTGACGGCGTTACGCTTGCGGTTCATCACCAGGCGCGGCGAGTGACTTGCGCAGGGCGGCGATGGCGTTCAAGTGCCACTTGCCGGTACGGCTGACCTGTGCCACGATCTTCGGATCACGGGCGTAGATCGGGCCAGCCTTGCGGCATTCTTCGACCAAGCGGGCGGCCGCCTCCTCGACGGCGCGCAGCATGTTCGGGGTGGACTCGTCCACGGTCGGTCCTCCTGACGGCATGAAGAGAAAGGAGCCTGGCCCGCGCGTACTGGGGGCGTGGGCCATTCGCCAACATACCCTTGATGTTGAGCGCGCCTGGCCCGCGCGTACTGGGGGCGTGAGCTGGCGACGGAGGCAGCGGCGGCGACCCGCGACTACGCTTTTGGCATTCTGGCACTGCCGCGTCTGGTTTCCGTCATCGACCCGCGCAACGGGCCGTCCCTCCGCGTCGCCGAGAAGACCGGGCTGCGGTATGAGAAACAAGTGCTGTTCCGCGGCAACCTCCGCGACCTGTATGTGATCCATCAGCATGAAACCCTTTCATGACCTGACGAAAGCCGCCCAGTTCCGACGCCTCACGTCTGTCGCGCGCCATGCCCTCAATGACGCCGTGCTCTCGACACGAAGCAGAAACTGGCGCTGCCGATCCACTTCACGCAGCAGTACCTTGGGTGTCTGGAGGATTGCCCGGTTGGTCATGGGTTCTCCTTTCTGCTGGAATCAGCAACCCTTGCCGGCGAGGGCCGGGAAGCCAGCCAGAAGATCGGCGAGGGCGTCGGCGGCGCATGCCTGTGTGCCCCGCTCACGCACCTGGACGTAACAAGACGGCCGCCCCCCGCGCCCCCGGTCGGGCACAGAAGTTCGTCCACCCCGGCCTCTTGCACACCCAGGCGGATTTTGCACGCCTGAAAGCGAAGGTCGAGGGCGAGGCTCAGCCGTGGCGGGACGGCTGGAAGCAGCTGACCGCCAGTCCGCTCGCGCAACTGGGTTTCCGGCCGCGTCCGGCGGAGGAGGTGGTTCGCGGCCAGGGGGTGAAGGGGCCGAATGTTGCTCAACTTTATCAGAGCACTCACGCCGCCTACCTGTGTGCGGTGCGCTGGAAGGTCAGCGGCGACGAAGCCTACGCCAAAAAGGCGGTCGACATCCTGAACGCCTGGTCCGGCACGCTCAAGCGCATCGGCGGCAACGCCGACCGCTTCCTGGCGCTGGGCATTCAGGGCTATCAATTCGCCAACGCCGGCGAGATCCTGCGCACCTACCCAGGCTGGGCTGCGGAGGATTTCAAGCGCTTCCAGGACATGATGCTCAACGTGTTCTCTAAGGCCAACCACGACTTCCTGGTTCGTCACAACGACGCCGTCATCACCAATTACTACGCCAACTGGGATACGTGCAACATGGCCTCCATGCTGGCGGTCGGCGTCCTGTGCGACCGCCGCGACATCTACAACGAGGCCGTCGCCTATTTCAAGGGCGGCGGCGGCAACGGCGCCATCCGCCATGCGGTGACGTACATCCATCCGGGCCACCTGGGCCAGTGGCAGGAGTCGGGCCGCGACCAGGGGCACACGCAGGCCGGCTTCGATTGGCTGGCGAGCTTCTGCGAGATGGCCTGGAACCAGGGCGACGACCTCTACGGCTATGAGAATAACCGCCTGCTGTCCGGTGCCGAATACATCGCCCGCTATAACCTGGGCCGGGACGTCCCCTTCCACCAGTATGTCCACGCTCAGGGCCGGGCAGGCCATCCCAAGACCGTGGCCCATGACGCGGTGTCGCCGGCCGGGCGGGGCGTTGGGGCGCCCATCTGGGAGGTGGAGTATCACGAAGATGTGGTTGGAAGCGATCCCCGATACCCCTGTCGATCGCGCTGTCACGCATCTTCTCTTTCGATGCCCTGCTCCTCGCACCACGCCCGTATACCCTTTTCGAGCGCGGCCAGCGCCTCGGCGAGCGTGTTCGGCCGGTCGTCCTCGAAGGCCAGCCCGCCGTAGTCCAGAGCGCGAACCACGAAGCCGAAGCCTTCCTGGTCGCCGATCTCGATGTGCCCATCCCGCACCCACTGGGCCACGGCCGGGAACAGTTTCTCCACGCTGGCCTGCTCGGCGTTCGGCTTCACCATGCCTTTCCGGCGAGCTTCCCGGACCCGGCGCAGGTGGTCGTGGTACGTCGTGCGGAGTGTGTCCAGGTCGCTGTCCACGACGGCCTCGATGCCGATCTCCTGCAAGTGGGGGAACAGCTCCGGCCAGCGCGGGTTCTTGCGGACCCGGACGCGCTTCGGCCGGTGCCCGGACCCGGTCAGGGGCCGGCGCATGGCGTGGGCCAGGAGGGTCGCCAGGTCGTTGACGCCGGGCGTGCGCTCCACCTGCTCCTCGGCGAGGACGGAGCCTTCGCCCTGCACGACAACCAGCCCCAGGTAGTGCGTCTCGGTCTGCGAGAGCGGCTTGGGCAATGCCTTGAAGTCGGCCTCCCAACTCTCATTCTCTTGAGGGAGGCGCTTCAAGCGGCCCTTGACGAAGGCCGCGCCCTTGCCGAGTGTCCATTTCTTCCGTTCGTGGGCCACGGCACGCTCCTCATCATGGCCGGAACCATGCAGCAGTTTTGGAAGCACGAAATTCCGAAGACCACGCAGAGCGTCGGCGAGCGAATCAACCTGACGTTCCGAATGATCGGCCAGGCATAGCCCTAAATGGGTAGCAGAAACGCCACCAAATGTCCAAGGATCACCTTGACCAATTGGCGTGAGCGACCGGTCGGCGTTCATCAAGACCCGGTGCCAGCCGTTAAGCGTGATCGTGGCGTGGTCGGGTGCCGGACCCGGCCACGGACGTAGACGCCGGCATTCCGAAGCATCATGCGCCAATCCCAGGTGTCCGCCTTCGAGTTGCCAGCCAGGATGCTCCGGTACTGCGCCACGGTGACGCCGTTGGAATGGCGGGAGCAGACGTAGACCGTCTCGCCGCCGGTGCGGTAGCAGAACTCGGCCCAATGCGGCTTGCCACCGTTGCCCCGGCGCAGCGACTCGTTCGGCAGGACCAGCTTCTCGTTCACGGCGAAATCGGGCACGGGCAGGAAGAACCACTCGCCCTGGCGGACGAAGGCGGCGTTCTTGCGGCGGTTGCGGGCCTTGCCCTTGAGGCACTGGCGGGCCTGGGCGGTCTGAACCTCGGCAGGCTTGAGGGCTTCCTTGGCCTGGCGGACGGTGCCGACCGGGGCGGATTCGGGGATACCGGCGACGAAAAAATGGCGTTCGTCGTGGCCGCAAAGGAACTTGCTCTTGTCCTTGCCTTCACGGACGAGGAGGAGGAGATGGCGGTCGGCGGGCTGCACGTCGAGGACGGCGATTTCGGCCTCGGCCCCCGGCTGCCGGACGATCTCGAAGAACTCGCCTTTGTGGTCGGCCTGCACGTCCAGGGAGATGACGCCCGACGTGCGGCTGCGCCGGGACGGACGATCAGCGACCTTCAGCCGTGCGCCGATGCGGGCGAACTTGATGTCGAGGAGGTTCGTGTCCATGAAGGGGAGGACACGAACCAGCCAGAGAGGGTTCGCAATCACCCGAAATTCGTGTCGAACCTGTCGCCGGCATTCGGTGTCCACCGGAGCAGCCATTCTCGCCCGTTGTTCGCTGAGGAAAGACGGTGGATCATGGACCAGCAAGATTTCGACGAACGGCCATTTTTTTCGAGCCGATGAGCAAGCGCCGCAAAGGATTCCCGTCCGAGGCAAAGGTGAAGCGTGGCGTGCGGATCGTTCACGGCAACAAGGAACTGACCGAGAAGTTGGGAAGGAACGATCTCTGCCTATGCGGGTCGGGTAAACGCTTCAAGAAGTGCTGCCGCAACTCCGGTTGCTTTTGATGGCGTGAATCGGAATCACTACTTCTAGGGAAGATTGAACCGACCTGCTCGGTTCGGGAGAGCCGGGCAGGTTCTTGCTTCTCCTTGTTGGGCTGACTAAATTGGGAGGCACCATGACGCAGTACGAGCCGGAAACGATTCTGCGTGAACTCTATCGTTCGCTGGACGAGCGCTGGCGTCCCGAAGATGTTGCGCAGAAGATCGTCATCGTACTTCCCCTGGTCGGCTCTGACCGAGAGATACTGGAGAAAGCTGCGAAAGCCGGTCGGGACAACCTCTGCTCCTCGATGAGCAAGGACTTCGAGCGGCCTGGCAACATGAGCCGCCAATTGAAAGTGGCCGAAGAGTTGTTCGGCAAGGCCGTCAACATCTCGCCCGACGACGTGACCGAGATCGAGAACTGGATCAAGGTGGCGGAACTGGCCATCGGCAAGACCTACGGGCGGAATGGAAGACGACGACGGATCATCCGTGGACGCTGCTTGAACTGCTCCAGACGGCATCAACACACTAATCGCCCACTACCGAGCTTCGCCGCACGATGCGGGGGTGTCCTCGCCTCGACTGCGCTTTTTGTCTGCTGGTGTCAGGCGGTGTCCGGCCAGCAAGAAACGCGCCCCTCGGCGGAGGAGGCGCCGCTGCCGCGCAAGGCGTTCTTCGGGGTCCAGGTCGGACCCGTCACCAAGGAAGTGCGGGAGCGCCAGAAGCTCGACGGGGCCGACGGCGTGGTCCTCGCGCAGGTCTTCCCCCGCACCACGGCGGCGGAGGCCGGCCTCCAGCCCGGCGACGTGATCCTGTCCCTGGGCGGCTCCAAGGTCGCCGGCATCCCCGCCTTTCTGAAGAAGGTCGGCGCGATCCGTGTAGGCGACACGGTGACGGTCGAGGTGGTGCGGGACGGCGAGAGGACCAGCAAGAAGGTGACGATGCGGGAGAAACCGCGGGAAACGAGCGACGCCTACGACATCACCTACAGGCAGGTCCGCAGCCACGGCAGCCGGCTCCGCACCATCGTGACCCGGCCGAAAAACGTCGGCCGGCACCCCGCGGTGCTGCTCCTCCAGGGTGGCTACGGCTGCGGCTCCATCGACACCCCGACGGGACCGCCGGACCAGCTGCGCTGGCTGGCCGACGACCTGACGCGGCACGGCTACGTGGTGATGCGCGTGGACCAGCACGGCTCCGGGGACAGCGAAGGCGGTCCCTGCCGCGACCTCGACCTGCAGACCGTCCTGGACGGTTACCGGCAGGCCCTCAAGGCGCTCAAGGGATTCGCCTTCGTGAACGCCGACAACGTGTTCCTGTTCGGTTACAGCATGGGCGGCATTACGGCGCCACTGGTGGCGGTGGACGAGCCGGTCAAGGGGGTCGCGTTCTACGGCACAGGCTCCAAGACGTGGTTCGAGGCCGTCCTGGAACAGCGGCGCCGCGTCATGACGTTCGAGGGGACCGCGCCGGCCGAGGCGGATCGGCAGATGAATCGGTGGGCGCGGGTCTTTGCCTATTTGTTCCTGGAGAAGATGCGACCGGCCGAGGTGGCGGAGAAGCACCCCGAGTTGCGCGACCTGCTGAAGGTCCTCAACGCCGAGGGAGACTACATCAGCGGCCGTCATTACCGGTTCGCACACCAGTTGGCCGAGCGGAGCATCGACGGCGCCTGGGCCAAGGTCGATGCGGAGGTGCTGGCCCTCTGGGGCAAATGCGACTGGCAATGCGCGGGCTATTTCGACGAGCGTATCGCGTGGATCGTGAACCAAGCCCATCCCGGTCGGGCAGGGTTCGTCGCGCTGGACGGCATCGACCACGGGTTCTATCGCGTCGCCTCGCCGGAGGAGAGCTTCCGCCTCGCCGTTTGGGGGAATGTGCCCCCATCCGGCAAAGCTTCTCCCTTGCCGGAGTACAACCCGGTCGTGCTGGAGACGCTGCGCGGCTGGCTGGCGAAGGTGTCCGGGAAAGCAGCCCAGCCGAGCAAGCCGGGCGAAGGGACGGGGATACCCGAGCATGGGAAACCGCCGGAGAAGAAAGGCAGGGAGAAACAGAGCGTCCCTGGACCATCCTCTTCTACGGGGCCAATGACAACGACAGCGAAACGACCGCCCTGAGAGATTCTCGCTGCGTTGAAGGGAAGTATCGTTGACGGCCAGGGCGTGGAAGTGGCCGGGGAGGCGGCCCGGCGTGGCACTTCAACAACGGCGGATTCAACCGGGGACGACATGCCGAACGAACCACGAAGTCAGCACCCGTTTCACATGTACGAGCATGTCCTGGCCGAGCCGGATGGGTTCGCCAACTCGATCCGGCGGAACGCGGCGGCGGTGGACGCCTTCGCGGCACCGAGCCGAGGTTGGCGTCAGCTCGTCCTGGTCGGCATCGGGACTTCCTACCACGCAGCCCAGGTCGGCGAGCACCTGGTCCGGGCGTACAGTCCCGGCTTGCCGGTACGGGCCTGGCACTCGTTCGACTTCGTCCACTATGGGCCGGAGCTTTCTCCCGAGGACGGCGTTGTCGCCATCAGCCACCGCGGAACGAAGCGCTACACGGTGCAGGCACTCCAGCGGGCCCGACAGGCTGGCTGCCGCGTGGCCCTCCTAACGGGAGAAGGCCCGCCTGCCGCGGCGGAAGATGCAGATGCCACCTTCCAGACGGTTGCCCAGGAGCAATCGTCGGCCCACACCATCAGCTACGTCGGCGCGATCGCCGTGCTGGCGCTGCTGGCGACACGGGTCGGTGCGCAGCGGGGGAAGGAGGATGCCTCCGCCGCGGAACTCTTGCATCGAACGCTTCCGGCCACCCTGCGGGAGGCCACGCGCACCGAGGCCGAAGTGAAGGACTGGTGCGATGCGCACCGTGCAATGTCGGCGCATCTGGCTCGTCGGGGGCGGGCCTTCAGCGGTTACGGCCCAGGAGATCGCACTCAAGATCAAGGAAACGTCTTATTTACAGGCGGAGGGGATGGCCGTCGAAACACTGCTGCACGGGCCGTTCCAGTGTGCCGAGCCAGAGGACGTGTTCGTCTTGATCGTCCCGGCTGGAAAGGGCCAGGAGCGGCTTGTCGAGTTCGGCAGGATGGTTCAAGAGGTCGGCATCCCTTACCTGATGGTCAGCGACGGGACACCGCAGGCGCTCGGGCCGGCCGCGGCCGGGTGGTGCATCGTGCCAGGCGTTCCCGAACCCTGGAGCGCGCTGACGTGCCTTGTGCCCTTACAGCTGTTCGCCTACTTCCTGGCGCTGGAACGCGGCACGAATCCGGATGGGTTTCGCCTGGAAGATCCGCGCTTCGCTCGCGCTCGACAAACTGGTTCAACTCTGACACCAAGGTACGAATGATGACGAAATCGCTTCTCTTGGCGTGCTCCCGCGCGGCGGGCTGTTCCTGTCTCGTCCGCCTACGGAGCTTTGCAACGTAATTCGGCAAAATGTCAAGTTGGTGAACATGGTTAGTCACCTAGCTTCACCAGATTACCACTTTCCGGAATTACGTTGCAAAGCCGTTGCGATGCGCCAACCGATCCGGATCGACACCGGGCCGGAGCTTGACCAATACGTTCACATTCAAGCCTGGCTCTCAGACGGCTCAGGCTTCCTCTTCACGCGCGCGGATCGGACGCTGAAAACGCTGGATTTCCTGGTCGCCGACGCGAAAAGCGGTAAGACGCGAGTGCTGCTGAGAGAGGCCTCCAAAACCGGGGTGGATACGTGGCTCGCGGACATCCAATACCCGGATCTGTTCGTGGACGGCCAGCGCTTCCTGTGGTTGTCCGAGCGCGACGGGTGGAGGCACCTTTACCTGTACGATCTCCACGGAAAGCTGCTCAAGCAGCTCACGTCGGGGAGGTTCCCGGTCGTCCGGGTCATCACGGTCGATAAGAAAGGCGGCTGGGTTTACTTCACCGCCCACGTCGATGCCAAGCGACCGTATGACACGCACCTCTGCCGCGTGGATCGGAACGGCCAGCGGTTCGCGCGGCTGACCGAAGCGCCGGGCCAGCACGGCTATTCCGGTGTCCATCCGACCTGGAGGGGCGGCATCGAATTCAGCCCGACACCTGAGTATTTTCTCGACACCCATTCCGCCGTGGCTCGGCCGCCGGCGGCCGAGCTGCGCCGCGCCGACGGCAAGCTCATGCAGAAACTCGAGGAGGTGGACGCCAGCGGTCTCCGGGAGTTGCACGGGACTCCGCCGGAGGAGTTCACGGTCAAGGCGGCGGACGGGCGGACGGACCTGTATGGCGTACTCTACAAGCCGTTTGACTTCGACCCGGCCCACAATTCTTTGTCACACCGTTCGGCACCAATCCTTCCTCCTCGCGGCCTTGCTGCCAGGGATTCCACGACCAGGCATCCGCGTGGACCTGGGCGAAATGCTCGTACATTCCCAACTGCATCCCAACCTGGAGTAGGCTGCGCGGCGAGTGCCGGAGGGCCGACCACAACGTTCGCCAGAAGAACCGCCGCGCCTGCGGCCCCTGCCGCCAGTTGTGCCGCGCCAGCTGGAAAAAGCTGGCGAGGAACTCCCAGTCGATCGGCCCGGAACGCGAGCCGACGTCCGCGAACCGCTGGAGATTGCCGAGCAAACGCTCCTGGAACGCCTCGGGGGAGTAGAGCTTCTGGTAGAGCTTTCGCTGTCCCAACTGTAACTCCTCCATCGTCAGGCGCAGCGGTCGGAAGTTGGTCCGACCGTCCGTCCCTTCCCAGTGGACGTGGTCGTCATGGTCCAGGTCGAGCGGCAAGGTCGGGCCTCCGGTTGGCATGAGGAGCCGGCCTTCAGCCTCGAGTCGCTTGTAAAGGGGAGTCTTGGGGATGGCCAGCAGAACGCTCAGCATGGCCACCGGGATCTGTGCTTTTTGGAGAAATTGGTACTGTTCCTCGAAGATGCCGGCGTCATCGTGATCGAACCCCACGATCATGCCGGCCCAGGTGAACAGGTTGTACGATTGGATGGTGTGGATGGCCTGGACCAGATCGACTTTCTCGTTCTGGGTCTTGCGGGTCTCGGCCAGGCTGTCCTTACGGGGCGTTTCGACGCCGATGAAGACCGCCGCAAAATTGGCGGCGCGGAGCAGACCCAGCAGTTCCTCATCGCGGACCATGTCGATGCTGACCTGGGTGAAAAACGACAGCGGACGGTGCTGTCTCCGGTTCCAGGCCGCCAGTTGCTTCAACAAGTCCCGGGCATAGGCGCGATGGCCGACAAAGTTGTCGTCGGCGAAGAAGACCTGGGTCATGCCGTGCCGCTTCCAGGCCTGGACCTCTCGCAACACCTGCTCGACCGGCTTGAACCTCATTTTTCGGCCGTACATCACGATGATGTCGCAGAATTCGCAAGTGAACGGGCAGCCGCGCGTACACTGGACGATGCCCTGCAGGTATCGGCTGTGGAGGAGGTCCAGACGCGGAGGGGGCGAGTCGGGCATGTGGATCTTCTCCTCCTGCTCGTAGTGGTCGGCCCATCGGCCGCCGGCGTACTCGCGCAGGAACTGCGGCCAGGTATACTCGGCCTCGCCCTGGAACAGGACGTCGCAATAGGGCCGGCACTCGTCGGGCAAGATGTTGGCCAACGGTCCCCCCAGCACGACCGTTTTGCCGCGGGCGCGGAAACGCTCCGCGTGAGCATAGACCCGTGCGTTCTGGAGGTTGTACCCGGTGATTCCGACGATCTGGGCGCTGGTGTCATAATCGACCCGCTCGCCGGCGTTCTCATCGCAGAGCGTCACACGGAACTCAGGAGGGGTGAGCGCTGCCAGCGTGAGCAGGCCCAGGGGAGGATTCACGGCCCGGAACGGGGTCAGTCGGAGCATGGTTTCCAGCCCCCAGTACGAGGGGGGGAACCTCGGCTGCACGAGGTAGATTTCTCGGTTACTGGTTCGAGGAGTGCGCATGGCTCCTGCCTCTGTCGGGACCCTACCGGGATAGAACGGACCCAATGTACACGGTCAGCGTCCGCAAGGGCGTGGTGCCACTGGCCGTCGTTCACCCTCCTTTTGCTCTCGGCGCTTACGGCCAAGGGGAGGTCCAGTTGCTGGGCCGAATCTTTCGGGTGGACCCTCTGTGGCAACACCGTCTGGTCCGTGCCGAGTTGGATCTGCGGGCGCAGCGTATCTTGTTCTACACGCTCGGCGTGCCCTCGACCAACAACCGTGCGACCGTGTTCTGGAAAAAGGTGTTCTGGTAACTGCTGGAGTGCCGGCACCGTGTAGCGCTTCGTTCCGCGGTGGCTGATGGCGACGCCGCCGTCCTCGGGAGAAAGCTCCGGCCCATACACGTCCCCCAGTCGGCCGCGGAGTTTCGCGTAGCCCCAGCCGGAGCCGTCCTCGACGGAGAGAATGCCGTTGTCGGTAGAGCGGAACTCGTTGTCTTCGATGGTGGTGCGCTGGTAACGGCGAGAAAACCGCAGGCCAACCGTATGGCGGCGATGCGTGCGAACATGGTTTGTTGTCCTCCTCCGAAGGTCTGGCTTCTTCAAGTCGCATCCCACTTGGAACCCAGCCGGTGTGCGGTTTCCGATAGTGTACGGCGCGTGGCATGTTGTAGACCAGCAACCAAGGTATCCAGATCGGCACGTCGCGGTCCAGCGTGGCCCGGAGCGTTGGCACGCAGCAGTACACGGAGACCTCCTGCTCGATGAGGAACTCCGCCAGCGCCGGCCCGGCGCGCCCAGCCGCCGGGGCGGGCCGGCAACGATCGTTCGCCTTCCCCGCCGGCGCCGCAACGCCCCTTCCCCCCCAGCGGACCGGCCCACCCCGCACTTCTTCCGGGCACCGACCGACGGGGTCGGCGTCTGGCCGAGGCGGTCTGCCGCCTCCTCGGCCTGGGGCCAGCCGCGCTGTCGCCCCCGGCCCTGGGGTCCGACGCTCGCCCGTTGCGTCGGCTACGGCGGCACCAAGGGACCGCCGCCGTAGCCGACGCCGCCAGGCGCGCTCCACGCTTCGTAGACCGTCGGCGTGAAACTGGCGTCCGGGAGCCACCGCCGAGTCCGGTCGGCGTCCGGAAGAAGTGCCGGCAGCGCGGGCGTGCTGGGGTGAAGGAGCGGAGCAGCGCCCCGTTTCACCGTCAGCCGCTGGTTCGCCTCGACGTTCTTCCGGGAAACCTTGCTTTTGCCGTGGGGAAGAATCACCTCCAGGTCTACCATCTTCTCCTGGCCCAGGCCGAAGTGCGCCACGGCCTCCTGTCCCGAACAGTAGCCATAGCCTATGCTGATCTCCCGAGAGCCCAGGAGGGCGGACGCTTCGCCCCGTTTGCCGGCGAGATAGACATGGACCTTGGCGCCGATACCCATGCGGTTGACGCCGTCCGGACCCTCGACGCGGACATCGAGCCAGTTGCCGCTCGGCGTCTCGTTGCGCAACAGCAGGGAACGGGAATCCACCCACCAATTGGCGAGGAAAATGTCGAGCTTGCCGTCGCGATCAAAGTCGCAGGTCGGCCCGGCAGCCATGTAGACAATCCGCTTCTCTCGAAAACTCTTGTCGGTAAGCGTGGCCGCGCCGCGTCGGGCCGCCTTTTCCTTGGCGGTGGGGAAATCATTGACGGCCCAGGCGTCTTCGCGGAAGCGCGGGATACCGTCCTGGACGCCGAGGTTCTTGTAGAGGACGGGATAGGGCTTGCCGTCCTGGAACTTGACAATGCTCACGTAGATGTCGGGCCAACCGTCGTTGTCGAAGTCCTGGATCTCGACGTGCGGCGCCTTCATGGCCAGGGGGTTCAGGCCGGCTGCCTCGGTGACGTCCTCGAATGCCGGCACGCCATCCGTGATGCCGCGATGGAGGTACAGCCGGATGGGAGTGGGCGTTGTCCACGGCGTCTTGAAGTGGTGGCCGATCACGATATCGGGAAGGCCGTCCCGGTTGACGTTGGCGATACAAACGCCCGCGGCCGTGTCCTCCGCCCGCGCGCCCTTCCAGCGAAAGACCTCCCGGCTCCCTGGCGCCTCCCGAAACGTGCCCTGGCCGTCGTTGAGCAGCAGGCGGTGCTCGCCGGCGCCGTTGGTCAAAAAGATATCGGGCCAGCCGTCGCTGTTGACGTTGGCCACCGCGACTCCCAACCCTCCCATGCCGACGGGCAACCCGGCGACCTTGGCAACGTCCTCGAAATGATAGGCTCCCTTATTGCGATAAAGGGCGGGGCCGGTCTTCACGTTCGACGAGTAATACTGTTCGCAGGTCACCAGGTCGAGAAGGCCATCCCCGTCGAAGTCGAGGGCGGCCAGACCGCGACCCGCGTAACCGGGCGGGCAGGCGCCGCTGTCCGGGGAGACATCCTGGAACTTGCCGCCGCCCTCGTTGCGGAACAACCGGCTCGGGGCCGCCAGGACGCCGTCTCGGCCATGGGCGCAGTGCGACACGTAGAGATCGAGCCGGCCGCTATTGGTCAGGTCCGCGAAGAGAGCGCCGCTGCCAAGGCCGGAGGTGCGCAGGTTTTCCTGACCGTCGAGCCGGAACTTCCCCTTTTCGTTGCGCAGCAAGAGGGCCGATTTCGACCCGGCGTTGTGGAAGGTGGTGACGAAGAGGTCCGGCCAACCGTCGCCGTCCACGTCGCCCCAGGCAGCGCCGTGACCCCGGATGCCCGCCGCGTGGGGAAACAACCCGACCTCATCACCGACGTCTTTGAACCGGAAAAGGCAACGGGCGGTGGCTGGCTTTTTCTCGTCCCCTTCCCCTGCGAAGAGGGAGAACCCACCTGCAAAGGCAACCATCAGCAGAGCCACCTGGCAACCGGGTTGCACAAGCCTGGCGCGGAAAAGTCTCATCGGTACATCTTTCCTCGAGGATACGAGCGGGCGGTTCGCGGAGGACGCTCGGCCTTGCTTGGCGCGGCGGTCTCACGGCCGCCTTTCGGATTCGGGAATGTGGAGAACGGTCAACGCACAGCAATCCCAGGCTTTGCCGCCGCGGTTGACGTTCCAGGTGATGTAAAGCTTGTCGCCCTTGGGGTCCACAGCCGAACTAAAGGTGCCGACGAGAGCGGCTCCCCATTTGTCTTGGAAGTACGGGTGCAGGAAAGCGAGGACTTTCTTTGTCCTGGTCCTGGTATCGAATTGCACTACCGGAGAGCCGTCGCGGTCGCTGCCGCCGTGGGCGCCGGGGATGTAGTACAGATACCGCCCGCTAGGGTCGGCGTCCAGCGAGGTAATGTAGGTGGCCGAGCCGACGGCGGCCGGTCCCAGGTTCTCGACCTTTTCGGTCTTGGTGTGGAAGGCATACAAATCGGCCCCGCCGTTGCGGCCGCCGTGGGACACCGTGTAGACATAGCCCTGCGGCGTCTCCTGCGTGGCGGCGCGGAGTCCGAGAGAGGCTTCGATCTTCACGGGCGCTCCGCCTCGGGTCGGGTCAAAGCGCACCAGAGGCCCGACCCCGCCTGCCTGGCCGGGCACGTAATACACCCTCCCGGTGGATTGGGCAAAAATCAGATAGCGTGGCGGTCCGTCGGGGCCGGAATAGAGCAGCTTTTTGTTCCTCACGTCGTAGGCGAAAAACTGAACGTCCGCGTCCTTACTGTCGGCCCCGGCGGCCGTTCCGCCATAAAAGATGAGGCGATCCGGATCCAGAACGCTGCTGGGGATGCAGTGCTTGGGCACCGGGCCTTGCGCGACCACTTCGGTCTTGCCGGTTTGGGGATCGCAGCGCAGGATCCAGTCGCCCTGGTAGTGGTACTTATCCGTGGTAGCCTTGGCGGAGCCGCGGTGTGTCGAGAAGTAGAGATAGCCGTCGCTGCCCATGTCCAGGCGGCTGTGAATTTTGCCGGGTGTATAGTGTCCGGGCGGGAGATGGAGGACCTTGGCCACATCGACGAGTGTGCGGAAAGACTTCTTTTCCGGATCATATTCATAGACGAAGGCCGTGCCGGTGCCGTGGCTGCCGTCCCCTTGGCGGCGATGGCGAGGTGATCGCCGATCGAGGCGTAGTATTTGCCGTTAACCGCGATGCTGTCGCCCCAGTTGGACCAGGGCTTGCCTTCATAATCCTGGCCGGGATAGTACAAGAAATCAACCGTGGGAGGCGTCTGAGCAATGGCGATGTCCTTCGGGAGCGGCGCGGTGGCTTTCAGGAACTGGTCCGAAGTAGCCGTGACGACTTGCTTGCCCCCGGGCAGCTGAGGGGGAAACGTCCGCGTTGCCACGCCCTTTTCTTTCGGGGCGGCGGCTCCCGGATTCAGGAGGGTGACGGTACAGCCCAGGGCAAGGGCGCAAGCAACCAGCCACACTGCTGAGTTTGGGTATCGCATGCTTACTTCTCTGGGGAAACGTCCTGATCGCGCAAGGACGAAGCGTAGCGAGTGCGCGCCATCTCCGAACATTTAACACCTCGATCCGGAATTGGTTCTGCTGGTCGCGGGTCTCGCGCATGCCCTTGGGATAGACGTAGGCTTGCGGCAACATGCCGCCGCGGAGCAGGACAGCGATCTGGTGGGCGTCGATCTTGTCGGTCTTGGCCTTGCCGCCGTGGATGGCCTTCATGTAGAGGGCGTGTCCCAGGACGAAGGGGATTTTTTCTTGCTCACAGAGGTCGGCGAGCCCGTACCAGGCGAACATGCACTCCCAGGCGACGGCGAGTCCGTCACGGAAGGGAGCGACAGCCTGGAGGAAGGCGTCGGGTCCGGCGGCGATGGTTTTCTGCAGGACGATGGTTCCGTTATCGTCGAGGATGCAGAGGGATCGGATCCTGGCATGGAGATCGACGCCGCAGTAGAATCGGTGTTGCTGGTTGTAGAATCTCATCATGGTCTCCGAGTGAAAGGCTACTTGTCGCTGGTTACTTCAAGTATGCCCGATGCGAAGAGGCCATAATGAGTATCCAGGCGCTGCAGATGTAACGTTCAATGACCGGGCGACCATTCTGGTTTTTCGAGACATGACGCCCATCCCGGCTGCTGAGTTTTTCATGAAAAATAGTTCGGATTGAGCGATGAAAATGGGGTTCTCTCTGTTCAGAAACTCCGTCGCAAGAAACCCATTTTCGTGAGAGGCTCCCTATCGGGAGAGATCGCGAGAAGTCTGCAATGGTCGCGGAAAAGGCCCTCAGCCGCAAGTTGCCGGCGTTACCTCACGCCTTCTTCCTCCCCGTGTACAACAAACCGGGCACGGCGGCCAAATCGCGGATGGCCGCCGGCCTCTGCTGAAGGGGAATTAACGGATGCGCGTGCTCATCACGGGAGGGGCGGGGTTTATCGGCTCCCACCTGGCCGACGCCTACGTCGAGCGGGGCGACGAGGTTTGCGTGCTCGACGACCTGTCCACGGGCTGCATCGATAACATCGAGCACCTCAAGCAACACCCCCGCTTCCACTTTACCCTCGGCAGTGTCCACCATCAGCCGCTCGTGGCGGAACTCGTGGATCACTGCGACGTCGTCTTCCACCTGGCGGCGGCCGTGGGCGTCAAGTTGATCGTCGAAAGCCCCGTCCGCACCATCGAGACGAACGTGCATGGCACCGAGGTCGTCCTCGCGCGGGCCAACAAGAAGAAAAAGAAAGTGCTCCTCGCCTCGACCTCCGAGGTATACGGCCTGAGCAACCAGGTGCCGTTCCGCGAGGACGGCAACCTCGTCCTGGGCGCGACGACCAAGGGTCGCTGGAGCTACGCCTGCTCCAAGGCGTTGGATGAGTTCCTGGCCCTGGCCTACTGGCGGGAGAAGAAGTTGCCGACCGTTATCGTCCGCCTGTTTAACACGGTCGGCCCCCGACAGACGGGTCACTACGGCATGGTCATCCCGACCTTCGTGCAGCAAGCGCTGGAGGGCCGGCCGATCACCGTTTACGGGGATGGCAGCCAGTCGCGCTGCTTCGGCTACGTCGGCGACGTGGTCGAGGCCCTGGTCAAACTCATGGACCATCCGGGCGCCGTCGGCGAGGTCTTTAACATCGGCTCCAGCGAGGAGGTGACCATCGCCGCGTTGGCCGAGAGAGTCAAGTCCCTGACCGGCTCGGCGTCAGAGATCGTCCGGATCCCTTACTCGGAGGCTTACGAGGAAGGCTTCGAGGACATGCGGCGCCGCGTCCCAGACACCTCCAAGGTCCGCGCCCTCGTCGGCTTCCGCCCCCGCGTCGCCCTGGAAGACATCCTCCAAAGCGTCATCGCCTACTTCAAAGGGCAACGGTCGCCGGCAGCCGGCGAACGGGTCCATCCGTGCCACGACGCGACCAACCCCCCGCGTGCATGGCCTCCGGTGACGTTGTAGCCACGTGGGTTGAAGCCTTCGGTGAGGAGTATGACTCCCTTCAGTCCGCTCAACCTGGCTGCAATCGTCCTGGCCTTTGTCTTGGCGCTGACGCTAACGCCGGCCGTAGGCGCCCTGGCGCGGCGCTGGGGCTTGGTGGCCAAGCCGAAGAGCGACCGCTGGCACAAGAAGCCGACCGCCCTCCTGGGCGGGTTGGCCATCCTCGCCGCCGTCGTCATCGCCTGGGCCGTTTTCCTGCCCCCGACGCCGGCCACGGCTGTGGTGATGGCGGCCAGCGTCTTCCTCGGGGCCGTCGGCCTAGTGGACGATCTGCTCCGGATCAAGCCCTACCAGAAGCTGATTGGCCAGGTGATCGGGGCGGCGGCGGTAATCGCTACCGGGTTGGCTCTGCCCTGGACCCCGTGGCCGATGTTCAACGTGGTGGTGACGGTCTTCTGGCTGGTCGGCATCACCAACGCGGTCAACCTGCTGGACAACATGGACGGACTCGCCGCCGGGGTGGCGGCGATCGCCTCCGCCTGCCTCGCTCTTTGCTTCCTGGGGGACGGCCAGACGACGGAGGCCGTGCTGCTCGCCCTGTTTGCGGCCGCCCTGCTCGGCTTCCTGGTCTGGAATTCCAACCCCGCGTCCATTTTCATGGGCGACTGCGGCTCGCTGTTCATTGGCTTTTTCCTCGCCGGCGCCGCCCTGCTGCACGTCTCGGGGGAGCGCTCGCACAGCTTGTTGGCGGTGTTGGCCGTGCCGGTATTGATCCTGTTCATCCCCATCTTCGACACCACTTTTGTCACGTTGGCGCGCACGTTGGCGGGCCGAGCCATCTCGCAGGGTGGACGCGATCACACCTCTCACCGGCTGGTGGGTCTGGGGATGTCGGAGCGACGGGCCGTGTGGATGCTATACGCCTTGGCGGCGTTGTCCGGCGGTCTCGCCCTGCTGGTCCGGATAATCCCCTGGGACATCAGCGTGGCCGCCATCGCCGGCTTCACAATACTGCTCACTCTGCTCGGTGTTCATCTGGCGGGCGTCCGCGTGTACGATGAACGAACCGGACAACGGTCGAACGGGATCCCGCCGGTCGTGGGTACTTCCGCCCGGCCCAGTTTCCCATCCTCCGGTGATGAATGATCCCCCTGGTTGACATGCACTGCCATCTCCTGGCCGGGGTAGACGACGGACCCCGCACGGACGAGGAGGTCCTGGAGATGTGCCGCATCGCCTACAGCGAGGGCGTCCGGCTATCCGCCGCCCTGGCCCATCAGAACGACCATTGGAGTGCCGTCACGCCTCAACTCATTCGGGACCGCGTCCGCCAACTCGCGCAAAGACTGCGCGAGCAAGACCTCGCTCTCTCCGTCTTCCCCTGTGCCGAGGTCATGGCCCGGCCGGACCTCGAAACCGCCTGGCAGCGGGGAGAACTGCTGAGCGTCGCCGACCGCGGAGGGTATCTCCTGGTCGAGATGCCGCACAACCTCTTCGTCGATCTGGGCCAAATCGCCACGGGGCTGCAGCGGGCCGGTGTCCGTCTCATCCTGGCCCACCCCGAGCGCACCCCGGAACTTCTCCACGATCCGGGCCGAATTGAACGGTTGATCGAAGCCGGCTGCCTGGTCCAGGTTTCCTCCGGAAGTATCACCGAGCCCCTCGACCGACCAGGACGGCAAGACCCTGAAAAGTTGGTTCCGTCGCGGCGTCGTCCATCTCCTCGGCTCCGACGGACATTCGCCGCGGCGGCGGCGTCCGCGCATGGCGGAAGCGTACCGCGCGGTCGCGCGCTGGGCGGGGATCAGCACCGCCGATCGCGTCTTCAGCACCAACGCCGCCGCCGTCGTGCATGGCCTGCCTCTGCACATACCCCGGCCGGAGCCTCCCTCTCGACGCTGGTTCAGCCGCTTCTGGTAGATCATGCTTCCGAGACCTGTTCAGGGGTTAATCCCACCCGCGTTGATGCCGGCCGTTCCATGGGCGGTAGACGAATTAACAAACGTATAGAGGAAGTTGAAGTTAAATATCTCATAGAGATAACGACCGATCGCCTCCTGAGGACGCTCCTGCAAGAGGAGCAAGTCCTTGGGTTGAATCAAGATTCGCTCCCGGGGCTCGCGGAGCGCGATCTCGAGGTCTACGCGGATCACCACCTGTTTGCCTCCCGGGGTTGGCCGGACGATGCTGACCAAGGTTGGATTGGGGAAGCTGAGCTGCGGGTTGATCAGGTTGCCCGTGATGTTGGCGGTGTTGATGCCGCCGATAAAGAGCGGACCTCCGATGCGCAGGACGGCCTGCACGACATCGAGGTCGGTATCGCGGGGGAGCACGTATTCGCCCGAGGGCAGCAGGCCGCCCGTGAAGAACACGTCGGCCTCGCGGGCCTCGATGAAGACGACGTCGCCGGACTGGAGCACCACGTCCTCCGGCCGGACGGCGGGAGGCTGGCCCGGCCGATAACGGAGGGGGATACGGATTCGTTGGGTGCCCGGCCCGGCCAGGGAATGCGGATCGCTGCCGGGGCAAGCCAGCAGCGCGTTCACCATGTCCTGTCGGCCCGTGCGTCCCTGGAAGGAGCCACGCTCGATGATGACTTCATCGACGGCGTCGGAGCCGGGGATGCCTCCGGTGCGAGCCAGGGCGTTGAGAACGTCGTTCTCGTAGGCGGGCAGGTCCAGCGAATGCCCGGTCCCGCGCCGTGTGCCACGGGCGCCGCCGCCCAGGGTGAGCAGGAAGCCGACCGAACGAGCCCCGGTGATGCCGCCGCCCGCGGCCCCGCTCCCCTCGGTGGTGCCGTCCTGGCGGATGACCAGAATGTGGTATTCGCGGGGGCGCTGGAGCGTCACGATGACCGATTCCCGACCGGGTTGGAAAATCTTCTTGGTTTGCGTGTACGCCTTGCGGACCTCCTCTTCGGCCTGCTCCAGCGTCAGGCCGTCGAGCTTGATCGGCGGCACCTGCGGCAGCGTGATCGTGCCGTTGGCGCGGATGGGGATGGGGAAGCCGACGGCCGACGCCTGCTTGCCGGTTTCCGCCGCGCGGGCCACCGGCGGCTGTCCCTTCTCTCCCAAGATCCCTTCGACCCAGATGCCGAGCACGTCGCCGGCGGCGAGCTTGTAGGCCGGCGGCGGCGGTTGCCGCAGCATCGTCAGGGGGATTCGTTGCAGACCCTCCTTCGACTCGCCGAGCAGTTCGGGCGGCACTCGCCGCACGGGAACGCCGTTGGCCAACGGGTTGCTCAAGGCCGCACATCCTTGTCCAGTCGCCAAGGCGGCGGACAGAAGCAACGCGGCGGCAAACCGCGTCATCCGGGCGGACGGTCGCGCCGGATCCTCCGGATGGTCCGGCTTGCCCTGTGCGGATCTGAGCATGGTTCCCCTCTCCTACGGCCCCGTTGGTTTCCCGGTTGTTCGCGATGGCGCGGACGGCCCTCTCTACTCCTCCGCGATGGTGCCGGTGCTCGGACCTCCGGCCTTGGCCTCGCAGCGGACCCACGGGTCGTTGGTTTTCGGCATCGGCGATTCGGCCGACAGGAATATTCCGGCGTCCGCCAGCAGCTTGCGACAGACCGCTCGAACCGCGACGGCCGGGTCTTCCCGCGCCGCCGAGATCAACGCCTGCAGGAGGGGAGGATGCGACCGCAGGTCCGGCCGCGCCAGTTGTTGGGCCGCCCACTCGCGCTGCGAGGGATCGCGGGAGTCCTTGAGCATCTTCAGCAGTTGATCCGTGTTTGGCCCCGTGGACAGCAGGGGAGGCGCGGAAATCGTCCGGGCCGGGGGCCGTACCGAAATCGGCGGAGGGGCCGGTCCCGATGCCGCGCCCGGCAGGGGCAGGGCTTTCTCCAGAGCAGGAGTGGGAACCGCGAGCGGCCTCTGTCCGGTTGTCGGCGGACCCCCGGATGCCGGCGCCGGCAGCGGCACGACTTTTTCGGAATGTGGACTCGGAACGGCGGACGGATTCGGTCCTGCTGGGAGAAACGGGAGCGGACTCGATCCGGTTGTCGGCGTGTTCCCGGACGCCGGCGGGTTTCTCGGCGTGGGCACGGGCTTCGGCGGCGGGAGTGTCTCCTCCGCCTCGAGGTCCGGGTTGCGCGGACGCGCTCGGAGCAGCAGACGGGAGTGTGGATGACGACGGGGACGCTTGCGGAAGCGACGACGGCAGAACCGTGGAGGACGGCAGGACGACCAGTTTCCGATTGCCGCTCTCTCGAGCGCTTTCGGCGCCGGCCCGGAAACCCGCAAACCAGTCCTGGATCGCCTTGTGGCCCTCAACGGTCTCGTACTTCGAGTTCCAGTAACAGCGCGGCGGCACCGGCGGCGGTGCTCCTGTCCCTCCCCAGTAGAGGTAGTCGGCGAACCCTTCTCGGAAGCCATTTTCAAAATCGCAGGAGTAGGCCATTGTTGAATGCTTGCTGACGAAGCCTGCCCAGGCGGTCTCCGCCAACTCGCGATTGCGGTGACAGTCGAGCATATCGTTGAGGCATCGGGAATAGACCAGGGGTTGAAGGAGGGTGGTGCGGGCGGAGTGCGCCAGCAGGGCGCATCCCTGAATGGCCAGACAGGGCCCCACCAAGTATCAGCGCCATCCTCACTCTCATGACTTGTTCCTACACCGACAAGGCAACACGGCAGCTGCCGGCTCGCGCCGGCGGCACGATTCCTCATCGTCCGGGATAATGGGGGAGATTTAATGCGTTTATCGATTTTTCAGACACAAAAAGAGGTGACCTTCCTATGCCTTCTTCCTAAAATGCCCAACTTTCCGGAAAAAATGCTTGACTGTCCCACCGGAGGCCCGTACTCTGACTGGTGTTTATGTGGCGATGGGTTCCTCGGCGGTTCGCAGGATCTCCGGTGTAAGGATCGTCATGCTCCCCCTGGTATGCCTCCCTCTCCTGCTGGGAGAGATCGAGGTCGTGGTTTCGGCGGATTTCTCTCGGGAGCTGCAGACGACCGCTCTCACCGCAACCGTACGGATCGTGAATCCGTCGCGGGAAACCCAGGGCAGCGGCGTCGTCCTGGGCAGAAAAGGGTCATTCGTTTATGTCCTGACGGCCCACCACGTCGTGGACGGGGCTGATCGTCTGGAGGTCAGCACGTTTTCCGCGACCACGTATCCGAGGCCGTGCCGGACGTATCGCTCCGTCCGCCTGGTCGCCAGAGCGGACGACATGCGGGACCTGGCGCTACTCCGCGTGATCACCGACGATCCGATGCCGAGCACGCTTTCCCTCTGCCCGGCACGCTTATTGCTCAAGGACGGCAAGTTCAAGGCTCTGGCCGTCGGCTGCACGGGGGGCAGGGCGCCGACCTGTGCGGTGGACGAGGTGGCAGGGAAAAAAAAGGTCCGACGGGAGGCCGAAGACAAGGCGGCTTCTTTTTGGGAAGTGGACCGGAGGCAGTCGGGAGGAGACTCCGGCGGCCCCCTGGTCGATAAGCACGGGCGTTTGCTCGGAGTGTGCAGCGGGACGAACAAGGAAAAGACTTACTACTGCCATCCGGACGAGATACGAACGTTTTTGAAGAAGAATGGTTTTGACTGGCTGATCTGAGACTCGTCGAGCGCGAAGACGAGTGAAGAAAGTGGCGGCGAAATTTCGAGGACCAACTCGTGTCGTCGGTTGACCTCAAGGGGGTTGTCTATGAAGCGTGACATCGCATGTACCAGCAGCGTGGCCTGGACGAAGCGAGCTTTTGCGGCCCTCGCGGTCGGCCTCCTGGCGGCCGTCCCCGCCCTGGGATTGCCGAAGCTCGGTTCCGATTTCTTCTCGTCGGTACCATCGGGACTTACGGTCAACTCGGCCGGAGGAGTTGCGGACAATCCTCTCACCTTCGACGCCCCGACCATCGCTTTTCAGCGGCTGAGGCCCGTGTCGGACGGTCCTGCCTCCGTCTCCTCGGAAGAAGACGCCGTCCTCCTCTCGAACTGGATGTTTACAGCCGGGGCCAACGGGCCCGGCGGCGGGTCTCCACCGCCACCTCCTCCGCCGCCTCCTCCTCCGCCGCCGCCTCCGCCGCCGCGGTATCCACCGGCGCAGCATCCCGGCTCTCCGACCCATTGAGTTCGAGGTTCGTCCACGTAACCACGGTTCGAGGACTGCGGACCCATTGAAGCGAAGATGACGAGCAGCCTTGTCCCTGCCGTGAGAGAAACGCCCCCTCCGGCCGCGATGGTCCGAGTTCGCGCAGCGGTCCTGCTGAGGGCAGTCCTGGAGTTGGTCGTCCTGGGGATGGCGTGCGCGGCGCCGTGGTGCTATGGGGCCGTCCATCCCGGATTCACTCTTCTCCTCCTCGTCGGGGTCGGCCTGGTGTTGACCCTCTGGGCGGGGCGAATGCTCCTGGACGGATGCCTGACGTGGAAGAAGTCCCCCGTGGCGCTGTGCCTGGCGGGCTTTTTCCTCATCGGGATCTGGCAGATCACTCCTCTGCCTGAACCCGTGCTTTCGTGGATTTCGCCGGGCACCGCGGAGTTGTACAGCCGACTCCTGCCCGCGCAGCCGGAAGTGTTACTCGGAGAGAGCGGCAACTCCTCCGCGACGGCGGGGAAAACGATTAGCCTCTACCCCACGGCGACGCGCGACCAGTTGGTTCGCTTGCTGGCCGTCTTCCTCCTGTTCGCCGCCGTGCGGAATAACATCGCTTCGGTGGCCGGACTGCGCCGCCTCGCCATCGTGGCCCTGCTCAACGGAGCCGCATTGTCCGTCTTTGCCCTCGTCCAGTTCTTTTCCTCGCCTCACCACCTCTTGTATTGGAAGTATCCTTCGCTGGGGCAGGTCTTCGGCCCGTTCATTTGTCGCAACCATTTCCCGTTTTACGTCAACCTGTGCATTGGACTCGGAATCGGCCTGCTGCTGAGCCGGGTCTACCATCGCGCCCCGGACATGGAAGGCGCCTCATCGGTTCGGCGGACCTCTCCCTCCAAACCGGCCTGGTGGACGGCACCTCTGGGACTGCTCCAGGATCCTCCTGCCTTGTGGATCGGCGCGGCCCTCGCCCTCATGACGGGCGCGGTCGCATTCTCCCTCTCCCGAGGCGGTTTGCTGGCTCTGGTCGGGGCGGGATTGGCCTGTTGGTTCGTCAAGCGGTCGCCGTCCTCCCCGTCTTCCGCTTCGGGTATCACGCTGTTCGTTGTGGCGCTGGCGATCCTTTTTGCCGGATGGCTTGGTTTCGGTTTAATTGAGGAGCGAGTCGCCACTCTCTGGAGGGGAGAGGCCCTCCAGTCCCGCCTCCCCTTGTGGACCCGCATGGCGCCCCTGGCGAAGCAATTCCCCGTCTGGGGAACGGGTTGGGGGACGTTCTCCTCCACGGAGTGCTTGCGCCAAAACACCGCCGAGGACGCGCGGACTGGCCGAACACGCCCACAACGATTTCCTGGAGGTGCTCCTGGAAACCGGCCCCCTCGGGTTGGTGTTGGGGCTGCTCGCGATCGGCCTGGTGTATCGGCTTGGCGTTCGGGCGGTGCGCCTTTCCGGCTCTCGGACAGTCCGGGCGTTGGCCCTGGGCGGCCTATTTGGTTTTACCACCCTGGTCCTCCATAGCTTCGGTGACTTCGGTCTTCACATCCCGGCGATCGCCGTTCTGGCGACGGTGGTGTCGGCTCATCTGTGTGGCCTGGGACGAACGGTAGACGCGGCCGGTAGGCCGGCCCGCGCGGACGAATACCGCCTGCGCCTCGGGGGTCTCGCCCCCTTGCTGGGCGCCGCTACCTGCGTGGCCCTGGCGTGGGTACTGTGCGGGGCTGGCTGCGCGCCTCACCGGGTAGATCGCCTGCGGCTGGCGGCGGAACGAGCCGTGGCCGGAGGGCGGGCGGACGGGTTGGCGACGCGGGTCTCCTTTCTCGAAGCCGCAGTTCGCCTGGACCCCGAGGACGCCGATCTCCAGGCCGACCTGGGCCGGGCACGCTTCGCGGTGCTGGCCAGAGAACGGGGACGACTCCAGCGCCGAAGCGAGTTGGCCACCGTCGCCGAAGCGATGCTGGCGGCGCGAGGCGACTGGGCCGCCGCCATGAATTGGCTGGGGGAGGGGGTGGCGGAGTACGACCGCGCCCGCGCCGCGCAGGAGCAGCTCGAGCACGACTCTGCGCCCCCTCGCTCTGCGGAATTATCGAAACGCGCGCGACCGCTGTCCCATCCGGGCCGAGCCGCACCTGGCCCTCGCCACGCACCAGACGCAACAAGCCGGGACAGACACGCGGGACGCCTACTTGCGGCGGGTCAAGCTGTTGGCGAACGGCGACCCGGAGTACTGGTACCTGTGCGGGGCGCAGGAGTCTCTGGCGGGAGAAACCGAGCAGGCCCGGGCCAGCTGGCGGCGCTGTCTGGAATTATCCGACGATTACCTTCCGCAGGTGCTGGAGGCGAGTGGCCGGGGCCTCTCTCCGCAGGAGATGGTCGATACCGTCCTGCCCGATCGGCCGGACCTGTTGCTGACCGTGGCATTTCGGCTGTACCCCGAGGCTGGGGCCGCCGAGGAGCGTCGCCCATTCTTGCGGAAGGCGGTTCGCCTCCTCGACAATCGCTCGGGGCCTTTGACACTCAAGGAACTCCACGCCAAGGCCGTGGCCCACAAATCCCTCGGGCAGCGGGACGAAGCGGTGGCGGCCTACCGCCAACTGCTCAGGAGGAAGCCGGACCAGACCGAGTGGCGTTTCGAGATGGCGCAAAGCCTTCAAGAAGAAGGGCGACTGGAAGAGGCGAGACGAGAGTTGACCCTGGTCCTGGTCCGGCAGCCAGGCCACACCCAGGCTCGTGAACTGATGGCCCTCGTCAGCCGCCAGCTGACGCGGAAGAAGTAGAGTGGCGCCCGCATTCCTGCGGGAGGACCCCTTCTTGGTCGGCATTCACATCGGACGAGAGACTTCAACAACCCTGGCCTGAGGGGGTGACTTCCAAGTGCTTGCACTCACCCGATGAATCAAGCCCATTCTTGTTCATCCTTCCTCCTTCTGGGACCGACAGTTCCTCGCCAAGAACCAACCGGTAAAGAGGGTGAGAAGGAACCCGGCACTCAGCAACATCGAGAAGGCCACTTTCCCGCCCCAGCCTGGACCGCTGCAGCGCCTTGCGCAAGATCGTGGGCGGGCAGCTGGAGGAGGGCCATGTCTTGGGGCATATTGTCGGGCAGGTGCGCCACGACGGGCACTATTTGGAGCAGGAATGCCGGCTCGGCGGCCGTGAATTGGAGCACTGGCGTTTCCTCTCGGTGTTGCGGCGGACGGCGCAAATCATGGGCCACTGGATCGGGGTCAACCGGGACTCGACGAGCGGCGATACCGATACGCTCCTCTCGTTAACCGAACAGATCAAGGCCGGCGCGAAGACCGAGGCCGTCCACGGGTGGGAGGTCTAACATGCCGCGTCATGCTGGTTTCCCACCGTTTCCCACCGGACGACATCGGCGGCGTCGAGTGTTACACGCAGCGGCTGGCCGCAGACCTGGTCAAGGCGGGCAACACGGTCAGCGTCGTCACGCGGCGCTGGGGGAGTCAGCCGACCGAACCCGAGACCCACCGCGAGCGTCTCCCCGACGGGACGTCTCTGTACCGGTTCGCCGGCGGTGGGACCGGGTTGGACCGCTGGTACCTGAACCACTTCCTACTTCATCAGGAACGACTCGAGCAACTGTTCCTGATGGCGATGCTCGAAGAAGACCCCGACGTGGTTCACTTCAACCACCTGGTGGGCCTGTCGCCTCGGTTCATCCGCATCGCCCACCGCTTGCGCGTGCCGGTCGTCCTGTCGCTGCATGACCTCTATTTCGCCTGCCCTCGGGTGCATCTGCAGAAAGTGTCGGGTGAGCTGTGCGAGGGGCCGGACGGCGGCCGGGCACTTCCCGCAGGACGAGCACGGCGTCTATGCCGGGCACCACCCGGCCGACAGTGCCGCGGCTATCGACCACCTGGAAGCGCTGCGGGCCGAGGGGGCGGACTTCCTGTGGTTCCCCAGCACGGCCTTGTGGTGGTTGGATCACTACCGGGAATGATGCGGTTCTTAGAGTCTGTCCCCCAAGCCCCCCTCTCCCCCGTACTCGGGGGAGAGGGGTTGGGGGTGAGGGGGAGAAACCGGCGGAAAGCACACCCCCTCACCCCAACCCCTCTCCCCCCGGAGTACAGGGGGAGAGGGGCTTCCGGGACAGACTCTAAGTTCGACTTTTGCACTTTTACGTAAGTCCTTATTTTTCGCCGATGTCTCGACCGAGGAATAAGGACTTACGTCAAATCCTCGACCGAGGAATAAGGACTTACGCAAAAGTGCAAAAGTCGAACTTAGAGAAGCAGCCATTTGAGCAGGGCCTTCTGAGCGTGCATGCGATTGCCGGCCTGCTCGAAGACGATGCTGCGTTGACCGTCGAGCACATCGCTGGTGATCTCCTCACCGCGATGGGCGGGCAGGCAGTGCATCAGTCGCGCCTGCGGCGGCGCCTGGGTGAGTAGGTCGGCATTCACCTGGAAGTCGGCGAATTTGCGCGGCGCAGCTCGCTCTCCGCTTCCTGCCCCATGCTGGTCCACACGTCCGTGTAGATGATGTCCGCCTGGCCCACGGCATGAGTCGGCACGCCGTTCTGGATCAACTCGCCGTCTTTGCAGACGCGATGGAAGGTTTGCACGAAGCCGGGGTCGAAGCGGAACCCCTCGGGGGCGGCGAGAATGAAACGCGCCCCGAGCTTGCCGCAACCGAGAGCGAGAGAGCGGGCCACGTTGTTGCCGTCGCCGACAAACACCAATGTCTTGCCGCGAATGCCGCCCTCAAAATGCTCCTGGATGGTCAGCAAGTCGCCCAGCACCTGGCAGGGATGGCAGAAGTCCGACAGGCCGTTGATGACCGGAACATTGGAGTGGGCGGCGAACTCCTCGATGGTGGCGTGCTGGAAGGTGCGCAGGACCACCGCATCGACGTAGTGGCTCAGGCTGCGGGCGAAGTCGGGTACGCTCTCGCGCTGGCCGATCGGGCCGTCGCTGGCGCTGAGGAAAATGGTCGAGCCGCCCAGCTGGGCCATCGCCGCCTCGAAGGAGGCGCGCGTTCGCAGCGAAGGTTTCTCGAAGATCATGCCGAGCACGCGCCCGGCTAACAGCGGAGGCCGAACGCCGCGCAGGGTGTCGGCTTTCAAACGAGCCGCCTCCTCCAGCAGGTGCGTCAGTTCGTCGGCCGGCAGATCGATCAAGCTTAAAAAGTGCCGCATGGCAAGCATCTCGGGGAAAGTAATTTCGTTTAGCCGCGACGCGCAGCGGAGCGCGCGCTCCGCTGCGCGTCGCGGCTAAACAGGGAACTTTTTGTGGGACGGCCTCTTAGTTCTTGTCTTTGGCGTTCAACAGGACCTCTTCCAGAATATCACAGCCCTGGTCGCGCTCCGCGTCCGTCAGGGTGAGGGCCGGCAGCAGACGCAGGACCGTGGTGTGCGTGCAGTTGATGAGCAGCCGGCGCTCCAGGCACGCCTTGACCACGGGGGCGCCATCCACGGTCAGTTCGATGCCGATCATCGCGCCCTTGACGCGCACCTCCTGGATGAGCGGACAGCGCGGACGCAGCGCCTCGAAGCGCTGCTGGAAATAGTCGCCCAACTCCTCGGCGCGATGGAGCAGGCCGTCGGATTCGATGGTCTCAATAGTGGCCAGGGCGGCGACGCAGGCGAGCGGATTGCCGCCGAACGTGGCGGCGTGGGTGCCGGGACGAAGTTTCTCGGCGGCCTCCGGGTGCGCAAGGAGTCCTCCGGCCGCGACGCCGCCGGCCAGCGCCTTCGCCAGCGTCATCACGTCGGGCTGTACGTCCCAGTGCTGATGGGCGAACCAGCGGCCGGTTCGCCCCATGCCGGCCTGCACTTCATCGAAGATCAACAGCAGGCGATGGCGATCGCACAACTCGCGCAGTCCTTGTAGATAGCCGGGCGGCGGCAGGTTGATGCCGCCCTCACCCTGGATCGGTTCGAGGAGGATGGCACAGGTCTCGCTGTCGATCAGTCGGGCGGCGGCGTCGAGGTCGCCGAACGGGGCGTAAGTGAAGCCGGCCAGCAGCGGTTCCAATCCCTGATGGTACTTGGGCTGACCCGTCGCGCTCAGCGCCCCCAGGGTACGGCCGTGGAAGCTGTTGAACATGCTGAGGATCTTGTACCGGCCCGGCTTGCCGTTCAAGCGGGCGATCTTGATGGCCGCCTCGATCGCCTCGGTGCCGCTGTTGCAAAAAAAGCACTGTCCGCCCCAGCCCGTCCGTTCGCTCAGCGCCTCGGCGAGCCGACCCTGCGCTTCGGTGTACCAGGTATTGGGCACGTGGATGAGTTGCCCCACCTGCTGGCGCACCGCCTCGACGACGCGCGGCGGACAGTGGCCGAGCAGGTCGCAGCCCCAGCCGGGAAAGAAGTCGAGATAGCGATTCCCCTCATCGTCCCATACCGACGATCCCTCGCCGCGCACCAGGCACACGGGGTAGCGCGTGTAATTGCCGATGACATAACGCTGGAACTGTTCGAGGGTCGCTTGCTTCATCGCAAATATCCCGACTGGCGAGCGGGGGGCGTAAGCCCCCTGTTGCTTCGGAACAGGGGGCTTACGCCCCCCGCTCGCCAGGTTTTGAGATAGTTTCCAGGGTAATTTCGGTCCCGACGCCGCGGTCGGTGTAAATCTCCAGCAGCAAGGAATGGCGGAGTCGGCCGTCAATCACGTGCGTCTTGCGGACGCCGGCGCGCAGGCTGTCCAAACACGCCTCCACCTTGGGGATCATGCCTTCGTCGATGACGCGGCGCTGGATCAGGTCGCGGCAGCGGCTCGCGTCGAGGCTGGGCAGGAGCGAATCGGGACGGCTGCGATCCAGCAGGATGCCCGGCGTATCGGTGAGGAAGACGAGCTTCTCGGCGCCGAGGTGGGCGGCGACGGCGGCGGCAGCCGTGTCGGCGTTGACGTTGAGCCAACCGTCCGGCCGGTCCTCCGTCGTGTCCATGGCGACGGAGGGAATGACCGGAACGACGCCGCCGGCGGTGAACGATTCGATGAGCGAACCATCCACGCGCGTCACGGTGCCGACGAAGCCGAGATCGACGATCCGGCCGTCCGTCCCCGGCAGGTGCAGGCGCTCGCCGAACAGGCTCTGGAGCGAGCCGGAGTGCAGACCGACGGCCCGGCCGCCCAGCCGGCGGATGTGCCGGACGATGCCCTCGTTGATCTCGTGCAAGAGGACGCTGACAACGATGTCGAGCGTGGCCGCGTCGGTGTAGCGCCGGCCCTGGATCTTGCGGGGCTGCAAGCCGGAGCGGGCCATGGCGCGGTCGATGGGCTTGCCGCCGCCGTGGACGAGGACGGGACGCAAGCCGACCGTCTCCATGAAGATGACGTCTTGCAGCGTCGCCTCCAGGGCGGCGGCGTCTTCCATGGCGCTGCCGCCGAGCTTGATGACCGTCAGCCGATCGCGGAACATCCGGATGTAGCTGCGGGCTTCGATGAGGGCTTCCGCTTTGCGGATCGCATCGTCCATCGCGGTCGCTCAACCTATCCCCCGTCGTCAACAGGGGTAACTACGCGGGCCAGGGGAAACAACCATTCTAAACCGCGCTCCGCGAGTGTCAAGGACGCCGCTTCGGTCAACGTCGCTCCTTTGGGGAAGAGGTCGCTTCTTCGGAATACTTTTTCAGAATCGTCTGGAAGTATTCCAATCGCCGCCTGGTATCTGTGGCGAACTTCTTCGCGTCCGCGCCGGGAGGCGGCTTCAGATCGCGGATCATCACCATCGCATCCCGAATCGAATTCGTCGCGCGAGCGGCGTCCCCTCGCAAGTGATACGCCCGCCCCTGGAAACGTAGGGTCAGAATGCGGTAGTCTCGACGGTCGTTCTCGTTCCTGCCCCGCCACTCGGGGTCGAAAGGCGTTGCCTCACCAAGCAACGGCAGCGCGAGGTCGATAAGCCGTGTGTCGCGGACTTCGGGTTTGGCATCCTCGGCCGCGGCCAGCAGCGACTTGGCCGTGTTGAGCATTACCCGATCTTGCCCGCTCATCTTCGCCTCCACGGCCAGTTCCGTCGCCAGTTGGAACGCCTCCTCTCGCTTCCCCGGCAAGTTGGCCAACAGGTAGAAGCGCATCCGGCGTAACCGCTCTGTCGCCTCGGGGCAGTCGCGGTAGGCGGCGAGCGCCTTGTCGGTGTCGGCCAGGGCGTCGGCGAGTTTTCCGGCGATGGCCATGTCGTTGATCCGTTCGCACTCCTTGCTGCCTTTTTCTTCGCGCTCTCGCGCCCGCCGAAGTCGAAGGAAAGCCTCCTGCTCCACCTTCAGTCGCAAGACGTACTCCTGAGGGTCGAACGTGTCCGCGACAATTCGGGCCAGCGGATCGTCGAGGTCCACGGGATCGCCGATCCACGCGATCCTTCCCTCCTTGCCGACGATGAAAGCGCAAGGGATTCCGTCTTGACATGCCGGCTCGGCCCAGTCTCGCCACATTCGGCGGCCCGGATCGACGGCCACGCGGATGGCGATGTCCTTGCCCTTGCCCGTCAGAAAGCCGCGAACCGCCTTCTCGTACTCGCAGTAGATGCTGAGGAATACCACGTCCGTGTGTTTCTTTTGCAACGCATTCAGATGCGGAATACACCGGATGCACGGCACGCACTGGGTGCCCGAGAACTCCACCACGTAGACGGTTCCCGCCGATAGCGCCTTGATGGCGTCGCCCTTCACGTACTTCATCGACGCCAGCTTGGGGCTGGGGCTGCCGATGGTCAGCGGTGCGGGAAGCGGCGGGAGGCTCGCCGCCGTGCTCCCGAGCAGAATCGACATTACGATTGTAGGGACGCAAAATGTCGCCATCGGATTCCTCCAGTCGGGAGCGGTCTACCGCGGCGACCCAACGTAGCGATCAAGGTTCGCTGTTCGCCGCGAAGCCGATGATTTGATTGACGCTGTTGTGGTCGAACCAGATCGGCACACCGCCGGGCGCGAGGAAGACAGCCACGCCATCGCGCACGACAATCGCCCTCGGATAGTCCACCTCAAACTTCTGGCCCCCATGCAATTCCACCGTGAACACGGTGAAGGGCTGCCGCTGTATAAGACTGTTAAGAACACGATCGAAGTTATCGGCCGTCATGTCTCCGTCCTCAATGAGCGCATGCGCGGGGGTGGAAATCATGCCCCGACTTTCACCGTACCGAAGGCCCCGCGAGTACTTTATCAGACCGAGGTGGTCGAAAACAAGCGGCGAGCAGCCCCGAGCGAATTTCGCCTTTTTTCGCGCTTGCGGAAATGGCTCCGGTCGTAAAAAGTAAAAAGGGGTCCGTCGCGCCGCGATCTGGCTTCCCTCCGCAACCGCAGGTGACGAAAATGACAACGCCTTTCCGTCTCTTCTGGATCGTGCTCGGATTGTTGCTGTTTCCGCTCGCCCTGGGAACTTGCGCGTTCCTTCGGCTCGGCGAGCAGCGCGGAGAGTCGGCCGATGTACCCCAATCTTCCCCCCAGTCGGAGGCATTTGAGTGCCGCTGGGCCGATACGCCTATCACCCTCGACGGCAAGGCCGACGAGGCGGCCTGGAAGCACGCGCAGGTCATCGACACGTTTTACCTGCCCTGGCTGGGCGCGAAGGCACGGCCGGCACGCACGGCGACGAAGGCGCGTCTCCTCTGGGATCGTGAATATCTCTATTTCTTCGCCGACATGGAGGACGCCGACCTTTACGCCGACGTGAAGGAGCACGATGGGCAGACGTGGGACAACGACGTCTTCGAGCTGTTCTTCAAGCCGGCGGCGGACAAGCCGGGTTACTACGAATTCCAGGTCAACGCGGCCGGCACCGTCATGGATATGTTCCTGCCGCGCCGCGGCGCCGGCGGCTACGCGCGCTTCAAGCGTGATGGCGAGTTCCATCTCGACGCCAAGGTGCGGCTGCGCGGCACCCTGAACCGCTGGCAGGACAAGGACCAGGGCTGGTCGGTCGAGGGCCGCATTCCCTGGCGCGACTTCCTTCGCACCGGCGGCCGACCCGCCATCGACGAGCGCTGGAAATTCGCCCTCTGTCGCTACGATTACTCCGTCGATTTCGAGGGACCGGAGATGTCCACTTGTGCTCCCTTGAAGTCGCGGCCCTTTCCCGATTTTCACCATCACGAGGACTATGCTACCCTGCGCTTCGTCGGACCCTCGACGAAGGGAGCGGCCAGACCCTACGGCATCGAGCGGCGCCTACCCCTGACGACCTCGCGCGTTGTCGGCTCACCGGAACCGCCGCCGCCCTACCGCGCCCGGTGCGTCTATCCGAAGCTGAAGCTCTCGTTCCCCGTCGCCGTCGCCCACCAGCCGGACAGCAATCTCCTCCTGCTCATCACACAGTCCCGGCCCTACGCCCCGACCACTATCTTGCGCATCCCGGACGATCCGAATACGGAGAAAGCCGAGAAGCTGCTCGAATACGACGGCGTCGCCTACGACATCCAGTTTCATCCCTATTTCAAGGAAAATGGATATGTCTACGTCGGCATGAACGGCCCTTCGTCGGCCCCGTCGGCGGCGAAGAAGACGCGCGTTCTTCGCTACACGATGGACCGCCAGCCGCCGTATCGGCTCGACCCGAAGTCAGAGACCCTCATCCTCGAATGGCCGTCGGACGGCCACAACGGCGGCGCCCTGGCGTTCGGCCACGACGGCATGCTCTACGTTACCTCCGGCGACGGCACGTCCGATTCGGACACGCACATCGTCGGCCAGGACCTCAGCAAGCTGACGGCCAAGGTGCTGCGCCTCGACGTGGACCATCCCGTCAAGGGCGCGGCGTACTCGGTGCCGAAGGACAACCCGTTTGTCGGACAGAAGGACGTTCGGCCGGAGACGTGGGCTTACGGCTTGCGCAACCCGTGGCGGATGACGGTCGATGCGAAGACCGGCCACATCTGGGTTGGCAACAACGGCCAGGATCTATGGGAGCAGGCATATCTCATCCGCAAAGGCGCCAATTACGGCTGGAGCGTCATGGAGGGTAGTCATCCGTTCTACCCCAACCGCAAGGCGGGACCGGCGCCGCTCAGCAAGCCGGCCATCGAGCATCCGCACTCGGAGGCGCGTTCGCTCACCGGCGGCATCGTCTACTACGGGACGAAACACCCCCAATTGCGGGGCGCCTACCTCTACGGCGATTACTCGACGGGCAAGATCTGGGGCGTCCGCCACGACGGCACGCGCGTCACCTGGCACAAGGAGCTGGCCGACACGCGCCTGCAAATCACGGGTTTCGGCGTGGATTCGCACGGCGAAATCCTGATCGCCGATCATCGCGGCCAGGGCAAGGGCGGACTCTACACCCTCGAAGCGACGCCGAAAGACCTGCCGCCCTCGACGTTCCCGCGCACGCTGAGCGCCAGCGGCCTGTTCCGCTCGACGCGCGGCCACGTCCTGGAACCGGCCCTGATTCCCTACTCCGTCAATGCGCCCTTGTGGTCGGACGGCGCCTACAAGGAGCGCTGGATCGCCTTGCCGGACGCCGACACGAGCATCGGCTTCACCACCCATCGCGGCTGGACCTTCCCGGACAGGACGGTGCTCGTCAAATCGTTCGCCCTGGAGATGGAGGAAGGCAACCCGGCCTCGCGCCGCTGGATCGAGACGCGCTTTTTGACCAACCAGCAGGGCGAGTGGTTCGGCTATTCCTATCAGTGGAACGACGAGCAGACCGACGGCGTCCTCGTCGAAGCGAAGGGACTCGACCGCGAGTTCGCCGTCCGCGTCAAGCCGACGGCGGACAATCCCGCCAGCGTCCGTAAACAGACGTGGCACTATCCCAGCCGTACCGAGTGCATGGTCTGCCACAGCCGCGCCGCCAACTTCGTTCTCGGTCTGACATCATTACAGATGAACAAAATCCACGATTACGGCGGCGTCCGCGATAATCAGCTGCGCGTCCTGGAACACCTCGGCGTCCTGCGCGTCAACTGGATGGAGGAGACGAAGAACGCCCTGCGCGACGAGGCGCGGGGCAGGGGCATGACCGAGAAGGAAATCAACGCGCACCTCGACGCGCGGACGGCGACGCGCATGCAGCGCGAGTCCGTGCCGTCCACGCTGTTGACGTTTCCGCCCGAGAAGTACCGCCGGCTGGTAGACCCCTACGACCCGAAGCAGGACGTCGGCCTGCGCGCCCGCTCGTACCTGCACGCCAACTGCGCCCAGTGCCACGTCGAGGCGGGCGGCGGCAACGCCCAGATGGAACTGGAGTTCACAACCAAACTGGACAAAATGCGCCTCATCGATGTCAAGCCGCTGCACGATACGTTCGGACTTTCCGATGCGCGCCTGGTGGCGCCGGGACATCCCGAGCGTTCGGTGCTGTTGCGGCGCATCAGCCATCGCGGGGCCGGACACATGCCGCCGCTGGCGACGTCGGTCGTCGATGCCGAGGCCGTCCAGGGGATACGCGACTGGATCGAGCAGCTGCCGACCGCGGATGCACACTAATGGTGTCGCCTTTCCTCTTCGTTTAGCCGCGACGCGCAGCGGAGCGCGGCACGCGCTCCGCTGCGCGTCGCGGCTAAACGGAAGTTATTGCTGGACGCGCTTACTTTCGGCTCAGGAGTTTCACCGACCCATCCTTCTCCGTGTCGTCGATCGAGCGCAAATTGATGGTGCCGTCTTCGCTCTCCTGGAACTTGACCCCGCCCCGACAGCCAACGACCAGCGTCTGGCCATCCGGCGCAAAGGCTGCGGATCGGATCGCTCCTTGCACGTCGAATGTCTCCCGCACTTTTCCCGTAGCCACATTCCAGGTGCGGAACATGCTCCGGCGTTGTACGATCCAGTCCCCGTCTTTCTCCTGCACGACGATGTGCGCGGCCACCGTCTTGCCATCGGGAGAAAAGAACACACCGTCCCAGCAGTTCACCAGACTTTTTTCCAGTTCGTCGCGCTTCTTGCCGGTTGCGACTTCATAAAGCTTGACCGTGGCATCGGTGGTAATGGCCAGCAGCTTGCCGTCGGGTGCCAGGGCCATGCCGTAGATGAAAGCCGACTCCTCCGCCTGAACCGATAGCCGTTCCTTCAACTGATCTTTGCCGTCCCACTCCGAGATGGTGAACCGATTCCCGCTGCTGATGATGAGGGTCTTTCCATCGGGCGCGATCAGGACCTTTAGAACCTGAGTCGCGGGAACCTGGCGGAGGGGCGCTCGCTCCTTGCCCGTGGACGGATCCCACAATCGTATCTCGCCCCGGCCCTCACATCCATCGGGGTCGTGGATTCCCCCCCAGGCGATGAGCGTCTTGCCGTCCGGCGTGAAGGCCGCGCCCCGAACCGGGTCGTTGTGGATCATCCGCTGTAACTCGCCTTTCGTGGCCAGGTCCCAGAGCCGCACTGTCTTGTCCTCGCCCGCCGTCACCAAAGTTTTTCCCTCTGGCGCGAAGGCCGCCGTGTGAACGTCGCCTTCATGCCCTTCCAGAGTGGCAAGGGTCTTACCCGTCGCCAACTCGAAGAGCCGCACGGTCCCGTCGCGGCTGGCCGTCGCCAGGACCTTCCCGTCGGGGGAGAAGGCCACGGCCCAGACCGTGTCCTTGTGTTCTTCCAGGGTCGCCCGCACGTTCCACTTCGGGATGGCCGGGGAGGGTTTCTTCTCGGAGGGAGGTTCCTTAACCTTCTCTTGGGCCGCTTGCCGGCCAACAGCCGCGGAGTCTGCGAGCGGCCCGACGCCAATGGCCGTCAGGGTTGCCGCCAGGAGCAAGGCCGAAACGATTTTCCATTTGCTAAACAACATGGTCTGGAGTGCTCCTTCCGCTACGGCCGCAACGGAGGCGGAGACCCCCGCTCCGCCACGGGTTACGGCCAGGGTTGTGGAAACCAGCAGCGACTTGGACACACAGGCCGACGCGGCATCGCGTGATACGACCGTTGCGAAGACTCCACCGGAAACCGTCAAGCCGTAGCGGCAGAGTCGCTTGGCCAATTTCCGGCGAGCTGTCGTCAACCGGCCCGAGAGCGTCCCTTCGGGAACGCCAAGCTGCCGCGCAGCTTCCTTGCGCGTCTTGCCCTGCAGGTCGCAGAGAACGATCGCTTCCCGGTACTTGTCGGGTAGACGGCTCAGCTCCGCGTCAAGCAGCGGGAGCACGTCATGCCAGTCATCCGCCTCGACAACGGCTTCCGGTTCGGACATTGCGCTCACCTGCCTCTCCCTCGACCGATGTCGCGCGGCCTTCACTTCGAGTGCGGCACGGTGAGCTGTCCCATAGAGCCAGTTGCCCACCGACTCTCGTTGTCGGATGGAGGCGGCCTTGCGGGCGAAGACGAGGAAGGTAGCCTGAAAAGCGTCCTCGGCATCGTGCGTGTGTCGGAGCACGCGGCGGCACACTCCCCAGACCATCGGCCCATGCCGCTGGAGCAATGCCTCGAAGGCGGATTCGTCTCGGCGGGTTAGGAAGCATTCCAAGAGTTGTCCATCCGCCAAGCCGCCGCCCTCCTGCAGCAGCGCCGCCCGCCGCAGGTGGTGGAGAACTCCGCCCAGTGGGCCAGTCGCCATATCGCTCACTCCGTTGCCCGACAACGCCCCTCTACGGAATAGCGAGAGAAACAGGGCGTGCGCACCGATTTTTTTCGTTCTTATTCGGACTCGGATGGGAACTTGACCGGGAGCGCGTTTCGTGTTGGCCGCTGCCTCGCTAAGTCGCAAGCGGCCAACCAATTCTCATTGCCCGGAGGGACGACCCAATTGAACCACTCGTTCGAGGCGCCGGGCACGCAGACCGCCCGGCAAATCCACGGCCGAAGCGCTCTCGAAAACGACACCGGCCAGCCGCTCCCAGGCGGCATGGTCCATGCCGCCGAGCGGCCAAGTCCTCGCGCATCCACACCAGCCGAAACATCTCGCGTACTCGAATTCGCGGGGCCGTCATCAGCCGCCGACTATCGAAGATGAGCAACGAGCCGGCGCGGGGCATCTCCACCTCGGAGAGCAAAGCCCGGGCGGCGGCCTCCTCGATTCGGTAGGTCTCTTCGGCTTGCTCCGCCAGGCGCGCCAGCACGCCGACGATGGCCGGGTTGTAAGTCCGGGCGAGAAGGGGCAGCAGCTGGTGGCGGATGCGATTGCGTGTGTACGCGGGATCGTCGTTCGTGCGGTCCTCACGGTACGGCTGACCCAGTTCGCGGAGATACTCGATGATTTCTTCCCGCGTCGCCGACAATAGCGGACGAACCACGGCGAGGTTCGGCCCCAACTCCCGATACGGAGCGATGCCGCGCAGGCCGCGTAGGCCCGTGCCGCGCAGCAGTCGATGCAGCACCGTCTCGGCCTGATCGTTGGCGGTGTGGCCGGTGACGATCCATCGAATCTCGTGGGCCCGCGCCACTTCGGCCAGCCAGCGATAGCGTTCGCGCCGCGCCAGCGCTTCGAGGTTGGCGTGCTCGGCCCGCGCCCGTGCGGCAACGTCGAGTCGCGTTCGGCACATCGACAGGAGAGGACAGCCGGACGCCGATAGCCGTGCGTGCAGGTCGGCGACAAACTCCTCGTCCGCATCGCTCTCGGCGCCGCAGCTGGTGGTTGAGGTGGGCGAGGACGAGAGGGACGGGGATGCGTGGATCGCGGGCGGCGGCGAAAGCGCGCAGCAGCGCGACGCTGTCGGCGCCTCCCGAGACGGCGACGACGACGCCGGCCGAAGCATCCGGCAGGGAGCGCAGACACTCGCGCGCATGCCGACGAGCCGCTTGCTGACGTCCATCCACCACTCCCGCGATCTGCTACAATCTCTGCACGCGCCGTCGTCCACGATCGGCTTGCGGACGACGGATGGTGACTATTGTACCGCAGTCCTTCAGGCCAGAGGCCCCGCCACGATGCCGGAACCTGCCCCGCACGCACGCCGCCCCGTCTTCGATTTGTTGCTGGACAGGGGCAATCCCGTCCGGATCCTCCGTTTTCTGCTGCGGCCCGCGACGCGCTGGGCCCTCTGCTGGCTCCTTACCCTGGGAGCGGTCGGCTTCGTGATCGAAGAGGCGTGGACGTGCTTCGACGACCCCGCCCGCGCTGACGGCAACTGGGGGCACGCCAGCATCGACTTCGGCGGACAGTGGGTCATGGGCCGCATGATTGTCGAGGGGCACGGGAGACAACTCTACAATCGCAATTATCTCCGCATGGTCGTGGAAGAGCACTACCCAGCCGGCGTCGAAAGCCGCGAGGCATATAAAAACGATGCGCACGCCCTGCTCGACTGGATGACGGGCGCGGACGACGTGCAAGCAGCGAACGTCGTGGCCTCCTTCCTGCTGCCCCTGGCCGCGAACGACGTGTACGGCGAATCGGCCGTGCTGGCGGCCGGACAGGACTTGTGGGGGCCGGAACGCTTGAAGCACGTGGTCGAGCCGCATGTTGGTGGCGCCCTCTATCCGCCCGTGCATGCCCTCTTCTTCGCCCCCCTGAGCACGCTGCCTCCGCGAATAGCCTATCGCGTTATGCAGGCGCTGATCCTCGCGTTGGTGTTCTTCGATGGCTGGGTGATTCAGCGCTTGACCGAAGGGCGTGTGTGGTGGCCGGTGGCGATGGGCTTCCTCCTGATGTTTCCGGGCTTCGGCGGCTGCCTCACCCTCGGGCAAAACGCGATGTTGAGCCTAACGGTTGTGCTGGTCGGCTGGTGGCAGTTGACGCGCGGTCGGCCAACGTTGGCCGGCGTATGCTGGGGCTTGCTCGCCTTCAAGCCGGTGTGGGCGGCATCATTCTTCCTGGTGCCGCTGGTGACGCGACGCGGACGCATGACGGCGAGCATGGCCATTACGGGGATCGTGCAAATCCTGATCACGCTGCCGGTAGTTGGTTGGCGGAGCTGGTTGAACTGGCTGGAAGTCGGCCACATGGCGGCGGACGGCTACACGCTGGCAAGAAAACTGGATCATCCTGAGCCGCGATCTGTTCGGCATCCCGCGGCGCATGCTGCTCACCTTCGAGCACAGCCTCGCCAGCAAACCGGAGGAACAGCTGCTACCCACGGTCCTCGGCTGGACCTTGTGGGCGGCCGTGCTGCTGACCACGCTCCTGGTGATCGCGCGCCGCGGCAAGCGGATGAAGGCGCTGACCGGGCCGGCCGCCGCCTTCGTCCTGCTGGGGGCGTACTTCTCCTGCTATCACTTCATGTATTACGACGTCTTGCTCGCCGGTCTGCCGGTCCTGTTGCTGTTCACCGAACCGCGATGCTATCTCCGGGCCGAGTTCTGGCCGTGGGCCCGCGGTGACGTGCGCCCGCGGCCCGAGATGCTCCCCTATTACCAGCCGGGCTTGGAGGATTGGGCCCCGCCGCCGATGCCGCTGCTGCCGGGTGGCCGCCGAGCGCGCTGGGTGTGCGCCTCCATGCCGCCGCTCTTGCTCGTGCTGATCCTGGCCCTGCCGGCGGTGACGGCCATACCCGTCGTCGAGTCGCTTTGCGATCCGGCGCACCATTTTCCGCCGGGAGAATCGCTCGGCCTGCTGCTCTTGTGGGCGTGGTGTGGTTACCGGGTACTGATCGACACCGAGGAGGAGACGGGAACGCTTCGTGCGCCGGCACCCTCACCGGCCCGTGTCGCGCTGGATGGCCGCGCCGCTCAGTTCGCGGAGCTTGGCGCCGATGTCGGGAGCACGCATCAAGGTCTCGCCGATCAGCACGGCGCGAACGCCGGCCGTCTGTAAGCGCTCGAACGTCGCCGCGCGTGCGGATGCCGCTTTCGCTGACCAGGCAAACGTCCGGCGGCAGCGATGCGACCAGATCGAGCGTGTGTTCGAGGCGGGTCTCGAAGGTGCGCAGGTTGCGGTTGTTGATGCCGATGAGTCGCGCTCCGCTGTCGAGGACGCGCGGCAGGTTGTCGCGGTCGTACAGCTCGACGAGGGCTTGCAAGCCCAGTTCGGCGGCCTGGCGCAGCAGGCGCGGCAGCGCGGTCTCGTCGAGAATTTCGGCGATGAGCAGGACGGCATCGGCGCCGGCCGTGCGCGCTTCGAGCAGTTGATAACGGTCGAGCAAGAAGTCCTTGCGCAACAGCGGCGGCGACACGGCGGCGCGGACGGCGCTCAGGTAGCTCAGGCGGCCCTGGAAGGAAGGTTCATCGGTCAGGACGCTGATGCACGCCGCCCCGTTCTGTTCGTAGATGCGCGCGATGACCACGGGATCGAAGTCGGCGCGGAGCAGTCCGGCCGAGGGCGATGCCTTCTTGACCTCGGCGATGATGCCCAGGCCAGGGCCGCGTTCGAGCGCGGCGCGGAAGTCGCGCGTCGGTGGTACGGCGTCGAGGCGCTTTTCCAGCTCCGCGTCCGGCACGCGGCTGCGAGCCGTGGCGATCTCCTGACGCTTGTAGGCGACGATGCGATCGAGGATGCTGCTCATACGGCGCTCTGGGTTAGCCGCTTGCGGCTTGGCGCTCGGCACGGGCTGTCGCTAAGCCGCAAGCGGCACTTGGTACCGTTAGCGTACAGAGAAGAGGTATGGTGGACGAACGCAACACGATCAACGGCGGGTCGCGGCGCGTACCCTGGACGGCGGCGGAAATCCTCGTTTCGGCGTATCTGGCGTGGTTTTTCTGGCCGGCGCTGGTGCAAGCCACGTTGCAGGGCGCGAACTTTTATCGCTGGTATTACGGCCCGGAGCTGGTGTCCACGGCCGAATCCGAGCACAGCGATCCCGAGGAAAAGCACAAGGCGCAGGCGCGTTTGAGCCTGTGGCCGACCGCCCTAGCGTCCCCCCTTCAGGTGCTCACCTTTCCCCTGCTCTTCGCGGCGATCAGCGGCACGCGCCCCGAACAACTCGGCCTAACGGTGCGGCGGTTCGACCGCAATCTGTTCGCCGGCCTCCTTGGGGCGCTCGTCCTGACTCCCGTGGTGTTTGGCGTCTACTGGCTCGTTCAGTATCTCTACTCCCTCGCGGGAGAGGACCGGGTGGAAAAACACGCCCTGGAGATCGTGGCGCAACAGCCGTTGTCTGTCCTCGAATGGGTGCTGTTGGTATTCACGGCCACGGTGGCGGCGCCGATGCGGGAAGAATTGAGCTTTCGTGGCGTGTTGCAACCGTGGCTGGCGACGCGGCGCTGGGACGGACACCTGGCCATGCTGGCGGCGCTGGGGCTGGCCGTACTCTATCGGTGGGAGCGAATCGCCGCAGCCTGTCGGGAAGGGTCGGCCTCCGTTGCGGACGCCGTCGCGCCGATGCTGTTCGTGCTCGCTCTGACGCCCTTTTACCTGCTGGTATGGTGGCGAAGTCGCACGCCGCTGGGACCGGCCATCTTCTCGACGGCCCTGCTGTTCGCCTGCATTCATACGTCGGTGTGGCCGACGCCGGTGCCGCTGTTCGTGCTGGGCCTGGGCCTGGGCGTGCTTGCCCAACGGACGCAAAGCCTGGTTGGGCCGATCGTGCTGCACGGCTTTTTCAACGGCGTCAGCTGCGTGCAACTGCTGCTGCAACGGTAAAAAGCCCCGTTTAGCCGCGACGCGCAGCGGAGCGCGGCAGTCCCGCGCTCCGCTGCGCGTCGCGGCTAAACGGCGAGGACATGCGATAACATCAGAAGGGCAGCGCGGCCACTTCCGCCGGTGCGCAGGGCGCCGGCCGCCTCGACCTCGACGAGCGTGCCGGCTTCCTGGTATCCGCGGCGCACGTAGGCCAGTCCGATGGCCGTGTCCAGTCGGGGCGAATGGACGCTGGAGGTCACGCGGCCCACTTCCTTGCCCCCGGCGAAGAGCAAACTGCCGTGCGGCACCGACCCCTTGGGAAGCCGAACGCCGACCAGGCTGCGATTGACCTGGCCGCGATCGCGCGCCATGACGATCGACTCCTGACCGAGATAGCACCCTTTCGTGTAGCAGATGGTCTCGGCGATGCGGCCGACCTCCGGGGCGAAGGTGGTGTCGTCAATGTCCGTCCCCTCGCGCGGCCGTCCCGCCTCGACGCGGAGCATCTCGCACGCCTCGCGTCCGGCCGGTCGCGCTCCCGCCTGCGTCAGTCGCTGCCAGATGCTCGCTGCCTGGGCTGCCGGACAAACGAGGTCATACCCCGGTAGACCAAGAGCATCGTGACGGCGGACCCAGCTATCCGTCTCTCCGCCGAAGCGCGCCGCCCATGCCGCAACGGCTCAGCGGGTAGGCTCCCCTCGCCGAGAAGCTGCCCCAGCACGGTCACAGCCTGAGGGCCGGCCAGGTGCAGCTGCGCGAACTCTCGTGTCGGGTTGGCGAACTCGACCTGCTCGCTAATAAGGTAGCGATCCAGGTACGACACCACCTTCTCGGCGGCGCCCGGCGCGAGGTCGAGCGAGAACCCCGGAACCTCGGCGGGCGAAGCGTGTCGATAGATTAGTAAATAAGCGATGACCTTGGCCTTGGTGGTGGTCAGGAACGCCTCGCACCCGTTGCCCGGCGACAGACCGAGAATGTCGTTGGTCGTGAGGTTATGTAGAAACCGCGCGGCGTCGGCGCCGCGAACCTCAACCTTGCCGTGATGCGATTCATCGACGACGATGGTACTTCCGCGGGCGTGACGGTACTCCGCCACCGGGTCGCCGAAGTGGCCGGGCACCAGGAAGCCGGCCTCCTCAATGAATGCGGCCCCGGCCGCAGCGGTCAACTCGTGCAGCGATGTGTGTTCGGCCATGACGAAACTCCCGTTCTGCTGGTGTTGGCTCACCCTCCTTATTAAGACTCAGTAGTTTCCGGTGAGTGTGAATCATGATACCATGCCCCAACTCATTCATACATCCGATGTTCCGTGGCGATTTCATCGTGGATACCCAAGCGTGCTTCGGCCCAGTGTTGCAACCACACCAGCATCTTGCGAAAGCTCAAACGCCCCAGATTGATCCGCCGACCGCCACGCTGACGACGCGCCAACACCTGCCAATGCAACCACACCCAGACGTTGCGCAAGAGCAACGCCACCCCCACGTACAACAAACGCAGCAGCGGATCGCGCGTGCAGGTCCGAATCCGCGCTTGGTGCATCTGACGGTAGCTCGTCTCGATGGCGAACCGACTCCGATACGTCTCCTTCACCCACGTGTACGACGACGGACGCAACGGCCCGCCGAAGGCATACACCAACGCCTCACGGCCATGCCGCCCCCGCTCGCCGCGACGGTTGCGACACTTGATACACACCCGGAACCGCGCCCGGCGTTTGGCGGCGTTGGTCATCGTGTACTCGGCCCAGCCGCTACGCTTGCGGCCGGCGAAAACCCGGCTGCCCGACGGTCCCTTGGGGTGGTCGGCCTTGCGCCGCGCAGCACCAACGGCATCAACCAGGCGTAGCGGGCATTCTGCAGGTAGCGGATGACGTCCACGCTGCAAAAGCCGCGGTCCAACAGCAGATAACGCGGGCGGATGCCGGCCCGCGCCGCCTCACGCAGCAGCCGCTTGAGCACCTCCGGCATGGCGTCGTGGCGGGCCACCGGGGTGAGGGCAACGGTGAAGCGTCGGCCCTTCTGGATGACGTAGGCGGTGGCGTAGGCGTGGAAGTGGCTGGTGCCGCTCTTGGCTTGGCTGCGGTAGACCTCGTCGGCGTGGTGCAGGGGTCTGCCGTGGTAGGGGATGAGCACCAAGTCGATGGCCAAGGGCTGGCGGCGTCGGCGTAAGGCGTGGGGCAGGTCGCCTTGCAGGGCGCGGTTGAGGCGGCGTTGCAGTTCGGCGTAGTCAGGGAGGGTGGCGAGCAGGGCGTCGTGGGCGGCGGTGTCGGAGGGCGCGTCGCGGAGGGCGGCGCAGGCGGCGGCCAGAGAGATGATGCGGCTGGCGGCGTAGCAGAGGACGGCCCACAGGGTATCGGCTCGGCAGCGGGGGCCGTGGTCAGCCAGGCGGAGATATTGTTGCATCCGGGCGCTGACGTGGGCGTGGACGTGGGCGGGGGTGAGTGTATACTGCCGTTGTCGCATGGCTCCCTCCTGGAATGTCCTTGGTGGTACAAGTCATTCTCAGGAGGAGCCTTGCGATTGTCTCCCTCACCCCTCCTCCCTCAGCCCGAACCGGAAACTACTGAGACTACGGAACCGAAAACGCCCCGTGGACTGGAGGGGACGATTGTGGAGTCGAATCGAAGGCTGGCGCTGCGGGAGAATGGACCGGAAGGGTAGAATCGCAGGAGGCATCGAAACCAACGGGGGACTCGACATGACCGCCATCCGTATCCATCGACGCATCGATTCCGAGACGCTACACTTGCCGGAGTTGAAACCGTTCCTCGGCCGGACGGTGGAGATCATTGTGCTGGAAGAGGAGCCTCTCTCCTCCATCCAGCCGGGTACAGGTGACTGGGATACTGCCGCACAGGCGGCGCGGGCACTGGCCGGGTACGATTTCGATGCCTGGAGAGAGCAGCGGGAGTACGATCGTAAGCATGCGAGCGACCATCTGTCATGATTCTGGTCGATACCAGTGTGGTCATTGACTACGCCAAGGGACAGGACGCGAAGCTCCAGACCCTGCTCCCAACCTTGTCCGTGGCCGTCTGCGGCATCACCCGCGCCGAAGTACTGCACGGGGCCCGCGATCCAGCCCATCGCGGGAACCTGCTGACCGTGCTGGCCGTGTTCGCACAGGTGGCGATCCCCGATTCGCTCTGGGACGTGGTGGGCGATCATCTGGCCTCGTTGCGTGTCCATGGCGTTACGATCCCCTTTCCCGATGCGGTCCTCGCCACCGTTGCCATCCTTAACAACCTGGAATTATGGACTCGGGATACGCAGTTCATCCAGGTACAGCGCATCCTGCCCACCCTGAAGCTTTTCCAGGAACCGCCATGAAGGTCGCGTTCGGCGCGACTTTCCGGTCTCATTCTTGCTAGAATAAACAAGGATCGGATTGATCCCCGACTTCTTGCATGGGTGCCGTCGTCATGTCTTACGCCGGTTGCTTTCTCATCGCCAAGCCCGTCCTCCAGGACCCGAACTTCAAACGCGCCGTCGTGTTCCTTCTGGCCCACAGCGACGAGGGGGCTTTCGGGCTGGTGGTCAACCGTCCGGCCGAGGCCGAAAACATGCCCTGGCCGCTGTTCGTCGGCGGTCCCTGTCCGTCGCCGGGCCTGATCCTGCTGCATGGCCATCCCGAGTGGGCCGAGTCTTCCGAACCGCCGGGTCCGGGCAAGGAGCACGAGTTGGCCCCCGGTATTTACTCGGGAGACGCGGCTTGTTTGGACCGTGCCTCGCAGACGGAAGAGGGGCAGGTGCCGCGCTTCCGCGTCTTCAGCGGCTACGCCGGCTGGGGCGGCGGTCAGCTGGAAAACGAGATGGCGGTTGGCGCCTGGGCCGTGGTCGCGGCCAACGGCAAGCTCTTGTTCGATACGCCGGTCGAGGAACTATGGGACCAACTGGCGCCGCCGCGCATTCCCCAGCCGAGCATCAATTAACAATCCGTCGCCTGGGGTTCCTGCGGCATTGAACTTGCATCTCTTCCGTCGTTGATCGGTCCTGTCTCAATCACGAGAAGGAGGTGGATCATGGCAGGTAAAGGTGACAGTGGACATCCGCGATCGAGCGCCGGCTACCCGGGCGACACGTCGGGCCAATCCGAAGAGGCCAAGGGCTTGAAGGAAAAAGCCCAGGAGATGGCGTCCAACCTGGGTGAGACGGCGGGACAGATGCGCGACAAGGCGCGCGAGTTCGTTTCCGGTGTCGCCGGCCAGGCCGGCGAGAGCTGGAGCAGTACACGCGAGGGGCTGCAACACGGCTTCTCCGCCTTCGGGGACCGAGCCGAAGACCTCTGGGGCGACGTGACCGGCATGATCCGGCGCTATCCCGTCGCCTCGGTAGGCATCGCCTTCGGCCTCGGCTTCCTGGTCAGCTGCGCCTGTCGATGACGTTCGGCGCGTTCGGAAGATGACGTGGCCGAGCGCATGTCGCGCGCGTCGTCCTGAACGTCTTTGCGTGGGCGGCCCGTGGACTCGTTGAGTCCGCGGGCCGTTCGGTTACCGCCCCGCCGCCGTCCAGTGCGTGATCTGTTCCGGCGTCATGACGCCGCAAGGCGGCTGGCGAGCGTCCTGATAGCCCCAGCGTTCCGTGTCATACAAATACTGCATCCGCGACAGCAACGTCCCCTGGCAGAGCCTTTCCCCGTCCTCGGCGCGTCCCGTCCCGTTCCGCCAGCGCTCGAATAAACGGTCGAGGACGCGCGGAGGGATCTTGTCGCGCTCGCCGGGGTAGACGAACCCGAAGAGGACAAGGTGGGCCAGCAGCAGCTGTCCGTGACGATCGAAGCGGCGCAGTAGGCGGTCCCAGTTCAGCGCCGGGCCGCAGGCACGGAGCAAGTGGATCACGTCGGCGCCATCGAAGCGCTCGCGCTCCATGATGAAGGCTTTCTGCCAGATCAACTCCTCGGCCGGACAGAGCCGAGCGCCGCCCGCCTGGATCCCAGGGCACCGAGTAGGCGAACCAGTCCTCGTCCACGGCGCACAAGCCATTACCCGAACAGAAGATCACGTCCACGAAATCGTTGCCGGAGAAAGCCTTGCCCAGCCAGTGAGCGAAGGTCATTTCGGTGCGATACCCCGCCCGCGCCAGCGCTTCCAGCGCCGAGGCGCGTCGGCCGGCCGCACGAAGAGATCGAGATCCTTGGTATGGCGAACGATCCCCGTGTAGTGAGCCAGGGCGTAGGCGCCGCCGAGGAGGTACGGCACGTTCGCCTCGGCCAACACGGCCAGGGCGTTGACGTAAAAGCGACTGGTGACGGGTTCCAGTTCGTCGAAGACCGCGGGCACGCCGGACATGATCGTTGTCTCGGGACAGTGGAGGAAAAAGCCTCCTTGGCCGAACCGGCGCGGGAGGCGGTGGAGAGAAGAGGGCAAATGGAATGCCGGGGCACGGAAGTTGCCGCACTTGGCCTGCGAACGCGACCCGTAATGCGAAGGGGGACAGCATGACGAAGAAAGAGGACGCCGCCAAACCAGAGGCGGAGGTGGTGCGTGTCGCGGCGGTGGCGGACCTGCACTGCACGAAAGCTTCGGCCGGCCAACTCCAACCGATGTTGGCACGGATGGCCGAGGCGGCGGACGTCCTTCTCCTGGGCGGCGACCTGACGGATTTCGGCCTGCCCGAAGAGGCGCAGATCCTCAGCCGCGAGCTGAACGCCGTCAAGGTTCCGATCATCGCCGTGCTCGGCAATCACGATTACGAAGCGGGCAAGCAGGACGACGTGAGGCAAATCCTGATCGACGCCGGCGTGCGGATGCTGGACGGTGACGCCTGCGAGATCAAGGGCGTTGGCTTCGCTGGCGTCAAGGGCTTCGCCGGCGGTTTCGGCCGGGCCACTCTGGGAGCGTGGGGGGAGGACATCATCAAGAAGTTCGTTCAGGAAGCGGTGAACGAGACGCTCAAGCTGGAGTCGGCGCTGGCGCGGCTGCGCATGCCCGGCCGCATTGCTCTCTTGCATTATTCGCCGATCCAGGAGACGGTGGAGGGCGAGCCGCCGGAGATCTTCGCCTTTCTGGGCTGCGGCCGGCTCGGCGAGCCGCTGCAACGTTACGGTGTGACGGCGGTCTTCCACGGCCATGCTCATCGCGGCACGCCGGAGGGCAAGACCAGCGGCGGCATCCCCGTCTACAACGTGTCGCTGCCGCTGTTGCGCCGGCACTGGCCGGATCGTCCGCCCTGCCGCATTCTGGAGGTTCCGCTGAACGCTAAACCCGTTTAGCCGCGACGCGCAGCGGAGCGCGGGATGCCCTCGCGCTCCGCTGCGCGTCGCGGCTAAACATCAGCGTTCCCGAGCGGCGAGACCGGCACCGGCGGTTTCCAATTCGATCTTGAACAAAGCGTGATGCGTGGTGACGTAAAGGGACTTGCCCTGGGGGCCGCCGACGGCGCAGGACCGCGGCGCGTCCGGCAGAGAGATCAGACCCAGCCGCGCCCCCTCGGAATTAAGCACCTGAATGGCGCGCATCGCCGGGTTCGCCACGAAGAGGTTGCCATGCCGGTCCACCGCAAGACCGCCGGCGGATTGCATCGGCGCATCGCTCCGCGTCTGGAGCCGGCACAATACCTTGCCCTTGCCCGGCAGGCCCACGCCTTCCAGCGAATAGGCCATCACTTCCGGGCCGCCGGCGCTGGCCAGGTAAAGCGTCTTCTCATCGGGCGACAGGCCAATGCCGCCGGGCGCCGGCAAGGAGATGGGCAGTCGGCTCAGCGTACCGCGGGCCGACAGATAATACACCGCGCCCGCGACGCCGACGCCTGCGCTCGGCGTCCGCACCGCCGCGTCGGTGAAGTAGACGCCGCCCTGTCGGTCCACGACGAGATGAGTCGGCGCATGCAGGGGCTGGCCCTTGTAGCGATCAGCCAGCACGGTAACGGTTCTCTTGGCGAGATCCACGGCGACGAGCCGGTCCCTGGCCGTCTGGCAGGCGAGGAGCCGACCTTTGCCATCCAGAGCCAGATCCTTGCAGCCGTCGAGATCCTTCGACCAGGGTTCGAGCCGGACGACCGGCTCGGCCTGCCGCAGTTCGCCGGCGACGCTGACCCAAACGCGGCCGTGGTCGTCGGCGATCACGCCGGCGGCCGATGGCATCTCGGCCTGTATCCGCGTCACCTTGGTGCCGTGCAGGAACAGGCGCTTCCAGTCCTCGACGGTCGGGCCGGGGTCGGCGCCGGTCAGTTCGCGCAAAGCGAAGAAAAGGGCCTTCTGGTGCACGCTCGGCGCGTTCGCCTCGGTTGCTCGGGCGGCCTGAACCTCGGCCGGCGTGGCCGGCCGCTCGCGCACCAGGAAGTCGTAGCGCTGCGCCGCCGGCCACTTACCGGGATCCTTGACGGTCAGCGGCACCGAGAAATCCTGCTGCAGATAGGTGACGTCGGCCCGCACGAAGATGCCGTTCGACCGACCGCCGTAGCCCCCTGTGGGGCCGGGTGCCAGATGTTGACTTGGCGGCGGCACGAAACCGCGCACTTTATCTTCGGGACTCAGTGAGGGGGCGTGGCACAGGACGCAGTTGCGCAGGTGGTTGATGCGCACCATCTCACGGACGTAAGGCGCGTCCTTACCCGGCTTGCGGTATGGAACAGCGGGGTTGGGCTGGTCGAGCAGACTTAGCAGCACCGGCACCACGTCGCGCATCCCCAGCGCGACGAGTGCCTCGGCGGCGTGATCGGCGACGGCTGACCAGGGGTGAAGGAAGCCGTCGAGCAGGACCGCTTGATACTCCGGACGCGGCCGATTCCGCAGCGCCATCAAGGCGCTCTTGCGGACACCGGCATGGAGATCGAAGAGCGCGCGCTGGGCCAGGGCGACGCTGGCGCGCTTGCCGTCGATGCGCGCCAGCTGATCGACCAGCACTTCGCGGATGGACTCGTTCTCGGCCATGAGCAGCTGCTGCAAGGCGGGGACCGCTTCGGGCTTGAGCCATTTGTTGTGCCGTTCGCCGTCGGCGGTGAGAGCGGCGTACAGTTTTTTCGGGTCGGGCCGCGTGTCGCCGGTCGCCGCGCGGGCGCTGCCCCGAGTCGCCTCCAGCAGATGCGCGCGCAGGGCCAGCGAGCCGCCCTGCAGATGGTCGGCTGTCGCCGGACCCAGGTGGCATTCGTCGCCCATGCGCATCGGCAGCCCGGCCAGGTCGGCGCGCTGCAGCATCAGCCGCGGTGTCGTCTCGATGCGTCCGCCCTGCGCCGCCGCGGCGCGAGCCAGCCTCACGGCGCGCTGCGCCTCGGTGCGGTCGTTGCCCCGGTCCAGCGCGACCTCCGGCGCCTTCTCGATCTGGCGGCGTAGCTCGTCCTCGGTCACGTCGCGGCGATACTTCACCACGAGCGGGCGGGCAGGGGCCGGCTTCCGGACCACTTCAACCGGCGCAGGATCGACCGGCGGTGTCGGTGTTTGGAGCGCTTCGTTTTTCGGCGGCGCGGGAGGAGGCGGAGCGGACGACTTGTCGTCTTTCTTCTCCCGCACCGTCGGTTTGTCCGGCTGGCTCGGCTTTTCCTCACGAACCGGGGTAGCGGGTGTCTTCGGCGTGGACGGGGGAGCCGAGGAAGGTTCCCGCGGTTTTTCCGGCTCTTTCCGCGTGTCGCCGACGAGGGCCGTCTGTTCCGCTGGCTGGGGCTTCTCTCGGTGCGTTCGGCCGGGCAGCAAGGCCAGCGCGCCGGCGATGACGGCCAGGGCGGCGGCGATGCCGCCGGCCAGGATCAAGCCGTGCTGGCGCGTGAAGAAACCGGCGGCCGTAATCGTCCCTTCGGAGCTGGCTGCCGTCGGTTTCGGGGCGGTTTCCAATACGAGGGGGTCTGTCACCGGGGCTGGGACGGCCGTGGCAGTGATTGCTTCGGACAGGGGCGGAGGGCCGGCCGACAGCCACCATGCCTCAACAGGCGGCGGCGCGGGGTCGGCCGGGACGACGGTGGTTGTCGGCAGCTCCACCTCGGTTCGCGGCGGTACCGTGACAAGGTGGTCGCACATCGGACAGTGGATCTGCGTCCCGCCCTTGTGCGTCCCGAGAGCCAGCAGTTTCTCGCAGTGAGGACAGCGGAAGTGGATCGGCACGATACCTCCTGAGCATTCCTCTCCCCAGCTAGTTTTATTGGATCGGTTATGTATCCGTGGGTCAAGGAATTTCCGGCGGACTGTCCGAGTCGCGACCGTCAGGGAGCGGGGCTTATTCCGCTCCCTGACGGTCGCGGCTCGGACGATATCAGGAGGTAACTCGATGTCGCAAGTAGCTAAATCTCCAGCAGCAGCCGTTCCGGGCTTTCCAGGCACTCCTTGATGCGCACGAGGAAGCTCACCGCCTCGCGGCCATCGATGAGTCGATGATCGTAGGAGAGGGCCAGGTACATCATCGGTCGAATGACGACCTGATCGTCCACGGCCACGGGTCGTTTCTGGATGGCGTGCATGCCGAGAATGGCGCTTTGCGGCGGATTGAGGATCGGCGTGGACAGGAGCGAGCCGAAGATGCCGCCGTTGGTGATGGTGAACGTGCCGCCCTGCAAGTCGGCCACGCTGATCTTGTTGTCGCGCGCCTTCTGGGCCAGGGCGGCGATGCCCTTTTCGATGTCGGCGAAGCTCATCTGGTCGGCGTCGCGCAGCACGGGGACCATCAAGCCCCTTCTCGGTGCTGACGGCCACGCCGACGTCGTAATAATTGTGATAGACGATGTCGCTGCCGTCGATGGAGGCGTTGACGGCGGGAAAGGCGTGCAAGGCCTCGACGGCCGCCTTGACGAAGAAGCTCATGAAGCCCAGGCCGACGCCGTGCTTCTTCTGGAAGGTCTCCTTGTACTTGACGCGCAGGGCCATGACGGCGCTGCAGGTCCGCTTCGTTGAACGTCGTCAGGATGGCGGCGTTCTGCTGGGCGGCGAGCAGTCGTTCGGCGATGCGCGCCCGGATGGGCGTCATCCGTTCGCGGCGTTCGCGGCCCGCTGGGGCCGCTGGCGGCTTCGCGCTCTCGACCACGGGTGCGGCCGGTGGAGCGGAAGGAGGCGTTTTCTCGGCGGCGGGGCCGCGCTGCTGAAGGTGGCTGAGCACGTCTTCCTTGATGATACGACCCCCGCGGCCGCTGCCGGCGACCTGCTGCGGATCGATCCCCTCGTTGGCCGCGACGTGCCGCGCCGCCGGCGACAAGAGCGGCTCCGCCCCAGGGCTGCGTCCGGGTGCCGCCGGACTGACGGCGGGCAGGCGCGATTGCCGTCTCCTTTGACCGGCGAAGCCGGTTGCGGCGCCGAAGGGGCCGCCTGTCCGACCCCTTCCTCGATTTGGCCGATCACGGCGCCGATGGCGACCTTCTGTCCTTCCGCCACGGTGATGCTCAGCCGGCCGCCGGCGGGGGCCATCACTTCGGTCGTCGCCTTGTCGGTCTCCAGTTCGCACACCGGCTCGTTGGCCTTCACCGCCGCCCCGTTCGCCTTCAGCCAGCGAGCGATGGTCCCTTCCGTGACGACTCCCCAACGGAGGGCACTTTGATTTCCACGGACATGCCAATCTCCAGTTCTGAGTTCTGAGTTCTGAGTCTTTCACTCAGAACTCAGAACTCAGAACTCAGAACTTTTGACGGGTACGGGGCCGTTCGCCTCGGAGACGTACACGCGCTGGGCGCTGGCGGCGCGCACGAGATGAGGCACCGACCCGGTGATGGCCGCCTCGACGAGTTCTTTCTGTTCGCGGCGATGGACTTGCAACGAGCCGGTCGCCGGGCTGGCGCTGGCGTCGCGGCCGACGTACTCGACGGCATAACCCAGGCCGCGCAGGCGCGGCTCCAGGAACGACCAACCGCCCATGTTCTGCGATTCTTCCTGCGCCCACACCCATTCCTTGGCCTTGCGATAACGCGTCAGGGTGCGCTGGAGCGGCTCCTCGGCGAAGGGATAGAACTGCTCGACGCGGACCAGGGCGACGTCCTGGGCCTTGGCCTCGTTTCGGCGCTCGAGCAGGTCGTAATAGACCTTGCCGCTGCACAGAACGACGCGGCGGACGCGAGCAGGGTCCGCCTCGGCGTCGTCGAGCACTTCTCGGAATCGTCCCGTCACGAACTCGTCCAGTGGCGAACCGGCAACCTTGAGGCGCAGCAGGCTCTTGGGCGTCATGATTATTAGCGGCTTGCGGAAGCTGCGCTTCATCTGCCGCCGCAGCAGGTGGAAATACTGCGCCGGCGTCGAGGGATAGCAGACCTGCATGTTGTCCTCGGCGCACGACTGCAAATAGCGTTCGAGCCGAGCGCTGGAGTGTTCCGGTCCCTGCCCCTCGTAACCGTGCGGCAGCAGCAGGACGACGCCGCTGTCGCGCTGCCATTTCGATTCGCTGGAGGCCATGAACTGATCGATGATGACCTGGGCGCCGTTGGCGAAGTCGCCGAACTGCGCCTCCCACAGGACCAGCGTGTGCGGCGCGTCCAGGCCGTAGCCGAACTCGAAGCCGAGCACGGCCGCCTCCGACAGCAGACTGTCGTACACGCTGAACGGCGCCTGCTTCGGATCGAGGTCGTTCAGCGGCGAGTACGGTTCGCCGGTGCGGGCATCGTAGACCACCGAATGCCGCTGGCTGAAGGTGCCGCGACGGCTGTCCTGGCCGCTCAGACGCACCGGCGATCCCTCCAAAAGCAGCGAGCCGAACGCCAGCAGCTCGGCCAACGGCCACAGGATCGGCTTGCCCTCGCGCAGGTCCTGCAAGTAGGTCTTGAAGATGCGCGCCACCGTCGGATGGACCTCGAAGTTCTCCGGCAGGCGCGTCAGTCCCTCGGCGATCCCATGCAGCGTCTCCTCGGACACGCCGGTCTCGACCGGGGCGTGCGAGTAGCGCGAGGTCATGCCCTTCCACTGGCCCTCGAAGCCGTGCATGGTCGGATACTGCGAAGGTCCGGTTCTCACTTCTTCCAGGGCGGATTGCAGCTTGTTCTCGAACTTCTCGGTGATGGCCTCCGTCTCGGCGACGGTCAGGTCGCCCATCATGATGAGCTGTTCGGTGTAAACCGAGGACAGCGACGGCCGGCCGCGAATCTTGCTGTACATGATCGGCTGCGTGAACGACGGCTCGTCGCCCTCGTTGTGGCCGTGGCGGCGATAGCAGAACATGTCGATCACGACATCGCGGCGGAACGTCTGACGGAACTCCAGGGCCAGCTCGGCCACGAACACGGCCGCCTCCGGATCCTCGCCGTTGACGTGGAAGATCGGCGCCTGGATCATCTTGGCGATGTCGGTGCAGTAGGTCGTCGAACGGGCGTCGGCGGGGGCGGTGGTGAAGCCGATCTGGTTGTTGACGATGACGTGGACGGTGCCGCCGGTCGTGTAGCCGGCCAGCTGCGACAGGTTCAGCGTCTCGGCCACCAGTCCCTGACCGGCGAAGGCGGCGTCGCCGTGGATGAGGACCGGGATGCCCCAGATGCGCTCGCTGTCGCCGAACAGTGTCTGCTTGGCGCGGGTGCGGCCCTCGACGACCGGATCGACCGCCTCCAGATGGCTGGGGTTGGGCGACAGCGACAGGTGGACCTTCTTGCCGTGCGAGTTGACGCGGTCGCTGGAGAAGCCGAGGTGATACTTGACGTCGCCGTCGCCGTCGGCCGAGTCGGGCAGGTAGCGGTCCTCGAACTGGGCGAAGATTTCCTCGTAGGGCTTGCGCAGGATGTTGGCCAGCACGTTGAGCCGGCCGCGGTGGGCCATGCCCAGGATGATCTCGCGCACCTGCATGTCCGGCGCCTTTTCGACGATCGTCTCCAGGATCGGGATCAGCGTCTCCGCTCCTTCCAGCGAGAAACGCTTCTGTCCGGTGTAGCGCGTGTGCAGGAAACGCTCGAACAGCTCGGCATAATGCAGGCTCTTGAGGATGCGCACCTTCTTGGCCCGGTCGAAGCGCGGACGGTTGCGGCGCGGCTCCATGCGCTCTTGCAGCCAGCGGCGGATGCGCGTGTCCTGGATGTGCATGTACTCGACGCCGATGTTACGGCAGTAGGTCTTCTTGAGGGCGTCGAGGAGCTGGCGCAGAGCTGCCGCGCGGAAGTCCGAGAAAAGGACTGGTATCGAAGGTGCGGTCGAGGTCGGCCTCGGTGAAGCCGAACTCGGACAGCTCCAGGAGCGGATGGCTGGTGCGCCGTTCGCTCAAGGGGTCGAGGTGGGCGAGGAAATGGCCGAGGTCGCGGTAGGCGTAGATGAGGCGGACGATGGCGTTCTGAGCGGCGCCGTCGGACGCGGCCGCCGCGCGGGGCCGGCTGGGCGGCGCCCAACTCGAAGCCCTCGAAGAAGAAACGCCAGCTTTCGTCTACCGACTCGGGATCCTGCCGCCAGCGCTGGTACGCCGCCTCGACGGCGTCCAGGTTGAGACGGTTGGCAACCGTACCATGGCTCATAGTGTCACGTTTCCGCAAAAGCCTCGGGCCGCGAGAGAGGGGCCGATTGATCTCGATTCCTCTTATCATTTAACGGGGCGTGGGGGCGGAGGACAAGCGCCGCTTTGTTCACGCCGACCCTCCCGCCCTCGCCGTAGACTACGCGGATGGCAACATGCGTAGAACCGGCAAGGGCCGCTTATGGCGGAGGGCAGTCTTTTCCGAGCCGCGAGCGTCAGCGAGCGGGCCGTCCACCGCTCGCTGACGCTCGCGGCTCGGAAAAACCAAACTATTGTTAGAATAGAACGGCACCACGGCGCGGGTACTCCGTTCCCACGGCAGGGGCGAGAGGATATAGTTAGGGGAGAGACCGAATCGGCTACCCTCGACGGAGCCTGTCCGCTGTGATGAATTACCCCGCGCCGAATGCGCCGCGCTCCGACGGCTCGACCACGGACTATCCTCCGGGTGGTTCGCGCCCGACGCGGCGAACGCCGCGCTGCCGGGTGGCCATGCCCGTCAGCGGTGGGGCCGCCTTCCGCGGAGCCATCGAATCGCTGCTGCAGCGACGTCTGCTTTTCGTCGCCCTGCTGACGTTGGCTCCCTCGCTCACCTTCCTGATCCGCAATCTGATCGATCCGAACCTGCCGCGGCACCTGACCGGCTTCGCCCTGGTGTTTCACGGCGGCACCGCCCTGGTGGCGGCCGTGGGAGCCATGATCCTGTGGCGACGCAAGCGTCTGTCGCTGCCCATCCTGCGGGCCATCGAGCTGGCCATCTTCGGCTCGCTGACGGTCTTCTTCGCCTGGCTGCAATATCGAGACTTCCTTCACGGCCCTCTGGCGGAAGCGTCGCGCGGTCCCCAGGGTCCGCTTCTTCTGCACCACGCGGTCGGCAACACCTCGACGCGCTGGTTCTTCCTCATCATCGTTTACGGCGTGTTCATCCCCAACACCTGGCGGCGCTGTCTGCTGGTCAGCCTCGGCCTGGCGCTGACGCCGTTGATCCTGACGCCGTTGGCTGCCTCGCGCCACGCTCCGCCGCAGATGGAGCTATTCTTCTCCCTGTTCGACATGGCGATCCTTCTGGCGGTGGCCCTGGCCATCGCCGTGTTCGGCTCCTACCGCATCCAGGTCCTCGAAGAACAGGCCTTCGAGGCCCAGCAACTGGGCCAGTACCGCCTCAAGAAGCGCCTCGGCGCCGGCGGCATGGGCGAGGTCTTCCTGGCCGAGCATCTGCTGCTGCGCCGTCCTTGCGCCGTCAAGCTGATCCGCCCGGAGCAGGCCGGCGACCCGACCAACTTGCAGCGCTTCGAGCGCGAGGTCCAGGCCATGGCGACGCTGACGCACTGGAACACCGTCGAGATCTACGACTACGGCCACGCCGACGACGGCACCTTCTACTACGTCATGGAGTACCTGCCCGGACAGAACCTGGACCATCTCGTCGCTTGCTATGGGCCGCTGTCGCCGGCACGGGCCATCCACCTGCTGCGCCAGGTCTGCCGTGCCCTGCGCGAGGCGCACGGCGTCGGTCTGCTCCACCGCGACATCAAGCCCAGCAACATCATCGCCTGCGAGCGCGGCGGCGTCTTCGACGTGGCCAAGCTGCTCGACTTCGGCCTGGTGCAGGAGACGCGCTTCGGCAAGGAGGGCGATCGGCTCACCGCAGCACGGCACCATCCTCGGTTCGCCGCCGTACATGTCGCCGGAGCAGGCCGCCGGCAAGATCCATCCTCGATCCGCGCAGCGACATCTACAGCCTGGGCGCCGTGGCCTACTACCTCCTGACGGGGCAAGCGCCGTTCGTCCGCGAGACGGCCATGATGATGCTCATGGCCCACGCCTACGAGCCGGTCCTGCCGCTGTCCAAGGTCCAGCCGGACGTGCCGCTCGACCTGCAAGCCGTTGTGCTGCGCTGCCTGGAGAAAGACCCTGCCCGTCGTTTCCCGGACGCGCACAGCCTGGAGCAAGCCCTGGCCGCTTGCGCGGCGGCGGACCAGTGGACCGAAGAGCAGGCGGCGCGGTGGTGGCGCGAGCACCCCATCGTCACGCGCGGCGACGAGGAGTCGCATCCCGACGTGGCCACGCAAATCGTCGTATGACCCGGTCGTTTAGCCGCGACGCGCAGCGGAGCGCGAGAGTATCCCCGCGCTCCGCTGCGCGTCGCGGCTAAACGACCGGGTCAATCCGGCGCCAGCGGCGGATGGATGGTGCGCGTGCTGTTGACGTCGGAATGGAAGGCGCTGCGCAGCGGCAAACGCAGAAGGAACACACTGCCCTGTCCGGGCTGACTGTGGGCCACGATGTCGCCGCCGTGTTCGCGGAGGATTTTGCGGCTGACGGCCAATCCCAGTCCCGTGCCGCGCGCTCCCTTGGTGCTCACGAAAGGGCGGAAGATGTCGTGGATCTTTTCCGGCGGAATGCCGCCGCCGTTGTCGCGTACCTCGAAGCAAACCGACTCACCGTTTGGCTCCCGCGCCGTCGCCACGATCACGCACGGCGACTCCACGTCCTCCACGGCGTCCAGGGCGTTGCCGACAATGTTCAGCAAGGCGCGGTGAATGCCCTCGGGGTCGGCCGGACAGTTGGGCAATTGGTCGTCAAGCCGCGCCGTCAGCTCGACGCCGAGTTCCATGGCGCGCGGCGCCATCAGCTCGATCACGTCGCGGGCCACGCCGTTGAGGTCGGTACTCTCGATGTTCGGCTCGCGCTCCTTGGAGTAGCCGAGCATGTCCACGACCAGGTCGTAGATTTTGCCCTGGTTCTTTTCGATGTTCTTCCAGCCTTGCTGCAACAGCACCGGGTCCATGTCCTTGAGGCCCATTTTGAGGATCTCGCTGCCGCTCTTGAGTCCTTGCAGGATGTTCTTGATGTGGTGCGACAGCGCCGCGATGGTCTGCCCAACCGCGGCCAGGCGTTCGGCCTGGACCATGGCCTGGTAGTAGCGCGTCTCCTCGACCGCCAGGGCCGCTTGGTGAGCGAGGGCGCCCGCCAGGAACAGATGTTCGCCGCTGAACTTGTTGGCGGGCTTGCCGCCGGCAGGGACGCCGCCGAGCGGATCGCGCGAGGCGGTGCGCGCGTCGAGGTAGAGCACGCCGAGCGTTCCGTGCCGTCCCTTCATGGGTACGCAGATGATTTCGCGGATGCCGTGGCGGACGATGCTCTGCACGGCCTGGAAGCGCTCGTCGCCGGCCACGTCGGAGACGAGAATGCCCTGCTTCTCGCGCAGGACGTAATCCATGATGGTCCGGCTGACGGGAATCTTCTCCTGGCGGTTGATGCCGTCGCGCCAGCGCAGCGCCTGGGGCTGAAAGTCGGCGCTGTGCGGCACGGCCGATCCCGCCCCCGCCTCGGACGCCGACGCCTCGCGCAGCATGACGCAGCCGCGGTCGGCGTCGAGGTAGCGAAAGATCAGCTCCAGAATGCGTTCGAGGAGCTGGTTGAGGTCGAGGATGTGGCTGACGGCCTGCGTCGCCTGGTACATGAGGTTGGCCAAGGCGTTCTTGAGCCACGGTCCTTCAACCTGCTCGGGGTGGGCGAGGATTCGGCTGCCTTCGGTTTCGCCGATGGACTGGACGATGGCCGACGGCAGTTCGAGATCTTGACGCGAGATGAGGCTGATGTGGTCGGCCAGGTCGCCGCGCGCCGGCGGTTCCCAGGCGTCCGGACGCACCCCGGCGGAGTAGACGAAGACAGTCTGCCCGATCTGGATCTGATCGCCCGGTTGCAGGAGGACATCGCGGACGGGCTGGTTGTTGACGAACGTACCGTTGGCACTACCGCGATCGACGAGGCGATAACCCTCGTCGGTGCGGACGAACTCGGCGTGGCGGCGCGACACTTCGGTATCGTGCAGCTTGACGCGATTGGAACTGTCGCGGCCGGCGCCGACGTGCGGGCCGCTCAGCTCGAATTGCTTGCCTTCATCCACGCCCTTGATGACGATCAACCGAGGCAAGACCGATCCTCCATCGCCTTCCGATCGCGCAATACCTCATTGGCCGAGGTTCACCGTACCCCTCCGACATGCGGGGTGTCAAGCAAAACAAGGGCGGACGAAGAAGGCAGGGGTCCGAAAGGTCTTGTGCCGCATCGAGAAATTGCTTGCAATCGGTCTCCCCATGCGATACTTTCACGTTAGTTCGTGGTTAAATCCCCGCCGCACCGTACGCGGTCTTTCCTGCCTGCCCGCCTGCCTGAACCTTCCTGTGCTCTCCTCTGCGACAGAGGAGGTCGTTTCTCTGGAGGATCGAGGAATGCACACTGCCTGCATCACCCGATTCGGCCCCACTTTCGTCCTGGCCGGCCTGCTCGGCTTCATCGGCCCCGCCCCCTGTGCCGGCATCAAGCTGCCCGGCGGCGAGACGGTCGAGAAGGTCGATTTCGAGCGCCACGTCATGGGCGTGTTCGGCCGCATGGGCTGCAACTCCGGCTCCTGCCACGGCTCGTTCCAGGGCAAAGGCGGCTTCCGCCTGTCGCTGTTCGGCTACGATCCGGAGAAGGACTACCTCGCCCTCACGCCGCGACATCGAGGGCCGCCGCCTCAACCGCGCCGACCCCGACACCAGCCTGCTCCTGCTCAAGGCGACCGGCCAGGTGCCGCACGAGCGGACAGACGCGCTTCGGCAAGCGATTCCTGGGCGTATCAACTGCTCCGCGCACTGGATCGCGCAGGGCGCCCGCTGGCACAAGGGCAGCGGCGACGTTCGCCAACATCACCATTTACGCCTCCGGAATATGCCTTCGCCAAGCCCGGCCAGAGCGGCCAGCTCCAGGTCGAGGCGACCTTCGCCGACGGCACGACGGAAGACGATCACGCCGCTGTGCGACTTCCGCACCAACGACGAGGCCGTCGTCGAGGTCGACGCCGCTGGGCCGGCTTCAGGGCCGTGCGGCCCGGCGACACCGCCGTCATCGTCTCCTATCGCGGCAACGTCCTGCCGGTGCGCGTCCTGGTGCCGGTCGAGGCCGACGCCGGGCTTCAGCTACCCCGACGTGCCCGAGGTCAACTACATCGACCACGAAGTCTTCGCCAAGCTGCGGCGGCTCAACATGGTGCCGTCGGACCTGTCCGGCGACGCCGAGTTCCTCCGCCGCGTGACCATCGACACCATCGGCTCGCTGCCGACGCCGCAGGAAGTGCGCGACTTCCTCGCCGACACGCGACCCGACAAGCGCAGCGCGCAAGATCGACGAGCTGCTCGCCCATCCGCTGCACGCCGCCCTGTGGGCGACGAAGTTCTGCGACATCACCGGCAACAACACCGACGCGCTGGAGAACCCGCAGCAGCGCCGGGCGCAAGCTCAGCCAGATGTGGCACGACTGGTTCCGCAAGCGCCTCGCCGACAACATGCCCTACGACGAGATCGTCCACGGCGTCCTGTGCGCCACCAGCCGCGACGGCATAACGCCGGAGGAGTACGTCAAGCAGGTCAAGGAACAGCGAGGCCGATCGACAAGGGTTGCGACGACCGTCTACGCCGATCGGCCGACGCTCGACCTGTTCTGGCGGCGGCAGCAGCAGCGTGCCGATCGAGCAGTGGGGCGAGAAGACGGCGGCCGCGTTCCTCGGCGTCCGCCTCGAATGCGCCCAGTGCCACAAGCACCCCTTCGACCGCTGGACGCAGGCCGACTATCGCGCCTACGCCAACGTCTTCGCCCGGCTGGACTTCGGCGTCTCGCCGGAGTCGCAGAAGCTGTTCCGCACCGAGAACGCCGAGCGGAACAAGCGCCGGAGCGACGGCAAGAAGAACGTGCAACTGACGCCGCTGCGCGAGGTCTACGTCCGCGCCACCGGCACGACGGCCAGGCCGCTGACCGACCCCGACACGAAGCAGCCGCTGACGCCGCAAGGCGCTGGGCGGCCCGGACATCGCCGGTCGAGAACGGCAAGGACCCGCGCGTCGCCCTGTTCGACTGGATGCACGCGGCGGACAATCCGTTCTTCGCCCGCAGCTTCGTCAACCGCGTCTGGGGCCACTACTTCGGCGTCGGCATCGTCCATCCGGTGGACGACTTCTCGCTGGCCAACCCGCCGTCCAACGACAAGCTGCTCGACGCCCTGGCCAAGGACTTCGTCGCCGGCAAGTACGACATCCGCCAGCTGGAGCGCACGCATCCTCACTGTCGCGGACCTACCAGCTGACGTTCGGCGTCCAACGAGACGAACCGCCTCGACCGGACGAACTACTCGCACAGCTACGTTCGGCCGATGATGGCCGAGGTCGTGGTCGACGTGCTGAACGCGGCGCTGGGGGCGACGGAGAAGTTCGGCGCGGAGATGCCGGCCGGCAGTCGGGCCATCGAGGTCGGCGCCAGCCGCTTGCAGAACGGCTCGGTCAACTACGCCTTCCGCATCTTCGGCCGGCCGCCGCGCACGACGGCCTGCGACTGCGAGCGCGCCATGGAGCCGGGCCTGCCGCAGAAGCTGTTCCTGATGGCCGACCCGTCGATTCAGCAGAAAATGCAGTCGCCGCAGGGCCGCGTTCGCAAACTGCTGGCCGCCGAGAAGGACGACGACAAGGCGCTTGACGAACTGTTCCTCGCTACGTTGTCCCGCCCGCCGACGCGAAAGAGCGGTCGTGGTTCGCCGACTACCGCACGCGCGGCAAGGACCGGCAAGCGGTCTTCCTCGATACGCTGTGGGCGCTGATCAACACGAACGAGTTCATTTTCAATCACTAATGGCGTGTCCGTTCACGCTGCCCTGAGAGGACGGACGCTGGGGGGTTCAGGGCGATTGAAAGGATCGCATCATGACACGACCATTTGGCACGGACTGCGAAGGGTTCCATCGCCGCGACTTCCTCAAGATCGGCGCCGGCCGGCCTGTTCGGCCTGACGCTGCCGCAGCTGCTGCGCCTGGAGGCGCAGGTCGGCCCCCGCTCCGCAAAAGCAGAAGCGGCGGGCCAACGCGGTCATCATGCTCTGGCTGGGCGGCGGGCCGGCCACCATCGACATGTGGGACCTCAAGACCGAACGCCCCCGAAGGCGTCCGCGGCGAGTTCAAGCCGATCCCCACCAAGGCGAACGGCGTGCAGATCAGCGAGCACCTGCCGAAGATGGCGCAAGTCGGCGGACAAGATCGCCATCGTCCGCTCGCTGGACCACACCATCCCGGCGCACGGGCCGGCCACGCGTCTTCATGACGACCGGCAACAAGCCGACGCCGGCGCTGCAGTATCCGTCGCTCGGCTCGCTGACGACGCAAGCTGCTGCCGGCCGAGAAGGGCGTGCCGCCCTACGTCAGCTTCGGCGACATGCCGCAGCGGCAGCGCGGCCGGCTACCTCGGCACCGCCTACAACCCGTTCGTCATCGAGGGCAACGCCGGCGGCAAGGGCGGCAAGGCTCGACTGCCGCGTCCGCGGCATCCAGCTGCCCAACGGCTTCACGCCTCGACGAGCTGGAACAACCGCGACAAGCTCCTCAAGGGCTTCGACGAGACCTTCCGCGCGGTCGACCAGTCCGCCGACCTCGTCGACGGCCTCGACACCTTCCACAAGCAAGCCCTGGAGATCCTGCGCTCCGACAGGACCAAGAAGGCGTTCGACCTCGACGCAGGAGACGCAGGCGCTGCGCGACCGCTACGGCACGCAGCGCGTTCGGCCAGGGCGCGTCTGGCGGCCCGGCGGCTGGTCGAGGCCGGCGTTCGCTTCGTCACCATCAGCCTCGGCGGCTGGGACACGCACGGCAAGAACTTCGACGCCCTGTCGAAGCGACTGCTGCCGACAGCTCGATCAGACGCTGTCGGCCCTGATCGAGGACCTGACCGACCGCGGCATGCTCGATCGGACGATCGTGTACTGCGCCGGCGAGTTCGGCCGGACGCCGAAGATCAACAAGAACGCCGGCCGCGACCACTGGGCGCGGTCGATGGCGGTGGTGCTGGCCGGCGGCGGCTTCAAGCGCGGCTACGCCCACGGCACCACCGACGCTCAGGGCATGGCCCCGGCCACCGAGCCGTGTACGCCGGACGACGTGTCGGCCACGATCTTCCACTGCCTGGGCATCGACCCGCACCAGGAGCTGACGACCTCGACGGGCCGGCCGATTCAGCTGTTCCGCGAAGGCCGCGTCATCGACAAGCTGCTGGCGTGACAAGGACCGATCAACCCATTCCTCGTTTAGCCGCGACGCGCAGCGGAGCGCGGGAGAACCCGCGCTCCGCTGCGCGTCGCGGCTAAACAATCCGTTCTCCATTTCGCCGCGATGCGCTCTTCGTCCGGGTCGTGTCCCCGACCTGCCTCTCCTCCGTCCTCCGAAATGGATAGCCGCCACGCCGTCGGATTGGTACGATGCGATCGCGCGAGGATAAGGCATGTTGGATGTCTCCGGCCCTCGGGCCTTCTTGCAAGGAGGTCAATGTGATACGCAGCCGATATTTACCGTTGGCCCTGCTGGTTATCCTGGGTGTATTCCTGCTCGGCGCCTTGCCGAGTCCAAGCAGCGAGGCCGTCAGCGCCGAGCGGATTGACCGGCTCATCGAACAGGTGGGCAGCGGCACCTTCACCGAGCGCGAGAAGGCGACGAAGGAACTGGACGCCATCGGTGTGCCGGCCCTGGGAGCCTTGCGCAAGGCGGCGCGGAGCGACGACGCCGAGGTCAAGCGGCGGGCGGAAGAGTTGGTCAAGAAGATTGAGAAACAGGCCGAGAGCGCCAAGGTGCTGGCCCCGAAGCGTCTCCGCTTGGTTTGCACGGATACGCCGGTGAGCGAGGCCGTCGCCCAGCTGCAGAAGAAGAGCGGCTACAACCTTTTCCTGATGCCCCCGGAAGGCGAACGCAAGGAGGGCAAGGTAACACTCGACACAGGCGAAACGACGTTCTGGCGCGCCTTGGCGTTGCTATGCGAGAAGGCCGATCTGGTTGAGGCGACGGCCCAGGGCGTGCTCATGCCAGCGGCGCCGGGCGCCGCACCTGCCGTACCCGGTGGTCGGCCCCTCCTGATAAATCCGCCCGGCGTGATCCCTCTCAAGGCCGGCAAGTCTCGCAAGCTGCCCAGCGACGACGGCAGCGCCGTGCGCGTCCGCGTCCTGCCTCGGGCGGACGTGTTCGGCCCCGTCCCTCCAGGGGAAAGTATTCTCGCCCTGGAAGTCACGCCCGAGCCGAAGCTGCAATGGCAGGGTCTCCAGTCGGTTCGCATCGACAAGGCGCTGGATGATCGGGGCCAGATCCTGACGCAGATTACGCCACAGGTTCCGGCCGGCCCACCCGGCGTCGGTGGCGGCGTCTTCGCTCCGGGGATGATGTTGTGGACCGGCGCCTCGCAGCAGGTGCCTCTCCAGCTCAGGAAGGGCGACAAGGCCGCCAAAACGCTCAAACTCCTCAAGGGCGTCCTCTCGGCCCAGGTGCTGTCCGAGGCTACGCCGATGATCGTGGCCGACAACCTTGCCAAGGCGATCGGCAAGACCTTCAAGGGCGACGAGGACGGCGCGATCAAGATCGTGCGGGTGAGGACCGACGAGCAGAAGCGGACGATCATCGAGCTGGAGTTGAGGCCGTTTCTTAACGCGATACCGGCGGCGCCGCTGATGGCCGTGCCGGCGGGCGCCCCTGTCCCGCCGCCCGGCCCAGCGCTCCCTCCTCCGCCTCCTCCCGTGCCGGCGGCGCCGAGGGCACCGCCGGCGCAAGCTCCGGCGGTGCCGGTGCAGGGTCGTGTACGGATCGGCGGCCCCGTCGGGCCCGGCGTCCCCATCATCTTCGTGGGTCCGGTCAACGGCCTGAGCGTCCGCGATGACAAGGACAAGGCGCTGCCCTTGCAGTTGGGACCGCTAATGGTTCGTAGACAGGAGTTGCCCGGCGGGGGCCAATCCTTCACCATGATTTACACCCTCATCTGCCAGCCGGGCAAGGACCAGGGCGAGCCGGCCAAGGTCGTCTACCTCGGCCGCAAGCAGGTGGCCGTTGATATTCCGTTCCTCCTCAAGGACGTGCCGCTGCGGTAAGGAGAACACCCCATGCGGATCAATCGCATCCGCGCCTACCGCGTGGAGCTGCCCTTGCACGAGGGCAGCTACAAGTGGTCCGGAGGCAAGTCGGTCACGGTGTTCGACAGCACGGTGGTCCAGGTCGAGACCGATTCCGGACTCACCGGCTTCGGCGAAGTTTGCCCGCTCGGCCCGTTTTATCTGCCCGCCTACGCCCAGGGCGTCCGCGCCGGTATCGCCGAGTTGGGGCCGCATCTCCTCGGCGAAGACCCGCGGCAACTGGAGAAGCTGAACCGCCGCATGGATGCCGCCCTGAAGGGTCACGCCTACGTCAAGTCGGGCCTCGACATGGCCTGCTGGGACATCCTCGGCCAGGCCACGGGACAGCCGGTCTGCACGCTCCTGGGCGGGCGCTACGGCGACGATTTCGGCCTGTACCGGGCGATCTCGCAGGAACCTCCGCAGGTCATGGCGAGCCGGGTGGCCGACTACCGAGCGGAAGGCTACCATCGCTTTCAGCTCAAGGTGGGCGGCGATCCGGCGGAGGACATCGATCGCATCCGCGCCGTGGCCGAACAGCTCCGTCGCGGGGATCGCTTGATCGCCGACGCCAACACCGGCTGGCGGATGCACGACGCCATGCGTGTCGTCCGCGCCGTGCGCGACGTGGACGTTTACATCGAGCAACCGTGTCTGACTTACGAGGAGTGCCTGTCGGTTCGCCGCCACACCGATCACCCCTTCGTACTCGACGAGGTGATCGACTCGGTCCATGTGCTGCTGCGCGGACACGCGGATCGGGCCATGGACGTGGTCAACATCAAGATCAGCAAGTTCGGCGGACTGACGCGAGCGAAGCAGGCGCGCGACCTGTGCGTATCGTTGGGCGTCGCCATGACGCTGGAAGACTCCTGGGGCGGAGACATCGTTACCGCCGCCATCGCTCACCTGGCGCACAGCACGCCGCCCGAGTTCCTGTTCACCGCCACCGACTTCAATAGCTATGTGACCGTCTCCATCGCCGAGGGAGCGCCGCGGCGCGTCAACGGCCGCATGGCGGCATCGACCGCTCCCGGCCTGGGCATCACTCCGCGCTGGGACGTACTCGGCGAGCCGGTGCTGGAGGTCGTTCCATGAAGGTTACCTGGCACGGCGTCTTCCCCGCCGTGACGACGCAGTTTCATGACGATCAATCCCTGGACCTGGCCGCCACCTCCCGCCACGTCGAGACGCTGCTGCGAGCCGGCGTTCACGGGATCATCATGCTCGGCACCGTCGGGGAGAATGGCTCGCTGGAGTACGCCGAGAAGCTGGAGGTGCTGCGAACGGCGGTTCGCCAGGTCGGTAGCCGCGTCCCCGTGCTCGCCGGTGTGGCCGAGTGCAGCACGGCCCTGGCGTGCCGCTTCGCCGCCGAGGCTCGCGCGGCCGGCGCCGACGGCCTCATGGTCCTGCCGGCGATGGTCTACAAATCCGACCCGCGCGAGACCCTGATCCACTTCCGCGCCGTGGCCGCCGCCACCGATTTGCCGATCCTCTGCTACAACAATCCCGTCTCCTACGGCGTGGACATCACGCCGCCGATGTTCGCCGAGCTGGCCGACGAGCCGAAGTTCGTCGCCATCAAGGAATCGTCGGAGAACGTTCGCCGCATCACCGACTTGAAAAACCGCTGCGGCGATCGTTACCTGCTCTTCTGCGGCGTCGATGATCTGGTACTGGAGAGCGTGCTGCTCGGCGCGGTCGGCTGGGTGTCCGGCCTGGTCAACGCCTTTCCCGACGAAAACCGTCTGCTCTGGGATCTGGCGACCGCCGGCCGCTACGCCGAGGCGGTCCAGCTGTACCGCTGGTACGCTCCGCTGCTGCATCTGGACACGCACGTCAAGCTGGTGCAATACATCAAGCTGGCCATGAGCGAGACGGGACTGGGTTCCGAGATGGTGCGTGCGCCGCGACTACCGCTGGTCGGTCCGGAGCGTGAAGAGATTCTGACTCTTATCCGGACGGCCATTCAAACACGCCCATCGAGGTAGGAAAAGTCTCAAAGGGGAGTTTTTTTCTTGACTGTTGCGCAACATTGCTGATAGATAAGGAGAGCGTTGCTAGGTCGCGCAGCCTCTTGCTAGATTGCGCAGCCTCTTGCTAGATCGCGCAGGCCCGTGCTAGGTCGCGCAACAGCCGTGCTAGATCGCGCAGGCCCGTGTTAGGTCGCGCAGCGGCCGTGCTAGATCGCGCACGTGCGCGATCTAATCAGTTGTTAGGGCTGTCGATTCACCGCGTCAATCAGTCGCTGCATGGCGTCTAGGTAAGCCGCGAAGGCCTTTCGTCCACGCGGGGTAAGGCGATATGTGCTCCGCGGACGGCGCCCGACGAAAGCCTTGCTACAGATGACGTAACCGATCTCCTCAAGTTTGGCCAAATGCAATCCCAATGCCCCGTCCGCGACGTTGAGTCGTTTCTTAAGCGTCGTGAAGTCGAGGGAACCGTCCAAGTGCAAGGCGGTTAGGATGCCCAACCGAACCGGTCCGTGAACGGCCGTGTCCAAGCCGTTGAAATCAATTGGCGTCATGATTGTTTGAGCCTCTGCGTAGTTGCCAAGACTGTAGCCCCGCGGTTGCACTTCCACCAACCGTCCAGCATAGCCCGGCCGCGAACACCACTTGAGTCGGGGAGCAGAGCGGGATAGCGACGGCAAATGCCATTAAGGGGATTGCTCCTCCCGCATAGGGACGCCGACGCCGATCCAGTACCGCGAAGATGAGGAGGCCCACGCCCACAAAGAACACCGAGGCCACCCCGACAAACTGCCGCGGCACGCCGACTTGTCGCTCCCATTGCATGTAGGCAATCGCGAGCGGCACTGCGACCAGTGCAGCAGTTCCCGAAAGCCGATGCTCGCGCCAGCGGACTGGCTCCCCTCCGCGCTCGCGGTGTGCTCGTCGGTATGCCTGGACCCCGCCGAGGACGGCGAGCGTCAGGGGAATAGCCACTATCCACCGGTACTCCCAAGGCCCCAGCAAGGCCCAGGTAGAAACCAATACGCCGCAGAGCGCGCACCAGAGAGAGGCACGGACATCTTCGCGTCCGAACGGCAGGTCCACACCGGCCGCTTGCTTCATTATCTCAAGATCATCCCGGAGGCGATTCAGATTCGCTTGACTCATGGCTAAATCCTCAAAATCGTGGTTGCTCTTTTATTATGATTACTCCTGTCAATTGAGTATATCAGGCCGCTAGTTGCCGTCAAGCCCGATCTCCGCTAATCGGAATGGGATAGACTGGCACCTGCCCGGCCGCCCTAACCGTCATAAGGCTCTTGGTGTCAATAGAAAATATTTTCCACGGGAACGGCTATCCACGGCAGTTTTCTTGCCGGATTTCCGAACGAGTGTAGCTGCGGCGGCGAGCAATCCTCCTCGGCGATCCGGCTTGCTTATCAACGGCTGGTGCGGCGAACCGCACCCAACCGTCATGCGGACTCCGGCGGCCCAGACCCGAAGGACCAGGCGGCTGTGCCAGGGAACTAGCCCTGGTCGGTCCCGATACTCATGCGTTCCCAGCGTCGCCGCCATTCAAAAAGCGACTGGCTCACTCCCCGAAGGGAGTGTCCCGTTAGGTTCGGCTGGCGTCTGGGGCGGATCGTCCGGGCGAAGGCTCCTTTGTTCGTGGTGGCCGCGATCCGGCGGGGGTCGGCAGGACGTGGGATGGTCACTGGCCAAGCCCTTTTTCATGGGGACAGCGTTACGCTGATCCCGTTTTGTCCCCCGACCCACCGGCGGATCGCGGCCTATTTTTGATACCACCGCGGTCGAAATTTACGGCGGCGGCCGGCGTCCCATCAAGGCGGCAGGATGCCTGGGCGGTCCCGGACCCCAATGGCGGAGTCGATGCTCCCTTGCTGGTTAGGGTCGTCGTGCGGGTTGGCCCGTAGCGGCTCCCGTTCGGCTTCGGCTCGCCGGCCGCCCCGTGGCTCAGTGTCTCAGGAATTTGTCGATATTAAATACCTCTTTTTTGTGGAGCATGTGGTAGAAGGCGCGTCCGAGCTTGTGGGCCAAGGCCGACAAGGCTTTGGCTTTGCCCAGACGACCCGACAGCTTGTCGAGATACTTGGCGATCCGCTCATTCTTCTGGGCGCTGAGTACGGCGGCCTCGGAGAAGGCCCATTTTAGCCAGGCATTGCCCTGCTTGGCGTTGCCGCTGCCGACCGTCTTGCCGCCCGACTCTTGGCGTGCGCCGCAAAGCCGAGCATAGGAGCAAAACTGCTGGCGTGTGTCGAAGCGTTCCAGGGTGTCGATCTCCAGGAGGATGGTCAGGGCGATGACGATGCCGACGCCGGGCGTCGATTGCAGCACGGCCATCTCAGTCGAGTAATGCGGGCGGGCGGCGACCTCGATGTCTTTCTCCAGTCGGCGGATCGTGCTGTCCAGCGGCTCCAAGGGCGACAGGTCGGCCTCGACGCGGCGGCGGACACAAACATCGTCGATGTCGGCCAGGGCACTCATCGCGGACAATCGGCCAGAAGACACTTGCAAGTCGGCCGCCCGCGCCGCACAATAAGGACAGTTTGGGAACCCGCCTTCTCGGCCTACCAGGGACCACCCTCCCGCCCCGAGAGATTCACGCCGGCCGTCCGCGCGACCGGCCTGAGTACCGACGATCCAGAAGCAAGGAACCCGTGATGCGGACCCTCCGTCTGATTCTCCCGCTTCTCGCCCTGATTCCGATGGCGTCTCCCGTCGCGGCCGACGACCTGCTGCCGCCCGGACAGCCCGTCGAGCAAGTTGTCGATCATTACCTCGACGTCCGCCTCCAGGAAGAAGGCATCGCGCCGGCCGGCCCAACCGATGACGCCACCTTCATCCGCCGGCTGACGCTCGACCTTGCCGGCCGCATCCCCACCGTGGACGAGACGCGGATGTTCGTCGCCTCGATGAAGCCCGACAAGCGCGTCGAGTTGGTCGAGCGCTTGATGGACTCGCCCGCCTTCGTGCGGCACCAGGCCACGGCGTTCGACGTCATGCTTATGAATGGGACCAAGGGCAGCGTGCGCGACTACCTGCTGACCGCCCTGGCGGAGAAGCGGCCGTGGGACCGCATCTACCGCGATCTGATGCTGCCCGACGAGAACGACGCCAAGGGGAAATCGGCCGGCGAATTTCTTCGCCAGCGCGTCCGCGATCTCGACAAGATGACGGCGGAGGTCAGCTCGCTGTTCTTCGGCGTCAACATGAGCTGCGCCCGCTGTCACGATCATCCCCTGGTCAACGACTGGAAACAGGACCATTTCTTCGGAATGAAATCGTTCCTCAGCCGTACCTACGAGAGCGGCGGACACCTGGCCGAGCGCGAGTTCGGCATCGTCAAGTTCAAGACGACCAAGGGCGTCGAGCGTCAGGCCCGCATGATGTTCCTGACCGGCAAGGCGATCGAGACGGATACCTTGAAGGAACCGCCCGGCGGCGAGCCGAAGCCGAAAAAGAAACGCAAGAACAGTGCGGATGCGAATACGCCGCCGCCGCCACCGCCGAAGTTCAGCGCCCGCGCTCAGCTCGTCCGCCTGTCGCTGGAGCCGGGCCAGCGCGATTTCTTTGCTCGCTCCCTCGTTAACCGCGTCTGGCACCGGCTGTTCGGCTACGGGCTGGTCATGCCGCTCGATCAGATGCACTCGGAGAACCCGCCGAGCCATCCCGAGCTGCTCGACTGGCTGGCCCGCGACACCATCGAACACGGCTACGACCCGCGGCGTCTGATCCGCGGCCTCGTGCTCAGCCGCGCCTATGCGCGCGACAGCCGGTGGGACAAGGGCGATGCTCCTCGGCCGGCGCTGTTCGCCGTGGCCCGCGTCCGGCCGCTGACGCCGACGCAGCTTGCCACGTCGCTGCGCCTGGCCGTCACCGACCCGCGGACCCTGCCGGCGACGCTCAAGCCCGAGGAGTTCGACAAACGGCTGCAAGGACTGGAGTCCAGTGCCGGCGGAATCGCCCCTCTGTTCGAGCAGCCCGGCGACGATTTCCAGGTCGGCGTCGGCGAGGCGCTGCTGTTCAGCAACAATGATCGCATCCAGAAGGAGCTGCTGGCCGACGGCGGCGACCGCCTACTCGGCCGGATGAAACAACTCCAAAACCCAGACGAGGCGATTGACTTGGCCGTGTCCACGACCCTGTGCCGTCCGCCACGCGCGGACGAGCGCAAGCTGCTGGGCGATTACCTCCGCCAGCGCGGCGACCGGCTGAGCGAGGCGCAGCGACAAATCGTGTGGGCGCTGTTGACCAGCGCGGAATTTCGGTTCAACTACTGACATCGGGTCCGCCGCCGGCGGCATCCCTCCCGGAGGAATCGCGATGGCCCTCAACCGACGCTCGAATTTCTGTGGCTCGCCGCTGCACGCCGTTGATCGCCGCGCCTTCCTCGGCACGATGGCCGCCGGCGCCGCCGCCTTCGCGGCGGACATGACGCAGCTGAACGTCCTGCAACATCCAGCCCTGGCCGGCGAGTTGAAGAAGCAGCAGAAGCGCTGCATTCTTCTCTGGCTGGCGGGCGGTGCGAGTCAACTGGAAACGTGGGACCCCAAGCCCGGAGCGCCGACCGGAGGGCCGTTCCGCGCCATCCCGACCTCGGTGCCCGGCATCCACATCTCGGAGCTGATGCCGCAGATGGCCAAGCGGATGAAGCACACCTGCATCATCCGCTCGCTGAACACGCGCATCGGCGACCACGGCAGCGGCGCTCAGCTCATGATGCGCGGTCGGCGCGACGAACCGAACCTGAAATATCCCGACCTCGGCGCCGTGCTGGCCCGCGAACTGGGCTGCGCCGACAGCCAGGTGCCCGATTACGTCTCGTTCTACTTCGCCACCGAGGGCCGCAATATGGCCCCCGGCTCGGCCGGCTTCCTCGGCTCGCGCTACGCCTCGATGGAACTGTACACGAGCATGATCCCCGAGAACATCCGCCGCCTCGAAGGCATCAGCGACGTCGATCACCGGCAGCGTGCCCAGCTGCGCGACGTGTTGAGCAAGCAATTCGAGCGCGGCCGCTCGTCGCACAGCCTCGGCAGCCACGGCGAGGCGTACCAGCGCGTGCATGGCCTGATGGCCAGCGAGAAACTGTTCGACGTGTCGCAGGAGTCGGCGAAGGTGCGCGACCGCTACGGCCCGACACTGTTCGGCGAGCAGGCACTGGTCGCCCGCCGACTCATTGAGGCGGGCGTGCCGTTTGTCCGCGTTGGCCGGGCTTGGTGGGACAGCCACGGTCAGAACTTCGAGACGCACCAGGAACTGGTGCCGGAGCTGGATCACGTCATGGCGGCCCTCCTGGATGACTTGCAGGAGCGCGGCCTGCTGGAGAACACGTTGGTCCTGACGTTGGCGGAGTTCGGCCGAACGCCGAGCATTAACCCGAGCCTGGGCCGAGACCATTTCGCCACGGCCTGGAGCGCGACGCTGTCCGGCGCCGGCGTCCAGGGCGGCAGCGTCTACGGCAAGACCGACGAGCAGGGCCAGCGCGTCACCGAGGGCGAGGTCGGCGCCGCTGAGTTGTTCGCCACCATCTACCGGGCGCTGGGCATCAACCATCAGAAGAACTACTACGTCGGCTCGCGGCCGGTGCCGCTGACCGAGCCGGGCACCAAGCCCATCAAGGCCGTGCTGGCGTAACAACGAATGGACGATTGGTGAGGTTTTCCATGAAGATCCTCAAGGACATCTCCAGTCGCGGCACTGTTTTCGCGCTGGCCCGCGTTCCCGGCAGCGACCGCTTGCTGTTCGGCAGCTCCGACTTCAAGGTATACGACCTCGATCTGTCGCAGGCCAAGCCGGAGCCGAAGCCGTTGGGCGAACACCAGAGCTACGTCAGTGGCCTAGCGCTGGCCGGCAAGACCGCCGTTTCCGGCGGCTACGACGGCCGGCTCATGTGGTGGGACATCGATGCCCGCAAACCCATCCGCACGGTCGAAGCACATACAAAGTGGGTCCGTAAAGTCGTCGTCTCACCGGACGGCAAGACCGTCGCCAGCGTGGCCGACGACATGGTGTGCCGCCTGTGGGACGCGGTCAGCGGCAAGCCCCTCCGCGAGTTGCGCGGCCACGCGGAACGGACACCCAATCACTTTCCGTCGATGCTGTTCGTCTGCACCTTCTCGCCGGATGGGCGTTATCTCGCCACCGCCGATAAGGTCGGCCACATCGTCGTCTGGGAGACGGCCACCGGCAAACAGGTGGCGGCGCTGGAAGCGCCGGGCATGTACACCTGGGACCCGGTGCAGCGCAAACATTCCATCGGCGGCATTCGTTCGCTGGCTTTCTCGCCGGACGGCAAGCACCTCGCCGCCGGCGGCATCGGCAAGATCGGCAACATCGATCACCTGGACGGCAAGGCCCGCATTGAGGTGTTCGACTGGCACAAGGGCGAGCGGACGCACGAATACGCCGACGACAAGTTCAAGGGTCTCGTCGAGCACCTGGCGTTTCACCCCAAGGGCGATTGGCTGCTCGGCGGCGGCGGCGCCAACGATGGCTTCTTCATCTTCTTCGACCTGAAGGCGAAGAAGGCCGTCCGCCAGGAAAAGGCGGCGATGCACGTCCACGACTTCGCGCTCGGCGACAACGCCGACACCCTTTTCGTGGCCGGCCACGGCAAGGTTCAGGTGCTGGAAGTGAAAGGGTGATGCGGAGAATGTGTTTGTCCGAGCCTGAAGCGTAAGCGAAGAGGAACGGCAACCGGAGGTTGCCGTTCCTCTTCGCTTACGCTTCAGGCTCGGAGGGGTTCTGTCCACTAGTTCCCCTTTTTGTCGGTCATGTCGGCGTTCTGCGGACGGATCAGTTCGAAGTAACGGCGAATGGTCTGGCGATGGCCGAGCGGGATCGGCTCGCTGTCGAGCACGGCATCTGACATTTTGCGATATTTTTTATAGACATCCTTGTAGCCGCGCCGCGCCTGCTGCCGTGCTTCCGGCGACGTGGTGGACTCAACGTCCGACGGACCTTCGCCGGGCGTGCCGGTCACGTCCACCTGCTTATTCTGGCCGAGCAGGTTCGTCTTCTCCCCCTGCACGTTGCCGCTCGTCTCCGCCCCGAAGGTCGAGGTGGGAGTGGTCGATTTGTACGGCATCTTGCCCTTGACGAGACTGTTGTTCTGGACGTTGGACTTGGCCTCCTTGAGATTATCCAGCACGCCATTGAGTAGTTCGGCGACGCGCTTGCGTCGGGCCTGATTCTTGATCTCGCGGGCCAGCGTCCGGGTGGCCTTTTTGCCCTTGCCCTTACCGCCCTTGAGGCTCTCGGCGAAGTCGGCCACGGCGCCGCTGAGCTGTCCCAACCCGGCCTCGCCCATTTCCTTGGCCACCTGCTTCAGCTTTTGCTCGACCACCTTGACCTCCTTGCGTTCGAGTTCCGGTTCGTCGAGTTTTTCCATCTCTTGAGCAGCTTTATCGAGTTTGTTTTCCTCTAACGCCTTACCTGCTCCTTCGAGAGCGGCGGCAGCGCACATGGCCGAGCCGAGCGATTGAAGCTGGCCGTCCACCAGGGCCGTGTTGTACTGGGCCTGCTGGGCCTGGATGGCCGCCTCCATCTCCGACAGCTTGGCCAACGCCTCGCGCTTGTCGATGCCCGACTGCTTCATCTCCTCAACCTTTTTGCGCTGCTGCTCGATCAGCGTGGCCAGTTCCTGGATCTCCTCTTGGCGAGCGATCTCCTCCAGGTCTTGCAGCGATTGCCCAAGGCGCTCGGCCTCGGCGACGACCTGCGGCGGAGGCGGGACGGGGCCGGCCTCCACGTTCGGACGGCCGAAGGGAGAGAAAATCAGGGCCACGGCCAGGCTCGCCGCACAGACCCACAGGCCAAGGGCGTAAGGCAACGAGCGCGGCTGCTTCAGCGGCGCCACCTGTCGCGGATCGACAAGTTGCAGATGATGCAAGGCGTCGGCGATCTGCAACGTCTGGAGTGGGCTGGGCGTCGGCCGGGCCGCAAAGTCCAGCGCCGTCGCCGAGCGATCCTTGAGCCGATAATGCCGATCCACGGCGACGGCGGCATCGTGGAGACTGCGGCGCCAGAGAAAACCGATCGCGCCGGTCACAAGCGCGATCGCGGGTCCGGCCGCAACGACGATGGATACCGTCCGCACCAGCGACAAGGGACCGCCGTGGATCCAGCTGATGACCCCGAAGACCAGGCCGAGCAGCGAGCCGGCGAGGAGTCCGTAGGCCATCAAACGCAGGGCGAATCCCACCTGCTGCCGGCGCGACACCGGCGCCAACACGCCATATACCGATTCGTGCATGACAGTCTCTCCTCTGCTGTCGGAGAATACCTTCTCGTTTAGCCGCGACGCGCAGCGGAGCGCGGAACGCGCTCCGCTGCGCGTCGCGGCTAAACGAGAGACTTGTTTTTCGACAGCTCCTCAACTCGATACCCGAATAACAACGCGAAATCAATCCGCCGCAGGGCCACGTCTGCCAGGAAGAGGCTCGCGGCCACCGCGACCAGGTACGGCCACAACGGCGTCGTCCGCGGCGCGGTGCGGCCGAGATCGTCGAACACCGCTTCCGGCTCCGGCCGATACGTTCCTCCCGAGACGCGCGCCAGCGATTGCAGCAGTTCCTCGTTGGTCGGCCGCAGACGAAACTCGTCGTCGTAGCCGACCACCAGGCCGCGCGATTGCTGCGCCAACATTTGGCCTTTCTGCTTCTGCGACATCTCCAGGTGATAGGCGCCGACGTGCGGCGTCTCGAAGACGGCGAGGTAACGGCCCGGAGCGGTCTGGACCATCGCCAACTTGTGCGTATTCAACTGCGGATCGATGACCGTCAGCTCCGTCTCGACCTGGTTCAGATAACGGCCCGCCGCGTTGACGGCGTCGAGCGTCACCGTCGTCTTGCGCTCCTTCTGCTCGACCTGCACAACGACACCCTTGGCCTCACTTTTGCGCATGGTGTGCCGGACCACCTGCGCCCAGAACTTGCTGTAGCCGGGCCAGCTCAGCCACTCCGCCGCCCAGCGACTTTTGGCGTCGGAAGTGAATGCCACCGTCATGCCCAGGCCGTAGCGCCACCATGCCAGAAGCGGATCGCCTTTCTCCGTTGCCAGTACCAGTTCACTGGTCGGCTTGGGCCGAGTGGTCACGTAACCGAGCAGGAAGGGGGCGTTGGCCAGGTCGATGCCGGACAGCACCGGCGTTGGCCGCAACAGCTGCGGCGTGAACGGCTGCTCGTTGAGGGCCGACTTGCTCGCCGTCACCGTCTCCTTGGCGAAAATCTGCGGCACCGACGCGGGGTCGTCGGTGAAGTAGTAACGGCCGTTGCCGAGGCGGGCGATCTCCTCCAGCAGCTTCTTGTCGGCGTCCTCGCCGACGCCGACGGTCGTCACCGTGATCTTGGCCTGGGCCATGTTCGTGGTTACGCCCTCGAAGTCGCCGGGCGCCGAAATGCCGTCGGTGAGGATGATGACGTGCTTGAGCTTGGCCGTCGTGTTGACGAGCGCCTCGTGGGCGGCCTCCATCGCCGGGGCCATCACCGTGCCGCCGCCGGCCTCGATGCTGCTGATCTTGTCGATGACGCTGGCCTTGTTGGACGCCGGCTGCACGTCGCAGACCCAGTAGGTTTCGCCCTCGAAGGCGATGACGCCGATCTTGTCCTTGGGTCCAAGCAGTTCCACCGCCCCCGAAGCCGCCTTCTTGGCCAGCTCGATCTTCTCGCCGCCCATCGAGCCGGACTTGTCGATGACCAGCACCATCGCCAGGCTCGGTTTCTCCTTCTCCTTCTCGAAGTCGCTGCGCACCGGCAGGATTTCTTCGAGGACCGTCTTGTAGTAACCGCCCAGGCCGAACGACTGATCGCCGCCCAGCATGATGAGTCCGCCGCCGAGATCCTGCACATAGGTGCGCACCACGTCCATTTGCCGCTGGCTCAGGGCAGTGGCCGGCACGTTCGACAAGAGCAGCAGTTCGTAATTCTGCAGGTCGGCCAGGCTGTCCGGCATGCCGCGCGGCGGGCGGATGTCCACGAGAATGCCTTCCTGCTCCAAGGCCCAGGCCAGGTGCTTGCCGAGCTTGGGGTCGCTCTCGACCAGCAGGACGCGCGGCTTGCCGGAGCTGAACACCAATCCGGAGGCCGTGTTGTTGTCTTGCAGGCGGTCGCTGAAGCCCTTGATGCGCACGGTGTACTGGGCCAGACGTTCGCCGGTGAGGGTCTGACGGAAGCGGAAGCGATTTTCTCCTTTTTTGATCTTCTTCTGCTCGCCGGCAACTTTGTGGGCGCCGCGGAAGACCTCGATCTCGCCCTCGTCGTCGTGGTTGGAGTCAATGACCACCTCGACGTAGAACGGCTCGCCCTCGCGCACCTGGGCGGGCACCTGCACGGCGGAGACCTGCACTTCCGGCTCGGAGCGCGGAGACAGCGGCACGGTCGAGATGGGCACGCCGCCGCGCAGGGCCGCCTTCAAGGCATCGCCCTTGGTCTGGTTGCCGTCGCTGAGAAGGACGACGTGCGGCACGTAGGAGGGCGGGATGGCGGCCACGGCCACCTCCAGGGCCGAGGCGATGTCGGTGCCCTGGCGGTCCAGTTGGGAGGGGCGGCCGCGCTCGCCGTGGACCTGGCCCGGCACGGCCGCGAAAGACAGAAAGGCGACGCGATGTTCGCCGGCGGCGGGAAGGGCACGGTCGAGGTACTGCTGGACCCGCTGCTGCTCGTCATCGCCCACGCTGAGGCTTTCGTCCACGGCGAAGACGACGAACTGTTGCCGCGTCGGCCGCTGCAAGGTCAGACCGGACAGGCTGAGCACCAGCAGCACCACGAGGAGCGATCGACCTGCCAGCGACAGCAGCCGCTGCCAACGGCTGAAATCGACCAGGCTGCGGTAGAAATACCACACAAGGACCGGCACAACCAAGAGGCCGAGCAGGAACCACGGATGCGTCAGCTCGAAGGGGAACCACGAAGGCATGGATCACGGTCTCCAACCAGTGTCGGGCGTATCCGCGTCCTCGACGATCAACTGATCCAGCGCCGCTGATAGAGATACCATTCGACGCCTGCCAGCAGCCAGGCCGCAGCCAACAGATAAAACCAGATCGGCCGGCCGGTGAAGCCCATGGCGCGGGCCGGTTCGTCTCCCCAGGAAGGAAGAGAGTCCGGCGGCCGCAGGTCGCTCTCGTCGCGGTTGCTTAGGTTGCAGGCGATCTCCTGGATCGGCGGTGCCTCGGGTGTGTTGGCCACGACGGCCCACACGCCGCACTGGTCCAATGGTCCCACCGTCGTCCGTTTGACTCCCGGCGGCAGACGGCGAATTCGGCCGTCCGGGGCGCGCAGCAGGTACTCTTCCCCCGGCCGATCCGGCAGCGCGACTTCCGTGACCGCTCCCGCCGCCAGCGCCTCGTGCAGTTCGCCCCGGCCGCCGGCGAACCAGGTCAGGGCGTTGGTCACGAAGATGGGGAACGCCGTTCGTAGCGGCAGATCGCCCTTGTCGAGATTGACCGTCAGCACCACCACCTTGCCCTCCGGCCGCTCCAGGGCGGCCAGAAGCGGTTCACCCGTCAGGGCCGCGGCGAGGACTTGCGGCTTGCCCGCTGCCTCCGTGAAGGTTAGCTTGCGCGCCTCGGGCATCAGCACATTGTCGAGGCGGACGTGGGCCATCAAAGGTGAATCGCGGTCCTGTTTGGTGACAATCGGGTTTTGCAGCTTGTCGCCGACATGCCACAAATCGCAGTCGTTGTCCGGGTCGATCACCAGGACCGGGCCGGACGGCAGCACGTTGGGCACCTGACGATGGTAGACCATGACGGCGCCGACCGGCGTTCGCTCCAGTGGTTTGCGGCTCACGTGGAGTTTGACGAGCGGGTTGGCCTCCAGCACTTTCTCGACGAACAGATCGCCCGCCGGACTGACGAGCGTGACCGGCTGGAACTCGCGGCGCGGCAGGAGGGCGACGGCCCGGTTGTCCGCCTCCAGCGCGTCGGCGTAGTCGAGTCGGCCGGTCAGCCGTCCGCCGTCGGCCAACGTCTTCTCCATGACCTTGCTCCACTTCCCATTGGCTTCCAGCTTGAGCGGCTCCACGTCAAGAAGGGCGCCGTCCAGCTGGATTTCCAGACGGCACTCCACGGGGTCGTCCGAATGATTGACGACTTCGGTAAGGATCTCATAACCGATGGGATCGAGCAGGCTGCGGCGCACCTGGAAGGCAGTGATGGCCACGTTGCCGCTGCGCTGGCCGACCGCGACGACCCGCACGTTCTCCATCTCGGTGACCGCTTGCATGTCCTTGGCGCAGCCGTCGGTGAGCACGATGACCTGTACGTGTTTCTCTTCGGCCTTGTCGTCGGCGAGGAGACGGCGAGCCAGGGCGACAGCCTCGGCGACGTGCGTCGGCCCATCGCTGGCCGGGACGCCGGCGAGGTGTTCGTGCAAGGTGCGCTGATGGCCGGTCAGACCGCAGAGGACTTGCGGCTGCGTGCCGGCGGCGACGATGGCCATCTCATCGCGGGCGCGCAGGCCGTCGATGACGCGCTGTCCGAACTCCTTGGCCCGCGCCAAACGGGTCGGGGCTCCGTCCGTCGCGTTCATGCTGGCGGAATTGTCGATCACCAGCACGACGCGGCGGGCCGCATCGATCTCCCACGAGAAGAACGGCTGTACCAGAGCGCCGACCAGCAGGAACAAGAAGGCCAGTTGCACCAGCAGCGACAGCAGATGGCGCAGCCGCTGCCACAGCGAGCGCGGCTTCTTCTCCTCGAAGATCTGCCTCCAGAAGAGGATGGTGGACACCGGCACGCGGCGGAGGCGGATCTTCAGAATGTAGAAGATCACGATCGGGACCGCCAGGGTGGCCCAGATCAGTGCTGCGGGGTTCGCGAGGTTCATGAAGTAAGGCTTTCCTCGTCAGAAGGCAGCCGGGCCTCACGATTCGGACCACGGCGGGAAAGAAAGTCACCCACGAACTCCGCGATAGCCGCCGCCTCCCTGGCAACCGTCGCTTCCAAGGAAGAGTCCTCAAAGTGGTCCAGGAAGGCGCGTTTGTCCAGGTCGAGTCGCAAGCCCTCCTTTTGTTCGGCGCCATGCAGGGCATAGCGGACGAGAACAAAGGGAGTTCGGTATTTTGCGGAAGTCTCGGCGCGGAGAAACTCGACTTGGCCCTGGACGGGGATTTGCTTTTTCAGATCAATGGTCAGGATTTCTGGCATCGACTTTTCTCCAAGGGGCGTCGTTAAAACACATCAATGCGACGACGGATGCAGGGAGTGGGGATGCTACCGACCGCGAGGATTTCCGCATCGCGCAGCGCCCGCACCAGGGTTTCCAGGTCCATCGACAGGTTAGGCGGTCGAACCACACCTCCGCCCGGAGGGGGTTGCCGATACGGTGTTGATAAAAACGCCGGCATGCTCGCCGGATTGATTACTCCCAGCAGGAAATCCGGGTCACCATCGTGCTGATAGGGAGGTCCCGGATCGAGAGGTTTGGGCACTTCATCGGCGACTTCCTTAATGGGATCGAACAAGACAACCCCTGCGGGCGCGGGCTTGTCAATCTCGATCTCATAGACGTAACCGGGGTTCGCCACCGTGGCCACGGCGACAGTCGTACCGGCGAAGACCGCATAATTCCAGGCGATCCCGTAAGAGCGAGTTAGGGAGATGTAAGGGCTGGCCACCGTGCCCCGAGCGATGTGCAGCCGCAGTTGATTGATCCCGCGCGCCATCCCCGGGGACTGCGCCGTAAAGCCGGTGAGCCGAGCATCGTTGACGTGCCAATAAGTCCCCGGCCCCGCACCTCGGTAAAACAGGGGCATACGCCATCTCCTCAGTATAAACGACTCACGCCGTCAGCGGCAGGGATCAACGCACCGCGCCCGCCACCCGCATCATCTTGAGAATCAGTTCATCAAATGGGATCTCCGTTGACGTCCGCGTGCAGCCCAGGCCGTACTGGTTGCAGTAGCGTTGCACGGACTGCTGGAACGCCTCGAATAGTTTGCGGTACTGCCGCAGGTTCTTTTCCGTCACCGTCACCTTGCGGCCCAGCAACGTCTCGATGTCGAACAACTCCAGGTCGCCGAGCATATTCTTGGGTTCGGCCTCGCGGCGGTCGTGGACCTGGACGACGTGCGGCTCGTAGCGGCGGTGCCGCAGCAGATCCAGGCCGCGCTCGAAGCCGCTGGGATCGTAGAGGTCGCTGACCACGATCGCCAGGCCGCGCCGCTGGTTGCGGTGGACGAAGCCGCCGGCGACGCGAGCCAGGTTCGTATCAGCCCCTTGCGGCGCGAGGTTTTCGAGGAAGCTCAAGAGCGACAGGATGCGTCCCTTGCCGCGCGTCAGCGGGAAGTCGGCGACGATGTCGTCGGCGAAGGCCGTCACGGCGATGCGATCCAGGTCGGCCAGGGCGATGTAGGCCAGCGCCGCCGTCACCTGGCGAGCGAAGTCGAACTTGGGCGGCGCACCGAAGGCCATGCTGCGCGAGCAGTCGAGTAGAAGGTAGACGTGCAGGTCTTCCTCTTCCTGAAAACGCTTGAGCAGCAGTTCGTCGTGGCGAGCGTAGAGGTTCCAGTCGAGATAGCGGAAGTCATCGCCGGGCGTGTATTCGCGGTGGTCGGCGAACTCGATGCCGCCGCCTAGCTGCATCGTCCGCCGCTGGGCCATCAGCGTGCCGCGGAAGACGCGCTTGGAGACCAGCGAGAGGTATTCGAGCTTCTTCAGGAAATCGGAGTCGAAGAGGGCCATGAGGGATCACCCGATAGGGATCTCTTTTGATTATTCCCACTAGCCCGGAGCGCCAGCGACGGGTTCTTACCCGTCGCTGGCGCTCCGGGCTTGCGGGTAATTGCGTTTCGTCACGCGACCATTGCCGGTTCCTGTACCGTATCCAGCACGTTCTCGATCACCTCGTCGGTCTGAATGTTCTCGGCCTGCCCCTCGAAGTTGAGGATAAGGCGGTGCCGCAGAGCGGCCGGAGCGACGGCGCGGATGTCGTCGCGGGCCACGTGATAACGATTGTCAAGGATGGCCCGCAGCTTGGCCGCCAGGATGATCGCCTGCGCTCCGCGTGGACTACTGCCATAGCGGACGTATTGCTTGGTCATCGGCGCCGCCAGCTCGTTGTCCGGGTGCGTGGCCATCACCAGGGCGATGCCGTAACGGCGAATCTCGCCGGCGATGGGGATCTCGCGGGCCAGCTGCGACAGGGCGAGAATGCGCTGACCATCGAAGATCGGCTCGGCCCTCGGCCGCGCCGCCTCGGTGGTGCGGTCCAGGATCGCCTCGACCTCGCTGAAGCTCGGATACGGAACCAGCAGCTTGAAGAAGAAGCGGTCGAGCTGCGCCTCGGGCAGCGGATAAGTGCCCTCCATCTCCAGCGGGTTCTGCGTCGCCATAACGAAGAACGGTTCCGGCAGCGGATACGTTTGCCCCGCCACCGTGACGTTGTGTTCTTGCATCGACTCCAGCAGGGCCGACTGCGTCTTGGGCGTGGCCCGGTTGATCTCGTCGGCCAGCAGAATGTTGGCGAACACCGGGCCGCGCTGGAACTCGAAACGGCGACCGCCGTCGGCCTTCTCCAGCACGATGTTGGTGCCGATCAGGTCCGCCGGCATCAGGTCGGGCGTGAACTGGATGCGCTGGAACCGCAAGTGCAAGGCGTCGGCCAGCGTCCGCACCAGCAGCGTCTTGCCCAGGCCCGGCACGCCCTCCAGCAGGACGTGACCTCCCGCGATCAATGCGGTCAGCGTCCCCTCGACAACCTCGTCCTGGCCGACGATGACCTTGGCGATTTCGCGGCGCAGCCGCTGAAAATCGGCCCGAAACTGGTCCAGTTGCTCTCGAATCGCTTCGCTGTTGTTCATGCGCTCACGCTCCTTGGCCCGACGGCACGAGGGAGGAACGGAAAACGGAAAGGTGAGAATTAAAATATAAGACAACTTGTCTGGAGTCAAACAAAAAGGCAAAATGAGGGTTCACAAGGGTAGGCCCGGATCGAGGCGTACGGCTCCGTCGAGAAGGAAACGCATCATGACACGGCACGGCAGGGCAGGACTGTCACTGGCGCTCGTGATCCTTGTGTCCGGCTGGCTGGCCTGGCCCGCCGCGGAGGAGCCGGCGCTGCTGACGGAGGAGGAGCAGCGCGAACAGCAGATCATGCAGCGCTTCCGGACAGTGCTGGAGAAGAACCCGCGGCGCGGCACGGCCCTGGACCGTATCTATGGCTACCACGTCGAACGCGGCAGCCTCGACCAGCTTCTCCGCGATTATCGCACGCGCGCAAGAAAGAGCCGGCCGGCGGGACGGCCTGGATGGTCGTTGGCTTGCTGGAATCGCAGCGCGGTCGGGACGCCGACGCGGTGACTGCTTTCCGCGAAGCGGAGAAACGCCTGCCGGACAACGCCCTGGCCTCGTACTACCTGGGGCAGTCGCTGGTGATGGTCGGCCAACCGGACGCCGCCGCTGAGGCATTCGAGCGGGCCATCGCTCGCAAACCGGCCCGGACGGACCTGCTCGACATCTTCCAGGCACTCGGCCGCGTCTACCAGCGCGCCCAGCGAACCGAGAAAGCGCTGACCGTGTGGTCGCGGCTGGAACAAATCTTCCCCGACGATCGCCGCGTGCAGGAGCAAATCGCCTCGACGCTGGCCGAGGAGGGGCAGTACGAGCAGGCGCTGCCGCGTTACGAGAAGCTGGCGCGCGGCGCGCGATCCGTACCAGAAGGCGACCTTCCGCATGGAGGCGGCCGAGTTGAAGGTCCGACTCCAGCAGACGCCGAAGGCGCTGGCCGACTTCGAGTCTTTGCTCGGCGAGCTGAACCCCGAGAGCTGGCTGTACCGCGAGGTCCGCCACAAGATCGAAGACGTGTTCCTGCGCAACGACGACCTGGCCGGCCTGGCGAAATACTACGAAGGCTGGGTGGCGAAAAACCCCGGCGACATCGACGCCATCGCCCGGCTGCGCGCAGGCCTCGCCGGTCAAGGGCGCATGCCCGAGTCGCGCGCCTGGCTGGAGAAGGCCATCGACAGAGCGCCGTCGCGCCGCCCGCTGCGCCAGGCGCTGATCGAGCAGCTCGTCTACGAGCAGAAGTACCCCGAGGCGGCGGCCCAGTACGAGGCGATGGACAAGACCGATCCGAATAATCCCGATACGCTGCGCGAATGGGGCAAGCTGCTGCTGCGCGACCGTTCGCGCCCGAGGAGGAGCGCAAACAGGCCGCTTACGACGTGTGGAAGCGTTTGCTGCAAAAACGGCCGAAAGACCCGGTCGTCACCGCCCAGGTGGCCGACCTCGTGCGCACGGCGGGGATGACCGACGAGGCCATCGCCCTGTACAAGCGCGCGATCGAACTGGCCCCCGACGCGCCGCAGTACCGCGAGTATCTCGGCGAATACTACCACGGCCTGAAACGCCCCGAGGACGCCCTGGCGACGTGGCGGCCCATCGCCGAGGGAGCCAATCGCAACGCCAAAAACCTGGCCCGTCTCGGCGAAGTGTTCAGCGGTTTCGGCTATCGCAAGGAGGCCGTGGCCGCCTTCGCCGACGCCGTGGCCCTGGAGAAAGACGACTTCAACCTGCGGCTGCGTTACGCCGAACTGTTGCACCTCGACGGCCGCAACGACGACGCCTTGGCCCAGATCGACGCCGCCGCCAAGCTGGCCGGTAACGCCGAGGAGAGCGAAAGCGTTCTGCAAGCACAGATCAAGGTCTACCAGGCCACCGATACGTTGACGGCGCGCACTGCGGCGTTGCAGAAGGAACTCGACGCGGACAAGGACGCTCCGGCCCAGCGCTGGCACCGGCTGGCACGCTATTACGAGACGAGCCGGCAGATGGCCGAGGCGACGGCGGCCATCGGCAAGGCCGTCGCGCTCGATGGCAAATCGATCCCCATCCTGGCATCGGCGGCCCGCATCCACGAGACGGGCGGCAACCTCCTCCTGGCCGCCGAGACCAACCGCAAGCTCGCCGCCCTGGACCGTCGCTTCCGCACCGAGTACCTGACGGCCGTCGCCAAGCTGGAGGCGCGGTTGGGACGCCGCGCCGAGGCGATTCAAGCCGGCCGCGATCTGCTGGCGGCGGCGCCCGGCAACCCCGACCACTACAAATTTTTCGCCGAGTTGTGCTTTCAACTCGGCGAGGGCGAAGAAGGGCTGGAATCGCTGCGCCGCTCGGTGCGGGCCAACCCGTCGGAGCCGCAAGGACTGCTGACGCTGGCCAACGCCCTGGCCGAGCGCTTCCGCACCGGCGAGGCCATCGAACTGTTCTGGCGGGCCTTCGAGAAGAGCAACGACCTGGAGGGCAAGCTGGGCATCGTCTCGCGCCTGACCGAATTGTATCTGCAAAACAACCAGTTCGACCGGCTGCTGGAGCGGCTGGAGCGCGAGCGGCGCGAGGCGGACAAGCAACGCGAGATGACCATCTGCCTGGCCCAGGCATACCAGGCGGCCGGCGACCTGGGCACGGCCCGGCAGCAGCTCGAACGCCTACTCTCCGAGAATTCGCGCGATACGCAATTGCTTCAACAGCTATCTCAATTGGCCGAGCGTGAGGGCGACAACATCGTGGCCCTGAAGTACCAGCGTCAGCTCGCGCAGGCGGCGCCGAACAGTCACGACGCCCGGCTGCGACTGGCGCAGCTCCTGGTCAAGGCCGGCGAGTCGGACGAGGCGGCGACGATCTGGGTCCAGCTGGTCGCCGGCGAAACGGAGCCGCACCGCAATTTGCAGGCCATCGATTCCCTGCTCGCCCACGGGAAGGCCGATGCCGTGCTCGCCATCACACGGCGGCTGCTGACGCAGAAGCCGGGCAACTGGGAACTGCTCTACCGTGAAGGCGCCGCCCTGGCCGACCTGCACCGGCAGGACGAGGCCGGCCGGCGACTTCCAGGTCCTGCTCGACCTGCGCCTGTCCGACGACGAGAAAGGCGCGGCGCTCAAGGCGGGCCAGAAGCCGAAGCCAGGCCGCGCCGTGGGAAGCTCGACCTCGATGACCCTCCTGCCGGACGAGGTGCCGCTGGCGCAGCGTACCCAGAACGTTTGGGAGATCCGCGCCTTCACGGGGCTGGACTCGCGCTATGACTTCAACTCCGGCTCCTCGCCTCGTGTCTGGATGCCGCGCGACTTCGGCCAGGCGCGCATGGCCGCCCTGGCCTGGCTGATGGGGTTTGCCCAGAAGAAGAACCACGGCGACGCCTTCCTGACGGAGCACCGGCCGGCCCGTGGGTCGTCGTCGCCTCATGCCGCCTGGGACTGGTATTACCTGCAACTGCTGCGGCAGGACACGCGCGAGATCTGCGCGGCAGCGCGGGAACTGGCCCGCTCGTCGGACCCGGCCGGCCAATGGGCCTACTTGCACGCCCTGTCCGGGCGGACGGGCACCGATCGCTCCGGTCGGTCGTCCCGGCCTGGCGCCGTGGACACCACGCCGCCGCTGCCGGCCGACGAACTGGATCGCGTCGTGGCCGGCTTCCAAACCCTACGCAAGGAGAAGCCGCAGTGGCTGACGACGGACGTGCTGACGAACGTCCTCACGGAACTGAAGCGGGCCAAGAGGACGAAGGAGGAAGAGCAAGTCTACCGCGATGCCGTGGCGACCGCGTCGGCGGGCGGGCAACCCGGCCTTCTTCGTCAGGTGCTCTTCGTCGCCGCCAAACGCGGCGATCTCGACACCGTCTTGGGCTTCTTCGATCGGCTCAACAAGCTGCAAGGCAGCGCTCCCGCGCCGTAGCCGGCGCTCCCCTGAACATCCGGCAGGCGGCGTCGGCGCTGGAAGAGGCCATGCGTGCCCGCGCCGATGCCAAGGCACACGCCACCATCCCTCCGCTCTACCTGGCCTACCTGACGGCCTACCGGCACCAGCATCAGGCATCCGGGCGCACCTCATCGGGTCGCGCAACGTCGTCGTGGCAGGGCAATTATTCCGTGTATGTCGGCAACAGTCGCCGGCAGATCGCCATCGACTTTCCGCAGCCCAATGACTACCTCGACGGCGCCGCTATCGAGCTGCTGCGCAACGCTTTCGAGTTGTACAAACGCGATGACCTGGTGAGCGACCTGTTCGGCCAGTTTCGGCAGGAACTGGACAAGGCCGACGCCGCCGACAAGGTGTCTTTGCGTCTCACGCTCGCCGCTCTGCACTGGTGGAACCACGAGTACGAGCAAGCCCTGACCGCGATGAACGCGGCCAGCGACCTAGCCCCCGCCGACGTGTACCTGCGCCTGGAGGTGGCCCGTCTGCGCGAGAGCAATAACGAGCCGCGCGAGGCGCTGGCCATTCTCGACGGCATCACGCCGCTGGACCACACGACCATGCAGCAGCGCGAGATCGCCGCCCTGCGCGTGGCGGTGAAGATCGGCGATGTCGAACGCGCCCGCCGCGCCGCCGATCGGCTATTCGGCCTGCGCCTGGACGCGGAGACGCAGGTACAACTCGCCGCCCAGATGAACCAGCTCGGCATGCACGATGCCGCCGAGAAGGTGCTTGGCCGCGCCCACCACCAAGCCGGCCATCGTACCGCCGCCCTCATCAGTCTGATGCATCAGTATCAGAACCAGAACCACATCGACCTAGCGGTGCAGATCGCCCGCAAGCTGCTGCGCAAGGGTCCGTCGCTGACGTTCATGCCCCGCTACTACTCGCGCGAGAACGACGGCCGGGCCGAGGCGATTCAGGTTTTAGTTCGTTCCGGCAAGCTCAGCGAGATGATCGCGCGGGCCGAGGCCCAGCTCAAGGCGGCGCCGCAGTCGCTGGAGCTGCACCAGACACTGCTGGAGTATTACAAGGCGGCCGGCGACAAGGACAAGGTCAAGGACATCGCCGGGCGCATGGCGAAGGTGCGGCCCGACGACGCCAAGATCCAGTTCCAGATCGCCCAGCAGCTCCAGCAGGTCGGTGAACTGGTCGCGGCCACGGAGCGCTACCGCGTCGCCATCCGCAAGGACCCGGCGCTGTTCGCCTCGGACTACTGGGACATCGAACAGGTCTTCGCCCAGGCCGGAAAGACCGAAGAGTTGGTGAAGCTGTTCGACGAGATCGACCTCAAGGCGGCGGGCGGCAACTACTGGGTGTTCCTCAACGTGTTGCAGCCGCTGTTCCAACAGGAGCGCACGCGCGCCCAGGGCTTGAAGCTGTTCCGCAAGGTGTGGGAGGCCTTTCCGCAGGAACGGTCGCACATTCTGGGTTCGCTGTACCAGAATGAGCTATGGCAGCTGCCAGAGGTCTACGACTACGCGCGCCAGGCCGTCATCCCGCAAGGCGACATCGTCATCGATCCGTGGCGGGGCAGCGAGGAGGTCATCAGCTACGGCGGCGATGGCCGGGTCAGCGCCGTCGTCACGCGCCTGCTGGAAGCGGCGCGGCGGCAGAACCGGCTCCGGCCGTTGACGCGCGAGGTCGAGGAGGCGCTGGCCAAGCGCCCCGGATGGAGCGCCGGTAAAGCGCTGCTGGCCGTGTTGAACCTTCAGCGCGGCCGAACGGACGAGGCCCGCCGCGCCTGGCGCGAGCTGCTCGACGACAAGGAGAACCCGATGCCGACCTGGCCGCGCTTCATCTTCGGCCAGGAGCTGACCGATTACGAGTCGATGCGCGACCTCGCCCTGGAGACGCTGGAAGGTGGCATTGAGGACATGCTCACCGACTCCAACTTGGATTACAGCTACAGCCCGGTTCGCCTGCTGGTGAACCTCTACCGTGAGGCGGGTGCAAGCGCAAGGCGCGGACGCTGTTGCTGAAGTGCTCGCGGCCGACCCCCGATCAGTACGACCCCGGCTACGCCGCCTACCGGCGCATCCAGAACACCTCGGCACTGGCGAACTCGCTCACCGAGATGGGCTACCCCGTCGATGCCGTGCGTCTCTGTAGCGAACTGCTCGACGATAGCGAGACCCTGGAAGCCGCGGCCAACTTTAATGGCAACTGGCTGAAGCAGCAGGCGGAGCGCGCGCTGCACAACGCCATCAAGGGTCTCAAGCCGGCGACGCTGGCCGAGGCGGTGCGCGACGTGCTCACGCCGCGCCCCGACCTCAAAGGCGATGCGGCGGCGCTGGACCTGTTGCTGCTGGTGCAGCCGCGCGAACTGCCGGACGCCCGGCTGACGAGCATGTTGGAGCGGGCCTTGCACGCGGCGGCGAAGAAGCCGGAAGCGCAGACGGAAGCGCGAGCGGCCCTGGCGAAACTGCGGGCCGAGCATCCGCGCGACGTGTCCGTGCGGATCGCGGCGGCGCTGGAAGCGCTGACGGAGGACAAGCCGGAGCGAGCCAGTGAAGCGGTCGAGCGGCTGAACAAGTTCGTCGCTGCGCTGCCGTTGGAGAAGCTACCCGCAGGGAAGCGCGCCAACGCCCGCCAGCGCGCGAGGCAGCGCGACAAATCGGCTTGTGGCTGGTGGCCCGCGACTGTCTGCGCCGACAGCCGTTGCGGGCGGCGGGCGAGCAACTCGGCCGTCGGGCCGTGGACGCGGCCCGGCGACAGTTGGAACCGCACTTCGCGTTGGCCATGTTGCGCGAATGGGGACAAATCGAGCTGGATCGCGGCGACCGTCAGGCGGCGGAACAGCGCTGGGCCGAGATTCTCGACGTTGTGCTGCCCGCGCCGTCGAAAAAATCCGAGCCGCGAGCGTCAGCGCGGGCGGCGAAATACGTGTCAGGAACCTTTTTCGTGGCCGGCCGGAAAAAGGTTCCTGACACGTATTTCGCGCTCGCGGCCCCTACGCCGGCTCCCGTCGCGCCGCCGCCACGCAAGGCGCAAGCGGCGGTGGACTTGCTTGTGCCCGGCGTCACGAACCAGCAATTCGATCGGGCCGCGGAAGTGGCCAAGCTGGCGGCCGAGCGAAAGATGTTCGCTCTATCGTTGCGGGCCGTCCGCGACGCCCTGCGCGGCGGCCCGCCGGTGTCCGGTAACTCGAACTTCGGCCGACGGCGAAACGCGATGGTCGCTGGCGGCGTCTACTCTCTTTCCGTCGCTGGCGGCGGCTCCTCACTTTCCGTCGCCGACGACGCCGGCCAGCACAGTTATGCCGTCGCCAACCAGCTGAGCGAACTGGTCGCGCGCTGGCGGCGCGGCGGGGTGCCGGAGTCGGACATCTACGATGCGCTGGCCGATGTGGTGCTGCCCGCGGCGCGGCCCGCCGAGGTCTTCCTGTACACGCCGGACTCCGGCGCCGATCCCTCCCAGCCGGGCAACAGCGTCGGCCGGCTGCTCGCCGAGGCCGCGAAAAAGGCCGACCGCCTCGACGATCTGCGCCAGCGTGTCGCGTCCCGGAAGGACAAGCCGCTGGGCGAATTGAACGCCCGCGTTCTGCTGGCGCAGGTAGCCTGGGTTGCTGGGGACAACGCTCGCCTCGGCGAACTGCTCCAGGAGTTCGAGCAGAGTTTGCACAAGGACAACTTGCGACACACCGCCGACCTGCTCGTTCAGGTGGCGGCGCCGGCCCTCTCCAAACCCGAGTTGGCCCCGACCGCCCTGCCGGTGCTCGAACGAGCGGCCAAGAACTTGATCGCGGCCGGCGCTGAGGATTCGGCCATGAATGTGCTCCTGTTCCTGGCGCGTCACGATTTCGAGCACGGCAAGACGAAGGAGGGACGGACACGGCTCAAGGAAGTGACGGCTCTGGGTCTGCGCAATCTGGTCGGCAAAGGTGGCCAGTCGCAGTTGGTCCAGCAAATGCAGAACGTGGTCCGCGCGTACATCCGCGCCGGCCTCCTCGGCGATGCGCTGGATCTACTCGGCATGGTCGTCGATCTCCCCGCCGAGCAACAGGCGCAAGTTCCCCGCGACGCCCTCAATTATCTGGTCGCCGGCTTCGCCCGCCAGTTCGACGTTCTGCCCGCTCCGCGCCGCTACGAGTTGCTCAAGAGCTGGACGCTGCCGACGCTGGTGCGCCGGTCTGTCCGCGTCCTCGGCGGCTTCGTGCCGACGGAGGCGCCGCCGGCCGCCTTCGGCAAGTACCGCGTTCCACGGGGAGGCGTGCTGAATACGCCCGATCTACTCATCGAGGCGGCGCGAGACACGGGCAAGCTCGATGAGCTGGCCGCGGAGGTCCAGCAGCTTGCTGCCAAGAAAGTCGAGAACGCCGATACGCTCCATGCGCTAATTCAGATCGCGCGCGGTCAAGGCGCCTCCGTCGAGGACGCGGTCAAGCAGCACCTCGAACGGGTGCGCAAGACGCTGGCGGCACCGCCGCCCGTCCGCTCGCCGTACTACTACCCTGGACAGCAGAACGAGGGACCGCAGGTCGAATGGACGGATTACCTGCTGGCGCGGGCCTGCCTGAGCGATGCCCACCTGTCCGCGCCGGGGCACGCCCTGGCCGACGCGCTCCTTTCCCTGGCCCAGCGTAGCCGCAACTGGTCGATGCTGATCCATCTGCGTGAGAACGTGGCCCAGAGCCGTTTGCGGTCTGGCGCTAAGCCGCAAGCGTCAGGTCCGCGCCAGCCGGAGTTGAAACACTGGCACCCAGGTAATTACGAGTCCGGCGCCGCTCGCCCCAGCGGAACGCTGCCTGCCTGGTGGGTTGCCCACGAAGGTCACGTCGCCCATCTGCTCGGTCCCGATCATCAATTCCTGCTCTATGATTATCCGCTTACCGGATCGTTTGAGTTCTCGGTCGATGCCTACCACGGCGGCTGGGCCGAGGGCCACATGGGCTACGCCGGCATGGTGTTCGAGCCGAACCCTACCTCGACCAGTCGGTTCTGGCCGGTGGGTGCCCACGAACAAATCTACCTGCTCGCCGGCGCCCTCCACCACGACACCTTTAACCGCTTCACGGTCCAGGTCGAGCCGGGCAAGCTGCGCTGGCTGGTCAACGGCCGACTCGTCCACGAGCAGACGGACCCCAGCCCGACGAGTCCGTGGCTGGCCCTGTTCGCCAGCCGCGAGCGACATACCGTCTTCCGCAACCCGCAAATCCGCGGCACGCCGCAGGTGCCCCGCGAGGTCCGACTCAGCCACGGAGACCGCCTGGAGGGCTGGGTATCCAGCTTCTACCAGGACAGTCAGCCCACACGTCTGAACAAACAGGCGGACAGCTCGGATGAGGAAGAAACAGACATACCGAATCGGAAAAGGGAGTTATCCTCTTTCGACTGGTACTCCCGTGAGGGGGAAATCCACGGCCGGCACGCCCGCGATCTTCCGGGGCGCGAAGGCGTGGGCAGCCTGCTGTCGTACTTCCGCCCTCTGCGTTCCGGCGAGACGTTGCGCTACGAGTTCTTCTATCGGCCCGGCGAGGTGATGGTGTATCCCGCCCTGGGCCGGCTCGCCTTCCTGCTAGGGCCGGAGCGCATGCGCCTGCACTGGCTGGGCGAGAATGACGGCAATGATTGGACCGGCCTGGCGACGGACAACGCCGTCGAGGCGGCCGACGGCCGCGCGGCCGGGCCGCTGCCGTTCAAGGCCAACGAGTGGAACCGGCTCCAGGTCTCCTTGACCGCAGACGGAGTGAAGCTCGAATTGAACGGCGCCACCATTTGCGAACAGAAGCTGGAACCGGATAATGCCCGCACATTCGGCTTATTCCACTACAAGAATCGCACTGCCGTGCAGGTCCGCAACGTCGTCCTCACCGGCGACTGGCCCGCGAAGCTGAGCGACAAGGAATTGGCCGATCCGCTCGTTGCGGCCGGGCCAGTCACGGACGGGGCGATCCGCCGGGCGCTAATCGGCGAGAAGTTCTTCTTGCTGAATGCGGACCACATTCTGCGGCAGGCACGAGCCTTGCCCGACGAAAAGGCTTTTGAGCTTTTGGCGGCGTGGGTGCTGCCGGGCGAGGGCCATTCGGTCTTCCAGATGGCCGGCGAGTTCACGCCGGCTGACCCGGCCCCGCCGGTGGCGCCGAAGCCGCTGCCTTCGGGCCGTCGCGTGCAGACCGGAGGCGAACTCGAAGCGCCCGCCCTGGAGTTGGTGAGATTGGCGAAAAAACTCGGTAAACTCGCCGAATTGGCCAAGCACGTCGAGCACGCTTCGGATCCCCGGCAGGCGCGGGGGCGGTTGGCGATGCAGGTGTTGGTGTGGGCTGCTCAGGAACGGGATGAGCCGGCGCGGACGGCCCTCGACGAATTGACGCGATGGATCGCCGCACGACCGCTGGACGAGCCGACCTGGCGGCGCTGGCCCGAACTGGTGGCCGCCAAGGGGGCGATGAGCCGCCCCGCCCTTCGCGCCGCGGCGCTGGCGCTGCTGGAGACGCAGGTCAAGCAGATGGAAGAGGGGATCGTCAAAGGAATTCCGCTGCCCAGCCGCGATCAATGGATCCGGCACGTCAAGCAGGCTCGCGCCGCCATCCAGGTCTTGCGGTCGCCGCCGCCGAGGCACGCCTTCGGCGAAGATCCCGGCCTCCTGTACTGGAACCCCGTGTCTCACAACTGGGCGATGCCGCGCGGCATCGGTTCGCCGAAAACGCACTGGGCCGTCGAGGATGGCGGCGTCGTCAAGCATTACCCCGGTCGCGCTCAGGATTACCTGTATCTGCGCATGCCGCTCCGGGGCGACTTCGAGGTTTCCTGTGAGCTGACATCCTTCGGCTGGCGCGAGATGCGGCTGGCCTACGGCGGTCTGCGCTTTGACCTGCTCTACACGCTCAAGAGCTACAATCTGAACCGATTCTCCGAGCGCATCCGTGTCGGCGACCTCGTCCCGCCGTTGCCGGCCCCCGGTCCCTGGTACAAGTTCCGTCTCGTCGTCCGCGGCGCAACCTGGACCGTCTTCGTCAACGACCGCAAGATGTGCGAGGAGTGGCTACTGGATGACGCGGACCCGTGGCTGATGCTGCTCGCCGATCATCAGCTCACGGCCGGCGTCCGCGACTTGAAAATCACCGGCCGGCCGCAGGTGCCACAATCGTTGTCGCTGTCGGCGCTGCCCGACCTGACCGGCTGGCGTTCCTACGACTCCAGCGGCTGGCAGAAGCGCGGCGACACCATCGTCAGTCACGGCAGCCGGGCGGAGCCGCGGGGCGACCGCCCGCCGCCGCCGCGGACCTGGCAGGAGCAAGCGCTGCACTATCATCGTCCCCTGCTGGAAGACGGCGAGATCGAGTATGACTTCTTCTACGAACCGGACAAGGTACACGGCCATCCCGCCCTCGACCGCCTCGTGTTCCTGCTCGACCCGGAGGGCGTGCGCATCCACTGGCTGACCGACGGCGTCCACGACCGTACCGGCCTGTCGCTGGACAACGCCACGACCGAGCCGAACAATCGGCGCGGCCCGGCGGCGCTGCCGCTGAAACCGAAGGCATGGAATCACCTGAAACTGTCGCTGACCGGCGACACGGTGACGTTACACCTCAACGGCGTCGAGGTGTACCAGCGCGTGCTCGAATCGACGAACCAGCGGACCTTCGGCCTGTTCCACTACGCCGACGACACGACGATCCGCGTCCGCAACGTGACCTACCGCGGACAGTGGCCGCGCCAGGTGCCCGATGAGGAGACGCTGTGGGCGGTGAAGGACGCGAAGAAGTGAGGAGAGAGCGACCCATGCGACGACATGCGCGTTTCCTCGGGGCCGTCCTGGCGGTGGCCATCGTGGCGAGCCTGTGCGGCGTGGCCCGCGTACAGCAGCCCGCCGTGAAGGCCCCGGCGCGGCTGTCGTTCCCGGAGCCGACGCGATTCGATCCGCAGCCGACGCCGCTGGGCGACGACTCCGCCGAGATGCTCGCGGTGGCGTATTCTCCCGACCGCGAGACGCTGGCAGCCGGCGGCGCCGACAAACTGGTCAAGCTCTGGGACGTCCTCAGCGGCAAGCGCGTCGCCTTGCTCGCCGGCCACGGCGACGCCATCTCCAGCCTGGCCTTCTCCCCGGACGGCAAGCTCCTGGCCTCGGCCAGCTACGATCAGACCATCAAACTCTGGGACGTCGCCGCTCGCAAGGAACTGCGAACACTCACGGGGCACAAAAACTGGATTTACGGAGTCGCTTTTTCTCCAAACGGCAAAACGCTGGCCTCGGCCGGTTACGATCGCGTGGTCAAGGTCTGGGACGTGGCCACGGGCGCCGAGCGCGCCACCCTGAAGGGCCATCGAGGGACCGTCCGCGCTGTCGCGTTTTCGCCGGATGAGAAACTGCTGGCTTCCGCCGGCGCCGACCGCCGCGTTCGTCTGTGGGACGCGCACACGTTTGAGGAGAAAGCGGCCCTGGAGGGACACGAGGGAACGGTGCGCGGCGTGGCGTTCTCGCCGGACGGCAAATGGCTGGCGAGCGTTGGCGAGGACAAGGCGGTCAAGCTCTGGGACGTGGCGAAAGGCCGGGAAGTGCGTTCGCTGGAAGGGCACAACGATCTCGTCTTCTCCGTGGCGTTTTCGCCGCGCGGCCAGCTGCTGGCCACCGGCGGCTTCGACCGCCTCATCAAATTGTGGGACGTGCAGACGGGCGCGGAGTTGGCGACCCTGGAAGGGCACAGCGAGAGCGTGACGTGCCTGGCCTTCGCGCCGAGCGGCCGGCAGCTGGCCAGCGCCGCTGCCGACCGCACCATCGAGCTATGGGACGCCAGTATCCCGCGCTTGCAGGCACGGCACACGCAGCGCGCGGGCCACGGACTGCATGCGATCGCCGCCCTCTCGCCTGACGGCAGTACCGTCGCCACCGCCGGTGACGATCGGACCATCGTGCTCCGCGACGTGAAGACCTGGCAGGTGAAGGCGACGCTGCGCGGACACCGGGCGGGCGTGGTCGGGCTGGCCTTCGCGCCGGACGGCAAGCTACTGGCCAGCGCCAGCCGCGACCGCACGGCTCGCCTGTGGTCGGTGCCGGACGGGCGACCCATCGCCTCGCTGGGCGGCCATCGCAACGCCGTGCGCACCGCGGCCTTCTCCCCCGACGGCAAGACCCTCGCCACGGCCGGCGCCGACCACGCCATTTTGTTGTGGGACGTACCCGATGCCGCGGCGGTGCCCGAGCCGCTGCGCGAACGAGCTGCCTGGACCGGCCACGAAACCAGCATCGCGCGCCTGGCCTTCTCTCCGGATGGCAGACTGCTGGCCAGCGGCGGCGACAAGGACGGACAAGGCGCAGGCGTTGTCAAACTGTGGGACGTGTCCACCGGCCAGGAGACAGCGAGTTGGTCCGCCCACGCTGGCGACGTGACGGCGCTGGCCTTCGCTCCCCATGCTCCGCTGCTGGCGACGGGCGGCAGTGATGCGACTTTCAAGCTCTGGCAACTGCCCGAGCACAAACTGCTGCTGACGCGCAAGCAGCGGAGCGCCGTGCGCGCGCTGGCCTTCACTCCCGACGGCGCAGCTGGTCAGCGGCCACGCCGGGTCCGGCCTGGTGTTATGGGCGACGGATTCCTGGCAGGAGCAGGTGTTGCTGACTGGCCATCACGGCGCCATCGGTTCCATCGTCGTGGCGTCCGCCGGGAACTTCCTCGTCACCACCGGCCAGGATGAGATGCTCAAGCTGTGGAGCCTGGAGCCGAGACGTTTGCCGATCGTTCGCTGCGGCGGGCACGACGGTTGGGTAACGGGCGCCGCTCTGACGCCGGACGGCCGGCGCATCCTCTCCGCCGGCTGGGATGGCACGCTGCGCGTGTGGGACGCGGCCAGCGGCAAGGAGGTCGCCGTATGGGAGGGCCACACCGACAAGGTGCAGGCGTTGGCCCTCAGCCCGGACGGACGATTCGCCCTGTCGGCCGGCGGCGATCACACGGCCCGCCTGTGGGATGTCTCGACCGGCAAGGAGACGCGCCGCTTCCAGGGCCACACCAAGGCGCTGACCGGCGTGGCCTTCAGCCCCGACGGCCGCCATGCCGTCACCGCCAGCCGCGATGGCACGGTGCGTTTCTGGGAGATAGCGACGGGGCGCGAGCTGCGCAAGCTCAAGGGACTGACGGATACCCTCTATGCCGTGGCGTTCTCGCCGGATGGGCACACCGTCGTTGCCAGCGGCACCGAGGATGATGCTTGCGTCCTGTGGGACCCGTTCGCCAACAAGAAGCTCGGCTTCCTTGTCGGGCACAACGGCCCGGTGTTGACGGCGGCATTCTCGCCTGACGGCCGTCAGGTGCTCACCGGCGGCACCGACCGCACGGTGCGTCTGTGGGACGTGGCCACCAAGAAGGAAATCCGCCGCCTCGAAGGCCATGCCGGCTACGTCCGCGCCGCCTGTTTCACGCCCGACGGTCGGCACGCCCTGACTGCCAGCTACGACCACACGGTTCGCTGGTGGAACCTGCAAACGGGCGAATGCCGGGACAGTTTCGAGGTACACAACAAGCCGGTGCTGAGTGTCGGCGTCTCGTCCGACGGTCGCCGTGCCTTCTCTGCCGGCGCGGATGGCATCGTCTGCTTGTGGGAGCTTCGATAGTGTTTATCCGAGCCGCGAGCGTCAGCGAGCGGGCTGCCCCGCTCGCTGATGCTCGCGGCTGGGAGGAGTTTCGACCATCATGCTACGCCACGCGATGAGACTGCTGGTGCTGGGAGCGCCGCTGGTTTGCGCCGGGCCGCTGCATGCGGCCGAGCCGCTGAGCGAACCGAAGTTGGCGCGGAAGATCGATCAACTCCTCGCCGCGCGCTGGCAGGCGGAAGGAGTGAAGCCCGCCGCCCTGGCCGATGACGCCGAATATCTGCGGCGCGTCTATCTCGACCTGATCGGCCGCATCCCGACCCTGGCGGAGGCGCGGACGTTCCTCGCCGACCAAACGTCCGACAAGCGCGAACGGCTGGTGCGGCGGCTGCTTGACGACCGCGCCCACGTCGAGCACTTCGTCAACGTCTGGCGCGAGCTGCTGATCCCGGAGTCCGGCAGCAACGATCCGGTGCAAGGGCAACTCGACCGCTTCAACGACTGGCTCCGCCGGCAGTTCTCCCGCAATGTGCCCTATGACCGCATGGTGCGCGAGCTGCTGACGCTCCCCTTCGGCGGCGAGCGCGTGCGGCTGGGCCGGATGCCGCTCGCCGAGCCGGCCGATGCGGCGGCGCCGACGCCGATGGCCTTCTACCTGGCCAAGGACGTCCGGGCGGAGAACCTGGCCGCCAGCACGGCCCGCCTGTTCCTGGGCGTGCGCATCGAATGCGCCCAGTGTCACGACCATCCGTCCGCCGCCTGGACGCGCCGCCATTTCTGGGGCTACGCGGCCTTCTTCGCCGGGCTTCAGCGCGACGCCGCGGACGGCGGCATCCGCGAGGTGTTCGACCGCCGCGATCTCAAGATTCCGGGCAGCCTCGTCAGCGCCGAGGCTCGTTTCCTCGATGAAAGCGAGCCGCGCTGGAAGTACAACGTCGGCGCCCGCACCACTCTCGCCGACTGGCTGACCGCCCCCGAAAATCCGTACTTCGCCCGCGCCACGGTGAATCGGTTGTGGGCCCACTTCTTCGGCCTGGGACTGGTCGAACCCGTGGACGATTTCCGGGCCGACAACCCGCCCAGCCATCCCGAACTGCTCGACGAGCTGGCCCACCAATTCGTCGCCCACCGCTTTGACCTGCACTTCCTGATACGGAGCATCATTGCCAGCCCGGCTTACCAACTCACCAGTGCCGTACACGCCGCTTCGGCTCCGCCCTCTCGCCTGTTCGCCCATCGCGTCGTCAAGGAACTCAGTCCCGAACAGCTGTTCGACAGTCTGGCGACGGCGACTGGCTATCGGCCGCCTGCGAGTCCTCGTCCGGCGGACGGCCCGCGCGACGACACCCGCGCCGCGTTCCTGGCTCGCTTCGCCGGCGGTCAGCCGCGCACCGAGACGCAGCGCTCCATACCACAAGCGCTAATGCTCATGAACGGACGCTTCATCGCCGATGCCACGCGATTGAAGGGCGGCGGCACGTTGACGACCGTGGCCGACGACCGCTCGCTGGACACGGCCGGACGGATCGAAGCGCTTTTCCTGGCAACGCTGTCGCGCAAACCCACTGCGGCCGAAACGAGACGTTTGGTGCCCTACGTGGATGGCGGCGGGCCGCGTCAGGACGTGCGGCAGGCGCTGGCCGACGTTTTCTGGGTGCTTCTCAACAGCGGCGAATTCAGCCTGAATCATTGACCCGCGCGGCGTTCGCGGCCCATCGCACTGGACGCCCCTCTCCCAGCACGGACAATAAGGGAATGGTCCTCCGCGGTGCGTGGTTGGTCCGCGCAGGGGGTGACACGTTCCGGCCGCCTACAAGGGATCGTCTATGGAGGCACGCTTCGCCGCCGTGTTCGCGTTGAGTCTGGGCGGAATCGTCTGTCCCGCGCGAGCCGGCGAGGCGGATGGGCCGAAGAAGGCCCCGTCCGCTGTCCTGGCCGATAACGCCCGGATGGTGCTGACCGCTATCGTGAAGGCCGCGGCCGACAATCAGCGCCTACCGCAGCGTGGCGTCCCCGGTACGGACGGACCCTTTCGCCGAACGGGTGATGACCTCACCGAGTATTACGTCCGGGCCGGGGCGACTACCGCTCGCCGCTTACCGGCCGAGCAGTCGGCGCCGGCGTACCTGCTGGCGCTGGGCATCGCCCTGGACGATTCCGCGCTGCTGCGCCAGAACCTGCTGACGCGCGGACTGTGGCGCAAGGTCGAGACGGACGAGGCCCGTGAGCAGCGGCTGCTCGTGCTCGGCGAACCGACGCTTTACGGCCGGCACGACCTGGCCCAGCACTTCGCCGTGTCGGCGGCCCTGACCGCCGTGGCCGGGCCGGAGGCCGCCGAGAGCGCCGGCGTCCTCAAGGAATGGCTCGACGCCCACGGTGGCAGCGGCTTCAGCTTCGCCGACCTGTCCGCCGATTTCGCTGGCATCGCCTTCGCTCGCCGTTTGCTCGACCGGCCGGGCCGACTGGCCGACATCGAGAAATCGTTTCGCCTCGCCGACTACGCCCTTTCACCCCGAGGCTTGCCCGAGGGGCTGACCGCCGCCGAGTTTGTCAAACAATACGGCTCGCTCAAGGACGAACGCTTTCGCCGCGCAGGCGGACATCCGCAAACGCATCGACGCTTTGCCCGGCTACCGGAGTCCGGGTAAAGACTAAATTTCTGGGCGAACGGCCGGCGTAAGCCGGCTGGTGGCGTACGCACCAGCCGGCTTACGCCGGCCGTTCGCCGTCCACAAGGAGTCTGTCATGGTTCGGCTCGCCGTGCTTTCGCTGTTCGGCCTGGCACTGTCCCTCTTGATCCTCCACGCCGCACGCGCGGACGAGGCGCCTCCTCCGGCGACGCCGAAAAAACCCGTGACGGACACCTATCACGGCGTTGAGGTCGTCGATCCTTACCGCTGGCTCGAAAACGGCGAGGATGCAGCCGTGCAGAAGTGGGACCGCGAGCAGAACCAGTACGCCCGCGCTTACCTCGATAAACGGCCAGCCCTGGCGAGGCTGCGCCAGCGGTTGACCGAGCTGAACAGCGCCACCTCGCCCGATTACGTCGCCCTCGTCTACCGCGGCGGCAAGCTCTTCGCCCTCAAGGTGCAGCCGCCGAAGAATCAGCCCTTGCTCATCACCCTGACATCGGCCGACGAGCCGAAGAGCGAACACGTCCTCCTCGATCCCAACAAGATCAACGCCAAGGGAACGACAGCCATCGATTTCTACGTGCCGTCGCTGGACGGCAAGCGCGTGGCCGTGTCGCTGTCGGAGGGCGGCAGCGAGGAGGGCACGGTCCACGTCTACGAGACGGCCACCGGCAAGGAGTTGGGCGACGTGATCCCGCGCGTCAACGGCGGCACGGCCGGCGGCAGCGTGGCCTGGAACGCCGACGGCTCCGGCTTCTGGTACACGCGCTATCCACGCGGCGACGAACGGCCGAAGGAAGACCTCAATTTCTATCAGCAGGTCTATTTCCACAAGCTCGGCACGCCAACGAACGAGGACGTCTACGCCCTCGGCAAGGACTTCCCGCGCATCGCCGAGATTCAGCTGCGCACCTCGCTGGACGGCAAGCACGTCCTGGCCCTCGTCGCCAACGGCGACGGCGGCGAATTCGCCCATTACCTCCTTGGGCCATCCGGCAAGTGGGCACAATTGACGCATTTCGACGACAAGATCACCGCTGCAGGCTTTCGGCCAGGACCAGGCGCTCTATCTGCTGTCGCGCCAGGGCTCGCCGCGCGGCCAGATCCTGCGGATGCCGCTGGCCGATCCGAGTCTCAAAGAGGCGAAGACGATCGTGCCGGAGAGCGAGGCAGCCATCCAGGGCTTCGTCGCCACGGACCACCGGCTGTACGTCGCGGACCTCGTTGGCGGCCCGTCGCAGGCTGCGCGTCTTCGACCTGCATGGCGAGGCGCAAAAGCCGGTGCCGGTGCCGCCGGTCTCCTCGGTCGGCCAGGTGGTGCGGCTCGAAGGCGACGTCGTGCTGTTCCGCAGTCGAAACGTACCTGCAACCGCCGGCGTGGTATCGCTATGATCCGGCCGCGGGCAAGGCGACGAAGACGAAGCTGTTCCGCACCTCGCCGGCCGACTTCAGCGACTGCGAGGTGATGCGCGACTTCGCCGTCTCCAAGGACGGCACCAAGGTCCCCCTCAACATCATCCACAAAAAGGGCGTCAAGCTCGACGGCAACAACCCGACGATCCTGTACGGCTACGGCGGTTACGGCGTCAGCCTGTCGCCGAGCTTCCGCGTCGGCCGCAAGGTATGGCTGGAGCAGGGCGGCGTGTACGTCCTCGCCAACCTGCGCGGCGGCGGCGAGTACGGCGAGGCGTGGCACAGGGCCGGCAACCTGACGAACAAGCAAAACGTCTTCGACGACTTCCTCGCCTGCGCCCACTACCTGATCGAGCACAAGTACACCAGCCCGCAGCAGCTGGCCATCGAGGGCGGCAGCAACGGCGGCCTGCTCATGGGTGCGGCGCTGACGCAGCATCCCGAGCTGTTTCGCGCCGTCGTCTGCTCACGTCGGCATCCTCGACATGCTGCGTGTCGAGCTGCACCCCAACGGGGCCTTCAACGTCACCGAATATCGGCACCGTCAAGGACAAGCAAGCAGTTCGAGGCGCTGTACGCTTACTCGCCCTATCACCGCGTCAAGGACGGAACGGCGTACCCGGCGGTGTTGCTGTTGACGGGCGAGAACGATCCGCGCGTCGATCCGGCGAACTCGCGCAAGATGGCGGCACGCTTGCAGGCGGCCAGTTCCTCGCGTCTGCCGGTGCTGCTGCGCGTCAGCTTCGACTCGGGACACGGCATCGGCACGTCGCTGAAGGAACGCATCGCCCAGGAGGCCGACGTGTATGCGTTCCTCTTCACCCAACTGGGGATGAAATAGGCGAACGGCCGGCGTGAGCCGGCTGGTGAAGACTTTGACCAGCCGCTCGCCAGCGCGGAAACGCCTGATTGGGAACATGACTCATGTCCACGCCGCCTCAAGTATCTGGACACGGCGCACCATTCGGAACGAAATCTCGCGTGCCGCAGTGGATCAGCATAGGTTTTGCTTACTATGTCCTGACGAGCCTCATTGCTTTACTAGGAGGCTACTTCGGTTCAAAGTACGTCCAACCAACGGCTTACGGCCAGGGAAAGGAACGGTCGGTGGTGGCAACCTTCGCCGCTTGGGACGGCCGGTGGTATGCTCGCATCGCGCGGGAAGGTTATGCTTACGACCCGGAGGCTCCTTCCAGCGTTGCATTTTTCCCCGCTTATCCGCTGGCCGGACGGCTTCTTATGACAGTTACCGGCTGGTCTTCTGAGCTGGCCCTTTTGACCTGTAGCCACTTGTTCCTGCTGGCAACCTTTGCCGTGCTGGCTGCGTACACCGAATCTCGGATAGTCGGGTTACCGGCTGTCACGACGGACTACGTCTTACTCATCTTTGGCTTGTTCCCCACCACCTTCTTCTTCCGAATGGCTTACAGCGAATCCATTTTCCTCTTCTTCACCGTATTGGCCTTGTATGCTCTGGACCAGAACTGGCGCTGGCTGCCAACGGCGCTGGTGATCGGAGCGGCAACAGCCGCGCGACCAGTCGGCGTCGCCTTGCTTGCTCCTTTCGCCCTCCGTCTCCTTCGCAGCGCTGAAATCCTATCGGAGTTTGGCTGGGCAGCTTGTCCTTTACCTGCCGCTCGCCTCTTGGGGCTTGCTGGCCTACATGGGGTATCAGTGGGCCGAGTTCGGCGACCCGCTGGCATTTGCCAAGACACAAGTCCACTGGCGGGATCGTCCGTTAGGAGTTGGACCTAACAAGGTTTTTTCCCTTCTCACGTTGGAACCCATTTGGACCACCTTCGATCCCTCCTCTGGAGGCTTCTGGACGCGCCACCAGCCAGTCGAACCGTTCTTCAACCTGCGCCTCGCTAACCCGTGTTACTTCATCCTGGCCATTGGGTTAATTGCTGTTGGAGTCTGGAGACGCTGGTTGTCGGAGACGGAAATTGCCTTCAGCATACCAATGCTGCTCATTCCCTACGTGATGCGCAGCTATGAGATGTACATGGGGAGCATGGGACGGTTCATGGCGGCAGTTATCCCGATCTACCTGATACTCGGCCGACTGCTGCAACGCGCGCCGCCGGGCGTGGCTTGCGGTTTGCTCTCTCTGAGCGCTTTCCTCATGGGGGTGTATGCCTGCGCTTTTCAGCGCCTGGTATCCTTTTTACTAAACCCTCGCGGGGCGAGGGGACGGAGCTGGACGGTTGCCAGCGCCGCCCTCAAGTCGATTGCCGTCGTCGCCAATAAAACAGCGAGAGGATGGCAAGGACGACAAGCGTTCCTGAGATAAAAAGCCAGAAATAGGCCCAAGCGGCGGAGGCTGGTGCAGGCAACGGCTTCTTCCGCGCGGCGGCGTTCTTGGCGTCGAGGGCTGCCTGCATTTGTCGGTCCTTCTCGACAGCTGGCGGCAAAGCCTTCATCAGCCGCTCCACGGCCGCTGGATCGCCCAGGATCTGGCGGGCAAGTTGTTCTAACTCCTCCGTCGCATAAGGCTTGCGAGAATACAGATCCACGAGCTGTTGAGTCAATACTTTGCGATGCTGAATCATCTCACGCTGAAATTCCGCCTCCTTCCGAGCATCCATCTCCCGCTTATGCTCCTGACGAGCCTTTTCCACCACCGCTGGAGGGCCGTCCACGTCGTAAGGTGAGACACCGGGTAGTTCAGGCGGAGTATCCGGCAGCTGATAGCGGGACGTTTCTTTCAGTCCTTGGAGATAGGTTAGGGCCACCTCCTTGCGCTGCGCCGCTGTTGGTGATCGTCCTTGTTTCAACCGGGCCGCGTCTCCCCAGTAAACGTACATTCGCATACGCTGCGATGGATCCAGAGGGAAAGCCAACGCCTTGCTGGCATACGCGATGACGCGGTCGGGTTCGCGTAAACCGCTTTGGGCGTGGATGTGCGCCAGTTGGTAGTAGATTGCCCCTTGCTCCCTGCCGCCAGAATATTTTTGGAGCAATTCTTGACCAAGTTGATCGACCCTTCTTAGCTGGGTGTCCCTTCCATGGCGTAACGCGGCCAGGCGAGCCAGATCTTGCTTGAATGCTGGCGTCATTCCTTCCGTTTCTTCTTTCTGGGTGATCACGGAACACAAACTCGCCACGAGTAACAAGGAAGTAGCCATGCGACGAGTGCCTTTCTCATCCCAAAGGTTCCTGCGGGAAAAAAAGAGTGAAGTGTACCCGGAACGCTCAGACAAACGCTTCTCCACAACACTTCTGGATACGGGGAGAGACACGAGCCTTTCCGCTATCCTCCCGCTCACTGCCAAGGACCTTGCAGCCCTCCCCAGACGGGTCCCGACCCAGGGTCGAGGCCAACGCGCGCTTGTAAGTTCGCTTGGAATTCCCGCGGATGCCACTTGCTATTCGTCGAAGCGATACGGATCCAGGCGCCGGCCGATGAGTACTCCAGGGGTACGGGAACGCTGTAGCTAAATGCTTGAGGTGGATCCCCCAACTGCCCAACCGGCCACGGCCCGGTACCGATCCGGTCGCGCACCATGTTGGGCTGCAGCACTTGTGCATTCGGTGGCCCGAACGTGACGTTGGCAACGTTGAACGGCACGATGTTCGCGCCGATGTTAACAGGTGTGCCATCTGGCCAGACAGGGGCAGCATAGGGAGGAGGCAGGGGGATAGCGGGAATATTTTCTTGGAATTGGGTGGCGGAGAAGTTGACGAACGCGGGCGTCACCTGATACCAGAAGCGACTGCGAGCCCCGACCTGATTGTTAGGCGGTCCCGGGGCTCCTACTCCCAAATCGTCATACCATACAACACCCTGAATTCCCGTGGGTACCTGCCCCATCATCCCTCCGCCACCTCCTGCCTGGAGCGTCACCGGCGGATCAAGACCCAGGGTTTCCGAATCCCATACCTGAGCCTCAACGCTCACGGGAGAGTCCTGCGTCACTTCGTCAACGGTGAGTGTGGTGCTGTAGCCAATCGTGGGGTAGATTGTCCCTGCTCCGGTTACGGACCAGATAACGAGTCCTAAAGAATCGTATACCGGCGTCAGATTGCCGTACGGATCGACGGAATAGTCTTCATCTACCCATGTAGTCGGATCAATCCAGAAGTCTACCTGTTCGTTGAGTCCGAAGTCCGTCCGGTCCAGCGGAGTCGGAACGTCTTCCTGACATTGCCATTCAATCGGTAAGATGAATGGTGCCGGACCCGGCACGTAAGAACTGCCGTCCGACTGGCCGAAGACCGCCGCCAGCGATACGCTGAATAGCCCCAGCGCTACCGCGAAGGCTGTCCATCTCCCAACCAATCCGTGGACCGTAACAAGTCTCGACATTCCACCCTCCTGCTCTTCCTCAGGTGCTGAGTAATCTGATTATGGCACATTCAAGGATTATACGGGGTTCTTTTGTTTCCACAACAACTATTCTTCCATCATCAGCGGGCCAGCGAGCGCAGCAACGCGCAGATGCTTTCTCAGGTTAGGCCGCGCCATCGGCCGAGGTTAGCGCACCGAATGGCCCAGTAGTCAACCTCGGCGTCGGCCGCGAATGGAGAGAGAGAAGTGTTGTCCGCTATCTCTTAGGCCGTCGCTGGCGACAGCGGTCGGCCGGTCAGACGCTCGTACGCTTCGCGGTACTTGGCGGCGGTGCGCGCAACCACATCGGCGGGCAACTCCGGCGGCGGACTGTTCTTGTCCCAGCCGGTCGTCTCCAGCCAGTCGCGCACGAATTGCTTGTCGAACGACGGCGGACTGACGCCCTCGCGGTACTGGTCCGCCGGCCAGAAGCGCGAGCTGTCCGGCGTCAGCACCTCGTCGATCAGAATGATTTGCCCATCCGGCGATCAGGCCCCACTCGAACTTGGTATCGGCCAGGATCAGGCCGCGCAGCGGGCGTGCTCGGCCGCCCGGCGGTAGACGTCGAGGCTGCGCTGCGCAGCTGCCGCGGCCAGTTCGCCGCCGACGCGCCGGGCCATCTCGTCGAAGGAGATGTTCTGATCGTGGCCGCTCTCTTCCTTGGTGGCGGGCGTGAAGATCGGCTCGGGCAGGCGAGCACTCTGAGCGAGACCCGGCGGCAGGGAGATGCCGCAGACCGTGCCGTGCCGGCGATACTCCTTCCAACCGGAGCCGGCCAGGTAGCCGCGCACGACGCACTCGATCGGCACCACCGACGCCTTGCGCACCAGGCAAGTGCGGCCTCGCAGTTCCTCGGCGCGGTCGGCGAAGGCCGGCCGCATGTCCGCCAGGTCCGTGCTCAGCAGATGATGCGGCACGCCGAGAGGATCGAGCCAGAACAGCGTCAGGGCGGTCAGAACGCGGCCCTTGTCGGGGATGGCGGTCGGCAGCACCCAGTCGAAGGCGCTGATGCGATCGGTGGCGACGATGACGAGCCGGTCGCCGAGGTCGTAGACGTCGCGGACCTTGCCGCGGCGGCAGGGGTAGCCGGGCACGTCGCTTTGCAGCAGAGTCGGCATGAGTCCATCTCCCAATCCATGTGCCAAACCAGCTCGCCGGGGCATTCTATGTCCGGCGTAACCGTTGTCGCCCACCGCAGCAGTCGGCGGCAGATCCCGCGCGATCGGTATGTTCTGCAGTCCCTCTCCGCGGGATGCCGAATAAACGCGGTTCGGCCGGTTGTTTCTGTCGGAGAAGCAACGTAAAATATAGTGGAGAGAAGAGAAGAGAGGCCACGGCCCCGAAATCACACCTGAGCGGCTCGTGTCACGCAGTCTTGTCCGCTCATCCGTCTCGCGCCTCTCGGTCCCCCTCCCCTGCTGTAATCCTGTTCGCGTGTCGCGCGTCAACGAGCGACTGCGCCGGAAGGAGAGCCGCCGTGACGCCCCTGTCGCCGAACTGCGATCCCCGGAGTTGTCGGTCCCATCCTGGCAGCAGTCCTGGCTGGACGAATACCCCTGTGACATGCCGTCGTCCGTGCCTTACCCGCGTGTGCCGCTGAGCGCCCTGCTGGAGCGGGCGGCGCGGCGCATCCCGGAGCGGCCGGCCTGCACGCTGTACGGCCGGGCCACGACCTTCGCCCAACTCGACGAGCAGGCGCGGCGGCTGGCCCGCGCCCTGGCCGACCTCGGGCGCCGGCCGGGCCGGCACGTCGGGCGTGCTGCTGCCGAACATCCCCGAGTACCTGATCGCCCTGCAAGCCATCTGGCTGACCGGCGCGACGGCCCTGCAGCTCAGCCCGCTCATGGTCGCCGAGGAGGTCGGCCACTGGCTGGAGGCGACCGGCTGTCACATCGTCGTCACCCTCGATTTGCTGGCCCCGGCCGTGATCGGGCGCGCTGGAGCGCGGCCCGCTGGAACACGTCGTCCTGACCTCGCTGGCCCGCCGCATGGCCATGTGGCGCGGCATGCTCTATCGCATCGAGCGCCTGCGCCGCAGCGGCTACCTGCGCCTGCCGCACGACGCCCGCCGCCATCGCTTCGAGGACCTGCTGCAAGCGGAGCCGCTGGAGCGGGCGGTCGCCGTGACGCCCGAGGAAGACGTGGCCGTGCTGGCCCCGACCGGCGGCACGACGTCGTCGCCCAAGGCGGTCATGCTGACGCATCGCAACCTGGTGGCCAACGCCTTGCAGCTGCGCAACTGGTGCGGCGGCGACGACGGCACCGAGAGCCTGCTCGGCGTGCTGCCGTTCTTCCACGCCTACGGCCTGACGGTGTCGCTCTTGACCAGCTGGGCCAAGGGCGACACGCTGCACCTGCACCCGCGCTTCGAGACGCGGGCGGTGCTGTCGCTGCTTGGAAGCGCAGCGGCCGGAGATCGTGCCGGCCGTGCCGGCCATGCTCGCACGCCCTCAACAACCTCATGCGCGACGAGCCACACGACCTGTCGTTCATCCGCTTCGTCATCTCCGGCGCCTCGGCCCTGGAGCCGGGCGTGCGCACGGAGTTCGAGAAGCACGGCGTCGGCGCCATCGTCGAGGGCTACGGCCTGACCGAGGCCAGCCCGGTGACGCACGCCAACCCGTCCGGCGACGGCCAACCGTCCGGGCACCATCGGCCTGCCGCTGCCGGACACGGAGGCGCGCCTGGTCGATCCCGAGACGGGCGCCGAGCGTGGCCGACGGCGCAGGTCGGCGAACTGGTGGTGCGCGGCCCGCAGATGATGAAGGGCTATTTCAACAACCCGCTGCGCCACGGAGGCGGTGCTCAAGGACGGCTGGCTGTTCACCGGCGACATGGCCCGCCGCGACGGCGAAGGTTATTACACCTTCGTGGATCGCAAAAGGGACATTATCAAAACGTCGGGCTTCCTGGTGTTCCCGGCGGAGGTGGAAGAGGTGCTGCGCGGCTATCCCGGACGTGGCCGAGGCGGCGGTGGTCGGCGTGCCGGACCACGATCGCGGCGAGTTGGTCAAGGCGCTGGTCGTGCCGCGCGGCGGCGGCAAGCTGGACCTGGCCGCCCTGGAAGACCACTGCAAGCTGCACCTGGGCAAGCAGAAACGGCCGCGGCAAGATCGAGGTGGTCAGCGAGTTGCCCAAGAACTTCCTCGGCAAGGTGCTGCGCCGCAAGCTGCGCGAGTCGCCGCCCTCGGTCAACGGTAACGGCCACACGACGGCGTGAGCAGGTAGCTCTCCACCTACAAGCCCGGAGCGTTAGCGACGGGTTTGGATAACCCGTCGCTAACGCTCCGGGCTTGTGGACTCGCTACCCCCTCTTGACCGACCCGCCCATCTCGTCGAAAACAACTCCAAGGAGGCGTCCTCATGCTCGACATCGCCATTCTCGAAGGAATCCGCACGCCCTTCGCCAAGGCTTATGGCCCACTGGCTTCGGTGTCCGCCCAGGAGCTTGGCCGCATCGCCACCACGGCCGTGCTCCAGCGCGCCGGCCTGCGGCCCGACCAGGTCGATCAAGTCGTCTTCGGCAACGTCGCCATGCCGCCGGACGCGGCCAACATCGCGCGCGTCATCGCCCTGTTGTCCGGCATTCCGCGCGATCGCATCGCCCACAGCGTCCAGCGCAACTGCGCCTCCGGCATGGAAGCGATCACCACGGCCGCCCAGCTCATCCAACTCGGCGAGGCCCGCACCGTCGTCGCCGGCGGCGTCGAATCGATGAGCCGCATCCCCTTACTCTACAACCGCGAGGCGACGGAGCTGTATTTGCGACTGGGCAAGGCGAAGAACTGGCGGCAGCGGCTGGCCGCGCTGCTGCGCTTCCGGCCGCGGCACTTCAAGCCGGTCGTCGGCGTGCAGTTCGGCCTGACCGACCCGGTATGCGGCCTCATCATGGGCGATACGGCGGAGTTGCTCGTCCGCGATTTCGGCCTGACTCGACAGGAGCAGGACGCCTTCGCGCTGGAGAGCCATCGCCGCGCCACCGACGCTCAGAAGCGCGGCGTGCTTGCCGAGGAAATCACGCCGGTGCCGGCCGAAGCGGCCGGCCGTACCGTCGCCGAGGACGTCGGCCCGCGCAAGGAACAGACGCTGGAGGCGCTGGCTCGTCTCAAGCCGTTCTTCCAGAAGAACGGCACGGTGACGGTCGGCAACTCCTGCTCGATCACCGACGGCGCCGCGGCGATGGTGGTCATGCCCGGCGAGGCGGCCCGCGCCGACGGTCGGCGGCCGCTGGGCTATCTGCGTGCCTACGCCTACGCCGGCTGCGATCCGTCGCGGATGGGACTCGGACCGGTGTTCGCCACGAACAAGCTGCTGCAAAAGACCGGCCTCAAGCTGACGGACATCGATCTCATCGAGATGAACGAGGCGTTCGCCGCCGTGGTGCTGGGCAACGAAAAAGCCTTCGCCTCGGCGCAGTTTGCCCGCGAACACCTGGGCCGCGATTCGGCGCTGGGTGAAATCGACCGCAGCCGGCTAAACGTCAACGGCGGGGCGATCGCTCTGGGGCATCCGGTCGGCGCGACGGGTACGCGGCTGGTGCTGACGCTGCTCAAGGAACTGCGGCGGCGCAACCTTCGTCGCGGTCTGGCGACGTTGTGCGTCGGCGGCGGACAAGGCGCGGCGCTGCTGGTAGAGACAGAGTAGACAATGAACCCCAGAGTCACAGAAAACACAGAGAGAAAAGAAGGGCAGAGACAAAGAACGATAACGAAGATTGGAAATAGAATATACCATTTTTATATCTTTTTTCTCTGTGCTCTCTGTGACTCTGGGATTAGCCAATCGGAGATAACCGCATGAGGGTCTTTCAGTCCGAGACGGTCGTGGTGGAGCGCGACATCGACGGCAGCGTGGTCCTCCAGCTCGACGTGCCGGGCCGCGGCGTCAACGTCTTCAACCGGCAAGTGTTGGCCGATCTCGACGCCGCGCTCGATGCGGTGATCGATAGCAAGGCGCCGTTGCTGGTCGTTCGCAGCGGCAAGAAAAGCGGCTTCATCGCGGGGGCCGACCTGCACGAGTTCCTCGGCATTCAAGACTCCGCCGCGGCCACGGCGATTTCGGCAACCGGGCAGAAGCTGTTCGGCAAGCTCGCCGGCCTGCCGATGCCCAGCATCGCGGCGATCAGTGGCGCGTGCCTGGGCGGCGGCCTCGAGTTCGCGTTGGCCTGCGATTACCGGCTCGTCTATCGACAAGCCGAGTACGCAACTCGGCTTGCCCGAGGTCGAGCTGGGTCTGCTGCCGGGCTGGGGCGGCACACAGCGCTTGCCGCGCGTCATCGGCCTGGAGCGGGCCTTGCGGGTCATCCTCGACCGCAAACGGCTCAGCGCCGCCGAGGCGTTTCGCTGGGGCCTGGCCGACGCCCTGGCCTCGACCGAGTCCCAGCTGCGCGAGCAGTTCGCCCACTTGGCGGGCCGCGCCATCGGCGAAGGCAAACGGCAGCGTGAGAGGCTGCCCCTGCGGACGTGGCGGCAGCGCGTGCTCGAATCGAATCCAATCGGGCGGCGCATTCTTTTCCGGGCCACCGAGCGCCTGATGCGGCGGCGCGTCTGGGATGACATGCCGGCGCCGTTTGAGGCACTGGAGGCGATCCGAGTCGGCATCCAGGAGGGCATGACCGCCGGACTGGAGTACGAGCGCGGCGCGGCCGGGCGTCTTGCCGTCAGCACCGCCTGCCGCAACCTGATCGCGCTGTTCTTCCAGACCGAGAAGGCCGGCAAGCTGCCCGACGAGCTGCGCGGTACGACGCCGGCGGAGGTGCGCCGCGTCGGCGTCGTCGGCGCCGGCACCATGGGCGCGGGCATCGCCCAGCTGGCCGCGTTCAAGGGCTGCAAGGTAATCGTGCAAGAAGTCAGCCAGGCGGCACTCGACGCCGGCCTGGCGCGCATCACCGGCCTGTTCCGGAAGGCGGTCGAGCGCCGCTTGCTGACCGAGCCGGAGTCGGTCGAGCGCCTGGCCGCCATCCAGGGCACGCTGAAATGGGAAGGCTTCGACCACGTCGATGTCGTCGTCGAGGCGACCCTGGAAGACCTCGACGCCAAGCGAGCCGTCTTCCGCGAGCTGGAGGCGCGCACCCGGCCGACGACTGTGCTGGCGACGAATACGTCGTCGCTGCCCGTCGAGCGGCTGCAAGAAGGGCTGACGCACCCGGAGCGCGTCGCCGGGATGCACTTCTTCAACCCGGTCCACAAGATGCCGCTGATCGAGGTCGCCCGTGCGCCGGCGAGCAGTGAGCCGGTCCTGGCCACGCTGACGCAATGGGCGATCAACCTGGGCAAGACGCCGGTGGTCGTGCGCGACAGCCCCGGCTTCGTGGTCAACCGCATCCTCATGCCGTACCTCAACGAGGCCGTCGTGCTGATCTCCGAGGGACTGTCCGTCGAGCAGGTGGATCACGTCATGAAGCGGTTCGGCATGCCGATGGGACCGCTGGAACTGCTCGACCAAATCGGACTGGACATCGCGGCGCACGTGGCGGAGTCGATGCGGCCGGTGCTGGCCGGACGCTTCGAGGCGAACGCGGCTTTCGAGAAGATGCGCGCCGCCGGCTTGCTCGGCCAGAAGAACGGCCGCGGCTTCTACCTTCACGGCGGCAAGAAACCGAAGGTCAACTCGCGGGTCCAGGAACTGCTGCGCGGTGAAAGCTCGTCCGCCCTGCCGGCGGCGGCGCGGCTGAGCGAAGGCCGCGAACGCATGGTATTCTTGATGGTCAACGAGGCGGCCCTGGGCCTGAGTGAGGGTTTGGCCGCCGGTGCCGCGGCGATCGACCTGGCGATGGTGCTGGGCACCGGCTGGGCACCGCACCGAGGCGGCCCCCTGCGCTACGCCGACGATCGCGGCTTGGCCGACGTCGTCCAGGCACTGACGACCCTGGCGGCGCGACACGGCCGCCGCTTCGATCCATGCCCGGAGCTGAGACGCCGTGCCGAGGCGAACGAACCGTTTACCCAGCCCGCACCCGCACTGGTCTGAGGCGAACGGCCGGCGTCAGCCGGCTGGTTACGGCTCCAACCAGCCGGCTGACGCCGGCCGTTCGCCCTTGAGGCTGATGATGAGTTTCGCTCAGTACGACGTGGTTGTCGTGGGGGCCGGCTGTGCGGGGTTGACCGCGGCCATCGGTCTGTCTCGGGCCGGCTTCGCGGTCGCCATCGTCGAGGCCGCCCCAATGGCCGGCGGCGGGAACGAACTTGGCGGCGTTTGCTTCGCCGAGAACCTGGCCCATCCGGAAATCCTCGGGACGGAAGGCGTCGAGGCACTTGCCTGGGAGCGCCGGCTGATCGAACGCGGCAGCTTCGTCACGGATGGACGCCGTCTCGTCGGCAGCACCTACCGCGACCCCGACGCTTTTCGCCACGGTTACACCGTACTTCGACCTCTCTTCGATCACCACCTCGCCCAGATCGCGCGGACGCACGGCGTCGCCCTGCTGGCGGAAACGACGGTCGAGGGGCTGATCCGCGATGGCCGGCGCGTCATCGGCGTGGCCACGTCGCGCGGTCCCCTGTACGGCGACCTCGTCTTCCTCGCCGAGGGCGACGCCGGCCATCTCGTCAGCCGCGAAGGCCTCGACCGTTCCAGCGATCCGCGCCATACGCCGGCGTTCCTCTACAGTCTTCAACAAGTCATCGACCTGCCGCCGGGTGCCGTCGAGGAATGTTTCCGCGTCGGGCCGGAGCAGGGCGTCGCTCACGATTTGCTGCTGCGCAATCCCAGCCGGCGACCGCTGAACGTGCGCGGCTTTGTCTGCACCAACCGGCAGAGCCTCACCCTGAGCGTCGTGCTGCCGGCCGAGCATCTGCGGCGTCACTTCGCTGGCGAGCCGCGGCAACTGCTGGAATGGTTCGCGGACATGCCGGCGTTGCGACCGTGGCGACGCGATGGCCGGCGCGGCGCATGGACGGCCCGGCTCATTCGCGCCGGCGGCTTGCGCGACGTTCCCTATCTCGTCGAGGATGGCCTGGCCGTCGGCGGCGCGGCGGCGGGATTGGGCATCGATTTCCCGATGATGAACTCGACCGGATCGGCCACGGCCACGGGCCTGTTGCTGAGCCGCGCGGTGGCGCGCATCCGCGCCGAGGGCAGCGATTTCCTCCGCGATGCGCTCGGCGTTCACTACCTGGGACCGCTGCGACAGACGCGCTACTGGAAGGACATGGAGTTCTCGCAGCGCTGGCCCGGCTACGTCAAAAAGACGCGCGTTCTGTTCGACCAGGAACTGGATCTACTGCTGGACTCGGCTGCCATCTGGACTCGGCCGCGCCGCTGGCTGCCGCGGAAACTGCTGGGCTGGTTCCGCGTGCTGGCGCGTGTCCGCTGGGGGCAGTGGACCGAGTTGCAAAACGACCTCGGGCACGCGGGCCGCGCCGCTCCACTTCCGCGAGGTAGCACCGCGGCCGGCGCTGGCCCGCGTGGTGCTCGACGGCGCGCTCAACGCCTTCCGCGACCTGGCCCGCCGACCGCGGCCCCATCTGCCGCCGGGCGGCGAGTTGCGCGTCCACTACCACTCGTCCGAGGACGACGGAACAGCGAGCGCAACCCCCATTCTCCTGCGCCGGTGGTTCGGACGACTCCGGCCGGTGCTGGCCTCGGCGGGACACATTCTCTACCGCAACGATGACATGCCATTGTCAGCAAAATGGACGGCTATTTTCGGGTTGCTGGTGCGACAGATCAATCTGCTCGATTTACTCGTCGTCGCGGGGCTAGGCTCCCTGGCGGTCCTAGCGAGTACGATACGGGCCATCGGCGGGAGCCTGCTCCGCCTGGTGCGCCGGCGACGGGCGGGCGTGGAGGAAATGCCGGCGGTCGATGTCGAGGATCGTGGCGGCGACGAGGATCCATCCGATCTTTCCCCAGAGAGAGGGCCGCTCATCCATGTGGTGTGGAAGTCCGCGCAGCCGCGACAGCGGGCCGAAGCCGTCCGCGAACTGCGTCACGTCTGTCCGACCGGCGTATACGAGGTGCGCGGAGGGCCGGCGGAAACGGTGCGGGTGACGGTGCATGGCGATCGGTGCATTCAATGCGAGGCGTGCTGGCGGGCCAATCCGGTTGTAGACTGGGGCCGCGGCGGGTCACCATCCCTGCTGTCCGCCGTCCTCTCACCGGTGGTAACGCGGTTACTGGAGGCACAGGATCGCGCTGGCCTTGTCCGCCCTGCCGCGCCGCGGTGCCTCGATCCGTGGCAGACATGGATTGGAGGTCTCGAACACTCCACCGGCGCGGAGGTGCGGGCTGACGTCTTCCGGCTTCTCGATCAACTCGACCACAAACTGGACGAGTTCGATCAGACCCTGGCGAACGGGCCGGCCACCGTGGAACGTGCTCGCGGCGATCATCTGGAAATGCTGGCTCGCTACGCACAACAATTGGCGCTGCTCGTCCGGGAGTCGTGTCAGCAGATGGCGGGACCGGCGGGTACGCCCTGGCGGCTGAGGGTACTGGAAGTAGCCGAGGCGCTGGTGGCGAAAACGGAGGTGCGGACACGCCGTACCTGGGACGGTCGATTCGCCTGGGCTGCCGCCGACGGTCGCCTGCTGCGCCAGCACCACTTGACCGGCCTGCGTCGCTTGCTTGGAGCCAGCGAAAAAGCTGTTTTCCTCGGAGCCCGCAGCGTCAGCGAGGGGCATTCCCTCGCTGACGCTGCGGGCTCGGATGGTTTTTTGGCGCCGCGTGCGGAGGACGCGGCCGTCAAGCATCTGCTGGCCGACGTGGCGGCGCGGCGTTACTTGCTGGAAACGCTGGACGACGTTTCCCTATCCGCGGAGGCGAGCAGCCGCGCCGAGTTGCTCGCCACGCTGGCATCCGAGGTCCGCGAGGGTCTGGAAGCGCGAACCGCTGAACTGCACGCAGACCTCCGGGACGCGGACCAGATGCGCCACACCCGGCCGGCGTCCCGCGGATGAGGTGTATCGACGGCACGCCTCCCTGCTGGCGGATGACGAGCAGAGGCACGCACTCCTCGATGTCCCCGGCGACTGGCCGATCCTGATGCAACGTCGCGCCCTCCTGGCCGAACGCGCAGGAGATCCAGGAGGCCGAGGACCGCCTGACTGTCCTGGCGAACGACTGGCGAAGTCAGAGCCACGAACCGGCGGCCGAGGAGGAAGTCGGCGCCGCCTTCGCCCGGCAAGCGGTACACGTGCTGGCCGGCAAGCTGTTGCTGCTGCGGACACACGACCGGCTGGAAGCAGGTCTCGACGCCGAGTTGGCCGTGATGCTGCTGCGCGTCTGGCTGGATTATGCGGCGACGAGGCTGGACGAGTACGCCATCGCCGTGCAGGACCAGTTGTCTCCGCCCATCCGAGAAAGCGACCGTCCGCTGGTGGAGCCGGGGTCTGGCCCGCCGCCGAGGACGATGGCCGACTATCTCGCCGCTCCCACCGCCTACACTTCCGGCGACTTCCTTCTCGCCCCCATCGATCTGCTGCAACCGCGTCTCGTTCCCGACATGGTGGCCGGCGAGAACAAGACAGCCCTGGAAGGCGTCCGCCGATCCGCCGAGCCGACGGGCAAGACGGATCTTCCCTCAACCGTGCCGGTGGACCTGTTGCGCGCCGTAGACGATATTCGAGATCATCCTTGGCGCATTTCGAGTTGGGAGGAAGCCCTGTATCTGGCGGAAGCGCTGGCGCTGGAGACGATCGGCCGATGCGCTCATGGACGGTCCCATTCGTTCGACCTGGAAACGGCCAGCGCGCGACTGATTCTGGCCGAGCTTCGGCAGACGGATGCCGCCCTGCGGGAGCGTTGCGTCATCCTCCGGGCGCTGGCCGGCGAGGTGCTGCCGCGCTGGCTGGCCGGCGGCGCGGAGACGGGAGCGCGCCACCTCGGGCGGGATGTGCTGGAGTTGGAAGCGCTCAAGGCGGAGGTCCGCTCGCGGCTGAGGGCGGCCTGGCAGGTCTTCGGCGCGGCGCTCGGGCGCAACTCGGACGTGCAGGCGAGTTGCTTTGCGCTGGCCGAGGCGACGGCCTGGCTCAAGGCCGCTGACGCCACGCTCGGCCGGATGGCCTGGCTCAGCCGGCTCTGCCAGGCCGAGGACCGCGATGAACCCGCCGCTCGCCAGGATCTCGGCCGCCGCGTGCTGGCTCACGGTCACGCCGAAGTCCGCGACCGGCTGCGCCGTTTCGACGAAGACCTGGCCGCCCTGCGCCGCGGCTATTACGCTCCGCACGTCCGCGCTGCCGACCTGCTGCGGACGCCGCCGGCCGAACGTCCCACGCCGCCGCCAGGTAGCGTCATTGAACGCCCCTTGCGTGTGCTGGTAGTCGTCGAGCCGCTGCCGGCCGTGTTGCCGAGTTCGGCCGAAAATGGCGAGCATGTGCTGGAATCGTACTGGACGCTCGGCGCCGCCGATCGCGCCGCCCTGGAGAACGCCCTGCGCTGCGCGATGCGGCCCCGGAGCGCGTGTGCATCGAGGTCGCGGCCCTCGGCCCCCCGCGTATCGGGCAGGCGCTGCGCGAAGTCCTCAGCCTCGGCATCGATCGCGTCCATCTGCTGCTTCATGAGCGTGAAGACGTGACGGCGGAACGCGCCGCGGCGGCGCTGGCCGCGACGCTCGCGCCGGCTGGGCCGGTCGATCTGATCCTCGGCGGCGACGGCGGCGCACCTCGACAGCGGCGGTTGGTCGCGCTCGTCGCGGGGGCGCTGGGCATATTGCTGGCGGGGCACGCTTCGGGTGTCACCGCGCGGGTCACGGATGCGGAAGCATGCGTCCGGCTGACGAGTGCCACCACCCTGTCACCGCGCGAGCGGCCGCTGCCCGCCGCCGTGCTCATCGAGGCGGGGACCACCCTGCGCCCCTTCCCCGTGGCGGGCTATCTCCACGGATGGCATCGAGACCTGGATATTATTTCCTTGTGAATCATCCACCGAAGAAATCCGGGGAAAGTCCCTTCTCCGCAGCGCTTTCGTGCGGATTGATGGCGTAGAATAAGAAAGGAGGGAACGAGAAGAGGAGGCACCGATGGCTCCCCCGGAAGCCACCGCGCACCGGCCATCCGCGCCGGCATCCGCGCTCGTTATCCACGAAGTGCAAATGCACGACACCCTGGCGTCGGCCCATCGCCTGTGGGTGCGTGGCCGACTCGTTATCTCATCCCCATTCGTCCCTCTTCACCAAGGCCGATGGTGGAAGCGCTGGCGGCGAACGTCCGTGGCGGCGCCGCCGACCGCCCACGTTCAGACGCAGGTCGGCGGCATCAGCCTGGAAGCCGACGCGCCCGTGCGGCCGGACGGGCAGTTCGAGGTCTCCTTCGAGTCCGATCTACCGCCGGTTCGTCGCGGCTGGCGCATGGCGCGTCACCAGATCACCTTTGCCGACCAGACGCTGCGGGCGTGCAACGTCGTCCTCAGCGCCCCCGTGGAAACCGGCATCGGCATTGTCGTTGTCCTGCCTCTGGAGTTCACGCACGATCCGCAGGGCGTTCAGCGGCTGACGCAGTCCGCCCTGGCCGCTCGGCTGACCGATCTGCTCCGCGCTCTGCAAGAGGAGCACGGCGCACCCCCAGCGGTGTTTTACTTGTGCGGTGTGCCGCCGGAAGGGCACAAACTCCAGCCGGAGTTGGCCCTGGCCGCGACCTCGCTCGGCTGGCCGAGTGGGCCCTTCGTGCTCATGCCCGGTCCTCGCGCCGGCGCGGCGGACGCCCTGGCGCACGGACTCGACCGGCTTCGCTGGCTGTTCGCGGATCGGCTCGATTTCGTGGTTCTCAACCGCGAGCCGGCCGCCGAATCCGCCCTGGCCGCCTCCGTGAAAGAACAGGAGGATCGCGCCGCGGTCAGCCGTTTCGCCGGCGCGGTCGAGGATCTGCGGACGCTACGCATCAACGGCGAAACGCGAACGCCCGCCCTCGGTCGATGGATGCCTCGGCCAACGCGCCTGCGCCGCGTGCCGCGCCATCCGATCGTCTTCTGCCACGGCATGTTGGCCATGACCATGCTGCGCATGCAGATCCCCGAAGACACCAACTATTTCGCGCACCTGCGGCCGTTTCTGCGCGAGCGCGGCATCGAGGCGTTGTATCCCAACGTCGAGCCGACCGGCGGCGTCGTCGAGCGCACCGAGCAGCTGCGCGACCTCATCCGCCACTGGACCAGCGAGCCGATCAACCTCGTCGCTCATAGCATGGGCGGACTCGACGCTCGTTACCTCATCACGCACCTGGGCATGGCCGACCGGGTGGCATCGCTGACGACCATCGCCGCGCCGCACCACGGCACCGCCGTCGCCGACTGGTTCTGTCTCAACTTCCGCCAGCGCGTACCGCTGCTGTTGACGCTGGAGGCGTTCGGGATCAACGTCGCCGGCTTCCGCGATTGCCGCACCGACGCCTGCCGGGACTTCAACGAGCGCACCCCCGACGCGGCCGGCGTGCGTTACTTCTCCTACATTGCGTCGGTGCCGTCGTCGCGCGTGTCGCCGCTGCTGCGCCGGGCCTGGAACATCCTGACGCCGGCGGAGGGAGCGAACGACGGCCTGGTGTCGATGCGTTCGGCGGTGTGGGGCGAGGTCGTCGGCACGCTGTCGGTGGATCACTTTGCGCAGACGCCGGACGGCCTGTTCGTGCGACCGGGCGAGAATTTCGACGCCCTCCACTTCTACTCGCGGCTGATCGAAGATCTGGCGCACCGCGGACTGTGAGAGTCACGAATCCAATGCACTTTTGACCACGGATAAGCGGAGCATGTAGGTCTTGGCTTCGCTCTCAGGTTTTTTTCGTCGCCCTGCCATGCGGAGATTGTAGCAACAAAAAGTTTCGGGAGTCAACTACCAACCTACTTTTGTAGCAACAAAAGTGCTACTATTTTTCTGTACGGTTGTGCAGAAAAGCAAGGTGGTAGTCATGGATATGCGAGAACTGAAAGCTCTGGAAATCGCGGCCCGGTCGCGCATTCGTTTTCGAGAACGGAGTCTATCTCGTCCCGTCGCAGACGAGCGCCAAGAAGTACCGTGTCACGCTTCACCCGGCTGTTTCCTGCACCTGCGACGATTTCGAGCTGCGCCGCGAATCGTGCAAGCACGTCCTGGCTACTCGCATCAGCTGCGAACGCGACGGCGGCGCGAAAGGTCCGGCCATCGTGACGGACGCGGTTCCGACGCGCCCGACCTACGCGCAGAACTGGAGCGCGTACAACGAGGCGCAAATCAACGAGAAGCATCGCTTCCAAGTTCTACTCGCCGACCTGTGCGCCGGGATGCCGGAACCCGAACGGCCGGGTAATCCGAGAGGGCGCAAGCCGGTTTCTCTGGCGGATCGACTATTCTCAGTGTGCTTCAAGATTTATTCGACGTTCAGCAGCCGTCGCTTTGGGTCCGACCTCGCGGACGCACATGAGGAAGGTTTCCTGTCCCGTCCGCTCCACCCGAACAAGGTCTGCATCTTTCTGGAACTCGCCGAGATGACCGCATACCTGCACACCCTTCTTGAACGGAGCGCTTTGCCGTTGCGGGCCGTTGAAACGGTCTTTGCGCCGGATTCAAGCGGATTCAGCGTCAGCAAGTTCGTTCGCTGGTACGATGAAAAATATGGCCGCGAGCGCTCGGGCAAGGATTGGGTGAAGGTCCATCTTATTTGCGGCGTGCAGACGAATGTGGTCACGGCGGCGAGGATTTACGGCCGGGAAGCCAACGACTGCCCGATCATGCCGGAGTTGCTTGAGGCCACGGCGAAGAACTTCACCATCAAGGACACGGATAAAACGGATAAAACCCAAGAAGCGTTCTGGTTTTCTTTATCCGTGTCATCCGTGTTATCCGTGGTTCAAAATGCATTGGGTCTGCTCTTCCAACGGTTCGTCGAGGTACTCGTAGAAGACGTTGCGTTGGCGCGGGACATATCCGGCCTCGCGGATGGCGTTCTTGATCTGTTCCAGCGTCAGGTAATGCACCGTGCCGGCCGAGGCGACGACGTTCTCCTCGATCATCAGACTGCCCATGTCGTTGGCGCCGAAGAACAGCGCCAGCTGGCCGATCTTCAATCCCTGTGTTACCCACGACGACTGAATGTTGGCGATGTTGTCGAGGTAGAGCCGAGCGATGGCCTGGGTTTTCAGGTACTCGAAGGCGCCGGCCGGCGGCACGTCGGCCATGGCCGTGTGCTCCGGCTGGAACGTCCAGCAGATGAAGGCCGTGAAACCGCCCGTCTCGTCCTGCAACTGCCGCAGACGCTCCAGCGTCTCGATGCGCTCGGCCGGCGTCTCGATGTGGCCGAACATCATCGTACACGTCGATTTACCGCCCAGCTCGTGCCAAACGCGATGCACTTCGAGCCACTCGTCGGTCAGGCACTTGTTGACGGTCATGGCCTTGCGAACGCGATCGACGAGGATTTCGCCGCCGCCACCGGGCAGACTGCCGAGTCCGGCCTCCTTGAGCCGCCGCAGCACCTCGCGCAGCGGCAGCTTGTTGAGCTTGTGGAAGTGCCAAATCTCCGGCGGACTGAAGGCGTGCAGGTTGAATTTCGGATAGCGTGCTTTCAGGTCGCGCAGCAGTTCCTCGTACCACTCCAGCTTCAGGCTGGGGTGCATGCCGCCCTGCATGAGCGTCTGATCGCCGCCCAGCGCGATGGTCTCCTCGATCTTCTGGTAGATTTCCTCGCGCGACAGGACGTAGGCATCGGCGTCGGTGCTTTTGCGATAGAAAGCGCAGAAGTCGCAAACGGCGGCGCAGATGTTGGTGTAATTGATGTTACGGTCGATGTTGTAGGTGCGGTACGGCTCGGGGTGCAGGCGGCGGCAGACGGCGTCGGCGGCCCGGCCCAGCGCCGGCAGGTCGTGGCTGTCGAAAAGGGCCATGCCCTCGTCGAAGGTCAGCCGTTGGCCGTTCACTGCCTTGTCCAGGATCTTCTGCACCGCGAAGACCATTTCCGCCCTCTGTTGTCTTCTTAACCTTGTTTTTCTGGATAGTTGGGGTTAAGCATCGAAGGTCAGACGCTCCCCGTCAACGGCCTTGTGATTTCAATCCTTGTTGGAGTGGATGAGCTCACGAGAAGAACCGTAGTATTCCAAATTCACTCCTCGCTGGGCCAGTCCCATTTCGCAGGCCAGCGCGTAGTAGCGGTGCAGCCCGGCTTGCTCGCGCGGCCCCAGGTCAAAGTGCAGAATGTTGGCCAGGTAACGGCGGCAGAAACCGGCGTCCAGTCCCAGCCGCGGCGCCTCGTCGTGAGCGATGGAGCCGACGCGGTCCAATCCGCGCTGCTTGGCCTGCAACAGCGCCTCGTCCACGCCGCACAAATCGACGCCGGCGCGCACCGCCCACACGGCGTAGACGAACGGCAGGCCGGTCCAGTCGAACCATTCCTGCCCGAGGTCGAAGGCGTGTTGGAAACCGGGCAGGCACGCCCGCATGGCGCGATCGCCAATCAACAGCACGGCATCGGCGTCCGCGTCCTCGGCGCCGCGGTCCAAAGGCAGCGACACCACCTCAGCGGACACACCATAACGCTTGCCGAGCAGGATTTGCACCAGCGCCGCACTGGTGCGCGAGCCGGCGTCCAGGGCGACGCGGCGGATGGCCGGCCACGGCACCCGGCTGAACAGCGTCACGCTCAGCACCGGGCCGCGCGAGGCGATGGCAATGTTCGGCACGATCGCATAGCAGCCGGCCCGAAAATACTCGATGACCGGGACCAGGGCCACGTCGAGCCGGCCCTCGGCCAGCAGGTCCGCCAGACGGCTCGGCACCTCCAGTACCAACTCCGCCCGCGGCGCCAGCCGCTCCAGGTCGCAGATGAGCGGCTTGGTGTTGAGGTAGTTCACCGCGCCGATGCGAACCGGATGCTCCATGACCTCTCCTCCCTCCGTCCCGCCGAATCCTTATCCCTTCCAGCCGCATTATAGGGCGGGTTTCGGATTTTCAAAGCGTTCGGAAACCCTCTGCGAGAGCCTTCGGGTCGGCCCATGAAGATAACCGCAAGCGACGCGAGAAGACAACGGCGAAATGAGCGGCGAACGTAGCGAAGAGAAGGAAGACGAAGCCATTCTTGCAAGAAGTTTATCCCCTTTCAACAGCTGTAATGTGAACAATCGGAGCGAAAAACATGAGGAAAACAAGGAGGTTCCATGAATAGGCCGCGAACCCCTTGCGGGCGGACGAGCCATTAGGATAGTTGAACTCTAGGTTCGCTCGTTGACGCCCGCTTGTCCGTTTTCTCTTTTCGAGAGGAGCCGAATCATGTATCGGTCCCGTCAGCAACGCCGCGGCGCCTTTACACTGATCGAGTTGTTGGTGGTGATCGCCATCATCGCCATTCTGATCGGCCTGCTTCTGCCCGCCGTACAGAAGGTTCGCGACGCAGCGGCACGGATGTCGTGTCAGAACAACCTCAAGCAGGTCGGCCTTGGGCTGATGAATTACGAGAGCAGCAACGGCGCCTTCCCCGTTGGCGATAACCGCGACGAGACCGGCGGTGTCTACACCGACTGGAAGGCGGTGATCCTGCCCTACATGGAGCAGCAGAACATTGCCAACCTGTACAACTACAAGCTCGATTACAACAACCCAGCCAACTATCCGGCCATCGCCCTGCAGGTCAAGAGTTATAATTGCCCCAGTACGCCCAATCAGCCGCGCCAGGACTCCACGCCGGACGAAGGTAAAGCTTTCAATGGCGGCACCGAGCCGCGCGGCGTCTCCGACTACTGGGGCTGCAACGCCATGGAAACCTGGGTGCCCACCGTGGGCAACTGTGTCGGCGCCTTTCCCGGCTTCGCCAACTACCAGATCGGTAACGACTTCGACCCCCTGCGCTGTGGGGTCCTGTGCCGCATCGGAGCGGGGCAGACGCGCATCGCCTCGATCCTCGACGGCACGTCCAATACCTTCATGGTCGCCGAGAGCGCCGGCCGGCCGACCAACTACGGGCCGGGCTTTCAGGTCTTGGGTCAGCTCAACCCCGGTGAAGGCGGTTGGTCCGACCCCAATGGCGAGTTCAAGATCAAGGGCGCCAGCCCCACCACCGGGGCCCTCAAGCCGCACGGGGCCGCCGGCAACACCTGTTCGATGCAGTGCAACAATACCAGCGAGATCTACAGCTTTCACACCGGCGGCTGCAACTTCCTGTTCGCCGACGGCTCGGTCCACTTTATAAGCTCCAGTGCCAGCCTGTGCGTCATTGGTTCATTGGCCACCCGCGCCGGCGGTGAAGTGCCCATGTCGTATTGATCCTCTCCTGCCTGGATAGGGGCAAAAGGACAACGGGCCGGGAGACAGGTCGCCCTGTCTCCCGGCCCGTTGCATTTCTGCCGTTTGCCGATTTCATCGTGCGGACGCCGGGATGACGCCATTGCTCTCTTGCGAGGCCCGATGGACCACGCGCGCGAACCATTCCGCGTTGCTCAGGCGCTGGCCGACCGGCACCGCCGGCGGGCAGGGCGGCGGACACTCCGGCACACACACCGGCACCTGGCGGCACACCTTGTAGGTGACGCAATACGGCTGCATGTGGCAGGTCGGTGTACGGCACCAGGTGTACTTTCTCCTCGGCGATCACCCGGCAGGTGACGTAGGGCACCAGGCACGTCCGCTGTTCGGGGATCCAGCGGCAGCGCTGGCACTTGATTACCTCACACCGTTCCTCCGGGACCATGTGGCAGGTCGTGTAGGGGATGCAAACTTCCTTGACCTGCGGCACCATGTAGCATTTCCGGCAGGTAATCATGCGGCAATGCTGTTGCGTGACCATGTGGCAGGTGGTGTACGGAATGCACACCTCCTTGACGTGCGGCACCATGTAGCACTTGCGGCAGGTAATCATGCGGCAGTGCTGTTGCGTGACCATCTTGCAGGTCGTGTAGGGGATGCAGACTTCCTTGACCTGCGGCACCATGTAGCATTTGCGGCAGGTAATCATGCGGCAATGCTGTTGCGTGACCATGTGGCAGGTGGTGTACGGAATACAGACTTCCTTGACCTGCGGCACCATGTAGCATTTGCGGCAGGTGAGCATACGGCAATGCTGCTGCGTAACCATGTGGCAGGTGGTGTACGGGATGCACACCTCCTTGACCTGCGGCACCATGTAGCATTTGCGGCAGGTAATCATGCGGCAGTGCTGTTGCGTGACCATCTTGCAGGTCGTGTAGGGGATGCAGACTTCCTTGACCTGCGGCACCATGCAGCACTTGCGGCAAGTAATCATGCGGCAGTGGTCCTCGCGGACCATGTGGCAGGTCGTGTAGCAGTTCTGCTTCATGACGGTGTAGGGCACGAGCTTGCAGACGGTGTAATTGACCGTCTGGCAGTGCTCGCGCGGGACGTAATGGCAGCAGCGGACCATGCGGACTTCCTGGCGCGGTACCCAGACGCGGTTGCACACCCAATGGCCGGGGCACTGCACCGCGTAGCTGACGACGGGACCGGGGCAGTAGTGCGACGTGCAGGTACACGGATCGAAAGACCATGTGCCGGGCTGACGGCAGCACTTGTGGACGACGGGACCGGGGCAGTAATGTTGCGTCACCTGCCAGCTACCCGTGCAGACCGTGATGGGACGCTCCGTCCACACCGGCTCCTGAGTGCAATAACGGTACACCATCTGTCGCGGTTCCGTGACGGTGCGGTAGCAGGTGACGGGCACCTGGCAGACGTGTTGCTGGTAGACCGGCCGATAGGTGCAATAGTGCTGCGGAACCTGGTATTCTTGCCATACCGGCTTGTACACGGTATAGCAACACTTGCGAACGTGGTGCTGGTAAACCGGGTGCGACGTGCAGTAATACTGCGGCACCTGGTATTCCTGCCAACACGGCTTGTATGTCGTGTAGCAGCATTTCCGAACGTGGTGCTGGTAAACCGGGTGCGACGTGCAATAGTACTGCGGCACCTGGTATTCCTGCCAGCACGGCTTGTATGTCGTGTAACAGCACTTGCGAACGTGCTGCTGGTAGACCGGGTGCGAGGTGCAGTAATACTGCGGCACCTGGTATTCCTGCCAGCACGGCTTGTATGTCGTGTAGCAGCACTTGCGAACGTGGTGCTGGTAAACGGGATGCGAGGTGCAGTAATACTGCGGCACCTGGTATTCCTGCCAGCACGGCTTGTATGTCGTGTAGCAGCACTTGCGAACGTGGTGCTGGTAAACGGGATGCGAGGTGCAGTAATACTGCGGCACCTGGTATTCCTGCCAGCACGGCTTGTACGTCGTGTAGCAGCATTTCCGAACGTGCTGTTCGTAGACGGGCCGGCAGACGGTGTACTTGCGGACGACATTGTAATCCTCGTAGACCGGCCGGCAGACGGTGTAGCAATGCTGCCGGACGTGCTGCTCGTAGACAGGACGATAGCAGACCGTGCGGCATTCCTTCATGACCGTTCGGTAGACCGGACGATAGCAAATGCAGGTCCGATCTTCGTACACGGTTTGATAGCACACCCGGTAGCGGATGGCCGGCAAACAGCACTGCTCGGGACTGCAACACTGGACGGGATAGCAGCAGGCGCCGCAGTGCGACGCTCGCGCCGGGTCCGCCAGCATCGCCACGGCGAGCACGGCGACCAGCGGAAACGCGACCTTCAGCCTCATCTCTGGACTCCTCGCCATACGGTTCCGATTCCCACGTGCCCGCATCGGTCCCGCGCCGCGCAGCGCCCGTTGCGGCTGGATCAAATGTGCCCGATTGGACCGATGGCGCAAAGTCCGCTTGAGAGAAAAAGGAGGCAATTCAGGAAGTCCGTGCCGAATCCGTGGGAGTTTGCCGCAGACGTGGAAGAGGACGTGAAATCGGTATAGTCCGATCCGGCGAACGTCGCCGACGGCCGACTCGTCTTTTCCCATGCCGCTTCTTTCTGGTATAAGCCGCTGCGATGAGACGGCCTCGCCCTCCTGCCCTCGGAACAGAGATCGATCATGGACATTTCGGAACCTTCCGCGCAGGCCGGGGATCTCCCCGTATCGGGACCGCACTGGCGCACTCCCCTGGCCATGCCGGTGCCGGCGGACTTCGTGCCGCTGCGACTCGTCCTGCAACCCAGCGGCGCGACCATTGAGCTGACCCAGCCGGACATGCTCATCGGCCGGCACAGCCAGGCCGACGTCCGCTTGCCGCTGCCCGATGTCAGCCGACGTCACTGCCGTCTCCTTTTCGGCGGCGGCGCCTGGCAGGTGGTTGACCTGAACAGCCTCAACGGCGTCTTCCTCAACGACAGGCCCATCCGTCAGGCCGCCGTGCAGCCGGGCGACCTCCTCCGCATCGGCGGTTTCACGTTCCTCGTCGAGCTGGGCCAGGCGCAGCGGCAATCCTTGGAGGGGAACGACTCCGAGGGGCTGATCCGCGGTCTGTTCAAGACGCTGCCGCCGCCGTCGCACGGCGACGACCAACGCCGACGCGCTTCTTGAGACCGATGCGGCCGTGGGATATGATGGCGGCATGAGCACCGCCACTGTCCTCGACCGAGAAGAGTACATCGAGCAGGCGTATCTTTTCCGCGTCATGCGCGAGCGCCTGATCGAGGGCGTGGCCACGCAAGAAGTGCTGGAACACGTCGGCCAGGAGATCCTGGCCACGACGCGGCTGCCCTACGCCATCCAGTTTTTGACCGCCGAGGTCAAGCACACCGGCCTGCTGTCGTCCGGCTTCGCTCGTCTGCCGCACTACTTCGCGCCGTTCCAGGCGTTCATCGTCAAGAGTACCGAGGAGGAAGGGCTGCGCTTCAGCGCCGAGACGGCCCTGCTCGTGCTCCAGCGCGAGGCGGAATATCGGGCCGGCACTCCCACCCCCTCGGGCCTGTTCGTCTATCAATTCGAGGTGTTGTGCCGCAACCGGCTCGGCTACGACGAGGGGCTGACCAGCATGGCCCACGACCCCTTCTATCCGCCGGAGTGGCGCGATTTTTTGGACATGGTCCGGCAACAGATCGGCGTGGTGGACTTCGCCGAGATGGTGTACCTGCGTTCGGAGTCGTACGTGAGCGAACGGAGGCGGCAGGAGCCGGACTATCAACCGCCGGTGCCGCCGGTGCTGGGGGCCAAGGAAGGCAAGATCGCGGGGGCCAACCGAGGGCGCGACCCATTGTACCTGTTCGCCGCCTTGCAGCGTCAGCTCAATTACCCCGAAGTCCCGCGCCCCGGCCGCGCGACGACCTGTCGGCGAAATTCGAGTCCGTACAGGCCCGTCTGCGCGAACTGGAAGCGCGGCTGAAACTGGTGGAGGGCGAAGTCCGCGGCCAGGTCGATCTCAGCCAGCTGGGCAAGCCCGAACTGCTCTCCGACCTGCCCGACGACGAGGAGTGAAGGCGAGGGACGTTCCGCGGGAGAAGCGGCCCCTACGGCTCAGGCGGAGGGGCGATGACAGCGGAAGGCGCGCAGCACTTCATAGAGGTCGGAGGTGATAGTCACCTCGTCCTCCAGAAAATCCTGAAGCCAAAGGTAATTGTGCCGGTGCGCCAGGGCCACCAGGGGTAGCAAGTCGCCCAGGCTGACGCGGACGGTCGGCTCCTGTCCCTCCACGTTGAGGTCGTCCTTCGCCAGCGGATAGACACGAAGATGCGCGGCCATAGCTGATCCTCCAGGCCACAAAACGTCCACGGGGCCGCGGTCTGCCTACGAGAGCCGCATCAAGGCCCCCCCGGCCGGAGTCCTTCGAGCATCGGCGGAACCGGCCGGGATTGCCTCTTCCGCCGACGGCCGGCTCCGGCCCCTCCACGGGAGCGCTTTACGGAGCAGGCGTCAATCCTCTCCCCTCCTCCATCGGCACGGACGACGCGCCGACTTGCGAATTTCCGCCGAAATCGGCCGAGCGCCGGCCGCCCCATCCGGCACAGCCTACCGGCGCGGCTGGCTCGTCGCGCTGGCCGGGACTATGATGAAGGCAGTTCCCCGTTTAGCCGCGACGCGCAGCGGAGCGCGGGAGTATTCCCGCGCTCCGCTGCGCGTCGCGGCTAAACGAGAGGGATTTATGGACGCGGCGAGTCGTTTTGACATGCGCACCGCGATTGTCATCCTCGGCGACGGCGCCTGGGGCACGGCCATCGCCCTGCTCCTGGCCCGGAATCCGCACCATCGCGTCTGCCTGTGGAGTGCGCGCGAGGACAACGGCCGGCTGTTGCAGCGGCACCGCGAAAATGTCCGGCTGCTGCCCGGCGTACCCATCCCGCCGGCGGTCGAGCTGACCACGGACATTCCGCAAGCCGTCGCCGGCGCCGAACTGTGGGTGGCCGCCATCCCGACGATCTACCTCCGGCGCGACGCTGAGCCGCATCGCGTCGGCGGTGCGGCCGGGGCCGCCGGTACTGAGTCTGACCAAGGGGCTGGAGAATGGCACGTTCCTGCGGCCGACCGAGATTGTGTCGCAGGTGCTCGGCGTCGAGAAGGTGGCCGTGCTCAGCGGACCCAGCCACGCCGAGGAGACCAGCCGCGGCCTGCCGGCGTCCGTGGTCGTCGCCAGCCGCCATCTCGAGCTGGCTCGGTCCATCCAGCAGATGTTCGGCACCGAGCGCTTCCGCGTGTACACCAACCCCGACCCGGTCGGCGTCGAGCTGGCCGGGGCGCTGAAGAACATCATCGGCATCGCCGCCGGCATCAACGACGGCCTGGGCCTGGGCGACAACGCCAAGGCGGCGCTGCTGACGCGGGGTCTGGTCGAGATGACGCGCTTCGGCGTCGCCCTGGGAGCGGAGGCGCGGACGTTCGCCGGCCTGGCCGGCCTGGGCGACCTCATCACCACCTGCGTCAGTCCGCACGGCCGCAATCACCGCGTCGGCCAGCGCCTGGCCGGCGGCGAACGCTGGACCGACATTCAGGCCGGCATGACCATGGTGGCCGAGGGCGCCTACACCGCCGCAGCGTCCACGAGCGGGCCGCCCAAATGGGTCTCGACATGCCGATCACGGCGGAGGTCTACCGCGTGCTGTACGAGGACAAGGATCCGCGCGCCGCCGTCACCGACCTGATGCTGCGCTCACCCAAGGGAGAGGCGGAATCGCTATGAGCACCCTTCGCCATGCCTTCAAGGAATGGGCCGTCATCTGTCGCGCTTTGGCCGAGGGCCGGCAAGCGCTGATCCTGCGCAAGGGCGGCATCGCCGAGGACGGCGGCGTCTTCCGCGTCGAGCATACGCGCTTCTGGCTGTACCCGACCTACGTGCATCAGCAGAAGGACGGCATCACGCCGGAGATGGTGCCGCTCCTGGAGCAGGTCGAGGCGGAACGGCCGCCGTCGGGAGTGGTCCGCCTGTCGCACTTGGCCGAGGTGGCCGGTATTTATCACGTCCACGATCTGACCGCCGCCTGGAAGTTGGCCGGCATGCACGGCTGGTCGCAGGAGACGGTGCAGGCGCGCTTCGAGTACCGCCGGCCGGAGTTGTACGTCCTGCCGGTGCGCGTCTATCGCTCACCGATCATTCACGAGCTGACCGAGACGGCCGAGTACGCCGGCTGCCGCAGCTGGGTTGAGCTGGACCGCGATCTGACAACCGAAGGAGCGGCGCCGGTGCTGGACGAGCAGGCGTTCGACGACGTGCTGCGGGCACTGGACCGCCTGCTCGAACCGACGGCGTGGGCGTGATACCTTATTCGCGGATGATCGTAACGCCCTCGCGGACCTTCCACGGATAGCGTGGATTGGCGTTGACGGGGTGGAGGGTATAGGGCACCTCCTTGGCCATTTTCGCAAATTCTTCGGGTGGGAGGACGACCTCGATTTCGCGGACGTTCCCCGCGGGCATGGTCCAAAAACTTATCTGGATCTTTCTTTCCCTCTTTCCCTGGGTGTGCATCTTTTACTTGGGTGACATTCAGGCCGCGCGGCGGCGTGGCTGGGCCCAGAAGCCGTCCCAGATTTTGCCGCCGCTGACGTACAAAGCACGCAAGGAAGCCACCGTGACCGCGCCGTCCTCGACCCAACGCATGCCCGATCCTTTCAAGCGTTCCCCGATGATCTTGCAGCCCGCCTCCGTCGGGCCGCTGCCGATGTCCCAACCCTTGCGCCGGTACGCTCGGGTAATCCGTGCGATGGCGGTTGTTCGTGAAGTAGCCGATCAGCTTCCGCAACTCCTCCCGCACCTGTCGCCGACGCGCCCGCCGGCAACGCCAACGCCTGCAAGTAGCGTCAGCAACGCTTCGCCCCCTTGCTCGTAGAGGATCCCCTTCGCCTCGGTCTGCCATTGCGTACGCGCCGCTTCGTCGTCGCGCGTGCCAGACCCTTGGCGAAGTCGCACAGGTGTTCGGCCGCGTGATACCAGTCCAGGATCGTCGTGCAGGTCCTCGGCCAGGTGACGCTGCAACGCCTCCTCCAACCCGTTGCCCCCGTCGGTGATCGCGATCAGGTCGCTGACCTGGGCGACGCCCAACGCCCGCGCCTGCGACCGCACCTGCTCCGCCAAGGCGTCCAGTTCAAAATCGACCAGGTAGCGGCTGTGTTCCTTGCCCGGCGTATACAGCAAGGCGGTGTAGAGCATGCGGTGCTCGGCCTTGCCCGCCCCGATGCCTTGCATCGGCACGCTGAACGCATCCAGGCCCACGTAGGCCGCCGGTTGGCCGGCTCCCGCGTGCGGCGGTCCAGGCAGGCTCCGGCTGCGTCGGCTCGACCATCCGCCCCGCCTTCTGCTGCGCCCGCAGCCGCTCGCCTTCGCCCTTCCGTGTCGCGCAGCACCGTCGAGGCCGACAGTCGCACGCCGGCGAACCGCTGCAGCAGGTCCCCGGCCGCATCGGCGAACGGCAGCAGCGTCCCCGCCAGAGCAGACCAGCGGCATCAGGCCGGGGCTGACCTCGTCCACCAAGCCCAACGCCTCGTCGTAGGGAAGAAAGCTCTGCCGGCACCGGCCGCAGTAGTAGTAGGCCCGTTGCACCCCGACGGCCCCATGCGCCGTCACGATCCGCCGCCGCTGGTACGAGTGAAACTTGGCGGCGTAGCGCGCAGTGCGTGGCACGTCACGCTGCAGCCTACGTAGCCCTTTTTTTCCGGCTCGCCACACTGGCTTGCCGGACCTCGTTGGCCAGTTCTTGTCCCGCGTCGCGGAACTCGAAGTCGATGGCGCCGAACTCCTCCGCCTCCGGGCACGTCCACGGCCCGCTCCACCAGGCGGCGAACGGTCGCCTCGATCTTCGGCCGCAGTTGCTTCAGGATGGCTTCGATGCGTTCTTCGCGGGTCTGGGTCGCCGCGGCATCATCCGCTTCGTGCGGACATGGCAAAACTCCGGGTGCGAGAAGGAGGGGTGGATTTCCGATCGCCATTCACCCTACCACGGGCAGACGCAAATTTCCCACCCAAGTAACAGCTGCACACCCTCTTTCCCTTTCGTGCCTGGATTCTGCTTGACAGCGCGCCAATGCGTTGCTCTATTGGCTCTGGTTCGATGCCGGCACGCTCGAATAACAAATTTACCCATTCCGTGTATGTAATACAAAAAGGACAAACAATGTCTGATTTATCTCTCGGAGATCAGAACACGTCGGACACCCAGACCGAACTGATTGCCACTAACCACGATTTCACGGGCCAACTGCCGCACTTCCAGGGGGGCGTCATTTTACAAGTGAAGGTCGGCGGGAATGTGAGTGGGGATTTTGACGGCGTTCTGGGGTTGGGCCGGAGGGACGGGAAGGGGCGTTCTGGGGATTGGCGGCGCGGCCGGCGGCACGGGAACGCCGGTAATCCCGAGCGCAACGAACGGGAAAGGAGCAGGAGTTGTGGGAATTGGCGGCGTGGCTGGGGGATCGGGAGTCATGGGCATCGCGGAAGGGACCACTCCGACGAACAGTGGCCCGGCTGGCGTCGTGGGACGGGCCGCTGCAGGCTCCGGCGTGTTGGGCGAAAGCGACAGTGGAATCGGTGTGTCTGGCACCAGTGACAATGGATTCGGTGTCTCTGGCACCTCCAACGCCTCTATCGGTGTGTCTGGCGACTCCCAGTCCTCCACGGGGGTCCAGGGCAGCTCGGTTGGCGGTATCGGTGTCTATGGAAATTCTATTAATGGAGTAGGAGTTTTTGGGACCACGGCGTCTAACCACGGTGTTGAGGGTTCCTCGAATACGGCTTCTGCAATTTTCGGCTCGTCAGGTGAAAGTTACGGGGGAGAATTCGAGTCCGGGAAGCTGCGCAACTCCGGCTCATTCCACTCGAAATCCCCACCCCCCAGGGTAGGATTCCGGGCCAACAAGGGGATCTGCTCGCGACCGTTGGTCCTGAAGGCGAATGCCAGCTCTGGTTCTGTACCCGTGGTGATAATACAGTCAGCCTCACGACTTGGAAGCAGATTGCTTAACCCTTGACCCTTGACAGACCCTACCAAAGAGAGGAAAGCGGCTCCAGGTGGGCGCGGATCGCCTGCTGGAACCGACGGCGTGAGCGTGAACAGGGCAAGCGGGCGGCGCGGGCAGGCGGTTGACGGCGGCCTTCCGAGCGTTTACGCTCGGTCCATCGCCGGAACTTCGGACCCGCCCTGCGAGGACTCCTCCCATGAAGCGTCTGCTCTGCCTGCCGCCCTTGTTGCTCGCTCTCACGATCCTGCCGGCGCGTTCGGCCGACTCGGACCCGACTCGCGTCCTGCCGTCCGGGGAGAAACCGGCCGATAGCCGGCTCGGCAAGGTCCGAACGCTCAACGACAAGGATTTTTTCCTGCGCGTCCCGGCCACGAAAGAAGCGTGGGAGGCGCGTCGCCAGGCCGTCCGCGAACAGGTACTCGTCGCCAACGGCCTGTGGCCGCTGCCGGACAAGACGCCGCTGCATCCCGTCATCCACGGCAAGATCGACCGCGACGACTACACCATCGAGAAGGTCTTCTTCGCCAGCTATCCCGGCCATTACGTCAGCGGCAACCTGTATCGGCCCAAGGGCAAGACGGGCAAACTGCCTGGCGTGCTCTGTCCGCACGGCCACTGGGCCAACGGCCGCTTCTTCGAGGCCAACGACAAGGTCGTCGCCGAGCAGATCAAGCAGGGCGCCGAGAAGACGCCGGAGGGAGCGCAGTTATCCGCTGCAAGCGCGCTGCGCTCAGCTGGCCCGCATGGGCTGCGTCGTCTTCCACTACGACATGGTCGGCTACGCCGACAGCACGGCTATCGAGCATCGCAAAGGCTTCACCGACGCCGAGGCCGAGCTGCGCCTGCAAAGCTTCATGGGCCTGCAAACCTGGAACAGCATCCGCGCCCTCGATTTCCTGCTGAGTCTGCCGGACGTGGACGCCGCGCCGCATCGGCGTCACCGGCGCCAGCGGCGGCGGCACGCAGACGTTCCTCCTCGGCGCCGTCGACGACCGGCCGGCCGTCGCCTTCCCCGCCGTCATGGTGTCCACGGCCATGCAGGGCGGCTGCGTCTGCGAGAACTGCTCGTATCTGCGCGTCGGCACCGGCAACATCGAGCTGGCCGGCCTGTTCGCGCCGAAGCCGCTGGGCATGACCGGGGCCGACGACTGGACCATCGACATCGAGACGCAAGGGCCTGCCGGAGCTGAAGGCGCTGTACAAGCTCTACGGCGCCGAGGACCGCGTCCTGGCCCAGCTGTTTCCCGCAGTTCGGCACAATTACAACCAGGTCAGCCGCGAAGTCATGTACAACTGGTTCAATAAGCATCTGCAATTGGGCCAACCCGAGCCGGTCGTCGAGAAGCCGTTCCAGCCGGTGCCGCCGAAGGAGCTGTGCGTCTACGACGAGGCACATCCGCGGCCGGCCGACAGCGTCGGCGTCGAGCGGCTGCGGCAATACATGACGGAGGAATCCGACAAGCAAATCGAGGCGCTGCGGCCCAAGGATGCGGCGGGCCTGGCCGAGTATCGCCGCGTCTTCGGCACGGCCCTGCGGGTGATGATGGCCGACCAGCTGCCGCCCGCCGAGCAGGTCGAGGAAGTGCGCATGGGCGAGATGGAGAAGCACGATGGTATCTGCTCGCGCCGCTTCTTCCTGACGCGCAAGGGGCAGAACGAGCGCGTCCCGGCCATCGGCCTGCTGCCGATGGACTTCGACGGCACGGTCGTCGTGTGGATTCATCCGCAGGGCAAGGCCAGCCTGTACCGCGAGGGCAAGCTGGTGCCGGCGGCGAAGCAAATACTCGACCGCAAGGCGGCCATCCTCGCCGTGGACGTGTTCGGCACCGGCGAGTTGTCGCTGGACAAGCCCTTCGCCGTCGATGCGAAATACGCCGGTTTCACCTTCGGCTACAACCGCACGCTGCTGGCCCAGCGCGTCCACGACATCCTGACGGCAGTGGCCTTCGCCAAGGGCCACGAGAAGACGAAGACGGTGCATCTGGTCGGCTTCGAGAAGGCGGGTCCGTGGGTGCTGCTGGCGCGCGGCCTGTGCGGCGACACCGTGGCGCGGACGGCGGCGGACTTCGACGGCTTCCGCTTCGACAAGGTGCGGACGACGACCGACGAGATGATGCTGCCGGGCGGACTCAAGTACGGCGGACTACCGGCGCTGGCGGCGCTGGCCGCGCCGTCCGAATTGTACGTCCACAACCATCAGGGCACAGGCTCCGGCAAGTGGCTCAAGGCCGTATACCAAACTGCCGGGGCGATGGATAAGCTTCAAAGATCATCCGAAAAGATCATGGATGAGAAAGTCGCGGAATGGTTGCTGCGTTAGGAGATACGAACGGAATGAGCCACAAGTTCGGAGCACGAGCGACGGGTTGCGGATGCCCGTCGCTAGCGCTCCGGGCTGATCGGCAAACCGAGGAGCAATGACATGCGCCTGACTCAGATGGCCAAGCGAGCCGGATGCGCCGCCAAGCAGCCCCCCGGTTATCTCCTACCCCTTCTCCAGACCCTTCCCGCCATCACCGACCCCAACGTGTTGGTCGGCAGCGCCACGGCGGACGACGCCGCCATCTACAAGCTGAGCGAGGAATTGGCGCTGGTGCTCACCACCGATTTCTTCACCCCCATCGTGGACGAACCGTATGACTTCGGCGCCGTGGCGGCGGCCAACGCGCTGAGCGACGTGTACGCGATGGGAGGCAAGCCGCTCACGGCGCTGAGCATCGTGGGCTTCCCCGACGCCAACCTTCCGCCGGAGGTGCTCGTCACCATCCTGCGCGGCGCTGCCGACAAGGCGGCGGAGGCCGGCATCGCCATCGTGGGCGGCCACACGATCAAGTCCGACGAGCCGATCTTCGGTTTGGCCGTGGTCGGGACGGTGGCGCCGAATCGGGTGCTTCCCAACGACCGGGCCAGGCCGGGAGACGTACTGATCCTGACCAAGCCGCTCGGGCTGGGCATCATCACCACCGCCGCCAAGAACAACGCCGACACGCTCAGCGCCATCGGATCGGCCATCCAGGTCATGACGACCCTCAACCGAGTGGCCGCCGAGTCCATCACGAGCGTTGGCGGGGTCCACGCTTTGACGGACGTGACTGGCTTCGGGCTGCTGGGCCACCTACGCAACATGACCGCGGCCAGCAAGGTGACGGCCCGAGTGAATTTGGATCGCGTCCCGGTCCTGCCGGCGGCCTGGGAGTACGTGCGCGCGGGGATCGCACCGGGCGGCACACACGCCAACCATCGTTTCCTGATGGAGTGGGTGAGCTTTGACGCGGACCTGAGCAAGGAGGAGCAACTGGTCCTGTGTGACGCCCAGACTTCGGGCGGTCTGTTGGCCGCTGTCGCTCCGGAGCGGGCCGAGAGGCTGCTGTCCGCTCTGAAGGAAGCCGGCGTGTCCCAAGCGGCAGTGATCGGTACAATCGGGGAAGGCCCTTCCGGCCGCATTCACGTTTCGCGCTCCGGCACACTCTGACAACCATGCCTATCGCGGACATTCGAGACCTGCGATAGCAGAGAACAACCATCCACGGATGGCTGCTCCTCTCCGCCGACGAGATGATGCTGCCGGGCGGACTCAAGTACGACGGGCTGCCGGCGCTGGCGGTGCCCTCCGAACTGTATGTCCACAACCATCAGGGCACCGGCTCGGGCCGCTGGCTGAAGTCCGTGTATGAGGCGGCGGGAGCGATGGAGAAGCTTCAGGGGTCATCCGAGAAGATGGCGGATGTGATGGTCGTGGAATGGTTGATGCGCTGAACGAGGCCGGTTCGACAGGAGTTCACCCATGCGAAGACGAGATTTCTTGCTCATGCTGGGCCTGGAGATCCTCGTGGGATTGCTCGCCACCTCGGCGAGGGCAGCCGAGCAGGAGCCAGCGGCGCGAAAAAAGACCCTGTTCTGCTGGTCCGCCTCGGCGAAGGTTCTCGATAAGCAAACTCGAGAAGTTGGTTTCCGTGGAGAACTCGTGCTCCGCAATGGAGCGCATGTTCAACTGGTCGGAGGCGAAGGGACGTGCTTCCTTGAGCCGGGGGCGATGGTTTCCAGCGTAGGCGGAACCTGGGCGTTCGTCGTCAAGAAAGGTGGTGACATCGACAGGCAGACGGGCGGCGATATTCACATCTACGCAGAAATGGGTGCCGCACTTCCCCGCCGATCCAACGGATCTACTCGAACGGAGATATTTGAAGAGATCGCCTTGGCTCCCTTGCGGCCTTACACATTGAAGGGCACGGTGCGCAACGCCAAGGGGGAGACCCGTTCGGGGATCAAGGTGCTCGCCTACGCACTAAACGGGAAGGTGCTGGCTCAGACGGCCACCGATGCCAAGGGTGACTTCGCGTTCCAACTCGCCAGTCAAGTCCGAAGTCTGGCGGCTTATCCGGGGCAGGTGTGGCACAAGTATCCGAGCTTTTATCAGGAGTTCGCGGTTGAGGAGATGGAGCAGCTGCGCACTCTGCACGGCTGGGAGACGGCGTTTCAGGATGGCTTCTGGAGTCAGGATGCATCGGTCACGCTCGCGCCACCCTCGCAAGACAGGATCGCTCTCTCGGTTCCGTTGCGTTTAATGGACCATGAGCTACCCGTTCGGGAGATGGCTTTCGCGGCGGATAGCGCCACGTTGGTGACGGTCAGCCTCGCGGCCAAGCCGATTTCCTGGAACGTCAAAACCGGCGAGCGCTTGCACAAGATCATCCCGCCACGCCGCACTCCTTGGAATTTCCAGCTCGCCATGCACGATCACGGTCCTCAATGGGCGCTCGCTGTCGATCCGGCAGGGAAGTTCATGGCCTTCGCGGCCCCGGAGATTGACTGGGGCCTGTGGGATTTGCGATCCGGGGAGCGCCTGCGCCGACTAGACGAGGAGGGAACGGGCGTGCATTGCGCCGCTTTCTCCGCCGACGGACGAACACTCGTCATCGGAGGGAATGACGGAATCAACCGCCTCGGGGAGACAACCGGCGGACAAGGGCGGTCCCTCGTGTCGCCTCAACGAATTTACGAGTCTTCCTTCGCCTTCTCCCCCGACGACAAACTTCTGCTCTCCAGCGGGAATGCCCTGGCTGACAATGGCAGGGCCTTTCTGGAGAACACGCATCGCGTGCGGATCTGGGATGTCGCTACCGGACGCCTCGCGCGGACATTGGAGGACGGTGTTTCTTCCGTCCGTTTTTCCACGGATGGCAAGCGATTCGTTGGCTATGGCTTTCACCAGGTGACGGAGCGTTCTCCAACCACGTACCGCTCCTATCCCGAATATCACGTCCTTGTCTGGGATCGCGAGAGTGGGCGGCGTTTGATGCGTGTTCTCGAAAAGGCCGAAACCGCCGCCTTCACCCGCGATGGCTTCTTGCTGTTGACGGCGGCGGGCAACAGCCTCCATCTTTGGGAAGTGGACAGCGGCCAGGAAGTGCTGACGTGTCTCCTACCCCAAAAGGGTGTGTGCAAAGTGCTTCTTTCCGCGGAGGGACGCAAGCTCGCTGTGGGAAAACAGGACGGCGCGATCTATCTGTGGGACATCCCGGCGCACCGTCTGCTCGTACCAAATAGGAAGTGCCCGGCGAAACGGAAGAGGCCAAACTATGGGCCGATCTCGCTGCGGGCAAGGCGAAGACCGCTTACCACGCCTTGGCGATATTGCTTCGTGATCCGCCGAAGGCCACAACGCTTCTGAAAACGCACCTGCGGCCGACGCCGGTTCGGGAATTTCCATTCGATCAATGGATCGCCGATCTTGATAGCGGCGAGTTCACCCGACGAGAGAATGCTTCCAAAGCCTTGCGGGCGGCGGGCGAACCCGCTGAAAGGAGACTGCGCCAGGCGCAAGGCGGCAAGGTATCGCTGGAGACTCGCAAACGCATCGAGCAGATTCTCGAAGACCTTGGACAACGTTGCCCTTCCCCTGACGACTTACGTTCGTTGCGAGCCATTCAGCTGTTGGAGCAGATCGGTTCCGTGGAGGCGCGGAAGATCCTGCAAGAATTGGCCAAGGGATGGAGGGAATCCCGGCAGACGCGCGAAGCACAGGCCGCACTAAAGCGATTGCCCTGAACGAAAAAGCCGCTTGCGGCTTAGCCGGTGCCAAGCCGCAAGCGGCGCGGTGGGACGCCGGCGTGTCACTTCACTAGCTTCTTGACCTCGTCCTCCAGGTTGGCGATTTGGCCATTGCGGCTGACGACCTTGCCATCCTTGCCGACGACGAAGATCGTCGGCAGAACCTGAATGCCGTAGTCGGTGGCCAACTTGCCTTCCAGGCCGCCGTCCTGGTGCAGGTGCGTGCCCGGCGCCGGCGAGGTGCCCAGGTACTTGCGCGCCTCGTCGAGCGTGTTATCGAGGTTGACGCACACCAGGTCGAGCTTGCCGGTGTGGCTGTCGAGCATCTGCTTGAGCTTGGCGAAGTCGCCGGTACACTGGTTGTTCCAGCTGGCCCAGTAATACACGACCACGACCTTGCCGCGCATCTGATCGACGTCGAAGGCGATGTTCGGGTCGTTCATCATCGGCCCGGCCAGCTTGAGCACCTGGCCCTCCAGGTCGATGCGGCGAACCGAGCCTTCCGCCTTGCGTGCCTGCGGCTTGTCGTTGAAGTTGCGCACCAGCTGGCCGTACCAGTTCTTGGCCTCGACTTCCTTGTTGAGGAACTCGCTGACCATGCCGGCCTGCAACAGGGCGTCGGGCGTGTCTTCGCCGCGCGGGAAGTCCTGCACGAACTTGCCCAGTCGCGTCAGCCACGCTTGCTGCACCTTGTTGAAGTCCTTCTCCGGGCCGTTGGGCGGCAGGCGGCGCGAATAGTCGGCCTGCATCTCGCGGTAGGTGACGTAGGCCGTCAGCGAATGGCCGGCCGGCAGGGCGGTGGCCAGCTGCTTCTCCAGGTTGAGCAGCCGATCCATGGCGGCCGCGTCCTTGTACTCGCTGGACTGAGCGGCAGTGCTCAGGCTGTCGGCCACCTGGCGAATCCACGGATCGCGCTCGGTCGGCTTGACCTTGGCGACGATGCGCTCCAGGATGTTCGCCCTCTTCAGATGGTGCTGGGCCAGCGCCGCGTTGACGCCGGTGCCGGCCGCTGGGACTTGCTTGTCCAACTCCGTCAGATCGGAGATCATTTTCTGCAATTCGGGGTTCTGATCGAGGTCGCTGATGGTGCTGCCCTTGCCCGAGGGCGAGTCGGGAGCGGAGGCGCCGGGGACGGGAGCGCTGACAAGGCGCCAGGCGCCGCCGACCTGGTACATCTCGCCGGTCTGAATCCAATCGCTGCCGCTGCCGCTGTCGTACAGCAGGGTGCCACGCGCGTGCTTGAGGACGTCGGCCCGGCCGCCGGCGCCATCCGCCGCCACGCACTGCGGCGCCACCGTCTCCAGGTGGATCCACGTCGCCTTGGCGCTGAGCTTGGTCAGCTTGCCGACCGTCTCCTGGAACTTCTCGGAAGCGGCCTTGAGCTGTTCGCGGATGCGGCTGGCCTGCTCGGCCGGCAGATCCAACGCCTTCAGCTCCGCCTCGGTCAGCATCAGCGGCTGCATGCGCATGAAGTCCTTGGCGATCAGCGCTTGCAGGACTTCCTGACTGACCTCCTCGGGAGAGATGACCTTCCAGGAGTCGATACGGCCGTCCTTGTTTTCATCGAGACCCCACTTGGAGCCGCCGGCGTTGAGCCAGCGATACTGATCGGGCTTGCCGGTGAAGGTCGTGTCGATCTCGGTGTAAACTTCGACGCCGTCCTTGTAGTAGGCCCAAACGTCGATCCGATTGTCGCCGTTGCTGTCGAAGAAGCGGCGAAGGAGGCTGCCCTCGTCGTCCTTGAGTACCCAGCCGCTGCCGCGGCCGGACTTGACCAGCTCGACCTTGCAGCCGGTCTGCTTGTCGGACGCGGGCGTGGTGCAGACGACGCCCTCCTGGCGCGGATGGAAGCTCAGCATCGCCGTCACCGTCGGCGGCGCCGCCGACGCCGGGGCCGCCATCGCCCCCAGAACCAGACAGCTCGTCAGCCAGCCCAGCGCCGTCGCTCTCCCGCGCGTCAAAGACCCCCTCCCGCGAGGACTCGCGGAGTGTGTCTGAGTCATCCCTGTCTCCTTTCGTGCCGGATTCACCGTTCAGACGGACCTCCTTCTTTTCGGCACGACCGCCGTCGTCAGTTCAACGCAAACATTCGATTCACTCGGGCGCGGTCGAGGAACTACTCCCGTTTAGCCGCGACGCGCAGCGGAGCGCGGGAGTCTCCCGCGCTCCGCTGCGCAGTCGCGGCTAAACGGGAATGCAGGGACGAACCGGACAAACGCGGGCGCTTTTACCTGTTGTGCCGGTACGCCGAATTGGGCCGGACGAAACCCTTACGGCATGGCGGTGTTATTAACTGGTACGGAAGCAACGAGATAAAGCGAGAGAACGGGACAGGCGGCGGGCCTTGCCCAGCTTGACGGGTTTGGACCATCCAGCTATAATTCCACAACGCTCGGAGAAGCAGGGGGCTCGATCGACTCGTGGTGTTTGCCCTTGCGCAAAACAACGGGACGAGCCAACGCGATCGACGGGATGTCGGTCGTGCCGAGCGTGGCGGCAAAGGAATGCCGGACATGGCCAAGCGCCAGCCGGCCCGGCCGGTTGGGGAGGATCAGTCGAGGGAGGAACGGGCGCAGGGGGCGGCTCCCGGTCAACATCCTTCAATCCGGGAATGGCCATGCGTTGCTTTCCTTCTCTTCTCCATCCTCTCGGCCGTGGACCCCGCCGCTGATAGATCCTGCCTTGGCAGACAAAGGTGTTGATCCGGATTCGGGACGGATGACGGGCCAGGGTCGTCCGCTCAATCGGATTTCATGGCTGGCTCCGGGACGGGTGGCCCTTGGCAGACGATCAGGTCAAGCAGGTCAAAGAGGCCAACGACATCGTCCAGGTGATCGCCGGCTATATCGAGCTGCGCCCCGCGGGCGGCAAGTTCAAGGGTCTTTGTCCCTTCCACGACGATCACCGACCCTCCTTCGACGTGGACCCGCAATGGCAGAACTATCGCTGCTGGTCCTGTAATAAATACGGCGACGTCTTCACCTTTGTTCAAGAATTCGAGCACGTCGGCTTTGCCGAAGCGCTCGAACTTCTGGCCCGCCGCGCGGGGATCACCCTGGAAAAAAGTGCGAATTCCGTGCAGAACCAGGGCCGCGCCGTCATGCTTGACGTGATCCGCTGGGCGGCGCAGCAGTTCCACGAGTGCCTGCTGGATTCGCCGTTGGCGGAGGAGGCGCGGCGCTACGTCGGCTCGCGCGGCCTGACGGGAGAGACGGTGCGGCGCTACGGCCTGGGCTACGCCCCTCGGGTCGGCGATTGGCTGGTGCAGCGAGCGGAGGCGGCGAGCGTGGCCCTGGAGGTGCTCGAACAAGTGGGACTGATCGCGCCGCGAAACGAGCGGGCCGGCTATTACGATCGCTTCCGCGACCGCGTTCAGTTCCCCATCCGCGACACGCGCGGACAGACGGTCGGCTTCGGCGGGCGCATCCTGCCCACATCTCCTCTATCGTCCCGAGGGCCGAAGTATTATAACTCCACAACGACCCCGCTCTTTAACAAGAGCGAGCAACTTTACGGGCTGGACCACGCACGGCAGGCGGCCGGCAAGGCCGGCTACCTGGCCGTCGTGGAGGGCTACACCGACGTGCTGATGGCGCACCAGATGGGCGTCGGGCAGGTGGTGGCGACGATGGGCACGGCCCTGAACGAGCGGCATGTGCGGCAGATTCGGCGCTTCGCGCCGCGCGTGGTGCTGGTCTTCGACGCCGACGCCGGCGGCGACAACGGCGTCGATCGCGCCCTGGAGATCTTCGCCGGCCAGGATGTCGATCTGGCCATCGCCACGCTGCCGGAGGGACTGGACCCGTGCGACCTGCTGGTGCGGCAAGGGGCCGACGCCTTCCGCCAGGTGCTCGACGAGGCGGTGGACGCCCTGGAGTTCAAGCTCAATCAGGTGCTGCCGCGCGGCGGCCCGCCGAGTGTCGAGGAAGCGCGTCGGGCCGTGGACGCGGTGCTCGGCATCATCGCCCTGGCGCCGCCGCTGCCCGGACAGACCGGCGCCGTCAAGGCGCAGCTCATGGTGAGCCGGATTGCCCGTCGTTTGGCACTCAAGGAGGAGACCGTATGGGCACGTCTGGAAGAACTGCGGACGCGCAAGCGCGGCCGCGGCCGCGAGGGCGGCTCGGACGAGCAAGTCCCCGCCCGAGGAGGCGGGGCCGCGCACGGCGCGGGCGGCCCCCGAGGAGAGGCAACTGCTGGAACTGCTGCTGGCGGAGCCGGCGCTGGTGGAGCCGGCGGCGGCGGCCGATCCGCCCCGAGGAGATCGCCCATCCCGGCTTACGTGGGCTGTTGGAGGGGCTGTACGCCCTGCGGGCGGCCGGCGAGCCGCCCACGCTTGATCTGCTTGCGTCCCCGCCTGGACAACGTCCACCTGGCGGCGAAAGCACTCGAACTGCAAGCCATCGGCCGGGCCATCCCCGACCGTCCGGCGTGCCTGCGGCAACTCCTGGCCTTTTTCCAGCAGCGCCGCCTCAAGCGCGTCAAACAGGAACTCCATACTCAGCTGAACGCCGCCAGCGATCCCGCGGCGGAACTGGAACTGCTCCGGCAGCTGCAAAATCCAAAGTTCTGAGTGCTGAGTTCTGAGTTCTGAGTGAAAACAGAACTCTTCACTCAGAACTCAGAACTCAGAACTGAAGAAATGGGCGAGGGAGGGTTTGATGGAGAAGATCGATGACGGCCTGAAGGCTTTGCTCGAGTCGGGCAAGGAAAAAGGCTACCTGACCTACGGCCAGGTCAACGACCATTTACCCGATGACGACGCCAACCCCGAAAAGATCGATCAGCTCCTCATCCTGCTGGAAGATCAGGGTATCGAGTTGATCGACGAGTCGGAGGCCGAGGAGCGCGAGGGCGGCAGCCCCGTGCTCGACGACGAGATCCGCGCCGAACTCGACATCAGCTTCCTCGACGAGGATGACAGCCGGCGCATCGACGATCCGGTGCGCATGTACCTGACGCAGATGGGCGAGATCCCCCTGCTCAAGCGCGAGCAGGAAATCGCCCTGGCCAAGAAGATCGAAGTCACCCGCAAGCGCTTCCGCCGCAAAGTCCTCGAATGCGACGGAGCGCTGGGCCAGGTCGTCGATACCCTCAAGCGCGTTCACGCCGGCGAATTGCCCTTCGATCGCACCGTCAAGGTGTCGCTGACGGAGAACCTGGAAAAGGACAAGATCCTTCAGCGCATGCCGCACAATCTGAAGACGCTCGAACACTTGATGGAGCAGAATCAGGAAGACTTCGCCCGCATCCTCGATCCGCGCACCGACGAGGGCGACAAGCGCAAGCTCCGCCGCGCCCTGCGTGTCCGCCGCCGCAAGGCCGTCACGCTCGTCGAGGAGCTGTCCATCCGCACGCAGAAAGTCCAGCCGCTGATGAAGAAGCTGGAGCAGATGTCGGCGCAGATGGACGAATTGGAACAGAAGATCGAGGCACTGCAGGGCGACCGCTGCTGCCAAGGAAGACCGGGCCAACCTGGAAAAAGAGCTGCACGACTACATGATGCTGACGCTGGAGGAGCCGGCCAGCCTCCGCAAGCGCGTCGAGATCGTCCGCAAGCGCTTCACCGAGTACGAGCAGGCCAAGCGCGACCTGTCCGGCGGCAATCTGCGTCTGGTCGTGTCGATCGCCAAGAAGTACCGCAACCGCGGCCTGAGCTTCCTCGACCTGATTCAGGAAGGCAACACCGGCCTGATGCGGGCGGTGGACAAGTACGAGTATCGCCGCGGTTACAAGTTCTCGACCTACGCGACGTGGTGGATTCGCCAGGCCATCACCCGCGCCATCGCCGATCAGGCCCGCACCATTCGCATCCCGGTCCACATGATCGAAACGATGTCGAAGCTCCGCAATGTCTCCAAAAAGCTGCTGCAGGAGATGGGCCGCGAGCCGACCATCGAGGAGACGGCGCGGGCGGCCAACATCAGCGTCGAGGAGACGCGGCCGCGTCCTCAAGATCAGCCGCCATCCGATCAGCCTCGATCGTCCGGTCGGCGAGAGCGAGGACAGCTACTTCGGCGATTTCATCGAGGACGACTCGGCCGAATCGCCGGTGCAGGCGGCCACGCAGGAGATGCTCAAGGACAAGATCGATCAAGTCCTCAAGACGCTGACGTACCGCGAGCGCGAGATCATCAAGCTGCGTTATGGCCTGGGCGACGGCTACACGTACACGCTGGAAGAGGTCGGCCGCATCTTCAAGGTGACGCGCGAGCGGGTGCGGCAGATCGAGGCCAAGGCGGTACGCAAGTTGCAGCATCCGGTCCGGAGCCGGCAACTGGAAGGCTTCCTCGACGGAATGCTCCGTCGCTGAGACACGCAACCGCCGGTCAAAAAGACCGGCGGTTTTTTTGTTGGGGCGAGCGGTCGCGTTTGGAGGCGTTCCGGAATGACTTCCCCGTTTAGCCGCGACGCGCAGCGGAGCGCGGGAATTCCCGCGCTCCGCTGCGCGTCGCGGCTAAACGAAGTTCTTCCGGAACGCCACAAACGCGACCGCGCTCGCCCTGAACGGCAAGGAGTTCATCATGTCCGGTCCCGCCATCCTCTTCCGCGAAATTCATCGTCTGCGTCGCTTCGAGCCACGACCTGCAGGAGCAAATCGACCGCGTGCCGCGGCAGCAAAAGATTCAGCAAGCCAAGGTCGCGCATCAAGAGGAAGCCCAGCGCGAGGCCCAGGAAGCGATCAAACACCTCAAGGTCGAGGTCCACGGCAAGGAAGGGACGCTCAAGACGATGCACGGGCAGATCGCCAAGTATCAGAAGCAGCTCAACGAGGCCGGATCGAAGAAAGAATACGAGGCGCTGCAGCACGAAATCCGCGACGCCCAGACGACGTGCCAGCGGCTGGAGGAGGAAATCCTCAACGGCATCGCCGAGAGCGAGGAGAAGACGGCCCAGCTGCCGGAGCTGGAGAAGGCAGTGCGCCAGGCCAGGGACGAGTACGCCAAGTACGAGGCGGGGATGCAGGAACGTCTGGCGGACCTGCAGCCGCCAGCACGACGAGGCGCAGAAGCAATTGCAAGCCCTGGAGACGAGCATCTCGGCCAAAGTCCGGGTCCAGTACGACCGCGACGTGGCCTCCAAGGGACACGACGCCCTGGCGGCCGTCCACGGCCGCACCTGCACCGCTTGCTATACCGAGATCACGGCCCAGCAGTACAACGAACTGCAGCAGGAGATGTTCGTGCTTGTGCAAGTCGTGCGGCCGTATTCTGTATTTACCGGAGTGAAATAAGGTCCATTTGGCAAGTCCGGAGCGTCCGCGACGGGTCCGACCCGTCTGGGGCGGACGCCTCCGGACTGGTCGTGCCTTCAAGGCTTCCCTGCTTTTTTCGGCAGGATCACCAGCCCCTTGACGCCCTTCAAATCGAGCCGGAACAACGCCCCCTTGCTGCCCTTCTCCTCGCCCAGCGCCCCCGTGACGTAGAGCTGGTCCATGTTGGGACCACTGAAGGCGACATTGCTGGTCGTCAGCGTGCCGCCGGGGTAGCGGCGCAGCAGTCGGCCGTCTGGGCCGAGCACCTGAACCTGATGCATGCCGTAGTGGGCGACGTACAGGTTGCCGTCGGCGTCCAGGCACATGCCGTCGGGCTGGTTGTCGATCTGGTCGCCCTTCTTCGTTGGCAACTCGGCGAAGACTTGCTTTTCGCCGACCTTGCCGGGTTCGAGCACGGCGAAGGCGAGGATGCGGTTGTGTCGGCTCTCGGCCACCAACAGCGTCTTGCCGCCCGGCCGCAGCACGATGCCGTTGGGGTAAGCGAAGCCGTGGGCGATCCGGTGCGTCCGGCCGCGCGGATCGACGTAGTGGACGGTGCCGACCGGCTTGTCGGCGCTGGAGTCGGCGGGATCAGTGAAGTAGAAGCCGCCCTTGGGATCGAGGGTCAGGTCGTTGGGAGCGCGGAGCGGTTGGCCGTCGCACTCCTTGGCGGCGTGCGGCAACATCTTGCCGTCGGCGTCCAGGTGCAGGACGGCGTGATGGCTGGCGTCGCAGACCAAGTGCGTGCCGTCGGCCAGGATCTTGTGGCCGTTCGGCGCACCGGTCTCGGCCCACTTATGGGCCTTGCCGTCGCGGCCGATTTGCGTGATGATCTTGCCGTGCGAGATGTAGGCGTTGCCGGCGTGGTCGAAGACGATGCCCTCGCTGTACTCGGGCACAACGACCACTTGCGCCGGCTTGACGGCGTCGTCGGCCGGCAACTGGCCGGGCAGCACGGCCGAGAGCAGAAAGAGAGCGAGCATGGTGAGTCCCTCGGAGTGAGTAGGTTCCTGGGCGGCAGCATAGTCGATAAACGGCCGCCCCGCCAGGGGTCGCCGAGCGGTTGATCCTGACCGACGGCGGCGGCGCAGCTAAGATTGGGGCAGAGCCAACGAAGAACCGCGGAGAGTTCCCGATCTCGGAGTCCCCGCCCCATGGACCTCACGACCCTCGCCCGAGGGCAACGCACCGCCGGCCGGCTGGCCCAGATCGTGACCATTCTCTGCAAATACAGCCTGGCCGACTGGCTCAAGGCCGTCAACGTCCGCCCGGTTCGCCGCTTCCTCACCGGCTTCGACGGCCGGCCCATCGCCGGACTGTCCACCGAGGTACGCATCCGCATGGCCCTGACCGAGATGGGCACCACCTTCATCAAGCTCGGCCAGATCCTCAGCACGCCGCCCGACCTCGTCGGCCCCGCCCTCGCCGACGAGCTCTCCAGCTTGCAGGACGACACGCCGGCCGACCCGCCCGACACCGCCCGTACCCTCATCGAGTCGGAGCTGCACAAGCCGATCGTCGAACTGTTCGCCGAGTTCGAGGCGGCGGCGTTCGCCTCGGCGTCGATCGGTCAGGTCCACCGCGCCCTCCTGCACGATGGCCGACAGGTCGTCGTCAAGGTGCTGCACCACAACATCGAGGACAAGGTCGCCACCGACCTCGACATCATGATGGCCCTGGCCGACCTGGGCGAGAAGTACAGCACCGAACTACGGCACTATCGGCCGGTCGCCACCATGACCGAGTTCCGCCGTACCCTGCTGCGCGAGCTGGACTTTCGCCGCGAACTGCGCCACATCGACGAGTTCCTGCACAACTTCGCCGGCGACCGAACCGTCCGCTTTCCCGCGCCGCATCCCGCGCTGTCGTCGCGGCGCGTGCTGACCCTGGACTACCTCGACGGCGTCCCCATCGACGACACGGTTCGGCTTCGAGAGGAGGGACACGACCTGCGAGCCATCGCCCGCCGCGGCGCCGACGTCATCCTCGGCATGATTTTCCGTGACGGCTTCTACCACGCCGACCCGCACCCCGGCAATCTGCTGGTGTTGGCCCACACGGTCATCGGCGTCATCGACTGCGGCATGGTCGGCCGACTCGACGAGCACACGCGCGACGCCTTCACGACCATGCTACTGTCCGCCATCGCCAGCGATTCCAGCCGCTTCACCGACATGGTGACGCGGCTGGCGCGCGTGCCGGCCGACCTCGACCGCGACGCCTTCGAGACGGAGGTACACGATTTCCTCGCCGACTACGGCACGCAGTCGCTCAACCAGTTCGACGTCTCCGGCGCACTCAACGGCCTGACCGACATCATCCGTCGTTATCACCTGCTGCTGCCGGCCAACCTGGCGCTGCTGCTCAAGGCGCTGATCGTGCTGGAGGGCACGTCGCGGAAGCTGGACCGTTCGTTCAGCCTGGCCGAGATGATCCAGCCGTACTACCGCCGGGCCGTGCAGGAGAAGCTCTCGCCACGGCGAATCTTTCGTCACCTGCGACGGATGTTCCTGGAATGGGACCAGCTGATGCGGACGCTGCCCGGCGACCTGGGCGACATCCTCGAACGCACTAAGCGCGGCCAGTTCAAGTTCCACCTGGAGCACCGCCGCCTGGAGACGTCGGTCGCCCTGCTGGTGGACGGCCTGGTCAGCGCGTCGCTGTTCCTCGGCTCGACACTGATGCTGTGTCACCACGTTCTGGCCGAGCCGTTTTTCGACATTTCTCTCCCCGGTGTGCTCGGCCTGCCGTGCAGCCTGTTCCTCGTCTGGCGTGTTCTGCGGATGGCGAAAAAGAGCCGCAACGAGCCGTGAGGCGAACGGCCGGCTATGATGGGGAGCAAGATGGGCATTCGGCGCCGATCCGAGCCTGAAGCGTAAGCGAAGAGCACTCTTCGCTTACGCTTCAGCTCGGAAAGAAGGAAGAAGATACCATGAATGAACCGCTGCCCCGCACGATCGCGCGACCAATCCCGTTTGCCAACGGTTGCGCCATCGGCATCAGCAACCGCTGGCGTAAGGGACAATACTGCGTACTCTTGACCGAGGCCGGGTTGGTCGGCTGCGGCATCTATGATGTGAAGACGGCCGGCGAGTTCGGTCAAGCCGTCGCCATCGCTCGCGGCACGCCGGAAAAACCGCTCGTCAACCCCGAAGATCTGTTCGACGCCCAGATCGTCGAGGCTTCGCAGCCCGCGAAGGATCTGGGCATTCGCCTCGGCATGACCGGACGCGAGGCGGTCGAGGTACTCCTCGCCGCGTCGTCGAAGTCGGAGTGAACGGCGTTACTCTCCAACCGACCGCCCCCGCATCTGTTTCAACTGCGCCCGCAGCGCCGCCAACTCTCGCTCCGCCGCCAGGCGAGCTTGCCGCTCCTCGTCCCGTTGGCGCAGCAGATCGCCCGGCAACGGCAGCAGTTCGCCCTGATACCAGAAGCGGACCCAACCATCGAGCAGTCCCATCTCCAGGTCCAGCTTGGGCAACGGCAAACGACCGTGTGAGTTTGGCTTCACCGACACGTATTTCCCGCCCGTGTGCTTATACAACGTCAACTTCTGATCTTCCGGGTGGAAGACCAGGTAGTACGGCACCTTCAGTTGCCGTTCGTACTTGCGGAAGTTGACCTCGTAGTCCTTGCGCTTGTTGTGCTTGGAGACGTACTCCAATACCCAGAATGGACGGGCCGGCTGCAAAGGCACATCGAAACTGCCGTCGGCTTTGATCGGCTCCTTCCAAATGACGACCATGTTGTCGGGTACGACCTGACCGGGACGCTTCCGCCGCGGCAAGGGATACTGCACCAACAATTCGCTGAAGACCTGGACCTCGGGCCGACGGGCGCTGACCAGGTCGAGGCTCTCCAGGGTGATTTTCCGCTGCGTGGATTGCCCGGTCGCTTCCATGAAGTGCTCCAGCGGCAGGCTGCGCAGATATTCCTGGGCGTATTCGGCGTACTCCAGCGCCAGAAAGATCCGCGGTTTCGTCGTCGCCATGCTTTCTCCCTCCGATGTCGTGACGGAACTACCGGAAGTATAATTGCCCGGCCTGCGCCGACGAAAGCGGAGTTTTCCGGCCCTCGGCGTTCGGTCACGGCAGCACCAACAGCGACAGACGCGACGGCATCTCGCGCGAGCGGTACACGCGCTGCGTCGCCTTGCGGAAGTCCGACGCCTTCGCCTGGTAAATGTCCACGAACGTCTGCGGATTGCGATCGACCAGCGGGAACCAGCTCGATTGCACTTGCACCATGATGCGATGCCCACTGCGGAAGGTGTGATAGCTGTCCTGCATCGTGAACGACACGGCCGCCGGCTTGCCCGGCGCGAACGGCTCGGGCTTCTCGAAGCTGTCGCGGAACTTGCCGCGCATCACGTCGCCGCGCACCAACTGCTGATAACCGCCCATATGCACGCCGGTCGGGTTCGGCTTCGGGTCGGGATAATCGTCGGGATACACGTCGATCAGCTTCACGATCCAATCGGAATCGGTGCCCGTCGTCGAGACGTGCAGATCGACCCGGATGGGTCCGGCGATGGTGACGTCTTCATCCAGGACGTCGGTCTCGTACACCAGCACGTCCGGCCGGCGCCCGGCGAAGCGCTGATCGGCGACCATGTACTCGGCGCTCATGCCGATGGCGATCTTGTCGAGGTACGGCACCGGCTTGGCCGGATCGCTGACGTATTCGTCGTAACCGTCCGCCTCGCTTTCGCCCGGCGCCTTCCACGATAGCCGTCCCTTGTCGCGCAGATAGAGCGATTGACGTTTGGCCGTCTTCGGCGGCCAGGCGTCGTGCCGGCGCCACTGGTTCGTTCCCGTCTCGAACACCCACGCCTCGGGGTGCTTGAACGCACCGACGCCCTTGAGGTGAAACTCGAAGAACGGCAACTCGATGTGCTCGCGGTAGAACACCGACGTCTTGGCGTTGAACGAGACGTGTCCCAGCGCTTCGCCGTCGCCGCGGCTCCAGCCGCCGTGAAACCACGGACCCATCACCAGGACGTTGCACGGGCCTTGACTGCTCGCCTCGACTTTCTTGTACGTCTCCAGGGCGCCGAACAGGTTCTCGGCGTCGAACCAGCCGCCGACGGTCATGACGGCGGGCCGAACCTTGTTGAGGTGCTGCCGCAGGTTGCGCGACTTCCAGAAGTCGTCATAGGTGCCGTGCCGCATCGCCTCGCTCCAGAAGGCGACGTCGTCCTTGAAGTAGCGAGCGTTGGCGTTGGGCAGCGGACCCAGACGCAGAAAAAAGTCGTAGCCGTCCGGCGTTTCGTGGTCGAACTTGTACTCGAACTTCCGCGTCGGAGCGGGGCGCGGCCGGCCGAAGTTAGCCATGAAGTTGAAAATGTGCGGCAAAAACAGGGCGCCGTTGTGGTGCCAGTCGTCGCCGATGAACCAGTCGGTGACCGGCGCCTGCGGCGAGGACGCCTTCAGAGCGGGATGCGCGTCGATCATGCCGGCGGCCGTGTAGAAGCCGGGGTAGGAAATGCCCCACTGGCCGACGCGGCCGTTGTTGTTTGGCACGCGCTTGACCAGGAAGTCGATGGTGTCCCAGGTGTCGCTGCTCTCGTCGATGTCGGTTTCCTTCTTCGCCGGATTGTGCGGCCGCATGTTGACGAAGTCGCCCTCGGACATCCAGCGGCCGCGCACGTCCTGGTAGGCGAAGATGTAGCCGGCCTTGCCGAACAACGGCGACGGTCCGAGGTCGGTCTTGTACTGGTCGGCGCCGTAGGGCCGGACGCTGTACGGCGTCCGCGTCAGCAGGATGGGATAGCGCTTCGCCTGGTCCTTGGGCGACGTAGACGGCGGTGAAGAGCTTCTTGCCGTCGCGCATGGGGATGCGGTACTCGTATTTGGTGTAGTGGGCCTTGACGTACTCCAGTCCCTGCGCCGCGGCGCCGGCGGGTGAACCGGCGAGCAGAACGAGGCCGAGCAGCTGCACGAAGCGCATGCGTCGTTTCATCGCGGAACCTCCGAGCCAGGACAACGACCGAAACGCGAAACGAGAGGAGGATTGTAACACGACGAAAGCAACGGGAGAAAGGACGAAGGCGGCGGAGGTCGTGATGCGCAAGGCGAGACTCAGTAGCCAGAGCAGACGTAACGGGTCGGGTCGGGGACGCCGGCCGCCTCGAAGCCGGCGCGCGCAGCTGACAGGAATCGCAGCGGCCGCAGGCCGCGCCGTCGTCCGCCGGGTCGTAACAGCTATGCGTCAGCCCGTAATCGACGCCGAGCGATGTCCCCAGGCGGATGATGTCGGCTTTCGCCATCCGGATCAACGGAGCGTGGATGCGGAAGTGTCCCTTCTTTTCGACGCCGGTCTTGGTGGCCAGGTTCGCCAGCCGCTCGAACGCCGCCAGGAACTCCGGGCGACAATCGGGATAGCCACTGTAGTCAATGATGTTGACGCCCGCGTAAATGTCGAAGCTGCCCAACACCTCGGCCCAACCCAGGGCGAGGGCGAGGAACACGGTGTTGCGAGCCGGGACGTAAGTGATGGGGATGCCGGCGCTCATGGCTTCGGGCGAGCGGTCGCGCGGCACCGGGATGTCCGCCGTGAGGGCCGAGCCGCCGAAGCTGCGCAGGTCCAACTCGACGACACGCTGCTCGACCGCGCCGAGTGCGACGGCCACGCGGCGGGCCGCCTCCAACTCCGCGGCGTGGCGCTGGCCATAGGCGATGGTCAGGGCGTGACAGCGGAAGCCGTCGCGGCGGGCCACCGCCAGCGCGGTCGCCGAATCGAGACCGCCGCTCAACAGTATGACAGCGGATTTCAGGGACTCCGATGACATCATCTCTTCCTCCAGGACAAATCCATTCCGTGAATCATCTCTCCCCGTTCAACGTAAGGTCTGGCCATGTGCCGAATTTGCCGGAAAAGCCTGATCTGCCATAAAACTCCCGACTACCCCGGACTTCTTCGTGTCCGCCCTTGTTTTACTGGCTCCCATGCCGCGCAACTAGAACCAGACCTCCGACTTCTGTATTGGTACTTCCTGGCAGAGGTGGATTTTTGCACAGCAAGCCGGTAGACTGCCCTGAATGTGCAGCCTGGGGGCGGAGATAGGCAGCAGGATGTTCACTTTTCAAAAGATCACCTGGGAGGTAAGCGGAAAGTCCGCCTTGAACGGAGCATGACGGATGAGGAAGAAGAAGCTGGCAATCGAACGGCTGTGTCAAGAAGCCGCTGCCTTCGCAGAGGTCGAGTCCACCTATCCGGAGCCTACGTTGTATGGGGTGACAGACGGCAAGGCCATTGGAACGTATCTTGAACACAAGTTCCGGGCACATCTTGAGTCCAAGTATGCCCTCGCATCGTCCAGTTCGGCGGCTGGCATTGACTTCCCCGATCTTCAGGTGGACATGAAGGTCACGGCCATTACTCAGCCGCAGTCTTCATGCCCCTTCCAATCGGCCCGCCAGAAGATCTTTGGTCTCGGATATTCCGTACTGGTGTTCGTCTACCAGAAGAAGGACGATCCGAAGACGACCACCGCCATCCTCAATATCTTGCACACGGTCCTTGTCGAAAAGCACCGCACAGCCGACTTCACCATGACGCGATTGATCCGCCAGCACCTGGAAGCCGGGGGCAACTCCGAAGACCTGATCGGCCTCATGCACGACAAGAACCTGCCGGTGGATGACATCGAGGCGAACAACATCGCGGAGGAACTGCTAAAGAAGCCATGCGAACAGGGATACCTGACTATCTCCAACGCCTTGCAGTGGCGGCTCCAGTATGCGCGAGTTATCGAGCAGGCCGGCAAGGTCGATGGCATTCTGAAACTGAGGTAGTCCGTGAGATTCGACATCCGCTCGCCATTACACGAATGGTGATATGTCAGCAGCAAATCACGGCCGAAGAATTGGCCACGAGGATGCGGGTTATAAATGAGAAAAACCAAGGAATACGGTGACTTCCAGACTCCCGAGGCGTTGGCGCGAGACGTGTGTACCCTCTTGAGTAAACACGCGCTACGGCCTACTGCTTTACTGGAACCGACGTGCGGGTTGGGGGGATTTCTGTTCGCTGGCCTCGACCAATTTCGGGAGGTCCGGCAAGCTCTTGGCGCGGACATCAATGCTCAATACATCAAACAAACCAGGGCCGCTCTTCAACGGCGACAAGATGCCGAAAAGGTACGACTCGTTGAAGCGGATTTTTTCGCCACGGACTGGGAGAAGGTGATCTCGGATTTGCCCGAGCCGATCCTGGTCCTCGGCAACCTGCCGTGGATCACGAACGCTCACCTCAGTACGCTTGGCAGTCAAAACCTACCCACCAAATCGAATTTTCAGAACCGTAATGGACTCGACGCCATTACGGGTAAGGCGAACTTCGACATATCGGAATGGATGCTGATCCGTCTGTTGGAAGCGATGAATGGACGACAGGGCACACTCGCCATGCTCTGCAAGTCATCGGTAGCGCGAAAGACGCTACTTCACGGGTGGAAGACGAGGACCGCTCTGGAGCGGTCGGCGATCTACCGGATCAAAGCCGACCTCCACTTTAACGCCGCCGTTGATGCGGCCTTACTGGTGACGCACTTCAGACCGCAGGCTCAGGATCGGGAAGCCAAAGTGTATTCTGGCTTGCATAGCGAGACCAAGATGGAAACCGTCATCGGTTACGCGGACGGGATGCTACTCGCCGACATCGCGGCCTTTCACCGTTGGAAGCATCTGTGCGGCGAAGAGGTTCTCAAGTGGCGCTGGGGATTAAACACGACTGTTCCAAGGTCATGGAGGTCTATCAGGAGGGAGAGAAGCATCGAAACGGCCTTGGGGAACTCGTAGACCTTGAGGATACTTATCTGTACCCCATGCTGAAAAGTTCGCACGTGGCGAAAGGCGGTGGAAACGGAAATCGCTACATGCTTGTAACTCAGCGAACGGTGAATGAGGATACGACGGGTTTACAGAATAGAGCGCCTCGGACGTGGAGCTATCTCAAGGCCCACGCCGACCTGTTGAATCGGCGAGGAAGTTCGATCTACCGAAACCGTCCACCGTTTTCCATCTTCGGGGTCGGGGAGTATAGCTTCGCGCCCTGGAAAATCGCCATCAGCGGCTTCTACAAGAAACTCGCGTTCGTGACGGTTGGCCCGATCAAGGGCAAGCCGGTCGTGCTTGACGATACTTCTTACTTCCTGCCTTGCCAGACGCAGGTACAGGCTGAGTATCTGGGTGCCCTACTCAACTCTTCTATCGCGCAGGAGTTCTACGAGGCGTTCGTATTTTGGGACACCAAACGCCCCATTACGGCCGATTTGCTGCAGCGGCTGGACCTACGGCGGCTGGCGCGAGGCTGGATCAGAAGAGAAGTTCAACGTGTATGTTGGTAGATCAGAGCGTCTTTTGTTTAGATGAGAAATGGCGGTTTCTCCCTTCGGCCTTTCCTGATCCGTTAGCCCAACCGTTTCGTCGATTTATTGCAGAAGTTCGAGTTTGTGAGCTAGTGCCGGTTTTTGGACATAGCCGGATTATTGGCGCGCCGAAATGAATTCGGGGCTCCCTGCGAGCCTATGTCGGAAAGGCGATCGTGGTAGAGGACAACAGGGCCGGGTAAGATACGATTCGGATTGGCAACAAACTCCGGTTGACGACACGAACGTGGACGACGATCTCCAGGATCTGATTGAACGCGCTCGCTCGGGAGACGACGAGCCTTTCGAGGAGTTGCTGTCCTTCTTGCGCGGCCGCGGCGTCGAGGCTGCCCGGCTGGTCGAGTACGCTCGCTCCGATGAGGCCGTTCTGCGCCGCGCCGCCGTTCTGCTGGCGCGAGACCACGACGAGCCGGAAGTCTTCGACGCCCTGCTGGAGCTGGCGCATGACGACGACGACGGGGTCCGCTTGACCCTGGCCGAGTCGATCGCGGACGCGGCCTGGCGGCCGTTCGATTCGGTCGTCGGCGAACTGCTGCAAGATGATTATGCCGAGGTGCGACGTTTGGCGGTGCGGGCGGCGGCGCGGCGGCCGGCCCTCGAGGTGGTGCTGGTCGCCCGCCTTGGCCAGGACGATAGCTGGCGGGTCCGCCAGGAGATCGCCATCGTCCTGAGAGACGGCACGCCACGGGCTGTGCTGCCGGTTCTGCTGACGGCGCTGGCCGAGGACGCCGATAGCGACGTGCAGAGGGAATGCGCCGTCTCGGCGGAGCACCTGCTGGCGAACCTGGGCGGCTATCCCGCCGACCTGACTCAAGTCCGCGCCTTTGCCCTCCTCCGCGAGGCCCGCGATCGCCTCGCCAAGATCGGCACGCCGGCCTGCTGTCCCTTGCTCGCCGATTGGCTGGAGGAGCGCGTGACCACCGACGTCGATGTGGACGCACTCAAATCGTTCGGCACGGTGCTGACGGCTGGAAGCCGAGGCGGGCCGGCTGGCCGCATGCCTACGAGGTCGAGGAGGCCATCGAGGCGCTGATGCAAGGTGCTGACCGGCGAAGCCGCCGCGCGCCGCCGTCCTGGTCGGCGAGGCCGGCGTCGGCAAAACCGCCATCATCTACGAGCTGGTACCTACCGCCTCCGCCGACGAACCGGGCGGGCCGTGGTGCGTGCTCGCGCATCTCGCCCGCCGAGTTCCTGGCCGGCACCGTCTACCTCGGCGAATGGGAGACGCGAGTTCGCAACCTCGTGCAGGCCGTTCGCCAGCCGCGCCGCGCCGTGCTCTACGTTCCCAACCTCGAAGAACTGGCCACGATGGGCATGTCGTCCAAGAGCGACGCCAACGTGGCCACGGCCCTGGCGCCGCACATCGAACGCGGCGAGATCGCCATCCTCGGCGAAAGCACGCTGGAGTCGTTCCGCAAGGGTCTCGGCGCCGTCCGCTCGCTGCGGCGGCTCTTCCACGCCGTTCAGCTGCCGCCCGCCGACCGCGGAGGAGACGCGGACCATCCTGCAAGCCGTCGCCCGTCGAGGCCGGCGCTCGACGTGCCGAGCCGGTCCTCGACCGGCTCATGGAACTGGCCGACTTCTACGCCGCCGGCACCGTCGAGCCGGGCCGCTCCGTCGGCCTGCTGCGCCGTCTGCTCGGTGTACGCGGCCGAGCGCCGCGGGCCCATCAGCGAGCGCGACATCCTCGCCACCATCTCCAGCTCGACCGGCATCCCCGTCGATTTCCTCGATGACCACGTGCCGCTCGACCGCGCCGAAGTGCGTTCGCTTCTTCGAGTTGCGCGTCATGGGCCAGCCCGAGGCGGTCGATGCGGTCGTCGATCTGGTCACGCTGGTCAAGGCCGGCCTGAGCGATCCGCACAAGCCGTTCGGCGTGCTCCTGTTCGTCGGCCCGACCGGCGTCGGCAAGACCGAGCTGGCCCGCGCCCTGGCCGAGCTGCTGTTCGGCGACCCGGCCCGCCTGGTCCGCCTCGACATGAGCGAGTACGCCACCTACGAGGCCTACGAGCGGCTCATCGGCCGTGCGGCGGCGCCGGGCTTGCTGACGGCGACGGTGCGCGAGCGGCCGTTCTCGCGTGCTGCTGTTCGACGAGATCGAGAAGGCGCATCTGAACATCTTCGACCTGTGCCTGCAGATCTTCGACGCCGGCCGGCTGACCGACGCGCAGGGCCGCACCGCCGACTTTCCGCCGCACCATCATCATCCTGACCTCGAACGTCGGCTCGCGCATCGCCCAGGAAGCGCCGGTCGGCTTCGGCCGCGGCGTGCCGCCGCCTCCCGATCCCAACGTCACGCTGCGCGAGCTGAGTCGATCGTTCCGGCCGGAGTTCCTCAACCGCATCGACCGCATCGTGACGTTCCGGCCGCTGTCGCAGGAGACGGCCGAAAAGATCGCCCGCCGCGAACTGGCCCACGTCGTCGAGCGCACCGGCATCGCCCGCCGCCGGCTGGTCGTCGATCCCGATCCGGGTGTGGTGCCGCTGTTGCTGCGCGAGGGTTACTCGCCGGCCTACGGGGCCCGGCCGCTTGAAGCGGACGGTGGAGCGGCTGGTGCTGCTGCCGGTGGCGCGGGCCATCGCCGCGGGCGAGACGCCGCCGGGGTCGATTCTGCGTCTGCTGGCCCGGCGCGGCCGCGTCGAGGTCGCAGGTCGAGCAGCGCCGGAGCCTGCCGAGGTTGGCGGCGAGGCTGAGTCTGCCGGCCGCCCGTGCCGTGCCGGTCGCCGAGCGTGCCGCGCCGCTTGCAAGTGCGAGTTGGACAGCTCCGCGACGCCGCCGCGCCGCTGACCGATCGCAAGTCGGAACTGCTAACCCGTGCCGCCGCGCCGGGCCTGTGGGACAACCGTGCCGCGGCCCAGGCGCTCTACGACGAGGTGTACCGCATCGACGGCGTCCTGGCCGCCCTGGACAACCTCGACCGAGCCGTGCGCGAGCAGGTCGAGGCCGCCGCCGCGGCCCGCTCATCCGAGCGCGGCCTGGCCCGAGTCGACGAACGCCTGGAGGCGCTGGAATCCCGAGCCGCAGCACGTCGCCTTCCTCGTGAGCTGCCGCGAATGCCGCGCGACCTCGGCGACGCCTTCGTCCTCCTGACGCGGGTGACGCGCCACGGCGGCGGCCTGGGGTCGGTCGCCACGCTGGCGCGCATGTACGTCAACCTGGCCCGCCGGCATCAGCTTCGAGGTCGAAGTGCTCGACGACCGCGCGAGGACAGCGCGGCGAGAAGACGAGATCGTGCTGCTCGTCAGCGGCGCCGGTGCTTACGCTCTCGCTGGCCGGCGAGGCGGGTCTGCATCAGATGACCGCGCGGCAAGAGCGAGTCGCCGCGCGACGGCAAGCAGCGGCTGGAGCGCGAGGTGGTCCGCGTCGAGGTGCTGCCGGTGCCGCTGGAGGAGTGGCTGGCCACGAGGCCGCTCCACGCGGTCGAGGTCGCGGCCGCTCGGCGAGGTCGACCGGCCGCCTGCTGGTTCGACCCAGCGCTGGAGGTGCATTTGCGACATGAGCCGTCGCTGACCACGCTGCGGGCGTGGACGGATCGGCCGCGCGGCGAGGCCGTCGAGACGCCTGGAACTGCTGCTGCGCGCGCGCGTGGCCGCATGGAGGCGGCCGAAGCAACCGATGGCCGTACGCCCGTCGTCCGCCGCTATGCCCTGGGGCCGGCACCTCTGGTGCGCGATGCTCGCTCCGGACGCAGCACCGGGCGCATCGACCAGGTGCTCGACGGCCACCTCGATTCTGTTCCTGGACGACGCGACCGAAGACTCGGCCGCCGGCGCAGCTCGCCGGTGAAGCCGCAAACGCTTTGCCGGCTGCCGGCGCTAAGCCGCAGCGGCTTGGGAAACAGCTTCTCAGACGGATTTCAGCTCAATTCGCTTGAACAGCGGCTGCGACCTTGCCGTCTTCCAGCTCCGCCATCAGACGCAGGTCCTCGGTCTGCCGCGGGTGCGACCAGACGTCCTCGTAGCGGACGCTGTCCCACGGCTGCGAGAAGTTGAAGCTGCTGTAGATCGTCTCGGCCATGCGCGGCAGGAACGGCTTGAGCAGGATGCGCGACCACCCGCAGCTGCTCGACCAGGTCGTACAGCACCTGCCTGGCCGCCGCCTTGTCCGTCTTGCGCCAGCTTCCACGGGCTCGGTGCGGTCGAGGTACTGGTTGGCCGGGTCGAGCATCTGCAGCCAGATGCGCTGCAGCGCCTGGTTGTACTGGCAAGCCTCGATGTGCGCCTTGCACCTGCTTGACCGTCGTCTCCAGGTCGGCCTCGGTGTAGATGACGCCCGGCTCCAGGCCGGCCGTCTCGTGCAAGGTGGCCGTCGTAGTGCTGGCTGATCAGCTTGACGACGCGGCTGTACAGGTTGCCGAGATTGTTGGCCAGGTCGGCGTTGTACAGCTCGACGAAGCGTGCTCCAGCTGAACTCGCCATCGCCGGGAACGGGCACTCGCGCAGGAAGTAGTAGCGGAACGCCTCGGCGCTGAACTTCGTGATCAGCTCCATCGGCTCGACGACGTTGCCGAGCGATTTGCTCGATCTTTTCGACTGTCCCCGGTCTCCTCGTTCTTGACGTAGACGAAGCCGTGGCCGAAGACGCGCCGCGGCGGCTCGATGCCGGCGGCCAAGCACATGGCCGGCCACAAGGCGCAGTGGAAGCGCGTGATGTCCTTGCCGATGACGTGCAGGTCGGCCGGCCACCACTTCTGGAAACGCGCCTCGTCCGTGCCGTAGCCGATGGCCGGTGATGTAGTTCAGCAGGGCGTCGAACCAGACGTAGATGGTGAACTCCTCGTCGAACGGGCACGCGGATGCCCCACGCCTCGCCGAGTGCGCGTGATGTTGATGTCCTTCAGCTCGCGTCTGCACCAGGCTGAGGATCTCGTTGCGGCGGGTCTCCGGCTGGATGAAGTCGGGATTCTCCTCGTAGAACTGCAGCAGCCGCTCCTGAAACTTCGACAGCGCGAAGAAGTAGCACGGCTCGCTGCGGCGGACCGGCGGGACTTTGTGATTGGGACAGACGCCGCCGGCCTCCTTGATCTCCGTGTCGGTCTTGAAGACTTTCGCAGCCCTCGCAGTACCAGCCCTCGTAGTTGCCCTTGTAGATGTGGCCGTTGTCGTAGACCTTCTGGATGAACTTGCGGCAGCCCGCGTGGTGGCGCAGCTTCGCTGGTCTGGATGAAGTCGTCGTAGCTGATCTCCAGGGCGCGCCAGACCTCCTGGAACTGGCGGGCCATGTCGTCGCAGTAGGCTTTCGGCTCGAGGCCCAGCTCGGCGGCGCGCTTGGCGACCTTGACGGTGTTCTCGTCGTTGCCCATGAGGAAGAAGACCTCGTACCCCTCCATGCGGCGGTAGCGGGCCTGCACGTCGGCGCCGAGCTTCTCGAAGGCGGTGCCGATGTGCGGCCGGCTGTTGGGGTAGTCGATGGCGGTGGTCAGGAAGAAGCGCGATGGTTCGGTCATGGCGAGCAAGTTCCTCACTGCTGGGGGCGACGCCCGATCCGGGGTGGCTCATTCCTCTCTTCTTAGCAGGATGAGGAGGGCGGGTCACGGGTTCGCTGTCAAACAGCGTTCCGGGACGATGCCCGACAGTGGCATGTACACGACTGCGGGAAAGGGGGTAACTGTCGGCGTCGGCAGGCAAACTGGCCGTGCGGTTGACCGACGAGGATTCGACCCGTCAGGATTTGCCGCCGGATTGATGTCGTGCTACCAGCAGGCCACACGCTGCAACAGCGGCGAATCGCCCAGAAGGTGACGACCGGCAGCGCTGATAGGGTTGCCGCGCACATCGAGTATTCGCAGGCGTAACCCTTCGGAAGTGCGAGCCAGTCTTTCCAGAGATTGAGCGAGCGCACGCACGCCGCCAGTGCTGATGTCATTGCGATAGAGGTTCAGTTGCCTCAACTGCGCCAGCAGCGGAGCTTCGGCCAGCGCCCGGATGCCGCTGTCGCCGATGCGGTTATACGCCAGGGTCAGCGAGGTGAGGCCGGTCAGGTGCGTCGATACGATCAAAGCGCGTAGGTGTCGGCTTTCCAGGTTGTGCCAGCTGAGGTCGAGGGAACGCAGGCGGCGGAGATGTTCATTGTCCGCCAACACCGCCGTGTTGATTGGCTCGCTGAAGGGAATGTTGATTACCGAGCCGGAAGAATAGGGCCGCAGACGAGGCCAGAAACGCAGGTGCTGGATGGGGGCGCGGCGAAAGAGTCGATCCGCATGAGCGAAAAACGTATCGCCCCTTATGGCGACTTCATCGATGAAACCGCGATGGAATTCCCAGCCTTTCACCAGCCGGCGGAGGGGGTGTGCCCACTCCTTGCCCCGCTCATGAAGGATCTGCTGCTGGCGTCTATTCATTTCCGTTCGCCGTCGCGGCGGGAAGTGTCCGCTGGCTAGGGCGCACTGAATGCGGATGAACTCCGCGCGAGCGACGCTGTCAGCATCGCCCTGCTCTTCCAGCCAGTCGGTGTAAACCAGGCGCGGCGTATCGTCGTCGGGATTTTGCAGGATCGCTTCCAGAAACGCATCGGCGTGGGATCGAGTCATCCGTCCGCATCCCTGATCCGGGGCAAGCAACACGTCACCCATTGTAAGGTTCCGCCGTGCGCTCCTGACCAGCCTGGATGAGCGCTCACAGCAGCACGGCCGCGCCGAACCGGCTGCGCAGCAGCGCTTCCTGCGTATCGGTGAAGACGTTGCCGCGCAGGTCGAGTTCCCGCAGGTGCCGCCACAACGGCGCGGTAGACAGCGCCTCGGCGCCGGCCTTGCCGATGCGATTGTCGTTGAGGTTCAGGATGGTCAAGCGCTTCAGGTGCGGCGAGTGAGCCAGAGCCTTCGCGCCGCCGTCGCCGAGGAGGTTCTTCTGTAACCGAAGCGTGGCGAGGCGCGGCAGGTTCGCGGACGACGCCAGGGCGCGGCCGCTGTCCTCTTCGAGATAGGCATCGCTGAGGTCAAGGGACACCAGCCGGCCTAGGTGAGAGGATTCGGCCAGGGTACGCACGCTGTCGCCGCCGATGAAGTTGCCAGCGAGGTTGAGCGTCCGCAAATGGCCGAGATTCACCGAGGCGGCCAGGGATTGCAGTCCGGGTCCGCCGATGCCGTTGCGGGCGAGGTCCAGCACGGACAGCCTTTTCAAGCAAGAAGACTCCGCGATCGCCGTGGCACCCGTGTCACGGATATTGTTGGAGCTGATGTCCAGGGAGATCAGACCGACCAGATGAGGCGAGCCGGCCAGCGCTCGCGCTCCCTCGCTCCTCAGATTGTTCTTCCGCAGGTCGAGGACGTTCAAGCCCTCCAGATAGGGTGATTCCGCCAGCGGCGCCACGTCGTCTCCCTCCAGGCCGATGCCGCGCAGGTGCAGCTCGCGCAAGTTCGCCACGGCGGGAGAGAGGATCAGGAGGGGCAACGCCAGGGGGTCGATCGCCTCACTCAGGTCGAGGCTGCGGAGTTGGCTCAGCAACCTCGACTCGGCCAGCTTTTTCATCCACGAGGCCAGCTGCGCGAGGGCGAAGCGTTTACCGGAGATGTCGAGCTTTACCAGACGAGGCAGATGGAGCGAGCGAAACAGTTCCTCCAGTCCGGTCGCGGTAGCATTGGTCGATGCCAGGCCCAATTCTTCCAAGGATGACGCCGCCGGCGCCCCGGCCAGTAGATGCACGGCCCGGTCGCCGACACCGGCGTTGCGGCTGAGGTCGAGATGGCGCAAGCGACCCAGCAGGGGCGAGCGAACCAGTGCTTGCACTCCCGCCGTGGTGATGCCGTTGCCGGCAAGATGGAGCGCGGTCAGCCTGTCGAGATGGGGCGAGGTCAGCAGTTGTTGCAGCGCGCGATCGTGCAGATGACAGCGGCGGAAATCCAACTGCTCGACCCAGTGCAGACTCGGACAGGCGGCCAGATGGGGGACGTCGCGGAAATGGATCAGCAAGTGGACGGCCCGCACGGGGGCGAAGTCGAAGAGACGTTCGGCGTGCGTCAAGAAGTTTTCGCCGCGGAGGGAGATGCTCTCGACGAAGCCGCGAGCGAACTGCCATTGTTCGGCGATGCCGCGCAACGGCTGCGTCCATTCGTCCTCATATTCGGCCAGCAGGTCGGCCGCTTCGTCTTCGAGGGGGTCGCGAGCCGGGTCGCCGGCCGGCAGGACGGCGAGCCGGCACTGGGCGCGAATGAAAGCGGCTCGCGCAGCGCGGGCGGCCCCCCCCTGCTCCTCCAACCAGTCGGCGTAGATCAGCCGGTGCGTGTCGTCGTCCGGTTCGTCGCGGATCGCTTGAAAAAAGGCTTGTTCGTGATTCATGCGTGTGCCCTCCCTGGCGTCGGGATGTTCTCGCCGGGAGGATCGTACTCCAGGCGAGAGATGCGGCGAAGGCTTGGGGAGCCGGCCAGGACGGCCACCCCGGCGAGAGAGAAGTAATTTCTCCGCAGCCGGAGTGTTTGCACGTTGACCAAACCGGGCGATTCGGCCAGCGCCGCGCCCCGCGATCGGACAGACCGTTGTCCGACAGGTCGAGGTGCGTCAGACCCGTAAGCCACGGTGCCTTCATCAGGCGCTCAACCCCCTCATCACCCAGCGAGTTCCCCCCAAGATACAACACGGACAGGCCGTCCAGGTAGGGCGAAGACGCCAGCGCCACCGCGTCGCCCGCCGTCAGAGGGGCGTCGTAATAATCCGCGAAGGCCAGCCCGGATAATCCGTGCAGCTGCGGGGTGTTCGCCAGGCTGCGGGCACAGCGTCCCGCTCGCCATAAGGTCAGCATGAAAAGGGGCGTCAAACGATTCAGGTCGCGGGCATGGCGCAGAAAGTCTTCGGCGTCCAGCGCAAGGGCAGACACGAAGCCGCGCCCGAAGTGATAGCGTAATGCATCCGGGTGGTAGTCCTCGCCCATCCAGCTTTCGCCGTAGCGATCGCGCCACGGCCCGACGATGGCGCGGAGAGGCCCAACCCACTCCTGCCAGTGCCGGCGCAACAGCTCCTCGGCGCGCCCCATCCGGACAGACCGTTCCGAGCCTGTGTCCGAAGTGCGAGCGAGCCGACACTGGAGACGGATGAACTCGGCGCGATCCGCCTGGCCATGCTCCTCCAGCCAGTCGGCGTAAATGAGGCGCGGCGTGTCGTCGGCCGGGGTTTCGCGGATGGCCTGGATGAAAGATTCCTCAAGTGTCATCGCTCGCACCTCCGTCTGACCAACCCTTCGACGATTACCGCGGACGATCCTATCCTGTCGTTGGCGGACGCCGCGGCGTCTCGCCTGGAGGACCGTGCATGGCCCTGCGCTTTGATGCGACCCTGAAGGATCTGGTGCGGAACCATCCGGCCGATTGGCTCACCATCCTCGATGAGCCGCCGACCGAACCGATCCATCTGCTCACGCCGGACTTATCCACGGTCTCGGCGTTCGCCGACATCGTCTTGCAGATCGGCGCTCGCCTCTTGCACATCGATTTCCAGAGCGGCGCGGACGCGCATCTGCCGCAGCGCTTGCTGATGTATAATACCCTGTTGTACCATCAGTACGGCTTGCCGGTACACAGCATCGCGGTCCTGCTTCATCCGCGAGCGGATCGCTCGGACCTGACGGGAACGGTTCACTACGCAGGCCGTCCGGGACGCGGCGAGTTGACGTTTCGATTCGAGATTGTCCGCGTCTGGGAAGTGCCCATCGCCGTCTGGCTGCAAAGCGGCCTGGGAACGCTGCCGTTGGCTCCGCTGGGACGGCTGCCCGAAGGGGCGACGTTGGAAGAGACGTTGCCCGGCGCGATTGATCGTCTGTTGCAGCGCATCCAGGCCGAAGCGCCGCCGTCGGAAGTGGCCAGGCTGGCGACCGCGTTTTTCGTGTTGTCGGGCCTGCGTCAGCCACGTGATCGCCTGATTCCCCTGTTTCACGGAGTAGCTGCCATGATGGAATCGGATACGTATCTGTACATACTCGAACAAGGGGGAGCCAAGGAGGCACACAAGATTTTGCTCCTCCTGGGGCGTAAACGATTCGGCGAAGCCGACGCGAATGTCCGTATCGCCGTGGAGGGCATCACCGATCTGGAGCCGCCTGGAACGTATGATTGAGCGAGTGCAGGAGGTTTCTACCTGGCAAGAACTGCTGCAAACGCCCTGACGGAGTACGTGCCATGACGGAATCGGACACCTATCTGTACATCCTCGAGCAAGGCGAGGCCAAGGCGCTGCACAAGATGTTGCTCCTCCTGGGACGCGAACGATTCGGCGAGGCCGACGTGAATGTCCGCCTCGCTGTGGAGAGCATCACCGATCTGGAACGCCTGGAACGCATGAGCGTACGCTTGCTGCGCGTTTCTACCTGGCAAGAGCTACTGCAAACGCCCTGACGGAGTACGTGCCGGCATCACCATGACCCGACTTCACCGACCTCCAGCGCGATAGTCTCGCCCGCCACCTGCGCAAGCACCTGGCCGGCGAGGTCCGCTTCGACGCCACCTCGCGCCGCCTCTACAGCACCGACGCCAGCATCTACCAGATCGAGCCGCTCGGCGTCGTCATCCCGAAAAGTCGCCGAGGACATCGTCGCCGCCGTGCAGATCGCCGGCCGAGATGCACGTGCCGATCACGGCCGCGCGGCGGCGGCACCAGCCTGTCCGGCCAGTCGATCGGCCCCGGCCTCGTCCTCGATTGCAGCAAGTATCTCAACGCCATCCTCGACATCGATCCGGCGGCGCGCGTCGGCCCGCGTCCAGCCCGGCGTCGTCCTCGACGCGCTCAACCGCGCCCTGGCCGCGCACGACCTGCAGTTCGGGCCGGACGTGGCCACCGCCAGCCGGGCCAACCTCGGCGGCATGATCGGCAACAACTCGGCCGGCTCGCGCTCCATCGTCTACGGCAAGACCATCGACCACGTCCGCCGCCTCGACGTCGTCCTCGCCGACGGCAGCCGGGCGTCGAGTTCGGCCCCGTCGACGCCGCCGAGTGGGAGCGCCGCGGCCGAGCGCCGCACGCTGGAAGGCGGCATCTACCGGCAAGTGCGCGCCATCGTCCGGCGACGAGCGCGACGAGATCGTGCGCCGCTTCCCGCGCATCCTGCGCCGCGTCAGCGGCTACAACCTCGACGTCCTTGTCGGCGGGCTTGAACGAGGGCCGGCAGCCGGTCGGGCTGCACCAGCTGCTCGTCGGCAGCGAGGGCACGCTGGCCGTCGTCACCGAGGCGGAAGTTGGGGCTGGTGCCGCGGCCGCAAGGCGCGCGGCCTGCTCGTGCCGCAGTTCGCCATCGCTCGGCGCGGCGATGGACGCGCTGGCCGCCTGCCTGGAATTGCAGCCGTCCGCGGTCGAATTGATGGACCATCTGCTGCTCGAACTGACCGCCGGCAACCTGGCGCTGCGCGACACGATGAAGGCCATCCAGCGGCCGGCCGCAAGCGGTGTTCATGGTCGAGTTCAGCGGCGACGACGCCGGCGAGGTGGCCGACCGCGTCGAGCAGCTTGCGTCGCCGGCTTGGCGGGCGTCGCCGGCCTGACGGCGGCGGTGCCGGCGCTCGACCCGGCCGTGCGCGATCCGCTGTGGGACCTGCGCAAGGCCGGCGATGCCGCTGCTGTACGGCATGCCCGGCGACCGCAAGCCGGTCACGTTCGTCGAGGACACGGCCGTCGCGCCGGAGCGGCTGCCGGAGTTCGTCGCCGCGCTTCCGCGACCTGCTGCACCGTCACGGCACCGACGGCGCCTTCTACGGCCACGCCAGCGTCGGCTGCCTGCACATCCGGCCGGTGCTTGAACCTCAAGGACCCCGGCGACGTGGCCCGCATGCGCCGCATCACCGAGGACGTGACCGACCTCGTACTGGAGTATGGCGGCTCGCTCAGCGGCGAGCACGGCGACGGCCTGGCCCGCAGCGAGTGGAACGAGAAGATGTTCGGCCCGGCGGTCTACCAGGCGTTCTGCCGCAGTCAAGGCAGGCGTTCGACCCCAAGCAGCCTGCTCAACCCCGGCAAGATCGTCGACGCCCCGCCGATGACCGAGAACCTGCGCTACGGCCCCGGCTATCGCGCCGGCCGAGCCGCCGACGGTCTTCGACTACGGCAAGCAGGAGGGCTTCGTCCGCTCCGTCGAGATGTGCAACGGCAACGGCGCCTGCCGCAAGACGCAGGGCGGGACGATGTGCCCGTCGTTCCGCGCCACGCGCGACGAGAAGGACAGCACGCGCGGCCGGGCCAACGCCCTGCGCCTGGCGCTGTCCGGGCGAGCAGCCGCTGCGCGAACTGACAAGTCGATGGGTCCACGACGTCTTCGACCTGTGCCTGATGTGCAAGGCGTGCAAGGCGGAGTGTCCCAGCAACGTCGATGTGGCCAAGCTCAAGGCGGAGTTTCTGCAACTCTACTATCAGGGCCGGCCGCGGCCGCTCGGCCATCTGCTCATGGCCGGCATCCACCGGCTCAACCGCCTCGGCGCCCCGTTCGCGCCGCTGGTCAACTGGCTGCAGAAGCGGCGGCTCGCTGCGCTGGCTGCTGGAGAAGCTGGCGGGCATCGACCGGCGCCGCAGTCTGCCGCCGCTGCACGCCGACCACTTCCGCCGCTGGTTCGCCCGGCACAGGCCGGACGCCGCGGCCGGCACGCGCGGCCGGGTGCTGCTGCTGGACGACTGCTTCACGACCTACAACGAGCCGGCCATCGGCCGGGCCGCGGTGCGCGTGCTCGAAGCGGCCGGCTACGCCGTCGAGCTGGCCGACCTCGCCTGCTGCGGCCGGCCGATGATTAGCAAGGGCTTCCTGCACCGAGCCGCGAGCGTTGATTCAGGCGCAGGCCGCCGGCCCTGGCGCGGCGCGTCGGCCGACGGCACGCCGCTCCTCGGCCTGGAGCCGAGTTGCCTGCTGACGCTGGCCGACGAGTGGACGGAGCTGGTGCCGGGGCCGCAGACGCGGACGCATCGCCGCCGCTGCCCACCTGGCCGACGGCTGGCTGGCCGAGCAGGTCCAGGACGGACGCTGCCGAGCTGCCGCTGCGGCCGCGGCCGGAGACGTGCGTGCTGCACGGCCACTGCCATCAGAAGGCGCTGGTCGGCGCCGGCGGCACGGCCGCGGCGCTTGCGGCTGGTGCCGCGGACTGGACGTGACGGTGCTCGACACCGGCTGCTGCGGCATGGCCGGCTCGTTCGGCTTCGAGAAGGAGCATTACGACCTGAGCGTCCAGCATCGCCAACCTCGCCCTGCTGCCGGCGCTGGAGAAGACGCCGGAAGCGGTCGTGGTCGCGCCGGGTACGTCCTGCCGTCATCAGATCAACGACCTGGCCGGCCGGCGGGCGCTGCACCCGCTGGAAGTGCTGGAAGAACAACTGGACGGCGGCGTCCTGCCCTCGCCTCCTGCCGAGAATCACCGCGCCTGAGCAGCCGTGTCGGGATCGCTTGTCGGACGTCGGAAAGCCTCTACAATCCACCAAGCGGGTACGGATCTGCCTGGAGGCAGTTCGGCAATCCCGCTCCGACGGAAAGGGATCTCATCATGGGATACAATCGAGGCGGTACGCGTCGCACGGCCCGCATGAAGCGGCGTAAACGACTGGAGAACCGGCTGCTTCAGAGGGCGGCCGCGTCCGAGAGCGCGCCTCCCCCGAAACAAGGACTGACGCAAAAGGTCAAGGAGCTGGCGAAGGAGGCGGTCGAGAAGGTCGAGGGCGTCCTCCACGCCGCCGCGGAAAAGATCAAGGGCGTTGTCAAGTAATCCTCATTGCGCCGGCGGCCGGCTTCGCCCTCTCGACAGGCGGCGCCGGTGGCTCGTTCGTCCCTGTCCGGATTTTTCTTCCCCTCCGCGAACCTCTCAGCCCGTCCGAGCCGCGACCGTTAGGGAGCGGGGGACGGGCACGGGCGTCCGCTCCCTAACGGTCGCGGCTCCGATGGGCTTACGCCCCCCGCTCGCCGCATGGCGCCGTCAAGGCAACGAGGCGGTTTTTCATTCGCAACATCCTTTTCGGCTGGTATGCTCACGACCAGCATGAGGCGATTGCCCGCCTGCGGGGTTACATCATTCACAGCCGCGCGCGCTGAGGGCGGCGGGCGATGGCCCACTCATGACGAAGGGATTGCGATGGACAAGCCGACGATCGACGCTCCCGTGACCTCAGGCGAACCATCCCACTCAGGGGGAGGGGAGGGCGGCACGATGAGTCCGCCGATTACGGGGGCGGCCCGTGGTCTGCCCACCTTCGGCTGGTGGCTGGTCCTGGGCTTGGTCGGCCTGGATTATTTCAGCACCCTGGCGTATCTGCCCTCGATCGCCGTGTACGAGGCCGGGGATTCCGCGCCGTTCGCGGCCCTGGGTTTGGTCGTGCTGACGCTGTTGGCGGCCTTGCCGGTCTATCTCTACGTCGCCGGCCGCTCACCGCACGGCCACGGGGCCACCGGCCTGCTGGAGAAGCATGTCCGCGGCTGGACCGGCAAGCTCCTCATCCTCGTCCTGCTCGCCTTCATCGCCACCGATTACCTCGTCACTCGTACCCTGTCCACGGCCGACGCCTCCAAGCATCTCATCCATAACCCGCACGTGCAGAGCGGACTGGATTGGCTGGTCGGGCAAGGAGATGCGTCCATCACGCCCTACCCAACGTCTTGCAAGGCTCGGCCGCCGATTCATTCTTCGAGCGGTGGAACGGCCAGTTGATCGTCACCGTCCTTCTGCTGCTCCTGAGCTTCGGGGTGTACGCCTTCTTGTTACGCGGCTTCTCGCGGCCGTTTATGTATTTGTCCGCCCTCGTCGTCCTGCTGTTCCTCGGCGTTAACGGCGTGGTGATTGGCAGCAGCCTGGTTTACCTGTCGCGGCACCCGGAATTAACGTCGAAATGGGCCGACCTGATCCGTTATGCCGGCCGCGGCGCCAGCCCCGAGGAGCTGATCTTCGACCTGTTCATGGCCCTGCTGAACTTCCCGCAGTTGGCCCTGGGCCTGGGTGGGTTGGAGCTGAGCCTGGTCAGCGCTCCGCTGATCCGAGGCCGACCCGGCGAGGATCCGGCCCAGCCCCGCAGTCGCATTCGCGCTCTGCGCCTGGTGCTGGTGGCCGCCGCCGTCATCATGAGTCTGTTCCTGGCCGGCAGCGTGTTCGTCACGACCATGCTGGTGCCCCAGGCGTACTTGCACGAACCGCAAGCCATCCAGGTGGAGGTGCCGGCGGAGGAATCGTGGGACGCCCAGCCCGGCATGGCCCCCGAGGAAGGCGATGATCTGCCGGCGGCGGCCGATACGGTCACGCAGACGGTGATCCAGGAAGGACCGGCCCGCGATCGCGCGCTGGCCTACATCGCCCATGGCGGGACGCTGATCGGCAAGGTGAAGAACCGGGAAGTCAAGGTGGAGGGACAGGAAGTCAATTCGTGGTTCGGTCCTGCCTTCGGCACGCTGTACGATGTCAGTACCGTCCTTATCCTCTGCCTGGCGGGTGCCAGCATCACCATCAGTTTGCGCGACCTGGTGCCCGGCTACCTGACGCGCTACGGCATGCAGCTGCACTGGGCGCAGCGGGTCGGCGCCATCTTGTTCCTGTTCAACCTGATTATGCTCGTCGTCCTCGTCTACTTCCGGGCCAGCGTGTCGCATCAGCAGTGGACCTACGCCACCAGTGTCCTGGTGCTGCTGTCCAGCGCCGCCCTGGCGGCGGTCATCGACGTGACCGCTCGACTGCGCCACTCGGCCTGGTTGTACCTGGTGGTCCCGCCGTTGGCGTTCATCCTCCTGGTCTTCCTGAGCCTCACCGGCCTGACCATGTGGAAGAACCCCGGCGGCCTGGTGCTCGCCGTGCTCCTGCTCGCCGTGCTTTTCCTCTCCGCGGGCATCTCGCGCTGGGCGCGCAGCACCGAACTGCGCTTCGAGGGCTTCACCTTCGCCGATGAAGAGTCGGGCATCCGCTGGGAAGCGATCCGGCGGTTGGAATTTCAGGTACTGGTGCCGCACCGTCCCGACTACCAGACGTTGGCCGAGAAGGACGCCGAGATCCGCGCCCGCCACCGCCTGGGAGCAGACGTGCCGATCATCTTTATCGAGGCGGAGCTGGACGACCCCAGCGAGTTCCATCATCAGCCCCTCATGCGGATCGTCAAGGACAACGGCATGGAGGTGATTCGCGTGTCGCACTGCGCTTCGATCGCGCACGTGGTCGCGGCGATCGCCCTGGAGTTCCGCGAGGTCGGTCGGCCGCCGGAGGTGCATTTCGCCTGGTCCGAGGAGTCGCCGCTGGCCGCCAATCTGCACTTCCTGCTCCTGGGCGGAGGCAACGTCCCGTGGATGGTCCACGCCCTTATCCGCAAGGCCGAGCCGGACCACGCCCGTCAGCCTCGTGTCGTGATTGGCTGAGGGAATAACTGAAAATAAAGAGCGGTAATATCGCCGAAGAGGACCGAAACATGAATCGACAAGGGTATGCGGCCCTGTTCGTTGGGCTGGCGGCGCTGGTCGGGATGGGAGACCAATCACCGCTCCACGGCGCGGAGAAAGCGGCCCGGCCGCCCAACGTCGTCATCGTCTTCACCGACGATCAGGGCTACGGCGACGTCGGCTGTTACGGCGCCAAGGGCTTCCGGACGCCGAACCTCGACCGCATGGCCCGCGAAGGCATGCGCTTCACCGACTTCTACGTCGCCCAGGCCGTCTGCTCGGCGTCGCGGACGGCGCTGCTGACCGGCTGCTATCCCAACCGCCTGGGCATCCTCGGCGCCCTGGGGCCGCAGAGCAAGCACGGCATCAGCGACCGCGAGAAGACCATTGCCGACGTCCTCAAGACGCCGCGGCTACGCCACGGCGATTTACGGCAAATGGCACCTCGGCCATCAGCCGCCCTTCCTGCCGACGCGGCACGGCTTCGACGATTACTTCGGCCTGCCCTACTCCAACGACATGTGGCCCAAACATCCGACGTCCAAGTTCCCGCCCTTGCCCCTGATCGAAGGCGAAAAGACCATCCGGACCAACCCCGATCAGACGCAGCTGACCACCTGGTACACCGAGCACGCCGTCCGCTTCATCGACCAGAACAAGGATCGTCCGTTCTTCCTGTACGTGGCCCACAACATGCCGCACGTGCCGCTGCACGTCTCGGACAAGTTCAAGGGCAAGTCGGAGCGGGGTCTGTATGGCGACGTCATCATGGAAATCGACTGGTCGGTCGGACAGATCCTGGACGCCCTCCAGAAACACGGCCTGGACGAGCGGACGCTGGTAATCTTCTGCTCGGACAATGGGCCGTGGCTGTCCTACGGCGACCACGCCGGCTCGGCGGGACCGCTGCGCGAGGGCAAGGGCACGACCTGGGACGGCGGCCAGCGCGAGCCGTGCCTGATGCGCTGGCCGGGCCAAATCCCGGCGGGCCGCGTGTGCCGAGAGCCGGCCATGACCATCGACATCCTGCCGACGCTGGCGCGACTGGCCGGCGCCGAGTTGCCCAAGCACAAGATCGACGGTCTGGACATTTGGCCGCTGATCTCGGGACAGCCGGGGGCGAAATGTCCCCATGAGGCGCTGTACTTCTACTGGGACCGAGGACTGCAGGCCGTCCGCGCCGGCAAATGGAAGCTGCACTTCTCCCACACCTATCGAACGCTGGGCGGCAAACCGGGAGGCAAGGACGGCAAACCCGTTCCCTACACCCAGGCGATTACTCCCCTGGCCTTGTTCGACCTGGACAACGACGTCGGCGAGACGACCAACGTCGCCGACCGCCATCCGGAAGTCGTCGAACGCTTGAAGCAATTGGCCGAAACGGCCCGCGACGACCTCGGCGATACCGCGACCAAACGCCAGGGCAAGGGCGTCCGCGAACCCGGCCGCTTCCGCGAGTAGAAGTTTCGCCGCGATGCGCAGCGGAGCGTGTTACGGCGAAACAAGGATTTCGACCGATCAATTGACGACGGGCGGCGGTCCTTCACCGGGCAGCCGCTCCCATTGGCGGCGGACCTGGTGCAGTCCGTAGGCGCACAACTCGAACTCCTCGCTCAGCCGTCGCAGGATGGGGGCTTCTTCCTGGTAGGGCGGCTCCTCGAAGGTGCTGGCGAGATAGTAGGAGCGCTTGCCCTGCGAACAATAATCGATGAAGTGGTCCTTCGAGAGAATGGAGCGGAGACGGTTGAGCGCCTCGGGATAAACGCCGGTCCAGAACAGGGTGAAATCGCCGATGTGCCGGTAGACCTCGCGGCGCGTGCGGCCCTGGGGCGGCATCGCCTCGGCCTCGATCATCATCTCGGCGACTTCCTCCAGTCGCTTGCCGCGCGCGTTGGATAGCCGGTAGACGGCGTCGAGGTGGATGAAACGAGACAACAACTCGGAGAGATAGTCGGTGAGGCGAGGGTCGGCTACTCCCAGCTTGTCGATGAATGTTTGCTCGGTGAGACCAGTGAACATCCGCCGGAGCGGATGATCGGGTTGGGGAACCCACATGACCGCACCTCTTCTCCAGCGTTCCGGAAACCTCGCCGTCCCTGGCGAGACCTCATCTGTCATTGTAAAGACTTATGCGTCGGAGTCAAACCCAAGATTTTCCGGAAAAACGCTGGCTGCCTACGTTCCGCCGGCGAAAATGGTGCGGCCGCCATCGACGGGCAGGCTGACGCCGGTGATGAAGTCATTGTCGAGCAGGGACAGGACGGCGGCGGCGACGTGGTTGGGACTGCCCTCGTGCTGGGCCAGCGTGGCGGCGATGGCTTCGCGACGCTCTTCCTCGGGCAGATCGGGCGGCAGCAGGACCGGCCCCGGCAGGATGCAGTTGACGCGCACGCGCGGGTTGCGCGTGCCTAGCTCCACGGCCAGGCAGCGCGTCAGGGTCGGCAGGGCGCCCTTCGAGGCGAAGTACGCGGCGTAATCGGGATAGGGACGAACCTCGGCCCAGTCGCCCAGGGTGACGATGCAGCCGCCCTCCGGTTGACGCACCATCGCCAGGCCGGCCTCGCGGCGCACAGGAAGGTACTCAACACGTTGGCCTCGAAGTGCCGGCGGACATCGGCGGCGCCGAACGTCTTCCAGGCGTCGTTTCCGCCACAGGCCGGCGCAGTGAACGAACACGTCGAGCCGCCCGAAGCGGGACAGGACGTCCTGAAAGAGACCGTGTACGGCGGCCTCGTCGGTGAGGTCGGCTTGCAGGGCCACGCACTCGACGCCGTGCTGCCGGAACGACGCGACGGTCTCCGCCGCTTCCGCGGCCGAGGTATGGTAGTGGACGATCACGGCATGGCCGCGCTCGCCGAGCGCGGCGGCGACGTGCCAGCCGATGCGCTTCTTGCCGCTGCCGGTAACGAGGGCGACGCGAGGCTGCTTCATGGCGGCGTTCTCCTGGCTTCACGAGGGAATGAGTTCGGCGAGGGCGTCGTCCCAGGCAGGCCACGGCTGGCCGGGGAACAGCCGTCGCCAGCGGGACGAATCCAGGGCGAGATCGCGCGGACGCGGCTCGTCCGCCGCGCTGTTTAAGCGCGAGGCAGACACGATGACGGCCGGATCGCAGTGGAGGAAGGCGGCCAGGCGCCGGCCCATCTCCACCCGGCTGAGCCGCTCCGGCCCGCCCAGGTGGAGCCGTCCGCCAACGTCCGACGCGGCCAGGGTCAGCAGGCTGCGTGCGGCGGTGAGCAGACTCAGCGGCGTCCGCCATTCGTCGTGGAAAAGCGTGATGGGCCGGCCCTCGCGCAAGGCCGTTATCTGTTGATCGAAGAAGGCTGGCCGGCCGACCAGCGACGGGCCGAACAGCAGGCTCAGACGCACGACCAGGTTGCGCGGGTAGGCGAGGACGGCACGCTCGGCCTCGGCCTTGGTACGGCCATAGATCGAGAGGGGTGCAACGGCGTCGTCCTCGCGGTAGTTTCCGCGCTCGCCGTCGAACACCATGTCGGTGGACACGTGGACGAGCCGGACCTTGGCGCGGTCGGCCAGCTCGGCGAGAACGGCGCTGCCGCGCGTGTTGACCTGCTCGGCCCGTTCGGGTTCGCGGTGACAGTCAGCGACGCCGGCCCGCGCCGCCGCATGAACGATCACGTCCGGCTGCGCCTCCCGGAAAGCCAACGCCGTCGCATCCACGTCGGCCAGGTCCACCGGACGCAAAGGATGGCCGAACAGCTCGCCACACCGCCCCCCGCTCCAGGCCACGACCTCCCCTCCCTGCCTCAGCCGTTCGCGCAGCAGGTAGCCGCCCAGTTGCCCGCTCGCACCCGTCAACAGTACACGCATCACGACGTTCCTCTCGCCGACACCCGCCGGGCGAACCCTTCCACCCTCGAAAAAAACAAAAAAACGAAAAAAAGCGCCTTTCCGGACGGATTTTTGTTGCGAGGCCATTTCTCCGCTACTATAGTGAGGATTGTAATGGAGTAACGACCTATCATTGTGGCTTGCTCACGGGCCGGGATCGGCTACACTACCATGCCCCCAAGCCGCCGAGCAGCGTCCCTCGTTCCTCCTATCCCGGTTCGCTGTCTCCGGATGACTCCGCGTCTGTCCACGAAGCCGCTGGCGGCTTAACGGGCCAGCGGCAAACGCTAAGCCGCAAGCGGTGTTCGGATTCGATTACCCCTCTGTCCAAGGAAGAATGCATGGCCCGCACCGTCCGGCGCTCGGGATTCACCCTGATCGAACTGCTTGTCGTCATCGCCATCATGGGCGTCCTCATCGGCTTCCTTCTGCCGGCGGTCCAGAAAGTCCGGGCGGGCGCCGCCCGGACCCAGTGCTGCAACAACCTCAAACAGCTGGCCCTGGCCGCCCACAACTACGCCGATACCTACAATTGTCTCCCACCCGGACAGCTCGGGCCGTACCCCGATACCGGCATGGGCGTGCCCCCGTTCAACGCCCAGTTCATCGGCCTGCTGACGTATCTGCTGCCCTACGTTGAAGAGGACAACACCTATCGCGCCCTGATGCAGGGCTTGCCGGCGGATTACCTGAACCCCGGCAAGGTCTATCCGCCGTGGTGGAACTACAGTTCGACCTACGCGGCGGCCCAGGCGCGCGTCAAGACGTACCTGTGTCCGGCGGACGATCCCTACTCCAACACGGTGCAAACCGACATCCTGACGCAAACCTTTCGGACGGGACAGGGATTCGACCTGTTCATCGGTGGCTTCGGCATCACCGAGGGCGGCGGCAACCTGGGCCGGACCAGTTACGTCGGCGTCGCCGGCTACGGCGGCCAGATCAACAACGGCTCGGTCGATCAGTACGCGGGCATCTTCTGCAACCGTTCGAGCGTCAGCCTGCACCAGGTGACGATCGGCGACGGCAGCAGCAATACCTTGATGTTCGGCGAATGGCTGGACGATGTCGAGGTCGGACCCCGGCAATACGCTCCCGCCTGGATCGGCACCGGCTCGCTGCCGACGGCCTACGGCACCGCCGGAACGGGAGACACCGCGGTGGCTGAATTCAACAGCAAGCACAGCGGCATCATCCAGTTCAGCATGGGCGACGGCGCGGTGCGCAGCATCCGCAAGGGCATCGCTCCCGGCACTCCGGCGTATACCAATTACATCGCGGCGTCCGGCTGGTCGGATGGCGCGGTGGTCAATTTCGATCAGATCGGCAACTGAGCGAGCGCCTGCGATGACGACCCGTCTCCGCTGCTGGACGGCTTTGTTGTTGCTCGCTGTCGCAGCCGGTTGCGGCCAGCCGGAAAACACTTCCTCCCGGCCGAGCAATCCTCCGCGGCCGGGGATGGAACCGAAAAGCGACCGGCGCGTTCTCCCACCTCCACCCCCTCCTCCGTCCGGTCATCGAAAGGGACACGCCATCGGAGCCGGAAGCGTAAGCTTTGAAGTTGCGCTGAACGCTCGTATGGTACGCCGCGAGTCAGGCCGGGCGACGCGGTTCCAATGGCACCGCGCGGTAGCGGCCCGCTGCCGGCCGTATTCGCGGTTGGAGTAGCTGCGCACGCCGGGCAGCCGCGTGCCGGTGACCGGCGCGATGAGCAGGCCGAAGATAAAGCAATGGCAGGCATGGCGGTGCGCTTTCTTCTGCCTTCGCAGAGAGCTTCGGCTCCCGGGGATGGAGTTGTTGGCTACGGGTGACGTTATCACCCGCCCTAACCCGCGGAAAGCGGTCCCTTGTTCTCCACCAACAATACTCAACGAGCGTTCGGCGCAACTTCAAAGCTTACGCTTCCGGCTCGGAGGAGGTCGAGAAGAGAATGTCCGTGCCGTGGCGGTTACGAAGTGTGGTGGCTTCTCGCTCCAGGGCAATCATCGCGTTACGGGGGCGTTTGAAAGGTCCGAGACGTTGATGACGGGTGATCCAGGTTGGCAGTCTCTTCTCGCCTTCCGAGGGAGCCAAAGTCCGGTAATCGAGGAGGGCGTACCAACCCGTCCGCTCATAGAAGACTCGACCCAGCGTCGAGGAGTAGTGCTGCGCGTCGTCCCGGTTCCAGCGTTGCTTGCGACTAACGTGCTTGCTCATGGGACGTCCTCGCCGGCCGCGTGTCACCGCTCCTCGCCGGCGATGGCGGGATCGTCTTTCTCCTGGGAGGGGTTGGGCCGTTGCCCACCTTGATTATTTGCAGCGCGACCTTGCCCTGGATTGCAGCCTCGGTCAGACGGCTTGTTTCCGCTCGTGTCGTCGCAGACGGTGCCCGATTCGGGAGCCGAGGAGACGTCGTCGAGCGGCTGGCTGTGTTTCTGCGGCATGATGTGCTCCTTCGCGGCGAAAGTGCGGGCATCTTATCTCTGTGCAAGTGGCGTGCCCAGCGAGGAGGAAGAGTATGTCCGAGCCTGAAGCGTAAGCGAAGGAACTTCGCTTACGCTTCAGGCTCGGATTGATACCTTTTACAACCGACGCTTATTTCTTCTTCCCCGGCGCACCGACGCCATTTTTGGGCAGTTCCTTCTCGAATTGGTTCTCGTCCTTCAACTCCTTTTTGAGACGGTACATCTCCGTCTTGAGCGTCTGGACCGTATCGGCGTAGGCCGGGTCCGCGTAGACGTTCTTCAGCTCGTGCGGGTCTTTCCGCAGGTCGAACAGCTCCCACTGGTCGATCTTGTTGAAATAGATGAGCTTGTAGCGTTCGGTGCGGATGCCGTAGTGGGGCTGAACGCGGTGGTCCTGGGGATAGTGGTAATAGCGATAGTACATGGCCGTGCGCCAATCCTTGGGCTGTTCGCCCCGCAGCAACGGCACAAAACTGCGGCCCTGCATGTCGGCCGGCACCTTCAGGCCGGCGGCGTCCAGCAGCGTCGGCGCGAAGTCCACGTTAAGGACCATGGCGTCGTTGACCGTGCCCGGCTTGACCACGTCCGGCCAGCGCACCAGGAACGGCATCCGCAGCGATTCCTCGTACATGAAACGCTTGTCGAACCAGTTGTGATCGCCGAGGAAAAAGCCCTGGTCCGAGGTGTAGATGACGATGGTGTTGTCCGCCAGGCCGTTCTTGTCGAGATAGTCGAGCAGCCGGCCAACGTTGTCGTCCACCGAGGCGACGCAGGCGAGGTAGTCGCGCATGTAGCGCTGGTACTTCCACTTCTTCAGCGCCGCGCCGGTCAATCCCTCGGGCGGTTTCTGCTTGAGGTCGGTAGGCTTCAGGTCGCGGTCGATGCGCATGGTCGCCTCGCGGGCCGCGTCGGAGCGCGTGGCGTAGTCGTCGTTGAGCGTCTCCGGCTCGGGCACCTGCACGTTCTCCCATTGTTTGCGATGTTTCTCGTCCGGCTGCCAGGGACGGTGCGGCGCCTTGTGATGGCACATGAGGAAGAAGGGCCGGTCCTTCGGCCGTTTCTCCAGGAACGACAGCGAGAAGTCGGCGATGAGGTCGGTGCAATAGCCGTTGTGTTTCTGGCGGCCGCTCGATGTCGAGGAAGACCGGGTCGTGGTAGACGCCCTGGCCGGGCAGGATGTTCCAGTAGTCGAAGCCGGTCGGCTCGCTGCCGAGGTGCCACTTGCCGATCATGCCGGTGTGGTAGCCGGCCGCTTGCAGATACTTGGCGAGCGTCGGCTGGCTGCCGTCGAAGCGGTTGAAGACCGGCACGCCGTTGATGTGGGCGTACTTGCCGGTGAGGATGGCCGCCCGGCTCGGCGTGCAGATCGCGTTGGTGGCGAAGCAGTTCGTGAAGCGCATGCCGCCCCGCGCGATGCGGTCGATGTTGGGCGTCTGGTTGATCCGGCTGCCGTAGGCGCTGATGGCGTGGGCGGCGTGGTCGTCGGCCATGATGTACAGGATGTTGGGTCGTTTCTCCGCCGACGCCAACGGCGAACGGGAGGCCGCGAGCGTCAGCAAGACTCCGGCAGCGAGGTAGAGGGGTCTCATGAGGATGGCTCTCGTGGGGAACGAAATCGGGGTATCCGCTGCCCGATCATCCCTCCCCGCGAGGCGGTCTGCAACTCTTTTTTCGGTTCCTTGTCGGACGACCCCGCAGCGTAAGCTACCGAGCCGCGACCGTTAGGGAGCGGGGTCCTCGCTCCCTAACGGTCGCGGCTCGGATAGGGCTTTTGCCCTGCGGCTCGCCCTCACGGGAAGACCGCCACCAGCGTCAGAATGGTTCCGATCTCGGCGACGGCCCCGGTGGCGCTGATTTCGACCGGATAGAGCAGCAACGGAACCGGATCGCCGGGCAGACACCAGCCGGTGTTGTACTCGAAGCAGCGGCACGGCTCCATGGCCAACTGGTAGGGGAAGGTCACGAAGTCCCAGAGAAAGGTGCCGGCGGATAAGACCGGCGTCAGGATGCCGAGACCCCAGCCGTAGCGCTCGAAATTGATCTGCTGAAAGTACAGCCGGCCGTGGCAGACGTAGTACGGCGCGACTTCCAGCTTCATGGGATCCCACTTGCGGCCGTGGTAGGTGTCCCGCGACAGGACCGGGTCCATCGGGAAGGTGACACGCTCGGGCGTCTTGCGCTCGCGGTTCTCCTGGCGGATGCGCTCCTGGAGCTGGGCGTCGGACTGCACCGACTGCGCGAGTCGTTCGAGTCCGGGAGGTTCGAGCTGGATGGTGTAGGGGGCGGCTTGCTCTATTTCCAGGCCGGCCTCGGGGGTCAGGATGCCGCCGCGCGGCGGCAGCGGCGCGCCCGGCAACTTCTGTCCTCCGGCCGGGGGCTGCGCTGGGCGAACGGGAACGGCGCCGTGGCCGTCGGCTCCATGCGCTGCGGCGGTCCCAGCTCGGCCGAGGGCGCCGGCGCGGCGGCGTAGGGGGTCACGTTCGGATACGGCTTCAGCGTCTGGGCGGACGCGACGCCGCCGGCCAGAAGGGCGAGCAGGCTACATGCCGTCCGGGCTGCCGTACTCGGCGCGCGAGCTGTAATTGGGCGCTTCCTGCGTAATGGCGATGTCATGGGGATGACTCTCCTGCACCGACGCCGCGCTCACCAGGATGAAGCGGCTGCGCATGCGCAGTTCCTCGATATTCCGTGTGCCGCAGTACCCCATGCCGGCCCGCAGTCCGCCGACCAGCTGGTAAATGAACGGGGCCAGCGGCCCCTTGTAGGGCACTCGTCCCTCGACCCCTTCCGGCACGAGCTTGTCGCGCACGCCCTCTTCCTGGCGGTAGCGGTCCTTGGAGCCGGCCACCATGGCGCCGATCGAACCCATGCCCCGATACGTCTTGAAGCTGCGTCCCTTGTAGATAATCATCTGCCCCGGACTTTCGGCCAAACCGGCCAGCAGACTGCCGAGCATGACGCTGTGGGCGCCGGCGGCCAAGGCCTTGCTGATGTCGCCGGAATAGCGGATGCCGCCATCGGCAATGATCGGCACCGCCCCCGCCACGCCTTTAGCCGCTTGAGAGATCGCCGTTATCTGCGGTACGCCAACTCCCGAAATCACGCGGGTTGTACAGATCGACCCGGGGCCGATGCCTACCTTCACCGCGTCGGCGCCGGCCTCCACGAGGGCCCGCGCCCCGTCGGCCGTGGCGATGTTGCCGGCGATGACGTCGATGGTGAAGCGTCGCTTGATCTCGGACACCGTGTCCAGCACGTTGGCGGAGTGACCGTGCGCCGAATCGACGACGAGGACGTCCACTCCGGCCCGGATCAGCGACTCGGCCCGCTCGTAATCGTGTACGCCGACCGCCGCCCCCACGCGCAGCCGACCGCGCTGGTCCTTGCAGGCGTTGGGGAAGTTGGTCAGCTTGTCGATGTCCTTGATGGTGATCAGACCGCGTAGTTTATAGGTATCGTCAACCAGCAGCAATTTCTCGACCTTGTTTTCCGTCAAAATCCGTTCCGCCGCTTCCAGCGTCGTATTCTCCGTGGCCGTCACCAGGTTGTCGCGCGTCATGACCTCGGCCAGGCGCTGGTTGTTGTCGGTCAAAAAGCGCAGGTCGCGCCGCGTCAGGATGCCCTTGAGGTAGCCGTTGACCGTGATGGGCACGCCGCTGATCTTGTTCTGCTCCATGATGCGGCGGGCCGTGCCCACCGATTCGTCGGGCGGCAGCGTGATGGGATCGGTGATGATGCCGTTCTCGCTGCGCTTGGCCTTGTCCACCTCGCGCGTCTGGTCGGCGATGGTCATGTTCTTGTGGATGATGCCGATGCCCCCTTCCTGAGCCAGGGCGATGGCCAGGTCGCTCTCCGTCACCGTGTCCATCGGCGAGGAGATGATGGGCAGGTTGAGGCGGATGTTGCGCGTGAGTTGGGTGCGGATGTCTACGTCGCGGGGCAACACGTCGCTGTAACCGGGCTCGAGGAGAACGTCGTCGAAGGTGATGCCCTGATAGGCAATCCGATCCTGCATGGGGGGCTCCTTGAGAGAGGGCTTTCTTCGGCATTATAGTTGTTCTCCGGGAGAGGGTGGAATAGCAACCCCTTCGCCGCGTGCAAGCCCAAAATCGCACGCGCAACGGGCTTGTCAGCCGGGGGCAAGCGAGGTAGTCTGGAAAAGTAGGTCTTCCCGCGTAACACTCCCGAATTCGCCTCCCACCCGAGTCCGACCCCCATGTATCGAACGATCGCGGTTTCCCTCCTCATCCTCGGCGCCCTCTCCCTGTCCGGGATGACCGAGTCCGCCGAGCCTGCGGCCCAACCCTATTCGCCGCATGTCGCCCCGGCCTCCGGCGAGCCGATCCGGGCAATCCAGCGCATGCGCCTGCCGCCGGGCGTCGAGGCTCGCGTGTGGGCTGCCGAGCCGTTGCTGGCCAACCCCGTGTCCTTCTGTTTCGACGACAAGGGCCGCTGTTACGTCGCCGAGACGTTCCGCATGCACCACGGCGTCACCGACAATCGCGGCCACATGAGCTGGCTCGACGACGACCTCGCCGCGCGCACCGTCGCCGATCGCGTCGCCATGTACCGCAAGCACCTCAAGGACCAGTTTCGGACTTACGAGACCGAGCACGACCGCATTCGTCTCCTTGAGGACACGAAGGGAGCAGGCGTCGCCGACCGAGCGATGGTGTTCGCCGACGGCTTCCATCACGCCGCCGACGGCCTCGGCGCCGGCGTGCTGGCCCACAAGGGCGGCGTCTATTACACCTGTATCCCCGACCTGTGGCTGCTGCGCGACACGAAGGGGAACGGACAGGCCGACGTGCGGCGTTCGCTGGCGACCGGCTTCGGCGTTCACGTCGCCTTCGTCGGTCACGACATGCACGGTCTGCGCATGGGGCCGGATGGCTTGCTCTATTTCTCCATCGGCGACCGTGGCCTGAACGTGCGAACGAAGGAGTGTACGACGCTCTTCTACCCGGATACCGGCGCCGTGCTGCGCTGCGAGCCGGACGGCTCGAACCTGGAGGTAGTACACATCGGGCTGCGCAACCCGCAAGAACTGGCCTTCAACGCTCACGGCGACCTGTTCACGGTGGACAACAACAGTGACTCCGGCGACCGCGCCCGGCTCGTCCAAGTCGTCGAGGGCGGCGACAGCGGTTGGCGCACCGGCTACCAGTACGGCAGCGACTTCGGCAACCGCGGCCCGTGGAACGCCGAGAAAATCTGGCACCTGCCCAACCCGGAGCAACCGGCCTACGTCGTGCCGCCGCTGGCGCACATCACCTCCGGCCCATCCGGCTTCTGCTTCAACTATGGGGCGACGGCGCTGCCGCCGCGTTACGCCGATCACTTCTTCGTTTGCGACTTTCGCGGCAACGCTGGCGGCAGCAGCCTTTACTCTTTCGCCGTCAAGCCGAAAGGGGCGTCGTATGAAGTCGCCGACGGTCACGAATACATCGGGTCGATTCTGGCCACCGATTGCGACTTCGGGCCGGACGGCGGCTTTTACGTCAGCGATTGGGTCCAGGGCTGGGGTCTGACCGGCAAGGGCCGCATCTATCGCTTCGCCGACGCGGAGGCGGCGAAGAAGCCGGCCGTCGCCGAAGTGAAAAAACTCCTAGCCGAAGGGTTCGAGCGCCGCCCCGATGCGGAGTTGGTCCAACTGCTGGGACATGCCGACCTGCGCGTACGGCAGGAAGCGCAGTTCGCCTTGGCCGACCGGGGAACGGCATCGATACCTCTGCTGGCGAAAGTGGCGAAGGAGGAGAAGAATTCTCTCGCCCGACTGCACGCAATCTGGGGCTTGGGGCAACTCGGCCGCCGTGGCGAGAAAGTGGTTGAAACGCTGCGATTACTTCTGGCCGACCCCGATGCGGAGGTGCGTCGCCAAACGGCGCGCGCGTTCGGCTGGTTGAAGGAAGCGGAATCGCAGGTTCTCGTGCCTCTGCTCCATGATCCGGAGCCGCGCGTTCGTTTCCAGGCGGCCCTGTCGCTGACCCTACGTCCGGCTCGTTTCCAATTCAAGCAAGGCGAGGACAAAATGTGGGACGCCGTCGTGCGTCTGTTGGAAGACAACGCCGGCCGCGACCCCTACCTGCGTCACGCCGCCGCGCGAGTGATGGCTCTCCATCATGGCCAGAAGCTGGTGAACGCGGTCAAGCATCCCTCCGCGTCCGTGCGTCTGGCCGCCGTTCTCGCCCTGCGGCACAAGAAAAGTCCTGTCGTGTGGCCGTTTCTGGATGATCCGGAACCGCGGATCGCCGTGGAAGCGGCGCGCGTCCTCCATGACTCGTTGGCGGATGACCCGCTCGCAGGCAAGCCGTTGGCGGAACGACTCCACCGGCCGGGGATGCCGGAAGCGTTCGTCCTGCGGGCGCTGAACTCCCATTTCCGCCTGGGACAGACCGAGAATGCCACAGCCCTGGCCGCCTACGCCGCCCGCCCCGACGCCCCGGAGAAGATGCGCGTCGAGGCGCTGAAGTTGCTCGGTTTGTGGGCGCAGCCGCCGCGGCGCAACCGTGTCACCGGCCTGACGCAGGATCTCCATCCGCGTGACGCGAAGATCGCCACGGAGGCGATCAAGCACTCGCTGGCCGGCATCTTCGCCGGTCCCAACGCAGTCCGACAGGAAGCGACCAAGGTTGCTGCCAGCCTCGGCGTCAAGGAGGTAGGTCCGGTCCTCTTCGCCCTGGCCGCCGACGGCAAGCGGCCGGCCGCCATGCGCGTCGAGGCGCTGCGGGCGCTGGAGTCGCTACACGACGGCAGCCTGGACAAGGCGATGCACTCGGCCCTGAAAGACGCCGACCCGCGCGTGCGCACCGAGGGCCGTCGCTTACTCGCCCACGCTCGGCCCGAGGAGGCGCTGACCGAACTCGGTCGTGCGTTGGAGAACGGTTCGATGAGCGAGCGCCAGGGCGCCTTTGCGATCCTGGGGGAAATGAAGGGGCCGCGCGTCGAGTCCGAGTTGTCGAAGTGGCTCGATAAGTTGCTGGCCGGCCAGGTGCCGGCGGAGGCACGGCTCGATCTCGTGGACGCGGCCGAACGGCATCCGACACCGGCCATCAAGGATCGATTGAAACGATATGAGGCTACAGCGGTTAAGAACGATCCGCTAAGTCCCTATCAAGACGTCCTGGTGGGCGGCGACGCCGAGGCGGGTCGGCGCATCTTCCTCGCCAAGGCCGAGGTCTCGTGCCTGCGTTGTCACAAGGTCCACGGTGTCGGCGGCGACGTTGGCCCCGACCTTACGGGCGTCGGTGCCCGGCAGAAACGCGATTACTTGCTGGAGTCGATCGTCGCGCCGAACAAGCAGATCGCCAAGGGCTTCGACACGGTGGTACTGACGCTCAAGAGCGGCAAGGGCTGCACGGGCGTACTCAAGTCGGAGGACGTCCGCGAGGTCCGACTGATGACGGCCGAGGGGCAACTCCTCGTCGTGCCCAAGGACGAAATCGAGGAGCGCGAGACCGGCAAGTCGGCGATGCCGGACGATTTGACCAAGCACCTATCTCGCTCGGAGATACGCGATCTGGTGGAGTTCCTGGCGGGATTGAAGTAGGCTAGGCGTCGTCGTCCACAAGACGAGGAATGCCGCCATGACGCGAAGACGCTCCGCCGTGCTGTTACTGTTCCTTCCACTTGTCGCCGCGAGCTGCGACCGGAGCGCCCCGTCCACATCGCTGCGCTTTGAGGTGACGGTGGCGAAGGAGCTTTTGCCGGACCCACGGGACGGCCGCTTGATCCTCGTCCTCGACCGCGAGAAAAACCCCGCGCCGCGCCGCGCGATCGGCCAAACGGGCCGGAAAGCGCCGCCAATCCTCGGCCGCGACGTGTACGGCTTCGCTCCCGGCGTCACCGCCGCGATCGACCAGACGGCCCTCCTCTCTCCCATCAAACATCTGGCCGACCTGCCCAAAGGCGAGTACTTCGTGCAGGCCGTCTTCGACGTCAACCGCGATCTGCAGCGGACGGACGCCCCGGACAACCTCTACAGCGATCCGCTCGCCGTCAAGCTCGACCCGCTGCGCGGCGGCACGGTGAAGATCGAACTGACGCGCAAGGTCCCGCCCGAGGAACTGCCCGAGGAGGACGAGTACGTCAAGTACGTCAAGCTCCGCTCGGAATTGCTGAGCCGGTTTCACGGCCGGCCGATGTATCTGCGTGCCGGCGTCATTCTGCCACGCGATTACCAGCGCGAGCGCGAACGGCGTTATCCGTTGCGCATCCACATCGGCGGCTATGGCACGCGCTACACGGCCGTGAAGGACATGATGCACGCGGACTCTGACTTCCGCAAAACGTGGTTGGCCGACGATACGCCGAGGATGATCCTGCTGCACCTCGACGGTGCCGGGCCTTACGGCGATCCGTACCAAGTCAACTCCGCCAACAACGGCCCTTACGGCGACGCCGTTACGCAGGAGCTGGTTCCCCACGTCGAGCGGAAGTTCCGCGCCATCGGCCGGCCATCCGCGCGGGTGCTGGACGGCGCCTCCACGGGTGGCTGGGTGTCGCTGGCCTTGCAGGTCTTCTACCCGGACTTCTTCAATGGCGCCTGGTCGCACGCTCCCGATCCGGTCGATTTTCGGGCGTATGAACTCATCAACATTTATGAGGACGAGAATGTCTATGTGAACGTCCACGGTTTCGAGCGCCCTGCCGCGCGCGAGCGTAACGGCGACGTTCGCTACACGGTGCGGCACGAATGTCAAATCGAGCGCGTGCTCGGCCGCGGCGGGCGCTGGGAGTTGTCGGGTCGGGACTGGGGCGCCTGGAACGCCGTCTTTGGTCCGCGCGGCCGCGATGGCCTGCCGCGTCCGCTGTGGGACGGCGTCACCGGCCGAATCGACCGCGATGCGATCGAGCACTGGAAGCAGTATGATTTACGGCTGGTGCTGCAAACGAACTGGAAGACGCTCGGCCCGAAGCTGCGCAGCAAGCTCCGCATCTGGGTCGGCGAGGCCGACGAGTATTTCCTCAACAATGCGGTACACCGACTCGACGAATTCTTGCGCAGCGAAGCCGCCGTATGAGGGCAAGATCACTTTCGCCGTCGGACGGGGACATGAGCAAGGATGGAGCGAGAAGCAGATGATGGAGGAAATGGCGATGGTGGCGGCGCGAGGCGAGGCCGCCGCAAAGCCGTGATTATCCGAGCCGCTTGCGGGCCAGTGCGATGGCCCCGTGTACCACCACTTCCTCACCGAGGGTCGCCGGTACGATGTCCGTCAGGCCGGCGAAGGGTTTGAAGACCCGCTCGGCGATGAGTTGACGCAAGGGTTCAAACAGCAACTTTTCACCCATCAAAGAGACACCGCCGCCAATGACAATGCACTGCGGGCACAACAGCGTGATGACATGACAGATCCCTTCCGCGAGTGCATCCCGCGTGAAAGCCAGTAGGTTCTGAGCTGTCGCATCGCCTTGTTCCGCAGCCTGAGCTATTGTCTGAGCTGTAATCCGCCCCTCGCCTGCCAGATCAACGACTCGATCTGGCGGAGCTTTGAAGAAAGCTAAGAGGTTTTCCGCATTGCGGGCAATCGACCAACCGGAGGCCCAGTCTTCGAGAGGGCGAATTACGCTCTCTTGGTTCCGCAAGATGGCCGCGATTCGCAGATGGCCGATCTCCGCCGCTCCGCGTCCGCAGCCGCGATAAATCTCGCCGTTGATGATGAAGCCGCCACCAATGCCCGACCCAATCGTGATATAAAAGATCGGCGATAGTCCCTTCCCGGCCCCATGCAGCGCCTCGGCTAACCCCGCCACGTCGGCGTCATTGCCGAGGGCCGCCGGCAGGTCGAGCATCTCCGCGATCCAGTCGGCCAGCGGAAATCCGTCCCAACCCTCAATTTGATGCGACGTGATGACCGTGTGCGTGGCATCGTCCACCGGGCCGCCGAAGCCGATGCCGATGCCGCGCAGTTCGCCGCGCTCGATTCCCGCCCTGGCGATCAACTCCGGCACAGCCGCGACGATCTGGCGGCGAATGCCCTCCGGGCCGGCGGCGACATCGACCGGGCCGCGCCACAATCCGCGCAGCGCGCCGTCATCGGGTCCGACGCCGAGCTGCAGTTTCGTGCCGCCGATTTCGATGCCGAGCCACATGCGCCCCTCTCAGAGAGAGATCCGCCGGTGCAGGTCGTCCACGATCCAGTGGAACGCCGTCAGGTGGATCGACTCGACGATGCCCATGTCGTCGAGGGGGACGTGCAGGTTGTGTTGCGCCAGCGTGCGCAGCTTGCCACCGGAAAAGCCGGTGCAGCCGAACGTCTTCAGGCCGTGCGTGTTGGCCCACTCGACGGCACGCAAGATGTTCGGACTGTTGCCCGAACCACTGACGGCGAGGAGCAGGTCGCCGGGACTGGCCAGGTTTTTCAGTTGCTCGACGAAAACGCGCTCGAAACCCTCGTCGTTGCCCCAGGCCAGGATATACGGGGTGTTGTCGGTCAGGCTGAGGATGCGCATGCGCTTCTTGTGGTCGTTGTCGAAGTCCTCGCGGCGCAGGGTGCCCTTGCCGATGTCCTCGCAAAAGTGTGAGGCGTTGGAGCCGCTGCCGCCGTTGCCGCACACGAAGATGAAACGACCGTGCTCGTAGCAATCGTACATGGCGTCGGCCAACGCCTTGATCTGAGCCGGATCGACTTGCATCAGCTCGTGCGCCACTCGCTCCATGAACGGCCGAACATCGAGTTTGGTTCCCAGCATCAATTCATCTCCCGAATCACTCGTGTAACCCGTTTTCGACTTGCAGGCCCGGCACCTGGCGGAAGTCGCGCAGGTTCGCCGATAAAAGGCGTACCTTGTGAACAAGGGCGATACAGGCGATTTTCAGATCCGAACTGCCGATGCGCACTTTCATCCGCCGCAGCCTCTCGAACTCGTTGGCGGCACTTTCGTCAAACGCAAGCAAAGAGAACGGTCGCAGAAAGGCCAACAAGCCTTGGAGACGCCCGTAAGGAGGAACCTGCTTATGCGGTGTCTTTTGACGTTTGATTTCGGCGAGCCATCCGCGCAGTTGTTCCTCGGCGTTTACAATGGTGATGACAAAATCTTGATCGCCCGAAGCGGCCATGCGTGCTCTCAGATGGGTGTGCCGTTCACTTCGTGGAATGGCCAAGATCGTTAAATGATCCGTATCCAGTAGAATCATGGCCGCGTTCGCCGTTTGTTTTGTGACGCTTTCGGTCGGGTCCGTCGACGGTCCTCTTCTCGAATCTTGCGTGCATTGTCGAAGATGCGCTGCATCACTTCATCGCCGTCGAACATGCCGGCGACGCTGCGCCAGTCCGTCGGCTTCGTTAGCGCCGCAACCTGCGTCTTCAAGGCCGCGATTTCCTTTTCCAACTCCACGACCCGTTCTTCCAATCTCCCTTGTGCCATGACCATCTCCTTCCGTTCTGGGTGATACGACCTGAGCGACTACACGCTTCCCGCCGTGTCAGGTTACAATAGGAGGACGCTCCAGGGCAAGAGAAGCAAACCATGACCCGCGACCTCATCCTCGGCACGGCCGGACACATCGACCACGGCAAAACTTCCCTGGTCAAGGCGCTGACCGGCATCGACTGCGATCGCCTACCGGAAGAGAAGGCCCGCGGCATCACCATCGACATCGGCTTCGCCATCCTCGATCTGCCGCCCTTCCGCCTCGGCATCGTGGACGTGCCCGGCCACGAGCGTTTCGTCAAGAACATGCTGGCCGGCGCCACCGGCATCGACCTGGCCGTGCTCATGGTGGCGGCCGACGACTCGGTCATGCCGCAGACGCGCGAGCACTTGGAGATCCTGCGCCTGCTCGGACTGCGACACGGCGTCATCGCCCTGACCAAGTGCGACCTCGTCGATGAGACGACGCGCGAGGTCGTCGAGTTGGAGGTCCGCGACCTGGTGCGCGGCACGTTCCTGGAGAATGCCCCGATCATCGCCACGTCGGCTCCCAGCGGGCAGGGCGTCGCGGAGTTGAAGACGGCCCTCGCCGACGCCTGCCGGCAGGTCGAAGAGCGACAGGGACGGCAGTGGTTTCGCCTGGCGATCGATCGCTCGTTCATCGTGCAGGGCCACGGCACGATCGTGACCGGCTCGGTGACGTCGGGCAGTCTGCGCGTGGGCGACGAGGTGGAATGGCTGCCGCGCGGCGAGCGGGTGCGCGTGCGCTCCTTGCAGAATCACGACCAGGCCGTCGAGGAATTGCACCGCGGCCAGCGGGCGGCGATCAATCTCGCCGGCGTTCATCACGACGATGTGGTCCGCGGTCAGGAATTGGCGACACCGGGCTATCTGGTGCCGTCGCGCGTGCTGACGGTTCGCCTGCACTGCCTGGCCGACATGAAACGGCCGATCAAACACCGCATGCCGGTGCGCTTCCACCTCGGTACGTCCGAGATCATGGGCGCGGTCGTCGCTGCTCGACGCCGACGCCATCGAGCCGGGTCAGTGGGGACTGGCGCAAGTGTTCCTCGACGAGCCGGCGACGGGCATCTGGGGCCAGCCGTTTGTCGTCCGCGAATCGTCGGCGGCGCAGACGCTCGGCGGCGGCCAGGTGTTGCAGCCGGTGGCGCGCAAGATCCGTCGGCGGCACATCGAGATGCTCGAACGCATCGAACGCTTGTGGAGCGGCGACGCCCGCGAGCGGGTGCTGACCGTGGCGTGGTTCGGCGCCTTCGCCGGCTTCACACTGCCGGACCTGGTGCGCGGCGCCAACGTCGGCCCGGACGAGGCGGCGAAGTTGGTGTCTCAGCTCAAGGAGCAGGGCGAGTTAGTGGACGTGGTCATCAGCACGGCCCGCCGACTTCTCTTGCATAAAGACATGGTCCACGAGTTGGAAGAGCGCATCCGAACCGCTCTCGATCGACTGCACGACCAGTTTCCCCTCATGTCCACGCACGACCGCCAGAAAGTGCAGTCGCAGCTCGATTACGTCGGCGATGAGGCGCTGGTCCATGCGGCCGTGGATCGGCTGATCGCGGCGAAGAAACTGGTGGGCGACCTGCGCCGCATCGGCCGAGCCGAATTCAAGCCGAAGCTGAGCGCCAACCTGCGCAAGCTCAAGGACAAGCTGGTGGCGGCGTATCAGGAGGCGCGCTTCCAACCGCCGGAGCCGAGCAGCTTCGCCGGACAAGCAGGCGGCAACGCGGCCAACCTCGACGATCTGCTCGGCGTCTGCGTCGCCGAGGGCCACTTAATACATATAACAGAGGGCGTTTATATTCATTCCGACGTGGAAGCCGACATGCGCCGCCGGGTGACGCAACGGCTCGCGGAAGGCGCGGCGCTGACGGTGGCGGATATCCGCGATATGCTCGGAACGACGCGGAAATACGCCGTGCCGCTGTGCGAATACCTGGACCGGATCGGAGTCACGAGACGCGAGGGCGACCTCCGCTTATCGCCTTCGGCCTAATAGGTTCTTTATGGGCCAGACTAGTTCTTTAGGGCAGACCGTCAGTCGAGATTCAGTTATGGTGGACAATCCCTTACGGCATCTCCCTTCGGTCAACGAGATCCTGACGGCGCCGGCCGTCCAGGCGTTGGCCCTTCAACATGGACACGATCGGATTGTCGCCGCCATCCGCATCGAGTTAGACGATTTGCGCTGTCGTCTGGGCCGGGGGGAGACCATCGATGGACAGGCGCGAGTGGAGGTCGTGGCGGAGCGCGTGGCCGAGCGCCTGGTCCGCGAATTACGCCCCAAACTTCGGACGGTCCTCAACGCCACGGGCATCGTTCTGCACACGAACCTTGGCCGGTCGCCGATCGCGGAAGAGGCGGCGAAGGCGGCCTACGAAGCGGCGCGCGGCTATCTCAACCTGGAACTCGATCTCGACAGCGGCAAACGTTCCTCCCGACAAATCTCCATCCGCGATTGGTTGTGCCGGTTGACCGGCGCCGAGTCGGCCACGGCGGTCAACAACAACGCCGCGGCCACGGTCATCGTGCTGCGAACCGTGGCGGCGGGCAAGGAAGTCGTCCTCTGCGCGGCCAGCTCATCGAGATCGGCGGCAGCTTCCGCATCCCTGAGATCATGGCCGTCAGCGGCGCCGTGCTGCGCGAGGTCGGCACTACCAACATCACGCGCCTGGCCGACTACGAGCGCGCCATCGGCCCGAACACCGGCGCCTTGCTACGGGTCCATTCGAGCAACTATCGCATCTCCGGCTTCACGAACTCCGTGGCGCTGACGGACCTGGCGGAGTTGGGACGCAAGCACGGCCTGCCGGTGATCGACGACATCGGCAGCGGCGCCTTGCTGGACTTCGCGCGTTTCGGCTTCCAGGATGAGCCGATGGCGCGGGCGAGCATCGCGGCGGGCGCCGATCTGGTCCTGTTCAGCGGCGACAAGCTGCTCGGCGGGCCGCAAGCCGGCATCATCGCCGGCCGACGCGACTGGGTCGAGCGGATCGAGAAAGACCCCCTCATGCGCGCTTTTCGCCTCGATAAGATGACGCTGGCGGCCCTCGAAGCGACATTGCGGCTATATCTCCACGAGGAACGCGCGCTTGCGCGACGTGCCGGTGCTGCGCATGCTCGGCACGCCACTCGACGAGCTGCGCCGGCGGGCCGAGGCACTGGCCGAGCGCCTGCGCGGCCTCGCCGGCCTAGCGTCGGTGAAGGCGGCTGAGGACGTCGCCTATGCCGGCGGAGGTTCGCTGCCGGACCAGGCCATGACCTCCTGGGTGGTCGAAGTCGAAGCCGCCATTCTCCGCGATGCCGAGTTGGCTCGCCGTCTGCGTCTGGGAACGCCTGCCGTCATGGCCCGTCTGCGCGATGGCAAGCTGGTACTCGACGTCCGCACGATTTTCGCGCATCAAGAAGCCTTACTGATCGAATGTGTGCAGAAGGCTCTCCTAGCGGACCAAGCCGAGCCGCGACCGTTAGGGAGCGGAGAAAGCCCCGCTCCCTAACGGTCGCGGCTCGGTAAGACCGCTTGGCTTCGCACAAGAAGTTGACACGACCCAGGCAGCCCCGTAGCTTGGGAGTAGATTGAACCTCGCCCTCCCGCCATCGACCCTCCTGCCGAGATTCCTCATGCGTCCTGCTGTTTTCCACTGCCCCGGCCCTCTTACCCGGCGCCGCTTCCTCCAAATGGGTGCGCTCACCCTGGGCGGTATGGGTGTGCGCGGACTGCTGCCCTTGCGTCTGGAGGCGGCGGAGACGGGTAAGGCGCCCGACACCGCCGTCATCCTCATCTGGCTGCCGGGTGGGCCGCCGCACATGGAGACCTACGACATGAAGCCGGACGCCCCGGCGGAGTACCGCGGCGCGTTCCGGCCGATCCGCACGAACGTTCCCGGCCTCGACGTGTGCGAACTGCTGCCCCTGCACGCCCGCATCGCCGACAAGTTCACCCTCGTCCGCTCCATCGCTCACCAGTTCGCCGACCACGGCGGCGGCCACAAACGCTTCCTGACCGGCCGCGATCCGCGCTCGCCGGTCGGCTTCGTCAACGACTACCCGATGGTCGGCTCGATGGTCGCCCGAGCCCGTCAGGAGCGGCAGGCCGGCGTACCCAACTACATCGCCGGCACCGACCCCGGCCGCGATCAGCATCGACGTTTACAGCTTCGGCGCCGCTTACCTCGGCCCCTCAACGCACCCGTTCATGGTCGTCGGCGATCCCAGCTCGCCGAAGTTCGAGGTCAAAAACGTCTCGTTGCCGCCGCAGGCGCGGGGCCGGCTCGGCGAGCGGTTGGAGCTGCTCGGGCGCTTCGACGCCTTGCCGGCGCAGCTCGACGCCGGCGGCAGCATGGGGGCGATGGACGCTTACAGGGGCAAAGCCCTGGAGCTGGCGACGAGCGATGTCGCCGCCAAGGCGTTCGACCTGTCGCGCGAGCCGATCCGACTGCGCGAGCGCTATGGCATGCACGCCTGGGGCCAGCGGGCGCTGCTGGCCCGCCGCCTGGTCGAACACGGCGCCAGTTTCGTGACGATGGTGCTGGAGAACCCCTATCAGTCTGGCGTGCCGTTCCTCAAGGACGGCACCTACAACTGGGACTCGCACGCCGTCAACTGCCACCTCTTCAACGACGCCAAGGTCCGCTTCCCGCTCTACGACCGGGCGGTGACGGCGCTGATCGAGGACCTGTACGCGCGCGGCCTGGACCGCAAAGTGTTGCTCATCGTCACTGGCGAGTTCGGCCGGACGCCGCGCATCAGCTACGCCAAGGGAACAGAGAGCAAGGTAGAGCAACCGGGCCGCGACCACTGGCCGCAGGCGATGTCGCTGCTCGTCTCGGGCGGCGGCATGCGAACCGGCCAGGTGGTCGGCTCGACCAACGCCAAGGGCGAGCACCCCAAGGATCGACCGCTGACGCCCAACGACCTGTGGGCGACGATGTTCCGCCACCTCGGCATCGATTACGCGAACACGTCCTTCCTCGATCCCGGCGGGCGGCCGATGCCGATGTTGCCTTACGGCGAGCCGATCACCGAACTGCTGTAATCTTGCCCCTTTAAATAAACCACGGATAACACGGATAAAACGGATAAAAAGACAGAAGAATCGATTTGTTCTTCTGTCTTTTTATCCGTTTTATCCGTGTTATCCGTGGGGCTTTGCTCCTTTATTCCCCGAAATGGCAATGTGGTGAAGCCAGGCAGCTTCCCAATTTTGCTATCTTGCCAGTTTCAGGAATAAAGGAGCAAAGCCTATCCGTGGTTAAGTCTTTAGTACGGAGTAGCGAGCGGCGGAAGCTCGTCCGTGTCCGGCGCTCGCCTCGGTGTCTGAGCGTGGTAACCGCCCGTGCGGTCGAGGATGGCTTGCGCCTCATCCGCTCGATCCCCCGCATGCACACCCACCAGGACGCGGCCGGCCTTCAACTCCTGCTCGTAGAATCGAGCATCCTCCTCCGGGAAATCCAGGCCGATCAGAGCACCGACGATGCCGCCCCCCGTGGCCCCGATGGCGGCGCCGATGCCGAAGACCGAGGCGGCCAGAGTGCCAAACGACAGGACAGGCCCAATACCGGGGATCAGGCCAATCGCCAGGGCCAAGGCGCCTCCCCCAATCCCGCCGGCGATCGCGCCGGCCAGAGCGCCTTCGCCGGCCTTGCTCTCGCCGGACACTTGCGCCGCCTTGGCGGCGTCCATGTCGGTGATCTCGACTTTCGCATCCTCGTTGTGATGCATCACCATGGTGATGTGGTGGTCCGAGAAGCCGGCGCGACGAAGCTCCTCGACCGCCTGGTGTCCCTGTTCGCGCGTGTTGAAGACGCCAACGACCGCGGATCGTGTTGCCGTAGTCATGATTCACCCTCTGGCTTGGCCGGCTGAACAGTGGCCTGGAGGGCGTCGTACCGGCCGCCGACACCCTGTACCTCCTACCTCCTTGCCAAAGAGTGCAAAAAGGGTGCCTTTGTACTTTATTTGAGGTCAAACAACCGTTCGACCTCCTACCGCGCCGCCTTCCGGCAGGCTTGCAGCGCCCGCCGACGGGCCGACGCCAACTCGGCCCGGACCAGCGGGTAGTGTTCCAGGCGTTCGAGGGCCGCGTTCAGATGGTGAAGGTCGGCGACCGCCTGGTGCGGATCGGTCTCCAGCTGCCGGTCGGCCTCCTCAACGGCGGCGTCCACCGTGCGGCGGAGCCATGCCTTCTCGGCGGCGGTCACGTCTCCGGCAAAGGTCGGAAATTCCGCGACCACCTCCTGACGGCCCGGCGCCCGCGCGTGTATCCGGCAACATCTCCCGCCGACAGAGCGTGCAGTTCATCCACGCGCTGGTACGCCGACCAGAGGTTGACGCCGCGCGTGGTCGGCACGAACCAGCCGGACAGAGCGGCCAGGGCCAGGCCGACCGCCATCCAGCCCAGTCGCACATACCAGCTCCGTCGATGGGCCAACGAAAGGCCGGTGGTGAAACCGACGGCGACGGTCAGCAGCGTGACGACCACGCGCGGCAGGTGCGTGCCGCCGAGCCAACCCAGGCCGGCCAAACCCAAAGGGACCAGGACGAAGAACATCGCCAAGACGACCTTCTGATCTGTCCGCAACTCCGAGATGGGTGGGTTCAGGGTAGACGGCTGCGGCCGTCGCCGTCGTTCCGGCTCGGGCCGTCGCTCCCGCTTGGGTCGGTCCTTGCGAACCGGCGGATCGACGGGTTCGACGAAGGGCGGCTCCTCCTCGGCGGCGCCAGCCCGCCTCCTCTGCGGCGGACGCCAGGGCCGGGCAGCGTGGACCGGCGGCGGAACATCCCGTCCCGAGGGGCGCCACGGCTCGAAGGGATTCACGTTGCCTTTCATGGAATGTGCTCCCGGAACGTGCTTCTTGGCGAAGGACCGCGGATGCAACCTCTCCTCCGCTCCGAACGGGCCGTGAAATGACTCCCGTTCCTACCTCCCAGCGTAACCGAGACGACCCCGGAGTGACAACTTAGAAATGGTCCGTGTCCGCTTGGATTAGAAATAGCCGTCTCCACCGCAGGCCAACCGATAGAGGATCTCGCTGGCCTGCTCGACCTCCGCGAGGGGAACCCATTCGTCGCAGGTGTGGGCGCGGGCGATGTCACCGGGACCGAAAACCACCGAAGGAATGCCGGACTCCGCCAGGGGCGCGGCGTCGGTGCCGTAGGGCACCGCCAACACCTGATCAGCGCCGGCCACCTGGTCGATGGCTCGTCCGAGGCGAGCCACCAGTTCCGCCGAGCCGGTCGGACTCAGCGCGGGGGCCGACAGCCACGGCGCGGAGAACGCGAACGCCAGAGAGGGATCAACGTGCTGCCGCAGGTATTCGTGCAGTTGCCCCAGGGCCGACTTGGCGTCCTCGCCCGGCAGCAGACGGCGGTCGATCTCGATGCGGCACTGGTCGGGCACCGTGTTGACACTGGTGCCGCCGTCGATGCGGCCGACGCTCAGCGTCGCTGGTCCCAGGCGCGGATCGCTCCGCGAGGCACGTAGATCGTCGGCGTAGCGCGCGATCAGGGGCAGCAGATCGGCCATGCGATAGATGGCGTTGACGCCGAGTTCCGGCCGCGAACTGTGGCAGGATCGGCCCGTCGTCGTCAAGTCCCAGCGGACGGCGCCCTTGTGGGCATCGACGATGTGCAGCTGCGTCGGCTCGGCGACGACGGCGCCGACAAGGCCGGCGAAGCGCCCGCAAGTCCGCCTGGGCCAGATGCTGGACGCCGAGGAAGGTGAACTCCTCATCGACGGTGCAGACCATGACGACGCGGGCGGCGCCGCGCGGCTTGTCGCGCACCAGTCGAGCGAAGGCGGCCAGCATCGCGGCCATGCCCCCTTTGATGTCGCAGGCGCCGCGACCGTACAGCCGACCGTCCTCGATCCGCGCCGCGAACGGCTCGATCGTCATGTTGTCCGTCGGTACGGTGTCCTGATGGGCCTCGAACATCAGCGTCGGGGCCGAACCGGGCGCGTCCGTCCAGGCCAGGATGTTGTCGCGCAGCGGGGCGACGGACTGCCGTTCGTAGGAGACGCCGAGAGAGCGGAAGAAGTCTTCCAGGTAGGCGGTGACGCGGTGCTCGTAGATGTCCGGGCCTTGCAGGGGTCGGCCCATGGGGTTGACGCTGGGCAAGGCAACGAGATCGCGGAGCAGACGGGTGGTTTCGAGCATGACGGTCCCCGAAGGAAAGACGATGCGTGTGCCGGATGTTTGGCGGCCGGTGCCGTTGATTGTAACGGCTCCGCTCACGGAAACACGCATTCTTTCCGAACGAGGACAGCGGGAGTTGTCAGCCGGTGGCGGGCGGAGAGGTCTGAGCATACTTCTCGGCGGCGCTGGCCAGGTCGAGCAGGGCGGTGAATGGCGGAAAGACCGAATGCCGGCCGATGCGGCCGATGCGCGTGGCGGCGTCGGCGAGGCCGACCAGGGCCGACAGCGACGGCGCGTGCCGGCGGCCGCACTCCAGGCAGACGGCGGCGCCGGAGCCGGCGACAACGAGCCGTATGCCCGCGGATGCCGTCGTCGCCTGGCCGCACAAGCCGCACGGTTCGTTCGTCGTTTCGCCAATGCACTGGAGCAGGAGCTGCGTCATGGAAGTTCGCCTTGGTTGAATGCGAGCACGATCGTTGGGGGACACGACTCGGGCACGTCGCGCCCCACACCGGATAGATCGGTCATTCTGGAAGAAAAATCACCGGAGCGTTTCGGAAAAGAGTCCGCCGCGCCTCCACGACCGCGCGAATACCCGCAAGCCGCAACTCTTGCGGCCTTCGGAGGCTGGTCAAGCCATCGAGGGAGTGATAAGCCTGGGGGACGGATGCGATCGAGCGTCCATTACCGTTGGTAAGACCCTTGCGGTTTGGATCGAAGCCGCCAGCGGCCCTGCCAGGACTGTACCAGCATCCTATAAAGAGAGTGACACGCCCGCAGCGGAACGGGACACCCCCTCCGAGGACAGTCGCATGAAAATCCACGAATATCAGGCGAAAGAATTGTTGGCGCGGGCCGGTGCTGCCATCCCTCGCGGCCTCGTGGCCTCGTCGGCGGCCGAGGCGCAGCAAGCCTTCGATCAGCTCGGCGGCGGTCCTGTCGTCGTCAAGGCCCAGGTCCACGCCGGCGGGCGTGGCAAGGGACGCTTCAAGGACAGCGGCAAGGATTTCGGCGGCGTCAAGTTCGTCACCAACCGCGCCGATGCCGGCGCGGTCGCCGAGGTCATGCTCCGGTATCCGCTGGTGACCAAGCAGACCGGCGAGTCCGGCCAAAAGGTGTCGAAGCTGCTTCTCGTCGAGGCGTCGGCCAAGATCGTGCGCGAAGTCTACGTCGGCATGGTGCTCGATCGCGCCGTCGGCGCACGGTGCTGATGGCCTGCGCCGAGGGCGGTGTCGAGATCGAGGAGGTCGCCGCGCACAGCCCCGAAAAGATCCTCAAGACGATGGTTCAACCGGAATTCGGCTTGCAGCCCTTCCAGGCCCGGCGGGTGGCCTACGACCTGGGCTTCTCCGGCGAGCAGGCGGCGAAGACCGAGGCGATCGTCGCGGCCCTGGCGAAGGTCTACCTGGAGAAGGATTGCAGTCTCGCCGAGATCAATCCGCTGGCCGTCATGGACAACGGCGACGTGCTGGCGGTCGATGCCAAGATGACCTTCGACGACAACGCCCTGTTCTGCCATCCCGACATCGCCCAGCTGCGCGACGAGACGGAGGAGAACCCGGCCGAACTGCGGGCGGGTCGTTCGGGGTTGAGTTACATCAGCCTGACGGGCACCATCGGTTGCCTGGTCAACGGGGCCGGCCTGGCGATGGCGACGATGGACATCATCAAGTATCACGGCGGCGAGCCGGCCAACTTCCTCGACGTCGGCGGCGGCGCCAACAAGGAGCAGGTGACGGAGGCGTTCCGCATCCTGCTGAGCGACGCGCGCGTCAAGGCGGTGCTGGTGAACATTTTCGGCGGTATCATGCAGTGCGACATCATCGCCGGAGCGATCCTCGCCGCCTTCAAGGAGGTCGGTTTCCACGTGCCGCTGGTGGTGCGTCTGGAGGGCACGAACGTGGAGTTGGGCCGCAAGATGTTGGCGGAAAGCGGGCTGAACATCACCACGGCGAGCGGGTTGACGGAGGCGGCGAAGAAGGTCGTCGCGGCGGCGAAGGCTTAAAATAGAAGAAGGATCGATTTTCGGGTGTCGCACGATGCCGCGATCACTCCCCGAACGGATCCGCGACTATGAAACCGATCCGATGCAATGGGAGATGGTACGAACGGAGACCCTCCCCTCCACCAACCGGCGGAATCGGGGCGGATCGAGTGTTCAAGAGCTGCTTCGCCACAAAACCACGGGTGAGGAATTGGTTCGGCATACCCTGCTGAAACCTGATGGCACCTGGTTCACGGCGCCGCACTTCCGCCCCAACTGGACATAGAGGAGTCGTTCATGCACGCTCTCGATAAGACGGCGTGGGAGGTCCTGAATGCCACCGCCGACGACTGGGAAAACCTGGAGCAGATTTATCACCTGATCAGTTTGGATTTCTCGGCGGAACACTATGAGGACCGGCAGCGCGGGGCTTACTACTTGCGCCCAGCCCGAGGAGCCGCATCGCTGCAAGAAATCGCGGAGCGGATAACCAGCCTGGTGCAAGCGGGCCTTTTGGCGGCGCGCCTGGAAGAATCCGGTTCGACGGTGTCGGACCCGCGCGAGCCAAGTTACGTTTGGCGGGCATGGTTCCACATGACGGCCGAAGGGAGACGTGCCTGGGAAGCTTCGGAGCATCTCGTGGAGAAGGATTAACTACCTATGAGCATCCTTGTGGACAGGAACACGCGCGTGCTCTGCCAGGGCATGGGCAAGGCGGGGACCAATCACGCCAAGCTGTGCCGCGAGTACGGGACGCAGGTCGTCGGCGGTGTCGTGCCTGGCAAGGGCGGCACCACCAAGGAAGGCTTCCCGCTATTCAACTCTGTGGCCGAGGCCGTCAAGAAGACCGGGGCCAACGCCACCATGATTTTCGTGCCGCCCGCCGGCGCCGCCGACGCTATCCTGGAGGCCGCCGACGCCGGCATCGAGGTCATCGTCGCCATCACCGAGGGCATCCCCGTTCTCGACATGGCCCGCACCATGCGCTTCCTCCAGGACAAGAACTGCCGCCTGATCGGCCCCAACTGTCCGGGCATTATCACGCCGGGCCAGTGCAAGATCGGCATCATGCCCGGCTATATCCACAAGCCCGGACCTGTCGGCGTCATCAGCCGCAGCGGCACGCTTACCTACGAGGCCGTCTGGCAGCTGTCCAACCTCGGCCTGGGACAGTCAACGTGCGTCGGCATCGGCGGCGATCCGATCATCGGCACCACGCAGATCGATCTGCTGAAAATGTTCCAGGACGATCCGCGGACGGAGGCGATCTTGCTGATTGGCGAAATCGGCGGCACGGCGGAAGAGAGGGCGGCGGAGTACGTCAAGCTGCGTGTAAGCAAGCCGGTGGCGGCGTTCATCGCCGGGCAGACGGCGCCGCCGGGCAAGCGCATGGGCCACGCCGGCGCCATCATCAGCGGCGGCAGCGGCACGGCCGCCGACAAGATCGCCGCCCTGCGCGCCGCCGGCATCGCCGTGGCCGACAGCCCCGCCGACCTCGGCGCCACCATCCAGCGAGCGATGAAGAAGAATTAACCACGGATGAACACAGATGAACACGGATAAGACAAAAAAGACAAAAAAGAAATAGAGACAAAATAAACGCCCTTTATCCTTTGTCTTTGTCTTATCTGCGTTCATCTGTGTTCATCCGTGGTTCATTTCTTTACTCCATCTCCTGGATTTTCCCGAGGGCGAGGGCGGCGGCCTTGCGGATCTCGGCGTCCTCGTCCTTCAAGCATCGGCTCAACGGCACGATGGCCGCCCGCGCGGCGGGACCAATCTCGCCCAGAGCATCAATCGCCCCGAGCGAGTGTGGAACGGTAACGGCAATTTATCGGCGATGTCGGCACTCGCCCCGGCCGTGGCTCACCGAATGATGAGCGGAGAAACCGCCACGGTCTTCCCAGTGATGGAAGCCCTGTCCGCGACCGCGTGACCTTTCGTCGCGATGGGCGGCGAAGCCATGACCGTAAGGGCCGTCATGGCCGCGCCCGTGATGCCCGCGGACTTCATGACCTCGGCCATAGTGTCCCGACCCCTGACCCCGATGCGCGGGGCCGTGTCCGTGCCAGGCTTCGCGGCCCCAACCGCCGCGCCCGCGTACCTCGTGAGCGCGTCCCGAATCGTGATGTCCGTGATGCCCTCGGCCGTGGGAGCCACGTGCAAAACCATGATGGGCGGGTCCATGACGCCCTCGTTCGCCCCGACCTTCATGCCGTGCGCCGCGGCCGGGATGGCCAAAAGCGTGATGGCCGCGCGAACCGTGACCTCGACGTTGCGACGCCTGCGCACGTCCGCGTGGGGCGAAATGCTCTCCTCCGCGTCCATGCCGCGCCGAACCCATCCCCAGGCGACCACCTCGCGCGGTGCCGCGATGGAAGCTGTGCTCTCGTCCTCGGCCACGCCCCTGCTCCGCGCCCCGCTGCCCCGGACGGCGATGCTCGGACTCACGGGCCTGGGAGCGCCAGTCGCCCTGGCGAGAACCTCGATCGCGCCACGAGGAACGGCCGCGGGCCGGTCCCGCCTGAGGACGTCGCTCGTCCGGACGGTGCGAGGCTTCCCGTTGCGGCGGACGCGACTCGCGCGCCGGGCCGACTCCTCGATCGAAACGCCCCCTGGGGCCGACGGAAGGACGGCCCTCTCGTGGTCCTGGCCCTTCGCGTCGATCCGCGGAAGGCCGAGGAGGGGCCGCTGGGCCGCTCCGTCGGTCGTCGCTTCGGCCGCGACCTTCCTCCCGACGTGCCGGAGGAGCGGGCGGAGCGCCGGGACGATCCTCGCGCCGAGCACGGTCCTCTTCACGACGGCCCGCAGGGGCGGCCGAACCGCCGCGGCGCTGGTCGCGCCGGCCTCGGTCGGCCTCGCCCGATTTGTCGTCTCGGTCACGAAGCTCTTGACGCCGAGAGCGATCGTAGCTTCCTCGGCGGCTGTCCCAATCGGCGAAGCCGCGCGAGCCGCGCGAACGATCGCGCTGGAAACGCGCGTTGCCCGCGCCGCCCGGCGCCGGATCATCTGCTCGCGCCGCGGCGGACAGCAACAACGCCGCTCCAATGCCCATGAAGACAACGAACTTCCTCATTTTTTCCCCTTGCTGGAATACAGTCACCGGACGGACGGGGCAGGAGCGTCGCGCCTACCCCGCTTTGGAGGCGCAACCCTCCTGCCCCGTGTCGCCATCCGTTGCTTTCCCTTACCGAGCCGGACGGGGAGTCTGCCGATTGCGACCCCCAAACTCCGGCCGGCGAATCTCGCCCTTGAACGGCTCGCCGGTCAATTCCTTCCACTTCGCCTTCTGCTCGGACGTGAGGACGTTCATCAACTTCTCGTTGGTCGCCTTGCGTGCCGCGTCCAGCTTCTGGCGCTCTTCCTCCGTCCGCTGACCGCGCTGACCGCGCTGACCGCCCGCGGGCCGTGACGCTTCGAGAATGGTTTTCACTTTCTCCGTCTGCCCGTCGGTGAGATGGAGGGCCTTGGCCGTCTCGGGATCGCTGAACGCGCGTGCTCCGCGCTGTTGCAGGGAGATTTGCTTGAGACGCTTGAGTTGTTCCGCCTTCAGGATATCGGCAACCGCCTTGTCATTGGCCTTCCTCGCTTCTTGCATCTTTTTCTGGCGCTCTTCAGGGCTGAGGTCGCGCAGACCCTGGAACGATCCGCGCTGCTTGTCGCTGAGATCCTTGACCTTCTTGACCTGGTCTTCGGAGAGCTTCAGCTCATCCTGGACCGATTTCTGGGCCAGGAGGAAGAGCGGAGAACCGCCGAAGCCTCCAAAACCGCGGCCGCCCGGCTGACGCTGCTGCGCCAACGCCGGGCCGGACGCCATCGCCACGACCGCCAACACCAAACCGAGTTTCCCAAGTCGCATCATCGCTGAACCTTTCTGGAAAAAAACATGCAACACCTATTCCTTATAAACGGACAGACGATCCTTCCGGAGACAGGAAATGTATCGCCCATAGGGACTATCCGGCGCAGGTGGTGGTGAAAAGCGCCGCGCAGCCGAGAACGCACCCGCCTCCCGCCGCGCCGAATGATAGGATTGGCTGTATCGGATGGAAAATCACACGGCCGGACGTTCCCGCGCTGGCCGAGTCTCTTGGGAGGAGCCCATGCCGCGTATGATCACCTTACTTCTCACCGCCGGTTTCTTTTTGACCCTGTTCTCGACCGGAAGCCCGAGCCGAGCGGACGGTTGCGACGTCCGAACCGCGATGCGTGGAAGGGAGGGCGCGTTCGTGCCCTCCGTCACCTGGTACGCTCCTTATCCGTACTGGTGGCCGCAGTATTTTGGACCGCCGCACACCGATTACCAGGTCGTTCAGTACTGGACGCCGCCCGCCGAGTCCGCCCAGATCGTCAAGGAACGCATCCTGGCGATCAATGCGGCGAACCCGGCCATGCTGCCGCCCGCCAAGGAACCTCTGCCCTTTCCCAAGCCCGATAGCAAGGACGACGCACCAAGCGACAAGAAAGAGGACGCCAGGCAATTGCCGTGACCCCTTCGGGGAACACGAACGAACATCCCGAGGCAGATGGAGGACGGACGACCGCAAGGTTGGCTGTCCTCTGTCGTTTCCCGGATGGACGGTGCCACGCGGACCCTTTGCCGGCGTGGAGAGGGAGCTTTGATTCAATAAACGGAGGAATAGCAATCTAGCGAACATAGGTAGCCACCTACCTTCACCATCTTGCCATTTTCCCGTTTTTTGAATCAAAGCTTCATCCAAGAGTTTGGTGGGGTGATATTCAAGCCGCTTGCGGCTTAGCGTTTGCCACCAAGCCGCAAGCGGTCCAGGTTCATGCCATGATGGCCTCGATGGGTCGGCCGTGGTCGATCTCCAGCCGCTTGCGGCCGGGGATCTCCAGCCGCCGCGAGTCGAGGCCGAGCAGGTGCAGGATCGTGGCGTGGATGTCGGTGACGTAGTGGCGGTCCTCGACGGCGTGGAAGCCGATCTCGTCGGTCGCGCCGTGGACGACGCCGCCCTTGATGCCGCCGCCGGCCAGCCAGACCGAGAAGCCGTAGATGTGGTGGTCGCGGCCGTCGGAGCCCTGCGTGCCGGGCGTGCGGCCGAACTCGGTGGCGAAGACGACGATCGTCTCGTCGAGCAGGCCGCGCCGCTTGAGGTCCTTCAGCAGGCCGGCGATCGGCTGGTCGACCTGGCGGACAGTTGCGCGCGTGGTTGGCCCGCAGGCCGCCGTGGGCGTCCCAGACGCCGGCGCCGCCGGCGCCGTGCTGGATCTGGATGAAGCGCACGCCGCGCTCGACCAGCCGCCGCGACGCCAGCATCTGCATGCCGAAGTCGCGGGTCTCCGGGTCGTCCAGGCCGTAGAGTCGCCTTCGTCTCCTCCGTCTCGCCGTTGAAGTTCGAGCACCTCGGGCAGCGACGTCTGCATGCGGAAGGCCAGCTCGTAGGCCTGGATCCGGGCGGCCAGCGCCGGGTCGTCGGGGTACTCGACGGCGCGTAGGCGGTTGAGCCGGCCGACGAGGTCGAAGCCGACCCGCTGCTCCTCGGCGCCGACGTCGCCCTCGGGCTGGCCGTAGTCGAGCGGGTTGGCCGGGTCGATGCGCAGCGGGACGGCGTCGTGGGCCGGGCCGAGGTAGTGGCCGTCGCGGGCGTTCCAGTATTCGCGGCGGCCCATCGAGACGAACTGCGGCAGGTTGTCGTTGAGCGAGCCGAGGCCGTAATGGACCCAGGCGCCGAGCGTGGGGAACTCGCCGTCGAGCATGTGCCGGCCGGAGTGGAACTGCGTCTGGGCGCCGTGGTTGTCGTCGGTGGTGTACATCGAGCGGACGACGGCGATGTCGTCGACGCAGCCGCCGAGGTGCGGCCACCAGTCGCTGATCTCGATGCCGCTCTGGCCGTGCTTGCGGAAGCCGACCTGGAGCGGATAGAGCTTGTTGCGCTGCTGGCCGTTGGCGTCGTTGACGACGACGACGCGGGCCAGCTTCAGCTTCTCGGGATCCTGCGTGTCCTTGAAGGGCGTCTCGGCGATGGTCTTGCCGGCGTACTTGGTTGAGCATCGGCTTGGGGTCGAACGTCTCCAGGTGGCTGACGCCGCCGTTCATGAACAGCCAGATGACGCTCTTGGCCTTCGGCGGGAAGTGCGGGCTTGCCGTCGGGCGGCGCCCAGGCGGGACCGGTCGGAGGCGTGGCCGTCGCGGTGCAGCATGGCGCCCAGGGCCAGGCCGGTGAAGCCCATGCCCAGGTCGGCGAGGAAGGTCCGGCGGTGGATGCCGTGGCCGGGTTGATGGCAGGGACAGCGCGGACTCATGTTGGCCTCGTTCAGCGGATGGTGATGAAATCGTTGTGGTTGAGCAGCGCCTGGATCGAGATCGCCGCGGGCGCGGCGGACCGCGTCCGGCGCGTTCCTGCTTGTCCAGCAAGGCGGTCAGCCGCGCCAGGGTTTGCTCGCACTCCGCCTGTTCGGCGGCGGTCGGGCCGGCGGCAGGACCGTCTCGAAGGCTGCCCGCACGAACGCGGTGTCGGAGCACCGGGCCGAGACGGTCGTGCAGACGGGCGTCGATGCGGGCGGCCATGTCCAGGGCGAGCCGGCTGTTCGACAGGGCCAGCGCCTGCTGCGGGACGATGCTCTCGCGCCCGGCGGTAGCACTCCAGCACGCTGGCGTCGTCGAACATCGACAGGAAGCGTGGTGGTCGTTGTGCGAGTGGACGAAGTAGAGGCTGCGCCGCCGCGACGCCTCGTCTGCGCACGGGATCGGGACGGGCCGCCCATCGTCGCGTCCAGCTCGCCGGCCAGGTGCAGCAGGCTGTCGCGCACGACCTGCGCCTCCATGCGGACCGGGTTCATCCGCCAGTAATAGCGGTTCTCCGGGTCGACCGTTCGATTCGCGGCGTCGGCCCCGCGGCGGAGGAGGTCAGCCGGTAGGCGCTCGGATGTGACCATCAGGCGGTGCAGGTGCTTCATGCTCCAGCCGTTCTCCATCAGCTCGACGGCCAGCCAGTCGAGCAACTCGGGGTGCGTCGGCGGCGGCGCCCTTGCGGCCGAAGTCGAAGACGGTCGGCGACCAGCGGCGGCCGAAGTGCCGCGCCCAGACGTGATTGACCGCGACGCGGGCCGTCAGCGGGTGCCGTCGGTCGGTCATCCAGCGGGCCAGCGCCGAACGCCGGCCGGTGCTCGTCGTCGGGAACGGCCGGCTGCGCGACGCCTCGGTCTCCAGGTTCGACTCGGGCGTCTTCAGCGCGCCGCGCAGCGGCGTGTACGTCTCGCCGGGCGCGTCGAGCGCCTTGCGGGCCGCGGCGACGGCGTCGCTGGGCCGCGTCGCGTTTCTTCTCGGCTTCCGTCCTCTTGCCGGCGTCGGCCTGGAGCAGGGTTCGTTCGGCGCGGGCCGAGCGCTTCCTCGGCCGCGGGCCACGGCCAGGCGCCGTTCGGCGGCGCACGCCTGTCGAGCCAAGTCGCGGGCATTCGGGGCGGAAGGCGATTGGTGACGGGCACGATCCGCCGCCGCGCGAGCCTGCAGCGCCGCCGACTGGGCTTCGGCAGCGGCCAGCGACTTTTCCGCCATCGACGACGGCCAGCCTCGACGAGCTGTCTTGCTTCGCCCTAGCGAGGTTCGCGCGGGCGGCTTGGCATCTGCTTCTCGGCCTGCCGCAGATGGTGCTTCGAGGACGAAGGGCCGCAGCCCCGGCGTGTGCGCCTCCGGCGGCAGCACCACCGGGCGGATGTCCAGCTCGCCGAAGGACAGCAAACGCGGCAAGGCCCGGCGTCAAAGGCCGGTCCTTCATCGGCCGTTGCTCGTCGCCGCGGACGAAGCAGGTAGGTCGGCGCGTCGAGGTTGCAGTCGAAGGCCCGCGGGATGCCGTCCTTCTCGGGGTCGGCCTCGCCGGGCACCTCGTCGGTGCGGACCTGGTACGGCTCGAAGAACGCCCGGAAGCGGTAATAGTCGGCCTGCGCGATCGGGTCGTACTTGTGGTCGTGGCACTTGGCGCAGTTCATCGTCAGGCCGAGGAACGCCTTGGAGGTGTGCTCGACCGTCTCGTCCAGCCAGGTGTTGCGGTTGAACTTGAAGTAGTGCCGGGCCAGGAAGCCGGTGGCGCGGAGGCGGTCGAGGTCGTCGGGGTACAGCTCGTCGGCGGCGAGCATCTCGCGGAGCATCTGGTCGTAGCCCTTGTCGGCGTTGAGCGACTCGACGATCCAGTCGCGCCAGTGCCAGATGTGCTTCTGGCTGTTGCGCACCTCGTCGCCCAGCCCCCACCAGTCGCTGTAGCGCCAGATGTCCATCCAGTGCCGGCCCCAGCGCTCGCCGTACTGCGGGGATGCCAGCAGCCGGTCGACCACCCTCTCGTAAGCATCGGGGGCGGTATCGGCGAGGAAGGCTTGCAGCTGTTCCCGGCTGGGCGGCAGGCCGACCAGGTCGAGATAGACGCGGCGCAGCAGGGTCGGCCGGTCGGCCGGCGGCTGCGGCGTCAGGCCTGCGTTTCGCCGCGCGGCGGCGAGGAAGGCGTCGATGGGATTGCGGGGTCGGGCGTCGCCGCCGAGACGAGGCAACTCGGGGCGGACGGGGGCGCGAAAGGCCCAGTGGTCTTTCGGATCGGGCTCGGGCTTTTCGTCGGCCGGCCCGGCAGCGCCCTGGTCGATCCAGTCGCGTAGCAGGGCGATCTCTTTGCCGCTGAGTCCCTCTCCCTCGCTGGCCGGCGGCATGCGGCGCTTGCCCCGCGCCGGTGATACGCGGCGATCAGCAGACTCTCGCTGCCGCGACCGGGAACGATGGCCGGCCCGCTGTCGCCGCCCTCGCGGAGAGACGCGACCGTGTCGAGGCGCAGGTCGCCCTTCTGCTGCAACGCGCCGTGACAGGCGGAGCAGCGTGCCGCCAGCAGCGGCTTGACTTCGCGCAGGTAATCCACAGGCGCGGCGAAAAGCGGTCCCCCTCCCAGGAGCAGGGCCAGGACCGTTGCGGCGAGGAGTCGAGAGCGCTTCATGTCAGATGTAGAGGATAATTACGGTTACTTTCGCCGTTGTCAAAGTTAATCGGGTTGGGATTGCTATCGGTGGCGTCGGCCGTTAAGCGCGTTTCCTTCGTCTACGGTAGCCGACAACAGGTGGACAGGCAACGATATTATGAGGTTGCGTCGAGCGAAGCTCCCATCGGGGCCGCGATCGTGAGGGGGACACTATGAAGAGTTGCTTCATCTTTTTTCCGTTCGACCTGTTCGGCAGCGCCGGCGCGGCGCCGGGCGTCGCGCTGCTGGCCGATGAGCTGCGCGAAATTCTCGCCGACAACCGCCGCGAGCGCGTACCAACACGGGCGCAAGCCTACACCGATCGGGTCCGCCTGCGTGAGTTTCACTTCGAGAACCTGGAAGCCTACGCCGACTGGCGGCGACGCGGCCGGCAGGCCGTGCGTCCGGTGCTACGTCAAGGCGATTTCCTGTTCTGGATCACCGGCAACCATCTCGGGGCGCTGCCGGTCTACGACGAACTGGCCGGCGCCGACGAGAGCACGCTCGTCGTGCAACTCGACGCTCACCTGGACATTCATCATTTCCACGATTGCACCCGCGAGCTATCGCACGGCAACTTCCTGCTGCACTGCGAGGGTCCGCTGCCGCCGCTGATCAACGTCGGCCACCGCGACCTGCTGCTGCCGCCGGATTACATCGATCGCTACTATCGCCGTACCTTCGCCGCGGCCGAGCTGGCCATCGATCCGCAGCCGGCCCTCGCGCACCTCCGCCAGGCCGCTCAGAGTGCCCGCCGTGTTTTCCTGGACGTGGATTGTGACGTGTTCGATCCGGTCCACTTCCCGGCCGTGACGCAGCCGGTGCCGTTCGGCCTCAGTCCGTCTCTGCTTCTGCGCTTGCTCGATGCGATCTGGTCGCCGCGGGTGGCCGGCGTGATCGTCTCCGAGTTCGACCCCGGACGCGACCGCAATGACCAAAGCCTCGCGACGCTGGTATGGCTGCTCGAATACCTACTGCTGCGCCGCCACGAAAATATCGACCACGGATAACACGGAAAACACGGAAAAAAATAATCAAAACAATGCACCCTATCTGTCTTTTTTCCGTGTCTTCCGTGTTTTCCGTGGTCGAAGTTTTTTCGGGGTCACGGGCGTTTCTTCGCTACTGCCGTCGCCTCGTGCTTGAACGGTTGCAGGATCGGCTGCCGTTCCTCATCAACCCCGGTCAGCAGCAGGATGCGCTGCTCCGCTTGGCGTAACTGCTGGTAACAGCCCTTGATCAGTCCGACGCCCTGCTCGTAGCGGGCCAGGGCATCCTCCAGGCCGAGCCGGCCGTCTTCCAGCTCGCGCACCATGCGCTCCAGTTCCAGCAGCGATTCCTCGAAGGTCCGCCGGTCGGCCACTGGTTCGTTCATCGCTTCATTCGCCTCCTCTCGTCTCTTCGACCCGACTGATGATCTGTCCCTCGTGCAGCCGCGTCACGATGCGTTCGCCGGGCTGAACCTGTGCGGCACGGTGCAGCAGCGTCGTCCTCGTCTTCCTTCCGCGTCAAACTGTAGCCCCGAGCGAGGACGTTCAGAGGGCTGAGGTTCTCCAGCCGTGCCGCCTCCGCCTTGAGCCGCTCGCGCAGCTGTTCGACGCGGCGCTGCGCGGCCCGCTGCAAACGTTCGTTCCAGTCGTCGATCCGGCGTCGCTCTTCGTGGACCCGTTCGAGCGGCCGGCGGAAACAGGGCCGGCCGGCCAGCTCGTCCAGGCGCGACCGGGCCGCGTCCAGGCGTCGGCGTAGGTCCGAACGGAAGCGCGTTTCGAGGCCTTCCAGCCAGTCGAGCACGGCGACACGATCGGGCACGACCTTCTCGGCCGCCTCACTGGGCGTCAGGGCGCGCAGGTCGGCCACCATGTCGGCGATGGTCAGGTCGTCCTCATGGCCGATGCCGGTGACAACCGGGATGCGCGACTGAAACAGGGCGCGGGCGACGCACTCCTCGTTGAACGTCCACAGGTCTTCGAGGCTGCCGCCCCCGCGGCCGACGATCAGCACGTCGATAGCGGTGCCGTCGTCGGCCAGGCGATTCAGCGCGGCGATGGCCTCGGCGACCTCGGCGGCGGCGCCTTCACCCTGGACGTGGACCGGACAGACCCACACCTCGGCGGCCGGCCAGCGCCGCGACAGGATTTCGAGCATGTCGCGCACCGCCGAGCCGCTCGGACTGGTGACGAGTACAATGCGGCGCGGAATACGCGGCGGCTTTCGCTTCCTTTTGGGATCGAAATAGCCTTTGAGCGACAGTTTTTCCTTGAGCTGTCGGAACGCCAGCTCCAGCGGACCGATGCCCTTGGGCTGGATCTCCTCGATGAGCAGCTGATATTCGCCGCGCGGCATGTACAGCGTGAGCCGGCCGCGGACGATCACGCGCATGCCGTCGCGCAGGTCGAACTTCATGCGCAGGGCGATGGCTCGATACAGGACAGCCTTCAGCGGCGCTTCGTCGTCCTTGAGCGTCAGGTATTGATGACCGTAGGAGCTGGGCCGCGAAAGGTTCGACACCTCGCCCTCCACCCACACGATAGGGTGCGCTTCTTCGAGCAGCCCCTTGATGGCGCGCGTCAGTTCGCCGATGCTGAGGATCTTGACGCCGGCGGGTGGAAAGGGAGGTGGCATGAGGCACGTCCATGCTCGAACTGGGTACACAACCCAGAGAGGGTACAACAGTTCAGGTTGCGATGCAAGCGATTCTCGACTTCACGTGGTCGGAAAACAGGCCGAGGAGGCATCGCAACCGGCACGATCCGCAAATTCGGCCGACGCATTTTGGGAAGATGGTGTAGGGTTTGCCACTGGCAGGGGACTATAAGGGTAGATACACCTACGGCCCGAAATGAGATCGATACCATGAGCGGCGGACAATGGCCGGCCATCCTCGAACATCTTCGCCGGTGGGCCGCGCCCGAGGCGGCCTCACTCTCCGATGCGGAACTGCTGGCACGCTTTGTCACCGAGCGGGCCAGCGACGCCTTCGCGGCGCTGATGCAGCGACACGGCCGCATGGTCTGGAGCGTCTGCCGCAATGTGCTGGGCCAGGAGCAGGACGCCGAGGATGCGTTTCAAGCGACGTTTCTCGTGCTGGCTCGCAAGGCCGCCTCCATCCGCAAAGGCACGGCGTTGGCGAGCTGGCTTCACGGGACGGCCTATCACATCGCTTGGCGTGCGCGGCGCGATTCGATCACCCGGCGGAAGCACGAACGCAAGGGAGCCAACATGCCGCGAGCGGAAGTCGCCGCCGAGTCGTCCTGGCGGGAAGTGCAGGCCATTCTCGATGAGGAAATCCAGAAGTTGTCTGCGCGGCAACGCGCCGTGTTCGTGCTGTGTGCATTAGAGGGCAAGCGCTTGGCCGAGGTAGCCGGGCAGCTTGGCTGGAAGGAGGGTACGGTATCCGGCACGCTCAGCCGGGCGCGCGAGCAATTGCGGCGGCGATTGGCGCGTCGCGGCGTGGAGTTGTCGGCCGTCCTCGCCGGACTGGCCCTCGCCACCGCGCCGGCATCCGCGGTTTCGGCCGCGCTGGTGGAGGGAACCTTGCACGCCGCGCTTGCCCTCGCCTCAGGAGGGCCGACGGCCGGGGTCATCTCCGCCTCGGTCGCGTCCCTGCTGCGCCAGGCGACGCAAATGTTCGCCGTGACGAAACTCCGCCTCGTGGTCTTCACGCTGGCGGCTTCCGTGATTACCACGGCTGTCGCCGGGTTTGCCTGGCAGAGACCCGAGGACAAACTGGAGTCAGTCACGGAAGGGGCGGCGCGAGAAGCAGACCTGCCCAGAGCGGAGCGCGACGTGCGCGCACGCACGGATCGTTTCGGCGATCCACTGCCGCCGCGAGCCGTGGCCCGCATCGGCACGGTGCGCTGGTGGTGCGGTAAGAGTCATGGACCTCTGGCGTTTGCACCCGACGGCAAAAGCTTGGCTCTGTGCGAGAACAGGGGCGTTGTCCGCTTTCTGGATACGACGACGGGAAAGGAATTGCAGCGAATAGCGATCCCAGATGGCGGTGGATGGTCTTGCTTTGCCCTCGCGTCGAACGGCAAGATGGTGGCGACGGCTCGCTTGCGTAGCTCCGTGATCCGGATCTGGGACGTACGTACCGGCAAGGAGCTTCGCCAAATCGAGGGCGATCCGGACGGTACGGGAGTCCTCGCCTTTAGCCCAGACGGTAAGCACTTCGCTGCGGGGATGGAGGATACGACTATTCGGTTGTGGGATACGGCCGCCTGGAAAGAGATACGTCGCTTCACGGCGGAGAGCATGGCCAACAGCGATAGCCTCGTCTTCTTGGCGGACGGCAAGACTTTGGTCTCGGGAGATGGAGCGAGCATCCGCTGGTGGGACATGACCACAGGCAAGGAAGTTCGGAGAATCTACCAGAAGAGGAACCGCCCGGAAGACGGCTTTTGTCATCTCGCCGCCTCCCCGGACGGCAAAAGGCTCGCCGCCAACCGTTCGCACAACGTGCTCTTCCTGTGGGATGCCGTCACGGGGAAAGAAATCAATCGAGTCGTTTTGGAAACCAACCAGGTCGATTGGAATCCGGAATTCTACGCTTCTTGCCTGTGCTTCTCCCCGGATAGCCAGGTTCTCGTTTGTGGAGACCGGCGCGCCGGCTGGGGCAATCAAACCCAGTTCTTCGCGGCGGCCACGGGAGAAAAGCTACGCCGCTGGGATGAGGGCAACAACTTCACCGTCCAGCTGGCATTCTCTCCCGATGGCAAGGTGTTGGCCCAAGTGCAATCCGGTGTCATCCGGCTGCGAAACGCCCAGACAGGCAAGCCGCTTATGCCTGTTTTGGGACTGCCGGATTACGTCACGGCCGTACGCTTTAGCCGGGACGCAAAAGTGCTGATCGCCAGCTGTTGTGGGGGCCGAATCGGCTCGTGGAATCCCCTCACCGGCGAGCCGCTGACGCCCTTGCACGATCTCCCGGAAGGTTTTGGCCGGCGAACCGACGTGCTTCTCGGCACCGCCTTGACGGCCCACGGCGAAAGGGCCGCCCTGGCGAATCTCCAGGGCGTGCTCCACGTCTGGGAGCCGGCGACCGGCAAGGCGTGCTGTCGCATCGGCGAACCGCCTATTGACAAGGATCAGGCGGATTTTTCTCCGGATGGAAAAATGGTGGCGGTCGGGCACCAGGATGACCGGCTTCGCCTCTGGGACGCGACGACCGGCAAACTGTTGCGTTCCCTCCAGAAGACGGGCGACCAACGCTACCGCCACCCCCACGTCTTCTCGCCCGATGGCCGGATCTTGGCGGTTGCTCCGCCGTCTCTCGATAACCGGATTATCTACCTGTACGAGACGAGGACGGCAAAGGAAGCAGACCGATTCACCTGGCACGATCCTACGATGCCCACTTGCCTGACGTTCTCTCCCGACGGCCAGTACCTCCTCGCGGCTCACGAAGAGAGGCCTTTGACGGAGGGACATCCGGGGAATTCCTTGCGCCTGTGGGACGTGGCCAGCAAACGAGAATTGCGCCGCATCCCCGTGCGGACGGGCAACATCCCAGCGATGGCGATTTCCCCAGACGGCAAGACGTTGGCGGCTGCGGACGTCGCTACCATCTTGCTGTTCGAGCAGGCCAGCGGGAAGGAGCGCGGCCGCTTCACCGGCCACCGCGAATGGATCTGGTCGCTGGCGTTCTCGCCGGACGGCCGACTGCTGGCTTCGGGCAGCCTCGACTACACGGCTTGCGTGTGGGACGTGACGGGCATCTGCCCGAACGGCAAATGGTCTTCCCGCCGTGTGAAGTCCGGCGAGATCGAACGCTTGTGGGCCGAACTCGGCGACAAGGATGGTATGCGAGCCTATCGCGCCTTATGGCGACTCGTTGCCGCCGGCCCTTCCGTGGTCGCTTTTCTGGCCCAACATCTTCGGCCGGTGCCGCGCGTGGAGGAAGAACGCTTGACTCGTCTCCTTGCCGATCTGGACAGCGATCAATTCGAGCCGCGCAATCGCGCTTCGCAGGAGTTGCGCCGGTTGGGCGAACGGGCTGAACCGGCTTTACGCAAGGCACTGGCGGCCAAGCCCTCGCTGGAGATGGCGCGACGGCTGCGGGCCTTGCTCGAACAGGTGGAGATCCGAACGCTCTCGACCGAACAACTACGCGCTTTGCGGGCCGTGGAAGTCCTGGAACACATCGGCAGCGGCGAGGCGCGAACCGTGCTCCGTTCGCTGGCTGCGGGAGCGCTGGAAGACGGTCTGACTCGTGAGGCGAAAGCATCGTTGCAACGTCTCGCTGGACGAACCGTCGTCGAACCGTGACGCTCGCGGAAGCGTTTGGCCCATTCGGCGAGTCTCCACAAACCTTGCGGCACGTCAAGCTGGAAAAGGAAAGGTATAAAGGATATTTTGTGTCCAAATAGAACACTGATCCCTTTTCTCTTCAACCGTGGTGCAGCGACTGCGCCACCGAATGCCTGACAGCCCGCCGCGCCGGCGCCAGGGAAGCCAGCACCGCCATGACCACCGACAGCCCACACGCTCCGACGACCAGCACGCCGTCGACCCGGAAGGCCGCCTGCGGTCCCGCCCAGGCGGCACCCGCGCGATGGATCGCATAGGCCAGGGCGATGCCGGCCAGCGCGCCAGGCAAGAGGCTGATGCCGGCCAGCAGCACGGCTTGCGTCACGACGATCTTGCCCACCTGGCCGCGCTTCAGGCCCAGGCGCGCAGCACGCCGAACGCGCGCGTCTGATCGTGGACGTTCATGGTCAACGTGTTGATGATCCCCAACGACGCCACGGCGAAAGCCAGCGCCATCAGTCCCCAGAGGACGCCGGTGACGCGGCCCAGCATGGCATCGATCAAGGCGCGAAGGTCGGCGTTGGATTGCAGCAGCAAGTGATGCCGTTCGCAGAAGCCATGCAGGGCGGGGGCCAGCGCGGGCACTCCGCCCGTCTTGCCACTGACCAGGAAGACGTGGACGCCGGGCACGTCGAGGAGACGGCGGGCCGTCTCCCACTCCAGGTACAGGGCCAGGCCGCCGCTGGCATATTCCACGGCGGTCCCCGCGATGCGCACCTCGCGGACGCCCTGCACCGTCGTCAGCTTCAGGACACCTCCCTGGTGCAGCCCCAGTCGTTGCGCCAGTCCGGTCCCCAGGACGGCCTCGCCGGCCAGCAGTCCGCGCCGAACACTCGCTTCGTCTCCCTCCTGCAGATCGAGCGGCAGGGAGCGGTCGGCCGCGAAGGTCCGGGCCAGGACGAGGACCGGCCGGTCCTCGATCTCCGCCGGCACGAAGGCGATGCGATCCACCGCGACCCCATCGCCGCAGCGGGCGAATCTCCTCGCCGAGCGCCTCGGGTAACGCCGGCGCCAGCAGAAACGACGTGTCCGGCATGGCGCCGCGGACCAGGAAATCGGCGACGATGGTCTGTCCGTACCAGTGCCGCAGATCGCGCGAGCGTCGTCCGCAGCGATTGGCCGAAGGCGATGGCCACGACCAGGGCGAGGAAGAGAACGCCGCTGGTCAGGCTCGTCCGGCCGCGATGCCGCGCCAGCTGCTGCGCGGCCAGCTTTCCCTCCAGGCCCAGCGGCAAGACGCCAGCCAGGCTCACCAGCGGATCGACCACCAGCGGCAGCGCCAGGACGCCTCCGACCAGGAGAAGCGCGAGGGCGGGGGCCAGGAGTACCCGTCCGGCCGCCTCGGAGAATCCAGCCGTGTCCACAGGCCGATTTGTAATCCCAGTCCCACGGCGAGCAGGAGCACGCCGAGCTGCCAGAGCGATCGCGGCAGCATCTCCTCGCTGTGGGCCTGTCCGGGCAGCAGTTCCGCCAGCGGCGGCCGGCGACTGGCGCGCCAGGCGGGCAGGCCGGCGGCGGCCAGCGACGTACCCGGCCCCAACAGGGCGGCGAGGAGGAACGGCCCCGCACTCAGTCGCAGGCGCGGGCAGGGCGATGCCGAGGAACTGCTGCATCGCATAGTTCAGGCCCACGGCCAGGGCCACACCGGCGCCGCAGCCCGCCACGCGTGCCGACCAAACCGAGCGCGAGCGTCTCGCGCAGTAGCAGATGCAGCACCTGCACTCGACTGGCGCCGAGCGATCGCAGGATGGCCACCTGCTTGCGACGCTCGCCGAGGTTGAGCAGGAAGGTGTTGAGGATGACGAAGGTGGCGGCGATGAGGGCGACGAGGCTGAGCGACGACAGCCCCTGCTCGGCGGCAAGCAGGGTGGCGCGGGCCATCTCGCCGCGCATCCCCGGCGGCTGCACGACCAGACCCGCCGGCAAACGGCGTTGCGATCTCCGCTTGCACGACAGCGGCATCGGCATCGTCCGCGAGAAGCACCTGGATGCCGTTGACACGCCGAGGCAGCTCAAACAGATCGCTGGCGCAGGCGAGGGAGACGATCATCTGGCCGCCCGTGACCGCGCTGGCCCCGCGCGGCTGAAGAATGCCCGACAGATGGAGGTGTGCCGGCCCCGCCGGCGCCCACAGCTCCATCGTTTGGCCGGGCGTCAAACGCAGGGATTCCGCCAGGCCCGGATCGAGCAGGGCGTCGTCGTCTCCGGCGAGCGGACGGCCGTCGCGCAGCGGCCAGTCGGCGACGGCCGCGCCGCGCGGGTCGATCCCCAGTACCGGAACGGCCACGCTGCCGGAGGCGCCCACCAGGGCGGCCGCGCTCTGAATGCGCGGCACCACGGCCTTGACGCCGGGCACCGATTCCAGGCCCGACGCGAAGGCGGCGTCGAAGCCGCCTTGTCCCTTCGCCGTCACCTCCAGCGAGGCCCGCCCGGCGACGCCCTCGAACAAGTTCGCGATAGGCCCGATCGACCGTGCGGATGGTCAGCCGCGTGGCGACGACGGTGGCCAGCCCCAGCGAGATGCCGAGAAGCGTCAGCAGCATTCGGCCGGGCCGGCGCTGGATCTCGCGGACGTTGTAGGTCCAGAGGTTCATGGCGTCCCCTCGGACCCGGCGCGTGCTCCAGCGCGTCGCCGGAGCAGGGCGCGACGAAGGCGACTGCACTGAAGGGGCACGGCGGCGGAGCGACGGACCATTCCACGCACTTCACTCCCGCCGTGAGGGATGACGGCAGCGGGCGAGGGGTGGCATCGCTCCGCCGCGCCGTGTACTCGCCGGCACGTTCCTCGACGATGCGCCCATCGCGCAGGTAGACGATGCGATCCGCCAGCGCGGCATGGTTGGCGTCGTGCGTGACCATGAAAAGCGTCTGGCCGCGCTCATCGACCAGCTGCCGCAGCAAGGTCATGATCTTCTCGCCCTGCACGCTGTCGAGATTGCCCGTCGGCTCGTCGGCCAGTAGCAGCAGCGGCTCGATGACCAGGGCGCGGGCGATGGCCACGCGCTGCTGTTCGCCGCCGGACAGTTCGTGCGGCCGATGCTGGCGGCGGTGCGCCAGTCCCACGCTGCCGAGCAGCCGAGCGGCACGCTGCCGTGCCTCGTCCGCAGCGCAGCCGCCGATGGCCAGCGGCAAGGCGACGTTCTCCTCGGCGGTGAGCGTGTCGAGAAGCTGAAAGGACTGGAACATCAGGCCGATTTGCCGCCGCCGCAGCAAGCGCCCGCTCATCCTCGTCCAGCGACGCGAGATCGACGCCGCCGACGCGGATGCTGCCGCCGCTCGGCTGATCCAGTCCGGCGAGCAGGTGCAGCAGCGAACTCTTGCCCGAGCCGGACGGACCCATGACGGCCACGAATTCGCCGCGCCGCAGCGTCAGGTCGATGCCGCGCAGGGCTTCGACGCGGCGTCGCTCCCGAGCCGTAGACCTTCGTCAATCCGCAGAGACGCGCGCAGGACGAGCGCTGTCCACGACCACTCCTCTTCCGCAGGCCGTCTGTCCTCACAGCGTTCCGGGCGGCAGACGCAGGTATTTGCCTGTAAATCGTCGGATCGCCCCAGGTGCTCTGATCGAAGTGCATCTTGATCTGGTCGTCGGCGCGCGGCTGGCCGGCGCTGTCCACGCCGGCGAACGACATCAGGAAACGCTCCTTCTTGCGCTCGGCGCCGTAGACCTTGCCGCCGTTGCCCAGGTCGAAGAACGGCGCCGGCTGCCCGCCGCCGTCCACGGCCACGCGGTACAGGTCCGAGTAGGGAACCATGTCGTAGGGGTGCGTCTTCGCCTGCGGCGGCACGCGCAGGCGGGCGGCGCTGCCCAGGCCGAAGACCTTGTGTTCGCCGGCCTTGAGGAACACCACCGGCCGGCGCGGCTGCGTCGCGCGGCTCGTCCACGATGCCGGCCACCTCCCAGTCGATGTCGTCCTTGAGCGTCCTGGCCACGCAGAATTTCTTGCCCTTCTCCGGCGCGCCGAAGCGTCTGCCGGGCCGCGTCCTCGATGTGCTTCTCGACGAAGACCTTGTGGAAGCAGCCGCAGGCGGCGATGGTCTCGTAGAACAGCGGAGCGTTGTCGGCGTCGAGCGTGACGCGGACCACGCAGCTATCGATGTCCGCCTCTTCCACGTCGAAGTTCTTCATGCGCGGGTGGGCGGGATACCAGGCCGTGTAGGTGATCTGCACGTGCGGATGGCCCGTCGATGGCCTGCTGCTTGAAGATGGCGTAGACCTTGGGCTGCCGGCGACATAGGCTTTGAGCTTGCCCTTGTCGTCGTGGCGCAGGTGGGCCTGGCCGATCATGTCGTACTCGGGCGGATAGGGGTGCTTCAGCGCCTGCGAGTTGACGCGCTGCTGCACGAAGATGGGGGCGTAGTAATCGGCCAGCATCTCCGGCGTGGCGGCGGCGAGTTGCTGGCGGCTCAGCGGCCGGTCCTTCGCGGCGCGGGGCGAAGACGATGCCGTCGCCGCCGACGGCCTTGATGGGGTCTTCGAGGGCTTCCTGGCCGAGCATCTTCCAGTGGGTCAGGCGGTTGGAGATGGCCTTGCAGCCGACCGCGGTCAGGCCCACGGCCAGGGGCAGAGCGAGGGCGAACCAGCACCAGGAGCGGACGCGGCGCAGGACATGGCACGACTCCTCCCCGTTCAGGCTTTTTCGCTCGTCAGCACGCGATCGAGCGCATCGACCAATCCGTCCAGCTCGCTCGCCTCGACGATCAACGGCGGCAAGAACGTCAGCACGTTGCGGCCGGGTCCGGTCTTGCCGATCAGGTAGCCGGCGTCCTTCATGCCTTCCAGGACGGTATCGGTCAGCGCGGCCGCCGGGCTGCCATCGGGCGCCGTGCAGCTCGACGCCGATCATCAGCCCGCGGCCGCGCACCTCGGCGATGGCCGGGTGACGCTGCTGCAACTCGCCGCAGCCGTCTCCGCCAGGTGCGCGCCGAGCGTCTCGCTGCGGCGGCCCAGCTGGTGGCGCTGGTGGAAGCGCAGCGTGGCCAGGGCGGCGCGGCAGGACACCAGGTTGCCGCCGAACGTCGCCGCGCCCGGCCGCGTGTAGTGGGCGGCGATGGCGTCGCTGGTCAGGTAGGCGGCGATGGGGAAGCCGTTGCCCAGCGCCTTGGCCACCGTCACGATGTCGGGCACGACGCTGCCAGTGCTCGGTGGCGAACCAACGGCCGGTGCGGTTCCACGCCGTCTGAACCTCGTCGGCGATCAGCAGTGTCCCGTACTGGCTGCACAGTCGGCGCAGCTCCGGCCAGTAGTGGTCCGGCGGCACGACGATGCCGCCGTTGCCCTGGATCGGCTCGGCGATGACGGCGGCGATCGTCTCTCGCCGCAGCAGGCGCTCGACGGCGGAGCAGGCTATCGGGATGGCGCGGCCCCGGCACGGCGTGGGCCGTCAGCAGCGGATCGGGGTCGGTGCGCCACAGGTCCAGGCCGGTGACGCTCATCGCCCACTTGGTCCGGCCGTGCAGCCCCTCGCGCAGGTAGACGCACTCGCGCCGGCCGGTGGCCAGCGCGGCCAGCAGCAGGGCGCCCTCGTTGGCCTCGCTGCCGCTGGCGCAGAAGAAGCTGCGCCGCAGCGGCGGCCGGGGCCAGTTCCGCGATGGCGCGGGCCAGCTCGAGCATCGGCTCGGTCAGGTAGATGGTCGTCGTGTGCTGCAACCGGCGGAGTTGCTCGATGGCCGCTTCCAGGATCTCGGGATTGGAGTGGCCGGCGCTGACGACGGTGACGCCGCAGTAGCAGTCGAGGTAGCGCCGCCCCTCGGCGTCGAACAGGTAGACGCCCTCGCCGCGCACCAGCACGGGCGGCCGCTGGTAGAAGTGATAGACGCAGGGAACCAGGAAGTCCCGCTTGGCGGCGAGCAATTGTTGCGCACGGTCCATGCTTGTCCTCTCCGGGGTTGAGTCAGGCGGCCTGCGGCGTCAGGACCGGCGATGCGCCTTCGATGATGTCGAGGTCCGGCACTCCGGCGCTGACGCCCAGGTCGGCGACCTGGGCCAGCAGCACCCGCAGACCCATGCGCACATCGTCGGGCATGTGCACCGAGTCCTCGTTGGCGAACATCGCCACGAAACGCTCGGTGCATCCGCCTTCCGCGCCGCGGCCAAAGCGGCGGACGCGCGCGAGCGCCTCGCGGCGATGTTCGAGGCCGTGACGCAGGCTGCGGCGGATCGCGGCGCAGATGCGCTGCATGGCCGGCAGGCCGAGGTCGCGGCGGATGACGTTGAGTCCGACCGGCAGCGGCAAACCGTGGCGCCGGCACCACTCCGCTCCGAGGTCCAGGACGCGGTGCAAACCGAGCCGGGGATAGTACAGCAGCTCCTCGTGGATCATCACGCCGGCGTCCAGCTCGCCGGCGGCGACGGCGTCGGCGATGCGGTCGAACGGCATCTCGATCGGCACCGCCTCGGGGCAGAGACAGCGAAGCAAAAACCAGCCGGTCGTCGGGATGCCGCCGACGCCGACGGGTCGCCCGGCCAGCTCGCCCAGGGTGCGCGGCTCACGGCTGACCAGCACCGGCCCGTAACCGCGGCCGACGCTGGTGCCCACGCTCAGGATCGCATAGCGGCGAGCAATTTGCGGATAAACAACAGAGGAAATGGCGGTCACTTCGTACAGACCGTGCAGGGCCGAGCGGTTGAGGACGCTCATCGGTTGACGATCGAATGCCGGATCGTAGCCGGGCAGCGTCACACGGCCGGTCTCCAGGGCGTCGTAGTAGAAGGCGTCGTCGCTGTCGGGCGTGTAGGCGATGCGCAGCCGCTTCAGCGCTTCCATGCGGTCCTCCTTGACCGAATCGATTGCCCAATCCGCTTGCGGCTTAGCGCTAAGCCGCAAGCGGATTGGGCAATCGATTGTCAATACAGCCCCAGTTGCAGTCGGCCGGCCAGTGGGGCCGGCGGCCGTGGATTGCGTAAGCCGTCGGCGGTACAACCCAGCGGCCGCGCCGCCGCGCTCGGAGCGATGCGCTCCGCCTCGTCGCGCTCCACCACGCCCACCAGCAGGCAGCTCTCGTCGAGGCGATGGAACAGCACGCGCCCGCTCTGGCCCCGCTCGCGCCGGCGCGGCGGCCATGCGCGAAGCGTCTCCTCCTCATCGTCGGACCATTCCACGACGTGGAACCGGACACGCTCGTCCAGCGGGAAGTAATCGATGTCCTGCCGTGGCGCGTCAGCCACTTCCATGACGACGCCGAAGAGCGTATTGCCGTAGCCGGCCAGATGCACCGCCTGGGGAAAGGCGGCCCGGAAGTCGTTGACCGTCTCCGGCGTCAGGCTCATGCCGCCGTAATGGATGCCGTGAATCGCCTCGCGCTGCGTGATCCGTCAGTTGCTCCGCCAGCGCCGCCAAGGCCGGCGGCGTGGTGAACAGCACACCGACGTCCTCGCGTCGCAGCACGTCCAGCGCCTGGCTCGTGACGTGATCGAGATAGCGCCGGCGGGCCAGCGATCCGTCGGCCAGTTTCTTCGCCCAGCGCGGGTCGAAATCGACGCTGAAGGGGTCCATGCTGCCGCTCTGCCGGGCCAGCTCGCGGACCACCTTGCCGATGATGTGCGGGCCGGAAGGACCAACCCACAGCCAAGGCTCGCCGCGCGGGAATCCCGTCGCCTCGGCCACGCGCAGGAACGGCGTGACGAAGGCGGCCTGGAACTCATCCTCACGGTAGGCCGTGGCCAGCGGCGCGCCGCTGGTGCCGGCGGTCTCGCCGATCACGAAGCGCGGCAGCTGCCGATGAAAGGCACGCGGAATGAACGCCCGCAAAGGGGATCGCCGCAGGTCGGCCGCCGGGGTGGGGCCGAGCAGCCACAGGTCGTCGAGCGTGCGCACTCGGTCGCACACATCCCAGCCCAGCCGTTCCTGACGTTGCAGCCAGTATTCGCTGCCGTATTCGGGATGGAAGTGCAGCGCCAGCACTTCGCGCAGCCGCCCGTCGCGGCCGGAGATCGCCGGAGGACAAGGGGTCTTTTCTCGGGACAGCGTGCGGGAGGTCATGGCAGGTGTTCCTTCAGGAAGGCGGACACGGTGTCCACCAGCCACGGCTCATGGCCGCGGAAAAAGTGATTGTCCCGTGGCGCCTGCACCAGTTCCTTTTCCGCCGCGAGCCGGTCGAACCACCGCCGCAGGCGTGCCGGCTCCAGAGTGAAATCCCCCTCCGACACGATCACCAACAATGGACTTTTAACCTTTTCAAACTCCGAATAATCGTGCTTGCCCAGGGGAGGGGCGATGAGCACCAGGGCAGCGGGCGGCTCGGACGGGCGAACCGACGGCAGCAAGGCGCAGCCGAAGCTGTAGCCGATCAGGACCAGCGGCCGCCCCGCCCCGGTGAGGGGACAGAGGAAATCGACGGCCCCCTGCACGTCCCGCCACAGGTCCATCTCACCGGCGACATGGGACGTCTCCCAGAACTCGGCCATGTGCCGGGCCACATCGACCGACGGTCCCTCACTGCGGCCGACGCCTCGGTAATTGAAGCGCAGCGTCGCCAGGCCGCGCTCGGCCAGGCCGTCGCCGAGGCCGCGCACAACATTGTTGTGCATGTTGCCGCCCAGCAGCGGATGCGAGCCGGCGAGGACGACGCCGCCGAGAAGACCGTCCGTCTCTTCGGGGTAGGCCAGTTCGCCTTCCAGCAGGTGCGCACCGGCGGGGAACTGGACCCCTTCGATCACCGTGCTTCTAGCGTCCGCCAACGGCATGTAGCCTCTCTGTTTGCTGTAGGGGTGCTCCGGTCGTTGGGCGAGGAATTGCTCGATGAGCATGGCCAGTTTGAGGGCTTTCTCCATGTCGCCATCCATCTCGATCCGTCCGTCGAAGAAGGCTTTCTGCGCCGTTTGCCGGCCGCTGAGGAGGCTGTCGAAGGTAGGCACATCCATGCGGAAGGTCAGGGCGGCGCCGGGGTCAGGTCCTTGCCGCACCGCGAGCGTTCGATCACCGCAGTGGCAGGCCCATTGTCCTCCGCCGGGGCCGCGGATGTCGAGAGCAAATTGCAGCCCGCGCGGCAGGGCCGATGCGATCGTCGACTGCTGGATCTGTCCGGGCAAGATCTCCTCCAGATAACGCCCGAGGTCTGGAGTCCGCGTCAGCCCGCTACGGCTTCGCTCGCGCCCCCAGCCGTCCTCCCGCGCGAAGCGTAGCAGCCGAACCACCAGGTCGCGGTCGAACGGCGGCGGCGGCAGGTCCGGCAGCGCCTCGCGCGTGTTGCGGCAGTCGAAGACGAGGCCTCTGTGCAGATACGACCAGTAATCCCGAAATTGCTCCTGGACGAGATGTTCGAGGGAGGTGGGGCTGGTCAGCCCCGTGCGGCCGACCCATTGAAGGCCTTCGAGGTGCAACAGGTCCTCGATGATGGCCTTGATCTCCTGCAGGCGCACCGACTGGCGGGCCGTGAGATGATACGTGCGGCCGTGCCAGCGTGGACGGTGCAGTAACTCGACCAGCGCCTGCGAGACCCAGTCCACGGGCACGAGGTTTTGTGTTTCCTCGCCGGTCAAGGGCAGACGCAGCGGCAGACGATGCCGGCGCGGCCGGGAGCCTCTCTCGCCGGCCGGGCCGGACGAGAGGCGAACCGCCAACTCCAGAAAGCGATAGAAGTGGTGGTAAGTGCTTGTGTAGCCGGTGCGGCTGTCGCCGACGACGACCGAGGGGCGGTAGATCGTCGCGCGAATGCCGTCGAAGCCGCGAATCATCTGCTCGGCGGCGAACTTGCTCTGCTCGTAGGCGTTGCCGCCGCCTCCGCCACAATCCAACTCGTCCTCCTGGACGACCCCGCGACGATCGCCGCAGACGAAGGCCGTGGACAGATGATGGACCTCGTTCAATCCCAGGGATCGGCATAGCTCCAGCAAGCGGCGCGTGCCGTGGACATTCGTCTGCCACGGCTCGCCGTCCGGTCTCGGCTGATAGCAGACGTAGGCGGCCGAATGCACCACGGACTCCGCCTGTCGTGCCAGCCAGCGCCGCTCCGCCGTTCCCAGGCCCAGACCCGGCGCCGTCAGGTCGCCGTGGAGCAGCACCGGCCGCGGCAGGGTACGGCCGAGCGTTTCGCTGCCGAAGGCGACGAGTTCCGCGAGGCGATCCGCCGCACTCTTGTCGCCGCTATCGCGGACCAGGACGCCGACTCGGCGGCCACGGGCCAGCAGGTCGCGCAGAAGGTAGCGGCCGAGCAAGCCCGTCGCCCCGGTCAGCAGGATGCCGCGCGCGGCGACCATGTCCTTCTCCCTGACTGGTTCGGGAATCATTTCGATTCGCCGCGACGCGCAGCGGAGCGCGGGACTCTCCCGCGCTCCGCTGCGCGTCGCGGCGAAACAAGATATCCGTTGTCAGACGGCCCGTTAGTTGTCTGACAGCATCTTGGCGAGATCGGCGAGGATGGCGTCGGTCGCGGCCTCCGTCAGTTCGCCGGCCTTGAAGGCGTGGTTGGCCTTGACGGTAAAGTTGGTGTAGAGCAGGACGGTGACGTCCGCTTCCGCAGACAGGTGGTAGCGTTCCGGTCCGCCGGCCTTGTACAGGGTCAGGATGGTCTGCTGGATCTGCGCCTGCCGGGCGACGTCCTGGAGCTGCTTGCCCAGTCCCTCGGAATCGCTGCAAAAGACCGCATAGCTGCCCAGGCTCCGCTCCGCATTCTTCGCCGTGGCGTAATCGATCTTCTGGAGCAGCCGCACCACTTCGGGGGTGAGTTGTTTGGCGAAGACGACGGCGACCGGGCGCGATTTGTTCTTGCAATACTGGCAGAACTTCTCGCCGGCATTCGGCCCGGTGACGTTGAGCGGGGCGAACGGACCCGGAACCTTCTCCTCTAGCTGGGGCCCCGACGTGACCGAGCCGGCCAGGGCGACGCCGCTCGTCAGCAACGCGACGGCCAGAGACCCCAGAACGCTTCGTGAACGAATCATGCTCGTAACCTCCTGCACAGGCGAAAGAGAGGACGAAGTATCGACCCGGGCGGAGGCGCTTCGTTCCCTCTACGCTCATACCCATTCTCCGCCGATGGGGTCAACGTCAGAAGGGATCGCGGGAAAGGGAAGTAACTAATAATCCAGAATGGGATTGACGATGAAGGAATAGGGGATGTCAACTTTCGATGGCCGATTCATTCCTGTGGCATGGCAAACTGTGCAGAGCAGCTTACGCCTGGGAGAAGCGCCAAGCGAAGTAGGCGGCGCGGGCAAGGGGGACTTGTAGCGAAGTGGAAAGAGGGGGAGGAAAGTTATAGAGGTGAAGGCTTGGTGCTCCTGAAACCCCGGAATGGCACCAGACCATTAACAATACGGTGGGTTCCGACGTTTGTGTTTGGGGAGGGCGGAATATTTGACCTGGACGATGGATGCGAGCATCGCGTACAAGAGGCACAAAGTCAAGAAGGACAAGGGTCTCCTCATGTTACTCGTCGGTCCTGCCATCTCAGGGAAGTGATAGAGGCTGGCAATGAAACATCTTCGGAGTATCGTCGCTATCCTGGCAGTTGCGAGCCTGCTTTCGGTCTGGGGATTGTGGCACCGGGTATCCAAGAAAAGTGCCGCGGATCAGCAGGAGAGCAGCGTATCGCTGTCGGGATTGGGCGAGAACGAGAGGGCCGACTATAATCGAGACATCAGGCCCATCCTGTCCAATTATTGTTATTCCTGTCACGGCCCTGACGAGGGATCACGCGAAGCGGGTCTCCGCCTGGATGTTCGGGAGGAAGCCGTGGCATCGGCCATCGTGCCGAACCATTCGGACGCAAGTCGGTTGGTGGCGAAGATCACCAGTGCCAATCCCCGTAAGCGGATGCCCCCTCCGTCGTCGAAAAAACCGCAACTGACACCCCATCAAATCGATCTTATCCGCCGTTGGATCGACGAGGGTGCGTCGTTCGATGCGCACTGGTCGTTCGTCCGTCCCGTGAAGCCTCCGCTGCCGGCGGTTCGCAACTTGGTCTGGGTTCGCAACCCCGTCGATACTTTCATCCTCTCGGCACAGGAAGCACACGGTCTGCACCCGGCCCCCGAGGCGGATCGCCGGACGTTGATTCGCCGTCTGACCCTGGACGTAACCGGCCTCCCGCCTACTCCCGAAGAGGTAGAAAGTTTCGTCAACGACCCTTCCCCTGACGCATACGAATTTCTCGTGGACCGACTGCTGGCTTCGCCGCATTACGGGGAACGGATGGCGGTGGCCTGGCTCGACCTGGTGCGTTATGCCGACACGGAAGGTTATTCCGTGGATAGTGACCGCCGGGTGTGGTTGTACCGCGATTTCGTCATCGATTCCTTTAACCGAAATAAAAGATTCAATTGGTTCACAATCCAGCAACTCGCCGGCGACCTCTTGCCGGAGCCCAAACAGGAGGACCGAATCGGTTCAGGATACAATCGCATCTTGATGAATTCGGCAGAAGGCTGCGCCGAGCCGGAAGAGCGGCGAGCGCGATATGCGGCCGATCGCGTGAGAAATGTGTCCTCGGTCTGGCTCGGTTTGACGATGGGATGTGCCGAGTGTCACGATCATAAATTCGATCCAATTACCACAAAGGAATTTTATCAGCTTGCAGCTTTCTTTGCCGACATCCAGGAAACAGCGGTCGGGCAACAAAGCCTGACCTTCTTCCCGCAAACCGAGGAGCAGAAGCGGAAGCTGCACGAAGTCCAGGACAGGGCCGGACGGCTCGACGCCGAGTTGCAAAAAAAAGTTTCCGAGTCGGGAGCGGCACGGGAAAAATGGGAAGCGAAACTCAAACAGGAAGATTACAAGGGGGTCCCCGAGGACATCCGGGCGTTCCTTCGCCTGGACAAGAGCCAGCGGACGTCCGATCAAAACATCAATATCGAGCGTTATTACGCCAAGGTGGCTCCCGGTCTGGCGGAAATCTCCAAACAGCTTGAGGAGACCGTCGCGCGGCGCAGTGTCGTGGAGAACGAGACACTGGCAACCCTGGTTTCCACATCGGAGCCGCCGCGTCCGGTGCGCATCCTTCCGCGCGGCGATTGGCAGGACAAGTCGGGAGAAGAAGTGAAGCCCGGCCTACCCGCCGCCTTGTTTCCTCATCGCCTTCCCCCGGAGGTCGGACTAAATCGATTGTACTTGGCCGTGTGGCTCTTCTCCGACTCGAACCCACTCCCGTCGCGCGTCCTCGCCAATCGCCTCTGGAAGCTGGCTTTCGGCAAGGGACTCGTGGCCTCCGTCGATGATTTCGGCGCTCAAGGCGCCTTACCGACTCATCCGCAATTGCTCGATTGGCTCGCCGTCGAAATTCAGGAACGCTCGTGGGACATCAAATCCACGCTGAAATTGCTCCTCATGTCGAACACGTATCGGCAGGACTCCCAGGCAGACCTCGTCATGGAAGAGCGCGATCCCGCCAACACCTGGCTGACGCGACAGAACCGATTCCGCATCGACGCCGAGTTTATTCGCGACAACGCCCTGACGATCAGCGGACTTCTGGCCCGCGATGTCGGCGGCCCGAGCGTCAAACCCTACCAACCCGATGGATATTGGGCCGACCGTTTCACGCAGGAGAACAAAATCTATAAACCCGACACGGGAGCAAACCAACATCGTCGAGGTCTCTACACTTTTTGGTGTCGCAACTATCCCCATCCCAGTCTCTACCTGTTCGACGCCCCGCCCCGGCAATCGTGCATTGGAGACCGGCCGCGTTCGGCCACTCCGCTTCAAGCCCTCGCTCTGCTGAACGATCCGTCCTACGCCGAGGCGGCCCGTGTCTTCGCTTATCGTGTGGTCAAAGAAGCTCCGCCCGCCGAGCGCTTCCATTATGCCTATCAACAGGCCCTTCTCCGCGACATCACTTCCCCGGAAGAAACGGTCCTTCAAACGCTTTACGCCAAGGAACTTCAACGTTACCGGAAAGACTCCGCTGCTGCTTCCGCATTCCTGAACATTGGCGAGTCTCCCGTTCCCTCCGACGTGGACGTGGCGGAATTGGCGGCCACGACCGCCGTGATGCGCGTCATCCTGAATCTGCGCGAGACCATAACGAGGTACTAGAAGCATGAACGCCGCCAACACGATCGCCTGGAGGCAGGCCCGTCGCATGTTTCTCGCTCGTGCGGCGAGCGGCATGGGATACTTGGCACTGTCCGCCTTGCTGAACCGGGATCTCTTCGCCACGACTACCGAATCGACGGTCGGCCAGATGTCGGAGAATGTCAATCCACCACACCATCGACCGAGGGCCAAGCGAATTATTTACCTGTACATGGCGGGCGGCCCCTCTCACCTGGAGACCTTCGATCCCAAGCCGACCTTGGCACAGATGCACGGAAAGCCTCTCCCGACCTCGATCCTGAATGGACAGCCCCTTTCGCCCAATGGCCGGAGCACCAATCGCTGTGTGGGCCCTCTCTTCCCCTTCCGGCGTTGCGGCAAATCCGGTCTGTACATGACAAACCTCTTTCCACACCTGGCCGGCGTCGCGGACGATCTCTGTATCGTCCGCTCCCTCAAGACGGACAGTTTCGTTCACGACCTAGCCCACACGATGATGAGTACGGGATCGGTGGTTGCCGGACGGCCGTGCCTGGGTTCCTGGTTGTGGTACGGATTGGGCAGCGAGAGTGATAACTTGCCTGGATTCGTGGTGCTGCGTGCCGTCCAGGGAGGACATCCCCTGAACAAGGAACTGTGGAGCAACGGTTTCCTTCCTACACGCCTCCAGGGAGTTCATTTCCGCTCGAAAGGCGACACCGTGCATTACCTGGGTAATTTGAAAGGAGTGACTCGCGACGATCAGCAGGACGCCGTGCGGGCGGTCCAAGATCTCGATCGGCTTTCCCCTTACGCCGCCAACGACCCGGAAGTGGCGACGCACATCATGCAATATGAAACCGCGTTTCGGATGCAGATGAGCGTCCCGAGTATCGCCGATCTTTCCAACGAGACGGCCGACACGCTCAAACTGTATGGGATCGGAGGCTACGATGGTTCCTATGCGGCCAATTGTTTGCTGGCTCGGCGTCTATCCGAGGCCGGTGTCCGGATCGTGCAACTCATCCACCTCGATTGGGACCATCACTACCAGATCAAAAAAACGATTCCCCAAACGGCCGCCCAGGTCGATCAGGGGACGGCCGCCTTATTGATCGACTTGAAACGCCGCGGACTGCTGGAAGATACCCTGGTCGTCTGGGGCGGAGAGTTTGGGCGGTCTCCGGTGGCCCAGGATCTGAAGGACGATCCCGGCCGGGACCATCACAATAAATGCTTTACCATGTGGCTGGCGGGCGGCGGCGTCAAGGGAGGACACACACACGGAGAGACCGATGAGTTTGGTTTCAACGTCGTCACTGACCCGGTCCATGTCCACGACCTTCACGCCACCATCCTCCACTTGATGGGGATCGATCACGAAAGGCTGACGTACCGATCACAAGGTCGTGACTTTCGCTTGACCGACGTGTCCGGCGAGGTGGTGAAACAAATTCTTGCCTGACGAGCGCTTCCATTGCACGAAAATCAGCGCACAAAAAATGGACCACGGATAACACGGATAAGACAGCCTCGCTGTCTTTCTTATCCGTGTTATCCGTGGTTAAGAATCTTTCTTGCCGGCGCAATACTGTCGGAGTCGCCGTCCGGCACCCAATAAGATCCGTCGAAACGAATACTGCCGCCGGTGCCACCAGCGGTAGTGCAGGGATACGGCCGCCTCGCGCAGCCGCGGACACCCGGCCAGATGGCGAGCCAGTCCCCGATCGCGCTCCTCACAGAGGTGATGCCAGAGTCCGTAAAAAAAGTGCCGATCCACGTAGCCGCCGTGCCGCTGACATACCGCAAAGATCTCGCGGTATATTTCTCGCCGCGCCGACAGTGTTTTCGTCTCCGGGTAGAGCCGGGAGCAGGCCAGCGTTTCCGGCACGTGCTCAATCCGCCCGCCCGCGCGATCGATGCGCAGCCAGTAATCGTAATCCATGGCGTAGTGCAGCCGGTCGTCGAAAGGCCCGACTCGCTGGGCGATACGGCTGCGCCAGAACGCCGCCGGCTGGCAGACGCAGCAGTCCCTCATTAGACGCGGGAAGGAATAGTCCGCCGTCGCATAGTCGCCGATGACGCGGTCCCGCTCGTCAATGTAGTCGGCGCGGCCATAGACCATGTCCCAATCCGGATGCCGGCGGAAGTGGGCGACGGCCTGTTCGACCGCGTGCGGCAAGAGCACGTCGTCGGAATTGAGATAGGCCCGGATGTCGCCATGCGTGCGAGCGAAGCCCTTGTTGATGGCGTCTGTCTGCCCCCGGTCCTGCTCCGAGACCCACGCGAAGCGATCGCCATACGACTGAAGGATCGCCACCGATTCGTCCCGCGAACCACCATCAATCACGACGTATTCGATGTGCGGATAGGTCTGATGGAGAACGCTGTCAATGGTGCGCCGCAAGAACCGTCCCTGATTGTAAGAGGGCGTGACGATCGAGACGAGTTCCATCGCCGCCTCGCGGGTTGGGGACTTGGATTGCCGGATCACGCCGCCTTCGGCGCGGCCAAGTTGTCGTCTGTCTCCGTGCGACCGGGCTTCGCCCCACGGCGGCGCGGCATGTCGGCGATCCGTTCGAGCCAGGCGCGCAGGCCGGCAAGGTGAGCCTCCCCGGAGTGAACGCGCGCGACCCGCTGACGCGCTCGGGTCGCCATTTTTTCGGCGAAAGCGACATCGGTCAGCAAGCGTTCGACGGCAGCGGCCAGCTCATGCCGATGTCGGCCACACAGAAAATGCTCGCCGGCCTGGAGAGAGAGACCATCGACTCCCTCGGGCGTACATACCACGGGAGTCCCAGCCGCCATCGTCTCCAGGACCGTCCCATCCACGGCGGAAAGGAGCGGCAGGCAGGCGACGGTCGCCCGTGCCAGGTAGGGCCGCGCGTCCTCGACGCGGTGGAGGATTTGTGTGCGGGTGTCCTCGCCGATGCCCAGCACAGCGGGAGAACCCGGATTGACGACCCAGCAGCGTGTCTCGGGAAGGCGCCGGCGGACGCGCGGCAGGATCTCGCGCAGCAGGCGGCGGACGGCCAGTCGATTGTCCGCCACGCCCAGGTCGCCCACGAAGACGACGACGCCAGGCTCCGGCTGGCGCGGCAAGGCGCTCCAGTAGTCGAGGTCCACGCCTCGGCCGACAACGAGGATGCGTTCGTCGGGGACGCCGTAGTCGGCGACGTAACGGCGGCGGTCCTCCTCGCCGGCGACGATCAGGCCGTCATAGCGAGAGAGGTTCTTCCTCTCGTACCGCCGCGCTCGCGCCGCCTCCCAGCGCATGCCCAGATGAAGGAAGCCGCGCTGACTCTTCGCCTCACGGCGGACGCGCTGCGCTTCGACGTTGTGCGAGATGAGGACCAGTCGCGCCGGCCGCTCGCGCGTGTTGAGCGTCAGGGCCAGGGGGTTGGTCTGATCGGCGACAAAGAGGAAATCGGGTCGGGACGACTCGCGGTCGAGAGCGGCCTGGACGGCCAGGGTGCAGTGGGCGCGGACGATGTGGAATTGCTTGGTGACGGCGAGGGGATTGCGCGGTCCAGGGACCGGGATTTTCAGGCGGCGCAAACCGGAGGCGATGCGGCCATGCAACCGTTTCTTGAGCAGGGCGGGCCGGACGAGGTCGGGTCGCTGTTTCCAGAGGGTCTCGGGCGTGTGCAGGACGTCCACGTCCGGGACGCTCACGCCGGCAGGCGGTTCGGACGGCGCGCCGTGCTGGGTGAAAAACGTCAACGTGGTGAAGCGCAGCAGATGGCGCACGATCTGATAGGCACGGGCCTCACTGCCGGATCGACCGGGATAGAGGGGCAGCCGCGACATGCACACAGCAGCCCGAAAGTTCGTGCCCTCGCGGAGCGGTAACTCCTCCCTGCGCACCAGGGGCAGCGAGGGTCGGATTTGAACCGACGGCAGCGGTAGATGCAGCGGCGGCGCGCCCCAGGGCGGCGTCCAGAATCGGCCGCGCCACCAACGCTCGGGATTGCCTAGCCGCGTCAAGGTGGACAGCGTCACCATTGCGCAGGCGGCCCAGGAAGACAGATCGCGCGGCCGCCCATTGAACTTCCGGTGCATGTAGCCGCCTACGTAGCGCGTCAGGACCGCGAAGAACTCACGGGAAAAGAGTCCCGGCCAACGCGGCCGGCTGAAACGGTACAGCTCGGCCAGAATCGCGTCCCACTCACCAGGGGCTTCCTTGGTCCCGAGGCGGATGAAAGCTTGCGTACGTTCCAGCTTGCGAACGCGCGTTCGCTCCGCCAGACGCTTGACCCATTCATAGGCGAAGATGTGCGAATACGATTCGTCCAGTCCACCGTACTTTTCGAGGAGGCCGCGACGGAAGCAAAGGGTCGGCTGAGGGACGTGATACTCTTCCGTGTCGTAAACCGGCGCCCGGCCGTTCGCTTCCAATCGCCCGATCCAGAAGGCGGTGCGGCAGGAGTGTAGATCGGCCAGCGCGGGCCGGCCGTGGGGATCGAGAAAGACGGCATTGCCGTAAAGCAATCCCACCTTGCCGTCGGAGGCGAACGCCTCCCCCGCCGCGCGCAAGGCGCCGACGGCCAGCAGGTCGCCGGGGTGCAGCCAGGCCAGGATGTCGCCGCCAGCAGCGGCCAAACCCTGGTTGATGGCCTGGACGTCCCTTCCCTCGGCGGGGCACCGGAGCCAGGTAAGGCGATCCGCGTATCGGTCGCGCAGATCCGGCAGGCCGTCCGCGGACCCTCGTTCGACGACCAGCACTTCCAGACGCGGGTAATCCTGGTTCAAGACGCTCGCCAGCGTCTGTTCGAGGGCGACGCCATCGTCGCCGGACGGAATGACGATACTGAAGGACGGCAATGGCGGCGCGGAGGCCGGGCGCGGCGGATGGAGTTGGCCGGGGCCGGCGATGGGCAGATACGTGTCGTCCTGGCCATCGCCGTAACAGGCCGACCAGTGGCCATCGCCGAAGCGGTGATAGAACGACCCCGTGGTCGCGTACAAGCTATGCATCAAGTGTCCGCGCAGACGCCGGGTAGTTGTTCCGGCAGCGCCGCCCAGCAGCGTCTCCAGCAGGTAGGACAGGGCGCCGAACGTGAGTTCGACCTGCGTATGGCGCTGAACCATCCGAATGATTTCGATGGCCCGCGTCGTCTTGCCGCTGCGCGTTTTGGTCTCCTCGTATTCGCGGCTGACGCCCAGGAACTCGTTGATGAGCACGGCGGGATAGCGCTGGCCGATGCGGAGAAAGAGGTCCCAGTCCATGCAAAAACGGAGATCCGGATCGAGTCCGCCAACCTCCTGCCATGCTTGTCGTCCGAAAAAGGTCGAGGGCTGCAAAATGTAATCCGGCCCGTCGCGGAGGGCGGCGCGATCCAGGGCGACGTGTCGAGGTAGGAACGGAGTGTATTGTCGCGTGCGCTGGTCATAGCGCAGGCCGTTGCCGATGTACAGGCCGCGGCGAGGGTAGGCGGCCCAGGCGCGGCCGGCCGTCCACAGGGCGTCGCCCCAATAGAAGTCGTCGGAGTTGAGCCAGGCCACCAGTTCGCCGGTGCAGTGCTTGACGCCGCCGTTGATGGCCGCCGATTGGCCGTCGTCGCGTTCGCTCTGCCAGTGCTTCAGGCGCGGCGCATACGAGCGGATCACGTCCACGCTGTCATCGCGGGAGCCACCATCCATCACCACCACTTCCAGGTCGGGATAATTCTGCCGGAAGATGCTCTCCAGACACTCGGGCAGAAAATGACCCTGGTTGTACGACGGCACCACGACACTGATTCGCGGCAAGACGGGGGAGTCGGCCGGGGAAAGGGCGTCGTCTCGGCGGTCTGGCGCGGGCATGGCGTTGTCCCCTCTCGATTCCGGAAAGAAATAGGATGGCGGATCAGTCGGCGCGGGACACGGACGTCCCGGCCGCCGGCCGACCGGGTCCGGGCTTCGGTCCCGGTCGGCCGGCGGAGTTGTTTCGGATGTAGACGGCGATGTCCCTGCCGAAGACTTGGAAGGTCTGCAAATGTTCCAAATGGGTCTCGCAGTAATCGCGCAGTCGAGGCAACAGCTGCACCATCGACTGGTCGAACGGCGTCTGCACGCGCTCGGGGGGAGCCAGAACAACGACTTGGCTGCGCCCCAGGGCGGCGAGGGCCTGGTCTTCGGAGACGGCGGAGAGCTGCCGCAGGTAGGACTCGAACGAACAGTAGAACCCTTGGCGCTCGTAGACCAGCGCCTCGGTAGCCTCGAACGTCAAGTAGTCGGCGTTGGACGTGCTGAGGGCGAAGGCGTGCTGCATGCCGCGATCGCGCATCGCCTGGCCGATCAGGTCGTGAAGAGCGAGTAGTTTCTCCATGTTGGGACGTTCGCGGGTCATTTTCCAGTGCTGACCGACTTGTGCGACGCGGGTAAGCCCCGCCATCACGAAAGCAACGCCGACCAGCGCCGCCAGGCTGTATTCGACCCGTGGCCGGCCCCCCGTATCCGACGAGCCGGCGAGGGCGGCCACGACGAGCATCACCAGCCAGACCAACGGGACCAGCATGATTTCCCCGGTCACGGGAGAGCGGTGCATGTCGATGGTGAGGACGATCATTGGCACCAGCAGCGTCAACGAGGTGAAGGCGATCGTCAGGCCGACGGGTGGGAGTAGGTGTCGTTGGGATGGCGTCGCGCTGGCCGGGAGGGCGGTCCACCGCCGGACCACGGCGAGCGCGCCCGCGATCAGCACGGAGACCACCGTCACAACTACGAACGTCGGGCCGGCGTGGTCTCGAAGTAAAGAGCGCGGATAGTAGAGCCGATCGTAGCCGTACATGAGCACGCGAATGTACTTTTCCTCTCCGGTAAGGTGGCCAATTACGTAATAGGAGCGCAGCAAGTCCGCGCGCCACCACAGGACCGGCCCCGCCACCACCGCCACGACCACGACCGCCAGTCCGATGTGGCCCAACCGCCGCCATTCCTTCCGCCGCGAGACCGGATCGCGCCACGGCCATCCCAACCGGAGCACGAGCAAGGCCACGAAAAGGCCCATGACTCCGGTCAGGTACACCACCGTGATGAAACGCACAAGGATGAGGCCGGCAGCCGTGACGCCGACGACGACGGACCAGCCGCGCGAGGCGAACAGGCTGGAGCGGACGGTCAAAGACAGGAGCACGCCGAACAGGCACATGGCCGCGAAGTCGATGCGGAAATCGATCAGGCTGCCGGCCCAGAAAAACGGCGTCAAGCTACACAACAGCAATCCCAGCCCCACCAGCGCCACCGACCACCGCCCGGACAGCCAACGCAGCGTCCAGGCCAGCACTCCCTGCAACAACGCGAAGTACAGGAAATTCACCGTCAAGGCGCTCAGACGGCCCGGACCCAGAATCAGGTACAGCAGGGACGCTTGCACGTGCAGGACCATCCCGGCCGGAGCGCGCCGGCTGAAGCCGTACTTCAATCCCTCGAACAGACCGTCGTTGAGAATGTGCTCGTAGGTGTCGTAGCTGATGCTCAAATAGAACGTCTGATCGTGGGAGGCCGGGTAGGACCAGACGACCTCGCGGAGCGCGTACTGGCGGAAGAGAGCATATTGGAGCACAAGGGCCAGGACGATCGCGCCCCAGGCCCAAAAGGCGGTAGCCCGGCGAGCGGGGGGCGTCAGCCCCCTGTTCTCGCAGGCAACAGGGGGCTGACACTCTCCGCTCGCCAGGTATTGTTCACGCGCTCTAAGGTACAATCAAGACCTCCATTGGCGTTGGCAGCACCAGTTTGCGGGTGTCCTCGTTGATCCCGCGCTCCTTGGGCACAAAATGCCGGTCGAAGGTCAGGTGCAGCTCGGCGTCGGCATCAGAGGAAACGACCGCGTTGGTGCAATCGACGGTGAGTACGTAAAGCGAGCCTTCCAAGGCGATCTTCGCCGGCAGCATCCGCGGCGACTGACCGGAGATCGAGAGCATAGCTCGGGGCAGCGGAAGTCCATCCTGCCAGGGTCCCATCATCTTTCCCCACAGCTGCACCTTGCCGGAGCGCAGCTCGCAGCCGGGAGCCTTGATCTTGAAGCCGGCACTGGTGATCCAGCCGCCATTGTCTCCCTCCGTCCACAGCTTGCGCACGTACAGCAGGACGTCGTCGCCGAAGATGTGGAAGCGGCCGAGTCGCACCAGGTGCTGATCGCAGTACTGGCGCAGCTGAGGCATCCATTTCAACATGCTCTGACCGAAGGGCGTCGTCACCGTGTCGGGACGAGTGATGATGGCGAAGTTACAGCGCTGTACCGCCAGCATCGCCTCCGCTTCGGTGACGTTGTAATGCCCTCCGAGGATCGAGGAGATATGGCGAAATACTCCCTGACGCTCGTAATTGAGCACGGAAGTGATGCGTCCCGGCAGGTAATCGGGATTGGTCGTCAGCGCCACCATCGGGGCGCGGATATCGTACTCCTGGCAGGCCGTGCCAATGGCATCGTGCAGCCGGATCACTTCCTCCACGTCCTGCCGATTCCGCGTCATCTTCCAGCGCTGGGAGTATTGCGATAGTTGCAGCCAGCCGGCGGTCATAACCGCGACCGCCGCCAAGGCCCGCAGACCGGCCTCCGGCAGTGGTCTTTCCTCTCGCGGGCCGATCCCGGCGAACCAGGCGACCGCGGCGAACACCAACAAGAGCAAAGGCGGGATCGCCACGCTGACGACCACCGGCGAACGATGCAGGTCAATGGTCAGGACCACCACCGGAAGAACGAAAGACAGCGCCAGGAATACAAAGACCGGCCCTGCCGGCAGCGATCCGACGGTGGCGGTTCGGCCGCGGCCCCAGCGCCGGGACAGGCCCAGTCCCAGGGCGACCAGGACCAGCGACGCGCTGCTCCACCACATCCTCGGCGTATCGTCTTCGGTGGCGTTGACGGCGAGATAGGCCAGTATCCCGGCCGCGAGGACCGCTATCCAGGCCCATCGGTACCGCCGGATCGGTCCTCCGCCCTCCTCTCCGGCCCGTGTCGGAGCGCTACGCCGGAGCCAGCTGAGCAGGGCCGCCGACAGAAGGGCCAGCACGGCGAGCTTCACGAACACTGGTCCCGCCTGCTCGCGCAACAAGACCGGAGGATAGTACCCCAGGGCGCGTCCGGTCTCCAGCATGCGGATCCTCGACTCCTCACTGGCGCCGTGGCCCTTGATGTAATAACTTTTGAGGAGGTGTCGCTGCTGCCAGAGGACAGGCACCGTCAGGAGGCCCACGATCGCGCTGGCCAGGACGATGTTGGCGAGCCGCCGCCATTCCGTTCGCCGCAGACCGGCGTCGCGTCGGAGCCAGCACAGCCGGACCACGAGGAAAGCGACGAACAGGCCCAGGATGCCGCCGAGGAAGACGACGGTGATGATGCGGAAAAGGATGAGGTAAGCGGCAGCGGCGGCGACGACGGCGGACCAGGGCCGGGAGACAAACAGACCGGAACGGATCGCCAGACACAAGAGCACGCCGAACAGGCACATGGCCGCGAAGTCGGCGCGGAAGTCCATCAACCCGCCGGCCCAGAAGAACGGCGTCAAGGCGCACAAGAGTAGCCCCAGCCCGGCCAGGGCCATCGACCATCGCCCGGACAGCCAGCGAAGTGTCCACACCAGTACCGCTTGCAGCAAGGCGAAATACAAGAAGTTCAACGTCAGCGCGCTCAGACGGCCCGGACCCATCACCAGGTAGAACAAACTGGCCTGGACGTGCAGGATGATTCCCTGGGGCACCGGTAGATGCAGGGCGTATCCCAGGCCGTGGACGAGACCTTTATCCAGGATCTGCTCATAGATGTCATAGCTGTCGGTGAGGAACTGCGTCTGATCGTGCGCGGCGGGATAGGCCCAGACGACCTCCCGCAGGGCGAACTCGCGGAACAGACCGTACTGAAGCACGATCGTGGCGGCGATCGCCGCCCAGGCGAATGCGTTCCGCCGACGCAAGCGCGGCGTTTCGTCCTGTTGCGGCTCGGACACTTCTCGTTCCTCGACACCATCCGGTCGGCTCATTCGCTTTCTCCACGTCCAGGCTCGGCTTCGCCAGCCGTTGACGATCCCTCTCCACTCCGGCGAAATCACGGCGGACTTCGCTCACGCCGCTGCCGGCCGCGCCTTCCTTGAGTGCTTCAAATACCAGGCGATGGTCTGGTCCAGTCCATCGGAGAGGCTCGTCGTCGCCTCGAAGCCGAGGAGTTCGCGGGCCCGGCGCACGTCGAGGCAGCGCCGCGGCTGGCCGTCCGGTTTGTCTGTCTGGAAGACAATTTCGCCCTGGAAGCCGGTCTTGCGCGCGACCGAATGGACGAGGTCGGCGATCGAAATTTCCTGGCCGCTGCCGACGTTGACCGGATCGGACGTTTCCAATTGCTCGGCCGCCAGGACGATGGCGCGGGCCGCGTCCGCGACGTAAATGAACTCGCGCGTCGGCTTGCCGGTGCCCCACACCGGCAGCACCCTGTCGCCGCGTTCCTTCGCTTCCAGGCACTTGCGGATCAGCGCCGGGATGACGTGCGACGTCTCCAGGTCGAAGTTGTCGCCCGGCCCGTACAGGTTGACCACCATGACGTTGACGCCGTTAAAGCCGAACTGCTGCCGATACGCCTGCAACTGGACGATGAGCATTTTCTTGGCCAGGCCGTAGGGCGCGTTGGTCTCCTCGGGATAGCCGTTCCACAGGTCGTCTTCGCGGAAGGGGACGGGGGTGAATTTCGGATAGGAGCAGATGGTGCCGGCGGCGACGAACTTCTCGACGCCCCGCGTCCGGGCGGCCTCGATGAGCTGCGTGCCCATGATGAGGTTCTGATACAGGAAGGTGCCGGGATTGTCGCGGTTGGCGCCAATGCCGCCGACGCGAGCGGCCAGGTGGAGGATGACCTCGGGACGCTCCTGGTCCAGCAGGCGATGGATGTCCGCCTCGCGCGTCAGGTCGAATTGAGCGCCTGCGCGGCACGAAGAGGCGCTGGCAGCCCGTCTGGCGCAGACGCTCGACCACGTGCTGCCCGAGAAAACCCGCTCCGCCGGTCACCAGAATTTTCTTCTTGCGCAGATCCATCTTTCTCTTCTCCAATCTCACTTTCGATGGGACAGGTCGTTTCTTGGAATAAAAGCATTTACGCCGTGCGCCGCAGGAGGCGGCGCTTGAGGCGCTGCATCACCTTTCGCAGTCGGATGAACGGCGGATCGCCGTCGCCGGGCAGCGCCGGATACAACTGATCCACCACGGTCTCGCCGTACTGCCGGCACAGCGACTTGAGCCGGTGCCGCGTCGGGCAGTAGCGCAGGTGCAGGGCGAGCATCGGCTTCCAGAAGAAGGGCGAGCGCCGCACCAGCAGGTGTCGCAAGCGGCAGGTGTGCGGCACGTCGTTGTAAACCACCGCGCAGATCGACCAGGATGCGATAGCCGTTGCTGCCGGCCCGCAGCGTGAATTCCGAGTCGGCATGATATTGCGGACACATGCGCTCGTCATAGAGTCCGATCTTGCGATAACAGCCGGTGGGAACGAGGGTGCCGCAGCCGGTCAGAAACTCCGCCGGCCACGGGTGGCTTCGCCGCTCCAGCACGTCCTCCTCGGCAACGTCGTTGTCGAACAGGTTGAGGATGAAATGGACCTCCCAGTTGGTGTAGCCGCCGATCGCCCAGACTTTGCCGGGATCATCGAGGAAATTGATGCGGCTGCCGACGATGCTGCCGGGGTGCGCCTCCGCCGTCTCGACCAGTCGGCCCAGGAAGTCGGGATGGACGATCGCGTCGTTGTTGATGGTCAGGACGTAGGGGAAGCGGCGAGCCAGCGCGTAGCGCACGCCCTTGTTAGTGCCGCCCGCCCACCACAGTTTGCCATCGCCTTGCAGGACTTTCACCTCGGGGAAATGGCGGGCCAGGTGGTCGGCCGTGTCGTCCGGCGAGCGGTCGTCGATGAGGACCACCACGGCGTTGCGGTACGCGACCTGCCGAAACGATTCGAGGAACCGTATCGTCAGGGGCAGCCGCCCATGCACCGGAACGACGACCGCGACTTTCGGGTCCGCCGAGGACATCATCTCCCTTTCGCGGTTGAGTCGGCCGTCCGCCAACTGGCGGCCAGGCGAACGGTCGTCGGCAGCACGGGACGTTCCGGACGCAACCCCAGTTTCCGGGTCCATTGGCCCAGATGGGAACGCAGCCGATGCGGCAACCAACGCACCGCCAAGGCGACACGCCGCATCATCGGGCGTATCCGTCCACGGAGACGGAGCATCGTGTACGGAGCGGCGATGCTGGCGAAGGTGCGCGAACACACCCGCACCTGCGCCTCGGCCATCTCCAGCGCCCGGATCGGCCACGACATTTCGGCCAGCAGGCGGCGCTGCCGCCGCAGATGAGCCGTGCGCCAGAAGACGGCCGCGGCAGGCGGTTCCTGCATTTGGCCTCGAACCTCGACACGCCACGAGACCGCGTCTCTCCCGGCAGTGGCCGCCACCCGGCCAGGCCGATCCATCTGTGGGGGCATATAGGCGACTCGTGCGAGTTTCTCGCCGTCGTCGCGTCCCAGCACTTCACCGACCACCGCCTGGCAGTCGGAGTCCTCGGCGAACTCGGCCAGGGCCGCTTGCGTCGCTCCTTCGCTGATCCGGCCGCCCTCTTGCAGATAAAAGAGGTAGTCATGGTGTACTTCATCGAGCCAGGCGTCCGGTGGAAGGAAGCGGACGATCCGCAAGTTCTCGCACAGGATTCGAGCGTCCATCATCAGGGAGTCGCGCTCCGCCAGGACCAGGATCTCGTCGTGATCGCGCACCTCGAAGGCCAGGCTGCTCAGCGTCTCGATCAGGTCCCGGCCTCCCGCGCGGGGATGGACGACGTAGGTGATCGCCTGCGCCTCGCGGGACGAGGAGGGCGGCTCCCAGAAGCGGACCACGGCTTCCTCGATGGCTTCCAGCGTTTCCTGAGCGAGACGGCTCGGATGGAAACGGCGAGCGCGAGCCCGCCCCCGTGCGATCAGATCGCGCCGCGCTTCGCGGTCGCGCAGCAGCCGGGCGACGGCGTCGGCCAGCGCCTCCGGCGTGCCGTCGATCAGCATCGCCGCGTCGCCGACGATCTCCGGGATGCAGGCCGCCGGCGTGGCGATGACCGGACAGCCGCACTCCATCGCCTCGACCAGCGGCATGCCGAACCCCTCGAACTCGCTGGGGAAACACAGGGCCACGGCATTCTCGTAGAGATGGCGCAAGGCGCCGGCGCTGACGTGGCCGAGCCAGCGGGCCTGCTCTTGCAAGCCGCGAGCGCGGATCTCCGCGTCGATATCGATGCCCGGCTGGGAGGGCTGGCCCGTCATCAGGCAAGCACAGTCGAGGCCGCGCTCCTTGAGCAGACGCACGGCGTCGAGCAGGGCTTTGTGGTTCTTGTGCGGATACAGGTTGGCCGGGTAGAAGAGGAATCGCCCCGGCAGATCGCCCAGGGCGTCGGGCCACTCCGGCCGGGCCTCGCGGACTTCGTCGTTGGCGGCGAGGTGGATGGCGCGGACCTTCTCCGGCGGCAGCTCGAAGGCGTCGCAAATCGTCTGCCGCGAAAACTGCGAGATGGTCAGCAACGTGGTCACGGCCCGGCAGCGCTGCGGGTAGAAATAGTCGCGCAACGACCGCTGCTCCTCGCTGAAGTAGTGCGGGAAAAAGTGGTCTTGGATGTCGGGGAGCATGGCCAGCGTCGGCCGGTCGAGCAGGTCCGGCGCCAGGCAGTTGAGCGGACAGAAATAGACGTCGAAGTCGTCCGCGTGGCCGAAGATTTCGTCCTGATCGACGATGAATACGCAGCGAACGCGGTTGCGTTCGGACGGTCGCAGGCGGCGCAAGAGAATAGCGATCGTCGGTTGGCTACGCCAGTGATAGAAGAGGACGAGATGATGTTCCGATTGGCGGAGCATCCACGGCAACAGCTGGAGGACGTACTGGCGCATGCCGCCGCCGTTGCTGTTCAGCGCGACGAGGTTCACCCCGATTCGCAGCGCACCGGAGGCGCGGCGCGGTTGGAGGACCGAGGAGTTATCCTGGCGAGGCGGCAAGGCGTTCGTCATGATTCTCTCGTGCCTCCAGGGACCAGTCCTCCCTCGAAGGAGGCGAATACTTCACTCGCGCACGGCGATCGGCGTGTCATCACAAGGTCGTCCCGTTCCGTTCGTTCGAGGAGGTGTGCGTCGCGGCGAGGTGCGTCCGTCGGCGGGACTATAGCAAGATGCGAACAAAGGGGTCAAGACAGACCGCAACAGAGGATCTCGGGACAACCTCTCACGCTCCGAACAACTTCAGGCCGCCTTCCGCGCCCCGCGACGAAGGATGCGGCGCAGCACATCGCGGAACCGAGTCGGCGTTGGGGGCGGAACGGCTCGTTGGGACTCCAGTGCCTCCACCTGAGCCGTAAGCTGTTCGATGACGGCGAGCCGCTCCCGGCACGTCCGGTCAAGAAGCTGAATCATCGCCTCTTTTTCTTGCAATTCCGACAGCGGCGACACGGCTTCGGCCGTCGTCCGCAGGCTGGCGTTCACGCCGTCGCGCTGGTAACCGAGCAGCTTCTCGCACAGCACGGCGGCGCTGGCAACGTCGCTGACACCGAATTCCGAGGCGTCGAGGTTGAGATAGGTGCCGCCGTAACGCTTCTCGACCTGCCGTCGCGTCGTCCGAGGGAGCGCGTCAAAGGGCTGGTCGCCGTAGGTGGAGTCGAACCAGGTCAGCAGCTCGGCGTCATCGGCCAGGGAGAGCCGGCAGACCGCGAGTACCTGCTTCCATTCCCCTTCCGCTTCCGTTTCGCGCAGACAGTTGGCGATCAGTTGTTTGCGATCGAGGACGGACGCGGGATCGGCCGAACCGAGCGCGTCTTGGGCATGCAGGAAGGCATCGGCGACGAGTGCGGGGAGCCGCGGCAGGTCGGGAACGATGGGATGCACGGAGTGCCCCGCCCGATCGTTGAGCGTGCGAAAGTCCTCGTCCACCGCATTGCGGTCCTTGACGAACAGGTGAGCGACCCCGGTGCTTTTCCCCGAAAGGCCGGCGATGTTGAGGGGGGCATTGACCGTGTGGTAAGTGCCCGCCATCCAGGCGATGGCGAACGCACTGTAAATGTCGGGGGTCCGGCCCTTGAAGACTCGGCCGGTCTTCTGGCGGAGCTGCCGAAGAATGTCTTGATGGACCGCCGAACAATAAATCATCGGCAATTCGGCATAATTGAGCTGCGAATTGGCGGCCAATGGGACCACCTCAGCGGCATCGACCGCGCGAATGGCATGGTGGGCCTTCTCCATTCGCAGCGGGATGAGCAGGCCATTGGGCTGGGCGTACTGCTGCCGGGCGAGGTCCGGCCAGTTGTAGAGGACCGAGTCCCAGCGCAACACCCGCGCGTCCACCAGGCGCAACAGGCGATCGATCTCCGTCAGGGCGTGAAGGAGATAACCGTCGTCGTCGCCGATGACGGTGACGAACTCGCCGCTGGCCTGCTCGCAGGCGAACTCCCAGCTATCGGTCATTGCCAGAGGCGCCGGCGTCCGCACGTACTTGACGCGCTTGTCGGCGCAAGCTTCCACGACCGCGCGCGTCTGTGGCGGACTGTCGTTATCGCTGACGATAACCTCAAAGTCCTCGAACGCCTGGGACCGGCAGGTTTGCAGCGTGAAAGCCAGCGTTGCGGCCCGGTTCCGCGTGGGGATGACGATGCTGAAGCGGGGAGCGGACATGGCTGAGTCCCTCCAGGGCGTTGACTGGGGGCCGCGGAACTATCCTGCCATCGGATGCGGCGCCTCCCTGACCGGACCATCCCATAACACAATGATCGCGCCAGCGGCAAGAGCGGCCCTGGCCGCACGCAGCGCTCAGGCCGCCGCAGCCGCCGGCACCACACGACGCAGCCAACCGCCGGGCCAGTAGGTGATCGGCGCGCGGATCGGCGTCTCCACGAAAGGACCGATCGGATCTTCGTGGACGAAGTCGGGATGGCCCTGCAGGAACTCCGCGGCGGCGGCGTTGGGATTGTTCCAGGTCCAGTCGGCCTGCCCACGCGGCAGGTCCGCCAGGTCCTTCATGACGCCGTCGGTCGCCACGATGTACGAACCGGGCGTCACCATCGGGCTGTACGCTTCCAGTTCCTTCCGGACGTGCTCGCGGCAGTGATTGGAATCGAGCAGCACCAGCACCGTCTCACCGGGGTGAATGAGGGCGCGGACCTTGGCGACCACGGCCGGATGCACGGCATCGCCCTCCACCAGCGTGATGCGCGGGGCCAGCTCGTGGCCCTCGATGGCTTGTCGGTTGTGGGGATGGATGGTCAGGTCCACTCCGATCACGCGCCCCTTGCCGAGGAGCTGGCACAGGCTGGCGTAAAAGATCAGCGAACCGCCATGGGCGATGCCGGTTTCCACGATCACGTCGGGGCGGAGATGGTGGATGGCGTGCTGGACGCGCATCAGGTCTTCCGGCAGCTGGATGATGGGCCGGCCCAGCCAGGAGAACTGGTAACTGTACTTCAGCTCCCAGCCGAGACGCAGCCATTCGCGCGACAGCCAGGCGAACGCCTCGCAGCCGTACAGCGGAGCGGTCTGTCGCCGTTCGCCGTCTTCGAGCGTCAGCGTCCGAGCGTCCGTATCCAGGACCATTTTCATGACAAACCCCCTTGCATTTGCATCAGATCGAGGACGCACGCATCACTCTTCTGTTTGGCCATCAACGCGGCGATTTCCGCCCGGTAATTCGGATTGAGGACCAGGGCGGTCGAGACGTCGCGGCGATCCAGCATCGACGGGCCGACAATGGGGTGCCCCGTTCCGGGCAAGTATCGTCCGCTCTTGCGCGGATTGACGTCCACGACACAATCGAGAAGACGCTGTCCGGGGTCCACGAGGTTGGCGAAAGTGACGCCCTTGGCGCCGGCGCCCCAGATGGCGACCTTGCCGCGCTTCACCAATCCTTCGACGCGCTCGGTCCAGGCGGTGACCCGACCTCGTTCGATCTCGCCGAAGGCGGCGGCGTGCCGGGCCGTTTCTCCCGGCCGGCGCGTGGCCGTGTTCAGACCGTCTCCCTTGACCGCCTCCAGCCACAGGTACTGACCGCCGAAAACGTGGCGGACTTCGACGACCGAGAAGCCGGCGCGCTCGAAGGCCGTCCGCAACGAGCCGGCGGTGAAGTAGGAGCAGTGTTCGTAGAAGAAATCCCAGATCACCTGGTTGGCGAGGATCCAATCGACGCACGGGGTCTCGAAAAAGAGCCGTGGGCACGGCGAGCCGGCCAGGGCACGGTACACGGTTCGCAGCAGGCCGACGGGATCGTGTACGTGTTCGATGACGTGACGGCACACAACGACGTCGGCCGCGATGTCGGTACACTGCTCGTCGTAGTAGCGACGTGCGAAGCGGAGCCGACCGCCAGCGGCCACGTCCGAGCCGGCGTAACTGGGATCAAAACCCCAGCCGCGATTGTTCGCCCCCTCCCCCTCGACCAGACGCCGCAGGAAAGCTCCTTCCCCACAACCGATCTCAATAATACGGCAATTGCGGACCCCCTTGTCTCGCAGCAATTCACCCGCCAGCTGCTCGGTGTATGCGGCGAATAAGGGTGAAAAGGTCTGACAATTGTCGTAGCTGCCGCCGTAGTCGATGCGACTGGGGTCGAAGGCGGCATTGAACACGAAGCCGCAGGCGGGACAGCAGTACAAACGGAGATCGCCGCGTTTTAGCTCGCGCGCTCGTTCGGGCTGGTCCACCAACAAGTTTTGATGGACCACGACCGACGGGCGCAACAGGAATGGCCGGGCGTCGGCCGAGGTGCAAACGGGGCAAACGGGGTCGTTTGTCTTCATGCCGCCTTTAGCCTCCCGGCGTTGTGCCACCACGCGATCGTCTGGTCCAGCCCTTCGGAAAGGGAAATGCGTGGCGACCAGGATAATTCATCGGCCAAGCGGGACACGTTCGCCAGCAATACCGGCGGATCGCCGGCCGGCGGCGTTAAACTCCCCAGTCGGAGCAATTCGGGCCGTCCCAGCAGGTTGGCGACGGTGCGAGCGAGATCCTTCAAGGCGATGGCCTGTCCCGAGGCGACGTTGATGGGGCCGCGCAGGTCGCTGTCGAGCAGGGCCGCCAGGGCCGAGGCCGCATCGGCGACAAAGAGGAAATCGCGCAGTTGCCGGCCGTGGGTGCAGAGGGCCGGCTCGCCCTGGAGCAAGGCGCGGATCACCGAAGGCACGAAACGCTGCGGTTGTTCGTGTGGGCCGTAGAGGAAAAACAGTCGGCCCCAGGCCCAGGAGACGTTCTGCTGGACGGCGTAGGCTTCGGCCATCAGCCGCAACGCATGTTTGCAGCGGCCGTAAAGGGTGGCCGGGGCCAGGGGCGTCACGCGCTCGCAGCAGTAACCGTGCGACCAGTCGTATTCCGCGCAGGTGCCTACCCCGACGATGCGCCGGCCGCCGTGATGGATGAACGACTGGATGAGGGAGAGGCTGGCCTGCACCCAGCGGAGATTGTCGGCCGAGGTCCAGTACAGGCGCGGCCGGGTGTCCCAGGCAAGATGGAGCAAATGCGAAGGACGCAGCCGCGCCATCAAGTCTTCGACCTGCCGGCCGTCGAACAGATCGATCCGGTGCCAGGTGACGTCGCCGTCGTGGTCGGCGGGCGGTTGCCGGGAGGCGGCGTGGACTTCGTAGCCGCGCGCCATCAATTCCGGCAGACAATGGCGGCCGACGAACCCGCCGGCGCCGGTCAGCAACACTCGTTTCATGGGCGATAATCCAGGTATTGTTTATCTTTTGGCGAAAGAATGGGCGACGACAGCGGCCAGCGGATGGCGAACGCCGGATCGTCCCAGCGCACACCGGACGCACATTCCGGATGATAAAACTCGGAGATCTGGTAGAGAACCTCGGCATCATCTACTAGCGTCTGGAAGCCGTGAGCGACGCCGGCCGGGATGTAGACGGCGCGACGATTGTCCGCCGTCAGCTCCACGGCGACCCAGCGCATGTAGGTAGGAGAAGAAGGGCGCAGGTCGAGGAGGACGTCGTGAATGGACCCGGCCGTGCAGCGGACCAGCTTCACCTCGGCGTGCGGTTCGACCTGGAAGTGCATGCCGCGAAGAGTGCCGGCCTTGCGGTTGTACGAGATGCTGCACTGGGAAAGCCGCGATTCCAGCCCGTGTATCTCGAACTCGCGCCGGCACCAGGTACGGGCGAAGAAGCCGCGCTCGTCCGTGCGCCGTTCCGGCTCGACGATGTAGGCTCCGGGAATGATCGTCTCCGTCAGCCGCATGGTGCGAAGCTCCGGGGCGTTTCAGGCCACGCGCAATTCGGGAATGGGGATGAGAAAGCACCCGCCGCGTCTGCGGTATTCCTGCTGCTGGCGAACGATCTCGTCGGCGAAGTTCCACGTCAGCAGCAATACCTGGTCGGGCATTTCTTCCAACAGTCTCTCCGGGGCGTGAATGGGCAGATGTGAGCCGGGCGTGTAATGTCCCTGCTTGACCGTGCTGCGATCGACGACGAACTCGAGCATGTCCCGGCCGATGCCGAAATAGTTCAGCAGCGTGCTGCCCTTGGCGGAGGCGCCGTAAGCGGCCAGTCGCGCCCCCTGTCGTTTCAGCGCGTGCAGACGCTCGCACAACTCAGTCTTCAGCGCCTCCACGCGGCGGCGAAAATCGGCGTAGGCGGCCACGTCGTTGACGCCCCAGGAACGCTCCTCGTCCAGCAGCGCTCGCACCGTTGCGCCTTGCACAACCGCGTCGGCATGGCCGATGAACAGGCGCAGCGAGCCGCCGTGGATCGGCACACGCTCGACGGCAAAGATGCGCAGACCGTTCTGACCAAACAAGCGATCCAGCGCCGTCAGCGAGAAGTAACACAGGTGCTCGTGATAAATGGTGTCAAACTCGCAATGGTCGATCATGTCCCTGGCGTAGGGCGCCTCGATGACGGCCACGCCTTTCGGCGCCAGCACAAGCTGCACGGCGCGGACGAAATCGTTGGTGTCGGCGACGTGCGCCAGCACGTTGTTGGCCAGGAAAACGTCGGCCCGTTCGCCGTCGCCACGGAGACGTCCGGCCAACTCGGTCCCGAAAAATTCGTCGATGGTGGGAATGCCCCGCGCCGCGCCGCCCGCGCGATGTTGCGAGCCGGCTCGATGCCGCAGACACGGACGTTTTCGCGCGTGAAGTATTGCAGCAGATAGCCGTCATTGCTGGCGGCTTCCATCACCAGGTTCGACGGACCCAGGCCGCGCTCGGCGATGAGACGCTCGGCTAACTTCTCGGAGTGGTGGAGCATCGTATCGGAGAAGCTGGAGCAGTAGAGATATTGGCGAAACAAGACCTCGGGCGGCACCGTCTCGGTGATTTGCAAGAGCGAGCAGTGCGGACACAGGACCAGCTCCAGCGGATAGCGCGGCTCGTCCTCGCCGAGGTGCTCGGCCCGCAGCAGGCGGTTAGCGAGCGGCGTTTCGCCCAGGTCGAGCACCGATTGCAGACTCGATGCGCTGGCCCCACAAATCCGGCAGGAAGTCAACCGACTCATGCGTTTCCTTCGTCATCTCCATTCTTCGTTTCGCCGCGAGGCAGCGGAGCGCGTCTGCCGCGCTCCGCTGCCTCGCGGCGAAACGAAGACAAGCCCTAAGCCGCAAGCGGCTGAGCCGAAGCCAGGTACGCTCGATACCACGCCACCGTCTTCCGCAGTCCCGCCATCAGGTCGTGAGGCGCCGACCAGCCCAGCACCGCCCGCGCCTTCGCCGAACACAGCGATTGCGCTCGGATCTCGCCGCCGGCCCGATTTTGGATGATTGGCTCCAGGTCGCGCGCATCCATCACTTGCTGAATCGTCTGGACGATCTCGCGGACGGTGACGTAGGACTCGGTGCTGAAGTTAAACGCTTGTCCCGTCACCTCCGGCCTGTCGATCCGGGCCGCCAGCGCCAGGTAAGCGTCCACCGCGTCCTCGACGAAGAGGTAATCGCGCACCATGTTGCCGTCGCTGCGCAGGATCGGCCTCTCGCGCCGCAGAAGCGAACGGATGGTCCCCGGTACGATGCGCGTCCAGTTGAGATCGCCGCCGCCGTAGATGTTGCCACAGCGGGCGATGGCGATCGGCGAGCCGTAGGTGTGGAAATACGAACTCGCCAGCAGGTCGGTACAGCTTTTGGACACATCGTAAGGGTGCTGGCCGGCGAGCGGATGCGTCTCCTGATAGGGCAGGTCGTCGCTGTCGCCGTAGGCCTTGTCACTGGAGGCGATGACCACGGCCTTGACCAGCCCCGCATGGACGCGCGCCGCCTCCAGCACGTGATAGGTGCCGCGAATGTTGGACTCGAAAGTCGGCAGTGGATCGCGCAGGGCCGCGCCGACGATGGCCTGGGCAGCCAGGTGGAAGATCGTGTCCACCTCGTGCTCGTTGATCGCCCGCCGTACCGTCTCGTAGTTCTCCAGCTCGCCGCTGACGACGGTGGTATGGCGGAGCATGCCGCCGCGGAGCAATTCGCTCTGCGGATCGGCGTCGCGCAGCAGGACGACCACATCGGCCCGCCGTTGTATCAGCGTCTTGACGAGCCAGGAGCCGACGAAGCCGCTCGCCCCCGTCACCAGGATGCGCCGTCCCGACCAGTCCGTGTCATGCTCCGGCATTGTCGTCCTCTCAGGCGGCCTTGCGGGATAGTTCCGTCTCGGACTCGGCCCACACGCACCAGGGAGCCTTGCCGGAGTTCCACAGTGTCTCCAGCAAGCGGTGGTCGCGCATCGTGTCCATGCACTGCCAGAAATCGGGATGCCGATACGCCATCAGCTGTCCGTCCGCGGCCAGGGTCTCCAGCGGCTCTTGCTCGAAATGAATGTCGTCGCCGGCGATGTAGTCGAATACTTCCGGTTCCAGCACGAAATAGCCGCCATTGATCCAGCCCTCGCCGATCTGCGGCTTCTCGGTGAACTGCACCACCTGGTCCTGCTCGAAGCACAGACCGCCGAACCGCGCCGGCGGACGCACCGCCGTCACCGTCGCCAGCTTGCCGTGCGAGCGGTGAAATTGCAGCAGGCGCTTCAGGTCCACGTTGGCGACGCCGTCGCCGTAGGTCATCAGGAACGTCTCGCGCCGATCAGCGGCGCCAGCCGCTTGACGCGCCCTCCCGTGACCGTGTGCAGTCCCGTATCAACCAGATGGACTGTCCATTTCTCCACGACGTTACGCTGGCGGGTAATCTCGCCGGAACCCAGATCGACGGTGAGGTTGCCGCTGATGAGGGTGTAATCCAGGAAATAGCGTTTGATGACATCGCCCTTGTAGCCGAGAGCGATAGCGAACTCGGTGAAGCCGTGGTGGGCGAAATGTTTCAGGATGTGCCACAGGATGGGCTTGCCGCCGATCTCGACCATCGGCTTGGGCTTCACCTGCGTCTCTTCGGCCAGGCGGGTGCCCATGCCGCCCGCGAGAATAATCACTTTCATGTCCGGTCCCGCGCCTTCCGTGGGAGAGAGGGACAAGCTTCGAGGTGAGTCTTCGCGCGTCAGCGGCTTATACCAGACCTCGCGGAATCGTTCAAGCCGCGTTCAAACCAGGCAGGTGTCGCCGACCAGCGCCCCGCTTGCATCCAGCAACGGCCGCAGGGCGTGGAGGAAGGTCTGTTCGATGCGGTCGTTGCAAAAGAGCTGCTGATAGCGACGCCAGCCGCGCTCGGCCAGACAGCGACGCAAATCGGCATCGCGGACGACGGCATCGACGGACTGAGCCAGCAAGAAGGGATCGGGTTCGTCCCAGACTAGTCCGGCATCGCCGACGGTGTGCGGCACGGCGCTGGTGCCGTAGGCCACCACCGGCACGCCCAGGGCCATCGCCTCCACCACCGGCACGCAGAAACCCTCGTGCTCGCTGGCCACCACCAACGCCGACGCCGTCTCGTAGTAACCCCGCAGCTCCGACTCCGTCGCCCCGTCCAGAAAAATGACGTGCCCGGTCAGGTCCAACCGCCGCACCTGCTCGCGCAGCGCGGCCGTGTACTCCGCCAGCGACGGATCGCCCTTGCCGACAAGCAGCAATCGGCTGTTGGGGTTGTAGTGTTCGTGGTAGGCGGCGAAGGCATCGATGAGGAAGCGATGGCCCTTGTTCGGCGCCCGTCGGCCCACGAATAACAGGTTCGTCCGGCCATCGCCGTAATCGCGCCGCACGTCCGGGTCTGCCTCGATTTCCAGCAGATGCGGGATGTCGTTGAAGGGCGGCGTCACGGCGCAGCAGTCGGGGTCGGCGCCCATTGCGATCAGGTCGGCGAGATTGAACGGCGAATCGGCGAGATAAAGGTCGCACGAAGACTGAATCAGCTCGCGCAGCTGGGTGCGGCCTTTGCGGCACAGGTCGGCGTAACCTTCGTTCAAGGAATCGTAGAAGCGCGCGGGAGTGACGTTGTGATACTTCACGACGCGGCGGCACTTCGCCGCGGTGACGACCGGCACGGCGTGTATCCAGCCGATGGCGTGATGGAGGATGAGCAGGGCCGACGGATCGTCGTGCAGATAATCGCGGACGTGAAGCTCATCCTGGTTGCGCGGGTCGGGTGTGCCCCAGTTGGTGGAGAACAGTTCGACCTCGTGTCCCTGAGAACGGAGGATGCGCCACGAGTGCAGGATGTCGTGCCCGACCGCGTCTCCCGGCAGGATGGTCGGACTGACGATGGCGATTCGCGTCATGGGATCTCTCGGATCGCGTGAGTCGTTGACGACTTGGCGCTAAGCCGCCAACGGCCGCAAGGCGTGGAGGAAGGCGTGTTCGATGCGATCGTTGCAAAAGAGTTGCTGATAGCGGCGCCAGCCGCGTTCGGCCAGACGGCGACGCAAGTCGGCATCGCGGACGACGGCATCGACGGATTGAGCCAGCAAGAAGGGGTCCGGTTCGTCCCAGACCAGGCCGGCGTCGCCGACGGTGTGCGGCACGGCGCGTCGTGCCATAGGCCACCACCGGCACGCCCAACGCCATCGCCTCCACCACCGGCACGCAGAAACCTTCGTGCTCGCTGGCCACCACCAACGCCGACGCCGTCTCGTAGTAACCTCGCAGCTCCGACTCCGTCGCACTGTCGATGAACAGAACGCGGTCGAGCACGCCGAGGCGCGACGCCTGCTCGCGCAGCTGGTTCGAGTAACTGACGAGATGACGGTCTTCCTTGCCGACGAGGAGAAGACGACTGTTGGAGTTGTAGTGTTCATGGTAGGCGGCGAAGGCATCGATGAGGAAGCGATGGCCCTTGTTCGGCGCCCGTCGTCCCACGAACAGCAGGTTCGTCTGTCCATCGCCGAGACGGCGCAGGATCTCGGGGTCCGGCTGCAAGGCATCGAGGCGGTCGATGTGATGGAACGGCGGCACCACGGCGCAGCGTTCGGGATCGGCGCCGGCGTCGAGCAATTCGCCCTGATTGTACGGAGAATCGGACAGGTAAAGATCGCACTTCGCCCGCGCCAGCTCGCGCAGCTGGTCGCGGCCCAGCTGGCAGACGCGCATCTGGTCGCCGGGGAAGCCGGCGAAGAATCGGCCCGGCGTGACGTTGTGATATTTCACGACGCGCCGACACGTCGTCCGCCGCAGCAGCTCGATACCCGCCGCCCAGCCGACGGCGTGGTGATAGAGCAGGATCGAGCGAGGATCATCGCCGAGGAAATCCGGCAGCTCAGCCACGTCCCGCGTCTGCGAAGTCTTCTTGACCCAATGGGAGTTGAACAGCCCTACCGTGTGGCCCTGCGCGGACAGGATACGGTGCATCTCCAGGGCGTCGTTGCCCACGGCGTCGCCGGGGGCAATGCTCAGGCTGACGATGGCAATTCGGCTCATGCGCTCCACTCAGGTAAAAGTTCTGAGTTCTGAGTTCTGAGTTCTGAGTGAAGACGGCACTCAGAACTCAGAACTCAGAACTCAGAACTTCGATGTCAGGACGCCTTGCGCTCGATTTCACAACGGCGGGCCGGAAGGACGCTCCCGGAGGAGACGCGCAGCTGCAACTGGTTGACGCACGCTTCCAGCAGGCGGATTTGCTCCTGCTGCTGCACCACGCGCGTCTCGACCCCGTGCAGCGCTTCGCCCATTTCGCGCAGGGCGTCGAGCAGGCAGACATTGAAATCGGTCTGCCGGCTGGTGAGGAAGCGCGTCAGGTACAGGACCGCGCGGGAGGCAAAGAGGGCGACCTGCCGCTTGACGCCGCGGAAGCGCGGCAACAGCGGCATGCCGCCCATCTGAGCGAGTCCGGCCCCGATCTTGAGCCGACTCTTGACCTCCAGCCAGTTGAACGACCACGCCGACGAGCCGCGCGCCGCCAGCGGGACCGCCGCCGCCGCGCGTTCGCGCATCTCGGCGGCCTGCTCGCGGATCTTCGTCTTCAACTCATCCAGATCCCAATCGGGATGGTTCGTCGCACTCATGGCCCCGTTCCCCTCATCTTCTCGTCGTCCCGGCCCCGGTCTTTCTCAGGCGGCCCGCGCCGCCGGCAGCACGGCCGGCCGCAGTGCCGCGATGTCGCCATCCACCATGTTGCGGACCATTTGCTCGAACGACAGGTGCGGCTGCCAGCCCAGCACACGCTGCGCTTTCGACGCATCTCCGAGCAGCAGGTCCACCTCCGCCGGACGATAAAAGCGCGGATCGATCACGACATGCCGGCGCCAGTCCAATCCGGCGTGGTCGAAGGCGATGCGCACGAACTCCTCGACGCTGTGCGTCTCGCCGGTGCCCACCACGTAATCGTCCGGCTCGTCCTGCTGAAGCATCAGCCACATCGCCCGCACGTAATCGCCGGCGAAGCCCCAATCGCGCTTCGCCTCCAGATTGCCCAGGCGCAGCTCGTCGGTGACTCCGTGCTTGATTTGGGCCACCCCATGCGTGATCTTGCGGGTCACGAACTCCAGGCCGCGTCGCGGCGACTCGTGGTTGAAGAGGATGCCGGAGCAGGCGAACAGGCCGTAGCTCTCGCGGTAATTCACCGTGATGTAGTGGCCGTACACTTTGGCGACGCCGTAGGGCGAGCGCGGATGGAACGGCGTCGTCTCTTTCTGCGGCGTCTCGCGGACCTTGCCGAACATCTCGCTGGAGCTGGCCTGGTAAAAACGCGCCTGCGGGCAAATCTGGCGGAGGGCGTCGAGCATCCGGGTGACGCCCAGGGCGGTGAACTCGGCGGTGAGGACGGGCTGTTGCCAGGAGGTGGGCACGAATGACTGGGCGGCGAGGTTGTAGACCTCGTGCGGCTGCGTCTGTTCGAGGGCGGCGATCAGCGAGCTTTGGTCGAGGAGGTCGGCTTGCAACAGGGTGATGCGCGAGCGCAGGTGCTCGATGCGCTGGAAGTTCTCGCTGCTGGAGCGGCGGACGACGCCGCAAACGTGGTAGCCCTTGGCGAGCAGCAACTCGGCCAGGTAACTGCCGTCCTGGCCCGTGATGCCCGTGATCAGTGCCGTCTTCTCCATCGCGCATTCCTTGCTTGAAAGAGTCCGATCCACGGCCGCGGCGCCGCTCGCCGGCTCGGCCCGGTGTCTGGAGTTATCCCGCTGGCGAGTGAGGGCGAAGAGGTGTCGATCGTGAAGAGCTGCGCCCGTCGCAGGCAGGGGTATAGCACGGCCGGCGCGCCAGGGTCAAGGCGGATTGAGTCGATCCACGCCATCATGGCGGGCTGACAGGGGCATGTCAATCGAGGCGATAGGGGCTGTCCGCCTGGTCCTCGTGGCGGATCTCATCGATCGGCTCTTTGCGTCCCGGTCCCTTGTAGAGACGATTGGGGCAGTTGAACACCAGGCCCGGCTCGCCGCCGACGTTCTGGTAAGCATGGACGACGCCCGGCGGGACGATGAGCAGCATCGGCTGATCGGCGCCGACGACTTCCGTCTGTCGGACCTGGTAAGTCGGCGAATCCTGGCGGTTGTCCCAGAGATAGACCTTGAAGTTCGACGGTCCCAGAAAAGCGAAACAATCGCTCTGCTCGACGTGTTCGTGTGGCCCGCGCACCACGCGGGTCTCGGTCAGCGAAATGTAAGCCATGACCGGATGAAACTCGGCGGGCAGTTCGTCGTGGCGGAACAGCTCGCACAGCCAGCCGCGCGCATCGTGATACTTCGTCAGCGCTTTCCAGATGACGCCGTCGATGTGGCCCGCGTGAAATTGCATGGAGATGTCTTCGTTATTATGGAGGCGTCCAACAACCCATTCCCCGTTTAGCCGCGACGCGCAGCGGAGCGCGGGACAGACCCGCGCTCCGCTGCGCGTCGCGGCTAAACGAAGTGATTCCTGGATAAGTCCTACGAATTGGCGGGCAAAGTGGACAGAAGCATCCCCAGGTCGCCCTCGGGATGGCAGGTCAAAGCGTCGAGCGCGGCGGGCAAGAGCAGGGTATCGCCGGGGGCCAACTCCCATACTCCCTCGCCAGTCCAGAGCCGGCCGCGTCCATGCAGCACGAGCAACACCTGCAAGCGACCGATGCCGCCACAGGTGAATGGCTCGTTCTGGCGCAGATACTCCAGGGTGAAGTAACGGCAGCGGACCAGTCGCTGCCGTCGGCTGCCGGCCCTCTCCCCGCGGCTGTCGGCGACGCCCGGAAAGCCCTCGGCACGCACCGGATGGACAGGACCGCTGCTCCAGTCGATGCAGGCCAGGGCTTCCTCGATGTGAAGTTGTCGGGTCTGGCCTCTCGCATCGCGGCGGTCCCAGTCGAACAGGCGGAAAGTGGCGTCGCTGGTCTGCTGCACTTCGGCCATGAGGACGCCGCCGCCGACGGCGTGAACGGTGCCGGCCGGCAGGAAGACGCAATCGCCGGGGCGCGGCTGGAACTGGTGCAGACAATCGCCGACCGTGCCCTCGCGTAAGGCCGCACGCAGCCGCGCCTCATCGACGCCCGGCAAAAGACCCGCGTACACACGGCTGGTCGGCGCCGCCGCTAGAACGAACCACGCTTCCGTTTTGCTGCCTTCTCCCGGCCACAAGCGCAGCACATCGGCCTCGTTCGGATGCACCTGCACCGACAACCAGTCCCAGGCGTCCAGCAGCTTGACCAGCCAGGGAAAACGCGAATGTTCCGCGGCGGCCTTGCCCAGCAAGGCGGCCGGTTCGTGTTCCATCAGATGCCGGAGCGTCTGCCCTTTGCGGGGTCCGTCGGCGACGACACTGGCGTGCGAAGGATGATCGCTGATCTCCCAGGCTTCGCCGTACGTTCCGCCGTTGGGCAGCGCTTTGCCCAGCACCTCGCCGAGCTGCCGACCGCCCCAGACCATCGGACGCAGGTACGACTGGAAACGAAGAGGAGCGTTCACGAGAAATCCTCACATCCGGATTTCCGCTAGGCGGCTGTGGCCGGCTGCGTCTGCACCGACGAGCGATACGCGGCCACCACTTCACTGCACGGTCCCGTCATGACCATGCGGCCGTGATCCATCCACACGGCCCGGTTGCACATCTGATGCAGCGATTCCAGATCGTGCGTGACAAGGACCATCAGGTGCGCCTTGGCCATCATCTCGCGCATGCGCTCGCGCGCTTTGTGCTGAAACGCCAGATCGCCGACGCTGAGCACCTCGTCCACCAGCAGGATCTCGGGATCGATGGCCGTGGCGATCGAGAAGGCCAATCGTACCATCATACCAGCCGAATAGTAGCGCACCGGCATGTTGAGGAAATCGCCCAGCTCGCTGAAGTCGGCGATGGCCTGCTTCTTGGCGCGGACGCTGCTCGGCGTCTCGCCTTGCAGGAAACTGCGGTAGGCGATGTTCTCCCAGCCGCTGGCCTCGCCCTCGAAGCCCAGGGCGATGTCGAACAGCGACGAGATGCGGCCCTGGACGTTGCGTCGGCCGCTGGTTGGCGTGTAGATGCCGGCCAGCAGCTTGAGCATGGTGCTCTTGCCGGCGCCGTTGTGGCCGATGAAGCCGACGCGGTCGCCCTTCTCGATGCGCAGGTTGATGTCTTGCAGCGCCCGCACTTCCATGATCGGGTTTTTCGACGGCAGGAACATACGCTTGAGGATGAAGTCCTTGAGGCGAACTCCTCGCTCCTGCCGCACCCGGAAGGTCAGATGAACGTGCTCCAGTTCGATTCGCGCCATTGACGATGTCCCACCGTCCTAGCCGCAGCGTGCGAGGGAAAGCTACCCCGCAAGCTGCGGGCTCGCGAGCTTAAACGCCGTGTCACAGATAGAAGATCAACCGTCGTTCTTCGATTTTCAGCGTCAGGATCGCCGCGCCGGCGAGGAGGAGCACGATCGCGGCGGCGGTCGCGTACGTCATCAGGCTCGGCACCTGTCCGTTGAGGATGGGCTGACGCAAGCAAATCCAGGAAGGGAACGAGCGGGTTGCACTGAAACACCATCAGCCAGGCGACGCCCTTTGATGTCCTCCGAATTGAAGTCGAACATGATCGGCGTCAGGTAAAAAAGCCCTGCAAACCGACCTCCGCCAGATGGCGCGTGTCGCGGAAACGGACGTTGAGCAGCCCGAACAGGATGGCCACGCTCCAGCCGAACAGGAGCAGGAGCGCCAAACTGGGCAGAAGCTCAGCAAGGCGAACAGCTGGGTTGCGACGGACGCCGAAACGGTCGGCCGCACACACAGGGCCAACACAAGGGCCAGCACCAGGCCGATGCAGAAATGAAAGCCCGGCGCCGAGGACGGTACGCAACGGGTAGATCGCCATCGGGGCCGGGAACTGACGGATGTACGATTCTCCCTGGAAGAAGCAGCCGCAACCTTGCAGCGTGATGGCGCTGAAGAAGCCCCAGAAGGTCATGCCGATGAAGACGAACGGGGCGTACCAGTGCAAATCCATCTTCAGCCAAATACGGAAGACGACACAGAGTATCGTCGTCATGGCGATGGGATTGCAGCAACGACCAGCCGATGCCGAGAATCGAGCCTCGGTAGCGCGAACGCAGGTCCATCTTGACCAGCGACAGCCAAAAAAAGCGGCAGTCCCAGATCGCCCCCAGGTAGGCGCTCATGCCCTCTCCTCTCCGCAATCCATGCCGGCGGTCTCGGCCCGAAAGGCAGCCTATCCGCCGGGCGGGCCGGCTGATACCATGACTGTTGGGAAAAATCAATCAGACGTATCGGTTGTTCCGGTGCCGCCATCCGCGCCGGTTTTTCTGCCCCGGCCTGTCGGCGACGGCTCGAACGCCCTGGTTCTGTTCGTCCTAAGTCTTGTTATTTCTTGATGCTCCGACAGTCTCTCTCCAAGGGAGCGGGGTGCGACGGCGACGGTCTCGCGGGCCGGAACGTCTCTGCGGACGATGCCGGGGCGCTTTTTGCCGGCCAGCCGCGCGGCGAGAATTTTTGCTGGCGGCGCAAGTCGCGGGCTTTTTAGAATTCCATTGTTGCGAGACAAACGTAGGCGCTCCGAGGCTGCTCTGTATCCGCCGTCTCCTCCCACGGAGGCGGCGGCGCACTTCAACGAGAGATCAGGGGGTTTGGACAATGTTCGCAGTTCGCCGGCTAGTCGCAGTCGGGACCGTCCTGTCGCTGATTGCCGTGCTCGCCTCCACCCGTCTCTGGGGCGAAACCGGACGGGAGCGGCCCAAGAACTTGAACGATAGTTCCGGCCTTCAGAAGTCCGACGACGCCCTCGCCAAGCGCTTCGCCGAGGAGCTGTCCCTGTCGCGCTTCGCCGATCGTCCGCTTGTCCTGTATCGGACCGAGCAGGGTGAAACCTTGATGGCCCTGCAAGTCAAGCCCCGGCTGGACCCGGTCCCGGCCCGCCCGCGCGATTACCTGGTCCTCATCGACACCGCGGCGCACATGGCCCAGGGTCCCTGGCGACGGCCCAGACGCTCACCAAGAAGCTCGTGGACAAACTGGGGCCCGACGATCGCTTGCGCCGTGTGGACCGTCAACACGCACTTCCGGGATGTCTCCAAGGGCTTCCAGTCGGCCCAGAAACGTGTCGGCCGCCTTCAAGAAGCTGGCCGAGGAGTATCCGGCGGGGGCCGTCAACCTCAAGGAGGCGCTGCCGAAGGCCATCGACAGCTTCAACGGCAAGGCGGATCGTCAGCGCGTCATCCTCTTTATGGGCAGCGGCCAGAGCATTGCCGGCCCGGTCGACGCCGACCTGCGGGTGTCGCTGTCAAGGAGATGGTCAAGAACCAGATCGCCTTTTACAGCGTGCCGCTGGGCACGCATCCGCAGCCGTACAACCTGCACGGTTTCGCCAACGGCACCGGCGGCAAGGTCGTCCGCCTGGGCATCCTGGCCGACGAAAAACAGTGGGTGGCCAGGATCTCCTCGACGCCGTGGCTCAAGCCGATCCTCTACGACAGCAAAATCAAGCTGCCGGCCGAGGTCGCGGAGGCCTTCCCGACCAAGCTGCCGCCGCTGCGTCCCGATGTGCCGACGCTGGTCGTCGGTAAACTCGGCAAGACCGGCGCGACGCTTCGATTACAGCCTGACCGGCAAGGTGGCCGGCAAAGCAGTGTCGCGTGCAGGTCTCCGAGAAGGTGCCGCAGCCGGAGGTCGAGAATTACTTCCTCGTCAACATGGTCGAGCAGTGGAGGGGTCAGAAGGATCGGCCGGCCCTGATCCAGGCCGACCGCGCCCTGGCCTTCGCCTTCGAGCGCAACCAGTTCGCCCGCGCCGACCTGGTCGCCCAGGCTGAGTGGGCGATGGAGAAGAACAAGTTCGACGTCGCCGAGCGCCTGTTCCGAGCAGGCCGTCAAGTCCGACCCGACCTCGACGCGAGCCAAGGCGGGCTTGAAGCTGGTCGAAGACCTGCGCAGCGGCAAGAAGACGCTCGACGACGTCAAGAAGATGGTCGCCGTCCACAAGGGCGACACGGTGACGCGCATCGATGGGACCGGCCGCGTCGTCAAACTGCCGGCCGAGCAGCTGTTCGCCGATCCGGACCGCAAAGACAATCCGCCCGCTGGCCCGCGATGAGGCCGACCGGAATCGGCAGAACGAAATCAAGGCTCGCCTGGAGATCGCCGACCAGGAGCAGACGCGCGATCGTCAACGAGGCCATCCAGCAGCCAATCGCCTGGTGCAGACCGATCCCGACGCGGCCCACGAGTTCCTGAAGCGCACGCTGGATGGCGTCCGCACCAATCCCGACATCACCAACAAGGCGAAGGACGGCCCTGAGCGATCGCCTGGAGCGGGCCGTGCAGACGATCGACATCCGCGGCGCCGTGGTCAAGCGCGATCAGGCGGAGGCCCTCAACCTGCTGGCCGCCGCCAACGCCCGCACGACATTGACCGCCCAGGAGCGGCTCGAACAGAACCGCGTCCGCGAACGGATGCGCGTCTTCCACACCCTGATGGACCAGGCCCGCGAGCAGCAAGCCTACCTCCACGCCCAGAACATCCGCAAGGATCTCATCGACCAGGGTCTGCCGGTGCCGCCGGCGGTCACCGCCGGCTACGCCATCGGCCTGGCCGGCTACCACCTGCGCGAAGATGCAGGAACTGCGGCGCATCCGCGAAGAGCGCTGGCTGGCGACCATGCTCCAGGTGGAGAAATCGCACGTCCCCTTCCCGGATGAGCCGCCGGTCGAGTTCCCGCCGGCGGCCGCCTGGAAGGCGCTGGCCGAACTGCGCAAGGCCAAGTACGAATCCACCAGCTTCGGCTCCGACATGCCGCGCGCGCGGCATCGAGCTGCAGCAACTGCTCGTCGCAAGCCCGTCAAGTATCCGGGCCTGGACGATCCCAAGACGACGCTGACGAAGCGCTCGAGCAGACTGGCCAAGCGCTACAACCTGTCCTTCGACATCAACGAGAAGGCGTTCAAGTTCGAGAACATCATGGACGTGGGCAAGACGGAGATCGCCGACGCCCAACCCGATCCCGGAGATGCACACCACGCTCTCGACGGTGCTGCGCAAGGATCCTGAGCCGCATTCCGGTGCCTTCGGGAGCGACCTACATCATCCGCCGCGACGTGATTGAGATCACCACCGGCACCTTCGCCGGCGCGGAGAAGACGGTGCGCGTCTACCCGGTCGCCGACCTGGTGACGCCCATCCCCAACGCCGTCAACTTCTCAGATGCTGCAAGGGTCGGCCACCATCTTCGGCATGAGCGCCGGCGCCCTGGGCGGTTTCGCCGGCATCGGCGGCATGGCGCGGCTTGGGCTGGGCGGCGGCCTGCGGCGGCCTCGGCGCTGCCGGCCTGGGCGGCATTGGCGGTCTCGGCGGTCTTGGCGGTCTCGGCGGCGGCCGTCGGCGGCCTGGGCGGCGTCGGCGGCATCGCCGGCCTGGGCGGTCAGGGCTTCAACCAGCGTCGGTGCCAGCAGGGCGGCTTCCAGGGCAACTTCCAGGGCCGCGGCAACCTGGGCGTCGGCGGCGGCGTCGTCGGCTTCGGCGGCCAGCAGCTCGGCCAGTTCGGCAACCTGGGCGGCCAGTTCGGTCTCCAGGGCGGCAACCAGAGCCAGATCCTTATCACGCTCATCCGCCAGGTGGTCGGCAAGCCCAAGGACTGGGCCATCCAGTTCGACCCGATCACCGGCCAGCCCCTCAACCCGCTCGACGACGAACGCGCGCGGAGGGGCTGAACCAGGAGAACAACCAGCTCGGCTTCTACCCGCCCGCGCAGGCGCTGGCGGTCAAGGCCACCTCGACCATCCACAACCGCGCCAGCAACCTCGTCATCGCCCCCGGTGCATGGGCGCATGGCGGCGCCCTTGCCGACGGGCAACCGCGATCCGCAAGGTCCGCGTCGGCGGCCAGCGGCGACGAACGGCCCGACGACAAGGATCCCAAGAAGAAGGGACCGCCGCCCGATCCGCGCACGGTCTGGCAGGACGCCCTCGTCAAAGGCGTCGATAATCCCAGCCTCATCATCGCCACGGCCGACTTCCTGGTGCTGCACAAGAAGTTCGATCACGCCGCCGAGTTCCTCAAGGCGAACCTGCGGCAGGGCATCGTGGTCGAGCCGTGGGTGTACAAGTCGCTGGCCATTGGCCCTGCGCATGAGCGGCGGCTCGACCGAAGACATCGAGCGCGCCGAGGTGTCCACGGCCGACCTGGAACCCAAGGACGCCCAGGGCTATTTGCAGGCGGCGCAGGCGCTGGCCCAGGACGAGAAATATCCGCTCGCCCTGGCCTTCTGCCAGCAGGCCGCCCTGCTCGAACCGGGCACGCCGCACGCCTACGCCGACGCCCTCAACTACGCCGAGCTGGCGCCGCGACAGCAAGGCCATGGAGTGGGCGGCCGGCAACCTGCTCCGCCACGATTGGCCGGTCAACAACAAGAAACTGCAAGACCGGGCCGTGCAGAAGATCGAGTCGCTGGTCAAACTCCTCGACCAGGACGGCCGCAAGGACGAGTCCGAGCGCCTGGTCAACGCCATCGCCGGCCAGCGGCAGCGCGACCTGGTCATCAAGCTCAACTGGCAGGGCGACGCCGACCTCGATCTCAAGGTCGTCGAGCCGACCGGCAGCGTCTGCTGGCCCTTGAACCGGCAGACGATCGGCGGCGGCATCTTGATCGGCGATTCGCTGGCCGACATGACCAGCGAAACCTACCTGGCCGCCGAGGCGTTCCCCGGCGAGTACCAGGTCGAGATCGAAAAGGTCTGGGGCCATCCGCTGGGCGACAAGGCCCAGCTGCGGATCATCCGCCACCAGGGCACGCCGGACGAGACGGAGCAACTGCTCACGGTCGAGGTGAAGTCGCAATCACTCCGAGCGGATCAAGGTGAAGCTGGAGGACGGGCGGCGCAAGGAGACGGCCTACGTGCCGCCGCCGTGAGTCGCAGCAAGACGCCGGAGCCGCCGGCCTCGGCGCCGCAGAGTCCCGACAAGGTGTTGCACCAGCTGCGCGTCCTGGCCGACCCGGAAGTGACCGGCGTCGTCGCGCGGCTTCAGCGGCGGCATGTCCACGTCGGGCCGGCCGGTCCTGCCCAGCCAGATCGCGGCTCGGCAAGGAGGAGCCGACTCCCAACGACCGCATGCTGTATCAAACCCGCGTCAAGCCGTTCGTGCAGAACAGCCTCGACGTGACCGCGCAGGCCGTCCTGTCGGCCGACCGCCGCTACGTCCGCCTGTCGATGACGCCGGTCTTCAACACCGTGACGGGAGTGCAGAACATTCCTGTCGTGGTCAACCCGACCATTCCGGGCGTCCGTTAACCGGAGTGATCGGGGTTGTGCTGTCCCTTCGGAGGCCCGCGGCCATGCGTCGCGGGCCTCCTCGCTTTTTGCGACTTGCGGCCAGTCGTCCGGACACGACTATCCTGAACAGCCGTGGGACCAACGGACATTCCTCCGTCCTCTGCTCGAGAGCCTCCACGGCAATGAAAGTGCGACTCGTCCTGGAGCAGAAACGCAAACGAGTCTGGACCGCGGCGACTGCGCGGACCGGAAGCGACGCTGGGCCGCGCTCGCGGCAGCACGATCCGCATCCCCTCTTCCGACGTGAGCCGGCTGCACTGCCGGCTGCAACGTGGACAAGGGCGTCGTCACCGTCGAGGATCTGGAAAGCGTCAACGGGACGTTCCTCAACGGCAGGCGTATCCGCGCCGTCGAGACGGTTCGGCCGGGCGACCGCCTGAGCCTGGGGCCGGTGACGTTCCTCGTCGAGTACGAGCGGACGCCGGAGACGTTGGAGTGGGCGAAGGGCGAGATCGAAGATGTCCTGGAGGAAGCGAACGACGACAATGTCCCAGTCGTCGAGGCAGCTGCCCACGCAGGAGACCCCTCCGCCGTCCAAGAAAAAGAAGCAGACAACCGCGGCCAGCCCGCCGCGGAAGAGGAGGACGTGTTCGTCCTTGAAGAGGATGAGGACATTCAGTCTGCCCGACGGCGGCGACCTGAGCGATCTCCTCAGTGAGTTGGACGATACCGACGAGCGCTCGCGGAAGCACGGCTCCGATCACTGAGGTCCGATTCCCTTCCCGCTAGAACGCTTCTGGTGTTTGATCCGTGTTATCCGTGTTATCCGTGGTCAAAAGGACATTGGGTTCGTGCCTCTCAAGTGCGTGGCGTGCGCGCCAGCAGGTAGATGGAGAAGATGATGACGAGGGGGAAGAGGACCCCGATGAACAGGGCGGGATGTGCCGTCACGAACGCCCAAAGAGAACGCAGCGAGGTCGTGGAGCCATCCCAGTTGAACGACCGCGCTAGGGCCGCCAGGCCGAGGCGGCCATAATGAACGTACCACACCACCAGGCCAACGGGACTCAGGGTCAACAGGATCAGACCGATGACCTGTCCGATCGTCCAGGGCACCTTGCCGTTGTTCAACTCCAACTCGGCCTGCTTGCAACGCTTCCACAGCGCTTCGAGCATGTGCTCTTCGGTGTGAATGAACGTCTTGAGGTTGAGCCACGGCTGGACGATCGAGAGCAGCTCTTGATAGAAGGCGCGGCCCTGCGGCGTAGGGGCGGTGTCGACGGCGGTGCGGCAGGCTTGCAACAGAAGATTGTAGATGGTCCGATAACGGTCGCCATTGACGCCCGAGGGGCCGCAGCCCTTGACGATGATCCCAACGAGGCCCGTCCACCGCCGCCATAGGCGCCACAGGACCAGGTCGAGTTTCTTCTGCTCGGCGGGATCGAGGACCGAGGGCGACTTGGCTGAGGCGTCCACCTCCGGGGCGGTGGGGTCGGCATCGCTCGCCGAAGCGGACGGCGGTCCTTTCCCCAGGGCAGTCGCCTCGGTCGTGACCACTTCCGTGTCTTCCGGGCGCGACAGTGCCATCGTGTCGTGCGTTTCGCGCGGCGCGCCTCGTCCGGAGAGTGCTTCCACAGCGGTTCGAGCAGGCTCGGGCCGGACGGCTCCGGCTCCCGAGCCGCTCCGAACAACGCGACATTATCGAGCAGCCGAGTGTGCGCCGTCGGTTCGGATGGAGCGATGGGACCGACGGCGGCTTGCGTCGGCGGTGACAGCCACAAGGGGCGGCAAGACGTCTTGGTCGAGGGCACGCCCCGGGGGCAGTCCGCGAGCCAGGCGTCCAGCGCCTGCACCAACTCGGCGGGCGTCTGGTAGCGGTCGGCGGGGGCCTTGGCCATCAGGCGACGCACGACGGCGGCCAGGGCCGGCGGCACGTCGGGGCCCACGTCGCTCCAACGGCTGCGGCTCCTCGGTCAGGTGCTTGACCAGCTTCTCCATCGCCGACTCGCCCGGGAACGGCACCCGGCCGGCCAGGGCGAAATAGAAGGCGCAGCCGAGGCTGTAGAGGTCGGAGCGGATGTCGGCGGAGTGGATGTCGCGCGACTGTTCCGGCGAGATGTAATCGGGCGTGCCCAGCACGCCGGTCTCGCCGCGCAGGGCGATGGTCTCGCCCTGGGTCTTGCCTTGCAGCCGAGCCAGGCCGAAGTCCACGATCTTGACCAGCACGTCCGGCGGCTGTTCGCCGTCCGGCCGGGGGATGAGCAGGTTGCCCGGCTTGATGTCGCGGTGAACCATGCCCTTGTCGTGAGCATGTTGCAAGCCCAGGGCCGCCTGACGCATCAGGGCGCAGGCGTTGTCCACCGGCAGCGGGCCGTGCTGCCGCACCAGGGCGTCCAGCGTCACGCCCTGGACATACTCCATGACCAAAAAGTGCAGCCCATCCGCCTCGTTGGCGTCGTAGGCCATCACGATGTTGGGATGGACCAGGTGAGTGCTGGCGCGCACTTCGCGGCGGAACCACTCGACGGCGACCGGGTTCTGCACCAGCTCCGGGGAAATGACCTTGATGGCGACCACTCGGCCCATGATGGTGTGCAGGGCCTTGTAGACACGGCCCATGCCGCCACGGCCCAGTTCGTCCAGCAGTCGATACTGCCCCAGCGTCAACGGCTGCGTGTCGCCGGCGTAGACCTGTCGCACCTGGAACGAGGTCAGCACGCCGTCGCGGACGAGTCCGTCGGCGATGGCTTGCGTCGCGGCCGTGTCGCCGAACCGGCTCGCCGCCTGGTCCAGCTCCGCTTCCGTCAGGAGGCGATTTTGTCGCAAGCGATCGAAGAAGGTGGCACGTTCCACAGGTAGTCCCCGGATTTCCGAGAGCAGTCTGCACACGGCGAGCGGGGGGCGTCAGCCCCCTGTTGGAAGAAGCAACAGGGGGCTGACGCCCCCGCTCGCCATCGCCCTCCACAGCGAGTATAGAACGCAAAAAGCATCGTCTCGGCCGATTTTTACTTCATACGCTGTAAAATCGCCAGGATCTGGAAGGCGGCCGGTCCGAGGATAACGATAAAAATGGCCGGGAAGATGCACAGCAGCGTGGGGAAGAGGATCTTGACCGCCGCCTTCTGGGCCATCTCCTCGGCGCGCTGCTGCCGCTGCTGCCGCAGCGTGTCGGCGTGAATGCGCAACGCCTTGACAACGCTGGTGCCGAAGCGTTCGCTCTGGACGATCACGGAAGCGAGGTTGCGCAACTCTTCCAGATCGGTGCGGCCGGCCAGCTTTTGCAGTCCGTCGCCGACGGACACGCCCAGGAGCATCTCGCGCTGCACCAGGTCCAATTCGGAACCCAGCAGCGGATGGGCCGAGTGCAATTCCGACGTGATGCGCTGCATGGCCCCCGTCAGGCTGACACCGCCTTCGAGGCAGAGGACGAGCATGTCCAGGGCGTCGGGCAGGGCGCGGCGCAGGTTGGACTGGCGCTTGCTTTTCAGGCGATCCAGCCACATTCCGGGGGCGATCATGCCCAGGCCGATGCCGAAAATGCCGGCGGCGACGGCCTTGACCGGCGGCAGCAGGCCGGACAGGGCCAGCGCCGCCGACAGCGCCAGCGGTGCCGCCATGAGGATCATCTTCACGCCCAGCAACAGCGACAGGGCGTGCCGGTCGTAGAAGCCGGCCTCGACAAGCCGCTGTCGCAGTCGGCCGCGCTGTTCTTCGTTGGTCGGCAGAAGCGGTGTCCCCAGGTCCGGCAACCGAGCGACGAGCAGCTGTCCTAGCCCGTTTTTGACCGGCCGTTCCCGTGGGGCCACGCCCAGATCGCGCATGCGGTCGCTGATCCAGATGTCGCGGTTGCGCCAGACGAAGAAGGCCAGGATGGCACCGCTCGTGGCCAGGAACACGAGCATGCTGATCCAACCCTTATCGAGCATGAGTATCGCCTCCAAGAATGAACCACAGATGAACACAGATAAACACAGATTTTTTTTGTTCTTTTATCCGTGTTCATCTGTGTTCATCCGTGGTTAATTATTTTTAGAAGTCGAAGCGGATGATTCGCCGAATCCACAAGGCCCCAAGTCCCATCATGCCGATCATACTGGCCAGCAAGCCGGGATGCTCGAGCAGCACGTCGGCGTAGACCCGGTTGACGAAGCGCATGACGAGAAACATGACGGGCGGCAGCACCAGCAGCACGACGGCTTGTAAGCGGCCCTCGGCGGTCAGCGTGCGGATGTGGTTGCGCAGACGGACGCGGTCGCGGACGAGGGCGGCCAGGCGCTCCAGCACTTCCGAGAGGTTGCCGCCGGTTTGCCGCTGGATCATCATGGCCATGACGAAGATTTTGACCTCCAGCACGCCGGTGCGGCGGGCCAGGTCGCGGTAGGTCACCTCCGGCAGCAGTCCGAGGTTCTGCTGCTCCTGACACTGGGCGAACTCGCCGGCGATGGGCGGCTCGAAGGTGTCGGCCACCGACTGAAACGCCTGCGGCACCGAATGACCGGAACGCAGCACGCGGGCCATCAGGTCGAAGGCGGCCGGCAGCTGCACCAGGAAACGCTCGCGGCGAGCGTTTTGCCGCTGGCGGACGTAGAGCAGCGGCGCCAGACCCAGGCTCACTAGACCGAACGCCGACAGCAAAAAGCCGTGGATAATCAAACCCAGCACGGCGCCGGTCGCCGCTCCTCCTACCGAGATCCAGCCCAGCTGCGTCAACGTCAGCGACAGGCCCGACTGCGCCAGCATCGTTTGCAAGCGCGAGTGCCAGTCGCCGCGTTCCCCTTCCGGCAGCGGCGCATCGGCGGCGGGCCGGCGCTCGGAACCGATGTCGTCGAGGTCGAGTTGGCTGACGCCCTTGAACAGGGCGGCGCGCGTCGCCTTCTCGTCCGCCTTCTGGAACTCGCTCTCCACGCGCTGCCGAGTGCGAAAGCCGTCGCGCTGGTGCAGGTCTGCGCCAGATCGAGTAGCCGGCCGCGATGCTCAGGCTGGCGGCCAGAAACATAAACACAAGCAGGACCGACAGGCTCACAACTCATCCTCCAACACAATTGATGATCGAGGATGGGATCCTCCATCGTCAATTTAAGTGCAGGCGCTGGTGAGGATACGCCGCTCGAACATCTGCAGAGGCAACTCGACGCCGCAGGACGCCAGCCGCTCCAGGTAGTGCGGCCGCAGCCCCGTCGTGTGGAAATAGCCCTGCGCCCGCCGCTGCTCGTCCACGCCGGTCTGTTTGAAGGCGAACAGGTCGTGCATCACCAGGTTGTCGCCGTCCATGCCGGTCACCTCGGAGATCTTGACGACCTTGCGCGCTCCGCCGGACAGGCGCGTGGCCTGAACGATGACGTGGATGGCCGAAGCGATCTGTTTGCGGATGACCCACATGGGCACGTCATAGCCGGCCATGCCGACCATCATCTCCAGTCGGCCCAGGGCGTCGCGCGTATCGTTGGCGTGGATGGTGGTCAAGCTGCCCTCGTGGCCGGTGTTCATGGCCTGCAGCATGTCCAGCGCCTCGGGGCCGCGACATTCGCCGATGACGATGCGATCGGGCCGCATACGCAGGGCGTTGCGTACCAGATCGCGCGTCGTCACTTCGCCGGCGCCCTCGACGTTGCGCGGCCTCGTCTCCAGCCGGCCGACGTGCGGTTGCTGCAAACGCAACTCGGCCGCGTCCTCGATGGTGATGACGCGCTCGTCGGGCGGGATGAACGCCGACAGGGCGTTGAGCAGCGTCGTCTTACCGCTGCCGGTGCCGCCGGAGATGAGGATGTTGATCCGCGCCTGCACGCACGCCGACAGGAACGCCACCATCTCCTCGGTCATCGCTCCTTTCTCGACCAGGTCGGCGGACAACAGGGGCCGAACGCCGAAACGGCGGATCGACACCAGGGCGCCGTCCAGGGCCAACGGCGGGATGATGGCGTTGATACGGCTGCCATCGGCCAATCGGCCGTCCACCATCGGACTGGTCTCGTCAACGCGACGGCCGACCCGGCCGACGATGCGCTGGACGATGTGCAGCAGATGGCGAGCGTCGGTGAAGGCGATGTCGGCACGCTCCAGCCGGCCGTTGCGCTCGACGTAGACGACATTGTGTCCGTTGATGAGGATGTCGCTGATGGTCGGGTCGGCCATCAACGGTTCCAGCGGCCCCAGACCGAACGTCTCGTCGAGCACTTCCGAGACCAGCCGTTCGCGCTCGGCGCGATTGAGCAGGTTGGAGCTGCGCTGACTCAGTTCCTCGGCCATGCGGCGCACTTCGGTGCGCAGATCCTCGCGGCTGATGGTGCCGAGAACGGACAGATCCATGCTGGCGATCAGCTGTTGGTGCAGCTGCGCCTTGATGCGGCGGTGATCGTCTCGGCCCGGAGAAGGACCGCGGCGGACGTCCTCGATGTCGGTCCAGGAGTCGCCGTTGGCGGAGGTAACGTCTTCGTAGGGAGTACGGGGCATTGGATCTCTACCTCAATAAATCCGAAATCCATTGAAAACGGAAAAGTGAAAAGTAAAAAATGAAAATTGGAGAAGCCACTTCTCCGCCGACTTCGAGTCTCGGTCATTTTTCATTTTTCACTTTTTACTTTTCCGTTTTCACTTCGGTGTTAGCCATGAAAGACGGCCAGCCAGCCATTGACGCTTTTGACGGCCTGCAAGACGCTCGACGGTTTAGCGGCGTCGGGTCGAATCAGACTGCCGGCCAGCTGCACGAGACTGTTGGCCACCTTGGACGAGGGCGAGCGGAGCACGGCCGGCTCGCCGGCGTTGTTGGCGGCGTTGACGGTCTTGGGATCCTCGGGGATGACGTGGGTGATCTTGCGACCCAACGCCTCCTCCGCCTGTGACAGAGGCAATTCCTTGGCCTGCCCATAGCGGTTGATGACCAGGCGGATGCGTTCGCCGCCGATGCCGGCCTGTTCGAGGTAATCGAGGATTCGCCGGGTGCTCCGCAGGGACGTGAAATCCAGGCGGAACACCAACAGGATGAAGTCGGCCTGCCGCAGCACCACCACCTGCTCTTCGTGATAGCAATCTTCCAGGTCCACCACGGTGAAGCGGAAGGCGTCGCGGGCCAGGGTGAGCGTCTTGGTGACGCCGGGGGCGGTGACCAGGCGAATGTCCTCGTACATCTGCGGTGGGGCCAGCAGGTGGACGCCGCAGGCGTGGGCCACCAGGGCGCTCTCGAACATGGCCTGGTCCATGCGGGCGGCATTCAGGCACAGGTCGGCCAGGTTGTGCGTCGGTCTCAGGTCGAGCAGGGCGGCCAGGTCGCCCACGCCGGGTTTGAGATCGACCAGGGCGCAGCGTCCGGCCTCGCGGGCCAGCACGGCGGCCAGGTTCGTGGCCAAGGTGCTCGTGCCGCTGCCGCCGCTGGCGCCGAGCAGACCGATCAGCTGGCCCGCCGGCGGCCGCGCCGACTCGTCCCGGATCTGCACGCGCTGCAAGACCACGTCCAGCTGCGTTTCCAGGTCCGTCTCGTCCAGGTAGTGGTCGGCCCCCTCGTGCAGCGCCCGCAGAATCAACTTGGAATCGGAAGCCAGGCCGACCGCGAGGACGGGGCCGGCGACGTGCGCGCGGACTTTTCGCAGCAGATCCAGGGCGAGGTCGGCAGCGGGCGACAGGACGACGAGCAGCATGTGGACCCGACCGCGGGCCAGCACCTCCTCGGCCTGCTCGAACGGGACCAGGGTCGGACTGGGACAATTCAGTCGGGGCGGTAACATCTCGCGCAGACGCTGGCCCAGCGGATGCGACGTGTTCGGGATGAGCACCGCGACGTGCATGAGACGTCCTCTTTCCGAGCCTCGGCCCTTCGGTTCGCCGTCCTCCGTATCCGGTCGCTGTGGAGTGGGCACCGTTGCGCCGGGCGAGTCGCCGTGCCCCCTTGCACGGCACGATTCCGGGTGAGGCTCTTTGGCCGGCGGCCGAACCTCACGCTGTTCGCTCGCATCACGGAAACTTGCGAAAGCGACAAGAGTCTCTTAGGTCATGGCGCGAGGCGAGTCAAACCAATGCGACATGCGAAAGACGGTTTATCCGAGCCGAAAGCGTAAGCGAAGCAAACCCTTCGCTAATGTTTCCGGCTCGGAAGCGTTTTGGTTTGCCTCACCCGGAAATCCGACCTACGTTTCAGACGACCCTCTCTCCCCACCGCGCCCATGTTCTGGGCCCCAGACGGTCCCGTCGCCGAGGAGGTTTTCATGCGCTTCCGTCCACCGTCAAGGCGTGTCCGCCGCTCCGCCGCATCCGCCGTGGAGCTGGCCCTGGTGCTGCCGCTGCTGGGTCTGCTCTTCCTCATCACCGTCGATTTCGCCCGCCTGTACTTCTGCTATACCATTGTCACCAACTGCGCGCGTAACGGCGCCCTGTACGGCAGCGACCCCACGTCCGCCCCGGAGTCGCCCTATTCGAGCGTGACCTACGCTGCTCAGGCCGACGCCCAGAACAATGGCCTGAACCCGCTTCCCACGGTGACTTCGACCAACGGCACCGACACGTCCGGCAATGCCTACGTGGAAGTGACCGTCGCGTATCCGTTCTGGACGATCAGCAATTACCCCGGTCTGCCCAATCCGATCAACGTCAGTCGCACGGTTCGGATGCGCGTCGCTCCGGCGACGCCGAATTGAGAGGAGGAGACCATGATTCATTACTCCCAAGGCAGAAAGGCGAACGGCCGGCGTCAGCCGGCTGGTTGCGGCCTCTACCAGCCGGCTGACGCCGGCCGTTCGCCCAAAAAGTTAGGGGCTTTGAAGAGACGGGACGGTTTCGCCGCGACCGAAGCTGTCGTGGTGCTGCCGGTCCTGTTTTTCCTCATTCTGGCTACGGTCGTGGGCGGTTACGGCGTGTTCCGCTACCAGCAGATCGCCATGCTGGCTCGCGAGGGGGCGCGCTACGCCTCGGTGCATGGCGGGCAGTATCAGCTGGACACGGGCAACCCGGCGGCCACGTCCCAGGACATTTACAACAACGCCGTTCTCCCTTATGCCACCGCCCTCGACCCGACGCAGCTGAGCTGCCAGGTCGTGTGGAACAGCAGCAACATGCCCTCGGACGCCAGCCAGAATTACGAGCAGCCCACCGGCAACACCGTGAGCGTGACCGTCACCTATAACTGGTTTCCCGAACTGTACCTGGTGGGACCGATCGCGTTGAAGAGCACGTCCACGCTGCCGATGTCGTACTGACTTTCCGTCCGGAGAGATTCGTCATGCGCCCGTATCGATCTTCTCGTTTCGTGGGCCGGCGTCGCGGTTACGTGGCGCCGCTGACGGTGTTGAGTCTGGCTCTCTTGATCGGAGTGATCGCCCTGGTCGTCGATGGCGGCGGCCTGATGGAAGAGCGGCGACACGCGCAAGCGGCGGCCGACGCCGCCGCCCTGGCCGCCGCCGCGGACCTGTTGGCTAACTATCGCACCAACCAGGGCGCCGATCCGCAGGGCACCGCCGCCGCCAGCGCCCGCGCCACCGCCCTGGCCAACGGCTTCAGCAACGACGGCCCGACCTCTCTCGTCACGGTCAACGTCTCGCCCCAGGCGTATCAAGGCGGGCCGAACGTCGGCAAAGCGCTGCCATCCGGCTACGTGGAAGTGCTGATCCAGTACAACGCCAGCCGAATGTTCAGTAATGTCTTTGGCTCCGGCGCCCTGTCGATCCGCGCCCGCGCCGTCGCCCGTTGCCAGTGGGCTCCCGTCAACTATGCCGTCATGGCGCTGAGCCTGACCTTCCAGCCTAGCGGGAACTGGAGGACGATTCCCAACATCAACGGCAACATGTGGATCAACTCCATTTCCGCTACTCCGGTGCCCGATCCGCTCCGCCTTCTGCCCGTTCCCAATCCATCCCAACTTGGCCTGACGACGCAGAACGGGCAGCGCATCAATGGCAATAATGTCGTTAACTTGTACCCGGGCGTGTACAACGGTGGACTCAACATCAACGGCAATGCGACGGTCATCCTGCACGCCAATGCCGACGGCACGCCGGGGATTTATTACTTGCAGGGCGGCGGCATGAATGTCTCGGGCAACGCCACGGTGACGACGGCCAGCGGCGAGGCGGGGGTAATGATCTACAACAATTGGCTAAACAGCGATGGCGATGGCGACGACGGCATCAACGTCGGCGGCAACGGCACCCTGAACCTCACGCCGCCGGCCAGCGGTCCTTACCAGGGAGTCAGCATTTTCCAGGCGCGGAGCACGTCCACCAACGGCGTCCCCCAGGTCGTTCTCGACGGCAACAGCGTGAACCTGCCGGGGACGATTTATGCCGGATATGCCAACGTCTTTCTGGGCGGCCACGGCGATGGCGGCACGGTGGGCCAGGTCATCTCCGACACCCTGACCCTCGTGGTGGACGGCTCCAACTCCATCGGCGGCACCGGCGGCCCGCTCGCCAACGTGCGCGAGCTGGGCCTGGTGGAGTGACCGTCGCGATCCGCTACCGGCCCTCGTGCCGTTATTCGCTCGGCTGACGGGAGGCCGAGCGCCCACGCTGACAATGTCGTCGGAAGGTGGAGGAAAGATTCATCATGCGCCGGCACCTGATTTCTCGTTCGGCTGGCCCACGTCGCGGAAGTGTGGCGCCGCTGACGGTGTTAAGCCTGGCCCTTTTTATCGGGATGATCGCCCTGGTTGTCGATGGCGGGACGTTGATGGAAGAGCGGCGACACGTGCAGGCGGCGGCGGACGCCGCCGCCCTGGCCGCCGCCGCCGATCTGTTGGTCAACTATGGCGCCAACAATGGCTTCGATCCCCAGGGCACCGCCGCCGCCAGCGCCTGGGCCACCGCCGCCGCCAACGGCTTCAGCAACGACGGCGCCCAGTCCGTCGTCACCGTCGATGTCTCGCCGCAGAGCTACCAAGGCGGTCCCAACGCCGGCACAACGCTGCCGCGCGGTTACGTGGAGATCATCATCCAGTACAACGCCGGTCGCACCTTCAGCGGCATCTTCGGCTCCGGGACGATCCCCATCCGCGCCCGCGCCGTCGCCCGCGGTCAGTGGGCGCCCGTCAGCAATACCGTGGTGCTTCTGAACCTCACTGCCTCTAGCGTCCTGAGCGCCAGCGGCAGTGCCAGCCTCCTCGTCAATGGCGGGCTGCAGGTGAATTCCAGCTCTCCTTCCGCCTTCAACCTATCCGGGAAAGCAAGCGTGGCGGCCTCGGCCCTCAACCTCAATTCGGCGGCCGGGACACTCTCGCCCTCGCTGTCATCTTTCCTCCTGGAGAGTGGCGGGACGCAGCCGAATTACGGGGGACCAATGCCGGATCCCCTTCGCTACCTGCCCGCTCCCGATCCGGTCCAGCTGGGCCTGACGACCCAGAGTATGAGCGGTGGTTCGCCCGTGAACCTCTATCCGGGAGTCTACAATGGTGGAATTAGTGTGGGCGGGAATACGACGGTCATCCTGCACACCAATGCCGACGGGACGCCGGGGATTTATTACTTGCAGGGGGGTGGCCTGAATGTCTCAGGCACCGCCACGGTGACGACGGCCAGTGGCGAAGCGGGGGTGATGATCTACAACAATTGGCTGGGCGGCGGCGGCGGCGGCATCACCGTATCCGGCGGCTCGAACCTGACCCTCGTCCCGCCGGCCAGTGGACCCTACCAGGGCGTCAGCCTCTTCCAGGCGCGCGGCAGTCCGACCATCTCCGCCCCGCCACTCAGCATCACCGGCAGCGGGAGCATCAACGTGACGGGGACGGTTTACGCCGCCTACGCCAAAGTCAGCCTGTCCGGCAGCAGCGGCGCTAACGTCATGGGCGGCCAGATCATCGCCGATACCCTGAGTCTGAGCGGCCGTGCCTCGATCTCCATTGATCGCGGTAGCCAGCCCGTAGCCAACACGCGCCTTTTCGGCATGGTGGAGTAGGACCGCTTGCGGCTTGGCGCTAGGCCGCAAGTAGCCACTTTAGCGCACTAGGCCGCGCTGCCGCAGGTAGGTGAGCACCAGGCGGTCGAACGGCACCTGGTTACTGGTACACAGGCACGTCACGCCGCGCCGCGTGCAGAAGTCGTGCAGGGCGGCGCGATAGGCGGCGAGGTTCTGTTGATAGCGCCGCAGCAGGGGGCCGCTGGCGGTGATCTCGGCCACGTCGGCGTCCTCGACATCCACCAGTCGCAAATCGCCGCTGATCTCCGGTTCGATCTCTTCCTGCGACAAAATCTGGATGACGTACACGTCCATCCGGCGAGCGATGAGGTAGCGTAGCGCCTCTTCGTAGCCGCCCTTGTCCATGAAATCGCTGAGCACGACGACGACGCCCTTGCCGCTGCACTGGAGACTGAAGCTGCGCAGCGAACGAGTCAGGTCGCTCGACCCGGCTGCCTCGATCTTGTCGAGGAAGTCGAGCAGCCGCCACAGACTGCGCCGGCCGCGCAGGGCCGGCATCGACTGCGTCAGCCGCTCGTTGAACGCCTCGACGACGACACGGTTGAGGTTGACCAGGCCAATGAAGCCCAGCGTCGCCGCGACCTGCTTGGCATAGTGCAGCTTGGTCGGTGTGCCGAAGTCCATCGACAGGCTGTTGTCCAGCAGAAGGTAAAAGTGTAAGTCCTCCTCTTCCTGGAACAACCGCAGAAAGAGACGGTCGAGGCGGGCGTATAGGTTCCAGTCGAGAAAGCGCAGATCATCGCCGACGACGTAATTGCGATAGTCGGCGAACTCGACGCTCTGCCCCTTGCGGCGACTGCGCCGCTCGCCCTTGAGGCGGCCGAGGAAAATCTTGCGCGACACCAGTTCGAGCTGTTCGAGCCGGGCGAGGAACTGCGGTTCGAGCAGGGGTTGGGGTTGTGTGCTGGACATAGAATTACCTAGGATAGTGAAGAAATGGGCATAGGTCGTAAACGCGCTCTGGATCGCCTAAACGAATTTCTCCCCGAGGTAGAGCGACATCTCGCCCGAATCGCTGCCGAGCCTCATCATTCCTCGGTCGGCAAGTGGAAGAATGAAGTCCGGAATTGGTTGAGGCAAATGCAAGAGGTAATTCGCCATGTCGGAAAAAAAACAGGCGCGGAATGGCAGGCCCGCATCGACGCCTACCGGGAAGCGCTCGGAGAGTGAGACCGATTCCAAGAGTACCCAACTGCGGCGATTGTTGGCGAGCATCTACAACCACTATCAGAAGCTGGACGATCCGGCCGCCAACAAGGTCTGCCGCCGCGATTTCGTCTTCCACATGAGCGACTGGGAGGAGGACCTTCGCGTTTTGGCGAAGCTTTATGAATACCCTGAGGAGTTCAGCAAGTCCGACGCGAAGTCGATCGTTGCTCGGTTTCTCTATCATGCCACCGCTCATGTCATGGAAGCCGCCCGCCTCTTATTGGATTACGAGCCTGGCTACATCTTCGACTCCCCGAAAGAGAAGAAGACAGGAGAAGTCATCAAGCCCTCACAGGGGTAACGCCTTCCGGCCCCTTCTCCTTGACCTCGTGGAGAACTTGCATCAGCACCGTATCCGTGGCGATGTTTTCCGCCTGTGCCTCGAAGTTGAGCAGGATGCGATGCCGCAGGGACGGCAAATACACCCGGCGGATGTCCTCGAAGCTGACGTTGTAGCGGCCTTCGAGCAGTGCCCGAACCTTGGCGGCCAGCACCAGCGCCTGCGCCCTGCGCGGGCTGGCGCCGCAGCGAATGTACTTATTCGTATCGGGTGCGGCAAACTCGCCGCTGGGATGCGCCGCCAGCACCAGACGGATGGCGTAGTCCTGCACCGGCGGCGCCACGAGCACCTCGCGCACCAGCTGCTGCCAGCGACGAACTTCGTCGCCGTCCATCACCTTCTCGGCCGTCGGCCATTCGCCGCGCGTTGTGCGGTCGAGGATCGTCGCCATCTCGGCCCGGCCGGAGTAGTTGACGAGCAGCTTGAAGAAGAAACGGTCCAGCTGCGCCTCCGGCAGCGGATACGTCCCTTCTTGATCGATCGGGTTTTGCGTCGCCAGGACGAAGAACGGTTCCTGGAGGCGGTGGACGGTGCCGCCGGCCGTGACGCTGTGTTCCTGCATGACCTCCAGCAAGGCCGATTGCGTTTTCGGCATGGCCCGGTTGATCTCGTCGGCCAGCATGATCTGGGCGAAAATCGGGCCGGGCTGGAAGCGGAAATGACGCTGGCCTTCGGGCGATTCCATGATGATGTTGGTGCCGATGATGTCCGAGGGCATCAGGTCGTGCGTGAACTGGATGCGGTTGAAGGACAGGTCGAGCACCTGGCTGAGCGTGCGGACCTACAGCGTCTTGCCCAGGCCCGGCACGCCTTCGAGCAGGGCGTGGCGCCGACAAACAGGCAGGTAAGGACACCGTGTACAATGTCGGCGTGGCCGACGATGACCTTGCCGATCTCCTGCTGGAGTCGGCCATACGCTTTGCGGAACTCCTCGGCACGCTGCGGTAGAGGAACGGCGGATGTCATGATCCCTCGATTTACATAGCCCCCGGCTTGCCGGGGGATTGCTACCGGATTCGAGCTGCCCTTACCTCGTCGCCCCAAACTCGCGAAGCACCTTGGCCAGCTTTGTTTTCTTACGGCCCCTGGCCATAGACAGGGGCCTGTTTTTTACGCCCGTGTCCGGATCTTCACGGGGAGAGCGTGCATCGACTCCCTTTTCGAGCAGTGCGCGGGCCACGCGAGCTGCGTCTTCGTCGTCAATCCCATTACTCAATGCGCAGATCATGAGGGGATCGTCGCCGAGCGGGTCCAGCGCGCGAATGTCCGCCCCGTGCGCGATAAGTTCCAGGGCCACTTCTGCGTGGCCGTAGAGAATTGCCAGGTGAAGGGGGGTGAATTGTTGTTGCCGAACCTCCGTGTCCGCTCCTTCGCTCAGCAGTCGTTGGACGGTAGCCAGGTCGCCTTCCCGGGCCGCTTTCGCCAGGGCCATGCGAGACACGGAAGGTTTTTTGCTGCCGCCGACTTGTTCGACGTGAAGGGTCTTTTCTTGCCCGAGCGGAGAAAGGTTGATGCTCACATTCCATTCGTCTGACCGATCATCAAAACATCCCTCCCCGATCCCATCACTCCATTGCCCGAGGGTTTCCTGTACGAGACGCTTCAACTGGGATTGTTTCAATTTCACGGGCGACTTGTACTCGGTCACAACCCACAGCTTCTTCGTGGCGGAGTTGTAGGTAAGCCGAACCGCGCCCTCGGTGATATCGAGGTCCGCAAGATCACTGTCCAGGTAGTTAGAGCACACGTCATCCGAGACGGCACCGTCCAGTTTACGAAGCACAGCGGGATCCTTCACGGGGTTGTCCTCCTCGTCAAGAACTTCGACCCGCCCGGAAATGCGAATAAGCATCTGTTTGCCTCTAATCGAGTGATCGAGATCCCCAGACGGTTCGCGTCTACTCGCCCTGCTGCAAGGGGCGAATCAGCGTCCGTCCTCCTTCTTTCGCTCTTCCAGAGCCTTCTTTTTCGCCTTGAGTAATCGGCTCGCATAATCGCCGGCCTCCGGTTCCGGCGGCGCCGCACCCAGCGACGGCGCAGCGGGGCCTGGTCCCGAGGGCGACGGCGGAGGCGGAGCACTAATATCGGCGCCGAGCGGCCGACCGCCGGCCAGGGGGTGTCGCTCTCGAAGCGTTGCCCTGCTCGCGCCTGTGCCGCACCCGCAAGCGATCGATCTCCTCCGACTGCATCGGCTCCGGCACCGGCAGGCCGCGCAGCCGCGCCGAGACGTAGCGTGCCCTCTCCGCCCGCTGCGAAACAACACCTGCGGGGCGAAGCGTTTTTCATGGACGAACGACGGACTGACCAGCCGCGATTCCTTGATGTAGATGGCCGGCAGCTGGCGCGGGTCCTTGACCGAGTAGGCTCGGCCGCCCGTCGCCTTGGCGATGGCCGTCATCTTCTGGTCCTCGTTGGCGCCGTGGCAGGCGACACCGACGGTTGTCACCGTGACCTTGTCCTTCTTTATGCCCGCCAGCAGGCCCGGCGTGTAATTCGGGTCGCCGTCGCTGATGACGATGACGTGTTTGGTGGCCAGCTCCTTACGCGGATCGATGAGCGCCTTGTGGGCCATCTGCAAGGCCGGGTCGAAGTCCGGCATGTCGCCGGGCGTCATCTTGTCGATCTGAGCGAGGATGGCCGCCTTGTTGCCGGCGATCTGCTGCAAGGGAATGTGCCACTTGTGCATGAAATCGTAATAGACGACGCCGACCTCATCGGCCGGGCCAAGTCGTTCGACGGCGAGTTTCGCGATCTTTTTTTGCCAGAGGTTGCCGTCGGCCATCTCCGAGGCGTGCATGACGAGCACCAGGCCGCCCTTGCCGAGCACCTGCAGCGACTTGATCTCGCAGTCCACCGGCAGCGCCTTCTCGACAGCCGTGTTCTGCCAGCCGCCGGCGCCGAAGGCGTCCGGCCCGCCGATCATGACCAGGCCACAGCCCTGCTCGTGCGTGTTGGCGCGGATCGCTTCCTGCTGCTCCTCGCTGACCTGGTCGGCGGCGACGTTGGCCAGGACGACACAGTCGAAGTTGCTGAGGAAGACGGCCAGCTTGTCGCGGTCCTTGTAGCGATCGAGCAGGGCGATCGGCTCGGCGACAATCCGGAACTTGGCCCGGCCGGCCTCGCCTAATTTCTCGGCGAGAAAGCGGTGTTCGCCGGCTTTGCCCTCCAGGATGAGGATGCGGCGCTGGCCGCGCGCGATCGACGTGCGCCGCCGCCCGGTTGTTCTGCACGCGATCGCCGGGCAGTTCGCGTTTGAGGACTTCGCCCTTGTCGTCCTCGACGCGGTCGGGCAGGAATTCGGCCTCGTAACTGTACGAGCGCTGCTCGTCGGTCAGCCGGCGCGTGAAGGTGACGACGTTCAGACCACGGCGCAGGACGACGACCTTGGCCTCCGCCGCCGGCGCCTTTTGCCCCTCGATGATCTGTTTGAGGATGAGCCGGCCGACGACGAGATTGGGGTTGTGACTGCGGACGAGCACGCGAACCGGCACGCGGGCGCCCTGCTCGATGACCGGCGGCGCCTCGACGCGCTCGACGAGCACCTCATCCTCGTTGGTTTGTCCGGCGGCCAGCGGCAGGATGTCGATCTCGACGCCGAGCGTATGAGCGAGACGGGCCTGCTCCTCGGCGTTGCCGAGGTTCTCGTTGCCGTCGCTGACGAGGACGATGCGCTTGCCGGTATCGTCGGTGAAGGAGGCCAGGGCCAGCTTCAGGGCGGCGGCGATGTCGGTGTAATTGCCGTCCGGCGTGGCCGGCAGTTCTTTCAGGTTGAAGCGCGGGGCATCGCTGGGCGGCAGTTCCAGGCGCGGCCGTCGTCCGAAGACGATCAGGCCGGCCCGGTCGCGCTCGTGGTGGCCGCCGCGCCGGGCCACGGCATCGTTGATGAACTGGCGGATGCGGCGTTCGCGCTGGTCGATCTTGCCGGGTTTGCCGGAGGGATCCTCGACCATCTCCTCAGGGATGCTCAGCGAGCGATCGACGACGAAGAGGACGGTGACGTGATCGTTCGGTTGGCGCAGCTGCGGCTCGGCGAGCGCCAGTGACAGGCAAATGACACCGACGCTGCGCAGTCCGAGCGCGATCCACGACCGCGGCTCGGAACGATGGAGGCGGGGAGCGCTGAGCAGGAAGAACAGCGGCAGGAGCAATAGCAGCAGCAGCCACCACGGATGCAGGAAGGTCAGCCCGCGCAGGTCGCGGCAAACTTCCAACAAGCTCGCGCCGGCCGTGTTCAGCCATAGACCGCCGGCGCCGAGCAGGGCGAGTATCGCGACGGCGTAGCCGAGAGAGCGCCGCCAGGCGCCAGTCAGGGCGAGGAGGACGAAGAGACAGACGAAGAGCGCGAGGGCGGAGACAATCAGCCACCAACCCCAGCGCGGCGAGAGAATCAGTCCGCCGATACTCGCCACAGCAATGGCGCTGCTCAGCACAAACAGCGGCGTGAACCCGCGGACCTTCCGGCGGCGCAGCAGTCCCAGCACGGCCTGGGTCGCCAGGGCGATGCCCAGCAGCAGGGCCGGACACCAGCGCGCGGCCAGGAAATGCAGGAGTGAACCCATCCGCTGTCGATCCGTGCGTGAATCGCAGGCGTTTGAGGCCTGGTTTGTCCCGTCTCATTGTGGAGGCCGCGCAGACCCCTCGCAAGGACAAATCCGCTATGGAGGCCGCCTTGCCCTTGAGACGGTGCTCTTGTGGTATCGAAGGCTTGGCGCTTACAATCCTTGTTGGAAACAGGCCTGACTCGGCCCGCTATTCTAGCCGCGCTCGCCTTTGCTGCTTCGCGACGCTGGTATACGTTCTCCAGAGAGGCACACGCGGAGACCCAGCGGCTGAACCTCCCGCCATCCCGCGGAGTATTGGATTATGGATGAGAGTCAACGGATCGAGTTGCTTCCCCTCCACGCCGACCCTCCCCCGCTCCGGGTGGACGAAGGCGGCGCCGTGCGTATCGGCAACAGTCGCATCAGCCTCGATTTGGTCGTCGAGCAATACGAGAACGGCGTGACACCGGAAGACATGGTCCGCGCCTACGATACCTTGGTGCTGGCCGACGTCTACGCCGTCCTCGCTTACTACCTCCGGCACCGCGAGGAAGTCCGGGCCTACTTGAAGCGACGACAAGACGAAGCCGAGATCCTACGGGCGAAGATTGAGGCCGAGCGTCCGCGCATTGCGCGGATGAACTGCTGGCACGCCGCAGGGCCAGAGAGAAGGCCGATGCTCCGACTGGCCAGTGACACCGCGTCCTCCTCACCAACGACCGGAACACAATGTTTGGTTTCGCTTACCAGCGGGTGGCGGCGGGAGAACCCGTGCCCGGCCTTATCGCCACTACCAATGAGCAGTCCATCGGCTCGGCCATCGCCGACATCTTGCTCCTCGCGGAATACATGCCGGAAGAAGAAATCAGGGACCAGGTTGTCGTATTCCTACCCTTCCAGGGATGAAGATCCCTTCGGACTCGTTCCGTCGCTTCTTTGGCCCCAAGCGGATGCGGCAACTCCTCGTCTGGACGAACCTCCTCCTCACGGAGGAAGAGCGGTCGTTTCTTCCGCCGACTAGGTGTAGGGCAATCAAAACGCGATTCGCTGCACTCGATGATTTTCCGTATCGATGACGTGGACCCGGCCGCGGCTGTCGATGGACAGTGCCCAGGGATTATGCAGTTGCCCTGGAGCATGGCCGGGACCGCCCCAGCAGCCGAGCGATTCGCCCGTCGCGGTGAACTTCTGCACGCGGTTGTTGCCGTTCTCGACGACGTACAGAACGCCCGTCCTTGTTGAACGCCAGATCATACGGATATTTGAGCTGTCCCGGCTCGGAACCCGATTGTCCCCAGCAGCGGACGAGCTGACCGTCGCGCGTGAACACCTGAATGCGGTCGTTGCAGGCATCGGCGACGTACAGGTTGCCATCCGGCCCGAGGGCGAGGGCGCGGTGCGCGAAAACTGCCCTGGTTCAGTCCCCTTGCTCCCCCAGCAACGCAAGAACTACGCCGTTGGCGTCGAGCTTGCTGATACGCTGGTTCTCGCCGAACTCGGCGACGTAGTAATTTCCCTCGTTATCCTGCACGACATCGCTGACGTAACCGAGTTGACCGGGAGCGGTGCCGCCCTCACCGCCCAGCTTGCGCAGCTCGACGCCGTCGGGCGAGTAGATGCGGAAACAGTGATAGTGCGAATCGCTGACGATCAGGTTGCCATCACGGTCCATGCTGAGACCGCTGGGCCGGCCGTTGCGGTAGTCCGGCGTCGTCCAGGTGGGTCCGAGGTAATGACCCTCACGGTCGTAGACCTGGATGCGGGCGGTGAAATCGACGACGTAGAGGCGATCGTGCGCGTCGATGGCGACGGCGCGAGGGCGAACCATGTCGCCGTTCTGCACGCCGCGCCGGCCCCACACGAGTTCCGGGCGAGATGGGTCGTCGGCGCAGCCGAGCGAAGGCAGCAAAGTCAGGCCGAGCAGGAGCCGGCCGGCAAGGCAGCGCTCGACGCCATTGACGCGCACGGCGTTCCATCTCCTCGGTAACAAAGGGCGTTCCAGACGGCGGAAAAGCGAACTGTAAGCTATCACGTCGTCCCCGCTCGTGCCAGCGCGAAGCTATCTGGCGTCGGACGACGGAATCGTTACAATCTCCGCCCGCCCTCGGACGATGTTCCGAATAGGCCCCTCACTTACAGGGTCGAGGCCCCGAAATGAAATCCTCCCCATCGGTCTCCGCCGATACTGTTCGCCGCCCCAGCGCCAACCTCGCCGCCTTCGTCGTCGGCTTGCCCGCTGGCCGTCGTCTTGCTGTTCCTCTTCCACAAGGGACCGCTGCGCCACACTTTCCTGTTCCGCTACATCGAACGCCCCGTCGAGGGCGTCGAGCTGATCCTGTTCTGCTGCGCCGTCAGCGCCCTGGGGGCGAAGTGGCTGCGGAGTTTGGTCGAACAACGGGCGTTCCGGTGCGGACGTGCTGCCGCCCTGGGACGGCCGGGCCGTCCCACTCGGCGAAGCGGCCAACCTCTTGACCGGACTGCGCCGCCTGCCGCAACGACTGCAAAACACCTTCCTCGTCCAGCGTATCCGGGCCATCCTCGATTTCCTCTGCCAGCGCGGCTCCGCCGCCGAGCTGGACGACCAGATGCGCGCCCTGCTCGACAGCGACGCCGTCGTGCTGGAAGGCAGTTACGCCCTGACGCGCTTCATCACCTGGGCCATCCCCATCCTCGGCTTCCTCGGCACCGTGCTCGGCATCACCGACGCCATCTCCGGGGCGACGCCGGAAGTGCTCGAAAAGAACATGAGCCAGGTCACCGACGGCCTGTCCTACGCCTTCGACGCCACCGCCCTCGCCCTCAGTCTGACCATGATTACCATGTTTTGCAGCTTCCTCGTCGAACGGCGCGAGCAGGGCATTCTCGAAGCCGTCGATCACGAGGTCGAGCGCCAGACTGGCGCACCGCTTCCAGCGCATCTCCGGCGACAACGGCCCGTTCGTCGAAGCGCTGCGGCAGAACACGCAGGTCTTGCTCGACGCCACCGGGCAGCTCGTGGAGCAGCAGGCCGACGTGTGGGCGCGGGCGCTGACGGAGAACCAGCGGCGGGCGGCGGAAGCCGCCGGCCGGCAGCAGGAGCAGATGGCCGGCGCCCTGGAGGCGGCGCTGAAGGGCACGCTGCAAACGCATTCCCAACTGCTTGATCGGCCTGGAAAAACAGTCCCTCGAGCAGAGCGCCCGGCTGTTCGAGCAGCTGGGAGCATTGGCCAGCGTGGTGCGCGACTACGGCCGCGATCAGCAGACGGCGCTGGCGCGGGTCGGCGAGAGCATCTGGCGGCGCAGGTGGCGGCTCTGGGCGGCTTGCAGCAGGGTGAGAAGCACCTGCTGCACTTGCAGGCGGGCTTGCAGCAGAACCTGGCGGCGCTGGCCGGCGCCGGCACGTTCGAGCAGGCGGTGCATAGTCTGACGGCAGCCATCCACCTGCTGACGGCGCGGGCCGGCGCCCTGCCGCAAGCCGCCGCTCCGCCGCCTCCGCGCATACAACCCGGAAAGGCCGCATGAGAGGACGCCGGCACAAACTGCAAGTCTCGACGTTCCCCTTCCTGGCCGTGCTGCTGTGCGCCATGGGGTCGCTGATCCTGGTCCTGCTCGTCATGGACCGCAAGGCCCACCAGGCCGCCCAGGCCCGGGCCCGACGCGAGGCGGCCAGGTTGCAAGAGGAAAGTGCGCAAAACGAGGCCGCCCACCGGGCCGAGTGGGAACAAAAGAGACGGCAGGAACGTGCGGCCAAGGAAGAGAAACGCGCCGCCGTCCACGCCAACCTGACGCGCGAGCAGATCGAGCTGCAATTGCAGATGAAAAAAGTCCGCGACCAACTTGGCGAGATCGCCGCCCGCCTGCGCTACGAGCAGGACACCAGCACCGACCTGCGCCGCAAGATCCAGGACGAGCGCGGCCGGCTTCAGGCCGATGAGCAGCTCGTTGGCCACGCTGCGCGGCACGGCCGGACAGACCGAGGCGCAGTCGAAGGAGTCCAGCAAGGCTCTCCAGCGAATGACGATCGACCTGCTGCGGATGGAGCAGGCGCTCAAGGACTTGAAGGCCGCCCGCCAGCGCGAGCAACACACCTTTTCCGTCGTGCCCTACCACGGCCGGCGCGGCGAGAGCCGCCGGCCCCTCTACGTCGAATGCACCGCCGACGGCGTCATCTTCCACCCCGAGCGCCGAGCCATGCCGGTCCATTCGCGCGAGTTTCTGATCGGCCACGACAGTCCCGAGGATGCGCCGCCGGACGACGTGCGTGCCGAGGTCGAACGCCGCATCGCTCGCCAGCGCGCCAAGATGGCCGGCACTCCCGGCAGCGCCAACGCCACGCCGTATCTGCTGTTGCTGGTGCGGCCCGGCGGCGTCGTCACCTACTGCCAGTTCCAGGCCGTCCTCAAGGACTTGACGCTGGATTTCGGCTACGAGTTCATCGACGAGGACTGGGTGCTCGATTTCCCCGCCGACGACGATCAGACCGGCGCTCAGCCGTGGATGACCGCGTCCCGAACGCCGCCTTCCGTCGCCCCCGCCGCGCCGTCCGCAACCGGAACCAGTGCTCGCCCCATCGGACTTTCGCCGCTGCACGGCCCGATGACGGTCTCCTCCGACGGCGGTATCCGGGGAGTCCGGACCCGTGATGCGCCGACCCTGGCCAACGGGACGAACGGTCCAGCCAGCCAGCCGGGATCGGGCGGAATGAGGTCGGCTCCCGGAGGTTACGGATCCGCTATCGGCACGGGGACGGGGCCGGGGGGAACGGGACCATTCGTCATCGGCGGCGTTCCAGGCGGAGCGAGTTCGTCCACGCCGGCTGGTGTGCGCTTCCTTGGGCCGGGCGGAGGCGTGGCAGGAGGCGGCAGTGGGAATGTGATGGGCGGTGTGCCCAGCCTGGCGGTGGGACCAGGCTTCAATCGCTCCGGCCAGGCTGGCGGATCATCTTCTAACGGGGTCGGTTCAGCGAGTGGCTCGGGAGCTTTTCTTGCCGATTCATCCGGCGGCGGAGACGGCTCCGGTGCGGGCGGGACGGGCCTGGGTACACCTCGCAGCAGCGGACAGGGCCATTCGGCCGCGCTGGCGCCCTCCATGGGGGGTGAGAATGCCGAGGCGGGACCGTCGGACGGTGGAGCGGTGCCGGGAGGGGAGTACGTTCTGCGCGGGTCCGGGAGAACTTACGGCGCTGGCTCGGCGACCTCCGGCTCACCGGGATTTTCCGGTTCGGACTCCTCGGGCCTGGGGCCGCCTCGGGCGTTAGCATCCGGTGCGATCGGGACAGGCGGTTATCCAGGAAATGGCCGTCCAGGCAACGGCCCTCCGAGACCGGGCGGTTCTGGAGGTGTTGCCGGCGCGGGAATGCCAGGGAACGGTGTTCCAGGCAATGGCGCTCCAGGGACCGGTCCAACCATAACCGGCGGTTATCCAGGATATATCCTCTCCGGATCGTCGGGTATCGGCACTCCCGGAGTTGCCGGCACGGGCGGTGTGGCCGGCTCCGGCAATCCAGCCAATGGCATCCCGGGGAGGGACGTTCCGGGGAGCGGAGTCCCGGGGACCGGCGTGGCGGGACCGCCGGGCGTCTCTCCGGATGGGCGTTACGCCGTTGTCGGCGGCAACGGCGGCCCTGGAGGTGCGGTCGGCTCGGGAATGCCCGGCTATGGCGCTCCAGGCAACGGAGTTCCAGGGACTGGCCCCGCTGGAGCCGGCGGCTATCCGGGAGGCATCCTCTCCGGCTCGTCGGGGACCGGCGCTTCTGCGGTTGCCGGCCCGGGAGTGCCGGGCAACGGCATTCCAGGGAACGGCATTCCCGGAAACGGCCCGCCGGGGAACAACTACTCCGGCGCGGCCGGTCCAGGCGTCTTGGGCGGTGTGGCCGGTTCCGGCAATCCAGCCAACGGCATCCCGGGGAATGGCGCTGCGGGGAGCGGAGTTCCGGGGACCGGCGTGGCAGGACCGCCGGGCGCCTCTGGGGATGGACGGTACGCCGTTGTCGGCGGCAACGGCGGAAACGGTTCCGGCCAGCCGGGCGATCCAGGCGGAAGCGTCGCCGGACAGTCCGGAGCAACGGGGCAAGTTGTCGCCGCCACGCCGGGAGCGATGGGCCAGGGCGGTCCCGGAGGGGCTTCCGCGGGCGCACCGACCGCGACCGGACAGCCGGGAACGATGGGCGGTCCTCCCGGCGAGGGGACGCGCTCGTCCGCGGGCGGCGGACGCTCGGACGCCTTTGCGGCCGTCGATCCGCTGGTGCCTCGGCCGCCGCCCGGCGCACGCCCCGCCGCGCCTGCGCCGAACGAGCCAAATGACGACCCACCTCCTGATCGTCCGCCGGATGACGAGTCGGCCCCCCGTCCTCCACGAAAGCGATTGATCGCCGGCGGCGGAGGCGACGGGTCGGGCGGTTCGGGGTCGCCGACGCCGACTCGGTTTGCCAATCCTTCGGCGCCGGGCTATCAGCCGCGCCGGCCGGCGGCCGGACTACGGCCGGCCTGGGTCCACGGCGGACGCGATTGGACCATCTACGTCGAGTGCCGTCCCGACGGTGTGGTGCTGTATCCGTCGCAGAAGACGTTCCCGCTCGCCCAGGCCATGAGCGACGCGGCCAACAATCCGCTGGTGGCGACCATCCGGCAGATGATCGAACGCCGTCAGTCCGGGCGGCGGCCCGGCGAGCCGCCGTATCATCCGCAAGTGTGTCTGCTGGTGCGGCCCGAAAACGTTCGCACCTTCCTGATGGTTTATCCGGCCCTGGAGGCGCTGCCGGTGCCGCGGACGCGCCAGAACCTCGAACCCGGCGACGATGTCGGCGACATCGTCACCGGGGCTAACCCGTGATGAAGCCATGATCCGACGACGACGCAAGGTCCGCGAAATCGAGTTCAGCTTCGACTCGTTCCTCGACGTTGTCGCCAACGTCGTCGGCATCATCCTTCGTCTCATCCTCGTCGCCTGGGTCGGCGCGCGTTCGTACAAGGCCGTCGTGCCGGCGGCGCCGCCGGCATTGACACAAGAAGAAGTGGAAGAGCTGCCCGATCCGCAAGACCCCCTGGCCCCCGAACTGGAGCGGCAGCGCCGCGAGCTGGCCGAGACGCAAGCCCGTTTGCTCGAACAGCTCAAGGAGTGGCAGAAGCTTCGCCAGGATAGCACGCTGACCGCCGAAGAGCTGGCCCATCTGACGGCCCATTCCGGGGAGATCGAAAAAGAGAAAAAGGACCTCGAAGAGAAGACCCGGCAGGAGAGTCAGTCCGTCCGCGTCGCCTCGCTGTCGCTGTCGGAGATCCGCGCGCGCAGCCAGCGTGTGATGGAAGAGATCGAGGCGCTGCGCAAGGCCCCGTCCCTCAAGCAGACCCTGCGCTATCGCACGCCGGTGAGCCACCCCTTACAGTCGGAGGAGCTGCTGTTCGAGTGCCGCCGCGGCCGTGTTACCCTCGTCGATATCGGCGGTTTTCTCGACGAGCTACAACGGGCGCTGCACGGCCAGGGCGGCGACACGCTGCGCAACACCGGCAAGTGGAGCGGCGTCACCGAGCCGATTGGCCCGTTTCGCCTGCGCTATTCTTTGGAGATGGACGACTCTTAGCCGCAAGCCCGAGTGCTCGTGGGAAGTCGAGCCGCTGACGCCGGATCGCGGCGAGGCGTTGGAGGCCGCGCTGGCGCCCGGCTCGGACTTCCGCCGCGTCATCGACGGCATCGAGCCGTCGCAGACGGCGGTGACGCTGTGCGTCTATCCCGACAGCTTCCCGCTCTATCGCAAGCTCCGCGATTACATGCACGAGCGCGACATCGTGGTTGCCGGCCGCGCGCTGCCCGAAGGCACCAGTATCGCCGCCTCGCGTCACGGCACCGCCTCGCGCGGACAGTAAGGTTCCTCGACGGGTGGATGGGCGCGGAGAGCGGCTGGTTCACCTTGTCATCTTGTCAGCCCGTCCTCTTTGCTGTAGAGTGCCGCTTCGCGTCCGCAGGAGGCGGGCGCTGGTCCTCCACGGAAGGAAGGCGCGATGATCGGCGGCAAACTCGCTGCGCGGCGGCCGGGACGATATGCGTGGTCCTGGCCGGGTGCATCGGCCTGGGCGATTTGCCCGGCGGCATCGATACCACCAACCGGCCGCGACTGCGGACGGTCGCCGAACCTCCCACACCGGAGCTGCGCATCCCGGATGACGCGGTAGCGCGGGCGGACATCCCTCTTGTTCCCGTGCCGTCGCCCCCAGTCAACCAGCCGAGTACGACGAAGTCCACCTCCTGCGCCGACGCCTCCGCCGCAAACGCCAACACCAACGCCCGGCGCATCCCTGTCCCAGACGCCGCCGCACACGGCCCGACAATTGCTCCAGCAGGCGGCTGTCCGCTGCGCCGTCCTCGACTCGTACATCGTTCGCCTGACTCGCCGCGAATACCTCAAGGACAAGGCGCAGCCCGAAGAAATCCTGCTGTTCAAGTTCCGCAAAGAGCCGTGGAGCGTCCATTTCAAATGGCTGGGCGAGACGAAGAAGGGCCGCGAAGTGGTGTACGTGAAGGGACGCTATGAGAACAAGATTCATACCAAACTGGCGGCCGGCGACGCGCCGCTGATGCCGGCCGGCGCTCGCATCGCGGTCGCCCCGGACAGCATTCTCGCCCGCTCCGCCAGTCGCCACCCCATCACCGATGCCGGCATCGGCCACTGCGTCGAATCTCTCACCGCCCTGCTCGACGCTCAGGAACGCGGCGACCGCCGGTTGGGTGCCCTGACCGCCATCGCGCCGCAGCGTCGGCCCGAATATCCGCAGCCGGTCGAAACGCTGGAACGTATCATCCCCCCTGGCGCCGAGCCGGAGCTGCCGCGCGGCGGCCGACGGTTGATGTGCTTCGACCCCGATTGGCAGCTGCCGCTGCTCGTCGTCACCTACGATGACAAGGGCCAGGAGGTCGAATACTACCGCTACGACCGCCTGCAAGCACCCCTCAATCTCGACGACGACGACTTTAATCCCGACAAGCTCTGGGTCTCCCCGCGTCCACAAACCGCACCCGCCGCAGCCGACAAAAAATAAGTCTTCTCCTGTCACATTGACAGCGCGTCGGGACAGACTGGCAGCTTGGCGATTTTTTGGCAACCGAGAAGGGGATGGGGACTTGATTTATCCTAAAACGAATGATCTACTGACATAAGAAGTTAGGTCATTCGACCTCGCTCGATGAGACGGCGGTACGAGCTTTGCTACCCAGATGATTTAGCTCCGTAGGAGCAATCCTCCCGTGGTCGTGCCGCCGGCCAGGCTCAGGATACGAGGAACGGCCAGACGAGGTACGCGGCATGAAGGCGACTACGCACACGCCGGATTATTCGATCCTGATCGCCGACGATGACACCAGTTGCCGGCAAGCCTTGCGCGACATCATGGAACCGGAAGGCTTCCGTACCTTGCTGGCGTCGTCCGGTGAAGAGGCGCTCGATATTGTCCGAGAGTCGGACGTGCATTTGGCCTTGCTGGACATGCACATGCCGACCCTGACGGGGATGGAGACGTTACAGTTGGTGCGGCAGATCAAGGGCATGTTGCCGGCCATCCTGATAACCGGCGACGCCGACGAAAGCGTGATTCGTCAGGCGTGCCAGCTGCACTTTTACAGCGTCATCCCCAAGCCAGTCAGCAAGAATGTGGTGCTGTACACCGTGCTCCGGGCCTTGTCGGTCGTTTACGGCAAACGCGGGAGCGGCGGGCAACAGCAAGATGTTTCACCCTGAAGGAGCACAGCGGCATGACAGTCGTACCGCTCAATGACAAGATCGTGGTCAAACGCCTCGAAGCGGAAGAGAAGACGGCCGGCGGCATCGTCCTGCCGGACTCGGCCAAGGAGAAGCCCAAGCAGGGCAAGGTGCTCAGCCTCGGCGAAGGCAAGCGCCTGGACAACGGCCAACGCGCCGCCTTCCAGGTCAAGGAAGGCGATCGCGTCCTGTTCACCTCCTACGCCGGCAACGAAGTGACCATCGATGGCGAAGAATATCTCATCATGACCGAAGAAGACATCCTCGCCGTCGTCGAGTAACGGGACGAAAGACGTTACCATCAGCCCGCTACGCGGGCAAGGGTTCGCCCTTGCCGGCGCGGCGGGCTGTTCTTTTTTGTCCGCCGGCTCGTCTACAATACGGATGGCCGTCAACAAGGGGGATAGCTCGATGATTAGCCATGCGCGTACCTGGGGAAAGTTGTCATGGGGACTGCTCGCCCTGCTGCTGTTGTCGCCCGCGGCGAAGGCGGGGCCGGACCCGAAGCAGTGGAACGATACCGTGGACAAGGCTGTCGCCTACCTGCGCCGGACGCAGAACGCGGACGGCAGCTGGGGCGGCAAACAGCAGATCGGCACCACCGGCATCGTGCTGACCGGCGTGCTCCAGACAGGCAAGGTCGGCCCGGACGATCCGATGGTGGAGCGCGGCTTGAAGTACATCGAATCGCTCATCAACCCCAGGGCCGGCCACATCGCCGGCAAAGATCCGCGCGTGCAGTTGCAGAACTACGTCACCTGCGTCAACGTGCTGGCCCTGGTCAGCGCCAAACGCGACAGTTACAAGGCCGTCGTCGCTGACGCCGCCAAGTTCCTGCGCGGCTTGCAATGGGACGAGGGCGAGGGCCGCAAACGCGACGACGATTACTACGGCGGCGCCGGCTACGACAGCAAATCAGCGGCCGGACCTGTCGAACACGCAGTTCTTCCTCGACGCCCTGGTGGCGGCCGGCATTCCCAAGAACGACCCGGCTTTCAAGAAAGCTGCGATCTTCGTCAGCCGTTGTCAGAACCTCAAAGGCGAGCACAACGATCAGAAATGGGCCGGCAAGATCAACGACGGCAGTTTCATCTACAGCCCTGCCGCCGGCGGCCAGACCAAGACGCAGGACAAGCCCAACGACGGCGGCGGCCTGCCCGGCTACGGCAGCATGACCTACGCCGGCATCAAGAGCCTGATCTACTGCGGCGTCTCCAAGGACGATCCGCGCATCCAAAAGGCGTAGGAGTGGGTCCGCAAGAACTACACGGTGGACGCCAACCCCGGCATGCCCGAGGTGCGCGGCCACTGGGGCCTGTATTATTACTATCACACGATGGCCAAGTGCCTCGATGTGCTCGGACGCGATGAGGTCGAGGACGCCGGCGGCAAGAAACACGACTGGCGCGCCGACCTCACGGCGGCGCTGGCCCGACGGCAGCGCGACGACGGCAGCTGGCGCAACGACAACGCCCACTGGATGGAGGCGGATCCGAACATCGTCACCGGCTACGCCCTTATGACGCTGGGCTACTGCAAGCCGAAAAAATAAAGAATTCACCGCGGAGAACGCGGAGAACGCAGAGAGAAAACAGAACCAAGCAGACACATGGCTACCTTCCGGCGATTCCTTCTTCTCTTTTCCATTCTTCTCTGCGCTCTCTGCGTTCTCCGCGGTGAATCGGCTTTTGCCCATCCGGTGCCCAAGGACAACCACGACCGGACAATCGAGGTGAAGCTGACGCCGGCCGCCGTGGTGGTGAAGTATCAGCTCGAAGTGGACGCCGGCTGCGCCGAGTTGGACCTGGCCCGCTCCGAACTGACGCCGGGCGAATTCCCCCGCATCACCAGTGAGAGGGCGTTTCATCAGGCGTTCGTCCGGCACTTCGGACCCCTCCTCGCCAAGAACCTCGATGTCCGCCTGGACGGTAAACCCCTCGTCTTCGGTCGCAGCGCTGGCCGACACGACGATACGGTGAAGGACCATCTACGCTACGACTTCACGTTTACCGCCCCGTGGCAGCCGGAGCGCGGCGCGACGCACACGTTCTCCTTCCGCGACACCAACTACGATCGGGACGATTTCAGCCAGCTGCGGCTGACGCTGGCGACAGGGCCGGGCGTGACATTGCAAAGCACATCGGCGCCGGACGCGGCCCTGCTGGATCGGCCGCCCCTGGAACGCAAACCGGGTGACTCCGATCGTCTCCGTCAGGCGTCGGCCACCTTCGTCCTCGACGACACCACTCCACTGAAGGGCGAGGAGAAACAGGCGGAACAGCCGGAAAGCACCGTCGTCCCGGCGGAGGAAGAGGACGGCCATCCCCAGAAGCTGTTGCACTTGCTCTTCGATACGCGACGCGGCCTCGCCGTGCTGCTTCTCCTGGCCGCCGGCTTCGGCGCCGTCCACGCCTTGACACCCGGCCACGGCAAAACGCTGGTGGCGGCGTACCTCGTCGGCGAACACGGCACGGTCTGGCACGCCTTGCTGCTGGGTCTGATGACCACGCTAACGCACACCGGCGCCGTCTTCGTCCTGGCCGTCGTCTTCCTGATTTCGCCGGCGGCCGCCAACCTGATGTACTACGTTCAGGGGCTGATCGGCGGCCTGTTCATCGCCGGCCTGGGTCTGTGGCTACTGTTCCGCCGGCTGTCCGGCCGCGCCGATCATTTTCACCTCGGCGGCCATTCGCATCCCCATCACCACGATCATGACCACGACCACGATCACACGCACATCTCCCTGCCGGCGGACGGGACGTCGGTGCGCTGGTGGCATCTGGTGCTGTTGGGGATGCGCGGCGGATTGGTGCCGTGCTGGGATGCGATCATCCTGCTGTGCCTGGCGATCTCGGCGCAGCGTTTATGGCTGGGAGTGCCGCTGTTGCTGGCGTTCAGCGCGGGACTGGCCGGCGTCCTCGTCGGTCTCGGCGTCGGCGTCGTCTGGGCGCGCAACTGGGCCGCGGCCCGCTGGGGCGGCGGGCCGCGCGTGCGAACCGTGGTGCGCGCTCTGCCCCTGGTCAGCGCCGCGCTCATCACCGCCCTGGGTCTGTGGCTGTGCTACGACAGTCTGCATCCGCAAACGCCGCTGCCTACACAGGGAGCGCGGCCGAATGTTACGCGGTTTCCAGATCCCTATCGCGCAGATCGGTGACGAACATGTGTCCGGGCTTGTGCGTCAGCAACAGCGGCGGCCTGGCCTGCATGGCCACGGCTTGCGGCGTCACGCCGCAGGCCCAGAAGACGGGAATTTCCCCGGAGCGGACCTCGACCGCGTCGCCGAAGTCGGGTCGCTGGATGTCGCGGATGCCGAGGACGGAGGGATCGCCGGCGTGAAGCGGCGCCCCATGTGCCTGCGGAAAGCGCTGACAGATGACGGTTGCCGCCTCCGCCTGAGTCGGCGTCAACGGCCGCATCGACACGACCATCGGCCCGGCGAAGATACCCGCCGGATGGCAGGCGATGTTGGTGCGATACATCGGCACATTGCAGCCCTGCTCGATGTGGCGAACCGGAAGACCCGCTTTCAATAGGGCGTTCTCGAAGGTGAAGGAGCAGCCGAGCAGGAACGCCACCAGGTCATCGCGCCACCAGGCGAACAGGTCGGCCGGCTCGTCGATCAATTCACCATGACGGTAAACGCAGTAACGCGGGATGTCCCTGCGGACATCGGCGCCGGATGCGGCGCTGGCGCGGCTCGGGACAGCCCGGATCGGTGACGTCCAGCAGCGGACAGGGCGCGGGTTGCGCTGGCAGAACAGCAAGAAATCGAAGGCGATGTCGCGCGGCACCACGACAAGGTTTGCTTGCACGTAGCCGGCGGCCAGGCCGGGCGTCGGCCCGGTCAGTTCCCCGGCACGGGCCTGCCGCCGCACCTCCGCTCCGCTCGCAAGTCGCAGGTCGCCCATGCTTATGCCCCCACCACCTCCGCCAGCAGCCGCAGTGGCCTGGCGTAATCCGGAAACGACAAACCATCCACCGAGACGGTCGCCCGGGCCGTGACGCCATCCACCAAGGGGCCTTCCTCGACCATGATACGCAGCAAATCGCGCTCGCGCTCGACATCGAACAGCGCGGCGGGCAGTCGCCGCCCGCGCAGGACGGCCACGCCGGCGGCCAGGGCGTAAGCTCCCCAGTTGCTGACGCCGGCGACGATCAGGTGATCGGTCGGAACGCGGCAGGCGATCTGCCCTCCGTTGGGGATGTTGCGGTCGATGACCGTCTCGGGGATTTTGCCCATGCCGATCTCGTTGCCGCCATCGCCGATACCGATGGTCGTAACAGGCGGCGTCCGGCGAGCGGCATCCTCGAATAACCAAGAAGCGGGAGCTGTATTCTCGGTAATGTCGAGACCGCGCATGTTGCGGCAGCGGCCATCTCGGCCCGGTCCCACTCGCTCCAGCGCGACCAGGTGCGTCAGCTTAGGAACTAGGGTCTCGTCAGAAGAAGGGAATAGGGAATAGGGACTAGGGAATAGGGAAAAGGTTTCTTCCCTAGTCCCTAGTCCCTCGCCCCTAGTCCCTTTTTCTGACGAGACCCTCGCCCCTGAAGGAGGCAAGGTTACGACGAGGACGGTGCTGCGCAATCCACAAGCGTCTAGGCCCGCTTCGAGGCGCTCGCTGACAAAACGTATCCGTCAACAGCGTAATTTTCATCCCCAGGGGCGTCAGTGCGCGGGCCAGGAAGACCGCTCCGAGCGGGCCGTCCGTCTCGCCGCAAAGCGGGACAGCGCCCACGATCGGAAAGCCGGTGACGACGGCGAGGGCCGGTTTCGGCGCGGCGGCGATGCTCGCGCAGGCGGTGGCGAAATCCGGACGGCAGGCCGTGAAGAGATTGTCGCTGGGATCACGGGCCAGCCCTCGGTTGCCCACGTCCTCCTGGATGAGGTCGCGGATCGTGTCGAGCAGGGCGGCGCTCATGCCGGACCCTCCCGCATCAGGTAGGCGAAGCGGCCGCGCCAGGCGCGCGGCACGTCGGCCGTCAGCGTGACCGGATCGTAGCGGATCGGATGCAGAAAGGTCAGGGTCGCGGGCGTGCAGACCGATGGCCCGGCCGAAGGTGTGGACGGCCCCGTACTTGGCATCGCCGTAGATCGGGTGGCCGTGGTGCGCCAGCTGCACGCGGAGCTGATGAGTACGGCCGGTCTGCGGCCGCACTTCCAACCAGGTCAGCCCTCCGTGGACGGCTCGGCGGTGGTAGTGCAGCAGGGCTTGACGAGCACCTTTCTCGCGCGGCTCGACGATTTCGACGCGGCCGGCCGACTCGTTTTTGCGCAACCAGTCCTCCAGCGAGCCGGCCTGTTGTCCGACCTCGCCCTCGACGACGGCCCAGTAGACTTTCTCGATGGTGCCCTCGCGGAATTGCTGGGCCAGGCGGGCCGCCGCCTTGCTGGTGCGCGCGAACAACAGCACGCCGGAGACGGGGCGGTCGAGGCGATGCACCACGCCGAGGAAGACGTTGCCGGGCTTGTGGTACTTGTCCTTGAGGTATTCCTTGACGGCGCGGTCCAGTGTCTGCTCGCGGCCCTGGTAGTGTGTGCTCAGAGCGCCGCTCGACTTGGAAACGGCCAAGCAGTGATTGTCTTCGTACAGTATCTCAAAAGATGGCTGACTCACGCGGTCGTCCCAAATTTTAAACCACGGATAACACGGATAACACGGATAAAAACAAGAATACTCTCTTTTCTGTTTTTATCCGTGTTATCCGTGTTATCCGTGGTTCAATTTTTATTCTCATCCGGTGCGAGCTGCGCGAACAGTGAACCTAGCGCCGGTTCGTAGTGTTTCCAGCGCGCGACCGAGCGCTTGTACACGGGCTGGCGCACCTGCGTCACGCTGGCCGTGCGCACCGGACGCTTCGTCTCGTAGAACGACAGGCAAGCCGGATCCCACTCCAGACCGCACCAGTCCAGCAAGCGGCGGGCGACACTCTCCAGATCGGCGACCGTGTCCTCGTAGTAGACGTCCAGCACCGGGACCGGCAGGGTGGCCCGCCAGTATTCCGTCAGGCGCCGGTACTCCTGGAAGCGCGAGGCGATGTGCTCGGGGTCGTTGGCCCAGCGGATGTGGCGGAAGTTGGTCATCCAGCACGATACCGCCACGTCGCGCAGGTCGCGGCGACAATGGATGAACTTGCGCGCGGGAATAGGACGGACAGGAAGCCGAGATAGAGATAATTATCCGGCATTTTATCCACGACGCGCGTGGCCGTGGCGTCCAGGGTTTGCAAGCGGTCCAGGTGGCGCTGACCGATGAGCCGTAGGGCATCGCCGTCGAGCCGCGTCATGCACGCCAGGGGACTATCCTCGCTGCTCAGCACCTGGGGAAGCGAGTCGAAGTCTTCCCGAGCGAAGCGCAGCTCGCCGGCGCCGAACACCTGGGCATGACTGGCCAGCACCTGCTCCACCAGCGTCGTTCCCGATCGCGGCAGGCCGACGATGAACACCGGCCGCTCGCTCTCCAATCCCTGTCCGCGCAGGCGCTCGAAGAACTCCGGCGTGCAGGTCGCCATCATGTCGCTGACGAACTGGGTGTGACTGGCGGGATCGTAGTCCTTGCCGCGCTTGCGGGCGCCGGCGAGACTGATCGCGTTGGCCTGGCGTAGGTGCTCACCGGCCTCGGCGTACTCGCCGCGGGCGTCGAGGACCTGAGCGAGACCGAAGTGCAGCACGCCGCGTTTGCCCTCCGGCGTCTCCGGCTCGGCCAGCAGGCGCCGCAAGGCGGCAAGGTCGTCCTCGGGCAGCTTGCCGCGAAGCAGGATCGCCAGCTGTCCCAGCGCGCCGGCATTGTGGGCGTCGTGACCGAGGGCGGAGCGGAAACACGCCTCCGCGCCCTTCAGATCGTTCAGTTCCTCCAGAAGATGGCCGAGGCTGGCGTGGGCACCGGCGAAGTCCGGCTTGAGACGCACGGCCGCCTCGTAGTGTACGCGGGCCTCCTCGTCGCGGCCCTGCTCGTGGCGAACGGCGCCGATGCCGTTGTGGGCCTCGGCGAAGTTGGGGTCCAAACGCAGCGCCATCTCGTAGCGAGCGACGGCGTCCTCGTGACACTCCTTTTCTTCCAGGGCGCTGGCCAAGTTGCAGTGGATGTGCGCGGTGTTCGGCTCACGCTGCAAGGCTTGCTCGTACCACACCAGGGCCTCGTCGAACTTCCCTTCCTCCTGAAGGGCCTGGGCCATGTTGTTGTAGACCATGCCGATGTTCGGATTGATCCGTAGCGACTCGGCGTAATAACCCTTGGCCTCGTCGAGCCGGCCCAGGGAACGGAGGACGTTGCCGAGGTTGCTCAGCGCCTCGGGAGCGTTTGGCCGCAGCCGCACGGCCTCCTCGCAATGCTCCAGTGCCTCCTTCAGTTCGTTGCGTTCGCACAGCAGCTGGCCGAGATTGCTGTGCGCCTCGACGATGTTGGAATCGAGTTCGACGGCTCGGCGGAAATGGTCGATGGCCCCGGCCGTGTCGCCCTGGAGGCGCAGGGCGTTGCCGAGGTTGTTGTAGACCATGGCGAAATTCGGCCGAAGACGGAGGGCCGTCCGGAACTGTTCGATCGCGGCCGCGATGTCGCCGGCGGCGAGCAGGGCCAGGCCGAGATTGTTGGCGGCTTCGGGATATTCCGGCTGCAAGCGCAGGGCGGTGCGGCAAGCGTCGATGGCCCGGTCGGTCTGTCCCAGCGCCCGCCAAACCTCGGCGAGGTTGGCGTAATAGGCGGCCACGCCGGGTTGCAGAGAGATGGCGCGGACGATCAGCTCGGCCGCCGGTTGGTTCTGGCCGAGCTGGTGGGCGACCACGCCGAGCAGGTGCAGGGCGTCGGAGTGGTTGGGATCGTGGGCGAGGATGCCCTGGTACATCCGCCCCGCGTCGTGGAGGCGGCCGAGTTGGTGCTGCCGGATAGCAGCTTGCAGGGGATCTTGCATGGCAAATGCGCGCCGGTCGGGGACCGCGCGTCGAAGCCTCAAATGGGGTCCCAAACCCCGAAGCGAGGGAGTCCGTCCCCTGAACGCCAATTCCGGAGGCGAACGCCCTCGCTCCGAAGGATAGAACTAGTATATCAGATACCCTGCACTACCTCCGCCGTGTAGGTGATGTGAACGTGGTTGGGGTTGTTGAATTTCAAGACGACGAAGCGGAAGTTCCGCAAACCCGTCCCCCACGAACTGCCGGACGACACGATGTTGATATAGGGGTTGCCGTTGCTGTCCACGCCGCTGGCGTTGGTCAGGGTCACGCCGCTGGGAAGGCCCGTCAGGACCAGGGCCACCGGGCCGCTTACGGGACTGCCGAAATTAAAGGCCAGGCCCGCCTGGATGAAGGCGTTATGGCCGGCGAACGGATCGGGCAGGATCGGACTGGCGATGAAGGTGGCGCCGGCTACGGGCGTGGTGCTCGAACCGGGCACCTGCGTCGTCAGCGTCACGCTCGGACTGGAGGGGCCGACGACCGTGCTCGGAGTCGAGACGGTGGCCGTGTCGGTGATGCTTGTGCCCTGGGTGCCGGAGGCGACCTGAACGACGATGGTGAAGGTGGTCGTCGTGTTCGGGGCCAGCGAGCCGATGTTGAAACTGACGGCCGTGCCAGTCGAGCCGACCGCCGGCGTCGTGGCGGTCCAGCCCGAGGGCGTCGTCACCGACACGAAGGTGGTGTTGGGCGGCACCGTATCGGACACGGTGACGTTGCTGAGAGTGTTGGGCCCGTTGTTGTCCAGCGTCAGCGTGTAGGTGATATTCTGGCCGGCCGTCACGCTGGGCGCGGAGACATTGCCGGTCAGCAGCAGACCGCTTTGCGTGGCGCCGATATCGATCTCGTTGTTGATGACGCGCGGCAAACCGCGCTGGTCCGCGGCGACGGTGACGCCCTCGGCGGCGGCGATGGCCGAGGCGGCGCTGACGTTGCCCGCGGAGCTGGTCGTACTGATGGTCGGGCTGCTCGCGGTCGGGACGATCGTTTGCGTTGGCCCGCCGTTGTTGCCCAGCTGACTGAAAAACGTGTCCAGGACGGCGGTACTGTACTGGCCGACGTTGTTGCCGTTGGTGCCGTTGACTAGGTTGCTACCCGTACCGTTGCCGATGAAATCGCGATCGCTCGACGTGAAGGTGCCCACCACGTCCGGGTCGCTGGCGGCCGTATTCAGGGCGATGATCGTATTCTCCAGCTTGGCCGAGGTGACGGAGGCGTCCACGGCCAGGCCGCCGCCCTGGTCGGTGCCGGTTGTCGTGCCGCCCTGGCCGGTTTTGCCGTTGGGCGACAGCTGGGTGATGATTTCATTGGGCGGAGCGCCGGAAATCGACTGGATTCCCTGCCCGCCGGCGCCACCGGCGCCGGCGGTGCCGGCCGTGATGGCGTTGTAAGCGAGCGTGGCATTGAGCAGGCTGAGGCTGCCGGCGGTGGCATACAGACCGCCGCCCTGGCCGGTGGCGCCATTGCCGCCGTTGCCACCGTTGCCGCCGTGTCCGTAGTGGCTGCTCTTGGTGCCGGTGCCGCCCGGACCAGCGTTGCCGCCGGTGCCGCCCGAGCCGGCGGCAACGCCCTTGAGGCTGTTGTTAGCGACGGTGGCGTTGACCAGCTGGACAGTGCTGGTGGAAGTGAACACGCCGCCTCCGTCGATGGCCGCGGCGTTGCCGCCGTTACCGGCCAGGCCGCCACTGCCGCCCCGGCCGCTGAAGGTATGATTGGATTCACCTCCTCCGCCCTCGCCGCCGCTGCCACCGACTCTCCCCAGACCGCCGTTGACCGTATTGGTGGCGACTGTCGAATTGACGACGGTAAGGGTGCCGCCGGCGCCGTAAACGCCGCCGCCTTGCCCGACGCCGGCATTGCCGCCGTTGCCGCCGTTGCCGCCAACGCCTCCGAAGTAAACGAAGTCGGCATAGCCGTAGGCGTTGCCGCCGTTGCCGGCGGAGCCGCCCTCGCCGCCGGTAAGGGTGTTGCCGCCGATGGTGGAGTTGAGCAGGGTGACGGTGCTGCCGCTGGCGGCCAAACCGCCGCCCTGGCCGGCGCCTCCGGTCGCACCATTGCCGCCGTTGCCGCCTGGACTGCCGGTGATGGGCCCTTTCGGATTGACGATGAAGTGTCCGGCTCCGGCTATGCCTCCGTAACCGCCGTAACCGCCCTGGCCACCGTAGAGCGTGTTCGACGTGATGGTATCGCTGTTGAGGGTGACGGTGCTGCCGCTGACGTACAATCCGCCGCCCTGGCCGGCGGCGCCGAGTCCGCCATTGCCGGCGTTGCCGCCGGCGCCTCCCGCGCTGCTCTTGGTGGCGTTGGACGGAGCACCTTGGGCCTTGCCGCCGGAGCCGCCGCCTCCGCCCGAACCACCCGAGAGAGAGTTCTTGGTGATCGTCGCGCCAGTCAAGGTGAGGGAGGCGTTGTTGACAAACAGGCCGCCGCCCTGGGCGACGTTGCCGTTGCCGCCATTGCCGCCGTTGCCGCCGGCTCCGCCGCCGATACCTCCCTTGCCGCCGGTGCCGGCATTGCCGCCACCGCCGCCGGTCAGCGCGTTGCCCTGGATCGTCGCGGCGGCCAGGTTGAGGGCCAGCGGGGCCGAGGCGCCGCTGCCGTCCACGGCGATGCCGCCGCCCTCGGCGATGCCACCGTTGGCACCGTTGCCGGTACGACCACCCGCGCCGCCGCCGCCCAAACCGCCGTTGCCGCCATTACCGCCGTTGTTGCCGCCGCCGCCCTGGCCGCCGGATACCGAATTGTAACTGATGCTGATGGCCTGAGGATTCGTCACTCCGGCGTTGACGTTGAGAGCGGAGCCGTTGCCGGCGAGGTAAACGCCGCCGCCGGCCGCCATTCCGCCAACCGCTCCATTGCCGCCGATGCCGCCGGTACTGCCGATGCCGCCCGAGCCGCCCATGCCGCCGACACCGCCCGCGCTGCCGTTGCCAGCCTGGAGATTGTTGAAATCAATCGCCGCCCCATTCGTTAGGGTGACGGTGTTGCCATAGGCGTACACTCCGCCTCCAAAGGCGGAGCCGCCGACCGCTCCCACCCCGCCGTTGCCGCCGGCCGTGTTCCCGCCGCCCCCTCCGCCGTTGCCGCCGAAGCCGCCTCCACCCGCCTTCAGCGTGTTGAAGTCGATCTGCGTCGAGGTGCCGTCCACGCTCACGGAACCGCCCAGCGCGTAGATGCCGCCGCCCTGGGCGTTGGCGCCGCTGCCGGCCGGGCCGCCGCCGGCCAGGGTGCCGCCATTGCCTCCGTTGCCGCCGAAGCCAGCGGCGGCGGAGTTGGAATTGACCGTGGCCCCTCCGCTGAGGCTGACCGTGCTTTGATTGGCGAAAATGCCGCCGCCCTGGGCGATGTTGCCGTTACCGCCCAGGCCGCCGACGCCGCCGGGCGCTCCCTTACTGACGACGCCGGCCGCGACGCCCTGGCCGCCCGATCCGCCGTCTCCTCCTTTGCTGTAGTTGACGTTGACTTGTTCGCTGTTGTTGAGCGTCACCGAACCGCCGGTGCTGAAAATGCCGCCGCCCTCGGCGAGACCGCCGGTGCCGCCGATCCCTCCGGTGGCGTGGGCCGCCGTCCCGGTCTTGCCGGCGCCTCCTCGTCCGCCGTTGGCGTAGTTGAACGATACGGAACCGCCCGGCAGCGTCAGGGCCACGCTGTCGGCGTAGATGCCGCCGCCCTGGGCGCTGCCGCCGGACCCGGCGACCATCCCCGACGCTCCTCGACCGCCCGAAGCGGAGTTGAACTCGATCTGGTTGGTTCCGCTGATCGTGGTCGTGGATTTGGACAGGTACAGGCCGGCGCCCGCGGCGTTGCCGCCATTGAGGGAGGCCGCCGTGCCGTTGCCTCCGTCGGCGTAGTTGAATTCCACGGTGACGTTCTTCAGTGTCAGCGAACCGCCGGCCGAGTAGATACCGCCGCCCTGGGCATTCTGACTGGTGCCGCCGACGGCCCGGTTACTCTCGACGCCGGCGTTGGTCAGGCTGACGTTGCCGCCATTGTTCAGCACACCGCCGCCCAGCGCCGCCGTGCTACCGGCCTTCGCTCCCGCCGTGCCGTCATCCACGGCGTCACCGCCTTCGATGATCACGTTCTCGAATTGGACAGTAGCGCCATTAGCGATCTGAAATACACGATCGGCGACCGTCTGATCGATGTAGGTCGCATTGCTGCCGGACGTGCCGGCGCCCTTGATGATGAGCGTATTTTTGGTGTTGGTAATATTCAGGTCGCCGGTGGCGCTGGCATTCTCGTGGCCGGCCGTGTTCGCCAGGGACAGCGTGTAGGTGCCGGCCTGGAGATTGATGGTATCCGTTCCCGTATCCTGGTTGGCCGCGATAATGGCATCGCGCAGGGTACTGTTCGAGTTGGTCGCGCTGCCGGTGACGCCATCCGCGAGATTGGTGATCGTGAAATTGGCGGACAGAAGCGTGCGATCTTCAAGATAATCCAGCGTGGGCACGATCCGCCGCCGCGGGGAGCGGGAGTGCCTCGCACCAGAGGAACGGGAATTGCCAGCTAGCAGTCGGCGCAGGGAGTCGAGCCACATGAGGAGAGTCCTGTGAAAAAGTCGTCGTTGACCGAGGCCAAACTTTTCCCGGCGGCCACGTCGCTGCCGGGGGGCGCACCATCTCCGGCCCCATCGAGGAAAGCTCGATGCGGTCCCGGTTCGTCCTTCATCCGACACAGGGGCGAGGGGCGGAGCGATCGGCAGGCGATTTGTGCGGCAGGGCAGACGCCGAACCATCCCGTTACGGCGTAAACCGAAGGGGAAGATGCGTGCGGGGCGCGCCGCGAGTCATGTCCCATCCGTAGGAAGGAACGCCATCCTCATTTGTGAGGCTGGAGTATATGTGCAAGTTTTTGGGGTGTCAAGCAGTTTGTGACCGGAATTTGGTCCGGGGCGCGGATGTGCTAGCATGACAAGATCACCCGGAACGCGGAGGGACCCGGATCGTGTTGGCCATCTTCGGGGCAGACAGGCACTGGCTCTGGGACGTCGCCGGACTGCTCATCATCCCGGCCCTGGTGGTCTTGAACGGTCTGTTCGTCGCCGCGGAGTTCGCCCTGGTCTCGGTGCGCAAGACGCGCATCGAGGAGCTGCTCAAAAGCGGCGTCAAGGGCGCTCGCGCCGTCGAATTGGCGATGCTCCGGCTGGATCGCTCGATTGCGGCGACGCAGCTGGGCATCACGTTGGCCAGCATCGGTCTGGGCTTCGTCGGCGAGCCGGCATTGGCCGACTTGCTCAAGCCGTTGGCCGACTTCCTGCCGCCCGGCTGGCGCGGGGCCGCCACCGATTCCGTCGCCGGCGCCCTGGCCTTCCTGCTCATCACCTACATGCACGTCGTCTTTGGCGAATTGATCCCCAAGACGCTGGCCCTGGAGAAGGCCGATCGCGTGTCGCTGTGGCTGTCCGGCCCCTTGAACGTGTTCTCGCGGCTGACCCGGCCGCTCATCCTGACGATGAACGGCACGGCCAATTTCATCCTACGGCGCCTCGGCACTCAGGCCGCCTCCGGCGAAGAGATGGTCCACTCGGTCGAGGAATTGCTGCTGCTGATCGAGGACACCGAGGAGGCCGGCATCCTCGACGCGGACCAGGCCGCTTTCGTGCAGAACGTCTTCCGCTTGTCGAACAAGCGCGTCGGCGACTGCATGGTGCCGCGCGACAAGATGGCCGCCCTGGAATTGAACACGCCGCCGGACAAGGTACTCGAAGCCGTTCGCAGCGGGGCGCACACGCGCATGCCGGTCTACGAAGGAGAGATCGACAACATCGTCGGCATCGTCAACACCAAGGACCTGTTCTTCCTGTTTAGCCTGCAAGGGGTGGTCATCCTGCAAGACGCCCTGTATCCGCCGCTGTTTCTCAAGGCGCAGGAGAGCATGGCCAACGCCCTGCGCCTGTTCCGGCGGGCACGGCGACCGATGGCCCTCGTCCGCGACGAGGACGACAAAGTCCTGGGACTCATCACGCTGGAAGACGTGCTGGAGGAGATCGTCGGCGACATTGAGGACGAGCACGATCGTCCTACGCCGAAATTGCCTCGGAATCGCGGCTCGAAACTAGGGAATAGGGAATAGGGAAGAAACTTGGTCGATGTCTTCCCTATTCCCTATTCCCTATTCCCTATTCCCTAGTTCCGCAACAGGCGCCACGACAGCAACAGACCCATCAGTCCCACCACCGCATCGGCGCCCCAGACGAGCGGGACCATGTTGAACCGCCCTTCCTTGGCCATGCCGGTGCCGCACAGCATCAGGGGATAGTAGATGAAGACGATGGGCAAAAAGCAGGTGATGAAGGCGCTGAGGTAATCGCTGCGGCTGAACCAAATGCCGACCGGGCCGCCCACCAGGATGAAGAACAGACAGCCAAGGCTGAGGGCCGGACGCATCTGCAATTCGACGTCGAGGGCGACGATTTGCTGGCGGACCTGGTTGACCTGGTCGTTGAGGGAGCGCAGGTGGACCGGGAAATCGACGGGCGCATTCTGCAGCAACGACTTCGTGGTTTCGCCGGTGAATTCGGCCAGGATGGCGTTGAGCTTGCCCTGAAGCTGGACGCGCTCGTCGAGGATTTCCTGCCAGGTCAGATCGCGTGGGCGTCGCTGGTTCTGCTTGCCGAAGTCCCTCGGCAGGTCCACGAGGAAATCTTTGTTCTCGAAGTAGCCGCGCATGTCGTCGTTTTCGCCGCTGATGACGCCCTTGCGCATGCGGAGGAGCAGCTGCCCCTTGGAGCGGAGCACTTGCAGCTCGGCTTCGCGGGCATGGGCGACGTAATCGATCTGCCCGCGCAGTCCTTGTGTTTGAACACCGGCGAGATCAGTTTCTTGCCGCGCACTCCGTGGACGAACATCTGGTAGGGGAAGGAGGAGTGACTGATGGCATTGTGTTTTTTCAGCAGCGAGTACAACAGCTCCTCGGCATCGTTGTAGACCATGGCGCGGAGCAGGTGATGCGTGTAGGGGATGATGCGATAATACAGGCCCATGGTGACGCTGCTCATGACCAGGCCGAGGACGATGCCGGGCCGGACGACCTTGACGGCGTTGATGCCGGCCGACTTGATGGCGAGGAGTTCATTGTCGGCGGCCAGGCGACCGTAGACGACGCAGGTGGCGAACAGCGTCGTCGCCGGGATCGTGTAGGGCAGAGTGCTCGGCACCAGCAGGGGGATGGCCGCCAGGATCTGCGTCGGGCCCAGCCCTTGCTGCGACGCTTCGGCGATGATGCCGGCCATGAGCAGGATGCCCGTGATCCCCACCAAGGACATCACGAAGACCTTGGTGAGTTCCCACAGGATCATCCGTTGCAGGATGGAGCCAAACACATCTACCTCCGTTTCCGTCCGCAACCGTGCGTCTTCGTCTTATCGGTCCCCTGCGGGACAGAACTTTATTCCATCTGTCGGAGCCTGAAGCGTAAGCGAAGGAATTTTCTTCGCTTACGCTTCAGGCTCCGACAACACCTCGTTTGACCTTGCTCTAGGATGATCCCCCGAACGCTTTCTTGATCGGCTCGACCACGCCGGGGATCGGTTCCTTCTCGAAGCGCGGGCGCTGATCTTGCCGCGGAGTTTAATTTTGAAAAGCTGGTCGCTGAGGGCTTGCGACAGATCGCTGATGGCGCCCGGCAGCATCTGCGGCATGCGGCCCCAGTCAACGCTGAAATCGAGGTTGAGGTTGCTGCCGTCCAGTCCCAAGGTGCCCTGGCCGCGCAGGCTGATGGCGCTGCCGATCAGGTCGAGGGCGTGAATGCGCATTTGCGGACCTTCAATGGCGAAGAGCATCCGTGCCTGCTCGAACGCCGTGCGATCCGGCGGGCGCAAGCCCAGCGCCTTGAGCAGATCGAGCAGCAGCGGCAGACGGTACATCTTGCCGTTGGCCACCTCGATGCGGCCGTTGCCTTTCAGACCGCTCAGGTCGGTGCCCTCGCCGGTCAGGTGCAGCGCGGCCCGCACCGGGCCTTGCAGTCTGAGCGTCGGCGCCGAGATGATTGTGCTTGCCGAACTTTTCCAGCTGGACCTGCAGGGCGTCGATTTTCACCTCGTAACGCAGCGTCGAACCGAAGTCGAATCGAGCGGCGCCGCCGACGAAGCCGCCGAACAGGTCGGACTTGAGGTCGTACAGGCGCAGTACGTCGGGCGAATCGGGCGCGATCTCAATACGGCCTTGCAGGTTGGTGAACGGTTGACCGAGGATGTTCGCTCGTTGCAGCACGGCATAGCCGGTGACGCCCTCGAACTGCCGGCCGTCGTGATGGCCGCGACACGAGATCTCGCCATCGACACCGCTGATCTCGACGCCGGCCTGAAACGTTTGCTGACGGAAGAAGGCGCCGCCATCCCACCAGATTTTCATGGGCTGACCCGGCACGGCGGGGGCGTCGAGGATGAGGGACGTCATTTCGACGTCGAGGGGCTTGCGGATCTGCAAGGGTTCCAGTCCCTTGCGCATGACCGGATGCAGCGCCCGCAAAAAGTCTTCGTCGGCGGCGAGGTTCGTCCCGCGAATGTCCGTGAACCAGCTTTGGAAGCCGGCCTGCGGTTTGAGGACGATCGTGGCCTCCTTCATCGTCAATCGACAAGGGCCGTGCCGGGCGCTCACGTCCTTGACGTAGACTCGGCCGTGGGCGTAGCGGACGCCGGCGCTGACGTCGGTCATGGCGTAGGGAAAGAATTCCGGCTGCATGGCGCAGCCGCGAACGTCCACGGCGACATCAATGTCCTGCGGCTGATCGGGACGATCGACGACGGCGGCCTCGAAGCTGAGTTGACCGCGTAGCGCCAGCATCGCCCAGGCGTTGCGCAGGGCCGCCCGGCCGGGCACTCCGGCGGCGACAGCGCCTGTTCGAACTCCGCATCGAGCGGGATGTTCTGTCCCCGGATGGCGACCTGCACGCATTCGCTCGCTAGGGACGAGGGGCGAGGGACTAGGGACTAGGGAACATTCGTCTTCCCTCTTCCCTAGTCCCTAGTCCCTCGCCCCTCGTCGCGGCGGCATTCGACGCGGAACGAACCCGCGTTGACCCAGATCTCGCCGCCCTTGTGGCTGCCGTGGAAATTCTGGCATTCCCAGTGGTCCGGCTGGATGTCGAGTACGCCGCTCACGTTCTCCAGCGGGTAGGGGAAGAGGTCGTACTTCAGGGCGGTGTCGTGGAAGGAGAGGATGTAGCGGTTGGCGAAATCCTCCTCGCCCCGACCACGGCGGACGAAGACCTTGATATTTACTAGGCCGGCCGGCTGGGTCAGGCCCAACGTCGGCGACGGCAGTCCCAGCTCTCGGCTCCGCGCCGGTAGAAACGTCCGCGCCAGCTCCCGACTCCTCTCCGGCACGGCCCGCAACAGCTTGTGGTCTATCGGCACGTCCTCAGCCGCTATCACCAAATCGACTTCGCTGGCCTTGTCTCCCCGCACCGACCCTTTCACCGTGACCGGACATCCCGAACCTCGGCCGGCCAGATCGACATTGATGTGGTTGTCGTGGTCGCTGCTCGAATCCACCTGGATCAGTCCGGTCACCGCCTCGATGGGATAGCGGAATTGCTCGAACTCGGCGGACATGCCCTCCGGTTGAATCTCGCCGTGTTTGTGCCAGTGTTTCGCCCCGGAGCGGCAGAAGCGATACGTCAGGGTGACGGGTCCGGCCGGCTTGTACAGGCGCTGGATGCTCTGGCAGGCGTCCGGGAGGTGCTCGAAAAAGCTCGGCGTGACGGGGAAGTGCTCGATGTGGGCATCGAGTTCCCGCACCATCTCCTCGATGCACTCGGGCCGATGACCGGGCCAGGCGAGGTCCCACAGTTCGAGGTTGACCGTCGCCGCGCCGGAACGAGCCGTGAGTTGCGCGTGCGGCACGCGGCCGTTGCTGCATTGCAGCGAGGCCTCGATCTGCTGAAGCGGTGCCGGCAGACAGGCGTGCGACCATTCGCCCTTGTGCAGTTGACCACTGAGGTCGTAGCTCCACGGCTCGGCCGCCTCGGGGCGGTAGGTCGCCGAAGCCTGGGCTTTGCCGTCGCCGCGCAATTGGCGGAGATGGGCGGCCAGATCCGGGCAGAAGCCGGCGATCCGCTGCACCAGAGTGGGACCGACCGGCACGCCCGGCAGGTCGAAGACGGCGCCGGCCGCCGTGGTCGGCCGGTGGAAACGGGCGTGGAGGTGTACCGTCCCGACCACGTCCGCCTGGCCCGAACCCTCCAGGACCAGGGTGGACAGCGGGTCGTTCGTGATCGTCACGTTCGCGTCCTTGATTTCCAGCAGGGCGCCGTCTGGCGGAGAGGGAACGATCCTCGATCAGGATCGTCCCCTGCCGGATGATCAGGGTCGGCACGCGCTCCTTGAGGTCCGGCGGCGACAGGACGTTGGCCAGGTTGAGCCGGCCATCCGGTTCGCGGACGATGCGCAAGCGCGGCCGATCCAGTTCGATCTTGCGGATGCCCAGCGTGCCGTCGAGCAAATGCTCCTTGTCGTGGTAAATGACGGCGGAAGGAACGTAGAGGAAATCGCCGCGGTCGAGGTCGTCGCGGCGGGCCATGCGCAGGTCGCGGACGGCGATGCCGCCGAGCAGACGCAGCCGCGCCGATTCGAGGCTGACGCTGGCGCCGGTGAACTGGGCGGCGAGCTTGGCGTGGACCTGCCGGCGGACGGCGGCGGGGTTGGTCCACGCCTCGTACAGCAAGGCCGCCAGGGCCACGACGCCCAGGACGGAGAAGACCAGACTTCGGACCAGCCACTTCCGCCAGGCCATGGCTTACCTGTTTGAGGTGGTGTCATCCTCGGTCGGGGGTTGCGGAAGTCCGGCGAATGGCCCGCACCCTCCCCACGGCCGTTCGGAGCGGGCGGATACTACGGCAAGACCTTCCTCGGCGTCAACGCGGAGTGATTCGGTATCGCCTACCAGTTGACGCGAGTGCGCAAGGTGGGCGATATAGGTGCTCGGCCCTCTCGGGAGACTGGCGACCGTGCGGCCCGTCGGATCGATCCACAGGATAGGCGTGGAAGGGAACCTGGTGGAGATGGAAAGTCAGGGCAGCCCGCGCCGCAGCCGCTCGTAATCTTCCGGCGTGTCCATGTCCCAAAGTATGGCTCGGACTATCCACGTGTACTTCCCACGTCTCGGCGACGCATTGGCGGACGTAGGTATTGAGACCGACTCCGGCCGGACAGGTGCGGATCGCAGCGACGTGCTTCCACGTCAACAGCGTCGGATGCCCGCGCCGTCCGCCGTGCGTGGGGAGGAAGATCGAACAGTTGGGATAGTGCGAGCTCGGGCAGCCTCCAGTTGTCGCACAATCGACGGGATCGAGAGCCGGATGATCGCCCGGCACGAGCAGCCAGGTATCCTCCGCACGCGGCGAAAACCGCTCCTCCAGCCAGTTCAAGCCATGCTCCACTGTCATCCGCATGTCAGCGGTTTGCTCGGCGAGTTGGCAAACATGCGCCCCTGCCTTCTCGGCCAACGCCGCCAATTCGGGGACGTGCGGCCCAACCACGACAAGGACTTGTTCGACTCCCGCTTGTTTCAGGGCCGCGATGACGTGTTCGAGGATGGTGCGGTCTCCCAGGGGGAGGGAGAGCTTGGGCCGGCCCATCCGAGTGCTCTTGCCGGCGGCGGGCAGGACCGCGAACCTCATGATCGTGCCGTCTCCACATGTACACGGTCGCGCGGAGACGGTTCGGTCGTGCCGAGATTGCGGCAGGCGATCAGCTCGGCCACGATGCTGACGGCGATCTCCGGCACCGTTTGCGAGCCGATGGCGAAACCCAGCGGCGCGTGGACGCGAGCCAACGTCTTCCTCGACACGCCCTTGGCGAGAAGGTCTTCGTAGATCAGCTTGATCTTGCGCTTGCTGCCGATCATGCCGACATAGCCGGCGCGTGTCGCGGCCAGGTGATAGAGCGCTTCCTCATCGTGATTGTGACCGCGCGTCACGATCAGACAAAAGGTCGAGGGCGTCAGCGTCGGCGCCAGTTCGCTCAAGGTGGGTCCGATGTCGCCGATGAGCAGTCGCTGCGCCGTGGGGAAGCGCTGGCGGTCGGCATAGGCGGTGCGATCGTCGAGTACCCAGACGTCAAAATCGACCTCGCTTGCCAGGCGAGCGACGGCCTGGCCGACGTGGCCGCCGCCGACGATCAGCAGAGTGATGCGCGGCAACACCGGCAAGTAAGCGATGCTGTGCCGGCTCGACGGGCTGGGGCGCTCGGTCAAGGGGAGCAGCGATTGAAGAATCTCTACGGGGACGGCGCCCTCCGCCGTCTGGGCGGCGAGCTGGCCGGAAGCGTCGAAGAGGAAGCGATCGCCGGCCGACAAGCCGAGCGTCGGCGCGAGGGCGATCACCTGCGTACAACCTCGACCGTCTTCGATCAATCGCCGCAAGCAAGCATAGTAGTCGCGGCAGGCGGCGGAGCCGAGCGGGTCGGCCAGGACGGTCATGCGTCCGCCGCAAATCAGCCCATCGTCCCAGCCGTAATTGTCGTCGAGGCAGAAGGTCAGCACTTCGGGCCGCCGCGAGTCGGCGGCGAGGACGCCGAGGGCGGCGCTGCTTGACTTCCGCCTCGACACAGCCGCCGCCAAGCGTGCCGCGCTGGCTTCCGTCGGCGAAGACGAGCATGGCCGCGCCCGCCTTCTGGGGCGTCGAGCCGCGTGTCTCGACGATGGTGCAGTAAACGCAGGGCCGCCCTTGATCCAGCGCCGTCGTCAGTTCCGCCAGGAGTTCACGCATCTCAGGACCCGAGTTTTTTATGCCGTACTTTGTCGGAGAATGAACGCATCCTACAGGGAGAATCGGGAGGCCGCAAGCGGCCGCTCGTTATGCGTGTTTCTTCTTGCCTCGAACCGAAGGTGCGTAGGGTCATCCGGAAGTCCCAGGAAAGTACCAAGCGGATTCGTTTTTTCCTTGACAGATGCGCAACGTTGCGGATAGATAGGGAAACCCGTGCTAGGTCGCGCAGCAGCCGTGCTAGGTCGCGCACCTCCTTGCTAGATCGCGTGGGGCCGTGCTAGGTCGCACAGCAGCCTTGCTAGATCGCGCATGTGTCGCGATCTAATCAACTGTCAGGTGCCCTTTGCGTACCGTACTCGATGAAGCGAGAATGTGGGGGGTTCACGCCATCGTCTATCGGGACGATCTTCAGCTCATCCTCGCTGAGATGTTTGTCGGGGAACCAAACGACACTCGCGTTGACCCAAACCCGGTAGTTCAAGAAATACTCCGCCGCAGCCGTCCGGTCGAGGTGCGGGATGATAGTCGCTTGATGGTCGTGCGGTTCCCGCGAACGGTCGCTTGGCAAGTGGTTGACGAATCATTCACCTCGTGGGACGACTATGAGGAACGTGATGACAAAAGCATCATCCAGGTCATCACACGGTCGAAGTATCTGGATTACGTCCACGGGAATCATGGGTGGTTCCGCGAGACAATCGGCCCGGCAAAACTCTACCGCGTGTTGACGGCCAATGAGGTCATTGATGTTGTTGCCTTCGAGCCTCCTACAATTGAGCCGTGGAAGGCGGGCACCTAACAAGTCGCTGCTGCAGACCGGGGCCGCATTACGTCTTTTCGGGGTTCAATGGTCACTCAGCGGCCCCGGCTGCTGAGCTGTGTCGTTCGGCCACCCTGTTTCGCTCACTCGGCATGATAGACTGGCAAAGCGACAACCAGCACCGCTTCTTCCTTGAGGGCGACGAGGACGGCTTGGCGTAACTTGACCATATAGGCACTGATTTCGTCCGCGTTTTCCTCAAGCGAGAACGGGGTATCGGTGTAGAGCAGGTTGATCCGATCGCGAACCGTCTGGCCATTCTGGGCCAGATAGCTGCCGTCCAGTCCGCGCCAAAGCGTGGCTCCGCCAAAGGTATGAGTGAATTCCTGATTGAAAGCGATCAGCAGTTCTTGAGAAGCCAAGGACAAAAGGTCAGGAAGATAGACCTCGATCCTTGCTTTTGCGGAGAGCGGCAATGAACGACTCCTTTCGCCTATCGAATTCCTTCATCCGCTGTAACGACTCCGCGGCGGATAGTTTACGGCGTTTGGGCCGATCTTCCTCCGCAGCGGCTTTCGCTTTTTTCTTAGGCACGACATGCCTCCCCAGGGAAACGGATGTCCTATGCGGCATGGGTAGGATACCATGCTCGACATGCTTCGGGCAAGGCGGCGAATGAGCCGAACCAGGCGCAGCAGACCGGGTGGCCATCACGGCTTCTCGCGACACTACGCCCAAGCAGGCCGCCCGGCTGCTAAGCTTGGTTGTTGGATGCAGATGAGCGATGCGAGTCTGTCGTCTTTCAAGGATTGGAAGAATCTCGCCACGGTCGATCTCGGAGTGACGCCGATAAGCGATGTGGGCGTGGTCCGCCTGAAGGATTGCAAAAACCTGACGCAATTGCGCCTCGTGACGAAGGTAACGGCCGCCAGGTTCGAGGGCCGCCGCCGCTAAACAATCCCATCGGTAGCAAGCGACAACCCAAACAACTTTCGCGCGTTAGTAGTCGTCTCCTCGGCGAGACTTCTCACGTCAATTCCCAGCAATCCCGCCAGACACGCCGCCGTATGGACGACGTGGGCCGGCTCGTTGCGCTTGCCGCGCAGCGGCACCGGCGACAGATACGGACTGTCCGTCTCCACCAGCAGGCGATCGAGCGGCTGTTTCGCCGCCGTCGCCCGCAACGCCTGCCGCGTTCTTGTAGGTGAGCATTCCGGCGAACGACAGATACAGACCCATCGCACGGCACGACTGCGGCCATCGCCGCATCGCCGACGAAGGAGTGCATCACGCCCCGGATGGGGCCGTGACGATCGAACTCCGTGCGCAAGACGCGCAGCATGTCCGCCTCGGCCTCGCGACAGTGGATCACCACCGGCCGGTCGTGCCGGCGAGCCAGCTCCAGGTGGCGGACGAAATACTCTTCCTGCACCGGAAAAGGCGTGTTGTCCCAGTGACGATCGAGTCCCGTTTCGCCGATGCCGACGACGCGCTGGTGCTTCGACCAGGGCGACAACCTCATCCCAGGCGGTCGGACTGGCTTCCATGATGTTGTTGGGATGAATGCCGACCGTGGCGAACAGCTCCGCGTGTCGCGCGGCCAGAGAGACGCAGACGGCGCTGGACGGGGCGGTCGTGGCGATGGCGATGATGGTGCCGACGCCGGCGGCGCGAGCGCGGTCCAGGACGCCGGGCAGGTCGGCGGCGAACTGCTCGTCGTCCAGGTGCGCGTGCGTGTCGATGAGTGCAGGCACGTCAGGTCACGCTCGCTTGAGGCTGCGCAGGAACCAGCGCTTCGAGCTGCGGACAGATGACGGCGTTTCACCGCCAGCAGTTTCTCGACCTCCGCTCGCGCCGCCGGATCCTTCGAGCGCGGCCAGGTCGCCCTCTAGGTCGGCGATCGACTGGCGCTCGTGCTCGATCAGGCGCGGCAGCACGTAGTCCAGGGCCAGAAAGTTGATCGGTGGTGAAGGCGGCGGGATAGGAGGGCAAAAACGGCAGCGGCACGCGCTGGCGGACGAGGAACTGACCCAGACGGACCACCGCCTGGCGTTCCGTCGGCGATGATCCGCTGCAAGGCCGTCAGCGCCTTCTCCTCCGTCGAGGTGGTCCAGGGGATACGCCTCGGCCATGTAACGGAGGACGGAGCGGCTCTCGCGGCGGAGGATGTCCTGCAGCACGCGTCTGCGTGTGCGAATCGATCACGGTCCTTGTCCTTTCGCTCCTCCCTGCCTCCCGGTCCTTTCCGCGTTTGCCTGTGGTCCGCCGGCCTCGGCGGATGCCCCCCGCTCCCCTCGCCGCCGCCCCGCGCTGGCGACGACTCGCTCTGGCGAAGCGGTCGGCGCCCTGCGTGGCTATAGCGGTCGAGCGGGCGCCCACAAGATGCCGAGAACGAAGACCAGCAGGGCGACGATGACCGAGAAGGCGACGGCCGACAAGCGGCTCCAGCAATCGCACCGGCTCCCGTCCCTCCAGGTCCTCCGCCCGGCCCTCCAGGATCATGACCTTCATCACCTTGAGGTAATAGACCGCGCTCACCACCGAGTTGACGCCGCCGACGATCAGCAGACCGAACAGCGTGGCGCCCAGGCCGGCTTCGCCCTTGGCGTACCAGCGCCTGGCTGACGTCCCACAAGGCGGCGAAGATCTGGAACTTGGCCGTGAAGCCCACCAGCGGCGGAAGGCCGAGCAGACTGAGCAGGAAGATCGACAGCGTGACCACCATCCACGGCGAACGGCGGACCAGGCCGCGGTAGTCTGTCCAGGTCCTCCGAGCCGGTCTGGTTGCGCAGGAAGGCGACCACGGCGAAGGCGCCCAGGTTCATGAACAGATAGGCGATGAGATAGAAGAGCACGGCCTGCAAGCCGCCGGCTCGAAGTGCCGGCTTCCAGGGTCGGCTTGATGCGGCCAGGCCCATCATCATGTAGCCGGCGTGGGCGATGGTCGAGTACGCCAGCAGACGCTTGAGGTTGTTCTGCAAGTAGGCGGCCAGGTTGCCGAACGTCGCGGTGAGGGCGGCGAAGAAGGCCAGGGCCGGGACCAGGTAGCGGAGCGATCACCGTCCCATTGCGGGTTCGACGATCGGCTGCACGAGCGGATCGACGCCGGCCAGGATGAGGGTCAGGCGAGCCAGCAGGGCCAGGGCGGCGCCCTTGGAGGCGACCGACAGATAGCCGGCCACCTCGGCGGCGGCGCCCTCGAACACGTCGGGGCACCAGAAATGGAACGGCACCGCCGCCAGCTTGAACGCCACGCCGATCAGGACGAACAGGACGCCGAGGATCAGGACCGGATCGAAGGCCGCGCCGCTCGCCGGGGCGAGGGCGGACACCAGGCCGGCGGCGAGGTCGGGCAGGTAGCCGGTGCCGAAGCGGCCGGCCAGCAGGCTGATGCCGTAGAGCATGACGCCGGCGGCGCCGCCGCCGTAGACGACGTATTTCAGGGCCGCCTCGCTGGACTGGACGCCGGCCCTTGAGGTAGCCGGCCAGGGCGTAGCTGGGCAAGCTGGCCATCTCGATGCCGATGTAGACCATCAGCAGGTGCGTGGCCGAGGCCATCACGACCATGCCGACCGTCGCGCCCAGCAGCAGGCAATAGAAGTCGGCGGAGTCCTCGCGGTCGGGGATGCCCGTCGTCAGCGACAGCCAGATGATGAAGGCGGTGAAGCCGTACAGGAAACAGCGCAGGAAGATGGTGACGTGGTCGTAGACGAGCAGGCCGCCGAAGGCGGGCCGCAGAGAGTCGCGGAAGCCGCTGCTACCCGTCTGGGGTCGCCCCCAGATAGCTCCACTGCGCGATGCTGACGCCCAGGGCGAGGACCGTCACCAACAGGGCGATGCTGCCCATGTGCGAACGGTCGAACAGGCGCAGCAGCAGAAACAGACGATGCCGCCGCAGGCCAGCAGTTCCGGCAGGAAGTTCAGGCAGTCCAGCCAGAGCTCGGCCGGCGTCGATAGTTCGGCAACATGAGGAGTCTCGCGGTCAGTTCATTCGTTTAGCCGCGACGCGCAGCGAGCGCAGCTGCGTCTCCGCTGCGCGTCGCGGCTAAACGCCAATGTACGGAAATCACGGCATGTAACGGGCCAGGGTATCGACCAGGCCCGTGACGCTCGGCTCCATCCAGTTAATCAGCAAGTAGCCGGGCAGCACGCCCAGGGCCACCGACAGCACCACCAGCGGCGTGATACAGACGATTTCGCGCACGGTGATGTCGGGGTAATTCTTGTACTGCGGGTTCTCGCCCATGAAGACGCGCTGGAGCGTCCACAGGATTAGGCGGCGGTGATGACCACCGTGAGGGCGGCCAGCACGGCGAAGACGCTGGCTGTAGTTCCAGGTGGCCAGCACCACCATGAACTCGCCGACGAAGCCGCACATGCCCGGCAGGCCCATCGCGGCGAAGAAGATGACGGCGCTGATGCCGCCGTAGAGCGGCATCGGCTCGTACAGACCGCGGAAGTTGTCCAGGCGGCGATGATGGGCGCGATCGTAGATGACGCCGACCAGGAAGAACATGCCGGCCGACGTGATGCCGTGCGCGATCATCTGGAACATGGCCCCGTTCATGCCCCAGCTCCCAATACTGCGGCATGTTCCGGCGCCGACCACACGGCGATGCCCAGGAGGACGTAGCCCATGTGGCTGACCGAACTGTAGGCGACCAGTTTCTTGAAGTCGCTCTGGGCCATGGCGGCGAAGGCGCCGTAGACGATGTTGATGATGCCGAACAGGGCGACCCACCAGGCCAGCTGCTGGGCGGCCCACGGACAAATGGGATAGGCAATGCGGATGATACCGTAACCGCCCATCTTGAGCAGGACGCCGGCCAGGATCATGCTGATCGGCGTCGGCGCCTCGACGTGGGCGTCGGGCAGCCAGGTATGGAAGGGGAAGACCGGCACCTTGATGGCGAAGCCGATCAACAGGAACAGGAACATGGTGTACTGGAACCACGGCTGAAAGAACGGCTGCTTGTCGAGGCGGTCGCGCAGTCCGGTCTCGGCGGACTTCAACTCGGTCTCCGCCTTGCCGGACTTCCTCGGCGGTGCCCTTCGCCTTGCGGTCGCGGACTTTCTGCTCGGCCAGGTTGACGCTGACGGCGGTGGTCACCGGCTCGCCGTTGAGCGTCTGCAAGGCCGCCTTGCCGACACGCTGCAAGACGATGAGGTCGAAGGTGTGGACTTCCGTCGTCCTCTCGGCCGTGGCCCGGTTCATGCCGCGGCGTTTTCGTGCATCCGCTGCTCGACGGCCATCGTCCATGTCGCGCGGACCGACGAAATCGCGCACGTCCGTGAAGTAGAAGGCCAAGCAGCGCGATGAGGATGAAGACGCTGCCGAGCAGGGTATACAGGAAGAACTTGATGGCGGCGTACTCGCGGCGCGGCCCGCCCCAGACGCCGATGAGGAAGTACATCGGCAGAAGCATGACCTCCCAGAAGATGTAGAACAGGAAGAAATCCAGGGCCAGGAAGGTGCCGAGCATGCCCGTCTCCAGCAGCAGAAACAGCATGCAGTAGCCGCGGACGAACTTGTCGATCTTCCAGCTGGCGATCATGGCCAGGAAGGACAGGACGGTCGTCAGCAGCACCAGCGGCATGCTGATGCCGTCGGCGCCGAGAAAGTAGTCGATGTGGAAGCGCTCGATCCACGGATAGCTGGTCAGCCAGTCGCGCGAACGCTGCACGTCGCTGATCTTTCCGGTGGAGAGATTGAAGCTCCGACTGTCGAGGCTCGCCCAGCGGCGGTTCTCCTCCAGGCCGGAACGGACGTTGTTCTCGTCGATGACGTTGTTGTAGAAGAGGATGAACATGCCGATGCTGACGCCCAGCGTCAGGGCGGTGCCGAACAGCGACCACCAGCGCATGGCCTCTTCCTTGCCGCGCGGGAAGAAGATCAGCACCAGCGCGAAGACGGCCGGGATGAACACCACCGCCGACATCCAGAGCAAATCCGTTTCAGCCATGACAAGTGCTACTCTCTGAAGAGACAACTGCCAGCGCCGCAGGCGGCATCAGCCTGCCATCGCCATCCGCACGAGGTAGGACAGCACGAGGAAGATGCCGACCGCGGCCAGCACCAAGAACAACACGTAACTCCGCAAATAGCCCGTCTGCACGTTCCGCAAGCGCGATCCGACCCAGTAGGTGACGTTGCCCACCAGGTTGACCAGGCCATCGACGACGGCGTTGTCGAACAGGCCGTCCCACTTCGACACCCACATCGTCAGGCGGGCCACGGAATGAATGATGCCGTCGATGACGTGGAGGTCGAACGCCTTGAACCAGTGGCCGACCACCAGCGCCGGCCGCACGACGATGACGCTGTACAGCTCGTCGAAGCGCCACTTGTCGATCAGGAAGGCGTGCAGCCGCGGGAACTGCTCCTTCGCCTCGGCCGGATCGAGGACGCGCTTGCCAGTAGATCAGGCCGGCGAAGACGATGCCGATGACCACCAGGATCAGGGCGAGATTGCCGGCCAGGTGGTGGTTGTGGTAGGCGTAGAGGCGTTCGTTCTCCTCCGCCTTGCGGGCGACGGCCCAGTATTCGCCGTGCTCCTCGCTCTGGCGAAGTCGATACTGCCGAAGTCGGCCAGCACGGCGTGATGCTGGGCGTGATGGACGTTGCCCTCCAGCCAGCTCGCCTCGGCGTCGTAGATCGGCCAGCCCCAGGCGACGCAGACGCTGCACACGGCCAGCACGATCAGCGGCACGGTCATCAGCCACGGCGATTCGTGGGCGTGTTCGTAGACGTGGTCATCGCGCGGCGGGCCGGTGAAGGTCATGAACCACATGCGGAACATGTAGAACGTCGTGAGGCCGGCCGTCACCAGCGGCAGCAGGAACAGCAGCAGGTGCTGCGGGTGGACGTAGACGAAGCCGAGCGCCTGGGCCAGGATGGCGTCCTTGCTGTACCAGCCGGTGAACAGCGGAATGCCGGCGATGGCCAGCACGCCGGCCAGCATCGTCAGGGCGGTGATCTTCATCTTCGGGAACAGGCCGCCCATCTTGCGTCATGTCCTGCTCGTGATGGCAGCCGTAGATGACGCTGCCGGAGCCGAGGAAGAGCAGGGCCTTGAAGAAGGCGTGCGTGACCAGGTGGAACAGGCCGGCCACCCAGCCGCCGACGCCCAGCGCCAGCATCATGTAGCCGAGCTGGCTGACCGTCGAGTAGGCCAGCACCTTCTTGATGTCGGTCATGACGACGGCGATGGTGGCGGCGACGAACAGCGTGATGCCGCCGGTGTAGGCGATGACCAGCAGCACCTCGGCGGTGAACAGCGGGATAACAGCGGCCGACGAGGTAGACGCCGGCGGCGACCATCGTGGCGGCGTGGATGAGGGCGCTGACCGGCGTCGGCCCTTCCATCGCGTCGGGCAGCCAGACGTGCAGCGGGAACTGCGCCGACTTGCCGACGCAGCCGAGGAAGATGCCCAGTCCGGCGGCGACCAGCATCCAGTACGGCATCGAAGCCGTGCTGTGTCGGCGCCGGGGAGTCGTACACATCCACGCGGTCGTCGCGGTCCTCGCCGATGCCGTGATAGTGTTCGGGCAAGACGCGCGGGAACAGCACGACCTCCGAGCCGCCCGGCACATACTTCAGGCTGCGATGTCCCTCCGACTCGCTCTTGGGGTCCAGCTCGCCGCGGACGAAGCGGCCGGCCATCTGCAAACCGCCGTGCGCATCCCGCAGCGGCGAGCGGACCTGCCTGAAAATCTCGTCGAAATTGAAGGTGCCGAGTAGGTCCAGAGGATGAGCAGGCCGAGGATGAAGCCGGCGTCGCCGACGCGGTTGGTGATGAACGCCTTGTTGGCCGCGTTGGAGGCGCTCTGCCGCTCGAAGTAGAAGCCGACCAGCAGATACGAGCAGACGCCGACCAGTTCCCAGCTCACGAACACCTGGAAGAGTTGTCCGCCAGCAGCAGGTTGAGCATCGAGAAGCAGAACAGCGACAGGTACATGAAGAAGCGGCCGAAGCGGCCGCGCCGGTGCAGATGGCCGTGCGCGGTGTGGACCTGATGGTCCTCGACCTCCGGCTGCAGCTCGTCGGCCATGTAGCCCATCGAGAACAGGTGGATCAGCGTGGCGATGAACGTCACCATCACGAACATGAGGGCGCTGAGGCTGTCGATGTGGAAGCCGAGCTGCAGGACGGTGCCGCGTCTCGGGATCGCTGACGCCGAGCCGGGTGCAGATGACGCAGCCAATCGACATGGCCCTGCCAGGCATAGTCGCGGGCGTCTTCCCAGCGCTGCTCGACGTCGGTCGAGCTGCTTCCTCCAGCTTCTCCGCGCTTGTGCGAGCTCCTCCTTCTCGTCCGCGTCGGTCGCGTCTTCGCCTTCGGCTTGTAGATCGCGGATTTGTCTTTTCGTAGTCGCGGATGCGCGTTTCGAACTCGCTCTGCTGGGCGGTGAAGAGGATGAAGCCGGTCAGGCTGAGGACGAAGGCGAGGGCGATGGCGGCGGTGGCGACGTAGGCGGCCGTCCGGCCGCGCTGCTCGCCGCCGAAGAGGTTGAAGAGGGCGGCGCCGGCGGGCGTGTCGCGGAAGGGGCGCGCGGCGCACCACATCGCCGAGGCCAGCAGGATCAGCACGAACGAGACCAGCGGCAGCAGCGTGGCGGCGACGAAGTACAAGCCGGGATGCTCGCCGAACAGCTCGGAAGAGGCGATTCATGGTTAGCCTTTCAGTTCCTCGGCCGTATCGACGTCCACGGTCATGTGGTTGTTGTAGAAGTTGAGGACGATGGCCAGGGCGACGGCGGCCTCGGCCGCCGCCAGCACGATGACGAACAGGGCGAAGACCTGCCCTCGACCTCGAACGCCGGGTTGTAGTGGGCGAAGGCGACGAAGTTGACGGTGGCGCCGTTGAGCACCAGCTCGACGCCCATGAGGATGCCGATGGCGTTGCGCTTGGTGGCCATGCAGACGGTGCCGCAGACGAACAGCAAGGCGCCGAGCAGCAGGTAGTGGTTCAGGCCGACGTCGACGGTCATGCGGACACTCCCAGTTGTTGCTCGCGGCCGGGGTCGGTACGACTGACGGCGACGCTTGGCGCGGGCCAGGTAGGCGGCGCCGATCAGCACGACCAGCAGATGGACGGAGACGATTTCAAACGGCAGCAGGTACGACATCGGCGTGCGGTCGCGGCGTGACGTGACGCCGGGCACGCCGGTGATGTTGGCCTGCCGGCGAGGCGGTCTTGTCGCCGAGCAGCGCCATGCGCCGAGGACGGTGCTGTCGGGCAGATCGCCGACCGGCGTCGGCTGACTCGGCGGCGGTCGGCGGCTTGCTGATGACGAGGCTGACGGCCAGGACGCCGTAGAGCAGCAGGCCGACCGCCAGGGCGATGGCCCACTCGGCGGCGCCGATGCGCATGTTGATGAACGGCCCCTGGGCGGTGAGCATGACGCCGAAGACGACCAGCACGAGCGTGCCGCCGACGTAGACGAGCAGCTGCGTGGCGCCGACGAAGTCGGCGCCGAGCAGGAAGAAGATGCCGGAGATGCCGGCCAGGGCGAACAGCAGCCAGGCCGCCGCCCGCACGATGTTCTGCGTCACCACCACGGCGAGGGCGCAGACGCCGGTCAGCGGCGGCGAGGATGTAGAAGAGCACGGAGTTGAGTACGTCCATCGTTGAATGCCTTGCACGGTTCCGGCGAGCGGGAGCATAGCCCGCGTTGCGTTCCGACAGTTCGGCTACGCCCAACGCTCGCGCTGCTTTCAAGTCTTGCGCGCCAATTCGGGCGGGATCGGTCCTCGATTCCACAGGTTCGTCACGCCCGTCACCGAGAGCGGCAGCCGGCTCGGCGTGCTGACGACCTTCACCACCATCCACAGCGAACAGGCCCAGGCACACGGCGCAGAGGACGTAGCTGAAATACGGGCCGACCAACGGGCAGACGGCCACCTGCCACAGGCTGACGCCCAGCAGCAGCACGCAGCTGATCGGCAGCAGGTATTTCAGGCAGGTCATCATCACCTGGTCGATGCGCAGCCGCGGCAGCGTCCAGCGCACCCACATCATGCACGAACACCAGCAGCCAGCCCTTGAGGATGAAGACCACCACGTTGATGACGTTGCCGAGCACCCAGCCCAGCCACGACGGCTGCTCGGGACTGCCCAGCCACGACGCGAACGTGGTGCTCAGCTCGCGGCAGAAAGCCGGTGTTCCAGCCGCCGAGGAACAGCAGGATGGCGATGCCGCTGACGGCGAACATGGCTGCCGTACTCGGCCATGAAGAAGAACGACCAGCGCAGGCCGCTGTACTCGGTGTGGAAGCCGGCCACCAGCTCGCTCTCGGCCTCGGCCAGGTCGAACGGGGCGCGCTTGCACTGGGCGGTGGCGCAGGTGAAGTAGGTCCAGAAGGCGAGGAAGGTGAACGGATCGTGGAAGACGTACCAGTTCCAGATGCCGCCCGTCTGCTGATTGGCTGATGTAATTGAGGTCCATCGAGCCGGCGACGATGACGGGCACGAGCACGCACAGGGCCATCGGCACTTCGTAGCTGACCATCTGGGCGGCCTCGCGCATGCCGCCGAACAGCGCCCACTTGCTGCCGGAGCCGTAGCCGGCGAGGATGATGCCGAACACCTCGGTGGACATGACGGCCAGCATGAAGAAGACGCCGATGCTGAGCGACTTGGCCACCCAGCCGTTGGCGAACGGCAGGGCGATGAAGGCGGCGAAGGAGCCGCAGAAGGCGATGTACGGGCCGAGGCGGAAGAGCATCTGGTCGGCGTCGGCGGGGATGAGGTCTTCCTTGACGAGCAGCTTGATGCCGTCGGCGATGGTTTGCAGCCAGCCGAACTTGCCGCCGACGCGCGTGGGGCCGAGGCGGTCCTGAATGCGGCCGGCGACCTTGCGTTCCAGCCAGATGAAGAAGACGGCGGAGCCGGCCACGAACGCCACCAGGAGGAACGCTTCGACGACGGCGAGAAGGCCGTCTCGCCAGCTCCCCAGTGCGACGACAACCAGTCCATCACGGTCGGCGACCTCCACGAGGGCGAGAGGCTCAGGGCGTCGGTAGGAGCATCCGATGGGCGTTACTGTATGCAGCGTGCGCCGCGGCGGCAAGCACCCGAATAAAGGGACTAGGGACGAGGGACTAGGGACTAGAGAAGACAGGGACCACGTCTCTTCCCTAGTCCCTAGTCCCTCGTCCCTAGTCCCTTCTTCTGAGCGTGGCAATTCAGGTAGAACTGGGCGAGCTGGCAAACGGTCGGGCTGGGGTCGGTGCGGGCCATCTGGTCAATGCGGTCGCTGAGGTCCACGAAATGCTGTTGCGTCATGGCCCGCATGGCGGCGACGCGGACGGAGGGCGAGGGATCGTGACTGAGGCGGCGCAGCCATAGGCCGGGGTCCAGCTCGGTCGAGCCGGCCAGGTGATCGAGAACTCGCAAGCGCGCCGCCGGGCGCGGGTCGGTGAGGAGACGGCCCAGTTCGAGGTACTCCGGGCGCAGGCCGCGGCCGCTGAGGGCGATTTCGCACAGGCGGCGCACCTCCGGGTCGGGGTCGTGCAGGCACGGCAACAGCTGATCGTCGTGGATCACGTCGCGGGCCGGGCCGACCGCCAACAGGGCGGCGCGACGCACCGGCGGCGGACTCATCGCCCAGCAGCGCGGCCACTTGCTCCAGCAGGTCCATGCCCGGATGCAGCGTCAGGCGGACGGCCCGCAGGCGATTGTCCTCCGCGCCGGCGTGCAGAGCGGCGCGGACCAGGTTCCGGGCCGGGATCGCAGCGCTTCATCGCCATTGGGCTGACCGAGGAGAATGCCACCGAGTTCGAGGGTGCTCGTTTGTACGTCCGCGTCCGTAGTGTTCGCGGCCGCGCCCACCAGGCGCGAACAGGCAGAGACCAGGCTGGCGGCGCGGCCGTCCGGCTCGGCGAACCAGCCGACGGCGAGGTCGAGCACCTGCCGCTGTCCGGCCGGGCTGAAGCGAGAGAACTCGCGGGCCAGTCGCAGGGCCAACTCCGCGGTGCGTGCGTCGTCCTCGCCCCACGAATGCGTCAGCCGTTCCAGTGCCGCCCGCGCATTGCCGCATACCCGCGCGTCGGGTTGCGTCAGACAATCGAACAAGCCCGGGATGCGCTGTTTCGCCCAGGTTCGCCACGCGCTCCGCCCAGCGCGGACGGTCTTCGTCCGACGCCTGAGTCAGACTGCGGATGCAATACCAGGACAGCAGGGTCGACCGTTCCCTCCAGGCCACGACGGCACAGCCCAGCATGAAAACGAGCATCAGGCCGCCGAGGAACTTCCTGCTCCAGACACTATGTCCTGCCATGACGTCTCCTCGACACAGGGACATAGGGAATAGGGAAGAAACGACCTATTCCCTATTCCCTATTCCCTATTCCCTGTTTGGGGCGGCGGGGACTCCCCTGGATAATTCCAGGGAGCGGGATTATAGCCCCCCGTCGTGCCTGGGAAAAGGGCACTCCCCGCGACGGAAATCCTGGCAAAATCCTTCATGCCGGCGCGATCGGCATTCGATGATAAATGGGTGTGACTCCCGAATGTCGATCGCGGACCCGCATCAATCGCGAGGTGGCTGATGGAATGCCGTCGCAAGGCGTTGGGATGGTTGTTGGCGGCCTGCAGCGCGGCGGCGGCGAACGTCGCGCTGGCCCAGACAATGCCGGGTGCTCCCGTTCCGGCCTCGACGCCGCGTCCGTCGGCCGTGGCGCAAGGGTTCGTGCCGGCGTCCGTGCCGCTGGACGAGCTGCCGCCGCCGGTGCGCGAGCGCGTCCGCGCGGTACTCGAACATCCGACGCTGTCGTCGCGCGGACCCTTGGAAGCGTTTCACTGCCGGCCGGGCCTGTATTACTGGCTGCTCGACCACCCGGACCTGGCGGTGCGGTTGTGGCGCGGCCTGGGGGCCAAGTGTACCGACATCCAATCGCGCGGCGAAGGCAGCTTCACCTGGAAAGACGCGCAGAATGGTGAAGTCCACTGGCAGACGGTGCTGCGGACGGCGCATCAGCGTGTATGGTACGCGGAGGGACGGGTCCGTCCCGGCACGTTGCTGCCCTCGGTGTCCATCCGCGCCGTCGTGGTGCTCAACCACCAGGAGGGCAGCGACGGCGCCGGCAAGCCGGCCGTGCGGCATCAGATGGACCTGATCCTGCACACCGACAGTCGGGCCGTGACCTGGCCACGCGCCTGTTCGGCGCTCGGCGCCGCGCATGGCCGAGGAGTACGTCGGCCAGCTGGAGATGTTCTTCGGCGGCCTGGCCTGGTATCTGACGCAGCACCCCGACAAGGCGACGGCGCTGTTCGAGGAGCTGAGGCTGCCGCTCGGCAGCAACGGCTCGCGCGGGACCATGGTGCCAGCGCCGGAGCCATCGGAGCCACGGAGGAACGGGTAAATCGGCCAGCCCGGCCGAGTCGAAACGCCCTGGAGGCGAGCGATGACGCCAACCCTGCCGGCGCCCGAAGTCGTCCGCTGTTATTTTGATAACACGTTCGAGCCGCACCTGCCGGCCATGTGCCTGCACTGGCCGGATGACTCCGAACAACAAGGACCGTTCTGGGAACTGCCCGACGGCGTGCGCATCGACGGCCCGCCGCCGCGATACTTCGGCATCCGCATCCAGCGCCAGGCGGCCGATTCGTACTCGGTGCGCCTGCTCTGGGACCGCACCTGTCTGACTTGGTTGGACCTGACGCGCGGCCAGCTACTCGGCAGCGATCTCGAACCTCTGCTGTCCGCCCTGGGGACCGACCTCTGGTATCTGCTCGATCAGCCGTTGCCGCACGCCGAACGCATGCCTCCACGAGCCGCCTAGTGGAACTCCCCACGACAAAGGGGACACTGGATTAACGGTTATTTCGCTTGCTCGTACTCTGCCGGTGGGCCTCGCTCGGGATGTAGCGATGCTTCACCGTGTTCGGCGTCTCGGCCGGCGGCGTCTCATACGGCAGCGACTTCAGGAACGCCACCAGGTCGTCGATCTCGTCCGGTTTCAGGTGACTCGTCTTGCCGTGCTTGTCGCCCGTGTTGCACGTCGTCAGCACGTCGCGCAGCGTTTTCGCCTTGCCGTGGTGCAGGTACGGCGCCGGTGCGGTAGACGCCCAGCAGCGTCGGCGTGTCGTACTTCGGTCCCATCTTCTCCGACGGATCGTCGCCGCCGGTGCCGACGTCGTGCAGGTTGTACGGCTTTCGGAGGCTGCTGTCGGTGTAGTACGGCCCGCTGTGGCACTTGGCGCAGCCGACCGCCTCGCTGAAGAACAGACGCCTTGCCGCGCTGGGCGGCGGCGGACAGCTTGCCGGGCGCCGGGACGTGCGGCGACAGGGTGAAGTCGAACGAGTTGGTGTAAACCGCCAGGGCGTCGAGGTCCTTCGAGCGGCCGGCGAGGTCTTCGCTTCAGCTCGATCGGCTCGAAGCCGAGTTTGGGCTTGATGGAGCCGCGCGAGCAGGCCGGCGCCCTGCATGAGCCGGCCGCGGATGGTGTACTCGAAGTCCTGCACCTCATCGCGGTCGGCCGACCAGTGCAGCGGATGCGTGTGGGCCAGGCCCATCAGCGCCGGCGTCTTGCGCAGCCCCTCGGGGTTCTGCCAGACCCGGCCGTCGCTGTGGCCGTCCGGGTGGCACGAGGAGCAGGCGATCCAGCGCCGGCGTCGTCAGCGGCCGGTTGGCCGTGCTGAACAGCACCTTGCCGCGCACCCACTCCGGCGATCTTCGGCGGCTCGCACACCTTGACGCGGGCCAGCACGCTGCATGGTCGCCGCGTCGTGGACGCTCACGTCGAAGTCCAGGGCGTTGTCGATGTAGACCTTCTTGCCGTCGGGGCTGACGCGCACCGCCCGCGGGTTCTGGCCGACGCGCACGGCGCGGCCGACGCGCTCGATCTCCTTGTAATCGTCGTCGATCACGTCGCGACACGTTCATGTCGTTGGTGCCGGCGTAGATCGTGTAAAGCCGCTTGCCGTCCGGCGACAGGGCCGCCTCCCACGGGTTGGTGACGACGTAGACGCCGTTGTAGGTGTCCATGGCGAACGAGGTCCGCCGCTTCGTGCCGTTGGGCGGCACCAGGTCGCAGACGCTCAGGTGCGGAAAGATCGAGCCGCGGCCGTCGATGACGTCGATGTTCGAGCGGATGTGCGACAGGTACGCCTTGGGCCGACGCGGATGGAGGACGACGTGGCGCGACAGGTTGTCGGTGGCGTGGCCCTTCCAGCTATCGACGACTGGCGCCGCTGCGCCGGTCCAGCGCGTGCAGGACGCCGCTGTAAAACTCGGTGACGTACAGCCGCTTCTCGTCGGGACTGAGGGCGAGGCCGCGCACCATGCGAACCGGCCTTCATCTCGCGGAGGACCTTGCGTTTGGCCACGTCGATCTCGCTGACGGTGCCGGGATATTCGTGGGTGACGTAGACGCGGCGTGCCGTCCTTCGTGGCGACGATGCCGTATGGCTCGTTGGGCACGCGGAGCTTCTCGACGACCTTGCCCCGTGTCGGTATCGACGAAGGCGACGCGGTCCTCGCGGTAGACGGTGACGGCGGCGAGGGGACCGTTGCCGATCCAGGTCACGCCCTCCGGCTTGTCGCCGACGGCGATCTCGCGCAGGGCCTTGTTCGTCGCCGTGTCCACCACGGTGACGCGTGCCGTTGTCGGTGTTGGCGACGAGCAGGCGGCTGCCGTCGGGCGTCAGGTCCATCAGGCTGTTGGAGGGGCCGGCGGAGACGGAAGCCGGCAGCCCGGCGGCGACGGCCAGGGACAAGCAAGCAGCGAATCGTAACGACACGGATGCTTCTCCTTGAGACGGAATACCCGGCGAGCCACGGACGGAGTGGTCTCATTATGGAGATTGCCCCGAGGGAATGCAACCTGCGCGATGGTCCCGAATCGGCAGGATAGGCCCTCAGGAGGAGCGAGGATTGTTCGGCAAGCGGCGGCGCAGCGCGGCCAGCTCACGACGCAGACGCTCATTCTCGGCTTCCGCTTGCTGCCGCGCCGCTTCCGCTTGCTGCCGCGCTTCCGCTTGCTGCCGCGCCGCTTCCGCTTGCTGCCGCGCCGCTTCCGCCTCGGTCGCCATCTCCAGGGGCGTGGGCAACCATTGTCCCGTCTCCGGATCGTGCAGCCGTAGCTCTCGACCGTTGCGTTCCAGGTGCAGGGCCAGGACCTGACTCGGCAGCCGCCCGGCGACGGAGCGAATCGGATGATACTGGCCGCGACGCAGACGATGTCCTTGCAACGGCGGCGTAAGATAATCGCCCAGCGGATCGAACAGGAAGTATTCCTTGACGCGCAAAGTATCCTGATAGAGATGGTATTTGTCTTCCATGTCCTCGCGGCGCGTGGAGGACGAGGTCAGCTCGATCGCCACGTCGGGCCCCTTGCGCTCCTCCCACAAAAGGTAATTGGGGCGATCGTGCTTGGCGATGCCCTTGACCACGAACACGTCCGGCGAGACATGACGGCGACGATTGCCCGGCTCGTAAAACAACAGCAGATTGCCCGAGACGTAGACCCGCGAATGGGCGGTGTACCAGACCTTCAGCGTCTGGATGAGGGCGTTCATCAGATCGCGGTGCCAGTCGGTTTCGGCCATGGGTTTGCCGTCCGAAGTCGGATAGCCGTTCTTCCAGGGAACCATCGTCGAGGATGCAGTCGCCATCGTCTTTTTCTCCCGACTCGATCGCGGTGGGCGGGACCAGCGTGGCTGGTTTCGGTATACCACGATGGCGCAACACGCGGAACATCGAACGATGGCCGCGATGCTTCGCGGAGGAAGGTTCACCTCCCGAGGACGCCGGAAATGAAAAATTAATGAAAAGAAAAGAGTGCCCTTGAAGTCTTCATTCTCCCCTGCTACCATCGCCTTTTCTTGGGAAAGAGGATAAGGGTGCAGTTACTCCTGAGCACAATTGCCATGGAGTGCACCTATGTCCCGTCCAATCACCGACAACAAATCTGAAAACTCCTGCGCCATGCGCCATGCGCCATGCGCCATGCGCCATGCGCCATGCGCCATGCGCCATGCGCCATGCGCCATGCGCCATGCGCCATGCGCCATGCGCCATGCGCCATGCGCAGTGCGCCATGCGCCATGCGCCATGCGCCATGCGCCATGCGCCATGCGCCATGCGCCATGCGCCATTTTGCTATAGGTAACCGTTCAGCCGACTTTGAAAAATGGACGAAGTTGCACAGGAGAACGCCCGATCTGAGCCGTATTTCTGTCCGTTGATGTCCACTAATGGCCTCTTCGGAGTTCATGCGATGGCCATAAAAGCCCATTTTCCGAAGTCGGCTGAACGGTTACTGCTATAGATCATTCGAGGGAGGAAGCATCATGTTGTCCATGCGAGTTATTGGACTGCGTGCGTGTGCGGGCTTGCTGTGCGGCGCGATGGGGCTGGCGTGGGCCGCGCCGGTCGCCGCCGATCCCAATCCGCTGACCAGAGAGGAGCAGGCCAAGGTCGATCAGGCCATCGACAAGGGCGTGGCCTTCCTCAAGAAGCGCCAGGCCGAAGATGGGAGTTGGCAATGGGTACGGTATGGCAGTACCCACCCGGTAGGAACGTGCGCTCTACCGGCGTACGCCCTGCTGGAATCCGGAGTGCCAGTCGATGATCCAGTGATCCAAAAGGCGGCGAAATACCTCCGGCCGAGAGTCCTTCTGACGAAGGGGACTTATGAACTGTCGTTGGCCATCCTGTTCTTCGATCGCCTCGGCGATCCCCGCGATAAGAAGCTAATCTACACCTTGGCCTTGCGACTGATCGCGGGACAACGTGGGGGGGGTGGATGGAGTTATCCTTGTCGGGTCATGGGTGCGCTGGCTGAACAAGTCTTGCTCAATCGCCTGGAGGAACTCAATAAGCGGCGGCATGGCGGAGAGAAGACGAGGGATCAGGCGCGTGCGCGGTATGGAAGTGCCACTGCCATTGCAATCACTCCTAGTATTTCAAAGCGACGAACGGCTGACATGGGAGGAGACGCAAGATAATATCGCTGACAATTCCAACACGCAGTTTGCGCTATTGGGCTTGTGGGCGGCTCGGCGGCATGGAGTCCCCGTCGAACCCACCTTGGAAATCGCGGTCGAACGTTTTGAACGATCCCACGCTTATCCGTCTGGGATCTGGACGTATCGCATACACCAGGATTTTCCTGCTTCAAGGAGTTCGATGACCTGCGTCGGAGTGATGGCCTTGGCGATGGGTCGTGGGTTGAAATTACCGACGCCTGGTTCACCAGCCGCGGCGAGAAGGACGTTCACATCCTGCGCGGATTATCCGCCTTATCTCAACGTATTGGCAAGCCTAGCGGTGATATGACAAAAAAAAGCGAACCGCAAGATCTTTATCTTCTCTGGTCGGTGGAGCGTGTGGCGATGCTTTTCGACTTTCCTACCATCGGCGATAAGGACTGGTATCGCTGGGGAGCCGAAAACATCGTCTCGAACCAGAAGAAAAGTGGATGGTGGCCCGGTTGGGGTGTGCAGACCTCCGCTGATCTTGCCAACTATGGAGCGTCCCTAAACACGGCGTTGGCCTTGCTGTTCCTCAAGCGTTCGCACCCCATGAAGGACTTGACGTCGAAGTTGCCCTTCACGGCCAAGGAACTGAACGAAGGTATCACCCGTCTGCGTCCCAATGACAAATATACGATACGGACGATGACCGCCCCGAGACCGAGTAAGAATAAGAAACCCTGAAAGATCGGCGGTATCAGGAAACCTATCGCTCATGGTGAATTCCGCGCTCTACGGGCGGATCGTTTGATGATCCGTACTGGATCGACGAGTGTCTCCATTGACCGAGCCATAAGCAAGAAGATGCCAATTCCATGAGAGTTGGCATACCCATTTTCCTTCTCAAGGAGGTCCGTTATGTTGTCCATTTGGGAACGCTTGCGGCGACAATTGCTCCACCTGTGCCGCGAAGAAAAGTCTCCGCGGACTGCCTCGGTTTGTGAAACCGCAGTTGGAGTGCCTGGAAGACCGGACGGTGCTCGATGCCATGACCTTCATCGGCGCTGGTACTCTCGCGGCACCTGCGGATTGGTTCGTCGCCGCCAACTGGGCGAACCTTACCAATCCGGGAAACGTCCATGTGCCCGGTGCTAGCGATGATGCGTTCATCCCCGGCACTGCGGGCGTCGTCGCTATCGGTGGGGCAGAGGCCAACGTCAACAGCCTGACCACCATTGGCAGTCTCCTCATGGTCGCGTCCGGCGCCCAGCTGACGATCAACAACAACGCGCCGGGCACTACCTCGAGTACTTTGGCAGGACCAGTCATCGATCTGGGCCGCATCGTCGCCAACACCTCCGATCCCCTCAATGGCACCGGCGTCGTCTTCGCCGGCGGCGCCGTCATCGGACCGGGCGACCTCAACGGCAACCTCGACGCCGGACCCAACTCCTCCTTCACCTTCGCGCCCTTCAGCACCGGCGAATTCGTCGCCGGCGCCACCCTCGGACCCGGCCTCGGAAACATCATCATCGCCGGCCCCGTCCAGGTGGACGGCACCCTCGACGACAACAACGCCACCCTGAACGTCGTCACCGGCGGCACCCTCATGTCGGCCCCCGGCTCCACGGCAGGCGCGGTCAATGAGAATGCCACCTGCAACTGGACGGGCGGCGCCATCGCCCTGGCCGGCGGCTTCAACGTCGGATCGTCGGGCAGTCTCACCACCAGCGGTCCCGACACGAAGTATCTCGAAGGACCGCTGAGCAATCAGAGCGCTTCGTCAGTCTGGGGGGGACCGGACCCCTGTTTCTGGCCAGCTCTACCGCTTCCATCAGCAATGTCGTGGGCAACATAACCCTGTCGCTCCCCCTGATCACCTCCGTCGTTGACAGCGGCAGCATCACCAACTCGCCCCTGGGCACCATTGAGGCAACACCGCCGGATCGCGCGCCGACCATCATCCTCGCTCCGTTCACCAACCTCGGCAACTTGCGGGTGGACAGCGGCGTCAATCTGACACTGGTGGGCGCCGCCGGCCCGAGTGGCGCTTCGACGGCGGACCTGGACGGCGTGATGCAGTTGATGGGCAACCTGACCTTGCAAGGACCGATCGATTCGCCGACGGGGTTCGTCGAGGATGCCGCCCCCGGCTTCCTCGTGCTCAGCGTTGGCAATACCGTCCCTCCTGCTGTGTTGACCGTGGGCGCCGGTGCTATCGGCAGCGTCAACGGCAACCTGGAGGTGACCGGCGGCTGTACACTGACCGGCGCGGGCGAGGTCATCAACAATGGGCGAGTGCAACTGGACGCGAGCGGCAGCACGACGGGTCTGGGTTCGTACCAGCAGCTGGCCGAGGGCACGCTGGCCGTGGATGAGGCCCCATCGGGATTTCCGACCGTACTGGCCGTCACCGGCGCGGCGCAATTGTCGGGCAACCTCATCCTGCTGAACTACGCGCCGGTGGTGGGCGCTTCCTTCGTGGTGGTGACGGCGGGGTCGATCAGCGGCCACTTCGACACGATCCCCGACGGCATGGAGGAGACCGATGGCCCCGATACCGTGACCGTCACGCAAGTCCAGCCGCCCGCAGGCAGCTGAGCCATGTGCAGCTCTGGCTCCTGGTGCCCAAACCATCGAGGTCTTGTCGGAGCCCGCAGCGTCCGCGAGGAGCAGTCTCTCGTGGACGCTGCGGGCTCCGATAGCTCGAATGACGCCCCCACCCGGATGGTGCTTCTGTCAGGGCCGAGAATCGTCGCGCAGACATTCGCGCAGATAGCGGATGCCGTGGGCCACGTCGCGCAGACGCTCTTCCTGGTTGCCCACCTCGCGTTCGATGCACAAGGAGCCTCGATAGCCGACCTTTTTCAGCGTCTGCACGAAAGCGCGAATGTTGACCTGCCCCTGTCCGAGCGGCACCTCGTCGCCCCAGACGCCCGGCGTCTTCGGACGATTGGCATCCTTGACGTGGACGCTGCGTATGTCCGGCCCAAGGATTTCCACCGCCCGTAACGGATCGCCCTTGTCGTAGAGGAGCATGTTGGCCGGGTCGAAGTTGACCTTTAGGTTCGGACACTTCAGTTCGTCGAGCGTGCGGCGGAGCAGGTCGGCCGTCTCCTGTCCGGTCTCGAAGGCGACCGTGACGCCCTTCTCGGCGGCCAGAGCGCTGACCTGGCCGAGCGTGTCGAGGAACGGTTTGCGATCGGGTTTGCCCGGTTCGGGCAGAAAGCCGGCGTGCAGCATCAGGTCGCTCAGGCCCAGCGACCGGGTACGATCCAAGGCCCAGCGGAAGCGTTCGAGCCGTTCGCCGCGGGTGGCGGGGTTGCCGAAGCCGCCGGTGCGCTGGATGGTCTGCGGCGTGGTGTAGTCCTCGCCGGGGAAGCCGAGCATGGCCCCGCTCATCTCGAAGCCGGCCGCCCGCACCGCCTCGGGCAGTCGGTCGCCCTCGTCCCAGGCCGCGTGGTGCGGATCGCCGCAGGCAATCTGCACGACCGACAACCCGAGACGGTCGAGCAACCGTTTCAACTCGGGCACGTTCTTGACTTGCAGCGACCAGCTGCACACGCCGACGGCCAAGGGTTCGAGGGCCATGACAACGTCCTCCGCGATGCGGACAGGGGGATTCCTGCCCGCTGATGGTAGGCGCAGGACGGAGCGCGTGCAAGCGTTTTAACAGCCGGACGCCGGTTCAATCGTGCAGCCGAGCGGGCCGTGCGGCTCTTCGCGGAAGGTGGCGATCTGCTCGGCCTTCAACTCGGCGACCTCCTTCGGCGCCGTCCAGACGATGGCCCGGCCGGTCAGATGCGCTGGAGCATCAGTTGATAGGCGCGGTCGATCGAATGGCCGAGAGCCTTGCACAGCACGCGGACGACGAAGGTGTGCGAGTGGTGATCGTCATTCTCCAGAATGACGTTATACGGCGGGACCAGGCGATTGGCGGTCTCGGTCCACGGAGACGTCTTTGTCTCTCTCACGGTTCGGCCCTCACAATGCGTCCGCGGCTTCCGGACAAGGCGCGGGGACGGCCCAGACGATCACGGCAGCAGCCACGGGGCGACCTGGCGGGCGAGAAAGATGGGCATGCACGGCCCATGATGGGAGCCGTCGGTACATTTCAGGACCATCTCCAGGCGCCACGGCACCTGCACCAGTCGGCGGTACAACTCGCGGCCCTCCTCATCGAGGTCCGTCGGCGGCTGGAAGCCGCCGAGGCCGGCGGCCGGCCCGTAAACGCGATCGACGGTGCCGAAGACGCTGGTACCCCAATCCAGGCACAAGCGATCATACGTTGAATTGAAGCATACCACTTCGCGGCGAGTGGCGCGAAGGGCGCCGCGCAGGTCGTACGTCGACGAGACGGCCGCCGACAGGAGGAGGATGCGCTCCAGGCTGGCCGGCGGCAGTTTCTCGGCCGCCGCCAGGATGACGCCGGCGCCGGCGCTGTGGCCGAGGAGGTAGATCGGCCGGCTCGGTTCGCGGGCCTGCGCTTGGCGCACCGCCTCGGCCAGGCGCTCCGCTTGCGCCAGCAGATAGGGCGTGTCGCGCAGATCGCGCAGCAACCGGCATTTGCCGTGTGTCCAGGGGAAAACCTCGATGCGGTGCGGCACGCCCGCCTTCGGCAACGTCCAGGGAGCGCACGCTTGGATCGGGTCGAGTCCGCCCACGCCGCCGACCACGAAGACGATGCCCGCAGCCGCAGGTTCGCCGGCAGGTAGTGCGGACGGAAGATGGAGAAGGATGGTGGAGAGGAGCGCCACGGCCATTCGCCGATTGAGAGACATACAGGCTCCTCCTTGACCGCAATGCGGCGATGACGTTCGCGGTGGAGAGAGAGCGGGGCGAATCGTTTCGAATAATCTATCGGCATTCAGCCGTGTCCGTCTTGACTGTTTTCTACCTCGCCCGGCTTTTTCTGTTCCGTGGGGTAGCAGATTCCGTAAGGGTAGTCATTTTTGGGAAGACAGGGTTCTTCACGCGAAGGCCAGTTCGGCGGACATCAGCAGCATGGAAGCAAGGATTGCGATTAACCCAGTTCGGAGGAGACGCGAGACCGTTCCTGCCAGAAACCACTCGCATTCCGGGCCGCGGCCCAGCCAGCCGGCGACACCGGCCCAGCCCACGCAGAAGCCGCCGCCGAGGAACAAGGTCACCGCGGCAAGACTTTCCGGCGCCTGAGGAATGAGGTCGTAAGGGCAGTGGTGATCCGGCATGTGCAGGAGGCGCGGCGCGGCCGCGTCCGTCAAGAAGACCATGTTGACGGCCAGTGTCCCCACCACGCCGAGGGCGAGGAGTGCCAGCCGCACTGGGGAGACCTCTCGCCTGACGGAGCGCAGACAGCCCGCCAGGGTCGCCGACAGGCCGAGGTTCGCCGCGTAGTAGACGGCGTACAACCAGGGGACGTTTTTGTCGGCGACCAGCGTTCCGGGCAGGAATCGACTCGCCTCCGTTTCGCCGGCGGCCGTCGTGCAGCAGCCGGCCGACAAAAACTCTTCCTTTTTCGGGATGGCGAGATACGCGACTTCCGCGGCGGCATCAACGGTCGCCAACAGTGCGGAAGCCAGCAGGACAAGCCGGACTCGGCCGGTCAGCGGCGCCGTGCGGGTGCGACGGTTGACCAGGTGCAGGACGAACCAGGCCCCACTCAGGAAGACGAGGGTGGGTTTCATCACCTGGAGGGCCGTCAGGAGGGGGGGCAGGTAGCGGCTGACGCCCAGGCTGTGACTGCCGATCCGCGTGACGCCGTAGATGCACATGACGCCCGGCCACTGGGGCACATAACTCTGCAGCAGCAAGTAGAGCAAGGGCCAGGCCAGTACATTCAACCCGAGCAAGAGTCCGGCCAGGAGAACGAGGAGGTAGTAGCGGTTTTCCAGAGATTCTCGCGCCGGCCGGGGGACCGCCCGACGGAAGCCGTAGCCGGATACGGACAACGCCAGCCCCAGCACTACCAGGCCCAAACCCAGGCGGAGAAAGCTGACGAAGGCATCGAGTACGGCGTAGGCGTTAACAATCATTTCCTCAGTCCTCCCTCGTATACCTTCCGCTGGAGTAGCGATCGGGACAAAACAACGGGTGTGCCGACTCGCTGTCCGGGGGAAAGCTCTTCGGCGTGGCCGGAAAGGGGAAACGGAGTAAGTTAACCGCGAAAAGGGCGGAGACCTCCTGGAGATCCACGACTGATGGAATCGCGCGCCGCCGGCCTTTTGCTCTTTCTGCTGCTCCTGACCGTTGCCGCCGTCGCGGTCTTCGTGGCGGAGGGACGGGCCGAGCAACGCCAGGAGGCACGCGCCGAGTCGTTCCAGCGCCTCGTCGGCGGGCTGGGGTTCGGTCCCGCGACCGACCTATCCGGCTGTGCCTTCGCACTGGATCCCCGCCTGGAGGGCAGCTGCTCCCTCGGGCACGGTCTGGTCCCCGGGGGCGCCTGCTTCTGCCCCTGGCACACCGGCTCCTTCCTCTCCTATCCGCCGCTGGATGGACGCTCGGACAGCCGCTCGGCCGGCGAGGAGGCCGGTGATGCGCCACCTCCTTGATATCCTCGGCACGGGTCTGGAGTCCATCTTTCTTCACCCGTTACGCAGTGCGGTATCCTTCCTGGCCCTCGTGGTCATGCTCTTGCCTTACCTGGTCGGTCTGGGGCTGGCCGAGGGACTGCGGGCCGAGGCGATGCGTTCGGCGCGCTTCGGCGCCGATCTCTACGTCACGGGCAGCCAGTTCGGACGGCCCAGCCCTCTCCCGCTGGCCATGGTGTCCGCGATCCGGCAAATCGACGGCGTCACCGCCGTCGCGCCGCGGATCGTCGGCGAGGTGGTCCTCGGCAAGGACCGCGTCCATGCCGTACTCGTCGGTCTGCCGCCCGAGTTCCTCCCCGACTGGTCCGAGGGCATCGACGGCGAGCTGCCCCGCTCGGGCCGACTCAATGAGCTGGTCATCGGCACGGGCCTGGCCCGTCGGCTGAAGCTCCAGGTCGGAGACCTCCTGCTTCCCTTTTACGAAAATCGCCGCGGTGATCGGCTTTCGCGCGTGGTGGGCGTCTTCAAGCCCGATGGGCCGCTCTGGCAAGCGAACCTGATCCTGACCACCTTCGACTCGGCCGCCTATGTGTTCGACCGGGACGGAGCGGCGACCGACCTGCTGGTCTGGTGTCGGCCGGAGAATCAGGGATTCATCAGCCGGACCATCGAGCGCGGCCTTCGGCTGAACGAGGGGCCGGGCAAGGAAGTTATTCGGCCGCGCGTAACGTCCCGCGCGGAATTGCTCGCCTTGCTGCCCCGCGGCCTGCTGCACCGCGAAGGCGTCTTCAGTCTTCACTTCGTCCTCGTCTTCGTCGTCGGCATCCTCGTGCTGCTGGTCACTTCGGGGTTGGGTCTGCCGGAGCGACGGCGCGAGATCGGCATCCTCAAGGCCACCGGCTGGCAAACCGACGAGATTTTACTGCGCGGCGTGGCGGAAAGCATCGCGCTCAGCCTGGCTGCGGCGTGTACGTCGCTGTTGCTGGCCTGGCTGTGGTTACGGGTCGGCAACGGCTATGGGATTGCCGCCCTTTTCCCGGGCGGGACGGAAGCCGTCGCCGACGTCCCAGTGCCGTTCCGGCTTCGCCCCGTGCCCGCCCTGCTTGCCTTCGTGCTCTCCCTGGTGATCGTGCTGAGCGGTACTCTCTACTCCTGCTGGCGCGCCGCAATGGCACCGCCGCGCGAGGCCATGAGGTGAGGCCGGATGGCCATGCTGCTGTACGAGGCCCGATCCCTGTGCAAACATTACGGCGGTCCTGGCGGCGAAGTCCGCGCCCTGGACGGCGTTTCCCTGGGCATCGAACGAGGCAGCTTGACCGTCCTGATCGGCTCTTCCGGCGCGGGCAAGACGACTCTGCTTTCCCTTCTGGGCGCCCTGGAGAGGCCGACGCGGGGACATCTGCTCTTCGAGGGAGACGACCTCGACGCCTGCTCCGGCATGTACCGGACGCGGCTGCGGAGGCGAATGGGATTCGTCTTTCAGGATTTCGCCCTCCTCCCCGACCTGTCCGCCGCGGCCAACATCACCTACGCGCTGATCCCACGCGGCCTGACCCGCGCTGAGCGTCAGCGTCGGGCCCGCGAACTACTCGCCCGCTTCGGACTCGAAGAGAAACGGGCGACGCCGGCACGGCATCTCAGCGGCGGCGAGCAGCAGCGCGTCGCCCTCGCCCGCGCCCTGGCCGGGACGCCCGACGTGTTGCTGGCCGACGAACCGACGTCGAACCTGGATGCCGAGGCGACGCGCGAATTACGGGCCGTGTTGCAGCAGGCGCATGCCGAGGGAAGGACCGTCATCCTTTCGTCCCACGACCCCCGATTGACGGAGCAGGCTACCCACGTCCACGAGCTGGACAAGGGCCGACTGCAAAGCTCGCGCACGTGCTGACATCCCGGCGTCGCGGCAAGGCCATTACGGGGCTGGCTCGACAACGTCGTGCCGCTGGTTGATGTCGCAGCCATCCAACTTCTGGACGAGACCGCTGGGCCATCGGATCTCCACCCGATCCACTTTCTCCTGGCCGCCCAGCCCGAAATGAACGGTCTTCGAGGACTGGGACAGGTAGCCGGCCGCCGGATTCACCTGGCGCGTGTGAATCTGATCTCCCACGGAAACCCGTACCACGGCGCCGATGGCGTCGCGGTTGCTTCGCGTCCCCCGCAGCCGGAAGGCCACGTAGTTCTTTCGCGGCGAACCGTTCTTGAAGTAGTAAGGACGGTCGTTGAAGTTGTTGGTCACGATCTCCAGCCGTCCATCACCGTCGAAATCGGCCACGGCCGCACTGCGCGAGCTGCGCGGCATCGGTCGGCCGCGCACGTCCTCGGCGAGAAACGTTCCCTCGGCGGGCGGCTCCACCCCCTCCTCGTGGGAACATTCGCGGAAGGTCCGGTCGCCGTTGTTCATCAGCAAGCGGTTGGGCCAGTATTTCCAGGGATAGCCCATCCCCGAAGGAATGAAGACGTCTTCCAGGCCGTCGTTGTCGAAGTCGCCCGTGGCGATGCCCCACGGCCAGAACGTCTCCAGGTTGGCTCGATCCGACATCTCCTCAAATTTCCCTTTTCCGAGGTTGCGGTGGAAGGTGTTGCCGAAGACAACCTCGTCGTAGCGCAGTCCGATCTGGGTCTGTACTCGTTTTTCCACCGCCATGGCCTCGGGGTTGTCCTCCAGATTATCGGGGACGAACATGTGCCGGTGCTTCTTTTTTTCGTCCAGGCGAGAAAGGTCGAACCCAAAAGGCACCCACATATCGGAGTGCATGTCCACGATGTACAGGTCCAGCTTGCCGTCGTTGTCGAAGTCGAACGCCCGCGCCCCCATTCCCCCGGCGGGAGTACGGCCCAATGTCTTCCGCGTGACTTCCGTGAAAGTGCCGTCGCCGTTGTTGCGGTAGAGCTGTGAGGGACCGAACATGCTCGTGATCAGCACGTCGAGATGGCCATCTTCGTCGTAATCGAAAATGGCGGCGTCGGCCGCCCAACCCTTCCCCTTCAGACCGGATTTCGTCGTGACATCGGTGAACGTCCCGTCTTTATTGTTGTGGTAGAGAATGTTGTACTCTCTGGGGCTACCCATAATGTCCGTGAGCGTTTCTTTTCCCGGGAAGTATTTGGACTCCTCATCGAACTCCTTGGTCGTCCAGGAGGCCGTCTGGAGGACGAGGAGGTCGAGGAAGCCATCGTTGTCATAGTCAAAAAAGAAGCCGGCCTGGGAATGTCCGACGTGGACCACGCCCGCTTCCTTGGTGACATCCCGGAAGGTGCCATCGCCCTGGTTGTGGAACAGGACGTTGCCGCCGCGGGTGCTGGTCACGAACAGGTCTTGTCGGCCGTCGTTGTCGTAATCGGCGAAGGTGGCCGCCGTGCAGATGCGATCGCCGAAGCCGACCCCTGCCTTGGACGTGACATCCTGGAAGGTCCCATCTCCCCGGTTGCGGAAGAGCGCATTGGCTCCGAGTTGATTCACGAAATAAATGTCATCGTGGCCGTCTCCGTCATAGTCGGCGACCGCAAGCCCGCTGCCGTGATCGTAGAGATTGACCTTGAAGGTTTGGCCTTGCTCCTCGGTCAGAAAGCGCATGCGGAACGTGATACCGGACTCCACGGCGACATCGCGGAAGGGCTTCTCGCCTGGCGGCGAACGTTGTCCCCTTGTCCGCGCGAAGCCATACGACGGCAGCCACGGCCACAACAACGATCAGGACCGTCGCCGCAGCTCCGGCCAGGAGTTTCCCTTTGAACATGGCCGATCTCCCACCAAGGAATCCGAGCCGCGACCGTCAGGGAGCGGTGCTTTCTCCGCTCCCGGACGGTCGCGGCTCGGTTCGCTTTTGCATTCGCTCGATCCGTTCTCGACTCTTCGCATCGTCAGGGGCCAAAGCAAGAGCACGCCGCAGATGTTCGAGGGCCTCGACATCGTGGCCATCGTCGGCCAGCAACTCACCGAGGCGGGCGTGAACCTCCGCCTTCTGAGGCTCATAACGAACGGCGGCCCGATAAGCCTCGATGGCCCCGGCACGATCCCCTAGCCCTTCCAGACACTTGCCGAGCTGCTCGTGCGCACGCGCATGGCTTGGCTGCAATTGGATCGTCCTGCGGAAGCTGGCGGCGGCACCGCCGAGATTGCCCTGGTCCCGCAAGGCCATTCCCAGCCAGTAATGCCCCTGGGCGTATTCCGGTGCCAGCGCAATCACCTGCCGAAACGCCTGTTCGGCGCCCCTGGCATCCTTGGCGGCCAGGAGTCGCCGTCCCTCGATTACCGCCCTCGTCTCCGGGTGATCGCGCTCCACGGTCTCCAGTAATTGCTGGGACTCCGAATCCGATTCCTGCTCGGCACGACGACGGACGGTCAACTTATCCGTTTCCAACGCGCGCACTTCGTTCAGGAACGGGTCGGGCCAGTCCGTGTCGAGAGGAAGGGCGGAAGCCTGCTGGAGCGCCTGGCGTGCGCCCTCCGCGTCGCCCATCTCTTGCCGAACTTTGACCAGCAGCAGATGCGGACTTGCGGACAAACGAATTGGACAGGCTCGGCTCCAGCCTCCCGAGGGCTTCGCGGAGGTCTCCCCTCGCTAGGGCGATGCGAGCCAGGCCCAGTTGGGCGCGGGGATGGTCGGGAGTTGCCGCCAGGAGGAGGCGAAAATGTTCCTCGGCCTCTTCCCGACGGCCCTGTTTGAGCAGCAGTTCCGCGACCCGAAGGCGAGGCATGTCCGGCGACGAGCCGGCACGCTCGACGGCTCGAAGCAGAAACGGCATGGCCTCGTCATCGGGATGGTCCGCCAGCAGGACAACGCCCTGAAGATAGGGCCAGCGCGGCTCGTGCGGATCGAGATGTTCCGCCCGGGCGAAACAGGACATGGCTTCGGGACGAAGTCGCGCGGCGAGCAGTACTTTCCCCAGCCAACCCCAGTCCGCCCCCGATTGCGGAGAGGCACGCACCCGCGCTTCGGCGCGCTCGATCATGCCGGCTGTCGTGGGATCCAGCTCCCCCAGCGGGACGACCGGAGGCTGCGGACTTGGCTCGGCGCGGAGGAACAACCAGGCACCGAAAGCGACGCCGCCGGTCAGGGCCAACAGCAAGGCCAGAAAGAGAGTATGGAACAGACGACGAGACACGAAAGTTCGACTCCGTGGGACATCGATGCGGCGGATCGTCGGCGGAGGCGCTCGGAAGTCCCTTGCTCTGCCCGCATTCTAACAACACCTTCGCCTATCTGGAAGCGAAGGGAAGCGAACTTCATGGGCGAGCGGGGCTGCGTAAGCGCCCCGAGAACAAATGTCATCGGATTCGCCGCGAGCGCCGCCGAGCGGTGTTGCGAGCATTCCCGGGAAAAAGAGACGAAGCGGACGAGAGAGGGGAAAAAGGATCTTGGGAAAGCAAGGCGGGCGAGCACGGCGGAGGTCGCCATGCTCGCCTGCCACCGGAGGACTCAGAAGCTGCCCGGGTTGATCACGGCCCCATCGTTGATGCCGCACAGCGACTCGAAGATAGTCAGCTGTACGCTGTAGCTGATGTTCTGGACGGAACCATCGGCGAAGACCGCGTTCATCTTGGCGGTGTGGGCCGAGCCGAAGCCGTGGGTACATTGGCCGCCGGTCGACGTGTTGTCCTGAATGGGTTGGTAGGCCACGTTGCTCAGCGTGTTGTCCCAGTTCCCGGCGCCGCCGGAATCCCATCCCCAACCGAACCCCGCGTTGTCGCAGACATCATTCCCGGTGTTCAGGTTCGTACGGGAGAGGTTCTTCTCGCTGACCGCGATGGTGTTGCTGGTGCCATCGGAGATCTGCACCAGGGTGACGGGGGACTGGTCTTTCCTTGCGATGATGCCCCGTGTCGTAACGCTGGCACCCGTAGTAGGCGAGTTGAAGGTGAAGGTGACATTCTGGGCGCCGGCGGCATAGTCCATCCCGCCGGAGCCAGGCTTGGAACCGCCACTAACCGCGATTGGCCCCCGGCGCGAGGGGCAGAAGAACGGCTTGATAACGGATGTATACGAGTTAGCCCCCAGGTTCCAGACGTTGGTTTGCTCCATGTACGGCAGAACCTGGTAGGCCCAGCTGCCGTTTTGAGTCTGCAGGATGCCCGTCCCGTTGGGTTCGGCATTCGTGCCGCCGCACGGGAGCGCGTTCAGCGTGTCGTGATGGTTCTGCAAGGCCAGGCCCATTTGCTTGAGGTTGTTGACGCATTGCGTGCGTGCGGCGGCCTCGCGGACCTTCTGCACGGCCGGCAGCAACAGGCCGATCAGGATGGCGATGATGGCGATCACCACCAGCAGCTCGATCAGCGTGAACGCCCGCAGACGTTTGAGATAATGAGCAACTCTCATAAAGCGCACCTCCAAAGTGAAGAAAGTACAAAAAGAGATACGCTCTGAAAGTAATCCTCTGCTCACCGGGCGTCAAGGATAATTCAAGAAAATGGAGACGGAGGTGCATGCGCGGATTCTGGGAGGGGTCATCTTTCTCCCCTCTCCCCCGAAGCGGGGGGAGAGGGGAGAAAGATGACCTTACGACCAGAAACGATTCGCGCACCCGACACGGGCAAGTCGGTGGACATTCCGGGCAAAAAGGGTCGGAGCAACCGAACGTCGGGAAACAATCCGGTCGGGCACGGCCCCTGTTGCCGTGCCCGCTCCGACCGCGGAGGACTCAGAAGCTGCCCGGGTTGATCACGGCCCCATCGTTGATGCCGCACAGCGACCTGAAGACATTCAGGTTCACGGTGTAGGTAATCTGCTGGACGGAGCCATCGGCGAAGACCGCGTTCATCTTGGCGGTGTGGGCCGAGCCGAAGCCGTGGGTACAATTGTTGCCCAGCGCCGTGTTGTCCTGCACGGGCTGGTAGTTCACGCTGCCCAGCGTGTTATCCCAGTTCCCGGCGCCGCCGAAGTCGTAGCCCCAGGAGTACCCCGCATTGTCGCAGGGATCGTTCCCGGTGTTCAAATTCGTCCGGGAGAGGTTCTTCTCGCTGACCGCGATGGTGTTGCTGGTCCCATCGGAGATCTGCACCAGAGTGACGCCCGCCATGGTCTTCGGAGCAATGATGCCCCGAGTCGTAACGTTTACACCCGTAGTAGGCGATTGGAACGTGAAGTTGCCATTTTCGCAGCTACCGTCATAATCCATTCCGCCAACTTTGCCATTGGAGGGCAGCAGGGTCGGCCCGCGACGCGAAGGGCAGAAGTACGTCTTGATGAGGGCTTGTTTCACGACGGCAATGTTGGAAGCGGCCAGGTTCCAGGTGTTGTTTTGCTCCATGTACGGCAGGATCTGGAAGGCCCAGCTGCCGTTTTGGTTCTGCAGCGTGCCTATGCCGTTGGGCCAGGCGTTCGTGCCGCCGCACGGGAGCATGCTGAGCGTGTCGTGGTGGTTCTGCAAAGCCAGGCCGATCTGCTTGAGGTTGTTGATGCACTGGCTGCGTGCGGCGGCCTCGCGGACCTTCTGCACGGCCGGCAGCAGCAGGCCGATCAAGATGGCAATGATGGCGATCACCACCAGCAGCTCGATCAGCGTGAACGCGCGGAAGCGTCGAAGGTAACGAACAACTCTCATAAGGCACTCCTCCCGAGTGAAAAAAAAGTGAGAAAGCGAGTCTTCCTCAGACCCTACGCTCACGGACGCCGCTCGTCAAGAATAATCTCGAAAAAAAATTCGTGCCCTACGCGGAGGTGAAGGGTAGCAGTCCGTTCGCGGGAAAACGACGCATTCCCAGACGGGCGTGTCTCCGCGACAGAGGAGGCGATTTCAGAGCTTCCTCTCCCCAAGACCCCTCCTCCAGACCTCCCGAAAAGTATGAGTAGGCGTCTCCTCCGGCTCTCACATTACTTGACAGCCGCGCCACCGAAAGGGATCATAACGAACACGTCCCGCGAGGAGGAAAAATCCTCGGCCTAATCCACCAGGGACCGACGAAGGACGGGCCATGCAAACCCGGCTGCTCTTGCTTTTGGGCCTTCTTCTGTCGGCCGCTGTGTTCTGCATCTACGCTCCGGCTTCCGCGCACCTGTTTCTGGATTACGATGACCGGGCCTACGTCACCGGCAACCCCATGGTCCAGCAGGGGCTATCCCACGCCGGTTGGCGCTGGGCCTGGACCACCTTTCACGCCTCCAACTGGCACCCGTTGACCTGGCTGTCGCACATGCTGGATTGTCAGCTCTTCGGACCTCGCCCGTTCGGCCCTCATCTGGTCAACGTCGGCTTGCACGCCGTCAACACGCTGCTCGTTTTCCTGGTGCTGCACGGAATGACCCGAGCCATCTGGCGTCCGGCCCTGGTGGCCGCTCTGTTTGCTCTGCATCCTCTGCACGTGGAATCCGTGGCCTGGGTCGCGGAGCGAAAGGACTTGCTCAGCACCTGTTTCGGACTCCTGGCCCTGGAGGCGTATCGGCGTTACGTTCGACGGCCTTCGTTCCTTCGCTATACGCTGCTGTTGGGCGTCTTCGCACTCAGTCTGCTGGCCAAGCCCATGCTGGTCACGCTGCCTTTCCTGCTGCTGCTGCTGGATTATTGGCCCTTGCGGCGCTTCCCGACCCATGCCGCCACACTGGGCCAACGTGCCGGCCCAGGCAGCGAAACAACGGAGGAGGGAACGCCTGCCGTCCCTCTCTCTCGCCTGCTCCTGGAGAAAGTGCCGTTGCTGGCGATCGCGGCCGGTTCCTGCATGGTCACTCTTTACGCCCAGTTGAACGGCGCCGTCGTCTCGTTGGACAAGGTTCCCCTGGCCGTTCGCGTGGCGAATGCCGTGCTGGCCTACACCGGCTACCTGCGAAAGATGGTCTGGCCGACCGACCTGGCCATTCTTTATCCCCATCCCGGTTCGCAAATCTCCGTGACGGCCGTCCTTGGCTCCGCGTTCGTGCTGACGGCCCTGACGGTCCTGGCGGTGTGGCAGCGCCGTCGCCGGCCCGCCCTCCTCGTGGGTTGGTCCTGGTATCTGGGAACGTTGGTGCCCGTGATTGGCCTGGTTCAGGTCGGCGAGCAGTCGATGGCGGATCGCTACACTTATTTCCCTCTCCTCGGCATCTTCCTGGCCCTGGCCTGGTCGATCCCGACGACCCTGGCGGATCGCGCCGGAGGCCGAATCGCTCTGGCAAGCGGGTCGGCCATCGTGCTGCTCTTCTGCGCTCTGCTCACGCGGTCCCAACTCTCCTTCTGGCAAGATGAGGAAACGGTCTGGCGCCATGCCCTTCAGGTGACGGACAACAACGCGGTGGCCCACCAGTCCCTGGGGACTTACCTTTTCAACCAGGGCCGGACGGCGGAGGGAACCAGGCATTTAGAGCGGGCGACGCGGATAGCGCCGGATAATGCTCTGGCTTTGCACAACCTGGGGTTGATACGCCTGATGCAAGGGCAGGACGAGGAAGCCGTGGATTTATTTCGACGGGCGGTTGCCAACGCCCCCTGGATCGGCCATTATCACGACAGTCTGGGCCTGGCCCTGGTGCTGACCGACCGCCGGGAGGAGGCCCGCGGTTGTTTCCAGGAGGCGATCCGGCTGGGCGTCGAGAATGCGGAGCCTTATTACAATCTGGCGGCGACGCTGGACGAAGAGAACGAGCATGCGGCTGCGGCCGCGGTCTACGCCGAAGGGCTGCGACGCGATCCCGAGTGGCCGGCAAAGGCCCTTCACCTGGCCCATACCGTGCTTTCCGGGGATCCTCCTTGGAGTCCTTGTCCACGGTTAGCCCTGTGGCGTGCCCGTCAAGCCGACGCGGCCGGCGACCGCCGGCCGGAAGTGAAGGCCACTCTGGCCCTCGCCTACGCCGCCAACGATCGCATGCCCGAGGCGGCCGCCGCAACCCGCCAGGCTTTAGCCCTGGTCCGCGACGGCGACCCCCTTCTGGTGCGACGGCTTCAAGCCGCGATCCGCTATTATGAGGCCGCGCCATCAAGGGGAAACAAGAGCCACTAACCTTCAAACGAGCGCAGGGTGGAAACTCCCCGCTCGCCACTCGATCATGGCCTCTCGTATGACGCTCCGGCGCTGGTTCGCGGTGGTGGTCCTCGCCTCCTTGCTCCTCGGAGCGAGCGTTTGGGGCTGGCAGCGCCTCCGCCTCTCCCCTTCCGCTCCCGATTCGCCGCCCTGGTTTGAAGACGTGACCGAGGCGGTCGGGATCGACTTCGTGCAGGATCCGGGTCCCACGGGAACGTACTTCATGCCCCAGATCATGGGGACCGGCGCCGCCCTGTTCGATTTCAACCAGGACGGCCGGCTGGACGTCTACCTGCTGCACGGCGCGGCCCGGCTCGACTTCCACAAACCGGCTGTACCGGCAAAATGCCGACGGTACCTTCACCGACGTCAGCAAAGGGTCGGGGCTGGACGTGGCGGGTTACAACACCGGCGTCGCCATCGGCAACGTCAACAACGATGGACGGCCGGACGTTTGCCTCACCCAGTATGGCGGGGTCCAACTGTTCGTCAACCAGGGCGACGGCACGTTCCGCGATACCACGACCGAGGCCGGCCTGGAGCACCCGTTCTGGGCCACCTCGGCGGCGTTCGTCGATTATGACCGGGACGGCTGGCTCGACCTCGTCGTGGTCAACTACCTGCGCTACGATCCGTCCGTCGTCTGTGAGATGGTGGGAGGACAGGATTTCTGTCACCCGCGTACGTTCCCGGGGACCGTCACGAAGCTCTACCGCAACCTCGGCGGAAGCAGAGGGAAGAAGGCCAAGGTGCGCTTCGAGGACGTGACGCGCTCGTCGGGGTTGGGCCGGGTCGCGGGACCGGGCTTGGGAGTCCTGTGCGCGGACTTCGACGGCGACGGTTGGCCCGACATTCTGATAGCCAACGACGGCAAGCCCAACCATCTTTGGATCAACCAGCGGCAGGGGACGTTCCAGGAAGAAGCGGTCCTGCGTGGCGTGGCTTACAACGTCATGGGACAGGCGGAGGCCAACATGGGCGTGGCGATCGGGGACGTGGATGGCGATGGCCTTTTCGACCTCTTCATCACGCACTTGACGATCGAGAGCAATACCCTGTGGAAGCAAGTGAAGCGCGGGGAATTTGAAGACCGCACGGCGGCCAGCGGCTTGATCCGGCCCGTCTGGAGGGGCACGGGTTTCGGGACGGTGCTGGCCGATTTCAACCTGGACGGCTCTCTCGATGTGGCGGTGGTGAATGGAGACATTGCGCGACCTCCGGCGAAAGCGCGGGACGAGCGTTCCTTCTGGACCCCCTACGAGCAGCGCAATCAGTTATTCGCCAATGACGGCATGGGGAAGTTCGTGGATCGCTCGGCCCTTGAGCCGGCGTTCTGCGGCAAGCCGGGCGTGTGGCGCGGCCTGGCCTGCGGCGACATCGACGGCGATGGCGCGCTGGATCTTCTGGCGACGAGCGTCGGCGGCCGAGTTCGACTGTTCCGCAACGTCGCCCCGCACCGTGGTCACTGGCTGTTGGTCCAGGCATTCGACCCGGCGCACGGAGGACGGCCTGCCTACGGCGCCGAGATCCGCATCGTGGCGGCCGGACGCACCTGGCTGGGCTGGATCAATCCCGCCTCCAGCTACCTGTGCAGCAACGATTCCCGCGCTCACTTTGGGCTGGGCGAGGTCGGCCAGGCGGAGTCGTTGGAGGTGCGTTGGCCCGACGGTGTCCGCGAGCGTTTCGCGGGCGTCGCGGCGGATCGGGAGGCGGTGCTGCGGCGGGGAGAGGGAGATAGGATTGCGGATTGATGATTTCGCCGTGCATTCGGACCTGTCCTTTCAAGGGCCACGAACCCAAATCGCATTGGGTTCGTGCCTCTTACTGCACCCCCGGCACGCACGGACGTCGGGCGGCAGCTTGACACCTCCGCTTGCTGTGCGATAATCGCCCTACCATTCGCCGCTCCGCGTTTCCAGGAGTGCTCCCATGTCGCAGAAGGTCATCTGCTTGCACGGTCATGCCTGGGATCCCACGATCTTCACGAGCGGCCCCGCGGCGGAGACGACATCGCGCTGCCCCATCTGCGGCGAGCCGGCCCGTGGACGAGCGCCGTCCCTGCCCGGCGACGCGGTGCATTTCGCCGACCGCGCGTTGGCGCCATCCCCGCCGGACGGAGCCGACGCGCCGTCGGGACGGCGGCGCATCTCTCCAATGGTCGTCATCTGCGGACTACTCGGCCTCGGGCTGATCCTGATGGCGAACGGCTGGTGGCGGGCGTCTCGTTCGGCCCGCGATGCCGCCGAGCAGGCGCATCTTCTCGCCCAGCGCGAGCAGGAGACGCGGCGCCCGCGCGGGCAGGAGGCCGATGCCGGGTCGGCGACGCTGCGGCGCATGCGGCAAGCGGAAATGGACGTGGCGAAATGGAAGGAAAAACACGACGAGATCAAGGCCGAGTTGAGTCAAGAGAAGAGGCGGAGCAAGGAAGCCGTGCGGCAACGCGATGAGCAGGCCCATGACCGGAAGCTGGCCGAGGATCTCGCCCGGATCGCGGAGCAAGTGCGGCAGGAAGCGGTGAGTCGCCGCGAGAAGGCGGCTCGGCAGCTCGTTCGGATGCACGTCGCGCTTGGCACGCGCCGGATGGACGGCGGCGACCTGTCCGCGTCGCTGTTGTGGTTCGCCGAGGCGCTGCGGCTGGCCCACGGGGAGAAGCTGCCGGAAGAGACGCATCGTCTGCGCCTGGCCTCGGTCCTGGCCCTGTGTCCGCGTCCGGTGCAGGTGTGGCTACACGAAAAGAAGGTGAACGTGGTGCGGCTCAGCCCCGACGGCCGGCGCGTGCTCACGGCCGGGGCGGACGGCGCGGCCGTCGTATGGGACGCGGTCACGGGGCGGCGCATCGGCGAGCCGTTGCAGCACGGGGCGGCGGTCTCGTTGGCGTCGTTCAGCCCGGATGGCCAGCGCGTGCTCACGGCTGCCACGGACATGACGGTACACGTGTGGGATCTCGGCACGGGCAGCGAGGTATTTCCCGAACTGCAGCTCATGGGGCCGGTTTTTGGCCTCTCGTTCCGTCCCGATGGCCGGCGCTTCCTCACCGTCGCCGCCAAGTCGGCGATGAACCCGACCGAGGCGGAGCTGCACATCTGGGACGCCGCGACCGGCGAGGCGGTCGGCGAGGAGGCGCTGGGCAGCGAGATCAGCCCCCTTCCGGCCGCGTTCAGCCCCGACGGCAAACAAGTCTTGACGATCTGCCAGGATCGTTGCGCTCGCGTCTGGGACATCGCCACCGAGAAACAGGCGGGTGCCGCGTTCGCGCACACGGCGGCGGTGACGCAGGCGTCGTTCAGCCCCGATGGCCGGCGCGTGCTGACGGCGAGCACGGACGGCACGGCGCGAGTCTGGCGGGTGAGCACGGGCGAGCCACTGACGCCGCCGCTCAAGCATGGCTCCGCCGTGCGCCGGGCCGTGTTCAGTCGCTCCGGTCATTACGCGCTGACGGCTAGCGAGGATCGCGGCGTGCGCATCTGGGACACGAGCAACGGCGAGGGAGTGGGCCAGCCGTTGCGGCACCCCGATACGGTGGATCGAGCCGTCTTCAGTCCCGATGACCGCTACGTCCTGACGACCTGCGCCGACGGTGCCGCGCGGGTGTGGGATTGCCTCAGCGGAGAGGAAGTGCTGCCCGCGCTCCAGCACGGCGGATCGATCCTGTATGCGGCCTTCACCCCGGCGGGAGACGGTGTGCTCACGCTGTCGGGACGGGTGGTGCGTATATGGGATCTCACGGCCGGCGAGCCGCCGCCACCGCCGGTAGCACGCACGCCGACGGGGCTGACGGTGTTCAGTCCCAACGGCCGCCGCGTGCTGCGAGTGATGGACACAACGGCCCAGGTTTACGACACGGAGAAGGATCGGGCCATCGGGGCCGCCTTGCCGCACAAGAACAAGGTCACGGCCGCGGCGTTCAGCGCGGACGGACGCCGCGTGCTGACGGTCCAGCATCAGGCCAATGGCGACGAGTTGGAAGGGCACGTGTACGTCTGGGAGACGGAGACCGGCAAGCCCGTCGGCGAACCGTTGGTCCACCCGCGCTCCGTCCTGCAGGCCAAACTCAGCGCCGACGGCGGCCGTGTGCTGACCGCTTGCCAGGATCGCAAGGCGCGGCTGTGGGATATGGATAAAAGCGCTCGAATCGGACAGCCGATGGAGCACAAGGAGGATCTCGGTTCGAGCGCTCTTCATCCCGGACGGCAGCCGGATTCTGACGGTGGATGTCGAAGGCGGGATGCGGTTGTGGAACGCGGCCAGGGCCGAGGCGGTCGGCGAGACCTGGGGCCATCACCAAGCAGTCAACCACCTGGCGTTCAGCTCCGATGGCCGCCGCCTCGTGAGCGCCAGCGAGGACGGCACGGCTCGCGTCTGGGAGTCAGATACAGGGCGTATGATCTCCGAGACGATCGGGCACGGCACCCCGGTTCGGTATGCCGCGTTCACCCCGGACGGCAAGCGAATCGTGACGGTGAGCGGCGACCGCTTGGCGCGGGTGTGGGACGCCGGCACAGGTAAGCCGGTAACGCCGCCGCTTCGCCACCATGCCGCCGTCTCCATCGCCGCCTTCAGCGCGGACGGCCGCTGGCTGGTCACGGTCGCCGCCGACGGCCTGCGCGTCTGGGACGCAGTGACGGGCGAGCCGGTCAGTCCCCTGCTGAAGCACAGCGCGGAACAGCCGACGATTCACGACGTCACCCTCGGCAGGGATGGGCGGCTGGTCCTGAGCGTCGGCACGCCTGGCGATCCGGCGGGCCGCTGGATACGTCCGCTGCGGCCGAGGATCGGGCCGTTGTCGATCTGCTCCTCGTGGCGGAAGTGCTGAGTGGCCGGCGGCCGACGAATGCCGGTGAGACGAAGTCGCTGGACGGCGCGGAGCTGGACAAGGCGTGGCAGGAGGCGCGGAAGAAATACGTTAAGGACTTCACCCCGGCCGCGGAGCGCGTGTCGGACTGGCACCGCCGCGGAGCGGTGGAATGCGAACACCGCCGACTGTGGGTCGGGTCCGTGGGGCATCTCGATCGTCTGATCGCCGGCGGCGGCTCGGCCGACCTCTACGCCCGCCGCGCTCGCGCCAACGCGGAACTGCATCGCTGGGATGCGGCGCGAACGGATTACAGCAAGGCGCTAGAGGGCGAAGCGGAACGCTGGGATCTGTGGGCCGGTCGCGCCGAGGTCGAGGTTGCGCTGCGCCGCTGGGAGCAGGCCATCGCCGATTATTCTCGGGCCATCGAACACAAGGGCGATCGGGCCGACTTGTGGGCGGCGCGCGGCCGCGTCGAGGCGGAGCGCGGCGACTGGACGCGGGCCGCCGCCGATCTCGGCAAGTCGATCCATCTCGGTAATGCGGACGTGTCGGTCTGGCAGGAACACACCCTGGCGCTGCTGGCCGGGGGCGACGAAGCGAATTATCGTCACGGGTGCAGCCGTCTTGTGCAGCACTTCGGCCGCAGCGACGACGAGGCGACGGCGCGAATCGTCGCCCGGACGTGTACACTCGCTGACGGTGCCGTGCGCGACCTCAAGCCGCTGCTACGTCGCGCCGAGCGAGCGGTAAAGGCGAATTCCCCATCGGCCGCGGACCTGCGCCGGATTGCCGCCCTCCTCTATCGTGCCGGGCAGTACGACGCCGCCTGGACGCGACTGCAAGAAATCACGCGCTTGCCCAGCCTGGAACCGCAAGCACGGGACTGGCTGCTCATGGCCATGACTACGCAGCGGTTGGGGCGCGGCGAGGAGGCCAAGAAATGGTTGGCGAAAGCGGACCAGGTCGCCCGCGAGGAAGCGAAAGAAGTGAACCGATCCTGGACCGAGCGCATCGCCTATCAGGTTCTGCACCGCGAAGCCGAGACGCTGATGAAGGGAACGAAGCACTAAAACGCGCTAACGTTCGTGAATGGGCGCACGCCTCTCGCCTCCGGCATGACCTTTGCGAGTTAGAAGGGAGGATTACGACCAAGAAAAGGAGGAATGCCATGCTTCCCGCTACGGTTGAACGGGTGTCGCGGAACACTTCCGACACGATCAACGAGCAAATCCGCCGTCAGACGGAGGCGAATGTCGCCGGCGTCGCTTCGGCGGGGCCGCAAGCCATCGACCGCCGCCTGGCGGAGCTGGACAACGAGTGGGACATCGAGCGGTATTTGGAGACGATGGCCCCGACGTTTACCCTGATTGGGTTGACGCTAGGGCTAACGGTCAGCCGGAAGTGGTTCGCCGTGCCGCTTCTCGTCCAAGCGTTCTTCCTGCAGCACGCCCTGCAAGGCTGGTGTCCTCCGGTGCCGGTCCTGCGTCGGTTGGGTATCCGAACCGCAACGGAGATCGAGGAAGAACGATATGCCCTCAAGGCACTCCGGGGCGATTTTCGCGGAGTGTCCGAATCGACAGGCCGCACCGATAACCGTGCCAACGAGGTCATGGAAGCCGTCCGCAGATGAGTATGTTGCGGCCTGTTGGAGAGCCGCGACCGTCAGGGAGCGGGAACAACCGCTCCCTGACGGTCGCGGCTCACCAGGGGGTGAGGGGCTCTTACGGAAGGAGGGCGGGAATTCGCGCTAACACATCATCGAGTCCATGAACGATAGCGCCAGGCAGAATACTCCCCGTTCGCTCACGGAGACAACCGAAGAACAGTCCGGCGAAGAAATTCGATACCAACCACCACCAGGCAAAATCGAAGCGGCCCGTAAAGTAATCGACCGTATTTAGAGCGTGGATGAGACCGAACAGGAGGGACGAGACCACCAAACCGGCCCCCCACTTCATACCCATGAAGGCAAAGGGACGCCCAAACGCCTCATTCACGCGCGATTGGATGTAACCTCGAAAAAACACTTCTTCTCCCCAGCCGGCGCCAAAGAATAACCAGAGCATCGTCAGCAGTTCATGCAGCAGGGGCCGGTGAAACCATAACGCCATCATCACGGGGAGCGAGAGCAGCCCCTGGAGTATAAGTAGACTGACCCACGGGGGAATGAGAGCGAGCAGCACCCTCTTGCGCAAGAAAGATAAGAAGGAGAAGCGTCAAGACGAGCGTACCGGCCGAAGCCGCCAACGCCCTCTTCCAATCCGGCGGGGTAAGCGGGTTGAATTGGATGGGTGTGAACTTGACGATCAACCCCGCTACTGCAATTACTAAAATTCCCCAAAAGAGACCGACATTGAGGTTGTAACGCCATCCCTGCTCCGTCAGTCCGTACTCCCGGAAAGACCTTCGGCCAAGGACCAGCACGATAACGGGAAATAGAATCATCACCGAGCCGGTCGAGAAATTCAATCGGGCGGTGACTTCCCATCGGCCCAGTTCCGTGAAATGCTTGAACGACCGATAGCTCAGGTGGACGAGTGCGAAAACAACAAGCACCTCGACGAGGGCGAGAACACGGTGGGTCACGCTCCCGCACGGCGGTCCCTTCGATACGGCGACAGCGGAAGTCATCGGCTCGTTCCTCTCATCCTTCGACCGAGCGAAACGCTGAAACGACGTTCGCTCACTGGATGATTGTTCGAGCCGGAGCCACATTTATTGCGAAATAATATCGCAGCGGACCTCAAGGCTTGTCGCTCTTGCTGTCCTTCTTCGGCTCATCCTCACTCCTCCCTTTTAAGAACGACCAAGATGTAGTCCGATCCCTGCTTGCTCTCGAAGGTTGTCGGTCGGTCGCCCTTGTTCCGACTCAGGCAGATGGTCAGGGTATCCCCAGCGAGAGAATAGATTCCCTCCAGGCGCTGGTCGGCATCTTCAAAACGTTTGTCCCACTCCGCCGTATCGAACAAGTCATTGGCCTCTCCTTCCACCACGTCCATCAACCTCGGGTTGGTTGTCTCCTCAAGCCGGAAGCGAAGAAAATTGGTGGTTTCCTCGCCCCTCCGACTTTTGGACTGGACCCGGATCGTCTTGTCTTTGATCGTCCAGCATTCGTCTTCCTCCTTGGCCTCTTCGCCATCGTCCACGGTTGAGACGACCTTCCACGTCCCCTGAAGTCGTTCCTTGTCCGGCCTGGGTTTCTCGTCCTTCTTGGCGTCTGGTTTCCGCTGTCGCTTCAGGATGAGCAGCGCGGTATACGATCCGGTTTTCCAGTAGTCGGCGAATGCCGTGGGGCGTTCCGGCTTTTCGGGTGCGAGCATTTCGTCTTGAGACCCACGGCGAAAGCGGAAGCAGATTTTCAGCTCATCGCCCTTCAACAGATAAATGCCGGGGAAGGACTGCTTGGCATTCCTCCGTTGTTGAAAGTCGAAGGTCTTCGGCTTCTTGGTGGGATCGAGCTTGAAAGTAAACTCCTCCATGTCGAATGGCGTTCGGTTAAGCGTAGCCTCTTTCGCTGCTTGAACTTCTGACGATCTTGGAAAGGCGGCAGCCTCCTGCCATGATGGAGTTGTCCAGACCTCATCATCTCAGGAGGCCGCCATGCTTAGTATGTCGCAAGCCCTCGAACGCATCAAGGGTGCTACCGCCCAATGGATCGATGCCCCCCTCATCCATTCCCTCGCACGAGCGCCTCCGTCTGGCGGACGTCAGCGTCGGCTGACTCCCCTGGTCACCACCCACTTGTTCATCCGCCAAATCCTCGAAGGGAACACCTCGGTCTCCGAACTCCGCCGCCTCGCCAAGCTTTCCTTCGCAGACTCGTCCTACTGCGAGGCCCGACAACGCCTGCCCGTGCCCTTCTTCCAACGACTGGGCGTCGCCGTCCTCGACCGCTGCCGCTCCAGCGACAACGACCCACGCGCCTTGTGGCATGGTCATCGCGTCTTTTTCCTCGATGGTTCCAGTTTCTCCATGCCGGACACGCCCGACTTGCATGCCGCCTTCGGTCAGAGTGGCCAGCAGGCCCAAGGCTGCGGCTTCCCCACGGCCCACCTGCTGGTGCAGTTTCATGCCTACACCGGCTATCTGATCAACGTCATGCCGGGACCGTTACGGACGCACGACCTGGCCGACCTGACCTGGACCCACCGCGGACTGCGGGCTGGCGACGTGGTGGCCGGCGATCGCGCTTTCTGCTCCTATGCTCACCTGGCGATGCGACACCAACGAGGCGTTTTCAGCCTCTTTCGTGCCCATCAGCGTCTTATCATCTCCTTCAAGCCGCGGCGGAAGCACGTAGCGCCGAACCGTCAGCCCCGCAAGGCAGAAGCGGGCTTGCCCCGCTCGCGCTGGCTGCGTCGGCTGGGCCGCGACGATCAACTCGTCGAGTACGTTAAGCCAGCCGAGTGTCCGGCCTGGATGGACAGCCAGGAGTATGAATCCTTGCCGTCGTCGCTGGTGGTCCGTGAGGTGCGTGTGCCGATCCGGACGCCGACTTGCCGGGTGCGGGAGTTGACCCTGGTGACAACGCTGTTGGATCGACGGCGTTATCCGCCGGAGGTGTTGGCTCGGCTGTACGAGAAGCGTTGGGGCGTGGAAGTCAATCTGCGTCACCTGAAACAGACCTTGCGCATGGACGTGCTGCGTTGTGAGACGTGGCAAGGTGTGTGGAAGGAACTGTTGGTCTTCGTGCTGGTGTATAATCTGGTGCGTCGGGTGATGGTGGAGGCGGCGCGACAGCAAGAGGTGGAACCAGAACGTATTAGCTTCGCGGATGCGTGGCGTTGGTTGCGGGAAGCGCGGCATGGCGAAGAATTGCCGCGGCTGCAGGTAGTACCGTGTCGTCCCGGTCGCGTGGAACCGCGGGTGAAGAAACGTCGGGCCAAACCCTACGACTTGATGAACCAACCACGAGCCGCGCTGCGCAGAGATTGTTGCATCAAACGTCACCACCACAAGAAGATGCGGCTTAACCGAACGCCATTCTCCTCCATGTCCATAAAGTTTGCAGTCCCTTTGTTGCCGGCGAAGACGGCGATTAACCCCTCTTTGGGGCGAAAGAATAAGGGAAGTTCCACGCCATTGATTTCGGCCTTTTCCAGATGCCACGTCCCTTGTATTTTCCCCTGGTCGCTGTCGGCACGTTCCTTGTTGGCGACGGGAGGAGACGGCCTCTCTTCCCTCGGCTTAGCTTCCTGCTGAGCTGTCGGTTCCGCGGCCTGTGTCCGGCGGGAAAAGATACTTGCACCCATGCCGGCGGCCAAGACTCCGACCGCGAGGAGTAGGATCGTGGCGATTTTGATTTTGGTCATCAACATGGCTTTCAGCACTCCTTCCATCAGGGCGGCGACCGGAACCGAAATCACGCCGGTCCCCCCTTGTCCCGCCGCAACGAGACTCGCGGCTTGGATCGTGCCAGACACCACCGACGCCGGCACGCACGCCGACGCCGCGCTCTCCGCCAAAATCCCCGTCAACGCTCCGCCCGTTACCGCCGGACTATGCCGAGTGAGCCGCTTCGCCAGCATCGTTCTCGCTCTCGCCAGCCGACTCGCCACGGTCCCTTCGGGTACACCGAGATGCCGGGCCGCCTCTTTGCGCGTCTTGCCCTCCAGATCGCACAGAAGAAGGACAACGCGATAAGGGTCCGGCAGACGAATCAACTCCTCATCGAGCCAGGGCCGCAAGTCCGACGGCAAGCCGCGCCGCACCGCTTCGGGTTCGGGCATTTCCTTCACCTGCCTTTCCCGCGCCCTTTGCTTCATGGCGGTCGCTCGCGCCTTCAACGCCGTCTGATGGGCCACTCCGTAGAGCCAGTTCACGACCCTCTCGCGGGGCGCGATGGAAGACGCCTTGCGGACGAGGACGAGGAAAGTGGCCTGAAAGGCGTCCTCGGCGTCGTGGTAGTTGCCGAGAAGACGGCGGCAGACGCCCCAGACCATCGGGCCGTGCCGCCGCACCAGGACGGCAAGGGCCGCCTCCTCCCGACCACGGAGGAAGCACTCCAAGAGTTGCCCATCGGTCATCCCGGCCCCATCCCGCACCAGCACCGTTCGGCGAAGGTGCTGGACGACTTCGCTCATTGGATTGGTCGGCATTTGGCGTCCTCGGTTTCGGACAGCGTCGTTGTCTACCCTTTCTATTACCGGCACCAGGACGATTTGATCCACCTCTTTCCCAGGCGTCGCCAAACCGCGGCGCGTGCCCCGGAGAAGTGCGATGGATGGCGGCGTTCAGGGGTGCCAGGTCACGTCGTGGAGGACATCGCGTTCGTAGACCTTCATGGCATCGGTGATCTGCGTGCGGGTCGGCTCGACGGCCGCTGCGTCGAGCGCCTGGATGATGTCTTCGACGAAGCGCACATTCTGGGCTGCCATCGTTGCCGTTATCGGGTGACGATCCTCGTAATCGGCCCGGTTGCGCTCGCGGCGTAAGTCATTCAATCGCCTACCCGCTTTCTGTACCTCCAGGGCGCCGGCGTTCGACAGCCGTAACCAAAGGTGGCTGTGCGCCCTGTCGGCCTGGGGAACTTGGAAGCCGAGGTCCAACAGCAGTCGGCGGGCGACATGGAAGGCAGCGTAATAGCCGCGGCTACAGGCCGACCGCCATTCCGCCTCCGTAGCTCCCTTCGCCAAGGTATCTGCCAGAGACAAGAAATCGCGGAAGTTCATTCAAGGCCTCAAATCGGCGCTCTTGCGGAAGACGCATACCAAGGGAGCAGGGCAAATGCGGAACAACCCTTCCTCCCAGCGTCGATCTGCTTCCAGGGCCTGCTCCACGTCAAGCGGCACGTCCAACTCAAAGACAATATGTCGGTCGTTGGCGATCTCGGGGTCGTCTTCGGTGAAGACCTCGAAGCGCGTTGCGCTCGGATAGACCTGTTTAGCCAGTGCGATCAGTCCCGCTAGGTATTGCTCGACGCCCTGCTCCCGCGCGAACGTGATGACCTCGGACGGGACAAGGGGATGCGGGGCGGTGGAAACGGTCGGGATGTTCACGATGCGTTCTCCCTTCAGTCGAACCTCACGAATTCGTCTCGGGACACAAGCGAGCAATGCGTTCCGCAAAGGCGGGGAACGCCGCGATCAGCGCCGCCCGATCCGCCGCTTCGTAATCGGCGAAGTCGAAGCCGGGTGCCAGGGTGGTGCCCAGCAGGGCGAAGGCGCCGCCCGCTTGTAATAGGCTACCCTGCCAGACGCCGGCCGGCACCATCATTTGCACCTGCTGGCCCGCGAAGAGATCGGAGCCGAGTATCACGATGCGTCCGCCGTCTTCGGGGTTCGGACCCAGCTGCAACATCTCGACAGGATCGCCGAGGTAGAAATGAAATACTTCCTCGGTAGGTAATCGATGCAGGGCCGAGAACGTATCCGGTGTCAGCAGGTAGTAGATGGCCGTGCTGGCGGAGCGGGCGGCACGATAGGATGGGGTCAGCGCCGCGGCCGGCAATCGTCGCGACGAGCGATACGTCTCTCGATACCAGCCGCCCTCACGCGGCAGTGGTTGAAGATGCAGGAAACGAATCAAGTCGTCGGCGGTGGGCCTGGAAAGCCCTTCCGGGGCAGGCATCGCTCTATCTCCCGAGTCATGCTCGGCGCAGCGTCAACCGCGTGACTTCCGGCCGACACAAATAACGCAGCGGATGGTCGCCCGATAGACCGCGGCTGACGTGCAACAGCGTCGGCGATTCATCGAAGACGCCGCAGTCGTAACGCCGGCCGTATCGGCTGGGCACCAGCACCGAACCGAACAGGGGGAAACGAATCTGCCCGCCGTGGACGTGGCCGGACAGCATCAGGTCGATCCCGGCGCGACGCGCCCAGCGGAGGTTGTCCGGCGTGTGACTCAGACACAAACGAAATGGTTCGCGCGGACAGGAACTCAAGTCGGGTGCGGGTCTCAGCCACGGACCTTCGTGGCCGACGACCACGAGCGGTTCGCCGCGTACTTCGATCTGTTGCCAGGTGTTGGCGAGGACGTTCATCCGCAAACGGCGCAGGCGGCGGCGGATGAATGGCGGATCATACCAGTGGTCGTGGTTGCCGAGGATGGCGAAGGCAGCGATGCGCCAGCGCAGCCGGCCGAGGATCGGCACGATCCAGCGCAGATGGTGCATGCTGTCGGCGATGTCGCCGGTGACGGCGACGAGGTCCGGCTGCCAGTCGGCGCAGCGGTCCATGACGAAGCGGAAATAGTTGCGATCCGGCGTGCCCTTCAAGTGCAGGTCGCTCAGATGCAGCAGCGTCAGCCCATCCCAGGCCGCCGGCAATCGCGGCAGGCGGACGGTGCGCTCGACCAGTTCGACCTGGAACACCTCGTTGCCCGGCAGGTACGACAACAGCCGTTCCTTGCTCGTGCCCACCGGGCGATAGCCGAGGTGCTTGGCGACGTCGAGCACCCGGCTCCGCTTCTCCACGCTCGGATCGCGGCGCAGCAGACGCCGGATTGTGTTCAGCGGCAGGGCGAGGAAGCCGACGGTGGCGCACAGCACGACGTACAGCGTGGCGAGTTGCGACCAGGTAAATTCGGATGAGAACCACGGTAGGCCGTCCAGGTCCCAACCGAACGCCCAGACCAGGGCCGGCGGGAAGGCGACGACGAGAAGGCCATGAACCAGGTGGATGACGTCTCCGGCCTTGCGCGGCATGGCCTGGCCGTACCACCAATTATGACTGGCGATCATCAAAGCGAGATGTCCTAGGCAAGCGCCCGCTCCGAGGATGACAAGGTGACAAGGTGACAAGGTGACAAGGTGATGGAACGGGGGCGAGGTTTGAAGCAAATGAGCGAAAGGGAACGAAGCGAAGAAGTAAAAACTCATGCCGAACTTCTCTGTCACCTTGTCACCTTGTCACCTTGTCATCCGCAAGGGCGTCGCGGAGTTGATCGACGCGGAAGGGTTTGAACAGAACGTGGCGCAGGCCGTCCTGGCGAGCCTGAACGAGAGCGTGCGTCGGGTCGTAGCCGTAGCCGGTCATGAGGATGACGCGGGCCTGTGGCTGGGCCTCGCGGAGGCGGCGATAGACCTCGTAACCGGAGATGTCCGGCAGTCGGATGTCGGCGAGGATGGCGTCGTAACTGCCCAGACGGGCCATCGTCAGCGCTTCCTGACCGTCGCGGGCCGTCTCGACGACGCAGCCCCAACGGCCGAGCAGGCCGTGCGCCGAACGACGGACGCGGTCGTCGTTGTCGGCGACCAGGACACGCACGCCCTTCAGCGCGGGCGGCGCCGCCTCTTTGACGGTGCCGGTCGGCCGGGCCGGAGCGATGTCCTCGCCAACCTTCTGGATGCACTGCTTGATGGCGCGGGCGCCGACGATGATCTTGCGGATCTTGTCGGCCATCTCCGGATCGTGGCCGATGTAGCGTTCGAGGATCGACGTTGCCGAGGCGAGAATGTCGTCTACCGGCAGGGCGACCTCGCGGTTGATGGCCTCGACGGACTGGCTGGCCGTGCTGCTTTTCTCGGCCTGCAGTAGCTCCAGCGTGTGCAGGGCGGCGGCAATCTCGTGGCTAAACAGTTCGGCGAATTGCAGGTCAGCCTCGCCGAAGGCGTCCGGCCGCGGACTCTCGACGTTGAAGGTGCCAATGACCTTGTCCTGGAAGATCAACGGCACGGTCAGCGAACTGTGGGCGCCGGGGCGCCGGGCAGGTAGAGCGGATCGGCGCTGATGTCGGGGCACAGGCGACTCTTGCCGGTGGCGGCGACGTAGCCGGTGACGCCGTTGTCTCGGGCGCTGGCCATCAGAACGCGGTTGGCGGCCAATGGCGCCATGCCCTCCTGCATCAACGGTTCGAGCCGGCCCGTCCGCGGGTCGAGCAGGCGAATCTCGATGGTCTCGTAGTGGAGCAGGTCGCGGGTGAAGCGGCGGATGTTGAGCTTGAGCAACTCGATGCGCTCGGCCACGCTCATGTCGGCGAGCTGATCGGCCGACAGCGCCGCCAACTCGCGGCCGGCCTTATGCAGCGCGTCGAGCTTCTGCTGCTGTCGTACTAGAGCCGTGACGTCGCGGCCCAGGGCCAAAAGCAGAGGGCCGTCCGGCTCGCCGAGCGGCCGAATGTGTAGATCGATGGCGCGATCGCCGCGACAGAGCAGCCGTGTCGTGACGGTCGGCGGCGCCGCGGTCGAGCTTGCCAGGGCGGTGCGAAACGGGCAGAACTCGGGACCAAGGGCGGCGGGCGAGCCGAGGGCTTCGTAAAAGCCGCGGCCGACGACCGGACCGCCGCACCACGACACGAAGGTCGGATTGGCCCAGTGTACGCGCAGGTCGGCATCGACGACGGCCGCACCGTCGGGCAGGGTGGCGAGGATCTGCTGCCCCTGCACCAGAGTGCGCAGATCGTGCAGCACCGAGGCGTCGGCCGGGTTGGCGACGAGGGCGTCGAGGCGCTGGCGGCCGAGTTGGTCCAGGCCGTTGTCCCAGGAGTCGGCGTGGACGACGTCTCCTTCCAGGCCGCAGCGTCGCAGCCAGTCGGCGCCGGCCGGGCCGGAGTCGCCCAGGACGAGAAAGCGCGGTCGATCCGACACGAGGGGGCTACCTCCGTCCGATGTACGGGGTCCGAGGGATCGCGTAGATTATAGAGGGGGCGGCGATGCGCCACAAGATTCAGGAAGCCTGGGAGACGGCATGCGCGACGTGGCCTGGAGGTTGGCTGGAGCGGTGGCGATGGCGTGTCTGGTCTCGCCGCTGTCGGCCGCGGAGCAAGCGTGGCGCACGGATGGGCGGCATGTGCTCGGCGAACTCACCTTGGACAAGGGCCGTCTCCGCTTCCACTCGACCGAGGGCGAGGACATCCCGATTGCCGACCTTTCTCGTGTTCGCTTCGGCGGCGCCACCGTCGCCGTTTCGCGCCGGCGGCGGCCGGCGCGTGCATTTGCGCGACGGTGAACTGATCACTGGGCCGTTTCTCGGTCTGGACAAGAACACACTGACGCTGCGCGCGGCCTGGGCGGCGCGGGTCGAGCTGCCGCGCGCCGCCGTGGCGTCGATCGATCCGCTGCCGGGCTGGCGGACGGTGACGGAGGAGGACTTCCACGACGGAGGGAAGGGTTTGCCTTACACTCTGGCGAAGCCGCTGACAGCGGGCCGGCTCGGTGTCAACTTCCAGCGGCGCGGGACCGTGGAGCTGTTGTTTCAGCAGGCCGATCGCTCGCGGCGCGTGACGGTGACGGTCGCCGAAACCGGCGCGAATTACGCAATGGATAGCGGTGGTCTGAAAGGAGTGGCGCGAACGGTGGCGCGAACGCCGGGCTGGCATCGGCTCCTCGTGTACTTCACGAAGCGATCGCTGCGCATCACTTGCGATGACGACGTGTTGTGGTACAACCTCGAACAGGGGCCGGGTGGGTCGCTGAAGCAAGTGACAATTCGTTGTCAGAAATCCTCCGGAGAGGCCATCGCCTGGACGGAGTTCTGTCTGGAACGCGCCATGAAGGAATATCCGAAGCCACCCGCCGATGCCGAACAGGATGAGGTCCAATTGGCGGACGGCGATCAGCTGTTCGGCCGGATTGTCGGGGCGGATCGCCGCACCCTCCGGATCGAGGGACGATTCGGCAAGCGCTCGCTGCCGTGGACCGAGTTGGCCGGCTGTTCGTTCCGCCGTACCGACGCGCCGCCGCGCGGGAACCAAGCGGCGAACGTGCGTCTGCTGGTGTACTCGGGACTGGGCTCGGATGTCGATGTGCTGGACGGCGTGGTGACGGCGCTGGACGAAAGGCGCCTGACCTTGCGCCACCCCCTGCTGGGCGAAGTGACGCTCGAGCGCGGCCGGGTGCGCGAGTTGCGGCCATCGCTGGGTGGAACTAGATGATTGTCCAGGAGCGGAGTGCGAATGGCTTTGGAAACATCAGTGGAACGCGCGGGGCGTGGGACTCGTCCAATCCGCTGATGGTCTCTCTAACCCCAAGGAGCGACCCGTGACCAGACGTTTCTGCGTCGCCGCCGTATTGGCGGCCGTCGTGTTCGGTTCCCCGGTGCGAATCGCCCGCGCGGCGGACGACGCCGGCGTCGATTCACAGCAGCTCAAGGAAGTGCTGGAAAAGACGGCAGATTACCTGAAATCACATCAGGGGGCGGACGGCAGCTTCTCGCCCCGCGTCGCCGGGCCGGGCGTGACCGCCGTCGTCGTCGCCGGTATGTTGCGCTGCGGCTTCCGCATCGATGACCCGGTGGTGGCGCGCGGACTCGCCTACCTCGAAAAGAGCGTCAAGAAGGACGGCGGCATCTACGACAAGGGGCTGGCCAATTACACCACCAGCGTCGCCGTCATGGCCCTGCACGAGGCCAACCAGAACGGCAAGTACGATGCCGTCATCAAGAACGCCGGCGCCTTCCTCAAAAAGCTGCAACACGTGGGCGACGACAAGGACGTCCAGTTCGGCGGCGTCGGTTACGACGACAAGAGCCGTCCCGATCTGTCGAACACGCAGTATTTCATCGACGCGCTCGTCGCGGCCGGCGTGTCCAAGGACGACCCCGCCCTCCGACGAGCGCTGAAGTTCGTCAGCCGCTGCCAGAACCTACCCGGCGAGACCAACGACCAGCCCTTCGCCAAGAAGACGACGGCGGACGACAAAGGCGGCTTGGTGTACGTTCCCGACCCCGACGACAAACGGCACCAGACGCCGGAGGGCGGCCTGCGCTCGCTGGGGGCGATGACCTATGGCGGTCTCAAAAGTTTCCTTTACGCCGGCGTCGGCAAGGACGATCCGCGCGTCCAGGGCGCCGTCAACTGGATTCGCCGCCATTACACGCTCGACGAGAACCCCGGCATGGGTCAAGCGGGCCTGTACTACTACTACCACACCTTCGGCAAGGCCATGTCGGCGCTGGGCGAGGACCGCTTTGAGGACGCCAAGGGCCAGAAGCACGATTGGCGGCGCGAGCTGTTCGAGGCGATCCGGAAGCGCCAGCAGGACAACGGCAGTTTCCTCAACAAGGGGGACAAGGCGTTCGGCGAGGCGGACCCGAACTTGGCGACGGCGTTCGCGTTGCTGGCGCTGAGCTACACGACACCGCCGAAATAGTAAGTTTCACCGCGCTCCGGAGAGCGGCGAAACCCTTCTCGATCTCAGGAGTTCCCATGTACTCTCCCACTCGATTCCTCGTGGCATTCTCGATCGCTCTCTTGCTGGCGCGGCCGGGCCTGTCGGCGGACGTCTTCGATCATTACGTCAATCCGGTCCTCGCTCGCGCCGTCGAGGCCAAAGAGACGAAGGAGGTCAAGCAGCTGACGACGACGATGATCGTCGAGAACGATCGCGTCCTGCCGCGCACCTCGGCCGCGTTCCTCGTGGTCCAGACCAACACGGGGCGTTACGCCAAGCTGCTCGTGCAGGTGGCGCGGCAAAAGATCGACGCCGAGCGCAGCGTGCCGATGCTGCTCGTCGAACGCTATGTAACCTACAAGGAAGGCGAGGAACGCGCCGTGCAGGCCGCCGGCAAGAACGTGTCGCTCTTTCCCGGCTTCCGTCTCAGCCTCGATCTGGGGCAAATCGTGCCCGAGGAACTGGGCGGCGACTTGCGCTTCGTCGCCGAGGGAGGCAAGGTCCACACCGAACCGCTGGGCAAGGCCAAGCTGTACCTCGTCACCAAGGCGCTGCCGGACGTGGTGCCGAAGAAGGGAGCGAAGTTGGTGATGGGCGACACGTTCGAGCCGCGTTACTTCAACGGCACTTACAAACTCTACGACGATGGCCGGCGCTCCGGCAGTCTGACGCTCAAGGTCGAGGACGACGGCTCGGTCAGCGGCTCGTACTATTCGGACAAGGATGGTTCCAAATACGAGGTGCGCGGCAAGATCGGCGTGCCGAAGTATTCGATTCAGTTCACGGTCAAGTTCCCGCGCGCGGAGCAGAGCTTCCAGGGCTGGCTGTTCACCGGCGACGGACAAATTCTGACGGGTACGTCGCGCTTGCAGGAGCGCGAAGCAGGGTTTTACGCCCGGCGCATTGAGGAGTAAGTAGGCGACAAGCCCGGAGCGTCCGCGACAGGTATCACGGATCCAACTCGTTCGGCGAAACGGAGGCAAGTCGGGAGGGGAGAGACGAGGAGGAAAACCGCTGTGCAGTGGAGTAGCCTGTTACGCGTCGTCATCGTCTTGCTCGCGGCCGGCCAGGCCCGAGCGGAGAACTTGGCGAGTCCGAACATTGTCGTGTTCTTGGCCGACGACCTTGGCTGGGGGGAGTGCTCGCCGCATGGGGGTAAAGGCGGGCGCACGCCGAACGTGGACCGTCTGGCGGCCGAAGGGATGACCTTCCGCCAGGCGTTCGTGGCCTCGCCGTCCTGTGCGCCGAGCCGCGCCGCCCTGCTTACGGGACGAGAGCCTCTCCGCAACGGGGCCATGCTCAATCACAGCCGGCCCCGGGCCGACATCAAAAAGTGGCCTGCCTACTTTCAGGAACGCGGCTATGAGGTGGCCGCCATCGGCAAAGTGGCTCACTATGCCCAGGTCAAGGACTACGGTTTCAACCATGCCAGCCACTTCCATTACCATGAGGATGAGTGCATTACGGCCGCGGTGAAATGGCTGGCCGAGCGGCGGTCGGGCAAACCTCTGTGCTTGCTGGTGGGAACCAACTGGCCCCACGTCCCCTGGCCCAAGGACGGACTCCTCGACCCGGACGCGCGGACCCTGCCGCCGAACCTCCTCGACACCCCGGCCACCCACCGCGCCTGGGCCCGGTACATGGCCGCCGTCGCCAACGCCGACCGAGACCTGGGACAGGTGTATGCCGCGGTTCGTCAACACCTCGGTAAGGATACCTTGTTCGTGTTCACCAGCGATCACGGGGCCCAGTTCCCGTTCGGCAAGTGGAACTGCTATGACGCGGGGGTCCGCACCCCGCTGATCGTGGTCTGGCCCGGCCACGTCAAGCCGACGGCCACGTCGGACGCGCTGGTAAGCTGGATCGACCTGCTGCCGACCTGCCTGGAAGCGGCCGGCGGCACTCCGCCAACGGAACCAAAAGCCGGCCCGTTGGGCGGACGGTCGTTTCTTCCCATCCTTCGGGACGAGAAGACGGCTCATCGGGACAAGGTCTTTCTGACGCACAGCGGGGACGGAGACATGAACCGCTATCCCATCCGAGCGGTGCGGACCCGCCGATGGAAGTACATCCGCAATCTCGACCCGGCTGCCGAACACCACACCCACATTGATAAGGGCATCGCGGCCGATGGACGCGACTACTGGAACTCCTGGATCGACAAGGCGAAGACGGACCCGGCGGCGGCCGCCCTCATCCGCCGCTATCACACTCGCCCGGCCGAGGAACTGTATGACCTGACGGCCGATCCGTGGGAATTGAAAAACCTCGCCGCCGACCTCGCCCGGGCAAAGACGCTCCGCGGCCTGCGGGCCGAGCTGGACGCCTGGATGAAAGCGCAGGGAGATGAGGGATTGAAGACCGAGCGTGCGTTGCCGGATCCTCGACCGAGGAAGGAGAAGAAGTGAGCCGCTTCCTGCTGGTCCTTGCCGAGACGTTCTTGCTCTCGTTGCCCGCCTTCGCGGCCGAGAGGCCGAACGTCGTGCTTGTCCTCGCCGACGACCTCGGGCCGGGAGACCTGTCCAGCTACGGCGGTCCCACGCCCACTCCGCACCTCGACCGGATGGCGCGGGAGGGAGTGCGGTTCACCCAGTACTACGCCGCCGCCCCGATCTGCTCGCCGTCCCGGTGCGGGCTGCTCACCGGCCAATACCCGGGCCGGTGGAAGATTACCAGCTTCCTCCAGACCCGCGCCGGCAACCGCGCCTGTGGCCAGGCCGATTTTCTCGATCCGCGCGCTCCCTCTCTGCCACGGATCCTGAAGGCGGCTGGATACCGGACCATCCACATCGGCAAGTGGCACCTGGGCGGCGGCCGGGATGTGGTCGATCCGCCCCGCTTCGCCGCCTACGGCTACGACCGCGGTATCGGTACCTGGGAAAGCCCGGAGCCACACCAGGACCTGACCGCCACGGACTGGATCTGGTCCGCCAACGATAAGGTGAAGCGCTGGGACCGAACCGGCTGGATGGTGGACCGCGTCCTCCAGGTTTTGAACGACCGTTCGGACGCCCCCTGTTTCGTGAACCTGTGGCTGGATGATCCGCACACGCCCTGGGTGCCGTCGGCGGCCGACCAGCGTGTCGGGAAAGGTGGCCGAGCCGTCGGCAAGGGAGACACTCCCGAGCGGCTATCGAAAGTGCTGACAGAAATGGACCGGCAGGTCGGCCGGCTGCTCGACGCGGTGCGCGGCCGCAAGGCGGATCGACCGACGCTCGTCTTGTTCCTTTCCGATAATGGTCCCTTGCCGACGTTTGATCGGCGACGGACGGCCGGTCTGCGAGGCAGCAAGCTGAGCCTCTATGAAGGCGGCCTCCGGCTGCCGTTCCTCGCCTGGGGTCCGGGAATCGTGCCGTCCGGGATCACGAACGAGAGCACGGTGCTGGCGGCCGTGGACCTGTTGCCGACCTTGTGTAAACTGTGCCGGACTGACCTCCCCCGAGGATATGTCGCCGATGGAGAAGACCTGAGCCCAGCACTTTCCGGGAAGACCCTCCGGAGGTCGAAGCCGCTGTTCTGGGAGTACGGCCGGAATGCCACGGCCTTTGCCTACCCCAAGGCCGCGGATCGAAGCCCGAACGTGGCCGTGCGGGAGGGGGACTGGAAACTGCTGGTGAACGCCGATGGGACCGGGGCCGAGCTGTACAACCTGGCGGCTGACCCAACGGAGAAGAACGACCGCGCAAGCGACAAACCCGACCTCGTGCGGCGGTTGACGAAGCTGGCGGTCGAGTGGCGGAAATCACTCCCCTGAGGCGGACCCCTGCTCATGCCAGGCACGAACGGACCTTGACTAGCCCGGAGCGCCAGCGACGGGTGAACACCCGTCGCTGGCGCTCCGGGCTAGTAGATGATTTTTATTCGTGTCGGCGTAATAGAGTGGTGGAAAAACAGCCGTCAATCCACGGCCCCAAGCGTCGCTTTCACCTGCATCTGTTCGTCCTCGCGGAGGATGGTCAGCTTCACCGTATCGCCGATCTTGTAGGTCTCCAACACATCGAACAGTTCGTTGGCCTTCTCGACTGGCTTGTCATCGACGGCGAGGATGACGTCGCCGAGGCGGATGTCGCCATCGTCGTCGCGCCGCGTCGGCCGCAGGCCGGCCTTTGCCGCCGGGCCGTTGCGGAAGGTCCGCACCAGCAACGCCCCCTTCCGCACGCCCAGCTCGTGGGCCAGCTGATCGTGAGCGACCTGTACGCCGAGGCCGGGGCGCTCGACCTTGCCATTCTTGATGAGCTGCGGCACCACGCGGTTGACCTCGTCCACCGGGATGGCGAAGCCGATGCCGGCGTTGCTGCCGGAGGGGCTGTAGATGGCCGTGTTGACGCCGATGAGCCGGCCGGCGCTGTCCAGCAGCGGGCCGCCGGAGTTGCCGGGGTTGATGGCGGCGTCGGTCTGGATCACGTTCTTGATCGTCCGCTTCGTCACCGACTGGATCTCCCGGCCCAGGGCGCTGACGACGCCGGTCGTCAGCGTCAGGTCGAGTCCGAACGGATTGCCGATGGCGTAGGCCATCTGGCCGACCTGCAGGTCCGACGACTTGCCGATCGGGATGGGCGCCAGCTTGTCCTTGGGAGCGTCGATGTGCAGCACGGCCAGGTCCTTGTCGGGGGCGGCGCCGACGAGCGTCGCCCGCCAGGTGGTGTGATCGGCCAGCGTCACCTGGGCGCCGTCGGCGCCCTTGATGACGTGAAAGTTGGTGACGACGTGGCCGCCCTTGTCCCAGACGAAGCCGGAGCCGGTGCCCTCCGGCACTTCCTGGACGTTGAGGCTCCAGTCGTCGCGCTGCACGGTCAGCGAGGTGATGTGGACCACCGACGGCTTGGTTTGCTTGTAAATGTCGATGTTGGTTTTTTCGAGCTCGCGATAGCTCGCCGCGCGGCGTCGACCTGACGCGGGACGCCGAAGAGATTGCGGTCCTGGGCCGCTTTGTGGGCGCGGTACTCGCTCCACAGCAGTGTGCCGAGGATGAGCAGACCGCACAGGACCAGCACCGTCAAGAGCGGCGGCAGCCAGGGCGAGGAGGAACGGCGTGGGCGCTGCGGCCGGTTGGCCGTACTGCGACGGCTGCGAGCGCGGCCAAGTGTACTCGTCGTCGAACGCCATCGGATACCTCGAAGGGCAAAAAGCAAGGGCGATCCGGTGCTCTAACGGAAGTATTCGGGTGCAGGCCCGAAGCTGGCAAGGGCTGAGGCGCTTCTCAAACCAGCGGCAGCGGCGTGCAAGCGCTCGGCCGCACCGGGCAGGGCCGCCGCCAACACGTCCTCGATGCGCTCGGCGAGGGTGAACTGCATCTCCTGGCGCACGTTGTCGGGCAGCTCGCGCAGGTCCATCTCGTTGTCGCGCGGCAGGATCACGTGGCGCATGCCGGCGCGGCGCGCGGCCAGCACCTTCTCCTTGATGCCGCCGACCGGCAGCACCAGGCCGGTCAGCGTGATCTCGCCGGTCATGGCCACGTCGCTGCGCACCGGCGACGCCGGTGTACAGCGAGGTCAGGGCCGTCGACCAGCGCCACGCCGGCCGACGGGCCGTCCTTGGGCACCGCGCCGGCCGGGACGTGGACGTGGACGCCGCTATGGCGGAACAGATCGCGGGTCGATGCCCAGCGTCTCGGCGTGCGACCAGACGAACGACTGAGCGGCGCGGGCCGACTCCTTCATCACCTCGCCGAGCTGGCCGGTCAGCCGCAGGCCGCGGCCGTCGTGCAGCAGCGTCGCCTCGACGTACAGCACGTCGCCGCCCGCCTCGGTCCAGGCCAGGCCGGTGGACACGCCGGGCGGCAGCTCCTTGCGGAAGTGCTCCGGACGGACGCGCTCCGGGCCGAGCAGGTCGGCCAGGTCGTCGGCGCGACCGTGACCGGCTCCGTGTGTGCCCTCGGCGAAGCGCCGCGCCACCTTGCGGGCGACGCGGCCCAGGGTGCGCTCCAGCTCGCGCACGCCGGCCTCGCGGGTGTAGCGGCCGATGAGACGCCTGCAGCGCCTCCGGCTCGATCGTCAGCTGCTCCGGCCGTCAGGCCCGTCTCCTTCAGCCGGCGCGGCAGCAGGTAACGCTCGGCGATCTGCACCTTCTCCTCCTCGCTGTAGCCGGACAGGCGGATCACCTCCATGCGGTCCAGCAGCGGCCGCGGGATCGTGTCCAGGCGTGTTCGCCGTCGTGATGAAGAACACCTTCGACAGGTCGAACGGCAGATCGAGGTAGTTGTCGCGGAACGGGTTGTTCTGGGCCGGGTCGAGGACCTCCAGCATGGCGCTGGCCGGGTCGCCGCGGTAGTCGCGGCCCAGCTTGTCGATCTCGTCGAGCATCAGCACCGGGTTGTTGACGCCGGCGCGGCGGATGGCCTGCAAGAGCCGGCCCGGCATGGCGCCGATGTAGGTGCGGCGATGGCCGCGCAGCTCCGCCTCGTCGTGCAGGCCGCCCAGGCTCATGCGCTCGAACTTGCGGCCCAGCGCGCGGGCGATCGACTGGCCCAGCGAGGTCTTGCCGACGCCGGGCGGGCCGACCAGGCACAGGATCGGCGCCTGCGCCTCCGGGTTGAGCTTCAGCACGGCCAGGTCTTCGAGGATGCGCTCCTTGACCTCCTCCAGGTCGTAGTGGTCCTCGTCGAGCACCTGCCGGGCGTGGGCCAGGTCGATGACGTCCGTGGTCGTCTTCTTCCACGGCAGTTCGAGGACGAAGTCGAGGTAGGTGCGCATCACCTGGATAATCGGGGGCGGCCGACGGCAGGCGCTCCAGCCGGCCCAGCTCGCGCTCGGCCTCCTTGCGGACCTCGTCGGGCAGGTCGGCCTCGGTCAGCCGGCGGCGCAGCTCGTCCACCTCGGCCTTTTCGGGGTTTTTCTCGCCGAGTTCCTCCTGGATGGCCTGCATCTGCTGGCGCAGCATGTACTCGCGCTGCTGCTTGGTCATCTCCGTCTCGGCCGTGCGTGCTGATCTTCTTGCGCAGCTCCAGCACCTGGACCTCGTGGCTGAGGTAGCCGTGCAGCAAGCGCAGCGCCTCGGCCGCGCGTCGGCGCTTCGAGCAGGGCCTGCTCGCGCGGCCACGTCCAGGCTGAGCATCGAGCCGAGCAGGTAGGCGAAGCGCAGCGGATCCTGCGCCTGGGCGACGAGCTGCTGGATGTTGACCGGCACCTGCACCTGCGCCAGCTCCAGCACGCGGGCGGCCAGGTCGATGACGGCCCGGTACAGCGCCTCCACTTCGGTGCCGTCGTCCTGCGGCTCGGGCAGCGGCTGCACGCGCGCCTTGAGGAACGGCTCGGTCTGCTCGGCCTTCAGCAGGCGTGACGCGCTCGACGCCCTGCACGATCAGCTCGATGACGCCCTCGCCGCGGGCCATCTTCTTGACGACGGCGCGGGTGCCGACGGGGTACAGGTCGTCGAATCCCGGCTGCTCGTTGTCGGCGTCGCGCTGGGCGGCGACGACGAAGGTCTTCTCCTCGGTGGCCGAGCACGGCCTCGACGGCGGCCAGCGAGTTGGGCCGGCCCACCGCCAGCGGCATGAACAGGTGCGGGAACAGAACGGTATTTTTCAGCGGCAGAACGGGCAGGACCACCACGTTGTCGGTTGAAGTCACGAAGTCGCCTCCATCGGGGATGCGAACGAGCAACATGCCATCGCGGTAGTCGGTGGTGATGTCGGCCCGTTCCAGGTCGCAGGGCAGCTCCAGGCTGCGCTCGAAATGACTGTAAGCGATCTCCATCTGGTAGTAGTGGCAGCCTTCCAGGGCGGTGCAGTCGCGGCGGACGCCGCGCAGCGTCAGGCGACGGCCGCGCACGGTCAGCTCCATGTCCTCGGGGCGGACGCCGGCCAGCTCGAACTTGACGAGCCAGCCGTGGCGTCCGCGATACACGTCGGCGGCGGGGCACCAGGGCGAATCGTGGCACGACTCCGCCGCCGGCAGAAACAAGGCGTGCATGATGCGGATGAAATCGTCGGACATCGCTGTCGTCCTTTATTCGGGGCCGCCGCTTTGTAGGGTGGGCCGAGCTTGCGAGGCCCACCAGGGAGCGTGGTGGGCCTCGCAAGCTCGGCTCACCGCTACAAAGGGGCATCACGGCGTAACCGGCGTGAAGGTCAAGCCTCCCTTGTCCGGGTTGTAATCGACGTGGACCGTCTGGCCGTCGCGGACCTCGCCTTGCAGCAGCAGCCGGCCCAGCGCCGTCTCGACCTCCTTCTGGAGCGTCCGCTTCAGCGGCCGAGCGCCGTAGGCCGGGTCGTAGCCGACCTCGACCAGGTGCGTCGCGGGCCGCGTCGCTCAGCTCCAGCGGATGTGGCGCTCCTCCAGCCGCTGCCGCAGCCGGCCCAGCTGGATGTCCACGATCTTCTTCAGGTGCTCCTCGCTCAGGGCGTGGAAGACGATGATCTCATCGACGCGGTTGAGGAACTCCGGCCGGAAGTGCTTGCGCAGCTCGTCGAGCACGGCCGTCTTCATGCGGTCGTAGACCTCGCCGACGTAACGAGCCCTTGTACTGCAGGATGCGCTGGCTGCCGATGTTCGAGGTCATGATGACGATCGTGTTCTTGAAATCGACCGTCCGCCCCTGGCCGTCGGTCAGCCGGCCGTCGTCCAGCAGTTGCAGCAGCACGTTGAAGACGTCGGGGTGCGCCTTCTCGATCTCGTCGAAGAGAATGACGCAGTACGGCCGGCGGCGCACCGCCTCGGTCAGCTGGCCGCCCTCCTCGAAGCCGACGTAGCCCGGCGGCGCGCCGAGCAGGCGGGCGACCGTGTGCTTCTCCTGATACTCCGACATGTCGATGCGGATCATCGCCCGCTCGTCGTCGAAGAGGAACTCGGCCAGGGCCCGCGCCAGCTCCGTCTTGCCCACGCCGGTCGGCCCCAGGAAGATGAACGAGCCGATCGGCCGATTCGGGTCCTTCAGGCCGGAGCGCGCCCGCACCACCGCCTCGGCGACGGCCGTCACCGCCTCGTCCTGGCCGATGACGCGCTGGTGCAGCTCCTCTTCCAGCTGGAGCAGCTTCTGCACCTCGCCCTCCAGCAGCTTCGAGACGGGGATGTGCGTCCAGCGGCTGACGACCTCGGCGATGTCCTCCTCGTCCACCTCTTCCTTGATGAGCCGGGCCGTTGCCTTGCTTGGAGGCGAGCCGCTCTTCCTCGGCCTTGAGCTGCTTCTCCAGCTCCAGGAGTCGTGCCGTACTTCAGCTCGGCGGCCTTGTTGAGGTCGTACTGCCGCTCGGCCTGCTCGACGGCGACCTTGGTCTGCTCGATCTGCTCGCGCAGGTTGCGCAGCTTCTGCACGCCTTCCTTCTCCGCCTGCCACTGGGCCTCGAGCGTGTCCGCCTCGGCCTTTCAGCTCGGCCAGCTCCTTTTCGAGCTTGGCCAGCCGGTCGCTGCGAGGCGGCGTCCTTCTCCTTCTTCAGCGCCTCGCGCTCGATCTCCAGCTGCATGACCCGGCGGTGATCTCGTCCAGCTCGGCCGGCATAGTGTCGATCTCGGTGCGCAGCTTGGCGGCCGCCTCGTCCACCAGGTCGATGGCCTTGTCCGGCAAAAAGCGATCCGAGATGTAGCGATTGGACAGCACGGCCGCGGCCACCAGGGCGGCGTCCTTGATGCGTGACGCTTGTGGTGGACCTCGTAGCGCTCGCGCAGGCCGCGCAGGATCGAGATGGTGTCCTCGACCGACGGCTGATCGACCAGGACCGGCTGGAAGCGGCGTTCCAGGGCCGCGTCCTTCTCGATGTGCTGGCGGTACTCGTCGAGCGTGGTGGCGCCGATGCAGTGCAGCTCGCCGCGGGCCAGCATCGGCTTGAGCAGGTTGCCGGCGTCCATCGCGCCCTCGGCCTTGCCGGCGCCGACGACGGTGTGCAGTTCGTCGATGAACAGGATGATCTCGCCCTGCGCCTCCTGCACTTCCTTGAGCACGGCCTTGAGGCGCTCCTCGAACTCGCCGCGGAACTTGGCCCCGGCGATGAGCGCCCCCATGTCCAGGGCGACGATGCGGCGTTTCTTCAGCCCCTCCGGCACGTCGCCGCGGACGATGCGCTGTGGCCAAGCCCTCGACGATGGCGGTCTTGCCGACGCCCGGCTCGCCGATCAGCACCGGGTTGTTCTTGGTGCGGCGCGACAGCACCTGAATGACGCGGCGAATCTCCTCGTCGCGGCCGATGACCGGATCGAGCTTGCCCTGGCCGGCCATCTTGCGTCAGGTCGCGGCCATACTTCTCCAGCGCCTCGTAGGTCGCTTCCGGGTTCTGCGACGTGACGCGCTGACTGCCGCGCACTTCCTGCAGGGCGGTCATCAGGCGATCGCGCGTGACGCCGAACTCCTTGAGCAGTCGGCCCGGTCGTGCCGGTGTCGTCGATCAGGGCGAGCAGCAGATGCTCGACGGAGACGTACTCGTCCTTGAAGTGCTTGGCCTCGTCCTCGGCCTGCATCAAGCACGCGGTTGAGGCGGCTGCTGATGGACTCACCGCTGCCGCCGGACACGCGCGGCAGACGCTCCAGTTCCTGGTGGACGCGGCGTTTCAGGCCGTCGAGGTTGACGTTGGCCTTGCGCAGGATGGACGAGGCCAGGCCGGGTTCCTGGTCGAGCAGGGCCGCCAGCAAGTGCTCGACATCGACGTGCTGCTGTCCGCCGCGGGCGGCGAGACGCTGAGCGACTTTGCACGGCTTCCTGAGCTTTTTCCGTGAAACGATTGATGTCCATCCAACCCTCCGGCCCGAGGCTCGCAAGTTCGATTGCTCCGCGGCCTCTTACTCGAATTTGGAAGTGAGGAAAGAAAGCGACACGGACGGCTGAAGTAAGAGCAAGTGGAGTGCCAATCGTCCATGCTCCGGGGACACGCCGTAAACACTGAATATGCAAATGGTTGCCGCAAGACTGCTGGAGGACAACGGAGACAGATGGAGTGGATAGGCGTTCGACACTGCGGAGATGACAGTCAGCGACCTGCGCGGGAGGCAAATTGGCAGGTGCCCCAAGGAGAAGAAGGGGCGACTTACTCATGTGATGGAGGGACCACTTTTCGCTTATATTGTCTGTAGGCTCCGGCGCGGTATCCGGAGCGATATTCAGGGATCTTCAACGGGAAGGAGCGTCGTATGCTTCGCCATTTCGCCAGTATTTTGGTTGTCGGATTGTTCCTGTCCAGCCTGGCCCTGGCAGCCCAGGACAAGAAGGAATCAGACAAGAAGGATGCCAAGGAACCGAAGTTCACGACGGTCGTGGGCACCTTCGAGTCCTACAAGGAGGAGATCCTTACTCTCACCGTCGAAGGCAACAAGAAAGAATTCAAGGTTCCCGGCGACACCACCGTCGGTTACATGGTCAACAAGGACCAGAAGAAGATCCTCAAGGCGAAGGATAGTCTCAAGGACGTCAAGAGGGGTGCCTTCGTGGCGGTCACGCTCGACGGGAAAAAAGTCCTGGGCGTGGGTGTTGTCGTGACGACGTTGCCGGAGGACAAGCCGAAGGAGAAATGAAACTCCAGCCAGGTGTCCCGCGGCGCGGATGACGGCCGGGGCCGAGAAAGGCGGCGCTCAGCCGGCGTCGGCGCGCCTCTATGGTGTACGGAGACAACGACATCATTGGGCGAGGGCGAAGACATGACCGCCACCTCGGCGAACTTGCTGCGGCAGGTGCAACAGTTGGTCGCCAGCCATACCCTTGATGCGCTGACGGACCATCAACTCCTGGAGCGCTTCGCCGCGCAGCGCGACGAAACGATGTTCGCCCTGTTAGTGCGGCGGCACGGGCCGATGGTGCTACGGCGTGTGCCGCCGCGTGCTCGGCCACGAACAGGATGCCGAGGACGCTTTTCAGGCTGCCTTCCTCATCCTCGCCCGCAAGGCCGCCTCCATTCGACAGACCGATGTGGGCGGCTTCTTGTACCGCGTGGCGTATCACCTGGCCGTCCGCGCTCGCGCGGACGCGGCCAAGCATGGACGAGGCGACAAGACCGGATGCCTCGCTCGACTCGCGGAGCCAAGCACGCTGGACCCCTTGACCGAGGCGACCTGGCGCGAGGTGCGAACGATCGTGGCGGAGGAATTGCAGCGCTTGCCGGACGCCCTGCGTTGTGCGGTGGTGTTGTGTTATCTCGAAGGCAAGACGCGGCCGGAAGCGGCGCGTCTTCTGGGTTGGAGCAGGGGTACGCTGCATCGCCGATTGGAACGTGGCCGCGAGTTGCTGCGACGCCGGCTGCTGGCGCGGGGCCTGACGCCGTTGGCGGCGCTGACGGCTTCGCTGTTCGCCGAGGGTAGTACGTCGGCGATGGTGCCGGCGGCGCTGGCCGGCGTGACAGTGCGGAGTGTCCTGCGTGCGGCGCCGATGACGCCGGCCGTTGCCGCCCTGGTGAAAACGGCAAGCGCGAGTCTGTTTGTCAGTAAGACGAAGGTGGCGGCGGTGATTTTGCTGGCTGTGAGTCTGTTGAGCGTCGCCGTCGCTGGTGGCTTGGCGCTGAGTCACAAGCGGCCCGTCGCTCCGCCGGCCCAGTTCGCGGAGACACCGCCCGCCAAGGCAGACGAGAAGCCGGCGACCGCACCGCCCCAGCGCGAGGCGGCCAAGACCGTGCAAGTCCAGGGACGAGTTCTCGGAGTCGATGGCCAACCAAAAGCCGGAGCCAAGCTCTGGTTGCTCGACAAGGACGGCGAAGATCAAGCAACTCGGCGTCTCGGCGGCAGATGGCCGCTTCACCGTCGCGGTCCCCAAAGAGGTGAAGGACCGCTTATGGCCTGAACTCATCGCTCAATCCGATGACGCCGGCATCGACTTTTTCGCTCTCGCTGGTGGGATCCGGAAAGCCCGTCGAGCTTCGGTTGGTGAAGGACAACGTGATTCGCGGCCGGGTCGTCAACACCGAGGGCAAGCCGGTGACGCGGCGTGCGTGTGGCCGTCCTGAGCATCGAACGTTTACCCGAATAACTCGCTCGATTCCTTCCTGGCCGCGCTGGAAGAAACGCCACTTGCAATCTGCGACGCCGGATTGGGCGAAAAACTGCTCTGGTCCGGAGCCGCTGCGCTGTTGCCGCACGACGACGGACGCCGACGGCCGCTTTGCCCTCTCACGGCATCGGCGCGGAGCGGACCGTCCGACTCCACCTTCAGGGGGCCGGCATCGCCAATACCCAGGCCTGTGATCGTTAATCGCGCCGGCTTCGACCCCAAACCGTATAACCAGGCGTCATGGAACGACAACATCCCGAAAGGATACGGTCGGATCGCATTCCGCGTGCTGGTCTGCACGGTCCCGATTTTTCCGTCGTTGCGGAGGCCGAGAAGACCGATTCGCGGCTTCGTCAAGGACGCCGACACCGGCAAGGGTCTGGCCGGGACTTGTGGTCCGCCTGGACCCAATACAAGGACGAACCGCTCCAGGACGCGGTCCCAAGGCGAAGACGGATGCCCAGGGCCGCTATGAAATCCACGGTGCCCGCAAGGCCAAGTCGTACCTGCTCGACGTCGCCAGCGATGCGGCCACGGGCTACCTGGCCTGCCAGGTTTGTGCCGACGACACGGCCGGCTATCGCTCCGTCACGGCGGACATTCGCCGTGAAGAAAGGGCGTGATCGTCACCGGCAAAGTGATCGATAAGCCGACCGGCGAGTCGCTGCCCGGCCTTCGTCGATGGCGGCCGTCCTGATCGATAACCCCTTTGTCAAAGATTATCCGCCCTTCGCATCCGTCATTCATGGCAAGTGCGACGCCTATGACACCACGGCAGCCGGCGGCACCTTTCGAGTCGTGACCATCCCTGGCCCGGTGTTGCTGATGGGTAGCTCCGATAGGCAGAGCGTCGGGGATTCCTCGATGATTGAAGTATAGACAGCCGATGCCGACGCGAAATATCCGCAATATTTCCACAATCCCGGCGGTTTCGCGAGTGGAATATGACGCCTTCGGCGGCGGCCGCGCGACCGTGCAAGGCAACTTCTGCAAGGTGCTGGACATCAAGCCGGGTGTCGCCGACGTCAAACAGGACATCGTTCTGGAGCGAGCCGAAGCATCCTGATGGCGGTGAAAATTCAAGATGGCGAGGGCCGGCCGCTCGCCGGCGTCTGGGTAACGGCGATCGGTCGACAAATCCTGGTTGCCGCCCCTCTGTGGGTGCGGGAAGCTTCCTGTTCGGTTTACAGTCTGGAGGCACGCAAACCGCGACTTATGGTCTTCTCTCGAACCCGAGCAAAAACTCGTCGGCTCACTGGCGCTTGAAGGGAGACGAGAAACACGCCGGTCGTGGTGAAGCTCGGACCGGCGGGAGCGATCAAGGGCCGATTGCTCGATGCCGAGGGCAAACCTTTGGCTGGCGTCGTGGTCGATTCTGCGTACCGGCACCACGCGGCCCAGGAGATCCACCAGTTCTCTGCACGCGGCGAAGCAAATCGTGACCGACGCCAAGGGAGCGTTCACGCTCGATGAGTTGATCCCGGAATTGACGTTTGAACTATCGGTTCCGCCGCGGCAAGCGGACATTCGAGCGGACGACAAAATCCGCCGAGGCGACGCTCCAAGTCAGGCCGGGCGAGTGCCGCGATGTGGGCGCGACCGAACTGCGACTCGTCCCCGAAGGCGCGGGAGAATGAGCATGCCCTCCTCCGCATACTGGGCGCCCTACGCGCCCGACGACAAGACCCCCTGGGATCTGCGCCGCGTGGTCCATCTGCACCGCCGGGCCGGCTTCGCCGCCACCTGGAGCGAGATTCAGCGCGACTGGAAGGACGGCCCGCAAGCGAGCATCGACCGTTTGCTATCCGGCAAGGCGCGCGGCCAGGGCGTGCCGGAGGACTTCGAGCGCGTCTCGGCGCTGTTGGCCGATGCCGCCGTGGCGGCCGGCGATGCGGGACGGCTGAAAGCATGGTGGGTGTACCGCATGTTGTTCGGCCCCGACCCGCTGGGCGAACGACTGACGTTGATGTGGCACAACCACTTCGCCACCAGCAACGCCAAGGTCGATGACCTCGCCGCCATGCGCCGCCAGAATGAACAGTTCCGCGTCCTCGGCCGCAAGCCGTTCGGCGAATTGCTGACCGCCGTGGTGCGCGATCCGGCCATGCTGATCTGGCTCGACGCCTCCGCCAATCGCAAGGAGCATCCCAACGAGAACCTCGGCCGCGAGCTGATGGAACTGTTCACGCTCGGCCTCGGCCCCTACATCGAGAACGACGTCAAGGACGCCGCCCGCGCCCTGACCGGCTGGACCGTCGAGGACGGCGAGTTCCGCGACGTGGCCGCCCGCCACGACGACGGCGACAAGACCATCCTCGGCAAGAAGGGTGCCTGGCGCGGCGACGACCTGCTCCGTCTGTTGCTCGACCATCCCGCGACGGCCCGGCGGCTGGCCGAGCGCATTGGCGAGCAGTTCCTCGGCGAAGGCGTCCTCGACGCGGCCGGACTCGACGCCCTCGCCGAGGGTTTGCGCCAAAACGATCTCCGCATCGGCTGGGCCGTCGAGACGGTCCTGCGTTCGCGGACCTTCTTCGCCGACGAAGAACCTGTGCACGCGCGTCGCCGGGCCGGTCGAATACGTCGTCGGCGCCGTCCGCGCCCTGGAGATGTTCGAGCCGCCGCCGAGCACGGTGGCGCTGGCCGACTGGACGGCGCGACTGGGGCTGGACCTGTTCTATCCGCCCAACGTCTTCGGTTGGCCGGGTGGCCGGCGCTGGATCAACACGCGCTCCGCACTCGGCCGCGTCCACTTTGCGGCGGCGCTGGTCGGCGGTCAGCAGCATCGGCCGGCCCGAACCGTTCGACGCCCTCGAACTCGCTCGCCGCCATCACCGTGCCCGCGACCTCGACGATGCCATCGCGTTTTTCGGCGTGCTGCTCCTCGGTGCGCCGCCGAACGCGGCTTTCCGCGCTCGTCTGGGCAAGGCGCTGGGTCCGGCGGCGCTCGACGCGGAGACGGTTCGCCGGGTGGCCGTGCTGATGTTGGCTTCGCCGGAAGGGCAGTTGGGTTGAGTTTAGCCGCGACGCGCAGCGGAGCGCGAGTCTGTCGCGCGCTCCGCTGCGCGTCGCGGCTAAACGAGAAGGAGGTCCATCCATGCTTTCCCGTCGCGATTTCCTCGGCCGTTCGGCGCTGATCGCCCTGGCGCCAACCGTGCCTCTGTTCCTCGCTCGCAGTGCCCGTGCCGCCCAACCGCAGCGCGATGGCCGCGCTCTCGTCGTTATCCAACTCGACGGCGGCAACGATGGACTCAATACCGTCGTGCCATTCAGGGATGATGGCTACCTCAAAAATCGTGAATCGCTCCGTCTACCGGAAAAGCGGCTGCGAAAGATCGACGATCGCTTCGCCCTGCATCCGTCGCTGGGCGAGGCAGCGAAGCTGCTGCAAGACGGACAGCTGGCGATCGTGCAGGGCGTCGGCTACCCCAACCCGAGCCGCTCGCACAACCGCAGCATGGCCGTCTGGCAGACGGCGCGCTTCGACCCCGAGGAGCATAAGAGCTACGGCTGGCTCGGCCGTGCCCTCGACGACCCCGCCGCCACTTCGCTGTTCGTCGGCGCCGCCGCTCTGCCGATCGCCCTACGCGGCCGGCGCTGCGTCGCTTCGGCGCTAGTCGCGGCTGGAGGAATTTTCGTCGATGGGCGATGCCGCGGCGCGGACGATGGCGTCGCCCGCGGCGGCGGATGAGGACTTGAACGCCTTCCTCCATCGCAGTTTCCTCGACGCCTACACGACCTGCGATCGTCTGACCGAGGCCGCGCGCGTCTCCGCCGGCGACGGGAATTATCCCACGACGGGCCTGGCCGGTCGCTTGCAACGGGTGGCACGGCTGCTCAAGGCGGGGTTCGCCGCGCGGGTCTACTACACCTCGCAGGGCAGCTATGATACCCACGCTGCCCAACTGCCGGCGCACGCCAATCTGCTGGATGAGCTGGGCGGCGCCCTGCGAGCCTTCCTCGACGACCTGGCCGCGGCGCGGCTGGCCGACCGTGTGGCCGTGCTGGTCTTCAGCGAGTTCGGCCGGCAAGTGCGCGAGAACGCCTCCGGCGGCACCGACCACGGCACGGCCGGCATCCTCTTCCTAGCCGGACCCGGCGTCCGTGGCGGCTTGATCGGCGACGCTCCGAACCTGCTCGACCTGGTCGGCAACGCGCCGAAGATGACGGTCGATTTCCGCTGCATTTACGCCACGGTCCTCGAAGACTGGCTCGGCCTGCCGGCGCAAGCGGCGCTGGGCGGCACCTTCGAGCGACTGCCGTTATTCCGCGCCTGACGCCAAAAGGCGCTTGACTTCCTCTGGCGGCAGCGGCCACGGGTTGTCGCTGCCGCGCAGAAACTCCCAGCCGTCCATCACGTCCAGCGAGCAGGGAATGTCCAGTCTTCCCAGCGCTTGCCGCGCCGCCGCCGCGCTGATGTGATGTTCGCGGCACAGCGCATCGACTTTCTCGATACGGCGCAAGGTGGCGAACTGAGCGCGGACCTCGGCAAACTGATACCAGCCGGTCGGCGAACCACAGATCAGGCCGCGCGGCAACTGCACCAGGAGACAGACGCCGATCAAGCCATAAACCAGCCGCCGCTGCCGGACGCTCAGCGTGCCGTCCGCGCTCGGCGTGAACCAGTGGTCCTCGCGTCCGGGTAGACCGCCGCAGAAGAACAGAACCAGCCCCAGCTGGGGCAACAGGTGGTAGCGCGAGAAGTTCGGCTGGACCATCAGGGCATAGTCCCAGGTGGAGCGAGCGCTATAGACGAGGAGGTAGCTGCTGCCGATGAGGCCCAATCCCAGGAGCATCAAGCGGCGTTCGGGCGCCTGCCGCCACCACCAGACGCCGAGGCCGATCGCCACGGTCAACAACAAGCCGACGCACCACACCGGCAGGGCCACGGCGGTCACGCCCACGACGCCCAGCAAGAGATTGTCTACCACGGATCGCGCGGTGTACTGCAAGCCGATCAAGGGATGAAACGCTTGCGCCGCCGTCTGCCCCTGGTAGTGGCTCAGGTGCATGATGGTCGTGGCGGTGCGCGGCAGACTCATGGCCAGGAACAGGGCCGTACCCGCCACCGGCGCCAGCGCCGCCAGAAGACGACGATAAGAGAAAAGTCGTTCTCCTCGCGCTGGGGCCAGCAGATAGAGACCGCACAGCGGGCCGGCGAGGACGCCGAGGGCGAACCAACCGGGGGCGAGCAGGCAGGCCAGGGCGGTCAGGCCCAGGTCCGACAGCCGCCCCGTGTGTCGCCAGCGCTGGGCGGCGAGCAGGCCCAGCAACATCGTGTCCAGAGCAAGGATGACGAAACTGGCGGCGAACCACCACACGGCCTGGTGATACACCGTTGTCACCCCGAACAGCACCAGGGCCAGCACGGCGTAAAACGGATGGCCTAGCTCGCGGAGGACGAAGACGTAGACGAGCAACATGCCTGCAAGCAGTGCCAGCGGCCCGACCAGGCAGGTCACCAACGGCAGCAACGGCAGTCGGCCGACCATCGATTCCAGGACGAAGCATAGCAGCCGGCCCAGCGGCATGGCGTGTTCGTTCTGCGGTATCCACAGCCCCTCGCGGGTGCGCTCCCAGGTCCACGACTGCGAAAGGACCTGAAAATCGTCGTAAAACACCACCGGCCCGACCAGCGAACGCGCATACAGCAGCAGGAACGCCGCGCTCGCCACGGCGATCGGCGCGAACGAGGCGCCGGCGCGGCGACGACACGGGTGTCAGCAGACCATCGGACATGGACCTTCCGTCAAAAATGGGATTCTCCGCGCGGAAGCGTAAGCGAAGGGCACTCTTGGGTTGCCGTTTCTTCGCTTACGCTTCCGGTGCGGAGGATTTATCCCGTTAGCTCTTTGCTAGGCGGGGACGTTCGATTGTCAATTGGATGCGGGGACGAGAGGAGAGAGGTCTGGGGAGTTTTTCATCGAAGCGACGAGAAATCCGCATTTTCGCACAGCGGATGCTTGCAATGTGACGGGCGGGACGGTAAAACACTTGTCAAATCTCTCCGCGCAAGCGATGAGAGCGCACGCCGTTCGGCGAATGCGGCGCGATGCGGATCGGCACGCAAGCGACGGCGAATCCACGGACGGAGGAAGCCCAGTCGAGGAGAGAACACGGCGGCGACTAACCGTCATCCTTTTGGTTTTGGAGAGCACTCGAAAGGTAGGCATCACGATGGAGTTCCTCACTAGCTGGACGTTCATGATCATCATGGCCGTCCTCCTCGTCGCTCTGATTGGCCTCCTGCTCTTCCTCCGCAGCAAGCGGCCGGAAGATTAGCACGGCCGGCAGGCAACGCGCCGCTTGCGGTTTCTGCGCGAAGCCGCAAGCGGCTCACCGTTTGTCCTTGTCGTGCTGGAAACGCGCCTGGGCGGCCGACCAGTCACCGACGACGGCCTCCAGCGTCAGCACGCGCCGGCTCGCGCCAGACGTTCAGGCGGATGCGCCGGCCGGCCGGCAGACCGCTGATGAGGTTGATGAAGTGGTTCTCGTTGCGGATCGGCGTGCCGTCCACCTCCAGCACCACGTCGCGGGCCAGCAGGCCCGCCGTCGCCGCCGGCGTGTCGGGGTAAACCGTATCGACCAGCGCCCCTGCGCCCGGTTCAACCCCAGCTTGGCCGCGTCGGCCGGCTCGAACGACTGCGCCACCTGCAGACCCAGGTAGCCGCGCGTCACCGCGCCCTTGTCGAGCAGCTGGTCGAGGATGCGCTTGACCAGGTTGATGGGGATGCTGAAGGCGACGCCGCTGTTGCTGCCGGAGTGCGAGGCGATGGCGGTGTTGATGCCGATGACCTCGCCGTCGAGATTGACGAGCGGGCCGCCGCTGGAGCCGGGGTTGATGGCCGCGTCGGTCTGCAAGAAGTCCTTGATGCGGATGGTGCTGCCCAGGCTGACCTGGCCGCGCTCGCGGGCGCTGATGATGCCGTGCGTCACGGTCTGATTCAGGCCGAACGGGCTGCCGATGGCCAGCACCCACTGGCCGACGCGCGTACTGCGTCGCTGTCGCCCAGGGCGGCCGTCGGCAGGCCGTCGGCGTCCAGCTTCATGACGGCCACGTCCGATTCGGGGTCGGCCCACACCCGCGACGGCTTGAGGATGCGGTTGTCGGCCAGGCTGACGGTGATCTGGTCGGCCGGCGCCTGCTGGATGACGTGGTTGTTGGTCAGCACGAAGACGCCGGGATGGCGGGCGATGCGGATGAGGACGCCGGAGCCGGATTCGTCGATGGAGCGACTTTTGCCGGCGTTGCCGCGCGGCGGCGCCTGCTTGACGGCCTCGACGGCGACCACGGCCGGCGAGACCTTGCGGGCGACGTACTCGAAGCGCTCGCCGACCCGGCCCACGTCCATCGTCGCTCCGCCCGGCGGAGGCGCGGTCATCTGGGCCACGGCCGGCGAAAGGCCGTGGATGCCGAGCGTAACGGCCATCATGCCTCCCAGGGCGGAACAGCAGCCCAGAAAGCAAGTCATCGCAACACGTCTCATGGCGAGAGCTTCCGTAATGCGTGGAGATCGAGCACGAACCGCGGCCCCAGGTGACATGCGGCCCACAACGCCGGCAGGGCTGGTTCGCTGTTAGACAAGCATCCCGACTTCGGGATACGACTCCATTCTACCCCTTCGGCTCATCGCCCCTTGAGAAAAACGACGGCCGGCCGAGGCGAAACGCCGACGTTCGGCCGCACAAAACGCAATTCGGGAGGGGTCCACGGAAAGCGCCGCGATTATCTGGTTAGCCGCGACGCGCAGCGGAGCCCGCGGACAAACCTGCGCTCTGCTGGCGCGTCGCGGCTAAACGAACGAGCGCTGTTAGCGCCGCCGTGTTGATTCGTCTTTCCAGTGGAGCCGAGCAGGGGATTCCTCTGGCCCACGGACGGGGGCGGATGAATAATGGAACTATGAAAGCGAAGCCGCCACCGGCCGATGCACACCGCACGGACTTCGAGGTTCTGTACGAACGTCACAGCCGCGAAGTCTGGGCGCTGGCCTATGCGCGGTGGATGAACGCCGACACGGCCCTGGACATCACGCAGGAGGCGTTTCTGCGGCTGTGGAAACAGTGGGAGAGGCGGCGAGACGATCCTTAATCCGCGCGCCTGGCTGCTGCGCGTGGCGCGCAACCTCGCCGAGGACCACGCCAAGAGTGCATTCCGCCGCAACGGCACCCATCCGCCGCAGACGATGAACGGCGTGGCGGGCCACGATCCGCTGCCGTTGGAGAGCCTGGAACGAGAAGAAACCTTCGCGCAGCTGCGCGAGGTGTTGGAACAGATGCCGAAGGCGGACCGCGAGATCCTGACTCTGCGGTACGCCCTGGACTACGACACAGGGGAGATCGCGGACGTGCTGTCGATCAACGCCACGGCCGTCCACATGCGTCTGAGCCGTGCTCGCCAACGCCTGGCCGAGCGCCTCAAGGCCCAGGGCGTGGGACAGCTGCCGTGACTCCCGGTACCCGGCCCCGGTCAGGCGGCGGCCGCTCTCACGAGAGAATTTCATGAGCCTTGTGCGAACCACCTCCCAGCAAACCCGGCGACGACCTCGATGGGCTGCTCCGCGCCTTTTTTCGCGGACAGATGCCCCCGCAGTGGCGGGCGCCTCGGGTATCTTCCTTTCGGCCCGAGTCGGCCGCGCAGCCAAGTCCGTCGAGACGCCCGCTGAGCCGCAGTCGCTGGGCCTTGGCTGCCTCGGTCGGTCTCCTCGTGCTCGGCTCGCTGTGCCTGCCCAGCCGGTTCACGCAGGATTTCAAGCCGGCGGACCTTCTCGGTACGCCGATCAGCGATACGGAGATGCGCAAGCAGATGGAGAAGGAACACAAGATCAAGGAGTTCGAGGACCGGAACAAGCCGGGTCTCGGGGCGGACGAGGGCGAGCCGCCGCACGATCTCGACGAGTTCGATCTGTCGCCCATCAAGTGAACGATGGGATGAAAAACACCCTTTTCGTTTCGCCGCGACGCGCAGCGGAGCGCGGGACAGACCCGCGCTCCGCTGCGCGTCGCGGCTAAACGGGAGCATCCTCGCCGGCCGGCAACTCCACCAACCCGCGCAGGGTCGCCAGATTAACAGCGTCCATGTCCTTCTCCTCGCCTGCCTCCTTGGGCGTCTCCAGGATCATCGGTCGATGGCGAAAGCGCCGGTCGTTGACCAGCAGACGGAACGGCTCCCGGCCCATCTCCCCGCGGCCGATGTGGGCGTGGCGGTCCACTCGGCTGCCCTGCGGTTTCAGACTGTCGTTGACATGAAAGACACGCAGGCGACCCAGGCCGATAGTGCGGTCGAACGCCTGCATGGTCGCCTGATACTCGGCGGCGGGAGCGAGAGCGTAGCCGGCGGCGAAGACGTGGCAGGTGTCGAAGCACACGCCCAGTCGATCCGGCTTGGCCACCAGCGACAGGATGCGAGCCAGGTGCTCGAAGCGATGGCCCAGCGTGCTGCCCTGCCCCGCCGTCGTCTCCAGCAGCACACGCACCCGGCCGCGTGGACTGCGGGCGTGGATTTCATCGAGGGCGGATGCCACGCGCGCCAGGCCGGCCTCTTCGCCGCTGTCCACGTGCGCCCCCGGATGCATGACGAGGTAGGACAGACCGAGGCGCTCGGCTCGCTGCAGCTCGACCAGGAACGTTTCCAGCGAGCGACGGTAGAGCGATTCGTCCGGCGAGGCGAGGTTGGTCAGGTAGCAATCGTGGGCCGTCGGCAAACGGAGGCGTGTTTGCCGCAGCGTGCGGCGGAACAGGCGCACCTCGTCGTCGCTCAACTCGCGGCCGCTCCATTGACTGGGGGCGCGGGTGAAAAGCTGAACGGTGTCGCAGCCGTGCGCCTGGGCCTGGAGCAGGGCGTTGACACAACCGCCGGCGATGGACATGTGAGCGCCGAAGAGCGGCAAGGGGTTCCCTCCCGAATTGCGCGGCCTATTCCCGGCGGGCCTTTTCGAGATCGGCTTGCGCTAACCTCCGCCATCGTTCGCGGCCCGGCTCGTCGAGCTTGTCGCGCTGGTGCAGCGGCACGATTTGCTCTGGATAGCACATCTCCAGGACCGCGCGGTTGTACTTGTACAACTCCACTCCTCCCGCGGGCCGAGGGCGCGTCAACCGCAGGAGGGCGAGACCGGGAACGTTGCCGAAGGACGGTCCCTCGGCAAAGTCCGGTCTTGTCAGAGCCTCGCCGAATTCATTGAAGAGATGGTCCTTCTCGTCCTCCTCCAATGCCCCGCCCTCGGCCACCCGGACGAGGGATTTCTGGGCTGCCTCGTCCAGCAACGAGAGGATATGACGTTCCGGGAGTCGGTTCGGCCCGCTGGCTCTCGCGATGAATGCGGTAACACAATCCTTGCAGCAGGGGCACATCTTCTTCAGCCAGAAGGGGATCCTCACCCGGATGGACCGGGGCCGGGACCGGAGCAAACAAAGGGTTCGGCGGAGGAACGTCCGGCTGGTTGACCTGTTGAAGGATTTCATTCAACCGTTTCTGCATCTCCGCGTCGAGCTTGGGCTGCGAAGGCGGCGTGTAGGTGATCGAGGGCGTACTGTGCGATTCGGTACGGGCGATGGCGAGGACGATGCGGATTACGACGAAAACGACGCCGATGACAACGCCGATGCCGACCCCGGCGCGGCCATTGCCGTTCGAGCCGCCGCGACGGGCGCCGCCGGATTTATTGACCTGCCGGATGCGTTCGCCGAACTGCTGCTCGTAGTAACGGCGGGCCCCTTCCCCCAATGGCACATCATTCTCGGATGACATGACAGCGCTCTCCCGGTGCGATGGTGGAATGCGTTCTTTGAAGGATACCCCACCCCATCCCCGCTCGCCAACAGATATTTTTCGCGGGCGGCTTGACGCCGGGCAGGCGCCCGCCGAAGATGTCAGCCGGGACCGCCGCCCGTCAACGTCGTGCCGGAGGAGGAGCGAAACGGTGGACTGGCTCAATGACCTGGGGCGTTTGTTGCTGAACCTGCTGCCGTGGGCCTTGTGGTGTGTCTGGTGGCTGTGGGCCGTCAACTGGCGGAAGGCCTGGCCGATGCTCGCCGAGGGCGGCTGGGCTCCCGTCGTGCTTCTCCTGATTATGACCGCCTTCGCCTGGGCGTCGATCGATGCTCGCCCCTGTAACTGCCTCGGCTTTTGGACCGTCGCTAACGGCTGGTGGCAACTCGGCAGCGTCGGCCTGTTGGCGGCGCTGGCGCTGTTTTGCGGTTGGCTGCAAGGTTACTTCGCCTGGACGCCGCCAGAGATCAGCGTCGAGCCGCCGCCGCCCGAGCACGATCATCACGACGGACACGCGGCCGCGCACGCGCATCATTGAGCGCGAGAGGAGAACAAATTACGGGGCCGCTTGCGGCTTGGCGCGAGCGCTAAGCCGCAAGCGGCCCCGCTCGTTACTCGAACCGGAGGAACCGCATCATGTGGGTACGTCAATGTGATCTCGACGCGCAGTCCGACGCTCCTTCGCCCATCCCGACGCGCATCGCCTCCAACGAGGAGTTCATTCCTCCACCGCAGTCGCCCCAGCAGAAGGAGTTCGAGGCCCGGCTGACCGCTCTGAGCGAAGAGGCGGCCCGCGGCCAGGGTGTCAGCCGCCGCGATTTCCTCCGCACCGGCAGCGGCATGGCCGCCGCTCTGATGGCCCTCAACGAGGTCTTCGGGCCCGTCTACCAGGTCTCCGCCGACGAGGTCAAGGACCAAAAAGCCTTCGCCGAGAAATGGCCCAAGGACCAGTTCATCTTCGACGTGCAGACGCATCACGTGGACGTCAGCCGCAAGTGGTACGACACGACGCCGGACGGCAAGGCCATGCGGACCTTCTTTACCATGCTGCGTCCTGGCGCCAAATCGACCGACGAGGCGCTGGAACAGCTCAACCGCGCTCATTACGTCAAGGAAGTCTTCGGCGACAGCGACACGGTAATGGCCATCATCAGCGGCGTGCCCAGCCGCGATTGGGACAAGAACCCGCTGCCGCCCGACCAGATGGTCGCCACGCGCAAATACGTCAACGACCTGGCCGGCTCGCCGCGCGTATTGTCGCACGGCCTGTTGCGGCCCAACCTCGGCGCCAGGGAGATGGAGGAGATGGAGCGCCAGGTCAAGGAACTGAAGATCGACGCCTGGAAGATGTACACCGGCGCCGAGTTGGGCGAGAAGGCCTGGTTCATGGACGACGAGAAGGTTGCGTATCCGTTCTGGGAGAAGACGAAGAAGCTCGGCATCAAGAACCTGTGCGTTCACAAGGGACTGCCGCTGAGCGCGTTCAACGAGAAGGCGTGTACGCCGCGCGACCTGGAGAAGGCGGCGAAAGATTGGCCGGACCTGAACTTCATCGTCTATCACTCCGGTTTCCGCGGCTTCGGCTGGCTCGGCAGCGGCACCGGCGACAAGGTCAAGGACCCCAAGAGCGACGACCCGCAAGAAATCCCCTGGATCAGCGACATCCTCCGCGTCCTCAAAAAGAACCCGACGATCAAGAACATCTACTTCGAGCTGGGCGCCACCTTTCACATGACGTCGTCGTTTTTGCCCAAGACGTGTCTGCACATGCTCGGCCAGATGATCCAGGTGGCCGGCACCGACCACATCCTGTGGGGGACCGATTCCATCTGGAACGGCAGTCCGCAGAGCCAGATCGTCCGCCTGCGCAAGCTGCGAATGCCGGACGAGATGCGCAAGAAGTACGGCTATGCCGAGCTGACCGACGAGATCAAGAACCAGATCCTCGGCCTTAACGCGGCGAAGTTGTTCGGCATCGACGTCAAGGCGCGGCGGCAGGCGATCAAGGCCGACAAGCTGTCGCAGCTGCGCCAGGAGTATCAGAAGCAGCCGTCGCCGAGCAACACGCAGTATGGCTGGGTGTGGGTAGGCGACGGCGAGCCCAACGTGCCCGTCGGTACGGAAATGTTCTGAAACGAGTCTCTCGGCCCCGATTGCTTCCGGTCAGGCAGAACCGGCGACTTGGGGAATGTGACGAAATCGGTGTCGGAAATGCAGGAGTGGCGCTCGATACCGCCCCGGCCCTGGCTCCGCCGCACGGATGGCGTCGCGTGCCGCCGCGGGAGGCCGTGCCGCGTCCCGGCCGGCGAGGATGGCCGCCACCCTCCGCCGCATCCCGTCCAGCCATTCGGTCGCCCCCGCCGCGGTGAACACGGCGTCGATGAGCGCCTCGTAGGCGGCCGTGGACCTCTCGACATGGCTTGCGGATTCCTCCAGGGTGCGGACCTGAGCGGCTTCGCCAAGGTGAGCGCGGCGCAAACCGTCGCGGTCGCCCAACCGCTCCAGACTCAGGTCACGGTCGGGCTGACGAGACGAGGACATGAAACGGTCTCCCCTAAGACGAACACGATGCACCCAAGCACCCCATCAAGTATAGACGCCACGGGGCGCGGAAAGCACCCCAAGTTCACGAAAAGGACGGTACAATACGGAAGAGGTCCCGCGTCTCCGAAGAGGCCGAGGTGAGCCATGAACGTGCATCCGATGCAGGGCGAGTACACGCCCGAAGATTTGCTGGCCATGCCCGATGGAAAAGGCTTCGAGCTGGTCAACGGTCGATTGGTGGAGTGTCCGCGACGCCGCCGACCTGATCGAGGGACGGTATCTCCATACAGGAGAGAGGGCTGGTGATGAATCAGGACTTACAGCATCTCCGATTGCTCTCGATCTTCTATTACGTCGTCGGCGGCTTGCTGGCTCTCTTCGCGTGCTTCCCGCTCATCTATCTCGTTCTCGGCGTCGTTTTCCTCGTGGCGCCGCCGCCGACGGCCACCGGACCGAGTGCTCCTCCGCCACCGCCTCCGGCCGCGATGGGTTGGTTCTTCATCATCCTGGGCGGCGGTCTCTCGCTGTTGGGCTGGGTCGGGGCGGTTTGTCTCCTGGTCGCCGGCCGGTTCCTCGGCCAATGCCGACACTATATCTACTGCCTGGTTACGGGCTGCGCCGCTTGCCTATTCAACCCCTTCGGCACTATCCTCGGCGTCTTCACCATCATCCTGCTCATCCGCCCTTCGGTGAAGAGATTGTTCGAGACCGGCGGTCTGCTGGACGAAGCGGAGGAACGAGACGAGGCGCCACTCGATTACGACGATCCCATCACCCGCGATTCCTACAACATCCGCGGCGAGCGCTAACACCGTCAACTCGCAGAGAACCATCCATGCGGTATTATTTCTTTCATCTCATGTCGTGGCCGTACCTGCCCGCCAACTTCGCCGAGGACTACGATTCCGCCTGGGTTTGGCTGTCCAACCAGCTCTACGATCCCGTCAAGGGCCACGACCTGTATCAAAACTACATCGATACCCTGGCCTACGCCGACGAGCTGGGTTTCGATGGCATCTGCGTCAACGAGCACCATCAGAACGCCTACGGCCTGATGCCGTCGCCGAACCTGATCGCGGCGGCGCTGACGCAGCGGACACGCCGCTGTCAGATCGCTGTCATCGGCAACGCCCTGCCGCTTTACAATCCGCCGCTGCGCGTCGCCGAGGAGTTCGCCATGCTCGACGTGCTCAGCGGCGGCCGACTCGTCGCCGGCATGGTCATCGGCGGCGGCCCGGAATACTTCTCCTACCAGGTCAACCCCACTCACGGCCGCGAACGCTTCCGCGAGGCGCTCGACCTTATCATCAAAGCATGGACGACGCCTGGCCCGTTTCTGTGGAACTCGAAGCACTATTTCTTTCGCTACGTCAATCCGTGGCCGCGGCCGTTGCAGCAGCCGCATCCGCCCATCTGGATTCCCGGCGCCGGCAGCCTGGAGACGATCGATTTCGTCGCTCAGCGCCGCTACGCTTACATGGGTATTCCATACTTCCACATCGACACGTTTCGCCGCGTCTTCGGGCTGTTCCGCGAAGCGTGCAGCAAGGCCGGCTACCAGGCCGACCCCGGACAGATGGGCTGGGGCATCCCCATGTACGTCGCCGAGACCGACAAGCAGGCCCGCGAGGAGTTCGAGCCGCATTTGTGGTACTTCATCCGCAATCTGCTCAAGAACATTTCGCTGGCGCCGCCAGGCTACACCTCGGCGAAATCGGCGCTCGCTATTCTCCGCAATCGCGGCCAGTTCCTCGCCGACCAGCCGAATTGGGACGCCATCGAGAAAGGCGTCTTCGCCATTGTCGGCAGTCCCGAGACGGTGCGGCAGAAGCTCGATCACTACCGCAAGGAGTTGGGCGTCGGCGTGGTGCTGACCGGCTGTCAGACCGGCACGTTGCCGCATGAGCTGGCGCAAGAGCATGGCGATGTTGGCGAAGGAGGTATTGCCTTATGTCCGGTAATACGTTCACGCAGGAACAAATTTTCAGTGGTCTTCGGATTATCTGGAGAGAGGTACTCGACTATGAAGCTCCGTTGGATCTCGACATGCGCTTCATGGAGGAGTTTAAGGCTGGAGGTGTGTTTGATGAAATCGATTTTGGCGACGTGAGTTGGCGCCTTCAACGGCACTTTGGATTTACCTGTGCCCTGGAAGAATGGAAGGCATTTTTGGGTTTACACATCCAGGATCCAGACGAGTGGGAGAGAGACATTGCCCCTCGGCTCACTTTTCGAGAATTGGCAGACTTCATCCGAGAGCGGTTGGAACCGATTTCCCTGGAGCCGATAACCTTGCTCGGTAAACCTTGTCTGACCGCCGGCATTTTTCGCGCTCTCGAACGCCTGACGGGACAAATTCATCCAGCAGTGCCCCCCTTCGGCCCCAGCACGCCTATCCGCGCGGTTGCGCGGTTCGCGCTTGCACAGATTTTGGGATCGCCTCCGTTGGATTACGGAAGATCAAATTCCACTTCCAAGCCGAATCAAACTCGGCTGTGGAGGGTTCTATTTCAAAATCGGGATCGGTCTGTTCATTGCATTGTGGAAACGAGACCTGGAAGGATTGTGGCTCAGCTTGAAGGTGACTGCCCTCCTCTTCCTTCCGACAGCGTTCATCGTGGAGTTCATTAACTCGCAACTCAATCCCTTGCCCAAAGAAATCAAAACTTTCGGCGATCTAGCGCGTTACCTCGCCATCGTCACCGAGAAGCAACAACCCCAGGGTGCCTCATGTTCGACGCCTTGAAGAAGCTCAAATACGGCGCCCGCGTGTTCCTCTCTCGCAAGAGCGGCGAGCCGGAAGTGATCGACGTGCGCGGCCGGCCGACGGCGATCCTGTCCGGCGGCGACGGCCCACCGTTCGTCTATCTGCACAGCACTCTCGGCGAATCGATGCGCTGGCTGCCCTTTCACGCCGCCTGGAGCAAGCACTTCACGGTCTACGCCCCGCTGCATCCCGGCTTCGGCCAAAGCGGCGGCTTCGACCAGATCGACAGCATCGAGGACATGGCTTTTCACTATGTCGAATTGTTCGACGCGCTGGGGCTGGGCGAGGTGATCCTGGGCGGCGTCAGCCTCGGCGGCTGGATCGCGGCCGAGTTCGCCGTGCGCTGGCCGGAGCGCGTCCAGAAATTGTGGCTCTCGGCCGCGCCGGGCCTGTGGGTTGAGGAACAACCGTTGCCGGACCTGTTCCGCGACATGGCCCAAGTCGATCGGCTGCGTTCGCTGCTCTTCCATGACCCCGAGGGATACATGGCCAAGCTGGTCCTGGCCGACAACCCCGACGACGAGCGGCGCTTGGCCGGCTACCAGGCGATGACCGTGCTGGCCCGGCTGATGTGGGAACGGCCCTACGATCCCAAGCTGCCCCAGCGCCTTCATCGCATCCAGTGCCCGACGCTGCTGCTATGGGGCGAACACGATCGCCTGGTGCCGCCGGCTTATGGCGAAGCCTACCGTCGGTATCTGCCGCAAGCGGAGCTGCGGCTCCTTCCCGACTGCGGACATCTGGGCATGTTCGAGAAGGAAGCGGAATTCGTCGAGGCGGTGACAAGGTTCTGTCGCCGCGATTGAGCCGCAAGCGGCTTCGCGTTTGCCGCGGCTCGATAATTGCTCTTTTCATCGGCCGCGAACCTGGAGTAAGATTCGCCCTCGTTGGAACGAGCCGCCGGCCGAACGAGGCCGGCGACGCGAACAACGACGAACGGACTCGGGGCGCAGGCGCATCGGAAACGCCGGCGCCAGGCCAGGGACGGCCTAGCGGAGAAGAGAAACGGATGGAAGGCCTTCGCGCCGCTCCATCCCCCCTCACCTCGCACGTCACACTTGTCAGCCTCCGTCCGAGGGAAGCCGCCCGGAACATCGGCGACGGGATGAGGAAGCCCGCCGCCGGCGCCGCGCCGCGGAACCGGCCCGCACCTCCGGTCAGGAACCGACCCTTTTCTCAGGGAACCGAAAAAGATGACTCGCGCTCCCATTCTCTTCCGCGTCGATGCCGCGCCCCGCGTCGGCTGGGAACACCTGTCGCGCTGCCTGACGCTGGCGGCGGCCATCCAGCGACGTCGGCGGCCGGCCTACTTCGTGTCGCAGCTGGAACCCGGCTCGCTGGGCCTGACCATCAAGCGCGGCGGCAATGATTGGCTGGACGCTGGCCATCCCGCCGGCAGCGCCGAGGACCTGGAAGAGGTGGTGCAGGAAGTGCGCCGCCTGCGGCCGGCGGCCGTGGTCGTCGATTCGCCCGACGTCAAAGAGGATTACCTGAGCGTCCTGCGCGGCAGCGGGCGCTGGTGGTGTCGCTGGACAGTCTGGCGCAGACTGCGTTCCCGTCGCGCCTGGTCGTCAATCCGCTGCTCGGGCCGGGCCGCGAGGCTTATGAGTTCGTGCGCGGCACGCAGCTGTTGCTGGGCGCCCGCTACGCGCTGGTGAGGCCGGAGATCCGCCGGCAGCGGCCGACGCGGGCGCAGGAGCCGGCCCAGCCGTTCCGCGTCGTCGTCGCCCTGGGCGACGACGATCCGAACAACCAGTCCGGCGAGTTGGCCAAGTGTTTGCTGAACTGCCCGCGCGTGGGCCGGGTGGACGTGCTGGTCCGCCCGTACCACCGCGAACTGTCGGCCCTGCAAGCCCTGGCCGAGAGCTGCCCGGAACGGTTGGAGGTGGTGCAGGAGGCGGGCGAAGTACCCTTCCGCATCGCCCGCTGTCACTTCGCTGTCACCGCCGGCAATGCCTGGTCGCTGGAGCTGGCCTGTGTTGGCGTGCCGCAGATCGTCATCGTGCAGGCGGAGACGCACTGGCCGACCGCCCAGCGCTTGGAGGAGGAGGGAGCGGCCACCTGCCTCGGCTGGCACGCCAACGTCTCGGCGCAGACCATCCGCCAGGCCGTCAACGATCTGCTCGGCGATTCGCTCGAACGCCAGGCCATGGCCCGCTGCGGCCGCAAGCTGATCGACGGCCGGGGACCCGACCGCCTGGTCACGGCCCTGGAAGTGTTGCTGCATCCGTCGCGGCAACTCCAGATCGCCGAGGCGGCGTAATTCGCCGCGCCGCAACTCTCCGAGCCTGAAGCGTAAGCGAAGGAACGGCAACCTTCGGATACCGTTCCTTCGCTTACGCTTCAGGCTCGGATTCCGCCCTCCTAGCCGTACAACAATCCAGATCGAACCCGCGTCCCGGTCCCCGTGTCGAATCGGGGACGCCGGCGCGGTCGGCCTGGAGATTGATCGTCATGGTCCGCACACGTTTCGCTCCCAGCCCGACGGGTTATCTGCACATCGGCGGCGTCCGCACGGCGCTGTTCAACTGGCTCTTCGCTCGCCGTCACGGCGGCCAGTTCATCCTCCGCATCGACGACACCGATCAGGGACGCAACCAGCCCGAAGCGCTGCGGCCGATCCTCGACGGCTTCCGCTGGCTGGGCATCGACTGGGACGAGGGCGCCGAGGTCGGCGGTCTCCACGGACCCTACTACCAGTCCGAGCGCCAGGACCGCTACCAGGCCGCCGTGAAAACGCTGCTCGACAATGGCCGGGCCTATCGCGATTACGTCACGGCCGACGAGCTGAAGGCGGAGCGCGAGGCGGCAGAGAAGGACAAACGTCCTTTCGTCTACAGCCGCCGCTGGATGGCCGAGACGGCTGCCGACCGCGCGCGCTTCGAGTCCGAAGGCCGCAAGAGCGTCGTGCGTCTGCGGATGCCGCGTGAGGGCGTCTGCCGCTTCCGCGACCACATTCGCGGCGATATGGCCGTCGAATGGTCGCAGGAGGCCGATCACGTCATTCAACGCGCCGACGGATCGTGTCTTTATAACCTCGCCAATGTCGTCGATGACCACGACATGCACATCACGCACGTCATCCGCGCCGAGGAGCACCTGTCGAACACGCCGCGGCAGATCTTCATCGCGCAGGGACTGGGCTACGAGCTGCCGGAGTACGCCCACGTACCGTTCGTCGCCGAACCGGGCAGCAAGAACAAGCTGAGCAAGCGTAAACTCAAGGAGTATCTCAAAAATCCGGATTTCCGGCAGATATACGAGCACGGCCAAGCCATCGCCGCCGCCGTCGGCCTGGCCGCGACGGCCGAGACGTTCAACCCGGTCATCGTCGATTTCTACCGGCAGGTCGGCTACCTGCCCGACGCCATCGTCAATTACCTACTACTGCTGGGCTGGTCGCTGGACGACAAGACGGAATTCTTCACACGCTCGGAGATGATCGGCCATTTTTCGCTGGAGCGCGTCAACAAGGCGGCGGCCAGCCTCGACGTCAAGAAACTCCGCGCCTTCCAGGAGCGCTACATGGCGCTCGTGCCGGTCGAACGCAAGACAGAGTTGTCGCTGCCATTTCTGCAAAAGGCGAAGCTGATTCCAGAGCCGGCGCCGGCCGACGTCCTTGCTTACGTCGCGGAGGTCGTGCGCGCTGCCGGCGAGCGCATCAAGGTGGCCGGCGACATTCTCGATTATGCCGCCTTCTTCCTGCCGGACGATCAACTCTCCTACGACGAGAAGGCGTTCAACCAGCACGTCCGCAAGCCGGAGGCGAACGCGCTGCTGCGCAAGGTCCGCGAGCGCCTGGCGATGGCGACGTTCGAGGCGAAAGCGCTGGAGGTATTGGTGCAGGATTTCGCTAATGCCGAGGGTGTCAAACTGGGGGCGATCAACCAACCGCTGCGCGTGGCCGTCACCGGCAAGGCAGTAGGTTTCGGCACCTACGAGACCCTGGCATTGCTGGGGCGTGAGCGCTGCCTGGCCCGCATCGACCGCGCTTTGGCGCGGTCGTGAGCAGACCTGCCGCGCAGCGGAGGGTTGCCTGGACTCTAGTGTCTGCCCGTGTGGGCCGGCCACTGAGCTTCCCCTTCGGCGGCGGGGCGAGGGGCGGTAGAATGATTCTCAACGAGGGGGTGCGATTATGACTCAGACCGTGGAAGCCATCTACGACGGGACCGTGCTGCGGCCCGAGGGAGCACTCCGGTTAGAACCGAACACCCGCGTCCGCCTCACGGTGGAGGTCTTGCCACTCACGGAGACCGCCCTACCGTCGTTTCTCCGCACCGCACGCGCGTTGGAACTGAACGGCCCAGCGAATTGGTCGGCGAACCTCGACAGCTACCTGTGTGGCGATGGCGAGTAAGAAACATGGCCCGATCCTTCCTCCGCGGTCCCGCCCTGGCCGGGCTGTGGTTCCCCGCCTCCCTGCTCGTCCTGCTATTACTCGCCTTGCCCGGCGCCGTCCTTCTCGCCTTGAACCTGCTCGGCAAAGAATCCGCCGTCAACGGCTTCTTGCAAGAGCACCTCGGACTCAGCTATCACCTGGCGGTGCCGGGGTGGGCTGGCGTCATGCTCTTGTTGGTGCCGCTGCTGCTCGTCCTGCTCTACTTCCTCAAGCTCAAACGCAAGCCGCTGCAAGTGCCCAGCACGTTCCTGTGGCGCAAGAGCATCGAGGATCTGCACGTCAACAGTCTGTTCCAATGGCTGCGCGATAACGTGCTGCTGTTGCTCCAACTCCTCGTCGTGCTGCTGCTCATCTACTCCGTGCTCGCCTTCCAGGTCCACGGCAGCAGCGGCACCGCCAAGCACTACATCCTGCTTGTGGACAACTCGGCGAGCATGGCCGTCGCCGATCTCGGCAAGGACCGGCTGGAGTTGGCCAAGGAGGAAGCGCTGCGGGAGATCGATGCCCACGCCGAGGGCGATCGCGGCATGGTGATCGCCTTCCATTCGCGGGCGTCGATCCTCCAGCCGTACACTAGCGACCGCAATCTGTTGCGCGCGGCCGTGGCCAAAATCGCACAGACGCAGCGGCCGACGCGCATCGAGGAGGCGTTGCGACTGGCCGACAGCCTGGCCAATCCGCTGCGTTCGACCGACGATGCCGCCGTGCGTCCGGCCAACGAAGATCCGGCCCAGGTGCGCACCTACGTCGCCGCCGAAGGCATCGCCGCCGAGGTCCACCTGTTCTCCGATGGCCGTTTCCCCGATGTCTCCACCTTCGCCGCCGGCAACCTCGACTTGCAATATCACCGCATCGGCAAGCCCGGGGCCGAGAATGTGGACAATGTCGGTATCGTTACTCTCAACGCCGTCCGCGACGAGCAGGACGCGAGCAAGGTGCAGGTGTTCGTCCGCGTCCTCAACTTTCGCAGGGATGCCGCCACGATCGCGGTCGAACTCGAGTGGCGCAGGATGGACAGAGACGATTTCAACCTCCGCGAGCAGACGCTGACCCTGCCCGGCCGTAAGTTCAGCCCCGCCGATGCCGAGAAGGACGACCCCGGCCGCGACGTTCCCGGCGAGGGGGTGGCCGTCTTCGCCCTCGGCGACGTGGACGACAGCGCCAACGTCGTCGTCCGCGCCCGTCTGCGCGATGTCCGCGATCACTTCCCGCTCGACGATGAGGCCTGGCTCGTCGTCGGCGTTGTCCGCAAGGCGCGCGTGCTGATCGTCACGCCGGGCAACGAGGTCCTCCGCGATTTCTTCGACCTGGAAGCGACCGCCCGCGTGGCGAACGTCACCTACCGGACCCCCGCCGACCTGCGAGAACGACGCGAAGTATCGCGGCCCGGCCCGCAACGGCGAGTACGACCTGGTCGTCTTCGATCGCTGCGCCCAGAAATCGAAGAGTCCCTGCCGCTGGGCAACACCTTCTTTATCGACGCCGTGCCGCCGCCGTGGAAGCGCGCCGACATGCCCCCCTTGAAAGAAACGCAGATCCGCAATCCGACCAGCAATCATCCGCTCATGCGCCACCTGACCGCCCTGGACGAGATTGCCTTCGGCGAGGCGTTCCGCTTCGACCTCAAGGCGCGCGGGGTGCCGCCGCGAACGCCGCGATTGCTGGAGACCGACCGCGAGACGGCCGTGCTATTCGTGCTGCCGCGGCGAGCGTTTCAAGACCTGGTGCTCGCCTTCCCACTGGTCAACGACCGCGGCCAGTGGGCGACGACGTGGAACCTCAAGCTGTGCTTCCCGGTGTTCCTGCGCAATGTGCTCTATCTGCTCGGCAACGTCGCCGACGCCGCCGCCGAGGACAATGTGCAGCCAGGCCAGATCAAGACGCTGCGGCCCGATGCGGCAGTCGAGGCCATCGACGTCGTCGATCCCGAGGGCAGGCGCGAGACGGTGTCCCGAGGCGTCGCCGGCGATTTTTCCTACAAAAGCACGGAAGACGTCGGCGTCTATCAGGTAAGTTGGCCCGGCGGCGGTCGTCGCTTCGCCGTCAACCTGCTCGACGCCGACGAGAGCAACATCCAGCCGCGCGACGCCATCCGAATCGGCGAACAGCGGCTGACGACCGGACAGGGACGCCGGCAGACGTACGACACCTGGAAATGGATCGCCCTGGCCGCGCTGGCGCTGCTGCTGCTGGAATGGGCGGTGTATCACCGGCGCGTGTTTTTCTACGAAGAACAAGGATACAAACACCACTGATCTTCCTTCTTCGGAATCGATCTGCGACCGACTCGCCGATCGCCGCGGGACTGCGCCGGCTGCGCCTGGAGTCCGCCGAACCGCAACGGCGCTCGTTCGACGCCTATCGCCGCTTCATCCAAAACCATTACGACGGCCTACCGGGTGCGCTGACGGCCGTCACCGGCCTGTTGACCGGCCACGAAGCGCTGGCGGGCCGGCTGATTCGTCCCGGTGCCTTCGACGTGCGCGGCTGCAAACGCATCCTCGACGCCGCCTGCGGCAATGGCCGCTATTCTCGCTTCCTGCTCCGCCACGCCGACGCCGACGCGGTCCTGACCAGCTTCGACCTGTCGCCGCGCATGCTGCTCCGCGCCGCGCCCGTCTTCGCAGCGCCCGCGTCAGTCAAGCCGTGGCCGACCTGACGCGCCTGCCCTACGCCGATGCCTCCTTCGATGCCGTCGTCTGTGGCTGGGTGCTGGAGCACCTGCCCGACCCGCGCCTGGGACTGCGCGAGCTGGCCCGCATCCTGCAACCGGGAGGCAAACTGTTGCTGCTGTCCACCGAGGACACATGGACGGGCGCCCTGTGCAGCCGATTGTGGCATTGCCGTACCTACAACCGAGCCGAGCTGCGCCAGGTCTGCGCCGAGTGCGGCCTGCATTGGCAGCGGGAGATGTGGTTCTCCCGCATGCATCGCCTCTGCCAACTCGGCGGCATCCTCGTCGAGCTGCGGCGCTCGGAGTGAAAGCCGCCACAAGCCCAGAGCGCCGAGCGACGGGTGAAGGTCCGTCGCTGGCGCTCCGGGCTTGTCGGCAAAAGACTTTCTTTTTTTCTGGACATCTCTAACCTCCGTAGAGCATAAAGGTTTAGGTTCGACTCGCGCCCTCGCCCCGGCCGAAAATGATTACGGAGTTGCCCTTGCGTGACAGATCCACACGTTCCTCTTTATAAGGGCGGCGAGCCGTCCTCGAGTTTACTGGTTCGCGTCAAGGCCCAGGATCGTACAGCGTGGGATCGGCTGGTCCACCTGTACGCGCCTTTGGTGTACATGTGGTGCGCGCGGACGGGCCTGCAGGAGGCGGATGCGCTCGATGTCGGACAGGAAGTGTTCCAGGCGGTCTGGAGTCACATTCCGGGCTTTCAGCGACAGCAACCAGGAGATAGTTTCCGCGGCTGGCTGCGCATCATCACGCGCAACAAGATCACCGATTTCCACCGGCGGAATCGGGCCGAAAAAGAGGCACGGGAGGAGGGCCGCTTCCACGAAGCCGTCACGCTGACGGAGCCAGCGCCGCTCCGGGAGCTTTCCGACCCCGACCCCGACGAGGACGGCGCCGAAGCGAGCCTGATCTATCAGCGGGCCGCCGAATTGATCCGGGCCGAGTTCCAGGAGAAGACCTGGCTCGCCTTCGAGGAGGTCGTCATCAAAGGCCAGACGCCGGCCGATACGGCCCGCGCGCTGCAAATGTCCACCAACGCGGTCTACCTGGCCAAGGCCCGCGTGCTCAAGCGTCTGCGCGAGGAGTTCGAGGATCTGATGGATAGTTGAAGCACTTTTTTCCGACCAGCCCGGAGCGCAAGCGACGGGTTGACCGTCGCTCGCGCTCCGGGCTGGTGGGGAAAAAGGAGATACCGGCATGACCCCAGACGATTTCGTGCCCCGAACTCCGCCCTGCCCCTCCCCGGAGGAATTGGCCGATTTCGACCGCGGCCGATTGCCGTGGGAGCAGTTGGAAGTCATCGGCGAACATCTCTCCGCCTGCCGGAGTTGCGAATCCACTCTGGAGAGATTGCAAGGCAAGGACACGATCGCGGTCCACCTGCGGCGCGACTCGGCCCTGCTTTCCCACGGGAACGAGCCGGCGTGCCAGCGGCTGGAGGACCGGGCGCGGGCCATCCCACTGGAGCACGCCGGCACGGCCACGGTGACAGACGCGAAGTCGTCCGCTCCGCCCGACGCACCGCCGCTGCCGGTCGTCTTCGGCGCCTATCAACTGCTGGAACGGCTCGGCCAGGGCGGCATGGGCGTCGTCTACAAGGCCCGGCAGGAAAAGCTCAAGCGCCTGGTCGCCCTCAAGATGGTCCGCGCCGGCGTCTACGCCAGTCCCGAGGAACGGCTGCGCTTCCAGCGCGAGGGCGAGGTCATCGCTCAGGTGCGTCACGCCCACGTCGTGCAGATCCACGAGTTCAACGAGCACGACGGTCAGATGTTCTTCTCCATGGAGCTGCTGGAGGGCGGCACGCTGTCGAACCGTCTGAACGGCTCGCCGCTGCCGCAGCGCGAGGCGGCGGAACTGGTGCGGACGCTGGCCCGCGCCGTGCAGGCGGCCCACGACCTGGGCATCGTGCATCGCGATCTCAAGCCGAGCAACGTCCTGTTCGCCGCCGACGGCACGCCCAAGATCACCGACTTCGGGTTAGCCAAGGTGCTCGACGCCGAGGACAGCGACACGCGCAGCGACGCCATCCTGGGCACGCCGGCGTACATGGCCCCGGAGCAGGCGCGCGGCGAGAGCCGGACGGTCGGACCCGCCGCCGACGTGTATGCCCTGGGGACCATCCTCTACGAAGCGCTGACCGGCCAGCCGCCGTTTCGGGCTGAGACGCGCTATCAGACCATCGAACTGGTTCGGGCGTGCGAGCCGGAGGCGCCGTCGCGCCGCCGGCCGGAACTGGCCCGCGACTTGGAGGCGATTGTCCTGAAGTGCCTGGAGGAAGAGCCGTCGCGGCGTTACCCCTCCGCTGCGGCCCTGGCGGACGATCTCGACCGCTGGTTGGGGGGCGAGCCGACGCACGTCCGGCCGCTGAGCCGAACGGGTCGCGCCTGGCGGGCCGTGCGCCGCCGTCCCCGGATGACCGCCGCCATCGCCTTGCTGGCCCTGCTGGCCGTGATGGGATCGCTGGCCTGGTATCGCTACGATCCCGAGCGGCCGATCCGCAACATCGAGCGCCGGCTGGAGCGGGGAGAAGAGGTCGTCCTGATTGGCGAGACGGGCAAACCGGCGTGGTACTCGTTTCCCAAGGGCGTCGATACCGCGCAGGTGGGCGATACCGTGCAGGTGTCCATGGCAGGGGACGGCACCTTCACCGTGCATGCCTGGTCGCCGACCCTCCTGGAGTTGGTGCGCGACCCGCGCCGCGAGAGCTATCGCCTGCGTGCCGAGGTGCGGCAGCGAAAAGCCGCCTCGGGAGCGCAGGTGGGCCTCTATGTCCTCGAGCGATCCTTTGACACTTCCCTGGGCACAGCTCATTCCTTGATCTACTGGACATTTAATGACCTGTATGACTTGCGAGAGAGATTCGCGGACGTTCAGGCACAGTTCACAAAAAGGACAGGAAGGGTGCTGCGGCAGCCAGCCCCGCCAGGCAATTACGTCGCTTTTCACTCCCATTTGTACCTCGAAAAACGGCCGCCGGAGGCGGCCTGGGGTTTTAGTATGTCCCTGGGGGCCAGCGGCATCGAGCCGGCCGCTGCTACCGGCAAGCGGGACTGGCGCCAGCTCGCCGTCGAGGTGACTCCCCGCGCCCTTCGCGGCTTCTGGGAAGGGGAGTTGGCCTATGAGCTGTCCTTCGCCGATTTGGCGGAGAAGACAAGGCATGTCTGGCGAAGTCACAACCAGAAACGACCCGGTAACCCCATCACGGAAGAGGACGCGGTCAACTTTTCGCCGCGCGGAAAACTGGGGTTTTACGTGCAGAACAGCTCGGTTTCGTTCCGCCGAGTTGTCATCGAACCGTTGGAGAATCCCGAGTAACTTTGTCCAGGAGAACAACATGAGCACCCCACCGAAAAAGACAGGCAAGATTCACCATCCCAAGCCGGGGAAACGTACGCACGGCCCCCATTTCATCGCCTTCGGCGCAGTCGATAAGGGCACCCGGCCGAGCGGAAAAGTGATCGAGGAAGGAAGCCGCAACGAAACACCTGGCACCCTGGTATATCTCGCTCACTCCAAACATTCGCGCAAACAGATGTTCTGGGGTCTGCGTTTCCAGGTGGAGGCATCACCAGGGAAGACCTATACTGTACAGATTGTCGATGAAAATGGTCAGGAACTAGCTAGCAGTACGGGCATTGACCTGTCCCCTGACCCCAGTAAGTCCAGGGATCCCGTCAAGATCACTTATCCTCATGACTCGGATAATCCGATCCCCTTGGAGTTCGTGGCCTATGGGACAGCGGACGCGGCGGGCGGCGACGTTAGCGGCACCATGACCAATTGTGATACGCCTCCCACCGATATCGAGGAGGAAGAGCCGCCGCCTGATTGGACGCTCTATTGCTATATTGTCAATCCGAGTCCGCCTTCTTGTGACCTGACCGTTAGCCAGGACGAGGCCGACCCTCCCGTCGATCCTGCCACGGCTTCCGGCTTGACGTTCGACTGAGTTGGGAGGAGGATAACACCGGCGCGGGGCGTGTGAGCACATTGACACTTTCCCGCGCCGGTCCTACGATAAACCGCCAACAATTCGTGGGAGGGTTCTGTACTCAAGCTGTGAGATGTTTATGCCCAGGCTCATCCTCCGCAAGCGCGGCGCGGGTTTACGTTGATCGAACTGTTGGTGGTGATCGCCATCATCGCCATCCTCATCGGCCTGTTGCTCCCGGCCGTGCAAAAGGTCCGCATGGCCGCTGCCCGCTCGCAGAGCTTCAACAACCTCAAGCAGATCGGCATTGCCGCCCAGGGCTACCACGATACCTACAATCGCCTCCCCGACAATGGCATCAGCATCGGCGGCACCGGCTGGACCAACTGGTGTTGGGCCTTCCAGATCCTGCCCTTCATCGAGCAGCAGAACCTCTACAACCAGGTGACGGCCGGCAACTTCGCGCAGGCAGTTGTCGGCATCAAGACTTACCTCGATCCGGGCCGCAACCACACCCCTTACGCCACAAGCGGCGGCACCGGCGGCAATGGCGGCAACGGTCCTCATACCGATTACGTCTGGAACACCTACAGCTTCGGCAGTACCAAGACTTCTTACACGTTGCAGATGGTCAGCGGCGCCAACGGCACGAGCAACACCGTCCTCGCCGGCGAGAAGTCCATGGACGCCAACTCCTACGGCACCACGACCAGCGGCAACTGGGACCAGATCATCTACTCGGGCGGTCAGGGCGGCACCGGCCGCAACGGCACCCAGATCCTCAAGGACGCTCCGAACAACGGGGGCCAAAACAATTACTGGGGTTCGCCCTATGACGGCGGCAGTCTCTTCGTCATGTGTGACGGCAGCGTCCGCCTCATCAACTACAGTCTCTCGAATGCGGCCGCGTTCAAAGCTGCCCTTTACTACCTGAACACCACGCCGTTTAGCCTCGACTAGAAGCGGTGCTCCCGAGACCCTTCCTGATTGGCAACGCCTTCGCCTCGGGGTATAGTGGGCGAAGGGATCGGACTCCTCTGTCGAGGACTCCGCCTCCCTCTTGTCCAGCCCCTGGAGGCATATCTCCGCGATGAAGCGCTCACTACCCGCCTGGTTGCTGATCGGCGCTTCCCTGGCCGGCCTCGCCGCCGACAACGCGCCCGGCGGCGACGACTGGAAATACGATGTTGTCTATCTGAAAAGAGGCATTAGTTACCGAGGACTCGTCGTCGAGCGGGGTCCGCCGCTGCGCATGAAGTGCGTCGTCCGCAAGCCCGGCCGGCCCACCATCGTCTATCCGGTCGTCCTGTCCGGCGACGAGATCGACCGCGCGGACTTGCTCTCCGACGACCAGCGCGAGACGCTGCGGCAGCGCTTGCAGGCCCTGCGCGAGGAACGCACGCGCCTGGCCGAGCGCATGAAGGCGTTCGACCCTGCCGCCAAGGAACCGGCCGACGACGCCGACAAGCTCGACCTGGCCGCGACGACCTGGGCCGGCGAGGCCAAGCGCCCGGCCCTGCGATACGAGTCCACCTATTTCCAGCTTGTTTCCAACGCTCCGCGCGGCATCGTCCAGGTGACGGCGATCCGACTCGAACAGGTGTATGCCGCCTACGTCCACGCCCTACCGCCGCGGGCCGAGGGGCAGCGCACCACCATCTTTCTGCCGCAATCGCTGGCCGATTATCAGGACCTCATGCGCGGCGAGGGCCGAACTCTGCTCAACCCCGCCTTCTTCGACCCGGCCAAAAATCGCATCGTCTGCGCCTTCGATTGGCGATACGTGGCGCGGGAGTTGACGCGCATCCACGGCCATCACGTTCGCCTGAGGGCGGACCTCGACGAGCGCGAGACCGAGTTGCGCAAGGCCTACAAGGGCGTTCTACCGCAGGAGTTCAAGATGGCGCTGGCCCAGAAGCGGCGCCAGATCGATGCCGCCGAGGCGAGCAATCAGGAGACGTTCGAGCGCGCCCAACAGCGCCTGTTCCAGCGTCTGTTCCACGAGGCGTTCCACGCCTACCTGCTCAATTTCGTCTACCCCAGCCGCGATGGTGAACTGCCGCGCTGGCTCAACGAAGGGTTGGCGCAGATCTTCGAGACGGCCATTTTTGAGGTGGGCGAACTGCGCATCGGCCACGCCGACAAGGAGCGCCTCGACGCCGTTCGCCTGGCCCTGGGCAAGAGCACGCTGCTGCCCGTGGCCGACCTGCTCCGCGCCGGGCCGAAGCAGTTCCAGGTGGCCCACGACGGCGACCGACAGGTCTCCGACCGCTATTACCTGGCGTCGTGGGCGCTGGCCTATTACCTCACCTTCGATCGCAAGGTACTGGGGACGCCGGCCCTCGACGCCTACGTCCGCGACCTGAGACGCGGCGGAGACCGCCTCGACGCCTTCTCCAGGCTGACGGGGCAGCCCCTGTCCTCGTTCGAGCGCGATTTCCTCGACTACCTCAAGCACCTGCGTCCTGACGGCCGCGCCAGAGGGGAGCTAAGAACGAGCGCACCCAACCGAGCCGCGACCGTCAGGGAGCGGGCGAAATCCGCTCCCTGACGGTCGCGGCTCGGACGACAGCGTTCTCAATCACTCGCCGACGTAGGGCATGAGGGCCATGAAACGCGCGCGCTTGACGGCGTCCTTGACGGCGCGCTGAAAAGCGGCACAGTTGCCGCTGCGCTTGCGACTGAACATCTTGCCCTGGCTGGTGCAGAGCTTTTTGAGGGTCTGTACGTCTTTATAGTCCACGAACGCCGGCCGCGGACAACCTTCCTTCGTGCAGAACCGGCAGCGATTCTTCCTGCCCCGCCCGAGCTTCTTGCGAACCATCGCTGTTGACGCCCCCTGTCTGGGTGTGAGATTCGGACCCAACCGAAGAAATAATTACCTTAGGGATCGCCCCCCGCTCTGTCAACCAACTCCGTCGCGGCATCCTCGTCTTCATGGCCTGAGAGTCAGGCCCCGGTTCGAGCACGTCCGCTGCTGGATTCTTCGGGCATCCGGACGGCGATGTGATCCCGGAAGGCGCCAGGGAACACAACCGAGGTGAGAGCAGGATTCATGGAGACCGAGGCGACATCCCGCTCCTCCGTGACATCCTCTCCCGCAGCGTGCCTTCCGGAGAGGAGAGGCCGTTCTCCGGGAGGAGCGTTATGATTGTTCCGCTAATCGTCCTGGGTGTGGCGCTGGTGATGATAGCGTGCGAAGTCGTCCGACCGGGACGCTCGTGGCCGCAGGTCGCCGGCTGGTGGCTACGGGCCGCCCTGCTCAACGGCCTGCAAATCGGCGTCGTCTACCTCGCCGGCGTCGCCTGGGACGGCTGGATGCAACGCCACCGTCCCTGGTCCGCCGACCCTCTCGGCGTCAGCGGCGGCGCCCTGGTCGGCTACCTGGTCATCACCTTCCTTTACTACTGGTGGCACCGCTGGCGGCACGAATCCGACTTCTTGTGGCGCTGGCTCCACCAGGTCCACCACAGCGCCCAACGGATCGAGGTCCTCACCAGCTTCTACAAGCATCCCTTCGAGCTGATGGCCAACGGGCTGCTGTCCAGTGCCATCCTCTACCTGCTGGTCGGCCTCGGCCCGCGGGCGGCCGTCCTCGCCGTGCTGATGACGGGCCTCGCCGAGCTGTTCTACCACTGGAACGTGCCGACGCCCCACTGGTTGGGCTACCTCGTGCAGCGTCCCGAGAGTCACTGCGTCCATCACCAGGAGGGGCTGCACCACTGCAACTATGCGGACCTGCCGTTGTGGGACATGCTCTTCGGTACGTTCCACAATCCGCGCCGCTGGCAGGCGACGTGCGGGTTCGGGCCGCGGAAGGAACACGAGCTGTTGCGGATGCTGGCCGGCGTGAACGTCAACAAGTCGCCGACGACGGGGCACAAGTCATGAAGAAGGTCGCGGTCTTCCTCGTGGGGTTGGGCCTGTCGCAGATGATCGGCGACCTGGTCCAGCAGACCGTTTCCGAAGGCGTCGGCCGAGCGCTGAAGGGCGTCGCCGCCGCGACGGCGGCGTCGCCGGCGCCGAAAGTCTTCTCCAGCGTGCGCGGCCTGGAGACCTACTCGACGCGCTTCTACGTCGAGTGGACCGACCGCTCCGGCGCCGGACATTCGCTGCACGTCACGCCGGAGGTTTACGCGCGCCTGCGCGGCCCGTACAACCGCCGCAACGTCTACGGGGCGGCCCTCGCTTACGGCCCGGTGTTGCCGGCCGAGCTGCGCGACCCGGTGATGCGATACGCCCTGTGCGGCGACGCCCCGCTGCTGCGCGAATTGGGCATCGATCACGACGAAATCGCCGGCCGTGTCCACGTCCGCTACGAACCGCTGCCGGGCACGGACCTGGGCGATCTGCCGCGCATGCTGGAGGCGCCCTGTCCATGAACAACGGCTGGACCGGCGGCCAGTACAGCCTCTTCCGGGCCGTCTTCGCGACGTACCTGCTGATCCACTTCCTTCACCTGCTCCCCTGGGGGGCCGAGCTATTCTCGAACCAGGGTGTCTTGCCCCACGGCACGGCTAGCCCGCTGCTGCACCTGTTTCCGAACGTGCTCGCTCTGTCGGACTCGCCCGCCACGGTGACGGCCCTGTTGACCGCGGGAACTGTCCTGAGTGTGTTCTTCGGCGTCGGCGTGTACGACCGCGCGGCGGCGCTGGGCATCTGGTACGTCTGGGCGTGTCTGCTGGGCCGCGATCCGCTCATCAGCAACCCCGGCATTCCGTTCGTCGGCTGGATGTTGCTGGCCCATGTGTTCCTGCCGCCGGCGCCGTATGGGTCGTGGGCGGCGCGGGGGCAAGTCGATCCGGGCGGCTGGCACATGCCGCGGGCGATCTTCGCCGCGGCGTGGGTCGTGCTGGCTCTGTCGTACACTTACAGCGGTTATTCGAAGCTCGTCAGCCCGTCGTGGCGCGACGGCACCGCCCTGGCCCGCGTGCTCGACAACCCCCTCGTGCGCCCCGGCCGGCTGCGGGAGACGCTGCTGGCACTGCCGCTCTGGTTGCTGCACCTGGCGACGTGGACGGCCCTCGCCCTGGAGTTATCGTTCGCGCCGCTGGCCCTGGTGCGCCGCCTGCGACCGTGGCTATGGACGGCGATGCTGCTGATGCACCTGTCGCTCCTCGCCGTGATCGACTTCGCCGACCTGAGCCTCGGCATGGTGATGATCCATCTTTTCACGTTCGACCCCGCCTGGCTCCGTCCGCGCCGGCTCCGGCTTCACCCGCCAACCTCCATCGCTCCGGATCGATCGTAGTTAGCGCAATCTTGTTCGCGCCCCCGCTTGCCAGGGTATCATTTGGGCTGCTGCACCACTTCGAACGCGGAGCCTTGGACCTTGCGCAGCTCCTCGTGCAGGCTGGGGATGCGCTCGTCCGGGGCGACCGAGATGGCCCAATCGATGCCGTTGTCGGCCACGAACATACCGTATTTCTTCAGCCCCTTGAGGATCGCCTGCACCGGCGGCGAGAACGCGGAGATGTCGTAATTCACCTTCAGCCGCAGGCGTTCGCCCATACGCGGCAGATCCTCGTCGGTCCATCGGCTGGCGTAATGGCGGGCCGGATACACATAGGCCTTCCGCGTCCTCTTCACCGTCACGCGCAGGGCGTGCTCGACCATGCCGCGCTGCAATTCGTCGAAGCGCACCACGGCGGGAAAGATCGGCAGGCCCGCCGCATCGGCCGAGGTCCAGTCCGCCGGCCGCAGTTGGTTCGTCTTCAGGTCGAATACCGACGCTTGTGCGGCCACCCAGCCGGCGTCCGTCTTCCGCGCCTGGTAAAACTCGTACAGCATCCGCTGGACCGGATCGACTACGAGGGCGTGACGATCGCCGTTTTCCTTCCGCCGGTCGCGCTGCACGTCATCCAGGCTCAAGCCCCGCAGCACGGCCGAGCGCCGGTAGTGGGCCGGCCAGCCTTCGATGGGTATGTTGTCCGGCACGGGAAAAGGCCCCTTGTCCGACTCGCCGGGGTACGAGACGATCTTAACGGGTATCCGCTTCTGATTGGCCGGCACGAGGATGAAGCTCATGTCCGGGTTGTAGCGAAAGGGCTTGTCGGCGCCGATGGAGGCGATGATCTTTTTCGAGTTGGCGTGCAGCGGCCATTGGGAGACGTCGCGGTTCCACGGGTTGTCGGCCGGGAACACTTGCAGCGCCGCGAGAATGCGGTCGGCTTCGGGGGTGTTGAACATCACCGCCTTGGCGATCACCGGCATCTTCGGCAGCGGCCGACCGCTGGAGTGCTTGGGCGGCGCTTCCTCGCCGGTCGCGGTGCTCATCCCCGTCACACCGGCCAGGACGAAGCACAGAACCACGACGTTGCGGATCATGGGAGAAGTCCTCGCCGTTCTCGTTGGGGTTCGTTGGGAGGAGGGTAGAAAAAAAATCGGCCGGCTCCCTTGCGGGTGCCGGCCGACATCACGTTGTCGCCCAATCAACGTGATGAGCATAGATTACATCCGTCTCCGCCGGGCGACAACCGCAGAATGATTACTTCTTGGTAAGCTATGAGAGAAAGCGCATCGTGTCCTCTCACGCGCGCCACCTGATGCGAATTCACGCCGCCGTTCTGTTGTTCGGACTGGCCGGCTTGTTCGGCAAGTTCCTGACTCTGGAGCCGGTCGTCATCGTCTTCGGCCGCGTCGGGTTCGCGTCGCTGACCCTGCTGCTGGCCTCGGCGGCGCGGCCAGAACGTCCTTGGTCCGCTGCCGCGGCGCAGCCTACTCGCCTTCGCCTTCCTCGGTGTCCTGCTGGCCGTCCACTGGACGACGTTTTTCCAGTCCGTGCAGGCGTCCGGCGTCGCCCTGGCGCTCATCACCTACTCGACGTTTCCGGTCTTTGTCGTCTTTCTGGAGCCGTTGTTTTTCCGCGAACGACTGGACGCGGCCGACGTCGTCCTCGCCGGCGTGGCCCTGGCCGGTATCGCCGTCTTGACGCCCAGCTTCGACACGGGAGATCGCGCCGACGCAGGGCGTGCTCTGGGGCGTTGCTTCCGGGCTGACGTTCGCGCTGTTGTCGCTGCTCAACCGCAAATACGTCCGGCAGCACTCCAGCCTCACCATCGCGCTGTATCAGGACGTCTTCGCCGCCCTGGCCCTGCTGCCTCTGGTCGTCCTCCGCTGGCCGGCGCTCACCGTCCGGGACGTGCTGCTGCTGGCGGTCCTCGGCGTGCTGTGTACAGCGGTCGCGCATGCACTGTTCATCGCCGGCCTGCGGGGCATCTCGACGCGGACGGCGAGCCTGATCGCCTGCCTGGAGCCGGTCTACGGAGCGGCCCTGGCGGCGCTGCTGCTGGGCGAGGTGCCGTCTCCGCGCACGGTCCTCGGCGGCGCGATGGTCGTGGGCGTCGCGCTCCTCGCCAGCGTCCGCGCCGCCGGCGGGACAGCGGACCAAACTCCCCCGTCGTGAATGGCGGCCCCATGTCCACCGATTGGCCGGGCGGTACAACAGTGAGAGTGATCCGGGGCCGGACTCGCCCTCATCCCGAGCAGGAGAGAAGCGTCATGGAACAGCGTCAACTGGGCAAGACCGACATGCGCGTGAGCGTGCTGGGCTTTGGCGGCGCCGAAATCGGTTTTGAGAAGGCGGCAGCGCAAACGGTCGCCGACCTGCTCCGCAGCGCCCTCGACGCCGGACTGAACGTCATCGACACCGCCGAGTGTTACCTGCGGAGCGAGGAGCTGATCGGAGAGGCGGTGTCCAGCCGGCGCAAGGATTTTTACCTGTTCAGCAAGTGCGGCCATCCCGATACGCCGGGCGTCGGCGATTGGCGGCCGGAATCGCTACGGCAGAGCATCGAGCGCAGTCTGCGGCGACTGCGCACCGATCACCTCGACCTGGTGCAGTTGCACAGCTGCTCCGAGGAGGAGCTGCACCGGGGCGATGTCATCGCCGCCCTCGAACAGGCGCGGCAGAAAGGTCACACTCGTTACATCGGCTACAGCGGCGACGGCGGCGCCGCTCGCTACGCCATCGAGTGCGGACGCTTCGACACGCTGCAAACCTCGGTCAGCATCGCCGATCAAGAGTCCATCGAGTTGACCCTGCCTCTGGCGCTCGAGCGACAGATCGGTGTCATCGCCAAGAGGCCGATCGCCAACGCCGTATGGAGACAAGCCGCGAAGCCGCAAAGCGACTACCACCTGCCGTACTGGGAGCGCTTGCAAAAACTTGGCTACGACTTCCTGGGCGGCGATATTCGGCAGGCGGCCTCGATCGCCCTGCGCTTCACGCTGAGCGTCCCCGGCGTCCACACGGCCATCGTCGGCACGAAGAACCCCAAGCGCTGGCGCGAGAACGCCGAACTGCTGGCGGCGGGGCCGCTGCCGCAGGAAAAGTTCGAGGCGATCCGGGTCCGCTGGCACGAGGCGGCCGAACCTGAGTGGGTAGGCCAGATTTAAGGGGCTATCCAACAAACAGGTCCAAGTTTAAGCATCATCTATAACGCCGTGAACCACTGCACCATTGCGCGTAAAGATGGCCCCATCGCAACCCGTCGCTTTCGACGTGCTAGCAGGCGACATGTTTGCAGGTTTTGTTTGACTGCTCCGGTAGACTCCATTACCTTCCTGCTATGGCAATCACAGAAAAGACAGACGTTGAGCAGATCCAGGATCTTGTGGACGGTTTTCGGTCCAACCTGCTCTCCCTCCGCGAACCCCAGACCCTCGAAGCCACGATCCGGCTGGAGTACATCGACCCGTACTGGAAAGCGCTCGGCTGGGACGTTGCCAATCGGCACCACCGCTCGTCCGCCGAGAAAGACGTGGTGGTTGAGGCTCCAGTGATGACCATTGAGGAGGAAGGAACCCACTCGGGCCGCCCTGACTACCTGTTCCGCATCGATGGCTTCGCGCGGTTTATCGTGGAAGCCAAGAAGGCTGCTCTCGACATCGCCGCGGATCGGGACGCCATCTTCCAGGCCAAGACTTACGCCTGGAGGCGCTCAGATCCCGTTCGCGGTGCTGACCAACTTCGAGCGGTTCCGCCTCTTCGATGCCACGCTCAAGCCCTATCACTCCGAACCTGGCCGTGGCCTCGTCGTCGATTTTGACCTGCGCTTCGAGGATTACCTCTCGCAGTGGGACGTAATCCGCGAGACCTTCGGCCGTGACGCGGTAGCCGACGGTTCGCTGGAGCAATTGCTGGCCCGCATCAAGCGCGTCCGTGCGGGCCGTCGCGTCCGTGGCATTGACCGATTGCTATTCGACTTGCGCGGAACAGAGCCGGTGGACCGCGACTTCTTGGCCCATCTGGAGGATTACCGACTTCGGTTCGCCCGCGAACTCTACCAGGAAAACCGACGGCATTTCCCGGAAGCGGACACCCTGCACGGTGCCGCCAAGCTGACGGAAGCCTGCCAGCGTCTCATCGACCGTCTGGTCTTCGTGCGCGTCTGCGAGGACCGCGGAATCAGCAAGCCGAACGAACTCCGGCGCATCCTGAACGAAGCCAGCGAGAACGACGTTGACCTCTACGCGCTGCTCCTTGAACACTTCCGGCATTTCGACCGGCAGTACAACGGCTATATTTTCAAGCCGCACTTCAGCGAAGAGCTTGTCATCTCGCCCCACCTGCTCGCTGACTTCATCCGCTCTCTCTACCCTCCCGAAGGGCCTTACCAGTTCAGCATGATAGGCGATGACCTGCTAGGCATCATCTACGAGCGGTTCCTGGGTCGGACCATTACCGTGAAGAACGGAATTGTGGACGCACAGGAGAAGCCCGAAGTCCGTCACGCCGGGGGAGTGTACTACACGCCGCGCTTCATCGCTGACACTATCATCCGCCGCGTCGTGGGGTCGAAAGTCAAGGGTAAGACGCCCCAGGAAGTTCTCAACGTCAAGCTCTTGGACTCAGCTAGCGGATCTGGATCCTTCCTCATCGCCGCCTTCCAGTATCTCATGGACTATTGTACCGGATACATCGCCAAGCACCCGGAGACGGCAGAGATGCCGGCGTCTTCGCGTGCCCGGAAGCACAAGCAGAAAATCGCCTTCCAGGAACCGGATGGCACCTGGCATTTGAGACCCGAGTTCCGATCGCAACTGCTGACGTCGTGTATTCACGGCGTTGATATCGACGCTCAGGCCGTCGAAGTCACCATCATGAGCCTTTACCTTAAAACACTGGAGGGGAAACTGCCGCCGGACTGGCAAAGGGAGTGGTGGCTCGATACAAGGCTTCTGCCGAACCTCGACAACAACATTCGCTGTGGGAACAGCCTGCTTTCCCAGAAAGACTTCGAGGACTACTGGCAGGGCAGGCACGGGGCGCTGTTTGCCGCCGACGAAGACGTGTTGTTCCGGCTCAACGCTTTTGACTGGAACAGCCCTACCAGAGGGTTCGGTCGCTTGCTAGCGACTGGTCGGGGATTCGACTGCATCATCGGCAACCCTCCCTATATCCGTGCCCAAGAGTTGAACGAGTGGGCTCCGGAAGAATTCGGCTTCTACAAGTGGAAATATGATTCCGTGGCCCTAGGCAGCTATGACATCTATGTAATCTTCATCAAACGGTGCTTGGACCTGCTCGCAGACGATGGTCTCCTGGGCTTCATCTGCCCGCACAAGTTCTGGCAGTTGAAATACGGCCGGGGCCTTCGGAGGGTTCTCGCGGACGGAAGGATGATTCGGTCACTGATCGACTTCACGGACCAGCAGGTGTTCCGCGATGTGACGACCTATACGGCCATCCAAGTTTTTTCCAAAGCGCGGAACGTGAAAGGCGTTGACTACGCCCGCGTAGCCCAACTGACTGACGGCGAATCGCAGTGCCGGGCCATCGACTCCGGCGAGGTGCCGCCTGGAACCGAACGGTTTCTGACCCCTCATCCCGAGGATGATAGGCCATGGTTTTTCCACCCTGAGTCTCACCGGCAATTCCTGAAGTCGCTTGAAAAAACTGGTGTTCCTCTCTTCCCCAACATTTGTTCAAACATCTTCCAGGGCATCGTGACTGGCGCCGATGACATTTTTCTTTCGGGCAACTGCAACCCCGTTACTGGTAAATCGTCCCTGGTGTCTTTCCACTCGGTTGCCGTGGGCCTGCCGGTTGAAATCGAAAGGGAAATCGTAGTCCCGGTGGTGCGCCGTGAGGGGTTCCAGTCTTACATCGCCAATGCCAGTCATGCCCTCATCCTGCCCTATGACTCCAATGGACGGCTATACAACGAGAAAACGATGAGGACACGCTTTGGCGGGACGTGGGATTACCTCAATCGATTCAAGGAAAAACTGGAAGATCGTGAAGATGGGCGGTTCAAGGACTGCTGGTGGTCTCTGTCGCGCGGCCAGAACATTGAACGCTGGCTCGGCCAGAAGGTTCTCGTGCCGTATATGATAAACCGGCTTCAAGCCGTCTGGGATGCCAAGGGGTTCTTCTTTGTGAATGTGACTACGGGCGGGTACGGGCTGGAACTGCGCGAGTGCGATCTGCCGAACTGGCACCTGTACATCGTCGGCCTACTGAACAGCCAACTCCTCGACTACTACCTCCGGCGCAAGAGCAACCACTTCCACAGCGGCTACTTCCCCGCAAACAAACAGTTCATCGAATCCATGCCGATCAAGGTGCCGGAGACCAAGGCCGAGAGAGGTGTGGCAGATGAGATCGCTGACCGGTCGCAAGCCATTGGGGAGATCAAGACGAAATTGACGGCGCATGGGCTGGGAGACCGGCAGCGCGAACAGTTGGAACGTACGATCGAATCGCACGAACAGCGAATCGACTCGCTGATTTTCAAACTCTACGGAGTCGAAAGCATCCCGGCTGATTAGGGAACTACCCGCAATCCCGACATTTGTTTGCGATGCCCAGAGCTTTTGTATGTTCCCTGGACCTTGCGCGTAGTGTTTGATCCCCGACAGGTGCTCCAGTGCCAGCATCAGCGCATGGGTCCCCTTTTTGCCGTAGCCCTGCGCCTGCACCGCGAGGTACAGCTGGTTGGCCAGGGCGAGGCCCGGCAGCGACAGGTTCATGCGCTTGGCTTCTTCCAGGGCGATACCCATGTCCTTGATGAAGTGTTCGACGAAGAAGCCCGGCTCGAAATTGCGCTCGATGATGCGCGGGCCGAGGTTGTTCAGCGACCAGCTCGCCGCCGCGCCGCCGCCGACCGATTGCAGGACGGTTTTGAGGTCCAGACCCGCCTTGTGGCCGTACAGCAGGGCCTCGCACACACCGATCATGTTGGTGGCGATGAGGACTTGATTGACCATCTTGGTGTGCTGGCCGGCACCGGCCGGACCTTGATGCACGATGGTCTTGCCCATGCACTCCAGCAGCGGACGAACGGCCTCGACCACCTCGGCGTCGCCGCCGACCATGATCGATAGCCGCGCTTCCTTCGCTCCGACGTCGCCGCCGGAGACCGGAGCGTCCACGCTGCCGGCGCCCTTCGCTTTCGCCGCTTCGTAAATCTCACGGGCCAGCGACGGCTCGCTGGTGGTCATGTCCACCAGCACCGAGCCGGCCTTGCCGCCGGCCAGCGCTCCTTGCGGGCCGAGAAAGACCTCGCGCACGTCCACCGGGAAGCCGACGATGGCGAAGACCACGTCGGAGCGCTCGGCTACCGCTCGCGGCGTGTCGGCCCAGGCGGCGCCGCCGTCGAGCAGCGCCTTGGCCTTGTCGCGGCTGCGGTTGTAGACCGTGGCCGAATAACCCTTCGCCATCAGGTGATGGCACATCCATCGGCCCATGACGCCGGTGCCGATCCAGCCGATCCGCGTCTTGCCGGGTTCCGCCTTGCTCCAGGCCATGATTGTTCCCTCGGGTGGACGGACGAAAGCTCGAATCCCTGATGATCGTAGTGGGCTGATGGGCAGACGGCAAATTCGTCCTTCGCAAATCGTGGTTCGTGCATCGGGGCGGGCGTCGCGCTGGAACCGGCTCATTCCCTGGGCTAGAATAGAGGGAGAATCCGCGAAAGTTCGTCGTCCCGACAAAGGCAAGCGCCCGATGTCCGCCCTCCTGGTCCCCTCGACGCCCGCAGTGAAACCCATCCCTCGGCTGCGTGCGCCGATCGTGTTGGTGCATGGCCTGTTCGGTTTCGATAGCTTGCGCGTCGGGCCGTGGCTGGTCGCCCATTACTTCCAGAATATCCCTGAAGCGCTGCGGTCGGCGGGCAATCGCGTGCTGGTCGCCTCCTTGAGTCCGACGCGCGGCATCGCCGACCGCGCTCGGCAACTCAAGGTGTTGCTGGACCGCGAGTCGCCGGCCGAGCCGGTCCACCTGATCGCCCACAGTATGGGCGGACTCGATTCGCGCTATCTCATCTCGCGCCTGGGAATGGTGTCTCGGGTGCTGACGTTGACGACGCTGGGTACGCCGCACCGCGGCACGCCCTTCGCCGACTGGGGACTGCGCCGGCTGACGCGCCTCCTGCTACCGCTGTTCGAGTTCGCCAACGTGCCGTACCAGGCCTTCTTCGACCTGACGGTCGCGCACTGTGCCGAGTTCAACCGACAGACGCCCGACGCGCCGGGTGTACGTTACTTCTCCGTGGCGGGCGATTTCGCCCTGCACTGGTTGGCCCCGGAATGGCAGGTTCCCGCGCGCATCCTCGCCAGCTCGGAAGGGCCTAACGACGGCATCGTCTCCGTCGCCTCCGCCCGCTGGGGCGCGGATTGCACCGTCTGGGACGGCGATCACTTGAATCTCATCAACTGGACGCACTCGTGGATCTCGGTGCGGCGGCAAGCGGATCGCCTGGGTCATTACGCCGCCCTCGTGCGCCGACTCGCCGACGAAGGCTACTAGGCGTCCGGCGCGGGCCGGCCGCTCGCGTGGACAACAGCCACCCAATTGCTACCCTTCCTCTGGACGTTGCGAAACGCCGTTAGTCCGGCGGCGCTGAATCGTCCTTTTGCCTTGCGGGATGTCCCCGCGGCTGTTTCGGGCTGTCTTTCACGAGAGGTCCATCATGTCCCATCGCGTGCGCGTCCCCCTTCTCGCCCTGGTGTGCTTCCTGCTCGGCCTGTTCCTGGCGCCGCATCTGCCGTTCGTTCGCGCCGCCGACAACAAGGTCAAGGCGCCGACCTGGCTGCACGGCTTCAACCTCAAATCGCGCAAGTTCAGCGAATACGATTTCAACAAGGACACCAAGAAGTACGGCATCGAGGTCTACAAGGATGAGGAGAACGGCAACCTCATCTACGTCTCCGAGACCGGCTCCATCGCCGTGATACCCGGCAAATAAAGGGAATAGGGAATAGGGAATAGGGAATAGGGAATAGGGAATAGGGAATAGGGAATAGGGAATAGGGAATAGGGGCGAGAGAAGATGCCACGCCCCTATTCCCTATTCCCTATTCCCTATTCCCTATTCCCTTTTTAGAACGGTACTCCCACACCGAACCAGAACTGCATGGGCGAGCTGACGTTCAGGGTCTTGGCGATGTCGAAGCGGAGGAGGGTGCGTTCGACGAAGCTGAACCAGGACACGTCGAAACGGAAGCTGGCGCCGACAGCGTGAGCGGTTGGACCGACGGAGTGATCGTAGGTGTAGACGTTGCCGACGTCGTAGAACGGCACCACGTCGATGTTGTGCAGGCTGAAGACGTGATCGCAGGCGTCCAGGTGCAGATTGCGAGCCACCGGCAGACGCCATTCGGCACTGCCAACCCAGATCGTACTGCCCTGGCGCTGGGCCAGGTCGAAGCCGCGGAAATACATGCTGCCGCCCATGCTGTAAAACTCGCCGCGATTGGGTTCGCTCGTTCCGCCATAGCCGCGTAACGCCAACCGCGATTGGCCCAACCACTGCAGCGGAGCGGCCAGCCACGGCAGCCCCGCCACGGCATCGGAAAAATCCGGTAGCGTCTGCACGAACGAGAACTGACTGGAGAACTTCTGCATGCCCACCGTTTGCGGTTGCATCGCCACGCCGCCTTCATACCACACGTCGAAGCGAAAGCCGCCTTCCGGGTTCCAGTACGGTGTCAAGTAGTCCTTGCGGTAGTGGAAGCCGGCCGACGTCGTATTGTCGAAGCGGACGCCCTGGATGGTCGGATTGGCCACGAAGGGCAGGAAATTGTCCTGGTAGGTGACGAACGACTCCATGAACTCCATCGGCGGATAATAAAGACTGGAGCCGTACTTGAAGATGTAACGGCCAAACAGCACGCCGCGCTTGGCATCGATCTGACCCGGTAAAACCTGCGCCAGCCGCTGTTCGAAATCGAAGCCGACCTGGAAATGACTGTCGGGAAAGTGGTCGAACAGTCCGTCCACGCCGGCCACCACGTCGCGGTAGTCAGTGCGATAACCCGTGTACACGCCGCCGGCGAAGGTTTGCGTGCGGTACAGCCCGGCGCGGAAACCAACCATGGTCGCCGTCGTCCGTGTGTACCAGGCGTCGTAATACGCCGTGCCGTAGATCCACGGCCCAATAATGACGTTCCAGCGATCGTAGGCCGTGGTGATGTCCGTCTCTTCGAGAAACGTGTACACCGGCGTGACGCGATAACGCACCGGCGCCTTCCAGAAGTTATTCGCCGGATTACGGTCCACGAGGATCTGATCCGGATCGACGGCGATCTGCGCCGGCGCCTCGGACAGCCAAAGATCGACGCGGACACAGGTATCGCCCAGCGGCTCGACGTGCGCCGGCGGTTCGTCCGCATCGTATGCCTCCGCTCGCGGCAGGATGGGGATGCGGATCGGATAGCCTTGCTGGCCCGGCAGCGCGATGCCCAGCACCGTCTGTTCGTTGATGTCGGCCTTCTGGCGCAAGAAGACGGTGACACGAGTGGATTGCGGGTCGCGGCATGGCGATCCCCGAGTCGGTTTCCCAGCGGCGCATTTGGGCGGCGCCTGGACCTGGACCTTCTCGATGCCCCAGTCGGACACGCCAGGTCCATACAGCCAATTGCGGAAGAATTCGTCCCACGAACGGCCGGTGTAGGCTTCCAGTTCGTGCTGAAAATCGGCGACGCGCAGGATGCGATAGCGATAGCGGTGGAAGACGACGCGCATGAAATCGAGGAAGGCCTCGGGGCCGAGGCGATCCTCGATCAGGCCGACGATGCGCGACCCCTTGTCGTAGGTCATGCTGAAGAGGTTGGCCACGTGACCGAAGCCGGACATGGGCCGCACGATGGGGCCATTGTCGCCCCGGCCCAGGGCGCCGTACAGGCCGTAAGAGCGATACGTCTCCCGTGGGATATTGGGTATCCAACCCAATCCTTTGGGATAAGTCATCAGGTTGTTGTTCTTGCCGACCTTGGCGTTGAGCAAACGATGACTGAAGTAGGTGGCCAATCCCTCGTCCATCCAGGTCTCGCAGTAACCATTGGTGCCGACCTGGTTGTACCACCACTGATGACAGATTTCGTGGGACACGAGGTAATCGACGAAATTGCCCGCCAGGTGCGGCATGGCGAAGATGCGCTCGTCGATCATGACGAGCGTGGAGCACTCGTTGCCGTTCCAGCCGAAGAACGCCTCGGCGATGGTGAATTCCGGCCAGGGGTAGGGACCGAACCATTTGCTGTAGGCGGTGATGGCCTCGGTAGCGATGCGTACCATCTCGCGCGCGTAATACTCGTGCTCGGGGAAGGCGAGGACGCGGATGTGGACACCGTGTGCCGCCCCCTCACCCCCCACCCCTCTCCCCCGAAGCGGGGGAGAGGGGAGAAAGTGGCCCCCCTCTTCCCCGCTTCGGGGGAGAGGGGTGGGGGGTGAGGAAGAGTTGTCGAGAGGACGCGGCGCGTGCAGGGTGTCCGCATCCGCCGCGGGGCGCGGCGGGTGGAGGGAGGCGCTCGCCTGGGGTTGCGGCGTCGGTACGAAGCCGTCGAAGACTTGGTAGCGGGCGCTGCAGAGCAAGGCGAAATCGCGGACGCCGAGAGCGACGATGTCCACTTCTTGTCGGCCGTCGTCGAGGAAGCGCGTGGCCACCCTGTTGCCGGTGCAGGCGAGGAGCTGGTCGCCCGGCAGGACGGCGCGGACGCGGTAATGCGCCGCCTCGTTGAAGAACGGCTGATGCCAGGGGATGAACGGCGTCGGCTGCCAGGTACAGGCCGGCGTCGGGGCCGGCCGCGGTGGAGCGGGCGTGCTGGTCGGCCAGTCGCGCGGAGGTCCGTAGTAGGCGAAGACGGGCAGCCAGTTACTCAACGTGGTGACGCCCTGCCACTGGCCCCAACGTCCCTGCTTGGGCGGCAGATGCATGGTCAATTCGAGCATCACCGTCACCGCTTCGCCCGGTCCAACCGCGCGCGGCAGCGGCACCACCAGTGTCGTCTTCGTGTCGCCGTCATAGCGGAAATCCAGCGGCAGGGGTGGCCCCGTCGAGTTCAGCAGGGCGATTCGCTGGATGTCGCAGGGAGGATTCTTGACTCCCATCGAGTCGCCAGGAGCCAGGCGCAGCAGCTCGAGTGTCTTGGCGGTAATGCCGATGTCGCCCTTCGGAACGACGTAGCGCGAATGGGCGTTGAAGACCAGCTCCCGCGTGGGGATCGGCTGAGGGTTGATCCAGGTGGCCCGCATGACGACGCGGGCGCAGTGATTGGCGAGGTCGAGGTCCATGCCGACGTCGTAGCGCGGCAGCCAGGCCGGCCACTCCTGGGTGGAGGGTGGAGGGAGAAGGGTGGAGGGAGAAGAGTTGTCTGTTCCCTCCACCCTCCAACCTCCACCCTCCACCCGAGTGGCGGTCGCCAGCAACAGCATCAGCAAGGCGGCGATCCCCGCAGCGTGCTCGCGGTCGAGCCTCATCCTCACGTCCTTGCGCTACGCGGGCCTGATGATCGATCTTTCGACCAGGGCTTGACAGCCCCGGCTCACACCGCCGCCGGGAGATGAATGTCCTATCTCCCCTCGGCATTCTCTCCCCCCTATTTTGCTACCGGCGGCCCCAGGCTCGTCTCATATCAATTGCTTCGCATGAATGTCCAGGGCAACTCGCCGCGGCCGATGCCCGGAAGCAAGGAGGAAAGGTCTGTTAAGGATTGAGGAGGCTAACGAGTAGGCGGGTCCACGGCGGAATCGGCCGGCAATGAGGGGCGAGAGTGCCATCGACTTGCCCGGCCGCGACGGTAAACTATCTATTCGATGCCACGCAAGCCCTCAAACTCCCGGTGAAACCATCGTGGTCCACGGGCCCTGATCTTTCCATTCACGCCGATTATCCCGCTGGAACGCTTCTCATCCCAGGCGCTGCCGGGAGGGGTGCGCGCGGACCTGGCCGCTCAAGGGAGAGCCGAGCCGAGTTGGTCGTCGCGCGGGTCTCGGTTCGATTTCCGTCCGTCTCGCACAAGGAGAATGGCCATGAGTCAAGACGAAGCCTGGTTGCAGCTGGCGCGCGAATGTCCGCGAAAAATCCTGGGCATGCTGCACCGACATGGGCACTACGTACACGGGACCAGTTCGCGCTTCCCCGGCAAGATCCTCTGTTTTCATTGCGACAGCCCGCTGCCGGAGGACTGGACGCCGACGCCGGCGCAGGCCGTCGTCTTGCACGTCCGTCGCGACCCGGAGCATACCCACGGCTGATTTCGACCGGGGCGGCGCCCCTGTTCAGAGCGTGTCCACCACGATCACATCGACGCCGCGAACGGCGCGGAGCAGTCGGTCGAGCGGCGATTGGCCGAACCAGCGGCGATACCACGGCCGCTGTGTCCGGCCCAGGACGATGTGCGTGATGCCGTACTCGTGGACGAACGCCGCCACGGCGCCGGCGAAATCCGCGCCGGCGTAATTCAGCGGCACGGCGCCGAGCTGGTGGGCCAGGGCCAGCGTGTCGGCGATCCGCCGCTGCGTCGCCGCATCGACGCGCGACAGGTCCTCGCTCGGCGTCTTGATGTAGACCGCGTACCAGGGGGCGTGCAGGCGGTCGGCCAGCCGCGCCCCCTTGCGCAGCAGCACGTGCGGCGTTGGGGCTGCGCGAGCTGAGGCAGACCATGACGCGGCCCGACGCCGCCTGGGCGTCCGCCGCTCTGCGCCTGCCGGCGGCGGTCGAGGAGGTGGCGGATCTCTTCCAGGGCCAGCTCGCGCAGGCGCGTCAGGTTCTCTCCGGTGAAGAAGTTGGCCAGCGCGCTCTCGACGCGCTCGCGCGGATAGACCTTGCCGCCGCGCAGGCGCTCCTGCAAGTCCTCCGCCGACAGATCGACGTTGACGATCTGGTCGGCCTGGCCGAGGACGTAGTCCGGCACGCGCTCCTTGACCTTGACGCCGGTGCAGCTCTCGACGATGTCGTACAGGCTTTCCAGGTGCTGAATGTTCAGCGTGGTGATGACGTGGATGCCGGCCTGCAGCAGCTCCTCCACGTCCTGATAGCGCTTGGCGTTGCGGCTGCCCGGGGCGTTGGTGTGGGCCAGCTCGTCCACCAGGGCCACCTGCGGCCGGCGGGCGAGGATGGCGTCGAGGTCCATCTCCTCCAGCACGACGCCGCGATATTCGATGCGCCGCCGCGGCACCTGCTCCAGGTCGCCGATCAGCGCCGCCGTGTCGGCCCGGCCGTGCGTCTCGACGACGCCGACGACCACGTCCACGCCCTGCTGCTTGCAGGCGGTGGCCTTCCTGCAGCATCTCGTAGGTCTTGCCGACGCCGGCCGCGAAGCCGAGGTAGACCTTGAGCCGGCCGCGCTGCTGCTCGCGGATCAGCGCCAGGAAGTGCTCCGGCGACGGCCGCTCTCCCGAAGGCGTGGTCATGATAATCCCTATGCGAGCAGCAATGGCTCGTCCGGATGCGACGGCTGCCTATCTTCGCGCCATACAGGCAACGTCAGAGAAAATACCGTGCCCCGTCCCGGTTGGCTCTCGCAGCTCACCTGTCCGCCGTGGGCCAGCACGATCTCGCGGACGATGGCCAGGCCCAGGCCGGTGCCGTGGCCGCGGCTCTGGTCCGGCACGCGGAAGAACTTGTCGAAGACGTGCGGCAGATACTCCGCCGGGATGCCCAGGCCGGTGTCCGCCACCGACAGCCGCACCGTGCGTTCGTCGAGAGCGCGGCCGACAGCGTGATCGCGCCCGCCGGGTTCGGTGTAGGTCAAGGCGTTGTCGAGCAGGTTGTTGAGGGCATGGCCGAGGCGCACCGGGTCGGCGGCCACCGGCGGCAGGTGCGACGCGTCCTCGACCGACCAGCTCGACGTGCTTCGCCTCGGCGCGCGGCCGGGCCGTCTCGGCGGCCGCCTGCAAGAGCGTCCTGCGGCGTCTCCGGCCTGGAGCTGCAGCGACTCGCGTCCCTGTTCCAGCCGCGCCAGGGCCAGCAGGTGCTCGATCATGTCCAGCAGCCGCTCGGCGTTGTCGCGGGCGTCGATCAGCAACTCCGTCTGCTTGGGCGTCAGCGGGCCGACCGTCTCCTCCAGCAGCAGGTGCAGCACCAGGCGGACGCTGGTCAGCGGCGTCTTCAGTTCGTGGCTGACCGTGGCCACCAGGTCGCTCTTGATCTGGTCGAGCAGGCGGAAGCGCGTCACGTCGTTGAGCACCACGGCGGCGCCGAGCGTGCTGCCGAAGGGGTCGTGGATGGGCAGGATCTGCGGCAGGTAGGCGCGGTCCTCGCCGTTGTGGCGGAAGGTGACGGTCTGGTCGAACGCCTGGGTCAGAAAGGCGCGGTGCTTGTGCAAGGCGTCCTCCAGCGGCTGCGCGCAGGGACGTCGGCGGCAGCCAGGCGTATGCCGCTCGGTGCCCTGGCCGTGGCGGCACGATCCCCAGCAAGTCGATGCGCCGCCGGGTTGGCCATCTCGACCCGGCCGCCCGGATCGACCACCAGCACCGGATCGGGGAAGGAGTCGATGGTCGCCTGGCTGGTGCGCTGCACGCGCAGCAGGCGGGCGGAGTGCGACTCGCGGTAGTCGCGCAGCTGGCGGGCCATGCGGTTGAACGCCTCGGCGAGCTGGCCCATCTCGTCGCGCGACGACGACCGGCACCGCCTGGTTGAGGTTGCCGGCCCCGATGGCGATGGCCGACTGCGTGACGGCCTGGATCGGCCGCAGGACCGCGCGCGTCGTGCTCCAGATCAGCAGGCCGGCCAGCGCCGACCGTGGCCGCCAGGCCGACGCCCAGCCAGAGCTGCGAGATCCTCGCCGCCCGCTTGGCCTTCGCGCTGGCCCTCTCCATGCTGTCCTGGTTCAGCTTGCGGATCGCGCCGGCCGTCGCCTTGATGTCTCGAAAACACTGGAACAGCCCCCGTTGCCCTTCGCGTCGCCGAAATACGCCTCGCGATCGCGTCGCCGGCGAGTTCGCCGGCCGAAGAAGCGATCGCCGCGCTCGCCGGTACTCGTCCGTCAGCGTCGTTCAACCGGTCCACCAGCTCCTGCTCGCCCGGCTCGGTGATGTTGTTCTCCTCGCGCTGCAGGTTCTCGTCGTACAATCTACCCAATTGGCCTCATATTCGCCGTTCGGCGTCTTCCTTGCCCTGCAGGGCGAACTGGAAGGAGGAGTCGATGCGCTCCAGCGCCTCGTTGAGACCGACCATGGCCTCGACGCTGACGTAGTTCTCGCGCAGGATGTCCTCGATGCGATTGCCGACCTGGCGGAGCAGGAAGATGCCGGTCGCGCCGATGACCGCGAGCAGGCACACCAGCGGGGCCAACGTCAACAGGATCCGCTGCCGCAGAGTCATGGTTCCTCCGCGCTTTCATAGGCGAGTAGGGAATAGGGGCAAAGCTTCTTCCGTATTCCCGATTCGCTATGCCCTATTCCCTATTCGCTATTTCTACAGGCCATAGCGTTTCCGCTTGCGATACAGGGTGCTGGGGTCGATGCCCAGGGTGGCGGCGGCCTCGTCGAGCGAGGCGCTGGCGGCCAGGACGCGGCGGATGTGCTCGGCCTCCAGGGCGTCGAGCGTCACCGCGCCGCCGACCTCGACGCGCGGCCGGCGGCGGATTGCCCACCTGGCCCGGCAAGTGTACGCGATCCAGCGCGGCGCCGGCCGCCAGGATGACGCCGCGCTCGATGGCGTTGCGCAGCTCGCGGACGTTGCCCGGCCAGTGTGTGCCGCAGCAGCGCCGCCTCCGCCTCCGGCGTGAAGGCAGCGAACCGCCTTGCCCGTCTGCCGGGCGAAGAAGCGCAGCAGGTGCTCGGCCAGCGGCAGAATGTCGCGCGGCCGCTGCCGCAGCGGCGGCAGTTCGATCTCGATCACGTTGAGGCGATAGAACAAGTCCTCGCGGAAGCGCCCGGCCGCCACCTCGGCCGCCAGGTCGCGGTTCGTCGCCGCCAGCAATGCGCACGTTGGCGATGCCGTGTCTGCGTTTCGCCGACGCGCTCGTAGCAGCGATCCTGCAACAGACGCAGCAGCTTCGGCTGCACCGCCGGCGGCAGGTCGCCGATCTCGTCGAGGAACAGCGTGCCGCCCTCGGCCGCCGCCACCTTGCCCTCGGTGTCCTGCACCGCCCCGGTGAAGGCGCCGCTTGACGTGGCCGAACAGCTCGCTCTCCAGCAGTTCGCCCGACAGGCTGGGACAGTGGACGATGACGAACGGGCCGGCCGCCCGCGCGCTGCGTTCGTGGATGGCCCGCGCCAGCACGCCCTTGCCGGTGCCGCTCTCGCCGCGCAGCAGCACCGTCGCCTCGCTGGCCGCCACCTGAAACGCCAGCTCCAGCGCCTGCCGCATGGCCGGCTCCTCGGTCTGCCAGGTCCGTCTCCGGCGCCGCCGCCCGCACCTGCTCTTCGAGGCTCGCCACCGCGATCCCGCAAACGTCGCACCTGCCGCCAGCGTTCGAGCACGACGCGGAGCTGATCGGGCGTGAACGGCTTGGGCAGATAGTCGAAGGCGCCGGCCCGCATCGCCTCCACCGCCGAGGCGATGCTGGCGTGGGCCGTGATGACGACCACGGCCAACCCCGGCGCCTCGCGCAGCAGCAGCGGCAGCAAGTCCATGCCCGCCTCGCGCCCCAGCCGCAGATCGAGAAAGGCGACGTCGAAGCGCTGCTGGCGCAGCCAGTTCAGCGCCTGCTCGCCGGAACCGGCCTCGGCCACGTTATGGCCGCATGCTCTCCAGCGTGGTGCGCAGCGTCCGCCGCAGACTCGGCCTCGTCGTCGATCAAGCAGAAGTTCCATGACTCATGTTCCTAGCGGCTGCGATCGGCATTGGCCAGGCGCGATCGACGCCTCTCGCTCGCCGTCTTGCATTTTGCAAGATCGATCGGGCAACTTGCAATGGTGGCGGAAGGCTTCGCACGAACCTCTCGATGGCGAAAGACGCCCCGGCAGCGTCACTTAGTGGAATCGTGGCTTCCCTGGCGCGGCGATTGCTTTCTCGGGTGAAGCAGGATTAACCCGACGTCATTCCATCCGCCCCTCGACTGGAGCGAAGCGACGCCATGAATCTTACTGTCTGGTTGCCGGCCTGTTCCTGCTCGGCCTCGCCACGATGGCCCTGATGTTCGCCTTTCTGGCAGGCTGCGACAAAGTGTAAGGAGGATTGCTCATGATCTGGCTGACGGTCCTCGTGACTCTGTTCCTGTTCATCTACCTGCTCGCGGCGCTGTTGCGCCCCGAGTGGTTCTAGGACGAAAGGCGAACCCATGTCGGTTTGGTTTTTGCCGCTGCTCATCGTCGGCACCACCATCGCCCTGTCCATCCCGGTCGGCCTGTATCTGGCCTGGATCATGGATGGGCGTTATCGCGCCCCCGGCTGGCTGCGCTGGCTCGAAGGGCGTCTGAACACGGGGCCGCAGAACTGGAAGCAGTACGCCCTGTCGCTGCTGCTGTTCAACACGGTGATGTTCGTCTTCGGCTTCGTCGTGCTGGCCGTGCAGCCGGACGCGCCGCTCAACCCCGACGACAAGGGCATGCTCGCTCCGACAACGATCTTCAACACGGTCGCGTCGTTTTTGACGAACACGAACTTGCAGCACTACTCCGGCGAAGTCCATCTGTCGTACTGGAGTCAGATCGCTTTTGTTCGTTTGGAACATGTTCGTGTCGGCGGCGGTCGGTTTCTGCGCCTTGGCCGCCATCACGCGCGGCCTGCGCGGCGACGTGTCACATGGGCAATTACTACCTCGATATGTGGCGAGTGGTCGCCTACGTGTTCGTCCCGGCCAGCCTGTTTGGCGGTGTCCTGCTGATGGCGGCGGGCGTGCCGATGACGTTCGAGAAGGCCGCCGCCGCATCCACGGTCGAGCCGGACGCGATGGGCGCGAGCGATGACGGCGGGTCGAAGCCGCAGACCATCGCTCGCGGTCCGGTGGCCGCCGTGCTGCCCATCAAGCACTTCGGCACCAACGGCGGCGGCTTCTTCGGCGCCAACTCGGCCCACCCCTACGAGAACCCCAGCGCCTGGAGCAACTACTTCGAGTGCGTCAGCATCTTGATCTTCCCGTTCTCGCTGGTGGTCATGTTCGGCCGAATGCTCCGGCAAATGCGACATGCCGCCGTCATCTACGGCGTCATGCTCATGATGTTCCTCGGCATGATCGGTTGGGCCGTCCACTTCGACACGCAGCAGCCCAATCCGGCCCTGACTGCCCACGCCGAACGAACGAAGAGCAAGGACGGCATCGACGTCGCCGCCCTGCCGGCGCTGCCCGTCGATCAAACGGAGTTGGGCAACCTCGAAGGCAAGGAGCTGCGTTTCGGCACCTCGGCGGGGGCGACGTTCTCGGCCGTGACCACGGCGGTGACGTGCGGCTCGGTCAACTGCATGCACGACAGCCTCAATCCGCTGGCCGGTCTGACGCCGTTTACCGGCATGTGGCTCAACTGCGTCTTCGGCGGCAAGGGCGTCGGCCTGGTGAACCTGCTCGTCTACCTCATCGTCGGCGTGTTCCTGGCCGGCCTGATGGTCGGCCGCACGCCGGAGTATCTCGGCAAGAAGGTCGAGGCGCGCGAGATGAAACTGGCCATGCTCGCCCTGCTCGATCCACCCCATCCTGATCCTCGGCCCGACCGGCCTGTTCGCCGCCCTCCAATGGGGCACGGACGCCGCCAACAATCCGGGACCGCACGGCTTCTCGCAGATCCTCTACGAATTCAGCTCGGCGTCCGCCAACAACGGCTCGGGCTTCGAGGGTCTGGGCGACACCTACGGGTTCAACGACAACAAGGAGCCGGCCCCTTACAGTCCACACTGGGACATCGCCACCGGCCTGGTCATGCTGCTGGGACGATTCATCCCCATCATCGCCCCGATCGCGCTGGCGGGCAGTCTGGCCGCCAAGAAACGGACGCCGTTCACCTCCGGCACGCTCCGCACCGACACCCTCACGTTCGGTTTCGTCATCCTGGGCACGATCCTGCTGGTCGGCGCCTTGCTGTTCATGCCCGCCGCCGTGCTCGGCCCGGTCGCCGAACACTTCGGGCCGATGCCCTTTGGGGGCTAAGTGTACTTCGGTCCCGGATCGCCCGCGTTGTTGGAAGGTCCAATGTTGTACTGGCTCACTCCCATGCTCGCGCCTGTCTGCCCTTCGTTCCTCATGGCCGTATCGCTGGCGATCGGAGAGTCCTTCGCCGTTCTTCTCCTCCTGGCGGTGCTCGCCGTTTTCGGGGCAGTCCTCGTCAATGCCCGAAGAACGGGGCGGAAAGCCTACGAACGGTCGATTGCCGATTACGAGAGGCTCGTGATGAATCCTATTTACGTCAGCCGTATACCCTCCCCCTCGCCCGATTCGGAAGTGCCGCTGCCCCCGAAGCGACGAGAGGATCGCATGAAAGATGCGAAGCTGGCTCGGCGCAGGAGTCGGCGTGCCGGGCTGTTCGCGCCGGACCTGCTGCGCACCGCTCTCACGCAGGCTTTCGTCATGCTGCGCCCGGACATCCAATGGAAAAACCCGGTGATGTTCGTGGTCGAGGTCGGCACGGTCCTATCGATCCTCTACACGATCGCCAAGGCGTTCGGCTCTCCGAGCGAGGCTTCGCTCGGCTATCTGATCGCCCTGGACATCTGGCTGTTCCTGACGGTGGTGTTCGCCAATTTCGCCTCGGCGCTGGCCGAAGCGCGGGGCAAGGCCCAGGCCGACGCCCTGCGCAAGACGCGCGCAGGAGACGCCCGCCTATCGCCTGCGGAATCGCGCGGACGCCCAGCGCGTGCTGCACGAACGGGATGAGGACACAGCGCTGTCGGGGTCGAACGACTTCGATCCGACCCTGCTCGAAGAGACGGTGTCCACGCGGCTCAACGAGGGCGATCTCGTCGTGATCTACGCCGGCCAGATGATCCCCGGTGACGGCGAGATCGTCGCCGGCGTCGCCTCGGTCGATGAGTCGGCCATCACCGGCGAGTCGGCGCCGGTCATCCGAGAGGCGGGCGGCGACCGCTCCGGCGTCACCGGCGGCACGCGCGTGCTGTCCGACCGCATCGTCGTGGCGATCACCTCACGGCCCGGCAAATCGTTCCTGGACCGCATGATCGCCCTGGTCGAAGGGGCCATCCGTCAGCGCACGCCCAATGAGATCGCCCTGTCGCTGGTCCTGGCCGCGTTCACGCTGATTTTCCTCATCGTCACGGCGGCGCTGTGGCCGATGGCCCGGCACACCGAACTGTACATGCAAGGCTATCTCGGCGAAGAGACGCGCAGCCTGGGCACCGACGTGCCGACGCTGGTGGCGCTGCTGGTGTGCCTGATCCCGACGACGATCGGGGCGCTGCTGGCGGCCATCGGCATCGCCGGCATGGACCGGGCGCTGCGGGCCAACATCATCGCCAAGAGCGGCAAGGCCGTCGAGGTGGCCGGCGACGTGGATACGCTGCTGCTGGACAAGACCGGCACCATCACGATGGGTAATCGCCGGGCCACGCGCTTCGTGCCGCTGGGCGAACTGTCCGCCGCCGACGTCGGCGCCCTGGCGGCCCTGGCTTCGACCGCCGATCCGACTCCCGAGGGCAAGAGCATCGTCGAGCTGTATCGCCGCCTGGGCGGCGAGGGAGGACTATCGGGCATCGCCCCGCCCGGCGCGCGCTTCGTGGAATTCACGGCCCAGACGCGCATGAGCGGCATCGACTTGCCGGACGGCCGAGTCATTCGCAAGGGCGCCGCCGATGCGGTCATTCGCCACGTCCAGCAACAGGGCGGCGTTCTCCCGCCGCGCTTGCGGGAACAAGTCGATAACGTGGCCGGACAGGGTGCGACACCGCTGCTCGTCTGCGAGGGCAACCGCATCGCCGGCCTGGTCGTGCTGGAGGACATCCTCAAGCCCGGCATCAGCGAGCGTTTCGAGCGGCTGCGCCGCATGGGCCTGCGCACGGTCATGGTCACGGGTGACAATCCGTTGACAGCGAAATACATCGCCGAGAAGGCCGGCGTCGATGACTTCATCGCCGAGGCGACGCCGGAGGCCAAACTGGCCTACATCCGCAAGGAGCAGCAGGGCGGCAAGCTCGTCGCCATGATGGGCGACGGCACCAACGACGCTCCAGCCCTGGCGCAAGCCGACGTCGGCGTGGCCATGAACAGCGGCACGCAAGCCGCCAAGGAGGCCGGCAACATGGTCGATCTCGACAGCGATCCGACCAAGCTCATTGAGGTCGTCGAGATCGGCAAGCAACTGCTGATGACGCGCGGCGCCCTGACGACCTTCTCCATCGCCAACGACCTGGCCAAGTATTTCGCCATCGTGCCGGCGCTGTTCGCCTCGACGCTGCCGTGGCTGAAGGCCATCGACGTCATGCGCCTGCACTCGGCGCAGTCGGCCATCCTGTCGGCGGTGATCTTCAATGCGATCATCATTCCGCTGTTGATCCCCATCGCGCTCGAAGGGTGTTACGTATCGGCCGGTCGGCGCCGATGCGCTGCTCCGCCGTAACCTGCTGATCTGGGGTCTGGGCGGGGTGATCGTGCCGTTTATCGGCATCAAAATGATTGACATGGTGTTGACCCTCCTCGTTTAGCCGCGACGCGCAGCGGAGCGCATTGCGCGCTCCGCTGCGCGTCGCGGCTAAACATTCGCGCTTCCTTTGCAAAGGTGATCCCATGAACGCGCATCTCCGCGCCAATCTATGGCTTCTCGGCTTGACCGTACTGATTTGCTCCATTCTGTATCCTTTGACGCTGTGGGTGATTGGTCAGGGGATTTTCCCGAACAAGGCTTCGGGCAGCCTGGTCGGCAAGGATGGCCAGCCGGTTCGCACGGACGGCGAGGCGGTCGGCTCGCGGCTGATCGGTCAGGCGTTCAACGGGCCGGAGTATTTCCAGCCACGGCCCTCGTCGCCGTCTTACGATGCCTCTGCCTCGGGTGGCTCAAACTATAGCGCCAACAATCCCAGGCTGCGCGCCCGCGTCGCCCAGGCGCTCGGACCCATCGTCAAGTACCGCGGCGGCCCGAAAAAGGCCCAACTCGTTGGCAAGGACATTGAACAGTGGTTCCAGCAAGACCACTTCCAGGGAAAACCTCACCTCCTCGCCCAGTGGGCGGAGAAATACCCGTTCCTGGCGCAGGCCTGGGTCAAGGCGGACAAGCCAAACAGTGATTTTGTCGGTCGCTGGCAAGCCGCTCATCCGAAGGAAGTGGCGGAGTGCGTGGCGAATAATCCGGATACCCCGGAGCCGAAGCCTGAGGATCTCGCGGTCCCCTTCTTCACCCATTTTTCCCGCACGTATCCAGGGACGTGGCCGGGGACGGTGGAGAAGACGACGGCAGACGGCAAGACGGAGAAGCGGATCGAGCCGGTGACGGAAGACGTGGACATCCAGCGGAACTTCTTCGATCTGTGGCTCCAGGAGCATCCGGACGTGGAACTGGTCGAAGTGCCGGCCGACCGGGTGATGGCTTCCGGTTCGGGGCTGGACCCGCACATCACGCTGGCGAACGCCCGTCATCAAATCGATGGGGTGGTGGACGCCTGGTCTCGGAAGACGGGGGCGGACCCGGTCGAGATCCGCAAGGCGATCGAGAACCTGCTGAGTCAGAAAGCGGAGGCGCCCTTCGGCGGTCTGGCCGGCGTGCCGCTCGTCAACGTCCTGGAAGTGAACCTGGCCCTCCCGGACGCGATGAAGGCGGTAGCGGGGAGCACGGCGAGGAATAGCGGCCCGGTCAGGCCGATTCCCTGAGGCGGAGGGGGGCACAGGTTCGGCCACCAACCTCCACGGCGCACTGCCCTCCCGCGGACATTGGCACAGTATTTGAAGATACCTTGGAGAGGAGGCGGAAGGACAAGAAGAGGGTGACACACCGAGGGGAGGAAAAGAGGATGGATACGTTCCTCGAAGCGGTGGGCTGGTACGCCTCGATTTTCCTGTGGTTGTACTGCACGGGGATCGGCTTGCCGCCCTTCCCGGAAGAGGGCGGCATCGGTTACGCGGCCTGGTTGGCGGCGGTGCATCCGAACGTGCATTGGTGGTGGGCTTGGCCGGCCGCGGGGGCGGGCGTCCTGTGCGCCGACATGACCCTCTACGGCGTGGGTCGATGGTGTGGGCCGCACCTGTTCGAGTACCGCTGGGTCAAGCGGATCGTCAAACCGGAGCGGCGGTTGCGCTTCGAGCGCCTCTTCCACAGCCACGGCATCAAGATCCTGCTGACGGCCCGACTGCTGCCGCCCTTGCGGACGGGTGTTTTCGTCGTCGCCGGCGCCCTGTCGTTTCCCTTCGTCCGCTTCATCATCGCCGACGCCGTGTACGCTGTCTTCGGCGTGGGTCTGCTTTTCTTCTGTGGGGCCGGCCTCATGAGCCTGATTCACCAATACGCCAACAACTGGGCGGTGTACCTGGTGGCGGCGGGCGTCGTCGCTTACCTCGTTTATCACTACTTCCGTCGGCTGCGCGTGCGGGAAGTGCGGATCAGCACGCCGGAGCCGGTAACGGTACCCACGCCGGCATCGATCGTCGAGGCCGTTCAGGACAGCGTGCCCGCGCGCCTGCGCGAGCAAGCCGCGGAACCTCCGATACCGGCCCCACCGGAGCTTTCAACGCTTCTGAAAAAGTAGAGTGTCGTCCACGCCGCAGCAACGTGGGAGACGGTTCGCATTTCCGCGCGCTTTCTCAATCCACCAACCGTATCAGCTCGCCCGCTTCCTTGAGCTTGTCCAGCTTCCAACACGCCGTCTGGATACGATCGGCTCGCTCCTTGCCGTAGCGCGGCTCGACCAGGCCGCGGAACTTGTGTTCGACCTCGGCATCGCTCATCGGGTTGTGGGCGTGGCCGCGCGGAAACTCGACCTCGCGCACCATTTGGCGGCCATCCGCCAGCGTTACCGTCAGGCGGTTGGGGATGCCGCGCGGATAGCGCTCGTTGAGGACGGCGTCGCGGTGGACCTTGATCTTCGCCACCAGTTCCAGCAAGACCGGCTCCTGGAAACGCTCCGGAGCAAACTGCGCATCCGTGACATCGCCATCCATCAAGGCGACGGCCGTGCAGTACGGCAAACTGTGGTCGGCCGTCTCGCGCGTCCGCGGCCGCCATTTCTCCGGATCTTTGCCGATAATGTCCACGGCGGCGTCGAAGGTGTGGATGTCGATGGATTGAATCCTTTTCGGATCGCCGATCTCGCTCCGCAGTTGCAGGGCGGCGTCGATGGCGCTCTGCGAGTGATACTCGGCCGGCCAGAACTTGATGTACGTCTGGTTTATCATGAACGGCAGTGTCGCGCCGTCGTGGGTTTCGCCGCCCAGGCCGTGCAGCTCGAAGGGTCCGGTCAAGAGCTTCATGATGCCAACTTCGCCCTCGAAGATGGGGGCCGGGCCGGTCATGCCTTCGGCGGCGAGCAGGGCGGCGAAGACGCCGTTGCGTGCCGCGTTGGCGAAGGCACAGCCCTTCCACATGCTCAACTCGCCGGCGCGCGTCTGCCGCAGGGCCACGTTGCACACGCCGGCCAGTCCCAGGGCGTGGGCCGTCTTCGCCGCATCGAGGTTGAGCAGCTTGCAAGCGGCGGCGCAGGAGGACAGGGCGCCGTAGGTGACGTGGTCGAAGCCGTGCCTGCGCAGACTGGCCGCGTCGCACAGCCGGCACTGGATCTCATAGGCCAGGACCGCGGCCGTGATGAGGGCCGGACCATCAGCCTTCACCATGTCGCCGACGGCCAGGACGGCGGCCAGGTTGTCGCTCGGGTGAGCCGGTTCTAGTGACAAGTAGGTGTCATTGTAATCGAGATAGCGGATGAGCAGGCCGTTGACGAAGGCGGCCCATTCGACGCTGCTTTCGCCTCCGCCCAGCAGGCCGGCGCCCGGCCGGCCCTGCACGCGCAGGGCGCAGCGGCGCGCGAGGACGTAGGCGTCGGCGTTCATGGCCCCGACAGCGGTGGCCAGCGAATCGAGGAAGCGACGCTGGACTTCATGGACCGTCTCGGCCGGCAGATGCTCGAAACGAAGCCGGCAACCGTACTCGGCCAGCCGGTCGGCGATGGGGAGAGAAGCCATCACACCGTCTCCCAAAAAACAAGGGAGTGCCCAGGTATGACTTCCAACGTTTAGCCGCGACGCGCAGCGGAGCGCGGGGGTCTCCCGCGCTCCGCTGCGCGTCGCGGCTAAACGAAGGTATTCCTGGACGCGCCCTTCTTTACTCGTTGGCCTTAATCTTCTTGAGCACTTCCGCCTTGCGCTTTTGCTCGCGCTTCGTGTCGCCGGTCGCTGCCACGCCCTTTTTCCAGGCGGCCACGGCCTCGGCCTTCTCGCCCAGGGCCAGCAGCACGTCGCCGAGATGGTCGAGGATCTCGACGTGCTTGCCGTCCTCCTGCTCGACGGCTTGCTGCAAATACTTCTTCGCTTCCTGGTACTTCTTCTGCTTGTAAAGCACCCAGCCGAGGCTGTCGAGGTAGGCGGGATTGTCCTTGTCTTCGTCCGGCGTGAGGTTGGGGTTGACCTTGCGGCGTAGCTTGCGGTCCTCCTCGATGGCCTTGCGAACCAGCTTCTCCGACTCGGTCAGGTTCCTGTCGTGGTCGGCCCAGATGTAACCGAGGTCGTTGTTGTACGTCGCGTTGTCCGGTTCCTTGGCCAGCAGCGCCTTGAGCTGCTCGGCGGCCTTGTCCACCTGATTGAGATCGACGTACAACCCGCTCAGCGAATAGCGGATGTCGTCGGCCAGAATGTCCTTGGCTTCCGGCTTGAGGTCCGCGTCATCCTTGAGGCGGCGCAGGGCTTCCTCGTAGACGTTGGCCGCCTCCTGGTTCTTCTCGGCGATACGGTAGACGCGGGCCTTGAGGTCCAGGGCCAGCCAGCTGTTCGGCGCGTTCTTGAGGATGCGGTCGATGATGTCGATGGCTCGATCCGTGTCGCCCTGCCGCGCGATGGCCAGGAGCATCTCTTCCATCACCGCCGACTTGAAGCGGTCGATGGATTTATCGCCGTCCTCGCTCTTGAGGTCGAGGGCTTCCTTGCACATCTTCTCGGCGTCGGCGAATTTCTTGGTCTCGTAGTAAATCTTGATCAGCCCGCCGTAGGCGGCGGCCAGACCCTTGACGCTGGCCAGGTGCTTGGCCTGGTCCAGATGCAGTCGATAGAAGGTCTCGGCGGCATCGTACTCCTTGAGCTGCGCGGCGGCGGTGGCCAGGATGAGGGAGGCGTTGTAGTTGAACGGCTGCGGCTTCTCCTTGGCGATGTGGGCGGCCTCGGTCAGCAGTTTCCGGGCGGCGGCCTTGTCTTCGAGCAGGGCCGCGACCTCGCCGCGAAGGGGGTCCATGCCCGTGACATCGTTGAGCTTGAGCACCTGTCGGCGCACGCTCGAATCGCGCTCCTCGGCGCCGAGTCGGCCGGCGACCAGACACGTCAGCGCCGTCAGCGCCACTACCGTCGATCGTAATGTCATCCGTATTGTTCGCATCGTTCGCTCTCCGCTCGGGATCCGAGATCACAGCACGGCTCGCCGGCCGGGCCTCCCTCCTTCCGCCCATCGTAGCCGAGATGCCGTTTGGACGCCACTGGAACCGTTCGCAATCGCGATGTCGTTTCCATCGTGTCAGGGCCGCCGGCGGAGTCCGAAAGGTCAAGAGCGGAGCGAGCGGTCGATCAGGGGTGAGGCGGCGGACACGTACACGGCGCGGCGGCCGGCTGCGTCCAGGTCGGCGCCGCCGCCGGATAGGCCGCCGGTTGCGCGGGATAGGGACAACACGGCACGCAGCAGGGTTGTTGATACGGTGCCGCCGGGTAGTAGCCGTGGTGCTCGCACCAACTTCGCGTGCAGCCCGCCGACGTCAGCACGACCGCCAGGGCCGCCGTCCACAAGAATCCGTTTTCCCATCATCGTGCTCCCTCCTCCGTTCCCTCCCCGGTCCCGCCAACCGCTTCCGCCGGGGCAAGGACGGCTGCGATAATCGCTGTCGTCTTTCCCGTCAAGGTCAGTGTTTTTCCGCGCTCGGCCGCTTGACCTCGCCGCCCCGGGCGGATAACAATGGAGGTTCGTTTACGGACGCTTGCCCCTCACCCCGCGAAGGAGAGACCTCATGGCGAAGCCGGAAACCCGCATCCAGGAGCTGCACCTGACTCTGCCGCCGGCGCCCAAACCCGTGGCCAAGTACAAGACCGCCGTGCTCGTCGGCAACATGCTCTACGTCTCCGGCCACGGCCCGGCCAAAATCAGCGACAAGACGCCGATGCAGGGCAAGGTCGGCGCCGACCTGACGGTCGAGCAGGGCAAGGAATGCGCCCGCGCCGTCGGCCTGAACATCCTCAGCACCGTCCGGGCCACGCTCGGCTCGCTGGACAAGGTCCAGCGCCTGGTCAAGACGCTGGGCATGGTCAACGGCACGACCGACTTCAAGGAACAGCCGCAGGTCATCAATGGCTTTTCGGAGTTGATGGCCGAGGTGTTCGGCGAGGACGCCGGCGTCGGCTCGCGCAGCGCCGTCGGCATGGGATCGCTGCCGGGCAACATTCCGGTGGAGATCGAGTGTCAGTTTGAAGTGGCGACGTGAGCGAGCGAACCGAGCCGCGACCGTCAGGGAGCGGTCTTCTCCGCTCCCTGACGGTCGCGGCTCGGTTTTGTGCCGCCCCTTCTCATCCTGCGGCTGACACGGCGGCGCCGCACAGTTCTTCGACGAGGGGGACCAACCCGGCGGCATGGCGGACGAGGGCGCTGGCGCCGACGAACGCGGCCAACTCGAGGTTACGCCGGCTGAGGTTGTCGCTGACGAGGATGATCTTGGCAAGCGGCTGTTCGCGCGTCAGCTTGTCGCAGGTGAGCCAGCCACTCTCTTCGGGCAGGTCGGCGTCCAGGACGACCACGTTGGCCTCGAGCATGCGGACGAGGCGGCGCACCTCCGGGCCACTGCGGGAGAGGTACACGTCCCAGCCCAGCCGGCGGAAGCCGCGGGCGACCACGCTGCCATAAACGGCATCGGGGTGGGCCAGGATCAGGCAGGGGGGAGACACAGCGTTCCGTTCACACTCGTCCATTGTGGGCAACTCCTTCATGGACCTTCGGTCCCGCGTTGGCCGCGGGACACGACTCGGCTGGGCATCCGGGTACGGCGTCATACCCTGTTCCTGAGTATTCGACGTTGCTCTCCTCTGTCTAGTTCGTTTGGGACGGCGGTTTCTTTCCTCGGCGGCGACATTTCCGCGAAAAGTCTCGAGGGAGCGGCCAGTTTGTCCTTGCCAGTCGCGGCGCGGCGCTCTTTAATCAGGCCACGGCGGAGGCGAGAGGCAGTCCCTCGTTGCCGATACCGTAATCCGGCTGCTGTCCTCGACCTCCAGGGAGTTTACCCCTCATGGCGAAGAAAAGTTCCACCCCAACGAAGACGAAACAACAGGCCGCCCCGGACACGGCGGACGCCGCGCTGGTCCGGCGCGCCTTGGAGTCCGGCGAAGGGTTGTTGCGACTGGCCCCGACCTGGGTGCCGCGTTCCTTCCTGATGCCGGGCCGGCGCATCAAGCTGGCGCCGCAAGACGTGTACGCCCTCGGCGCCCATCGCGGCGGCATCGACGAACGCTGGTTCGCCTCCACGACGCACGCGGCCAACGAGGGCGCCCCGACCGACGAGGGTCTGAGCTACGTCGTCCACGAGGGCAAGCGGGCCTTCACGCTCCGCGACGCCGTCGCCTCGGAGGGAGCGAAGCTCGTCGGGCGGACCCATCTGGGACCGCTATCAGCGCTGGCCCGTCTACAGCAAGTTCTTCGACAACCTGGGGCCGATCCCGCACCACATGCACCAGAACAACGCCCAGGCCGCCAAGGTCGGCCAGCAGGGTAAACCGGAGTCGTATTATTTTCCACCCCAGCTCAACGCCGTCGGCAACAACTTCCCCTACACCTTCTTCGGCCTGGAACCCGGCACGACCAAGGACGACATTCGCCGCTGTCTGGAGCGCTGGAACGAGGGCGACAACGTGCATCCTCAATTACACCAAGGCGTACCGCCTGCAACCGGGCACCGGCTGGCTGGTGCCGCCCTGCGTCCTGCACGCGCCCGGCTCGCTGGTCACCTACGAGCCGCAATGGGGTTCCGACGTGTTCGCCATGTACCAGTCGCATGGTCGAGGGCCGGCCGGTGCCCTGGAGCCTGCTCGTCAAGGACATGCCCAAGGACAAGCACCACGATCTCGATTACCTCGTCGAGCAGCTCGACTGGGAGGGCAACGTCAATCCGAACTTCAAGGATAGCCATTATCTCGAACCGATCCCCGTGGCCGACACGGCGCACGGAAGGCTACGTCGATCGCTGGATCGTCTACGGCAAGGTGGACGGCGAGCAGCTGTTCACGGCCAAGGAACTGACGGTCGATCCCGGCGTCAAGGTGACGATCAAGGACAACGGCGCGTACGGCCTCATCGCCGTGCAGGGCAGCGGCCGCATCGGCAAGCTGCCGTTGCAGACGCCGGCCATGATCCGCTTCGGCGAACTGACCGAGGACGAGGTTTTCGTCACCGCACGACGCCGCCCGGCAGGGCGTCGTCTTCGAGAACACCGGCCTCGAGCCGCTGGTCACGCTGCGCTACTTCGGACCGGACACGAACCCGGACGCGCCGAATGTCGGCGACCATAAGAGGTAAAGTCACCACAAAGACACAAAGGACATGAAGAATACATAAGAATTCTTCTTTGTGTCCTTTGTGTCTTTGTGGTGAATTGGTTTTGGAGGACTTTTCACATGAAGAAGAAACTTTCGATCGGCAGCTGGGCGTACATCTTCAACCAGGAGAAGCCGACCAACGACTTCCACGAGATCCTGCACAAGCTGCAACACCTCGGCTACGACGGCGTCGAACTGGGCAGCTTCGGCGTCCACCCGACGCCGTTCTCGCACCCGACCAAGGCGATCGCGGCAGGCGCTGAAAAAGGAAGTCGCCGACCACGGCCTGGAGTTCTCCGGCATCGCCGTCGACCTGTGGAGCTTCAAGAAGCCGGGGCCGTCGATCCTCGACGAGAACCCGCTGCCCTACATGGCGGCGTTCCTCGGCTACACCGTCTTCGCCTCCGACCTGGGCATCAAGACCATCCGCGTCGATACCGTCGAGCCGCCCGACTTCTTCCAGACGTCGAAGATGGACCCGAAGGTCGGCATGGAGCGGCTCATCAACGTCTGGGACAAGTGCAGCAAGATCGCGGCCGACCACGGCATGAGACATCACCTGGGAGTTCGAGCCGGGCTTCGTGTTCAACAAGCCGTCGGAAGTGCTGCAAATCGTCGAGGGCGTGCGGGCCAAGGGCAACGCGAACTTCGGCGTGCTCTACGACACCTGCCACGCCCACATGTGCGCCGCCGTCGGCGCCAACCAGCCGGGCGGCAAGGAGACGCTGCCCGGCGGCGCGCTGGAGCTGCTGGACAAGCTCAAGGGCAAGATAACCCACGTCCACCTGATCGACTCGGACGGCTCGCTCAACGAGCACAAGACGAGCACGCACAACCCGTTCGGCACCGGCGCGCTGGACTTCGACAAGCTGCTGCCGGCGCTGAACGATGCGGGCGTGCCCAACGATTGGTGGTGCGTCGATCTGTGCTTCTGGCCCAACGCCTGGGACGTGACCGCCGACAGCAAGCAGTTCCTCGACAAGATGCGCAAAAAATATGCCTCGTGAAGAATGACGAAGGGCCACGAACCAAATGCACTTGGAACCACGGATAACACGGATAACACGGATAAAGACAACCAGAAGACTTCTTTTGTTTTATCCGTGTAATCCGTGTTATCCGTGGTCAAAATGGTATTGGATGCGTGCCTTTAGCCACAAAGACACAGAAAGCACCGAGAAGAAAGAAGAAGAGAAAGGATGTTCTGCAATGATCGCTCGATGGGCGCTGGCTTTTGCCTTGCTGGTTTCTCTGTGTCCTCTGTGTCTGTGTGGTGAGTCTTCTTCCTTGGAGGCGCGCTTGGCCCCGCTGGCCGAGGCACACAAGGGAAAGGTCGCCCTCGCCGTTAAGAACCTGGAGACCGGCGAAAGCTACTATCTCCGTGCCGACGAGGTCATGCCGACGGCCAGCCTCATCAAGGTCGCCGTGTTAATTGAGCTGTATCAGCAGGTCCAGGAGGACAAGCTCAAGCTGACCGACCGCGTCACGCTCCGCGCCGCCGACAAGGTACCCGGCAGCGGCATCCTCACGGAGCACTTCAGCGACGGCGCCGACTTCTCGCTGCGCGACGCGGCGCGGCTGATGATCGCCTTCTCGGACAACACGGCGACCAACCTCGTACTCGATCACACCGGCATCGCCGCCGTCAATAAGCGCATGGAGGCGTGGGGCTTCCCCAATACCCGGATCAACGCCAAGGTGTATCGCGGCTCGACCACGTCCGTCGATCCGGTTCGCACGCGCCGCTACGGACTCGGCTCGACCACGGCCCGCGAGATGGTGGGGCTGCTGGAAGAATTGCAGATCGGAGAGCGTAATTGTCCAGTCTTCAAGCAGATGATGCTTCATCACCTGAGCAAGAACGCCGACAAGGACAAATTCAAGCATCTGCTGCCGGCGGGTGTGTTCGTGGCCCACAAGGATGGCTCCACCAGCGACACGCGCACCGACGCCGGCCTGATCCACACGCCCGGCGGCATCGTCGCCGTGTGCGTGCTGACGACCAACAACAAGGACCGGCGCTGGCTCGCGGACAACGCCGGCAATCGGCTGTGCGCCCGCGTGGCGAAGGAGGTTTACGATCACTTCGCCGCCGCCCGAGAATCGCCATCCAAAACCAACAAGCATCAGGGACCATCACGATGACCAAACCGCTGAACGTCGGCATGATCGGCTACGGCTTCATGGGGAAGGCCCACTCCAACGCCTACGCCACGGTCAACCACTTTTTCGACCTGCAACATCGGCCCATCCTCAAGGCCATCTGCGCCCGCAGCGCCGACAAGGCCAAGACGTTCGCCGACACCTGGGGCTATGAATCGGTCGAAACCGACTGGCGAAAGCTGATCGAACGCAAGGACATCGACGTCATCGACATCTGCACGCCCAACAACACGCACGCCGAGATCGCCGTCGCCGCCGCGAAGGCGGGCAAGATGATCCTGTGCGAAAAGCCCCTGGCCATGACCGGACCCGAAGGGCTGCAAATGGTCGAGGCGGTCGAAAAGGCCAAAGTGCCGAACATGGTGTGGTACAACTATCGCCGCGTACCGGCGGTGACGTTGGCGAAGCAGCTGATCGACGACGGCCGGCTCGGCCGTATCTTCCACTATCGCGCCAAGTTCCTGCAAGACTGGACGATCAACCCCGAACTGCCGCAGGGCGGCGCAGGCGCTGTGGCGCCTGGACGTGGCCGCCGCCGGCAGCGGCGTCACCGGCGATCTGCTCGCCCACTGCATCGACACGGCCCTGTGGCTCAACGGCCAGCTCGACAGCGTCAACGCCATGACCGAGACGTTCGTCAAGGAGCGCAAGCACAACCTGACGGGCAAGGTCGAGAAGGTCGGCATCGATGACGCCGCCATTTTCATGGGCCGTTTCCACAACGGCTCGCTGGCCTCGTTCGAGTCCACCCGTTACGCTCGCGGCCACAAGGCGCTGTACACCTTCGAGATCAACGGCGAACATGCGTCGATCTTCTGGGACTTGCACGACCTTCATCGACTGCAATACTTTGACCACCGCGACCAGGGCGTCGTCCGCGGCTGGCGCTCGATTCACGTCAGCGACAGCGATCATCCGTACATGGGCAACTGGTGGGTGCCAGGTTTGCAGATCGGCTACGAACACAGTTTCGTGCATCAGGTGGCCGATTTCCTCAAGGGGATCGAGACGGGCAAGCCGGCGATGCCGGACTTCCGCGATGCTTACCGCACGCAGCTGGTACTCGATGCGATTCTCCAGTCGGCGGCCGATCAAAAGTGGATTCGAGTGAAGGAGATGTAAGATTTCCCGGAAAGGCGGATGACATGATTACCGTTGCCAGCGAAAAACGCTACACCCCGGAAGACTTGCTGACCATGCCGGACGGCAAGCTTTATGAGTTGGTCGATGGCCGCTTGGTGGAGCGCAAGACGAGCATTTGGTCCAGCTACGTCGCGGGGGTTATTTTCCGTATGCTCGATCTGTTTTGTCGGGATAAACGGCTGGGCTGGGTCTTTCCCGAAGGGACGAGCTACCGGTGCTTCCCGGCGCTCCCGGACAGAATTCGCAAACCGGACGTTTCTTTCATTCGTCTCCATCGGTTATCGCTGGCGCAAGCGACCACGGAAGGACATGGCCCGATCGCGCCCGATCTCGCCGTCGAGGTGGTATCGCCCAACGATACTACCTATGAGACCGACGAAAAGGTGCGCGAGTTTCTCGATGCGGGCGTCCCTCTTGTCTGGGTGGTCAACCCCGAGCAGCGAACGGTTAAAATCCACCGCGCGGCCGAGACGGGCACCATTCTCCGGGAAAACGACGAGATCAGCGGCGAGGACGTGATCCCTGGTTTCCGCAGCCGCGTCGGCGACTTCACTCTGCCGCCGCCTGGCGTGGAGCAGGGCAACTGAGCATCTCCCCCAATACGGGTGGAATCAGCGCACGAGCAAAAATGGGTTAGCGTACGACAGGGATGACAAGCGATGCCGCCCGCTCCAGGCATTGGAGCGGGGCAAGGTGAAGGAGGATCGTCGCATGTGGGGATTGGAATACGCTCTGCTTTTCGGCGTCCCGAACAACAAGCTGGAACTCATCGACGGCCGCTCGCGCTGCGCCTTTCCGTTCCGTAGCCGGGAGCAAGCCGAGGCCCATTTCGCGGAGTGGAGCGATACGCTCCGCCATTGGAAGGGAGTCCGAACAACTCCGGCCATCCACAAGGCCCCGAAGCAATGGCGCACGGAAGTGCAAGGCTTTCAGCTAACCCTCTATCCCCTGCCCATCGATTTGCGGGTCCCCTTCGACTTCGACGCCTTCCTGACGTTTGACCGTTCCTTCTGGCGGCGCGATCTCTGGAGTGGGCAGCCGATCGGGCAGGAAACGGGCTGGGAGGATCGTCAACGGCATTACGACGTTCAAATCAACCTGTGGAGTTTGCTGGGCGACGTGTGCCAGCGCCACGGAGGAATTCACTCGGGGCGTGTGGACATTTCCCTTTCGGAAACAACGAACGTCGCGCCCGACCAATTTTATTTCCGGATCGATCCGGAGAAGTGTCTGCTCGACGACTATTTCCACGGCATACCGGACCTGATTGCGGAAGTCCTGTCGCCGGCGACCCGCGAGGTCGATCGCGGCATGCGACGAAACCTCTATCGCCGCGCGGGCGTACCGCACCTCTGGTTGCTCGATCCGGAAGTCGAGACAGTAGAAATCTTCGAGTTAACAGGTGCGGATTACCGCCTCGCCGCGACGCACGGCACCGGCGACAAGTTCCGCATGGCCGTGGCCCCGGACATTACCGTGGACGTGGACGATCTCTTTCGGACGCAGTGGAAACGGCATTTCGCGCGCACGCCCCGCGAGGCCCCGGAACCGGTCCCCAACTGGCTGGTCCCCGCCGAAATTCCTCTTGGCCTGGAGTATCTTTTCTTGCTGGGCCATCCGGAGCGGCGCACGGAAATTTGGGGCAACCGCGCCCCTTGCGTGCTGGCCTTCGGCTCCGCCGAGGAAGCCCGCGTTCGCTTGGCTCATTTCCTTGAAGAAGCCAGTCGCTGGGAGCAGGTGCCGGCAGCCCAATCCGCCGCCCTGGGTCCGGACGTTGATCAAGCCGAAGTCGGGCGGTTCCGTTTTACTCGCCGCGATCGACACGTTTATCTGGACGTGGCCGTCGATGCCAGGAAATATCAGGAGATGCTTCGCGTCTGGTCGAGCCGCGAAGTGTGGGATTGGGGCGAGGAATAATCAATGCTCGCTTCGCGCGCACCGGGCGGGAAGAAGCCGGCTTCCGCCTCGTAAACTTGCCGCTGTCGCCGCAGCATCTCGACGCAGCGCCGGTAGTTCTCCTCACTCCAGTGGCACTCCGCAAGCAGTTGCCGAGCCGCCGCGCCGGTGTCGGCGCCGAAGCCGCCGCCCGAATCGTGGAAGTGCTGTGTCACCAGCACGTCCGGCGCGAACTCGACGATGCGCCGGACGAACGCTTCGGGGTCCGCCAGTGGCAGCATCGGCGTCACGCAAATGCCGGTCGCCACGCCGGCCGCTTTCACCTCGGCCAGCGCCTGCCAGCGTCGCTCCAGCGGCGGCGCCTTCGGCTCGAACGCTCGGCGCACTTCCTCGCTGTCGGTCGGGATCGACACATTCACACGGAGCGAACGGAAGCGCCTCAGCACGTCGAGATCGCGCACCACCAGAGGACCGCGCGTCTGGACCAAGAGACGCGGTTGATAGGGAACCAAGGCTTCGAGGATGCCGCGCGTCAGGCCCAGGCCGCGCTCGGCCGGCAGGTACGGATCGGTGACGCTGGAGAGGTAGACGGCCTGGCCGGCGACCTTCGGCGCCTGCTTGCGGGCCAGTTCCAGGGCGTTGATCTTCGCTTGAAACCACTTGCCCCAGTCCTCGCGCGGCCGGCGATTCTGCGGCAGGAACATCGCATAACAATAGATGCAGCCATAGGTGCATCCGACATAGGGGTTGCACGTCCAGTCGAAGCCGCCGCGACGGATGAAGCCGGTCGCCGGGCTGAAGATGGAACGCGCGTTGATCTGTTCCATAAAATCATCCCGTCTGGCCGCAACAGTGCATCAGGATGCCGAGGATACGATCCGGTTGGGCGATGGAATATTCGTCCACATCAATGTTTAACTGTTGGCCGCTCAGACGGATGATGCGGAGGAGGAACCTGAGGCTCCGTTGGCCCTGAGAACCTGACCATCCGAGGCGTGACGGATCGCGGACCAATCGATGGCCGCGACCCAGCAGTGTTCTTCTTCCGCGAAGGACACGACACCCTCGACGAGCAGTTCATCCAGTTGCCCCCGGTCGTCCAGGTCGTCCGTGTACAAGGTCAGGAGCAAGCCGTCGCGCAATTCGAGCTTCTGTCGTGCCAGATCCTCCACGGTGCCCATGCAATTCAACCGCAGGCGGCCCTGAGAATCGGCATTGTGGAAGTCCGCGTAGATTTTCGGCGTACCCATGCTGACTCTCCTTTCGTCAGGGCGTCTTGGCGGGATTGGGAATGGTCGGCGTCAACAAGCGGCTCGCCTCTTCGGGACTCAGTCCAATCAAGGTGGCGTGATGCGGACTGCGGCCGGAGGTTCGCACCACGTCTCCACCTGCCGCTCGAATCGCCCCCACGGTCGTTACTCCCATCTGACCGTGGGGGATGGCGGCTGCCAGTTCCGCCACGGCTATCCCCTCCGCGCATTCGACGGATATGCCCGTTACACCACTGGGATGGGTTTGGATTCCGCGTCGCACGTCGGCGGGGAGATTGCGCCCGCCTCGAACCACCACCGCTTCGTCGGGGATCCGTTCCGCCACCGCATTGGCTCCCTGCCATCCCTGAGGCCGACTCCCTCAATCCCCCATCCCTGTCTTATTCATCCTACCCGAATAGGGTCTAGCCGAGCAATCGACGTGACGTTCTCGCCGATCTGGTCACACTTGTCGCGATGGCTCCTCCACATGACCTCGGCCCGATCGCTCTTGCCGGTCGGGCGAGGCGGGCGATGGGCCTTCCGTTGTTCTCGCGGAACAGCGAGTAGCCCTTGGCCGCTCGCCGTCAAGGCGGGCCGAAAGCACTCGTCCCTTGGTGTTCACGCGCGTTGGCGTATCTTTGCGCCCATGTGGGGGAGCGCGTTCCGTCGAGGCATCCGGCGCAGCGTGGCCGCGGGAGGAGTTGCTAGCATGGGAGCATGCAAGTGCCTCTGTGCGACGGGTGCCGAGAACGCGACGCGCGCATCGCCGAGCTCGAAGCGCGCGTGACGGAACTGGAGCGGCTCCGTCACGAAACGGCCTACCTGCGCGACGAGTCTCGGGCGGAGCGCGACCTCCGCTTGCTGACCGGCGAGAGCCGACCGATGAAGGCCGTTCGTCTCGCCGTCCAGCAGGTTGCCCGCACGGACAGCACGGTCCTGGTCTGCGGCGAAACCGGCACGGGGAAAGAATTAGTCGCCCGTGCCATCCACCAACTCAGCTCCCGCCGAGATCGTCTCCTGGTGGCCGTCAACTGCGCCGCCCTGGCCCCAGGTGTCATCGCCAGCGAGTTATTCGGGCACGAGCCTGGAGCCTTCACCGGGGCGTGCGCCGCCGCATCGGCCGCTTGGAGCTGGCGAATCAGGGGACAATCTTTCTCGATGAAGTCGGTGAATTGCCGCCGCAGGTCCAGGTGATGCTCCTGCGAGTCTTGCAGGAGCGCGCCATCGAACGAGTTGGCGACACCAAGTCTCTGCCCGTGGACGTGCGCTTCATCGCGGCCACGCATCGAGACCTGACAGTCGCCATGAGCGAGGGGCGCTTTCGAGCCGACCTGTTCTTTCGCCTGAACGTGTTTCCCATTCATGTCCCACCGCTCCGCGACCGCCGCGAAGACATCTTCGACCTGGTCCGGCACTTCCTGCACTCCTTCGGCCGGCGGATGGGCAAGACCGTTACGACCGTCAGTCCCGCGACACGGACCCTCCTGATGGAGTATCCCTGGCCGGGGAACGTGCGCGAGTTGGAGAACTTTGTCGAACGGGCCATGATCGTCACCGACGGCGACACCTTGGAGGTCGATCCGAACTGGCTCCGACCAAAGCGAGGGACGGCGGTCTCCGGGCAGACTTCGTTCGGGCCTGGCCGAGGTGGAGCGGCGTGCCATCCTGGACGCGCTAGAACGCTGCCAGGGCAAGATATACGGGCCGGGCGGCGCCGCCGCAGCCCTGGGATTGCGGCCCACTACGCTGTACGGAAAGATGCGCAAGCATCAGATCGTTCGACGCACTTCTTCGCCCCGTTCGGAATGATCGGATGGGCCGATGGTCCCCTCGTCAGCCCCTCGCTTCTCGGCCCTCTCCGCGTGACTTCTCTTGGTCGAAGTGACCACATTTGGTCGGCCTTGTCCGCTTCACGCCCTCGGCGATGTCGGCGCCGGATCGACGCAACTGGATTCACCCACAGAGGTTCGAGCACAAGTGTGAGGCGGCGAGCAACGCGGCATGCGGCTCGCAAAGGAGGGGGGCGTTCCGAATACCCTGATGAAAAGGAGACCCCATGACCTACGTCGTTTGCGAGCCGTGCCGCGGCTGCAAGTACACGGACTGCGTGGTCGTCTGCCCCTGTGAGTGCTTCTACCAAGATGAGCAGCAACTTTACATTGATCCGGGAGAGTGCATCGATTGCGAGGCCTGTGTTCCCGAATGCCCGGTGGAGGCCATTTTCCATGACACGAATGTTCCCGGCGCGTGGGAGCAGTACCTCCAGATCAACGCCGAGCGGGTTTCCGCCCTGAAGGAGAAGGGCGGCCACATCACCGAAAAACAAGAGGCGAAGACAGGTCCGGGTTGTCGCGGCCGACGGTGAGTCGAGAGGCCGAAACGATGCCCCGATGGTAATCCCCAAAAGCATGCTTGCCAAGCAAGAACGCCTGCCGGACAATACTCGACATTCCGTCAACGCACCGACTTTCTCGCCACGGAGACGCACATCCGATGAAAACCGGCATGAACCTGCTCCTCTGGACCACGCACGTCACCGAGGAACACTTCCCGCTGTTCGCCAAGCTCAAGAAGGCCGGCTACGACGGCGTCGAACTGCCCCTCTTCGCCGGCGACGCCACCCACTACAAGATCCATCCGCAAGGAGCTGGACAACCACGGCCTGGGCTGCACGACCGTCTGTTGCTGCCACGCAGGCCGCCAATCCCATCAGCCCCGACCCGGGACTGCGGCAAGCGGGCCTCGATCACATGAAATGGGCCATCGAGATGACGGCCACGCTCGGCGGCGAGAATCCTGTGCGGGCCCTATCACTCGCCGCTCGGCGTCTTCTCCGGCGCCGGCCCGACCGCCGACGAGAAGAAGCGGGCCGTCGAGGTGCTGCGCCAGGCCGCCGAGGAGGCGCAAGAAGGCGAAGGTCATGCTGGCCATCGAGTACCTCAATCGCTTCGAGTGCTATTTCCTGACGACCGCCGCCGACGCCCGCGCCCTGGTCAAGGCCGTCGATCATCCGCACTTCCGCATGATGTACGACACCTTCCACGCCAACATCGAGGAGAAGCACGCCGCCGCCGTCATCACCAGCATCGCCGACAGCTTCGTCCACGTCCACATCAGCGAGAACGACCGCGGCACGCCGGGCACCGGCCACGTCGCCTGGGACGAGACGTTCCGCGCCTTGCGGCAGGTCGGCTACGACGGCTGGATGGTGATCGAGGCGTTCGGCCGTGCGCTGCCGGACCTGGCCGCCGCCACGAAGGTGTGGCGCGACCTGTTCCCCGCCGCCGAGGAAGTGTACACGCAAGGGACTGCGCTTCATGAAGGAGAAATGGGCCGCCACGGCGCTGACGGTCGATGCGCAAAACACTGGCGGATGTCGCCTCTGCTCCGCATATGATTGTCGGCGGTTCGGGCGAGAAGGGGATGTCACCCTGCTGCCGCCGCTCGTCCGAACGCCGCTACCCTCCCTCCGTCCGCAGGATTTGCCGATGCCAACATACTCTCCTCCACACCCACCTGTTCGCCTTCACCGTTCTGTCCTCCTCGCCTCCGCGGTGCAGCCGCCGACAGACAAGCGCTGCCGACAAATCGCCGTAGTCCGACGCAAGCGCCGAAGGGGTTCACCGCCCTGTTCAACGGCAAGGATTTCACCGGCTGGCACGGCGATGCCGACACTTCGATCCCTACAAGCTGGCGGCCATGTCCGAGGACGAGCGCAAGGCCCAGATCGACAAGTGGAACGAGGAGATCAAGACGCACTGGAAGGTCGAGAAGGGCGAGATCGTCAACGACGGCAAGGGCGCCTACCTGACCACCGACAAGGACTACGGCGACATCGAGTTGCTGATCGATTACAAGATGTATCCCAAGGGCGACAGCGGCATCTATCTGCGGGCGACGCCGCAGGTGCAAATCTGGGACTACACCAAGGAAGGCGGCAAGTGGAACCTCGGCGCCGACAAGGGCAGCGGCGGGCTGTGGAACAACAGCCCCGGCTCGCCCGGCAAAGATCCGCTCGTCCTGGCCGACAAGCCGTTCGGCGAATGGAACTCATTTCCGCATCCTCCAACTCGGCGAACGGACCACGGTGTATCTCAACGGCAAGCTCGTCGTCAACAACGCCCGCCTGGAGAACTACTGGAACCGCAAGATGCCGCTGTTGAGGAAAGGTCCGATCCAGCTGCAAACGCACGGCAGCGAGATCCGCTGGCGCAACATCTACGTCCGCGAGATCCCCTGCGGACGAGGCCAACAAACTGCTGCGCGAATTCAGCGACTCGGAAGGGCTTCGAGGACGTTTTCAACGGCAAGGACTTCGACGGCTGGGCCGGGCCGATCGACAACTATCGAGGTCAAGGACGGGGCCATCCTGTGCAAGCCGCGGCAAGGGCGGCACCATCTACACCAAGGAGGAATACGGCGATTTCGTCGCCCGGCTGGAGTTCAAGCTGCCCAAGAGCGGCAACAACGGCCTGGCCATCCGCTACCCCGGCAACGGCGACACCGCCTACGTCGGCATGTGCGAGCTGCAAGTGCTGGACGACGCCTACAAGGGCATCGATCCGCGGCAGGCCCACGGCTCGGCCTACGGCATGGTGGCCGCTCACGCGCGGCTATCAGCGGCCGATCGGCGAATGGAACTATCAGGAAGTGACGGTCAAGGGACCGACGATCAAGGTCGAGCTGAACGGCACCGTCATCCTCGATTGCGATCTGAGCAAGGTGACGGAGTACATGGCCAACAGCACGCATCCGGGCAAGGACCGCACGAGCGGTCACTTCGGTTTCGCCGGCCACAACGATCCAGTGGCCTTCCGCAACATCCAGATCAAGCGCCTGGAGAAGAAATAATCCTTTCTCCCCCTCTCCCCGCTTGGAGGAGAGGGGTTGGGGGTGAGGGGATGCCTCCTCCCCCTCACCCCCAACCCCTCTCCCCCGAAGCGGGGGAGAGGGGAGAAGAAACCACGAGGAGCGATTCCATGACGACTTCGCGCATCACTCGCCGCGCCGCCTTGAAGCGGGTCGCGGCCGCCGGACTGGCCGCCCCCTTCGTGTTCCGCGCTCACGCCGCGCCGCCCCGAGCGAGACCCTCTACCACGCCAGCTTCGGCGCCAACGGCATGGCCTGTCCGACATCTACTCGCTAACCGGCATCAACGTCGAGGAGTCGAAACGGGTTGAGACGCACAAGCGCATCAAGCTCGTCGCAGTGGCCGACGTGGACCTCAACCGCACGGCCGAGGTCAAGAAGAAGTTCCCCGACGTGAAAATCTACCAGGACTGGCGCGAGCTGCTGGACAAGGAGAAAAACCTCAACTCGGTGAACGTGTCCACGCCGGACCACATGCACGCCCCCATCACCATGCGGGCGATGCAGCAGGGCCTGCACGTCTACACGCAGAAGCCGCTGACGCAGACCATCTACGAGGCGCGACAACTGCGACGAGTGGCCGACGAGAAAAAGCTGGTCACGCAGATGGGCATCCAGATCCACTCGGACTCGGTGCACCGGCAAGTCGTGGCCGACCATCCAGGCCGGCGCGATCGGCAAGGTGAAGGAGGTCCATAGCTGGAGCGGCAAGGGCTGGGGCGACAAGAACCCACGGCCCGACCGCAGCGATCCCGGTGCCGGAAGGTTTCAACTGGAACGACTGGCTGGGCGTGGCCGCCGAGCGGCCCTTCATCGGCGGCGGTTATTATCATCCCGGCAACTGGCGCAAGCGCCTCGATTTCGGCACCGGCACGTTCGGCGACATGGGTTGCCACATCCTCGATCCCGTGTACGGCTCGCTGGCCCTGACGGCGCCAACGGTCGGTGCGCTCGGAAGAGGACGAGACGCCCAACGCCGACAACTGGAGCCTCAACGTACACGTCAAGTACACTTTCCCCGGCACGACGTACACGACGAAGACGCTGACGCTGCACTGGTACAACGGCGACAATCGACCGCCGGCCGAGGTGCAGGCGCTGCTCGGCGGCCGGAAGTTGCACGATCAGGGTTCCATCTACATCGGCACGGACGGCGTGCTGTATTCGCCGTACATCGCCGACGCCGGTGCTGCTGCCGGCCGACAAGTTCGCGGATTACAAGCTGCCCAACGCCGGCGGGAGCCAATCATTACTTGCAGTTCGTCGAGGCGTGCCGCGGCAACGGCAAAACGTCGGCCCCGTTCGCCTACTCCGGCCCGCTGACCGAAACGGTGCTACTGGGCTGTCTGGCGACGCGCTTCCCCAAAACGACGCTGGAATGGGACGCGGCCCAGCTGCAGGTGAAGAACGTCGAGGAGGCCAACCAGCATGTCCGCCGCCGTTACCGCAAGGGCTGGGAGGTGGAGGGGTTGAGCAGCTGACCAAGGACTTCTCCGTTTGGCCGCGACGCGCAGCGGAGCGCGGGCGAGACGCCCGCGCTCCGCTGCGCGTCGCGGCTAAACGAAGTTACTCACAGCATCCAGGCAATGACCCGAGACGACCACACGCCCTGCCGGACGACATCGCTCTGTCGCCGCGGCTTCACGCTGATCGAACTGCTGGTGGTCATCGCCATCCTCGCGGTGCTGATCGGCCTGTTGCTGCCGGCCGTGCAGAAGGTGCGCGAAGCCGCCGCACGCAGTCAGTGCCAGAACAACCTGCATCAACTCGGCCTGGCCATGCACAGCTACCACGACAGCAACCAGGCCTTTCCCCCAGCGTTCGCCAAGCCCTCGAACTATGGCTGGTCGGTCTGGCTGCTACCGTATGTCGAGCAGCAGAACCTTTTCAACAACATCAACCCGAATGGGACCACCCTGTCCGGTACGACGCCCAACACCCTCTTGAGGGTCTCCGTCTTCAGCTGTCCTTCGGATCCCGGCGGGAACCTCAACACCTACTTCGGCGGATACGCCAAGAGCAACTACGTCGTCAGCGAGCAAATCAGCGATGGCGGCGTGGGGTATCCGATGTCCACGATCACCGACGGGACCAGCAACACTATCCTGATCGGCGAGCGCGACATGCAGAGCCAGGTCGGGGCAGTGTGGGCGGGGCGTGACACGGCCCATAGTGCGCTCAGCGGCGTCGAGAGCGTCATCGGCCGGCCCACCTGGCCGATCGGGACGCCGTTCGCCGGCGGCGCCGATGGGAACTGCACGCACTTTGCCTGGTCGAGCTATCATCCGGGCGGGGCCAACTTCGCCTTCTGCGACGCCTCGGTTCACTTCCTGAAGAACTCCCTCGCCAACGATCCCAGCCAGCAGAATTGCAGCAAGCCGGTGCCGGCCAACTTCCCGCTACTGAACCTGTACTTCGCCAGTGACGGCTACATCGTCAACGGCAACGATTTCTAATTCGCGCCGTCCATCTCGAAAAACTGTTCGGCGTGGGGTGCGGTCCTCATGTTACAATGTCGCCGTCCCGTCGCGGTCGCCAGCGTGGTTCGCCGCGACGGCGGCGTCCTCCTCCGATCTGAAAGCGCGAGAGCAGCCATGAACGAGCGAAGAACCTGCGTCCTCCTTCGCGGTCTACCTCGGTACGTCCGGCCGCTGCTGATCGGTGTGCTGCTGGCAGCCGGTCCCGCCGTGCGGTCCCAGGAGCTGGGCACACGGCCGGTCAGTTGGGAGCCGCGCGTGCCGCTGGGGAAGTGTCTGTCACCGGCGGGCGGTCTGCTGGTCAACGAACGGCCGGGTCAGCCGTGGCGGACGCTCGGCGCGTCGGACGACGTTTTCAGCCGCGACCTGCTGCTCTCCCTGCCGGGATTACGGGCCGACGTGGAGACGCGGCCGAAGACCGTCGGGCTGACCCTGTGGGGCAACCTGCCGGGGACGACCGGGTTCTCGGGATTGCAGAGTGCCGTCCTCCTGCACGACAGCCGGGCGTTCGACCTCGACTTCACGCTCCACCGCGGTCGCGCGATCGTCACCAATCGCAAGGAGAAAGGAGCGGCCCGCGTCTGGGTGCGCGTCGAGGGGGCGGCATTTCGGTTGACGCTGGCCGAGCCGGGAGATGCCGTGTGTCTGGCGCTGTACGGCTTCTGGCCGCGCGGCGTCCCCTTCACCGCCGCGCCGCGGCCGCAGGACGTGCCGGCGCGGACACTGAGCTTCCTCATCGTCAAGGGACAGGTCGATGTGAAGGCCGGCGGCACGGAGCATTCGCTGTCGGCGCCGCCCGGCCGCGCCTATTTCCACTGGGACAGCGACAACGGACCCGCCGAGGTGCCGGAGCGCCGCGACCGCATCCCGGAGTGGGCCGACCTCCACGCCAAGGCAGCGGCGAAAGCCTCGCCTTTTTTCGTGGCGATCGACAAGTACCGCGACCGGGTGAAGGACCGAGAGCCGCGAACGGCGCTGGCCGACGTGCTGGCCGCCGCGGAGAATGAGCGCGACGGCGAACGGACCAGAGCGATGGCCGAGTTCGCCGTCTTCGGCCTGGCCGCCATCAATGACATTGACCGCGTCGTGCAGACCCTGGGCGATCCCAAGCAGGCCAACGTCCGCAACGCCGCTGTGCTGGCCCTGCGGCACTGGATCGGCGACGCGGCCGGACAGGACCAGCGGCTGTATCAGTTCCTCCAGGACCAACTCCATTATTCGCGGGCGCGGGCGGCGACGGTGTTGCAGCTCCTTCACAGTGCCTTCGCCGCCGACGATCCGGATACTTACGAAACGCTCATCGCCTATCTGCGGCACGAGGATCTGGCCATTCGCCATCTGGCCTGGTGGCACCTGTCGCGCCTGCTGCCGGAGGACCTGCGCGTCCCCTACGACCCGGCCGGCTCCGAGGCCGAACGCGCCAAGGCGCACGCCGCCTGGAAGGAACGGGTGCCCAGCGGCAGCCTGCCCAAGAGGGAGCCGAAGAAGAAAGGAGCGGCGTGAATGGACCCGGCCGGCGAAAAACGGCGACCGGCAGGGATTGCGTTTGACAGGCAACGCGCTCCGCTGCGCGTCGCGGCTAAACGATGCCCAACTCGGCGATGCGGCGGTAGAGTGAGCTAAGTCCCATGCCCAGCCGTCGCGCCGCCTCCTTCTTGTCCGGCGTCTGTCGCAGGATGCGTTCGATGTGCTGCTTCTCGAAGCGCTTGACGGCCTCGCCGAGATCGTCCACCAGGGCCGGATCGCCCTCCACCGGAGCCAGGTCCGGCGGCAGGTCGGCCGGTGTGATGAGCGGCCCTTCGCCGAGAATCACCGCTCGTTGCAGCGCGTTGTCCAGTTCGCGGACGTTGCCGCGCCAGCGGCAGGCCATCAGCCGCTGCATCGCCTCGTGCGTCACGCCGCGGATGCGCTTGCCCAATGTCCGCGCGTGACGGGCCAGCAGAAACTCGACGAGATCGGGAATGTCCTCGCGGCGCTGGCGCAGCGGCGGGATGGGAATGCACACGACGTTGAGCCGATAATACAGGTCTTCGCGGAAGCGGCCGGACTCGACTTCCTTCATCAGCTCCTTGTTCGTCGCCGCCAGGACGCGCGCCTCGACGCGGATCGGCTCATTGGCCCCGACCGGCAGGATTTCCTTCTGTTCGATGGCCCGCAACAACTTGGCCTGGGTGGCCAGCGGCATTTCGCCGATTTCGTCGAGGAACACGGTGCCGTCGCCGGCGTGGACGAACACGCCCGCCTGATCGCGGTCGGCCCCCGTGAAAGCACCCTTGCGATGGCCGAACAACTGGTTCTCCAGCAGGTCCGGCGGGATGGCGGCACAATTAAGAGCGATAAAAGGGGAATCGCCCTCAATACCTCCGGCGTGGATGGCGCGGGCGATCAACTCCTTGCCGGTGCCGCTCTCGCCGACGATCAGCACTGTTGAGCGCGTCGGTGCCACCTTGCGCACCATCTCGAACACCCGGGCCATGCCGGCACTTTTGCCGATAATGTGCTCGCTGTCCGGCCGGCGATCGAGGTTCAGCTCGCGGCGCAGCCACTGGTTTTCGAGGTACAGCGCCCGGTGGGCCAGCAGACGGCGGATCTTGCTCAGCACCTCATCGAGCAGAATCGGCTTCATTAGGTAGTCGTGCGCGCCGCGCTGGAACGCCTCGACCGCGTTCTCGACGGTTGCGTAAGCGGTGATGAGGAGCACGAACGTCTCAGGGCTGATGCACCGCAAACGGTCGAGCAACTCCAGGCCGTCCAGCCCCGGCAGATGGACGTCGCACAGCACGATGTCGAATCGCTGCTGGGCGGCGCGCTCCAGCGCGTCCTCGCCGGACGCGCTGGTGACGACGGCGAAACCCTCTTGCCCGAGATACTCGGCCAGCGTCTCGCGGATCAGCAATTCATCGTCCACGATGAGGATGGCCGCTTCCGCACCGACGAGTGGCGAGTGGCGAGTGGCGAGTGGCGAGTGAAGAGACCTCTTCTCTCGTCCCTCGCCCCTGGTACGTGTCTCTACCATGTACCTTTCTCTCCATTCCGGCCGGCGGTGACAGCCATCACGCCCTCGTCGGGTGCCGGCTCCGGCTGATCGACCAGGGGCAGGAAGACGCGGAAGGTCGTACCCGCGCCGGCGTGCGACTCGAACGTCACGGTGCCGCCGTGCTCAGTGACGAGCTGGCGCGTCACGAACAGTCCCAGGCCGGTGCCGTGCTTTTTCGTGGTGAAGTACGGCTGGAACAGCCGGGCCGCGTGCTCCGGGGCGATGCCACTGCCGCTGTCGCACACATGGACCTCGACGCCATCCGGCCGCCGCTGCACGTGCAATTCAATCCGGCCATCACGGCCGGCGGCATCGATGGCGTTGAGGACGAGGTTGAGAAAGACCTGCACCAGCTGATCCCGGACAGCGAACAATGGCGGTAGGTCCGGCGGCAACGCCGGCGAGGAGACGCGGCCGCGCATCCGTTTGTAATACTTGGCGATGTTCAAGGCTTCGTCGAGCACTTCGTCCAGCGACACGCGCGTCCGCTCACTGCTGGCCGGCCGGCTGAACTCGATCAATTCGCGCAGCGTGGTGCGGATGCGCTGCAGCTGGCCGCTGACTAGGGCCAGCTTGTCCAGCGTGTACGGGTCGCCGCCGCGGCGCTGGAGGACCTGTACCATCGAGCTGATCGACGTCAACGGATTGCCGACCTCATGGGCGATGCCGGCGGCGAGCAGTCCGAAAGCGGCCATCTTCTCCTGGTGCAGCACGTGCGCCTGCGCCTCCTGCAATTCGCGCGTCCGCTCGGCGATGCGCGCCTCCAACTCCGCCTTGTTCTCTTCGAGCGCCCGGTTGAGCTGGCCCAGGTAGTCGCCGACGCGCTTCAAGAGCAGCGCCATGGCATTGCTCGCCCACGTTACCCAGCCGAGGATCACCAGCGTCAACGTGAAGGCAATGACGCGCTGCCCCTCCGGCGGCAGGGCCAGGTACAGTACGCCGTAGCTGAGACAGTGCAGGGCACAGGTGGCGTAGGTGACGTCCGAGGCGTGGCGAATGGCGCAGCAGATGAGCGACAGGAAGTAGTAGTAGCGGAATGGGCTGTCGAGTCCGGTGTCGAAATAGCAGAGCAGGCCGATGAACAGTGCTTCCATCAGCGAGATGCCCAAGGGAGCGCGGCCGAGGAAGACTCGGCCGCGCACGCTGAAATAGGTGTCGAGCAGGGTGTAGGCGACGCCGACGGTGAGGATGGCGTTGAGAACGGCCTGTCGGGCGCCGCCGTGATCGCGGAGATTGACCAGGACGTAGCCGACCAGCAGGCCGAACCAGCGAATCTTGACGGCGATGGTCTCGGCGGCCAACTCCCACGGGGAGGAAGCGACCGGCGCTCGCTCGCGGGGAAGTGCGGAGGCCATGCGTGTGAGTGCTCGTGTCGGAGGATTCGTTACTCTCTTCCCTTTCATTATAGAGACGCAAGGCCGTCACCCGCCATGCCGGCCGACCGTCAAGGACGGCTTCACTTTTTGCCGCGCACCTGTTCGAGCAGGAAGACGCCCTTCTTGTTGGCCGTCACGATGTCGAGAATCTTGTCGCCGTTGACGTCGGCGACGACGAACTGGGTGCCGATGCCGGAATCGTCGTCGATTTCGTGCGGCACGAAGCGAATCAGGCCGTCGCCGCTTTTCTTGGCCTCCAGCCAGTAGACCTTCGCCGGCAGGTTCGGGTCCGCGTCGCCCTTGGAGCCATGCGCCCACCAGCGTTTGCCCGTCACCAGATCCTTGAGTCCGTCGCCGTTGATGTCCACGCAATGCAGCGCGTGCGTCTGCGAGACGAGCTTGGGGAATAGCACTTGCCGCAGGAAGGCTGGCGAATCGTCCTTGCCCGGACGTTGAAGGTAAGCCCAGATGCCGTAATTGTGGGCGGAACTGCTGACGATGTCGGCCTTGCCGTCGCCGTCGAGGTCGTAGGCGAACATGTCGGCGCAAGCGTCGCCGAGGCTGGCGGCATGGAACTTCCACGGCTTGTCATCAAGCTTGGTCGGCTGCTCCCACCAACCGGCGGTGCAGAGCACGTCGAGCTTGCCGTCGCCGTTGACATCGCCGGCGCCCAGGCCGTGGGCGAAGCGCTGTGTGCCGGGGATGGGATGACCCTTGCTGCTCGGCTCGCTGATGGGGTGCATGTCCCACAGTTGCGTCGGGTCTTTTCCCGGCGTGAAGTAGGCCATTTGTCCTTCGTTGTCCTTGCCCTTAGGCTGCCAGCCCATGAGCAGGACGCGCTTGCCGGTGCCGAGCAGGTCCACATAGGTCGGCGTCTCATTGCAGGCGCTGTGCCAGATGATGTGCTGCTTCCAGTGGCCATCCTGGCCCCTGGGGTTCTCCAGCCAGTAGCAGGGGGTGCCGGGGAAGTCGATGACGATCAGGTCCGGGTAACTGTCGCCGTTGATGTCGTCGGCCCAGCAGGCGAAGGTATGGCTGTAGGTGCCATCGCCGTTGCGGTAGTCGCCCGGCTTCTTGATCTCGTGCATCTTCCAATCGGGCGCCTCGTACCACACTTCGCCGACCAGGATGTCCATTTTGCCGTCGCGGTTGACGTCGGCGACAGCCACGCCCTCGGCGCGGAATTTCTTGTCGAGGACCGTCTTCTTCCAGGTGATGCCGGTATCGTCGCTCTTGTCGTCGCCGGCGGCGGGGAGCAGCGATATCAAGAGGGCGAAGACGGCGAGCGAAGGCAGCAGCCAGGTATGCGGTCGCATGGGGTGTCCTCGTGCAAGGGATCAGGGGTCATGCGGATGATTATGGAGAATGGACGCCACGACTGCAACCGTCCGCCCTAAGATGGAAGGAAACTCGTGGGGAGCAACCATCATGCGCAGCTTCAAGAGCCTCAGCGAGCAGGAGATCCTGGCCCTGGCCATCTCTCTCGAAGAGGAAGACGCCCGTATCTACGACGATTTCGCCGACGGCCTGAAGACGAGCCATCCCGCTCGGGCCGAGGAATTTCGCCGGCTGCGCCGAGGAGGACGGCCATCGTCATCGCTTGCTGGATCTGTATCGCCAGCGCTTCGGCGAACACATCCCGCTGCTGCGCCGTCACGATGTCAAGGGCTTCGTCAGTCGCAAGCCGGTGTGGCTGGTGCGGCCGCTGGGCCTGGACGCGGTGCGCAAGCAGGCCGCCTTGATGGAACTGGAAACTAAACGCTTCTACGAAAAAGCCGCCCGCCAGGCGACGGATGCCGGCGTGCGTCAACTGCTGGGCGATCTGGCCGAAGAGGAGCGCAAGCACGAGCGCATCGCCGAGGGCATGGTCGCCGAAGACGTGGACACCGAGGCGGCGGCGCGAAGCGCGAGTTCGTGCTGCAAGTGGTGCAGCCGGGATTGGCGGGGTTGATGGACGGCTCGGTTTCGACGCTGGCGCCGCTGTTCGCGGCGGCGTTCGCCACGCGGCAAAACAAGGAGACGTTCCTGGTCGGCCTGGCCGCCAGTCTCGGCGCCGGCATCAGCATGGGCTTCGCCGAGGCGCTGTCCGACGACGGCAGCCTGACCGGCCGCGGTCGGCCGTGGGTGCGCGGCCTGATCTGCGGACTCATGACGGCCCTGGGCGGCCTGGGACACTCGCTGCCCTACCTGGTACCCGACACGGTATCCAGCGCTTTTTTCTGGGCCACCAGCGTGGCCATCGGCGTCGTGATCGTGGAGCTGGCGGCCATCTCCTGGATACGCCATCGCTTCATGGATACGCCGTGGACATCGGCGATCTTTCAAGTCGTCATCGGCGGCCTGCTCGTGTTCCTCACGGGCGTCCTCATCGGCCGGGAGTAACAGACGGTCTTCGCTTCTCGAAGAATTCCAGCCATTGCCGCGTCAATATGTCGCCGATTGCTTCCGAACGGCTCAGATCTTCCGCCGACTGACCCCAGTAAAACCCCAACCAGCCGGCGGCGGTCTTCTTCGAGCCGTCGAAAAACTCCGCCAGTTCTTCGATCGAGCAGCTCAGCGGGAACGTCTCCTCGATCAGCACGGGCTTGCCGACGGCGAAGCCGGCCAGCGTTTCCAGCGCTTCGCCGATCTTCCCCTTTTTGGGATAGATGTGGACGCTGATAAAATCGAGGTCGGCCTCGACCTTTGCCGGGTCGAAGCCGGAGTACAAACGGCCGGGACGGTCGAGGCTCCAGTCCACCAGGCCCACCGTGACGAGATGGCGGCGGTCCACCTTGCGGATGGCCGCCGTCAGCGTTTTCACCCACTGGCGGGCGATGTCGGCCCTCGGTCGTTCGTCCTGATCGAGCGCGATGAACTGGACATAATGCTTGCCGGCGAACGCCGGCCCCAGCCAGTCGTGGCCCTCGCGCCGTCCGCCGGGTACGACCGGCTCGTTCATCAGGTCGTAGCAGAAGACGGCCGGACTGTCGGCGCAGCGACCGGCGACGGCCTGCCAGAAATGGGCCTGCGCCGCCCAGCGATCCTTCTCGGCCAGGGCGTCGTACCAGGCGGGCACGTCCTTCTTGTGGTAACAGCCCAGGCCCGTCAGGTCCAGGTACAGGCCGCTGCGTTCCGCCAATTTCACGAGGCGTTCCAGCTGCTCCAGCGCCGGGTCGTTCGTCCTGTCCGCGCCATCCAGGAAGCGGCCCAGTTGGAGATGAATGCGCACGACGTTGGCCCCGAGCTTTTTCATGGCGGCGAAGTCCCTCTCGACCTTCCGCCATTCGTCGAGCCAATAATCCTCGAGCAATCGGCCGCGCGCGTCGCGGTCGTAATTGAAACCCCAGGGCACGAACGGCCGTCCCGATGAGGCGAGCACAAAGGAACGCTTGTCCTTGCCGACCCTTATCCATTCCATCTTCTCGGCGCGAGCACTGCCGGTCGCGGCGCCAAGCAGCGAAAAGACCACGAGCATACTGAAGGATCGTAACACCATTCTCTCTCCCGGAAGAAAGCGGAAAGCCTCGGTCGCCGGAGGCATGGTAAGCATGTCGGCGTTGAACCGCAAGAGGACCGTCGCGCGACCCTGGACGATCGATGGACCATCCCTTAGACCAAACCGAGCCGCAACCGTAAAGGCCACTAACTAAATGCAACTTGACCACGGATAACACGGATAACACGGATAACACGGATGACACGGATAAAGAAAACCCGCACGCTTCTTTTGTTTTATCCGTGTTATCCGTGTTATCCGTGGTCAAATGGCATTTTTGTTCGCTCCCTGACGGTCGCGGCTCGGATTGGTCCGCTCGCATCGTCGTGAAGGACACCCTGGTTGGCGAGAGAGACCGTATGCGGAAACTCATGGCGGAATTGTTCGGCACGTTCGCCCTGGTGTTCGCGGGCACGGCGGCCATCGTCGTCAACAACGTCCGCGGCCACGTCACCCACGTCGGCATTTCGTTGACGTTCGGCCTGATCGTGCTGGCCCTGATTTACGCGCTGGGCGACGTGTCCGGCGCAGCACATCAACCCCGCCGTGACGCTGGGCTTCGCCGCGGCCGGACGCTTCCCGCTTCGCCGGGTGGTGCCGTACATCGTCAGCCAGTGTGCCGGCGCTCTGCTGGCCAGCGCTCTGCTGCGGCTGCTCTTTTGGGAACATGCGACGCTCGGCGCCACGCCGCCAGCCGGACCGGCCTGGCAGTCCTTCGTGTTGGAGCTGATTCTGACGCTGCTGCTCATGGTGGTGATCCTGGCGGTTTCCACGGGAGCGAAGGAGAAAGGCATCATGGCCGGCGTCGCCGTCGGCGCCGTCATCGCCCTGGAAGCGCTGTTCGCCGGGCCGGTGTGCGGCGCCTCGATGAATCCGGCGCGTTCGCTGGCGCCGGCGCTGGTGAGCGGAAACGTCGAGAGTCTGTGGATTTACCTAATCGCTCCCGTCGCCGGTGCTGTGTTGGCCGTACCGCTCGGCTGGTGCTTTCTTGAACCTTTCCCCCAGCCTTCCGCCAAGGAAACACGCTCATGAACCCATCCGTCTCCTTCGCGCTAAAGCGCATCCCATTTATCTGCTTCTCGTTGATAATGGGGTGTGCAACCTCCCCATCCGCCGCACCAGTGCCCAAGCGCATCCTGTTTGTCTGCATCGAAAACAGCAATCGCAGTCAGATGGCCGAGGCGTTCGCGCACATCCACGGCAGTGAGCGGATCGAGGCGTACAGCGCCGGCTCGCGGCCGTCGGGCCGGCTCAACCCGCGCGCCGTCGAATTCATGCGCGAGGTCGGCTACGACTTGACGCGGCACCGCTCGAAATCGGTGGCGGACCTTCCGGTCAAGGAGTTCGACGTCGTCATCGGCATGGGCTGCGGCGACGAGGCTTGCGCTTCCATCCCGGCCCGGCGACGCGAGGAATGGGACATTCCCGATCCCAAGGAGATGCCGCCCGAGCAGTATCGCGCCGTGCGCGATCAGATCGAGCGAAAGGTCAAGGAGCTGCTGGCCTCTCTGTAAGCGAGACCGCCCTTCCTCCTCGACGAGGAGGTCGAAGAATGTGGAAGTACGCCTGGTGGAGTGGAAGACGACCGACATCTTCCCATCGCCGCGGCGCTCCACGAGGTAAGGCGGCTTGTCTGCCTTGCATCCGAACCTTGTCAAAGCGGTCGTGTCGCTTAGAGACTGTCCCATAAGGGCTGTGGCGGCACGTTTCCAACGTGCCGATTTGTTGGATTTTCCGGTCTTCCGGCACGTTGGAAACGTGCCGCCACACCCTTGTGGGACAGTCTCTTAGACCTGTGCTATCTCCAGACCACACGGGGAAAGGTTCTCCCTCACATCAGCGCCCTCAGCAAGGAATCGCCCAAATGACCCACCATCCCGCGGGAACGTGTCTCAGGCCACGTCCTCGGACGTGGGCGCGGAGGCGCCGCCGACCGCCGGATCGGCCGGCAATTCCTTGCTGCCGACGATGACCAGGCTGGCGTTGATGAGGACCGGAACGTGCTGGCCCTCGATCTCGATGGTGGTACGGCCGTTGAGATACCAGCCGAGCGAGCCGGTCGAGAACTCCTTGACCTCGGCCATCTGCGGCACGTTGGCGATGGTCACGGTGATGGGTTTGGCCTTGGCCCGGAAGTCGGTGCGGCTGATGGGGCAGGTCGTTTTCTTGGCCATGATAATCCTCCTCCGAAGTCGGCGGTTATTCCTTGTCCCAGCGGGCAAGCGGAGGAATCATACCATATCCCCGTAGGGAGACGGCAAGACTAGCCCGGAGCGCCAGCGACGGGTCTCCGTCGCTGGCGCTCCGGGCTAGTAGGGAATCCCTTGCGCGACTCGGCCTCAATGCGGGCCACCCAGATTGGGATAGGTGGTCGTGGAGGTCGTCGGCGGCGCGAACGACGTCGCGCCCGTCGGCGGGGCGGCCATCGACGACGACGGCGGCATGTACGACTGACTGCCCGACGTGTTGCCGTAGGGCACGGCCGTACCGCCCTGGTACATCGTCGTAGTGCCGTTGTAGGGGACGCCGGCGACGGCCGGCGAACCACCCGTCGGCGTGCCGCAATTGTTGCCCGAACAGCACGAGTTCGATTTGCAGCCGATCACCGCCGACAGGACCATCGCACCGTGCAGCCACAAGAAACGGCTGGACTTTCGCATTCTCGTCATCCTTTCCGAGGGAGCCACGGAACGGCTCGGGGAGCCTTCCTGGCTCACCGCTTCCGACCGCTCCTTGTTACCGCGGCCCGTCCAACCATAAGTATCGGCATTTTCGGCAGCGCGACATCATCTGTGAAAAAATGTTTTCCTCGGAGCCCGCAGCGTCAGCGAGGGAAAGTCCCCCTCGCTGACGCTGCGGGCTCCGAGCGGTTTCGTCTGTCTCCCAGCGCCGTAAGGGACGCCGTACTCGGTGCCGGAAAGGTCCTGGTGGACGTGGATGTAGTGGAGCATGTTGGCGGAAAGGAGGAGCTGCGCGGTCCACAAAACCGCCAGGGCGGCGCGGCCCAGGCGGACGGTTTGCGGGCGATCGCCGGACGGGGCCAGGGCAAGCCGGGCGACCCACAGAAATTCGAGAGGAAACAGCACGATCATGTAATGCCGGTGGATCGAGAAGCTCGACAGCGTCAGGAGCAGACCGAAGCCCCACAGGGCCGCGTTCTGCGTGAAGGCGCTCGGCGAACCACGGCCGATCCAGTGCTCGCGCCATCGGCCGCGCAGTCGTCCCAGCAGGATGACCGCACGGACCACGAGTAACAGCGCGAGGCCGACGAGGATCCCATGCAGCAGGCCGACGAGATAAGTCGGCCGGCCCAAGAGGAGGGGATACCCCTGGAACTCGCCGAAACAGGGACCAAACGTGTAGTCAATACCCAGCCCGAACGATTCGGTAAACCAGCGAATCCAGAATTTCAGTTCGCAGGCGTGGACCCAGCGATGCGGATTGATGGACTGTTCGACCGGATGAGCGACGAGGTGGACAATCCACGGCAGCATCGGCAACGATCCCAGCAGGCTGCCCAGCAGCCAGCCCGGCCAGGCGACGCGGCCACGCCAGGGCCGGTCGAACAGCAGCGCCCACAGCGCGAAACCGCCGGCGAAAAAGAAGCCGGCCATGTGGATCTGTCCCAGGCAGACGCCAACAAGTCCCCACAAGAACGCCGGGCCGCGCCGTCCGCGATACCACCAGCCGTATAGCATCGCCAGCGTCAACACGGGCAGCACGCACGGGGGCCAGATCTTGCGGTGGAACAGGACCGCCAGCGGATTGACCGCCACCAGGGCGGCGGCCCACAACCACGGCTCGCGCTCGCCGCGCGGGACGTGCCGAATGGCGAAGACGACGAGCAGCACTAGCGCCGCGACGTTGGTGAGCTGCACCGCCCGCGCCAGGGCCGGCGGGTCCGCCGCGCCGGAAAGGCGTTGCAGCAGCACGAACACCCACAGGCTCATGCCGGGGTTGGGGATGTTCACGCTCGACGGCATGCCCAGCCAGGGCAGGTCCGTGTCGCGGCTGTGCTCGAAGGTCCAGGCTTCGTCCGCCTTGTACTCGATGTCCTCCGGCCAGGCCAGGCGCAGGCCAGCCCCCGCCAGAAGCGCGAGAATAATACCGAGGAGGGGCCAGGGACGGAGGGAATTCATGGATCGGTTTCTTTCGTTTAGCCGCGACGCGCAGCGGAGCGCGGGACTCCCGCGCTCCGCTGCGCGTCGCGGCTAAACAGGCGGCCCCCTCATCATGCCGTGCGCCGCAGGTCGGTAGCGCAGGCTTTTTTCAGCAGCACCGGCGGCGATTCTTCCGGCAGAGCGAGGACGGCCGGAGAGATGAAGTACGAATGCTCCAGGGCGTAGCGGCCACGCAGCACGGAATGGCTGCACGTGTCCGTCATGGCGACCCAGACCGAGCCGGGCGGGAACGTGTGCAGATATTTCGGACCGCGCTCCTGGAATTCCTCATTCCTCTTGAGGTAGTCGTGGAAGCGCAGCATGAACAGGTCGTATTCCGAGCGGCGGCCCTTGCCGGGACGGAACATCGCCAGCACGCTCTGACCGAGGTGCTCCAGCCAGCGCGGGCCGTTGCGGCCCGGAAGGCCGGCGGCGGCGCCGAAACGCTTGAGCAGCTTGGCGAAGGGGTCCGACGTCACCCAGATGCGCGGCTCGCGCGGGTTGATGTTGGCGAAGATGCGCAGGATGCGGTTGCCGCGCGAGGGACGGTTGGGGAAGGCATCGACGTGCAAGAGATCGTTGCGCGCGGTCGGCCGCAGCCGCCGCGTCGCCTCCTCCTGCGGCCGAAAGCTACAGCGATCCAGCTGCCAACCCGAGCTGTAGGGCAGCACACTCGCCAACCAGCTCGTCGCCGACGTCGAGAAGCGAGCGAAGATGGCCCGGAGCTGCTCGACCTGTTCGGCACCGCGGCGAACGAAGCCGTTGACCTTGCCGTTGGCGGGATTGTAGCTGATGTTCTTGTGGGCCAGGCTCCCCAGCTCCTGATGCAGCAGAAAGTCCAGGTCGGCGCCTTCGGGAAGAGGGAACGGAGCCGTAGGGTAGAACAGGACTTCGCCCCGTTCGAGGCGCTCCGCCGGAGGCGCCCCGCATCGGGCCGCGGCAGCGTCGTTCGCATCCATGAACATGCTCTCCTCTGTTCAAGTATTGCCGGATGCGCCGAACGAGGTGCGGCGCGGTTCGGGCCTCCGGTTCGAGGATCGCTATACCATCGCGGCCGCCGGACGATCAAGCCCATCCGGGGTTTCAGCCAGCGTGCCGGCCGTTGGCGGTACACGAGAGAGATAGGAGGGCGGGGTCGGAAACCTCGCTGTCAGGCAGGGTCAGGCGCGGCAAGGTCAGGACAAAGCGCGTCGGTTCGTGGCGGCGCGGCGGGTCGAGGCGGACGTCGCCGCCCTGCAAATGGGCCAAGCGCCAGGCGATGGGCAGTCCCAGTCCGCGCCCGCGTCCGGCGGTACGGCCGGAGTAGAACGGGTCGAACAGGTGCGGTCGCTGGGCCAGCTCAGGTCCAGGTCCATTGTCCTCGACGGCGACCTCGACCGGCTCGCCTTCGGCCGGCCGGCGCAGCACCAGGCGCGCCCAGCCGTCGGCCGGCGCCGCCTCGATGGCGTTGCGGAGCAGACAGGACAGGGCGGCGCGGACCTGAACGGCGTCAGCGTAGATCGGCAGTCGGTCGGGCTGCACCGCCACTTCGATGCGGACGCGACGCTGCGCCGCCAACTCGCCCAGGCCGGCGGCCACCTCGCCCAGGAGCGCCGGCAGGTCGAGCCAGCCCGGAGACGCCGGCGCCGGCTTGGCGAATTGCATCAGATCGCGCAGGATGCCGTGGATGCGCCGTGTCTGCGCGACGATCGCCTCCAGCGCCTTGCGCGGCGCCCCTTCGGCATCGTCGTGGAACCAATCGCTCTCGTGGCTGAGCAGGTACTGGGCCTGGCCGGAGATGACGGCCAGCGGATTGTTGATCTCGTGGCCGGCGCCGGCGGCGAACTCGGCGAGGGCGCTCAGCTTGCCCGTCTGCAAGCGCTGCGACTCGCCGTGTACCTGCTCCTCCAGGGCGCGGTGCAGGGCGTCGATCTCCTGTTCGAGGTGATCGTGCAAGGGTTGCTCGCGGAGACGGCGGTTCTCGGCGGCCAACTCCAGCAGTTCGCGGAGCAGCGGGACGCCGCGCGGCTCCTGCCAAACCTGGAGGGTGGCCGGCTCAACCGGGCTGCCGCCGAGATCCTGTCCCTCCGGTATCAACAGGGCACTGCGATCCTCGGCGTGGAAGGCGCCGCCGCCCAGCCCGAGGTCCACGCCCTGCTTGCGGGCTTCCTCGACGGCCAGGCGCGTCAGCGGGAATAGGACGGGGTCGGCGCGAAAGCTCTGCGCCAGGCGCGCCGGAAGGTGAAGGTGCTCGGCGGCGGCGGTCGCCCAGGCGGGCAGGCGCCAGCGCCGGGCCAGGCGCCGAGCGATGGCGGCCTGATCGATGCCCCAATGACGGCGCTGCGTCTCGGCGGGATCACCGCGCAGGCCGGGGTCGGCCAGGCACGCCGACACGGACTCCGGATCGATGGCACACATGGCCAACCAGCCCAGCGGGGCCAGCAGACCGCACGTCCACGCCGCTTCCGGATCGCATCGGCCGGTACGCTCGGCCAGGCGCTGCGCCAAACGAGCGAAGGTCAGGCAAGCGTCGTAGACCGGCTGGACCGAGGGACGGTTCCAATCCACGAAGCCGTCGGACGAATCGAGCAGACGCAGGGCGTCGTCGATCAGCGCGGCTTGCTCGAAGGCGGAGGTGTAGAAGGCAGGCGACGGGGCGGAGGAACTTCGTCCCGGCCACGGAGCTTCACCGCGGCGAACCACCAGCAGCACCGCGCCGGGATCGCGGCGGATGGCCGACCAGGTCGCGGCCGACGGCGGCCGACCGAGGACAGCCAGGGACGCGGCACTCGGCGAAAGCCAGCCCAGGCGCAGCACGGCCTCCGCCCGGGCCGAACTCGCCCGTTCGGCTGTCTCCCTCACAGTTCTCTCCTGGCATGGTGACAAGGGAACTCTGAGCGGGGGGCGTCAGCCCCCTGAGGTTCGATCCGCTCAGGGGGCTGACGCCCCCCCGCTCAGGGTCAGGAAATCGCTTCTAGGCCGGCGTCGAGGCCGGCTCGATCTCCAGCAACGCGCACATCTCGTCGATCAGCTCTTCGATGTCGAACGGCTTGTGCAGGAACTTGTCGGCGCCGGCCAGGCGCAGTTCCTGGATCTTGTCTTCCTCGATCATGCCGGTGATGCACAGGATGCGCACGTCTTCCAGGGTCGTGTCGGCGCGGACGCGGTGGCAGACTTCCTTGCCGTTGATGTCCGGCAGCATCACGTCCAGGACGATGATGTCGGGACGATACTCCTTGACCATCATGCCGGCGTCGAAGCCGTTGGAGGCGATGCGCACCTCGAAACGGCCGTCCTCGTCGAGGACCTTGGTCATCAGATCGACCAACTCGGCGTCGTCGTCCACGAGCAGCACCTTGCGCTTGCCGCTCTCCAGGGCGTCGGTCGGGATGCCGTTGTCCTTCATGAACTTGTACAGAGCCTCGCGCGGGATGCGCCGGAAGCGCGAGCCGGGCACGCGGAAGCCCTTGAGCTGTCCGTTGTCGAAGCAACGGATGATGGTCTGCTGACTGACCTTGCAGATTTTGGCGGCTTCGCCGGTCGTGAAAACAGTTTTCATGCGTTCATCCATCCCTTACTGGCGCATGGCCAGTCGCACGAGTGGAGTCCCGGGCCTCTTTCCGTAGAGGCCCAGAGGCCGGTATCATCCCTGATCTGCCTCTTGCCCATCCGTCAAGCAACGCCACGGTCCGTGCCGGATCCGCCAGCGCGTTGTTCTCGGTAGTCGTGGTTGATTGGTTCAACCGTCCGCCGACTTGCGTCAGCGAACGATAGACTCGGCGCCCGTTTCCTCAAGGTGTGAACCCGTGGCCTTGAGCCACCCCGCGTACGATTGGTGCCGATTCAGTCCGGAGGGGGATTGCCAATCTTGCCAACAACCGCGATTATAACCAACTTGTGAAGCGTGTCAACGCGAATCGTCCCTCAGCCTTCGCTCTAACCCCTTAGATTACCCGTACTTCCTCCGCACAACACGCAAATCCTACGCAGACGGTAAAAGTTCTCCTTTCTGCTATTATTCCACGATCCCACTACTTTATCCAGCCCTTCTCTCTTTGGTTCTCGCATTTGCTTCTCTCTCTTTATCGGAGCGCCAAGGCTCGCCCATTGCGTCCTCTTCTCCAGATTGCCGGCTCCGGCCAGGTCCGAGACCGCAAGACCTCGACCACCTGTCAATCCAGATAGATCAGCAGGACCGCCAGGTCGGCCGGACTGATGCCGCTGATGCGGCTGGCCTGGCCGAGATTCGCGGGACGAACGCGGCCGAGCTTCTCGCGGGCCTCGGCACGGAGCTGCGGCACGGCCGCGTAATCGAAGTGGGCCGGGATCGGCCGCGACTCCAGCCGCTGAAACCGCTCGACCTGCTCCGCCTGCCGGTGGATGTAGCCGGAATACTTCGCCTCCAGCACCACCTGTTCCAGAGCGTCGAGCGGCGTACCCAGTGCTTGCACGCCTGGCTCCATGGCGACGATTCGCGGCCAATCGACTTCGGTGCGGCGCAGCCACTGTTCCAGCGTGGCGTCGCCGTGCCGATGGCCCTGCAAGGTAATCCGTCAGCGTCGGCGATGGCGACTCCTTGCGCTGCAAGCGGTCCCAGGCCTCGTCCGTTACCAGGCCGACGCGGCGGCCCAGCGGCGTCAGGCGGCGGTCGGCGTTGTCGTGCCGCAGCAGCAGGCGGTACTCGGCCCGGCTGGTGAACATGCGGTACGGCTCATCGACGCCCTTGGTCACGAGGTCGTCGATGAGGACGCCGATGTACGCCTGGCTGCGGTCGAGGACCAGCGGCGGTTCGCCCTTGATCTTCAGGGCGGCGTTGATGCCGGCCATCAGTCCCTGGGCGGCGGCCTCCTCGTAGCCGGTCGTGCCGTTGATCTGGCCGGCGAAGTACAGGCCGGCGACGGGCTTCGTCTCCAGCGTCGGCTGCAGCTGCGTCGGCGGGGCGTAGTCGTACTCGACGGCGTAGCCCCAGCGCAGCACCTCGGCGTTCTCCAGGCCGGGGATGAGGCGGAGCATCCCCTGCTGCACGTCCTTGGGCAGGCTGGTGCTGATGCCGTTGCAGTAATACTCCAGAGTGTTGCGGCCTTCCGGTTCGAGGAAGATCTGGTGGCGGTCCTTGTCGGCGAAGCGGACGACCTTGTCCTCGACGGAGGGACAGTAGCGCGGCCCGCGGCCGTGGATCTGGCCGGAGTACATCGGCGCCCGGTGCAGGTTGGCGCGGATGAGGTCGTGGACGGCCTCGTTGGTGTAGGTGATGTGGCAATCCATCTGCGGCTGGGTGATGCGCTCGGTGGCGAAGCTGAACGGCCGCGGCTCGTCGTCGCCGGGCTGGCGCTCGCGTCTGGACGAAGTCGATGGTCCGGCCGTTGAGGCGGCAGGGGGTGCCGGTCTTGAAGCGGGCCAGCTCGAAACCGCAGCCGGCGAGGCTGTCGCTGAGCGCCTCGGCGGTGCCGTCGCCGGCGCGGCCGCCGCGCGTCTTGGCCTCGCCGGTGTGCATGATCGCCTTGAGGAAGGTGCCGGTCGTCAGCACCACCGCCTTGGCGCGATAGAGCGTCTCGCCGCGGGCGACGACGCCGTCCACGCGGTACGCCGCTTCCGTCGCCGCCTGCTTCGTCAGTACCAGTCCTTCGACCATCTCCTGGCGCAGCGTCAGGTTCGGCTGCGCCTCGACGCGGTGCTTCATGGTGAACTGGTACAGCTTCTTGTCCGCCTGGGCGCGCGGCGAGTGCATGGCCGGCCCCTTGGTGCGGTTGAGCATGCGAAACTGGATGGCGCTGGCGTCGATCACCTTGCCCATCTCGCCGCCGAGGGCGTCGATCTCGCGGACGATCTGGCCCTTGGCGACGCCGCCGATGGCCGGGTTGCAGCTCATCTGCGCCACGGCGTCGGCGTTCATGGTCAACAGCGCGGTGCGCAGGCCGAGCCGGGCGGCGGCCAGGGCCGCCTCGATGCCGGCGTGGCCGGCGCCGACGACGACCACGTCGAAGTCGAAGGTCAAGAGGAACATGGTGGGTTAGCCTAAGGGTGTGGGTCCGACCTCTCTCGGCAATATACCCGAAGAGGCGGTAAAGGAAAAAGACGGACTGGAGATGGCGAGATACAATGAACGCGAATGGCCGCTGGCGGCTTAGCGCTGAGCGCAAGCGGCGAAACTTCAGGAGATCATTCCGGAATGCACGAGCACTCCCACGCCTTCCTTCAACAACTTCTCGAAACCCCCAGTCCTTCCGGCTACGAACGGCCTGTGCAGGACGTGGTGCGTGCCTGGGCGCGCGACTACGCCGACGAGGTGCGCACCGACCGTCACGGCAACGTCCTGGCCATCCGCCATCCCAGTGGCGAGCACGCCGCGACGGGCGATCGGCCGCCGCGCATCATGCTGGCCGGCCATTGCGATCAGATCGGCCTGATGGTGCAGCACATCGACGACAACGGTTTCCTGTACGTGCAGCCGATCGGCGGCTGGGACATGCAGATCCTGCTCGGCCAGAACCTGACCGTGTGGACGCGCCAGGGAGCGGTCGCCGGCGTCGTGTCCCGTCGGGCGCCGCACCTGATGACCAGCGAGGAGCGCAACAAGGTGCCGGCCTTTCACCGAGGTCTGGGTGGACATCGGCGTCCGCGATCGCAAGGAGGCCGAGGAATTGGTGACGTCCGGCGATCCGGTGACGTTCGCCCTGGGTTATCGACCGCTGCGGAACGGGCTGGCCGTCTCTCCCGGCATGGACGACAAGGTTGGCCTGTGGACGGTGATGGAGGCACTGCGGCTGCTGCACGGCCAACCGCTGCACGCCGCCGTCTTCTGCGTGTCCACTGTGCAGGAAGAGATCGGCCTGCGCGGGGCGCACACCAGCAGTTACGGCATTCACCCAACGGTGGGCATCGCCGTGGACGTGACCCACGCCACCGACACGCCGGGCAACGACAAGAAACAGCTGGGCGACGTGCGCCTGGGCAATGGTCCCGTGCTCTTCCGTGGACCGAACATCAATCCGCGCGTGCTGGAGCGCTTGGAGGAGACGGCCAAACAACATGACATCCCGGTACAGGTGCGTGGAGCGCCGCGCGCCACCGGCACCGACGCCAACGCCATCCAGCTTTGCCGCGAGGGCGTGGCGACCGCCCTGGTCAGCATTCCCAATCGCTACATGCACAGCCCGGTTGAGGTAGTCTGCCTTGATGACCTCGACCGCGCCGCTCGGCTGCTGGCGGAGTTCTGCCTGACAGTCACGCCGCAGATGGATTGGACGCCGTGAGGACGGCGAATCGACCTTTACAAGCCGAAGGCGGAGAGCCAAGATATTTCTGTGTCGTTGGGGCGCGTCGTGCCCCGTGACTGGACGCCTTTTGAACAGGAACGAATGGCCATGCCGAACGATCGCGTCCCGATGACGAGAGAAGGCTACGAGAAGCTCAAGGCCGACCTGGACCGCATGCAGCACGTGGAGATGTTGGAGGTCGCCAAGCGCATCGCCACCGCCCGCGAGATGGGCGACCTCAGCGAGAACGCCGAGTACCACGCTGCCCGCGAGGACCAGGGCATGTTGCAAGCGCGCATTGATGCTCTCAAGGACAAGCTGGCCCGCGCCTACATCGTCGATCGCAGCAGCCTGCCCTCCGATACCGTCGTCTTCGGCACGCGCGTGCGCATCAAGGATCTCGACTCCGGCGAGGAAGAGGTTTACGATCTGGTCGGTCCCGGCGAGGAAGATTACGACAACAACAAGATCCTCACCACCAGCCCGCGCGGCCAGGGTCTGCTCGGCAAGAAGTGCGGCGACATCGCCATCATCAAGGTGCCGCGCGGCAATCTGCGCTACGAGATCCTCGACATCTCCTCGACCTCGTAGGGGGCCTTTTCTCTCCTTGCGGCCGGCGGCACTCTTTCTTATCTCTCTTTTCGCTCTTTCTCTTCTTTTTTTGTTGACGGCGGGAGAGATCGGACTAGCATTGGAGGGAGAGTACGCGAAAACTCTTCTCGAATCGTCCAGGCAACCTCCGTCATGGCCGACCCTCGCCTGAATAGTGTGCATCTGGAGCCGGCGCGGCGCCAGGAGTATCGCCGCGCCCGGGACGACTTGCTGCGCGGTCGCGGCTGTCAAACGATCGGCGCCGGCCGCGACGGCGATTCGCGCTCCTTCGGACACACCCTCATCCCCAGGCAAGATGGTACGGCCGAAAGCACGTTTACGTGCTGGCTGCTGGACGGAGATTTCCTCTATCCTCTTTCGGTCGGTGTCAACACACTCGGTCGATCCGGCGACAACGACGTGGTGGTCGAGGACGCCCATGCGTCGCGCCGTCACTGTGCCATCCTGGTTCACGTCAACAACCGCTGCGAGCTGCACGACACGGCGTCGAAGAACGGGACGTACCTCAACGGCGCCCGCCTGTCCGGCCCTACTCCTCTCCAGTCCGGCGACGAGATTCGCATTGGCAATCAACCATTCGTCTTCCTCCACCGCTCCGGCGAACTGGACGTAACCTCTCCGGGCATCACGGAGTGATGGGACCGTCCCAAATATTACTCCGTCAAGAAAGATCCTCCACCACGGATAACACGGATAAAACGGATAGGAAAATACCGATAGTGGATGGACCGTTGTCTCTCTGCTTTTCTTATCCGTGTTATCCGTGTTATCCGTGGTGGAGGATCTTACTTGCCGGATGGGCGCAGCGCCGGAATGCCATGCTGTTGCCAATCTCTCTTGCCGTCCAGCACGAACAGCCACTGCGCCGCCGCGCCGAGCAGGTGAGCATAACCGCCGCTGTCGGAGAAACGGTCCCAGTCCGCGCCGGCCCCGATCCCGGTCGGAATGTAACCGAACTGGTTGAAAATCGCCTCCCAGGTGCGCAGACCGCCGGCCAATTCGTGCTCCAGCCGCGCCTTCACCTGCTTCTCGGGACTGGCGAGGTAGAAATTCCGCCGCTCCTCTCCCGCCTGCACGGAATACCGGCCGTGCTCGATGCCGTTGGCCCAGAACTTCTGCCCCTTGACGACGCCGTAAGGCAGCTCTAGCTCGAACCGGAAGCCGTCGTCCGTAGGAGTGATGTCGATCCGGGCGTGCAGCGTTTCGCCGCGGTCGTTGACGGCCTGATTGATCCTGTCTTTGCGCAGACTCACGACGGCGTGACTACCCTGGCCGTCGGGCCGGCTGAATAGCTGGAGGGTGACAGCGTCGCCCTGGACCTGCCCCTTGATGCGCAGGGCGTTCCGTGTACCGAGCAAATCCAGCTTCGCGGGACCAAGCTGCAGGGTCGCCGCCGGCGCGGTGTCGAGGGAGCCGCCCGGCAGCCGATCATCGAGGTACACGCGCACGTCCTTGGAGAAATCGCGGCGGCAGCGTTCCTCCCAGATGCCCGGATAGGCCCGCAGCGCTTGCAACGCCCAGCCGCAGCAGATCATGTTTTGCGGACCCATGCGCGAGCCGATGGGTCGCGGCTTGCCACCCGGTCCCTTGCGATCAGAGCGATAATCGAGCAGCCGGCCGTCCACGGCGAAATAGAGGTGCAGATCGAAGCGATTGATCCCCGCCGGCACATCAGCATCATCGGAGTAATAGCGATAAAGCAGAGGTTCCGTGTAGGCATCATAGATCATGCGGAAGGCGAGCGGGCGCGGCAATTGTCCGCCGTGACGGGCGATGCCGAAGTAATAATGATACTCCTGTTCGTCGGCGAAACCGGGGAACGCCTGCCGCTGGCCGGGTTTGAAATCGTACAGGGCACGGGAATAGTGATTGTCGAGCTTCGCGGCGTTGTTTGCATCGGGGACGAACTTCAGGAGGGCGGCATCGCCGAGGGCGAGGGCGGCGGGGGCGTCGCACATGGGGATGGGACCGTGGTGGCGCATGCGGCACTCGTGCAGGTTCTTCGCGGCCTCGGCCATTTCCGCGGCGAGCTTCTTCTCGGCGGGTTCCTTCGCGTCACGCAACAGCAGCCAAGCCAGCTCCAGCATGACGCCAAGATCCTGGGCCATGTGATTGGAGGAGCCGTGCGAGTAGCCGTCGAGGAGAAACTTGGCGTTGGGCTTGCCGGCGAGCCGGTCGGTGCAGGCGAACGGACCCAGCGCGTTCCGCTCGCGCCGGCGTTCGAGACTGACCGAGGCGCCGTCGTCCCACCAGTAGGGCACGAAACCTTTTTCTCCTTCTTGGAAGGCGTGTTCGCGGTCGAAGTGGTGCGCTCCCGGCCGGCCGTCATTACGCTTGGCGGAGAAGAGCCGGTCGCTGTGATTGAGCATCTTGCCATAGAATGGCAGCTGCCAGCGGATGAGGAACTCCTTGTAAGCGGCCTCGCCGGTCGCGCGGTAGGCGTTGACCATCGCGGCGGCCAGCCAGGCGCCGTCGTGCATCGTGTCCAGCGCTTCGCCCTGCACCCACTGATCGAACGAACCGGCGCGAGTGGTGTCGAAGTATTCGTAGACCATGCCACGCTGTTCCGACTTATCGTCCTTCTTGAGATGGTGGTCGTGGACGTACTGGAGCAGGCGTTTCATGAAAGCGCGGGTTTCCGCCGCTGTCGGCGGTGGTTGACGCTCGGCCTTCGTCCATTCGGCCGGCGATTCTTTCGCCTCGCACGTCGCGGGGGACAGACCCACGAGCAAACAAACGACGAGGATGGACCTCGCCGAGCAGGCAGGGATCGTCATGACGGCACCTTTACGTTCCTTCCGTCTGCACCCACGATAGCGTCAGGGTCCGCTCCCCCACCGCCGTGGGCACGGTGATGTCCTCCGGCGTGGTGTCGTCCTGGCGGCGCCGCTTGACGAAACCGGGCAGGGCGCGCAGGCACGCCTCCGCCAACTCCAGCTCCTGCGTCGTGGGCGGACGCATCGACAGGCCGCGATCCTTGTGGAAAATCGACGGGTAGGCGTCCGGGCGGGCTACGCGCCAGCCGTGCTGCCGGCCTGCCTCCAACTCCGTCAGGGGGATTTCGTCCGCATCGCCAAACGTGACGGTCGTCGCCACACTCAGCTCGGCGTTTTCCTCGTCGGAAAGGTCGTCGGCCCACAGGCGCTTCAGGAGGTTCAGGTCTTCATAGAGGGCCACGCCCATCGTCAGACCGGACTGTCCCATGAGGACGGCGAACCAGGGACCACCCTCGATCGCCGGGCACTCGATGCGGACGGCGTTCTCGTAACCGAGTCGGCGCCACGGCGCCTGCTGGTAGAACTCGGCGGCCGCCTCGTAAAACCGGCCTATCTGTTCCAGCGTCACGCCGGGGACCTCCACGAGGCCCGGCGGCTCGCCGCCCACCGACTGCGCCAGGTGGCCGACGATGGTGTCGATCGGTCGCAGCGTTTCTTCCGTCACCGGGCGGATGCCAAGGTCTTCGAGCGTCGAATGCAAGTCTTCCCAGCCGACGCCGGCGCGTACCTGCAGTTCGGAGGGCCGCTGCTTGTCGCCCATGAGGGGCTTTTGCATGGCTTCCGCCAGCGCGTCCCACAGTTGCTCGGAGGTGGGCTGTTCTTCGATGAGTCGCTGGCCCAGGATGAGTTCTTGCCCGACGCTGACGACCAGAATGATCCACGGCCGCACGGGCGGGCCGCTTCCGTCCTTGATGAACGTCGGCAGCGGACGGCAATCGGCCTGCCAGGTGTCGCTGCGCCGCGGCAGACGTTTCAGCCGCGCCACGAGCAGCGGCGTCGGTCCTCGCGGAGTGGTCGTCCGTTTCTTCCGCGTGCTTGTCGTCTCGCGCAGCCAGTCCAGCGCGCCGGCCGTGAGCCGCCACGGCGCCAGGAAGCTGCCGGCGTATTCGATCGCCTCACTCGCCGCGCCCGGCGAGTAGGACGCGGGCGGACGGTCGGGGAGGCGCTTCTGACCCAGCAGATAGTCGGGGACGTGCTTGTTGGTCTTCTTCGCGTCCTTGAGCAGCTTGCGGTTTTCGGGCGTGTCGCCGTGGCGACGGAAGGCGAGCAGGGCGAGGGTGTACGCCCACGTCGCCGACCCCTCGTCCTCGTACTGGTCCAGCAAGCGGGCCAGGTCGTCGTCGCGGTCGAGGTTGAGCAGCCAACCGGCGAGGGTGTAGCGAACGCCCTGGTTATCGCCGGGGTTGAGGCGCAGCATGTCCCAGGCGTGGTTGACGGCCTCCTCCTGCCGGCCCGAGGTCCACAGGGCATGAGCCAGGCCCAGTCGTGCCCGCATGTACGGCCGCGTTTCGAGGATGCCCCAGAAGTCTCCGGCCGCTTCGCGGAAGATCTCCGGTCCCAGCGTTCGCTCGGCCGCCGTCATGGCCTTTTCGTAGAGCGCCGCGACCTCCTTGCGATGGGAGGCATGCTCGGCCAGCAGGACGTAGGCGTCGGCACAATCCGGATCGACGGTCAGCGCCCGCCGGGCCAACTCGATGCGCTCCTCCGAAGAGGGCTGTTGGTAAGCCTCCTCCAGCAGTTGCCGCGCCCGGCCGGCCGGCGTATCCGCCTCAGCCTCGCCCGCCATGCCGCCCATTAGCTTCCGCAGCAGGGGCTCCAGCATTCGCGGGTCCGGGATCTCGAATGCCGCGCCGGACGTGCTCGGCGGGCGGCGACGCGAGCGACTGTCCTTGCGGTTGGGTTTCTTCTTGGCCACGGTGAGGCTCCTCGGAGGTGAAGGGGATCACCGGTTATTCTATGGACCCGTGGCGAGGGTGCCCCGAAAAGTGTGCGGACGGAGAGCGTATAAATCGGAGCCTGAAGCGTTAGCGAAGGGCTTTCCTTCGCTAACGCTTCAGGCTCCGATAAAGACCCCTGGAGGTTGTAGTACGCTGCCCTTGGCGAGCCGGGGGCTGCGTGTTCGGCGGGCGCGAGAATGGTATTACTTTTCTTCCACGATGATCTCGATGTCCTTGAACACGGAGTCTTCTTGCCCACTCATCACGCCAACCTTGGCGCTCTTGAGACCCTTGAGCCGAGAAAGGTTGCGCTCGGCGTCGCGGAGGTCGGAAGCGATCAAGACCTGACCGGGGAAAAGGGGGAATCGTTTCAAGATGACATCTTGCGGGGTCTTGGCATTGCCCCGGACGAAGATTTGCCCGACTCGGGGCGGCTCCTTTCCTTGGGCCTCGGCGGGTTTCTCCGGTTGCTCTTTCAACTCGGCCAGGCGCTCCCTGGCTCGCTCGGCGTAGATGGTGTCGGGATAGCGCCGGCGGATTAGCTCGTAGTAGAAGCGCGACGAATCGAGATGGCCGCTGCGGCGATAGAACTCAGCCATCTTCAGATCATTTTCGGCCGCCGCAATCGTGTTGGCGTCGGTGTCTTTCTCCACCTCACGAATGGCTGCCGTCACTTCCAGAACATTCTGATCCTTGTCGCCCGTCTTGAGCTTGACGGCAACCGGCTCGCCAAGTTCGAGCGAGCGAAGGACGCGGACGGACTTCGTTTCCACAGTCACATCCGCGTCGAAGAGGCCGCGTATCGGTTGACTCATCGTCATGTCCAGGCGGACCCTGCGTCCCTCTTCCGAACGGACCAGCACTTGGACGGCCGGTCCCATGACGACCTCTTCATACTTCTCCCTTCCGACCTGGATCGAATAAGGTTCGCCGGTTGCGAACGATGCCTGTTTACCCTCCCGCGCCAGCAGTCGCGGAGATGCCAACAACTTCCGTTGCCCGTCCTTCTCGCGTAGGAGGCGCAGATCGATTTGGAAGTGGCGAACCGCGGGGACAATTCCGGGGACTTTGGGACGATCGCGCGGCACGGGGAGGGGCTTTTCTTCTCGCCGTTCCTCGGTCTGTCCGGCGGCCGCGGTGTGCCGCCACGCGCCGACCCCGGCCGCGAGGACGAGGGCCGACGCCAGGAGCACCGAGAGGGTCTTCAGCTTGCTCAGAAACATGGCTCTCACGACTCCTTCCGTAAGGGCGGCGACCGTGGCGGGCACGGCCGCCGCGTGACCGGCTGCGAACGACATCGCGGCCTTGCACGTGGAATCAACCAGGGAGATGGGAAGATGGGCCGCCGCTTCCCGCGTCAGCACGACCGACAGGGCGCCAGCTGGCAGTGTCATCCCGCGGCGCGTCAACCGACGAGCCAGCATCGTCCGCGCCCGCGCCAGTCGGCCCGACAGCGTGCCCTCCGGCCAGCCGAGTTGACGGGCCGCCTCGTTGCGCGTGCGGCCTTGCAGGTCGCACAGCACCACGGGAAGACGGTACTTTTCGGGCAGCCGACCGACCTCCTGATCGAGCAGCGTCCGCCATTCCGGCCAACTTTCTTCCTTGATCGCTTCGCGCCGAGGCGTCTGCCTTTCCTTCACCCGGCGGCGAGCTTCGGCGGCGCGTGCTTTCAGGGCCGTGCGGTAGGCTACTCCATGCAGCCAGTCGCCGACAACCTCGCGCGTGGCCAGAGCGGGCGCTTTGCGGAGAAGGACCAGAAAGACAGCTTGGAAGGCGTCGTCGGCATCATGGACGTTCCGCAAGACACGGCGACAGACGCCGCGGACCATCGGCCCGTGACGCCGCACCAGCGCCTCGAAAGCCGCCTCGTCGCGGCGGTTGAGAAAGGAACGCAATAATTGGCCGTCCGTCAGGGCGGCGTCGTGCGGGCGGAGCGCCAACCGGCGTAATTGACGGAGGAAGCTGCCCGCGGGAGGGGTCGCCATAAGACTCCTTTCCTCGGCTGTCCCGGACTCGTCTCCTCTTTACAGTGCCGTGAGCCAGGATGATTTCATACACTTTTTTCCTTCGCGGCCGCTTGCGGCTTAGCGCAAGCGAACCGAGCCGCGACCGTAAGAGAACGGGGGGCTTGCACTTACTCCCGCTCCCTTACGGTCGCGGCTCGGTTGGGTCCGGTAGCCGCCAGCGGCCTCAACAAATCCCTCAACGTCTCATACAACGCCAACGGCTCCAATTCCTCCCCTGTCGGTCGAAAGTAAGCGCTGGCGTCATCCACGACACGTAGCCGTCCGTCGCTGCGCGCGGCCAACTCCTGGATGCGGCGCGGATTGCGGTAGCCGAGTACCACGTCGGTCGGCCCGCTGCCGCCCTCGGCCGGCTTCTCCAGATGGATCGACGCCACCTTCCAGTGCGCCGCCAGCAGTCGCAGTTCCGCCAGGCGCAGCAGCCACTCGGCCGGCTCCGGCAGCGGGCCGAAGCGGTCGCGCAGCTCCTGGCGGAAATCGTCCAGGCGATCCGAGCCGGCGCACGCCGCGCCAGCCGGCGATACACCTCGATGCGCAGCCGCTGGCCCGTGAACGTAATCGCGCGGCAGGTACGCCGTCCACGGCAGATCGACGTTCACCTCCAGCGGCGTGCGCAGCGGCTGCTTCTTGAAGCGTGCGCACGGCGTTTTCCAGCAGTTGGCAGTACATCTCGTAGCCGACCGCGGCGATGTGGCCGCTCTGCTGCGTGCCGAGGATGTTGCCGGCGCCGCGGATCTCCAGGTCGCGCATGGCGATCTTGAAGCCGGCCCCCAGCTCGGTGAACTCCTCAATCGCCTTCAGCCGCCGCGCCGCCGTTGGGCGTCACCGGCCGTTCGCTGTCGAGCAGCAGATAGGCGTAGGCGCGGTGCTTGTAACGGCCGACGCGGCCGCGCAGCTGGTGCAGGTCGGCCAGGCCGTAATTGTCGGCCTGGTTGATGAAGATGGTGTTGGCGTTGGGGATGTCCAGGCCGCTCTCGATGATCGTCGTCGCCACCAGGATGTCGGCCTCGCGGCGCACGAAGCGCAGCATCGCCGCGCTCCAGCTCGCCCTCCGCCATCTGGCCGTGGACGATCGCCACCCGCGCCTCGGGGACGATCTGCTCGCAGCCGGTCGGCGATCTCCTGGATGTTGTGGACGCGGTTGTGGACGAAGTAGACCTGCCCCTCGCGGTTCAGCTCGCGCAGGATGGCATGGCGGATCAGCTGCGGGTCGAAGCGGACGATGCGCGTCTCGATGGCCAGGCGATCCGGCGGCGGCGTCTCCAGATTGGTGATGTCGCGGATGCCCAGAAGCGACAGATGCAGCGTGCGCGGGATCGGCGTCGCCGTCATCGTCAGCACGTCCACCTTTTGCCGCAGGCGTTTCAGCCGCTCCTTGTGCTCGACGCCGAAACGCTGCTCCTCGTCGATGATGACCAGGCCGAGGTCCTTGAAATGCACGTCGGCGCTGACCAGCCGGTGCGTGCCGATGATGATGTCGATGCCGCCCTTCGTCAGCCGCTCGACGATGCGTTTCTGCTCGCCGGCGGTGCGGAAACGGCTGAGGCATTCGACGGTGAAGGGGTACTCGGCCAGGCGCTGGCTGAAGGTGCGGTAGTGCTGCTCGGCCAGCACGGTGGTCGGCACCAGCACGGCGACCTGCCGGCCGTTGTCGATGGCCTTGAAGGCGGCGCGGATGGCCAGTTCGGTCTTGCCGTAGCCGACGTCGCCGCAGATGAGGCGGTCCATCGGCCGGGCGCGCTGCATGTCGGTCTTGATCTCGGCCATGCTGGTGAGCTGGTCCGGCGTCTCCTGGTAGGGGAACGCCGCCTCGAACTCGGCCTGCCATTCGGTGTCGGGCGGAAAGGCGGTGCCCGGCTCGGCCTCGCGCAGCGCCTGCAGCTGGATCATGTCGCTGGCCAGGTCGATGACCGCCGCCTGCACGCTTGGCCTTGCGGTTCTGCCAGCTTGTGCCGCCGAGCTTCGACAGCTCCGGCTCGGTCTTGGCGCCGCCGACGTACTTCTGCACCAGGTCGATCTTCGACGCCGGCACGTAGACGCGCACGCCGTCGGGGAACTCCAGGATCAGGTGTTCCTCGGTATGGCGCGAAGCCGAGCCGCGAGCGTTAGCAAGCGGTGCCGTTTCCGCGCGCGGACGCTCGCGGCTCGGATTCTTCTCGATGCACCTGCATGCCGCGGTAGCGGGCGATGCCGTGGCTGACGTGGACGACGAGGTCGCCCTCGGCCAGGTCGAGGAAGCTGTCGATGGCCCGCGATTCGAGCCGGCGACGCGGCTGGACCTGCCGCACCTCCTCGCGGTGGAACAACTCCTGTCCGCCGAGCACGATCAGCGACGCCGCCGTACTGTTCGAGCCGGCCCCTGCCACCAGCCGAAAGCCGGCGTGGATACGGCCGATGACCAGGCGCAGCCGATCCGACTGCGCCAGTTGCCCCGCGGCCAGCACTTCGCCCAGGCGCTTGCACTCGCCTTCGTTGTGGCAGGCGATCAGCACGAGGTCGTGCGCCGCCACCGCGTCCAGCTCGTCGCGCACCCGGCCCACGTCGCCGCTGAAGCGCTCGACCGACTCGACGCGCAGATGACAGACCGCCTCGACGGAAGGCGCGGGCAGGGCGGACACGGTCACGCTGGGGAAGCGCAGCAGCTGCTGGAAGACGCCCTCGACTGAAAACAGGCCCGTCGCGTCGCTCGACGCGCTCCAGATAATGCCGGCCCTGCTCGCGCAGTTCCTCGACCTCGACGAGCACGGTCCAGGCATCCGCCGGCGAGATAATCGCAGAGATGGCCGCTGTCAGCTCGCTGCGCTCGGCGGCTGTGTACAGCCCGTGATCTCCAGCCTCGGACAAGTCGCCGAGGCTGCGCTGCGTTTGCGGCGAGAACTGGCGGATCGATTCGATCTCGTCGCCGAAAAACTCCAGGCGATACGGCGCCTCGGCGTCGGGCGAGTACACGTCGAGGATGCCGCCGCGACGACTGAACTCGCCGGGCAGCTCGACCGCCTCCGTCGGTCGATAGCCGTGCTCGACCAGCCAGGACGCCAGCTCTTCCAGATCGACGGTTTGGCCATTTCGCAGAGAGCGGCGCATGGCGGCGAGCCGGGCGCGATCGGGGACCGGCTGAATCAGCGCGGGCAGCGTCGTCAGCACCAGGCGCGGAGGATTGGGCGATTCGAGCTGTCGGAGCAGACGGAGACGCTGCCCGGCGACTTCATCGACGGGACCGTTTTCGGACGCGGAGGTAGAGGCGCGGAAATCGTCCCAGGCGGGGAACAGAAGGGGAGTCAAGCCGGTGAAGCTGGTCAGGTCGCCGGTCCAACCGTCGAGGTCGCGGGGATGGGCGATGACGACAAGGAGGGTCCGCGGCGCGTGCTCGACGAGGGCGGCGGCGGCCAGGGCTGCCGACGAACCCCAGGCGCCGTCCACCGTGGCGCTGCGCCCCTGTTGCAAGGCCGACAGAACGGTCGAAAAACCCTCCGTCCGCGCCAGAAACTCGGGCAGATCCTGCAGATGCTCCGGGACCGTGGATAACGCTTGCGGCACGCAACCCTCCTCTTCCGCCATTATATTCGTGACGGTCCTTCATTTTCTTCCTCAACTTCGCTCGCCACGCATGTCCCGAATCCTCGCGCAAGACTTCCTCATGATTATTCTCTCATATTTGCTCTCTCCCCTTTTTTTCGTGTAAAGCCAGTCAAACCTTGCCGCCGATAAGGAAGCTATCGGTTACTCCGTATTCGCGGGCATGAGCACGGGCTGTTTATGATGACTTTCCTTCGACAGCATGAAGCGGGCCGGCTCCGTTGGACGATCTTGTTGAGTTTGCTGGTCCTTGGTTTGCTCACGCCCCTGAGCGGTTGTACGCGGCGTTTCTTCCGGAGACGGGCTGACGCCGACGCGGACCTCGTCCTCGCTCAGAAGGACCGCTATCCCGGTTGGTGGAAGCTACAGGACTTCTACGTGTACCCGCATCCACTGTCGCGTTTCGCCGACCCGACCGACCCGGATCGTCCGCCCATGCCGCCGGATGACCCCGCCGCCTGGGATCTGTCGCCGCATCCGCAGAGGCCGTTGCTCAAGGGTTACAAGAACTGGCAGGGCACCGGCTATCTGGAGTTGATGCGCAAGTGGGACGTCGAAAACCGCACGCGAAGAGATGCGGAGTTGAAGGCGAAGGAGGAAGCGGAAGAAGACCTGGGCGAAGAGCCGCTGCTGCCCGGCGAGAACAAGACCTTCGCCCAGCGTGCTGCCGAGGTCAACGATCAGATCGAGCGCGAGCTGAATTCGGCGGTCACGGGCACCGCCGCCCTGCCCGAAGCGGGCCAGACCAGCCAGTACCAGAAGTTCAAGCCGTTCCTGCTGACCATGGAGCAGGTCACCGAGTTGGGCTTCTTCAACAGCCGCGAGTTCCAGACCATCCGCGAGCAGCTGTACCTGACGGCCCTGACCGTGACGGCCGAGCGCTTCGCCTTCATCGCCCAGCCGTTCGTCACCGAACAGGTGATCCGCGAGCGCAGCGGCGCCCAATCGGTGGACGGCCAGACCAACCGCTGGATCGCCAACAGCACGACCGGCTTCACCAAGCTGTTCTCCACCGGCGCCTTGCTGCTTTTGAATTTCGCCAACCAAACGGTGTACAACCTGGGCGGAGGCACCGGCGCCCGGCCTGACCAGCGCCTCCAACGTGTCGCTGGACATCGTTCAGCCGTTCCTGGCCGGCGGCGGCCGCGCCGTCGCCCTGGAACCCCTGACGCAGGCCGAACGCGATCTGCTCTACGCCATCCGCGATTTCTACCGCCGTCGTCAGGAGTTCTTCGTCTTCTTCGCGGCCGGGCAGTCCACCGGCTTCATCCCCGGCGTCGGCGCCGGCGTGGTCGCCATCAACCCCAGCACGGTACAGCAGGCCGGACCCACCATCCCGGCCGGCGGGCCGATCCTTCCCTCGCTGACGGCCACCAACGCGGCGACGGTCCAGGTGGGCACGACGGCCGCCCTGGCGCCGAACCTCGGCGCGGGCGTGTTCGTCACCCCACAGGGCTATCTCTCGGCCATCCAGGAGCGCGCCAACCTCGTCAACTACTACAAGAACATTCAGAACCTGCAACGGTTCCTCCGCCTGTTCGAGGTGTTCCTCGAAGGCGGTCTCGTCAACCAGGTGCAGAAAGGCCAGATCGAGCAGCAACTGCTGGCCAGCATCGAAACCGTGCTGGGCCAGCACGTCAGCTATCGCGTCTCGCTCGATCAGCTCAAACAGCAACTCGGTCTGCCTTTGACGGTGCCAATCGAGTTGGACCCCGGCCCGTTGCAGCCGATGATTAACCTGATCGAAGGCTACGAAAAGCTGTCCATCGACTTCGAGCGCGTAGTCTACAACGGTCTGCTCTACGGTCGTTCGACCGATGCACGGCAATTGCGGGATCGGCTGCACCGCTTGCTGGATCGAACGCCGCTGATGCGTGGCACGCGGACGCGCGAGCGCACCCTGAAAAGCTGGATTTACTGGGAAAACCTCGGCAGAGGTCAGGGCTTGGACGACCGGCTCAAGACGCTCGACGCCCGGCTGAAGGAACTGGAGAAGGAGCGCGAGTCCCTGCGCATCAAGCGGGCGAAAAATCCGGGCGAGCCTCTGCCGGAGGCCGACCTGCGCCGCCTGGATGAGATTTACATGGAGTCGGACCTGGGACGGTTGGAGTACTTCCTGAGTGTCTACGAGACGGAGCCTTGGAGTTCGATCAAGAACCCCGTGGAACGGCAGTTGCGGGCCAACGAGGAATTCCGTCGGGTTTATCGTTACCTCCTCGCCGTCGTCGATAAAGCCTTCATCGAGCGCCAGCAGGGCATCAAGGAGATGTGGCCCGCTCTGCCGGCCGTGCGCGCCGAGGGCGTGGACCTGCTCAGCGCCGGAGACCGAGGCCCTGCTGGCGGTGGAGCGGACCACCATGAACTACCGCGTGGACCTCATGAACGTGCGGGCGCAGCAGACGGATGCCTGGCGCAAGATCCGTGTCGCCGCCAACGCCCTGATGGGCACCTTCGACGTGGACTATCACCTCGACGCGCAATCGCCGGCCTTGGGCGGCAATCCCTTCGCCCTCGGTGGGTCGCGGACCCGTCACGAGCTGATCTTCATCGCCACGCCGCCCCTGGTCCGCATCAATCAGCGCAACGCCTACCGCGGCACCCTCGTCGCTTTCCAGCAGCTTCGCCGCAATTTGATGGCCTACGAGGACCAGTTGATCTTCAACGTCCGCTTCGATCTGCGTCAGGTGCGGGCCTTGGCCAACAACTTCCAGCGCATCCAGAAGCGGCAGATCGAGCTGGCGTACATGCAGGTCGATCAGGCCTTGCAGGCGTTCAACCAGCCGCAGGCGCCGCCGGGCGCGGACATCCAGGGGTTGGTCGGCCCGGTGGCTGATCGACCGCGGGTCGGCGACCCGGCCGCCCTCACCACCCAGCTTTTATCTACCCAGGGTTCTCTATTGCGATCGCAGAATGATCTGTATAATACCTGGATAACCTATGTGATCGATCGCATGGATCTCTACCGTGACATGGGTGTGATGCCGCTGGACAACCGTGGAGTCTGGATTGATGACGCCGCAACATCTGTCAACAACACCGCTGACAACCGCCAATCCGCCGGAGAGCAACGGCTCGCCAGCCCCCCCGAACAACTCCCCGCCCCTCGCCCCGAACCTCTCCCCCAGCCCCGCCCCGAGCCGTCTGCCCAGCAAGAGCAAGGGATGGAAGCGGCGAAGTAAAGGGCTGATCGCCTTGCTGGTCCTGGCCGTCGCGGGAGGCGCCAGCTTCGGCGGCTGGTATTTCTTCGCCCACAACAAGGGCATCGCCCCGACCTGATCCTGCACGCGATCAAGCGCGAAAAATTGCAGGTCACCATCGTCGATCGCGGCACCCTGGAGTCGGCTGATAACAACGAGATCACCTGCACCGTCAAGGCCCGCGCCACCGGCGCTTCGGCCACGAACATCCGCTGGGTGACCGATAACGGTGCCATCGTTAGCAAGGGCGACGTTGTCGTCCGCCTGGACGACTCCGGCTTGCAAGACCTGCTCACCTCTCAGCAGATCATCGTGGAGAATGCCAAGGGCGCCTGGTTGCAAGCGGAAGAGCAGTACAAGATCGACCTGAGCGAGGCCATGGGCGACATCGAAACCCAGAAGGTATTGCTGGAAGTCGCCCAGATCATGTTGCAAGAATACGTGGAGGGTCTGTATCTACAAACGAGGACGGACCTCGTTCGGCAAGCGGACCATGGCCAAGTCGGACCTGCAGATGTGGGAAGAACGGGCCGGCTGGTCGGAGCGCATGTCGCGGCCGGGACGGCAGTACGTCACCACAGCCCAGGCCGAAGCCGATCACGCCCGTCTGCTCAGGCGCAAATCACCCTGGATAATTTCGAGAAACAAGTCGATGTTCTCGACCGGCTCACGCTGGAGCGGAACAACGTCGATCTCAAGGGCAAGGTCGAGGAAGCGAAACGGAAGTTGGCTCGCTCCACCCTCCAGGCCGAGGCTAAGCGGATCAAGGCCGATGTGTTGCGGAAAACGACCCAACTCGCTTACGATAAGGCTCTGGACCAGCAACGCGATCTGGAGAAGGAAATCGACAAGTGCATCATCCGGGCTCCCAAATCGGGCATGTTGGTCTACTGGATCGAGGAACGCGCCCGTTGGGGCATCGGCAAGCAAAAGATCATCGCCCAGGGCGAGGCGGTGGATGAGGGGCAAAAACTGATGACCATCCCCGACCTGTCGCACATGGTCGCCAATTCCCGCGTCCACGAGTCCATGGTTTCGCGCGTCCGCGGCGACGTTCGCCGGGAGACTGGCTTCAGCACCGCAGTCGAGTTCGGCCTGTCTCTGCAGCCGGACCTGCTCGGGGCCATCTCCAGCGCCGCCGCCTTCCAGACCGACTTCCGCACCCAATTCATCGTCGATCACCGCCGAGCAGAATCGAAATTGGTCACCCGCGGTCAGGAGGCCCAGGTGCGCGTCAACGCCTTCTCCGACCGTCCGCTCAAGGCCCACGTCAAATCGGTGGCGACCGTCGCCTCGCAGACGGACCTCTTTGGTTCCGACGTCAAGGTCTACCAGACGTACATCTCCATCGATGAGTCGCTCGATGGGGTCAAGCCCGGTATGGACGCGGAGGTGACCATCTTCGTGGACAGCCAGAAGGAACCGGTGCTGGCCCTACCGCTGCAAGCGGTGATGGGTTCGGTGGAGATGGGCGAGAAGCGCAAGTGCTTCGTCATGACGCCCGAGGGACCGCGCATGCGCGAGATCCGGCTCGGCTTGAGCAACGAGAAGATGGTCGAGGTCAAGGAGGGGTTGAACGAGGGCGACGTGGTCGTCCTCAACCCGGTCGTGCTGCTGTCCGAGAAGGAGCGGATGGAGTTCGGCAACCTGCCGGCCCGCAGCAGCCAGGGCGGCGAGAGGCCCCCGGTGGCGGCAAAGGCAAGGGTAAGGGCGGCAAAGGTAAGGGCGGAATGCCGGACGGTGCTTCGCCAGACGGCGCGCCGGCTGGAGCACCCGGCGGCGCGAGGCCGGCTGGTGGACGGCCCAGCGGCAAGCAAGGGGTCTAGCGGCAAGAACCGAGCCGCGACCGTCAGGGAGCGGGGAGAATCTCCGCTCCTTGACGGTCGCGGCTCCGATGGGCTGCGCAAACGGCTGATCCCTCTCCCGGAAAGAACCGAAGACATGGCCGACGTCGTCCGCATCCTCGACCTGGTCAAAAACTATTACCTCGAATCCGTCACCGTGCAAGCCCTGCGCGGCGTGTCGCTGACGGTCGAGGAGGGCGATTTCGTCGCCCTCATGGGGCCGTCCGGCTCCGGCAAATCGACGCTGCTCAACCTGCTCGGCTGCCTCGACCGGCCCACCAGCGGCCATTACTTCCTCGGCGACGAGGACGTCTCGCGGATGGACGACGACCAGCTCTCCGAGATCCGCAGCCGCTACCTCGGCTTCATCTTCCAGTCGTACAACCTGCTGCCGCAGTACACGGTGGTCGAGAACATCGAGATCCCGCTGCTCTACCAGGGCATCAAGCTGACCGAAGCGACGCGCGAATGGTGCATCCACCTGGCGACGCTGGTCGGCCTGGGCGATCGCCTCGACCATCGGCCCATGCAGCTGTCCGGCGGCCAGCAGCAGCGCGTCGCCATCGCCCGCGCCCTGGTCAACGACCCGCACGTCATCCTCGCCGACGAGCCGACCGGCAACCTCGACTCCAAGACCAGCGACGAGATCATGGAACGGCTCCAGCAAGTGAACAAGACCGGCAAGACCATCATCATGGTCACGCACGAGAACGACATCGCCGCCTGGGCCAAGCGCGTTATCCGCATGCGCGACGGCCACATCGAGTCGGACGAGTCTGCAACCAACACCGCCACGTCGGCGCCAATCTCGCCCAGGCGGATGCCGACTTTACGGCAACGGCTTCGTCGGCCCATCCCGCCGGCCTGTGAGTCGTTTCCGAACCTTCGTTGAGCGACCCGCATGTACCTTCTTTATACGGTCCTGGCTGTCCTGGTCGTCGGACTGGTCCTGCGGTCCGATGCTGTACTGGGACAAGGGCCGGCGCAGCCTGGCGTTGGCCCTGCGCAGCCTGTGGCTGCACAAGCTGCGCGCCTTCCTGTCGGTGCTGGGCATCATCATCGGCACCGGAGCGGTCATCGCCCTGATGGCCTTCGGCGAGGGCAGCATGCAGGACGCCCTCGACGACATCCGCAAGCTGGGCGCGACCAACATCATCGTCCGCAGCGTCAAGCCGCCGGAGAACTCGGCGACCGGCAGCCGATCGCGCGTGGCGATCTACGGCCTGACGCAGGGCGACTACGAGCGCTTCGCCGTCCTGGAGGAGGGCGGCACGGTGACGCGCATGGTGCCCATGCGCATCTTCCCGCAGGAGATCCGCCGCCTTGCAGCGTGTCTTCAACGGCCGCGCCGTCGGCACGACGCCGGCTACGCCCAGGTCAACGAGCTGCCGATGGCCCTGGGCCGCTTCCTCCGCGACGAGGACGACGACCAAGGTGCGCAACGTCGTCGTGCTCGGCTGCCAACGTCGCCCAGGCGCTGTTCCCCTTCGAGGACCCGCTCGGCAAGACCGTCGGCGTCGACAAGTATCTGTACGTCGTCGTCGGCGTCCTGCGCAACCGCACGCCGATGGGCGATACCGGCGGCTCCAGCCGCCGAGGACTTCAACAACGACGTCTACATCCCGCTCTCGACCTGCAACGCCCGCTTCGGCGAAACCATCATCTATCCGCCAGGCCGGCTCGCTGCAGCGCGAGCAGGTGGAGCTCAGCCAGGTCACGCTGACGGTCAGCGACATCGACAAGGTGCGGCCGACCGGCGAGTTGATCAAGTCGATCCTGTCGCGGCACGATCAAACCGGACTGGCTGGTGACGGTGCCGCTGGACAAGCTGGAGGCGGCCGAGCGCGAGAAGAGCCGCTTCACCGGCCTGCTGGTGATGATCGCCAGCATCTCGCTGGTGGTCGGCGGCATCGGCATCATGAACATCATGCTGGCGACGGTGACGGAGCGGACGCGCGAGATCGGCATCCGCCGCGCCCTGGGCGCCAAGCGCCGCGACATCACCATGCAGTTCCTCATCGAGGCCGTGGTGCAGACGACGCTCGGCGGCCTGCTGGGCACGATCATCGGGCCTGGTCGTCGTCTTCGTGGTGCCGGCGATGTCGCAGTGGTTGTGGAGCGCGCACCTGCCGGCCAAGATCCACGTGCCGTCGATCTTCCTGTCGCTGATGTCTCCGTCGGCGTCGGCGTGGCGTTTGGCCTGTATCCGGCCTACCGCGCCGCCATGCTCGATCCCATCGAGGCGCTGCGCCACGAATAAAATCCGAGCCTGAAGCGTCAGCGAAGAGATCTCTTCGCTGACGCTTCAGGCTCGGATCGTCAACGGTTTGCTTGCTTGCGCCCCCGCCTCATGTTAGTCTGCTTTTTGCCCTCGGCCGTGTTGATCTCCCGCTCCGGACCACGAAAGGACCGTCCATGTCGCGCTGCCTCGTTGCCGTCACTTCTCTGTTGTTATGCGTCCCTCTGCTCCGGGGCGCCGACGATTACCAACTCGGACCCGACTCGCAGGAACGGCCGGACGTTCCGCACGGCAAGGTCACCAAGCATTCCTGGACCAGCACCATCTTTCCCGGCACGGTGCGCGATTACTGGGTTTACGTTCCGGCCCAGTACGATCCGAAACAGCCGGCCTGCGTCATGGTCTTCCAGGACGGCGTTGGCTACGTCAATCCCAAGGGGCAGTTCCGCGTGCCGATCGTCTTCGACAATCTCATCCACAAAAAAGAGATGCCGGTGACGATTGGCATCTTCATCAATCCGGGGACGATGCCAGCAAATGGCAAGGACAAGGCGGCCCGCAGCAACCGCAGCTTTGAGTACGACACGCTGTCGGACCAGTATGTCCGCTTCCTGGAGAAGGAGATCCTGCCGGAGGTGGCCAAGGAGTACAACCTGCGCAAGGACGCGGCCGGGCGAGCGATCTGCGGCATCAGCTCGGGCGGCATCTGCGCCTTCACCGCCGCTTGGGAACGGCCGGACCTGTTCGGCAAGGTACTCAGCCACGTCGGCAGCTTCACGAACATCCACGGCGGACACGTCTATCCGGCCCTGATCCGCAAGACGGAACGCAAACCGATCCGCGTCTTCCTGCAAGATGGCTCGCACGACCTGGACAATCAACACGGTAACTGGCCGCTGGCGAACCAGCAGATGGCGGCGGCGCTGAAGTTCGCCGGCTACGACTATCGGTTTGAATATGGCGACGGCGGACACAACGGCAAACACGGCGGCGCCATTCTGCCCGAATCGCTGCGCTGGTTGTGGCGAACGGACAAGCCCAAGGAAGAGGCCAAGAAGAACGGCTCCACGCCCGCGAAATCTCAGTAGCGGAACTGTAGACCGAAGTTGAGTCCCTGCGCCCAAAAATCGGTGGCGTTGAAAGTGAAGTTGGGCCGAGCCGGGCCGGACATGGGACGGAGACCGAGCAGGGCCGGCACCTCGGTCGGGTTGGCGGCCCGGTCGATCTGATCGCCCGGACGAAAGACGCTGCTCCAGTACAGGAACGTGTAGCCGAACGTCAGGCGGAGATGGCGCGTGAGGGCGTAGCCGAGGTTGAGACCGAACTCGGGCACCACGGCGAACTGGTCCTGACCGCAACGACCCATGTTGGACGGCATGGCCAGCTGTCCCATGGGGATGCTGCCGCTGGGGCCGTTGGCGTAGCTGTAACAGGACCAGCCGTTGATGGAGGCGTTCTCAACCGAAACGCCCAGGGCGACCTTGCCGAGAACGTCCACGAAGAATCGGCCTCGGTTCCAGCGAAAATCCGTGCCGATCTGACCGCCGTAAAACTGGTTGCTGGTATGGAAGCGATCGTTGATCGTGAGCCAGGCAGCCGGATCGACGAAGGTTGGAAAGAGGTCATCCTTCTCCCGCATGCGCAGCCCTTCCGTCAGGCTGAGAAAGCGGAAGCCGCCAAGCAGGCTCAGCTGGTAGGAGGGACCGCGGAATAACATGCCGCGGCCGTTCGCCTCCGCGCCCCACAGGAAACTCGATAACGACGCCGCGACGCTGCCGGCTTGTTCGCCGGGGAAGGCCACGATGGAGGCGTCTTCCCGGTTGCTGTTGACGTTGAAAAACGGTCGGGTCAACACCTGCGAACCGTTCGAGGCGGCGTCGAAATGGATGCGGTCGCCGCCGAGAAAGAAGAAGCTGCCGTCCACGCCAAACGTCTGATCGGGCGTCAGCCAGAATCCGGCGCCGAAGCGTCCGCCGGAGCGGACGCCGTAATTGGGGTCGCCGCCGAAGAGTGTCTGCGACCCCGGCTGACCGAGAGCGCCGGGAACCGCATCCGTCAGTGAACCTGTCGTGACGAGGGCAGGAACCCGGGCGTCCTTGATGAACCACAGCAGATAATCGGCGCTGACCCAGAAGCGCGTGGCGAAGCCGTCGAGAACGGGATCGAAGGAAAACCACGACATCGGAGCAGGCGGCGTTGGCTGCGGAGGCAATATCAGCGGCGATGGTCCCGGGGCATGGAGGGGGACTGCCGAGGAGACCGGCGGCGTCTCTCCTTCGGCCTGGGCGAAGGCCAGGGTTGAACCGGCCAGCAGGACCGCCACCGAACCGACTACGACTTGCCTCATCGCCGAGATCCCCTTTCGTTCCCCCAGGCCACGGCGTCCGAAGCGCATCGCCATCGCGAGGAATGTTCCGGGAGCGCACTCGTAATCAATCGGTGGGGAAAAGTCGAGACGATTGTCCCGGAGGACGCTTGCAGACAAAACGCCTCCGAGCCTGAAGCATAAGCGAAGAGATGCTCTTCGCTTACGCTTCAGGCTCGGAAAGAAAGATTGACGCGCTCCGTAGTCGTCAGCGCGGAACGTCGAGTCCGCCGGCTCCGCCGGCGGGGCCGCCGGCTTTCCCGGACTTAACCTGCTCGATGCGCTGGCGCACGGACTCTCGACGGCCCTTGCGTTCCTCGTCGCCGCTGTCGGTGGCGCTGTTGCGCGCCAGCAGCTTGCCGTCGGGCGAGATCATCAGCACCTCGACGCCGGAGGTATCACTGATCTTGGCGGGCTTGGCCGCACCTTCGGCCCCCGCGACGCCCGGCTCGTACTGTCGAAGGCCGCCCTCGAAGTCCACCAGGATCGTTTCGCTATCCGGATTGTCCGCGCCGAAGTTAACGTGGACGCCGGTCGGGACTTTGCCGCGGACGCGCTTGCGCTGGTCCTCGGTCGGGATGACGAACGAGTCCTGCGTATACTTCCAGACCGGCAGGTCCACCTTCACGGTCTGGCCGACGTACTCGCCGCGAGCGACGAAGACACGGTCGGCGATGGCCCAGTCGCCGATCGGCACCGGTTCGCCGTCGGGAATGATCGGCGTCGATTCGATCCAGCGATGGAACTGGAAGACCGCCTGCCGATCGAGGTCGGGTCGGGCGTACCAGATGCTGTTCAGCGGGCTTTCCCGCGCCACCTTCTCCTTGGGACTGAGCACCTTCTGGTCCACGACGTAGTAGAACCGTTCGGTCGGCACGCGAACCGTCTGCGGCAACTCGTACCACTTCTCCGACGCTAGCTCCTTGGCGGTCTTGTAGGCGGGCGAGGCCACGTTGGGATTGTTGTAGTTGGGATTGGCCATCTTGACCTTGAAGCGATAGCGGTAGAACTTGCCCGGCTCGATCGTGACATCGACTAGCCGCACCAGGCAGTGTTCGGGGATGGTCATTTCCGGGGCGTTGTCGCCGGGGCCAGTGGTCGGCGGTCGGCTGGGCATCGGATTGTTCGCGTCCTCGGCGGCGGGAGGAGTCGGATTGAAGGGGTCGAAGTCCTTGGTCTGGAACTGCGACGGCGGCGCGGCGACCGACTTGGGACCGGCGTCGGCCAGGGCGGCGAGCGTCGTTTTCAGGTTCGGCACCTGGCCGGCGAGGTCGGGATACTTCGACTCGCCCTCCTTGCGCGGCGCTTCCTGCGGCGCGGGCGACCGGCCGCCGGGGGACATGGGCGGCCCTCCCATCATGGCCATCGCATTCTGCGGACTCTCTTCGTGGAATTCACGCAAGAGCGGCATTACCAGGCCGTTCCACTCGATCGGAGCGTACTTGGGATCGTCTACCTCGAACGGCAGGCCGCTATAGAGCAGCCAGATCTTGTAGGAGTCGGACAGGTTCAGGTCGCTCCAGTCGCTCACCACCTTGTCGTGGGCGTCCAGCTCCTGACGCTGGACCTGCACGCCCAGGAAGCGGAAGGAATTCAACTTGTTGTCCTTGTTCTCCTCCACCGTGTCGTAAAAAACGTCCTGGAGCGAGGAGAGGCGCAGCTTGCTCTTGAATTCCTCCACCTGGGCCTTGAGGGGGAAACTGCCGGCGATGATGGCCATGCGCGCCGGCCGAAGCTGCCGGGCCAGGTGGGCCGAGGGATCGAGCTTTTCCAGATCGACCGTTTGGGCGATGTATTCGGGCTTTTCTTCGGCCCCCTGAATTTGTCCGGCGTTGCTGCTGAACCGGCCCCTCTGTCTCGGGTTGCCCGCCGAGGCCCCCTGGTACATCCGGGACATCGAAGAGCTACCTCGGCCCGGGCCGGGAGAGGTGTTTCGGTTGCCCCGCTCCGGATCCTTGAGGATCGTGATCCGCTTGAAATTGCTCGTGAAAAGATAGCCATCGACGGGGATGTGGGCGGCCACGGCGACGGCCTGATCGACATTCAGGATCGTCGGCGGGCGCCGACCCTGTTCGCCGGAGCGCGTCGATTCAAACCACCCGCCTAGCTCGTAGGTCTCGGAAGCGAGAGCCCGGGTGTCCAGGTCGATCAGCTTGCCTTCGCTGGTGCCGGGCTTGTCGTTGGGACCCGGCTGGGCCGTGTTGAGCGCGGTTTGCAGTTGATCGGAGCCTTCTTTCAGGACGGCGGCATTCTTCACCGGGCTGGGGCTGAACAGGCCGCCCGACGGCATGAAGAGACTGAAAATCAGCATCAGGACCATCAGCGTCAGGGCGACGCCCAGGCCGACCCGTTCGCCCTTTTCCAGCATGAACTGCTTGGCGTCGAATTCTTTGAGATTCATGGCAACCGTCCTTTATCCAAGCCGGCCGGTTATTCGCCGGCCGATGCGGCTGTCGAGTTCGGAAGAAACACGCCCGCCCATTAACGCGGAGCGTTGGGCGGAGGCGCCGGGATCGCCGGGCCCGGTTGCGGGGGCTGTCCCGGCTGACCGGCCTGTTCCTGTGTTGGCGGCGGATCGGGACGCCGATAGAGGGTGGCGATGCCGTAGACAGTCATCTCCACCAGGTTGTCGTCGTCCGGTCCCTGGATCGTCGTTGTTTTCGCATTGGGATCATTGGGGTCCGGTGGCGCGGCCCCCTCGGGTTCGGTCGGCCCATGCCGGAGGGGGCCACGATGTTCGGGGGCGGCGCGGGTCGGCCGCCACGGCCAGGCGGCGGCATGCCGCCCGCCCCGCCCATGTAGTTCATGCCGGGCATCGTCGTGGCCATGCGACCCATCGTCATGCCGGGCGGCGTCTGTCCCGGCGGCATTCCCATCCCGCGCGGGCTGCGGCGGTACATCTGGTCCATGCCGGGCGGCATGTAGACCGCGCCGGTGCGCAACATGACGCCGTTTTTGTCGCCATCCGCCGGCGACAGTCCGTCGCGCAGACGATGGAACTCCACCTGGGTGATCTGGATGCGCAAACGCGAATTGGCCATCGCCAGGAGGACGTCGTGCATGTTGGCCTGATCGACGACGAGCTGCAAGGCCAGCGGCAGATGGCGGCTGGGCTTTTCGACCTCGTTGCCTTCCTTGGGCGGCTGCAAGTAGCGATTGCGATCAATCTCGTTGTTGGGCGTCGGGTTGGGCGGCGGCCCGACCGGGCCGCCTCTCATGCCCATCATGCCGCCGGGAGTCATGCCCGGAGGAGCGTTGGAAGGTCCGCCGCGCATGCCGCCCGGCGCCGTGGCGGCAGTGCCCCCCGCAGGAGCGGGCGGCATGCCGGGCACGGCCCCGGGGGGAGCACCCATCATCCCACCCCCCGGTTTCTGCAGCGCGTTGGCGGCATTGTCGCCGGAACCACCTGGGGGAGCGTCGAGCTGCACCAGCGTGTCGTTGGGCTTCAAGGCCGTGGTATAGGTGCGACAGGACTGCTGGCCAATCTCGATGGCGTTGACGCGCCGGATCGGGCAGGTGTACCTGTCGAACGCCTGGCTCATCTGCGGGGGCTGTTTCGTGTTCGTCCACTCGATGCCGGAAAGCGCGTAGTCGGACCCGAATGGAGGGGCGCTCCCGAAGGGGACCGGTTCTCCCTTCAACTCGAAGCGCTGAAAGGTCTTCCCCTGGTAGACATTGAAGACGATGCCTTCGCCCTTGGCGCTGGCCATCCGCTGCACGCGGCCGCCGGGATGAACATTCTTGATGGTGCTGTCCCGGCTGATGACCAGACCCTTCTTGTCCTTGTCCTTGCTCTCCTTGATCAGAAGGGTAATCTCCCAGTCCTGATTGCGATAGCGGTAGCGGGCGACCACGTCTTCGGGCTGAGGCTCTTTCTCCTTGTCGATCTTGTCCAGGAACATGTACGCCTCCCGCGCGACGGTGTCGCTGACGACGACGAGCAGCTCGCGCTTGACCCAGAAATCTTCCTGGGTCAGCCAGCACTCTTCGCGCGACGGGGTCTGGTCCTTCTCCCATTTTTGCGGCTTGAAGACCGCCTGGAAGCCGCCGGCCAACTCCACCGGGCCGAGCAGCTCGGGAATGGCGTCTTGCAGCTTTTTGACCTCCTCGGGGTAGAGTTCGCGTTTGTATTTCTCGCGGTCGTCCTGGGAGATCTCCGTCTGCGGCGTCTCCACGTCGAACGAGAACGGCCAATCGTACATGCCCTTCTGGAGTTCCCAGGCCTTGCCCCAGATGACTTGCTTGTGCTTGTTAAAGACCGTGCCGTATTCCTCCCACGGAGGATTGAACGTCTTGGGATTTTTGGGACTTCGCTTGGCGCTGTCGAGCTTCGTCTTGGAAGCCTTGTACGCCTTCTCGGCGTTCTCAATCGGCTCGGCGGCGGCGAACTTGAGCGTGAAGACGGCGATGAGCCAGATCAGCAGATAGCCGCCCAGTAGGAACCAGAACTGGTGCTTGACGAAGGTTTCTTTATCGAGTTTCATGTCCGCTCCCCTTGGCGGGGTGATTGAAGGAATTCGCTTCGTATCCAGGGCCGCTTGCGGCTTAGCGGGTCGTGGCCAACGCTAAGCCGCAAGCGGCTTCCATGATCGGTTCTTACCCGCCACGCTTGCCGCGACCGCCACGCTTGCTGCGACCGCCGCGACCGCGACCAGGGGGTGGCTGCGGCGTCGGGTTGGCAGAGGCGGCGCCGGCCGTCGGGCCTCCAGGGGTACCCGCGGCGGCCGCCTGCCCGCGCAGGGCGTCGGAAGGCGTCGGCTCCTTCCAGACCAACAGAATGACGAACTCGGTTCGCTTCGGACCAGCCTCCAGCTCGGCGGGCGGCGGGTTCCGCCCATCGCGGCCCATCGGCATGCCCGGCGTCGTCCCCGGACGGCCGGGAGGCATTCGGGACGGTGTTCGATCGCGGCCAGTAGCACCGGGGAACATTCCCGGCGGACCCGAACCGGCCGCGGCGGCCTCGCCCAGCGGGATCCAGCTCTCGCGGCTAGGTCCAGCCGCCGCGGCCGGTTCTGTCCCCGGCGTGGCACCTGGCCGACCACCCATCATCCCGCCGCCCGGTGGTCCAGAGGATGGCATGCCGGGAGGAGGGTTCTCGGGGGGCCGCGGGCCGGACATGCCGCCCTGCATGCCGATCATGCCACCCGGTCCCGCAGTGGACGTACCACCCAGGGCCATGGTGCGAACCTGATTGTGGGTGGTGCGGCCAAGCACCTCGAACTCCCTCTTGGGAGAAGATTGTCGATATTCATACAGGACCACATGGCTGATGTGGTTGATGACCGGGCCTTTGTCCTCGGCTGGCTCGCCTCCCGCGGGGGGAGGCTGACCCGGCACGGCGGCAGGCGTGCCCGGCGGAGTGCCAGGCAATCCGGGAGACGCGGGCCGGGCGCCGCCGGGAGCCGCTGCGCCGGGCGCCGGCGGCGCTTCCGCTTTCGGCTTCTGGATGCCCAGCCGGGCCAAGTTTTCCAGCAACGTAGTGCGGACGAACGTCTCCGCGTCGCGGTGGTAGGTGTAGCCCTGGATTTCGATGATCCAGCCGGACCCGTCCGGCGACCTGGCAAAGTCCGACTCGGGCCGGACCATGTTCTTGCCGCCGCTCCGGACGCGCGGGCTGGCCAGGATCTGGCTCCAGTAAGTCTGCAGGTTGTCGCAGAAGAATGCATCCACCGATTCGATGTTGAACTGGATGAGGTCTTCGATGCCGGCCCCCAGTTCGTCTGCTCCGCCGGCCGTGCCCTCGTCCTTGGCGGAAGGCCCCTGAATCTGTCGCTTCCTGTATTCCTTGAAAGCCTGCTCGCCCGACATGGCGCCGCGACCACCGGGTTTATCCAGCCAGTATCGCTTCTTGAACTCCTCGGGGATGTCGGGGATCGACACTACTTCCGGCTCGTCGCCGTCCTCCTCGGCGGGGATGTAGAACTTGTGCTGCTCCTCGGCGTTGGGCTGAGGGACGGCCGTGTTGATGAACTTGTACATTTGCAGCCAGTTGTCGCGTTCAAACTGGCCGGCGATGATCGTGCGGACAGCAGCCTCTTCTTCTCGGGCTTTCTTGACGACGGCGTTGTAGGAGTCCTCGTTCCGCTTGGCCTGGTCGCTAACGCTATCGCTGGCCTTCATGGCGTCGGTGACGCGCGAGTCGCCGTAGGTGCGGAACTCGAAGGCGTAGCCCAGGGCCAGTCCCCCGGCGGCCAGCAGCAGGGCGGCGGCGGCGGCCACGGCCCACGGCTTCTTGGCCCGCACCAGCCGTTCGACGCGGATCTCCGGCGGCAGCAGGTTGGTCAGCAGCCGCGCTCGCTTGAGCCCCTGCAGGGCCAGGCCGTAGGCCACCGCGAAGGTCAGGATGTTCTCGGTGTAGACCTGCTGGGCGACGACCTGGTCGCCGCTCGACGCGCTCCATCTTGCCCAGCTTGCGCACCTCCAGCTGCAGCTTTTCGCCGAGGAACTTCTGCAGGCCGGGCAGGCGGAAGGCGTTGCCCAGGCCGACCATGTACTCGATGTGGGCGTCGCGGTGCGTGTTGGTGAAGTAGCCCAGCGAGCGCTGCACTTCGCCGACGAAGTCGTTGAGCACCGGCTTGAGGGCGGCCAGGATCTTCTTGAGGTCGGGCGACTTGGTGGCGTTGCGCTTGAGGTGCTCGGCCTTGGCGAAGGTCAGCTTGAGGTCCTTGGTCAGGGCGCGGGTGAAGTGGTTGCCGCCCAGCGGGATCGGCCGCTGCCAGATGATGCGTTCGCCGTCGGTGATGACCAGGTTGCTGCTGTCGGCGCCGATGTCCAGGGCGACGACGCACTGCTTCTGGTCGCCGCCCTCCGCGCCGTCGGGGCCGGCGTCCTTGGCGAGCAGGTCGTAGGCGACGAAGTTGCACAGCGCCAGCGGGGCCATCTGCACCAGATGGACCTCGACGCCGACGTCCTTGAAGTGCTGCAGGTAGCGGCTGACCATGTCGCGCTTCATGGCGAACAGGCCGATCTCGGTCTCCATGGCGAAGCCGTCGGTGACGATGCCGGAGCCGATCTTCTGGTAGTCCCAGACGACCTCGTCGAGGTTGAAGGGGATCTGCTGCTTGGCCTCGAAGCGGACGATGTCGGCGATCTTCTTTTCCTCGACGGGCGGCAGCTTGACGAAGCGGGCCAGGCCGCTCTGGCCGGGCACGCTGATGGCCACGATGTCGCCGCGGAGGGTGTTGCGCGACAGGAACTTGTCGAGCGCCTCGCGGGTGAGCTGGTCGGGGTCGGCGTCGGGCTGGCTGAGGATCTTGGGATGCTCGACGTAGTCGAAGGCGGTGGCGACGAGCTGTCCGTCGATCTCCTGGAGGCGGATCGCCTTGAGGCCGCACTGGCCGAGGTCGATGCCCCAAACGCCGGGTGGCTGCACTGGCATGAAATTATCTCCCGCCGGCACTCGGAGAGGTCGCTGAGGACAGGTTCGTTGGCGAAGCTCCCCGGGTGGTCGCCGAATGGTCCTTGCCTGAAGCTGTTGACGTTACCGTAACATGGGGCGACGCAGGCTGTCAACCGTCTGATCGCGGTGGACAGCCTCGAAAGAAGAACAACCGGCGGAGGGGATTCGTTGGCGGAAGGGGAAAGAATTCCAAACGCCTCCGAGCCTGAAGCGTAAGCGAAGGAACGATCCTCTTCGCTTACGCTTCAGGCTCGGACGAAAACAGCGGCTGCGACGAAACCTCACATATTCTCGCGCTTCTCCTCGACGAGCGTGCGGATGCGCTCGCCGAGCAGGGCGATGTCGAACGGCTTCTTGAACGACTCGTTGTAGCCGTACTGCGTCAGCGCCTCGGGGTTGGCCTCGTCCTCGCTGGCCAGGGCGATGATGAGGGTGGTCTCGTACTGCGGGTTGCGGCGCAGGTTCTGGGCGATCTGCAGCGCCTCGCTGCGGCCCATGGCCAGATCGACGACGATGGTATCGGGGTGGAAGCTCTCGGCCTGGATGCCGGCCTCGAAGCCGCTGTTGGCCACCTCGTACTTGTAATCTTCGTCCTCGGGCAGCAGTTCCTGCAGCCGTTCGATGAACAGCTGCTCGGCGCCGATGATGAGGATTTTGTGCCATCCCTCTTCCTCCAGCTCGCCCAGCGGCATGCCGTGCTCTTTGAGGAAGCGGATGAGGTGCTCGCGGGGGATACGGCGATCCTGGCTGCCGGGGATGCGGTAGCCGCGCAGGCGGCCGGAATCGAACCACTTGCTGACCGTCCGGGGCGCGACCTTACAGATCTTCGCGACTTGCCCGGTAGTGAAAACCTTTTTCATGGCAGGCACTCCATAACGTTTATTGCTGAGTCCCCTCCCCGGCCGGCGGACGCGGGGGGCACGGCCGGGGAGTATTCCCGCCCGTCCTGGCGCGGCTCCGGGGTCTGGGGAGCGGCGCGGCACCGGCCCAGCGGGGTCGGCGCGGTGGCGGGGCATCCGCCTTCCAGGCGCGCGCCTCGCAACAGGGCGGGCCATACCAAAGGGACAGACAAGCTTTGCGTCGCACCGAACCGTCGCGGGAACCCGCGGGCGGGGGTGGCGGGTTGTCTTCCGCCTCGGCTAAAGAAGTAAATCGGCAGGCGGCCCTCCCAAGATAAGAAAAAGGCCACAGCCTAGGGAGGTTCTGCCGGTTTGCCTTCCTGTGCCCGTTCCGCTCCTTGCCCCAATTACCAGAGACACGGCGAACGCACGGCGGACGCACGGCGAATCGCCTGGATCATTTCTGCTCAGCGAGGGGACAAGCGCGGCCACGACGGTTCGCGGCACGGCGCGGCATCAAAGAGGAGCAACGAAAGAAGGGAGCCGCCTGTTCTGTTCCGCTCCTATTGTAGAGGCGCGGACAAGGGGATGGGCCGGATTTTCCCGGGGCCGCTTGCGGCTTCGCGCCAAGCCGCAAGCGGCGCGAAGGCTACGTCATCTTTTTGCGGAAGACAACCATGTCGTCTCCCTCGCTATAGTAATCGCGCAGCACGCCGGTGACTTCGTAGCCGTGCTTGAGGTAGAACTTGCGCGTCAGTTCGTAGTGCGGCAGCGACGAGGTTTCGATGAACAGCACCCGGCCGTTGTGGGCGCGGATGTCATCCTCGGCGTGGCGGAGAAGCTTGCCGCCGATGCCCTTGGCGTGGATGTCGCGCTTGACGGCGATCCAGTACAGATACCAGGTCCGATCGGTCATGGCCGCCGGCGCGTAGTAGGCATAGCCGAGGACGTGGCCGTTGTCCTCGTAGGTGACGGCGACGTGTCCCTGTTCGTGGGCGCCGGCGTGATAATCGCTCAGCACTTCGTTGAGGGCCACGACCTCATGGGGCTTGAAGACGCCGGTTCCCTCGGTGAGCTGGAGCAGGTATGGCGTATCGGCTTCGCGGGTCGGACGGATCATGTTGGCCTCCTCACGCTTGAAAAGTCACCACAAAGACACAAAGAACACAAAGCAAGAAGACAACAGGGGGAGCCGGCAGGGAAGGTTTCGCGTTCTCGATTATCTTATTTGCTTTTTCTTCTTTGTGTTCTTTGTGTCTTTGTGGTGAATTGAGGAGATGAGGAATCGCATGGCAATAGGCGTGTCGGTGGTGCTACTGTTTCCGCTGCCGGTGGCGTGGGCGGGGGAGTTGCAAGCGGGCGCCGCTTCTGCGGACATCACGCCGCCGACCGGCTACGCCATGTGGGGCTACGCGGCGCGGAAGGACCAACCGAGTGTCGGCGTCCGCGATCCGCTGCGCGCCTGCGCCCTCGTGCTGGCCGTCGCAGGCCAACGCATGGCCCTGGTCAGCCTCGACCTCGGCCGGGCGCCAACCCGAGCGTCGATGGCGATGATCCGCAGGCGCGTCCAAGCCGCCGGCATCGAACACGTCTTCCTCGTCGCCTCGCACACGCATCACGGCCCGGTCCTGGAGCTGGACAACTGGCCGTCGGCGAAAAACTCCTACGTCCGGCAGCTCGAACAAAAACTGAGCGCGGTCATCCTCGACGCGGCCAAGGCGCTGAAGCCGGCGCGGCTCGGCGTGGCGTCGAAGCAGGTGACACTCAACCGCAATCGTCACTCCAGGCGCGAGGACAAACCTGTCGATCGGGAACTACTGGTGCTGCGCGTCGAGGACGAAGCAGGCAAGGTCATCGCTCATGGCGTGAACTTCGCGGCCCATGCGACGATGCGCGACGCCGCCGAACGCCGGTTTTCGGCGGACTATCCCGGCGTATTGGCCGACCTCATCGAGAAGGAGACGGGGGCGCCGTGCCTGTTCTGGCAGGGAGCGGCCGGCGATCTGTCCGCGAATCCGACGGGCGAAGGCGGTGCGGATCGATTCGGTCGAGAAGTGGGGCGCGAAGTGCTGGCGTTGGCGAAAGGCATTCGCTGCGCGGCGATCAAGCCGGTACTGGAGGTGCGGGAAGAAGACTTCACCTTCAAGCCGCGTATCAATCTATCGAACCCGCTCGTTCGCTTGGCACTCGAACGTGCGTTCTTCCCGGACTTAATCGCTTTTTACGAGCGGGAATATCGTGAAGGTGTGCGGCCGCATCTGTCCGCGGCGCTGCTCGACGGACGTATCGGGTTCGTCGGCGTCTCCGGGGAGTTTTTCTGCGGCCACGCGCTGAGCCTGAAACGTCGAGCGCGGCTGGAACATCTGTTTTTCCTGGGATACTGCAACGATTATCAGCAGTATTTTCCGACCATCGAGGCGACGAGCGAGGGCGGCTATGGCACCGAACCGCCGGTATCGCCGGCCGAGATCGGCGCCGGCGAGCGCGTTATGGATCGCGCCTTGATTCATCTCTATCAGATGCGCGGGCAACTGCTGGATCGGCCAGCGGCGAGGAAGTAAGCCCTTATGGTAAGTTCATTTTAATTCGCTCGATTAATTCCTCTGCCTGTGCAACTCCGTAGGAGTGACCCTGTTGCTGGGACAAACGGCGGGATTCTTCCGCTGAGGCTAGGGCCTCGCGATATTCACTTTTCCGGTTTTGTATCCCTGCGAGAATCCATAGATTGGAAGCAAGCAGGCCGGGATAACGGGGGCGTGAAAGCTCGATGGACTCGCGCAATGCTTCTTCCGCTTGCTCCGTTGCATCCTTGAGCAAATAAAGATCGGCGAGATAATTGAGACTCGTCGCCGTTCTCTCGGAGAGATTCGGTACAGTCCTGGTCAAGTCGATGGATTTCACCATCGCCTCAACCGCTCCGTCCAGGTCTCCCGTATGTTTGCGATAGATCGCTGCGCCTTCTAGCGTTTTCCAGTCTTGAATATCTTTGTTACCTTCAAAATGATTACGGAAGGTGTTTTTGAACCATTCCATCAAGTTTTCCGAATCAGTCATGTTGCAACCCTTCGGCTGAAGTTAGCGCACTTCAATTCCGCGGCCACACGTCGTATTCGAGCCAGCCCGCTAGACCAGGAATGCCGCCTTGTCCTGAGGGAATCCGCGCTCCCGCCTGAGCCGCCTCAAGCCTGTGCATCCCCTCCACGACAACGACCTTTCCATCTGGGCCAACGGCCGTTCCCGTTTGCGGCGATCCTGTACCGGGACCGAGAGGACCCTTTGCCAAATTGCTCGCCGCAGTCACGTCGAACTGGATTTTCTTTATGCCCGCTGCATCTTCAAAGATCACCCATTTGCCATGGGGATCCGTGTGAAGGACTTTCGCTCCTTGAGGCGGCTTCCCCACCGTCGCGTGATGCGTCGGGACGCTCCGGATAAGATCGATCTCCTCTTCATCCGTTCGCGCACGTTGCTGCAACTCCACTTCCTTGATTATAAACCCGATTTACTCCCCTCTACTTCTTCACCTTCCAGCACACCAATTTCCTGTTATCTCGCGCATACAAGCGTCCATTCGCCAGCGCCATGTCGGGCGCAGCATGGCCCCGTCAGCACCGTCGCCCGCGCCTTCTCGCGGTACGGATCGCTCTTGCACTCGACCAGCACCAGCTCACCGCTCTCGCTGAGGACGATCAAGTTGCCCTCGGCCAGGATCATCGCGCCGCAGCCGAAGCCGTCCTTGCTCCAGCGAACTTGTCCCGTCTGGAGATCGACGCAGCGCATCTCGGTGCCCGTTTCTTGCCGGCCGTGGAAGCCGTACAGGCAACCGTCGTGGTAGATCGGCGTGCCGAAGTGACACGACAGACTGCGGTCGTTGCTCCATAGCTCCTCGATGCGGTCCTTCTTCGCGCGAACCAGGATCGCGCCCGTGTCATAGCAGGCGGTGAAAAAGAGTCGATCGCCCACCACAACGGGCGTCGCGGCGTTGACCGAGGCGTTCATGCGCGAACGCCAGCGTTTGCTAAAGAGGACGGCGCCCGTAGCCGGATCGAGGGAAACGATACCCTGGCGCGTGAAGAAGATCACTTGACGCACGCCGTCGATGGTGGCGGAAACCGGCGAGGAATAGCTGGCGCCGTCGCCGGTGGCCTTCCAGACTTCCTTGCCGCTGTCCTTGTCGAAGGCGACGATGCCGGCGTCCCTGGCGCCGACGTTGACCAGCAGCCGATCTCCTTCGAGGATCGGCGACGTGCCGACGCCGAAAAAGCTCGGCGGCACCGCGTAATCTTCCAGCAAGGCACGCTGCCAAACCTTCTTGCCGTCGGCCAGGTTCAGACACAGGAGCAGGCCGCCAGGGCTGAGAGTGTAGACGCGACCGCCGGCGACCAGTGGCGTCGAACGGGGGCCGTTGCCCTTGCCGAGCGGGTCCTCGTACCTCGTGGGGTGGGTGTGTTTCCAGATGTCCTTGCCGGTCGCGGCGTCGAGGCACTCCACGACCTCCTCGTTGTCGAGACGATGGAACAGGACGAGGCGCTCGCCGGCGATCACCGGAGCGCTGTAGCCTTCGCCGACGTTCTTTTGCCACAGCAGCGGCGGTCCCTTGGCATCCCACGTTTGCAGCAGGCCGGTCTCGGTCGAGACGCCGTTGCGCTCGGGTCCGAGGAATTGCGGCCAATCGGCGGCGACGCCGGCAACGCCGAAAAGAACGCCCAGGCAACGGACGAGTCTCGTGGCGTGCGACATGTTGCAACAACTCCCTCTATTTGCGCCGAACGTAGACGAAGTACGCTCCGCACAGTTCCTTGCCGTCGGCGTCGTAGAACCACGTTTGCATCGGCGTGCGCGTCCCGCCCTTCAGTTTCACCACGAACATCACTTCCTTGTCTCCGGCCGCGACGGGCTTCATTTCGTCCATCGCGGCGATCTTCAGGCGGGCGCGGACGATCGGCAGCGCTCTGCCGGCGGGCAGACCGCCGTCCACGGCCTTGAAGGCGGGCACGCCGGCGGCGATGGCGGCATCGGCCTCTTTCGGCCAACGACGTAAAGCGATCTCGTAAGTCCCATCCTTCTCGACCTGGAGGTGCCAGGGTCCGTTACGGTCCCGCCCCAGGCGAAGATCGTTCATGTTGTCGCAATAGACGTTGGCCCAGTCGGCCGCCGACAGGCAAACCGGATTTTCCGCCTCCGCGCCGATGCTGATGGGACTGAAATCGTCAATCGTCGGCTCCACTTTCGCCCACCACTTGTCGTAATGATCGCGCATCTTGCGGAGAACGTCGGGATGGTCGGCGCGGACGTTCTTCTTCTGGCCCGGATCGTTGCGGAGGTCGTACAACTCCTCGCCCTTGACCAGCCGCCAGTGGTCCCACAGGACGGCACCATCCCATTTCAGCGGGCGCTGGCCGTACTGCACGACGAGCATCCGCTCGGGCAGCGTGTCGGTCTTGCCGGTCAGCAGAGGGGCGAGACTGACGCCGTCGAACCGCGCTGCCTTCGGCTGCTTCAAGCCGCACAGGTCGATGAGCGTGGGCAACAAGTCCTGGACCTCGGTGAGGGCGTTCAGGTCGGCGGGGCGGCGCAGACCGCCGGCCGGCCAGCGCAGGAAGCAGGCGGCGCGATGGCCGCCCTCGTAATACTCCGTCTTGTGACCACGCATGCCGGCGTTGAACAGGTTGACGCCGGCGGTGCCGCCGTTGTCGTTGAAAAAGATCAGCAGGGTGTCATCGCGCAGGCCGGTCTCCCGCAGGAAGGCGTCGAGCCGGCCCATGTTCTCGTCGAGGTTGGCGATCATGCCGAAGAAACCGGCCGGGCCTCGGCCCTTGTACGGTTGCTTGTACTTGTCGGGGACCCAGTGCGGCCCGTGCGCCGCGTTGGTCGGCAGGTAGACGAAGAACGGCTCGTGCTTCTGCCGGCACTGTCGCATCCAGTTCATCGCCAGGTCGAACCAAACGTCGGTGCAGTAGCCCTTGTATTGCCGCAGGACGCCGTTGTGGCGGAAGCGGCCATCGAAACAATCGTTCTGCCACAGGTCGGCCATCGACGTGATGCCCCAGCCGAGGAAGTAAACCGTCTCCTGAAAGCCGCGCTGTTGCGGCAGATTGGGATAACTGTCACCCAGGTGCCACTTGCCGAAGTGGCCGGTGCGATAGCCGTTGGCGGCGAAGATCTCCGCCATCGTCGGGATGCCGCGACGGATGAACGAACGCCCGGCACAGACCGAGGTGGCGCCGCTGTGCAGGCCGTCCAGGCCGGTCATGAGTTGGCCGCGCGTCGGCGTACACATGGGGGCGACGTGGAAGTCGGTCAGGCGAATGCCCTGGTCGTGCAGTTTGTCGAGGTTCGGCGTCCGCAGCACCGGGTTGCCGTGGCAGGAGAAATCGCCGTACCCTTGATCGTCGCTCAGGACGATGATGACGTTGGGACGCTTCGCCGCCCGTTCCTCGGCGGCCGCGCAACGAGCGGCGGGCATCACCATGGCGAGACAGACGAGCGCGAACAGTCGGCGGCGCGAGTTCATGGTCGCTTCCTCACAAGATCGGATCAATCGTTATTTGGGAGGGCTTTTGTCCTTCCGCTTCTCGTACTGCGATAGACTGTCGGCCACCAGACCCTTCTCGATCAGTTCGCGTTCGGGGATGGCGCCGAGGTCGTTCGTCTCGGTCAGCCAGCGATCGAGGGCGGCGCGCAGCTCGTCGAGTTTCGCCTTGTATTTCGGGTCGCCGGCCAGATTGTGGACCTCGTCGGGGTCGGCGTCCACGTCGTAGAGTTCCTCACGCGGCTTGGTCGGCGCGAAGAACTGCTTCTGCACATCGTTCAGCTTGCCCTCGGCGTTGAGCTTGCGCCAGACCTTCATGGTCGGCATCAATTCCCCATAGGCGACGCGCTGCGCATAGGGCAACTCGGGATGGAAATTGCGGACGTACTGGAAATGTTTGTCCCGCACGCCGCGGATGCGGTCGGGGGTCTCGTCCATGCGATCGCGGGCGGCGAAGACGTATTTGCGCTCGGGCGCCGTCCTGGGTCCAAGGATGACTTGCCCTTGCATCTCCTTAGGAATGTCCGCCCCGGCCAGCGCCAGCATGGTTGGAGCGAAATCGAGGAAGCACACGAGGTCGTCGCGCACGCTGCCGGGCTTGACGTGGTTGGGCCAGCGGACGATCAACGGGACGTGGGTACCCTGGTTGTAAACCCAGCGCTTGCTGCGCGGCAGACCGCGGCCGTGATCGCCGGTCAAGAGAACGACGGTGTTGTCGGCGAGGCCGGCTTTCTCCAGGGCGTCGAGGACGACGCCGACCTGGTAATCGACGGCCGTGACCAGCTCGTAATAATTGGCCAGATCGCGGCGCACCTCCGGCGTGTCGGGATAGTAGGCCGGCAGTTTCATCTTCGCCGGGTCGCGGCGCTCCGACGGCTTGAGGCGCTCGGTGTTCCTGGCGAATTGCGCCGCCGGAGCACGAATCTGGCTCTCGTGACTGGTGAGGATGTTGTAGAAGCCGAAGAACGGCTGCTTCGGGATGTCCTTGGTCCACTCCGTCGTGACGTCGAAGGCTTTGGGCGGCAGCGCGAAGTTGAAGTCGGTCTTGCCGTGGGCCGTCCTCGTCGGCCAGGCGATGGTATAGCCGGCTTTTTTCAGGTAATCGGTGAACAGCGGCGGCGGCTTGAGCAGCCGCGAACGCATGTGGTGCGTGCCGATGCTGGTGGGATAGCGGCCGGTGATGAGTCCGGAACGGCTGGGAGCGCAGACCGGCGCGTGCGTGAAACAACGTGTGAAGCGCGCCCCCTGAGAGGCCAGGCGGTCCATGTTCGGCGTAATGGCGTCGGCGTCGCCGTAACAGCCGAGTTCCGGTCCCATGTCCTCGCCGACGATCCAGACGAGGTTCGGCGGCGCGTCCGCCCGACACAACGACAGTGGCGCGAACAACAGGATCGCCACGGGCAGGAAGCAGCGTGACAGCGGCATGGCGCTTCTCCTTGCGAAAGAGGTTTTTTCATTTTACAAAAAGAGCCTCACGCAAAGGCGCAAAGAACGCAAAGGAAAAGAGAAGGAAGATCAAAGCGACTCACGGCAAGTTGTCTTTCTTTGCGTTCTTTGCGCCTTTGCGTGAGGCTCTTTTTGTCAGCTTTTCAGGCGCGGTCGTTGCTCATCGGATGGTGGCGGATGATCTCGCCTTCGATGAGGTAAACCACGTCCTCGGCGATGTTGGTAGCATGATCGGCGATGCGTTCCAACTGGCGCACGGCCGAGAAGAAGGCCATGAAGGCCGGCACCAATTCCGCCGTCCGCTGCATGTGGCCGATCAGCTCGGCGATGATCTCGCGGTTGTAGCGGTCCACCTCGTCGTCGAGACGGATGATCTGGCGGGCCTGGTCGGCGTTGAGCAGGACGAAGGCATCGAGGCTCTGGCGGACCATCGACGTCGTCAGGTCGGTCATGCGCTGCAAGCGATCCGGCACGGCGATGCGCGGCAGGTCGGCCAGGCTGAGGGCGCGCTCGGCGATGTTGACGGCCAGGTCGGCCATGCGCTCCAGGTCGGTGTTGATCTTCAGCGCCGCGATGATGCGGCGCAGATCAATGGCCACCGGCTGGTGCAGGGCCAGCATTTTCAGACATTCGTTCTCGACGTAGTTCTCTTCCTGATCGATGGCCGAGTCGCCGTCCACCACTTCGCGGGCCAGGGCGGTGTTGCGCTCCTGCAAGGCGCGCGTACACTTGAAGATGGCTTCCTCGACGGAGGTGGCGAGGTCCATCAAATGGCGCTGCAGGTTGTCCAGGTCGCGTTCCCAGTGCTTCGACATCGCGTGGAGGTTTTCTTCCGTGCGGTTATTTTTTCGGCGGTCCTTGCAGCTGCTTGACGGACAGCAGCAAGGCCGTGCCATCGCTAAGGGGAGCGAACAGGCGATCCGGCCCGAAGGGTACGGGAGAGGCGGACGGCACGACGCTGGCGCGCAGTGTGTAGCCGGGTCCCTTCGCCACGCCGGTGGACGGATCGAGGCCGACGTAGCGGCCGGACTGGTGTGTGACTACCAGCACCTTCTCGATAGCGTGCGGCCGACCGACAATCGGCTCGCCGTCGCGGTGGTAGGTCCACAGCGGCTCCGCCTCGGCCGGGTCCAGCCAGACCAGGTGATGCTGATCGAGCACACAGCCGACGCGAACGCTCCCGTCGGGCAGCTCGCGCAGGAACGGGCCATCGGTACACTTGCCCTTGAGGTCCCAGGTCCGCGCCGGTTGCAGGGAGCCGTCCGCGGCCAGTCCGAAAAGGTGGAGCACGCCGGCGGAATCGGCGACGAGTACGCGCGGGGCCAGGCCCGGCCGGGGCGGCAGCAGGACCGGCGGCGCCGCGATCAGGTGGGTCAGTTCCCGCGTCAGCACGTCGCGGCCCTCCGGCAAGGGCTGGAAGACCTTGCCGGCCGGCCACTCCCACACGGCCAGGCCGCGGCTGCCGTCGGTGATCAGGAAACGATCACCGCCCAGGGCTAGCACGTGGCCGGGCGTGGCGGCGGACGCTTGCGCCGAGCGCCAGTCCGGACCCGACTCCAGCCGCGCCTGCTCCTCCGGCACCGGCAGCGGCAGACGCGCCAGGCTGCCGTCGGCCATCGGCAGCACCAGGTAGGAGCCGACAACGGCCGGCGTCCCGGCGGGGAGGGCCGATGCGACCCCAGCCGCCGACACCAACGAGACCTCGCGCTGCTGAACGCGCAGGCCGCGCTCGCCGGCGGTCCACTCAACCTGCCGGATGACCAACGCCTTGCCCGCGCCGGGTGCGGCGATCTCGTAGGCGGAATGACCATCGGGCGCCGGCAGGAGACGCGGCGGCAGACGCGGGTTGTCGTTCAGGGCGGGGGCAAGGCTCCGCCACGAGGAGCGCGGCCGATCCGGCGGCTGTGGCGGGTCCAGCACGAACAGGCCGCCGCCCTGGTCCAGCGCCAAAAGCAGCGGCGGTCCTCCCTGCGGCGGCGTCAGTGCCAAGGGTTCTCCCTGGCAGACCAGGCCAAGCTGTCGCTGCCAGCGGATGCGGCCATCGTCGTCCACCGCCGAGGCGATGCACGTCTGTTGCTCCAGCGATTGCGTGACCAGGTAGAAGGTCGAGCGTCCAGTGCGACGGTCCTCGACGCGCTGCGGGGCGTGCAGCGGCGAACCTAGCAGGCGCGGCGACGGCCAACCGTGTACCGCTTGCGGCCCGGCCGCCGCGCTCCAGCGCAGCTGCACCTGCTGCAAGCGTCCGTGCGCCAGCACCCACAGGTCATCGCCTTGCACCTGTACCACCTGTGAACGGCCGCGCTCACGCACGCCGCCCGGCCCGGCCTGGAGGAAGGGAGAGAGGTCCAATCCGCCCGGTTGCAGCAGCGGAAACAGCGCCTGGTCGCGGTTGCCGATCTGCCGAATGCCGAACAGGCCGAGGATGCCGGCATCGCTGAGCACCACCAATTTTTCGCTGTCCTGATGCGGCTCGAACCAGGTCCAGCCATTGATCCGCGGTTCGGGGTTGAGCGTCAGGGCGGCGGCATGACGATCCTGCAACGGCAACTCGAACACGCGCAAACGCATGGCGTCCAGTCCGCGCCTCTGGTTGAGGATGAGATAAGCGGGCGCGTTCGGTCCTTCGGGGGGGATGATAAGCGGTTCGCTGCACAGCGAGCCGCTGGGATGGCCGTCGTAGAGGATGGTGACGCAGCGCTGCTCGCCCACGTCCAGGACGTAGATGCACGAATCGTCAGCCGGGAAATAGATACGCTTGCTGCCGTTCTCGCGGGTGCCGCCGCAGGTCAACCGCTGACCCAGCGGATACCGGCCGAGCAGCTTGCCCCCAGACAGCTCGATCTCGTGGACCCAACCGTCGTAGGCGGCCAGGTAGGCGCGCTGGTCGATGAGGACGGGTCGGCCCAGGACAGATTGACCGACATGGTACTCCCACAGCGGATTGCCGTCGGTGTCCAGGGCGGTGAGCGTATGGGTGTCGGCCGACAGAACGAGGAGACGTTCGGGGCTGGCCGCCGAGGCCGGCACACGCTGCGGCAGGACGGTCGTGTCGATGCCGACGCGCGTCGCCCACTTCAACTCGCCGTTGCTGCGCCGCAGGGCGTAGAGGACGCCGCGGACCAGGGCCAGCACGATCGGATCGTTCTCGGCAGCGCTGCCAGGCGAAGCCGTCGGCAGCAGCGGAGCGAACAACAGACTCGGGGCGTCGTCCTCCGTGTCATGGGCGGATTTATCGATGAGCGGCGCTTCCGCAACCGGCTGGTAAACGACGCTGGCCTGGTGCGCGTCGTACAGCCGGGCCAGCGCCGCCTGGATGTCGGCGTCCTGGCTGAACCCCGGCTTTTTGCGGTCTTTTTGCTGTAACAGAAGTTGGGCGCGCTGGATGGCGGTCATCGGCGCTTCCTTGCCGAGGCGGAGCTGGACGAGCACGTCCTGGCGTTCGCGCCAGCGCGCCACTGCCGCGCGGACCTTGCCGAGGTCCGCGTCGATTTGCGTGCTCTCCGGTTTCGTCAGCGCCTCGGGACCGAGACTTTCCACCGTTCGGCGTACCTGCTCGATGCGCTGGGCGGCGGCCAGAGGCTGCTCGTCGGTCGGGCTGCCGTTGCGCTCGGCGAATGCTTTCACCAGTTTGAGCAGCATCCGCCCCGCGTCATGACCAAAATGTTCCATTAAGGGATCGTTTTTGTGATCCTTGATGAAGGGGTCGAGCTTGGCGATGGCGGCGATCGGCTCGGCGTCGGGATCGGCGAGACCGCTGCACAGGCTGGACCACTCGTGCAGGAAGTGATACTCCGCCGCGTGCTCGCTGTTGGGAAAGCGCTCGGCCAGCTCGCCGAACTTGCTGGCGGCGCTGCCGTACTGGCCCTGTTCGTACTCGGCGTTGGCGTCGGCGAAGACTTCCGCCTCGCTCTTCTGCACGGTCTTCCATATGAGCCAGCCGGCGCCGCCGAGGACGCCGAGAGGAACGACGAGCAGGAGGACGACGAGCAGCCAGGCACGGCGCTTGCTGACGCGCGGCGTGTGGACTTCGGCCGGCGCAGCCGCGGGAGATGGTCCTGTCTCGCCGGCGCCTCGGCGCACCGGCGGCGGTTCCCACACGCCGGGGGGCAGCTCGCGCGGCTGGTCCGTCCCATCCGGCGGAGGCGCGAGCATCGGCTGCTTCTTCTCCGCCGCGGGGGGAGGTGGTTCTTCCACCCGTTTGTCCGGGATCGCGTCGGCAGGCGGTTGCTTGTGTCGCGGTGGAGCGGCTTGAGTTGGCGGTTCGGCGGGCGGTTGCGGCCGGGCCTGAGGGGTGCGCACCGGCGACGGGGCATTGCTCCACCAGATGGCATCGGCGGGACCGGACGCCGCCGGAGCAGGTTCGGCGGGCGCCGCGGGAGGTGAAGGACTGCCTGGGTGCGACGGCTTCTGTCGCACAGGGGGCGCTTGTTGCCACCAATCGCCTTCCGCCGGCCGGGACTCGGCCTGTTCCGTCGGCATCAGTGGCAACACGTCCGAGACGTGTTGCGAGGTCGCGCCGCCCGCGTCCGCCGGCCCTACCTGCTCGGCCGGCAGGATCGGCACCATCTCGCCCACCGAACCGGACCGCTGCCCATTCTCCGGCGGCCTCTCCGGCCGAACCGTTCGCAGCCGCGAGGATGAATCTTCCGAAGCGGGCAGGTTGGCCGTCACCGTGAAGATCTTGCGACATGCCGAGTTGGGACAACGGATCGATTGTCCGCGCAGCGAGGGCTGCACCTGGTAGCTCGTCGAACAGAACGGACAGACGGCGGTGATGTGCACGACTCGACCCCGGACCAGGGTGAAATCCTCGTCGATCTATCTTACGCGATGGACCACCGCAGTGGAATCGAACGTCCAAACTCTTCCGAGCCTGAAGCGTAAGCGAAGCTCTTCCAAACTCTTCCGAGCCTGAAGCGTAAGCGAAGCTCTTCGCTTACGCTTCAGGCTCGGAAGAGTTTGGCCCTCAACCGCGCAATCCCACCTGACGCATCAGTCGATCCGTCGCCTCGTAGGCCTCGCGCACCCACTCGACGATGCGCTCCGGCTGCGGCGAATACTCCAGCTCGATGCTGACCGCGCCGTCGATGCCCAGATCCTTGATTTCGCGCAGGTACGGCACGAAGTCCACCACGCCGCGGCCCGGCGGCAGGTCGCCGTGGACCTTGCCGTCGCAGTCGCTCAGGTGAACGTGCGTCGCCCGGCCCTTCAGGCGCCGCAGTTCCTCCGGCGCCGTACCCGACAATTGCAGGTGCGATACGTCGATGTTGGCCTGCACGGCCGGATGATCGACGTCCTGCAAGAAGCGCAGCATCGTGTCCACGTTGTTGACCAGCGACAGCCTGAAACGGCTCCAGCTCCAGGGCGATGCGCAGGCCGAGGTCGGCGGCGTACTTGCCCAGCTCGCGGACGTTGCGGACGCCGGTCTGCCACTGCTCGGCCGGCGGAATGACCTGGCGCTCCCAGATGTACTCGCCCAGGACGAGCAGCACATTGTTGGCCTCGTATTCGTAGGCCAGGTCGAGATAACGGCGGCAGCGTTCGAGGTGGAAGCGCTGCACGCTGGAGTTGAAGTCGATCAGGCCGACGGCCACGCAAGCGAGACTGACGATCGGCAGGCCGGCGCGGGTACACTCGCGGCGAATCAGCGCGGCGCTGGCGGGCGTCGAGGTCGAGCGGGTCGGCGAAGATGTCGATGGTGTCGAAGCCGATCTCCTTGGTCATGCGGATGCCGAAGGCGGTGTCGCGTCCGGCCTGGGCCCAGGCCGAGTTGATGAGTCCGAGTTTCATGACGTTCGCTCGCTGCGGATGCCGGGCGATGCCCAGCGCACAGAGTAACAGGCAGAACGGCCCTCCACCAGCCCCCGCTTGCCGTGGACGCAGGACGTTGCCCTTTCCGCCCGTGCTCCGGGGATGTTTAATGCCCGGAGGAGTGACACGGAGGAAACGTCCGCCCCGCGAGCGCGGACGCGACTGTTCGGAGGAGTGACAGCGTGGTGTCAGTTGGCGAAGTGTGGATCTACCTGGGGTTCTTCGTGACCCTGGTAGCGGCCGGCCTGGGCCTGCCGGCGCCGGAGGAGGTAGTCATCGTCGGCGCCGGCGCCCTGGCGGGCCGTCTGCCGCCCGAGCCGACGATCGTGGACGTGCCGGTGGTCTACCCGGACCCGGCCGAGGTCGCCGGTCTGCTGGCCTTCAACCCGCAAGCCGGTTTTCCGGGCGGTCTGCCCTGGGCCGCCCTGGCGCGCTCGGTCGACAAGAGGCCGCTGGCGTCTCAGGAAGTGACGGGCCTGGAGGTAGCCGGTCTGCTGGCCTTCAACCCGCAAGCCGGCTTCCCCGGCGGCCTGCCCTGGGCCGCCCTGGCCGGCGCCGCGCCCGCCGTCGAACAGCGTCAGATGATGCCCGACGACGACACCGTCCGCGTCCGCTGGTGGGTGATGCTGCCGGTGTGCATTCTCGGCGTCGTCCTCAGCGACATCATCTTGTACGGCCTGGGCTGGCACTTCGGCGATCGACTCCTGGATTATCGCTGGATGGCCCATATGCTCCCGCCCCATCGGCGCCAGCGCACCCAGGACAATTTCCATCGCTACGGTGTCAGTCTGCTGATCTTCGGCCGGCTCGTGCCCGGCATCCGCGCGCCGCTGTTTTTGACCGCCGGCTCCATGCGCCTGCCGCTGCCGCGCTTCCTGCTCGCCGACGGCATCGGCGCCGTCGTCGGCAATAGCTTCTTCTTCTTCCTTGGCTTCTGGCTCGGCGATTCCGTCAAGACCCTGGTGGAGCAGGCCGAGGGCAAGCTCAAACCCATCCTCATCGTCGTGGTGGTCGGCCTGATCGTGTCCTACCTGCTCTGGCACTTTTTCCGCCATCCGGTGTCTACCGGCGACCCCAAGGAGGTGCCGCTGATCGGCTCGCAGGTGGCCTCGCACATCGAGCACGTCGAGACGGCGGACAATCACCAGGACCAAGCCGACAAATCCGCCGAGCACAAGGCGCCGGCAGCCGAACCCGGCGAGCGGGGGACGTAAGCCCCCTGCTCAGATAGTTTTTTCTGTTAGCTCTTACGTCCCCCGCTCGCCGGCAGCTGTCGTTCAATCCTCGGCATCGTCGGCCGCGACATGGCGGCCCACGCCGATAAAGCGCTCGCGCTTGATCTCCTCCTCAACCTCGCGGGCGCGCGGCTTGAGCAAATCGCTCCGCGTCAGGATGCCGATCATCTTCTGTGGATTGTCGTCGGCGACCACGATGAGCCGGCCCACGCCAGCCTCGGCCATTTTCTCCGCCGCCGTCCGGCACGACTCCCAGGCATGGGCGGTGATCGGCAACCGCTGGATCAGGTCGTAAGCGATGATGACGTTCATCGCCGCCACGTCCGACGGCAGGTCGGCGCCCATCCGGGCGACCCAATCTTCGAGCAGGTTCTGCCGCGTCAGGACACCGAGGAGCAGGTCCTTTTCGTCCACCACCGGATACGCCTGGTGCCGTTGCGTTCCGCTGGTCAAGAAATAGCGCTTCAGCAGCTCCGCCACCGGCATGGCGGCGGGAATGGTCACGACGTTGCGCGTCATCACGTCGCCGACGCTGGAGCGCTCCAGCGGATCGACGCTGTATTCGCGGCTGATGTGATAGCCGCGCCGCGCCACCTTTTCCGTCAGGATCGACCGCTTCATGAACAGCACGGTGAAACCGTAGGCCACGAACGAGGCGATCAGCAGGGCCGGCACGACCTTGATGTCCCAGGTCAGTTCGAGGGCGAAGACGATGCCGGTGAAGGGCGAGCGCATGGTGCCGCCCATGATGGCGGCCATGCCGACCAGGGACCACAACGAGGCGTCGTGGCCGGGCAGAATGCGGGCGATCAGTGCCCCCAGGGCGCCGCCCATGATGAGCAGCGGCGCCAGCACGCCGCCGGAGGTGCCCGAACCCAGCGAACACGACCAGATGAAGCTCTTGACGAGAATGAGCGGGATGAGGACGCCCACCGCGAATTTACCCAATAGCAGGTCTTCAATGATGTCATAGCCGACGCCGAGGGCGCGCGGTTGATAATAGCCGCCGACGCCGATGGCCAGTCCGCCCAGGGCCGGCCACCACATCCAATGGATCGGCAGGCGGTGAAAGAGGTCCTCCCAGGTATAGACCGACAGGGTCAGCAACAGGGCGAAGATGCCCGCCAAGACGCCGACCACGCCCGCCGAGGACAGGCCGAGCAGGTCCAGCGGATGGTGCGGTGGGACCACGAACAACGGCGGGCCTTCCAGTCCCAGGCCGGGACGAACCATCAGGGCCATGGCGCAGGCCAGGGCGACCGGCAGCAGGCTGCGCGGCTTCCACTCGAACAGCAGTAATTCGACGGCGAGCAACACGGCGGCGACGGGAGTGCCGAACGTCGCGGTCATGCCTCCCGCCGCGCCGGCCACCAGCAGGGTCTTGCGCTCGGCGGCGGTCAGCTGGAACACCTGGGCGATCAGCGAGCCGCACGCTCCGCCGGTCATGATGATCGGCCCTTCGGCGCCGAACGGCCCGCCCGAGCCGATCGAGATGGCCGACGACAGCGGCTTGAGCACCGCCACCTTCGGCGACATGCGGCTCCGGCCGATCAGGATCGCTTCCAGGGCTTCGGGGATGCCGTGGCCGCGGATGCGCTCGGAGCCGTAGCGGGCCATCAGGCCGATGATCAGTCCGCCCACGATCGGGATGACAATGGCGAGCGGTCCCAAGGCCTTGGCCTGCTCCCACAGGTTCGGGTGGTGGCCGAATCCCAGCTCGTGATAGTAGAAGATGTTGGTGAAGAAATAGATCAACCGCTGCAGCAGCCAGGCAACGACGGCGCAGCAAGGCGCCGATGCCGATGGCGATGCCCGAAATCCATACCAGCCGCGCTTCGGCCGTGAAATCACCCAACTCGCCTTTCGCGTTCATGCCGTCTGACGTCTCCCTTCGACAGGCCGTTGTCCGAGCCGCGAGCGGTGGACGGCCCGTTGGCGGATGCTCGCGGCCCTGTTCCGTTGTCTTAGCAGATTCGGCCGGGCTCGGGTATCCGGATGTCCTCCCAACTCCGCCATTCGGCCCCGCCTTTTGCCTTGACATTAAGTATTGCCATCTTTACAGTTGAAACACTCCATGATGGTCTGGCCGGCTCGACCGGCACGTTCTGCAGGAGAAGGGACCCGTGACCAAGAAAGAGATCGTCAAGCAAATATCGGATCGCATCGGCCTGACGCAGCTGAAGACCAAGGAGATCGTGCAGCAGACCTTCGACGCCATCGTCGATACGCTGCTGGAGGTCGGCCGAATCGAGTTACGCAATTTCGGCGTCTTCGAGGTCAAGCAGCGCAAGGCACGAAAAGCGCGCAATCCGCGCACCGGCGCACGCGTGGACGTTCCGCCTAAGAACGTCGTCACTTTCAAGCCCGGCAAGGAGATGGAAGAGAAGGTCCGCAACATGACCCATGTTCCGGTGATGAGTTCGGATGAGGAAGAAGACCTGGTGGCCGAATCCGTTGGCAGTCTCGGCGATCACACGGACAACAAGGCACGGACCAAGGCCGGACGAACGCGCAAGACTCCCTAGCCCGTCCGGGACGGCCTGGGAAGGCCGTCCTCCATGCGGAACTTCCGGGCCGCCGGGGGAATAAGAGGCACTAACCAAATAGGCGAGCGGGGGGCGTAAGCCCCCTGTTGACGGCGAAAAACAGGGGGCTTACGCCCCCGCTCGCCAAAAAGTTACAGCTTCTAATGGAACGTGACCCCGAGCGGCAAGAGGATAACGGCCCTCAGCACGGTGGACGGTATTGCTCCCGCCCACCGCCGAGCCAGGCGCGGGCCAGCGCACGCAGATACCAGCGCAGATAGTGCGGCAGCCAGGCCCACAGACGGAAGCGCGATTGTCCGGCCGTGCGGTCGCGCCAGGTCGTCGGCACCTCGGCCAGGCGCCAGCCGCGCCAGTGGGCTTTCAGGGTCAGTTCCAGGGCGACGGCGAAGCTCGCTTCTCCCTCGATCGGGATCTGCTCGATGACGCGGCGGCTGTAGGCGCGGAAATTATTGGTGGCGTCGTGGATGGGCAGGCCGGCGAGGTAGTGCAGCGACATGCCGGCCAGGCGCGACAGCGTCCGCTTGAGCAGAGGCCCGCCTTCCTGGCGTCCGCCGCGGACGTAGCGCGAGCCGGCCACCACGTCCGCCCCCGTCGCGCACCAGCCGCGCCATCGGCGTCACCGCTGTGCGGATCGTCGGAGCGATCGGCCATCATGACGATGACGACGTCGCCCTTGCTGGCCTGGAAGCCCGCCTTGATGGCGTTGAGCACGCCGCGGCCCAGCGTGTTGTGTACCAGGCGCACGCTCGGACACGGCGGCGTCAGGGCCGCGAGCGCCGGCAAGGTATTGTCCTCGGGGAAATCGTAGACGATGAGTACCTCGTGCGGCTCCCCGACCGCGCTCCTCCACGTCGCGCAGAAACAGCACGATGTTGTCCGCTTCGTTGTAGACCGGCACGACGAGGGAAATCATAAGTAGGGAATAGGGAATAGGGAATAGGGAATAGGGAACCCAGCATTTCTCGCTTCCTATCTATTCCCTATTCCCTATTCCCTCTCTTTAGATGTTGCCGTATTCCACCTGCTGGCGGACCCAGGGGATGACGACGTCGAGGATGTCGCTCAGAGGCGTGGTAGCGCGGAAGCCGAGCAAGCGCTCGGCCTTCTCGACGGCGGGCACGCGCTTCTGCACGTCGTAGGGGTAGGGCGGATCGCTGACGTAGCGGAACGGATCGCCGGGCCGCAGCTTGTCCCAGATCATGCGGGCCAGATCGAGCACCGTCGTCGATTCGGCCGTGCTGAGGTTGAAGTCCTCGTTGACCGCCTCGGGCCGCTCGATGCACAGGCGGATGCCGCGAGCCAGGTCGGCGCCGTAGGTGTAGTGACGCACCTGCCGGCCGTCGCCGAGGAGGTGCAGCGGATCCTGGCCCTTGAGCACCTTCTGGATCAGGTCCGGCACGACGTGGCTCATGGCCAGGCGCACGTTGCCGCTGAGGACCTCCTTCTCGCACAGCGCCCGCCGCTCGCCGACGCCGACGCAGTTGAACGGCCGGACGATCGTGTACGGCAGCTGATACTGCTCCCAGGCGCCCTGGGCGTAGTATTCGGTCGCCAGCTTCTGGAAGCCGTAGGTCGAGTGCGGCGGCGGACAGCGGCGCTGCTCGCCCTCCGGCGTCGGCCATACCGTCGCGTTCTCGAACACCATCGACGAGCTGATGACGTTGATCTTTTTCAGACGTGCCGCGGTGGAAAGCGGCGAGGGCCGCGTCGAAGACGGCCGCCGTCAGACGCTCGTTCTCGGCCAGCAAGTCGTAAGCGAACTCGTGAAAATAGCTGATGCCGCCGATGCGCGCGGCCCCGGCGACGACCTGGTCCACGTCGGCCATCAGCGACGTCAGCAGGCCGACGTCCTTGGCGTCGCCCTCGACGAAGCGATAGGCGGGATGTTCGAGAGATGCCTGCTGGAGCGGGCCGTACTTGGAGAAATTGTCGAGGCCGATCACTTCGTGGCCGGCCTGCAACAGCTCTTCCACCAGATAGCCGCCGATGAAGCCGGCCGCGCCGGTGACCAGTATTTTCATGCCAACTCCGCTCGTTGGTTGATCGCGGATGGCCGATCGCCGACCGCTTTCTGGATCGTGCCGGTGATGTCGAGGATCGGCTGGCGGCACGTCAGGTCGCGGTAGCAGTCGTGCGGCGTGCCGACGATGAGCAGGTCGGCCTGATCGAGCACTTCGGCCAGCGGCGTCAGCTCCGGGATCGGGGACGTAGGGATCGGTGCAGAGGACGCGCTTGCACTCCAGCAGCAGCACCTTGCGCAGCTTGTACGACAGCGACGAACGCGGATCGTCGCTGTCCGGCTTGAACGCCATGCCGAGGATGCCGACGGTCATCTCCGCCAGCGGGTAGGCGCGCTTGATGTCCTGCACGACGAGATAGGGCAGCCCTTCGTTAATCATCATGGCCGCCTGGCCGAGGACGAACGAGCCGTGATTGAAGGCGCCCAGCTGCATGGTGTCCTTGAGCAGACAAGGGCCGGCGGCGAAGCCCGGGCCGGGCCAGCGACTGCATGCGCGGATAGTCCTCGCGCAGGGCGTGGTAGATGGTGTGGAAGTCGGCCTCGAAGTGCTGGGCCATGACGTAGAACTGGTTGGCGATGGCGAAGTTGATGTAGCGCCAGGCGTTGCAGAACAGCTTGGCCAACTCCGCCTCGACGGGCCGCAGAAACAGCACCTTGGGGCAGATGATGCGGAACAGGGCCGCGGCCCGGCGGGCCGCGCGCGGCGTGGCGCCGGCGACCAGCTGCGGCAACTGCTCCAGCTCGATCAGCGATTTGCCCTGCACGATGCGCTCGGGACAGTAGGCCAGATCCACGTCGGAGCGGCCGAGCTGTTCGAGTTGGCGGGCCAGGCGATCGGTCATGCCGGGGAAGACGGTGCTGCGCAGGACGAGCAGCTGGCCGGGCCGGACCTGGTGCAGCAGCTCGCGTCAGGGCGCGATCGAACTCGCCGACGGACGGGATCGAGGTATTCATCGACCGGCGTGCCGATGGTGACGATGATGGCGGCGGCGTCTTCGAGGACGGCGGAGTCGGTCGTCGCCTTGATGCGGCCGTTGCGGATGGACTCGGCCAGCAGCGGCTCGGCGTCGTCCTCGTGGAACGGCATGCGGCCGCTGTTGACCAGGGCCACGCGCTCGGCGGAAGTGTCGAGCAGATCGACCGAGTAGCCCTTGCGCGGCGAAGGCCAGGGCCAGCGGCAGGCCGACGTGGCCGCAGCCGCCGACGATGGCCAGGGGACCGGACTCCAGTTCCTTGTCGTCCCGAGCGTCGAGGGCGAACGATTCGCCGGGGTGATCCGGGTCGCGGTGCGGAGGAGGAAGCGGGGGGTGCATCAGGGTGCCTCGTCTCGATGAATTCCGACGGATGATGAGCACATTCTATCCGGTTGTAGCAGTCCGGCTCAGCCGCGGCAACGGCACAGCCTGGAATTCGCCGCGACGAATCGGGCGGACGCCGGCGCGATCGGTCGAGTCGTCGAGTGCCTCTGCGCGGCGAAAAGCAGCGTCTAGGCAAAGTGGGCGAGGATAACCAGACCTTTCCGGCGAGAACTTGTGCAGACAAAAAGCGCGCGAAAAGCGACAATGGGCGGCCGCGCCCGGCAATGCGGGCACACGAAGGAAAGGCCGTTCGGAGAAGAGGACAGGCGCTATGAACGGATGGCAACCCTCCGCACGGATGGCGGGACTGGCGATGCTTCTCGGACTGTTGCTGGCGCCGGTCCTTCTCGTCAGCCGTGGTCAGGCCGTATCGTGGCCGATCCCTGAGTGCTCCGTCGCGCAGCCGTGGATGGCGCCGGCGGCCGTGCCGGGCGAGCCACCGCTCGCCGAAGCGCCCATGCCTCCCACGCCACCCGATTCGCCCACGCCGCCCTTCACGGCCCCACCGCCCACGCCCGTGACGCCGGATGAGACGGTCCCCTTTCCGGGGATGCCGCTCGGGCCGCAGCCGATGGACCCGCCCGTGCCGATCGTCCGTCTGCGCGTCCGCGCCCCGCGCAAATCCAGCCCGACAAGGACATCGAATATCGACTCACGATCGAGAACGTCTCGCGGGCCGCGGCGCATCACGTCCTGGTCCGCGACCGTCTGCCCGCCGGCACCCGCTTCGTCCGCGCCGAGCCGAAGCCGGAGCAGAAGACACCGACCAAGGCCGGCGCGACCGACCTGCTCTGGGAACTCGGTACGTTGAAGCCGGGCGAGCGGAAGGAGATCGTGCTGGACATCAACCCCGCCGGGACCGACGAGGTCCAGAACAGCGCCTACGTCCAGTTCGAGCACGGGCAGACGGTCAAGACGCGCATCGCCCGTCCTGGCGTCCGCCTGCGCGTCACCGCGCCGGCACAGGCGCTGCTGCACGAGTCGATCACCTTCCGCCTCGAAGTCACGAACACGGGGCCGTCCCTGGCCCGCGACGTCGTCTTGACCGACGAACTGCCGAAGGGTCTGGAGTTCATCGGCGTCGTCAAGGGCAGTCCCGATCCCAAGCCGGAGGCGCCGTTGACCTGGAAGCTGGGCGACCTGGCTGCTGGGCAGACGCGGCGCATCGAATACCAGGCCATCTCGAAGCAGATCGGCACGTTCCACGACAAGGCGGAAGTAACCGCCGCCGGCGGCGTGCGCCAGAAGGCCAGTGCCAGCATCACCGTTGGCGAAGCGAAGTTGTCCCTCCTCAAGACCGGGCCGCAGCGACGGCTGGTCCATCGACCGGCGGCGTACCAGATCACCGTCAGCAATCCCGGAACGATGCCGGCCAACGGCGTGCAGGTGTCCGACGAACTGCCGTCCGGGATCGAATTCCTCAGCGCCAGGCGCGGGTGGCCGGGTCGAGGGTGGCCACGTGCGCTGGTCGCTGGGCAGCTTGCCGCCAGGCGAGCGGCGTGTGCTGCAAGTGGTCCTCCGCGCTCCGCGTCCCGGACGCTTCGGCAACATGGCCCGCGTTAAGGCCGAGCACGATCTGTCCGCCCACGCTCTCGTCGAGACGCGCTTCGAGTCTGCCTCCGGCCCCACGGTCGAGATCGACAAGAGCGGCGATCCGCTCGACGTGGGCCAGAGGGCCGTTTACACGCTCCGTCTCCTCAACCCCGATCGGACGGCCTTCCTCCGCCCTACCCTCGTCATCACGGTCCCCGAGGAAATGGCCGTGCTCGGCCAGCGCGGTCCGACCACGGCCCAGAGGGATGGACAGACCATCCGCTTCGATCCTCTGCCGGCGCTGGACGCGGGGCAGGAGACGACGTACACGGTCGAGGTGGAGGCGAAGAAAGTCGGCGAGGCAAGACTGCGCGTGGAACTGACGGACGGACGCGCTGAACCTGGGCCGCCGCGGTTGTGGGAAGAGAAAACGACGATCCGGGAAGCGCCGCGACTCGCTCCCCAGCCCGTCCCTCCTACCTTGCAGGTGAGGCGGACGTTCCGCCGTTGACGGCCCCTTCCGATTCGTCGTCGTTTACCGACTTATATTATTCAGCACGCAGTAGCGCCAGTGGTGCGGCAGGCTCTGGCGGTAGCGCCAGCCAGCCGGCGAATCCAGCGGGTCGGCGCTCTGGACCCGCGCCGGCGCGACGTCTCGGCCCGATGGCGCCAGCCAGCCTATCTGGCACAGTACCCAGCCGGTCAGCAACAACACGCCGGCCGTCGCCAGGGCCCATCGGTAGCGTTTCATGGCTCTCCTCCTTGCCTGATCGAGTGCCGTTGGCCGCTGGTACTCGGACAGATGGTCCCTGGAGCTTGCGCTAGGCCCATTTCCCTTTTCGTGACAACGATCTTGCGAGTGGCACGTCTTACAACACCGGAGCGATTTTTTCCAGTGGAATCGGCCGACGGGAGATTCGTCGATTCTGGACGCGGTTTGAAAAGTTTGGTGCCAATGGGCGACTTGGCGGGTAGGATCGGTCAGACGTGGCGAACTCGCATAGCGTCGTTGTTGGGAGGCTCCCCGTCCATGACCCTTCGTCCGTCGCCCGTCGGCACGGAGACTATCTTTTACGATGGTCATTGCGGCTTTTGCCATCGATCCGTTCGCTGGATCTTGGCCGTGGATGCGGCAGGGACGGCCTTCCGTTTCGCGCCGCTGCAGGGCGAGACGTTTGCGGCGCTGGTCTCCGAGAACGAGCGTGCGGCCCTGCCACTCAGCCTCGTGGTGCGAACCGAGAACGGGCTGCTGTTGACTGCGCTCGGCCGCGGTGCTGCACATCCTGCGACGTCTGGGCGGCGTCTGGCGTGTGCTGTCCGGATTGCTCGTCCTGGTCCCCGCCGTCATCCGCGACCGTCTCTATGACGGCCTCGCCCGTGTCCGCCATCGTCTCTTCGCTCGCCCAGCGGACGTGTGCCCGCTGATGCCTCCGCACCTGCGGGCGCGTTTCGATCCTTGAGCAATCCGCTGGGACCGCGAAGCCGTATGATCCGACGCGGAAAGCGTTGGTCGAAACCGACTCAAGTGTGAAGACCCCTGGCGTCGGACTGCCGCCGAGGCGCTGCGGCCTATCGATCCCGAAGCGGCCCGTCATGCCGGCATCCCTTGAGCGGTGCGTCAAGTCCTTACGCTCGTCCCGCGTGAGCCGGTTGCTTCTATGATGCCAGGCCACTCGTCAAGAGGAAAATCACCTTTTCTCGGCGTTAGTCTCCTCTCTTCCTCCCGGAACAGAGAGAGGCTAGCCGGGGGTCCAGGGGGCGGCAATGAGCGCCCCTGGTCGCCGCACGGAGGCGGCGAAATCTTCGGCAGGACGCCGACGCTGTTGGGGCTCCCATGCTTCTTATCCGAGCGTGGGTTCAAGACCCTGCCCAAATGGGATGCGAAGAAAGGTTGCGGGCTGCCCCATCTGAGCGCGAGGATTAAACCCCAGCAGCCGGCCGAGCACACCCGCAACCGCTCAGGAACTTCCCCGACAATGACAACGCCTTGTCACTATCCGTCAGGCCGCCGCCTGTTGGCGGACTCCTTCGTGGTACAACCAACGCACGAAGCGGTTGGCCACGGCCGCTATCACCACCGTACTCGGTTTGCCCCGTGCCTTCAGACGCTCGGCCAGTTGCCGCCAACGCGGCTGCAGACGAGCCAACAGCCAGGCCGCCTCGATGAGCACGCGACGCAGTTCGGGATTGGCCGCCCGGATCAAACCGGCGTCGGCCTCACGCACGCCCGAGGAGCGGTTGCACGGCGTCAGGCCGCAGTACCGCGCCAACTGCTTGCCGGTGCGGAAACGGTCGAAGCGACCGATCTCGGCCCGCAACGTCCAGGCGGTGACCGGACCAATGCCCTTGATCGTCCGCAGCCAAGTTACGGTGCCGTCCACAGCGGTGACTTGTTCGAGACGTTCTTCGACGGTGCGGATCTCCTGGACGATCCAGGCCAGCCGACGCAGGCGTTGTTGCATGACCCAGCGTGCTTGTTCGGGCAGTTGAGCTTGATGCTCCAGCCAGGCGTGCCAGGCCCGCGTCCAGCGGTTGTGGCTACAGCGTAGGCGGTGTTCCCGTAGCAGGGCACCGATCTGAAGTTTGAGGTTGCGTCGCTGGGCGGCCAACTGCTGGCGGTCGCGGACCAGGGTACGCAACTCGCGGAGCTGCTTGGGGGCGATCCAGACGCGGGGCAGGTAGCCGACCCGTTCGAGGTCGGCCAGGACGCGGGCGTCGGAGAAGTCGGTTTTGTCGGGCGACTGCTTCATGCGGGAGACGAAGCCGGGGTGGGCGAGGTGGACGGGCCAGGCGAAGCGGTCGGCGAGTTCCTCGGCGAGGTTGGCGGCTCCGGTGCAGGCTTCCAGGGCGACGCCGCGGACGGCACCGAATCGCCGGACGGCCTGATCGATGGCGTCGGCGGAGTCAGGCACGGCGCGGTTACACAAGACCTGACCCGTGGGGTCCAAGACGCACAGTTGGACGGCGTGTTGGGAGTAGTCCAGTCCGACGAACAGTGGTAGAGTGGTGGACATGTCGGGTTGCTCCAGATGGGGTGGCTTTTACTGGGTTACTCCATAATACCGCCGGCTTGTCGTCGGTGGGAGCAACCCGGCATCATCCCCATCTGAGCTTATTGTTCGGCGATGAGGGCGTCCGTTTTTGGTATGCTAGGGATATGGACACACTACTCTCTCGAATTACGATTGATCCATCGGTTTGTCATGGCAAGCCGTGCGTCCGCGGACTCCGCTACCCGGTAGAGACGCTCCTCGAATTGCTCAGTTCGGGTATGACTATGGATGAGATCTTGGCCGACTACAGCGACCTGGAGCGTGACGATCTCTTAGCTGTACTGGCTTTCGCCGCCTGACTAGCTCGGACCCGCCGGCTCTACCCGGTGGTCCCATGAATTTCCTCGTGGATGCGCAACTTCCTCAGCGGATGACTACCTGGCTTACCGCTGCGGGGTGCGGCGCCGTGCATACGCTCGAACCAGTCGCTGCAGTGGATCGGCCACGCGATAGACGGTGCGTCGAGTCATTACGCTAGTGCGGCCCAGCCAACCCCATGACTGTGATTCCGGTCCCACCCCGTTGACACGCGCGATGGTTGAGTGGATAATCGAATCGGCCTACCCTACCCCCGCGATCGCAGGACTTTCCCGATTCCGCACCGGGTTGTTCTCTCAGGACCGTAAGTCATGCTGGACCGATTTCGCCGCGTCCTCATTCCCGCCGTTGCCGCGTTCCTCCCGGGCCTCGCCGCCGGGGCAGAGCCTAGGGTGACCTACGAGCGCGACGTCCGGCCCATCCTCAAGACGCACTGCTTCCACTGCCACGGCGAGGAGGGAAAGCCCAAGGGCAAGCTCGACCTGCGCCTGCGCCGCACCCTCGTTGCCGGCGGCCGCTCCGGGCCGGCGGTCGCGCTCGGCAAGCCGGAGGAAAGCCTGCTGCTGCGGCGCATCGCCGATCAGGAAATGCCGCCACCGGAGATGAAGAAGCGGCCTACCCCGCGGGAGGTCGAGCTGCTGCGCCGCTGGGTCGCCGACGGTGCGCCGACGGTGCGCCCGGAGCCGACATCCCTCGGGGCGGAGCCGTACTTCACCGAGGAGGAACGCACCTGGTGGGCGTTCCGCCCGATCCGACGGCCCCCTCTGCCCGCCGTGAAGGAGGCCGCGAAAGTCCGCACGCCCATCGACGCCTTCCTGCTGGCGGCGTTGGAAGAGAAAGGACTCACCTTTTCTCCCGAGTCCGACAGGGCGACCCTGATCCGCCGGCTCTCTTTCGACCTGCTCGGCCTGCCGCCGACACCCGAGGCGGTGGACCGCTTTCGTCGCCGACACAGCCCCGGACGCCTACGAGCGGCTGGTGGACGAATTGTTGGCGTCGCCCGCACTACGGCGAGCGCTGGGGCCGCCACTGGCTGGACGTCGCCGGCTACGCCGACTCCGAGGGACACAGCGAGCGCGACCCACCCCGCGCGGACGCCTACCGTTACCGCGATTACGTGATTCGCTCCTTCAACGCCGATAAGCCGCTGGACCAGTTCCTCCAGGAGCAACTGGCCGGCGACGAGATGGTGCGGCCGCCGTACCAGGACCTCTCCGCCGCCGACCTCGACAAGCTGGCCGCGACCGGCTTCTTGCGGATGGTGCCGGACGGCACCGGTCAGGAGAACACCCCGGCGGTGCGCAACCAGGTGATCGCCGACACGCTCCAGGTGGTGTCCACGTCCCTGCTGGGTCTGACCGTGCAGTGCGCCCGCTGCCACGACCACCGCTACGACCCGATCAGCCACGTAGACTACCATCGCCTCCGCGCCGTCTTTGAGCCGGCCCTGGACTGGCAGAACTGGCGCACGCCGGACCAGCGACGGATCTCGCTGGCCGGAGAGGCCCATCGCCGAAAGGTCGAGACGATCGACCGCGAGGCGGCCGCCGAGAAGCGCGCCCGTGACCAACTCGTCCGCGAGCAGATCGCCAAGATCAAGGCCGTGCTGATTCAACGACTCCCGGAGAGCGATCGTCCCCTTGTCGCCGCGGCGATGAATCTGCCCCGTCCCGACGAACGGCGGAGCAAGCACGAGTCCTCGACCGTTACCCGAACCTGAAATCGGGTGAACGCCTCCAACCTGGGACTTTTCCAACGTCTGCCGGGGATCCTGGAAGGTCAAAAGCGGCTGGAGGCATACGATGCTCGGATCAAGGCGATCCTGGCCTCCAAGCCGCGAGAGGAGTTCGTCCGGGTATTGACCGAGGTTCCGGGTAAAGTCCCGGTCACTCGGCTGTTGCACCGCGGCGATCACGAGCAGCCCAAGCAGGCGGTGCCGCCCGGCGACCTCCTGGTCCTGGGCGGCGTGGTCGAGACGGACATTCCGGAGAAAGACCCGAACGTGCCGACCACCGGACGGCGGCTGGCCTTTGCCCGCCACCTGACCGACGGCCGGCATCCGCTGTTGGCCCGCGTGCTCATGAACCGGGTCTGGGCGCTGCACTTCGGCCGCGGCATCGTGACTACCCTGGCGGACTTCGGCCGGCTCGGCGATCGGCCCAGCCATCCGGCCCTGCTCGACTGGTTGGCGAGCGAGCTGCCGGCCCGAGGGTGGAGTCTGAAGGCGATGCACCGACTGATCGTCTGCTCGACCGCTTACCGGCAGTCGTCGGCCCGGCGGTCGCGGCTGGACACCGTCGATCCGGACAACCGCCTCCTGGCTCGCTTCTCCGTCCGCCGCTTGGAGGCCGAGGCTGTGCGCGACGCGATGGTGGCTGTCTCCGGCAAGCTGGACCCCAGCCCGTTCGGGCCGCCCGTGCCGGTCGCTTCGGAAAGCACCGATCAGGCCGGGCGGAGGACTCGGGTCCCGACCCTGGCCTGTCGGCGTAGCGTGTATCTGGCGGCGCGCCGGACGGCGTTGAGCCCGGAGTTGGAGGCGTTCGACGCTCCGATGATGGCGCCCAATTGCGAGGTCCGCATGGTCTCCACGGTTACGCCGCAGGCGCTGCTGCTGCTGAACAGCCCCTTCGCGCTGCGCACGGCGGAAGCGTTTGCGGATCGGGTCCGGGCCGAGGCCGGCGATGATCCGATCCGGCAGGTGCGGTTGGCGTGGCGTCTCGCCTTCGGCGTCGAGGCGAACGAAGTCGAGGTCGAGTCGGCCGCCGCGTACCTGGCCCGGCAGACGGAGCTGCTGCGGGCGCGGGTGAAGGAATTGGCCTCGGCGCCGCCGGCCGAGCCGGCCCGCCGGCCCCGGCGGGGGTCGGCCCAGCCGACCAGCCCGCCGACGCTCGCGGACCCGGCCCGGGCGGCGCTGGCGACCTATTGCCAGGCACTGATGGCCTCGAACCGTTTTCTCTACGTGCGTTGAGCGACCTCATATGTCCGAAGGAGAGAGGAAGGCAGCGTATGCGTCCGTCGTCTGGTGGAGCGGTGTGCGGCCGCCGGCATTTCGTGGCCGGCAGCGCCATGGGCATCGGCAGCCTGGCCCTCGCCTGGCTGCTCAACGAAGACAGGTTGCTGGCCGCGCCGGTCATGCCCGACCTGGACCGCCGCACTTACGACCTGAAGCCGAAGCAGCCGCCGCGGCCGGCCCGGGCGAAGGCGATGATCTCGCTGTTCATCGAAGGCGGTCCCAGCCACATCGACCTCTTCGATCCCAAGCCGACGCTGGACAAGTACGACGGCAAGTCGCTCGTGCTCAAGGTCGATTACGACAACGCCGGCGGCGCCACCTCCACCGTGATGAAAGGAATCGCGAAGTTTGCCAAGCGCGGCCAATCCGGCATCGAGGTATCCGACCTGCTGCCGCACATCGCCCGGATCGTGGACGACCTCACGGTCATCCGCTCGATGAACCTCGCGCGGCATCCGCAACCACGGCGGCGGGCTGCGGGCGTTCGGCTCGGGCGCAACCGCGGCGGTCGGCCGTCACTGGGCAGTTGGCTGACCTACGCCCTGGGCGCCGAGACGCAGGAGTTGCCGGCATATGTCGCCCTGCCGGATACCGGTCTGCCGGTCTATGGGGCGGAGAACTGGTCCAACGGCTGGCTGCCGTCGATCTACCAAGGGACGATGGCCCGGCCGACCGAGCCGCGCATCTCCAACCTCGACCCGACGGCGCTGCTGCGCGGCGGGCCGCAGCAATTGCAGTTGGACTACCTCGACGGACTCAACCGCCGCGACCTGGAGCACTCGCCGGGAGAGACCGACCTGGAGGCTCGCATCCAGAGCTATCGCCTGGCCGCGCGGATGCAGACGGCCGCCAAGGAGGCCTTCGACGTGTCGCGAGAGACGGAAGCGACGCGCCGGCTGTATGGCCTCGACGACCCGGTGACGCGGAACTTCGGCACCCGCTGCCTGATCGCCCGACGACTGGTCGAGCGCGGCGTCCGTTTCGTGCAGGTCTGGGCCAACGGCTGGGACCATCACGAGCACATCCATCGGTATCTGCCGGAGCGATGCCGGCAGGTGGACAAGCCATCCGCGGCCCTGGTGACCGACTTGAAGCAGCGCGGGTTGCTGGAGACGACGTTGGTCCACTGGGGCGGCGAGATGGGCCGGCTGCCGTTCGTGCAGTTCCGCGGCGACGGCTACCTCCCCGGCCGCGACCACAACACCGACGGGTTTACGATGTGGCTGGCCGGCGGCGGCGTGAAGCGGGGCTTCGTGTACGGACAGACGGACGAGTTCGGCCATCGCGCCGTCGAAGACATTGTCCACCACTACGACTATCACGCTACCCTGCTGCACCTGTTCGGCCTGGACGCGGAGCGGCTGGTCTTCGTCCAGGGCGGCCGGGCGGAGTCGCTGCTCGACGGCCAGTCCGGCCGCGTGGTGACCGAACTCCTTGCCAACGGCTGACCGATCCGAGGGTGTGCTGGTGACCTGGCTCATGGACGGCCCGGCGGCCCGGGCACCGACCGATGACCTGAAAACACTTTGGATAGCTTTCGAGACGTAAACGATCTGATGAGGATATGATGGACCGGCTGCTCGGCGCTGTGCATCATCTGGGCCTGACGGTGCGGGACATCGACCGGTCGATCGGGTTTTACCGCGACGTGCTGGGCCTGCGCCTGCTCGCGCGGCGCACGGCTGAGGCGAGCTACGTCGGACGGCAGACCGGCTGTCCCGGTGTCCGCCTGGAAGTGGCCTCCTTCCAATTGGGGACAGGCGGCCGGCCCACGCTGGAATTGGTGCAGTATCTATCTCATGCCGTCGAGAACGGGTTGCCCGCGACAAACTGCGCCGGCCATGCACACCTGTGCTGTGAGGTGGACGATATCCACCGGGCCTACGACGCACTGCGGACCCAAGGTGTACGTTTCCGCACCGAGCCGGTCGCCATCACGGCCGGTCCGAACCGCGGCGGCTTTGTGGTTTACCTGTACGATCCCGATGGCTTCACCATCGAGCTGTTTGAACCAGCCAAACCAGAGATGTCCAACGCGGTCGCGGTGACAACTATCGGTCACGAATGAGGGTCATCAGGAGGATTCGAGCATGTTGACCATCTGGGGAGACAACACGGGGAGATTCTGCGACGGCATTAGCCGCCGTGACTTTCTGCGGATCGGCGCCCTGGGCGGGGCGCTCGAGCCTGGCCGACCTGTTCCGCCTGCAAGCGGCGGCGTCGCGGCGGCCGGCGTCGCGGCCGAACAAGTCGGTGATCATGGTGTACCTGCTCGGCGGTCCCTCCCAGCTCGATACCTACGACATGAAGCCCGATGCACCGGCCGAGTATCGCGGCGAGTTCAAGCCGATCAAGACGAAAGTCAGCGGCATCGACATCTGCGAGCTGTTCCCTCGGCAAGCGGCCCTGATGGACAAGATGACCATCATCCGCTCTCTGTCCGCGACCGCTCCGAATGGCCACAGCGATGCGGAAGTTATGACGGGCCGCAACGAGGTCGAGAGTCCGCGGGGGCAGCACCCGTGCATGGGGTCGGTGATTTCCAGGGTGCGCGGCATGTCGGCCAACGGCGTGCCCCCCTATGTCACCATGCGAAAGATGTCCTTCCCCACCGCGACGCCGTCTGCCCATCTGGCAATTCTACCTGCAAGCGGGCTTCCTGGGTCGCGCCCATCTGCCCCTCTCGCTGTCGGGGAACGTGGACAACCTCGGGAAAAGTCCCGCCGTGGCGGATCTGCAGCTTCCGCCGGGTGTCGATCGCGGCCGGCTGGGGGACCGGAAACAGCTGCTGGCCAGCTTCGATGCGATGCGCCGCGACCTGGACGCCTCGGGGATCGCGAACGGCCTCGATGCCTTCCAGGGCCGGGCTTTCGAGATCGTGACCTCGAGCGCTCTGCGCATCGCCCTCGACGTGAGCAAGGAACCGCTGCAAGTGCGGGAACGCTACGGCTCGGACAGCCGCTTCCACGGCCAGGGCCTCCAGATGCTGTTGGCCCGGCGACTGGTCGAGGCGGGTGTGGGCTTCGTGGAGGTCGCGCTGGGCTACTGGGACATGCACGGCCCGGCCAACGTCCTCGGCTTCCCCAAGATGCGCGACGTGCTCTGTCCCAGGCTGGACCAATCCCTGTCGGCCCTCCTCGAAGATTTGCACCAGCGCGGCCTGGAAAAGGACGTCGTGGTCCTCGTCTGGGGTGAGTTCGGCCGCAGCCCACGGATCAACAAGGTCGCCGGCCGCGAACATTGGCTGCCGGCCATGTCCGCCGCCGATCGCCGGAGGCGGTTTGAAGATGGGCCAGGTCATTGGCTCCACCGACGCCCGCGGCGAATACCCGAAGGACCGACCCTACAAGATTTCCAACGTTCTGAGCACCATTTACCAGACCATCGGCATCGACCCGGCGATGACCTTCCGCGACGGCTCCGGCCGGCCGCGCTATCTGCTCGACGAACGCGAGCCGGTGCGGGAGCTGCTGTAAGTTTGCCCCTTGGCAGTCTCCACCGCGCCGTTCACAATGAAGGCAGTCCTCTTCTCTGTCCCCCTTCCACCGAGGATTGCCGTCATGCGATGGCTGTTGATGTCGGCGATGGTCCTGGTTCTGTTCATGTCGGCGGCCGCCCCCGCCCGAGGCGACGACCCACTGGTCGAGAAAGTGCGCAAGTCCATCGACGACGGCAAGAAGTTTCTGCTCGGCCAGCGGCGGAACAATGGCAGCTGGGAGACGGACGCCGTTCACGTCGCCTATCCCGGCGGCACGACCAGCCTGGCACTGCTGGCCCTGCTCACCGCCGGCGTGCCGGCCACCGATCCGGCCATCCAGGACGGCTTGAAGTATCTGCGCGACATCAAGCTCGGCCGCTTCAGCAAGACCTATGTGGTCGCCCTGCAAACGATGGCCTACAGCCAGGCCGGCCAGGCCATCGACCGCGAACGCATTCAGCAAAACGTCAACTGGCTGATCGAGCACCAGAAGCCCAACGGCTGGGGTTATGGCGAGGACACCACCACGGACAACTCCAACTCGCAGTACGCCGTCCTCGGCCTGCACGCCGGCATCGAATCCGGCGTCAAGGTGAACAAGGAGGCGCTGGGCAAAATCCGCCAATTCATGATCGCCACGCAGATCCCCAAGGCGGAACAGGCCAGGGGAGGCATCGGCGGATGGGCGTACAAGGCCGGCAATCCGCCGTCGATGACCATGACCAGCGCCGGACTGTGCAACTTGATGATTACCGGCATGGACCTGGACGTCGGCAAGCAGCACATGGAGGGCGGCGTCATCAAGGACTGCGGCGTCTACGACGAGGATGGCCCGGCCGTCAACGGTCTGCGCTGGATCGGCGCCCACTTCCCGGCGCGGCTCGGCGCGGACAACGCCGCGACTCGGCTCGGCCCGGCCCAGTTCTATTGTCTGTACGGACTGGAACGCACCGGCCGGCTGACCGGTCGTCGCTTCTTCGGCGGCCACGACTGGTACGAGATCGGCTGCGAATACCTGGTTCGCGTTCAGAGGGGCGACGGCTCCTGGCAGGGCGTGGGCAACCTCGACGGCACGCCGGTGGTGGCGACGAGCTTCGCGCTGCTGTTCCTCGCCAAGGGGCGGACGCCGGTGCTGTTGACCAAGCTGGCCTACGGCCCGCGCGGCTACGATGGCTGGAACAACAAACACAGCGACGTGCGCCACTTGGTCGATTTCGCCAGCCGCGAATTGTTCAAGCGTCAACCGCTGGCCTGGCAAATCTTCGACGTGCGCGGCCGGGCCGAGGCGGTGCCGGAGCGGCGCCGCCTGGCCGCCGAGCTGCTGCCCTCGCCCATCGTCTATTTCAACGGCCACGACTACGCCCCGCGCGGCAACGAAGAGGAAATCCTCAAGGACTACCTGGAGAACGGCGGTTTCGTGCTCGCCGAGGCTTGCTGCGGCGCGGAGGGCTTTCGACGCAGACTTCGAGAAACTCATGGGCCGCATCTTCCCCGATGCCGATTTGAAGCCCCTGCCGGACGATCATCCGATCTGGACGGCGTCGGGCAAGTTCCTGCTGACGCCGAATCGGCCGTTCCCGCTGTACGGTATCCAGCACGGCTGCAAGTGGGTGGTGATTTTCAGCCCGCGACCGCTGGCTTACTACTGGGAGGCCAACGATTTCGACCGCAGCGTGGAAGGTCGAACCGCCTTCCAGTTGGCGGCCAACATCATCGCCTATGCCACCGGCCTGGAACCGCCGCGGCCCCGTCTGACCGAGATCGTGATCCCGCCCGAAGATAAACGGCAGCGTGTGCGCCGCGGCTACCTGAAGGTGGGCCAGATCCACTACACGCCGGTCGCCGGCGGCGACTGGCGGCCGGCCCCCAAGGCCATGCGCAACCTCATGAGCGAGATGCGCAAGGTCGGACTCGACGTGGTGCTGGAGCCGATCGAGGTGTTTCCGTCGCGCGAAGATGTGGTCCGTTACCGCTTCCTGTACATGCACGGTCGCGGCGCCTTCGAGGAAAAGGCGAAGGACCTGAAACCCCTGCACTTCAACCTGACGTCGGGCGGCCTGCTGCTGGCCGACGCTTGCTGCGGCTCGCCGGCTTTCGACGCCTCCTTCCGCAAGTTCATGGAAACGCTATGGGCGGAGGAAAAGCTGAAGCTGGAGCCGATCCCGCCGTCGGACGAACTCTTCGGTCGGGAGCTGAACGGCCAGGAGATCAAGCAGGTGCGCTGCCGCCGTCCGAAGGCGGACGGCAAGGGCGTGGACCCGGAGTATCGCGCGGTGGCGCCGGCCCTGGAGGGCATCAAGTACAACGGCCGCTGGGTGGTGATCTACAGCAAATACGACCTCGGCTGCGCTCTGGAGCACACTACCTCGTCGGACTGCCTGGGTCACGATTACGACAGTGCTGTCCGCCTGGGCCGGGCGGCCGTACTCTATGCGTTGATGCGATAGAGGCGGTTTACCTCCAGAGGAACTCGAAGGCATGACCATCTGGCACCTCGCCAAGGGTTTTCGCTACGCCGGCCTGCACTGCGGCCTCCGTCCCGACCCGGACCGCCGCGACCTGGCCCTGCTCGTCAGCGACGTCCCGGCCGCGGCGGCGGGCGTGTTCACGCAGAACCGCGTACGCGCCGCCCCGGTGCGCGTCTGCCAGGAACGGCTGCCGTCCGCCGAGGTGCGCGGCGTCGTCGTCTGCTCGGGCAACGCCAACGCCTGCACCGGCCGGCGGGGCCTGGACGACGCCCGCGCCATGACCGCCGTCGCCGCCGAGGCACTCGGCTGCCGGCCCGAACAGATGCTCGTCTGCTCCACCGGCGTCATCGGCCGGCACCTGCCCATGCCGCCGATCGAGTCCGGCATCCGCGCCGCCGTCCCGCTGCTGGCCGACACGCCGCTGGCCCTCGACAGCCTGGCCCGCGCCATCCTGACCACCGACACGCGCATCAAGGTGGCGACGCGCGAGGTCGAACTGGACGGCGTCGACGGTCCGTCTGACGGGCGTGGCCAAGGGGGCGGCCATGATCGGGCCGAACATGGCGACCATGCTGGCGTTCGTCTGCAGTGACGCCGCGGTGTCAGCGGAAGACCTGGCCACGCTGGCGCGCCGCACGGCCGACCACACCTTCAACTGCGTCAGCGTCGAGGGCCACACCAGCACCAACGACACGCTGCTGCTGTTGGCCAACGGCGCCGGCCAGCCCGGACAGGCTCCCGTGCGCGGCGAGGCCTTGACGCGGTTCGGCGCGGCGGTCACGGACGTGTGCGGCGAGCTGGCGCGGGCCATCGCCGCCGACGCCGAGGGGGCGACGCACCTCATCACCATCGAGGTCGAGGGGCTGCGCGACGACCGCGAGGCGTACCGCGTGGCCAAGACCATCGCCGACAGCGCCCTGGTCAAGACGGCCATCCACGGCGCCGACCCCAACTGGGGCCGCATCGTTTCGGCGGCGGGCTACGCGGGCGTGGAGTTCGAGGAGGAGCACCTGTCGCTGTGGCTGGGCGACCTGCTGCTGTATCATGCCGGCGCGCCGCAGCCGTTCGACGCCGCCACCGCCTCGGCCTACCTGAAGCGCGAGCGTCACGTCCACCTGCGTCTGCGCTTCACGCTCGGGCCCGGCCGCTGCACCTTCTGGACCTGCGACCTGACGCAGGAATACATCCGCCTCAACGCCGAGTATACGACGTGAGACCGTTCTAGTGCGCATCAGCACAAGCCCGGCATGCGCCCGACGCTCAGCGCGATTGCTCGTACTGCAACTTCTCGCCGTTCATGAACACCAGGTTGAGCAGCGGCAAATTCTCTTCCGACGTGGGCGTCTTGCGCAGGTCCATGAAGATGCGGACGTGGTTGATCGGCAGCCAGCCGAACGTCTCGACCTTCTGCGGGTCCACCGGCACCCAGCCGACGCCGGCTGATGTAGACCTCGTCCCAGTTGTGGCTGGCGAAGCTCTTGGGATAGAACAGCACGCCCCACACCGGCCGGGCCGGCACGCCGGCGGCGCGGCACAGGGCCGCGAACAGCATCGTGTAGCCGCGGCATTCGGCGTGACCGCGCTCGACGATCTCGTCCACGTTCTTGAAATCCAGCTTGGTGATCGAACTGACCTCGTTCTTGTACTTGATGTTCTTGTGCAGCCACGCCAGGACGTTGCGGACGGTCTCGACGCTGTTGCCGCCCTTCACCTCGGCGGCGATTTTTTTCAGCGCCGGGCTGTCCGGGTCGAAGGACTCGGCCGCTCCGAGGAAGGGACGGACGTTGACCGGAATCGGCCCGTTGCTCGGCCTTCGCCAGCTTCGCCTTGTAGCTGACCGGCTGCACCGTCACCTTGGTGATGACCTGGAAGGCCTTGTTGCCGTTGGGCACGACGCGCACCACGTCGTTGACCTCGCCCTTGACGAGACGATAGCTTCTGGCGCCCTTGACCTGCACCGAGACGCTCTGGTACGGCAGGTCGCTCTTGGGCAGGGCCACCGGGAGGGAATTGCCGATGAATTTGCGATGCTGTGGGTCGGAAGGGTCGAGGTTCCAGGTGATGGTGTAGGTCTTCTTGACGAGCAAGTCCTCGTAAGCCTTGACGTCGTTGTAGACGGACGGGCGGACACTGCTCGGCCCCATTTCGATCACCTTGCGGCAGTATTCCAGGGCCAACTCGGGATCCTGGTTGCCGTAGGCGTTGGCGGCGACGAGGGCGTAATAGAGACCAACCTTGTCGTTTATTTTGAGGGCGGCCAGCGCGTCGCGGACGCCGTCGGCGAAGCGGCCGGCGAGGCGCTCGATCTCGCTGGCCATCCCCAGATACTGATCGTTTTTCGGCTCCAATCGGATGGCCTTGTGAATCGATTCGATGGCCTGGTCGTATTTCTTGTCGCGGGCGTACTCCTGGGCCTGCTCGGCGAGCTGCCGTGCCTCCGCTTCCTCGCCGCGAACGGGGCCGGGACCGCTGCAAAGCAGGGCGGACGAACACAGGACCACCGCCGCCCGAAACAGGTTGCGCGTCATGTCGTCACCTTCGCTCCTCTTCACTGTCAACGGATTGTCAGCACATCGGAAATCTTCTCGACCTGGATGCCGAGACGCCCCGGCACGGACACCTCGATGGCCAGGAAGGTCTGGTAAGGGGCATCGATTGACGTCGCTCCGAGGCCGCGGGCCTGAAGAGTGCCGCTCGCTTGCAGCTGGGCCGCCGTGAGGGAGATGGGGAACACCTTGCCTCGCGCCGTGAGGATCACCCATTTGTAACGCGCCGCCGCTTGTGGTGTGCTTTGCTCGAAGCGGTAATCGACCTGGAAGGACATGCCGGCCCTCCCCACGACGCGCACCGCCCGTCCGTTGGAGAGGGCGACGCGCGGCCGGGCGCCCGGCATTCCCGGCCCGGGGACGCCGCCTTGCGGTTGTTCGGGATTGAGTCCGGCCACGCCCGGCATGGCCTCGCCGCGCTCCGGCAGGTCCACGAACTCTTCGGCCCCCTCGACGGCGGCCGGCGCTTCGGGGACCGCCTGCGCGGCAGGGACGACTTGCCGCGCCGGTTCCGCTACAGCCGGAGCAGGGACGACCTGAGCGACGACTTCCACCGGCGGAGGTACAGGAGGCGGAGGGTCACTGGATCGGCTGAGAACGAACCACAGGACGGCCCCTCCCCCGATGAGCAGGAAAAACAGGCCGGCCACGCCGACGCCGAGTCCAATCAGCAGACCCACGGGAACGCCCGACGACTTGCGGGTGACGACCGGCTCGTCATGCGTGCGAATCGTCGGAGGGCTGCGCCGGGACGCCGGCCGCACGTCCTTGCCGGTTTGCAGCATGTCTCGATCCGGCGGTCGCGCCGATACAGCCTTGGATGGTGGAGCGTTCCGGGCCTCGACCATGAAGACGGATGCACAGAAAGGGCAGCGCACGCGCTGACGAGGCGCTCCGTCGGGCGCGTTGATGGCCATTTTGCAGGAAGGGCACTGAGTCCGGACGGGCATGTGCGAAACTCCTTAAACCTGGCGAACGGCCGGCGTCAGCCGGCTGGTTTGACTCGACCAGCCGGCTGACGCCGGCCGTTCGCCCTCATTTCGTTGCCTTGGCCTTTCGCTTTTCGATTTCTTGCAGGGCGGCGCGGGCCGGCAGTGCCACGCCGGGCTGACGGTCCGTGCTGGCGCGCTTCAGGGCTTCAAGACTATCCGCCGTGCCGATTTTCTGGAGAATACGGCACGCCTCGCCGCGCGTGACCCAGTCGCCTTTCTCCAGGTACGGCTGCACGGCTTTTTCGGCACCGGGCCCGATCCCTTGTAGCGCCTTGCTGGCGGGATGGCGGCAATGCGGGTCCAGCAAAAGCTCCGCCAACGCCTCGGCCGCCTTCGCCCCCTCATATCTCGCCAGCGGCTCAATTACCGGCTGCCGTATGAAGACGTTATCGGACTTGAGCAGTTGATAGTACCTCGCCACACCGTCCTTGCCCGCCCAGGGAATGTAGGCCTTCACCCCGCTCATGCGCACGAATAAGTCCTTGTCGCTCAGCAGCGGCTCCAGCGCCTTGACCACTTCCGGCGCGGCGGTCCTCCGGCGGCGTCCTCGCCAGACGGTCGGCGGCCATGCGGCGCCGATGGTTTTCGTCGCTTTGTAGATCCTTGAGGGCCTGCGTCACCCCCTCCTTGTCGAGCGGTTGATTGCCGAGCTGGGGCGGTCGGACAGCCGGAGGGGCCACGGCCACCGGAGGCGGCGGCGCGGCACCGGGACGGAAACGGCGGACACGCGGGTTGCTCAGGAAGGTCTTGCCCTCGCCGTTGACGTAGACCGCCTGGAAGGCGACCGGCGTCTCCACTCCCGCGCCGCCCGCGAGCGAGAACGTGCCCGTGACCTGACCGCGGTTGCGCCGCAGGTCCACCTTCTGCACGCCCATCACGGCCGCCAACTTGCGGGCGCCGCCGTGATCGCGGGGCAGGTAGTAAAACGTGATGCCACGGATGCGGTCGAACGGATCGAACACCGTCAGCTCGACCTGCACTTCCAGGTTCCCCGACGCACCCGGCCGAGTCGTGAAATGGTATTCGAGCAGCCGACCGTGCAGCAGTCGCGTCAGGGCGATGCCGGGGATGGCAAAGCCGATGTTTCGACCGCGGATGGTGGCGACGGCGATGCCGATGAGTCGGCCGCGTGCGTCCACGACCGGCCCGCCGCTGTTGCCCGGCGTGATGTCGCCGTCGATCTGCACCGTCGCCACCTCGCCGTGGTCATTCATGCGGATGCTGGACACCGAGCCTCGGTTGACCGTGATGGCCGGGTTGCCCTTGCCCGTCGCCAACATCTCGCCCAGCGGAAAGCCGAGGATGTAGACCGGCATGGTCTCGATCAATTGCGGCTCGTGGTCGTACTCGATGGGTGGAGGCAAATCGCGCACACCCTGGACCTTGAGCACGGCCAGGTCGCGGCGAACGTCGGAGGCGAGCACCTCGGCGCGGGCGGAACGATCGTTCTTCGTGCCGCTGCCGAAGACGGCCGTGATGACTGGCGGCCTGGCGAACGGCCGCGGCTTGCCGTCGGCGAGGTCGATGACGTGGTGATTGGTGACGAGGTACGCGGTCTGTCCTTCCGTCTTGATGACGAAGCCGGTGCCGCTGGCCGCATCGCGGCCATCCTCAACCTTGAGGAACACGGTCGCCGCCTTGAGGTTGGCGAGGGTCTTCAGCGGCAGAGCGTCCTCCGCCCTCGCGGCGGCAGGAATGACGGCCGCGACGATCACCAGGAGCAGGGCCGTGCGCGGGGCCAGCAGGTCGGGATGAGCGTCATGCGGGTTCTTCTCGCTTCAAGACAACTCGGTGTTGGACCACGATGAAGATTTATCGTACCGGAGCGAGGGGCCGGTTTGCCAGCGGAAAGTATCGGGAAGAAGACCCATCGGCCGTTATCCCGACTGACGACGAGGAATCATCCGCCCGTCCTCGACTGCGTTGTCGGGAGTGTAACCGCTGTCCGTGCCTGGGCCGAAGATCGCTTGCGCTTGCGCGGCTCTTTCGTTTTGCTCAGAGCGGCGGGGATGGTGACGGGCAGAGTGAGCGTGTCCGCCACGAAGGAAACCGGCAGATCGAGGGCCAGCATGCAGACTCCGCAGCCGGCGCAGAACGATTTGCCCAGCAGATTGGGACCGGAGTTGGGCGAGGTGGGATAGGGGGAGAAGGAGGGGCAGGGTCCGTAAAACGCCTCGGCGAGATGGCCGGAGCCGTTTTGCACGTCCTGCTTGACGCCGCCGTAGATCTCGCGGGCGGCTGGGCCGTTAACGGCGGTGCAATTCACCACCGTCCCGCAGCCGCTCAGCGCGGCGGCCACCACGGCCGCAACCCAAGCCGTCCCCCTTCGGCGCATGATCGCATCTCCCGTGAAGCGAGTTGTATCGCACAGAGGGAGGGGGAGGTCAAGGCCGTTCCCAGCCGTCGTTGACGGATGGCAGGCCAGCCCCGGCGGGGGGACCGCCGGGGCCGGCACATCGACCTTTGGGGAGAAGTGAATCCGCTATCCCCGCAGGCGAAGGCGGGAGGCAGCACATTTCCGTACGAACGAGGCGAGTTCAGTACCTTGGCCTCTCTTTTAGCAATTGCGATGCCGAATCTCGCCATCTCTCTCATTCGCCCCTTTTCGGCGTGTGGATGGGGAAATAGGCCCGACAAGGCCGCACGAGCCGGAGAAGGTGTTGCCGTTTGGAAACGGAATTGACAAGAGGTGGAGGCGAGAGGTTTACAACCCACAGGGCTTGATGTTGGACCCATCGCGCGGCACGGCCTCCTCGCCGGGTCCGGCGCCCGGCGGCGTATGCCGCCAACAAGGACCGCGTGCGCCGATTTGACATCCCATCTCAAATAGGGGCCGCGCATCCTTGGGATACAGGTTACTCATGCTCGGCGGCGCTCCGTGAAAGTCGGCGGGCAGAGCGAGCAGGTTGAAACGCATCCCGGAGACGGCGCAGAAGGAATACAGCCGAGCGATGTCCGCCCGCGTCAGGGCTTCAAAGATGGCGGAGACGGACAGCAGCAGGCGAGGCAGGGCGCACTTGCGAACGGGCGCCGGGTCGGAGTACAGCTTGCGACTGGCGAGGACGTACAGGTCCGAGCCGGCCAGCCAGCCGGGCTGAACGGGAGCGCATGACGGAGGCCAGCCGGGCAGCGGCCCGAAACGCACGAACGCCATGGCGGCCGAGCCGGCGTCGCAATGTTGTTCGCGGTAACAACGACCATTCACTTCCACGTCGAACTCGACCGGCGGCACGGCTCCCGGCCACGACACCGCGGCCAGGAGCACCTTGCGGACAAGGTCGGCGGCGTCGGGACGGCCGCTCGACGCGATGGCCCCAACGTCCCAGATCACCAGCTGCTTGGTCTGCACGCTCATGGTGCCGACGAAAAGACGGCGTCCTTCGGCGTGGGCCTGCCGCAGATCGGCGACGAAATCGTCGTGGTACACGTTGCGGATCAGTCGCTGGGCCGGTTCCGCCGAGCCGAACGCCCCATCGCGCATCATCCAGCGCAACGGCCGAAAGCGAAACAGGTCCGCGGCGCGGAGGGTCAAAATCAAGCGTTTCATCTCGGGATCGTACTTGGGTCCGAGGAAGGCGTAGGCGCCGATCAAGGCGCCGCTGCTGATTCCGGTCACCTCGTCGAACATGGGCCGCGTGCCGGACTGCGTCCAGCCTACTAGCACACCAGCCGTAAACGGTGCCCCCGCCACGCCGCCGGAGAGGGCGAGGACCTGGAGAGGTCGAGGGACGGCCGGAGGGGCCGGCGCCAGCACGCTCAGGGCGGTCGCCAGGCCCGCGGCGGCCGGCGCTTCCACGGCGGGATAAAGTTCTTGCAGCGGACGCGGGGCATCTTCCCGAAGGGGGCAATCGTCCCGCGGACGCGCCGTGCAACCACAAACGCTTCCTCCCGCCAAAAGCAAGAGCACCACGCCCCGGACGAGCAAGGGGAGACGGTGCAAGCATCCCATCTCTCCCACCCCTCCCTGCCTGGCGATGGAGCGAAGCGCACAACCCGCGCAATGGGAACAACACGAGTACGATCTTTTGTTCGGTTGTGCGGGAGAACGACTTGAATGGGAAGCCGAGACGCGGCGCGACGCGGAGGTGCCAGCGGTTTGACGATCGCGGGAGACAGGCATATCTTGACCGGGTTGTCAGCGTGTGTTCACACCGAAGAAGAGAGGATCTCCCCATGCAGAAACGCGCGAACGCGGTCACGTTCAAAGGCAATCCGCTGACGCTGGTCGGCCCGCAGCTCAAGGCGGGCGACAAGGCGCCGAACTTCACCTGCCTGAGTGGACTCGACCTCGTGGACCTGGGCAAGACGCCGGCCAAGGCTCGGCTGTTCAGCGTGGTGCCGTCGCTGGATACGCCGGTGTGCAGCCAGATGACCAAGAAGTTCGACGAGTCGCTCGGCAGCCTCAAGGACAAGCTCGCCTGCTACACCGTTAGCCTCGACCTGCCCTTCGCCCAGAAACGCTTCTGCGGCGCCGAGAACATCACCAACATGCAAACGCTGTCGGACGTCCACAACCACTCGTTCGGTCAGAATTACGGCGTGTTGATCGAGGGGCTGCCGTTGCCGCTCCTCAGCCGGGCCGTCTTCGTCGTCGATAAAAATGGCACGATCGCGTATGCGGAGTACGTACCCGAGGTCGGCTCTCATCCCAACTACGATGCCGCCCTGGCCGCCGTCAAGGCCGCCGCCGGTTAAGCAGCTGCAATTCCGTCAACCCACTGCGCGTCCGACTTCAGGACCGGATGAAAAGCAAGCCCACAACCCCCGAGGGACCCTTCGGGGGTTGTTGATTTTGCCGGACCTGTCAACTTTAACAGCCACGGTAGGAATTTCCCGCTGGGAATGCGGCCGCCTCTCTTGATTGCCGGTTTCAGCCCATTAAGGTTAAAGATGTAGTCGGCGTGAACCGAGGGTGCGCCGAAGCAAGCGAGAGGTTTCGTGGGCCTCACCCGTTTGTGCTGGAACAGACAAGAGACCCATTCAACCAAACACCCGTGGTAAGGAGATTGTACCATGAGACCCTGTCGGGGTTCATTGTGGTGCTGCGCGCTGGCGGCCCTTGCGATGGCCAACGGTCCCGCCCCGGCGGCCTGGAACAATGTTTTCCAGGTCTGTTGTAACTCGTGCCGCAGCTCCAACTATGTCGCCGTGCCGGCGCCGATCCCCGCCGCGGCCCCCGCGCCGTGCGGCGGCTGCCAGCAATGCACGACGCGCTACGTGCAGCGCTGCTACTATCGGCCGGTCACCACCTACCGGCAGAGTTGCTACATGGAGCCGGTCACCACCTACCGCACCAGCTACTACTACGAGCCGGTGACGACCTACCGCTATAGCTGCTCCTACGACCCGTGTACGTGCAGCTACCAGCAGACCGCCTGTCCGGTGACCAGCTATCGGCTGCGTTCGCAGTGCTGCCCGGTGACAAGCTACTTGCAGCGCTGCTGCATGCAGCCGGTGACGTTGTACCAGCAGGCGTTCTACTACGAGCCGGTGACGACGTGCTGCACGACGAGCGTGGGGGCGCCGATCGCGGCGCCGCCGCCGGGAGTCTCGTCGGTCCCCGCCGCTCCGCCGCCGGCCGTGTCGAGTCAGCCGGCCGCCCCGCCGCCGGGCGTATCGAGTCAGCCGACCGCTCCGCCGCCGGCCGTCAACAGTACCGAGGCGCCGCCACCCGGTCAGGCCCAGGGCATGAAATTCGGACCCGGCAGCAGCGCCCCGCGGATGCCGTACACGCCGGGCAACTCGTCGTTCCGTCAACCGCAGTTGCAGGCGCCGGTGCCCGCCCAGCCGACCGCGCCGGCCCCGAACGCTCGCGTCCGCTTCGACCGCATCACCGCGGCGCCGCGGCACAGCACGCAAGGACAGGTCGTCCGGGCCGATCCGCGCGCCCAGGGGCGAGCGCAAGTCCTGTTCGTCAGCGCCGACAAGCAGGCCACACGGCAGGCGGTGACCGCCGACGACGGGGGCCGCTTCCGGACGACGCTGACGCCGGGCACCTGGTTCGTCTACGTCCAGGACGCGACGGGCCGATTCTTGTATCAGCAAAAAGTGGAAGTGGGGGGCGACAAGCCGACCCTGCCGATCACGCTCGTCAGCCGTTGATCCCGCGGACAGGATAAGCGAGGCAGTCCGGGAGGTCCCGCTGGGGACTTCCCGGACTGCCTCGCTTTTCCGGAGTGACGAGATCGCTTTTTCCCGTGCAGGCGAGCAAAAGAGCGAACCGATATTCCTTCCGTGCGACGTATGCGGGTTGCGCAAGGAGGAGAGACCTGCATGGCCGCGACGGTGCCCGGTGCCCGATGGGCGGCCGGTCTGTTGGCCTGGTTGGGCATGGTCCTGTCCGCAGGGGCCCAGCCCGATAGCGCTCCCGCGCCGCCCGTGTCCGCGCCGTCCGTCTCGGCGGAAGCCGTGGACGGCGACACGGAGGAATCCCAGCCACCTGAGGATGCCGGCACGCCGGGACCGGCCCGAGCAGTGCCGGCCCCCATCCTGGTCCCGACGCCCACGGCGGGACCGGCGGCCGCCCAGCCGACGCCCGTATCGCAGGCCATCAAGGCACCGGAGCGTTGGCCGTTCATGCGAACCGTTCAGGGGACGTGGCTGGGCGCCGGCCTGGAGGACCAGCGCACCCAGGTCTACGGCTGGACGCAGGGCAACTTCACGGCCAGCACCGATCAACGCGATCAGCTGCCCTACGGTATGAACTACAAGGCCAACCAGTTCCTGCTGGAACAGAACTGGCTGCGCATCGACCGGCCCGTCGTCACCAGCGGCACCAGCGAGCCGAGTTTCGGCTTCCGCTCGGATTGGATTTTACCCGGCTCGGATTATTTCTTCACCCTGCCGCGCGGCCTCTTCAACGGCCAACTGACCGCCAGCAACGGGGGTCCGAACCTGTACGGCATCGATCCCGTCGAGTTTTACGCCGAGGCGTATTTCCCCAGCGTGGCCCGCGGGATGGACGTGAAGGTTGGCCGTTTCTTCTCCCAGTTCGGCGTGGAACAGATCCCCGCCCCGGACAATCCTCTCGTCTCGCACGCCTACGCCTTCATTTACAATCCCTTCACCCAGACCGGCATCCTGACGACGACCAAGCTCAGCGAGACCGTGTCCGTGCAGGCGGGTTTGGTCCTGGGCAACGATAACTTCTTCGGCCCGACCGACACGCCGACCTTCATCGGTAGTGTCAAAGGGGTGTCACCGGATCTGCGCAATAGCCTGCTGCTCAACGTCATCATCGACAAGGGACGCTTCGACCAGGAACACAACTTCCACAACCCCGAAATCCTCGACCTGATCGCCACGCACAAAATCAATCCCAACCTGGTTTACACCTTCGAGAGTTTGTACGGGTTCACCAACAACGTGCCGGACATCGGCACGGCGAACTGGCTGCACCTCGTCAACTACCTCACCTACAACTTCACGGAGCGCTTCAACGGCGCGACGCGGCTGGAACTCTTCGACGACTTCCAGGGACAGCGAACGGGGTTCGCGGGGCTGTACGTGGCGCCGGCGACGGTCCTGACGTTCCGTCCGGTCAAGTGGCTGCAACTGCGACAGGAGGTCCGCTACGATTACCACACGGAGACGGCCCCGTTCGAGGGGAAACACGGCCTGTTTACCGCCACCAGCGATTGCATCCTGCGCTGGTGACCGCGCCTCGGCTGTGCTCCGCAAATGCGGAACAATCGTCCCATCCGGCTTTTCTTCAAAGGTCTCCAACTCGGCCGCGCAGGACGGTCGTGAGGCCGTGTCGCGCAGCGGGTCCGGGGCGAGGTCCACCGTGAGCGTGCCCTCGGCCCTGGCGGATCAGGGCTTGACGCGGCGAACGCGGTGGTTGTTCGTATCGGCGATGTACAGGACGCCGTCGCCATCGAGGACGCAGCCGTGCGGCCGGTCGAGTTCGGCCTGCCGCGCGTCGCCGCCGTCGCCCGCGCCGCCCTGGCGGCCGCCCACCACCGTCGTCACGCGCCGCGCCTTGATGTCGATGCGGCGGATGGAGTGATTTTCCGTATCGACAATGTAGACATTTCCCGCAGCGTCGCAGCGAATGGCCTTGGGTCCGTGAAACGTCGCCTTGTCGGCGGGACCATCGGCGGCGCCGCGGGCGCCGGTGCCGGCCAGGGTCGTGATGATGCCCTTGGCATCGACCTGGCGCACGGCGTTGCCCTCGCGCTCGCAGATGTACGTATTGCCGGCGCCGTCCACACACACCGCCCGCGCCCCAACGAGCACGGCCCGGTCGGCGCGTCCGCCGTCGCCGATGGTCCGACGATCGACCTTGCCCTTGGGGCGCACCGTGCCGGCAAACGTCGTGATCTTGCCGGTGCGCAGATCGACGCGGCGGATGCGGCCGTCGCCCACGTCGGCGATGAGCAATCCATCCTTGCCGTCCAGGCAACAATCATTCGGCTCGACCAGGGCCGCCTTGGCCGCCGCGCCGCCGTCGCCGGAGCGGCGCCGCTCGCCGGTGCCGGCCAGCGTCGTGATGACGCCGCTGTCGGCCTTCACCAACCGGACCACGGCGTTGAGACGATCGACGACGTACAGGTCGCCGGCCTCGTTGACGGCCACGGCGTAAGGCTCGTTGAAGGTTGCCTTCGTCGCCGGGCCGCCGTCGCCGCTGTAACCCTTGACGCCCGAGCCGGCCACCGTCGTGATGACGCCGGTCTTCAGGGCGATCCGCCGAATGCAGTGGTTCAAGGCGTCGGCGACATAGAGTTGGCCGTCGCCGCCGAGGGCGCAGTGGAAGGGCTGGTTGAGCCGGGCGGCGGTCGCTCGGCCGCCGTCGCCGGTGTAGCCCGCCGCGCCAGTGCCCGCCACGGTGTCGATGACGCCGGCCGTCGCCGGAACAGTCAGCCAGACCCAAAGCATCGTCGTCCAGAAGGTTCGCATGGTCATCCTCACGGAAAGAGATTTCGGGTTGCGTGTAGGCGTCTCTTCTGTTGGTAGAACCGATGTTCAGGCTGCGGCCATTCGCGGTGGGGAGCGGCGCCAGAAGGCTTGCCATTGCCCTGTCTCGCTCTTGAACAGAGCCCGCAAATGACAGAGGGTGTCGGTGCCGTATTCCCGCCAGCGCATGCCCGACAGCTTGAGACGCTGGCCGACGATCGTCTTGCAAGCCGACTCCACGGCACCCGAACCGATCGACCAGCCATTGCCTACATAGGTCGGGTAATCCATGCGATGCACGTTGTTGCGGAAGTAGTTCACCGTCGCAGTCTGCTTCTCCCCAACCGCCGGCTTGCGCGAAGTGGGTAGCGCTTCCAGGATTTCCAGGACGCGGGCGCCCCCCTCGCGTTTCAACATTCGACACCATTCCCCAACCACACGCTGCCGCGTCTCCTCGTCGGCGGGGTAGAGCAGTTGGCCCAACTCCGTGAGGTATTCACTGGCATGCCAGAAGTCGAGGATCAGCACGGCATCGCGGGGAAAATTGCGGCGCACAAATTCTTCCAGGCCGTTACCGCCATCCGTCAGGCCGATCCACACCTCCGCCTTGTCCATGCCGACTTGGCCCGCCTGCTTGCGCAATTCCAGCCCCAACGAATCGAGGTCGTACAAGCCGGAAAGGTAACGCGCCTGCATGCGGGCGTCCGTCGGGGGTTGGTGTGGCGAGTCCTCGGGCAGTTCCGGGACCGGGTTGAAGATCATCGCCACATAGGGCATGCGTCCCTCGGCCTTGCCGCCGTCTTTGGCCTGTTGACGCACGCCGGTCAGATCGATGCCGACCTAGGCGCACGTGCGACCCCGCGCGTCCTTGTACCAGTCCCAAGGATGGGGAAAGGCCCAGGTGCCGCCCGCACGCAGGTGATCGGCCACGCGCTGGCCAGCCGCTTCGGTCGTCCGCTGCACGGTGGTTTCGGCGACCCGCAGACCCGCCATCTCGGGCAGCACCTTCGTGGCGGCTTCTTCAAAGCCGTCGCTCAAGGTGCCGGCGAGGCCGACCAGTCGCTCGGTGGCCGGGGTGAACGAGCGTGACGTCAAGCCGACCGCCCTATCCCAGGGGGCCAACCCATACCCGCAACGGCCGCAGTAGTAATAGGCCCGCAGGCAGGGAACCTGTCCCAGCAGGCTCAACGGCGTTTTCGGGCGGTATCCCTGGAACTTCGCGGACTGCTGACAGCCGGGGCAATCGATGCCCGATCCTTGGTAGCCGAGCTTTTTTTTAAGCGCTCTTGGAGGGCGACGGCGCCGAGGTGATGGACGATGTTGCGGGCTTCAAACTCGGTATCGCCGAAGACCTCGGTGTCGCCCTTGCTGACCAGCAAGCGCGCCAGGGCCAGGATGTCGCTGTCGGCACGAGCGTGAATGCGTGCCGCCAGTTCCTGGGCTTGGGCTTCCAATTCCGCGTTCAAAGGCTCGTGCAGCGACATGGGATACTCCTTCGCCAGAGTGAAGTTGCCATCATACCGCGATTTTCGCACGTCCTGGACAAAAGTTCTACCAACTCTTCAGCTGCTCACACGAATTGGACATTCGGACAGGAAAACGCTTGACAATGCAAAGCCGCACTTTAACATCAAGGGAACTGCTCCTCTAATCGCCTACGCCTGTTGGGTTTGGTTGTTTCGGAGTTGGGGCATCGGGCAGGACAATGCTCCTTCCAAGGAGTCTTCCATGTCGTCGCAACCGCGCCGCCGCCGTCTTGAGGTGGAGCACATCGGCGATGTCACCGTGGTCAACTTCGTGGATCGCAAGATCCTCGACGAACAGAACATACAGGTTATCGGCGACCAGCTGTTCAGTCTGGTGGACACCGAGGGCTTGCGAAAGTTGCTGTTGAACTTCGGCAATGTGGAATACCTGTCCAGCGCCGCGCTGGGCAAACTCATCACGCTCAACAAGAAGCTGCAAACGGCGGGCGGCCGATTGATTCTGTGCAACATCGATCCCCAAATCTACGAAGTCTTCGAGATCACCAAGCTAGACAAGTTCTTCCACATCGTCAAGGAGGAGCAGGCCGCGCTGCAGGCATTCTGACGCCGAGGCTATGCCCGGCGTTTCGGCCGTGACCGAAGGAGATCGATCACTCGATCGCTCACCAGGCTCGGACACCTGGAACTGAGACGGCGGAAGAGGAGGCGAAGCGTTGACGAACCGGGCCCGGCCCTCCTCTTCCGGGCTTGTCTACGCGGTTGTAATGGAGCAACCGATCGTCAGGGAGGTCCATCTGTGCCATTAACCATCGCGGACAAAATGAAACCGCAGCGCGACGTCAGCCAGCAAGTTGCCGCGGACGTCTCCATCCCGAGCGATCCGGCCGAGGCCCGGCGCGTCCAGGATGAGGTCGAACAGCTCCTTCTGGCCCGTCGCGTCAACGAGCACGACATCTTCAGCATCAAACTGGCCCTCGAGGAAGCCCTGGTCAACGCCATCAAGCACGGCAACCAGATGGACCGCACCAAGAAAGTGCGCATTAGCTATCAACTCCATGCCGACCGTTTGGACATCCAGATCAGCGACGACGGCGCTGGTTTCGACCCCGGCGACGTGCCCGATCCCACCGCTTTCGAGAACCTCGAACGCCCTTGTGGCCGCGGCCTCATGCTCATGCGCCACTACATGACCGAGGTCGCCTACAACGACCGCGGCAACGGCGTCACTCTGCGCAAGGTCTTCCGCGGCGGTAACGGCAAAAAATAGGGAATAGGGAATAGGGATTAGGGAGAAGAAAAGCCGGCAATGCCTGCCTTGACACCCCGAACCTTCTCCACCTTCTTCCTTTTTCCCTATTCCCTATTCCCTATTCCCTATTCCCTATTCCCTATTCCCTATTTACTCATGACTCCGATGATGCAGCAGTACCGGGAGGCCAAGGACGCCACCCCGGTACGATCGTGCTGTTCCGCAATGGCGACTTTTACGAGCTATTCGAGGAGGACGCCGAGGTCGGCTCTCGACTGCTCGGCATCACCCTGACCCGCCGCGACAAGGAAATCCCCATGGCGGGCGTGCCATATCACGCCCTCGATCGCTATTTGGGTAAACTGCTGCAAGCCGGCCACCGCGTCGCCATCTGCGAGCAGATGGAAGACCCGCGGCAGGTGAAAGGCCGGCCGGTTCGCCGCGAGGTCATCCGCGTCGTCACGCCCGGCACGCTCACCGAGGACGACCTGCTCGATCCGCGACGGGCCAATCACCTGATCGCGCTGACGCCGCCGGGCGGACGAACGCCGGCCGGCCTGGCCTGGGTCGAGTTGTCCACCGGATTGTTCCAGGCGGCCGACGTGCCGCGCGAACGCCTGGCCGACGAGGTGCTGCGCCTGGCCCCATCGGAGTGCCTGTGCGCCGAGTCCCTCACCGCCGAGACGGAGCGACTGCTGGATCGTGTCCGCGAGGCGATGCCGCGGCTGATCCTCACGCCCCGGCCGGACTGGACCTTCGATTCTCCGACGGCGCGCGGCGCCCTGTTCCGCCACTTCGAGGTCAGCACCCTGGCCGGCTTTGGCTTCGACGACAACCAGCCGGCCCTGAACGCCGCCGGGGCGTTGCTGCTGTATCTTCAGGAAACGTTCAAGGCCAGCCTCGCCCACCTGAGCCGCCTACGGCCGTACTCCGAGCAGCGCTTCCTGTATCTGGACGAGGTGACGCGCCGCAGTCTGGAATTGACGCGGACCCTGCGCGACAATGCCCGCACCGGCTCGCTTCTGGCCGTGCTCGACCGCACCATGACGCCGATGGGGGCGCGTCTGTTGCAGGACTGGGTGCTGGCCCCGCTGGCCGAGCGTCCGGCCATCCGCGCCCGGTTGGACGCCGTCGAGGAGTTACTGGGCGAACACGGGCCGCGCCGAGAGCTGCGCGAGAGCCTGGCGGACGTACTCGATTTGCAGCGGCTGACGACGCGGGTGTGTACGGGACGGGCCTCGCCGCGCGACCTGGCCGCGGTCAACCGGACACTCGCCCTCCTGCCGCGCATCAAGGCGCAGGTGAAGGACCGCGAGTCGGTCCTGTTGCGCGACCTGGAAGGGCGGCTGGAAGTGTGCCCCGAGCTGCGCGAGGCGCTGGAGTCCGCCCTGGTGGACGACCCGCCCATCAGTCCGCGCGAGGGCGGCATCATCCGCCGTGGCTACGACGAGGAACTCGACCGCCAGTTCGATTTGAAAACCGGCGGCAAGCAGTGGATGGCCGACTATGCGGCCAAGGAAGCCCGCGATACCGGCATCACCAGCCTCAAGGTCGGCTTCACCGAGGGCTACGGCTATTACATCGAGGTGACGCACACCCACAAGAGCAAGGTGCCGGCCTACTATCGGTTGCACCGTTCGCTCAAGAATGCCGATCGCTACATCACCGGCGATCTGTCCGACATGGCCGAGAAGGTCATGCAAGCCGAGGGACGGCTGCAGGAACGCGAATACGAGCTGTTCGCGCAGCTGCGTGAGCGCGTGGCGGCGCAGACGAATCGGCTGATGCAGACGGCGGAAGTGCTGGCCACGCTCGACGTGCTGGCCTCCCTGGCGGAGCTGGCGGCCGAACGCAACTACTGCCGGCCCGAACTGAGCGACGAACCGATCTTGCGCATCGAGGACGGCCGGCATCCCGTCCTCGATCAAACGCTGCCGGCGGGCACGTTCGTGCCCAACGGCGTAACCATGGGGCCGGACGACGGCTTCTTTTTGCTCGTTACCGGACCGAACATGGGCGGGAAGTCGGTGTATCTACGGCAGACGGCCTTGCTGGCGCTCCTGGCCCAGCTGGGCAGTTTCGTACCGGCGCGACGAGCGACGATCGGACTGGTCGATCGCATCTTCACGCGCGTCGGCGCCAGCGACGAATTGAGCCGCGCCCAGAGCACGTTCATGGTGGAGATGACGGAGGCGGCGAACATCCTCAACAACGCCACGCCGCGCAGCCTGGTCATCCTCGACGAGATCGGCCGCGGCACCAGCACCTACGACGGCGTCTCGCTGGCCTGGGGCCTCACCGAATACCTGCACGATCGCATTGGCTGCCGCACCCTGTTCGCCACCCACTACCACGAACTGGCGCAGCTGGCCGAGCGTCTGCCGGGACTGCGCAACTACAACGTGCGCGTCCATGAGGGGGCCGACGGCATTGTGTTTTTGCACCAGATCGCCGCGGGCAGCGCCGACAAGAGCTACGGCATTCACGTGGCCCAGCGCCGGCGTGCCGGAGGAAGTGCTGGTCCGCGCCCGCGAAGTGCTCGCCGAACTGGAGGCGCATCACGTCCACGCGCCGGATCGACCCGGCCGCATCCGTCAGCCGCGCGTCGTGCAGCGCAGCCTGTTCGCCCACATGGAAGATCCGGTCCTGCAAGCACTGCGCGAGTTCGATTTGAGCCAGGCGACGCCGGAGCAAGTCGTGGCGGCCGTGCGCCGCTGGAAGCGCGATCTGCGTTCGTGAATCGAATCGCTTCCGACATCCCTTCTCGAAATTACGCGGAAGTTGCGGAGAGCAGTCAATCGAGCCGCGACACATCCACGACCTCTCCACCCTGAATCGTCGCCAGAGCGCGGTAGAGATCGAGGTTGATCGCGGTGGACACGAAATGCACCGAACCGTCGGCGAAAGCGAACTGGAGGCCGCCAGGATGCCTACTGCGGAAGGAGTGATTGTTGTACCACTCGTTGGGGTCGAAGGGCTGACCGTTGGGTTGCACGGCATTGGGAGGGATAGCGCAGGTGCCGTAAGCGTGGGTGGCGTAAGGCCAGGAGCACCAGTTGTTCAGGACTGGAATGTCCTCGCCGATCAAGAAGGTATTGGAGGATCCGTCGGTGATGGCCAGCAGTCCACGGGGGACGAAGATGTCGATGCGGAACATGGCTCCGTCTCCCTGGCTCAGTCCGTCGTAGGAGCCGTTCGTACCCTGGTGCTGCCACAGCGTAGGGAACCAGGCGTTCTGGGACGAGTCGTAGCCCCAGTTGGAGCCGCTGACCCCCTTGTAGTTGGTGTTGCCGACCGGAAAGCCCTCCAGGTTGCCCGTATCGGTACGAGGAGGCGCGTTGTAGGCCGTATCGCTGGGGCAGAGGAAGGGGACGATGCGGCTGGCCGCAATGTTGCTCTGGGCCAGTGTCGTAGACGGGATACCTCCCAATTGAAACAAGGGAGCTTGCTCAACATAGGGAAGGATTCGGGACAACCAGCTCCATCCGTAGGAGGAGGATCCCCAACCGTAGTAGAGTTGGCCGGGGACGGGCTGCTGATAGGGGCCGATCGCGCCGGGCGGCAAGCGCTGGAAGTCGTCATGATATAGATGGACGGCCAGAGCGAGCTGCTTCATATTGTTGGCGCAGCGTGCCCGACTCGCCGCTTCGCGGACACGCATGACAGCGGGGAGCAAGAGGCCGAGGAGCGCCCCGATGATGGCGAGAACGACCAGCAGTTCCACGAGAGTAAACCCTGGCTGGCTTCTCGACGCATGGCGTGGACGGACCTTGTCACTCGGCTCCCCGGTATGCGGACAGACAGTACGCGGAAAGAGGATAAGCATGATAGAAAGAGCCTGCCGCTTACGGCGGCTCCCGTTAGGAGGTTGGCTTGGGGGAACGAACGCGCCAGTAGACCAGGATGCAGGCGACCGCCACGCCGCCGAGCACCACAAGCCAGAGCCCATAGCGACGCAGGAAACCGGGCAGAGGTGTTTGGCCGGCCGTCGATGAAGGCTCCTCGCCGATGCGGCCCTTGAGGATCGGCTCGCCGAGACGATAATCGATCACCGGTGTGCCTTTGGGTAAGTCCATGCCCTCGACGGTGAAGAGCGACTCGGCGACTGGTTCATTGACGGATTCCCACGCGAAAGTCCACTGGTAACTCCGGAACCACGGTGCAGACTCACGAGTCTCGATGCGGAAGGTATGTGGCACCCATACTCCACCAATGCAAACGGATTCGACTTCGCTCGTTATATCCGGCTCGGACCACTTGATGCCATCCTTGCTGGTTTGGCCCTCCTGCGTGTGCAGCCGGACAGGCGAAAATCCCTGTGCCTCGTCTACCCACAGGGTTTTGCGGAGAGGAATTGAGGCATTCTCAACCCAGCGAAAACGGTACAGACCCTTGCGTTCCTGAACGGCTTCCAAAGGAAGTTCCGGATACAGTTCACAGGTGTCCTTCCAGGAAGTGCCCCTGTCCACCAAGTTGCCCCAAATTAACAATCCTAGCGTGCGAACGTCGAAGATCCTTAAGGAGGAGTCCGGCTCCTCATGTGGTCTTAAGATGCTGACCGAGTTGCCCTGTATGCTCCAGCTGATGCATTGGGTTTCCGATTTCGCCCACTTGCCGCCGACATTCCTTTCGACCCAATCCTTTGGGTCGCTCCTCATTTTCCGGCCCTGCTCCTCAAGGGCTTTCGGTCCTTGGCCGCGATCGACGAGGGGCTCTTTCGTGAAGAATTCGGGTTCCGCACGATCGAAGCGGAACAGATCCTTATCATAATCGAAGGCGCAAAAAATGGTCATGTCGCTATCGAGGCGTCGTCCCCTGGGATCATCATCGATCTTGCGTCCCTTGACGCGGAAGGCGCCTCGACGCAAGCGTTCGCGATTATCTTTGAGTCCCGCCCAGACAAAAGGGAATATCTCTTTTCCTGGGCTGGGTGGCGCGTTGCCGCCAGATGCGAAAGGTATCGCCATGAGCAGTGCACAGAGGAAGAGAAAGGTAAGGCGAAAATTCTTCATGATTGCGGCCTCTGTTGCGGTGTCCCGTATGGAGAAAAACTCCGGCGAGTTGGGTTGCGTCAGCGCCTTGAGAGAAACAATCGAGGCGCTAACGCAACTTCGCTCGCCAAGAACACTTTCTCAGTAGTGGAAAACCTTGAATTCCAGCCCGTTGGCAAGCGCGACCGCCGTATCGACCGGAAGGTCAAGCTGGCTGACATCACATGCATCGCCCCCGGCATAAAAGCCAAAGTTGCTTAGCTCCTCTGTTGGGCCCTGGTACTGGCAGTAATATTTAGTCTCAAGCTTCTTGGGATTCTTTGGATCCCTGACCTCAACCTTCTTGCATTGTTTCAGACCTACCGTTACGCAAGGGCCGCGATTGATGCATGGATAGGTGTTTATATAACAGTCTGCCGACCCCTTCTTGACCTTTTTGCAACCTGGGAACGTCTTATCGGGGATGGTTTTGTCCTGGTTTGAACCGGCCGGGCAGCTGTGAAACGTCTGGTCTACAATCTTCGTTTCACTGCACTCCTGCTTGTCGCAGCGGGTGTTTACCTTTTTACAGGCTTTGGTAACGGTCTCATAGCATTGCCCTCCCCGAACAACCTTTTTTTCCGCCGCAACGAGAGGCAAAGGCGTCCTCCCGGCGAATGAATCGAGCAACAGGGCCAGGGCGATCACGTTGATCGCCGCCACGAACGCAACCAGCACTCGGCTCTTCATCGGACACTCACCTTTCATGGTTAGGAAACTCGAACCGGCGCGTTGCTGACAGTCTCAGAGTCAGCGCAGCTTTTTCCGTCCTTCCCGATCATGCTTCGAGCCAACTGCCGCAGCGGCCGATAAACGCCTGGCTTGAAGAGCGCCAGCGTGAGGGCAAAGCTGACGGCGGCCAATAGCCAGGGCCACACGCGCATAGGCCGGTACACGGCTGCTTCCGGATGGGCAATCGGCTCCGAGGAGGTCAGCAAGATCACCCCCGAACGCCGCCCCGCCAAATGGTCGGCGTCGCCCGCTTGAATCCCGGACAGGCCTGCCCAGACCTCCGCCCTTTCCTCTGCCGACGAGGGCAGCCAGACAACGTAATGCCCCAGCGCGGACGGACCCTTGAGATGCATGAGGACCGGATAGGGCCAGCGCAGGCGGTCGCGCGGATCGATCCGCAACGCACAAGTGTAGACCCCGCGCTTTTGCAGAGCGCGCTCCAGCGCGTCCAGCGTCGCTCCGGCTTCAAAGTTCGGCCACTGCGTCTCGCGCCAGGTCGATCAGATCCACGTCCTGGCCGCGATCGTAGTGGCGTAAGAGAAATTGCACGCAGCGCGGACCACAGAACCATGTCGCCAGCGGGGCGCTCCGTTGGCGGCGGATCTTCCGATTTCTCGTCAGCGCGGCCTTGCGCGGTCCCGGCCACGGACCAGCAGGTCGCAGTGACGGCCAGCGCCAATAGCCCCAGGCATCGCTTCCAGATGCTCATGGTCCCTCCACTCGGGCCAGGACCGGAATCTTCAGCGATGGGAGCGCGAGACCGGGAAAGCTCACCTCGATGGTTCCCTGGATCACGCCCGGATTCTGCCCTGCCGCGATGGTCCCGGATAGTTCCCAGCATGCCGCCGTTCGCCGCAGGCAAGTCAACCGCAGCGTCTCGTTCAAGTCGTGCCGGAGGACAATCGCTTCCGGGCCGGCCGGCGCCGCCTGTTCCGAGGAGAAACGCAGTTGAACCAGGCGGCGGGCCGTCCCCTGTGCCGGCATGGTCCCGAAAAACATCTGGGCGGGACAGGCTTCGACAGGTTCGTTGACCTGCAAATGCACGGCGACCTGTTTGCTGCCTGCCTTGGGGTCGCTGGTCCGGACCTCCACCTTGGCCTCGTGCCATCCCGAAGGCAGGTCGTGCGTTACCGCCCGCACCGGCACACGCCAGACCTGCCGCGCCTCTCCCGCCGGACCCTTGACGTTTTCCAGGATCGGACGGTCCACGGAGAGCCAGGGGCAGTCCGATTGGACGGAGGACAATTCGATGTCCCGCTCCGTGTGATTGCGGATTTGCAGAAAGTTCGCAACCTCTTGCCCCCTGTTAACGTGGGGGAAGTTAAGCTGCTTGGGGTCGATGCTCAACGGCTCCCGAATGCGCGCCCGAATTGTCAGCGCGTAAACAGGGCTGTTCTCGTCTTCAAACTCGATCGTGACCGTGCGTTGATCGTTGCCCTCGTCGGAGGGCGCTCGGTACGTCAACTCCGCATCCCCGCTCTCGCCCGGAGGGATAACGGGCCGGGACAGCCGGCCGACCGTGCAAGCACAGCATGCTATGGATTTTCTGGACCGTCCAGGGGAGGGACGTGTCGTTATGGATGTGGAATCGGTGCGTCAGCGATTCCTCCGGCTTCACCATGCCGAAGTCGTGCTCGAGCGCGTACTTGGTCTCCGCGCGCTCCGCCGCAGGCGAAGACGTACTGCTGCCTCCGTTGGCGGACGCTTCGGGGAATTTCTTTCTGGCGATCAGCAGGAAAAGCGAAAACAGGAACAGTGCGGCGCAGACCGAGAAAAGCCCTCTCCTCCACCACCGCAAGGTCATGTGTCTGGACACGGCTGGATTACCTCTGCTTCCCTATTTTTCCTGGGAACCATCGGGCTACGGAGGGCAGTTCTGCTTGGATGGATGGTTTCTCGTAATGAGCTTTTCTTACCAAACCGAAAGGAAATCGGCAAGAGGGGCGGAGGTCTATATTCCATATTCCGTCGTAAACTTCCGGAATATAAACATTTACATTCGGTCAGAAAATGAGATGGTTCGTCGCGTAAAGGGCCGTGAGCAGGCAAATCCCCAAGGCGAAGACCGCGTATACAGCGGCCATGACCAGGGGCGACACGCGAGCCAGCAGCCGGCCGATAACCAGGTAATTGACGACGACCACAGCGGCGAAGCGGCCATGAGCGGCCATCGACATCTCGTAGCTGCGCGTCAGATAGGGAATGGCCAGCAAGGTCATCCCCAGAACCAGTTCGCTTCCCGTCAACCAGCGTTTCCAGCCCCCCAGCCCCAGCAGCGCCCACGCCAGCACGAACAAGACTGGGTTCCAGAAGATCAGGCTGAACAGCGGACTCGTCTGTTCCTCAGCGTTAGCCCAGTAGCGCGGGTAGTCGGGTAGATACGCTCCCCAGATCGGCTCCAGGATCGCCAGCGATCCCAGCTTTGCCGGCCAGCTGCGATCCGGTGGGGCCAACATGCTCCAATGTTCTTGTGTCTGGGCGAAGGCCCAGGGCGTGCCGAAGGCCAACCACTGATACCCCATGTAGCTCAATAACCCCCAACAGGCCAAGGGCGTCAGCAACAACACCCAAGCGGCCTTCTTCCCCCATGATTGTCCGGTTCGTGTCAGGACGTACCAAGCAAAGGCGGCCGTCAGAGCTACCCCCACCGGACGGACGGCGGTGCCGAAGCCCGCCAGAACCGCCAGGACGGCCAGCGGCCATCTCCGGGCCATACCGTAGAGCAGAGCCAACATGCTGCACAGGAATAGGCTCTCGCTGTACGGCATGCGAAAGAACAGCCCCAAGGGCCATAGGCCGAAAACGACCAATACCATACCGCGCTGACCCGCGGTCGCTTCCGGCCAGCGTAGGCGGACATAGCGAGCCAGAAGCACAAAGGCAGCGAGGAGTGCGACGTGGGCTACCAACAGCGCCGCCTCTTCCGGCAGTAGTCCCGTAGCCTGGCTCAGCCAGCGGGCGAGGAATGGATAAGCCGGGAAGAAGGCGACCCGCGACTGGCGCGTCGGGTTGTAGGAGTAACCCGTTCGAATGATGTCCAGGTAGTGGTAAGCGTCAAAATGGATAGAGGCGGAAACCGGATCGAGGCGCGGGACAACCTGCCGATCACGACCGTACAGGAAGTCTGCCCCGAACAGAACCCCAAGAAGGACCGGCAGACTGGTCAGGAAGTACGCCGTGAACCCGTCAAGGGCATCCTCGAACCATTCGCTACCGGAGGATGCTTTCATGACCTACAACCCAGAATGCGATTCTGCGAGCCACCGCGAGACGGAAGCTATTCTCCGACGCGCCTTTACCCGAGAAAACGCCGCATCAACTCGTGTCCCTTCTCGAACGCCAGATCACTCGCCTCGGCGACAACCTCATCGTAAGACGCCTGTCCCTTGCTGACGACGCCGCTGCCGGCGAAGGCGAACGGCACCATGCCATAGGCGTGAGCGCGCGTCCGCAGCGGCGTGCGGTGATCGGGCGAGACGAGAATACGCCAATCGCCGTGTCGCGGCAGCGCCTCCAGCAGCGGGCCGACGATGTGACGGTCGATCTCCTCCAGCGCCTGCACCTTGGCGTCGGCGCGGCCTTCGTGCGACGCCTCGTCCGGCGCCTCGACGTGGACGCAAACGAGATCGTGATGCGGCAGGGCGGCGACGGCGGCGCGGCCCTTGGCGGCGTAGTCGGTGTCGAGATAACCGGTCGCGCCCGGCACGTCGATGCGCTGCCAGCCCAGCAGCACGCCGACGCCGCGCACCAGATCGACGGCGCTGATGATGGCCCCGCGCTTGCCGTATACCTCGGCGAACGGCCGTAAGTGCGGCGCTCGCCCCTGGCCCCACAGCCATGTCTGGGTCGCGTCGCGCTGGCCGCGCCGCGGCGTTCGCGATTGACCGGATGATCGTGCAGGATCGGACGGCTTCGCTCCATCAAGCTCCTTAACAGATCGCTTCCGGGCCCATTCGGCAGGTGGTCGGCGATGGGCCGATCGGGAACGTCGTGCGGCGGCTGCGTCTTCGTCTGCGCCGAGAAGGGGGCCGTGGTGCCGGAAGCGGGGCGATAGACGAGGATGTTGCGATAGCTGACGCCGGGGTGAAATTCGAGGCGAGCGCCGTCCGGTCCCCTTGCGCCGCCTAGCTCGGCGTGCAGCGCCTCGATGAGCGGCCGGCCTTCCTCGCTGGAGATGTGTCCGGCGGTGAAGTCGCGCATGCACTCGTTGGCGACGTGGACGAGGTTGCAGCGGATGGCCCAGTCGTCCGGGCCGAGCGCAATGCCCATCGCCGCCGTCTCCAGCGGCGCTCGGCCGGTGTAGACGATCAAGGGGTCGTAGCCGAACAGGCTCAGGGTGGCCACATCGCTGGCCGGCGTCAGTGACGGCGGCACGTTGTTGGAGCGGCCGACCACGCCCTCGCGGGCAATGCGGTCCATGTTCGGCTTGTGGGCCGCCTGCAACGGCGTCTTGCCGCCCAGCGATTCCTGCGGTTCATCCGCACAGCCGTCCGGGATGACGATGACGTATTTCATGGCACTCACACCGCGATAAGTTCTCCAACCGTTCGGAAAGCCAGAGTTAGTTTCCGGACTGCCGCCCCGCTCGGCAATCACTAAATTGAATAGCTCCGGTCGGCCGGGCGTCTATCGGAAGACCCGTCCACCGGGGCGTGTCCCATTTCCCTGACGAAAGGAGTCCTCCATGCGTTCCCGCGGCCTTCTCACCTGGTCCGTTCTGTCCCTCGGCCTGAGTCTGTCGGCCGGTTTCTCCACGGTACGAGCGGCCGACACCTTCACCGTGGATCCCGTCCATTCCTCGCTGATCTTCCGCGTCAAGCACTTCAACGTCGGCCACATCTATGGCCGCTTCAACCAGTATTCCGGTTCGTTCGCCTTCGATGAACGGAACCCGGCCGACTGCAAGCTGGACATCGAGGTTCGGATCGACAGTATTGACACGGCCAACGCCGACCGCGACAAGCACCTCAAAGGCCCGGACTTCTTCAACGCCAAGGAGTTCCCGGCCATGACCTTCAAAGCAACGCGCATGAAGGCGGCCGACGAGAAGACCTACGATGTCACCGGCGATTTGACCATCCACGGCGTCACCAAGCCGGTAACGGTGAAGCTCGAACGCCTCGGCACCGCCAAGGATCCGCGCAGCGGCAAGCCGCGCACCGGCTGGGAGACGACCTTCTCCATCAACCGCAGCGACTTCGGCATGAAATACGGCGTCCCCGCCATCGGCGATGAGGTGCGCATCACCGTGGCGATCGAGGGGATTCAGTAACGCCCTCCGGCGCACGCCGCGAAACGGGAGGCCCCCGTTTGTCTCTGGATGCGGACAGTCCGTCCTTCGTTCGATGGATGCTCTGGTATGGGGCCGCTCTGCCGGCCCTGACCAGCGCGGTGGTGTTGCTGGCGACCTGGCCGTTGTGGCGTCGGGCGGGCGCTGCGGAATCGAGCGTTTGGAATATCGCACTGGCCGTCGGCGCCGGCTACCTGGTCGGCCACGCTGGCATCGATGGTTGGCGCCCTTTCCCTCCGCGTGAAGCGACGGATCGGCTGTTCTACCTCGTCCCCCTCGCCGTCGCCCTCAGCTTTCTCGACGTTTGGCGTTCCTGTCCGTCCTGGCTGCGCTGGCTGTCGCGCGGCCTGCTCTGGTTTGCCGTCGTCTGGTTCGTGCTGCCGCCAGCGATGCGCCAGGACACCGCGCGGCTTGAGGTCGCGGCCTGGCTGGCTGGCCTGGGCCTGTCCGGCTTGCTCTTCTGGTCGGTGCTGGCGTTCACGGCCCGGCGCGCCGGGCGTGACGCAGCCACTGACCTTGCTCATCGCCTCGGCGGGTTCGGCACTGGTGCTGCATTACGGCCACAGTCTCAAGCTGACGCAACTGGCCGGCGCGTTGGCCGCGGCGCTGCTGCCGATCCTGTTGCGGAGTGCATGCCGGCCATCGCCGGTGATGGCGACCGCGCCCGTGATGGTGCTGCTGCCGGGGCTGTGGTTGACCAGTTCCTTCTACGATTACACTCCGCCGCCGCCGAGCAGTTGGTTGTTGCTTGCCGCCGCGGCGATGGCGGCGTCCTTCGGACTGCTGCCCGGTGTGCGGAAGATGACACCCTGGCAACGTGGCCTCGTCTGCGGCTTGGCGGCGTCTCTGCTGGTGGCGTGGGCCGTGTCCTCGGTACAAAGTGTGCGGAAGAAAGACGAAAGTTTACTTCTCTCGCCTTCGCGGACGCAGGGGGCTACAATCGAAGAACAAGTCCATGTAGACCCTTTTCCCCTACCGCGAGGCCGCCGATGGAGACAAGGATGGGTAAGATCCTGGTGACGGCCAAGGTCGAGAATTTGGAAGACCTCTTCGGCGCCCACAGAGGGTTGCTCAAGCCCGAACAGGTGCGGAGTGTCGAAGTGATGGACGCCCTCGTGGATACCGGGACAAGCACGTTAATGCTACCGAAGGGAATCATTGCCCAGCTGGGGCTACTGTCCTTTGATCGCCGCCGCGCCCGCACCAGCGGAGACCCCGTGATGCTCCAACAGTACGGAGTAGTGCAACTGACGATCCAGGACCGCGTTTGGCGTGGCGATGTCCTTGAGGTTCCGGACGACTGCCCTATCCTGATTGGTCAACTCCCCCTGGAAGGGCTGGATTTCGTCGTCGATCCGATGAAGCAGCGCTTGATCGGCAATCCAGCCCACGGCGGCGAACAGATGGTCGAGTTGTATTGATGCCGCCGCCGTTCCGCCTCACTCCAAGCCGACGGGGGCCGAACGCTCCGGCGAGGGATAGCGATACAGCCGCGCCGCCAACCACTCGAACGAGCCAGGCTCCTCCGTCGGCCGCTCGAAGTGCCAGCGGCGGTGCGTCGGGACCAACTCGTCGCCGAGCGGCCAGGGCTGGAAGGGATTGTCACCGAGGGCCGCGATCAGCTTGTCGCTGTTCATGCTCACGTCGCCGGCCCGCGGAGGCATCGGCCCGGCGTCGCGGCGCGGACAGCCTTTGAGCAGATGGGGGTCATAGCCGCCCGTGCGATTGACGATTTGGGCGATCTGGTAAAGAGTCAAAGGACGTGGTCCGCCGGCGTGGAAGACGCCCGCCTGTCGTTCGGCCAGGAACAATTCGAAAACACGATTGAGGTCGTCGGTGTAGGTACACGAGCGCACCTCGTCGAGGTACAACGTCGCTGGCCGGTCGTTGCGAAAGCGCGATTGGATCCAGTCGATGGCTCCGGCGTGACGGTTGAAGCTCGGCCCCATCGGCAGCGAGATGCGGAGGATGGCCGCGTCCGGGTCGGTGTCAAGGACGACCCGCTCGCCTTCCGCCATCGTCCGCCCGTACACCGTCACCGGATCGACCGCGTCGGTCTCGACGTAGCCGCCGGCGCCGGCACCCGAGAACACGAGGTCCGACGACAGGTGGACCAGGCGAGCGCCGAAGGTGCGGGCCGCGGCCGCGAGGTTGACGGCGCTGACGACGTTGGTGCGCCACGCCATCGCCGGGTCCAACTCGCACGATTTGAGGGCGCAGTTGCCCGTACAGTTGAGGACAGCGCGGAAGCCGTGTTGGCGAAACAGTTCAAACAGGGCGTCACGATCCTGCGTGTCCACGGCGACGATGCCGGGTCCGACCAGCTGCCACGTCTGCGTCGGGCGGATGCCGTGTACCTGTCCGGGGTGGCACCGCTGGAAGTACGGCAGCGCATTGTAACCGGCCACGCCGGAGATGCCGGTGATAAGAAGTGGCAGTGGGATGGAGAGGGACATCTATACTGGCCCCGGAGGGACTCGAACCCTCACGTCCATTAGGACCTGTGGTTCTAAGCCACAAACGTCTGCCAATTCCGTCACGGGGCCTTTCCTGCGCTTCTGATACTCCCTGCACCACGGCGCAATACTTGTCCGTTGATCCGGCCGCATCCCTCGGCAGTAGTTCGCCGTCTGACTATGACAATTGGGGCAAAGGAACTCCAAGTTCTCGGCGCGATCATCCAACCAGTTTCCATTTTTATGATTGACGTGGAGCACTAGCGGTTTCTCAAGCCATCGGTCGGTCAGGGAGCAGCCCTTCCCCTCGCATCGATATTCCCTACCCAATTCCAGCAAAGCTCTCCGTAACACATGCGCCTTTTGCCTTCGCCCGTTTGTACGGAGCACAAGGACTTCGCCCCAAAGGAGTTTCTTAGGTCCCCTATGATTCGGGCCTCGGTTGGATGCACGACCGAGAAAGTGTGATGTATCGATACCGAATGCCTTGACTCGCCGAACCAGATGCGAATGCGTTCCACCCGATAGCCTCCGCTCCAGCGTTCGCAAGACGCCAGAGAAGGAGTGATTCTGCCGAACGGCCTCTTCAAGGGCTTCCTTGGTATACTTTACATATCGCATCGCCATCCTGCCTTATGTGGGTTCAGCCATGAAACGGACGAGCTTTGGCGTGCAATTCCACAGGTGAAAGTATACAGACCGGATCATCGAGAGTACAGGCTGGGCAGCGCGTAGCCCGCGACGATCCGGTCTGCCGCGAATCGTGGTGTGGCGACACGCGAAGAGGGAGGAGTGTTGGCAGAAGCGACTCAGCAGCGCGAGCGGACCTTGTCCGACAACTCGAAGATGATCTTGTTGGCCGCTTCCAGCTCGGCCTGCAACTGCTCGCGTTCCTTGACGAGACCCCAGCTGAAGTTTTCTTCCAGGGCGGTGTTGAGGCGGTTCAATTCCTGGTAGAGGATCTGGCAGTAATCGAACGCCTGCGACAGCTTCCACGCCTCGGGACTGTAGACGGCCTTGAGATCCCAGTTGCCGTCGTCGGAGAGCTTCTCGACGGTGACGTAATCGATGACGTAATTGATGGGAGTTCCGCTGGTCTTGTGGGGTACGCCCTCGGTGGTGATCCAGTAGCGCGTGTCCTCGGTCTCCAGCTTCAGTTCCAGCTTGCCCCAGGATTCGGCGACCTGGTGCAGCGTTGGCAGACGACGTAAGGATTGCAAAGCGGGTCGGATGACGGTTGGCATGGTCGGATACCCCAGAAGGGAGGAAACGGCTGCTGACATGGATGGCCTTCCTCAGCGACAGACTTCGTTGGCACGACTCGCAACGGGCACAATTCACGTCGCCCGTCCTGGTTAATGATGCGGGTGAATTGCATTTGACATGCCGAATCGGTGTCTTCGAGAGAGGATCGCGCCGTCCCGCCGCCTCCGCCGAGGTCCGTAGCCGTATCTCATTTATTCCCAAACACTTGCGACGTGACAGGCTGACGCGAGCCGGAGGGGTGCGTTTTTCCCGGAAGTGGCGCGTGTAAACGGAAGTTAACGAACACGACACCACCTGCTTAGAGCGGCTTACAGCGACAGGCGGGGCATGGCCGGCGACCGAGCCCGACCGCTTTTCTCCGCGGAAAAAGGGGAGAGACGGCCGGGCGCTTGCCGAAGATGAATGATGATGGTCTGGAAATCATCCTTCATCAATGCGGCGGACTTGGGGGAGGACAATCGATGGACGGGCTGCGCGTGGTGAAGCAAGGAGTCGCAGCGCGAGAACCGTGCAGTCGATGCCAATCGGCCGGCTGTCCGTGGGACCGCCTCGCCGGCTTGGCGATCTGTCCCGACTGTCAGGAAGCGCTGGCCCAGGGCGAGGGCGAGCCGCTCGTGCTTCGGACCGAAAAGCATCGCTGTACGGTCTGCCAGCAACAAGGCACCGTCCGCTACCTTACCTTCCCCCTGCACGCGGTTGCGCCGGTCGAGATGGACCTGTGCCCGCGTCACTTCCAGTCACTGCTCTCGCGGCGGCTGGATCGCCACGCCTACCACCAGCTGAGCCGTCAGCTCCAAGGACTGGGCTTCACGGCTCGCCAGGTCTTTCTCCTGCACGAAGCGTTTTACGACCAACAGGGCCAGTCTCTGCAGCCGGTCCCGGAGTTCTGAGACCCGGCAGGCACGCGATGGCTCCCGGGAGGTCACGGCCCGCATGGAACGCGCCACGGAGCGAGTGCCGATCGCCGGCGCACCGACACGCCTTCGATGGTCCATCCCGTCACTCGACGCGCTGAACGTGTTGCAAACGATGCTCGTCATGGTGTCGGCCGTGCAACTCGGCCGCTGTCAGGGCAAACCCGTCCTGTGGGTGGCCGTGGCGACGGTTCTGCCGCTGCTGCGCTATGTCGGTGCCGCCACCTACCGCCGCCGCGTGCGCGCGGCGGTACGGCATCTGTGGGACAACGTCGAGACGTTCGCCACCGACCGGGCGCGCCTCCCGTATCGCGCGGCTGGCCTGCTGATTGTGCTGCCGGCCGGGCTGTTCTTCCTGACGCAGACGCGGCCGGTCACGTCCGGCGATACCAAGCCGATTCTGCTGACAGCGACCAGCCTGGTATGTGATGGCCGCAGCGACCTGCGGGCCTTCGCCGACCTGTACGCGGCCCTCAACCACTACAACGGCCCGGGCGAGCTGCCGTACTTCCTCCTGCGCACGGCCAGGGGCATTCACTCCGCGTACCCATCCGGGATGGTCCTCTTCGCCCTGCCGTCGGCGGCGCTGGCCCGTCTTCTGGGCGCGGATTTGCAGCGGATCGCCGTGCAGGACCGGCTGGAGAAGGAGGTCGCGTCGGGCTTGGCGGCGGCGTGCCTGGGCCTGTTCTTCCTGCTGGCCCTGCATCTCGTGGATGCCCGCTCGGCGGCACTGACGACGCTGTTACTCGCTGTCGGCTCGGGCCTGTGCAGCACGGTGGGGCAGGCGCTGTGGCAGCACGGCGGCGTCCTCTTCTGGATGCTGCTGGCGTTGCTGGTGGAGTTCCGCAGCGCACGACAGACGAGCCGGGTCGGTTCGCTGCTCCAGGGTGTGGCCCTGGCCATGACGTTCGCTTGCCGGCTGACGTCGGCGGTGCTGATCCTACCGTTCGGGCTGTGGCTGCTAGGACGAACGCCGCGTCGTGCTCTATTCGTGGGTGTCGTTGCTGTCCTGGCCTACGCGCCCTGGGCCTGGTACTACCAATCGACCTACGGCAACCCGCTGGGACCGTCGGTCGGCCAGGCGCCGGGGTTGTCCTGGCGCGGCCGCGAGACGCTGATTCCCCTACTGCTCAGCCCAGCCCACGGACTCTTCATCTATCAGCCGTGGATCCTGCTGGGTCTGACGATGTGTCTGCCGCAAGTCCGCCGCCTGCGAACGACCGCCGAGCCATCGGATGGGCCGGCCGGCTGGCGCTGGTTCTGTGCGACGGCCATCGTTCTTCACCTGGCGCTGATCGCCTCGTGGAACTGCTGGTGGGGCGGGCACTGCTGGGGTTCGCGGCTGGTCACGGAGACGGTGCCGCTGTTCGCCCTCCTCTGTCTGCGACCCATCGACGCCCTGCGCCGGTTGAACTGGGGACGATCGCTCTTGGTGGCGACGGCCGTGGCAGCCGGCTTCGTCAACCTGACCGGCGTGTACCTGAAGGCGGATTACCGCGACGTCCTGCCCGGACCACTCAGCCATCGTCTGGAGCCGCCCGCTTCCTGGCAGAACCTGCCGTTCCTCACGCCGTTTCTCGCCAGCCCGAGCCGCTGAGCCGCTGGCGTCAGCGCGGCCATTTCAAATGCTTATCGAGGAACCGAAACGTACCCTGGCCGTGGATCTCGTGGCCGCCGGCGAAAAACTCGATCTCCGTCCGCTCGGGGATGCGCAACTGGCTATACAGTCGGCGCACCTTGGCGTATTCGTAAGCGATCCACTCATCGACACCGACACCATCGCCGTGGCCGCGCTCGACCATGAATGGTCGCGGCGCGATCAACGCCGCCATTTCGGCGTAGTTGAAAGTGTGGCCGAGGTTGAATTCCGGCATTTCGTATTCGGGGCTGAACATATAACTGCTCGGATAATCGAGTGAGACATTCTTGCGTATCCACTCGTTGAAGTCGCCGGAGCAGATGGACAGGCAGTAGCGCGGCAAGAGCGCCGGCACGCGCATGGCCGTCTTGCCGCCGTAAGACAGGCCGTAGAACGCCATGCGCTCGGCATCGACGTTCGGCAGCGTGGCCAGCCAATCGAGCGTGCGCTCGTGCTGGCGGACGATGAAGGAGAACAGCGATAGCCCAAGGGGATTGGCCTTCCGCTGGAGGACGCGGAAGTTGTCGTGGCCGATGTACGGGTTCTGCGGCGCGTAGACAATGTAACCTCGGTCGGCGAGTTGGGCACCGAACGAGTTGTAGTGTTTCGTCCGCTCCCTGGGATTGCACACGACGATCGGCCGTCCCTCCAAGCCATGCTGGCAGACGACGACCGGCCGTTTCTCGCCGGGCTTGAGGTCCTTGGGCAACAAAAGAATACCGTAGGCGAAGACGTCGGGATAAAGGTCGAGCGTCACCTCGTAGCCCTTCCACTTCGGTTCGTCGTAGAGCGGCCGCGTCTGCGGGTTCATCGGCAGCGTTGGCGAAGGCAGTTTGCCGATGACTTCCTCATCGAGCTGCTTGCGGAAGGGTTCGCAGGATTTCTGATACTTCTCCAGCGACGACGTGTCGAGCTTGGTCCAGAAGTGTTGTTGGCGATAGCGCTCGGAATCGCGCATCAACTGCTGAGTGAAAGCGACGAGTTGCTCGAACTGGCGTTTTTGGCGCAGGGCGGGATCAAAGTCTTTACGGTTATCTGTCGGCGGTTTGCCTTCAGGTTTTAGTTTTTGATAGAGCAGTACGAGTTCAGGGAGGCCAAGCACACCTTGTCCCCCCCTCAGGACGCCTTTTCGATCACCTTGAGGCGCACGGGCGCATTAAAAAAATAATCAAGTTTCTTAACTCGAGCCATTTCTTCCCGGACGGTTTTCTCGGTTGGTGTCAAGAGCCGGCCTGGTGCCGCGCCACCACGATTGGCGCGAGCGGCCGGCGACCCGTCCACAAACGGCCCTTTGACCGGCTCAACTTGTAGCGCGGATTCCGCCAATGAGGCTAACTCCGCGTCGCCGAACTCACGAAGCAGACCAAAGACATTGCGATAGATCGGTTCCTGCCAGATGCCTTCGCGTGGTCCGAAATAACCGCTCACAACCGTGAGCCAGATTCGCCGATCGATTGCAGAGTTGTAAAGAGCCAATAGTCCCCCCTCGCCGTAGCCCACGACCGCGACGGGAAGATGATTTTGTTCTCGGCAGAACCAGTCTACCGCAGCCAATATTTTCTGCACTTCGTAGCCGATGATATGTCGCCCCATCTCATAGGCCATGCGATAGATGAACTCGCGGTGGGGTTGATTCGTCATGCGGCCCAGTTTTGGATTGCCCGACCAAGTATCCTTGCGATCGATCAGCACCGGAACGAGCACGCGACAGCCATTCTCGGCCAGCCGGCGAGCGAACTGGGCTTCCTTCGGCACGCCGGGAGCCAGGCCGACCAACATTTCCGGCGTCCAGTCCGCGTCTGGCAGAGCAACTACCTGGGCTGCGACCTTCTCTTTCGGTTCGAGCAACAATCCTTCGCCGTCCACGCCCGGAAGCACCGGCCAACGCACGGCATACACTTTGTAGGCAGCTGTCTCGGCGGCGAGAGCGGGCTGTTTCGCCGTGCCGGCGTATTCCATCTCGACCGGCGATACGCGCTCATCGACAACACCGAGAATCTTCTTCAACCGTTCGCGGTTCGGCTGCACCGATTTCCGGTACGCTTCCGCCGAAGAAAAATCGGGCTTCCAGTATTGCATTCTCTTCTCGACCGATGCGGCCAGCTCGCGCATCAGGTACTTATCGATGCCCTCGACCATCTGGGCGGCGAGGTCGCCCTGGCGGGTGAGAGGCTTGGTGTCCGGCAGCGGTTCGGCGCGGACGGGGTCGAGGGCCAGGGCGGATAGGGTTATTACGAAAAGCAAACGCCGGCAGATCATGGATCACCTCCATTCGGGAGACAACAATCACGTCAGGTAGGCGTCCGCGGTGGCCCGCCCGTAGGTCTGTTCGAGGTCAACGGCGACGTCGGCGGTAACGCTCAGCGGCAGGCGCATCTGCGGCAACGGCCCTCCGATGACAAGGGGACGCCGCCAAATCGCCAGGAACCGGCCGCCGCTGGCCGCCGGTTCGCCCACACGGTAGCTGATCGCCAGAGGAGCAGGACAGGGAGGCTGAACGATGTGCAGCTCCTGCGCGATGCTATCGGCGAAAGAAAAATGAAGTGGGCGGCGATGGACATCAACGAGAAGCAGATGCACGCCTTCCAGCAAATAGCCCAGGTAACGGGCGAGATAGGTGGCGCGGGCGACAGGCCGATCCTTGTTGCGCGGCGAGACGAGTTCCACCGCGGCGATCAACCGGCCACGGGTTTGCACGTAAAGCGCCATGCTCGGATCGAGAGCGGCGACAGCGATTTCTTCATCCGGTTCCTCGGTGGATGCCTCCCCCGGAGAGGAGACGGTAGAAGGCGGGGTGGCCGAGGGTTGCTCCTCGGTCCATTGGCGCACGCTGCCATCGGGTCGCTCCGTGGGGGCGCCGATGGCGACCGCCGGAGCCGAGCCGATGTAGGCTCGATAACCCTCCGGTAAACGAGGCTTGATCCAGTGTAGTAATTCAGTGATCCACAGATGATGAACGCCTTCCCATCCCGGAAGCTCGGTCCAATTATGCAACGGCATACGCTTGGCCTCCACGATTATCCATCCGGTTGATCCACATGGACGGATGCGGCCGTCCGGCTCATCAGGGACGCAGCGAGGAGGAAATACCAACGACGCATGCGCCACCTCTACGAGAAGGAAACCGGGGGAGCCTGGCGAATACGATAAATATAAAGCGCGCGAAGGTCTTTGCCTACTGATGACCCGGTGGCAAACGCTCCCACCGGTCGAGAGTTATCTCGTGTACTGCTCGCCGGGGTCGGTGCGGTCCATGCACAAGAAAGTACGTGCCGGCGTGTAACACGCACATTCCTGTGCGGGCGGCGTCGGGATCCGCGTTCCGTACCGGGACGTGGCCGACCCGTGAGTGCTCGGATTCGCAGAGCGTATTCGCCGGCAAGTTAGTATGCGATTAGGAGAGTTGGCAGAGCAGCTCGGAGGTCATCAACGCCCGCTTTCGTCACCCTGGTGCAGGCGACGTCCAAGAACGTGAGGGTCTTGAACCGTTCTACTTCGCGCAACCCGCGGTTCGTTACCCCGGTCCCGCCCAGCTGCAATGTATCAAGGTCCTTCAGATCGCGGAGACTCGAGAGGCCCGCATCGGTCACCCGGGTATCGGTCAAGGAAAGGGAGCGGAGTCGCCGATTTCCACGCAGCCCGGCCAACCCCGCGTCCGTCACCCGCGTCCCGTCGAGCTTCAGCTGACGGAGGTTGGGGAACCGATTCAGCTCCGATAACCCGGCATCGGTGACTCCGGTGCCGGACAGGTTCAGAGTGTTGATCCGTTCCGACAGCTCCGCGAACCCCCTCCCCACGACTCGGGTATTCTTAAGGGACAAATACCCCAGCGATAAGTCCTTCAGTTCCCTCACTCCCGCATCCGTGATGAGGGTGTTGGAAAGATCGAGGCCGTGTAGCCCCTGCACCCCCCGAAGTTCCTTGAGCATGTCGTCGGTCACGCCCGTACTGGAAAGGTTAAGGACGTGCAGTTCGGGTAAATCCTTAAGGACCCTCAGCCCTTCGGCCGTCATGGGTAGGCCCGAAAGGTTCAAATTCACCAGCTTGGGCATCGCTTTCAGTCTCTTCAAGCCGGCACTTGTAACCCGGGTACCCTGGAGGTTCAGAACCCGGAGGTGTTTCCAGTCCCGCAGGTCCGCTAGCCCCGCGTCCGTCGTGCGGGTGCAGCTGATGTCGAGGGTTTCGATTGCCGTCAACGTCCGAAGCGACTGGATCCCCGCGTCGGTGATGTCCGCGCCGCAAAGGTCCAGATCCTGGAGTCCTTTCAGCTTTCGGAGCCCGTTTGCCAGGTCCGCGATGACCGAATCGGTGACTCGGCGTGGGTCGAACCGCACGCCGGTAACGGTATTCCCACGGATGACCGCCTCGACCCGGCCGACCCGCTCGTGGAGCGCGTGGACGGCATCGCGCTCGGTCTTGGGCAACTGGTCGATCCGCCGGCGGGCGTCAGCACCGCGGGACGCGGCGAACTTCGCGGCGGCCGACTTCGAATCCCACTTGCCGGAGACGATCTGACGGAGGGGCCGGCCGGCTTTGTCCGCATCCAGGTCCGTCGGGTGACCGACCCAGGCGATGCGGCCGTTGCTGTCAACGACGAATGAGGTCGGGACGCCCTCCTCGCCGGCCGGCTCCAGCCAGCCCTGAACCATCGCCCCACAGGTGTACGGGTGTTTGTCCGGCGGCACACGATCGACGGCAACCCGATACCCCATGTGGTCGCCGGTTCTCTTCACATACGCGATGAGGTCGTTCGTCGGGGTGTACACCCCGACGCTCATAAAGACGACGGCGGGGTATTTCTTCTGGAGGTCGTTCAGGTGCGGGATCGCGGCCCGGCACGGTGGGCAGCCACACTTCCAGGAACTCGAGGACGTAGACCGTCCCGCACTCGAGTTCCGCCACGGGTTGCCCGCGCACGAATTCCTGGACCGCGAGCTTGGGTGCGGGGTCGCCGACGGCCAGGCGGGGGCCGCCCAGGGAATACCTCTCGACATCCTGAGCCGTGGCGGGGCCGGACGAGACGGACAGAATGACCGCGAGGGCGAAAGCCGAGGCGGAACGCGCAATCATGACATCCCCTTCGGGTGGGCGGTGTTCGGGAACCGGCCGTTGTCGCCGGCGCAACTCCCACGCCTTCGCAAGATTGTGCAAAGGTAGTCGTAAATCCTTATACCTAACGGGGGCTGTGAGCGGAACCCCTTCTCCCGCCGCTGGCGGGCACTATACTGGCGGACGCACGCTTGGAAGGAGGATCGCACACGTGGGACAAACATCCGCTTAACTCGTTTACCAGCATCTCCGCCAATTAACGACCCGGCGCGGCCCCTCGCGCTTTCTTTCCCTCCGCGCTCATCCGTCCGGCTGTTCCTCTGCCAGAAGGCAGCGCAGCAAGACCATCTTGCCCTCGCGGCTCGTCTGTCCGGCTGCGAGCAAACGAAACAGCGGCAGCAGTTCTTTGTCTCGGCCAAACAGGAGGGGGGCGCCCCCGGCCACCTCGCAGATGTTCCGCAAGTCCGTCTCCAGCCGGGCCGCGCTTTCGATGCTGGTCGTGTGGAAGTGCAGTTCGACCCGCACGTCCTCGGTGCAGGTGAGTCCGCCATGGACGCTGTCGGCGTGCGTCAACAACGGTCGCAAGATGGTCTCCAGCCAAAACGGTTCGATGCGGGCGATCGGGCCGAGACTCTTGAGCGCGGCGGCGAGCCAGAGGCTTTGTCGCTGATCGACCTGCGCCAGCCCTTGGCGCAACGTCTCGTTGCGGATCGTGACGGGATGAGGGTCGCGCACGTAGTTCAGGGCCGCGATCACCCGGCTTGGCGTGTCACTGGCTACCACGGCATCGCCCACCGGGGCGAGCAGCGTCGCCGTCTTCGCCGTGCGATTCGCGTACTCCAGGACCGCGAAATGATCGACGGTCTTTTTCTGGAGCTTGCCTGGACCGATCTCGAAGCGCGAACGGTCCAGTCGGCCGCGCACAGCCACAGAGGTTGGCCACCGCTGCCCGGTGTGAAGGAAATTTGCAGGTAATCCAGGTCTTCCAAGGGGCTTATGCCGAGCAGGTCCATCCAGCGAAAACGGCCTTCACCCGGGCGGACGAGTCGTTGCAAGGCCGGCGCCAGGTGTCGGCGCCCCGCCGGCGAGTCCAGCAAGGGCCGCACGTGTACCGCCAGCACGGCTTCGCTGTCCTCGGGAACGTAATCGGCCAGAGCGCCGGGTGGGAAACGAGTGAAGGCGTCGTCGCCTCGCCAAAGCTCGGGGATGGCATCGCGGAAGAGGACCGCCAGCAGGACGGCCATGCCGGCCCCCATGATGAACGCCAGCAGCAACAGTCGCCGCTTGGAATAGGGACTAGGGAATAGGGAATAGGGAATAGGGAAGAAGCTTTTTGCCTGGCCCCTGCCCTCTGGCTTCTCCTCCCTCATCTCTTGCCCCTATTCCCTAGTCCCTAGTCCCTAGTCCCTGTTTGACAGTTTATCCTTGCCTTGCGTACAGAGGAGCAATGCGGCGGGCGTACTGGGCGTAAAAGAAATCCAATTGTTCCTCCACCGTGCGGCTGCCGACGAACTGGTGGCTGGGCAGGAACACCGGCTCGATGCCGCGCCGCACCAACCGCTGCGCCACCTCGCAGCGCAGCATGTTCATGACCAGCGCGCCGCCCAGCGTGCTGAACGGGCCGGTCTTGCCGGCGCCGCCTTCCAGCTCGAACAAACAATCGCCGACGGGAGCGCCGTTATCCAGAATGACGTCGGCCAAGTCGAGGAGTTTCTTGCCCGAGACGTGGGCCGGCCGGGCCTGCTCGCAGTGGACCCGACTCACGACGCCGATGACGCGCAGACCGCGCTGCTTCGCCGCCTCCGCCATCTCAATGATGACTTCACGGATACCACTGGTCGAAATAACGATCATCACGTCCTTCGGCCCGAAGGCGAAGTTGCGCAGGATCTGCTCGGCATAGCCGGGTGTCTTCTCCAGGTGCAGGCTTTGGCGCAGGCCGTTGGGACCGACAATCAGGTTGTGGAACGTCAGTCCCAGCTCGACGATGGTGTGCCAGCCGACGAAACAGCCCTGTCGCGGCGTCATTTCCTCGCACAACATACGGCTGTGTCCGCAGCCGAACAAATGCACCAGGCCGTCCGCGGCGATGGCCTCGGTGCACCACTCGGCGGCCCGGTCCAGAGCGTCGCGCTGAACGTCCAGCAGTTGCTGCAAGCGTGCCAGGGCGGTTTGATGAAAGCGTTCGGCCGCGGACAAGGGATTGGTTGACATGGATGCGCTGCGGTCTCGGGAGGTCTTTTGGGAAAAACTTCCGTTACAATAGCAGGCGCCGGTCGTGCCGGGTATCCCTGCGGACGAGTGAGGGAAGGGAAATGTTGGACGAGCTGATCGGCCAGCGTGTGATCGTCGATCTGCGTACCGAATACGTTTGCCTGGGCACGCTGAACCGGGTGGATGAGCACTTCCTGGAGCTGCGCAACGCCGACCTGCACGATCTGCGCGACACCGACACGACGCGCGAAAATTACGTGGCCGCGTCCGTCCACACCGGCATCAAGCGCAACCGCCGCCGCCTCCTGCTGGTGCGCACCGAAATCGTCGCCATCGCTCGAATGGAGGACGTGGTCGAGAAGTAAGCGCGCGGAAAAACCGAGCCGCGACCGTCAGGGAGCGGGGCTTTCTCCCGCTCCCTCACGGTCGCGGCTCCGACCGAATCAGGGACTCGGTAAAATCGATGCGATACTGCTCGTTGGCACGAACGCGGAGGGAGCGCTTTTCTTCCATCGTCCCGCCGCCGGCATCCGGGCGACGGACAACCATTTCGTAGGTGAAGTTCTTGCCGGGCGCCAGAGGCGGCGAGACGAACTCGCGGATCGTTCCCGTCTGAGCGGTCTTGCCTCCGTTGAACAAGACCTCCGCATTCTCCGGCACGATCACCAGCACGCGCGCGGCGTTCTCCGGCAGAGGAGTGTTGTCCGCCCGCGAAGCCGCAGGGGTAGTGGTGGCGGTGCCCGGCGTGTTCGTGTTGGCCGAGGAGGTCGAGGAGCCGGAGGCGGCGGAGGGTGGGATCGCGGAATTGGCAGCATCCCGAGCGCAGGGAGGGATCGCATAGACCAGACCGTAGCCCGGCTCGAAGCCATTGATGCCGTCGTTGGGTCCGTAGAGATAGTTCGGCCCGTAAAAGCCGTAGGACCAGTAGCGCCGGAAGAAGCCGTAGTATCCGGGACCGCCGTAGCCGCGGCAACCGAACGGGTGAGCGCCGCCGTAACAGCCGCCGGGGCAGACGACCGCGCCGTGATCACTGCCGCGCGATCCGACTTGCGCCTGTGCTGTCTGGGCCGCGTTCCATCCCAGAGACAACGCCGCTGTCAAGGTCAGCGTGCGCCGAAGGGACTGGAATCGCCGCAACCAGAGCATCCTTGCCAACTGCCGGAACATGAGCATCCTACTCCGTGTTGGAGGCAACCCGGCCGAGATATCTCCGCCGCGAACCGATACACGCCTCCCTTCCCTGTTCGGTCCTTCGTCGAGCAATCCGAGAGGAGATCCGCATGGATTTCCCGCGACCGAAGCGCAAACATCCCTTTCGACCGAGGCAACCGCCTTTTTCGGCAGCCGCCAAAGGAGTACCTGTGTTCGCCGTCGCATCATCCCCAAAGGAAGTTCCCGGGGCGGCGAAAGCCCGGTGTCAATCCCGGAGGATTGCAAGCCGATGCTCGATTTCCGTGCCCGTTAACTCCTTGTACGCCTCAGCTAACTGTTCACGACGTTCTGCATCCTTCTCTGCCTCATATGCGAAAACAAGCCGATCATAGTTGGCGAAGACACGCAATCGTTTGAATACGGAAAGTCCCTGCGCGGCTTCAACCGCATCAGGCGACTGTACCATTTCCAATGCCCGTGAAGATTCGTAGGTGACATACGACTGGACGACCCACGGTCCCGCGCAGGACATTGCCAGACCAGCAGCCACCCCTATCAGCACCCATCTTTCGCTTCTGCCCTGGCGAGTCCGCCGGTACGCGCGAACGGCATTTCGCCAGAGGACAAAGGCTGTCACAAATGGCGAAAAGCCGAGAACACCTATGCAGGCGAACAGGCCGATTAGGCTAAAGGGAAGAAGGACCAAGCCGAGCAGTGTGGCAAAGATCGCGCCTCCAGCCAAGAGCCCGGCCATGAAAGCCGGCGGCCACCGAATCAACATCCATGCAGATAGCGAAAGCAACCCAAGGCCGATGGCTATGCCGGCGACAACGGCATGACGGCCGAGGAGAGGTTCGCCAAAAGTCGCGTGAAAGACGATGGGGTCAAAATACAGGCAGATCACGGGGAGCGCAATCCCGAACGCGAAATCGAAGGCGATCTGGCCAACGGTTATTCGCGGCGCGATTTGCTTAGCCCAGAAGGAGGAACGGTCAGTCGTGGCCGAGTTCGTGGACATCAACGTTTCCCTCGATATCGACTGGCGGCGTCTCCTCGACATAGGCATGACGGCCGCGACTCAGCGTCGCAATGCCTCGGAGAAGAACCGTATCCAGTTGCCATGCAGAATGGCGGCGATCGCCTCGCCGTCGTAGCCGCGGCGGCGGAGCAGGTCGGGCAGGCGCCGCAGGTCGGCGATGGTGTCCAGGTCATACGGCGATTGTTCGCGGCCGAAGCCGCCGTCCAGGTCGGTGCCGACGGCGGCATGACGAGCGTTGCCGGCCAGCTGGCAGACGCGATCGATGTGGTCCACCATTGTCTCCAGCCTGACGCCGGTTTCTTCCGGCCGCGTCTGGCCGCGCACCCAGCCGGGCACCAGCATCCAGGCGTCCAGGGCGGCGCCGATCACCGCGCCGCGCTGGATCAGCCGCTCGATCTGCTCGTCGGTCAACTGTCGCTGGTCCGGCACCAGGGCGCGGCAGTTGTGATGACTGGCCAGCACCGGCCCGCCGTAGATGTCCAGCGCCTCGTCGAAGCACTGATCGGACAGATGCGTCACGTCGAGGACCATGCCGACGCGCTCCATTTCCTTGAGCAGGGCCGGCCCTTGCGGGAAAAGTCCGCCCTCGGTGCCGGTGCCGTGCGGCGTAGGGACTGACGCCGTAGTGGGCTGGCCCGATGATCCGCAGTCCCGCTTGCCACCACTCCTCGACCTGCTCCGGCGACAGCACGGGGTCGGCCCCTTCCATGCTGAGGATGAAGCCGAGCGGTTCCTTGTCGGCGTTGCTCTGCCAGGCGCGGACGTGGGCTTCGAGACTCGGCGCGTCTTTGATCCAGCGCAGCACGCCCTGCTGTTCGAGGACACGGTAATACGCCATCTGTCCGTGGGCGGCGGCATAGGCACCCTCCATCCGCTCGTAGCGCTGGATGGCGGGCATGAGGTTGGCCCGCAGCAGGCGGGGCAACAGCGTGGCGATGAACAGGCCGACACCGCCGCGACGCAGCTCGGGAAACGACACCGTGCCTTCGCCACGGCCCTTGCCGGTCATGCCCAGCTCGCACTCGCGGCGGCGGATGTCGGCCGCCGGCAGCAGCAGGTCGCGGTTCCAATCCAGGGCGTTCCAGGCCAGGTCCAGGTGAGCATCAACGATCAACATGGGTACTTGGGTGGTTAGGTGGTTGGGTGGTCAAGGTCTCCGGCTTACTATACAGTGATGACGTGTCTTCGTTTAGCCGCGACGCGCAGCGGAGCGCGCGACGGTCTCGCGCTCCGCTGCGCGTCGCGGCTAAACGTGGGAAGAGATCCATGCGCCAGATTCAGATTGGGAACGTGAAGGAAACCGTGGTGGAGCGCTCCGATTATCCACCCGAGCGCTTGCAAGCCATCCTCGGACCCGAGACGGTCGCCGTCCTCGGCTACGGCGTCCAGGGCCGCGGCCAATCGCTCAACATGAAGGACCACGGCGTCAAGGTGATCGTCGGTCAGCGCGAGAAGACGCGCAGCTGGGATCTGGCCGTGCAGGATGGCTGGGTGCCCGGACAAACACTGTTCCCGCTGGAAGAGGCGGCCAAGCGCGGCACGATCATCCAGTATCTCCTCTCTGACGCCGGCCAGAAGGAATTCTGGCCCTCCCTCAAGCCGCACCTGACGAAAGGCAAGGCGCTGTACTTCTCGCACGGCTTCAGCATTGTCTACAGCGACCAGACCGGCGTCGTGCCCAGCAAGGACATCGATGTCATTCTCGTCGCGCCGAAGGGTTCGGGCACGACGGTGCGGCGGCTCTTTCTCGAAGGCAAGGGCATCAACGCCAGCTTCGCCATCCACCAGGACGCGACCGGCAAGGCGCGACAACGAGCGCTGGCGCTGGGCATCGCCATCGGCTCCGGCTACCTGTTCGAGACCACCTTCCAGAAAGAAGTCTTCAGCGACCTGACCGGCGAGCGCGGCGTGCTGATGGGAGCGATTTACGGATTGTGGCTGGCGCAGTACGAGGTCTTGCGCGAGCACGGCCATTCGCCGTCGGAGGCGTTCAACGAGACGGTCGAGGAGGCGACGCAGAGCCTGTATCCGCTCATCGCCGAGAACGGCATGGATTGGATGTACGCCAACTGTTCGACGACGGCGCAGCGCGGCGCTCTGGACTGGTTTCGGCACTTCCGCGACGCCGCCCGGCCGGTGTTCGAGGAACTGTATCGCAAGGTGGCCGAGGGCGACGAGACGCGGCGCGTGCTGGAAGCCAACAGCCGCAGCGATTATCGCCAACAGCTCGAAAAAGAGTTGAAAGAGGTCGCCGACAGCGAAATGTGGCAGGCCGGCACTGTCGTCCGCTCGCTGCGCCCGAACGCGCCGCCAAGTCGAAAGGATAAAACAAGATCAATCCGAGCCTGAAGCGTAAGCGAAGAACTTCGCTTACGCTTCAGGCTCGGATTTACGCTTCCGGTTCGGATTTGCAATGAGACGCATCATGCGGAACACCATTTGTTGTTCGGCCGTCATCGGCCTTTGCTTTTCTCTCTCTCCGTCTGTGCTCGTGGCTTCCGAGTTGAAGATTCGGCCCGCGGACATCACGCTGACCGGGCCGCACGCCAGCCAGCGCCTGCTGGTCGTTGCCGAGGAAGACGGACGAGTCGTCGGCGAGCGAACATTGCAGGCGAAGTTCACATCCTCCAATCCGGCTGCGGCGAGTGTAGATGCTAATGGTATCGTGCGCGCGGCCGACGATGGCGAGGCGACGATCACCGCCGTCGTCGCCGATCGGCAAGCCAGCGTGAAAGTAACCGTTCGCAAGGTCAAGGAACCGTTCAGCTGGAGCTTCCGCAATCACGTCATTCCCATGATGACGCGAACAGGCTGCAACTCCGGATCCTGTCACGGCGCCCTCGCCGGCAAGGGCGGACTCAAGCTGTCACTACGCGGCTTCGACCCGCATAGCGATCATTTCGCACTGACGCGGCAGGCGCTGGGGCGGCGCGTCGATCGCAGCGAGCCGGCCCGCAGTCTGGTCCTGCTCAAGCCGACGCAGACGATGCCGCACGGCGGCGGACAGAAGATCGAGACTGGCTCGGCGGACTACCACGTCCTGGCCGACTGGATCGCCGCCGGGGCGCCGGCACCGCGCGCCGACGACCCTCGTATTCAACGCCTGGAAGTGCTGCCGGCCGCGGCGGTCCTCCAGCCCAAGGACACGCTACAAGTCGTCGTCCGCGCCTGGTACTCCGACGGTCATTCCGAAGACGTGACGCGCTGGGCCAAGTTCAACAGCAGCGAAGACCTCGTCGCCACCGTCAACGCCGATGGTCTGGTCCAGGTCGCCGGCCACGGAGAGGCGGCCATCACGGTCTGGTACTCCAACCTCGTCGCCGCCAATCGCATCGCCTCGCCGTTGCCGGGCGCCATCGATCCCAAGATATTCACCTCGGCGGAGAAGCATAATTTCATCGACGAACTGGTCCTGCGAAAGCTGGAAGCGCTGCGCATCCCACCATCGCCGGTTTGTACTGATGCCGAGTTCCTGCGCCGGGCCTATCTCGACGCGGCGGGCATCCTGCCCAGGCCGGAAGAGTTACAGAAGTTTCTCGCCGACAAGTCGCCGGGCAAGCGGGCACGGTTGATCGATGCTCTGTTGGAACGGCCGGAGTACGTCGATTACTGGACGTACAAGTGGTCGGACATGCTGCTCATCACCACGCGCCGCCTGCCGCAACCGGCCGTGTGGTCGTTCTACCAGTTCGTCCGTCAGAGTGTCGCGGACAACAAACCGTGGGACCGTTTTGCCCGCGACATCGTCACGGCCAGCGGCGGCAGTCTCGACAACGGCGCCGCCAACTATTTCGTGCTGCACAAGGACATCACCGACCTGACCGAAGCGACCGCCGTGACCTTCCTGGGCATGTCGATCACCTGCTGTCGCTGCCACAATCATCCGCTGGAGAAGTGGACGCAGGACCAATACTGGAGCATGGCCAACCTGTTCGCGCGTGTGGCCCTCAAGAATGGCGAGCGCTCCGGCGACGTCAACGTGCAATCGTTGCCGTCCGGCGACGTGCCGCACCTGCGCCGCGGTGTGCCCATGCCGCCGGCGCCTCTTGATGGCAAGCCACTGTCACTGGACAGCCCCGTCGATCGCCGTGCCTATCTCGCCGACTGGCTGACGGCGGCGGACAATCCGTATTTCGCCAAGGCGCTGGTCAATCGCGTCTGGCGCAACTTCATGGGACGCGGCTTGGTCGAGGCCGAGGACGACCTGCGCCAGACCAATCCGCCGACCAACCCCGAGTTACTCGACGCCCTGGCCAAGGACTTCATCGCTCACAAGTACGATGTCAAGCACCTGATCCGCACCATCCTGAACTCGGCGAGCTACCAGCGTTCGTCGCGGCCGCTGCCGGCCAACAAGGGTGACGATCGCTTTTACTCGCACTACCTGATCCGCCGCCTGCCGGCCGAGGTCATCCTCGACGCCTACTCGGAAGTGACGGGCGTGCCGACGTCGTTCACGAAAGTCAGCTCGGCCGCCGGCGATTCCGCCAGCAATTACAGCGGTTATCCACTCGGTACGCGGGCACTGCAACTGCCCGACTCGCTGGTGGTGTCGCGATTCCTCGACGCCTTCGGCCGGCCCGAGCGCGCCAGACGTGTTCCTGCGAACGGCAGCAAGATTCCAGCGTTGGCCAGGCGCTGCACCTGAACAATGGTCAAACCCTCAACGACAAGATTCGGGCCAAGGGTTCGCGCGTCGAAACGTGGCTGCGCGACAAGGTGACGGATGACGAGGCGATACGCCGTTTGTTCGTGCTGGCCCTGTGCCGTCCGCCGACGGCGACGGAGCAGAAGACGTTTCAGGTGCTGCTGGCCGAGGCGGCCGCCGATACCAAGACGACACGCCGCGAGGCGCTGCAAGACCTGTTCTGGGCCGTGCTGTCCTCGAAGGAGTTCATGTTCAACCGTTGACGATTCCGATTGACCTCCAAACGAACGATACGAACGGGATACAATCGACGTGGAGGAGGTGAACAGTGGGCAAGGCCAAACGATCCGGCAAGACGAAAGCACCGAAGAAAGATCCCCTCACGGTCTCTTCGGGCAAGAAGGCGTCGAAGCAGACAGGGGGGCGAAAGACAGGTAAACAATCGCCGGCCCCGTCGACGGTTTCCTCTTTGGAGGATAGGTCTATCGCGCCAGTGGCCGGCATCCCAGATGAGGCCCAGATCGACGAGATAGCAGACGGTCTCAGCCCGGAAGATCGGCGCGTATTCCAGCGCATGCGGAAACTCTTGGCCGAGCACCTTGGCTCCGACGCCGCCGCCCTTGTGTGGCTCGTTAGTCCAGGGGCAGGCTTCGAGACGACCCCTCTGGATGCCATTCGCAAGGGGCAGGCGAAAATGGTACTAGGGACGCTGGAATCGCAGTGGGGATCGAGCCCGATCTATGCTTAACCCGCCCCGCCTCGCTGGGGCGATCGCGGCAGCCCGACCGCAGGCCATCCCCCTTGCCGCCATCATCTTTCGATCCATCCACCTCCGCCACTTCTCGAACTTCGCCACGGTGCAACCCTTGCTCGCCGCGGCGGGAGGGGCCTACGGCAGTCGGTTTGTCCGCCCCAATGGACCGGCTGCCCTGTACGCCGCGCTCGATGCGGACACCGCTCATCGAGAGGGAAACCAACCGTACTACCAGGCGGCTACGACCCCTGCCGGGCAGGCGCTCTTGGCGGCGGGCGGACTGCGTCCCGATCCCGTCGCGATGATTGGCGCCCACGTTCGCGCATCCCGTCTCTTGGACCTCCGCGACCCACTCACTCGTCTCCAACTCGGCATCCAGGCGGTTACCGAAATCCTCGCGCCCTGGAAGGGAGTCCCGAATGCTCCGACGCAAGTGCTGGGAGACGCGGTGTTCCACGATGGCCACTTCGAGGGAATTGTGTATCCATCCGCCACAAACCCTGGTCACGATTGCCTTGTTCTTTTCCCATCTCGATTCCTGACCACTTCGCGCATCGATGTCTTCGACCCGCTCACCGGACTTGTGGCCCAACTACCCTGAGAGGGGAGGCGCCTCCATCCGAGAGGAATGAGGAAACCTCTCCGGTTTTTTCCCGAGAAAGCGTTGCGTTGCAATCGCCGAGCGGATGCAATATCCTCTGAAGGGCTGGGCTAACGAAAAAAACTGAGACATATCATCATGCGCTTCCTTCGCTTTTCTCTTCTGGCTGCTCTGTTCGCGGCTCTCACGCCTACCTCATCCCGCGCGGAAACGACGAGCTACGCCAAACAGATCAAGCCGTTCTTCGCCCGTTACTGCTCGGAATGCCACAACAGCGACGAACCCAAGGGCGGCCTGGACCTGGAGACGTACAAGTCGCTGCTCGAAGGCGGCGACAAGGGCACGGTGCTCACGCCTGGTAAGGCCGACGCCAGCCGCATCGTCCGCCTGGTCGAGCATAAGGAAAAGCCGTTCATGCCGCCCAAGAAGGAGAAGCAGCCGCGCCCCGAGGAGGTCGCCCTGCTGCGGGCTTGGATCGATGCGGGGGCGAAGGAGGACGGCGCCGTCCGCGTCACCGTCCCGGACATTCGCCCGAAAGCGCCGGTCGCCGCTCCCGTCGCCGCGCTGGCCTATCATCCCGACGGGCATGTCCTCGCGGCCGGCGGTCGCGGCCTGGTCTACCTGTTCGATACCGCCACGGGCGATTTGCTGGCGAAGGTGGAGCGGCAGCATCCGCGCGTGACGGCCCTGGCGTTTCGGCCCGACGGCAAGCAGCTTGCCGTCGCCAGCAGTGCGATGGGCGAAGTCCATGAAGTTCGCCTCCATGACTTCACCGAGGGGGCCATCCCCAGCGTGGCGGGTGAGATCGTCGTCAACACACATCCGGACGTCATTCACGACATCGCCTTCAGTCCCGACGGCAAGTTGCTGGCGAGCTGCGGATACGATCGGCTCATCAAACTGTGGGACGTGGCCTCGCCGGTGAAGAAAGAGCTGCGCGTCCTGAAGGACCACAGCGATTCCGTGTATGGCATCGCCTTCAGCCCGGACGGCAAGCTGCTGGCCTCGGTGGCGGCGGATCGTGCTGTCAAGGTGTGGGACGTGGCGAGCGGCAGGCGGCTGTACACGCTGGGCGAGTCCACCGACTGGGTCTATGCCGTCGCCTGGAGTCCCGATGGGCGGCACCTGGCGGCGGCCGGCGTGGACAAAAGCATTCGCGTCTGGCAGGTCTCCGCCGAGGGCGGCAAAGTTGTGCATTCCGTTTTCGCTCACGAAGCGCCGGTCGTCCGCCTGGCCTACGCCGCCGACGGCAAGACGCTGTACTCGCTCGGCGAGGACCGTACCGTCAAGGCGTGGGACACCGCGAACATGGTCGAACGCCGTGTGTTCGACCGGCAGCCCGAAACGGCCCTCCGTCTCGCCATTCGTCCCGACGGCAAGCAGCTGGCGCTGGGGCGTTACGATGGTGTTCTCGTCTTGCTCGACGCGGCGACCGGCAAAGCGCAGGCCGAACCGCTGCCGATCAAACCTCGGCCTCCCGTCGGCGAGAAGGAGCCGAACGATTCGCCGCGTACCGGGCAGCCGATCCGGCTGCCGGCGACCGTGATCGGCAGCATCGGCCGGGCCGGCGACGTGGATTATTACCGCTTCGAGGGGCGGAAAGGCCAGGAGGTCGGCGTGCGCGTGCAGCCGGCCGACAAGGCCAAGCTCGACGTGGTACTGCAACTGATCGACGCCGACGGCCACGTTCTGGCCGAGAGCACCAACGGCTTGCTCGGCCACATTTGCGTCCAGGCGGGGTGGTACGCCCTCGGCATCCGCGACCGCGAGTATCGCGGTGATCCCAGCATGAAGTATCGATTGGAGACCGGCGAACTCCCCATTGTCGGCAGTGTCTTTCCGCTCGGGCTGCAACGCGGCACGGAAGCGGACATCCATTTGCAAGGCGTCAATCTCGGTCCCATTCGCTCCGTGCGTGTGAAGGCGCCGGACAACGCCGCCCTTGCTTCGCGCTTGCCGGTGCCGCTGGCGATCAAGGCCCTCGGCAATCCGACGGTCCTGGTCGAGGAGTTCCCGCAAGTCTCTTCCTCGGTGGAAGGAGCGGCGCTTCCCGTGCCCGGCACGGCCAACGGCCGCATCGGACAGCCGGGCGCGACACAGACCTGGCGCTTCCGGGCGAACAAGGGACAGCGTTTCCTGCTGGAAGTGAATGCACGACGGATCGGCTCGCCGCTCGACTCGGTGATCGAGGTATTCGACGACAAAGGCCGGCTCCTGCCCCGCGCCACGCTCCGCAGCCTTGCCAAAACATATGCCACCTTCCGCGACCACGATTCCAACTCGACGGGCATCCGTATCGAGACGTGGAGCGAGCTGGCCATGGACGATTACATGCTCCTGGGCAACGAGTTGCTGCGCATCTGGGCGCTGCCGAAGAACCCCGACGACGATTGCCAGTTCTGGAGCCTCGGCGGTCGGCGGCGCGGCTACCTCGGCACCACGCCGACGTTCCATCCCCTCGGTCAGCCGATGTACAAGGTGTCGATCCATCCACCCGGCACGACCTTCCCGGCGAACGGTCTGCCCATTGTCACTCTGTATTATCGCAATGACGACGGCGGCGGCGCCTTCGGCAAGGACTCGCGGCTCGTCTTCGACCCGCCCGCCGACGGCGTATACCAGGTGCGTATCGGCGACGCCCGCGGGCAGGGTGGGCCTCACTACGCCTACCAGTTGACCGTGCGTCCGCCGCGGCAGAGCTTCACCGTCAACTTCGGCCCAATCGCGCCGACCGTCCACAAGGGCGGCGCCGTCGCCATCAACGTCATCGCCGACCGCCATGACGATTTCGAGGGACCGATCGAGGTCCGCCTGGTGGACCTGCCGCCGGGCTTCCACGCCCCGGTCACGACCATTCCGGCCCACGAAAACAGCACCAGCTTCGCTCTCTACGCCGAGACGACTGCCACTATCCCGGCCAAGGCGCCGCCCCTGAAGCTGATCGCTCGCGCCGTCTTCGACAGCAAGGAAATGGTACGCGAGGCAACGGGCGGAGTTCCGAAGGTCATCGAGCCGGGCGACATCGTGACGACGACGGGACAGACGGAAGTCACCGTCAAGCCGGGCGGCGAGGTGCGCCTGACCGTGACGGTCGAGCGGCGCAACGGCTTTCGAGGTCGGATTCCGCTGGACGTGAAAGGGTTGCCGCACGGCGTCCGCGTACTCGACATCGGACTCAACGGCATCCTCATCACGCCGCAGGAGACGAGCAGGACGATTGTGATTTCCGCTGAGCCGTGGGTTAGCGCGACAAGCCATCCGTTCGTGGTGCTGGCGCGGCGCGAGGGCAAGAACAGCGAGCACGCAGCCCGGTCGGTGCTGCTGCGCGTGGCGAAATAACCGAAGTTCTGAGTTCTGAGTTCTGAGTGAAAATCAAATGCCCTTCATTCAGAACTTAGAACTTAGTGAGGCTTCTCCAGCGTCAGGACGACGTTCTTGCCTTCCTTCGTCACCTTAATGCCGCCCGTCAAAATCTGGTCCATCACCTTGAAGTATTCGTTCACCAGGTCGGTCCATTCGGGCGGCACGTCTTTCTGCACCTGTCCTTTGAGGAAGGGGTAGAACGCCTTGCCCATGTCGAGGGCGTTCTTCGACGTTTCCTCCAGATTGCTCGCGGATTGTTCATTCTTGCCTTCGAGCGTGACTTGCAGGAGCTTATCGCTGTTGAGGTTGGCGATAAGCCGGACGGCGACCAGGTCTTGATCGATCGATTTCAGTTTGGCCAGCTGGGGCGGGAGGTCGGCGGCTTGCAGCGACTCCTTGAGTTGGGCCTTGAACGGTTCGACCACGGTCACGCCGAAGACATCGTTGTCCAACTCGAACTCGCGTAGCTTGTCCCGGAGCGGCGTCGGCACGTTCGGGGCGGCGAGCATCTTCCGGAGCATCGGCTCGGGCGCCACGACGAGAGTGCGCTCGTCGGCCACGTGTCCGGCCAGCGGCGCACCGGCCGCCTTCTCCGACTTACTGCGGTAGTAGGTCTTGCCCGCGGCGTTGGCCTCCTCGGATTGTTTCAAGAGCTGATCCAGCACCTGCCGGCCATTGACGGACTCCGTGAAGCGCACGATGCCGGCGCCGCGGAGGGGCGCATCCTCGCTGCCGCCGGACGACTGCGGTTGGAACGAATCGAGGTAGGCGCGGAACTGGACGGCATTTTCCTGGCCCTTGGGAGCGAACGCCGTCACCTGATAGAGGCGCGTGCCGACGACGAACGCGCGATTGATCATCTTGACGGTGATCCGGCCTTGCTTCATCTCCATGTCGAATTCCATGCCGCGCAGGCCGTTCTGCTCGATCGGTTTCTTGCCCTTGACGGAGGGGCCGAACGCGGCCGCCAGCTGATCGAAATAGAATTGGGCGGGGGCCGCCGGAGTTCCCTTGGGCGGATCGGTGCAAACGACCTGGTAATTGAGTAGTCCGCCTCGGGCCGTCGCCTGGTAATTCTGGGTCGCCGTGCCCTGGGCGTCGCGGCTTTTGCTGACCTTGGGGGCCGAGGGAAAGAAAACGGAGAAGCGACCGTCGGCGGACGAGTAGGTGCGCCAGCCGGGCGGCGGCCGGCGACTTGCCCGCGGATCGGCCGGCTTTTCCCCTTGCGGAATTGGCTCCGTCACCGCGATCAACTGCTCGACTTTACGCAGGTCGATGCCGGTCTCCTTGATCGTCTCGTCAACCAGTTTGTCGAGCTTGTCCGGCGGCGGCAGCAGGGACGACTTGGACTGGTGAATGCGAGCGAGCTGAAAGACGATGGCGGAGTTGCAATCGGCGTGGATAAAGGCGACATCCACGGTCTTTTTCTTCTGGGCCGCCTGCTCTACCTGGTTCCTGACTTCTTGAACGAATTCCTTGCCACCCCTGTAGAGCCGGTAAACCCCATAGGTGATAGTGCCGCCGCAGACGAGGAAGAGCAAGCCGGCGCAGCCCAGGATGCCGAAGAGAAGACCCTTCTTCGACCCCGTCTTTGTCGTGGTGACATCGTTGGCTTCCGAGGCGATGCGTGGCGGCGCTTTGGCGAGAGTGGGTTGAATCGACGGCGAGGCCGGCCGCTTCACGGCGGCCTTGGGGGCGGACGGGGGCGTCGCCTGGACCCGTGATGCCGGCGGCTTGGCCGGCGCCGGCGCAGGTTGGGACGCCGGCGTCTTGCCCGGCACGCGCAGGACGGTCTTGCACTTGGGGCAGCGAACGGAGCCGCCAGCCGGCAGAGCGTCGGGTAACCTCAAGACGGTCGAACACGAAGGGCACTTCACTTGCACGGGCATGACGGCTCCCCCGGCGCGGTCGATGGGGACGGCGTTCGCCGCCCTCTCGTTCGGTTGCACGACAATACCAAAACTATAAGCGTTACTCCTTCACTCTACCAGCAAGATCGGAAAATCTCTCCGCGAAAGTCGTGCCTTTCCTCCGATCATCCTGGACGCAAGCCTTCCTGCTCCCTTCGGGAATAATCTCCCTCTCCAGTGGATCGTACAGGGTAGAGAGTTTGTCGCTCTTCGTGCCGGGAAGCATCACGGGAGGGTCCGCCATGTCGCTCACACTCCGCCGTGTTGGGCTGTCGGTCTTTGCATCCATTCTGCTGGTTGGTTGCAATGCGACCGTCCGCGAGGACCGCAGCATCACCTTCGCACCGGACGGCAAGCAAGTCGCCTTCCAGCACGGACGCGACGGCATCTTCGTCGTCGAGACGGAGGGGGCGGCGCCGACCAAAATCTTCCAGCCGGACGCGGACGTCATCGCCGTCAGCGCGCCGCTGTGGAGTCCCACCGACAAGCGGTTGCTGTTCACGACGGCCCGCGACGCCGGCAAGGACCAGAATGGCCAGGGCGGTCTGCCCGCCGAGCAGGATCCGGTCGGCGATCAGCACGCCGCGCGGCCGACGCTGTACACCTGCTGGCTGCGCGAGGAAGTCAAGCCCGGTCAGCCGCTCAATGTGCCGTTGTTCACCGTTCCCTGCGGTCATCCCGGCTATGTCGCCGCGAACCTCGCCGTCCGCTGGCACCCCGACGGCCAACACATCCTCTACATCCAGCAGGACGATCCGGGACGGCACGGCCTGTACGAGTACGACCTCCAGACCCAGTCCTCGCGTCCGGTCTTTCCGCATACCGGCGACGCCCTGATTTTCGACTGTTCTCCCGATAATGCCCACATCGCCTGTGTGCTCGCGGGTAAAATCGAGCCATCGTCGGACGGTGGCATCTGGATCGGCAAGCCCGGCGAGTCCGACTGGTGGCACGTGCCGGACTCCGCCGGGTTGGGCTGCCGAGGTCTGGAGGACTTGCGCAGCGCTCGCCCCGTCTGGACGTCGGACGGCAACCGCTTCGCCTTTGTCAGCACTTCTCCGGGCAAGGACAAAGCTCCCCTCGTCCACTCCTTGCACGTCGCCGCCCCGGATACGCGCACCGTCCAGACATTCGCCGAGGGCGACAAACCGATCCGCGATCTACACTGGCGGCCGGACGGTGCTCGCCTGGGATACCTCCGCGGCGGTGAAACCGGCGCGCTTCACCTGGCCGATCTGGCCGGCGGAGGCGATCGCGTCCTCGGCGCGGACGACGTGTGTAACTTCGTCGGCTGGGAGACCACCGGCGAGCAACTGGCGCTCGTCGCCCGACAGCCGTTGCCGCACGACCCGGCGAAGACCTGGGCGTTCCTGCTGCTGCCCGACGTCCGCGCCCGCAACTGCGTGCGGGTGGCGCCGGACGCGGACCCCGCTCGGTTGCGGACGATCTTCTCCGGACTGCAAGTGACCTTCCCGCGCTGGTCGCCCAAGGACGCCAGGCTCTCACTGTGGGCCACGTTCCGCCCGGCTTATCGCTCGTGGCTATCGCACCTGCTCGAACTCGGCGGGAATGAACAAGAGCCGCTGCGCGGTCTGACGCTGCGGCCGGGCGATCCCGCCCTCGTGCTCGACCCTGCCACCGGCGCGCGGAACTGGAAGGCGATTGATGCCCGCGAGAAAACGCAGATCGGCCATTACCACCTGCTCCGCCGCGAATACACCGAGGCGTGGCGCTGGTACGAGCAAGCCGCCGTCGGGGCGCCGGACGTGGACGATCATTCGCCCGAGCAGTTCATCCACCGTTTCGTCCGCAGCCGCGATGCGCTCTTCTTCCACGCTTACTGTCTCGCCAAGCTCGGCCGCGACGAAGACGCCCGCGCCAAACGCCAACAATTTGAGGCGACTTTCCTGCCCGAGTTGCCCGCCGCGCCGAAAGCGGCTGCGCCGAACTCGCCCGCTCCGTTCGGTGCCGCGGACGTTCGGCCGACGAAAGAACAGCTGCTGCACTGGCGTGATCTCTACATCGCCGAAGTGTTTCTCAGCCTCGATGCAGTCGAGGACGGCGAACGCTTCTTCCGCGACGGCCTGAAGAATGACCGGTCGGACGCCGACCGTCTGAGCAAGGCCCTGGTGCTGACGCAATTCCTCCTGTTGCGCGGCCGTTACGAAGAGTACGCGGAGCTGGCGACGGACACCGTGCTGCCCCTTCTGCTCCGCACCTGGAAACCGCGCCCGCACACAGCACCCGTCCAGCAGCAAGCGAACCTCGTGCTGGCGTACTCCGACGGCCTGAGTCTGCTGCCGCTGTTCGCTCCCGAGTTCCTGGCCGGCCTGTCCGACAAGCAGGTGCGCGGACTCGTGCCGCGCTGGCGGAAGCTCCGAAGCGATGCCGATGACGACGTGAAGCGCCTGGGTATCGACCTGTTCCTCAAAGCCGCCGCCGATCGTCTGGGCGCGAAAGACGAGCAGCAAGCCATCGCCCGCCGCATCGCGGCCAACCCGGCGCGCCAGGAAATCCTCGGTGACAAGGGGGTGGCCGGGCTGATCGAGGGAGTGCGGAACGCGCCGGAGTTTTTTGAGGGGATTCGGCAGATGCAGCCCCGTTTACGCTCGCCCCAGCAGTAAGTCCAGCAGCCAGCAACCGCGCGCGTGCTCACCGGGCTGGCGGCAATGATTGACGACCTCGGAATTGTCGCAGCCGGCTTCCTCCAGCGCGTCGGCGAGAATCGCCATGTCTTGATATTTGCGCTCGTCGTAAATGATCCGGGCCATCTTGACGATACACGCCTCGTTCCAATCCAGGCACGCCGGCTCGATGGCGGCGGGGTGATAGGGGTTGCCGAACAGGTCGCGGACGAGGGCGGCCTGAGCGCGGCGCTCCGCCTTCGCCGCCTGCTCGTCGAGGCGCACGTGCCGCTCGTGCAAGGAATCCTCCTGCATTTCGATCCAATGCGCCGCCTGGGAAGCACGCAGGGCGGCCTTGCCGCGCGGTACGGGACGGTCGGCCTCTCGATCGGCGCGGTGGACCCAGCGCGCGGAGCAGGCGCGTGTGATGGCCGCCTGGCGGCCGTCCACGACGACCTGCACGGCCTCCTGCGCCGCCTCGCCACTGTCGCGAAGCCCCTCGGCGAGAGAGTGGACCAACTGGGCCGCCCGCACCGCCGCCTGCGCTTCTTGCTCCATCGCCGACGCCTCCAGCGCCTCGGCCGCGCTGCGGACCAGTAGCGACGGCTCCGGCGGATCGCCGACCCAGATGGACCCCCAGACGGCGGCCCGGCGCCGATCCGCTTCTTGCCGCGCCGCCAGCGCGGCCTGGCGCTTCTCGTCCGCGGCGTCCATACTCCGCAGGGCCAGTTTCCGCACGGCCGCGGTCGGTGTCAGCGTCCCGCGTGTGTCCGCCTGGCGCTCCAACTCCTCGACGGCTTGCCGGCCCGCCTCGTCACGCAGCCACGGCCACAATCGGCGACAGCAGGCGCAGACGAACAGACGCAGTTTGCGCGGACTGGCTCGGCCGGCCACGAAGCGCAGCATCGGCGACGGTCGTTTGCATTCGAGCCAGCGCGATTCGAGCATGGGTAGCCGCCTTTCCCGACCCAAGCTGCCTCCACGGCGAGGAAGGTCGGAAGATCAATGCTCCTTCGTCTTTTCCTTTTTCGCCTTTTTGCGCTCCTCGAATTCCTTGATGTACTTCTCGGGTTCGTCCTTGAAGGCATCGCGGCAGCCGGAGCAACAAACGTAGTAGGTCTTGCCCTTGTACACCACCGGCATCGTCCCCAAGCCGCCGCTGACGACGCATTCGGGCTTGTCGTCGCCGCCGGCGAAGTCCACGCCCTCCTTCGTTGCCCCCACCTGGTAGACTAGCGCGAACGTCGTCCGGTTCGCCGGCTTGACCTCGTAACGATACAGGTAGCGGTTGAAGTGCAGCACCGTCACGATCAGCCGTTGCGTTTCGTTCTTCTTCTCGTCCTGACGTTCCAGAGTCAGACGGTTCTTGGTGCGCGGGCCTTCAAAGACGAGCGTTTCGCCGGCGGGCGTCTTGGCAGTGAGCTGATAGCGATCCTTATCGGGCAGGTAGCGCAGTTCGGCGGCGGTGAAGTATTTGCCTTTGTCGATGGCGGCTCGCAAGAAAACGTCGTCGCCCTTGAACTGCCATTCCCAGGAGATTTGTTCCCGCCAAAAGTGGCGCTGTTTCTCCTCGCGCGTGCCGTTCGGCTCGCCGGTCGCGCGCCAGGAGCCGATGAGGTCGTTGAACTCCTTCAACGCCTCCTTCGATGTCCGCCGCGAGGGTTCGACGGCCGAAAGGCCGAGGGTCAACAGGAAAAACAGACAAACGAGAACGAGCACACGCTTCATGGGTCACACACTCCCGTGAGGAGAAAGCCGCAAGTGGCTTGGCGCTTGCGGCTGTTCGCTAAGCCGCGAGCGGCAAATCCTTACTCCAGATGTACCCGATCCTGGACGTGGGTGCAAAGACGAAAGCGAAGTTCCTTTCACTCCTTCATTCCCCGCACCAGCAAATCGTTGAGGCGCCGGGCGAAGGCCGTCGGGTCCTCGATCTTCGAGCCTTCGGCGATGACGGCCTGATCGTAAAGCAGGCGGGCATAGGTTTCGACGCGCGGGTCATCCGAGTTCTTGTCGAACAGCTGTTGCAGGGCCAGAACGGCCGGGTGCTCGCCGTTCAGCTCCAGGACACGGCGCGACGGCCCCAATTCCTTGTCGCGGCCGAACTGCCGCATCAGCCGCTCCATGTGGGCCGTCATCGCGCCCTCGCCGGCCACCAGGCAGGCGGCGCTCTCCTTCAGCCGGCTCGATAGGCGCACGTCGCTCACCTCCGGCAGCTTCGTCTGGAGATACTCGAACAGCTTCCGAAACTTCTCTTGCCCTTCGCTTTTCTGGGCTGCTTCGTCCTTGCTCTGCTCCAGTTCGTCGCGATCGGCGGCCTTGAGCGGCTTGTCCTTGTAGTTGCCCAGGCCCGGCAGCGCGAACTCATCGATGGGCTCGGTCAACAGCAGCACGTCCTGGCCGCGGGCGCGGAAACTCTCCAGGTACGGCGAATGTTCCAGCATTTCGCGGTCCTCGCCGATGAGATACCAGATCGCCTTTTGCTCGGCCGGCATCGCCTCGACGTATTTCGCCAGCGTGGTGTACTGACCGGCCGGCGTCTTCATCGACTCGAACAGCAGCAGGTCGGCGATCTTCTCGCGGTTGCTCCAATCGCGGCTCAGGCCTTCCTTGAGGATCGAACCCAGCTCCTGATAGAACTTCACGTACTTGTCGTACTCGTCCTCCTTCATCTCCTCGAGCGCCTTGAGGATGCTGCGGACGATGTTGGTACGAATTCGTTCCAGCAGCGGGTTGTGCTGCAGCATCTCGCGCGAGATGTTCAGCGGCAGGTCGGAGCAATCGACCACGCCCTTGACGAAGCGCAGGTAGGGCGGCAGCAGCGCCTCGCAGTGGTCCATGATGAGCACGCGCTGGATGTACAGTCGCGGGCCGAATTTCACTTCGCCGCCCCAGCGCAACTCGATCGGCCGCTGCGCCGGGATGAACAGCAGGACGCGGAATTCGTTGACGCCCTCGGCGGTGTAGTGGATGATCTTGGCGGGATCGTCGAAGTCGTTGGCGATCTGCTTGTAGAAGGCGTTGTACTCCTCCGGCGTGTTCTCGGACTTGTTCCGCAGCCAGATGGCCTTGCGCGAGTTGAGCGTCTCCTCGACGACACTCTTGTTCTTGTTCTCGTCGGTCTTCTCGACGTCCATGACCACGGGATGCTCGATGAAGTCGGAGAACCGCTTGACGATCTCGCGGAGCTGGTGCTCGTTGAGGAACTCCCTCTCCTCGGCCTTGAGGTGCAGGATGACGTCGGTGCCGCGCGTGGGCTTCTCGACGGTCTCGACGGTGAATTCCCCCTGGCCGTCGGACTCCCACTTGACGCCGTCGCGCGGATCGCCGGCCGGGCGCGATGAGGACTGTCACGCGGTCGGCGACCATGAACGCGGAGTAGAAGCCGACGCCGAACTGGCCGATCAACTCCGGTTGCTCGCGGCTGTCCTTCGTTTTCAGGCTCTCCAGAAAGGCGCGCGTGCCGGACTTGGCGATGGTGCCGAGGTTGTCGATGACCTCCGGACGCGCCATGCCGATGCCGTTGTCCGAGACGGTCAGCGTGGCCGTCGAGCGATCAGGGATAATCTTGATCTTCCAGTCCTTGTTGCCTTCCAGCATTTCCTCATGCGAAAGCGAATCGAATTTGATCTTGTTGATGGCGTCGCTGGCGTTGGAGATCAGCTCGCGCAGGAAGATCTCTTTATGGGAATACAGCGAGTGGGTGATGATGTGGAGGAGTTGTTTTAGCTCGGTTTTGAATTCGAGTTTTTCGCTGGGATGCGTGGCTGCTGTCATCGCTCGTCCCTCCTTTCGTAACAGGATACATCGGTTCGGATGTCACCGGCCAGTCGGCCGCGATGGTTCGGCGCCGCCCGGCAGCATAGGATGAAAGGGTGGTGCCGCCGTGCGGTCGGCGGGCGTCCGGGCGTAAATCGAATCCTCAGCAGGAGAGTTCCCATGCCAGTGGAATTGCGCGAAGAGGCGGGCGGCAAGATCGTGGCGGTGAATCTCAGCGGCAAGCTGACCGCCGCGGATTACGAGCATTTTGGCAGCGAGATCGATCGTCTCATCAAGCAGCATGGCAAGCTCCGGGTGCTCTGCACCATGCACGACTTCCACGGCTGGACCGCCGGGGCACTGTGGGAGGACATCAAGTTCGAACGTCAAGCACTTCGGCCACCTGGAAAAGCTGGCCCTGGTCGGTGAAACGAAGTGGGAAGCGGGCATGGCCGCTTTCTGCAAGCCGTTCACGACGGCGACCATCCGCTATTTCGATCACAGCAAGGCCGCCGAGGCCCGCGCCTGGCTCGAAGAATAATGAACCACAGATGAACACAGATAAACACGGATAAAACAAAAAAAGACTACTTCTCTTTCTTGTTTTATCCGTGTTTATCTGTGTTCATCTGTGGTTCATTTTTGTTTTCAACGGCGCGAGGCCGGCCATAGCTCGGCGCCGTAGCGTGCCGCGTCGCCCAGGTCTTCCTCGATGCGCAGCAGTTGGTTGTACTTGGCCACGCGGTCGGTGCGGCTGGCCGAGCCAGTCTTGATCTGGCCGGCGTTGGTCGCCACGGCAATGTCGGCGATGGTCGTGTCCTCCGTCTCGCCGCTGCGGTGGCTGATGATCGTCGTCATGCCATTGCCGCGCACCAACTCAATGGCGTTGAGCGTCTCCGTCAGCGTGCCGATCTGGTTGACCTTGATGAGAATGCTGTTGCCGGCCCCGCGGCTGATACCTTCTTGCAGACGCTTCGTGTTCGTCACGAACAGGTCGTCGCCGACCAGCTGCACCTTGTCACCCAGCTTGCGCGTCAACTTCTGCCAGCCGTCCCAGTCATCTTCGGATAGACCGTCCTCGATGGAGCGGATCGGCCAGCGCTGGCACAGCTTCTCCCACAAGTCGATCATCTCGTCCGACGTGGCGACGCGCTCGGGCTGACTCTTGAAGAAGCAATAGCCGGTCTTGCCCTTTTTCTTGGCCTCGTCGAACAACTCCGTGGCGGCGGCGTCCAGGGCGAAGACGATGTGCTCGCCGAGCTTGTAGCCGGCCTGCTCGACGGCCTTGCTCAACAACTCCAGCGCCTCATCGCTGCTCTTGACGTTGGGAGCGAAACCGCCCTCGTCGCCGACGGCCGTGCTCAGGTGACGATCGTGCAGCACCTTTTTGAGATGGTGGAACACCTCGGCGCCCATGCGCAGGGCGTCGCGGAAGTTCGGCGCACCCAGCGGCATAATCATGAATTCCTGAAAATCGACGTTGTTGTCGGCGTGTTTGCCGCCGTTGAGGATGTTCATCATCGGCACCGGCAGATAGCGGACGTTGGCGCCGCCAAGGTAGCGATACAGCGGCAGGCCGACCGAGACGGCGGCGGCGTGGGCGACGGCCAGCGAGACGCCCAGCATGGCGTTGGCGCCCAGCTTCGCCTTGTTCGGCGTGCCGTCCAGCTCCAGCAGCGTCCGATCGACGACGATCTGTTCGAGGGCGTCCTGATCGTGCAGGCGCTTGGCGATCTTGTCGTTGACGTTGCGGACGGCCTTAAGAGTGCCCTTGCCGAGATAGCGGGCCTTGTCGCCGTCGCGCAACTCCAGCGCTCATGCGCGCCGGTGCTGGCGCCGCTGGGCACGGCGGCCCGGCCCACCGAGCCGTCATCGAGGATCACCTCGACCTCCACGGTCGGATTGCCGCGGCTGTCCAGGATTTCGCGGGCGTGGATGCTCTTGATACTGCTCATGTCTGCACCGCAACCAGGGGACGAGGCGCCCACCCAAGCGGCTCAGCCGCTCGGGACCACCATCGTTTTAGGCACTGGAGGGTGCGTTTCCAGTATCGCGGGGAAGGGGGCGGGAAAAGGGCGAGAGACCCCGGCGTGTCGTGGTGTCGTACCGCTTCGCAGGTGGGGACAAACAGGGGGTAATGACGCGAGCCGAAGCGGTCAGGGCGTTCGCAGGGGGTTGCCGGGGTCTCTCGGGGAGGGAGGCGCCGCTGCTCTCCTCGCGGGGACGAGGCAGAGCAGCGGCGGCGTGTCGGTCGCAGGAACAGACCTCCGTGGGGGTCGGGGGCTTGGTACACGGAGGTCTGAGTCAGACCCGTCGGCCTTGGCGCGGCCGAGTCCGACGCTTCCTGACGACCTTGGCATTCGGGCGGCCAGGCGACGTTGCCGAGGTTTGTCACGAGTACAGAGGTAGTTATCGGCCGGGTGCTTCGCGGACTTGAAGCAAGCTGGCCAGACGCGGGCAAAACTCCTGAGCGGGGGCTGACGCCCCCGCTCAGGAATTTTGAAATCGTCAAGTCCCGGCCGGCAGATCGCCGGCCTTGCCGCTCGGCGGCGGCTCCATGTGGCCGCCGAACTTGTGGCGCATGGCCGACAGCATCTTCTCGGCGAAGGTGTGCTGCTGCCGCGAGCGGAAACGGGTGAACAGCGCCGACGTCAGCACTTCCGCCGGCACCGCCGCCTCCAGCGCCGCCTGGATCGTCCAGCGGCCCTCGCCCGAATCCTGCACGAAGCCCTCGTAGTGCTCCAGGTTCGGATCTTCCACCAGGGCCATCGCCGTCAGGTCGAGCAGCCACGAGCCGATGACGCTGCCGCGCCGCCACACCTCGGCGATGTCCGGCAGGTTCAGCTCGAAGCGGTGCTCCTCGGGCAGCTCCTTCGAGACAGCGTTCTTGAAGATGTCGAACCCTTCGGCATAGGCTTGCATGATGCCGTACTCGATGCCGTTGTGGACCATCTTGACGAAGTGGCCGGCGCCGGAGGGACCGCAGTGCAGATAGCCCTCCTCGGCGGTGCCCGGCATCTTGTCGCGGCCCGGCGTGCGCTCGATGTCGCCGCGCCCGGCGCCAGCGTCTTGAAGATCGGATCGAGGTGCTTCACGACCTCCTTGGGACCGCCGATCATCATGCAGTAGCCGCGCTCGATGCCCCAGACGCCGCCGGAGGTGCCGACGTCAACGTAGTGCAGCCCCTTGGCCTTCAGCTCGCGTGCCCGCCGCACGTCGTCCTTGAAGTAGCTGTTGCCGCCGTCGATGAGGATGTCGCCGGCTTCCATGTGCTTGGCCAGCTCGGCGACGGTGTTTTCGGTGGCGGCGCCGGCCGGCACCATCACCCAGGCGGCGCGGGGCCGGCTCAGTTTGCGGACGAACTCGGCCAGCGAGGCCGAACCCGTCGCCTTCTTCTGGACGTACTTCTGCACGTTGGCGGGGTTGAGATCGAAGACGACGCACTGATGGCCGCCACGCATCAAGCGCTCGACCATGTTGCCGCCCATTCGACCCAGACCGACCATGCCCAGTTGCACGATGCACGCTCCTTTCAGGGGATGTTCCGCTGTTTCTCGGCGATCAATCGAAATTGCTCGTCGCCCACCAGCACCGTGTCCGCCATGCCCAAAAATAGCCCGGTGCCGACGACGCCGGGGATGGCACGCAGATGGGCCTCGAATTGCTCGGGATGCAGGATCGGCGCTACGGCGCAATCGAGGATGTGATTGCCGTTGTCCGTCACGAACGCCGCGCCGTTCTCCTCGTAGAGTACGGCCGTGCAGCCGAGCTTCTTCAGGCGCTCGTGGCACAACGGCACGGCGAACGGCACCACCTCGATCGGCAGTTTGCCGCGCGAGCCGAGCACCGGCACCTCCTTGCCCGGCCCGACGAGGATGACCAGTCGGCGCGACGCCGACGCCACGATCTTCTCGCGCACCAGCGCTCGGCCGTAACCCTTGATGAGGTCGAGGTGCGGATCGACCTCGTCGGCCCCATCCACGGTCAAGGCCAGGGGCAGTCCCTCGGCCAGCGACACGATCGGGATGCCGGCGCTGCGCCAACTCCTCCGAGGCGCGCAACGTCGCCACGCCGCGCACCGATAGACCGTCGCGCACCCGCTCGCCCAGCTCGCGGATGAACTCCGCCGAGGCGTGCCCCGATCCCAGGCCGACGGTGTCGCCGGCGCGGACCAGTGCCAGTGCCCGTTCGTAAATCGTCATGCCCCGCCTTCGGATGGGTGTGCCTGGCGTTCGCAGCCCCCGCACGGCGGATGGGCGTGTCCGTGCCCGCGTGAGGTTGAGGTTTTTTTACGGACCAGACGGTCACGTCGCCAGCCCAGCCGAGCCGCGACCGTTAGGGAGCGTGGCTTTCTCCGCTCCCTAACGGTCGCGGCTCGACTCTTTCCTATAATCCTCCAGGAAAGACAGCCGGCGCTTGCCGGCGCCGTGTGCTGACAATCGAGTGTCACCCATGACCACGAATCACTCCTGGCCCCTGGCCGCCTTCGCCACCTCGCTGCCGGGCAACTTCGTCGCCGTGCTGCCGCAACTCGCCGCCCTTGGTTTTTCCCGTGTCGATGTCGTCGCCGAGACGGATCGCCCGGCCGTGTACCTGGAAGCGTTGGCCGACTCCGGCCTGCTGGTCTCGTGCGCGGCCCTGGGACGCAACCTGCCTGCGGGCCATGCACTCGACGCCGCCGACGTTGGCTTGCGTCGGGCCGCTCTGGAACTGCTGCGGCGTCAGTTGGCAGACGCCGCTCGCCTCGGCGCGACCACCGCGTACCTCGTGCCCGGCACCGACGGCAGCGAGACCGCCCTGGCCTGTTTCGCCGAGAGCTGTACCCTGCTGGCCGACTACGCCGCCGCCCGCATGGTTCGCCTGTGCGTGGAACACGTTCCCGGCCGCGCCCTGCCCACGGCGGCGCGGACGCTCGACTGGCTGGGGCAGGTCGGACACGCCAATCTCGGAATACTCCTGGACGTGGGCCACTGTCTTCTCAGCCGCGAAGACGCCGCCGACGTGGTACGGCAAGCCGACGACCGGCTCGGCTACGTCCACCTGGACGACAATGACGGGGCCAGCGATCTGCACTGGCCGTTGTTCACGGGCTGCCTGACGGAGCAACAACTCGCCGCCGTGATGGCCGTGTTGCGCGAAATCAATTATCGAGGCGGGCTATCGCTGGAATTGAATCCGGCGAACCCGGCGCCGGCAGAGGCACTGCGCCAGGGGAAGGCCATCGTGGAGCGTCTGACAGGAGGGTGAGAGCTTCGGAGTCGCGCTTCCACACCTGTACGCGGCAGAAATAATGCGGCACGTCCCACTGTTTGACCAGGTGGAAGACACGCTGCGTTCGCAAAACGTCGCTCAACTCGGCGTGGGGCCGGCACTCCGGCCCGGTGTCCGGCCAGGATTCCGGGGGACGGAGCGCCTCGAAATAGACCAGCGTGTCGCAATCCGTCGTTTGCAGCCAGCGGACGAAGCCGCGGCGGTTGTCCGCGCCGGCCTCGCCGAAACCATACCAGCGTTCTTCAAGACGTTTGAAATCGCCGAAGCGCTGCAGAAACGTCCATTGCGTCAGCGGCTTGACCGGCGCGGCCGTCAGGATGAGGGTGCGGCATGCGCCGTCGAGGTCGGCGAGATAACCGTCGGTCGCGTCGAGCATGGACGGATGGTCGGGGTGAGGCCCGCCCTCGGGAGCGTGCCCGGACGCCGTCAGGGCGGGATACTGCATCCATGCCAATCCGGTCACGACCGCGCCGGCCAGCCACGGCCGCAGACGCGGCCAACCGGCGGTGGCGCGGCCATAAATCAGCGACGCCGCCCCCGCGCCCGCACCCACCCAGATGGCCGCGATCCACGAATGCAAGTTGCGACTCTTGTGGTTGGGGTGCGTCACCGTCAACACCGCCGCCAGCACCGTCAGCACCAGCACGACCTGCCCCCCCCTCCGAAGGCATCGCCAGGCCAACAGGCCCGCCACACACAGCCCCACAGCGACCAGGGCGCATACCGGGTTGAGATGATAGTCGTGTGTCAGCCAGTTGCTGTAATCGCGGACGCCGGCGGCGAGGTCCATCCCCTGACCTGGGCCGCAGTCGGCGGGACTGAGATACCACAGGAAGTAACTGAGGTGCTTGGGCAGCAGAAACCACACGGCCAGCGGACAAAGGTGCCAGAGGATCACCTGCCGCAGTCGGCCGTCGAGTTGTCGGACCCGCTGCCGACCCGTCCGCCACCACCACGGGGCCAGGCGCAGGAACAGGAGGACGTAGGCGATGGTTATCAAGTTGTGCGGAGGATACAGCGAGAGACTACGGCCGGCCACGACGAGAGGCTGATCGCCATGCTGGTACACCCCGGCGCTCAAGAGCACGACAGCAACGACGGCCCCGTTCAGCGGATGGCGGAGTTGCGCCGCGCCCGCCGCCAGTCGATGCCGCGCAGATGGCGGCGAACGGCCGCGAAGTACAGGCGCGGCCGCGTCAGGCATTCCGCGAGGAGGAGGGCCAGGACGACGAGCAGCCAGTAATTGTATTTCTCCAGAAACAGGGCGGAGAGGATCACGCCCAGGCAACGCCCCTTCCACGTCTCATCCGGCCGACCCTGCACGGCCAGCAGATAGCCATAGAGGGCGGCCAGGGACAGTCCCGCCCCGAGACCCTCCAGCATGATGTCCGTGGCAAAGGCACGGTGAGCGGGGCTGGCCGCGACGAACAGGGCGGCGAGAAGACCGGCCGTGTTGCCGCCGCGCTCGACCATTCGTCGCGCCGTCAGGAATGCGAACAAGACCGCGCCGATCCAGCCGGCCAGGCTCGGCAACACGGCCAGGCGGTAATCCAGCCCCCCCACCAACAGCAGCGACGCCGCCAGCAGGCCGTGCAAGGGCGGCCAGACGCGCGCCTCGTTGAGATCATTCAGGAACGCAAGCACCTGGCCGTTCCGCAGTGCCGTCGCCAGCTTCAGGCTGAAAAGATAATGGGCGTTGCGGTCGTGCAACGGCGCGTCCCAGAGATGGCGGTGAACGTCGAGAAAGCGGACGTACAGGGCGCCGGCGAGCAGCAGGGTAACAAGAAAAACCAGCGCCGGGACCATCCACCCCGCCGGAGCTGTCCGCGACGAATCGCCGCGGACAAACGTGGCGAACGCGCTCGGGGGCCGAGAAGGGGCCGACACGGCGAATCGACGCGGACGAGTGAGCGAGTCCGACATGGCGGCGTCCTTTCTGGAGCAGTATCGGAGGTGGGAGTGCGGTATCGACGGCACGCAGGCACCGAGAGGCCGGCGAATAGTAATGCAGGCGCCGCAGGGCCGTCAAGACCGACTCCCTGGCCACGGTGGCGGTGGCGAGGCTGAAAAATCTCAAAGGGGAGTCGTTTTTCCTTGACGGTTGCGCAACGTTGCGGATAGATAAGGAGAGTCGTGCTAGATCGCGCAGCGCCTTGCTAGGTCGCGCAGCAGCCTTGCTAGGTTGCGCAGCAGCCTTGCTAGATCGCGCACGTGCGCGACATAATCAGATGTTCGGCAACGTATGTCCAAGAATCGCAGCATAACCGTTCGCCATCGGCAAATTGTCGAGAGTACGACGCGCCTGGCCGCACTGAATCGGCGCTTTAATGAAGCCGTGCAAAATCGCTCGGAGAATTACGCTTCTGCCCGCGATTCGTTTCTGGGTCTCTACGATCACTTAGCTTTCCCCGGCGGCCTTGCCAAGAGACTCCAGGAGTTGGGACAGCAAGAACCCGAAGCAGTGGAAGATGCCATCTGCTTCCTCGAAGTAGATCCCTGGTTTTTTCGATCGGGATACATCAAAGAAAAAATCCTGCATCGATTAAAGCGTTGCCACCTGAACGCAGGACAGCGCGAGAGGCTTACGCAATGTATTTTGCGGAGTATTGAAGGAGGCAGTCGGCGGGTGTTCGCCCGCTACGCCCGTGTGGCGGGAGTTCACTCCTCCGGGCGCTACGGACGGCGCTTGAATCCCGATTGGATTGGGCTGATCCCGAAGTCAGGCGTCGGGCAGGCCAGGTGTTGGTGGTAATTCGCTCAAGGATTGCAGCAGACAATGCGGCCGAACACTCATAAGGCTCTTGGTGTCAAGTAAAAATATTTTCCACGGGAACGGGTATCTCCGGCGTTTTTCTTGCCGGAAGGATGACCGAACAAGGTTGCAGCGGCAGTGAGCAATCGTCCTCGGCGATCCGGCTTGGATATCAGCGACGGACGCGGAACACCTTCGGCCCACGGCCGAGGCGAACCGCACCCAACACTCATGCGGACTCCGGCGGCCCAGACCCGAAGGACCAGGCGGCTGTGCCAGGGAACCTGCCCTGGCCGGTCCCGATATTCATACGTTCCCAGCTTCGCCGCCATTCAAAAAGCGACTGGCTCACTCCCCCAAAGGAGCGTCCCGTTCGGCCAGGCTGGCGACTGGGGCGGATCGTCCGGGCGAATGGCTCCTTGCGATCACGGGTCGCGGTCTGGCGGGGGTCGGGAGGACGTGGGATGGCTCAAAGCCAAGCCCGATTCCTTGGGACAGCGTTACGCTGATCCCGTTGGTCCCCCGACCCACCGGCGGATCGCGGCCTGTTTTTGCGACCACCGCGGTCGAAATAATACGGACGCGGCCGGCGTCCCATCAAAGCGGCTGGATGCCTGGGCGGTCCCGGACCCCCACTGCGGAGTCGATGCTCCCTGGATGGTGGGGGTCGTCGTAAGGGTTAGCCCGTAGCGGCTCCCGTTCGGCTTCGGCTCGCCGGCCGCGCCCTGGCTTCTCAGTGTCTCAGGAATTGGTCGATCTGAAAGACCTCCTTTTTGTGGAGCATGTGGTAGAAGGCTCGTCCCAGCTTGTGGGCCAATGCCGACAAGGCTTTGGCTTGGCCCAGACGGCCCGACAGCTTGTCCAGGTACTGGCCGATGCGTTCGTCCTTCTGGGCGCTGAGTACGGCCGCCTCGGAGAAGGCCCACTTCAGCCAGGCGTTGCCCTGCTTGGCGTTGCCCGTGCCCACCTTCTTGCCGGCCGACTCCTGGCGGGCGCCGCATAGCCGGGCATAGGAGCAGAACTGCTGGCGGGTGTCGAAGCGTTCGAGGGTGTCGATCTCCAAAAGGATGGTCAGGGCGATGACGAGGCCGACGCCGGGTGTCGATTGCAGCACGGCCATCTCGGTGGCATAGTGCTGTCGTGCGGCGACCTCGATGTCCTTCTCCAGTCGTCGGATGGTGGTATCGAGCGGCTCCAGCAGCGACAGGTCGGCCTCGACGCGGCGACGGACGCAGTCGTCGTCGATGTCGGCCAGGACGCTGGCACGCTTGGACTTGTATTTGACATCGTTGGAGATGGGCGGCAAGTTGAGCTGTCGTCGTGCGGTGTGGACGTGGCCGTAGAGTTCGGCGCGTTGGCGGACCAGGCGGAGGCGTGCGCGGAGCAGGTCGCGGAGTCCACGTCGTTCTTTGGGGTAGGCGTAGGCGAGCGGGAAGTTGCCGCCCTTGAGCAGGTGGGCGATGGCCTCGGCGTCTTTACGGTCGCACTTGGTCTTGCTGCCGTGGACGGCTTTCATTGCCCAGGCGTGTCCGAGCAGGAAGGGGATGTTGTCGTCGCGGCAGGCGTCGGCCAGCCAGTACCAGCAGTGCATGCACTCGCAGCCGACGACGAGTCCATCGCGGAAAGGTGTGATGGCTTTGCGGAAGGGCTGGGGTGCGGCGGGGAGATTGCGTGCGTAGCGAATCTGTCCGGTGTGGTCGAGGACGACGAGGAAGAGGGATCTGGCGTGGAGATCGACGCCGGCATAGAATCGGGTGTCGGGTGGAGGTTGGAAGTAGCGCATGAAGACCTCTCGTTGTTAGCAGGTGAAGGAGACAGCGGCTGAGTGCTGTCTCCTTCAAGTGTGCTTCAAGAGCCTTCATGAGTATCCAGGCGCTGCAGCAGACCGGGCGGCCATTCTGGCTTTCCAAGCTTCAACATCTGTCCTGGCCAACTGGCTGCTGATCTGGGTGTTCGGCGAAAGAGGCGTGTAGGAGGGCGCGTGGCATACAGCGACTTCACCTTGCGCGAGGTGATCGACCGGTTCGGCCTCACCCTCACGGACGTGCCCGACCTGTTCGGCGACGCGCCCGAAGTCGAGCCGGGGCCGCTGCTCCGCGCCTGCTGCCGGAGTTCGTCCCGCTCGCCCTGGCCATCAATACCGAGAAGGCCCGTTCCGAGTTGGTGATCGCCCCGCTCCTGGCCGCCCTCCGGGCTCAGCTCGGACACCGGTTCAGCGTTTTCTCCGGGATCGACTTCACGGTCGATGCGTCCCAAGGGCTAGCGGGGTATTGCGACTTCATCCTGTCCCGATCGCCGGAGCAACAGTTCCTGCGGAGCCCGGTCGCCGCCATCGTGGAGGCGAAGAACGAGAACCTCAAGTCGGGGCTTGGGCAATGTGTGGCGGCGATGGTCGGAGCGCGGCTGTTCAACGAACGGGAGGGGCAGCCGGGGAGCGAGGTCTACGGGGCCGTTACATCCGGGTCGGTGTGGCGGTTCCTGCGGCTGGTGGGGTCGGCGGTGGCTCTCGACCAGCAGGAGTATCACGTCCGCCAACTGCCCAAGCTGGTCGGCATCCTGTCGCTGATCGTAGGGGGGTAGAAAGCCGCCGAGAAGTAAGGGTGTCAGGAACGAATGGCGTTCGGTTAAGCCGCATCTTCTTGTGGTGGTGACGTTTGATGCAACAATCTCTCGCGCAGCGCGGCTCGTGGTTGGTTCATCAAGTCGTAGGGTTTGGCCCGACGTTTCTTCACCCGCGGTTCCACGCGACCGGGACGACACGGTACTACCTGCAGCCGCGGCAATTCTTCGCCATGCCGCGCTTCCCGCAACCAACGCCACGCATCCGCGAAGCTAATACGTTCTGGTTCCACCTCTTGCTGTCGCGCCGCCTCCACCATCACCCGACGCACCAGATTATACACCAGCACGAAGACCAACAGTTCCTTCCACACACCTTGCCACGTCTCACAACGCAGCACGTCCATGCGCAAGGTCTGTTTCAGGTGACGCAGATTGACTTCCACGCCCCAACGCTTCTCGTACAGCCGAGCCAACACCTCCGGCGGATAACGCCGTCGATCCAACAGCGTTGTCACCAGGGTCAACTCCCGCACCCGGCAAGTCGGCGTCCGGATCGGCACACGCACCTCACGGACCACCAGCGACGACGGCAAGGATTCATACTCCTGGCTGTCCATCCAGGCCGGACACTCGGCTGGCTTAACGTACTCGACGAGTTGATCGTCGCGGCCCAGCCGACGCAGCCAGCGCGAGTGGGGCAAGCCCGCTTCTGCCTTGCGGGGCTGACGGTTCGGCGCGACGTGCTTCCGCCGCGGCTTGAAGGAGATGATAAGACGCTGATGGGCACGAAAGAGGCTGAAAACGCCTCGTTGGTGTCGCATCGCCAGGTGAGCATAGGAGCAGAAAGCGCGATCGCCGGCCACCACGTCGCCAGCCCGCAGTCCGCGGTGGGTCCAGGTCAGGTCGGCCAGGTCGTGCGTCCGTAACGGTCCCGGCATGACGTTGATCAGATAGCCGGTGTAGGCATGAAACTGCACCAGCAGGTGGGCCGTGGGGAAGCCGCAGCCTTGGGCCTGCTGGCCACTCTGACCGAAGGCGGCATGCAAGTCGGGCGTGTCCGGCATGGAGAAACTGGAACCATCGAGGAAAAAGACGCGATGACCATGCCACAAGGCGCGTGGGTCGTTGTCGCTGGAGCGGCAGCGGTCGAGGACGGCGACGCCCAGTCGTTGGAAGAAGGGCACGGGCAGGCGTTGTCGGGCCTCGCAGTAGGACGAGTCTGCGAAGGAAAGCTTGGCGAGGCGGCGGAGTTCGGAGACCGAGGTGTTCCCTTCGAGGATTTGGCGGATGAACAAGTGGGTGGTGACCAGGGGAGTCAGCCGACGCTGATGTTCGCCGAGACGGAGCGCTCGTGCGAGGGAATGGATGAGGGGGGCATCGATCCATTGGGCGGTAGCACCCTTGATGCGTTCGAGGGCTTGCGACATACTAAGCATGGCGGCCTCCTGAGATGATGAGGTCTGGACAACTCCATCATGGCAGGAGGCTGCCGCCTTTCCAAGATCGTCAGAAGTTCAAGCAGCGAAAGAGGCTACGCTTAACCGAACGCCATTCGTGTCAGGAACCTTTTCGGATCCGAAAAGGTTCCTGACACCCTTCCTGTTCTCGCTGTTGCCCCGCCTTCGCTCCGCGAGTATATATCTCGGCTGGCATCTTTCCGCTCTTTGAAAGCCACGCCAGGAGGTCAACGGCCATGTGCAATCCGCTCCGCTTCTGTGCGATCCTGTCTTCTGTCCTTCTCCTGGCGGCCTTCTTGGGGCCGTGCGGAAGAACGGCCCCGTCCGCTCCCATTGAGGGGTCGGCGGAGACAAAAATGAACGCTGCCGGGTATCTCTATTATCGCCTGAAGCAGAACAACGTAGTCAACGTACCGGGGCTGCCTATCACCATTTTCGTGAAAAAGTTCCAGGGGCGGACGTTGGTGAATCCGGTGCTCAAACACAAGGACGCCCACGGAAAGGTTGATTATGTATGTCAGGCTCGCACCGCCGAACTGAGTGTGCGGGGGACCAAGAAACAGCTGATTATCCACCTGCACCAAGGCAAGGCAATCTGCGAGGACGGCGATTTTCAGGTTTGGTTCACGGACAAAGCGTTCGCGTTCGACTTGCCCAAGAACTTTGGTCGGGATTGACCTCCATCGTGCGCGAGCTTTCCCCTGGGGAGCGCCTGCTTGCATCGGTTGCGGTTTCCCTGTAGGACAAACAGGGTGATCCGCCTCTTTCGCAGCCGAGGAGTTCCCCCGTGAAACGCACCCTGCTTGGCGTCCTATGCCTGCTGGTCATCGTCCTCCCCGCGCCGCGCAGAGCGACGCGCAAAAAAAGGCTACCCTCGCCTATCTCCGGAAATTACAGGCCGACGACGGCGGTTTTCGTCCCGACGCTCGCACCGGTCAATCGGACCTGCCCGCCCTCACCGCGGCGCTGCGGTCCTTGAAGTATTTCGGCGGCGCACCGCGCGATCCGTCGGCCTGCGTCACCTTCGTCAAGAGTTGCTTCGACAAGGAGGGCGGCGGCTTCGCCGCGCGTCCCGGCGGCAAGGCCGCGTATCGCCCCACCGCCGTCGGCATCATGGCCGTTGTCGAGCTGAAGATGCCGGTCGAACTCTACGCCGATCCCGTCATCAAGTACCTCGATGACAACTCGAAGACATTCGAGGAAATCCGCCTGACGGCGGCGAGCTTCGAGGCGCTGGGCAAACGTCCGCCGCGCGCCGACGCCTGGCTGCGCGAGATCGCCAAGCTGCGGCATGCCGACGGCACCTACGGCAAGGGCGACGGCGTGGCCCGCGATACCGGCGGCGCCGTCTGCGCCGTGATGCGCCTGGGCGGCAAGGTCGAGCACTCCGACAACGTCCTCCAGGCGCTCAACGCCGGTCAGCGCAAGGATGGCGGCTTCGGCGAGGCCGTCGCCGAAAGCTCCGATCTGGGGACGACCTATCGGGTCCTGCGGGCGTTCCACATGCTCAAGACGCAGCCGCAAGGGGCCGACCGCGTGCGGGCCTTCATCGCGCGCTGCCGCAACGACGATGGCGGCTACGGCGTCGCCCCCGGCCGGCCGTCGAACGTCTCGGGCACCTATTACGCCTCGATCATCCTGCACTGGCTCGACGAGAAATGATCACGGCGTACATCGCCCTGGGCAGCAACCTCGGCGACCGGGGCGATTACCTGGAGCGAGCATTGGCGGCCCTGCGGCAGACGGAGGGCGTCGAGGTGATGCGCGTGTCGCCGTGGTACGAGACACGGCCGGTCGGCGGCCCGCCGGGGCAGGGAGCGTATCTCAACGCGGTCGCGGAGCTGCGGACGGAGCGCGAGCCGAACGATCTTCTGGACGTGCTGCTTGCCATCGAGCAACACCTGGGGCGCGTCCGCCAGGAACGCGATGGGCCGCGCACGATCGACCTCGATTTGCTGCTGTACGGCGACCGGGTCCACGCCGACGAGCGGTTGACCCTCCCCCATCCTCGGCTGCACGAACGGGCGTTCGTGCTGCAACCGCTGGCGCAGCTCGCTCCCGGTCTCGTCCATCCCGTGCGGAAGCGCAGCGTCGCCGATCTGCTGGCCGAACTGCAAGGACTCCGCCTGTACGGCAGCGCTACCGGGCGAGAATTGGCGGGGCGGCGCGCCCTCGTCACAGGTTCGACCAGCGGTATCGGCCGGGCGATTGCCCTGGAGCTGGCGACGGCCGGGGCGGACGTAATCGTGCATGGCCGGCGCACGCCGCAGGCGGCGGTGGAGGTTGCAGAGGAGGTTCGGCGGGCAGGTGTCCGCGCCGAGGTGCGAATGGCGAACCTGTCCGACGCCGACGCCTGCCGGCGCCTGGTGCAAGAGGCGTGGCAATGCTGGGGCGGGATCGATGTCTGGATCAACAATGCGGGCGCCGATACGCTCACCGGAGAGGCGGCGAGCTTGTCGTTCGAGCGCAAGCTGAGTGAGTTGTTGGCGGTCGATGTGACGGCGACCCTGATTCTGTCGCGTGCCGCCGGGCGGCGCATGCGCGAGGACGGCGGCGGCACGATCATCAACATGGGTTGGGACCAGGCGGAGACCGGCATGGAAGGCGACAGCGGCGAGCTGTTCGCGGCGTCCAAGGGAGCTGTCATGGCCTTCAGCAAGAGTCTGGCCGTGAGCCTGGCCCCGACGGTGCGCGTCAACTGCCTGGCGCCGGGATGGATACGCACGGCCTGGGGCGAGGGAGCGTCCCAGCGCTGGCAGGAGCGCGTACGGCGTGAGACGCCCTTGCGGCGCTGGGGCCGGCCCGAAGACGTGGCGGCCGTGGCCCGCTGGCTGGTGTCGCCGGCCGCTGCCTTTCTCACCGGGCAGGTTGTTCGCATCAACGGCGGCGCGGTGCGCTGATCGCGCCGCTGGCGGCAAACGGGAGAATGCGATGAAGTCCCCGCGATGGCAGACGCTCGGCCAGGTCGCGCTGCTGGTGCTGCCACTGCTGGGTCTGGGCTATCTGGCGTGGAATCGCTATCGCCAACCCACCGTGCCCACCTACGAGGGCAAGACGCTGGCGCAATGGATTGGAGACTTGAGAGACCCCGATTATACGATTGGTGACCGCGCGGCCGACGCTCTGGTCCATGCCGGATCCGACGCGGTGCCGGTCCTGCTCGAAGCGCGGAAGGACGGCGATATTCGCTTGCACCGCCGCGCCGCCGCCGCCCTGGTGCGGATCGGGGCGCCGGCCGCGCCCGGTCTGGTCGCGGCCTTGAAGGACGGACCCAACGAGCGCGTGGAAACGGCCCTGGTGCGCATGGGGCCGAACGCCGTACCCGCTCTGATCGACGCCCTTCCGCAAGAGAAAGTGGGCAAGGAGGCGGCCCGCGTCCTCGGCCTGATGGGGCCTCGCGCGGCCGATGCGGTGCCGGCGCTGATCGGCGTTGTGCAGCAACGGCAGGCGGCTGCCGGACTCCGCGAAGAAGCGGCCGGCGCCCTGGGACGGATCGGCATTCCGGCGAAAGACATCGTTGTGGTGCTGAGCGCGGCGCTCCAGGACGAGAAGCCGGAAATGCGCCGGCGGGCCGCCGCCGCCTTGCTCTGGATCGGCCCGCCGGCCCGCGAGGCGGTGCCGGCGCTGATCGCCGCCCTCAAGGACGACCGGCCGGAGGTGGTGTCGGCGGCGTGTTTGGTCCTGGGCCAGGTCGGCGACGCCGGGACGGTCCCGCCTCTGCTGGCAGCCTTCCGAAGTAGCCGCGATGAGATCGCCAAGGCGGCCGGCTGGGCGCTGTGGAACCTGGGGCCGACTGTCCCGGTGATCGTGCCGGCCCTCATTCCGCTGGCCAAGGGGACGGAAAAGGAATCCCTGCACGCTCGCGCCTTGCTGGTCTCGATCGGCTCGTTCGCCGTGCCGGCGCTGACCGCCGCCCTGCGCGACGACGAGGCGACCGTGCGGCGGATGGCGGCGGAGGTACTCGGCTTGATCGGCCCGGTGGCCCGCGAGTCCGTGCCGGCCCTGGCCGGACTGCTCAAGGACACAACGCCGGCAGTGGCTCTGGCCGCCGCCCTGGCCCTGGCCCAGATCGATCCGACACGGGCCCGCGAGGCGGTACCGCGGTTGGCCGATTCCCTGGACACGCCCACCGCCGTCGAGGCGTTGGCGGAGATCGGCCCGGACGCTCGCGCCGCCGTGCCGGCGCTGATCGCCGCCCTGAAGCCGCGCAAGAACACCGCCGAGGACAATGCCCTACGCGACGCGGCTCGCTACGCCCTGGCCCGCATCGGCCCGCCGGCAGTGCCGGCGCTGCTCGACGCCCTGAAGGACACGAGCGACGGGGTAGCGCCCTGGCCGGCGAGGCGCTGGGCTGGGTGCTGCCGCCACAACAGCAGGCCGTCCCCGCGCTGCGCCAGGCGATCCAGCGCGATCGCGCCCACGCCGGTGTCTACGCCCTCGCCCTCGGACAACTCGGCCCGGTGGCGCGCGACGCCGTACACGACCTGACGGCCCTGCTGGCCGACGCCGCCGTGCGCTCCCGAGCCGCCGTGGCCCTGGTGCGCATCGACCCCGGCCAGGCGGACAAAGTAGTGCCCATCCTCATCGAGCAACTCAAGGCGCCGGACGATGCCCGTCGCCACGAGGCGCTGCTCGCCCTGGCCAATCTCGGCCCGGCGGCCAAGGCCGCCGCTCCCGCCCTGGCGGAACAGCTCAAGGACATCGAACTGGGCGGAGCGGCCTTTATGGCCCTGAGCGAGATGGGGCCGGCGGCGATTCCGGTCCTGGTCGGTCTGCTCAAGGATCCAAACCCCGAGTACCGTCGCAAGGCCCTCGTGGTGCTGTATCGGTTCGGGCCGGACGCGCGGGAGGCGCTTGGCCCTGTGCTGGCGGCGCTGACGGATTCCGACACGGAAGTGCGCTCGCGGGCCGCCGAGACCATCGAGGCGATTGGTCCCGAGGCCCGTGACGCGGTGCCGTACCTGGTGGCCAACCTGCTGGCCTGGCAGAGCGAAGTCCGCGCCACCTCCGCCCTGGCCCTGGGGCACCTTGGTCCGGCCGCCAAGGAGGCCCGTCTGCCGCTGCGCGAGTGCCTCATGGATCCGGAAAAGGACGTTCGTTACGCCGCCGCCCTGGCCCTGGGACGCATCGATCCCAAGTCCGTCGAGTCGGTGCCGGCCCTGCGCGACGCCCTCGACGACCCGTATCCGGGAGTGCAGTTGGCCGCCATCGACTCGTTGACGCGCATCGACCGGACGCACACCAAGGACGTTCGTACCGATCCTCGTCGCCCTGAGCCGGCCGCCGCAGTATCCGGTCACGCGCTTCCGGGCCGTGGAGGGACTCATCGAGTTGGACCCGGAGGAGGCCCGAGCGGCCGTACACATGCTGGTCGCCGAGCTGAATGGCGAGAGCGCCGGCGTCCGCCTCAATGCCTCGACGCTGCTGGTGCGCATCGAGCCGGAGCGGACGTTGCAGGTCGTGCTCGTCCTGGCGGGTGCCCTCCGCGACCGCGACCCGAGCACGCGAGGGATGATCGCTCGGGCGTGGGCAATCTCGGTCCCAAGGCGCGCGAGGCCGTCCCGGTGCTGCTGCCCCTGCTGCAAGACAACGTGGCGGCGGTACGAAAGGAAGCGGCCAACGCCCTGCGCTCCATCGATCCGCGGACAGCGAAGCGCTATGGACTGTAACACCGGTCGCGCTCCGCTGCGCGTCGCGGCTAAGCGTCTGTTGCGTAATCTCCCCTCTCCCCCGTACTCGGGGGAGAGGGGTTGGGGGTGAGGGGGAGAGAAACCCGGGGAAAGCGCGCCCCCTCACCCCAACCCCTCTCCCCCGGAGTACCGGGGGAGAGGGGCTTAACGGACAGACTCTAATCGCGCTTTTTGACCTCGGAAATCTCGGTAGGCAGGTACGCCGCCTGGATCATGGCAACCGTTACCAGCAGGACGGTCAACAGGTTCAACCCAAGGCTGAACAAATGCCAGCGGACGAAAATTGCCCGCGCCTCGACGGCCGCCCGCACGTCCTCGGCTTGCGGCGGTGAATGACTGACCATCGCGTCAAAAGTCTGGTTCCGTGGTCCCCGCAGTTCCTCGACGACGCGCTCCAACCACCATCCCAGTGCGACCGTGGCCAGGGCCGCCGTCAGGATGCCGGCGCGCAGGCGGTGCAGGCGTGACGCACCGCCACGGAGCCAGGCGATGGCGGTCGCCGTCGTCAGCAGGCCACACACCGCCTGAATGCCGAAGTACCCGTGAAACAGGGGAGCAATCGCCACGCCGGCGGCGCGCGTGCCCTGCTCCTGGCGCAACGGTTCGGGAAAGGCCGGGTCCGGCGACGGGCCGTCATAGGCTCGCCACAACGGAAACCAGATGGGACGATGCTCCTCCGAAGGCCCCGCGCCGGCCGGTTCGGGAAGACGGGCAACCTGGCCGAGCGTGTCGAAGAGGCTCACGCCGACGATGAAACTGAAGAAGACGGCGGTGCCGAACCACAGGCCGAGAGCGAGCACGTGCAGGACTTTGCCAAATGCGAACATGGCGGGAGTCTCCTTCAGTCGGTTCTCGTTGCCGCGCAGGAGGCGGCCGAGGTTGGCGCGATGGCGGACGAAGATGAGGACGGCCGCGATCAGACAGAACAGCGTCACGACGCGGTGAGCGTCGGCCCACGGTTGGGGAGTGAAGAGCAAGCGGACGACGCACAGCACGGCGGCGGCGAGCAGGGAAGCGAGCGAGACATAGCGGCTGGCCAGGACGATGACGATCCAGGCCAGTAGCGCCGCCAGCGCCGGTCCCGGCACAAGGACGCTGACGGCGCCGGCCGCGGTCGCCACGCCTTTGCCGCCGTGGAAACGCAGGTAGATCGGGAAGAGGTGCCCCAGGAACGCCGCCACGGCTGCCGCCACCGGCAGACTCTCGGGAGGCAACTCCGGCGGATGCGCCGACGCCCACTCGGCTGCAATCAGGGGCGGCAGCGCCTCCCTTGGCGAAGTCGAGTACAAAGACCAGGACGCCGAACGGCCGGCCGAGCACGCGACCGACGTTGGTGGCGCCGATGTTGCCGCTGCCCTGCTTCAGGATGTCCACGCCGCGTCCGCGCGCCACCAGGTAGCCGAAAGGGATGGCGCCGAGGAGGTAGGAGATCAAGAGCGTCAGTCCGAGGGAAAGCGCGGTCATGAAGGACTCCGGCGGGTCCGAGCCGCGAGCGTCAGCGAGCGGTGCCGTCCCCACTCGCTGACGCTCGCGGCTCGGAGAGTTTCTCCCATCATAGCCGATTCCGCCGCCGCGCAGGCAGGGCGAGGTGCCTGAATGGCCGGCACATTCGTTGACGGGCTTGCGTCCGCGAAGTTATAATCAGGAGTCAAGAAGAATCCTGGCTGCCTGAGGGGAGAGCCGCACCGTCTCGCTTCACGGCAGCATTCCCTCGGGAGCGTCATGTCCTCGGATCCCCCCGCCAAGGGGCCGCGCCGGAACATCCGGATCGGCAAATATGAGGTGCTGTCGCACGTCGCCACCGGCGGGATGGGAGCGGTTTACAAGGCCCGCGACACCGAGCACGACCGCGAAGTCGCCCTCAAGGTGCTGTCGCCGGAGATGGCCGCCAAGCCGGCCATGGTCGAACGCTTCCGCCGCGAAGCCCGCCACGCCGCCAAGCTCCGTCACGAAAACGTCGTCACGCTCTACGAATTCGGCGAGGCCAACCGCACCTATTTCCTCGCCATGGAGTTCATCGACGGCATCGACCTGCACGAATACGTCAATCGCAAAGGGCCTCTCGACCCCGACGAGGCACTGCAAATCATCCTGCAAGGCTGCCGCGCTCTCGACCACGCCTACGAGCAGGGAGTCATCCACCGCGACATCAAGCCGTCGAACTTCCTCATCTGCCGCCAGGGTGAGCGGCTGGTGGTCAAGATGACCGACCTCGGTCTGGCCCGCGAGGCCGGCAACGACGAGTTTCGCGTCACCCGAGCGGGGACGACGGTCGGCACGCTGGACTACATGGCCCCGGAGCAGGCGCGCGACAGCGGCCTGGCGGACATTCGCAGCGACCTGTATTCGCTGGGCAGCACCTGGTATCACCTGCTGGCCGGCCATGCTCCTTTCCCCAAGGGCGGACTGGGCGAACGGCTGAACCGCATCCTCAACGAGGAGCCGCAGGACGTGCGGCGGTTCAATCCGCGCGTGTCCGGGCCGATGGCCGTCATCGTGCATCGCTTGCTGGCAAAAGCGCCGTCGCAGCGTTACCAGACGCCGGCGGAGTTGTTGCGCGACCTGGAAGCCCTTGCCCGGGGCGAGGCGCCGCTGTCCACCGATGACTTGCTGGAGGGTCTGGCGAAGGAAGAAGAGGCGGCGCCCGTGGCGCCGGCCGCGACGCCGACGCGCGGCGTGAAGAAGAGTCGGCGAACCAGCGACGGCCGAAAGACCCCGCCCCCCTCGCGGAGCCACACACGCGCGGACTTGGCCGCCCGCAAGTCCACGGCCGTGGACCTGCCCTCCGCCGCCGAGACGCTGCCTCCGTATTTCTGGCACGCCGTCGCCGGCGCCGCCCTCCTCCTGGCCGTGGGATTGAGCATCGTTCTGTCCCTGCGCCGCGCCCACCGGGGAGGACCGCACGCCGAGGAACCCACGCCGGTCGTGTTGACGACGACTCCTCCTATTGATGTGTCTCCCAGGCCGCCGAGCCCGAAGCCGCGACCGGACGAGAAGCCGGACAGGCTGCCGCCGGTCGTGGTCCCGCCGAAGAAACCGACCTGGCCGGTCCTCTATCCGCCGGCCAACCCCGTCGATTTCGCCGCACTGAGAAAGGAGATCGAAGCGCCCTGGGCCACGCCTCCCCCGGCAGCGCCAACGGTCGAACTGGTCGTCGGTCGGCTGTCGTCCGCCGGCGCCGGCAACACCTTCCGCTCTCTCGCCGACGCTTGCAAGGCCATCCCCGCCGGCGCGATCGGCGTCATTGAATTACGGGACAACGGTCCCTTCTTCGACGTACCGGCCGTCGTCGCCGACCGCAGCCTGGTCCTTCGTCCCGGCAAAGGCTACCGCCCGCTTCTCGTCTGGGACGTGCAACGGACGCTCGACGAACGCCGCGGCCGGACCAGGGGGCAGCGAACCGAGGAAGCGGGTCCGCTCGTCTTCCTCGACGTCAAGCACGGCAGCCTGACTCTGCAAGACCTCCACGTGGCCCTGCGTTGGCCCGAGGCGCCGTCCGAAGGCGCGGCCGTTCTGCGCATCGAGGACGGCGATTTGACCGTCAGCGGCTGTACCTTCTCCGTCGCCGGCAAGCCGCGCGACGGCGTGACGCTGGCGCGCTTCACCGCGACGCCTCCCTCCGTCTCGGGCGGAAGTAAAGACGGCCGCCGTTGCCGCTTTAGCCGCTCTTACGTTCGGGGGACGGGGCTGTCGGTCCTGGACCTGAACGCGCCTGCGGCCCATGTTCTCTTCGACAACTGCTTACTTGTCGGCGGCGATCGGCCGTTGTTGCAGGTTCGGGCCGGCACGGAGCCGCCCACGCATCTCACGGCAGTGCGCTCGACGATGATCTGCGGCAAGGAGCTGTTGACCCTGGGGCCGGCCAAGGAGACCGACCGCGAACCCGCTTTTCAGTGGCTGGGCTGGGACACGCTCCTCAGCCGCAAGACCCGTCAGGTCGGCGGCGAGTTGCTGCGGCTGACTAGCGATGTCGGCACGCAGCAAATGGGTTGGCGCGCAATCAACTGTCTGTACGCCGGCTGGGAGACTTTGTTGGCGGGCAAACCGTCGATTGCGGGGTCGGACGTGTCCGCCTGGCGGCGTCGGTGGGGACGCATCGAGGGCGACGTGGCGATTCCAGAAGCCTGGCCGACAGTCAGCCCTCCCGAGCCGGCCGAGACGCCCTCCGGGACGTATGGCACGGCCGACTCTCTCGTCGCCTTCGCCGCCAGCACGGCCACCGACCAGCCGCTCGGCTGCGACCTGGACGCCCTGCCGCCGGTGCGTGACAATTGGCTGTCGCTGACATTCGATCGCTTCGCCATCGTGGCGCCCGCCGTGCCCGACGACCCTGGCCCTCCCGAGATCCCCGCCCCCGCCGACACGCTCTATCACGGCGAACGGCTGGACCTCAATCAGATCGACCTCGGCGCCTATCTGCAAAACGTCCAGCAGACGCGACGGCTCGCGCCCTGGTCGTACTCCACCTCACCGGCAGCGGCGAACGCTTCACGTCGCCGATCCGCCTCAAGGGCAGCAGCCTGGTGCTCTACTTCGAGCCGCCGGCCGAGAAGTCCTCCGGCCCGCCGGCCGAGAAGTCCGAGCGGCTGACCCTCGTTCCCACCGGCCAAGGAACGCCGGACGCGCTCCTCGAAATCGAGCAGGGGAGCCTCGACATTCTCAACGGCAGTTTTCGCTTCTCCGACGCCGCCGAGGCGCGGGTGCTGCCCTGGCTGCTCAAGGTTCGCGGCGGCGACATCCGCCTGTTCCGCAGCCGTCTGGAAGTGCCGCCGAAGAACCAGGGGTCGGCCTTCCGCGGCCTGATCGTCCTTGACGGCTCTGGCGATACCGCCGCCGAGCGCGCGTCGCTCTTGCGTCGTCAACGAAACGATCCTCGTCTCCGGTCGCACCGGCATCCACGTCCAGGGCGTCGGCGCCCGCGTCCTGCTGACGCAGACGCTGTTGATCGCCGGCGAGGACGCGATCCGTCTGACGTTCGAGACTAACCCTCCGCGAGCTTCGCCGCCCGGCACATCTCGACCCTTCGCCTGGAAGACGAACGTGCAGTGTCTCTTCGACCACGCCACCGTGGCGGGGCGCGGCTCCGTCGTCCACGTCGCCGACGATCCGCGAGCGGCCGCGCCGGAAGAGCCGGCCGTGGTGCAGACGCACGACTGCGCCTTCCTCAACCTATTCCGCCGTCGCGCCGGCGTGGTTAGCCTACCTAGCCAGGCCGGCCTGGTGTTGTACGATGGCGAGGGTCTGTCGCGCGGCCTGCTCGTGTGGCAGAGCGACAATGACGCCTTCGACCGCCGGCTCTGGTTCGCTGCCGCCACCGCCGACAAACCTCCGCCGGAGAAACGACAGGAGCACACAACCTGGGTCGAATGGTGGGGGACGCCGGCCCTGCGACACGCCCAGCTTTACCTGGCCACGGCGCACACTCTCGACGCGGAGAGCTGGCCGCTCGAACGCCTCGTCGGAGCGAAAGTCCCCGGGGCCGACCTGGAAAAACTCGGTGTCACGACGAAGCCGAAGAAGTAGCGATCAGCGATCAGCAATCAGCGGTCAGCAATCAGCAATGTGGTCTTTGCTGATTGCTGACCGCTGATTGCTGATCGCTACGAGGATGGAAGCATGCGCTTCGCGTTACTGGGAGACCACCCCGACGGCGTGGAAATGGCCGGCGCCCTGGCACAGTCCGGCCGTCATCGCGTCATCGCTTACACGGCGCCCGTGAGCGAGGACGTGCTGCGCCGCTGGGGCGGCGAGGCGCGCCGAGTTGGCGACGTGGAAGAGGTGCTGGCCGACCCCGCTGTCGAGGCGGTCCTCGTCGCTGGCGCTGGGACCGTGCGTCCGGCCCAACTCCGTCGCGCTCTGCAATCGGAGCGTCACGTTCTTTGCGTCCACCCCGCCGACCAGACGCCGGAGATCGCCTACGAGGCGGCGATGATCCGCAACGACACTGGCTGCGTGTTGCTGCCGCTGTTGCCCGAGGCGACGCATCCCGCCTTCCGCCGCCTCGCCGACTTCCTCCACCGCAAGGACGAGGCCGCCGCGCCGATCGGCTCCTTCCGCCTGCTGGAGATGGAACGCGGCGCGACCGGCGAGGTGCTCGACGGCGTTCTGGATTGCCGGCCAGAAACCGGCGTTCCCCGGCTGGGACATTCTTCGCACCGTGGGCGGCGAGATCCAGGAGGTGTCCGCCTTCGCCCAGCGCGAGGAGTTGCGCGAGGGCGAGCCGGTGCTGCTGGCCGGGCGATTCGAGCGCGGCGGGCTGTTTCACGTCACCTTGTTGCCGGGCGAAAAGGAGCCGCGTGGCGCCTGACCGCGATCGGCAGCGCCGGCCGCGTCGAGCTGCTGTTTCCGTTGGGCTGGAACGGCCCGGCCTTTCTGGACTGGCGCGACGCCAACGGACAAGTGCATGAAGAATACTGGGAACGCTGGGATCCGTGGCCGGTGCTGATCGACACATTCGAGCGCATGATCGAAGCTCGCTCGGCGGAGCGGCAGGGTTTGAGCTGGCAGGACGCCATCCGCGCCCTGGAGCTGGACGACGCCGCCCGGCGCAGCGTCGAACGACGGCGTTCGAGCGTGCTGGAATATCCGGAAGCGACCGAGGAAGTCGGCTTCAAGGGCACCATGACGCTGGTTGGCTGTTCCCTGGTGTGGGCCGTGCTGCTGCTGTTGATCCTGTCGGTGTGGTGGCCGAAGGTGGGCTGGTTGATCGTGCCGCTGATCGTTGTGTTCCTCGGTCTGCAATTCTTGCGCTATCTCGTCCCCGGCCGGCGCGAAAAGTAACCTGGAAACTCGTTGCATCGCTTCCGGGCGGGTGGTATCGTCGCGCCGGGACCATCACACCCTGTTAGGAGGCGCTCCATGAAACGCACACGGTTCTCCATTCTCGCCGGGCTGGCCGGACCCTGCCTCGTCCTGTCGCTGACGGTCGCGCAGACCGCCGACAAGGACAAGAAAGAAGCCCCTGTCGTCCCGCCGCGCAAGGGCGAATCGAAGACGATCAAGCTCTTCAACGGCAAAAACCTGGACGGTTGGGAGGGCCACGCGGATCTCTGGTCGGTCCAGGACGGCGTCATCGTCGCCAAGAACACCAAGCCGATCAAGGTCAGCACTTACCTGCTGACGAAGGACAAGTACAGCGATTTCCGGCTGACGGCGACGGTCAAGCTGGTGCAGTCCGAGATGCACTCCGGCATCGCCTTCTGGGGCCGCGTCGCGCCGGAGAAGGGCGACAAGTATACCTACGCTGGCCATCTGGTCATGTTCCCGTCCGGCTGGGGCATGTACGACCTGTATGGCCGAAACGGTCTGCCGGTGCCCGGCGGGCCAGCGAAGAAGGCTGGCAAGCAGCACGACTGGAATGACCTGGAGATTCTCGCCCAGGGCAACCGCGTGCGCGTGGGCGTCAACGGCAAGCTGGTCGTGGACTGGCGCGATCCCGAGCCGAATCGCATCAAGGAAGGGCCGATCGGTCTACAATTGCATTCCAACGGCGTGCCGCAGGAAGTCCACTTCAAGGACCTCAAATTGACCACGTTTCCCGAGGACAAGATGACGACGATCAAGGAATAGATCGTCGTGGAACCAATTCCCGTTTCGCCGCGACGCGCAGCGGAGCGCGCTTCCGCTGCGCGTCGCGGCGAAACCAAACCGCGAGACGAACATGGCCGAGACGATCAAGGTCGGTGTCATCACGCACGCCCAGGGCGCTCACCTGGACGCATACTTTCCGGCGCTGGCACGGACGAAGGAAGCCGAGTCCGTCGTTGTGGCCGATCCGAGCGGCCAAACGATTGCCCTGGCCCAGAAGGCGCTCGGAGCGAAGCTCAAAGCGACTTACAAGGACGTGGGCGAAATGCTCCACAAGGAGCAGCCATCGATGGCGCTGGTGAGCATGGAAGCTCGCCTGGCGCCGCCGGCGATCGACGCGGCCCTGGAGTCTGGCTGTCACGTCTTCTGCGAGAAGCCATCCTGCGTCCGCGCCGAGGACTTCGCCGCCCTGGTCCGCAAGGCCCAGCAAAAGCATCGCCATCTCATGCTCGCCCTGGCCAATCGCGTCCATGCCCCGGTGCGCGAGGCGCGGCGCATCGTCCGCGACGGTCTGCTGGGCAAGGTCTACGCCGTCGAGGTGCATCTGGTGGCGGACCAGACGCGCCTGAAACGCGAGTCGTATCGCAAGGAATGGTACTGCGTCAAGGCACGGGGCGGCGGCGGCAACCTGATCTGGCTCGGCATCCACTGGCTCGATCTCGCCCTCTTCATCACCGGGTTGAAGGTCCGGCAGACGTGCGGCTTCGCCGGCGTCGTCGGCGGGCAACCGCTGGACATCGAGGACTCCGCCGCCGTTGCCCTGCGCTTCGACAACGGTACTTTCGGCACCATGACCGCTGGCTATTATCTCGATAAGGGCAAACAATCGCACCTCCAGGTCTGGGGCGAGCACGGTTGGCTTCGTCTTGCCAGCTTCGAGGAGTTGCCGCTGGAGTGGTACAGCACGAAAGGGACGAAAGAGCCGAAGGTGCAGCGTTTCGAGTATGCTAGAGGTCAGGGCGGCTACACGCCGTTTGTCCGCGCCGCCGTGCGCGCCAGCGCCGGCCTGGAGGAAGCGCCGATCAGCGGCGAGGAAGGACTGCACGTCCTACGAACCATCTTCGCCTTTTACCAGGCCGCCCAGGCCGGACGGACGCAGAATGTCTGATCGCGCCGTGTTCGGTATCGCCAACTCAACGTCCGAAGGAGCATATCATGTCCAATGGTATTGAGACACTGATGTTCGGGTCACACCCTCTTGAGATACTGGCCTTCGGAGCCTTCTGGTTCTTCGTCATTGGCCTGGACCTCGCCGCCTTGTGGAACCTGCGCCTCTCGCGGATCGAGGCCACGGCCCGCGTCCTGTGGACCATCTGGATCGTGGTCGCCCCAATCGTCGGGCCGATCTCCTTTTTCATCGTGCAGCCACCCCAGGGAGAGAGAGGGACACAACCGCGCGATTCGCTTGGGAATGAGCCCGATCCGGAACAGCGGCGATGGAGTGAAAACATCCGTCTTTAGTCCTCCAGTCCGAAGGCGAAGGGGATGCGCCAACGAACCCGTGCGTCACGGGTTGTACCCAGGTAGAGGACTTGTCACGCGACGAACAAAACCGCGCAAGCCCTCCTCTATGCGGCGTTCGTTTTGCGCTTCCCGTGGCCCCCCGGCGACAAACGTCGGCCAGGCCACAGCCTTCGCCCCGGCCCCTCGGTCCTCGGCCGGACAGGCCGAACCGATTTGCACTGGAGGATTACGCCGTGTCCTCGCACCCTCCGCCCCAGTTGTTCAACCCACCGTCCAGGAGGAACTCTCTCGTCAACGGGTCGGCCATCGTTGCGGCGGTCGCCGTTTCGTTCGCGCTGCTGGTCAGCGTCATCGCCTGGATTGTCACGCATCCACACAAGACGCCCTCGCAGGCCGCCGCGCCGGCTGCGACCATCGCGGCCCTCACTCCCTCGTCCGAGGCCGAGGCGCAACCACCCGAGCCGGTCCCGCCCATCGAGGTAACGCCGGCCGTCCATCCTGCCGACCGGCAGGATGTGCTGCTCTCCCGCCTGCCGTTAATCGAGGAGGCGCCTCCGCCGCTTGTACCGCTGGGGCCGAAGAAGGCCCCCGTCCAAAAGCCCATCCCGGCCGCGCAAGCACCGGCCGCTCCGCCCACCGGCGAAACGTATGGCACGCAGGTGCTTTTTCTCAACAACCCGGAGGCTGCGGCGCAGCTGGCCCGACGCGACAAGAAGCTGCTGTTCGTCATGCACATCTCCGGGAACTTTGAAGACTCCTGCTTCACCTGAAACAACGCCGAGGCGTTCCGTGTGAACGCATTGACCAATCCGGAAGTCGGCAAGTATCTCAACGGTTCTTTTGTGGCGACCTATCAGAAGGTCGGCACCTTCACGATCAACGGCGGCCAGAAGCAGGGCGGCAATGTCGCCAGCTATTTCTGCACGTCCGAAGGGCGTGTCCTGCACATCATCGCCGGGCCGGTCAAGGCCGACGTCCTGCTGCGCGAGGCGCGCTGGGTCGTCGAAACCTCGAAGCTGGCCCTGCTGGAGGACGTCAAAACCGAGGTCCGCCTACGGCTGTTCTGGCGCAAGGCCCACGTCGAGCGTTTGCGCGCGAGCACGGCATGGAGCTGGCGTGCGCCGGCCGCTCCGGCCGTCATCCACAGCTGAGCAACCCGGGCCGGGTTCATCTCCTGTTGGCGACGGCGCCGCTGCCGCGACTGGAGCAGGTCTACAAGCTGGTCTTCGAGAAGGTTCTCAAGGAAAAGGTCTCCACCGCTCCGGTCGTGCAGGTCGGTGGTTGACGCGAACGGCCCCACCGGCCCGCGGCGTCGGCGAAGGCGTTCTTCGCCGGCCGCTGTGGGCCGGTGCGGCTCGTCGTCGATGAGGCATCGCCATGTCCAGCCGAGAAGCCCCCGTTGTTCCTCCCCCACTGCCTCGATGGGCGCGCCGGCCGTCACGGCCGATTCCTCCTTCGTACCTCGCGGCCTTCGTTCTCTTCCTCGCGGGGCTGGTCGGCGTTGAATGCGCCTGGCTGCGCGGACGGCAGGAAGTTCGGGTGGCGGCCCGTGCCACCGAGCGCGTCGCCGCCCGGATCGAAGCTGCTCGCACGCACCTCGCGGGACGGCAGTGGGAGGAAGCCATCTGCCAGCTGGAGGACGCACTGAACGAGGAGCACGCAATCAACCTCGATGAGGTGCAATCGGTACTCGAACAGGCGTGGCGCTCCCAGGCCGATGCATTGCTTCAAGCCGCCACCCGCGCCATCGAGGGCAAGGACGCGGTCAACGCCCTCCTTCTGCTCCGCGCCTATGACGCTCACCCCGGAGCGACGGAACGCGAGCATGCCCGGTTGCTGCGCGCGGATGTCGAACGCGCCACCTCCAGCGCGGAGGCTGCCCGCACGTTGGCCGGCCTCTCCGACGATGCCCTGACCGCGTTCGCGGTAGACGGACAGCTCCCCAAAGACGGCGGGTTGCACGCCGAGGGAGTAAGGGAGATCCTCAAGGACACGATGCGCCGCCAACTGGCCAGGGAGATGCAACAGCGCCAGGCGAAGCGCGACGCCGAGCGTCGGCTGGCCGAGCGCCGCGCCGCGGAACACGCTCGCCGAATCGCCCATGTTCGCGCCACGCCGGCCTTCCGCGCCCTGTCGGCATCCCTCGCCCGGACCTTGGCCGCACAGCGCGACCAGCAGGAGTTGGCCCGCCGGCAGGAGTTGGAGCTGGCACAACTGTTCCAGCAGCTCGACGTCAACGACCGCGACGAGCAAGCGACGATCCGCGCCGACCTCCTGGGCGGCGTTGCGCACGGACATCGCCGAGTCCGTTGAGCGCCAACGCGCCGAGAGCAAGCGTGCCTATCGCGCCTCGCCGGCGTTCACTCCCGCCGACCGCGAGCTGTTCGACCGGCTCGTCGATGAGGAAGTCGAGAACTTCCTGAAGACGCTTCCCGCCTCGTGAACGCCGCGGTAAGGTAGAAATCCTTGGACCATTCCCGAGACGGGCGGACATTCCTTTCCGCAGACGCTATAAAACGAGGAACTGCATTGTCCATCGGGAAATCCTTTGATGCGCGAGAGCATTCTGGCGGAACAAACGCACGCCTTTGTCCGTGAGCAGCGCTGGCAGGCGGCGGTGCTGCCTTTCGGGGCGACGGAGCCGCACAATCTGCACATGCCCTACGGCACCGATACGTTCCAGGTCGAGATACTCGGCCAACGGGCCTGCGAGCGAGCTTACCAGGCCGGCGCGCGCGTGGCGCTGCTGCCGACCATTCCTTACGGCGTCAACACCAACCACCTGCACATCCCCGGCGCCCTGGCGTGCAGCGTCACGCCGACGACGCTGTTGCATCTGCTGACCGACCTGGTCGATTCGCTGGAGCGACAGGGCGTGCGCAAGTTGGTGCTGCTCAACGGTCACGGTGGTAACGAACTGAAGCCGCTGACGCGCGAACTGCACCACAAGAGTGGCGTCTTCCTGTGCGTGTGCGACTGGTTCCGCATGGCCCGCGACGTCTATCCGGGCCTGTTCGACAATCCCGGTGAACACGCCGACGAGGTGGAGACGAGCCTCGGTTTAGCCTTCTTTACCGATCTCCTTCATCCCGAATTGGCAGATGACGGCGCGGCGAAGCCGTCGCGCTTCGAGGCGATCAATCGCGGCTGGATCAGTCTGACCCGACCCTGGCACCTGGTCAGCGCCAACACCGGCCTGGGCGATCCCAGGGCCGCCTCCGCCGACAAGGGCCGGCGCTTGATGGACGTGCTGACCGAGCGCCTGGGCGATTTCCTCATCGAACTGGCCGCCGCCCCGGTGGATGAGACGTTTCCGTATTAGAGCGAGCGGACCCAACAGAGCCGCGAGCGTCAGCGAGCGGTTGCCGACCCAACAGAGCCGCGAGCGTTAGCGAGCGGTTGCCCCCACTCCCTGACGGTCGCGGCTCGGACAGAATCCGGAGCGTCTATACACTTCTGTCATGTCCCCCGAAGCCCCTCCTCTTGCCGTGCCGTCGCCGCTGGGCTACCACATGCCTGCGGAATGGGAGCCGCACCGGGCGACGTGGATCGCCTGGCCGCACCAGCGCGACGATTGGCCGGACAAGTTCGCTCCGGTCCCGTGGGTCTACGGCGAGATCGTCCGCCACCTGCACCGCTCGGAAGAGGTGCGCATCCTGGTCAACGGTGCGCGCGGCGAACGGCAAGGCTCGCGCCGTACTCGAGAAGTTAGCCTTGGATCCGGAGCGTATTTCGTTCTGGCACATCCCCACGGATCGCGTCTGGACGCGCGACTACGGCCCGCTCTTCCTCACGTCGGGCCAGCCAAGCGATGGTGTGGCCATTGTCGATTTCGCGTTCAATGCCTGGGCCAAGTACCCCAACTGGCAGCGCGACGACGGCGTGACGCGGCGACTCGTGGCCCGGTTGTCGCTGCCGGTGTGGCGGCCCGAGAGAGACGGTCGCCGCGTTGTCCTGGAGGGCGGCAGCATCGACGTCAACGGCCAGGGCTTGCTCCTGACCACGGAGGAATGCCTACTCGGCGACGTGCAACAGCGCAACCCTGGATTTTCGCGGGAGGATTACGAACGCCTGTTCGCCGACTACCTCGGCGTCCGCAAGGTACTGTGGCTGGGCCGCGGCATCGCCGGCGACGACACGCACGGCCACATCGACGACCTGGCCCGGTTCGTCGGCCCGCACACCGTCGTCACCGCGGTGGAGGAGGATCGCGGCGACGTGAATTACGAGCCGCTGCAAGAGAACCTGCTGCGGCTGCGGGGCATGACGGACCTCGACGGCCGGCCGCTGGAGATCCACACGTTACCGATGCCGGCGCCGCTGTACTTCGCCGGCCAACGGCTGCCGGCGAGCTACGCCAACTTCTACATCGCCAACGAGTGCGTCCTAGTGCCGACCTTCAACGACGCCAACGATCGCCGCGCGCTGGACGTCCTCGCCGGCCTGTTTCCGGGGCGGACGGTCCTCGGCATCCACGCCGTCGATCTGGTGTGGGGTCTGGGCACGCTGCACTGCCTGACGCAGCAGCAACCAATCAGTACAGGTTGAGGACCCACTCGACCATGCGGCGTTCGGCCCAGCGGATGCCGCCCAGGCCGTCCCAGCCGAGGAAGCCGATGTGTCCGCCGTGCGGCACGATGCGCACCCGAATGTGCGGCGGCACTTTGAGCTGCTCGAACGGCTCGACGGCGATGAACGGATCATCGCGGGCCGTCAGGATCAAGGTCGGCACCTGGATGTTGGGGATGAGCGCGGCGCAGGAAGCCTTGCGGTAATAATCCTCGGCGTCGTCGAAGCCACCGCGCGGGGCCGTGTACAGCTCGTCGAACAGGCGCAGGGTCATGCGACGCGGGAAACGCAGCGGCGGCAGGTCGGGGAAATAGCGCTGGCGGAGGCGGACCTGTGCGGTCAGGTCGCGGACGAAGTTGTTGTCGTAGAGGCGATTCTTCGGCAGGGCCAGCAGGGCGGCGCAGCGCGGTAGGTCGATCGGCGGGGCGGCGACGGCGATGCGGACCAGGGCGGGCAGCGGACGGTCGGCCGCCTCGGCCGCCATCTTCAACGCCAGGGCACCGCCCAACGACACGCCCAGCAGCAACAGCGGCGACGTCGGACTCCAGCTGTGGATCTCTTCCAGGGCGGCGCGGACATCGTCGGAACGGCCGGCGTGGTAGCTGCGGCGGGCCAGGGGCAGGCCGTGGCCGGCGCCGCGCAGGTCCAGGCGAACGACTCGCACGCGCCGCGCCAGCAGCAAGGCGGCCAGGCGGCGGATGTGCTTGGAGACGTGCGAACCACTCAGGCCGTGGATGAGCAGGGCCAGCGGATCGCCGGCTTTCCAACCGGCCGGCGTGTTGTTGTGCAGCACCAGCGCGTCGCCGTCGGGCAGGTACACGAGGCGCCGCTGGTTGGGCAGCGGACAATCCGCGCCGGGCACCAGCACGCCCAGGACGGTCTGCACGTGGGGGTTCCTCAGAAATGGCAGAGGGCGAAACTCGAAGTCCGCGGGCCACTTCTCCGGGGCCGCGGAGGACGACGGGCGGTCGATCATGCGCTCCTCCGGTCAGGGGTTCCCACCTCCGATCGCGGCGGGGTACGAAGCGGAGGCCATCTCCATCGTAACCGAACTTATCCAGGAATGAACATCAAAATTGGGGTCCGGGCAACCCGAGTGTGAGCATCTGAAGAGTTGGTAGAACTTTTGTCCAGGACGTGCGAAAATCGCGGTATGATGGCAACTTCACTCTGGCGAAGGAGTATCCCATGTCGCTGCACGAGCCTTTGAACGCGGAATTGGAAGCCCAAGCCCAGGAACTGGCGGCACGCATTCACGCTCGTGCCGACAGCGACATCCTGGCCCTGGCGCGCTTGCTGGTCAGCAAGGGCGACACCGAGGTCTTCGGCGATACCGAGTTTGAAGCCCGCAACATCGTCCATCACCTCGGCGCCGTCGCCCTCCAAGAGCGCTTAAAAAAAGCTCGGCTACCAAGGATCGGGCATCGATTGCCCCGGCTGTCAGCAGTCCGCGAAGTTCCAGGGATACCGCCCGAAAACGCCGTTGAGCCTGCTGGGACAGGTTCCCTGCCTGCGGGCCTATTACTACTGCGGCCGTTGCGGGTATGGGTTGGCCCCCTGGGATAGGGCGGTCGGCTTGACGTCACGCTCGTTCACCCCGGCCACCGAGCGACTGGTCGGCCTCGCCGGCACCTTGAGCGACGGCTTTGAAGAAGCCGCCACGAAGGTGCTGCCCGAGATGGCGGGTCTGCGGGTCGCCGAAACCACCGTGCAGCGGACGACCGAAGCGGCTGGCCAGCGCGTGGCCGATCACCTGCGTGCGGGCGGCACCTGGGCCTTTCCCCATCCTTGGGACTGGTACAAGGACGCGCGGGGTCGCACCGTGCGCCTAGGTCGGCATCGATCTGACCGGCGTGCGTCAACAGGCCAAAGACGGCGGCAAGGCCGAGGGACGCATGCCCTATGTGGCGATGATCTTCAACCCGGTCCCGGAACTGCCCGAGGACTCGCCACACCAACCCCCGACGGACGCCCGCATGCAGGCGCGTTACCTTTCCGGCTTGTACGACCTCGATTCGTTGGGGCTGGAATTGCGCAAGCAGGCGGGCCAAGTCGGCATGGACAAGGCGGAGGTGTGGATCGGCCTGACGGATGGCGGTAACGGCCTGGAAGAATTTGTGCGCCGCAATTTTCCCCGCGATGCCGTGCTGATCCTCGACTTCTGGCATGCCAGTGAATACCTCACGGAGTTGGGCCAACTGCTCTACCCCGCCGACGAGGAGACGCGGCAGCGTGTGGTTGGGGAATGGTGTCGAATGTTGAAACGCGAGGGGGGCGCCCGCGTCCTGGAAATCCTGGAAGCGCTACCCACTTCGCGCAAGCCGGCGGTTGGGGAGAAGCAGACTGCGACGGTGAACTACTTCCGCAACAACGTGCATCGCATGGATTACCCGACCTATGTAGGCAATGGCTGGTCGATCGGTTCGGGTGCCGTGGAGTCGGCTTGCAAGACGATCGTCGGCCAGCGTCTCAAGCTGTCGGGCATGCGCTGGCGGGAATACGGCACCGACACCCTCTGTCATTTGCGGGCTCTGTTCAAGAGCGAGACAGGGCAATGGCAAGCCTTCTGGCGCCGCTCCCCACCGCGAATGGCCGCAGCCTGAACATCGGTTCTACCAACAGAAGAGACGCCTACACGTCCAATTCCCCGCCGCCGGCCTCCCTCCCAAACGCCTTACGGAAGTCATTCCGGAACGCATCCCAATCATCCCTCGGGCGGCGGAGGGAATGCGACTGGGCGGCGCTCGCGGCTGGAGCGATAGATGGCCGTGAACATGGCCACCACGATACGGCCGTCCTCGCCCGTCACCAGCGGCGGGCGGTCCTCCCGCACGGCCCGCAGGAAGTCCTGAATTTGCAGGGCGTGATAATGTGTCGTGGCGTTGACCTGGCCGAAGCGGGCGCGGTCCTCGGCCTGGAACTCGGCCAATCGCTGCTCCTCGCCCGGCACCGTCCACACGTCGTTGAGCGGTGGCTCGGCGATGGCGGAGACGCCGGCGACGAAGGTGGCGCCGCGATCCGTCTCGACGCCAACCGAGGCGCCATTGCGGCCGTGGACGTGGACGCTGCGCCCACAGTCCGGGCTTCTGCGACAGGCTGGCGACGATCGAGCCGAGTCCGCCGTTCTTGAATCGCAGCGTCGCAACCGCCGTGTCCTCGACCTCGATGTAGGGATGATTCAGGTTGGCCCAGTAACCGCTTACCTCGTCGATCTCCCCCATGAACCATTGCAGAAGGTCGAGGTGGTGCGGCGACTGGTTAATCAGGACGCCGCCGCCCTCGGCGTCCCAGCGACCGCGCCACGGGTCGGACTGATAATAGGCTCGGTCGCGCCAGCTGAACATCTCGAAGACGCCGAGCACGGGCGCGCCGATCTTGGCGGCGTCGATGGCGTCCTTCATGCGGCGAACCGGCTCGTAGAAGCGGCGCTGGCTGACAACGCCGAGGTGGACGCCCGTCCGCCGCGCCGCGGCGAGCATGGCATCACAGTCGGCCAGGGTGGCGGCCAGCGGTTTCTCAACCAAGACGTGAACGCCGGCCTCGGCGGCCGGGATCGCGGCGGCGGCGTGTAGCGGATGCGGCGTACAGACGAACACGGATTCCGGCCGCGCCTCGCGCAGCATGACGGCGAGGTCTGTGTAGGGCCGAACCCCGAAGCGCGCCGCGAAGGCGGCAGCACGCTCGCCGCTGCTATCGCAGACGGCGACGAATTCCGACTCCGGCAGGCTCCCCAGCGCCGCGGCGTGGATCTGCCCCACCTTGCCGCAACCGACCAGGGCGGTGCGAACGGGGACCATGCCCTTCCTCCGAACGCCGTCCACACCCCTTGCCCCTCAAGGACGAGCGGACGAGGGCATTGTACGCGGAACCGCCCGAGAAGGACCATTCCGGGGAAAGACACGAGCCGTGAGTGTCCGCGAGCGGTGTTGCTCCCGCTCGCGGACACTCACGGCTCGTCGGGCGGACAAGGACCGTGCTCGACTCAATAGGAGCGCCGGCCGCCGTAGCCGCCGCCCTGTCCCCCCCGACCGCCGGACCCGCCTCGTCCCCCTTCGGTTCGGGGTTTCGCCTCGTTGACGGTCAACGGACGACCACCCGAATCCTGTCCATTCAGGGCGGCGATGGCCCCCTGGGCTTCCTGATCGGTCTTCATTTCCACGAAGCCGAAGCCCTTGGACCGGCCGGTGTCGCGGTCCATGATGACCTGAGCGGACTCCACCGTGCCGTGAGGCTCGAACATCTTCACGAGATCCCCGTCGGTCACCCCATAGGTCAGGTTGCCGACATACAGCTTCTTACCCATTTACGAACTCTCCAAAGAAAAGGACCGCTTCCTCCACACGGAGGAGCAAGGCCCGTCAACGAAACAGACACGAATCCCTCTCCCCGTCGCTTCTCGACGAGGATACTCACTCGACCGCGGGCGCCGGCTCGGGCATCGGTTCCTTCACAATCCCCATGAAGTGAAGGCCCTTCTTCTTGGCAAGCAGGTCCACGAGCTTTTCGTCGGCGGCGGCCCGCTGGTTGTAGTCGAAGAGCGCGATCTGCTTCATGGCCGAGTCGAAGATGCACCAGCGGGCGCGCAGGCGCGGCGGCGCCTTCACCTTGCGCGGCTTTTTCACCTTGGGGGTCGCGGCGGCCTTCCGCTTGGCCCCTTTCTTGACGGCAACAACCACGGTCCCTGCTTCCGGGGCCACCGCTTCGGACTTCTCCGCTTGATCGGCCTGCTGCGCAGCTCACGTCGATTCAGAATTCGGCCTGCCATGACAGCCTGCTTTCCAGTTAGGGGCGAGGAAGATTGCCGAGCTACTCCCTCAGGGAGGAAGGACATCCTTGCTCTCGCGTGGACGGCCCTTTCGAGAGGGAATGAATGTGGGCCGTCGTGAAGGCGATGGGCGATCCGGCCCGCAATTGCGATAGCCCCGTCGAGGTCGGCCCGTGGACCAACTTGCCGCGAAATGCGGGGCCGCGGATGCTGGTGATTCGGACCAACAAGGTTTCACACGCCTTCGTGCCGGCCAGGAATGTCACCTTGACGAAATCGCCGACGGCGAGCCGGCGAATCTCGTCGCGAAGCTCGACATCATCAATGCCCTCCTGGCGTCGCATTTCCTCGATGTTCTCGATCTCCACGAGGTTTCGCATGCTTGGTCCTTTCGCGCCGGGGGTGCCGCTTGGCGAGAGAAGCATAAGAGCGGAGAAAGGGACGGCCGTCCCTTCGATCCTCGGTTAATACTGCCTCGTAATCCTCGGGGTGGAAGCGACCACGTTGCCGTCGCCATCGGTCTCCAAGAAAAAGCTGTGCGCGACCTTGACCGAAGCGGCATCGACACCGACGAGGATGTTCACCCGGTAGCGATCCTCCCACAGCTGTCGGACTTGCACCAGTTGGAGGTTGCCCGGCTGGCCCAGGCCGCGCATGACGTGTTGGCCAATCCGGACATTTCGCTGCTGGCGCTCGGATTTCTCGCCCTCCGCGTGCCGCTCCTCTTTGTGCTGCTCATCGCGCTGTTTCACGGACATCTTTTTTCCGATCCGTCTTTTTGCCGACTAGTCCGGAGCGTCCGCGACGGGTTGCAAGCACCCGTCGCGGACGCTCCGGCTCGTGGGGCATTCGGTTAGTGGTTCTTAGATCTTCTGGGCGTTCGAATCGGCGTCTGGGCCATGGATGGTGACGAGTTCCACGTCCAGCTCGAGCGCCTGCCCCGCCCGAGGGTGATTGGTATCCACGACCACCAACCGATTATGGACTTCCATGATACGGACCAGGCGGTGCCGGCCGCGGCGGTCCAGGATTCGCACCCACTTGCCGATGGGGAGCGCTTGGTTGGCCGCGAAGCGCGTGCGGGCCAAGCGGCGTATCCGTCCAGGGTCGGATAGCCCATAGGCCCGCTCCGCGGGGACGGTGAGCGTCACGTGGTTCCCCGGGGCCAGGCCGATCAGGCCCAATCCCAGTCCGGGCAGACGCGGGTGGTCGGTGCCGATGGTTAATTCCAGAGGCGCCTGGCCACGCGACCGGGACGAAGCCACTCGGCCGTCGGAAAAGCGTTTCACGTAATGGACCTGGACGTGGTCGCCCTGTTGAACCGTTTGCATCCGAAAGTCTCCTGCGGATGGGGAGGAAAAAGAAAGCTCGGGGCTAGGCCGGCCCGGCGCCCGGCGCCGTTCGTGGATCTCCGCGCGATCCACGCATACGGACTCAGGCGCGGTGACCCCCAGACGGATCGTGTTCCCCTTGATGGCCACGACCGTCACATAGATCGAGCCATCGATCACGATCTGCTCTCCCACACGTCGCGAGAGGACCAACATGGCTGTACCTCCTTGTCCAGAGCGAAAGGGGCTTCCCGGAATAACTCCGTGCCGCCGCCAACCCGCTGGTCCTACCTGGCGCAGACTGTCTCGTCCCTGCGTGTCCCGAAGCGAGCCGGAAACGCAAGAGGCCTCCCCACTGGGAAGGGGGCAACCTTTGCGACAAGGTGCGCAAGGGTTTGTGAAAGGGAAAGAGAGTCGTGGCCTGCATCGGAGTGCCTCCGAGGACAATGTCCTACTCCGCACACTCGATGTCGGCCGGATCCGAAGAAATGATTCTGAGGATGAGGAAGGCATCAGGAATGTAGAGCAACCAACTCATTCTACATGATGGGTGGCATATTGGCAAGACATCCTGACGAATTGACGAACTCCTTGGCCGCGATCGCTCTAACCGGAGGCGGACGCACCCGGCTCGCCCAGCGCCTGTTGAAGGCGCTCGATCTGCTTGGCCATCGGCCGCGGCGCTTTCGGTGTCTTCTGGCCGAGGCGCCCTTCGACCCGCAGCCACACCACGACCGGCCCATCTCCCGCCAGCGCCTCGGCGGCGTCCGCGCGCCAGGCCTCGGCGGTATCAAAGGCATACACGCGCCGAATGCCGGCGGCGCGGGCCAGGCCGGCAAAGTCGGTGCGGCCGGCGCCGGCGACCGACTGGCCGCCCGTCACTTCGTACAGGCCATTGTCCAGGATCAGCAGATAGATGTTGGCCGGATGATGCGCCAGTGTCACCAGGCTGCCGAGGTTCATGAGCGTGCAACCGTCGCCGTTGACGACGATGACGCCGCGCTCCGGCTGGGCCAGGGCCAGGCCCAGCCCCAGCGGCGGAGCATGGCCCATCGCCGACGGGATGTAGGCGAAGTCGAGCGGCGTATCCGACAGGCTCGGCCAGACGCCGACCGAACTCATGGTCGTGACGACGATCCGCCGTCCGCGATGGGCCGCCAGCACTTCCAGGGCTTCGCGCAACGTCATCATGGTTGGACTCACTCGGCGATCAGGACGGCGAACGCCTGGCCTTTCGCCCGTGCCTGACGGTATGCCGTCACCAGGTCGGCGATCGTGTGGTTGTCCTCGAACACGGTATAGGGTAACAGCCAGGCGCGCAGGATCGGCTCGGTGAAGACGGGGCAGCTGTCGGTCGAAGTGCCCTGTCGATGGGCGTGGTAACTGCGAACGCCGATGACGAAAAACAGCGGCAGGCGCAGATCGTGGAGGATGTTGCGCAGTGTGTCGCCGGCCTCGAACAGGCCGGTACACTGGATGACGACGATCGGCTGTTGGCCGCCGAGGTGCAGGCCGGCGGCCAGGGAGATGGCCTCGCCCTCGCGGCAGACGCGGAGCAATCGCGGGCTGGACGCGGCACTCAGGGCCGGCTCCCACCGGCCGAGGTCGCTGTCGGGTATCCAGACCACGTGCGTTACGCCGCAGTCCTGCAGCGCGGCGACGACAGCGGGACCATCAAGCATGATTGCGCCTCCCGGAAATCCCGCGCGGTTACTCCGGCCGATGGACCTTGTGACAGCTCTTGCAGGTGGCGCCGCCCATGCGGCCGATGGCGGCCTGAGCGGCCTTGCGGTCTTTTTTGGCAACGGCCTGAGACAGCCCTTTGGCCTCGCTGGCGTAGGCACGGGTCAACTTGGCCCACGACGCCTTGTCGCCCTTGGGCGGCGTCTGCTTGCCGAGGGCGGCCGCCAGCTGGGCCAGCTCGCGCGCCTCCGCAAGCATGTCGTCCCACATCGGTTCCTCATCCTCCAGGTCTTTTTTCAGATTGAAGTAGAGACCCGTCGGCTTGTTGGCCCGCTGCATGATCTCCTTGATGTCGGGAGCTTTGTCCGGCTCGGCACCGCCGAGTCCCAGGCTCGTCGCCACTACCAGAAGTATCGCCAGACGGTTTCTCATGGCGTCCTCGTCGCGGAGAGAAGAGCCCGCAGCGTAAGCGAGGATGTATGTTTCCTCACTTACGCTGCGGGCTCGGACGAATCGGCCCTTAGTCGCCCTTGTGCAGCTGGTGGCAAGCCTTGCAGTTGGTGGCCTTGCCGAGTTCCTGGGTGGCGCCGGGCTTGCCGTCCACCACGTCCTGGGCCGCCTTGACCATGGCGTCCGTCCGCTTTTTCCAATCGCTCAACTCGCCCTTCTCGGGCTTATTCTTGGCCAAATCCTGATAATACGCCAGCAATTGCTTCTTTTGCTCGGCGCTGGCTTTGCCGCCGGCTACCTGCTTGAACAGGCTCGGTTTGCCCTTGGGGGCTTTGTGGGCTTGTCTCCATGATCTCTTCGATGTTGTACTTGGGCTTGTCGTCGGCGGCCCGGAACATGCCGAGGCCGGCCACCAGGCCCGTGGTCAGCACCGCCATCATGAAATACTTCACCGTGCGCATTCTCTCATCCCTCATCGTCATTGGTTGCCGACGTTCGGCACCGCCCCGCGGCGGCGCACCAAAATACACTGTCTTCGACGGAAACCGGGCGTCGCCTATTCGATCCTTCCGACTCCCGATCGCTCCGTTGTCCTCAGTGATAGGATCCCGATCGCCCGACGGCAATCGGCGTACATCCACGACTTCCCGGACCCCGCGCATCCGTTAGGATGGAGACATGGCCCCGTTGGAAGATCGTTTGAAACAACAAGCTCGCGCACTCGGCTTCGAGATGGCCGGCATCGCGCCGGCGACGGAGGCCGACGGCTTCGACCGTCTGCGCGACTGGCTGGACCGCGGTTTCGCCGGCACGATGGACTACATGCACCGCCACGGCGAGGCCCGCCGCCATCCCTCCTCGATCTTGTCCGACGTCCGCAGCGTCCTCATGGTCGGCATGAACTATCGTCCCGCCGGTGAGCCGGGGGCTGACGCTCTCAACTCGCCGACCGGCCGCGTCGCCCGCTATGCCCGCGGAACGGATTATCACGACGTCCTGCGCGAACGCCTGAACCGCCTGCTCGACTGGCTCCGCCAAGAGCGCCCCGACTGCCTCGGTCGCGGCGTCGTGGACACGGCACCGCTGCTGGAGCGCGATTTCGCTCGCCGCGCGGGGCTGGGCTGGTTCGGCAAGAACACCATGCTGCTGAACAAGCGCCTGGGGAGCTACTTCTTTATCGGCGCCCTTCTCGTCAATCTGGAGTTGGCCGCGGATGCGCCGCACATCGCCTCCCACTGCGGCACGTGTACCGCTTGTCTGGACGCCTGCCCGACGAGTGCCTTCGCCGGTCCCGGACAGCTCGACGCGCGTCGCTGCATCAGCTATCTGACCATCGAGCACAAGGGCGCGATCGCACCGGAGCTACGCGCCGGCCTGGGCGACTGGGTATTCGGCTGCGACGTGTGCCAGGAAGTCTGTCCGTGGAACCGCAAGGCGCCGCCGGGGACGGAGCCGGCCCTGCAAGCGCGTCCCGAGTTGGAGAGGCTCGATTTGATCGAGGTGCTCGGGTTGTCGGAGGAGGAGTTTCGTCGTCGATTTCGCGGCACGGCCCTGTGGCGGACGAAGCGGCGCGGCCTGGTACGCAACGCCGCCCTCGTCCTGGGCAACACGGCCGACGCCGCCGCGCTGCCGGCCCTGCGCCGCGCCCTGGAGGACGCCGAGCCGCTGGTCCGCGACGCCGCACGCTGGGCCATCGAGCAAATCATCGCCCGAGCGGCAGAGCTTTGTCTTCTTCCCGATGCGCGGTAAACTGCCCTCAGGAGTTCCTCACAGGATGAGGTGTACGATGGTTGCCCGCGGTCACGTGCAAAATGGCGTCGTGGTGCTGGACGATGGCGTTCGTCTCCCGGAGGGACAGGAAGTGATTGTCCTCCGAGCCGAAACGGCGCCGACCGCCGCTTCGTTACCCGGCTCGCCGCACCGTGTCCTGGATGTTCCGGTCTTAAGTCTTGGCCCCGTACTGCACACGCTAACAGCGGACGACGATCTGCTCGGTGAAATGTTGGATGGTCGGCGATGATGCATGGACTCGACACCGGCTTTCTCGTGGCGGTGGCAGTGAGGGAGCACACCGAGCACACCGATGCACGCGCCACCTTGGCCCGATTGCTTGGCGCAGGCGACCGGATCGCCCTCGCTCCCCAGGTGCTGGCGGAATTCATCCATATCGTAACGGACCCTCGCCGCTTCACGCATCCGCTCGACATGGCGGCAGCCCAGCAACTTGCCGAACAATGGTGGACGGCCAGCGACGTCGTCCCGGTGTTTCCTGACGAGGCCGCGACGCGGCAGTTTCTCGACTGGCTGAAGCAGTTTTCCTTGGGCCGCAAGCGACTGTTGGACACGCTGCTCGCCGCGACCTACAGGCAAGTTGGCATCCAATCGCTTCTCACAACGAACTCCGCCGACTTCGGCGTGTTCGGCGCATTCGGATGCATCACACCAAAGACCGCTGCCACACGTCCGTAACAACAGCATCTAACATGCTTGCTGACACGGTGTTCGCGGATCGACCCCATCCAGGCCGCCGTGACCGCGCATGCTCAACTCCGCGCGTCCTTCTCCATCTCTTGACGCAGGGCCGTCAGGGTGCGCATTTGCAACATGCGGACGGCGCCGGCACTGCGTCCCATGCGCCGGGCAACCTCCTCGGCCGGCAGCTCCTCGAAGACGCGCAGCAGCAGGACCGTTTGATAATCGTCCGGCAGGCGGGTGAGAGTGTCGGCCAGGCGCACGGCCTCCTCGTGGGCCAGGGCAATCTGACTGGGGCTGGGGCCGCCGGCCGCCAGGCAGCGCTGCAGGACAACGGAGGAGTGATCGACGCCGGACTGCACCTGGTCGAGCGAGACCTCGCGCTCGGCATCGCGCTGGCGGGCGCCGTAGCGGCGCGCCTCGTTGAACAGGTTGTGGGCCAGGATGCGCCGCAGCCACGCCAGCAGTTCGCTCTCGTGCTGGCCCTGGAAGCCGTCGAAATCGCGGTGGGCTTCCAGCAAGGTCTGCTGAACCAGGTCCGAGGGGGCGCACTTGGCTGCGCAGGCGCCGGCCGAGTTGGGCGCGGGCCAGCACATACAGGTAATGCTGATAGCGTGCGAACAGCTGCTCCCGAGCGTGGACCTCGCCGGCCCGGCAGCGGCGGATCAACTCGGAAGCTGCGGCTTGGGTGGACATGGAAAGAGGCTCCTCCGCATCTCCTTCGAGTGTAAGCGACGCACGCCGCCAGGGCAACCGCGCGGGCGGGGCGTGTCAGGCGACAAGAGAAATGTCCGTGTGAAACCGGCGTCGAGGCTTTTCCGACCCGGATGGGTCGCCTCGATCTCGTCCTTGCTCTGCCCACGCGGCGCGAGTATGCTCCGCTTGTCCGGTCGAGTTCCACACGGCCGCAACCTCCGAAGGAGAACACCATGCACCGGAATTTCAAGCAGTTGACGGACTTCCTGCTGGCGCTGGGCACCGAACAGGTCCGCCACACGGAGAAGTCGTACCTGGCCCACGTCATCGGCGTGTATCGCTACATGGAAGCGCGTGGCTGCAACGAGGAATTATGTCAGGCCGGCATGTTCCACTCCATCTACGGCACCGAGTTGTTCCAGCGCTTCGCCCTGCCGCTGGAGCGACGGCCGGACGTGCGCGCGCTCCTCGGCGAACGGGCCGAGCGCCTGGCCTACCTCAACTGCGCCATGGACCGCGCCTCCTTCGATCGCGCTCTGCAAGGTGCGGAGGGGCCGTATCGGATCAAGGACCGTCTCACCGACGAGGACAGGGAAGTGTCGGAAGAGGACTTTACGGACCTTTGTAAGATTCATTTGTATGACTGGCTGGAGCAGGTGCCCCGTTCGCGGAAGTGGGATTATCGCCGCGAAGCGTATTGGCGGATAGCGAACCGCCTGGGCGGAATCGCCCTGGAGTCGTACGATCGCGTTTTCGCCGCGGAGACCACCGCCGAAGGAAGCTGACACTTGGCCGGCTACTCCGGGGATCCTGGTCATGTCTCAACCCGCGAACTCGACGAGACGATATGGCGTCCGGTGGTCCTGGCGTTCCTGCGCGACATCAAGGCCCATCCCGGCGACGACACGCCGCGCCTGATCCTGGCCGACTGGCTGGAAGAACACGGCGACGCCGTGCGGGCGGCGCGGGGCGAGTTTCTGCGCCTGCAATCTCTGCGGACGCGAACGCCGAACGAGGAGCGTGAAGCGGAGTTGCTCGAGCGCTTCGAGACGGCATGGCTGGGACCGCTGAAGCCGCTGGCACGCTCGTGGAGTTGGCATCGCGGACTGCTCCACCTGGAGATTTCGGCCGGCGCGTTGCTGGACGACTCCGGCGAATTGATCCAGTCGGAAGCGTTCGCCTGGGTTGAAGGCGTGACGTTTCGTGGCCTGGAGCGAGCTTCGGTCGCGCGTCTGGCGGCCTCGCCGTGGCTGGGTTGGTTGAACATGCTCGACCTGGGATACAACTTCATCGGCGACGCGGGAGCGGCGGCCCTGGCGGCCTCGGCGAACGGGACCAGCCTGCGCACGCTCTGGCTGCGACGCAACGACATCGGCGATGCGGGGGCGACCGCTGGCCACCGCCGCCCACCTGACGAACCTGGAAACGCTCTCCCTGGTCGATAATAACGTCCACGATGAGGGAGCGTACGCTCTGGCCGCTTCACCTCATCTGGCCCGCTTGACTCTCTTGAACCTCGACGGCAATCCCATCGGTCGGCCGGGGATCGCGGCGCTGGAAAAATCGGCTCGCGCCCATCCTCAACTCTGGCTGCATGTCGGCAGGCCACGGCGCTGACTCGACGCGCTTCCCCGCGCGATTGTCCGCCGAGCGTCGTCACGGAGGCGGTGGGAAATAAGTCCCGCCGGTGGTTCGCTCGGTGTCGCCCAGTCACCGCACTCGCCCCCGACGGGACAACTGCATTCTAGCTCGTGCCCTGCCGTTTGCAAGGATGCAATTTCGTGGATACATACCTCCGCTCCCCATGAGAACGCGACCCGCCAACGACTGGCGATAACGTCGGGGAGGCATTCGCGTCATTTCAGCGGCTCGGCGTCCTCGATGTCGTTGGGTATCACAAACCCCAATTTGCGCTCCAGCATCTCCTGAATGACGACGTTGGGACGTTCGCGTTCGACGACATCCTGGTGGAAGGCGTCGTCCCAGACGTAGGCGGTACGGCGGAAGTGCTCGGACAGGAACGGTCGCAGGGCCAGGGCGAACGAGTCGTGAAAGATGACGGCGCGGGGCAGGTTGGCGTCGTCGCATTCGGTGGCGGCGGCCGCGTAAAAGGCGGCGGTCTTCCGCGCCGCGCGACAACGCCTTGTGCGGACGGACGCCAGCGCCGCGGCGAGCGCGGCACGAGGTTCAGCATTTGCTCGGGCAGCCGCTCGGCCAGGTAAACCATCGTCGCCAGGTCGCCGCCGCGTTTCTCGGCCGTCTCCTCCACGAAGCCCGAGCGCGGCACCGGCCGGACGGCTGGGAACCATCGGGCCAGCACGCCGGTCAGATGCTCATAGCCGAGGAACGCTCCGTGGTCGTTCCAGTGCGAGTCGGTCTGATGGTACAGCCGCTCGCGCTCCTTGGCGGCCCGCATCGGTTGTCGGATGTCCAGCACCTCCACGCTCGAACCACAGCTCCGCAGGTGGGCGAGCAACTGGTCCAACCGCGATTGGTCGTGCCTTGAGCGATAAACCGGATCGAGATATTCGGGGTAGATGGTCTGTTTATCGGGGGGAATGAAGAGGACGTACTTGCAGCCGCGCCGCTGCAACCAATCGCGGCGACGCTCCAGGACGCGGCGCCAGTGGTCCAGCTCGTCGGCCGTGAAGGGCCGCACGGCGTTGTAATCCATGCCAGCGGGGAGATGAGTGTAGAACAACCAGGATGGCCGTCCCAGCAGGACGTTCGCCGCCGTCGAGGCGTGCAGTCCGCGTACCTTGACCACGTTCAGCAGGTAGATGAGCGGGCCGCGGAAACCGAAGTGGTCCTCCCAGTATTTCTCGAACTGCGTGGGGAAAGCGATCAGGACACTGCGCTTGGGCCGCAGCGGCGGCAGGGAAGCCAGCGGGCGCAGGTCGTTGGCCGCCTGGTTGTGCGGGTCGGGCAGAAAGGCGCCGGCCAACGGCAATCCGGTCGCCGCCAGGAACAAGGCAATCACGGCCCAGTCGGCGATGGTGCGGATACGAGTGCCTGTGTCCACGGCGCCTCCTTCCGATCGGGGACCGAGCCGCGAGCGGTCCTAGAAGCGGAAATAAATGAACGGGTTGTAGGTCCCGGCGGCCAGCATCGTGGTCGAGGCCAGCAGCAGTACCGCGTGCGCCGCCACCGAGGCGCCGGCGAACACCGCTTCCAGTGCCTGCGCCAAAGCGGGCCGCCGCAGTGCGGCCGCCAGGTCGCCCGGGCGGACGCGCCGCAGCCACGTCAATAGCGGCGCCGAGCTGATCGCGCCGGCGATCAGCGCCAGCACCACGTCCGTCTGCAAGTAGATGGCGGGTACGTACTCGACGGCGCCGTCCGAACCCAGGCCAAACATCGCGGCCACGAAGGACGCGGCATGGCCAAACGTCGTCGCCCGGAAGAACACCCAGCCGACCATCACCGCCAGCAGGGCGTAAGCGTGCCGCAACGGCGCCGGCGCCGCGTCGAGCCAGCGCCCGGCCGAGTGCGCTCCAGCACCAGGAAGCCGCCGTGATACAGGCCCCAGCCCACGAACGCCCAGCTCGCCCCGTGCCACAGGCCGCACAGAAAAAACACCGCCAGCAGGTTGAAATAGGTGTGGATCGTCCCACGGCGGTTGCCGCCCAGCGGGATGTACAGGTAATCGCGGAACCAGCTCGACAGCGACATGTGCCAACGCCGCCAAAACTCCGTGACCGAGCGCGACACGTAGGGGTAGTTGAAGTTCTCCTTGAAATCGAAGCCGAACATTCTGGCCAGGCCGATGGCCATGTCCGAGTAGCCGGAGAAGTCGAAGTAGATTTGCAGCGTATAGCAGGTAATGCCCAGCCAGGCCAACCCGGCCGACAATCCTTCGGGCGGCAGGCCGAAAATGGCGTCGGCCGGCAGGGCCAGCGTATTGGCAATCAACATCTTCTTCGACAACCCGAAGATGAAGCGCCGTACCCCCTCGGCGAAGCCCGCGCGGAAGAAGCGGCGGCGTACCAGCTGCGTCGCCAGGTCGCTATAGCGGACGATGGGTCCGGCGATACTCTGCGGGAAGAAGGAAATGTACAGGGCGAACGCGATCGGGTCTTTCAGCGCCCGCACCTCGCCGCGGTAGACGTCGATGACGTAGGAGAGGGCATGAAAGGTGAAGAAGGAGATGCCCAGCGGCAGGTGGATGTTCGGCACCGGCAGCGGAGCCAGATGCAGAGCGGCCAGCGCGACATTGCAGTTTTGCAGCAGGAAGACGGCATACTTGAAGGTGGCCAGCAGGCCGAGGTTGGCGAAGACCGCCAGGGCGATCGCCAAACGCCGGCCTCGTGCCGTGCGCAGGCCGTCCAGCCACAGGCCAAGCGTGTAATTGACGGCGATGGAGGCGAGCAGGACGAAAACGTAGGTCTTCTCGCCCCAGACGTAGAACAGCAAGCTGGCCGTCAAGAGCAGCAAGTTGCGCAAGCGGCGCGGACAGAGGAAGTACAGCAGGAGCAGCACCGGCAAAAACAGAAAGAGAAAAGTGGCCGCACTGAACAACATGACAACGTCCTGTCGTGAGCGAGGAGACCGCGGAGGAGGAGACACCTCCGACCGAGAAAATCGGCATCCGCCCGGCCTCGTCTTCAGAAAAATCGGCACGATCGTTCGCGCCGGGACAACCCGTATGGTCGGCCCCTCGTGCCCGAGCAAGTGAACGTCGCTCCGAGCCGGAAGCGTAAGCGAAGGGATCTTCCTTCGCTTACGCTTCCGGCTCCGAAAGAAGGTTTCCTACTACGGCGAATCGCGGAGTAGAACGTCGCACGGCAGAGGTTGACCGGCGATTAGCGGGCAGTAAACCTGGCGGCCGAAACGCGCACTGAAGGAGCGGGCGCCGGCGGATGTCAGATGGCAGGAGTCCGCGAATTCGTCATCGCCGCACCAGGCCGCGGCGTCGATCACCGGCATCCGGCCATCCCTGGCCAGGCACCGCAGGTAGGCCGTCAGCGCAGCGCGGGTCGCCGGCGGATACCAGCTCCGCAGCGCCTCCGGTTCGGGCATGAGGAACAAGATGGGCTGGATGCCGTTGGCCTGGCATTCCGCCAGTAGATCGCGCAATGCCCGATCCGAAATGGCGCTGACGCGGAAGTCGTCCAGCAGCGGCTTGGTCACACTCTTTCCATACTCCAGCAGGAGGGCGAAGCCCGCCGCATTGGGGCGCTCGTGGGGCGTCAACCATCCCGAGTCGTCTAGCCCCGCCCAGCCCTCTCGATTCTGCTCGGCCCAAAAGGACGGCGGCATCAGGCAGTCCGCGTAGCGCGCCAGTAGAGGTTGACGGTAATGGACCAGCGGCGCCAGGGTCGTTTCCAGCAGCCGGCGCAGCGATTCGCCCGTGCGGTCATACAGGCGTGCGATCACGGTGAGGTCCGGCCAGTACAACTCCTGGCGGAAGATGCGCGGTTCCTCGTGGAAGAAGCCTTCCTGCAGGAGCATTGGTGCCCACACCTCAACGAATAACCATTTCGGCCGCACCCCGGTGCGGAGCAAACGGTGCAACACCATCCGCTCGCGGACGGGCCCTCCTCCCAACATGCCGAAGTTGAACAGAACGGCCTCCGTTCCGCCTGGTGTGTGCGCGTCGTCGGCCCAGGCCGGCCGCAGTCCGCAGGCGATGCGCGAGCTGCCCACGGCCAGCGCCAGCGGCCGGCCGGGCACTTCCGCCAACCGCGATTCCAGGTCGTGCAGCCGGAGGTGGAATTCCGGATCGAACAGGTCCGGATGGCGCTGATAGAGGAGACGTCCCGCGATCACCTGACCGCCGAGAAAGAAGAACAAGGACCACAACAGGGCGGGCCGCGACCTTCGCAAAATGCGACTTTGACGACCATTCATATTCGGTCGATCTCTTCTCAGAACTGGAAGTAGATGAACGGCTTGGTCCCCGATGGGGCGAGCATCAGCGCCAGCGTCACCGCCACGGCGTAGCTGAAGCCGAGCACGGGGGCCGGCAGGCTCGGCTGCCATCGCCGCCACAGGTCGAAGCGGCGAACCAAATGGCACAGCACCACCAGCACGATTGTCAGGACGAAGCCGGTGATCGGCATCGGCGTCGGCGCCCCGGCACGAGTGAAGCTGACCAGGCGTCGCAGCACACCGGCGGCGATGGCGAAGGTTGTCGCCCGGAAGAAGACCCAACCGACGCACACACTGGCAAACGTCAGCGCCATGCGCAGCAACGTCCCCGGCGCCGAGCGCAGTACGCGCTCGAGCATCGGCCGTTTCGTGCAAAATCCCTGGAACGCTTTGTGCCCGATCAGCAGCAGGCCGTGCAGCACGCCCCAGAAGACGAACGTCCAGCTCGCTCCGTGCCACAGGCCGCCCAGCGTCATCGTGATCAGCAGGTTGCGGTTGGTCTTCCAGGTGCCGCCGCGACTGCCGCCCAGTGGGATGAACAGATAATCGCGCAGCCAACTCGACAGCGAGATGTGCCAGCGCCGCCAGAACTCCGAGACGTTGGCCGAGATGTACGGGATGTTGAAGTTCTCGGCCAGTTTGTAGCCGAGCATGTGCGCCGTGCCGATGGCCATGTCGGTGTAGCCGGAGAAGTCGCAGTAAATTTGCAGGGCGTAGGCCAGCACCGCCCACCACACCGCTTTCGAGTGGAACGACAACGGGTCGTGGAACACCGGATCGACGTAGAGGGCCATGCGATCGGCGATGGCCAACTTCTTGAACAGCCCCATGAGGAAGATCTGCGCCCCAGCTGCATGCGCGGCCAGCTGAAGCGCTTGGCCCGCTTGATCTGCGGCAAAAAGTCGCGGGCGCGGACGATCGGCCCGGCCACCAGATGAGGAAAGAACAGGATGAACAGCATGAAGTGCCCCAGGTTCCGCTCCGCGGGCGCCTTGCGACGGTAGACGTCCACGGTGTAATTGATGGCCTCGAAGGTGTAGAAGGAGATACCGACCGGAAGGATCACTTCCAGCAGCGGCAGCGATGCCGACGAGCCGAGCGCGTGCAGAATCTCGGATAGCGAATCGAGAAAGAAGTTGGCGTACTTGAAATAGCACAACACGCCGAGGTTGACCACGAGACTGACGGCCAGGAGCAGCTTGCGCCGGACCTCCGAGGTGCCGCGGTCGATGCCCAGGGCGAGGAAATAATCCATGACCGTCGTGACGCTGATGAGCAAGGCCAGCCAGGTGTTCCACGCCGCGTAGAAGCAGAAACTGGCCACCAGCAGCAACCAGATGCGAGCCGTCTTGCCGGGGATGAGCCAGTAGACGAGCAGAATGGCGCTGAAGAAGAACAGGAATTCCAACGAGCAGAACAGCATGACGTTCCCTCCCGAGCCGATGCTTTCCGCGCCTTCCCCGTCTCGGGACCAATGCGGGCAGATCGCGCGGCCCATCACTCTTTATCGGCATGGAGGAAGGACGGAATTGACTCCTCTCCGGCGCAACAGGCTTATCCGGTACATCCGATGGAGACGCACGCGCTTTGCCACTTTGCCCATGTGGCCCCCGTTGCTTCTCGAAAAATCTCGCTTGGATCCGTGAACCTCCGGCCGGGTGCCTACGTCTACAAGATGTACGGACCAGACGTGTCGGCTGGGCACTGGCGAGCCCAAGTGGCTGTAACCCACCCGCATTCGCTGTGCAGGTTCAACTCCTGCCCGACACGCTGCCCGAATGGCCTTGTAGCTCAATTGGCGGAGCACCTGTCTCTTAAACAGGGCGATGTGGGTTCGATCCCCACCGGGGCCACTGCTTTTTCTCCCGGGCGTGTCGTCTAACGGGGAAGACGGTCGGCTTGCACCCGGCAAATGAGGGTTCAACTCCCTCCACGGTCCACTGTTGGTAAATGGCCAGGTGGTGGAATGGCAGACACGCGGTCCTCAGAAGACCGTGCCCACCGCGGCGTGAGGGTTCAAGTCCCTCCCTGGTCACTGGTTCGTGTTGCCCTGGTGGTGAAAGGGACATCATGGCTCCCTCCGAAGGAGCAGGTCCAGGTTCGATTCCTGGCCGGGGTACTGTGTTGCTTCGATGGTGAAAGGGACATCACGCGGTCCTGCGAAGGCCGAGTTCCTGGTTCGATTCCAGGTTGAAGCACTGTGGCCGAACTCAAGCGGCAGCGAGACCCGGCTGTGAACCGGGGTTGTGCGGGTTCGACTCCCGCCGGCCACCCTCGCACGTCAGCCAGGCCCTCGGCAGGGGACGGAGGCTCTGAACCTCGGTCCAGTTGGCTCGACACCAGCACTGGCTGCTGACCAAAGCCGGCGATGCTCGACGGGCCGGGCACCGCCTTCGTAACGCGGACCAAGTGGGTTCGAGTCCCACCGCCGGCCCTTGTCTGTTATGACGCCGGGGCCGGACGGCCAGGCGGTCGGCCGCAACCCGACATCGAAGCAGGTTCGACTCCTGCCGGCGTCTCTGAGGCATTTCTGTCTGCTTGCCTTGTAGCTCAAACGGTAGAGCGGCTCGCTGTTAACGAGACGGTTGCAGGTTCGAGTCCTGCCGGGGCAGCTGGTTCGACAAGGGCGTGCTCCTGGGTGAGCAGCCTGCCTCCAAAACAGGCGCCGAGGGTTCGACTCCTTCCGTCCTTGCTCTTGTGTCCGTGGCCGAGCAGCCGAGGCACCGACCTGCCGCGTCGGATAGGCGGGTGCGACTCCCGCCGGACACTCTTCCTTCCACCCTGGGACGCAGCGGATGTGCGGCCTCCCTCGCCAACCGCCCCTGTCATAGAATGACGACATGACTACTTCATCCGCTGTCGCACCGCGTCGCTCGCCCGGCCGCCTCTTCCTGGCCCTGGGCCTCACTTTGGCCGCCCTGGGTGTAATCGGCTACGTCCTTCAAATCCAGGCGCAGCGCCTGACGGCACCCTGGTACGTGCCGATCATGGCAACCGTCGGCCTGGTTTTCGTGGTCGTCTCGCTCTGGCAGAGGCGTTCCGTCTGGCGTGTACTTGCCCTCGTCTTGGTGACGCTGCTTGCCGGCGCCGCGTGGACGTTCCTGCTAGCGGCGAGACTGCCGGCGTACACAGGGCCGATCGTTGTTGGGCAGCCCTTTCCCCCATTCGCGTCGGCGCGGGCGGACGGCACCCCGTTCACGCAGCAAAACCTGATCGGCGAGCAGAACAGCGTGCTGGTCTTCTTCCGCGGCCGCTGGTGACCCTTTTGCATGATCGAGCTAGGTCAGCTCGAACGTCGGCACGAAGACTTCGCCCAGCGGAACGTCCGCGTCCTGGTGGTTTCCGTGGAAGGACTCGAGGACGCCGGGAAGACACAGGCGGACTTCCCGCACCTGCTCGTGCTCGCCGATGAGCAGCGCGGTCTGTCCGAGGCGGCGGGAGTCATTCATCCGCATTCGGCACCCGATGGGGGCGATACCGACGCGCCAACGACGATCCTCGTGGACCAGGACGGCACCGTGCGCTGGCTGTATCGTTCCCCCGAGGTGATCGCCCGGCTCTCGCCGGACGAGGTGTTGCAGGCGATCGACGGCCACGTCTCCACGAAGCCGTGATGAGCGATTCGGCACGGTCATCACGACCCGCGTCACTTGGTCAGGGCGATTTGCACTCCATTTTGTAAGATGTTCGTGAAGGTGGTGTTCATGTTCGCCGACATCTGGGAGTCCGTTCCCGTAATGATTTGAGCGGGCGGCAAGGCTGTGGAAGGACTGCTCTGAGTGCCGGCATAATACTGCATGTTTTGCAATGTTTGCGACGCCGAGCTGGCGTTTGGACCCTGGAACACAGGGCCGAATCCGACGGCGTACAACCGAAAGGGGTTCCTCGAAGTGCCGTAATCGCTCGCGAGCTGTTGGACCAGGGTATTAATCTGATTCAAGACATTGGAGTCATTGATGACGGATACGCCGACCGTCGGGTATTCGCTGGAGCTCGGCTTATTCATGTCATAGCGGATCTTGTAATACTTGTACGATCCCATGTTCACCAGAGAGGCCGTCGCGGAGGTATTCGCCAGGCCATCCGTTTCAAAGATGATGACCTTCTGGGCTCCTTTGCGCCCCATTCCTCCCGCCATGCCCGTCGGGAAAGTGATGGGGGTGGACGTGACGAAGGAGCGTAAGGTGCCATCCGAGGGCGACGTGGTGGCGAACTGGTTGTAAGCGAGCATGAGCGACATGGCGAAGCAGGTATCTCCGTCTGCGCGCGGTGTGTCCACGAAGTTGGCCGAAGGAACCTGGCTCGTGGCAGGATCGGTATCGTAGGGAGTGATCTCGGTACTATTGGCGGAACCATCGGCGTTGATGGTGGAGAATGGGAAAACGAGAGCGGCGCTGGCATAGCTGTAATTTGGCCCGAGCGGGGACCGCACGCAATTGAAGCGCCCCTGACCCATATTCGATGCCACGGTCCCATTCGACGAACCGCGAGGCCAGCTGTAACAAACGGTAGTGAACCAGTCGTTGGGATGGTTGGTCTGCATCGTGCTGATCGAGGCCAGGTAGGCCTGTTTGGCCGTGTAGACCGGAGCCTCGTAAGTATCCCCTGGCTGAAGGAAATAATAGCCGGAGACGTTTTCCTCCATATTGTAATTATGCAGATAATCGACCATGTTCATGGGACCGAACCAGAAGCGGAGCCGCGGGCGGGCAGGATTGTCCGAATAATTCATGTATTGCGTGGCAGAAGGAGGAGAATTGGTTTTCGTAGTTCCCCAGGTGAAATCGCTGCCGTAGCCGGCCATGGCGCTGATGTCCTGGTAGCTGGTCGCGCTCGTTTGCCGGAGGCCGAGCGCGTAGTCAATGAATTCTTTCCAGAACTGCTGGTCCGTACTGCCGTAGCTGGGCCAACTGCCCGTGATCTGGGTCGGGATGGATCCATAAAACTTAACGCGGCCCGCCCGCATCTGCTGCGGGAAGGGGTTCGGCGTGGTGGCGATCCAGCGCAGGATCTCATTGTAATTAATCGTGTAGGTGGAACTGCTCGGCAAGTTCAACAACCCGGAAGAGTTGAATAGCTTGGTATTGTCGTTGGTGCCGAAGAAGCGCATGCGCCAATCGCAGGGAGTGGTGCCGGGGTAACTGCTCCCGCTCCCCGCCGAGTTGTAGTTATCGACCACGTAGTTCCAGTTGTAAAGGCGCATGATCTTCTGATAAACCGCATCCGTGGTTTGGAGCAAACGGGCGGTAGCGCCGGAAGAAACGGGCACGTATACCTTGCTGGTCAAGTAATTGCTGAGTGTGGTGCCACTGTCATTGGGCCAGGGCCAGTTTTGGCTGCCCGAAGTCGTGGTGACTCCATAGATCCCGTACAGGGGTGGCCCGGTCAACAGACTGACCGTCGTCGTGTTCGCAGGGTATGTTGATGCTGTGGTCCCGTCCATGCCCCTTTGTACGGTCCAGGTCTTGTTCCCTGGTCCCGATGCGGCCGTTACCAGCATGACTTCCGAACCGACAAGAATACGAAACGACGTTGTCGGAAGACCGCTTACCGGGAAAGGTGTCGCGGAATTGATCGAGATAGAGGTTTTATTCGTTGACGATATTTTCTGCGCCAGCGTGGTCGTGAAGGCGGCATTGGCGAAATCCGTGCTGGTGCTGTAGCCGAAATCTTGCAAGAACTGATTGATCTGGGTGGAGTTGTTCGCCGTGGTCAGTGGCTGGCGCGGGTCGGGGGGCCAGGTGAAGAAGGTCTTGCCGTAGTAGGCGGGACCCTGCGTATAAGCGTTAAAGGAACCGCTCGCGTAGGTACTGGTCCCCAGGTCCGCATTGTTGAACGAACCGTTCGTGCAACCGGAGTAACCGTCCAGCTCCCACCACTTGTTCCGCGTGGTCCCGTTCACAACGTCGTTGACATTCGTGGCATAAGTCGTCGTGCTGCCATTCTTGTAAAGAGGCACGTCTCCCCCCGGCTTCGAGGCGTACGTGGTGGGAGGCAGCTGCGGACTCCCCGAAGTGGGGGCGGTCCAGGTAACCCCGCCGTCCGTGCTGGTATACGAATCAAATGCGCGGACCAAGGTGTTCGCATAGGCCGCGTTTTGATAGAAGTTGTTCACATAGGTCAAGGAATACGAGGAATTGGCAGCGGTGGTATTACTCGGGGAGATCGTGTAGTTATCGAAGCTGGACGTTTGATTGGTGCTGGGGCCTTGCATGCCGGCGCTGCCGGACGAATACTGTCCGAATGTCGGGTAGAGGGTATCGGGGTTGTTCGTGGTGCGTGAGCTGGTATAAAAGTCGTAGCCGAGGCAGGTGCCCATGCGCATCGAGCCGGACAGATCCATGACCAGGGCGATGTCGCGCGGCCGATGGACCGCCGTGGCCGTGGCGGTGACATTGGGGAGAAATTGGATTCCGAAGACGGTGCTAAAGGCGGCCGATAAACTGCTCGAGGTGACGGTCGCGGAAACGGCGGTCAGCGGCATGCCGCTCGTCGGTGGGAAATTGGCGTTGAAGGTCTGCGCGGTCTGGTCGTAGTCGTAGGTGCCGTAGGATAGCTGGAGCTGCGACGTTTGAATCGACTGACCCAAGACGTGGTTGTAACTGGCGGCGTTCTGCGCGTTCGTCGTGGCGGAGCTCTCATTATAATTGCTTGCCGAATTTCCGGTCAGCGTGCGCGCGGCGGTGAGCGCGGCTACGTCGGCGGCGTTTTGGATCTGCGATTTGGCGATGGTCATTATCGCCACGTCGACAGCCAGGGCCACACAGCCAATCAGGGCCACGAGGGCAAGGGCCAGCAAGGGCAGGACGGACCCTCGGCGACAAGTGGATCGGGCAATGGACGGCCGTTTGGAAATCATCATATTCGCTTCTCCGCGCATCAGGCTGCGCTGTAAACTCCAAAAGGATCAAAGGGAGATTAGCCAGCGGAGTCAGCAAGGTAAGGCCTTCCGTACCGGCACCGCAGCGTAAGACTCCCAAGAAATTTGTCAGGTCCCTCCCTCGCAAATCATCGTGGATGAACTGCTCAAGGAAACGAAGCTCGGCATGGAGATCACCGGAATAATGTTCATGAACCGATACTGCCCCGAGACCGTAACGGTGATCGGATCGCCGGGAGCTAAACTGTTGACCGCAGTGGAGACGCCCGAGTGCGTCCCGCTGACGGTCACGGTGAAGTTACTGAAACTCGCGTCTCTCCCCGCCATGTAAGAGGTGACGACCGCTTGAACATTCGCGTTGATCGAGGTATTCGTGTTGTTCGCCAAGGCATATCGACAGCCTTCCCGAGTGGCATTATCGAGCAGGTTCCAGTCCATCAAGAACCGGCCGTACTCAAAAATGCCAAAGAGAAACATTAACAGCGGAATCAGGACCACGGCGGTCTCAACCGCTGTGGCGCCTCGGCGTCGGTTTCCGCAAGCCTGTGCGCGAACCATGACTTGTTCTCCTCGCGTCCACGGGAGAGGTTACTGGGCCGGTAGCGCCGGCGAAATCTGGAAGGGGGCGTCGCGCATGGAGACCCAATCCACGACAACGGAAATCCGGGTAACGGACGTAATCTGAGCCAGGGAATTCCAACCGATACTGGCATACGGAACCTGCAGGCCAATCTGATAGTGATCGAGCTGCTGCATCGCCGTCGGGTCGGTGACGCTGGGCGTGGTGAGGTCCGTGAACGTGATGGTGAACAGCTCCTGGTTGGCGGTATTGTCCCAGCAGGTGTATCCGGTGGTGTTCGCGGGCAAGGAGATCGTCGGCGCCTGCATGCTGGTTGAATGACCCTGGCCGAATGCCCCCGACAGCGCGCCCTGGAGGTAGGTGAGCTGATTGGAAGCAATGGTCTGAAGATTGTCCTGTCCCAGGGAGGCGTCGCGCGCGGCTTCGCGGGCACCATTCGAGAGGATGTTGGCCACCTGGGCGATGCGGCCGACCTCCCAGACCCCGAGCATGAGCAGCACGATCAGCGGCAAGCAAAGGGCGAATTCCACCGCCGCCACGCCCCGCCGGCGAACCTTCGCGCCGCTTTCTTCGCAGAAATGGCGTCTCATCTGCCTCTTTCCTCTTGCGCTGGTCTTTTCTTTTGAGAGTCTAGGTTACTTTCCATCTACGGGCAAATTCTCAAAAGACTTTCTTCGGCGGGTGTTTTTTCCGACTTGGTGGAGGCGAGCGTTGTCGAGATTTGCCTGCAGAACATGTCCCCCGCGGTGCGGCCCGCTCAGGGCAATGGGACGCGGGAGCGCCGTCACCTCGGCGTTGGTGGCGTGAAGCTGCATCGGTTGATGGTCTCGGCTTCGGCGTGTCGTCTGCTGGTTATGGCAGTTTCTTCCGCATCAACACCGCCGTGTGAGGGGAGTAACCGAGTTCCTCGTAGAAGCCGATTACTTCTGGCCGGCTATCCAAGAACACCGAGGTAAGTTCATTGTTTGATGCGTAGTGCTCGGCGAAGGCCAGCAACTTCGTACCGATCCCCTCCCCGCGCCGGCTTGCGGTTGCAACCAGGTCATCGACGTGAAGGTGTTTACCACGAGCCATCGTCTCCACGGGACGCATGCCGATTAAACCGACAAGGGAGGTACCTTGAAAGGCCCCATAGAGGCAATAGCCGTGTTCAGACTGACGTCGCAGACGCGCCGAGAACGTCAGCAAGTCGAGATGGTCCCGTAGTTCCCGTAAAACGGCGAACGCCTGCGGCAACTCGGGCTCGGATACCTTTCTGATCTCCATTGCTGGCATGGGTACCCTAGGTTCCAAGAACTTCGGGGGATATTCGCCTTGCCCGAAGCTCCTGACAGCCGGTCCCGTTCGGTCGTCGGAAGCGGTTTTTCAGTATCCCCGACAGGAGTCGAACCTGTAACCTTCGGCTCCGGAGGCCGACGCTCTATCCAATTGAGCTACGGGGACAACGCCATCTCCCGATCATTATACCTGCACGCTTGTCCGAGGCAACGCCGAGGGCTGCGTGGTTTGCCGCCGTCGGCGAAACCGGGACATTTTTTTCTCGCACTCAGCGGGTCGGCCCGCTATAATGGTGCCGTTGGACCCGCCGAATTTCCTTGCCTGGACTCCTACCTCGGAGCTTGCCGCTCATGTATCGACCTCATCGTTGCTTCTGCGTTCTGTGCGCCGCGCTGGGTGCGGTGCTGGCCATGTTGATGCTGCTGGCTGCTCAGCCCGCGCAAGCCGCGGCGCCGAAAGGGCCGGTCAGCTTCATCAACGACGTCGCCCCTATCCTCAAGGAAAAATGCTTCGGCTGCCACGGGGCCAAGAACCCCAAGGGCAAGCTCGACATGACCCACTACGAAACCTTCCGCAAGGGCGGCACCAAGGACGACCCCATCGCGCCCGGCAAACCTGACGACAGCTACCTCATGCTCGTCCTCACGGCGACCGACAAGAAGCGCATGCCGCCCAAGGAGAGCGGCGATCCGCTGCCCAAGGAGAAGATCGAACTGATCGAGCGCTGGATCCAGGAAGGCGCCAAGCTCGACGCCGGCCTCAAGCCGGAGTCCGACCTGCTGCGCGAGCTGCGCCTGCGCTGGCAGCCGCCGGCGCCGCCGGTCGCCTATCCCTTCCCCGTCACGGTGACGGCCGTCGCGTTCACGCCGGACAACAAGAAACTGGTCGTCAGCGGCCACCACGAGCTGACCGTCTGGGACGTGGCCAGCGGCAAGCTGGAGAAGCGCATTTCCACGCGGGCACGGCGAGCGATGGCGATGGTATTCCTGCCCGACGGCAAGCTGGCTGTCGCCGGCGGCCGGCCCGGCGAAGAAGGCGACGTGCGCATCTACGATCTGGGCGGCGGCACGGCCAAGAACGTCAACGGCATCGCCGTGCTCGACGGCGTTCACGACAAGGCCGTGATGGTCAAGCAACTGCTCGACGCCGACGACGAGGTACTGTGCCTGGCCCTCAGCGCCGACGGCAAGAAGCTCGCCTCGGGCGGCTGCGATCGCCTCGTCCACGTCTGGGACCTCAGCGGCGGTTACGCCAACGTCAAGGAGGGACCGTCCATCGAGAACCACGCCGACTGGGTCTTCGGCGTCGCCTTCACGCCCGACGGCAAGCGCCTGGCCACCGCCAGCCGCGACAAGACGGCCAAGCTCTGGGACCTGGCCGCCAAGGAATCCATTCTGACCTTCCCGGATCATCAGAATCCCGTCTACGCCGTGGCGATCAAGTCCGACGGCAAGTTCGGCTTCTCGGTTGGCGAGGACAATCAGTTACGGACGTGGACCGCCGCCCCGGAGGGCAAGCAGGTTCGCACTTCCGGCGGTCACAGCAAAGTTATCCTCAAGCTGGCGGTGCATCCCAAGGAGCCGCTGCTGGTGACGTGCAGCGCCGACCAGACCGTGCGTGTCTGGAACGCGGACAAGGGCGCGGCCGTGCGCACACTGAGCGGGCACGGCGATTACGTGTACGCCCTGGCCGTCAGCCCCGACGGCAACCTGATTGCCTCGGGCGCCTTCGATGGTGAGGTGCGTCTGTGGAAGGTCGCCGACGGCAGCCTGGTGAAAGCGTTCAACGCTTCGCCCGGTTTGCACGTCGCCGCCTCACCGCCGGCGAAAAAGTAAGGTTGTTGTCCGAGCCTGAAGCGTAAGCGAAGAGTGGTCTTCGCGAAGACCACTCTTCGCCTACGCTTCAGGCTCGGAAGGATTATGCGGCTCCGGTTGCACGATGCGACCGCCTTTGCGATGATGTCGGCCATCTTCGGATAGGACCGCCGGCCGGACGAACCGGCCGGCGCGTCTCGTCCTGTCCGTGGCCTCAATCGTGAGACGTTCCCATGGATGGCACATCGCACGGCGTCTCGTTGTCCTACGCCCACGGCACGAGTCGTGACGCCCCTGCTCGGGCAAACCATCGGCGACAACCTGCGCGACACCGTCGTCGCGCCACGGCGACTGCGAAGCGCTGGTCGTCCGCTCGCAGGATTATCGCGCCACCTATCGGCAGCTGTGGGACGCGACCACCGATGCCGCTCGCGGCCTGCTCGCTCTCGGCGTCGCCGCCGGCGACCGCGTCGGCATCTGGGCCGCCAACCGCCACGAGTGGGTCGTCCTTCAGTACGCCACCGCCCGCGTCGGCGCCATCCTCGTCAACGTCAACCCCGCCTACCAGGCCAACGAGCTGGAATACGTCCTGCGACAAGTCCGGTGTAGCGTGCTCTTGCACGGCCGCGGCTTTCGGCAGACGCCGTATGCGCCCATGCTCGAAGCCGTGCGGCCACGCTGCCCCGCGCTGCGCCACGCCTTCGCGCTCGATACCGACTGGGACGGCTTCCTGCGCTCGGGGAGAGCGGTGGACCTCGCGGACGTGGAGCGGCGCGAGGCGGAGCTGCAATGCGACGACCCCATCAACATCCAGTACACCTCCGGCACCACGGGCTCGCCCAAGGGGGCGACGCTGACGCATCACAACATCCTCAACAACGGCTATTTCATCGGCTTGGCCCTGGGCTACAGCGAACGCGACCGTATCGCGCATTCCCGTCCCTCTTTATCACTGTTTTGGGATGGTTCTAGGCAACCTTGCCTGCACGGCGCACGGCGCCTGCATGGTCTATCCCAGCGAATGCTTCCACGCTTGCACCGTGCTGCAAACGATCCAGGCCGAGCGCTGTACCTCGCTCTACGGCGTGCCGACGATGTTCCGCGCCGTCCTCGAACATCCTGCGTTCGACCGCTTCGACTGCTCGTCGCTGCGCACCGGCATCATGGCCGGCGCTCCGTGCCCGATCGAGCTGATGAAAGAGGTGGTCGAACGCCTGCACATGCCGGAAGTGGCGATCGGCTACGGCATGACGGAGACGTCGCCCATCTCGACGCTGAGCGCCCTGGACGATCCGCTGGAACGCCGCGTGAGCACGGTGGGCCGGGTGCAGCCGCACCTGGAAATCGGCGTCCGCGATCCGGCGACGGGCCGCGTCGTGCCGCGCGGCGTCGCCGGCGAGTTCTGCACGCGCGGCTACAGCGTCATGCGCGGCTACTGGAACGACGAGGCGGCGACGACCGCCGCCATCGACGCGGCCGGCTGGATGCACTCCGGCGACCTGGCCGTCATGGAGGAATCCGGCTACGTTCACATCGTCGGCCGACTCAAGGACATGATTATCCGCGGCGGCGAGAACATCTCGCCGCGCGAGATCGAGGAAGTGCTGGTCAGTCATCCCGATGTCAGCGAGGCGCAGGTCATCGGCGTGCCCAGCCGCAAGTACGGCGAGGAGGTCATGGCCTGGGTCCGCTCGCGGCCCAGCGCGGAACTGAACGAGCTAGACCTGACCGGCTACTGCCGGACCCACTTGGCCGCCTACAAGGTGCCGCGCTTCTGGCGTTTCGTCGAGACGTTTCCCATGACCGTGACCGGCAAGATCCAGAAGTTTCGCCTGCGGCAGATGGCCGTCGAGTTGCTGAACTTGCACGAGGCCGCGGCCGAGAAGACAGCTTGAGAGCGGAATACTCCCATGCGTCGAAGAGTCCTCACTTTCATGGCCTTTCCCGCTTTCGGCGGGTTTCTCGCCACGATCTTGTTTTTGATGCAGGGAGGATTCGGAGCGAGTCGCGGACCATTTGATTTCATCATCGGCTTTTTGATACTTCCCTCCGTCCTGCTGCTACTCCCCGTGATCGACTTGCTGTCATTGCCCAACGTCCCCGCGGATTACGAATTCCCGCTCGTGATCGGGATCCCCACCTTGATGAACCTTGGATTGTTCGCTCTTGCGGGTTTCGTGAGTTGGAAGTTATTCCCATCTCGCCGAACTGAAGTGAGAGCCGAAGAATTATTAAACCACCTGAGCCGGACTGGCTGGTCGATTCAGGATACACGCAGTTCGGCCTTTTGGATCGTCACCGGCGTGAAGGATGAGAAGATCATCCGCGGCGAGGGTGGAAGTCGAGCCGAAGCCTTTCGCCATGTCTACGAACAAGCCGCTGCCGTGGACGTGCGGACGAAGATGAAGCAGTCTCCAAGTACAAACTTCCTCCATGCGATCTTGTTCATGATCCTCGGTCATTCGTTCGAGGCGGTTTCCGGATGGTTCCTGCTCATGATGTACGGTATCGCCAGCATCAATGGACCTGGCTTACAGGGGATGCAGCAACTGTCCCGGACGTTGGTAAAGATGCTCGATCCTCGAGATGGACTCTGGGGAACATTGTTCTTGCTCCTCGGGACCGTCGGCGGGCTGCTGCTTCTATTCATGGGCTGCTTCCGGCTCACGCAAGCTATTGGCCAAGAGGTGCCAACAAACAACGCCGCAACACAAGAAAGGCCCTCCGTCCCATGACCATCGCCAACTGGAAGAACCAGGTTTACGGCTGCATTCAGAGTCTCTTGTTCAACAACCCCCATCGTGTCATTCGCTACTGCATGCGTGATGAACAGGGGAATTGGGTAGACCGCAGCCAGCGGCCGGCGCCGGTGCGGCGGCTGTACGAGACGGAGGCGTCAGCCGAGCGGACCTGTCTGCGCACCATCCAGTTCGTCCATCACATGGCCATCCCGCCGGGCGGCCGTCACGTCGCCGAGTTGCACGTCCACCCCGACGCCGAGGAGTTGGTGGTCATCCTGCGCGGCCGCGGCACGTTCTACCTCGACGGCCAGCCGCACGCCATCACGGCGGAAGACGTGATCTACGTCGCGCCCGGCGCCGAGCACGAGTTGCGCAACACGGGTGAAGACATGCTCTATTGTCTGTTCATCAACGTACCGGTGGGCGAAGGCTTGCAGCGACTGGCGGATGCTCGCGGGCAGACCCCGCCGTCCTGACGGCCGCCGAATACGTTATCTATCGGGTCGCGCAGCCTCCGCGAGGGAACGTCCCGCGCTGACACTGCGGACCTCGACAGGATCTCGATGATTCGGATGCTATGGGTTCCCTCATTGACTATCAACTCCTGGGCCTATCCGTAATCCTTCTGCTGAGTGTTCTCGCCAGCAAGGTTTCCGATCGGTTCGGCGTCCCTGCCCTGGTCCTGTTCCTGGTGCTGGGCATGCTCGCCGGCTCGGAGGGGCCGGGCGGCGTCTACTTTGACGACGCAGCCCTCGCTCAATTTCTCGGCGCTGCGGCCCTCGCGCTCATCCTGTTCGCCGGCGGGTTGGAGACGAACTGGTACGACGTCCGGCCGGTACTCAAGTACGGCATGGTCCTGGCCACGCTCGGCGTCCTGCTCACGGCACTGGTCTTCGGGCTCTTCGCACGCCTGTTTCTCGGACTATCCATGCGGGAGGGCTTGCTGCTGGGAGCCATCGTCTCCTCGACCGACGCGGCGGCCGTGTTTTCCATCCTGCGCTCGAAGAACGTCGGCCTCCAAGGACAGCTCAAGCCCCTGCTGGAACTGGAGTCCGGCAGCAACGACCCGATGGCGGCCCTCCTGACGGTCGGCTTCTTGCAAATGCTCACCCAACCCGATCTCTCGCCCGCGTCGCTGCTGCTCCTGTTCGGACTCCAGATGCCGCTGGGTGCCATCGCCGGCTACGTCATGGGCCAGGGCATCGTGTTCCTCGTCAACCGCCTCCACCTGGGGTACGAGGGACTCTATCCCGTCCTGACGCTGTCGCTGGTGCTGGTGACGTACAGTCTCACGAACCTGATCGGCGGCAACGGTTTCCTGGCCGTTTACCTGGCTGGCATCCTCGTCGGCAATCGCACGTTCCTGCACAAGCGGAGCCTCCTCCGCTTTCATGACGGCATGGCCTGGCTAATGCAGATCGCCATGTTCCTGACGCTGGGTCTGCTGGTATTCCCCTCGCGCCTCGTCCCGGTGATCGGGCCGGGCCTGCTGGCCTCGGCGTGGCTGTTGTTTCTCGCCCGTCCGCTCAGCGTGTTCGTCTGCCTTCTTCCGACGGCGCTGAACGTGCGCGAAAAGATCTTCATCGCCTGGGGCGGTCTGCGCGGGGCGGTGCCCATCGTGCTGGCGACCTTCCCTCTTTTGGCGAAAGCCCCTCACGCCGACTTCCTGTTCAACGTGGTGTTTTTCGTGGTGTTGACGTCCGTGCTGGTGCAAGGGACGTCCTTGCCTCTTGTGGCCCGATGGCTGCGCCTGTCCGCGCCCATCGTTCCTCATCGTACCTTCCCGCTCGAGTACAATCCCGTTAGCGGCCTCCGGAGCGAACTCAAGGAGTTGACCATTCCGGCGGATTCGCCGGTAGTCGGTCAGTCGCTCGTCGCCTTGCATCTTCCGCCGGAGTTCCTGATTGTGCTGATCGCCCGCGGCAGCGAGTATCTCGTGCCCAGCGGCGGAACGACGTTGGCCGCGGGAGACACTCTGCTGGCCCTGGCGGAAGACGAAGCGTTCACTCGCGTCAAGGCCCGGCTCGACTCGGAGCCCGCAGCGTAAGCGAGGGAATGTCCCTCGCTGACGCTGCGGGCTCGGTAGGGTTTTCATGACATGGTTCCCCTGGTGTGGATCAACGCTGTCGGCCTGACGCCTCGCCTGCTGCCGTTCGCGCCGCGTTTGCAGGCGCTGGCAGACGCCGGCTGGATGCATCCTCTGCGAGAAGTCGTGCCGGCTGTCACTTGCACGGCCCAGGCGACCTTGCTGACGGGACAGACGCCGCAGCGGCACGGCATCGTCGCCAACGGCTGGCTGGCACGCGACACCGGCGAGGTCCGCTTCTGGCAGCAGTCCAATCGTCTCCTGCAGGCGGAACCGTTGTACGTCACGGCCCGGCGGCGCGCCGCCGAAGTCGGACGGTCCTTTCGCTGCGCCAAGCTGTTCTGGTGGTTCAACCAGGGGGCGGCGGTCGAGATCAGCGTCACGCCCAAGCCGTACTACGGCGCCGACGGCAACAAGGCATTCGGCATCACCGGCACGCCGCCAGGTCTGACGGAACAGCTCGAAAAGACGCTCGGCCCTTTTCCCTTTCCGTCGTTCTGGGGACCGATGGCGGGGCTGCCCTGTACGGAGTGGATCGCGCGCTGCACCGCCGAGGTGCTGCGGCGCGAGCGGCCCGATCTGACGCTCGTTTACCTGCCGCACCTCGATTACGATCCGCAGCGCTTCGGCCCCGCAAGGCTGCGACATGCGCCGTCTGACGGGAGAGTTGGACCAGGCTTGTGTCCCGCTGCTCGACGCCGCCCGCGCCGCCGGAGCGCGGGTGTGGGTCGTCAGCGAATACGGACACGTGCAGGTCAACCGGGCGGTGCTGCCCAATCGAGCACTGCGCGAGGCGGGACTGCTGACGGTGCGGCCTGGCCCATTCGGCGAAAACCTCGACACCTTCACCAGCCGCGCCTTCGCCGTGTGCGATCATCAACTCGCTCACGTCTACGTCGCCGAGGACGCCGACCGGCCGCGCGTGCGCGACGTGCTCGCCGGACTCAAGGGCGTGGCGCGCCTCCTCGACGGCGAGGAGCGCGAGGAGATTCACCTGCGCCACGAGCGTTCCGGCGAGCTGATCGCCCTGGCCGACGCCGATGCCTGGTTCGCGTATCCGTTCTGGCTCGACGATCGGCAGGCGCCCGACTACGCGCGCACGGTGGACATCCATCGCAAGCCCGGCTTCGATCCCTGCGAGCTGTTCTTCGATCCGCGGTTGCTTTGGCCCAGGGGGCGAGCGATGTGGCGCCTCATCCAGAAGAAACTCGGCTTTCGCACCCTGTTCGATGTGGTGCCGCTCGACACGGGCCTGGTGCGCGGCAGTCACGGCCTGCCGGCAGCCGACGTTCAGGACCGACCCTTGCTCATCGGCGAGGGGCCGGCTCCCGAGGCGGCCGACTTGCCGATGACGGCGGTGCGGGACCTCGTCCTGCGGAGGTTGCTGGAGGTCCGAGCCTGAAGCGTAAGCGAAGAAGGTTGCTCTTCGCTTACGCTTCAGGCTCGGAGGCGTTTTGCGATCCTCAATCTTTGCGATGCTCGGCGGGGTTATTCGTCTGCCGGCTCAGGTTCATGGCGGTGTTGATAAGCCCGACGTGCGTGAAAGCCTGCGGAAAGTTGCCGACGAGCCGCTTCGCCACCGGGTCGTACTCCTCGGACAGCAGGCCGACGTCGTTGCACAGGCCGAGCAGGCGCTGAAAGACATCCTCGGCCTCGCGCTGCCGGCCGAGCAGGACGTAATTATCGGCCAACCAGAACGTGCAGGGCAGAAAGGCTCCCTCGCCCGGCGGCAGACCATCGACCTCGGCGTGCGTGTTGTAGCGGCGGACGAAGCCGTCATGCAGCAACTCGCGCTCAATGCAGGCGACGGTGCCGGCGACGCGCGGGTCATCCGCCGGAAGGAACCCCACGAGCGGGACCATCAGCAGGCTGGCGTCCGGCTCTTTCGAGCCGTAATACTGCACAAACGAGTTAACGTCCTTGTCGAAGCCCCGGGCACAAACTTCGCGGTGAATGGCATCGCGCAGCGTCGCCCCATTGCTCGGCGGAGCCTTCCACGCCGAATTTCTCGACCGACTTGACGGCGCGGTCGAAGGCGACCCAGGCCATGACCTTGGAATGCGTGAAGTGGCGGCGCGGCCCACGGACTTCCCAGATGCCCTCGTCCGGCTCCTTCCAGGCGCGCTTCGAGGAACTCCAGCAGATTGACCTCCAGGTTCCAGGCGGCTTGCTCCGGCTCGACGCCGATGCGCCGCGACTGATACATCGAGTCGAGCAGTTCGCCGTAGACATCGAGTTGGAACTGCTGGAAGGCGCCGTTGCCGACGCGGACGGGCCGCGAGTTTTCGTAGCCGGGCAGCCAGTCCACCTCCCATTCGCTGAGGCGGCGTTCGCCGCCCAGTCCGTACATGATCTGGAGCTTATCGGGATTGCCCGCCGCCGCGCGCAGCACCCACTGGCGCCAGGCCCGCGCCTCGTCCTTGTAGCCGGCCGCCATCAGCGCGTACAGGGTGAAGGTGGCGTCGCGCAGCCAGCACAGGCGATAATCCCAGTTGCGCTGGCCGCCTAGTTGCTCGGGCAGCGACGCGGTCACCGCCGCCACCACGCCGCCCGTCGGAGCGTAGGTCAGCGCCTTGAGGATCAACAGTGAACGCCGCATGGGTCCGGCCCACGGGCCGGCGCAGGTACAGCCCTTCGACCACTTGCGCCACGACTTCTCCGTCTTGGCGAGGACCTTCATCGGATCGTCGGGAGGAAGACCTTTCTCGTGGGAGGGGTTCCAGGAGAGCATGAACGGCACCTGCTCACCCTCCGAGACGGTGAACTCCGCCACCGTGCTGTGGTTCTCGCCGCGCAGCGCGATCGGAGTGCGGATGAAGAGGGTATCGGGTCCGGCGACAGCACGAATGCCGCCCTCCTCCAACCGCGTCACCCACGGGACGATCGAACCGTAATCGAAGCGGATGACCAGGTGCAAGCGCATGGGGACTTGCCCCCGTTCGCCGCGGACACAGCGGATCAAGACCGGATGCTCGGCGCGGACAGCCATGCCGTCGATAAGAGTGACGACGCCCTCGGACGTCTCGAAGGTGGTTTCCAGGATGATCGTGCCGTCGCGGTACTGGCGCTGGACCTTCTTGACCTCGCCGGCGGGAGCGATCTGCCAGCGTCCATGTTCCGGCGTGCCCAGGAGGGCCGCGAAGCAGGCTCCGGAGTCGAATCGTGGCAGGCACAGCCAGTCCAGCGAACCGTCTCGCGCCACCAGGCCCGCCGTTTCACAATCGCCAATCAAGGCATAATCTTCGATCCGCGACGGCATGGCCTTCTCCCGCAGCAGTCGGCGAACACCCCACCCAAGCTCAAGCGGCGAAAGTGCAATTCCGATGCCGCACGGACTATGTCCCCCAACGAGCCGCGAGCGCCAGCGAGCGGAGGCAATCCCGCTCGCTGGCGCTCGCGGCTGGTATTTTCCTGTTGCGGGACTAACGAGGAGGGATTCGCACTTCGTGGCGGACGAGTTGTCGCATGTAATCCTGATACTGCTTCTCCCAGGTAGCCAGGTCGGTCCCGAAGACCTGGCCCCAGTCCGCCAAACGCTGCTCCGGCGTCCGACGCGAGTAGATGAGAGCCAGGTAATTGCGCAGGGTGCCGCGGCCGCTGCTCCATGAGCATGCGGAACAAGGCCCAACTCTGGGCGTAACCCAGTAGCACCTGTTGCACGCTGGGGGCCTTGCGCATCCAGTTGTCGCTGGTCAGCAGATCTCGCAGCGGAAGGAAAGGACCGTTGCCGCGTGCCGGCCCGGCCAGGGTGCCGGCGCGCTGAGCGTTCGGCTCGCCGATGCCCTGCCACGAACCGTTGGCCGTCGCCTCGCAGTAGCAGGCCAGCCCCTCCGCCAACCACAGCGGCACATCGCCGTCGCGGTTGAGAAGGCCGCTGTTGAACGAGAGTTGATGCGCGACCTCGTGCATGATGGTGCCGACGTTGGCGTCGGCGCGGCGAGCCTGGGCGAAGCGGCTGAAACTGCCGCTGAAACGTTGCCGATCCAGCGGCGTCCCCAGTTGCCCCGCCAGCTGTTCGCCCTTCTTTTTGCCGGCGACGAAGGAACGGTTCCGCGCGTAGTCGTAGACCACCAGGCGATTGCTGGGCGGGTGATAGATGCCGGTCGTCGTGGACGGCATGGGTTGGCCGAGGTACGCCTCGAAGCCGGCCTGCGAGTCGAAGATGGCCGCCATCAGGCGCGAGCCGGGTTCGCGTACCTTGAAGCCCTTCTTGCGGAAGTGAGTGAAGAACACGGCGTAGATGGTCTCGCAGTTGTACAAACGCTCCTCGGTGTACTCCTCGGCCGCGTTGCTGATGGCGCGGAAGTGCTTGCTGTCCAGCCGCGCCATCGGCGCCAGATGGTGCGTGCGTTCCAGACGGATCATGTGGGCGGCGAAGGCGCGGCCGTTCCACTCGTCGGCCGACACCATGCGAAAGCCGGTGCAAAAAACGTAGCAGCCGGGCCGATCGTCGGCGTCGTGCAGGACGATGCGCACCGGCTGGCCAATCAGATCCTCGACGGGCCAGAGGTATTCGTGCGGTCGGCCGTTGTGTCCGGGCAGCAGATGCGGCGCCGAGCGCCAGCCGTTGCCTTCGCGCACCTGGCGCGGGATGTAACGGCCGCCTGCCGCTTCGAGCGTTATCTCCAGTGGCTTGTCGGATGCGACGCCGGCCGGACGCACCGCGGCGGCCTTGAAGGTGATCGCCCCCGCTCCCGGCGGCACCACGAACGTCCGGTGCAACAGGGCCGTGCGTCCGTTCGTCCCCACGTCGCTGCTGCATACACCGCAACGCAAGCTCGGGCCGCTGCTCGTTCCCGTCGTGACGTAGAACCCTTCTCCGGTCCAGTGGGTCCGGCGACCGTCGGCGAAATCGAGGTTCGCAACCGGCGCCGCCACGACGGCGCTGCCAAGCAGCAAGACCAGAGTAAAGGGCATGGAGATAGCTCCCGGCGGGTCGAGAAGAAGACCGTGGATCAAGTATGGGCCACGGAAGGGCGCCGGTCCAGCGCCAGGCTTTTCCCGAAACATCGAGGCGCCGCCGACGAATCACTTATCGGGAGCCATCCACGACCACGAGGGCAATCCTTTGACACCCTTTCGCGCCGCCATCTATAATCACAACGTAGACTCGGGTATCGATGCCCATTTCCGCACAGGGACCGTGGGCCCTGCCGATGCGTCTCCGCCAACAGGCTCCCCGCGGTGAGGTGCCGACATGACCGCCACACTCCGCGAACCGGAAGCGCAGGCGAGAGAGGCCGGATGGCTGACCCTGGCGGCCGCCCTCCTGCTGGCCCTGCTCCTGCCCGGCTCCCTGCCGGCCGAGGAACGCCCCAACGCCGGACTCGTCGCGCCCATTCCCTCGGTCGTCACCACCGAGGCCACGAGCCGGCTGCGCAGCGCCGTCTATGGGCCGCTGCGCCGCTACGAGGACGAACGTAACCGCAATCCGAAAAACGTCGGCGGCTTCTACCTGCTGTGCGACTTCAACCCCGACAACCGCGCCAACGCCAGCGACGACTTCGGCGCCTGCCTGACCCTGGCCCGCTACCTGCGCGATCTGCAAAAGAAACAAGGTGTCCAGGTCATCGCCTTCGTTCACGGCAAGGTGACGCGCCATGCCGTGCTGCCGGTGCTGGCCTGCTCCGAGATCATCCTGTCGCAGGAGCCGTCGGCCCAGCTCGGCAAAATCGCCGAGGGCGATCGGCCGCTGGAAGAACTCGACCGCGAAGCCTACGACAAGCTACCCAGCAAGCGCTATCCGCCGGTCCTCATTCGCAAGATGTACGACAAGAACGTCGAGGTCATCAAGACGCGCGACGGCGGCTACCGCGATGGCCACGACAAGCAGCGCCCCCGAGGCGAACCGGTGTCCGGTCTTGGACCCGGTGAGACGGCGTTGTATTCGTTCATCCAGGCCCGTGACCTGGGCCTGTGCCAGCCCATCGCCCGCAACCGTATCGACGAGGTTCGCCAGCGCTACCACCTGCCGCCCTCCAGTCTGTATCCAGCGCTGGACCACGTCGTCGCCTGGCGCATCGTCGTCTCCGGCCCGATCACCGGCGAGTTGAAGGAGAAGGTGAAACGTCGCATCCGCAAGGCGCTGGGGCAGAAGGCCAACCTGCTCATCTTGGAGCTGGCCTGTGGCGACGGCGAAAGCCAGGCCGCTCATGAGCTGGCCGTGTTCCTGACCGAGATTAACGACAACCGGCGCGAGCCGGTCGAGACGGTCGCCTACGTCACCGCCGCCGCCGACAATACCGCCGCCTTCCTCGCCTTCGCCTGCAACAAGATCGTCATGCAGCGCGAGATCCAGCAGGGCGGACAGGTCGTTCAGAAGGGCGCTCGCCTCGGCGGTTTCGACCGCTACTTGCAGGAACATCCGGGACTGGGACCGACCCTTCGCCGCAATCTCGCCGAGATCGCGGCCAAGAAGCATTATCCGGTCCTCCTCGCCGAGGGAATGCTCGACCGCGATCTCCGCATCGTCGCCGTCGAAAGCGTCAAGGAGGAGAGTGCGCGCCAATTCCTCAGCGAGGCGGAGCTGAAGGCCGACCAGCAGGGTGAGCAGCGCTGGCGCAGCGTCGGCATCGTCAAACCGGCGAACGAAAAGGAAGAGGGGCGCTGCCTCACGCTGACGGCGGAGCAGGCCCGCGACGTGGGCGTGGCCCGCGATGTGGTTGCCAACTTCGAGGAGGTGTGCGAGCTGGAGGGTATCAGTCCCGCCGACGTCCGCGCCGCCGACTCCGACTGGCTGGATGGTCTTGTCGATTTCCTCAAGGACCCGTGGACCAGCGTGGTGCTCGTCATGCTGGGCATCACCTGCCTGATCCTGGAGCTGAAGATGCCCGGCGCCGGTCTGCCCGGCATCGTCTCGGCGGTCTGTTTCCTGCTCTTCTTCTGGTCGCATTCGCAGGTGAGCGGGCAAATCATCTGGCTGGCGTTCCTGCTGTTTCTGCTGGGGCTGTTGCTGATCGGGCTGGAAATCTTCGTCATTCCCGGCTTCGGCGTCACCGGCATCAGCGGCATTGTGCTGGTCCTGGGCAGCATCGGCCTGGTCGCTTACGGCCACTGGCCGCGCAGCAACGAGGAGTGGATCGGCTATGGCCAGGCGCTGGGTCCCTTCACCATCAGCCTGCTGGGGCGCTGGTGACGGCGTTCGTACTGGCGCGTTACCTGCCGCACCTCCCCTACGTCAACCGCCTGATCCTCAAGCCTCACGATGAGGCCGGCGAAGACGGCGCGGAGCTACCCGAGTCGATCCACCCGGAGATGGCGGCCTTGTTGGGCGCCATCGGCGTGGCGGCGACGCCGTTGCGGCCGGCCGGCAAGGTGCGCTTCGGCGACGACTTCGTCGATGTCGTCGCCGAGGGCAGCTACGTCCTGCCCGGCATGCGCGTCCAGGTCGTCGAGATTGAAGGCAACCGTGTTGTCGTCAAGGAAGTGTGAGAAGGTCGCATGGATTCCAACCCGTTGATCCTGGGCTTTCTTCTCATCGGCGCGGGTTTCCTGCTGCTGGCTGGCGACCTGTTCCTGACCAGCGGAGTGCTGGCCGCGCTGTCGCTGGCCGCCATCGTCGCCGGCGTCATCCTGACGTACTTCGGCGGCGGCGCCGCCGTGGGCGTGGTGACCTCGATCGCCGTCTTCATCGCCCTGCCGGCCACGGTGCGGTTTCTGCTCTACCTGTGGCCGCGGACGCCGGTGGGCCGACATTTTTTCTTGACCGAACAGCCGGAGGATGCGACAGTCGCAGCTCTGCCGATCAACCAGGAGTTGGAGCAGCTCAAGGGACGCATCGGCCGCACGCTGTCCGCCCTGCGGCCGGCCGGCATGGTCGATTTCGACGGCCGACGCATCGACACCGTCACGGAAGGGATGATGGTCGATCCGGGCCAACTGGTGCGCTGCATTGATGTGCGGGCGGGCCGAGTCGTGGTCCGGCCCATCGATAAACCGGACCTTGGCGATCTGGAAACAGCCATTTTCAACTAAAGCGCGGCCGCTTGCGGCTTCGCGGGAGATGCGTATGGGAACTTTTTTATTGGCCGAGGCCCAGCAGAAACAAGGGATACTGGCCGATAACCAGTGGCTGGTGATCGTCCTCATCATCGGCGCCCTCGCCGGCCTGGCCGTGCTCTTCGTCTTTTTCAGCTTCGTGCAGCTGTGGATTCAGTGCCTCTTGACCGGAGCGCGTATCGGCATCCTCGACATGATCCGCATGAAGCTGTGCAAGGTGGATTATGCGATGATCGTGCGGCAGAAGATCGCGCTGGTGCAGGCGGGCGTCAAGGTGTCCACGCAGGAGATGGAGGCGCATTACCTGTCGCGCGGCAATGTGCAGCGCGTGGCCGGCGCCGTCATCGCCGCCCACAAGGCCGGCATGGACCTGCGCTGGAGCGTCGCCGCCGCCATCGACCTCGCTGGCCGCGACATCCTCGAAGCCGTCAAACGCAGCGTCGATCCCAAGGTGATCGACTGCCCCGACCCGACCAAGGGCCGCGGCACCCTCGACGGCGTGTGCAAGAACGGCATCCAGCTCAAGGCCCGCGCGCGCGTCACGGTGCGGACCAAGCTCGACCGCCTCGTCGGCGGCGCCACCGAGGAGACCATCATCGCCCGCGTCGGCGAAGGCATCGTCAAGGCCATCGGCAGCGCCGAGCACCACACCGACGTGTTGGCCAATCCCAATCTCATCTCGCAAGCGGTGCTGCGCAACTCGCTCGATTCGCAGACGGCCTTCGAGATCGTGTCCATCGACGTGGCCGAGATCGACGTGGGGGCAAACATCGGCGCCAACTTGCAAGCCGATCAGGCGGCGGCGGACCTGCGCGTGGCTCAAGCCAACGCCGAGAAGCGCCGCGCCCTGGCCGTGGCCCTGGAGCAGGAGATGCGAGCCAAGGTCGAGGAGAATCGCGCTCAGGTCGTGCTCGCCGAGGCCGAGGTGCCGCGCGCCTCTCGCAGGCGTTCCTTGATGGCCATCTCGGCGTCATGGACTACTACAGCCTGAAGAACCTGCAAGCGGACACGCAAATGCGCAACGCCATCAGCGGCAGCGGCAACAACGACCGAGGCGATCGCAATGTCACCTGAGCGGAGCGGCGCATGCACTGGGAAATCCTGATTATCCCGTTGATCGCTCTGGGCGTGTGGATCCTCGGCACGCTCTTCAAGGGCGAGGACGAGCGCGCGAAGAAAGGCGTTCGCCGTCCCGGCGTTTCCTCGGGACGCACGCCGGCACGGCGTCCGGTGACGGACCTCGAACGCTTTCTCGAAGAAGCGCGGCAACGCCGCGAGACGGAGGAGAGACGCAAAGTTCCTGCCGCGCCGCCGCCGCCCCAAGCCACGATCTCGCGCCCCCCTCTGAGGGAACGTCCCTCTCGGCCGCGCGAGGCGCCGCCCCGCTCGGCCCCCGCCGTTCGCCGCGAACAGATCCCGGCCGCCATACCCGTCGCCGAAGCGGCGATGCCGGAGGCCGTACTCGTCGCGCCGCGCGTGCAGCCCTCCGCCGAACCCCCGCCGATCACTCCCACGACCACACGCGACACGCGCCCTTCGCCAATCGTGCAACAGGTGCGTTCTCTGCTGAGCAAACCGCAGACGGCCGGCACGGCCTTCGTTCTGCGCGAAATCTTCGATCGTCCGCGCTGCATGCGCCGGCGGTAAGTGCTCACCGCAGCCCCAGCGCCGCTTTACGGCAGGTCGCTTCTTCCCGCGCAGCCGGTCTGCTGCGACGACTGATTCGGCCCTTAAGAGACTGCAAGCAGGGCATCGACAGCAGCTTGCGGAAGATCGATGGCGACAAAGTGGTCTGCCGGGTACAGGTAATCTTCCCCCGATTCATCGACCACCCGCACGAACCCCTTGAGCGCGGCCGCCGCGTCGGGTAAGGCGCGGTAGACCTTCCGCACCTCAAGCGAGGCGGGATAGGCGTCATTCTTGACGCAGAGCAGGAACTGCTGGCTCGAAGGTCGCTTGGCCATAGTTATCCATCCAGAAATTGCTTGATCTTGAGTTCTTTTCGCCCGATACCGTGGGCCTCATACCAGTGGACCTCCGCCTTGCAGACGCTCCCATCGGCGAGGCGGACGAGGGCGATGCCCTTCCGCTTACGCCAGCGGCCGGAGCCGTATACCGCTCGTATTCATCAATGCGGAGCAAGACAAATGTTTCCTTGGTCCAAGGGTTGTGGTGCCACGACTCAGTAGTCTGCACCCACCCGGCTGCACACTGGGATCCTCGGTCAGATGCAGTGGTTGGTTCGACATTCTTGCTATCTCCGCCGACGCCAGACGATGCCATCAACCACGATCGGATGATAGGCTGTCCCTTTCCAGGACGCGTTGAGGCCGACGCGGCGGAGTTCGGCAACGATCTTGTTGGCGACCCGGACGAAGGTTGCCGCGTTCTCCTCCACACACCCGTAGCCCATTAGGAGCCGCCCCGACTCGATAGCGGTCTCGGTTGCTTGCAGATGGTAGAAGACGTACCCTTCGATGGGCTGGCGCATCTCCTTTCCTCGACCTCATCCCAAATCTCGGTGAATCCGCAGATGTTGCAGCAGTGAAGTCTTGCCTCGCCACGATGCCCTGCCGGTTGAGAGCAGCGAATGCCTCGTCCAAGCGGTCGCAGTCCGTCGGTCCCTCCCACGCAGCCTGTTCGGCCTGGTGCGCCGCGAGCAACTCGGCTGTGATCCGCTTGATCTGCGGCTGCAAATCATCGCGTTCGTGCTTCTCGAGGGCATAGTCGGTGGCATTCTCGATGATCTCGTGGACAGACTCGAAGCCTTCTCGCATCCGGTACGCGACGAACGTCCGTAGGTCTTCGAGGACTTCCGCCATTAGCCTGCCCTCCTTCGCCGAACTCTTTTTTCGAGAGTGCCGGCACGCCCTAAGCCCCTGCTTCGGCGTGCGCCGAGGCAACCTAGGCGTTAATCAAATACCTCCCAACTATAACGGCGCCGCACTCTCTCCGCCAGCATCGCTGGCATCCACAAACGACAAAACCTTAATCCATTCGTGGCCGGGCATGGCAGCCTTCGCTTACGCTTTCGGCTCGGAAGAATTACGTCTCGTCTGAAACATCCAGTACAAGATCGTTTTCATCTCAAATGGTTTCAGGTTCGGCCGCAGCGACAGGATGCGGGAAGCGATGCCGGCGAGGTGCGGAGCGGCCCAACTCGTCGCCGGCTCGGCGGCGAACGGGCCGAGGTAGCCGCGGCCGTGCGCCTGAAACTCGATCGGCTCGCTGAGGTGATAGGCGAAGTCGAGCGGATCGTCGAACAGCGCCTTGTCCACCGACAACAAGGGCGGCGCGAACGCGGCGGGAAAGCTGCGCATCAGCGGATGTTCGTTGTGGGCGGCGGCGAAAACGAGCACGTCCTTGTAGTAGGCTTCCTCGATGGTGCGCAGCAATTGCTGGCGGCGCTGCACCTGCTGCATGCGCTGCTCCGGCACGCCCAGCGACAGGTTGATGACCTTGCAGTGCCACACGTCCATCGCCCAGCGCAGGGCGCGGATGACGACTTCCACCTCGCACGTCCCTTGCGGGCCGAAGACGTCGGCGGAATACAGACGGACGCGCGGGGCCAGTGTCAACAGGATGTCAGCGACCGTCGTGCCGTGCGGCGTGCTCTGGCGGCCGTCGTAGGGCAAGGGTTCGGGGCGGTCGATGGTGAAGACGCCGCCTTCGATGGGCTGGAGAGTTTGTCCTTGCCGGCGAAACTTCTCTTCCAGCAGGGCGCGCTCGACGCCGCTGTCGAGGATGCAGACGGAAACACCCTCGCCGGTGGCGCGGGGGTGGTGCAGCAGGCGCTCGGGAGTCAACAGGGCGAACACGTCGGCGAAGACGTCGTCGGCTGCCCGGTCGGCCGGCGGATCGATCACGGCCGCGTCTCCCCGGTCAGGTCGTCGAGCAGCCGGCGCAGGCTCTCCACCAGCTGAACGCAGTGAGCGACGGCAGAAGGACCGTGGCGGACAGCCAGGACGCGGATGGCCTCGGCCAGGCGCAGCGTCGCGTCGGCATCGACGGGATCGGCGGTCGCGTCCAACCCCTCGCGCAGCTGCGCCAGGACGGCGGCCGGCGGCGGATCTTCCGGCGCGGCGACGAGCCGTGCAACGATTCGGCCATCGAATCGCTGGCGCCGAGGGCGGCCTCGACGGCGTCGAACAGAACGCGGTGCATTTGCCGCTCGGCCAGCGCCTGGCGCAGCATCTCCGTGCCGAAGTCGGCGGCGGCCGCGGCCAGCTGGCGGTCGGACTCTGTGAAGCCGTCCTCACGGCCCGGACCCGACGGTTTGTCGAACAACTCCAGCACGGCCTGCAAGCCGGGAGCCACGCTCAGCGGAGCGGCCAGCACCGAATGCCGGCCGCGCTCGAAGGGTTGCAGCTCCAGGTTGCCCGTCGTCGCCACCTGGTCCGGCCGTTCCATGAGGCAGGGCTTCTGCATACTGGCGGCACTGCCGGCCAGCGAGCGCGAAAGGCGCCAGCGGCACGTCGAGCAACCGACCGTCCGTGTCATAGACGCGGCAGACTTCGGCGGGCTGACGATCCGCATCGTAGCTGCGCACGAGCAATACGCCGTCGCGGGCGCCGGTCGTCCGCAGCAGAAAGCGGAACAGATTGCCGACCGCCGCCGGCAGCGGCACCGGGTCGTGCAGCGCCGCCGCCGCCTGGACCAGCGGCAACACCTTCTCGACGGCGGAACGGAAGGCGACCAGTCCCTGGTGCAGACGCCGCGCGCGCCGGGCCGGACGGATGCGGTCGAGTTGGCGGCGCACGGCCTTGACGAACGTGGTGCGGTCGAGATCCTGGTTCTTGTCCAGGTAGTCGCGCACGCCCATGCGCATGGCCTGCAGCGGCGTCGCCTGGTGGGCGAAGCCGGTTATCATGATGGCGACCACGTCGGGGTTGAACAGCGTCAGGTCTTCGAGCAGGCGCAGGCCGTCGTTGCCGGCCCCCAGGTTCCAGTCGAGGATGGCGAGATCGATGCTGTGCTGATTGGCCTGGACCAGGGCCGCTTCGGCGTCGGCCGCGGCCAGGATGCGGCAGCCGAGGTTGGCCCCTTCCAGCCATTCGCGGAAGGTCCGGCGAACCGGCTCTTCATCATCGACGATCAGAATGGTCTCGGCCGATTCGCTGCCGGTCGCCATGATGGCTCATTCTCCCCACAGCCCCTCCCCTCCCTCGTTATAACATGGCCCTGGGATTGCCACCAGCGGAGGAATTCGGAACGAACGGCTCGGGACGTGTGGAGATCGTGCGAAAAAGGCCAAACCGTGCTTGACGGACTCCGCCTGTTTGCGACATGCTACGCTAGGATGGATCTACTGGTCTCGTGGGGTCTCTCATGCCAACCGCTTCCAACGTCATCCGGCAAGCCGGCGTTATCCCGCTCAACGGCGGTCAGATTTGCGTGGTGTCGTCGCGCAGCGGCAAGCGCTGGGTGGTGCCCAAGGGCTGCATGGAGCCGGGCAAGACGTTGGCCGAGATCGCCCTGCAAGAAGCCTGGGAAGAGGCCGGCCTCGTCGGCGTTCTCCAGCCGGACCCGCTGGGCAGCTACTTCTACGAGAAGGCCGGCTTCACCTGCCACGTCACTGTCTTCCTCATGAACGTGACCGACATGGCCGAGGACTGGCCGGAAAGTGGTTTCCGCCAGCGCTGCTGGCTCGAACGTCTCCCAAACCCTATCGCGCATCGAGGATGCCAGCCTGCGCGAACTGATCCGCGAGGCCGCCGCCTGCAAGGCGGGGCAAATCACCTAGCGATAGGACAAGCGAGATCTTGTCCGAGCCTGAAGCGTAAGCGAAGACATGCCCTTCGCTTACGCTTCAGGCTCGGAAAGAGGGTCGCTGGATCTTGCACTAGGCGTTGACAAGGTGCGCCCGTGCGGCTTGCGGTTCCGAGGTGCAGGCAGCGGGAGCGGTCTGCTCCAGACGCGGTATCGGCAGGTCGCGGAGGAAATCGATCATCAGACGGTTCACGCGCTCGGGCGCGTCATTCTGGACCCAGTGGCTGGCGTCGGGGAAACGCACAACGCGGAGATCGGATACCCACGACTGTAGACCCTCCGTCAGTCGAGGACTGAGGTACGGATCCTGCTCGCCCCAGAGCAGGAGCGTGGGCACGGAGATAAGCGAAGGCTCGCCTCCCGCATGGGCCATTGGGTAGCGCAGGGCGCGATAGTAATTGAGGGCCGCAGTCAAGGCGCCGGGACGAGCGAGTGCTTGCTTGTAGCAGCGGATGTCCTCCGGCGTGAACGCCTCGCGGTGTACGGGTTGGCGACGCAACATTCGGCCGACGAGATCATAGTCGCCGGCGCAGAACATCTGCTCCGGCAAGCCGGGCACCTGAAACAGAAACACGTACCACGACTTCAGCAGTTGTCGCCAGGACCGCATCTCGCGCCGGTACGCCGCCGGGTGGGGTGCATTGAGAATGATGAGCCGATCCACCATCTCCGGGTAGCGCGGAGGCAGGTGCCAGGCGAGGACGCCGCCCCAGTCGTGCCCGACGACAGCGGCCCGAGACTCTCCCGCGTGATGGATCAGACCGGCCACGTCTTCCAACAAAACGTCCATCCGGTAGGCGGGAACGCCAGGTGGCTTGTCGGAGAGATTGTAGCCGCGCAGGTCCGGAGCCAGTACGCGGAAGCCGGCCGCAGCCAGAGCGGGGAGTTGGTGCCGCCACGAGTACCAGAACTCCGGAAAGCCGTGCAGCAGGACGACCAGCGGTCCCGACCCGGCCTCGACATAGTGCAGGTGCACACCGTTGACCGTCGCGTCCCGGTGTTCCCACCCGGCCGCTGTCTCGGAGGCGAAGTTCATGCTCGTCCTCGCTGCCACGAATTTCGCGTCGGCTCGACGGGCCGCGCGGCCCGTCGAGCCGACGCGAAACGAGGAAGGGAATTCGAGACGGTCCCTTACTGGTGGCCTCGGTTGCCGGTACGGGCATGATTGCCGGTGCCCTCGTAGTCGCCGAGCCGGTTGCTGGCGTCGTGCTGCTGGAATGCCTTGTTGTCCTTACTCACGGCCTGCTGAACGCCGGATACCACCGGGTTGACTGCCTGCTTGGCCCCAACACCTTGGTTGACGCTCTGGGCGTGTTTGTCTTTCTTGTGCTTTGGCATGGTTTTCTTGTTCCGGTGCGGAGAAATCCACACCGCGGCCGCCTTTCTCGGCCTGAAAGACCACGATCAACTCAGACATTTTCGTGCAAGGCTCGTGCCGTCGCTCGTCGCCTGGAAGGACAGTTCCGTCGAGTCGCGGAGAGGCAAATCGTCTCAAAACGGCTGAGTATGAGCTATTAAGACGCTCGAAAAAATCGTAAATTTCCGATTCCCACCGGCTCGGACGGCTGGTACAATTGATTTCACTTTCGCGGACAGCCCATTTGACAGGATGGGAGGAGATCGGCCGACGGACCCGGCCCACTCCTGGAGAGGAGAGGCAGCTGCTTGACTCCCGCCCGATGCGCCGGGGATCGCTCCCCCGGTCGTGCCCATCAGACCCTCCCGTTCCCTCCGGGTTTGTACGCCTCGCGCCCGAAATCCGTCCCGCCGTCTCGGCGGGCGTGAAGAGGTTATCTGCCTATCGAACGACGAACCGCTCCTGGACCGAGGGCAGGGGTTCGTCCGGTGCTTTTTCTCGGTCTTTGCGGAGGACGTTTCCGGTTCGGAAGCCTGTGGCGTGCAGCGTGGCGGCGAGAACCAATCGGTAGCAATCGAGGCCCGAGTGGCCCGGGGAGGAGACACGGATGAGGTCGAATGGCCGGAGTCGGTGGGCGCGCTTTATTCGGATCACCACGCCCTTCTTCAAGTCCGACGCGGGAAAGTGGGGCATCGGACTGCTCGCCCTGCTCCTCACCCTCGTTTTCGTCGTCAAGGGACTCGACATCCGCAACAGTTACGTCTATGGCGACCTGATCACGTCCGCCACCGAACGGAAGTCGGACCAGGTCTGCCACCTCGCCCTCCTTTATGGCGGGGTGTTCGCCCTGTCCGCCGTGGTCGCCACCTTCCTTCGCTTCACCGAGGAAATGCTCGGCCTGCGCTGGCGGAGCTGGCTTACCCGTCACCTCACCGACCGCTATCTCGCCAACCGCGCCTACCACCGCATCAAGACGACGGGCCAACTCGACAACCCCGATCAGCGTATCTCCGAGGACGTCAAGACTTTCACCACGAATACGCTCTCCATTGTCCTCATATTGGTTAACGCCACCGTCGCGCTGGCCGGCTTCGCGGGCGTCCTGTGGTCGATCACGCCCTGGCTGCTGGTCGGTGCGGTCGGCTACGCCGCCTTCGGCACCCTCATGACGGTCGTGCTGGGACGGCGCCTGGTCGGCCTGGACGTGCAGCAGTTCAAGAAGGAAGCGGACTTCCGCTATGAACTCATCCGCGTACGCGAACATGCGGACCCGGTCGCCCTGCACCAGGGCGAGCCGAAGGAAAATAGCCGCGTGCGCTACTGCTTGCAGAAGGCACTGGAGAACTGGCGCGTCATCATCGGCGTCAACCGCAACCTGGGCTTCTTCACGTCCTGGTACGGCTACATGACCCAGCTGATTCCGGTGCTGATTACCGTGCCCTTGTACATTCGCGGCCAGATCGAGTTCGGCCAGGTGGCCCAGGCGCAGGTGGGCTTCAACTTCGTGCTCGATGCGTTCTCGCTCATCGTCAAGGAGTTCCAGCGCATCACCACGTTCGCCGCCGTCGTCGAGCGCCTCGGGGCGTTCTATGAGGCGACCGACGACGCGCCGGAGACGGCCAAGTTGTCCATCGAGGTCGTCGAGGACGAGGCGCGCCTGGCCTATGATGGGCTGACGCTGGCTACCCCGGACGACGGAAGGCTGCTCGTCGAGGGGCTGTCGCTGGAACTGCCGCTGGGGAAGCGCTTGCTGATTGTGGGACCGGACGGCTCGGGGCGAACTTCGTTGATGCGGGCCACGGCCGGGCTGTGGAAGGAGGGACAGGGGCGCATCGTGCGGCCGCCGCTGGAGCAGCATGATGTTCCTGCCGCAACAGCCCTACCTGACGCTCGGCTCCCTCCGCGCTCAACTGTTGTATACGCTGCCGGGAGACACGACCGTCTCCGACGAACGGCTGTTGGCCGTGCTGAAGGACGTACAGCTCCAAGCGGTGCTGGAGCGCGTCGGCGGCCTGGATACCGAACGCCGAGACTGGGGGGCGGTGCTCTCCCTGGGCGAGCAGCAGAGTCTCGCCTTCGCGCGCCTCCTCCTCGCCGAGCCGGACTTTGCCTTCCTCGATGAGTCGGCCAGCGCCCTGGACTCCGCCAAGGCGCGACATCTCTACGATCTGCTTTCGCGGACCTCGATCACCTACGTCAGCGTGGGGCCGGACCAGGGGCTGCTCGAATATCACGACATGGTATTGCGGCTCCAGGGCGACGGAACGTGGCGCGTGATGTCCCTGGTGCGCGAGGCGCGCGACGAAGAATGGGATGCCGACGCCGTGCCTGCCGTGCAATTCGGCTGAGAAGCAGTGATTCGTTTCGCCGCGACGCGCAGCGGAGCGCGGGAGAGTCCCGCGCTCCGCTGCGCGTCGCGGCGAAACGAGAGGTTCTTTGTCTCAACGCTCGGCGGGCACGACGCCGATCATCACGCGCATGCGCTGGCCGAGGCGCAAGGGCGGCTGGCCCGGATCGATCGTGAGGAGACATTCGACCGTTCGCACGTCCACGTAGGCGGAAGGATCTTCGGAGTTCGGCCGCCGCCGCTCGTACCATCCGGCCATGCGCCAGACTTTGCCGCGCCAGCTGGTCCCGGATCGCGCATCGTCCCGTATCAGCGCCGTCTGCCCCTCCCGAACGCGATCGGCGAATTCCTGATTCACCTCCGCGCGGATCAGCGGCGTCTCGTCCGGGCAGAAGCGGATAATCGTCTGAGTCGGGTTGCCGGTCACGACATCGCCGGCGCCCACCGACACGCGCTGGACCGTCCCCGCCGTCGGAGCTTTCAGGGTACATTCCTTCTGCTGGTGCCGGGCACGGTCGCGCCGCACCCGTGCCAGCTTCACCTCGGCCCGCGCCTTGCGCTCGAACAGGTTGGGATCGATCGTCTTTAGTTCGGCCAGCTTCTCGCGCTCGGCACGCTCCTGCGCTTCGAGGGCTTTCACCTCGTCGCGAGTCACCTCGACGTCCCGACGACTCACCAGGTTCTTGAGCTGTTCCTCGTTGCGCTGTTGGAGCATCTGCCGCGCCGCGTCGAGGCGGAAGGCGGCGGCGTCGATGGCGGCCTGCTGCTGGGCCAGGCGCGCCCGCTGCTGCTCGGCGAGCTTGCGGGATTGCTCCATCTGAACCTCCGCGGATTCCAGCGCCGATTCCGCCTCCTCCACCTGTCTTTTCGCGTCCTCGTCCTCTAGCCGGAGCAGGTGTGCGCCGGCCTCGACGTGCTGATTTTCCTGCACGAACACCTCTGCGACACGGCCCGGCCGAAGGGGGGCCAAGGAGCGGACGCCGTGCTCCAGATCGACGTAGCCGGTGCAGACCACGCCCTCCGCGTCGGCGCCGTCGTCGGCCTTGCTCGGTTCGCCGCCGACACCCGTTGGCTGCATCGCAGGGCCCCAGAAGTGGTTGGCCGATCCAGCCCGCGCCGCCGACGCCGACGAGCAAGATGATGATGCCCAGGAATAAGAGAAGTTTTTTCATGTTCATGAGGCACCCATGACCGCCGGGTTCGCCGGTACACTCGCGCCGCGCAGCCGGCCGTCCTCCAGCTGATAAACGCGGTCGGCGTAGGGAAGAATCCGTGAATCGTGCGTGACCATGACGACGGTGGCGCCGCCGTGGGCCGTCTCGCGCAGCAACTCGACCACGTGCCGGCCGTGCTCCCAGTCGAGGGCGCTGGTCGGCTCGTCGGCGAAAAACAGGTCCGGCTGCTTGATGAGTGCGCGGCCGATGGCGACGCGCTGCTTCTCTCCGCCGGAGAGATGTTCGGGCAGAAGGTCCGCCTTGGAAGCCAGGCCCAGCAGGGCGAGCATGTCCGTCACTTTCCGCTTCACCTCGGCCCACGGCATTCGCGTGCCCCAGCGCAGCACCATCTCCAGGTGGTCGCGGGCATTCAGGGCGGGCATGAGATTGGACCCTTGAAAAATGAAGCCGCAGTGACGAAGGCGAAAGGACTCGCGCTCCTCGTCGGACATGCGCCACAAGTCGCCGCCCAGAGCGGCCACCTGTCCGCTGTCGGGCCGCAGCAGGCCGGACAGCATCGCCAGCAGGGTCGTTTTGCCGCTGCCCGACGGACCCATCAACAGCGACATCTCGCCGGCCCGCAACTCCAGCGACGCCTCGCGCACGGCCAGCGTCCGCGCCTCGCCACTGCCGAAAGCGCGGCTGAGCTTCGTCGCCGAGATGGTTACGTCCGGCTGGACCATTTAGGTTCTCAGAGGCTCTCCGCGAAGCCCCTCTCCCCCGAAGTGGGGGAGAGGGGTTGGGGGTGAGGGGGCCGCACTCCCCCTCACCCCCAACCCCTCTCCCCCACTTCGGGGGAGAGGGGAGCTATCAGATCGTCCCTCAACGCAACAAGTTGGCCGGCTCCACCAGGCGCAGCGAGCGCAGGGCCAGGAAACCGGAGACCAGGGCGATGAGCATGGTCACGATTATCGTACCCGCCAGCAGCCACGGGGGCAGCTGGACCTCGGCGCCGATGAGGCCGGCAACCCGCGCCACAACGACGGCGACCGGCAGCGACGTGGCCACGCCGCCCAGGCCGATCCAGAACGACTGCGCCAGCACCAGCGCCGAGATGCGCCAGCGCGGCAGACCCAGCGCCCGCAGCACGGCGTACTCGCGCAGCGACGCCGCCGTGGCCGCGTACAGCGTCTGACTGGTTATCACCAGGCCGACGATCAGGGCCAGCACCGACGTCAGTCCCAGGGCGATGCCGACCCGCGTCCGCGTCAGCCAGTACCAGCGCGTCTGTAGCGAAAAGTCCTCCTGCGCCACGACGGTCATCTCCGGATACTTGCGGCCCAAACGCTCGACGACGACCGGCACGTCCGCCCCGCGGCGGCAGCGGGCCAGCAGATATTGCGTCTGGTCGGGTTGAAACTGCGACAGGACCATTCGCGCCGTCTGCATGGAACAAAAGACATACGGACCCCAAATACTCTTGAAACCCTGGACCAGTCCCACGATGCGGACCTTGTGGCCCATGATCTCGGCGGTCTCGCCGACGCCGTGCGTCAGGCCCAGCCGGTCCAGCTCCATGCCATCGACGACGACGGCCCCCGGCTCGGTCAGCAGGGTGCGCATCGCGGGCGTCAGGTCGCGCACCGCGCCCAGCGAGGAGCGTTCGAGATGGACACCGATGATGCAGCAGTGGACGGCGCCGCCGGCCGGCTTGTGCCAGTAGACGAATTCGTACAGGTACGTCTCCACGTCTTCGATCTCCGGCTGGGCCTGGAGGCGATAGAGCCACGAGTCGGGGATGGGATGGCCCAACTCGATGCTCGGCACGCCGCGAATGCCGGTCCAGATCTGGGCGGAAGCGTGATCGATGGGCTTGGAGGTGACGGCCAGCGTTCCCAGCAGCACGCCGAACTGCACGGCGATGAGCACGGCGCTGAAGGAGACGGCGAGGACCGCCGGCAAGAAGCGGTTGCGCCCGTGCCAGAGGATTTTCAGCGAATACGGCCGGCGCATCGACATAGGGTTAAGAATACTAGCCCGGAGCGCTAGCGATGGGTCTCCCCCGTCGCTAGCGCTCCGGGCTTGTCAGCTTGTCGGAAGAATGTCTCACACGGCAATGGTCGCGGCCCGTCCCTCGGTGGGGATCGGCGCCTCCAGCTTACCATAAAGCCGCGTCTTCGTCAGGTCGGGCGGCGTCCAGGTAGGCAACTCGCACAGGCCGCCGCCGCAATACTGGTGGTGCCACAGTTGCGTGGCGATGACGCCGATCAGTCCCATGTCGAGCGAGAAGCGATACAGCGACCGCAGCGGCTTTTGCAACTGCACCGCGCGGGCCAATTGCACCGCCGCGAAATCGAAGTAGCCGGTCGCCTTCAGCGATTCGGGGCTGAGCAGCTGGTCCACCCAGCGAGGCCGATCCGGGCCAACGAACCCCCGACCCATGTTGGCGCGGAACATGGTCTTGCTGCGACGGGCGATAGGCGGCGGCAGCACGCGCGACGCCACGCGGCGAAGCAGCCATTTGTCCGTCCAGCCGCGCAGCTTGTAGCGCGGCGCCAGGCCGGCGCAGAACTCCACCACACGCTCGTCGAGGAAGGGATAACGCCCCTCCGTGGCGGAAAAGCGCGTTGCCCGATCTCCCTTGGCGGCCATGAGCAGGCCCGGCAACATGATCTGATAGCTCAGGTACAGCGACTGGTTGAGGGTGTGCCAGCGCTGGATGCGCTCGGGCAACCGAGACGTCGTCGTAAGCGGAGTGGCCATCCAGTCGCTGCCACATCGCCGGAGTGTAGAGCCGTTCGCGGCTCTGGGCCATGAATTCCCAGGCGATCTGCTGCGCGGTGCGGACGCCGCCGGTGCCGCGATACGACGGACGGTGCGCCCTACCGCCGCCAATCAGCATGGATAGGGCGACAAATCGGCCGGAGTAGCCGGCGAATCGCTGGAAGGGGTTCCACTTGAACCAGACGTAACCGGCCAGCGCCTCGTCGGCCCCCTCGCCGGTCAGGGCGACGATGTTGCCCGCTTGGCGGTTGGCCGCGGCCAGCATCAGCGTCCCCACGCAGGACGTGTCCAGCACCGGGCCTTCCGCGCCGAGGATCACGTCCGGGAAATGGTTGATGAGGTCGGCCGGCGTCACCGTCACCGCGGTCAGCTTCGAGCCGAGGTAGTGGGCCGACTCCTCCGCCTTGCTGCGCTCGTCGGCGGGACCGGAACGGTTGAGGCTGATGGTGAGCGACGGGATCGGCTCGCCTTTCTCCTGCGAGCTGAGTCCGAGAATGATCGTCGAATCGAGTCCGCCGCTGATGTAGCAGCTGAGAGGCACCTCGCCGCACAGCCGGCGGCGGACGGCGCCGCGCAGCACGGACTCCAGGTCCTCGGCCGCCTTGTCGTCGTTGCCATAGCGGCGCTCCGTTCCGCGATCGGGGAAATCGAGGTCCCAGTAACGCTGGAGCGTCAGCCGGCCCTCGTGAGCGCGGAGGTAGTGGCCCGGCGGCAGCGAATGGACGCCCTCGAAAGCCGTGCGCCTCGTCGGCAGGCAGAAGAAGTTGAAGAAATAGTCCAGTCCGCGCACGTCCGGCCGGGCGGAAATCAGACCGGAAGCGAGCAGGCTCTTGATCTCGGAAGCCCACAGCAGCCAGCCGTCCGCCTCGGCGTAGAACAGCGGGCTGATGCCGATGCGATCGCGGCTGAGAAATACGGTGCGGCGGTTGCGGTCCCACAGCGAAACGCCGAACTGGCCGTGCGCCTGCGCGAAGACCTTTTCGCCGAGGTCTTCGTACAGGTGGACCCACGCCTCGGTGTCGCAGTGCGTCAACAGCCGATGGCCGCGCGCCAGCAGTTGCGCGCGGAGGTCGGGGTACTCGTACAGCTCGCCTTCGTAGGCCACCCAGAACGTCGCCGGACTCGTTGGACAGCGGCTGCCGACCGTTGGCCACGTCGATGACCGACAGGCGGCGAACGCCGAGGGCGACTCCCGGCTCACAGTGGACGTACTCGTCATTGGGTCCCCGGTGCGCCAAGGCCCCGGTCATGAGCAACAGGCGCTCCTCGGGAAACTCCCGCCGGCCGGTCAGATCGAACGCACCTGCGATTCCACACATAAGATATCTCGCTTCGTTGAGGTAGCAGTCGGCGAGCGAGGGGCGTCAGCTCCCTGTTTCTTCCAACAGGGGGCTGACGCCCCCGCTCGCCGAATTTCAAGTCGGATAGGCCCGCGACCGAAGGTTGTTTTCCACGCCCAGATCCTCGAAAAGCGTGTCGAGCGTACCCAGGTCGAGGCGGATGCCCTTCGCTCGTCGCTGCGCTCGGCAGTCGGCGATCATCGGCTCGGCGCCGGGAAATCAATTTGCCGCAGCATGGACTCCCACACGTCCAACTCCGGACTGGCGAACCAGATCGAGGGCTGCGTCAGCGCCTCGACGAAAAACTCTTTTTCCTTGCGGCTCAGACCGTGATAAATCACCGCTCCCAGGCTCTTGAACAGGCCATTGTGGGCCGCCTCGTCGCGGCGATGGATCTCGGTGGTGATGCGGTTGAGCGGCTGGATGCCCGGAGCATCCGACAGCAGACGGAGGTATTCGCTGACGAGCACTTCCGAGACGACGGCGGTGGCCAGTTGGATGAGGATTTTCTTCCACCGCTCCGGGTGCTTGTCCTGCTGCCGCTGCATGTGGGAGACCAACTCGAACGAAGGCACCGTCATGTCGTGCAAGCCGCGCCGCTGCCGGGTCACGTTGTTGGCCTGGACGACGAGCAGGACGTGATAGGACTCATCGACGAGGGCCTGCGAAACCGCCGGTCGGTACTGGTGGCGCGGGAAACCAACGAGGTCGCCGTCGATCAGGTGCATGCACGCCGGCGAGACGATCTTGGATTCGATCGCCACCGTCTTCTCGTTATAGGCGATCCAACCGCACGACAGGGCGGCCTGCCGGTACGGTTCGGGAGCGCTCGCGAAGAGAGGGTGGTCGTAAAACGGCAGCAACTCGGTCAGGAAGTCGGGCTTGCTCGGATCGTAGTCGAGGGTGAGGTCCGGCCCGGTCTTGCGCACGTTCGCGCGGGTCGGCCAGGAATCCGTCAACCGTTCGATGCGATCGTGGTCGCGCTGGGGATCGCGGTCGCCGCGGATGTCGTGCGGCCCGTGTACCAGGGGCCCGAGGGCCAACTCGACTGGCTTGCTGGGAATCATCACGTCGCTCCGGCCGGTCCAAGTGCGATTCCCTTCGCGTCACCTTGTCCCGAGAGTTTTCCGTTCGCTCGAACCTTTTCGTCCGGACATCCTGGCGAAAAGGGCCGGTCGTGCCTCCGCCGCGCCGGATCGCTCCGTGCTCAGTGCCATCGGCTTGTCAGCAATCCCAACGTCTTTACTGATACCATTCCCTACCTCCTCCGTCAATCGACTGTCAGCGAACGAATGCAACGAAGGCGGTGCGGCGTCCGAACAAACGGATTTCGCCGCGCCTTCGTACTGTCATTGTAACAGGGAGAGATCGCCTCGCCTTCCGCGTTTGCCGACGGCGATGGCTCAGGCAGCGGGGGAGCCGTTTACCAGGTAGCAAGGGACGTGCCAGGACTCTCGTTTCGCCGCGCCGCGGACGATCGGGACTCTCTCAACGCTTCCGGGCGCACAGTTCGCGTACCGCGGCGGAATTGGCACCCACCTGGTCACCGAACTGCTGGTACATGCCGACGAGGAGAGCATCGGTCGGTTTGATGTTGGACAGGGCGACGGCCAGGCCGTCGCGCACCTCGGCCGGGCTGCCAACGCGGCGGCCGGCGGCCAGCACCTTGTACACCAGGCACGGCTTGCGCGTGGCCCGGACGGCCTGGAACATCCGCGGCGGATCGGTTGGCAGGTAGATCTCGCCCAGGGGCAGATCCTTGCCCAGGAGCTTCTGAAACTCAGCGCGCGGCCTCGTGAGATAATAGAGGCAGCACATATAGTAATCGATGTCCCAGCCCTTGTCCTCGGCCAGTTCGATCAGGGCGGGGTTGTGCGCCGACAGGCCGACCAGGACGCCCTTGCCGCGGATGCGCTTGAGCAGGTCGGTCAGGACGGTGAGGCGGTCCTGGCGGTGCAGACGGTCGGCGAGGGCGCCGTGAGGCGCGATGCCGATGGGCTTGCGACGGGCGGCGTCGTCGATGTGCTCGGGATGCTGGTCCCAGTCCGGCTTGCCCAGGCAGAGCCAGTGCATCTTGCCGCCGGCGGCGCGGAAGCGATCGAGGTCTTGCAGCGTTCGTTCGGCGTAGCTGTTCTGCCACGTGTTGATGCCGCACTCCTCGCAGCGCTGGAGCAGTTCGACCACGCGTTCCGGCGTGTGCCAGGCGGTCTGGTGCTGGCTGAGCAGCTTGTTAAAGTGCGAGTAGCCGTAGATCGGATTGCCGCCGATGATGAGTCGGGTAACGTCGTGCGTCCCGAGTTTGATCGTCGGCAGCCGAGAAGCGGGAACGGCCCCCGAGGCGGTGGAAGCGGCGCCGGCGCCGGCCACGATGGACGCCGTCCCGGCGGCTCGCTTGAGAAAGGTACGACGACCGGACGAATCAGACGGCTTGGGAGTCATAATCAATCCTCGACTCGGGCGAGGGACAATGTAGTCCTGCCGAGGACGGAAAGCAAGCCGCCGGTCGGACGCGGCGATCCGAAACTGCGGAAGACGATAGCGGATTGCGGCCGATTTTTGCTCAGTGGCTGGCGCTGGGCCGAGTCCGAGCGTAGAATGATAGTAGGAGGGAACAATCTCGGGTGGCCCCTATCACCCTGCAGCTTCCCTGGCCCTCTGTTCCCCTGAAGTCGGCCCGGACGCCCCATCCCAGCGCCCCGAGCGGTCTCTGCTCGGGTCCGCTCCGAAAGTGGAGGACTCTCCATGTTCGCCGACCCAGCCCTTCTCAAACAGACGCCGCAAGAAGCATCGAGGTTTGACCGGCAGGCGTTCCGCAACGCCGCCCTCCGCGGCGCCTCACTGCCGGCAACGTCCGCGCCGAAGGAACAGGCGCCCCAGGCCCTCCTCCTGGAATACGCGGCTTTCCTTCTGGATCAGGAAGCCCGATATTGCCAGCAGTGAGTCTTGGTCGTCTCTGTCATCGCGAGAGGAGAAGATCGCGGGGCAGCGGCGCAGTTGCCTTCGCCGGGAGCCTGATGCGGAGCGCTTCCGCCAGGATGGCGGCGGCGGCCTGCGGAGTGACCGCCTCGTGCCGCACCCCCCGGCGTACTCCCGGCCCGTACACCAGCAGCGGAACGTGCGTATCGTAGGCGTTCGGCGTACCGTGGTTGGTGCCCGTCAGGCGTGACGTCAGCAGGTGATACGGCTTTTCGACGATGCGCACGTCGCCGGAGCGTTCGGGCTGGAACGACCGCCGCACGCTCTGCCCCACGGCATCTTCCGCCGCTACCCCGGCCAGAAGCTGGCTGCGCGTATAGGCGGCCTGCACGCCGGGTTGTTTCTTCAGCCAGCCGGCCAACGCCGTCTCGACTTTCTCCTGCTTCAGATCGTGGCGGGCCAATAGGTCGCGGTTCAGATACAGCCAGGCGCCTGCCGTCGCCTCCACCCAACGCTTGTCCTCCGCCGGCACATGGAACGTCTCACCCAGGAACGCATTCACCTTTCCAAGAAGCGACTTCAGATCGACGCGGCCGGCGTCCTCGCCGCGCCGCCGCAACGTCTCCGGCAGAGGACAAACCCCGTGATCGGCGCTGAGCACCAGGACGTAACGGCCCTTGCCCACCTGCTTATCGAGGACCGTCAACAATTCCTGGACGATGCGATCCGTCCGCAGGGTGACGTCGAGCACCTCCTGCGAATCCGGTCCCCAGCAATGGCCGATGGCATCGTTAGACGAGAAGCTAAGGCACAGCAGGTCCGGCGTTTCGCGCGTACCGAGTTTCTCCATTTCGATGGCTCGCCGCGCCAGCCCCAGCAGTACGTCGTTGCCGAACGGCGAATTGTATAGCGCCCCGTAATACGCCGACTTGAGCTTGACCGCCCCTCCGCCTCCCAGAGGGTGCGGGAACGTCCGTCCGAACAGGAGCGTCCCCTCCCCCGCGCCGTCATCCGGCCCGCTGTATTTCTCATAATCCAGTTCCGCCCGCAGGCGCGTCCACTTCTGGCCCACCCACCGATCGATCGCGCCGGAGCGATTGAAGTCGGCGACCCAGGGATGCGGCCGATCGCGGTAGTAAGTAGAGGTCACGAATTCGCCGTGGGTCGTGTCCAGCCAGTAACAGGTGTCGGGCCGCCGTCCGCCCGGCAGCACCGCCGAGCGGTCCTTCAGCGACAGCGCCACGACCCGTCCCTTGCCGCCGGTGGCGTCCTTGAGAGCGTCGGCCAGCGTCGGCGTCAGCAGTCGCTCCGGCGAAACGCCTCCGGCCTTGCCGCCCTCCGTCACTCGAACCGCGACGTCGGCCGACGGCGGGACGCGGCGGTAACGCGGCGAGGCGACACAGTAAACCGACGTGGCGGCGGCGCGATCGTACCAGTCGTTGGCGATGATGCCGTGCGTTTGCGGCGAGCAGCCGGTTGCCAGCGAGGCGTGTCCGGCCGCCGTCCACGTGTCGGCGTAGGGGTAATGGCAATTCTGGAACCACGCTCCTTCTTTCTCCAGACGATGGAAACCGCCGTCCCCGAACAGGGCGTCCCAGCGCGTCAGGTAGTCGCCGCGCAGTTGATCGAAGACCACCAGCACGGCCAGGCGCGGCGTCTCCGCGGCCGGCGGTTTCGCGTCCTGCCTCCAGGCCAGCCCGAACGCGGCCAGCAACAGGGCAAACAGGAAAAGACGAAGACCCATCCGCATCAACTTCGGGACTGCCACGATAACGATCCTCTCCTGGGACGAAGGCGGCACTCGCTACGCCGCAAGCGGCGACCGACTCTCAGTGTAAACCCTCCGCTCGTCCGGACAAGGGCGCGCCGACAACCCGAATTGCCCTCCGAACCCGCTTCTTGCTATATTGGTCCTGTCAACGTCCGATCCCATCGGACGACAACCCCCACGAGGAACGCGATGAACGCCGATTTACGCCGACGCAGTGATGAGGTCTTGAACCGTTTGACCCAGCTCCGAGACTCTCTTTGACATCTCCAGCAAACAATCCCAGCGCGAACAGCTCAACGTCCGAATGGGCCAGCCCAACTTCTGGGATAACCCCGAGAAGGCCCGGGAAGTCATCGCCCAGCTGAAGCCGCTCAACGGTCTGCTCAAGCCCTACGAGGAACTGGAGACCATCGCCGGCGACGTCCAGGCGCTCGTCGAGTTGTCCGACGAGGACGCGAGCCTGGAATCCGAGCTGGAGCGCGAATTGACGCCGTTCGAGAAGCGCCTCGACGACTTCGAGATGCGCGCCATGCTCGACGGGCCGCAGGACGCCAGCAACGCCTACCTGCGCATCCAGGCCGGCACCGGCGGGACGGAGGCGTGCGACTGGGCGCAGATGCTCCTACGCCTGTACGCGCGCTGGGCCGAACGGCACGGTTACGAAGTCGAGATCGTCGATGAGCTACCCAACGAAGAGGCCGGCATCCGCAACGCCACCCTGCACGTCATGGGCGATTACGCTTACGGGAACCTTCAAGGCGAGGCCGGCGTCCATCGCCTGGTGCGCATCAGTCCCTTCGACGCCAACGCTCGGCGGCAAACGTCGTTTGCCGCGGTGGACGTGATTCCCGAGATCGAAGGGACTATCGAGATCGAGATTCGCTCCGACGAACTGCGGCGCGATACGTTCCGCAGCGGCGGGCCGGGCGGCCAACACCAGAACAAGACCGAGAGCGGCGTGCGTTACACGCACTTGCCGACGGGCATCGCCGCCGAGAGCCGCAGTCAGCGCAGCCAGCACAAAAACGACGAGATGGCCCTGAAAATGCTCAAGGCCAAGCTGTACCAGGTCGAGGAGCAGAAACGCCGAGCCGAGGTCGAGAAACTGTACGACGAGAAGGGAGAGGTGGCCTGGGGCTACCAGATTCGCAATTACGTCATGCAGCCGTACACGCTGGTCAAGGACGTCCGCACCGACGTGCAAACGCCGCAGGTGCAGAACGTCCTCGACGGCGACATCGACGATTTCATCCAGGCGTATCTGCGTCTGAAGGCAGAACGCCGTCACAAGAAGGCGAAATAAGGACCGCGAGCCTGTTTCGTTGAACGGTGGCCTTACGACGGTCCCCTCTTTCCCGTCCGTATCTGTTCCAGTTCCGCTCGCAGACGACGCATCTCTCCTTCCGCCGCCAGACGCGCTTGACGTTCCTCCACGGCGCGGCGGGTCTGCTCGTCGGCGCGGCGTGCCTGCTCGTCGGCGCGGCGTGCCTGCTCGTCGGCGCGGCGTGCCTGCTCGTCGGCGCGGCGTGTCATTCGTCGCAGTTGCCGGCGCGTTTCGTCCAGGTCGCGCTGCAGGTCCGCCGGCAGCGGCAGCAACTCGCCCCGATACCAGAAACGCACCCAGTCGTCCAGCAAGGCCGCTTCCAGGTCCAACTCCGCGATGGCGTGGCGTCCCCGCTCGTTGGGCGGCACGCTGCGGTATTTGCGACTCCGTAGCTGGAAAAGAGTCAATTCGCGCGCATCGGGGTAAAACAGCAGATAGTACGGGACTTTCAACTCGCGCTCGTACTTCTGCATGTTGTCTTCGTAGTCCTTGCGCTTGTTATACTTGGAGACGTACTCCAGCATCCACAACGGGCCGGTCGGCTGCAAAGGCAGATCGTAACTGCCGCTGGCTTGAATCGGTTCGGGCCAGACGACGACCATGTTATCGGGCACCACCTGGCCGATTTTCCGCTCGCCGCGTCGTGGATATTGCACCAGCAGTTCGTTGAAGGCCTGCACTTCCGGTCGGCGGGCCCTCACGAGGGCCAGGCTTTCCAGGGTGATTTCCCGCTGTTTTCCCTGGGCGGTGGCTTCCATGAAGTGCTCCGGCGGCAGGCTGCGCAGGTATGCCTCCGCCGCTTCTTCGTACTCGATCCGCAGCAGAGGTCGAGGCTTGTTGATGGACATGCTCCGCTCCTGGATGGGTCCGCGAAATCGACCGGCAGTGTACGCTTTCGCCAGCGCCGGCGAAAGAGCAGTCGCTCCTCTCACCGTTTCCGCCGGCCGCGCGGCTTCTTGACCTGCGGCGAGGCCACCGGCTCGCCCTTGAGCTTGGCAATCAAGTTCGCAGCGATACCAGGCGATTCACCCCATCAATGGTAAGACGGAGCTTGTTGCTCACCAAGCCCCGCAGCCCAAGGAGAGGTAGCCGAGGGGCACCCGGCAACCCATCCGCATACAATGCGGTCCCCTGGGGCAATTCCAGGCGATAAGGTCGAAGAAGCAACTCGCTCCGCCCCGGCCGATTCCGGTGAATCCAGAGATGAGCTGCAAATAACGGCACCTCCTGCCGATTCACCAGCACTTGTCCCAACCGGGTGAGCGCTCCCAAGGATATTCTCGTCCACTTGACGAACTGCTTCTCTCGGATCGAAAAGTTGTGATTGTGTCCGGTGTCGAGGATGGCCGGGAAGCGTGGAGCCTGTACCTCCAGCACCTCGGACACGCTCAGGCTGACCCAGACGACAATTTGGTAGGCCCGAATGGCGACGGACTCGCCGCCTACCTCGATGGTGGAGGCGGCATCCAGAAACGGCAATTGACGGAGGATGTGCACGATCAAGATGGATTCGTCGGTTCTTCAAATTCATAAAGCGACGGATCGAGTACCTCGGTTTGTGCCATCCGCCGCAGCCGTTCGTACAACTCGGCCCGCAGGAGGACGTATTCACACTTGCTCTCCGCATCGATGAAGCGAAGAGGCCCCTTCGACTGTTCCACGGCCTGCCGCTGCTGGCGCGTCAATTGAATGCTCATGGCCATCTCCCTTATTCTAACCCTTTGGTTCGCTCGAACGCTTGCGCCGGCCGCGTGGCTTCTTGACCTGCGGCGAGGCGACCGGCTCGCCCTTCAGTTTGGCGAGCAGGTCGCGCAGCTTGGCCGCGTCCTCATAACGGCGCTCGTCGGCCGCCTTGAGCATCTCGCGGTGCAGCTCCTCCATCTGTTCCTCGGTGACGAAATCGTCGGCCTTCTGCCCCGCCGCTTCCGCCGCCATCTTGTGGGCCGCGACCTCGCCCTCGATGCCCATGCTGATGGCGGTTCGCACCGTCTCCGGCGTGATGCCGTGCTCGGTGTTGTACCGCAATTGCAATTCGCGGCGGCGGCGCGTCTCGTCGATGGCTCGCTGCATCGAGTCGGTTACGCGGTCGGCGTAGAGGATGACCTCGGCGTTGACGTTGCGGGCGGCGCGGCCGATGGTCTGGATCAGCGACGTTTCGGAGCGTAGAAATCCCTCCTTGTCGGCGTCCAGGATCGCCACCAGCGACACCTCCGGCAGATCGAGTCCCTCGCGCAGCAGGTTGACGCCGACCAGCACGTCAAAGGCGCCCTCGCGCAGCTCGCGCAGCACCTGCACGCGCTCGATGGCGTCCAGCTCCGAGTGCAGCCATTTGCCGCGTAGGCCGGCGTCGCGGAAGTAGTTGCTCAAATCCTCGGCCATCCGCTTGGTCAAGGTCGTCACCAGCACGCGCTCCTTGCAAGCGGCGCGCTTCTTGATCTCCTCGATCAAATCGGGCACCTGGCCGCGCGCCGCCTTGACGTGCAAGAGCGGATCGACAAGGCCGGTCGGCCGGATGAGTTGTTCGACCACCTCGCCGCCCGAGCGCTCCAACTCGTAGGCCGCTGGCGTGGCCGACATGAACAGCACTTGCTTGACGCGCTTCTCCCATTCGTCGAAGCGCAGCGGCCGATTGTCCAGGGCGCTGGGCAGACGGAAGCCGTGCTCGACCAGCGTGAGCTTGCGGCTGTGATCGCCGGCGAACATGCCGCGCACCTGCGGCAGCGTGACGTGCGATTCGTCCACCACCATGAGGAAGTCTTCGGGGAAGAAATCGAGCAGCGTGTACGGCGGCTCACCGGGTTTGCGGCCGCTGAACCAACGGGCGTAATTCTCGATGCCCGGACAATGGCCGACCTCCAGCAGCATCTCGATATCGAAGCGCGACCGTGCCGCCAACCGCTGCGCCTCCAGCAGCTTGCCCTCCTTCTTGAACTGCTCCAACCGTTCTTCCAATTCGCCGCGAATGCCCTCAACGGCTTGCCGGATGCGCTCCTCCGGCGTGACGAAGTGCTTGGCCGGGTAGATGTACAACTCGTCGAGCTGCCGCAGAGTCTCGCCGCTGGTCGGGTTGATGACAGCTAACGCATCAACCTCGTCGCCGAACAGTTCGATACGGATGCCGAACTCCTCGTAGGCCGGCCATACCTCCACCACGTCGCCGCGTACCCGGAACTTGCCGCGCGTGAAGGCGACGTCGTTGCGCTCGTACTGGATGTCCACCAAGCGCAAGAGCAGATCGTCGCGGTTGATGGTCTCGCCCTTGACCAGACGGATCATCATACGTTTGTAATCGCTGGGCGAACCCAGGCCGTAGATGCAGGACACACTGGCGACGATGATGACGTCCTCGCGGCTGACAAGGGCGCTGGTGGCGGCCAGGCGCAGGCGGTCGATGTTCTCGTTGATGAGGGCGTCCTTCTCGATGTAGATGTCGCGCTGCGGGATGTAGGCTTCGGGCTGATAGTAGTCGTAATAGCTGACGAAGTAGTGGACGGCGTTGTGCGGGAAGAAGGCCTTGAACTCCTTGTAGAGCTGGGCGGCCAGCGTCTTGTTGTGGGCCAGCACCAGCGTCGGCTTGCCCAGCTGGGCGATGACGTGCGCCGCGCGTAAAGGTCTTGCCGGTGCCCGTGGCCCCGAGCAGGGTCTGGTAGGGGCGGCTATCGCGAAAGCCCTCGACCAGGGACGCAATGGCCCGCGGCTGATCGCCGGCGGGCTGAAAGGGACTTACCAGATCGAACTTGGCTGCCATCGGCTGCTCCGTTGATTGATGAATCGACAAGCCCGCAGCGCGAGCGACGGGTTCTTGAAACCCATGCGTTCGCGGCTTCAGGTTTGTCAAGGAACGACGACCACGTGCGGCCGCAGGCGTGTCGAGCGTTTTCGGCCCGATGCCGGGCACGCGGCGCAGCTCATCCACCGACTGAAAAGGCTTCTGCTCTCGAACAGCGAGGATGCGCTGCGATAATTTCGGCCCGATGCCCGGTAGACGCTGCAATTCCGCGCCGTCGGCTCGGTTGATGTCGATGGGCTGCGTGAGGGCGAGCTTTTTGCTGCTCGGACGCGGAGGGACGGCCTCTTTCTTCGTGTCCGAGCTGTCGCCGCTCTCCTCGTCCTCGATCCGTTCGACGCAAACGAAGGGCCGCAGTTTTTCCAGCACGACGGGACCGACACCACTTACCCGCCGCAACTCGTCCACCTCCCGAAATCCGCCATGCTCGATCCGATACGTCTCGATGCGGCGAGCCAGGTTTTCGCCGACGCCGGGCAGTTGCAGCAACTGGGCATGGTCGGCGCGGTTCAAATCGAGGCTCGGCGGATACGTCGTATCCGCTTCGAGGACCGTCGGCCGGCAGCTCCAGCGCCTGCGCGGCATAGGTATGCCAGGCGAGCAAACCCAGGGCCAGCACGAGAAGCAGCGCGGCCGCTCCCTGCGCCGGACGCGACCAGGCCGGCGCAGGGTCGGAGGGAAGACGAATCGAGAGATCACCGGGAGGAGAGACCCACCGCGTCGCCTCCGGCCACTCGGACGGCGGCACCGGCGAAGCGGTGGCGACACCCACCGGAGAGGGGGCCGCGTCCATGAGGCTTCATCCTCAAAGATGTCGAACTCCGAATAACTCTATTCTATCGACGGCGGCGCGGCGGGAGAACCGCTCTCTACAAGATAAACCGCGTCAAATCTTCCTTCTGCAAGATGTCGGTCAAACGCTGGCGGACGTAAGGTCCGTCGATGCGGACGTGCTTGTCGCCGCAATCGGGCCCGTCGAAACTGATGTCCTCGACGACGCGCTCCAGGATGGTGTGCAGCCGGCGGGCGCCGATGTTCTGCATCGTGCTGTTGACTTCGCAGGCGATGTCGGCCAACGCCTCAATGCCGTCCTTGGTGAATTCCAGCGTCATGCCTTCGGTGGACAGAAGGCCGACGTACTGCTTGGTCAGCGAGTGCTTCGGCTCGGTCAAGATGCGCAGGAAATCCTCGCGCTTCAGGTCCGTCAACTCGACGCGGATGGGAAATCGCCCCTGCAATTCCGGCATCAGATCCGACGGTTTGGAAAGATGGAAGGCGCCGGCGGCGATGAACAGGATGTGATCGCTGCGAACCGGGCCGTAGCGCGTGTTGACGGTCGTGCCCTCGACCACCGGCAGCAGATCGCGCTGCACGCCCTGGCGCGATACGTCGGGTCCGTGCGCCGATTGCGGGCCGCAAATCTTGTCCAGCTCGTCGAGGAAGATGATGCCCTGGTTTTCGACCAGTTCGACGGCCTTCTCCGTGACGACTTGCCGGTCGATGAGGGCTTCCGTCTCCTGTTCGAGCAGCATGCGGCGGGCTTCGCGCAGCGGCACTTGGCGCTGCTGCTGCTGGCGCGGCATGATGCGCTCGAACATATTCTGGAAATCGACATCCATCTGTTCCATACCGAGGTTGGTCAAAATCTGCACGGGCACGGCTTTTTGCTCGACGTTCAGTTCGATCGGCCGGTCTTCCAGCTCGCCGGCCTCCAGCCGTGCCTTCATCTTATCGCGACTGCGCTGGTTGCGCTCGTTCTCCTCGGTGTTCTCGGGATCCCAGCTGGATGAGCGTGGCAGCAGCAAATCGAGTAGGCGTTCGTTGACTCGTTCTTTCGCGCGCGTCTCGACGAGCTGGCGCTGTTCCTGGCGGATCATGCCGACGGCGATCTCGGTCAGATCGCGGATCATGCTCTCGACGTCGCGGCCGTGGTAGCCGACCTCGGTGTACTTGGTGGCCTCGACCTTGAGGAACGGCGCGCCGACGAGCTGAGCGAGTCGGCGGGCAATCTCGGTCTTACCGACGCCGGTCGGCCCGATCATGATGATGTTCTTGGGCGTGACGTTCCTGGCGCAGTTCCGGCGGCAGTTGTTGGCGACGCCAGCGATTGCGGATGGCGATGGACACGGTGCGCTTGGCCGCGTCCTGGCCGACGATGTAGCGATCCAGTTCTTGCACGATCTGCCGAGGCGTCAATTCAGCCACGTTCAACCTCCGAAAGACAAGAAGAGGATCACCACGGAAAACACGGAAAAAAGACAAAAAGAGAAAAGAGACCAGCCGGAACACAAAGCTTTATCATTTTCTCTATTCGACTTCCATTCTTATGACGTTCTCGTCCCTCTTTTTTGTCTTTTTTCCGTGTTTTCCGTGTTTTCCGTGGTGATCCTCTTTTTATAGCTCTTCCACGTCGATGTTGCGGTTGGTGTAGATGCACAGGTCGGCGGCGATCTCCAGGGCCGTGCGGACGACCTGGGCGGCGCCGAGGTCGGTATGGTTCAGCAGGGCGCGGGCAGCAGCGACGGCATAAGGACTGCCGGAGCCGACGCCGGCCACGCCGTCGGTCGGCTGGATCACGTCGCCGGTGCCGCTGACGACCAGCAAATGCTCCTGGTCCGCCGCGATCAGCATCGCTTCCAGGCGGCGCAAGCTGCGATCCATGCGCCAATCCTTCGCCAATTCCGTGGCGGCGCGTGGCACGTTGCCTTGGAAGTCCTTCAGCTTGGCCTCGAAGCGCTCCAGCAGGGCGAAGGCGTCCGCCGAGGCACCGGCAAAGCCGGTCAGGACGCGGCCATTGTGTAGACGGCGGATCTTGTGGGCGTCGCTTTTGACGACGTACTGCCCAAGCGTGACCTGGCCGTCGCCGCCGAGGGCCACGCCGCCGCGATGGCGCACGGCCAGGATGGTGGTCGAATGCAGACGAGGCACAGTGCAACCTCCTTCTCGTTTCGCGCTCCCCGGTGCGTCGCGGCGAAACGGGTACAACCGGCGTCGATCGCCTCCTGTATAAATGGACAGCGATCGGCCTGGACCTCGGGACTGTTCCGCAAGGCCCATCCCCCTGATAATATAAGAGAACGGTCCCCCGTGTTCATGGCGGCTGTCCGAACCTTTTGCAGAGGAGACAGGGGCTTATGTTTTCCACCTCCCGTCGGCTGCTGATTCCGGCCGTCGTGGCCGGCTGGCTCGGACTGGCCGCCGTGGCGTCCGCCGCCAACGTGGCGCCCATCATCAAGGACGAAGGCAAGTTCTTCTCTGCCGAGGCCGTCGCCAAGGCGAACAAGAAGATCCGCGAGATCGCTCAGAACTACAACAAGGATCTCCTTGATCGAGACGTTCCCGGAAATTCCGGCGGACCTCAAGAAGGATTACAAGCCCGAGAACCGAAAGGAGTTCTTCGAGAAGTGGGTGCGCGATCAAGCTCACGAGAACGCGGTCAACGGCGTGTACGTCCTGATCTGCAAGAGTCCCTCGCACCTGCAAGTCGAGGTCGGCAACGAGACGCAAAAGAAAGCATTCACGCCGCGCAACCGCAACGAGTTGGCCAAGCTTCTGCTCGAGAAATTCAAGGACAAAAAATACGACGAAGGGTTGCAGGAGTCCGTCGATTTCTACGCGACGACTTTGAGACAGAACCTCGGCAAGTCGGCGGGAGTCCGTCATTCGTCCGAGGATGAATGGGGACGTTGAACGCGAGCGGCGTCCGGCACGCCGATGCCGGCGGGGGGCGGTCCCCACGCGGGGAATTACCTCCTGGCTTGGGTCTGTATTGGTGTCGTGGTGCTGCTGGGGCTGTGGCTGTTGTTCGGACTAATCCGGGCCTTCACCGGGGCCGGACGCGGCGGCTACGGCGGCGGCTACGGGGGAGGTTACGGCGGCGGCGGCGGAGGTGGGGGCGGATTCTTCAGCTCGCTGATGGGCGGCATGTTCGGGGCGGCGGCCGGCATGTGGATGTACAACCACTTCCTCGGCGGCGGCTCTTCGGGTTGGGGCGGCGCCGCCCAGGCCGGTACGCCAACGAGCAACATGGACACGGGACCAGGCGAGGATACCGATTACTCCGGCACGGGCGGCGATTTCGGCAACGATGATGGCGGCGGGGGTGGCGATTTCGGCGGTGATGACGGCGGCGGAGGCGGCGATTTCGGCGGCGGAGGTGGCGATTTCGGCGGCGGCGGAGGAGACTTTGGCGGCGGAGGCGGAGGGGATTTCGGCGGCGGCGGCGATTTCTGACTCTCCTCCGCCCCGCAAAGCCAGGGCGAGGGAACAACCGTCGGAGAACGCAGTCATGGTTCGGACATTCCCGTGCATCCTGTGCCTGATGGGCCTGGCTGGCGTCGCCAGGGCCGATGAACGCACCTCGCCAATCCGCGATGACGCCGGGTTGTTCCCGGCCAAGACCATCGCCGAGGCCGAGCGGCAGATCGACGACATTCGCCGCACGTATGACCGCCATTTGGTCGTGGACACGATTCCTTCGGCGCCTCCGCACGAACGGAAACTGTTCCGTTTTCTGTGGACTCGGCAGGTCAACCGCGTCCTCGAAGAACAGGCCCGCAAGCGGGCGGGCGAATCGGGCCTGGACGGCATCTACGTCGTCATCTGCAACGACCCCAGGGACGTTCACGTCATCGTCCGGCCCGGCGACGATCCGGCGTTTACCCCGCATGACGCCGAGGAACTGCGGCGGACCATCGCCCGCCGCCTGCACGACAGCGGGCCCGACCGCGCCTTGCTTGCCCTGGCCGGTCAGGTCCGCGCCACCCTCCAGGCCCACGCCACGCGCGGGCAGTCCACGTCGGTCGTCAACGAGTTCATCCTCGTCGGCCTCCTTGGTGGTGGCGTCGTTCTCTGGCTCCTGCTGTGCGCCGTCCGTTACAAGATGCGGCGCGGCCGCACGGCGTCCCTCGCCGAGGAGGGTGCCGCGGAATGGACCCGGCGGACGCCGGCCCTGCTGGGCGCCCGGTTCGGCTTTCCCGCGGCGTGTTGGATCTACGACAAGCTTTATCCGTGCCCGGCTCCGGTGATCGAGTGTCTGGCCTCGCCGGAATCGCCCGCCGACCTGGAGAGAGTGGACGGCGTGGAGGGGACCGAGGTGGAAAGCCCGCGCGTGGACGAGAGGCCCGAGGACGCACCCGTCTCTCCCTGAAGGGGAAGCGACGTGCGAAAGGATGACTGACAAGGAGCTGTCATTGAACAAGCCGGATTGTCCGTTCTGCTGGAAGTTGGAGACGATCGAGGAGTTCGGCGCCTCTGAACTCGTCTGGCGCTTTCCGCGCAGCGTCGCCCTGCTGGGGCCGTGGCAGTTCTATCACGGATATTGCATCCTGGTCTCGCGGAGACATGCCGTCGAACTGAACGAACTGCCGGCGGACGAACGGCGGACGTACCTGGACGAGATGTGTCTGCTCGCCCGGGCCATCCAGAAATGTTGCCGCCCGCACAAGCTCAACTACGAGCTGTTGGGCAACCAGGTGCCGCACCTGCACTGGCACCTTTTTCCGCGCTCCCTCGATGATCCCGACCGGCTGCGCGGTTTGGCCGGCCATCGAGCGCGCGGCGGACGATGAGGCGTGGCGGCGGCGCATGGAGACGGGCCGCGAAGAGCGGGCGACGACGGCGGCGAACCTGCGGCAAGCCCTCGAACAACTGGGCGCACCCCGAGCATGAATCCTCCCTTGCGCATCGGCACTCGTGGCAGTCCGCTGGCTCTGTGGCAGGCCCGGCACGTCGCCGAGTTGCTGCGTCCCCTGGCCGCGCCGCGTGCGGTCGAGCTGGTCGAGATCGAGACGGCCGGCGACCGCATCCGCGACGTGGCGCTGACGCAGATCGGCGGCGATGGCGTGTTCACCAAGGAGATCCAGCGCGCCTTGCTCGCCGGCACCGTCGAGGTCGCCGTACATAGCTTGAAAGACCTGCCGACCACGTTCGTCGCCGGCCTGACTCTCGCGGCCGTGCCGGCGCGCGGCCCCTCCGGCGACGTATTGGTGTCGCACCGGCACCGTCGCTTCGACGACCTGCCGCCGGGCGCCGTCGTGGGCACCAGCAGTCTACGGCGACGCTCACAGGCGCTATATCGCCGACCGGATTTGACGCTGGTGAACCTGCGCGGCAACGTCGAGACGCGGCTGCGGAAACTGGACGAGCAAAACCTCGATGCGATTGTGCTGGCCGAGGCGGGGCTGCGACGCCTCGGTCTGTCGTCGGCCATCACGGAAGTGCTCGATCCCGCCTGGATGCTGCCGGCGGTCGGACAAGGGGCATTAGGGCTGGAATGTCGGGCGGACGATGCGGTCACGGTTGGCCTGCTCGACCGGCTCAACGACGCGCCGACGCGGCAGGCGGTCCTGGCCGAGCGAGCGCTGCTGCGCGGCCTGGGCGGCGGCTGTCTGGTGCCCATCGGTGCCAGTGCCCGCGTGGAGGGCGATCGTCTGATGTTACGCGGCGCCGTGCTGACGCCGGATGGCCGGCAGCGAGTCACGGCGGAGAAGGATGGGCCGGCGGCAGAGCCGGAAGAGCTTGGTCAACAGCTCGCCGATATTCTGCTCGCCTGTGGAGCACGCGAGTTGCTCTCCCTACCCAATCGCTAATGTAAGATCCATTAAGTCTTTATCCGAGCCTGAAGCGTAAGCGAAGGGATGCTCTTCGCTTACGCTTCAGGCTCCGAGAGGATTTCGCCGAATTTCATCGCGGCGCGGCGGCGAGCAGGCCGCGCGTTCTCAGCCAGGCGGCCAGTTGATCCGGCCAGGCCGACGCCGCCCCCCGACCGACCGCCAGGCCGACGCCGTGCGGACCTTCCTCGTAAATGTGCAGCTCGGCCGGCACCTTCGCCTTGCGCAGCGCCTGGTAAAACAAGATGCTGTTCTCCGGCGGCACCGCCGTGTCGGCGTTGGTGTGGAACAGGAACGTCGGCGGCGTTTTCGCCGTCACCTGCTTGTCATTGCACAGGCTTTCGACCAGCTCCTCGCTGGGTTTGTCGCCGAGCAGGTTGCGCCGCGAACCTATGTGCGCGTAGGGCGGCCGCAGCGTGATGACGGGATAACACAGAATGGCGAAGTCGGGACGACAGCCGACGCGCTCGATGGCATCGTCGGCGTCGGGCTTGCCTTCGTCGAAGTGGGTCGCCGCCGTCGAGGCGAGGTGGCCGCCAGCGGAGAAACCCCAGATGCCGACACGCTTCGGATCGACCTGCCACTCCCTGGCCCGGCTGCGCACGATACGCATAGCGCGCTGAGCGTCCTGGAGCGGGGCCGGATGATGATAACGCGGTCCCAGACGGTAGCGCAACACAAAGGCGGCGATGCCGTGCCGGTTGAGCCACTCGGCCGGGTCCTTGCCCTCGTGGCCGACGGCCAGGCCGCCGTAGCCGCCGCCCGGACAGACGACGACGGCGGTGCCCGTCGCTCGCTCGGCCGGCGGCAGATAAATGGTCAGCGACGGCTTGTCGCGCTCCTCCGCCCCAACGGCGCCGGGGGCGCCGTGCGGCCAGAGCAATTCTACCTTCGGCGCATCGCTGGCGGCGTACAGGGTCAGTCCCAGGCTGAGCCAGGCGAACGGTGTCATGTCGGTTGGTCCTTTCACGGCAAAGGTTAGGTGATCGGCCCATTCAGCGTCCGGCGCAACCACGCCTCCACTTGAGCGGATAGCAGATCGCGGACGCCGTTATAAAAATGGTCGGCGCCGGCGATGGTTTCGACGAACAGGTTCCTGCGCCGGGCAGCCAACTCCTCCACGGCTTGCGGCGCCTCGCGGAAGGCCATGTTATTCGCCACTTCGACACTGCCCAGGGTAATCAGCGTCGGACAAGGTACGCCGGCCACGAAGTGCAGATAGTTGTAGCGTTCCTCCGGCCCGTATTTTTCCAGGTAGCCGCCCGCCGTGATGAGGAAGGGCAAGGGCAGCTTTATTTCGAGCAGCGCTCCGGGCTGGCCGTCCGCCGCGTGGTGCTCGGCGAGTTGGTAGGTGTTCAGGAAGTCCGCCCCCTCGGGGCTGGAGCAGAACCACGAATACGAGAGCCGCGGCGGAGAAATGGCCACGGCGCAGACGGGGGCGTTCTGCGGTTCGTGGGCCAGGGCGTACAGACATTTGACGGCCCCCATGCTGTGGCCGAGGAGACCGACGCGCGGGCCGGCGTGCTGCCGCAGCCAGGCCAACCAGGCCGCGACATCATGCCGGCAGTGATCGACCACTTCGTAGGCCGCTCCCTGCCGTCGGCCGCCCTGCTCGGTCAGGGCCGTACTCACGCCGTCATGGCCGCGCGTGTTGACGCGCAGCACGCCGCAGCCGAGTCCCCGCAGGCGCTCGCCGAGGTCGTCGAATAGCGTCGAGCTGTAAAAGTTGCCGCCGGTGCCGTGCAGGAAGCAGAAAGCATCGACGGCGATGGTCGGTGTACCGGGACCGGCCGGGGGAAGGAAGGCGGCATCGAGCCGGAACCCGTCGCGCGTGGTGGTTTGCACAAGATCGACGAGCATGATGCCGTTCTCCGTGAGCGAGGGACCGTCCGCGTCCCGCTGTCTCGTCATTGTACGGCGGCCCGCGTTTTCGACGGTCCTCGGACAGCCGGTGCTTGCATGCGCGCCGGGTCGGCGATACGATCCTGCTTCGGACCTCGCCCCGACCAAGGACCATCCCTCATGAAGCGCATCCTCGTCTGTGTGTTGCCGACGGTTCTCCTCTCCCTCGCCGCGCCGATACGAGCGGCGGACAAGCCCGTCGTCCTCGACGTTTGGCCCGGCAAGCCTCCGGGCGAGACGAAGACGATCGGCGCGGAAGCGACGCGCGAGCAGAAATCCGGTGTCGGGACCATCCACATCGTCAGCAACGTCAGCCGTCCGACGATCACCGTCTTTCGTCCGGCGAAGGACAAGGACACGGGCGCCGCCGTGCTCATCTGTCCGGGCGGCGGTTACAACATCCTCGCCTGGGATCTCGAAGGCGAAGAGGTTGCGGCGTGGCTGAACTCGATTGGCGTGACCGGCATCGTCCTCAAGTACCGCGTGCCGCGCCGCCCCGACCAGCCGAAGGATAAACCGCCCCTCGGCGCTCTCCAAGACGCCCAGCGAGCATTGAGCCTGGTGCGCGGCAAGGCCAAAGAATGGGATTTGGATTCCAAACGGATCGGCATACTCGGTTTTTCCGCGGGCGGACACCTGGCTGCCTCGGTCGCCACCAACTTCGACAAACGAGCCTACGAACCGCTGGACGACAGCGATCGGATCAGCTGCCGGCCGGACTTCACCATCCTGATTTATCCCGCTTACCTGATCGCCAAGGACAAGGACGAACTCGCTTCGGACATCCGCGTGCGCAAGGAGTGTCCGCCGACGTTCTTCGCGCACGCCGGCGACGACGGCGTCCCGGCGGACAATAGCGTGCGGATGTACCGGGCGTTGAAACGCGCCGGCGTCCCCGCCGAGCTGCACGTCTACGCTTCCGGCGGTCACGGCTTCGGCCTGCGTCCGACGGCCAAACCTTGCTCCACCTGGCCGCGGCGCTGCGCCGACTGGTTGCGTGCGCAGGGATTACTCAAGGCGCAAGCGGCGCGGTGAGGCTTTTCGTGCAACCTCTTCCTGCCTTCACTCCATCGATCCGATTTCCCACGCGGCGACGCTACGTGGTGATGGCCTTCCTGTGTGTGTTGTCGTTTCTCACCTATTTCGACCGTGTTTGTATTGTACGGGCCGCAGAGGACATTCAGAAAGACCTGGTTATCTCCGACGGGCAAATGGGGTTGGTCCTGGGCGCGTTCTGGCTGGCCTACGCCCTCTTTGAGATCCCCGGCGGCTGGATGGGCGACCGCTACGGCGCCCGCGTCACGCTGACGCGGATCGTACTGGCCTGGTCGCTGTTCACCATCCTGTCGGGTTCGGCGACCGGCTTTGTGTCGCTGTTGACGTTTCGTCTGCTCTTCGGCGCCGGCGAGGCGGGAGCGTTTCCGAACATGGCCCGCGTCCAGGGTCGTTGGCTGCCGGCCCGCGCTCGCGCTTGCGCCGGCGGACTGCTCTGGCTGCTGGCCCGCTGGGGAGGCGCCTTCTCGCCGATCCTGTTCGGATCGATGCTCACCGCCTTCGATTCCGCTGGTTTTCGCTCACTCTTGACGTCCCTCCACCTGCCCGGCGACATCCCGGCCTGGCGCACGGCGTTCTGGGCGGCGGGGCTGATCGGCGTGCTCTGGTGTCTCGGCTTCTACCCCTGGTTCCGCGATGATCCCGCCAACGTCGCCTCGGTCAACGATGCCGAGCTACGGCTCATCAAGGGCGATGCCGCGCCGGTCGCCGAGGGCCATCACATGCCCGCTCGCGCCTGGGGTGCGTTGCTGACGTTGCCGAGCCTGTGGGCCATTGGCTTCCTCTACATCGGCGCCAGCTTCGGCTGGTCGTTCTTCGTCAGCTGGATGCCGCGCTACATGAAGGACATTCACGGCCTGGAATATAATAAATCGGAGCTGTTGAGCGGGATGCCGTTGTTTTTCGGCGGCATCTCCTGCCTGATCGGCGGCGCCCTCAGCGACGTGCTGGTCCGCCGGACGGGCCGCAAATGGCTGGGACGCGCGCTGTTCCCCATGAGCGGTTACGCGACGGCGGCGGTGGCGATGTCGTGCATCCGACTGGCGAAAACGCCCGAGCAAGCCGCCATTCTGATGTGCCTGGCATCAGCCGCCCACGACTTCGGCCAGGGCGCCAACTGGGCCACCATCGTGGACATTGGCGGCCGTTACGCCGGTACGGCCACCGGCTTCATCAACATGGTGGGCAACGTCGGCAACTCGCTTCAGCCCTACGTCGGCGCCGTCATCTTCCGTTCGCTGGGATGGAACGTACTGCTCGGCGTGTACTCGGCGTCCTTCCTCGGCGCGGCCACCATGTGGCTATTCATCAATCCCGAGCGTACATTTTATGCAGTGCCGCCTTCGGGACCGCCGAAGACGGAGGGACCGGATTGGAGGTAGTCACCATGTCGGAGCCACGAACTCAACGTCCGAGCGAACCCCTCGACCGTCTGGACGACTGGGAAGATTTCCTGAAAGTCCGCTATCCGGCGGAGTCGAGTCCTCCTCCCCCCGCGACGGCCAAGGCGAAAGAAGCCTTCCGCGATTACCGGGCGGAGGCGCGGCCGGGCGTCACGGAGTTCTATCGTCTCAATCATCGGCAGCAGACGCTCGACTTCGTACGGACGAAGAAGCGCCAATACCTGCCGCTGCGTCGCCGCCGCATGGGCATCTGGGAAGCAATGGAGTTTCTCAACACGCTCGTCGATGACAGCGACCCGGACACCGAGCTAAGCCAGATCGAGCACCTGATGCAGACGGCCGAGTCCATCCGCCGCGATGGCCGGCCGCGTTGGTTCATCCTGACGGGATTGATTCACGACCTGGGCAAAGTGCTGTGCCTGTTCGGCGAACCACAGTGGGCGGTGGTCGGCGATACATTCCCCGTTGGCTGCGCCTTCTCCGATCGTGTCGTCTTTCCCGAGTTCTTTGCCGATAATACGGATAGTCAATGCCCGAAATATCAGACGCCTTGCGGCATCTACGCGGAGGGCTGCGGGCTGGATCGTGTCCACTTGTCCTGGGGCCACGACGAATATCTGTACCAGGTGGTCAAGGACTATCTGCCGGAAGAGGCGTTGTACATGATCCGCTATCACTCGTTCTACGCGGCCCACCGCGAGGGCGCCTACGGTCATCTGATGAACGAGCGCGACCGCGCGAGGTTTGCCGGCGTGCGCGACTTCAACCCCTATGACCTGTATTCCAAGGGCGAATCGCGGCCCGACGTGAACGGCCTGCGACCCTTCTATGAGGAGCTGATCGCCGAGTTCTTTCCGCCGACGCTCGCCTGGTGAACGGCGAGGGACCGTGGTTGGCCCAATCGTCACCGAATAACTCGTTTCGCCGCGACGCGCAGCGGAGCGCGGGACTTTCCCGCGCTCCGCTGCGCGTCGCGGCGAAACGAAGTTCTTCTCTTTTTTCAGGGGCGGCGAGGCTGCCGGATCGAGGGCAGGGGGATGTCCAGCAACTCCAGGGGCGCCGCCACGAGATGGCTGTCACCGCCTCGTTTGGCCGTGTAGTGCTGGCCGTCGGGTAGCAACCAGTACGAGGACCGGCCGATGACGCCGCGCGCCATCGCCGGACGCGCGCCGGCCTTCATGACCGCGGCGACGTAGCCGACGATGGTTTTCTCGGTCGCCAGTTCCTTCCGCAGTAGTCCCTGGCCGACATCGGCCGTGTGAGCGATGGCCTGTTTGCGCGTGAGAGCGGAATGCGGCTTCCGCAGCAGCTTCTCGGCGCTCGGCGGAGACGGTGTCCTTCTCACCGTACAGAAAGAGCATGGGGATCTTGACACGACCACCGACATCGCCAACCCAATCGGCCATCGGGACCGTGAAGGCGTTGTTGCCCATCCCGAAGTCCAGGCTGAGCCAGATCCCGGCGGCCACGCGCTCGCCCTCATTGGCTTCCGCCAGCAGGCGCAGGCCGCTCGGCGGTGGGTCCAGGAAACGACGGCACTCCGAACTCAACCACAGCACGCTGATGGTGGCTCCCTGACCGGCGCCGATCACGATCAGGTTGGCGGTATTGACCGAAGAGCCGGGGTCATCGTTCCTCTTCTCCAGGTACATCCGTGCCGCGGCGAGGTCGAGAACGTGCCAGAAGAGATACCCGGCCGGAAACGTGCGGGCATCGAGGACGGCCGGCAAGGAATCCTTGGCCCCGGTCTGCTGGAAGGACCGGAAGGCCGGCAAGAACTGGTTGGCTTGCTCGCGCCAGAAACGGCTGGCGACCGTCTTGCTGTCGCCCTGCCCGCGAAGGTCGAGGGCGAGCACCGTATGCCCCTCGGTCTGCAACGCCCGCGCCAGCCGTCTCCAGCCCGCGTCCTGACGAAGACGGCCCATGTCCGGGACGATCAGCACACAGGCCCCCTTCTTCCCCTTGGGGCCGGAGTAAAAGGTGCCCGTCAGGGCAACGCCGTCCACCGACTCGAAATGAACCGTCCTCGGTTCCTCCAGCTTGGTGACGGGCCTTTCGGCCGGTTTCTCGACACGGAGCCGGAGTTGCCCCTCCTCTACGGATTGTCCTTCCACGGAGACGATTACTTTCACCTGGCTTTCGCCCGCTTCGGCCGGCGCGGCGGCCTCGACCTTCACGGTCGCCGAGGACATTCGGGCGGGGATGGTGACCGGGGCGGCCGTCACGCCGGGCGGCAGGTCGTCCAGCCGAATGTCCACGGGACCGTCGTAACCGTCGCGCCTTACGACGACCGAGAGGTCTCCTGTCTGTCCCAGTGAGACGGACAGCAAGTCGGGCCTGTTCTCCGCCTTCAGCCGCACTCGCGGCGATGAAGGGTCGATGTCGAAGAACAGCGGCGCGGTATCGGCGAGGACGTTGCGGACCCACAGCCGCAAGCGTACAGGGTGCGATGGCTCCGGCTTGGCATCCGGCGCGATCGTCAGCTTCACGGCCGGGCCGGATAGGCTCTCTTGCCGCACGCCCGGCGGTAAGTTGTCGAACCGCACGGTCAGCGGTTCCCGACATCCCTTGCGATCCAGTTTGGGAGTGAAAACGGTCGTCTCGCCCGCCTTGCAATGGATGTTCTCTCGTTCGAGCAAGACCGGGCGCGGAACCTTGCGCACCGAGAGATGGAAGGGGCGCTGGTCGATGCGCTCTTGTCCCATCCAGAGAGAGACGATTACTTCCCGCGACGGCAGCTCACAGTCCAAGGGGGCCGCCAGGGACAAGGGAATGCTGTCCCGGTTCGCCGCCAGGGTCAGAATCGGCAGTTTCATGCCGGCCGGCAGGCCGTCAACCCGGACCCTCAGCGGTCTGGCGCAGTCGTTGCGCTGGACGTTCACCAGCACTCTCTGCTTCTGCCCGCCGAGGAGCGCGACATCCGCGATGGGATCGAGGTGGGGCTGCCGTGGTGACAGCGGCGGTTGCCGGAAGAGGGCGCGACCAGCAAGTTGATCGCCAGGGAGCCGACCAGGGCAATCGCTCCGAAGGCGGACAACCAGCCCAGCCACGACAGACTCGGCACGACGGGACCCATCGCGGCCGAGTTGACCGTTTCCCGAACGCCTTGCGTCGAGTCGCGGCGAAAGGCGGGCGGCAAGGGCGGTGGTATCGCCACGCGCGGCAAGTCCGGGGTCGTCCCTTCCAGAGTCAGAGTCTGGGACTCGGTCTCGACCACGACGTTGTCGGTCGGCACGGCCACCCGAGCGGCGAAAGGCGCCAATCCGACTTCCTCCGCAGGCTCGTCAATCGTTGGCCTGGCGACCACTGCCGGAACGACGGCACGGGTCTTGCGCGCGCCGCGGCGGACTCGCCCAGCAAAGCGTGGACCTGCGCTTCCTCGCTGATACTCAACGGCCGAACGACGTTGTCGCTGACCAATTCGTCCAGCGACGGCACCACCAACAGCGGACCCTGACTGGCCAACAACAGGTGTCCCACCAGGGCGCGAGCATCGCGGTCCTTCAAGCCCCACAGCTCGCCCAGCAAACGCGACCGGCCCGGCTGACGAAAATCGTCCTCGCGGAAGAGCAGGTTCTCCTCGTTGTCGTAATGCTGCCACAATTCCATTCCGCCGACTTGCACGCAGCGCAGGGCCGTGTAAATAAGCAGGTGCGAAAAGCGATCGACCTGGCTGTCGTAGGCTCCTTCACGCAGACGCTGCGGATGCTGATAGTTGGGATGTCCGACCTCGCCCGATGGCGTGTCGGCCAGGGCCGGCACGAACATGCCGTCGTAGTCGATCAGCTTCAAGGCCAGCGAAGCGCTCTTGCTGCCGGGCACCAGCAGGACGTTGCCGTGCTGCAAATCGCCGTGCGCCATGCCGGCGTCACGCAGCTCTTGCGACAGGCGCAGCCAGCCCCCGGCCAATCGTTCCAGCAGGGCCGCATTGCTCAGATGTTCGCGGATGAATTCGTTGAGTCGAAAGCCTTCGACCCAGCGCATCTTGACGAGGGGATAGGCTTGCCCGCGGACAAAGATGCCTTCTTCCAGGTAGCGGAACTCGACCATGAAGGCGCGTTGGGTCTGGCGGAGATGGTCGCTGATGGCCTGGTAGCGTTGGTGCAGTCCGGCGACGGGGCGGGTGAAGCACTTGACGGCCCAGCTTTGCTGGTCCGCTCCTTGCACCTGATAGACGTCGGCGAAGTTGCCGGAGTGCGGTCGCGGCAGACCGAACAGGTCGCCGACCACCTGGCCCGAACGCAGGTCGTCATCGCGGAAGCACAGCCGTGGGTTCTGTACGGCGGCGTTGTAATCCGTCGCTTGCGGCCAGGGCATCAGCGACACTCCTCAATGCCGACTCCTGTGGCCCGCACGTCGTTGAGCGAGAGGGGGGAAAGGGGCGCTCCGGATGGAGACCCTATCCAACAGGATAGGCCAGTCCTTCGCCGTTTTCAATCGCGGATACGTCCGCTTGGAAGCCGCCTCCTCGCCGTCACGTGAGCAGGCCGCCTCTCGGTTCGCGCGGGTTGTGAACGTTACCGCCGTCGCAGCCGGACTTGATCGACGGGGATCCATGTATCCCCCGCGGCGGATTTCGGTTCTTTTTCCGTGGTGGAGCATTTGCAGCTGCCACAGCCCGCTCCCTTGCCGGCCCAGGTGCGCAGCGCTCCCCGCCCCAGGTAAACCAGAGCCAGGACCACCAGCACGCCGACGATCGGTAGTTGCCAGTCCATCTTTCTCAGTCGGCAGGGAGGGTTCTTACCAGAGCCCGAAGCGGGAGCGAGGGGGAAGAAAACAATTCCCTCGCTCCCGCTTCGGGCTCTGCCTTCTTCCTCATCTTACCTTCGCCGAAGGAGACTCCGCAACGTTGATACGACGATCGCCCGTCGATGGTTAATGACTTCGTGTTGAATCGGGAGAATCGTCACGTGCCGGGGCGGCGAATCTTGTTACCGATTCGGTTAAACTTCACGTCGTAATCCGCCGAGCAAGAGGCGTGCAGGCTGCGGAGGGCCGGAGGAATACGGCCAACCCAGGACAGCACCGGATTGATTCGATTCGACGAATCCGGTCTCATCTCGGGGCGGAGTCGGTAATCCGATGTGTCACCGCGAGGCGCGGGATTGTTGCCGCCTGCGGAATGAGGGTTTGTCTGTCCCGTCCACAGTGCCCAGAAGAACAAGATCGACACGAAGACGGGGAAGGCGCACAATGCCGGCTGTGCGAGCAGGATATCGATCATGATGGTTCCCCGACGGGGTAATCGCGGGGCGGCGAAAGGCTTGGAACGGCCCCAAAGGAAGTACGGCACGGCGGCCGGAAATCTGGCAGAGGGCGGCCCCTGTCGGGACCACTTCGCGCCGTGCGCGATTCCTGCTTTGATGGGGACGTGGCCCCCGGCCTCTCTCGCCGGGTCCGGGCCGTGCTCGGCGATCGATTTTTCGCTTCGTCCATGCCGGGGTGCCAGATTCCGCGGGCCGGGGGAGTAATGAGGATGGGAGCACACGATTCCGGAACGCGCGTCACCTTGCTGGGCCGGCTGCGGCGCGACCCCACGAATCAGGCCATCTGGGCCGAATTCGTCGAGCACTACGGCACCAAGATTTATGCCTGGTGCCGCAAGTGGGGCCTGCAGGAAGCGGACAGCCAGGACGTCACCCAGAACGTACTGCTCAAGCTCGCCGACAAAATGCGGACGTTCACCTACGATCCGGCGCGGAGCTTCCGCGCCTGGCTCAAGACGCTGACGCATCACGCCTGGAGCGATTACCTGGAGGCGCGGCGTCGGCCGGGACAGGGCAGCGGCGACAGCCAGACCGCGGACCTGCTGCACAGCGTCGCCGCCCGCGACGACCTGCTCCAGCACCTGGAAGCCGAGTTCGACCGCGAACTGTTCGAGGAGGCCGTGGCCCGTGTCCGTCTCCGCGTCGCCCCGCAGACGTGGGAGGCCTTCCGTCTGACGGCCCTGGACGGCCTGTCCGGGGCCGAAGCGGCCGAGCGCATCCCCATGCAGGTCGCCCAGGTGTTCGTGGCCAAGCGGCGCGTCCAGAAAATGTTGTCGGCGGAAATCGCCAAGATGGAAGGGCGCGACGAGGAAGGGCCATGAGCCGCTGTCCGAGCGTGGAAGACCTGGTGTACTGGCTGGACGAGGAGTTGGGCGAACCCCGACAGGCGGAGTTGGCGAAGCACATCGCCGACTGTGTCCGCTGCCAGGCCGACCTGGAGCGCTTGACCGAAAAGACCTGCGTCCTGTCGGACCTATCGGCGGAGACCGAGCTGTGCTCCTCTTCCGCGGTCCCCACCGCTCCTTTCCTGGCCGAGCTGAAGAAGTCGCCGCCGGCGGCCGCGCCTTGCGGAGACGGATCGAATGGGCCGGTCCCGGCGCCTCCTCCCGCTGCGGCCCCCACCGTCGCCGGCTACGAGATCCTGGGCGAACTGGGTCGGGGCGGCATGGGCGTCGTTTACAAGGCCCGCCATCGCGCCCTCAAGCGCACGGTGGCGCTGAAGATGGTCCTGGCCGGCGCCCACGCGGGAGCCAAAGACCTCGAACGCTTCCGGCTGGAGGCCGAGGCGGTGGCGCGTCTGCATCACCCCAACATCGTCCAGATCTACGACGTCGGCGAGTCGGAAGGCCGGCCATACTTTGTCCTGGAATACGCCGAGCAGGGCAGCCTGATGCAGCGGCTGCGCGGCGACCCGCAGCCGCTCGAACCGACCGTGCGCCTGATCGAAACGCTGGCCCATGCGATTCACTTCGCCCATCAGCATCAGGTCGTTCACCGCGACCTCAAACCCGCCAACATCCTTCTGCAGAGCAAAGAAACCGCCGACCCGACGACCGAGAAGCCGGAAGGCGACGAGGGAGCCGAGGATGCTTCGGCACCGTGCGTCTCGGGGTCCGATTGGTGGTCCGGCTGCCTGCCCAAGATCACCGATTTCGGGTTGGCGAAGCGGCTTGACGAGCCGGGTCCGGGATCGCACTCCGGCGAGTTGGCCGGCACGCCAAGTTACATGGCGCCCGAGCAGACCGCAGTCACGTCGCGGAAGATCGGCCCGGCCACCGACGTTTATGCGCTGGGGGCAATCCTCTACGAGTGTCTGACCGGCCGGCCTCCCTTCAAGGGCGCGATGGCGCTGGACACTCTGCTGCAAGTGGCGCACGAGGAGCCGGTGCGTCCCAGCCGCTTACGCCCGCATCTGCCGCGCGATCTGGAGACCATCTGCCTCAAATGTCTGGAAAAGGAGCCGGCGCGACGTTACGCCAGCGCCGCGGCGCTGGCCGACGACCTGCGCCGTTTCCGTCGCGGCGATCCGATCGCGGCGCGGCCGGTCGGACCTGTGGAACGCGGCTGGAAGTGGGCGCGGCGTCGGCCTCTGTCCGCCGCCCTGGCCGTGGGTTTGGTGCTGGTCGCCGTGCTGGGTTTCGCCGGCGTCACCTGGCAATGGCAGGAAACTCGCCTGGCCCGCGATACTCTCCTGCGCGAGAGAAACGACAAGGAAGAGCAGCGCCTGCAGGCACGCAACGCCCTCTATTACAGCCGTATCGCCCAGAGCCAGCTGCAATGGCGCCTCAACGATCTGCCGGGCGCGCTGGGCAGCCTGGCCGATTGTGTCCATCCCGGCGACCAGCTCGACCGCCGCGGATGGGAGTGGTATTACCTCAATACCCTGTACCATCCGGAGCTGTTCAGCTTCCTCCATCGTCAGCCCGGACCGGAGGGGGTGGCGGCGTTCCACCCCGGCGGCGGCATCGTCGCTTCGCTGCTGCGGCACCCGCCTTCCCCCCCTCTCCTCGCAGCGGGGGGAGAGGGGAAGGAGAATGGGGACGTGCGCGGGGAGCACAGCGAGTTGCGCTTGTGGGATGCGGTGCGCGGCGAGACGGTCCACGAGCAGAGCTTGCCTGGGCCCTTCCATCGCCTGGCCTTCCGTCCCGACGGCCGCCGCCTGGTCCTGGGCGGCGCCGACGGCACCGTGGTCCTCTGGGACGTGGTGGAACGACGGGAACTCTTGCAGCGCACTCTCCACAACACCCGGATTGCCGGTCTGGCTTTCAGCCCCGACGGCAAGACCGTGGCTTCGGCGGCCATCGCCGCGCCGGACCATTGGTTGCTCAAACGCGGCGAGGTGATGGTGTGGGACGCCGACACGGCCACGGTCCATCGCGTCCTGCGCACCGCCGACGGCCAGGGCTTTCACAGCGTCGCCTTCCATCCGGCACGGCCACTCCTGGCCACCGGGGGCGAGGACGCGGTTGTCCGTCTCTGGGATCCTTCGACCGGCAAGGAAGTCCGCGCCCTGAGTGGACACAAGAGCGCCGTCTTCTGCGTCGCCTTCAGCCCCGACGGCAAGCTCCTGGTTTCCGCCGGCAGCAACGGCAACTTGAAAATCTGGGACGTGGAGGCGAACTTGACGGCGCCGAAGACCCCGCAGAGCCTGACGGGACGAACCGGGGCGGTGTTGGGCCTGGCCTTCAGTCCCGATGCCCGCTACCTCGCCTATGGCGGCACGGACAAGACCGTGCGCATCTACGACCTGGAATCGGGCATGGGACTGATCACGTTTCGCGGCCACACGGGGTCCGTCGAGAGCGTCCAGTTCAGCCCGGACGGCCAGCGCCTGGTTTCGTGCAGTCCTTCGCGGGGCGAGGTCAAGCTGTGGGACCTGACGAGGCACCCCGAGTACGCCACGCTGGCGCGGACGGCGACAGACGTGGAAGCCCTCGCCTTCCACGAGGATGGGCGGCACCTGGTCTCCGTGACGATGGCCGGTCAGTTGCAGGTCTGGGATGCCTCGTCGGGGATGCTGCGCGCCGAACATGACCTGGCCGTCAACGCGGAGCCGACCGAGCCGGTGGGCGTCCTGGCCGCGTTCGCTCGCGGCGGCCGCCGCCTGGCCGCGCGCTGCCGGGAGGACAGCTCGCGGGTGCGCATCTGGGACGTGGAAACCGGCAAGCGCCTCCTATCGTGTCGGGGCCACACTCTGCCCGTGCATGGCGTCCACTTCAGTCCCAGCGGCCGGCTCCTGGCGACCTGCGCCTCCGACGGCAAGCAAGCGGGTCGGCCGGCCGAGGTCCGGATCTGGGATGCCGCCGACGGCACGCTGTTACAAGAGCTGCGCGAGACCGGGCGACTCTTCACCCTGGCCTTTAGCCCGGACGAGCGCTGGCTGGCGGTGGGCGGCGACGACGGCATCCGCGTCTACGATTGGTCGGCGGGGCGAACGCTCGTGCATCTCGCCGGCCGGGGCGCGGTCACGGCCCTGGCCTTTCGTCCTGACGGCAAGCGCCTGGCCGGCACCGGCATCGAAGAGAACAAAGTCGTCGTCTGGGACTGCGAGGGTTGGGACGATGCGCCGGTGCGCCCGCAGCCCCGGAGGGCGCTGTCCGCGCCGGCGTTACTGTGCGATCTGGCCTTCAGCCCCGACGGCAAGCGCCTGGCCGGCGCCAGCCGCGACCTGATCCGCATGTGGGACGCCGAAACCGGCATCGAGGTACTCACCCTGCACGGTGCGCCGCCGCGTTATCGGGATCCTCCGTTCAATGCCCGTGTTGTCTTTCACCCCGACGGCACGCGGCTGGCCGGGACGAACTGGAACGAATCCATCAGTGTGTGGGACGCTCCCACTCAGATGGACGAGGACACGCGGCTCCGGCAGCAACAGGCGCGCCGGCAGGCGGCGGACGAGCGGGCGCGGTTCTGGCATCTGCAAGAAGCCGAATACTACGTCGAACACAATAACCGGGACGCCGCCGCGTTCCATCTGCGGCGCCTGGGCGATTCGGCCTTGCCCCAACCTCTGCAAGCGCAAGAAGCGCGTCCTGGAGAAGATGGCGGAGATGCCCTCCTGACGCAGCCTGTTCCGTTCGCCCCATCCTTCCCGGGACTTTGTAGCGGTCGTGCGGCCGGCTCCTCCGTGCCATTCGGCGCAATCCGGCGATTCGCGACAATCCCCCCGACCCGATTTCCGAAACCAGTCTTGCACTGCCAGCACGTGTGTTCGGACAGGAGGTCGATCCGTGCGAACCGTCTACGGCATCGCTTGCTTCACGTTCGTCCTGGCGGGGTCGGCGTTGCACAGTGAGGAGCTGCCGCCCTGCCCTCCCACGGCGGCGTCCGGCTGCTACGCCCGCCAGTGCCGGACGGTGAATCGGACCATCCTCAACGCCTGCCTGACCGAGACGAAGTGCGTTGCCGAAGTCCCCGTGAAGAAGGGCTACACGGCGAAGACGAAGGACGTGCCGACCGAGGTCCCCTACACGCGGATGGTGCCGGTATGCGTCCAGGATCCCTACACTGGCCAGAAGCGCACGGAGATGCGGCCGGAGACCGTGACGCAGAAGGGAACGACAACCTATATCGTCGTCCTGCCGCCCGAAGGCCCGGACACGGTTCGCAAGGAAGAGCGGAAAAAGTTGATGCTGCGCGTTACCATCGGCCACGCCCCCGCTCAGGTGGAGGAACAGGTCCCGGTTCGCTGTGGTCCGAAAGGCCATTGGTAACGCTGGGGTTCGTTCCGGGCAGGTCGATTGGCAATCGAGAGGGCGAGATCAACGGCACGATCTCGCCCTCATTCGTTTTCATCCCCGGGTTTGTCGCATGCCGTACCCATGCGGCCGCCTCGATCCGTTCCGAAGGCCCGGTCGAGTTTCTTTCCTCACGGGACGAGAGTGGAGTGTAAGAGCGGAAGTTCACAACACGGTCAATCGCCCAAACGATGGCCATGATGAATCCGGCGATCGCTCCAGAGGCCATGACCCAGAGTCCTCTCAGGGGAGCGTCCTCGACCCGGAGGGCCCAGCAGAGGAGACCGCAGAGCGCGGCATACACGGCCGCGCCAAGCGCGGACAGGATCGTTATGGCGAAGACGGATGCCACGATCCGGCCGAGTCCACGCCACATCGTCTCCTCGCGCATGGGGTGTCCCTCCAACTTGCGGCAAGCTCGGAGCACGGGATTGGCCATCGTACTAAAGCAAGTGCTGTGCCTCTCTCTCACGGCGGCGCAAAGTCGCATTTCCCCCGTCATTCGCAGGGAATAAGTCGTGCAGGTCCGTAGACGGTTTCATGCAAATTGCCGGGAACGTCTTGCAGATTGCACGGTTCGATACCTGTTTCCACCCTCTCCCGTGAGCGTGGGGAGCGGTTTCCATGACAAGAGCCGTTGGGTACGGTTCTTGCCCTAACGGATAAGTACCTCCTCTCACTCGTGTGGGTCGCCTCGACCGGGGAGGTTTGCCAACAGGGAAAAATAACCTGGAGCCATCCATGATTCGCCATCTTCTCGCTCTTGTCGCTTGTGCCGTTTGTATTTCGCCTGCGATAGCGATGATTCCTCCTCCCAAAGAGTCCGCACCTCTGGACCCGAAGTCTTCCGTCCCGTATGGGAAACTTTTTCCTGTTCTCGCTTCGGACAACACGTACCGGATCACCGAACAGACGGAGATCCGGCTGGACGGCCGAAAGTGCAAGTACGAAGAGGTGCCGGATACGGCCGAGATCCGCTTCATGGAGATCGATTCGGAAGCCGGCAAGGTCGTTCTGCGCATTCATTTCCAAACGCCAACCGTCCCGCGCCGTTCGGGATCGCTTCGGCCGTATCCACGATGAGCCTATCAGTCCGACGTTCCACTCCGCGAAATGTCAACCGGCGGGAAGGATTATGCCGGCCGGCGCATCGGAATCCAGAGCGTTTCGCGGCTCGACACCCGTGCTCTCGGCGTCGTTGATCGCCTATGATGAGTCGGAAGGACCGCCGCGAGGCCCACCCGAACTCACGAGGCGAGCCGGACTCATGACGCCAAGCCGATGGCCGATCGTTTGCGGACTGCTGTTCGGGAGCCTGTGTGCGGGCTGTCGGCCACCGGAGCGCAACTTCCGCAACCTTGTGCTGACCGGCTCGTCGGGCATGGCGCCGCTGCTGCGCGAGATCGGTAAGCGTTTCGAGGCGGCCCATCCGGACGTGCGCGTGGACGTGCAGGCAGGCGGTTCGGCGCGGCGTGAAGGACACACGCGAGGGATTGGCCGACATCGGCATGGTGGCCCGCGCGCTGAAGCCGGACGAGGCCAACCTGCATGCCACACCCATCGCTCGCGACGGCGTCTGCTTCATCGTCAACCGGACCAACTCCGTGACGGCACTGAGCGACGATCAGATCGTCCGCATGTACACGCGCGCCGTGTCCAACTGGAAACAGGTCGGCGGCCCGGACCTGCCGATCACGCTGGTACACATGAAGGACGGTTTAGCCCTGTTGGAATTATTCCTCGACCACTTCAAACTGAAATCCACGCAGGTCCGGGCCGACGCCATCATCAGCGACAGCGACCAGGGCATCCAGGCCGTCGCCGGCCGACCGGGAGCCATCGCTTACGTCTCGTGCAGCCGGGCCGGCGCCGTCGGCGAGAACGTACCCATCAAGGTGCTGCCCTCCGAAGGCATTAAGGCGACGACGGCCCACGTCCGCGACGGCACCTACCCGCTATCCCGCCCGCTCAACCTGGTCATGCGCGACACTCCCAAGGGGTTGGCCAAGGAGTTTCTCGACTTCGCCCATTCCGACGCGGTCGTTGATCTGATCGACAAGTATCACTATGTTACGCTGGAGAAATAATTTCCGCGAGGTTCGGCTATGAAAGCGTTGCGATTCCTCATGGTGGGTGGTTTCCTCGGCGCCGGCAAGACGACGGCGCTATCACGGCTGGCCCGCTTCTACCTCGATCACGGCCAGAAGGTCGGACTCGTCACCAACGACCAAGCCGCGGATCTCGTGGATACCAGTAGCCTACGTGCCCAGGGCTTCGCCGTCGAGGAGGTGCCCGGCGCCTGCTTCTGCTGTCGCTTCCACGACCTCATCGGCAAGGTCGAGCAACTCGAAGTCCAGCAGCGGCCTGACGTGATCCTGGCCGAGCCGGTCGGCAGTTGCACCGACCTGGTCGCCACCGTCGTTCAGCCGCTCAAGGATCTGTACCGCGACCGCTTCGAGGTCGGCCCGTACCCGGTGCTGTTCAAACCCAGTCACGGTCTGCGCATCCTCAAGTCGGAAGCGAATTCGGGCTTCTCGCCGAAGGCCGCCTACATCTTCCGCAAGCAGCTCGAAGAGGCCGACGCCATCGTCCTCAACCGCATTGATGAGCTGGACGCCGCGACGCTGGCGGAACTAACTGGCCTGGTCCAGACCGCCTTTCCGGGCACGCCGCTGTTGCGCCTGTCGGCCAAGACCGGACAGGGCTTCGACACCCTGACGGCACTGCTCGACCAGCAAGGCGACTTCGGCCGCAAGATTCTCGACATCGATTACGACACCTACGCCGAGGGCGAGGCGGAGCTTGGTTGGCTCAACAGCAGTATCCGCGTCGCCGGCGCCAGGCCGTTCGCCGTGGATGAATTGCTGCTGGACGTGGTCGGGCGATTGCAGGAGGCGCTTGGCCAACTCGGCGGCGAAGTGGCGCACCTGAAGGCGATTGGCCTGTCGGAAGTGTCGTTCGGTGTGGCCAACCTGGTGAGCAGTCAGGGCCGGCCGGAACTGTCGTTGCCGGCGCGCGGCGACGTGACCGAGTTGGACCTGATCGTCAACGCGCGAGTGGCCCTCGATCCGGAGCGAATCACGGAGCAAGTGCGGCAAACGGTGACGGCAGCGTGTACCGCTCTAGGAGCGACGGCCGAGTTCCACACCTTGCAGAGCTTCCGTCCCGGCCGACCGCAACCGACCCATCGCTACGCCACCGCGAAATGAACGAAGTCATTGTCCGAGCCTGAAGCGTAAGCGAAGAGATGCTCTTCGCTTACGCTTCAGGCTCGGTGTCATCCCCCAGTCAGTTCCTCGACCAGCGCTTTCGCATCATACAGGCTACGCAGCGCTTCCAGTACGCCGCGCGAATGGACGGCGATGTGACGGGCCTGCTCGTCGGTGTAGACGAAATTGCGCACCAGGCCGTGACGATTGCGGTCGAAGTTGATGCCGACCAGTTCGCCCTTGCGGTTGAGCACCGGACTGCCGGAGTTGCCACCGATGGTGTCGGCCGTCGAGACGAAGTTAAAGGGCGTTGTCAGGTCTAGCTTGCCCCTGGAATCGAGCCAGCGCTTCGGCAGGACGAACGGCTCGCGGTGGCCCTGCTTCTGCGCCCGCTCGAAGGCGCCGCCGAACGTCGTCGTAAACGGCAGTTCGACTCCCTCGGCGCGATACCCCTTGACCACGCCGAAGGCCAGGCGAAGCGTGAACGTGGCGTCGGGGGCGATGGCGGTGCCGTGGACCTCGAAACGGCTGCGGGCGATCTGCGGCGTTGGCCTGGCGCTCCACTTCCTCGACCTCATTCTCGTGGCGCTTGCGCAGGGCGCGGGCGTCGTCGTCCACCAGGCGGGCGAAGCGGATCAAGGCATCGGTCGAATCCTCGACGGCCTTGGCGCCGCCGTCGGCGAGGCGGCGGCGCTCGGCGGGGTCGATCAGCTTGCACCCGTCGATCAGTTCGGCCGCGCGGACTGACGGCGAACGCTCGCCGAGTACCTTGACGACCAGCGGGTGCGCGCCGCCGAGGTTCTCGACGAGGAAGGTCAGCGCGTTGGCGAGGCGGGCCTTCTCCAACTCCGGGTGGATTGGGGCCGGCGAAAAGAGCTGGAACTTCAGCGAATCCAGGGCTGAATCGCGGTACTCGCGCAGCCGTTCGGCGTTTGGTTTGGGCAGCTCCGCGGCCAGGCGCACCAGATGGCGGGCGATGTGGAACAGTTCCGAGTCGAAGGCATCGCCGCGCTCCAGCAGATAGTATTCGCGCTCGAAGGCGGCGAACGTCTTCTCCGCCTCCGCGACGCGGGCCAGGGCGTCCTCGAGCGCCTTGTGCTTGGCGGCGTCGCCCTTGAGCTTGACGGCGGCCAGCAGGGACAATTCGTCGTCCGTCTTGCGGCGGATGATGGCGGGGTCGAGCAATCCCTGGTACTGGCCGCCGACGGCCTTGCGGGCATTGGCGACGCGGTGCCAGTCCTTCCGCGCCATCCGCGCCTGCTCCGGCCCGTGGCCTGAGAACTGGAGCAGCAGCGCCTCCTGGGAGCGCAGACGGTTGAGCCAGTACGGCAACGTTACGTCGCGGCGGTGCAGCAGTTTGGCCAATGTGTCTAGGCGATTGGTCGAGCCGGGATGGCCGAGGACGAAGACGAGATCCCCTCCTCCGGCCCACTCCGGCTCCAGCGGAAGAAGTGCGACGGGCGGGCCGGTTTGCCGTCCTCGTAGGCGCGGAAGAAGCAGACGTCGAGGTTGAAGCGCGGATACTCGAAATTGTCCGCGTCGCCGCCGAAGAAGGCGATGGCCTGCTCGGGGGCGAAGACCAGACGAACGTCGGTGTATTTCTTATAGCGATAAAGGTGATATTGGCCGCCCTGGTAGAGGGTCACCACGTCGCTGCGCAGCCTGGTCTTCTCGAACGATTCCTTCTCGATGGTGGCCATGACGGCGCGGCGGGCGGCGAACGCCTGGGCCGGCGTCCTGTCCGGCTTGACCGCCTCGTTGACGCGGGCCGTCACGTCCTCGATGGATTGCAAGACGTTCAGCTCCAGGTCGGGACAACGCAATTCCTGGTCGCGCGCGGCGGCGTAATAGCCGTCGCGGAGGTAGTCCTTGTCCTTGGGGCTGAGCTTTTGCAGACAGTCGGCGCCGATGTGGTGATTGGTGACGATCAGGCCGTCGGTGGAGACGAAGCCGCCGGAGCCGCCGTTGTTGAATCGCACCGACGCTTTCTGGGCGCGTTCCAGCCATTCGTCGGTGAGTTCGAAGCCATGTTTGTCCTGGAGGTACGGACGTGGCGGAGCGTTGAGCAGCCACATGCCTTCGTCGGCCTTCACGGTCGTCACCGAAGAAAAAGCCCCGCGTGTCAGGAGGGCCGCCACGACGGCCGCAACGAGGATCGCACGTCTCACGGTTGGCCCCGCCTTTCATTCGAGAGATACAGCCGGCGGCATTGTAGCAGATGACGGCGGCGGAGGGAGAAGGAACGCTCAGGGCGGCGGCGGAACTGTCGGAGGCATGACGAACGCTTCGCGGCGGAGGATCTGTACTTCCAGCGACTCCGACAGATCGAGCCGGCGAACGCCGGACGGTTCGCTATTCGTGACTTTCTTCCGCGCTTCTCCGGCTTCCGTTTTTTCGCCCAGCTGGTCGTGCGCCAGGGCCAGGAAAAGCCAATCCCAGGGATACGGACTTCGCTGGCACAGTTCTTCGGTGCGCTTCAGTTCCGCGATGGCCTCGCGGAACCGTCCGGCTCGGTACAGGGCGGCGCCGAGTACGTGGTGTGGCGTGCATTCCGTTTCCTGGCGACTCGCAGCCCGTTCCGCCAACCTCACGAGTTGTTCCTGTCGCTCCTTCGGGACCGGCCTCAAGACCCAGGTGCGCACGACCCGCGCCCAGTCCTCCGGCTTCGTGGAGTTGCCGAAGCGCTCCAGGGTCGCCTCGCACGTTCGTCGGTAGGCGGCCTCGTCATCGGCCAGGAGCTGCGCCAAGGCCAGCTCGTGGCGCTGTTGCGAGCTGTCCTCGCCGTGTTGGATTTGGTAGTCGAGGTGGGCGGCGGCCGGGCGCCATTGTTTGGCCCAACGGCAATAGTCCAGCGCCTCGGCGTGCCAGGCTTTGACTTCCGCCTCCACGGGTCCGCGGCTGCGCGGGCCGGGGGAGGGGCGCAGCGTCTGCCAGGACCGATACCAGCCGGCGGCGTCGAGTTCGACCGCCGTATCCGTGGCGTCCAGGCGCGTGCCCGACAGGATCTCCGCGAGTTGTGCGACCTCCGAGACCGGACCCAACTCCGCGCAGCGGCCATTCGTGGAGGATGCCGGAGGAATCCACCGTCTCCATGCGGTCGCCGTCAGGTGTCAGCAGGGCGTCGGAGCAAGCGCCGGGGCACGGCAGGACGGGTGTTACCGGCTCGCCGCTGACGGATCGCCACAGGCGCACTTCATCCCGCGACAGGTCATAGTTGGCGCAGACGGTGAGGACGAAACGTCCGTCGGCACTGAACGACGCGCAATGGACCGGCCCATTGTGTCGGAGGAGTTTGCTCACCGCCTTGCCGGTGACGGCGTCCCAAACGCGGGCCTCGCCCTCGCCCTGGTTCTCCGCCGTCGGTCTCTCGCCGGGAGGCAGCGTGCGGGCGCTGGCCGTCAGCAGGTAACGGTTGTCCTTGCTGAACTCGGCGCGGACAATGGACTCGCCGTGGGTGATGGGGTTATCCTTGTTCCGCACTTCGCCCGTATCCAGGTCCCACAAGTCCGCCGTCCGGTCCTTGCCGACCGCCAGCAAGAGGCGGCCATCCCCGCTGAACGCCAGGAAGCGGGTCTCCGGTTTGGAGGGCGGCTCGTGTAGGGGAATGGGCCGGCCTGTCGCTACCTCCCACACCTCCAGCGGCGAGCCGGCCGGAGCGACGGCCAGGTGCGAGCCGTCGGGGCTGAGCAGGACCGGCCCTCGGCCACGGAGAGGGACCGACCGCGACTCGTCCCGGTCCCAGTCCCAGACGTGGGCCTCCGCCTTGCCTTCCGTCTGACCGGCTGGGTGAACGATGCGGAGCAAATGCCGTCCATTTCCACTAAAGGCGACACGGCCGACGCCGCCCTCGTACCGCCGCGAACGCACAACCTCTCCCTTGGCCACGTCCCAGATCCGTACCCATCCGTCCGCGCCGGCCACCGCCAGCGAAGCCCCGTCCGCGCTGAAAACGGCGTCCTGCGCCTGCCCGTCCAGCGTCAGCGAGGGACGGACAAGGGTTCCCGTGTTCGCGTCCCACACGCTGGCGATCAGGGGTGGCATCCCCCCGCCTGGACCCGGCTGGGACTGGAAGAGCGCGGACACACGCCGCGCCTGTTCATGGAACCGAGGAGGATTAAGATCAAACCACCTCTGGAAAGGCCGGTCGAAAGGGAGCCGCCGGGCCTCCGGTAGACCGCCGGCGCAGTCCCACAGCCAGGCCCGGTGGTCCACCGTCGCCAGCAAGAGATAGCGGCCGTCGGGACTGCAGGCGACGCGGCGGACGTTGGCGGGGAGCGGAAAGGCCGGGGCAATCGTTCGGCCGCCGACCGCGTCCCAGAGACGCACTTTGCGATCGTCGCCGGCCGTGATCACCCAGCGTCCGTCGGGGCTGAACAGCCCCTCGGTGATGGCGATGCCGCGGCCGTGGCGAAGTTCCCTCGGCCTGGGCCGTTCGACGCCGAGCCGCGAGAGGACGGGGAAGGGATTGACTCCCCTGCCGCTCTGAACGAGGGCCGTATCCAGGTCCACCTCCGGGCTGCGCGCCGGCGCCACCGGGTGGAGGGTCATCGTGTCCCAGACCTCCGCCACGGTCCCAGTGCCCACGGCCAGCCGCTGCCCATCCCGACTCCAGGACGCCCACCGCGGCTTCTCGGTGTTCAGCGGGCCGACGACCTGCTTGTCCGCGCCCAAGGTCACGAGCCACGAACCGCCGTCCGTCGTAATTTGCAGCCGCCTGTCCGTGTCGAAGGCGCAATGAAAAACCGTGCCCATCCGCGCTACCAGATCTCTTGTGCCCGTGGTCAACGGCTCGGTCTTACCCGTAGCGAGATCCCACAACTCCACGACTCTTTCCCCCAATGGCCCCTTCAACGACTTGAAGGGGGGACGAGGAGGTTCGTCCGAATCGTAAGGGCCCGAGACTGGCGCCGGCGGCGCTTCCGGCGCCGGCATGGGTTGGGCCTCTCCGGGGCGCCACCCGCCGATCGACAACAGTTGTCGCCCGTCCGGCGCGAACAGAACCTTCCGCACCTTGTAGCGGTGCCGCAGGAGCACCGGATCGCCCGAGAAGAGCTTCCACACGCGCGCCTCGCCGTGCCACTCCGGGCTATTCGCCGAGGGCGGGCCTTCCTCTCCGTACTCGGGCCGTGCCTCCTGGATTATCTTGAACCCACCCTGACCGTCGGGAACCTGCTTGTTCACCGTGCGCATCACGGGAAGAGTGTATCCGCTGGCCGTGGCGATGCTCTGTCCATCGGGACTGAAGGCGGCATGATGCAACGGCATGGCATGGAGGAGCGGCCCGCCGAGCGGCCTGCCCGTGGCCGCGTGCCAGACGCGGGCCGTTTTGTCGAAACTAGCCGTGACGATTTGGCTGCCGTCGGGGCTGAAAGCAGCGTGCCGTACCGGCCCGTCGTGGCGCAGGGGTTCCGCGAACATCGGTTCGCCCGTGTCCACCTTCCAGACGCGGGCCGTCCCATCGTCGCTGGCCGTCACCGCCAGCGTGCCGTCAGGGCTGAATTCGATCCAGTTGATCGGCTTGTCATGCGCCCAGACTTCCACCGGCTGCGGACACTGGCGCAGGATCGAGGCGACGCGAAGGCGGTCCAGCTCGTTTCGGCCCTTCTCGAAGACCTGGAGCTTCAACGCTTCGGTGAGATACAGCAAGGAGGCGGGCAGCTCGTTTTCTTCGAGTTTTCGCAGGCCCGTCCGTTCCAGCATCTCCGCCCTCTGAAGCGCCGGATCGGTCTTCGGAGGCGGGTCGGGCGGCGGAGGGAGCGGGGTCAGCCAGTGGACGATGAAGGTGGTGAGCAGCACGGTCACCGCGACGGCGGCGGCGACGGCGGCGATGGCCTTGCCGTGGTCGCGCACCCAGCCGTGCAGACGTTCCAGCCGCGTCCGTCGCCGCAGGGGCAGGTGTTTGTGATCGAGATAGAGTTGCAAATACTCGGCCAGCTTGCCGGCGGTGGCGATGCGGTCGTCGGGATGACGCTCGGTGGCGCGGACCAGAATCGTCTCCAGGTCCGGGTGGAAATCGGCGTCGATGGTGCGAAGCGGCGGCACGTCCTGGCGCAACACCTTCTCGGCCAGCTCCGCCTCGTCGCGGGCCTCGGCGAACAGCCGTCGGCGCGTGAGCAGCTCCCAGAAGGTGACGCCCAGGCCGCGAACGTCAGCGGCGGGGCCAACCTCCTGTTTGCCGGCGGCGAGCTGTTCGGGGGCGGCGTAGCGGAGTGTGCCCATCAGTCCGCCCGCCTCGGTCGTTCCCGCGGACAGGCTGCCGCCCTTGGCCAATCCGAAGTCCATGAGCACGACACGCTGTCCGTCGGCCGTCAGCATCAGATTGGCCGGCTTGACGTCGCGGTGAACGATGCCCTTGGCGTGGACCGCATGCAGGGCCAGGGCGGCGTCGCGCATGAGCTGCACGAGATAGCGGACGTATCCGCCGGCATCGCCCGAGAGCGCGGGCAATTCGGGCAGGGGCGGCAGAGGCAAGACCGGCGGCGCGGGCCGCGGCGGCTCTTCCGGCTTCAGGACCGCGGCCCGGCCGTGGCGGTGGAGCATCTCCTCTCGCTGCCGTAGGGCGGCGGAGTGGGCCGCCCGCACCAGCGTCGTGCGCGCTCAGCTGCGTCGCTCGGGAATCGGCCGAGCCATCCTCGACCTTCAACTCCTGCCAGACGCGCTCAAGGTCGCAGCCCGGTACGTATTCCATGCTGTAGTACGTCTGTCCGTCGGGCAGGGCCATCGTGTCCAGCACGCGCACGATGTTGGGATGCTCGCAGCGTGCCAGCGCCCGAATCTCGTTGCGAAAGCGGCTCAAGGCGTGCCGGTCGCCGGCGCTCGGGCAGAAGCGTCTTCAGCGCCACGGCCCTCCCCAGGGACAACTGCCGCGCCAGGTAGACGACTCCCATGCCGCCCCGGCCGATCTCGCCCAGCGGTTCGTATTCGCGCCGTAGACTCCGGGCCGGCTCGGCCTCGGCCGGCGCCGCGCCGGCCGTTCCGCCGGTCACGACGGCCAATAACTCCGCCAACTCCTGGACGTGGGCCGCGTCCATGCTGGTCTCGCCGGAGCGATAACTCAGATACTTGATGTGCTTACCCTGGTGATCGGAGTTGAGGAAGCGGACCTCGGCACTGTCCTCGCCCCACGTTCCCTGGAGCAGCGGATCGAGGAAGACGGGCAGCGATCGACCCGGCCAGAGGACGCCGATCCGGCCGGGCCGTATGCCCGCCTCCGGCTCCGGCGGCGCGATCGCCGGCGGCGAAGGCATGCCGGACAGGCCGGTCAATTCGTACAGGCGCAGCTCGCGCCGGCCGTCGGCCAGCGTGCGCACCTCCGCCAGGTAGACCAACCGCGAGCCGGGTGGTCCCAGCAGATCGAGCACGCTCTCGGCCAGCACCTCCGTCGCGGCCGGCGACAAGAGCGGTCCCATGTCGCGGTCGTAAAACGACTCGAAACGCTCGCTGCCGTGGCCGAAGACGTCGTTGCGGTAGCGAACCAGTGCGTCCAGCACTTGCAGCAGCGAGCAACTCTGATCGCCGCCCGGCTCGCCATCCACGCCGTTCTTGATGCGGCGATACAGGTCGAGGACCGCGGACAGGTCTTTGCGGGGTCGTTGCAGCTGCTCGGCGAGATGGCCCAGGGGATGGGAGGCGGCATCGGGCCGCTGCGCGAAATGACGGGCCAACTCGCGCAGCAGACTGAGCCAATCGCCCGGCGACGGTCTCCGCAGACGATCCAATTTTTCCGACAACCTCGGCTCGCGCGCCGTTCCCTCCTGGATCTCCTGCCGGTAAGCGGCGATCTCCACGGCCACGCCCAGCCGGATCAGGGCCTCGAACAGATAATAGGTATTGTTGTGCCGGCTGCGCGGAGAGTAGTCGATGCCGGCCCGGTGGTAGAGCTGGGCCAACGGCAACGGCAGACGGATCAAGTACTCGGGACGGAATGGATCGGCCATGGGCGCCTTCCTCGTCAACTGCTAGTGTCCCGAGTGTAGCGGACGAATCGGCCGCCGTCCACCATGAAGCAACGAAGGCCATGCAGCGCGATGCGGTCCCCCGCCTTGTGCGTCCGGAGCCGGTCTTCTAGAGTAGACGAAGCGTTGCGCGGCCCAGCCCCTTTTCTCGACCAAAGGATGCGGTACATGATGCGAGCGGCACGTTTGGCGTTGGCCGGGCTTCTGCTGGCCGGGGTGAGTTTGGGCCAGGCGGGCGAGGGAGTGGGTCCGGCCGGCACCTGGAAGATCACCCTGCCCCTGGCCGAGAAAATCGGTGACAAGCCCCTGTGGTTGGTGAAACTGGACAACAAGGATGGCAAGTGGATCGGCACGGTGTCCGCCCACGCTGAAAACATGCCGGAGGCGACGCTGGAAAAACTGAGTGTTACCAAGGACACGCTGCGCTTCTCCCTCAAGATGCCGAACCTGGTCTTCCCTTTTGAATTCCGCCTGCCCGCGGAGAAGTCGGCCAAGCTGTACGGCATTCTCAAGCGCGGCGGCGGCGTCAACCCGGCGGAGATGGAACAGACCACCCTCGCCGACCTCAGCGAACGCGAACTCCTCAAGGAAGCCCTGGCCACGCGGAAAGAGAACACGACTATCCTGCGTTCGGCCCTGGCCCTGATCGAGACGGCGTCGGCCAACAAGGCCAAAGCCGAGGAGGTGCGCAGCTGGGCCGCCCGCGCTTCCAAGGCCGCCGGTGCGTATGGGCCACGCTGGCATCGGGAAATCCTCCTCGCCCTGATCGAAATGCTCGACAAGCAAAAAGGCTACGAATCGATCGCCCTGACCTACGCGCGCCAGGCCGAACGCATGCTCGAAGACACGGATCGTCCCGCCATCCGCAAGCGCGTGCTGGAGGGACTGTCGAATGCACTGACCAAGGCCGGCAAGGCGGATGAGGCCAAGGAAGTCGAGACGCGGATCAAGAAAATCGACCTGACGATCAAGCCGATGCCGTTCGCCGGCCGCAAGGGCAAGAGCGATCGCGTCGTGCTGGTCGAGCTGTTCACCGGCGCCGAGTGTCCGCCGTGCGTCGCCGCCGACTTGGCCTTCGACGCACTGGGCAAGACGTTCAAGCCCGGTGAGGTCGTCCGCTTGCAGTATCACCTGCACGTGCCCGGACCCGACCCGCTGACCAATCCCGACAGCGAGGCGCGGGCCGATTATTACAGTCGTTTCGTCCGCGGCACGCCCACCGTGCTCGCCGACGGCAAGCCGCTCGCCCCCGGCGGCGGCGGCACCTCCGCGGGCTGGGATAAATATGACGAATACGTCGAAGAGCTAACGCCGATGCTGGAAGGGATCGCCAAGGTCAAGCTCCAGGCCACGGCCACTCGCCAGGGCGCCAAGGTCCACATCGACGTGACCGCATCGGACGTGCGCGCGGACAGCGACGACCTGCGGCTGCGCGGCGCTGGTCGAGGAGCAGGTCGCCTACACCGGCGGCAACAAGCTGCCGGAGCACCACCACGTCGTTCGCGCCTTCGTCGGCGGCGTCAAGGGCGAGAAGATCGTCAAGGACAAGCCCTTCACCAAGAAGCTCACGGTCGATCTCGAGGAGGTGCGCAAGGGCTTGCGCGACTACCTCGACAAGACCAACAAGGACACGCCGTTTCCGAACAAGGACCGCCCGCTCGACCTCAAGGGGCTGCGCGTCGTCGTCTTCGTGCAAAACGACGCGACCCGCGAAGTCCTCCAGGCCATCCAGGTCGAGGTGCCCCAGTAAGTACCAGCCGACCCAACCGAGCCGCGACCGTAAGGGAGCGGGGCTTTCTGCGCTCCCTTACGGTCGCGGCTCGGTTCGTCTTGCAGTTTTCCGGCAAAGCTGCCACAATCCCCGCCCGATTTAGACGGAGTAGCCGTAGTCCGTCCGTGCCGGAACCACGGACGCCCTCCGGAGAGGAGCGAGAGGCATGGCAGGCGTTATCCGCGCGGCCCTGGTGGCGGGGCTGGTCGGCATCCTCGTCATCGTCCCCCTGGTCTGTTTCCGCTGCGTCTACGACACGCACAAGCGGTTGCGGATCGTCGATCCCGGCCGCGTGTACCGCAGCGGTCAGATGACCGCCGACGGCTTCGCCGACGCCGTTGAGCGCTATCACATCCGCACCATCCTCAACGTCCAGGACGAATATCCCGACCCCGACCTCGACGTGAGTTTCTGGGGCCGCCGGACCATCAAGGAGAGCGAACTGTGCCGACAGCTGGGCGTGCGCTACGTCCACCTGGCGCCGACGCTGATCTCGCGCCGCCTCATTCCCGAACAACGGCCGCCGGCCATCGACGAGATGCTGGCCCTTCTCGACAATGAGTCCAACTATCCGGTGCTGATCCACTGTCACGCCGGCCTGCATCGCACCGGCATTCTCACCGCTGTCTATCGCATGGAATACCAGGGCTGGTCGGCGGACGAGGCCTACCGCGAGATGAAGGCGCAGGGCTTCGGCCCCTGGGTCTGCACCTGCGCCAACGACTATGTGACGCAGTACGTGCTCAGCTATCGTCGCGGCCTGCGCCTGCCGGTCGCCGCCCACGGACGCCCCTGACGGATCGAGTGGAATCGCAACCCCGGCACGACGGACCACGGGACCATGATCGTCAAGCTCATCGATCGGCAGATGGTTCGCGGCTACTTCAAGTCGTACCTCGTCTGTTTAGCGAGCTTGCTCAGCCTGTACGTCGTGGTGGACCTGTTCACCAACCTCGACGATTTCACGCACCACAACAAGGGCTTATGGGCCTCGCTGCTGCGCATCTTCGCCTACTACGGCTACAAGGTGGCGCAGATTTTCGATCGACTGTGCGAGGCCATCGTGCTGTTGGCGGCCATGTTCACGGTGGCCTGGATGCAGCGCAACAACGAACAGGTGCCGCTGTTGTCGGCCGGCATCTCGACGCGGCGCATCGTCACGCCGGTGCTGCTGTGCGCCTTTGTCATGCTCGGCCTGGCCGTGGTCAATCAGGAGTTCATCATCCCGCGCATCGCCGACAAGCTGGCGCTGGACCGCGACGATCCGGGCGGACAGAAGACCATCCCGGTACGGGCGGCCTACGAATCCAACGACATCCACATCCACGGCGACCGGGCCGTGCGTCGAGACCGCACCGTCAGCCTGTTTTACTGCCTGATCCCCGAGACGTTGGGCGGCACCCAGGTCCATCTGACCGCCCTGGAGGCCCGTTACGTTCCCGGCTCGCGTCCTCACCAGGGCGGTTGGGAGCTGGTCGGCACCAAGCCGGCCGACGTTGAACCCATCCCCGGCATCCTCGACCAGCGGGACAGCGGCCGCTATTTCCTGCACACGCGCGAGGTCGATTTCGAGGCGGTGACGCGCAATCCCAACTGGTTCCTGATGGCCTCGACGGCCCAGCTGTACGATGAGCTGCAACGGCCCGAGTCCAACCGCCTGGCGTCGATGGCCGTGCTTTTCCACACGCGCCTGACGCGGCCGCTTTTGGGCATGGTGCTGGTACTGCTGGGTCTGTCGGTGATCCTGCGCGACCAGAACCGCAACGTTATCATCAGCTCGGGCATGTGCCTGGTGCTGTGCGGCGTGTTCTTCGCGGCCTGCTACGCTTGCAAGATGCTCGGCGACAACGAGTACATCAACCCGGCGCTAGCGGCGTGGATGCCCGTCCTGTTTTTCGGACCGCACGCCCTCGTCCTGTTCGACGCCGTCCATACCTGATCCGTGCGCGTGTCCGTCCGAGCCGGAAGCGTAAGCGAAGAGCTTCGCTGAAACTCTTCGCTTACGCTTCCGGCTCGGACGGACGGCGGATCGCAATCCCACTAGAATAATAACGAGACCGGGGAGACAGCCGGATCGAGAGGGCGCAACCATAGTCGTCTGGGAGCAGTGCCATGGCAGATAGTATCAAGGGGAGTAGTCGCAACGTCGAGTCGATGGCCGGCAGCGGCAACGGCGAAAACGGAATGCTCCCCAACGGCAGCAACGGCCACGTCGAGGCCGGCGACGGCGCCCGCGACGTTGATAGCGTGGAGACCCGCGAATGGCTCGACGCGCTGGACGCCGTTTTGCAGAGCAGCGGCGAGGAGCGGGCGCAATTCCTGCTCCGTCAACTGAAAAACAAGGCCGTCCGCAGCGGCGTCGAAATCCCCTTCACCGCCAACACGCCCTACATCAACACCATCCCCCTATCGCGCCAACCGCTCTTTCCCGGCAACCGCGAACTGGAGCGGCGCATCAAGAGTCTGATCCGCTGGAACGCGATGGCCATGGTCGTTCATGCCAACAAGGAGGCGGACGGCATCGGCGGCCACATCGCCACCTTCGCGTCGTCGGCCACGCTGTACGAGATCGGCTTCAACCACTTCTTCAAGGGACCGGACCATCCCGACGGGCCGGACCAGGTGTATTTCCAGGGCCACGCCTCACCCGGCTTTTACTCGCGCGCCTTCCTCGAAGGCCGCCTCGGCGAGACGCAGCTTCTCAACTTCCGCCGCGAGTTGCAGGAGGGCGGCGGCCTGTCGTCGTATCCGCATCCCTGGTTGATGCCGACTTTCTGGCAGTTTCCCACCGTGTCGATGGGTCTCGGCCCGATCATGAGCATCTACCAGGCGCGTTTCAATCGCTATGCCGAACACCGCGGCCTGAAGAAAACGTCCGGCCACAAGGTCTGGGCGTTCCTCGGCGACGGCGAATGCGACGAGCCGGAGACGCTCGGCGCCATCACGCTGGCCTCGCGCGAGAAGCTCGACAACCTCATCTGGGTCATCAACTGCAATTTGCAGCGGCTGGACGGCCCGGTGCGCGGCAACGGCAAGATCATCCAGGAGTTGGAGGCCGCTTTCCGCGGCGCCGGCTGGAACTGCATCAAGGTCATCTGGGGCAGCGACTGGGACCCGTTGCTGGAGCGCGACAAGAGCGGCCTGCTGGTGCAGCGCATGGGCGAGGTCGTGGACGGCGAATTCCAGAAGTACACCGTCGAGGGCGGCGCCTACATCCGCAAGCACTTCTTCGGCAAGTATCCCGAGTTGCTCAAATTGGTCGAGAACCTGTCCGACGAGCAGTTGACCAAGCTCAAGCGCGGCGGACACGATCCAGTCAAGGTGTACGCGGCCTACAAGGCGGCGGTGGAACATTGCGGCCAGCCGACCGTCATCCTGGCCCACACCGTCAAGGGCTACGGCCTGGGCGACGCCGGCGAGGGCAAGAACGTCGCCCACCAGACCAAGAAGGTCGAAGCCAAGTATCTCATCGAGTTCCGCAATCGCTTCGGCCTGAGCGTTTCCGACGAAACGGTCAACAAGGTCGGTTTCTACAAGCCGCCGGAGGATTCCAGCGAGTTGAAATACTTGCAGAAGCGGCGCAAGGAGTTGGGCGGCCATCTGCCGGCCCGTAAGGTCGAATGTCCGCCGCTGAAGGCGCCCGGCGTCGAGTTCGCGCACTACTACGCCAAGGGCAGCGGCACCAAGGCGTTTTCCACCACCATCGCCTTTGTGGACATGCTGGGCACGCTGCTAGAGGACAAGGAACTGGGCAAGTGGATCGTGCCGATCATTCCTGACGAGGCTCGGACGTTCGGCATGGACCCGTACTTCGCCAAATACAAGATTTACTCCAACGTCGGCCAGCTTTATGAGCCGGTCGATGCGCAATTCCATGCGACGGCCTACCGCGAGGCCAAGGACGGTCAGATCCTGGAGGAAGGCATCACCGAGGCCGGCTCGATGTCGTCGTTCATCGCCGCCGGCACCGCCTACGCGACGCATGGCGTGCCGACCATTCCGTTCTTCATCTACTATTCGATGTTCGGCTTCCAGCGCATCGGCGACTTGATCTGGGCCGCCGCCGACATGCGGACGCGCGGCTTCCTGCTCGGCGCCACCGCCGGCCGGACCACGCTCAACGGTGAAGGACTCCAGCACGAAGACGGCCATAGCCACGTCCACGCCTCGACGGTGCCGAACCTGATTTGCTACGACCCGGCCTACGCCTTCGAGTTGGCCGTCATTGTGCGCGACGGCATTCGCCGCATGTACGAGCAGGTCACGGACGATCATTTCTACTACATCACGCTGTACAACGAGAATTATCCGATGGCGGCGATGCCGGCGGACGCGGCCGACGGCATCCTCAAGGGTCTGTACAAGCTGCGTCCAGGCCAGACCAAGAGCAAGCTGCCCAAGGTCCACCTGTTCGGCAGTGGACCGATCTTGCTGCACGCGCTGAAGCGCAGGAGATGCTCGGCGAGCATTTCGGCGTCCACGCGGACGTGTGGAGCGCGACCAGTTATCGCGAGCTGCGCCGCGACGCCCTGGAGGTCGAGCGCTGGAACATGCTGCATCCGGCCCAGCCGCCGCGCACCAGTTACTTGCGCGAGGTGCTGAGCCGCGAGGGCGAGGGCGTCTTCCTGGCGGCGAGCGATTACGTGCGGCAGGTGCCGGAGATGATTAGCCGCTGGGTGCCGGGAGGACTGTTCGCGCTGGGCACCGACGGCTTCGGCCGCAGCGAGACGCGGGCCGCCCTGCGGCGCCACTTCGAGGTCGATGCGGAGTGTCTCACCGTGGCCGCCCTGTGGCAGCTGGCCCAGCGCGGCGCCGTCAAGCCCGCCGTGGTGCAGCAGGCCATCGACAAATTCGGCATCCTCCCGGAGAAAATCAGCCCCATGCGGGCCTAACTCGAAAAAAACTAACCACGGATTACACGGATAACACGGATAAAAGATAAAAAGAAAAATGAATGTCTTTTATCCGTGTTATCCGTGTAATCCGTGGTTAAATCTTTGCAGGGACCAAAGCCGATGGCGAACGAGATCAAGCTGCAAGCGCTCAAGGAGAACGTCGATACCGTCGAGGTCAACGCGATCAAGGTCGCGGCCGGCGACGTGGTGTCCAAGGACCAGCCGCTTCTGGAAGTGCAGGCCGACAAGGCGGCGCTGGACGTACCGTCGCCGATGGCCGGCCGCGTGACCAAGATTCTCGTCAAACCCGGCGATCAGATCACCATTGGCCAGGTGTACTGCGTCATCGACGGCAGCAACGGCGAGCCGGCCGCCGCCGCCCCGGCCGCGAAGGCGGAGCCATCCCCCGCCCGCGCTCCCGAGCCTGTGCCGCCGGTCAAGAAGGAGACGCCGGCACCTGCACCATCAAGGCCGGCCGCCGCCGTGACGCCGCTTCACAAGCCACAACAGCCGGTCATCGAACGTCCCTCGCCGGCGCCGCCCCCAGCGGAGGAGCGCATCGTACCGGCCGGGCCGGCGACGCGCCGCCTGGCCCGCGAACTGGGCGTCGATCTGCGCCAGGTACACGGCACCGGACGACACGGACGGGTCGTCGAGGAGGACATCAAGGAGTACGTCCGTCAGCTCGCCTCTGGCGCGGGCCTGTCTGTGCCCGCGGCCGGGCCTGGCGTCCAGCCGCCGCCGTTGCCCAACTTCGAGGAGTGGGGACCGATCGAGGCGCAGCCGCTCGGCGCCGTCCGCAAGGCCACGGCCCGGCAGATGAGCCTCGCCTGGAGCCTGATTCCGCACGTCACCCAGCACGATCTCGCCGACATCACCGACCTCGAAGCGTTCCGCAAACAACAGTCGGAGGGCAAGGGGCCGAAGCTGACCGTGACGGCCTTCGTGCTGCGGGCGTCGGCCATGGCCCTGGCCGAGTTCCCCAACTTCAACGCCAGCATCGACGTGGCCGGCGGTAAGCTCATCCTCAAACGCTACTATCACATCGGCGTGGCGGTGGACACCGAGGGCGGACTGCTCGTGCCGGTGCTGCGCGACGTGGACAAGAAGCACGTCCGTGAGTTGGCCGAGGAGCTGAACGCCATCGCCCAGCGCGCCCGCGACCGCAAGCTCGACTCGGCGGAGTTGAAGGGCGGCACGTTCACCATCACCAACCTCGGCGGCATCGGCGGCACGGCGTTCACACCGATTGTCAATTATCCTGAAGTGGCGATCCTCGGCCTGTCGCGCAGCCGGCTCGAACCCGTGGTGCGCGGCGGGCCGATTGTGCCGCGGCTGATGCTGCCGTTGTCGCTGTCCTACGATCACCGTGTCATCGACGGCGCCGCCGCCGCCCGCTTCACGCGCCGCCTGGCGGAATTGCTGGAAAATCCGCTCATGATGTTGTTGTAAACTGTTTGGAGACCACGTATGACCACCGCCGTTCAGCAACTCTTGGATAATTTCGACAGCCTCTCAGAAGCCGACAAGTACCAAGCGGCTGTCGAGATCCTCCGCCGGGCTTCGGTGTTTGGCGAAGGAGACTTGCCCGAGCCCGCCCTCGTCGAAGCTGCCGACGAACTGTTCCGTGCCTTGGATGCTGAAGAGGCCCGTCATGCCCAGAGCTGACCGTGGCTCGGTCTGGATCGTGAACTTGGGACTGGCAGCGAAGACGCGGCCCTGCCTGATTCTGAGTGTGCCGACCGACCCGCAGGACCGCGTGTTAGTCACGGTGCTGGCCCATACAACCAGTGTGCAAGGGACACGGGTTGAAGTTAATGTCAAAGCGCCATTCTTGAAGCCGGGTGTGTTCGATGCCCAGCAGGTGCTGACGGTGCCCCAGGTCAAATTGGTGCGAAAGCTGGGAGATCTGACGGCGGACCAGTCGGCACGGGTAGAGGAAGCCGTGCGCCGCTGGTTGGGGCTGTGACGCCGTAGCGGCGAAAGGAAAAAAGAAGGAAAAAACGGACAGGAAGCGAAGAACATGGCTGACGTTATCGAAACGCAACTGATCGTCCTCGGCGCCGGTCCCGGCGGTTACGCGGCGGCGTTCCTGGCCGCCGACAAGGGCATGAAGGTCACGCTGATCGACGCCCGCGAACGGCCGGGAGGCACCTGCCTGCACGTCGGTTGCATCCCGTCCAAGGCTTGTCTGCACGCCGCCAAGCTCATCACCGATGCCCGCGACGCCGCCCACATCGGCGTCACCTTCTCGGCGCCGAAGATCGACATCAACGGCGTCCGCGGCCACTGGATGAAAGTGGTCGATACGCTGACCGGCAACCTGGGTCGATTGTCCAAGGCACGCCAAATCGATTACGTCGTCGGCCGCGGCAAGTTCCTCGACGGCCGTACCATCGAGGTGGAAGGCGGAGGACGTTATCGCTTCGAGAACTGCATCGTGGCGACCGGCTCCGTTCCGGCCGCGCCGCCGAGCCTCAACCTGGCCAATCCGCGCGTCATGGACTCGACCGGGGCGCTGAAGCTGGAAGACCTGCCGCCACGCCTGCTCGTCGTCGGCGGCGGCTACATCGGCCTGGAGATGGGCTACGTCTACGCCGCCCTGGGCAGCAAGGTCACGGTGGTCGAGCTGACCGACGGACTCTTGCCGGGCGTCGATCGGGATCTGGTCCTGCCCCTGCACAAGCGGCTGGGGAAGATGTTCGACAAGATTTATCTCAAGACCAAGGTCGCCCGGCTGGAAGAGGCGCCGAAAGGCATCCGGGCCACGCTGGAAGGCGAGGAAGTCACCGACAAGCAGCCGATCTTCGAGCGTGTGCTGGTCGCGGTGGGTCGTCGTCCCAACAGCCGTGACCTCGGACTGGACAAGGCCGGCGTCGAAATCGACGACAAGGGCTTCGTCAAGGTGGACGAGCGGCGGCGGACGACGGCGGAGCGCATCTACGCCATCGGCGACGTGGCCGGCGAGCCGATGCTGGCGCACAAGGCCACCTACGAGGGCAAGATCGCCGTCGAAGTCCTCGCCGGCGAGCCGGCCGTCTACGACGCCCGCGCCGTGCCGGCGGTGGTGTTCACCGACCCCGAGGTGGCCTGGTGCGGACTGACCGAGACGGAGGCCAAGCGGCAACAGCGCGAGGTCAAGCGCGTGCGCTTCCCGTGGGCCGGCTCCGGCCGGGCCTTGACGCTGGATCGCACCGAGGGGCTGACCAAGTTGATCGTCGATCCGGAGAGCGACCGCGTGCTTGGCGTCGGCATCGTCGGCGCCGGCGCCGGCGAGATGATCGCCGAGGCGATGTTGGCCATCGAGATGGCCGCCTCCGCCCGCGACCTGGCCATGACCATGCACGCGCATCCGACGCTGTCGGAGACCGTCATGGAAGCCGCCGAATCGCTGTACGGTCTGGCCGTGCATCAAATGCCGCCGAAGAAGTCTTAGGGCGAGCGAATGGCGAACGGCCGGCGTAAGCCGGCTGGTGCGTCCCACCAGCCGGCTTACGCCGGCCGTTCGCCAGTTCGGTCCAGTTTACCGGCGCGGACGCCGAGGGGCCGACGCTCTGCTTGACAGGATGAGGGGAGCTTTTTACAGTACGCTTGCGAAGTCGAGGAAGCTCGACGCGGTTGAAGGTCGCGCTCCTCGATGGGACCTCTTGAATGGATTCCGGAGATCGTTCGCAGATTCTTCGTGTGGTCAATACCACGGATAGGAAAGGACCCACAGATATGAAACGTTCCCTTCTCTTGTTCGCCTCGTCGGCCGGCCTGCTCTTCTTGGCCGGCGGCTGGGCGACGGCGGGTCCAGTGAACTGGACCTACAGTTTCAGCCCTTCGCAGGCGATCCTCCCGGCGGACAACAACTCCGGCTCGGTGGCCTTCTCGCAGTCGTCGGGGACGGCGCAGAACAGCTCCAACGTCATCGTCAGCAACCTGAGCCTGTCCAGTACGGCGTTGCCGTCCAGCCCCAATACGTTCGTCAACAGTGGAGCGTATCAGGTTGGCCTGACCATTACGGACCAGAACAACGGTCAGACCAGTCCGACCATCTTTCTGACGGGCAAGCTGGGCATTACCGACCTGACGGACCCGACCAAGAGCCAGAACACGTTTTCCCAATCCAATGCCAACGTGGGCAACACGTTCTCCGGCATCGGCACCGATCCCAGCAATCCGCAGTCGTCGTACACCTGGACGGCCAGCAATGGCGACAAGTTCACGCTCTCGTCGGGTTTGTTGTCGTACACGGCGCCTGGACCGCCGATTCCGCCGTCGCCGGGCAGTCCCAGTCCGGTCGGCAGCATCGGCGCCTATATCACTGTGACGCCGAGTAGCGGCAGTGGTACAACCGCCAGCACGCCCGAGCCGTCCACGTTGGTGCTGTCGTGCCTGGGCCTGGCCTTCGCCGGCGTCACGTCCTGGCGCAAGCGCCGCCACACGTTCGCCGAACTGTTGGCCTAAACGCGGGATGTCCCGACGACGACTCCGTGTCCTCGTTGACCTGACGCCGGTGCCGACCGAGGGCCGACGCTCTGCTTGACAGGATGAGGGGAGCTTTTTACAGTACGCTTGCGAAGTCGAGGAAGCTCGACGCGGTTGAAGGTCGCGCTCCTCGATGGGACCTCTCGAATGGATTCCGGAGATCGTTCGCAGATTCTTCGTGTGGTCAATACCACGGATAGGAAAGGACCCACAGATATGAAACGTTCCCTTCTCTTGTTCGCCTCGTCGGCCGGCCTGCTCTTCTTGGCCGGCGGCTGGGCGACGGCGGGTCCAGTGAACTGGACCTACAGTTTCAGCCCTTCGCAGGCGATCCTCCCGGCGGACAACAACTCCGGCTCGGTGGCCTTCTCGCAGTCGTCGGGGACGGCGCAGAACAGCTCCAACGTCATCGTCAGCAACCTGAGCCTGTCCAGTACGGCGTTGCCGTCCAGCCCCAATACGTTCGTCAACAGTGGAGCGTATCAGGTTGGCCTGACCATTACGGACCAGAACAACGGTCAGACCAGTCCGACCATCTTTCTGACGGGCAAGCTGGGCATTACCGACCTGACGGACCCGACCAAGAGCCAGAACACGTTTTCCCAATCCAATGCCAACGTGGGCAACACGTTCTCCGGCATCGGCACCGATCCCAGCAATCCGCAGTCGTCGTACACCTGGACGGCCAGCAATGGCGACAAGTTCACGCTCTCGTCGGGTTTGTTGTCGTATACGGCGCCTGGGCCGCCGATTCCGCCGTCGCCGGGCAGTCCCAGTCCGGTCGGCAGCATCGGCGCCTATATCAACGTGACGGGAGGGACTGGCACAGTATCCAGCACGCCCGAGCCGTCCACGTTGGTGCTGTCGTGCCTGGGCCTGGCCTTCGCCGGCGTCACGTCCTGGCGCGAGCGCCGCCACACGTTCGCCGAACTGTTGGCCTAAACGCGGCGATGTCCTCGACACCGACTCGTGTCCTCGTTGATTGGACGCAGCCCCTGTCCGGACGTCCGCCGCCGGACGCCCGGACAGGGAACTTGTTTCAACCCAGACGACGCCAACCATGACCTTCGTTCCTGCCACCCGCCCACTCTCCCCACGGCTACCCGGCCCGTTCCGGCCCGGCGTCCGGCCCTCCCTCTATCTCCGGCGCGCGTCCCGCATCGTCCTGGCCGCCGCCGCAACCGATGGAATGACTTCTCATGCGTAAAATCAACGCCAAGCTCTTCCTGGGGCTTCTGATCGCCGGCGTCTTGTGTACCGGCGCCGTCTTCGGCGTACACCACTTCCAGTACCAGCGCATCGCCGATTCGCTCTTGTGGCAGGCGCGCCGCGCCGAGGAGCAGGGCGATGTCAAGCGCCAGGCGCGCTATCTGCAGCGCTACCTGGAATTCAATCCGAAAGACCTGACGGAGAAGGCGCGGCTGGCCGCTTGTGGGCTGGCGACGTCTTCGCCGGCACGCGCGAACGCACCAAGGTCGTGCGTCTGCTCGACGAGGTGCTGACGCGCGGCGAGGACCAGCCCGAGCTACGTCGGATGCTGGTGAAGGTGGCCCTGGAAGTGCAGGAACTCAAGACGGCCCGCAACCACCTGGAGAAACTGCTGACCAAGGAGTTCCTCGCCGAGCCGGCGGACGCGGCCGGAGCGAACGCCGATCCGGCGCGGCGAGTCCGAAGGCTATGGCGGACAACTGCTCGAAGCCGAGAACCAGCCGGCCAAGGCGCTCGTCTGCTACCGCCTCGCCGTCCGCCATGCGCCGCAGGAACAGCTCAATTATGTGCGGCTGGCTTCTCTGCTGCGCCGTCAGAAGGAGGTAGAGGCAGAAACGCTTCGGTGGAACCAGGCGGAGGCAGACAAAGCCCTCGACGAACTGGTCGCCAATAATCCGCTCTCTCACGAGGCGTACCTGGCGCGTTGGCGCTATCGGCGCGAGTTCCGGCTTCTCGATCTCCAAGGCTCGCCCACCAACGGTCAGGTGGCGCTGCGGGACGCGGCGGATGACGTGGCCCGGGCGCTGCAGCGCGCTCCCGAGTCGGTGGACGTGCTCCTGGCCGCCGCCGACCTGGAGCGCCTGGAGGCGCAGGCCGTCCTCGCCAGCGAGGCCGCACCGGCGGAGAAGGAAAAACGCCGGGCCGAGCATCGCGGCAAGGCGCTGGATTATTTGAAGCAGGGTCTGAAGCTGCACGCTCGCGGCGGTCGAGCGGCGGCCGTCGATTGGACCCGCTATCAACTTCTGTGGCAGAAGGCCGATCTGCTGCTGGACGACATCGAACGGCTCGGCGCCGGCGCGACGACGAGTCGGCGGAGTCCAGGGAACGGAGGCGCGAGCTCGCGCCGAGGTAGCGGAGTCGATCGAACAAATCCGCAAGACGCGCGGCACTCCCGCGGCGGGAGACTACCTGAAGGCGCGTCTGCTCTTGCTGGACCACCGCTGGGCGGAAGCCGTCACCCTGCTCGAACAGGTGCGGCCGACCCTGGGCACGCAGCCCGACCTGGCCGGCCAGATCAATCTCTATCTCGGCCAGTGCTACGAGCAACTCGTCGAGCCGGGGCAGATGTACAACGCCTTCGAGCGCCTGGCGCAAGGCCAGCCCAACTCGGTGACGGCCAAGGTCGGCATGGCCCAGGCCGAGTGGACCATGGGCCACCTCGACAACGCGGCCGACAAATTCCGCGATCTGGCGCTGGCCGGGCGGATGCCGGATCGCGTCTGGCTCGACTACGTTCGCCTGGAGACGCAGCGGCAGGCCCAGCAGGAGACGCCCAACTGGGAGTACGTGGAGAACCTGCTGGAGAATGCGACCAAGGCCAACCCCGGCTCGGTCGATCTGCCGTTGGCGAAGGCGCAAATTTGCGTCCTTCGCGATCCGAAAACGGGCCTGGACAAGGCCCGCGACGTGTTGAAGCAGGCACAAACCGAGGGCGCCTGGAAGGACAACGCCGAACTGTGGACCGCCCGCGTCTACCTGGAGCTGCGTGCTCGCCAGCCCATCGAGGCACGCAAGATCCTGGACGAAGCGAAGAAGACGCACAGTGGGGAAGTATCCGTGCTGCTGGCCGAGGCGCGCCTGCTGGCCGAAGAAAGTCCCAAAAGTGCCGAGACCGCGATCAATGGCGTGGCGGACGGCATTGCCAGGCTCAAGAAGGAAGACGATCGGGGGCGTTTGCTGGGCGGCCTGGCGGACGTGCAGCTGGGGCTGGGCAATGTGAAGGCCGCGCGGCGGCTATGGCAGCGCGTGGCGAAGCTGACGAGCCGACAGAATGATCTCCCCCTGCACCTGCTGCTGTTCGATCTGGCCCTCAAAGTGGAGGACGAGGACGGCATAAGGGCCGCGCTGGAGACCATTCGAGGTCTGGAAGGCGAGCACGGGCCGTTCCACCGCTATGGCGAAGCGCTGCGGCTCATCTGGGTGGCGAAGAAGAAGCCGGAGGAGGATCGCCTCAAGATCCTGGACGAAGCGCGAGGGCAGCTGGATCGCGTGCAGTCGCTGCGGCCGACCTGGCCGGCGCTGTTTCTGGCCCGGGCGCAGATCGAGCGGATGACCGACCACCCCGACCTCGCCATCAACAATCTGCAAGAGGCCATCCACAACGGCGAGCGGAGTCCGGGCGTCATCCGCGACCTGGTCGAGTTGCTGACGGGCGCCGAGCGCTATGAGGAGGCCGACAACGCCCTGCGCTACTTGCGGGGGCCGGCACTGGCCGACTCGGACTTTGCCCGGCTGGTCGCGTTTGTGGCGGTTCGTCGTCACGATCCCCGGCGGGCGCTGAAGCTGCTGGAGGCCAATCGCGCTCCGGAGGATGGCAAGCATTATCGCGCCCTGCTGTGGGATGGCCGCCTGCTCGCCGAGGCCAACCAAACCGACGAGGCCGAGAAGAAGTTCCGCGCCGCCCTGCGCCTGGCGGATCACGAGCCGGAGCCTTACGTCACCTTCGTACAGTTTTTGGCCCGGCAGAAGCGCGAGAAGGAGGCCGAGGCCGTGCTCGAACAGGCCCGCCGTCGGCTGCCGAAGAATCGAGTGGAGATGGTGCTGTCGCAGTGCTACGAGGCGCTGGGCCGCACGCGCTCGGCCGAGGTCGGCTACCGTGAAGCCCTCAACAGCAATCGCCAGGATGCGACAACCGTGCGCCGTGTGGCGGCGTTCTACTGGAGCGCCGGACGGCTGGCCGACGCCGAGCCGCTCTTGCGCGACATTGTGGAAAAGCGCGTCAAGGAGCCTTCAACCGACGATCAGAACTGGGCGCGGCGTCACCTGGCGGTGCTGCTGGCCAGCGGCACCGATTACGGTCGCTTCCGCGAAGCCCTGGCGCTCGTGGGGCTGAAGCTGGACGGCAACGGCCAACTCCTCCGCGATCCGGAACGGGAGCACGCCGACAGCACGGACGCTCGACGATTCCAGGCGCGGGTGCTGGCGTCGCAGGCCGGCCATCGTCCCTTCCGCCAACGCGCCCTCGAATTGCTGGTGGAGCTGGAACGCAGCAAGGCGCTGCGGCCGGACGACCGCTTCATCCTGGCGATGCTGTACCAGGCCGAGGGTTCGTGGCTGAAGGTCCGACCCATCCTGCAGGAGCTGACGCGCGGCAGCGAAGCATCGCCGCAGTACCTGGTCTCCTACGCCCAGGAGCTTCTGGAGCACAACGAACTCGACGAGGCGGAGGGCGTGGTGGATCGCCTCGGCGAGATGGAGCAGCAGCGCGGCTTGGAGCCGAATGCGTTGGCGGCGGTCGAACTGCGGGCACGGCTGCTGGAACTCCAGGGCAAGGGCGACGCGGCCCTGCGCAAGCTCGAAGACCTCATCCGGCGACCCAACGCCCGGCCCGAGGAAGTGCTGCTGGTGCTCAACTCGATGCGGCGGCAGAAGAAGCTCGCCGAGGCGTTCGCGCGCTGCGAGGCGACCTGGACGGAAAACAAGTGTGCCGCCGAAGTCATCGGCGGCGCCAGCGTGGCCGTGCTGCGGAACATGCAGGCGTCGGCCATGCCGCCGACCGACGCCCAGATCCTGCTCATCGAAAATCATCTCAAGGAAGCCCTCAAGGCCAAGCCCCGGAGCATCGTCCTCCAGCTGCACCTGGCCGACCTGTACGATCAGCGCGGCCGCTGGGAGGAGTCCGAGGCCGCCTACCGCGTGGTGCTGCAAAACGAGCCGAAGAACGTGGTGGCCCTGAACAACCTGGCCTGGCTGCTGGTGCAGCGCTCCAGCGACGCCGACAAGATGCGGGAAGCGCTGGCCAAGATCGAGGCGGCGGTCAACGGCATCGGCCGGCGCGCCGACCTGCTCGACACGCGCGGCCTGGTCTACCTGAAGTTGGGCCAGGACAGCGCGGCCCTGGCCGACTTCCGCGCCGCCGCCGCCGACATGCCGACGCCGGCGCACCTGTTCCACCTGGCTCGGGCCCACTACCAGGCCCGCGACAAGACCACCGCCTACAAGGTCTTCAAGCAGGCCAAGGAATCCGGCTTGCAGGCCAGCGCCCTGCACCCGGTCGAGCAGGAAGCGTATCAGCGCTTGCTGGAAGAACTGAAAGTACGCTGATTGGATCGTTTCGTTTCGCAACCACTAGCCCGGAGCGCAGCGACGGATCCGAGTACCCGTCGCTGGCGCTCCGGGCTAGTGGGGAAACCGCACCCTGAGAATGGAGTCTCTTTCATGACCCTGGATCTGGCTTCCTCGCTGTCTCTGGCCGACGAACTGCTCAGCCGCATTGAGGAGTGCACGGCCCGCGTAGCCGTGGTCGGACTCGGCTACGTCGGCCTGCCGCTGGCCGAGACATTCGCCTGGGGCGGCTATCCCGTGCTCGGCTTCGACATCGACGCCGACAAGGTCGCCAAGCTCAATCGCGGCGAAAGCTACATCGGCCACATCTGCGCCGAGCGCGTGGCTGAGTTGATCGGCAGCGGCCGTTTCGAGGCGACCGGCGATCCACGCCGCTTCGCCGAGGCCGACGCCATCGTCATCTGCGTGCCGACGCCGCTGGGCGAGGCGCGCGAGCCGGACCTGTCGTACATCGTCAACACCGCCATCACGCTGCGGCCCCACCTGCGGCCCGGACAGCTGGTCGTCCTCGAAAGCACCACCTACCCCGGCACCACCGAAGACGTGCTGCGTGCCGTTGCTGGAAGAGAGCGGCCTGCAAGGCCGGCCGCGATTTCTTCCTGGCCTACAGCCCCGAGCGCGAAGATCCCGGCAACCGCGATTTTGCGACTCGCAATATCCCCAAAGTGATCGGCGGACTCGACGAGACCAGCCGCGAGCTGGCCGTCCGCCTGTACGAGCCGATCGTGGACGGCGTGGTGCCGGTGTCGAGTACGCGCGTCGCCGAGGCGTGCAAGATCCTGGAGAACACCTACCGCGCCGTCAACATCGCGCTGGTCAACGAATTGAAGGGCGTCTTCGCGGCGATGGGCATCGACGTCTGGGAGGTGATCGCGGCGGCCAAGACCAAGCCGTTCGGCTTCCAGGCGTTCTATCCCGGTCCCGGCCTGGGCGGACACTGCATCCCCATCGATCCGTTCTACCTGACGTGGGCCGCGCGCAAGGTACGGCATCAACACGCGCTTCATCGAGTTGGCCGGCGAGATCAACACGGCCATGCCGCAATACGTCGTTGATCGCGTGGCCGACGCCCTCAACGAGGACGGCAAGTCGGTCAAGGGCAGCCGCGTGTGCGTGCTCGGCGTCGCCTACAAGAAGGACGTGGACGATCCGCGCGAGTCGCCGGCCTTCGCGATCCTGGAATTGCTGCAAGCGAAGGGCGCCGTCGTCTCCTACAACGACCCGCACGTCCCCAGCCTGCCGCGCATGCGACACCACAGCCTGCGCCTGGACAGCCAGCCGCTGACGCCGGAGTTCCTTGGCGAGCAGGACTGCGTCGTGATTGTCACCGATCACTCGGCCTACGACTGGGATCTCGTCGTCGAGAACGCCCGCCTTGTCGTGGACACGCGCAACGCCACGGCGGACTGCGCCACGTCCTCGGGCCCGCATCGTGAAGGCGTAGGATTTTCCCGTTTAGCCGCGACGCGTAGCGGAGCGCGGGCTTGCCTCTCGCGCTCCGCTGCGCATCGCGGCTAAACTTGAATACAGGAGCATGACATGACGGTATGTCTGGTTACCGGCGGAGCGGGTTTCATCGGCTCGCACCTGGTCGAGGCGCTGCTGGGACGCGGGCACACGGTGCGCGTGCTGGACAACTTCAGCACGGGCGACCCGGCCAACCTGGCGCAGGTGCGCGAGCAGGTGCGTGTGTTCGACGGCGACATCACCGACCTGACGACGGTGCAGGCGGCGGTGCAGGGCGTGGAGGTGGTCTTTCACCAGGCGGCCCTGGCCTCGGTGCCGCGCAGCGTGGCCGACCCGCTGGCGACGCACCACGCCTGCGTCAACGGCACGCTGCACGTCCTGCTGGCGGCGCGCGACGCCGGCGTGCGCCGCGTCGTCTACGCGGCCAGCTCCAGCGCCTACGGCAACTCGGAGCGTCTGCCCAAGTGCGAGAGCGACCCGACGTTGCCGCTGTCGCCCTACGCCGCCGCCAAGCTGGCCGGCGAGCAGTACTGCGCCGCCTTCAGCGAAGTGTACGGCTTGGAGACGGTGCGACTGCGCTATTTCAACGTCTTCGGCCCGCGGCAGTCGCCGGACAGCCCCTACGCGGCGGTGATTCCGCGCTTCATTGAGGCGATGACCGCCGGACGCAGTCCCGTCATCCACGGCGACGGCCAGCAGTCGCGCGACTTCACGTTTGTCGCCGATGTGGTGCAGGCCAACCTGCTGGCCGCCGAGGCGCCGGGCGTCAGCGGCCAGGTCTACAACATCGCCTGCGGCCGGCGTACTTCGCTGCTGGAACTGGTCGAGCACCTGAACGCGCTGCTGGGCACGACATCCAGCCGGAGCACACAGCAGCGCGGCCCGGCGACGTGCGGCACAGCCAGGCCAGCATCGACCGGGCATGCGCGGAACTCGGCTACAAGCCGACGACGGACATGGTGACCGGCCTGCGCCGGTGCCTGGATTGGTGGCAGCAGAGAGACGGCGCGCCGCGACAGGGCGGACGGCGCCGCGCGGCTGTCGCGTGATGGAGAAGAGGTCGCCGCAACGCTTCAAATGCCGATGTTGGCGAGGGCGTCGAGCAGGCGCTGGCCGAGTCCGGCGATCAGCGGCGCCTTCGATTCGGTGGCGAGGAGGGCGGCTTCGAGGCGGTCGCGCGCCGACGCCAGGATGCCCGGAGCGGCGCGATGGTGGATGGCCCGTACCAGCTGAGCAGTGCTGTCGGCCAGGTGCGCCACCTCGGCCGGCGGCACCGGCGCGGCCGCCAGCGCCACACCCAACTCGTCCACGAGGGCGGCGAGCACTTCGCGCGTTTCTCGGCTCAGCGGCTTGGGGTCGCGCAGCACCTCGGCGATGGTGTGAAGACTGGACGGCAATCCCGCGGGGATAGGCGGACCCGACGGCGTTTGCTCCGGCATGGCGAATCCTCCTCGCAACAGGGCCACGGCTTCCGCTATCAAGGTAGCGAAGGCCCTCCGCCGGGGGCAAGAGGCTCCGGCGTCCCGTCGCGTTTGCCGGTTCGCGTAGAATAAAAGGAAGGCCGCACCTCGGCGGCCCGAAACTCTACGAGAGCCGGCATCATGGAGCATCCCCCGCAGCACCCTCCGCGTCCCCTCGGCTTATCGCTCACCCTTGCGTCCGGCCCCAGCGAGATTGACCCGGTGTGCGGCATGACCGTGAATCCCGCGACAGCACCGGCATCGGCCGAGCACCAGGGAAAAAAATACTACTTTTGCAACCCTCATTGTGCTCAGAAGTTTCGTGCCGACCCGGATCGCTATCTGCACGGCGGTCCTCGACCGGAGCACATGAACGTGCCGGCCACGCCGGCGCCTCCGGGGGGCAAGGTCGAGTACATTTGCCCGATGGACCCCGAGGTCGTGAGCGACCATCCCGGCAGCTGCCCCAAGTGCGGCATGGCCCTGGAGCCACGCGTTGCCGCCGCCGACGAGGGGCCGAACCCCGAACTGCGGGACATGCGGCGGCGCTTTGGCAGTCGGCCTGGTCCTGACCGTGCCCCTGATCGTGCTGCACATGCTCCCTCGGACACACCTGGGCTGGCTGGAGTTGGCGCTGGCCACGCCCGTCGTGTTCTGGTGCGGCCGGCCGTTCTTCGTGCGGGCCGTGCTGTCCGTGGTGCGGCGGAGTCCCAATATGTTCACGCTCATCGCCCTGGGCGTCGGCGCGGCCTACGTCTACAGCCTGACGGCACTGCTGCTGCCGCAGACGCTCGGCGAGGGACTGTATTTCGAGACGGCGGCGGCGATCGTCGTGCTGGTGCTGCTCGGCCAGGTGCTGGAGCTGCGCGCGCGCGGCGAAACGACGCGCGCCATCCGCCGGCTGCTCGGTCTGGCGCCGAAGACGGCTCGCCTGGTCCGGCCCGACGGCGGCGAGGAGGACATTCCCCTGGAACTGGTGCAGGCCGGCGACGTGGTCCGCGTCCGGCCGGGCGAGAAGGTGCCGGTGGACGGCGTCGTCATCGAGGGCCGCAGCGCCGTCGATGAGTCGATGATCTCCGGCGAACCGATGCCGGTCGAGAAGGAGCCGGGCCGCAAGGTCGTCGGCGGCACCGTCAACGGCACCGGCAGCCTGCTGGTCCGCGCCGAGCGCGTCGGCGCCGATACGCTGCTGGCCCACATCGTTCGGCTGGTCGGCGAGGCGCAGCGCAGCCGGGCGCCGGTGCAGCGCCTGGTCGATCGCGTGGCCCGCTGGTTCGTGCCGGCCGTGCGTCGCGGTCAGCGTGCTGACGTTCTTTCCTGTGGTGGCGTTACGATCCGAACCGGGGCGAGGCGTTGACGCACGCTGTCCTGCGGGCGGTGGCCGTGCTGGTCATCGCCTGTCCCTGTGCGCTGGGCCTGGCGACGCCGATGGCGATCATGGTCGGCACCGGCCGCGGCGCCGAGTCGGGCGTGCTCATCCGCAACGCCGAGGCGCTGGAGGTGCTGCACCGGGCCGACACGCTGGTCGTGGACAAGACCGGCACGCTGACGGAGGGCAAGCCGCGACTCGTCGTCATCGAGCCGGCGGCCGGTTTCGGCGAAGCCGAACTGCTGCGACTGGCCGCGAGCCTGGAGCGCGGCAGCGAGCATCCGCTGGCGTCGGCCGTGATTGGCGGCGCGATCGAGCGCGGCGTGGAATTGACCGGCAGTGAGGATTTCCAGTCGTTCACGGGTCAGGGCGTGTCGGGCCGCGTCGAGGGACGTGCGGTTGTGCTGGGCAACGCAGGCTTCCTGGCCGAGCGCGGCGTGTCCGTCGAGTCCGTGGCGATGCGGGCCGAAGAACTGCGGCGCGAAGGGCAGACGGTGCTGCTCGTCGCCGTCGATGGCCGTCTGGCGGGGCTGCTGGGCGTGGCCGATCCCATCCGCGCTTCGACGCCCGAAGCGATCCGCCTGCTGCACGCGGACGGTCTGCGCATCCTCATGCTGACGGGCGACAACCGCACCACCGCCGAGGCGGTGGCCCGGCGACTGGGCATCGATGAGGTGATCGCCGAGGTGCTGCCGGCGCAGAAAAGCGAGGTCGTGGCTCGTTTGCAGTCGCAAGGCCACATCGTCGCCATGGCCGGCGACGGCAGTCAACGACGCTCCGGCGCTAGCCCGCGCTCAGGTCGGCATCGCCATGGGCAGCGGCACCGACGTGGCGATGGAGAGCGCCGGCGTCACGCTGGTGCGCGGCGACCTGCGCGCCATCGCCCGCGCGCGCCGCCTGAGTCGCTTCACGCTGTCGGCCATCCGGCAGAACCTGTTCCTCGCTTTCGTGTACAACACCGTCAGCATTCCGCTGGCCGCGGTGGGCTTCTTCACGCCAATCCTGGCTGGGGCAGCCATGAGCCTGTCGTCGCTGTCGGTGATCGGCAACTCGCTGCGGTTGCGCAAGAAGGCGCTATAATCCGCGATGCGGACCGATTAGGCTTATTCGTGTCCTCGTCCCCTGGGAGACTCGAAACATGAATTTGCTCGTATCCCCCCCGCTCATCACCGCCGAGGAGTTTCTGCGCCTGCCGGATGACGGCGACTATGAGCTTGTGGACGGCAAACTGGTGGAGAGGCACATGGGCGCCGTATCGAGTTATGTGGGGGGTCGGTTGATTCGTCTCCTCGGCACTTTTTGTGAAAGCCCCTTCCTCGGTTGGGTTTTCCCGGCGGATGCGACGTATCAATTCCTTCCGCAACGACCGAACCTGGTCCGCAAACCTGACGTGTCCTTTGTCCGCGCCGGACGATTTCCCGACGAGGCGCTGCCACAAGGACACATTCGCCTCGTTCCCGACTTGGTGGTGGAAGTCGTATCGCCGAACGATACCTATTACGAAGTCGCCGAGAAGTTGGCCGAATATCGCAGTGCCGGCATCCGCCTGATTTGGCTGGTCATCCCGCCGACGCGCACGGTGCAAATCCGCCGGCTCGATGGCCGCCTCGCCGAGGTTGGCGAGGAGGGTGAGTTGACCGGCGAGGACGTGGTTCCCGGCTTCCGCTGCTCCGTCCGCGAGTTGTTCCAGCCTCCTGTGGCCGCATCGCCGCCGGCCGGATAACGAGGGTTCGCTTCAGCGCTTGGTTCGACGGCCCGTGTCGCTCTCCGCCTTGCCCTGTAGCGGGCGCGGTGCGGCGCGCCCGGAGAAGTCCCTCCGTGCTGAGATCCTCATCGATGTCGGGCCAATGGATGCCATAGCCTCCACCCGCGACGATCCAGTTCTTTCGCTGGGCCGCGGTGGCGTTGAAGAGGCGGGGATACCAGGCCAGCGGCACCGTGATGGTTCGTCCGTCGCGTAGGGCGACACTCAAAGCGTCTTTCGTGAACTTCACGTCCGTGACCCGCTCGTCAGCCGTCAACGCCAAAATGCCCATGCCAGGTCTCCAAGAAGGCTGCTTGATGTTGAATCACCTGTTTCTGAAGCCTCCGCAGTTCCTTGGGTGAGAAGCCGAGGTTTCGCGCCAGTCCGACCGGCTGCAACTAGAATTTGGCGGACAAATCATCCCGATCAACATGGACATGCGGCGGCTCATGGGATTCATGGCTATAGAAGTAAAAACGGTAGGGGCCGCTTCTCAAGATCGTAGGCATGGCAGGCCCGCGCGAATTGTCTCGAACGACACAGTTCATCAGCCGGGCGGCCTGGATGGGTATCATGTCTCGAAAAGCCGTAATGGCCGCCCGGTCTGCCGCAGCGGATGGATGGTTCGGCTGCGATGGATCAGTGGTTCAGCCCTCCGCTGCCGGCCCAGGGGTCTGCGGCTTGGACAATTTCTTCAATACCCTTTCGACTGCCTCTATGTTCTCGAACTCTCCGAGTTCCAGCACCCCCGATAACGGTATCCAAAGCCTCACGCCCTCGTAGGGATTCTCCTCCCCCGGTCGGCCGGCGACCTCGCCGACCAAAAAGCTGCGGTCTCCGAGCCGGCGGATCTGGACTTTTTCCAGATAGCCCGCCGTGAACCCGAATTGGTCGTCGGTCTTCGTTGAGGACGTTCCGCACGGACACGATCTTCGTCCCGAAATCGTGCTCAATGTCCGTTGGCGCCTTCGGCTTTTTGTCGTCCGAACTGGCGGGGAGGGTGAGCAACCCGCAGATGGCGAAGGAAATCAGTCCGACAACAGTGACTTTGCGCATCCTTGTTACCTCCTCACATGCCGAACTTGTTCTTCGAGCGCGGGCCCTAAGCACCTACCTAGGTCACGCGCCGTAATACGAGTAGTTCAATCCCCCAATGTATCGCTGTCAACGGAAATCTCAAGCTGTGTCAGGCGAACGGGTGCCGTATCGGATTCAGGGGTCCATTCTTGGCTGTTACGACTCCTTCACACGAGTGGTTCGGAATGTCCTTGACGCTTGCGCAAGATCGAGGATAGTTAAGGGCGGCGAGCACCATGAGGGCTTGAAGCGAGGAGGGCCGTTGCATGGCGTCGATTCAGCTCAGCCGGTACGAGGCGGAAGAGGGCGACCTGCCGGACGTTTGCATGTGTTGCGGCGAGCCGGCGACGGAGCGGAAACGGCTGCGCTTTGTCTCGCACCCCTTATGGGTCTATGTGCTGTTGCCCTTTGGCTACCTACCCTATGTCATCGTCGCAGCCATCCTCACGGAGCACGTGCGCTGCTACACGCTCTTCTGTCCGCGGCACAAGAATCACTGGCTCTATCGCACGCTGATCGTCTGGGGTGCGTTCGTCGCGCTGCTGGCCCTCCTTGCCGCCAGCTTTGCTCTCGTGGGATCGATGTCCGGACAGATCAACAAATCCACGCAAGACTTCCTCTTGGGATCGCTGTGCATCGCCACGCCTGCGCTTCTCTTCTGCTGGCTCATGTCGATCCCCATCATGCAGCTGACCTCGATTCATCCGGCGGATGCCACGGAACGCCGCTTGACTCTCAAGTGCATCTCGCCGGCGTTCGTGGATGCCGTGCGGGAGTATCGCGCAACGCAGGGCCGAGGAGGAGTCAGAAGGTTCCCGGCGTCCATTCCGGACGCGACGCTCCGAACAAATCCAGGGGGAATGGGACGAATGAGCTTTATGCCGAGCATAGCGGCAAAACAAACCTCGCGTCAGTGGTTGAAGGGTGCCCGGGTCCAGCCGACGTACCCCGCGATCCCCGGAGGCGCCCCCCCGACGAACCGCACCTCGCCGGCCGTGAAATCGAGCAGTTCCGTCAGGTGGTTGCCGAACGGGGCCACGGGTGGATGTGTCACCAGGCGGAACTCGACCGTGTAAGGGGCCAAATCCACGTTCTTACTCTGGTCATCGAACAACACGATGATCTCGCCGCCCGCCGCCGATCTACTGGAAGTGCGCCGGATCCCCTTGTAGCCGTTACTCTGGATGAACATCCTCCGGTCCTTCAGGTGGTCGTAGTCCTGGGACGGGTTCACCATGAGGGAAGGGAAAACGCCGACGGCGCTGGCGCTGGCCTGCGTCAGATGACAGACGTCCGAGACGGCTTTTTTGAGGCGTATCTCCCAAAGAGTGAACGTGCCCAAGAACGTGGGTAGGCCAGGACTAAGGGGCAGGTGCAGAGCGTCGAGGCGGCGGACGACCTCCCGCTGGAAGTAGAACATCTTCTCCGCGAAGCATGTCTCGATGCTGTCCGCCAAGTAGACGGTCACGACGCCGCCGTGGTTGTACCTCCCGCCGGCGTAGCTGTTCTTAGCCCCCATCCCGTTCACCACCTTCTTGTGGTGAATGGGGTTGGGTGTGCGGTAAGAGAGGGCGGTGATCCGGTAGAGAGGAACGCCTGCCTGGATGGCGACCGCTAGGTTTGGGTTGACAGGCATGAGCTACCCCTACGGTGCGGCGTGTAGGGGTCGCCGAACCGAAACGATTCCACCCACCTGTTCACCTCCGCAATCGCCTCTGGACCTAGGTTCTCCAGGTACTCCTTTAGCGACGACGTGGACCAAGCTGGGGAGAACACCGACGGCTCGGCCCGGAGGTGGGTCGGGGCTGTCTGCTCCAGAAGCGCTCGGACTTTCTCTTCGTCGAAGCTCTGGAAGGAAAGCAAATGGAGGACCGTCTGCCACCAGTCGCGCAACACGTCCTCCTTGCCCCTGGTGAGGGCGTCGGCGTCCCTCCTCCAGCCGGAAAAAATGCGCGGATCCTCACGGAGGAGTCTGGCGAAAAAGCTGTCTTCCAGCCCGAGGTGTCCCGACTGCCACTCGACCTGGGAGCGGAGCGCTTCCTCACTCTCGTCTTGGAAGAAGTCGGGGATGGCGATCATGACGCATCCTCCGCAAGGGTTCGTGTCAACCATCAAGGCACCCTTTACAGCCGAGATAATTGTACCCGTTTTTCGACCCTATCTCAACGATCGGGATAATCGGGATTAGCTGTTCCTTTTTCCAAGCATTTCGACAGGGCAAGAAGCCCTTTCGGGATACAGGGCTTCAGCCGCGATTCAGTTCCGTCCACAGCGCCTTGTAATAGCGCAGCACCTCGGCACCGGCCGTCTCGTCGGCCCAGCCGCGGCCGACCTCGCACAGTGTCGCTCGATCATAGCCGTGTTCGCGGAACAGGCGGAACAGCTCACGGTAGGGGTAGACACCGGCCGCGTCCTTGTACAGTTCATTGATGTGACACGAACGAATCCACGGCCATAGCAGCTCGAAATACTCCTCCACCGAGCCATCCTTAAGATCGGTGGAGTTGGAGTTCCAGGTCAGGCCAACCTTCGGATGGCCGCAGTGCTGCATGATGGTCTTCACGTGCGGCGGATGGGCGGTGCCGTATCCGTGGACCTCGACCCAGATTTCGACGCCGGCGTCTGCCGCCGCCTTGCCGCACGGGATCAGCGCCTTGCCGATCTGCTCCAGCGTCTTCTCGACGGGTACGCCCTTGGGCAGACCGTTGGGCCGTACCTTGACGCCGCGGCCGCCGAGGTCGGCGACGAGGTCCACGAACGCCTTGCACGTTTCGATGTTCTTGTGGACGACGGCGGCGTCGGGCGACTGGAACTCGCAGACCGTGCCGCAGCCCCAGATGGCGACGCCCGCATCGGCGAAGCGACGGCGCACGTCCTTACGCTGGTCCTTGCTCAAGCGACGGCTCGACGCCGTGCTTGTGCGTGGTGCGTAGCTCGACCGGCGAGACGCCGGTGCTCTTGCACACGCGAAGCAGCGTGTCGAGGCCCCACGACGCGGCCAGGTTGTAGGTGACGAGACCGAGGCGGAATTTCGGGGTCGTGACCGTTTTGCCGGAGGGGGCGGCGGAAGCGGTCGTGGCGGCGAGTCCGGCGGCGGCGAGGGCGCCGGTGTGCAGAAACTGACGGCGTTGCATGGGGAGGCTCCCGGCGAGTGGGGAATTCGTTGAGGCACGGCGATCTCCGCCCTTATAATAGAGAAAGCGAAAGACGGGGGAGAGTCTCTTCCGGGAGTACAGCGATGGCGACCGATCTGGGCCGGGCCAAATCCACGCCGGGCGGCAAGTACGATGCGCTTCGTCGCATCCCAGCTGGCGAAGGCGGAGGGCCGCATCCGGCTGCTCGACCTGACGACCGCTCTGCTCGGCTTCGCCGCCCTGGGTCTGGCCTACGTCGTGGGCATGGTCCTGTGCGACAGCAAACTCGAGCTATCGCCGCACGCGCGCGCAGCTCTCGCTGTACATCATCCTGGCCGTCAGCGCCGTCTATCTGTTCGTCGCGGTCGTTCGTCCGTTGCGGCTGCGGGTCAATCCCTACTACGCGGCTCGGCAGGTGGAGCGACAGCTGCCGGAGGCGAAGAACAGTATCGTCAACTGGGTCGATCTGCACGCGCAGCCACTGCCGCCGGCCATCCGCGGCGCGCTCGGTCAGCGCGCCGCCAAGGACCTGTCGCGCGTCGATCTGGACCGTGCCATCAGTGGCCGCCGCGCCGCCTGGGCGGGTGGCGCCGCCGCCGTGTGCGCCGTCGCCTTCGTCGCCTCGTTCTTCCTGCTCGGCCCGTCGCCGTTCTATTCGCTGCTCACCCGCGCCTTCAACCCATTCGGCCAGATCGGCGTTTCGACGCGCACGCAGTTGACGATCCTCAAGCCCGAGGGCGGCAACGCCGTCCTCACCGTCGGCCGCGGCATCAGCTTCGTCGTTCGACGTGGACGGAAAGGAACCCGACCCGAAGGCGCCGGACGCGGTCAAGCTGCTGTATCGCTACGAGGAGGGCGAGCCGTGGCTGGAACGCCTGCTGTTCCGCGAGCGCGAGCCGAGAATGGACGACGTCGCTGTCGGCGATCGAGGTCAAGAACGGCTTGTGGTATCGCGTCACCGGCGGCGACGCCGCCACCGAGGAGTATCGTATCCGCGTCCGCGCCGCCCCCGCCGTCACCGACTTCCTGGCGACCTATCATTACCGGCCCTACGTCGCTCGCGCCGACGAGGTCCGTCATGAGCGCGAGCTGAAGGCGCTGCGCGGCACCGAGGTTGCCCTGCGCGTCCGCACCAACCGCACGCTCCGCGAGGGGCGGCTGGAGTTCGAGAGCAAGGACGGTACGAAGGCCATACCCGGCGAACCGGCCGCCGACGATCCGCGCGTGCTGCTCGTCCGCTTCGTCCTCAACGAAGATGGCAAATATCGTCTACACTTCACCTCGACCGAGGGCGAGGCGTATGGCGACCCGGTCGCCTACCCGGTGACGGCGGTGCCGGACAGGCCGCCGACGGTCGAATTGACCAAACCGGGCCAGGACATCCGCTTGCCGGCGGATGGGATGCTGCACCTGGAGGGCAAGGCGAGCGACGACCTCGGCGTCAAGGTTCTGGTACTGCGTCTGCAAGTCGTCGGCGGCGAAACCCTGCGCGGACAGCCGTATCGCTCCGAGCGACAAACTGCGACTGGCCGACGGCGGTTACCCGCGCGAACTGGAATACAAGGACTTTGTGGATCTGGTTCAGGTCAAAAGCGAGGAGGGACGGGCTTTTCCGCTGCGGGCAGGCATGGAGCTGGAATACTGGCTCGAAGCCGCCGACGCCTGCGATTATCCCAAAGCCAACATCGGCGAGAGCAAGCATTACCGCATCCTGCTCACCGAGCCGGAGAAGGACGAGTCGAAGCAACAGCAACAGAAGAAGCAGGCGGAACAGGACAAAAAGCAGCACGAGGACAAGCAGGACCAGAAGCTCCAGCAGGAAAACCAGACGCGCCAGCAGGAGCGCAAAGAGCAGGAATCCCACAACAAGGAAGAACAGGACAAAAGCAACGAGGCCGACAAGGGGGCCGCCGGCGACCGATCTCAGCCGAAGGATGGCGGCAAGCCGGACAACCCGGAAGGCCAGGACAAAGGCGGGCAGCAAGGCGACCCCAACAATGGCCAGGGTGATCCGAACAATCCGGCGCGAACAACAACGAACTGCCGAAGGAGCAGCAGGACGTCGAGAACAAGATCAAGGACGCCCTGGAGAAAAACCAGCAGGGCGAGAACGGCCAGGGCGAGGCCAAGCCCGACAAGGGCGGCGAGGGCGAGGGCAAGGATGCGCAACCGAGCGGCGGCGGTCAGGCCGGCGACAAGTCCGAAGGCGAGGGCAAGAGCGCCGGCCAGCAGGGTGCCAACCAGGCCGGCGAGGGCAAGGACAAGGGTCAAGCGCAGGCCGGCACGGACCCCGCGCAGGGCGACGGCAAGGGCGACAACCAGCCTCATCCGATGCCGGGCGACAAGGGCGAGGCGAAGGGCAGCGAGCCGATGAATCCGCCCGGCGGTGGCGAGCGAGGCGAAGGCAAGGGCAAGCCGGACCAGCCCCCCCAGCCGGGCGAGGGCAAACCGGGTGGCGACCCGCAAGAGAGCAAGGGTGCCGGCGAGGCGAAAGCGCCGCCGATGGGCCGAGGACAAGACCCCACCCCTAACGGCGACGGCAAACCCGCCGATGCCGTCGGCCCTCCGGCCGAGCGTGAAGGGGCGGGCGAGGCGAAAGACAACCCCAGCGGTGGCAACCCTCGGAGCGAGCCGAAGGGCCAGGGCGAGAACAACGACGACGGCAAGGCCGAGGGAAAACAGGGCGGCTCCGACCCAAAGGGCGGCGATCCGTCCACACCGGGCGAAGTCAAGCCCTCCGCAGGCAAAGGGGAGGGGGGCGATAAGGCTGCGCAGGGTGAAGGCAAACCCGGCGCCGGGGACCGGGACACGTCGCCGGCCAGCGCGGCGCGGAACCGGGAGGGCGGCAACACGGCCGGAGGCGGCGGCAACAACCGCAGCGGTGATGACCACGGCGGAGGCGTCGGCGGCCCCCAATCGCCTCCGGTCAAGCCTTCGCAGCCGCGCGAACACCGCGCCACGCAGATGCAGCTCGAAGACTTCCTCAAGAAGGTCGATAAGAAAATCCTCAAGGACGCCGGCGTCTCGGAGGAAGCGTGGAAGAAATACGTCGAGTCGAAGCGGAAGCTGGCCGCGCCGTCCGACAAGCCGCGCCGGAAGCGCCGGTAGAGCCTCGGCAGGCGAAGACGCTTCCCAGCATTCCCGGCCGGCAAATCCAGCCCGCGCCGTCGAACGCGGCCGGCGACGTCCACGGACCCGATCACGGCCAGCCGCCGCCCGGCTACCGCGACTCCTTCCGCGCCTTCACACGCCAAATGTCCAACAAGAAATAATTCATTCACCACGGAAAACACGGAAAAAAGACAAAAGACCACAAGAACGAGGGCAGAAAGAACGAAGGGACGTGAGGGGCCGACCTGGTCTTTGTAGTATTCAGGTCATTTTTGTCTTTTGTCTTTTTCCGTGTTTTCCGTGTTTTCCGTGGTGAATGAATTTGGTGGTCGTTATGACGTTTCCCAAGCGTTATCTCGTCCGCTTCGGTCCCAAGCAGACGCCGCACGTCTTCACCGACCTGCTCGTCATCGGCGGCGGCATCGCCGGGCTGCGGGCGGCCCTGGCCGCGCCGCCGCGACCTGCGCGTGCTCGTCGTCACCAAGGACCGCTTGCAGCAGAGCAACAGCACCTACGCCCAGGGCGGCATCGCCGCCGTGCGCTCGCCGGAGGACCGCTTCGAGAACCACATCGAGGACACGCTCACCGCCGGCGCCGGCCTGTGCGACCGCGACGTGGTCGAGATGGTGGTGCGCGAGGCGCCGCGGCAGATCGACGACCTCATCCGCCTGTGGCACGCAGTTCGACGAGCGAACCCGGCATCGAGGGCGGCCACAGCCATCGCCGCATCGTCCACGCCCTCGGCGACGCCACCGGCTTCGAGGTCATGCGGGCCATCATCGAGCGGGCCAAGCAAGGCCGCGCAACGTCACCCTCTGGGACCGCACCTTCACCATCGATCTGCTGACCCACGACGGCGCGCTGCGTCGGCGCCCTGGTGCATCGCAAGCAGCACGGCAAGCTGCTCATCTGGGCCAAGCAGACCATCCTGGCCTGCGGCGGCGCCGGCATGGTCTACCGCGAGACGACCAACCCGCCGGTGGCGACCGGCGACGGCATGGCGGCCGCCTACCGCGCCGGCGCCGAGCTGCGCGACATGGAGTTCATGCAGTTCCATCCGACCGTGCTCTACGTCGCCGGCTCCAGCCGCTACCTCATCAGCGAGGCGGTGCGCGGCGAAGGGGCGTACCTGCGCGACAAGAACGGCGTCCGCTTCATGCTCGACGAAGACCCGCGCGCCGAGCTGGCCACGCGCGACGTGGTCGCCCAGGCCATCGTCCGCTGCATGGAACGCACCCAGCACCCCAACGTCTACCTCGACCTGTCGCACCTCGACCCGGCCACGCGTCCGCGAACACTTCCCCGGCATCGACAAGGTCTGCCGCGAGTTCGGCCTGGACATCACGCGCGACCTCATCCCGGTGCGTCCGGGTGCCCATTACATGGTCGGCGGCGTCACGGTGGACGCTGCACGGCCGGACGACCCTGCCGGGACTGTGGGCGGCCGGCGAGGTGACGTCGAGCGGCCTGCACGGCGCCAACCGGCTGGCCTCGAACAGCCTGCTCGAAGGTCTGGTCTTCGGCACGGCCTGCGGCCAGGGCGCGGCCGAGGCGGCGGCAGCCATGCCGGACGCCTTCGTCGTGCCGCCGGTGCAGGGCGACTTCCAGCCGGAGACCGGCGGACCCGCCCTCGACGTGGCCGACCTGACCAACTCGCTGCGCAGCCTGATGGTGCGCAACATGGGCATCGTCCGCGACCGCGCCGGGCTGCTGGAGGCGGAGCGCACGGTCGCCTTCTGGTGCCGCTACGTCCTGCGCCGCGAGTTCGCCAGCCGGGCCGGCTGGGAGCTGCAGAACCTGCTGACCGTCGCCCGGCTGATGATCTGGTCGGCGCTGCAGCGCCGCGAATCGCGCGGCGTCCACTTCCGCTCCGACTACCCTGCCCGCGACGACGCCCACTGGCTGCGCCACCTCGACTGCCCATCCCGGCTCCCCGATCCAACGGGGACCACTGCGGCGCTTTTGTGAGTTAAGAGTACGTTCCCCTTCTGGGCTGTCGAAAAATAAGTTCCCCGTTTCGCCGCGACGCGCAGCGGAGCGCGGGAACTCATTGGACAGCGCTGCCCGCATTTGCTTTAATAACGACTGATTCCGAGGACATAAACACGGGGGAGTTCCGGCGTGTTGTTCGTCTCTGGGAAAGTACGGCCGATCGACATTCGCACGGCGCAGGGAGTGCGCCGCGCCGTCATCGCTATCGCCGTTACGGGAGACTAACGCCGGGATCGTTCCTCACTTGAAGGACTCCTTTGTCCCGGCCCTGGAGCGAGCGCTTCAGGGCTTTTTTGTTGCAGGATCATTCATGACGCGCATCCACATCTACGACACCACCCTGCGCGACGGCAGCCAGGGCGAGGGCGTCAACTTCTCCTTGCAGGACAAGCTGAACATCACGCGCCGGCTCGACGAGCTGGGCGTGGACTTCATCGAGGGCGGCTATCCGCTGTCCAACCCCAAGGACTTCGAGTATTTCCAGGAAGTCCGCAAGCTGCCGCTGCGGCACGCCCGCGTCGCCGCCTTCGGCATGACGCGCCGCAAGGGCGTCAAGCCGGCCGACGACACCTGCCTCAAGGCGCTGCTCGACGCCCAGACGCCGATCGTCACCATCGTCGGCAAGACCTGGGACTTGCACGTCCGCGAAGTGCTCGGCACCACGCTGGAAGAGAACCTGCGCATGATCGCCGATTCGGTGGCCCACTGCCGCGAGGCCGGCCGCGAGGTCTTCTACGACGCCGAGCACTTCTTCGACGGCTACCGGCACAACCCCGAGTACGCCCTGCAAACGCTGCGAGCGGCCCAGGACGCCGGCGCCTCGGTCGTCATCCTGTGCGACACCAACGGCGGCACGCTGCCCGACGACATCGCCGCCGCCGTCGCGACGGTGCGCCGCGCAACTCCGCGTCGAGCTGGGCATCCACTGCCACAACGATTGCGACGTGGCCGTGGCCAACTCGCTGGCGGCGGTGGCCCAGGGCGCGACGCAGGTGCAGGGCACCATCAACGGCATCGGCGAACGCTGCGGCAACGCCGACCTCGTCAGCGTCATCGCCAACCTCGCCCTCAAGCGCGGCCACGAGGTGCTGCTGCCGGGCAGTCTGCCGAAGCTGACGGAGGTGTCGCGCTACGTGTACGAGACGGCCAACATGAATTTCCGCCCCAATCAGCCGTTCGTCGGCGCCAGCGCCTTCGCCCACAAGGGCGGCATGCACACGCACGCCGTCGCTCGCAACACGGCCAGCTACGAGCACATCGACCCGTCCGCCGTCGGCAACGAACGCCGCATCCTGGTCAGCGAGCTGTCGGGCCAATCGACCATCCTGACCAAGACGACGAAGTATCAACTGGCCCACGACCAGCCGCTGATGCGGAAGATCCTCAGCGCAGGTGCAGGATCTGGAGAACGAGGGCTACGAGTTCGAGGCGGCCGAGGCGTCGTTCGACCTGCTGGTCAAAAAGGCGGCCGGGCTGTATCAGCCGCTGTTCGAGCGGCTGAGTTATCGCGTCAACATCGAGGCCGGACCCGATGGCCGGCCGATCACCGAGGCGACGGTCAAGGTGCGCGTCGACGACCAGCTCATGCACACCGTCAGCGAGGGCGACGGCCCGGTCAACGCCCTGGACGAAGCGCTGTGCAAGGCGCTGTTGCCGTTCTATCCGCGCCTGGCGGCGATGCACCTGGTCGATTACAAGGTGCGCGTCGTCAACGCCCGCGAGGAGACGGCGGCGCGCGTGCGCGTGGTCATCGAGTGGCGCGACGGCGACGACGTGTGGGGCACGGTCGGCGTCAGCGAGAACATCGTCGAGGCGAGCTGGCTGGCGCTGGCGGACGCGACCGAGTACAAACTGTTCAAGGATGCCGAAGGCAAACGAGCTTAGCCGCTCGCGGCTTGGCGGGAGATCGGAGGCGAGAACATGAGTACCCGTGTGGAGACGAAGTCGAAACCGGAGCCTACCCCGCAGGAGGATCCGTGGTACTACGGTTGGCGATACGTGGAGCAGACCGGCCCGGACGGCCAGATTAAGGTGATTCAGGTGCCGCTCACAAAAGAGGATGTGCTGCATCCGCAGGAGGACGACTTCATCGTGCAAAATGACGATCATACGCGCGATTGTCACTTCCTGAAGACCATCCTGGACGCCCATCTGGCTAACCGCCCCGGAGTCCACGTCTTTTACGATCATCGCATGGATTGGGGTGTGGAGGGGATTGAGCCTCATGGGCCGGATTTCGCGGTGGTCGAGGGCTTTCCGGAGGACTGGGACGGACAACGTGGGACATTTCGCCTGACCGAGTTCGGCGCCCGCACGCTGCTGGTGATCGAAGTGACATCGCCCACGACGCGCGAGGGAGACCTCGAAGAGAAAGTGAGCGAGTATTACCAGGCGGGGATACCGTACTACGCTATCGTGGATCGCCAGTTCCAGAAGGCGACGCAGCCCCGTCTCTTCGCCTATCGTCCGGGGGAACAAGGTTATGTGTTGGTCGAGCCGGATGCAGAAGGCTGGTTGGCGTTGAAGCCGATTGGCCTGTGGTTGCGATTCGAGGATGGCCGCCTGGTATGCCGCGATGCCGAGGGCCGGTATCTGCGCGATTATCTGGAGGTGATGCAAGAAGCGCAACAGGCCGAGGCGCGTGCCGACGCCGAACGAGCGCGAGCGGACGCCGCCGAAGAGCGAATCCGCCAGCTCGAAGCCGAGTTGAACCGCCTGCGCGGACCGTCCTGATACGGCCGCGGTTTTTCTCCGCAAAGGATGCCTGTCTCATGTCGATGGAACTCCCCAAGCACTACGATCCCCGCGACGCCCAGGAGCGCTGGCTGCGCTTCTGGAACGAACGCGGCTTCTTCCATGCCCGGCCCGACCCCAACCGCAAGCCGTTCTGCATCGTCATTCCGCCGCCCAACGTCACCGGCGCCTGCACCTGGGCCACGCCCTCAACAACACGCTGCAAGACGTGCTCATCCGTTGGCGGCGCATGCAGGGCTACGACGTCCTGTGGATGCCCGGCACCGATCACGCCGGCATCGCCACGCAAGCCGTGGTGGAACGCCGTCTGCGCGACGAGGAAAAAAAGACACGCCACGACCTCGGCCGCGAGGAGTTGGTCCAACGCATCTGGCAGTGGAAGGACCAGTACGAGAAACGCATCCTCGGCCAGCTCGGCGAGTTGGGATGCAGCTGCGATTGGCAGCGGACGCGCTTCACGCTGGACCCGGTCTGCGCCGCGCCGTGCGCACCACCTTCTTTCAATATGTTCAAGGACGGCCTCATTTTTCGCGGCAAACGCCTGGTGAACTGGGACGCTCAGCTGCAAACGTCGGTGGCCGACGACGAGGTGGAGAACGTCAAGCAGAAGGGCAAATTCTACTACTTTCGCTATCCAGTTTTGTCGGCTGCATCCGGCTCCCTCGATCACGTGCTGATCGGCACGACACGGCCGGAGACGATGCTGGGCGATACGGCCGTGGCGGTCCATCCCGAGCCGGCGCGAGAGTTGGACAGGCGCGAGCGCGACCTGGAAACCGCTCTGGCCAAGGCCGGCGACAAGGACGCCCGCGACATCCAGGAACGCCTCGATCGGCTGCGCCGCCGGCGCGAGGAGATGCTGCCGCATCTGGAGAAATTGGCGGAGATGGCCCGCGCCGGCACCATCCTGGAACTGCCGTTGCTGGGCCGCAAGTTGCCGCTGATCGCCGACCGCTACGCCGACCCCGAGAAAGGCACCGGCGCCGTGAAGATCACGCCGGCCCACGACTACAACGACTACGCCGTCTGGGAACGACACAAGGACACCGGCCCGCCGATCAACATTCTCCACCCCGACGGCTCCATCAACGACAACGGCAGGGGAGAATTCCGCGGCCGGGCCTTCTCCTACGCCGGACTCGATCGCACCGAGGCTCGCCGCCGGGTGGTCGACGGACCTGCAGGAACTCGGCCTGTTCGACCGCGAGGAGGACATCGAGAACACCATCCCGCTCAGCGACCGCAGCAAGACGCCGATCGAGCCGTACCTGTCGGATCAATGGTTCGTGCGCATGGGCGACGCCGACGGACAGGCGGGCCTGGCCCAGCGCGCCATCGATGCCGTGAAGGACGGCCGGGTCCAGTTCACCCCCGAGCGCTATGCCAAGACCTATCTCGACTGGCTCGGCGAGAAGCGCGACTGGTGCATCAGCCGGCAGCTGTGGTGGGGCCATCGCATTCCCATCTGGTACGCCAGCTGCCCCGAGAGCGAGTTGAAACGCCTCTTCGCCGGCCGCGACGACGTGACGTGGCGGCTCGATGAGGCCAACGCTCGCTGGCTCATCTGCTCCCTCGAAGACCTTCCGAGCGATATGCTGGGTCCGAAATATCCCCTGGAACAGGATCCCGGACGTACTCGACACCTGGTTCAGCTCGGCGCTGTGGCCGCACTCGACGCTCGGTTGGCCGGAGCGCACGCCGGAATTGGCCTACTGGTATCCGACGAGCGTGCTGGTGACCAGCCGCGACATCATCACGCTCTGGGTGGCGCGCATGGTGATGACCGGACTCTACAACCTGGACGAGGTGCCGTTCCGCCACGTCTACATCCATCCGAAGATCCTCGACGGCTTCGGCGAGACGATGAGCAAAAGCAAGGGCAACGGCATCGACCCGCTCGACATCATCGAGCGCTACGGTACCGACGCACTTCGCTTTCTGATGGTGCATCAGGCGACGGAGACGCAGGACAGCAAGATGCCGGTGGCCAATGTGTGCCCGCACTGCGATACGCTCGTGCCCATCAAGCAGGAGCATATGTACATGCGGACGCGCAAGGTGACGTGCCCGGAGTGCAAGAAGCCGTTTCGTCCCGGCGGCCCGTGGCCGGCGCCCGACCCGGAATTGCCCACGGCCAGGCAGGCGTCGGAGCGCTTCGACATGGGCCGCAACTTCGCCAACAAGCTGTGGAACGCCGCTCGATTTCTGTTTCTCAACCTGGAGGGCTACCAACCGGGAGCGATCCGCCACGACGAACTGCCCATCGAGGACCGCTGGATTTTGAGCCGCCTGGCGACGACGACGGCGGCGGTGACGGCGCACCTGGAGAACTACCGTTTCAGCGAGGTGGCGCGGACGATTTACGACTTCACCTGGTCGGAGTTCTGCGACTGGTACGTGGAGATGAGCAAGGGCCGCCTGCAAGACGCAGCATCGCGGCCGCTGGTGCAGCGCGTACTGGTTGGCGTGCTCGACGGCATCCTGCGACTGGTGCAGCCGGTCATGCCGTTCGTGGCCGAGTCGGTCTGGCAGGCGCTGAACGAGTCGGCCTTCGAGCGCGGTCTGCCGGCGCCGGAGCCGGCCGCCGAGAGCGTGGTCATCGCTCCGTGGCCGAGCCTTCCCGCCTCGTGGCGGGACTCGGCGATGGAGACGCGCATCGGCCGCATGCAGGAGTTGGTCCGAGCCGTGCGTGAAGTGCGCAATCGCTACAATGTGGACCTGAAAACGAGCCTTGATGTGTTCGTGCGTTGCTCCGAGGCGGTGGCCGAGGACTTCCGCACGCTGGCGCCGTTCCTTGCCGCCCTGGCCGGTGTCGGCCGGCTGGAGTGCGGACCCGAGACGGCCAAGCCGCGCCAGGCGGCGACGCACGTGACGCCGGAGTTCGAGGCTGTACGTGTCGCTGGCGGGCTTGATCGACGTGGCCGCGGAGATTGCCCGCCTTGCAGAAGCAGCTCGCGGACAAGCTCAAGCACGTGCAGGCGGCGCGAGCCAAGCTCGGCAACGCCAACTTCGTCGATCGCGCCCCGAAGGAGATCGTGCAGCAGCAGCGCGACCTCGTGGCCGATTTGCAAACGCAGATCCAGACTATCGAGGCGAACCTACGCGAGTTACAGCAAGAGTAAGAATCATTGACCGTGCCCATGCGGGAGAATCATCCGCGACGGTCCGGGAATCCCTCCTGTCGTCCCCCGTTCCCTGCGACAGCAAAGCGGTTGTGACGGGGGAGGGCTCTGCCACGCCAAGGGCTGGGACATCGGCTCTTTTCCGGAAGGCCGGCCTTGAAATGCACGATTGTTTCATGGCTGTTCCTTCCTCTGGCTGCCACGGGGCGTTCGGTCCTTTTTGGGCGGCGTCCACTTGCCGGACTTTGGCTTGGGTACGGTAAGGGGGGCGGTGTCGCCGTACTGCTTCAGTTCGTTCGCCAACAACACCGTCAGGGTGTGCACCCTGGCTGCATGCTCGGGCTTGTCGGCAAGGTTGGTGGTTTCGTGGGGATCGGCCCGGAGATCGAACAGTTGCGTCTTATCGACCTGCGGATAACGGATGATCTTCCAGCGATCGTCGCGAACCGCCCGCTGGACGTTGCGGTAGGCGAACATCAACTGCGGTCGCGCTGGCCTCGTCGGGTCGCTCAAGGAGGTCGTGAACTCGATCCCTTCGCTGGTGTTCGGGGCAGGCACACCGCACAGCTTGCCGAGGGTTGGCAGGACGTCGAAGAGGTAGACCATGGCATCGCTGCGTTTGCCTGCCGGGATGCCGGGTCCGCTGATGAGCAACGGCACCCGTACCGAGTGTTCGTAGACATTCTGCTTGCCGATCAGCCCGTGGCTGCCGCGCGCGACTCCCGAGTCGGCAGAGAAGACGACAAGGGTGTTCTTCGCGTGAGGCGAGTCGTCCAGGGCGTTCAGTATCCGACCGATCTGGGCGTCGAGATACGAAATGTAGCGATAATACTCGGCGTTCATCTCCCGGATTTTCTTGGGAGTTCGCGGCCAAGGGAGGAGTTGCTCGTCGCGAACCGTCATCTCGCCGTTGTCCCAGGGGTGTTGGGACAGGAAGTTTGGCGGGAGGGAGATCCTGGCGGCATCGTATCGGATCGGGAAATCGTCCGGAACAATGTGCGGATCGTGCGGCGCGTCGAAGGGGACGTAACAGAAGAACGGTCCACGCTTGTGTTCTTGGAGAAAGCGGATGGCTTCGTCGGCGAAGACCGCACAGGCATGACGGCGAGCGAGTTGGGGCTTGCCGAGCTTGCCATCAACCATGTCGCTGAGCTTCGCCTGCATTGGGTTCGTCATGCCGCCGGCGAAGACAGATCGGGCAATCTGAAAACTGGCCGGGAGCGAATCGGGTCCGTTGTGCCACTTGCCGCTCAGGAAGGTCGTGTAACCGGACTTCCCGAAGGCACTCGGCCAGGTGGGATGGCGTTTCAGTTTCTCGTCGATATGGAACAACGACCGGCCCGAGAGCAGCATGGCCCGCGAGGGTACGCACGTCGCCCCTTGCAATCCCCCCTGCATGTAGGCGCGGTCGAACGCGACTCCCTTTTTCACAAGACGGTCGAGGTAAGGCGTCTTGATCTCCGAATTGCCGAGTGCCGCGATGGTGTCGGCGCGCTGATCGTCGGCAAACAGGAACAGCACGTTCGGTTTGGCCGGACCATCCTCGGCCCGCAACGTGGCTGGCGGAGCCACGAGCACGGCGGCGAGCATGAGGATGCCCTCTCTCCAGGGCCGCGAACAGGACATGATTCCGATCCCTCACGGGTTGGGGGTTGGACTTTGACTCCAGCAGCAGATCGTATACAGCGCGCGTTGCACGGTCCTCTCGTCATCTATTTCGACTTGCCGCCGAACTGCTTCTCGTACAGTTCCTTGAACGGGTTGACCTTCGGCCCAGTAGCGTCCTCGTTCACCATACCCGGTTGCACCGAGTCCCACCACTTGTCGTAAGACGCGTCCAGCTCCTTCACCACCTCGGGATGCCTGGCCGCCACGTCGGTCTTCTCGCCGGGGTCGGCCTTCACGTCGAACAACTGCCACTTCTTCGTGCCGTCCCTGGTGTCGCAGACCAGGTGCCAGCGCGGGCTGCGCACACTGCAATGAGCGTATTTGTGGTCCGCCGGTTTCGCTCCTTTCGGCCAGCGGCCGACGTGTGTGAACAGAATTCGGTCGGGCCACTCCGCTTTCGGCTCGCGCAACAGGGGCACCAGGCTCCGGCCTTCCACCTGCGCTCTCACCTTGTCGCTTCGCTTCGCCCCGGCGATCTCGGCCACGGTGGGGAAGAAGTCGATGTGGGCGGCCAGGCGATCCACGTCGCCGGGCTTCAGCGTTCCCGGCCAGCGCCAGAACGACGCCGCCCGCGTGCCTCCCAGCCAGGGCGTGACCTTGGCGCCGCGCATACCGGCGTTGAAGACGCGCACCCCGGCCGTACCACCGTTGTCGTTCATGAAGATGACCAGTGTGTCGCGCTCAAGACCCCATTCTTTGAGCTTATCCAGGAGTCGTCCGACGTTGTCATCGATGTTGGCGATCATGCCGAAGAACTTCGCCGTGTTCGGGTCCTTCACCTTGTCGGCGTAGCGTTTCTCGTCCTCGGGGCGTACCTGCAGTGGGGCATGGGGGGCGTTCGTGGGCAGATAGCAGAAGAACGGCTTCCTGCCCTTCACCGACTCGATCCAGCGCAGTGCCTGGCCGAAGAAGACGTCGGTGCAATAGCCCTTGGTCTTCTCGAACTTGCCATTGTGCAGGATGGTCGGGTCGAAGTAGGTGTTGCCGGGGGCGTCGCCACAGCTGCCGGGGTAGCTCTGGCCGATGCCCCCGCAGCCGTGGATGAACATCTCCTCGAAACCGCGCTTGTCCGGCCAGTGGTCGGACTCGTCGCCGAGGTGCCATTTCCCGAAGATGCCGGTCGTGTAGCCGGCCGACTTCAGCACCTGGGCAACGGTTGTCGCCTTCCGCGTCAAGCGCTCTCGCTCAAGGATCGTGTGCGTGACGCCGTTCTTGAACTCATGCCGGCCGGTCAATAAGGCCGAGCGCGTCGGTGAGCAGGTTGGGCTGACGTGGAAGTCCGTGAAGCGGACGCCCTCGTCGTGCAGCCGGTCGAGGTTCGGGGTCTTGAGGATCGGGTTGCCGTGGCACGACAGGTCGCCGTAGCCCTGGTCATCCGTCAGAACAAAGATCATGTTGGGTCGTCGCCCTTCCAGTGCCGCGGAAGGCTCGGCCCACGCGCGGCTACCGAAGGAAGTGACCAGGACAAGACTGAGGAAGCTCCAACCTCTTGATTTCACGGGTTCCACTCTCCGTTTGGTTTGTCTCTGAGAGTCGGATCAAAGGAACTCGACGGCTTCTCTCGGGGCGGACATAGTGTTTCAATGTAACGGGTGCGCGCATAAACAACCAACTCGGAGCGCGAGCGACGGGCCGATCCGTCGCTCGCGCTCCGAACACGAGGCGTCGTCGTAAGGACAGGTGCAGTCGCTTGGGATAGAATATTTAGAGGCACGAACCGAATGTGGCGGCACGTTTGTAACGTGCCGTACAATCCAACACGTTGAAAACGTGTTGCCACATTTTGTTAGAGCCTCTTAACGCCAGTCCCCGGATAGGGCGAAGGCGGCCCAGTAGTACGGCGGCAGACGACCATCGTCTTTCGCCAGCCGCTCGCGCGGCACCTTCACGTCGATCAGGCCGCGGGGAATGCCTTCCTTACGCATCCAGCCCTCACCCTCTTTCAACATCCACAGCTGAGCCTGACGCAGCGCCTCCAGCTTGGGCAGCTTCTTTTGCCACAGGTTCTGATAGAACTCGGTCATGAGCTTCCGCGTGGCCGCGTCGTCCACTTGCCACAGGCTCGCCACCACGCCGCGCGCCCCCGCCACCTGGAAGGAACGTTGCAGTCCCAACAGACCTTCGCCACCCGCTCTTTCCTCGCCCAACCCTGTCTCGCACGCCGACAGCACCGCCAACTCCACGCCGGTCAGGTCCAACGCTTCCACTTCCAACGCGGTCAAGATGCCGTCGTCTCTCTCGGGATGCACCGGCCGATTGGCGCCGGCCAGCACCAGGCCCGACAGCAAGCCCGGATGGAAGCCAACCAGGTCTCGCCGCGCCGACAGGTCGTCGGTCTCCAGTTCGTGCCGTCGCGACGTTTCGGCCAGGGCGGAGCGCAATTCCTTGGGGGCGAAGTAGCCGTGGGTGGCGAAGTGCAGGAAGCGATGTCGGGCGATGGCCTGGCGCACGGCCGCTTCGGTTGGCCGGTCCTCGCGGAGGTCCACCAAACCGGCGGCCGGGTAACGGCAACGGAAGGTGTCGCGCACGGCCTGCATCTCCAGGAGCGTTCCCGGCAACCGCGTCCACTGGAACGGCTCCCCCGCGCGGCCGCGCGCGGCGACGACCGCGTCAGGGCGTCGCCCCCGACCGCGCCGGCCTCCGCGTCGAAGTTCACGCCGCCGACGACAAGCAGCGACGGCTCGTCTGGCGGCCCGGCGCGCTCGGCGAGCAGGTCGGGCAGCAGCTGAGGCACTGCGATGACCGCCAAGGCCCGCTCTTCGATCAGGTAGCTGTCCGCCTTCGCGCCGGGCAGGGCCGCCCACGGGAAACGAGTCAAGGCTCCGTCGGGGGAGATCAGTACGAGTTTGGCGTCTCCGACGTGCTTCTCCAGCGGCGTCCAGACCAGCCGGCGAACTTCCGCGGACAGGCGCGCGTCTCCCTCGGTGCGAAAGCGTCGTTGCAGGGCCAACCGCCAACGATTCAGCGCTTCCGTGACGGGCTGGGCCGGTCCGAGATTGACGCGCTCGATGCGATCCCGATCCGGTCGGACGACGAAGGCGGCCAGGCGCACTTCGGTGATCAGTTTCATCGGGCCTTCCTTGGTCGGCACGGCGTGGTCGTAGACCAAGACATCGACCAGCACGCTGCCGGCTGGCAGAGCGCGACGGAGATCGTCGGCGGTGCGCCGTCGCTGCTCCACCTGTCGGCGAAAATCCTGGCTGATTTCGGCTAACTTCCGTTCCAGTCGCTCAATCGCATCGCTGAGTTCCTGGACCTTGCGGCGGTGGTCGCGGTCGGCGGCGTCGAGTTGCGAGAGGACGGCCAGCCGCCGCGTGGCTTGGTCCAGATCCTGGTAAAGCCGCGCGACCTCCGGCTTGTCGCCTCCTCGGGTGGCGCGCTGCAGGGCGCGGATGGCTCGCTGACGAGCCGAGACGGCCCCCTTCCAGGCCAGAACCTGCGGATAGACCTGCTCCCCGGCGAGGTTCGCCTCCGCCGTCAAGGACAGGTAGCGATCGAGTAGATCGCGCAGGGTATGAACGCGAGCCAGTTGCTGGCGCTCCGACTGGACAGCGGCGAGCCGATCGTTGTGCTGGCGGATGGCCTCGACCGCCTGACGAGAAAACGTCTCGGCCGTGAGATAATCTCCCTTTACCCACGAGAGCAAGGCCAGGTCCGACAGGTCGCCGGCAACGGCCGGATCGAATTCGCCTCGCACGGCTCTGCGAATCCGGAGGGATTGTTGGAGATACGACTCCGCCTTCTGCCAATCGCGCTGGTAGATAGAGGACACGGCCAGATTATGGAGACCAACCGCGCAATGCACGTTGTCCTGCCCGAACACCTGCTGCCACACGTCCAGACCGCGCTGGTAGTATTCCGTGGCCGCGGCGTCATCGCCCCGGCGGCGACACAGGGCCCCCATGCTGTTGAGACTGTTGGCATACGAGGGGTGCTTCCTGGGCAGGGTCCGTTCTCGGATCGCCAGCGCTTGCCGCGTCATCCGTTCGGCCTGTTGGTAATCGCCTCGGGCGCTGTACAGGATCGCCGCGTTGGTCAAGGTGATCGCGTAAGCGGGATGTTGCTCCCCCAGCGCCTCCCGGTCGATCGCCAGCGCCTGAAGCACGAAGGCCTCGGCGCGGGCGTAATCCCCCATCTCTTGGTAAAGCGTGGCGAGCAGGGACAGGCTGTTCGCCACGGAGGGATGCTTCGCTCCGAGGGTCTTCCGATCAACCTCCAGCGCCTGGCGACAGAACGGCTCGGCGCGAACGTAATCTCCCTTGGCGAGGTACATCTTGCCCAGCTCGTAGAGACTCTGGGCGTAGGAACGGTGCCGCTCGCCCAGGATGTCCTTGCGAATCGCCAGCGCCTGCCGCAGAAGAGGCTCCGCGCGGAGAGTATCTCCCATGTGAACATAGAGCTGGCCGAGACGGTTCAGAGCGGAGGCGTACTCCAGGTCGCGTTCGCCCAGGATCTCCTTGCGGGTCGCCACCACTTCCTTGTACAAGGTCTCGGCGCGGGTGTACTCGCCTTTGGTCTGATGGAAGCCGGCCAGGCTGCTCAGCGAATTGACATAATCGGGATGCTTGTCCCCCAGCACTTCCTTGCGAATCGCCAGGGCTTGTCCCAGGAGTCGTTCGGCCTCGGCATATTCGCCCATGTCCTCATACAGGTTCATGGCCAGGTTGTTGAGGGTGAGGGCATAGTCGGGGTGCTTCTCTCCCACGGCCCGCCGCCTCGCCTCCAGCGCTTTCGCGCCAGCGCCACCGATCGCTTCAGCTCGCCGCGGGAGCGATAATGAGACGCCAGGTTATTCAGGTTGAGGGCGTAATCCGGATGGGACTCCCCCAGCACTTCCTTGCGGATCGCCAAGGCCTGCGCGTACAGGCCTTCGGCTCGCGCGTAGTCGCCCTTGTGGTCGCACACGCAGGCCAGGTTATTCAGGGCGGTAGCGAAATCGGGATGCTTCTCTCGTCCCAGCTCCTTGTAAATGGCGAGGGCGCTTTCGTGCAGAGACTGCGCCTCGGCGTAGGCACCTCGGTTGTCCGCGACGATCGCCAGATTGCTCAGGATGATGGCGTAATCGCTCGTCTTCGCGCCGTGGGCTTGCTTGCGGATCGCCAGGTCGCGGCGATACAACGCCTCGGCCTCGACGTATCTCCCCTGGTGGTTGGCCAGCGACGCCAGCTCGGACAGGGTGTTGCCGTACTCGATGTGGTTCTCGCCGAGCGTCTCCTTGTGAATGGCCAGCGCTTGGCGAAGAAGCGCCTCGGCCTGTGCGGGCTTGCCCATGTGGCGGTACAGGGCGCCCCGTTCGTGCAGGAGCCGAGCGTAGCGCGGGTGTTTCTCTCCCAGAGACTGGCGGAGGATCGCCAGGGCCTCACGGTTGGCAGTCTCCGCCTGGAGAAAACGGCCTGTTTTCGAATAGATTTCGGCCAGGTTCGTGAGGGGCCAGGCACAATCCGGGTGCTTCTCTCCTTGCGCCTTGCGGTAGATCGCCAGGACCTGTTGTTGCAGCGACTCCGCTCGCGCAAAGTCGCCTCGGTAACAGGCTACGTCGCCGAGCAGATTCCAACACTCCCCGCATTGGGCATGAGCTTCGCCGAGGGCCTTCGTGCGGATGTCCAGGGCCTGGCGCGTCAGTTTCTCCGCCTGCACGTAATCGCGCCGGTGCTCGGCGAGCCAGGCCAGGGTCATCAGACTCAGGGCGTAATCCGGATGGTGTCGGCCAACCACTTGCTCCCGGAGTTCCAGGTTCTCCCGGCCCAGCCGCTCGGCCCGTGCATAGTCTCCCCGAATCCGGCACAGCGCGGCCAGGTTGCCGAGGGTCGTGGCATAGGAGCGGTTCTTTTGGCCCTGCACGCGGCCGCGAATGTCGAGGGCTTCCTGGTATCTCCGCTCGGCACGAGCATACTCGCCCCTGTTTTCGTGGACGAAGCCGAGTTGATGCAGCAGGTAGCCGCAATCGGGATGCTGTTCGCCCAGGACCTTTTGCGAGGTCGTCAGTGCGCGCTGGTAAAGCGGTTCCGCCCGCGCGTATTCCCGGCCATCGGTGAGAGCGGAAGCCAGCCCTGTCTGAGCATCGGCCGTCAGCCAGTGGTCTTCGCCCAATAGCTGCTGCCGGACCTGCAGCGCTTGCTGTGCCAGCGGCACGGCCTCTCGATCCTTGCCGCGATTCTTCAGCTCCCAAGCCCGACTCAACACGCCTTCCGTTTCGCGCAACTGCCGGCGCCGCTCCGGGTCCCATGGCCCCAGACGTTCGAGCAATTCCAGCCGCAGGCGCGCATCGACCGTCCGCCAGTGCCGGCCGCCATCCAGTTTGGTGTGGATCGACAGTGCCTCCTGACGTGCCTTGCGAGCCGACGCCAGGTCGTCGCGGGACTCGTATTCCCGGGCCTGGTCCTCCAGCAGGAGTCCGAGGCTTCGGAGACTGCCGAGGTAGTCGGGGTGTTTCTCGCCGACCGTCTCTCTGTGGATGGCCAGAAGCCGCCGGAAGATTGGCTCGGCCTGAGCGAACTTCTTGAGGTCCACGTACAGCATGGCCAGGTCGTTCAGCGCGGTCGCGTAGGATGGATGCTTCTCGCCCAGTAACTCCTTGTGGAGGGTCGCTGCCTGTTGCAAGAGCGGCAGGGCTTTGTCGTACCGTTTCTCGTCCTGATAGAGGCGTCCCAGGTTGCGGAGCTGGGTCGTGTATCCGAGGTGCTTTTCCCCTTGCGTCTGGCGGGTGATCTCCATCGCCCGCAGAAAGAGCGGCTCGGCACGCTCGCTCTCGCCCTTATTCGCGTAGAGCAGCGCGAGATTGTTCAGGCTCGCCGCGTAATCGGGATGTTTCTCGCCCACCGTCTCCTTGCGGACCTCAACCACCCGGCGATAGAGCGGTTCGGCCTTGGCGTAGTCCTTCATCCTCCAGTAGACATTGGCCAAACGGTTCAGAGCGTAAAGTGTCTGGGGATCGCGCTGGCCCTGGACCTCCCGGAAGATGTCCAGCGCCTGACGCGCCAACGGTTCTGCGCCAGCGGGGGTGTCCCGAGTCATGTAGAATTCCGCCAGATCGCCCAGGGCGCTCGCGTAGTCGGCGTGCTTTTCCCCTAGCGTCTGCCGTTTGGCGTCGAGGACCTCGCGGTAGAGCTTCTCCGCCTCGTCGTATTCGCCCCTTTGCCGATGGACGAAGGCGAGATTGGTCACGGCCATAAGATACTGGTGGTGCTTCTCTCCCCGCGATTGCTTCAAGGCCGTCGCCGCCTGTCGGTAGAACGTCCCGGCTCGGTCGTAATCCCGCTGCACAAGGTAGAGGGTGCCCAGGTTATTGAGGACGATGGCGTAATCGGGGTGTGTCTCGCCCAGCGTCCGCTTACGGATGTCGCGGGCACGAAGATAGCACCGCTCCGCCCGGACGAGATCGCCGGTTCGCCGGTACAAGAATCCGATCGTCGCCAGCGTCTCGGCGCAGAGCCAGTGCGGTTCACCCAGCACCTTCTGCCGCCTGGCCAGTGCTTCCTCCGCCACAGGAATGGCGTCGCGATGCTTGTTGGCCTGGATAAGAGCGTGCATCCGCGCCAGCAGTGGGCCCGCTTCCGCCAGGAGCCGGCGCTGATCCCTGTCGAGCTTCTCCAGGCGATCGACGTGCTCCAGGGCCAGGCGGGCACCGGCGACGAGAGGGCTGTCTGGGCCGTGCATCCTGGCCTGGATGTCCACAACCTCTCCACGAGCCTTGCGCGCGGCGGCGAAGTCTTCCCTTAGCTCGTACAGTTCGGCGAGCCACTCCAGCGCTTCCACCGTGTCGTCGTGCGCATCGCCAAATAATTGACGATCCAGCGCCAGCATCTTTTCGACGACGGCGAGCGTCTCGGCCAATTTGCCCTCCGAGAAGAGCGTCCGCGCCTTCGCCAGATGACGGTCGCGCTCCTCCAACTTCGCTTGTTTTTCGGGTGTCAGAGGTGGTTTTGGTGTTTCGGCCCAGAGCGAGGGAACCACGATCCACGCTCCGATGACGAACCAGGCACGAGACCTTGGAGCGAACATGGCGACTCCAGCCAGAGGTCATCCCAAGCACGTCCGGACTCACGATTACGGACGGTGGACTGCGGAAAGGATCAATTATCCTCGAACGGGTTGGGCCACACAAGCAATCCGTCGGGTTTTCTCGTTGAAGTCTTGGCGAGAAAATCCTGCCCGAAGGGGCTGTAACGTCTCGGCCCGACGAGCGTAACAGTCTGCGAAAGCAGGAGGAGATCATCAGAACGATGGGCTTTGATGCCCTCCTGAGAAACCATCTTCAAGGAGACCACTGTGGTTCCCACCAAGTTCACGTCGAGTGTCGAGAATGCCTTCGCCGGGACGGCCGAGAGGAAGCAGGACGCTCCGGACGCGCCTCGTGTCTATCGCGCCCCTGTGCTGCACGTCGTCGGCAAGGCGGTCGAACTGGTACAGGGGGGCGGCGGCAATGTCGCCGACAACAACCGCGCCCGCCAGTATTAGTCGGACGGTGTTCTTCGCAACGGACTCTTTGTGACTGCGGCAGGACGAGATCATCGGAGCAAGGGGCCCTGATGCCGGCTTGCCACACTTATCCTGAACAGGAGAACGTCATGTTGGCCAAAGATCTCAAGTTGGGTAGTCCGGTCGCTTCCGTCGAGGGGACCGAGACTCGGCAGGACAGCCTGGTTTCGCCCCGCGCGTATCACACTCCGGAACTGCACGACGTCGGCAAGGCGGTCGAGCTGGTGCAGGGGGGCGGCGGCGGCAATTACTCCGACGCCAACCGCACCCGCTACTGGTGATCCCAAGCAACCGGACTCGTTGGATGAGGATGCCCTTTACGTGCCGAGCTATTGGGTCCCTTCGAGGCTCTACCAAAATGTGGCAACACGTTTTCAACGTGTTGGATTGTACGGCACGTTACAAACGTGCCGCCACATTCGGTTAGTGCCTCTTACGGTCCCAACCTTGGCGAAGTACGGCGTCCTTTTCCAACGGGCCTTGTTGACGAGAGAGGTAATATCATGTCCACCCAAACGATTCTCTGTCGGCAGCAAACCGCGACCAACAACGGCCTGGAGTATTCCCTGGCGCCGGATGTGGCCGTCATTCCGATGGCGGACGGCAGTGCCCGCATTTTGGATATGGCAGACCGCTTTTATGCTGTTCCACCCGCCGCAATCCTGATGCTGCGGCAGACACTCCAGCACGGGCCTGCGGCCGCCGTCCAGCGTGTGGCGGCCGAGTACGACGTCGCGTGCTCTCAGGTGGAAGCCGACTTGAGGCACTTTCTGGCGACCCTGGAGAAGCGGGGCATTCTCTGGCGGAATCGAGGAGGCGCCGGCCGAGGATTGGAAAACCTCGGCAAGACGTGCCTGGCGGCTGGAATGCTGAACCGGACCCTCAGTTGGACGCCCTCACTGAAGGCCCGAGCCGCCGTGCTGTTGACCGCGGCGAAGCTTTGCCTCGCCTCCCTGGGTTGGACCCGGACGATCGCCGCCTGGCGACGGCAGTTCCCGATCCGTCCGCTTCGTCTTTCGCCGCGCCAAGCGGAGGCGCGGGTCCGGGCCATCGATGACGCGGTTTGCAGCGCGGCGGCCTGGAACCCGTTCGGCGTGGCTTGCAAGGAACGTGCCCTTTCTTGTTGGGTCCTGGCTCGTCTCGCCGGCTTGCCGGCCGCCCTGGTGATCGGCGTCGAACTCTTTCCCCTCTCCGGCCATTGCTGGTGCGAGGCCGGACCCTGGATCGTCAGCGACCACGCGGAAAACTGCGTCTCGTACATCCCAGCACTTCGCTATCAATGAGCATTAGAGGCACGAACCGAATGTGGCGGCACGTTTGTAACGTGCCGTACAATCCAACACGTTGAAAACGTGTTGCCACATTTTGTTAGTGCCTCTTACGGAGATCCCTGTCATGCAAGTTGGCTTCATGGTCGTCGCCCGGGGCGACATGGTGGAATTTCACGTTTTCGGCCCGGATCATCCCGGTCGTCCGCATCTGGTCACCTGGGCCGCCGACCGGGATTGCCAGGCCGTACTCATGGGCCGGCTTTACTATCGGAGTGAGCTGAAGGCGCGCTTGCCGGATGCCGGCGACGATCGAAGTCCTGTCGGCGATGCGGACCTGGCCCTGGCAGCCTACCGCCACCGGGGGCTTGCCGGCGTCGAGCAGCTGGAAGGCGATTTCGCTCTCGTGATCTGGGACCGCAAGCAGCGGCACCTGCTTGCTTCCCGGGAGGCGATGGGTGGATATCCGATCTACTGGTTGCATCAGGGCGAAACCGTCGCCTTCGCCACCGGCCTTCGACCGCTCGTCGATCGGTTGCCCCGCCGCGCGCTGAACGTCGAGTTCCTGGGCGAGATGCTGATGCTGCCCAATTTCGAGATCGACTACTTCGAGGGGACCGTGTTCGAGGGCGTGCGGCGACTGGTACCCGGTTGGTCGATCACGGCCGATCTGCCGCGAGGCACGGTGGGGCAGCACGAGTTCTGGAAATGGCCCGAACGAGCCGTGGACCCCGGCACCGCCTGTACCACCGAACTTGCCGACCAGTACGGTCAGTTGCTTCGTCAAGCGGTACGCGAACGGCTGAAGGGGTGCATGGCCGCGCATTTTTCCGGCGGGATGGACTCCACCTCGGTCGCCCTGCTGGCGCGCGAGGAACTCGTCCGCGAAGGTCGTCCCCTGCACACCCTGTCGCTGACGTACCAGGGCCTGGCGAACCTCCACAACGAGACGCCGTTTCTGGAAGAGGCCCTGAACCGGCCTGGCCTGGTCGCGCACCGAATTCCTGCCGACAACATCCTGGACTTCGATGTGTTCCACGATATGCCCTTGCATGACGAGCCGATCCCGGGGCTGCAACGAGTCGGCGTGGAGAGGGCTTTGCTGCGAGCGGCAGCCGCGGTGGGCGCGGATACGGTCCTCACCGGCACGGGGGCCGACGAAATGCTGGCCCAGCGACCGTTCCGAATCGCCGATCTGCTCCGGCGAGGGCGTCTGGGGGCTGCCTGGTCCGAGTCGTGTCGGTGGGCGCGGGCCCGCAACAGCAGTATTTGGAGCGTCCTTCGTCCCTGTGGCCTGACTCCTTTGATGCCCGCGTGGGCGCAAGTGGGCCTGCGTGCCTTGTTTCACCAAGGCTACGCCGACTGGAAGCATCAGAATTTTTGGACGATCGCTCCCTGGGTCCTCCCCGACTTCGCCCGCCGGGGTCAGTTGCGCGACCGGGCGCTGAACAACGTTCGCCGGCACTTCCATGCAGCCGGCACCGTGGTGCAATCCGAGGCACTGGAACGGGCTCGTTCGGCCGTCGGCGATTGGGGCCGGTACACGCTGGCGGCGCCGCTCGGCATTGTCGCGGCCCATCCGTTTCGGGACCTGCGCGTCTTCCGCTACGCACTGGGCATCCGGGTCCACGTTCGGCCGGAGCCGGGGGCGCAAAAGCCGATCCTCGCCGAGGCGATGCGCGACGTCCTCCCCGCGAACATTCGCCAGCGCCGCGGCAAGACGCATTACAACTCCGTCTATTACACCGGCCTGTCACGAAACCAGGCCTACCTGGAGCAGCTGATCCGTGCGTCGCCTTCCGAGGAACTCGGCCTCTTCGACAAGGCCTCCTTGCTGAGCTGTCTGCATCAAGCCGCGCTCGGCATCAGCAGCCCGCACGGCGCCATCAGCCTGGACAACACCCTGTCCATCGTCAAATGGCTGGATTTGTTACCGCGCTGGCTGGAGCAGCGGCCCGTTCCGAGCCGAGTGATCCGCCCGGACGGACGGCACGAATCGACCAGGGCGGAGCGCGCATTGGTCTCGGGATGAGTGTGGAAGTCTCAAGGGGAGATGATCCATGAGCACGACACTGGAGCTTACGACCGACGAGGCGACGGCGGCCGCCGTCGCGGACGATGGCGGCCTAACGACGCCAGGATGCCAACCGCAGCTAACGGGCCTCCGCGCGTTGTTCCGTATCCACCGCCGACGTATCCTGCTGACCTATGGCCTGTTCACCCTGGAGAACCTGGCCCGGCTGGCGCATCCCTTCGTGCTGGGCTTGGCCGTGCACGACCTCCTGGGCGCTTCCTACCGAGGGCTGTTGTTTTTCGTTCTCCAGCACGCCGTCTACGTCTTGCTCAGCGGCGGGCGGCGCATGTACGACACGCGCGCTTTCAGCCACATCTACACCGACCTGGCCAGCCGGCTGGTCCTCGCGCAGCGGGGGCGGGTCGAGCTGTCGCGGCTGGCGGCGCGGTCGGCCCTGTCGCGCGAGATGGTGTCCTTCTTCGAGCGCGACGTGCCCGTCGCCCTGGAGGTGCTGTACTCGCTGGCCGGCGCCGCCGCCATGCTCGCCCTCTATGACTGGGTAATGGTGCCGTTGTGTTTGTCGCTGCTGCTCCCGCTGTACAGCCTCAACTGCTCCTATGGCCGTCAGATGCTACGGCTGAATGGCCGGCTCAACGACCAGCTGGAACGCGAGGTGGACGCGATCGGTCGAGGGCGGCCACGCGAGGTACGGCGACACTATCGCATGTTGGCGCGTGGCGCGTGGCGCTATCGGACGGGGAGGCACTTAATTTCGGGCGGATGGAGGTGTTCGTGCTGGGACTGATGGCGGTTGCGCTCCTGCGTTCCTGTGCTACGGGGGGCGCCGACGCGGCTCGGTCGTGGCGATCTTCCGGTACGTCCAATTGTTCGCCGGCGGCCTCGGCGGCGTCCCTCTCCTCGTGCAGCAGCTCAGCCGGCTCCGCGACGTGTCACGGCGAATGCGGCCGGAATCGTCCTCCTCTTGACACGTCCTCGCCGGCGACTGGCTGTCCCGACGGAAAAGGCCATTGGGGCCGTCGAGCAAGCTTTGCCTTTAAATTTCTATTTTACCTCTCTTTTGTAGTCAATCTGTTCCTCAGCTGCGATGCGGTCACGGACGAGGGCCTGGCCCATGGACCGCGCACTCAGGCGTCGATCTCCTCGGCCTGGAACTTCCAGAGCCGGCCGACCGTGTTGCGGACCCGTGCCGGCTACGGTAGCCTGGGTGAGTAGGAAGTACTCCGAGGGCGTGGCCGATGGTTGGCGCCGTGTTGCATCAGGAATGGCTGCTCGGCAGTCGCCGCCATCGGCTGTACCTGTTCCGCTGGGTTTACGCCGGCTGGCTCGTCGTGCTGGTTTTTTACGGATACGTCCGGTATGAAAATGAAGAGGCGACCCGGCTGAGGGGACGGCTCGTCGCCAACACGTCTTCCTTCGTCGCCCGCGCCTCGGCCCCGGAAATCGTCGGCCAATGGTTCGCCGAAACGTTCGTGGCCCAGCAGTTGATCGTTCTGGTCCTGGCGACGCCGGCCTTCGTCGCCGGCTCCATCACCGACGAGAAGCGCCGCGGCACGCTGCAATATCTGCTAACGGCGGACCTGGAAGCGCGGCACATCCTGCTCGGCAAGCTGCTCGGCCGGGTCGCTCAGGTGTCGCTGGTGGCCCTGGCCGGGCTGCCGCTGTTCGCCCTGCTGGCCGGCTTCGGCGGCGTGCAGCCCGTGACGCTTGTGGCCGTGGCCGTCGCCCTGCTCCTGCCGCTGTTCGCGCTGGCATCTGTCAGTCTCGCTCGCCTCCGTCCTGTGCCGGCAGACGCGCGACGCCGTCCTCGCCCTGTACGTGCTCGGCACCCTCGGCGGCGTGCTCGTCTGGTATTTCCGTGGCCCCTTCGATTACCTCAACCCTCTTGCGGTTGTCGCGCCGGCGTGGGGGACGTGGCAAAGTCTGGACCTCGCCGAACTGGGTCGGCGCCTGCTCGTGTCGTCGTTGTGCTGGGGTACGCTGGGCGGCACCTGCCTGGCGTTGGCCATCGGACGACTGCGGCCGGCCTACCGGAGAGAGTTGGAAAACGTCCGATCGCGGGCCGTGCGCTGGTACAACGCCCTGCGCCGCGCCGGTGCGGACGAGCCGATCCGCTGGCGCGAGTGGCACGTCGAGGGGCTGGCGCCGACGCCGGGCCTGCGCCGCGTCCCGCCGTGGCTCGCCGTCGCCGGCGTCTCCACCCTCACCATCGCCTCGTCGCTGCTGATCCTACTGCTGTCGCTGCCGTCCGGTGTCCGCGCCGGCGACCTGATCCTGGCGCTGGTCCACTTCCAGCCGGAGCGCCTGACCGTCCGGATGCCCGCGGCTGGCGACGGCTTCCTCGTGCAGGGGCTGGTGGTCATGCTGCTGGCCAGCCTGGTTGTCGGCATCCGCTGCTCCGGCGCCGTCACCGGCGAGCGCGAGCGGCGGACCTGGGAGGCCCTGCTGCTGACGCCGCTCAGCGCCAAGCAGCTGATCCGCGGCAAGCTCTGGGGCATCATGGGGGCCAGCTACGTCTACCTGCTGGCCTACGCGGCGCCGGCCGTCGTCCTGTCGGTCCTCGGCGGCGTGCTGGCCCTGTGCTGGGTGCTGCTGTGGCTGGCCGTCACCGTGTTGGCCATGTATTACATCGGGGCGGCGGGGCTGTGGGCCTCGGTTCGCTCGCGCAGCTCGTGGCGGGCCTTGCTGGGTACGATGGCGGCCGGCTATGTCGGCGGACTGGCCATTTATCTGGGTACCACGCCGATCCTCGCCATCGCGGCCGTGATCCTCGGTGCCCTGCTCGGGGCCATCGATCGCGCAGCTCGGCACGCAACTGAGCACCAGCGCCAACCCGTTCGTCTCCTTCGACCATCGCGTGTTCTTCCTCCTGACCTGTGCTCGGCCTGGCCCTCATCTTCTGGCTGATGTCGCGCCTGTTTCTCAAACGGGCCTTGCGCTGGGTCGCCGACCACGAACGTACCCGGCATTGGTACGACGAGCCGATCTACCGTCGCTCGCGCCGGCCCGTGAAGATGACAAGGTGAGCAACTTTTTCATCTTTCGCCCCCTCGCCTCGGTAAGATTTGCAAAAGCCCTCGGCCGCCGCGACAACCGAAGGGCACGGCCTTATCCGTTCTAACCGTTCATTTCGCAAGCACTTGTACGGTGCCGGCCCGGCACGCGCTGAATCTTGGCACGGCGGTTGCAATCGTTCCTCGGCACGGAAGGCGAAACAGGAGATCAACACAAGTGGATATGCAGATGAGTCAGCGCGACGCCAATATCCTGTGGCTGCGAGACATCCTCGAACACCTGTCCGACAGCCGGCAGCGGCTGGAATGGACGGAAGACCCGGACACGATCCGTTTGTTGACCGAAAACATGATCCGCGACCTGGCCCGTTGTCAGCGTCTGTGTGAAACGCTGCGACGGCGCTGCTGCCTCGAACCGGTCGCCTAAGGAGTCCCTTTGCCCGCACTCCCCCTGGCCGCCGCCTGACCCGGGTAGGCCGGGACCCAGCGTCCCGGCGGGCGGCCTCCCACCCCGACCCAAATCCCGCAACCCCTCCACTCGCCGGCGACGTGATTCACGTCGCCGGCCTCTTTTTGCGCAAGATGAACGACGCAATCATGCGCGTTCCGTTCTCCGCGACCGCTCGCCCGCCTCTCTCCAGGCCTTGATGGATCGGTGAAAACTCTCCGCTTTGCGAATCCGCTGCTCCACGGTGAGCTTCAGGTTCTCGCGCAGCAGCGTGCGGTCCACGTCCTTCTTGTACGCTTCGATGACCGGATCACAGTAATCCGCTGGGGCAAGGTCGTGGATGGGGTCGCTCATGGCCGTGTCCTCCCGAAGCAGCTGGGTTGTCTTTTCGCCATTCTACGCGGCGGATGACGGCGACACCAGCGCCGGCGCATCCGCGCCGTTCGGCACGGTCGTTACGGCCGTTGCGGGCGGAAGGGGCGAAGGCCAGGTAAGGGCCGTAATCTGTCCCGAACCATTATTCCGGGCGAATCTGGCGAGCCGATAACAAACGCCAGAACGCGATCCGCGTCGGCGGACGCACAGCAAGGAGCGAACCCACCCGCTCGTTGTCCACGGTGGGGCTGTCAGGCGGCGGGAGGGCGTAGCCTCTCGTCGGACAGCCCGGCTGGAGAGCCCCACGCCGGCAGAACTTCTCCCCTGGGATTCCACACAACATCGTGTCGATGAGGAGGCGATTGTCATGAGGATGCGCTTGGGAGCGCCGTTGCTGGCTGCGATGGTCGGCCTGTTCGGGGTCGTCCAGTATGCGGCGGCAGCGCACTGCGGCTGCTCCAACTACAGCTGCTGTCCGCAGCCGTGTTGCGACGCCCAGTGCTGCTTCCCGACCTGCCAGCAACAGTGCAAGACCTGCTACAAGCTGGTCTACGACACCGTTCTGGAGAAACGCTGGCAGACCTGCTATCAGACGGTCCAGGAGACCGTCATGAAGCAGGTCTGCAAGACCTGCTACCGCGACGAGTGCAAGACCTGCTATCAAGCCTGCTACCAGACCTGCTACAAGGAAGTGCCCTGCACGAGCTGCAAGCCGTGCTACAAGACCTGCTACAAGGAAGTGCTGCCAGACCTGCTGCAAGCCGTGCTACGAGACCTGCTACAAGCAGTGCTGCTACACGACCTGCAAGCGCGTGCCGGAGTGCTGCGTGAGCGAGTGCTGCTACACGGTCTGCAAGCCGGTCTACGAGACGCACTGCCACCAGGCCTGCCATCAGGCCTGCCATCAGTTCTGCGAGACGTGCTGCCGCGAGTGCTGCTACACCGTCTGCAAGCCGGTCTGCGTGCAGTGCGTCAAGGAAGTCTGCTGCACCACCTGCAAGCCGTGCTACCAGACCTGCTACAAGGAGTGCTGCCAGACCTGCTACCGCGACTGCATCGAGACCTGCTACAAGCCGTGCACCAAGACGATCTGCAAGCCGGTCACGACCTGCAAGACGGTCACGCGCAAGGTCAAGGAGTGCTGCTGCGAGACGTACTGCGTGCCCGGCAAGACCAAGCACGTCTGGCAGCGTACCTGCGATAGCTGCTGCTTCGACCCCTGCACCTGCTGCGTGCCAGCAGCAGAAGGGCCACTGGCAGCGCTGCACGATCAAGTGCCCCGACCAGATGTGCACCCGCCAGGTCATGAAGATGCCGCACCATCTGCGAGCCGGTGCCCTGCACCAAGATGGTCAAGCAGTGCGTCACCGAGATGGTGCCCTACACCGTCTGCAAGAAGGTGCCCTACACCGTCGTCAAGAAGGTGCCGTACACCGTCTGCAAGATGGTGCCGGTGACCACGGTGCAGAAGGTGCCGTACACGGTCACGCGCTACGAGACCCAGGTGTGCAAGAAGCAGGTGCCGTACACGGTCGTGCGCTGCTGCAAGGGCGCCTGGGTGGACGCTCAGGGCGTCGGTCATGGCGACCCCGGCGCCGGTGGTTGCGGTTCCGCCTCCGCTCCCGGCACCGCTTCGCCCTCCGGCCGGAGGTTCGTGTGCGGCGCGACCTACACCACGAGCTACACCACGACCAGCTGCCGCATGGTGGCCGAGGTGTGCAAGAAGCAGGTGCCCTATACCGTCTGGCGCACGGTGACCGAGCAGCACGTCAAGACGGTGCCCTATACCGTCTGCCGCATGGTGCCGCACACGGTCAAGAAGATGGTGCCCTACACCGTCTGCGAGATGGTGCCGTGCACGGTCATGAAGCAGGTGCCCTACACGGTCTGCACGCAGGTGCCGTACACGGTCCACTGCAAGGTGCCGTACACGGTCACGGAGTGCGTGCCCTGCACGGTCTGCAAGCGCGTCAAGACGTGCGTGCCGGTCGAGGTGTGCGTGCAGCGCTGCCGCCGTGTGCCGGTGGCCTGCGACCCCTGCCCGGCCCCCGCGTGCCCGGCCCCGGCCTGCCATGCTCCGGCTTGCCCGACGACGTGCTGCCCGACGACGTGCTGCCCGACGACGTGCTGCCCGACGACCTGCTGCCCGACGACGTGCTGCCCGACGACGTGCTGCCAGCCGGCCTGCTGCTGCAACACCTGCTGCACGCCGTGCTGCTGCTCGCCCTGCTGCTGCCAGAAGTCCGGCTGGATGAGCAAGCTGTTCAGCCGCCGCTGCTGCTGCACGCCGACCTGCTGCGATCCTTGCGGCAACTCCTCTTGCGGGAGTTGCTGCAACTAACCTCCTCCCAGCTCCCGGCGGCCGGATGACCGCCGCGAGCTGCTCGGGGGAGTAACGCCCAGCCAACGGAGGAGGGCCGCCCAGGCTCGCCTCCGTTGGCTTTTTTGTTCTCAAGCCTTCGCCCCTCTGCTAAACTGAGGGCATGAACGCACCCACGCGACGATCCCCTTTCCTGTTCGTCCTGGCCCTTCTGGGCATCGGTTTGGCCGCGGGCTGCGAAGGGGCCGCCGACCGCGACGAAGCGAAGTCGAGGGAAAAGGCCGCAGCCAAGGAAAAGCCGGCCGAGTCCAAGAAAGTCCTCCTCGCCCGCAACATTTTCCTGGAGGTCCGAGGTAAAGAGCGCCGCGTCCTGGTCTCCGCCGAGGTCTGCCTGCGCGAGGGGCAGCTCGAACTGCTGATGTGCCGCAAGCAGACCAAGGAGCACGAGGCCATCCTGACGGCCGACGTGGACGCGCAGAAGCTCCACGCCGCCCTGAACGCCGCCGGCGCCGTCGAGGGATCGCCCGTCCAGTTCGCCCCGCGCTATCGCCCCGCTTGCGGCACGCGGATCAAGGTCAGTGTGCAGTACAAGGACCAGGACAAGCTCGTGACGGTGCCGGGCCAGTCGTGGGTCAAGAACATGAAAACCGGCAAGACCCTGGAAAGCGACTGGGTGTTCGCCGGCAGTCACCTCGTGTCCAACCCGCTCGAACCCGACAAGAAACAATACCTCGCCAACGAAGGCGATCTGATCTGCGTCTCCAACTTTGAAACCGCCCTGCTCGACCTGCCGATCAAAAGCTCCAAGGAAAACGCCGATTTGGCCTTCCTCGCCTTCACCGAGCGCATCCCGCCGCTGGAAACCAAGGTTGTGGTTATCCTCGAACCCGTCTCGGAAGAGAAAAAAGACAAGAAGTAACGGCAAGAGGCAATGCCCTCTTTCCGAGCCTGAAGCGTAAGCGAAGAGTGTCCCTTCGCTTACGCTTCAGGCTCGGAAAGAGAGGCTCGACCAAACGGCGCTTCATTTCCCCTCGGCTCTTGCCGAAATCATTAGTATACTGATAAAGATAGTTCGTTCGGTTCCCGGCCTCGTCCAGCCGGGACCGGCAGGGATTGCCGTCCGCAAGAGGAGTTTGATGGCCACACTGACGATGACCACCGAGCAGATCGCCGCCGCCAATCGAGCGCCTGGCCGAGGCAACGCCGGAAACGATTTTGCGCTGGGCGGTGGAGACGTTCGGCGACAAGCTGACGATGGCGACGGCATTCGGGGCCGAGGGCTGCTGCCTGATCCATCTGCTGGCCGAGATCGATCCGAGTGTCCGCATTTTCAACCTGGACACGGGCTACCAATTCCCCGAGACGCTGCGAAGTGCGCGAGCGCATCAAGGAACGGTACGGCATCGAAGTCGAGATAGTGCGTCCGGAGACGACGGTGGCGGAGTACGAGGCGGAGCACGGCGGTCCGCTGTATCGCATTCGGCCGGACCAGTGCTGCCACGATCGCAAGCTGCAGCCGCTGCGGCGGGCGGTGGTCGGCTACGAGGCGTGGATCAGCGCCATTCGCCGCGATCAAACCTCGCATCGCGCCGCGGCCGGCGTCGTGCAGTGGGACGCCAAGTTCAACCTCGTGAAGGTCAATCCGCTTCTGGCCTGGACGCGCAAGGACGTGTGGAACTTCATCCTCCAGCACGATATTCCCTACAACCCGCTGCACGACCAGGGTTATCCGAGCATCGGCTGCTGGCCCTGCACGGCGGCGGTCGGCGACGGCGCGGACGAGCGCGCCGGACGCTGGGCCGGCACCGTCAAAAAGGAGTGCGGTCTGCACGTCATCGAGGTCCAGGACGGCGGCGGTATTTAAGTTTAGCCGCGATGCGGAGCAGAGCGCGGGAATCTCCCGCGCTCCTGCTGCGCAGTCGCGGCTCAACGAGAGGAGAGAAGCATGCGCATCTCCGCCAAGGCCGAGTACGCCTGTGTGGCCATGCTGGAGTTGGCCGCCAGCTTCGCCGAGCCGCAGCCGCTGCGCATCAAGGCCATCGCCGAGGCGCAGGGCATTCCGCCGCGCTTCCTGGTGCAGATCCTGTTGCAGTTGAAGACGGCCGGCCTGGTGGTCAGTGTGCGCGGCGCCTCCGGCGGCTATCAGCTGGCCCGGCCGCCGGAGGAGATCACGCTCGCCGCCGTCATCAACGCCATCGACGACCGGGCTTTGACGCCGCGCTCGGCCTTGAGCGAGGCCCGCCGCTCGCCGCGCCGTCGGCGTCCTGCTCGCCATCTGGCAGGACATGCAAGCCGAGGAGCAACGCGCCTTGCAGCGCATCACCCTGGCGGAACTCGTTCGCCGCATTCAGGAGAATCACGCCCTGTCCTATCAGATTTAGTGGAGATTTGCGATGTCCGATTTGATTCCGCCGCACGGCGGGCTGAGCGAACCCGTCAATCGTCAACGTCCCCGCCGAGGAAGCGGCGGACTTCCGCGCCCGCACGGCGTCGCTGCCGCGCGTGTCCGTCAGCGACGCCGACCTCTCGACGCTGTACCGTCTCGGCGACGGCGGCCTCAGTCCGCTAACCGGCCCGATGGACCGCGAGACGTTCAATCGCGTCCTCGACGAGGAAGTGATCGTCCACGACGGCAAGAAATACGCCTGGACCATTCCGCTGTCGTTCCCGGTGGACGAGGCGCAGGCGAAGACGCTGAAGGCGGGACAGACCGTCGCCCTGGTCAATCCGCAGAACGAAGTGGTCGGCTCGCTTGACGATCAGCGACGTGTTTGCGTGGGACAAGGCCCATTACGTCCGCAGCGTCTACGGCACCGAGCGTTTCGATCATCCGGGCGGCCGCATGGTCAGAGCGCGATCCGCGCACGCATCTGCTCGGCGGCACGGTGCGCGTTCTGCCGCAGCCGAAACATCCCGAATACGGGCAGTTCATCCTGTCGCCGCGCCAGACGCGGGCACTGTTCCGCGACAAGGGCTGGAAGCGTGTCGTCGCCTTCCAGACGCGCAATCCGCTGCACCGCGCCCACGAGTACGCCCTGGTCGCCGGCCTGGAACGACTGGTGCGCGAGGGCCATTTCGCCGGCGCCGTGCTCAATCCGCTGGTCGGCGAGACCAAGGGCGACGACGTCAACGCCGTCACGCGCATGCGCACCTACCGGGCGCTGATCGAGAGCAAGGCGCTGGGCGAAGGCGACAAGGACGAAGAACTCTGGAAGAAGACCGGCTGCGACATTACGGATCGCATTATTCTTCTTGGGCCTGGACATCAAGATGTTTTACGGTGGGCCGAAGGAGGCGATCATGCACGCCATCTATCGGCAGAACTTCGGCTTCACCGACATCATCATCGGCCGCAAGCACGCCGACGCGCCGTATGAGGACGGCAAGGACATCTGGGACGGCCTGGCGGCGCAGCGCAAGTTCGACGAGCTGAAGGGCGAACTGCTCATCAAGCCGGTGAAGATCGGTTTCGCGGCGTACTACGAGGAGTTGGGCCGCGTCGGCTTGGTCGAGGAGTACGAGCCGAAGGGCTACAAGCAAGTGACCATCGCCGGCCGCATCCTCCGCGAGACGCTGCGCAAGGGCGAGCTGCCCGACCCGCGCGTCATGCGGCCCTCAACGGCCCGCATTCTCATCGAGAGCATGAAAGGGCAGTAAACACGATCCAAGAAACAGAGCCGCAACCGGATGGACGAGGGGAGTATCCCACGTCTTCGCGATTGCGGCTCTGTGCTGGTTGAGGCACAATGGCGGAGAACGCCGCGTCAGACAAGGAAGTGTCTGAGGGGATAGTCCGTGCCCGCGAAAAACATCTATCACGACGTCGTCATTCAGGCCCTAACGGCGGATGGTTGGACGATCACGGATGACCCCTTAAGAATCTCCTTCGGGAGCAGGGATCTCTACGTCGATCTCGGCGCGGAACGGACAACGATTGGGGCGGAAAAGGGAGAGCAGCGAATTGCTGTTGAGATCCAGAGTTTTCTCAACCCGTCGCCGGTACGCGATCTCCAGGAGGCGGTCGGCCAATATGACATTTACCGGGCTATCCTGGCCGAAAATGGGTCGGATCGTTTGCTGTACCTCGCGGTCCCTCTTCGCATCTACGAGGGATTGTTGACGGAGCGATTCGGGCAGCTTATTGTCCGTCGCTTGAATCTGCGAGTGCTGGTTTTTGATCACCAGAAGGAGCGTGTCGTCCAATGGATAAACTAGAACGCTACCGCGAGATCGTCCGTCGCGTCATTGAGGACTATGCCAGCGGCAAACCTTCGCACGGCCAAATCGAGACGGAAGCCATTATCGATCGGGAACACGACCATTATGAAGTCATGCACGTCGGTTGGGACGGTCAACGCCGCGTGCATGGCTCCGTCGTGCATCTCGACATCATCGGCGACAAGGTCTGGCTCCAGTATGACGGGACCAACCGTCCTGTCGCGGATGAGTTGATCGCAGCTGGGATTCCTCAAGAGGACATCGTGCTGGCCTTCCATCCCGCTGACGTGCGGCCGTTCACCGGCTTTGCCGTGGGATGAGGTTTCGGCGTCGGCGACGAGCTGCGAAAATCCGTCGCCGACGCCGCGGGCTTATCAACCTTCGTCCTCGTCCGCGCCCAGCTTGGCCTTGCTGACGATCTGCTGCTGCACGTTGCCGGGCACCACGTCGTAGTGGCTGAACTCCATGCTGAACGAGCCCTGCCCCTGCGTGATGCTGCCCAGCTGCGCGGCGTAGCGCGTCACCTCGGCCAGCGGCGCCTGCGCCGTGATGACCGCCAGGTCGCCCGGCAGGCTGTCCTGGTTCTCGATGCGCGCCCGCTTGGTGTTCAGGTCGCCGAGGATGGCGCCGGTGTACTTCGTCGGCACCGTCACCTCCAGCTCGACGATCGGCTCCAGCAGCACCGGACGGGCGGCCAGGAAGGCGTTCTTGAAGGCGATGCGGCCGGCCGTCTTGAACGCCGCTTCCGAGCTGTCCACCGGATGGTCCTTGCCGAAGTAGACCTCCACGGCCACGTCCTGGATGCGGTAGCCGGCCAGCGCGCCGCGCTCCAGCAGCTCCTTGCAGCCCTTCTCGACGGCCGGCACGAACTGGTTGGGGATGGTGCCGCCGACGATGGTGTCGATGAAGGCGAAGTTGTGCTCCGCATCGTAGTGGGCGGAGCGCATCTTCTCGAACTTGTCCTTGTTGGCGAAGTTCTCGCAGCAGCTGCTCCTCGCTGTCGATCTCGCGCGGCAGCGGATAGACGCGCAGATGGACCTCGCCGAACTGGCCGCGGCCGCCGGTCTGCTTCTTGTGGCGATGCTGGCCCTCCGCGTGCGTCGTGATCGTCTCGCGGTAGGGGATCTTCGGCTCCTTGGTGACGACCTCCAGGTCGAAGCGGCGCTTGAGCCGATTGATGAGCACGTCCAGGTGCAGCTGGCTCATGCCGGTGATGACCATCTCCTTCGTCTGCGCGTCGCGCGTGACGTGGAAGGTCGGGTCCTCGTTGGCGATCTTCTGCAAGCTGCCGGAGATCTTCTGCTCGTCGCCGCGCGCCTTGGGCTCGACGGCCAGGCCGAACATCGGCGTCGGGAAGGCCGGCGTCGGCAGCGTCGGCGTACCGGCGTGGTTGCCGACCGTGTCGCCGATGTGCAGATCCTCGACCTTGGTGACGGCGAAGATGTCGCCGGGAATGGCCTCCGGGATGTTCGTGTGCTTGCTGCCCTGCATGAGCAGCAAGCCGGCCGTCCGCGCCGACTTGCCGGTGCGGACGTTGACCAGCGGCTGGTCCGGCTTGTAGGTTCCCGACAGGACGCGGATGAAGCTCAGGTTGCCGACGAACTTGTCGGTGACGGCCTTGAACACCTGGCCGACGAACTCGCCGGACGCCGTCGGCTCCAGCGTCACCTCGCCGTCGCCCTTCTTGGCCTTGCGGCGCTGGCCCTGCACGGGCGAGAGGGCGTAGTCGGCCAGGCCGTCCAGCAGCTCGGCGATGCCGATGTCTTTCTTGGCCGCCGTGCAGAAGACGGGGATGACGGTGCCGGCCGCCAGCGCCTTGGGCAGAGCGGTCGGCCAACTCCTCGGCGCTGACCGCGCCTTCGAGCAGGTACTTCTCCATGAGGGCGTCGTCGGCCTCGACGACGGCATCGACCAGCTGCGAGCGGGCGGCGGTCAGATCGACGGCGCAGCCGGCCGGCGCCGCTTCCGGCGGATTGAGGACGCTGACGACGCCGCTGAACTTCGGGCCGGGGTTGATCGGCGCGTTGAACAGCACGCAGCCCTTGCCGAAGGTGTCGCGGAGGGTCTTGAGCAGGTCGGCGAACTTGACGTTGTCGGCGTCGAGCTTGTTGATGACCAGCATGCGGGCCAGGCCGCGCTTGCCGGCCTCGTCGAACATGCGGCGCGTGTTGACCTCGACGCCGTTGGCCGCCGACACGACCACTACCACGTTCTCGACGGCGGCCAGCGCCCCCAGGGCGGCGCCGACGAAAGCGGGATCGCCGGGCGTGTCGAGCAGGTGGACGTGCTTGCCCTTGTGCTCCAGGTGCAGGACGCTGGTGTCGATGGAGAAGTGGCGCTTGTGTTCTTCCTCGTCGTAGTCGGAGACGCTGGTGCCGTCGTCCACGCTGCCGCGGCGATCGACGGCCTTGGCCTGGAACAGCAGGGCGTCGGCAAGCGAGGTCTTGCCCGACGCCCGATGTCCCGCCAGGGCGATGTTCCGAATGTCCGCCACTTGATATTTCCTCATGAGAATCTCCTATTCGGTTGCGGTTGGGCCGCTGGCGGCTTAGCGCGAAGCCGCCAGCGGCCCGATTAGTTCGGCGTGTGTTTCTCCGTTTCCTGGCGCCAGCGTGTATCGCGGCCGTGAGGTCGATGCGGCCCTCATAGAGGGCGCGGCCGATGATGCAGCCAGCCAACCCCCGGCCGGCCAGGCGCGCGACGTCGTCGAGCGTGGTCACGCCGCCCGAGGCGATGACCGGCACGGACACGGCAGCGGCCAGCTCGGCGGTGGCCTCGACGTTGGGCCCTTCGAGCATGCCGTCGCGGCTGATGTCGGTGTAGATGATGGCGGCCAGCGGCCAGGCGGCGCAGTGGCGAGCGAGGTCCAGGGCGGAGCGCTCGGAATCGCGCTCCCAGCCCTGGACGGCGACGCGGCCCTGGCGTGCGTCGATGCCCAGGCAGATGCGGCCGGGGAAACGCCGGCACACGGTCTCGCACCACGCCGGATCGAGCAAGGCGCGCGTGCCGAGGATGACGCGCTCGACGCCCCAGCCGAGCGCCTCGGTGATGTGTTCTTCGCTGCGCAGGCCGCCGCCGAGCTGGCAGGGCACGCCGGCGGCCTGCACGATGCGGCGCACGCTGTCGCCGTTGACCGGATGGCCCTGGCGGGCGCCGTCGAGATCGACGAGGTGCAGATACTCGGCCCCCTGTTCGACCCAGCGACGAGCCATGGCGGCCGGATCGTCGCCGAAGACGGTTTCCTGCGCGTAATCGCCCTGCCGCAGCCGCACACACTGGCCGCCTCGCAGATCGATGGCCGGCAGGATCAGCACGGGAGAGAACCTCCGATCGAACGCGGGGCACCCCGCGAAGGTTTCGCGCCACTGTAGAGGGAGACGGGGCAATTTGCAAGGGTCTGTGCGGATTTGCCAGGGTCGCTTGCGGCTAGGCGACCTTGTCGCCAGGCCGCAAGCGACCCATCTTCCGTCCGACTTTGCCGAATGTGCCGCTTATGCCGGAAATGCTGATGCGAGCTTCGGCCCTCGCTCGATAATTGCGGAAGACGGATACCCGGAGGATGTCTCGAATGTTTCTTTCGCCGCGTGGTCTACTGATCCTTGTCGTTCTGGTCGGCCTACTTGGGCCGGCCGGGACGTTCGGTCAGACCACGCCGCCGGCCGACTCCGCAACCGAGACGATCCCGACGCCGCCGCGCCCTTTGGAAACGCCGCCGTCCGTCGTGCCGCCCTCGCTGTCCACTCCCCTGCCGGCCCTGCCCGTCTCTCCCGGCTTACCACCGGCCCCGCTCGCCGAAGGACCGCCTCAGGAGAACGGCGTGCTGGGACCGCCGGGGCAGTGGGACGGCTGGTACGTCAATTTCGACGGCGCCCTGATCAATCCCCACATCGATTCGCACCTCAACAGCGGCACCAACATCAAGGCGCCTTTCCTCACCCCGTCCACGCCGACGGGTTCGGTGCAGACCAGCGCTCCGCCGGGAAGCAACGCCAACGTCCTCGCGCCGTTCGGCGATCACATCACGTTGCCGATTGCCCCACTGAGTTGGACGGGCAGTCCGTTCCTGCGCCTGGGCTATCGCTTCGCCAACGGCGCCGGCGACGTGCGGCTGGACTGGCGCATGGTGGCCAGCCAGGGCAACGACACCATCCCGAATTTCGACGCCTCCGGCACCGGCCTGCTGCAAAGCCGCCTCAACGTGCAATACGCCAGCTTCACCTACGGTACCAGCGAGTACCTGACTAACGCCCCGGAGTTGAATCGCATCTGGGCCGCGCGCTTCGGCGTGAGTGCGGCCAACGTCTTCTTCGATTCGCGGGCGCGCGGCCAGGAAATCCTCGAACAATCGGCCAGCAGCAATTTCGGCGGCGTCGGCCCGACGGTCGCTTTCCAGTTCCACAAGCCGCTGGCCGGTTCGCATTTCCGCCTGTATGGCGAGGTAGACGCGACCGGCCTGATCGGCTTCACGCGGCAGCACTTCAGCGAGACGGTCGCCAGCGACAGCGGACCCGTCAGCGAATCGGTCGCCCTGCGGCGGCAGAGCAACGGCGTGGGCATCTTCGGCACCGAGGGCGGATTCAGTTACGTCCCATGGGACGACCGCCTGTGGCGCTTCACGTTCGGCTACCAATGGCAGCGCTGGTGGTGGGTGGGGGCGACCAGCGATTCCAACGCCGCCCTGACACTCCAGGGTTTCTTCCTGCGCGGCGAGTGGCGGTACTGAAAGTTCTGAATTCTGAGCGAAAGACTCAGAACGGAAGATAGGGATGACGTGATGGGTCGATGGTTTGCGACAGCCTGTTGCCTGCTCGGGGTGCTGACGCCGGCGCTGCCGGCGCAGGCGCTGCTGCCGCCGGCCCTCCGCGACGGCGGCGAGTCGCTGACCCTGCGACGCCTGGAAGAACTGGCCGATCAGTACAACCCGATCCTGCCGCGCGACCGCGCCCAGATCGATTCCGCCCGCGGCACCGCCACGCAGGCCGGCTTGTGGAACAATCCGCGCTTCGACACCAACAACCCGCAGGTCTTCAACGGCCGGACCACGCTGCTGAACGCCGGTTTCCAACAGGAAATCCCCGTGATGGGCAAGAAGCGGCTGGACCAGGCCGCCGCCAACGAGAACGCCCGGCAGACCGAGTTCACCCTGCCCCAGGACCGCCTGGTGTTGTTCACCAACATCCGCCAGCAGTTTTACCAGGTGCTGGCCGACCAGCGCCGCATCCAGGTGCTGAACGAGATGGTCGAGGTACTGCGCCGCTCCTACGAGACGGGCGAGAAGAAGCGCAAGGCCGGCGAGGCCAGCCAGGCCGACGTGCTGCTGTTGCGCCTCGACTTGCAGCGGGCCGAGGCCAACCTGCTCAGCACTCGTGCCCTGCTCGACGGTGACCGCAAGCAACTCGGCGCCCTCGTCGGTATCCCCGGCCTGGTTAGCGGCGACGTGGTCGGCGAACTGAGCGGCGATTATCCCGTCTTCGACGAGGAGATGGTCAAGCGCTTCGTGACGATGCAGAACACGCAGGTCCTGATCGCCAAGGCGGTCATCGAGCAGACCAAGTTCCAGCTGCGCCGGGCCGAGGTCGAGCCGTTCCCCAACCCGTACATGGGTCCGGCGTACCAGTACGGTCTCTTGCCGGGCGCCGAGCAATTCTGGTTCAACATTCAGTTCGACATCCCGGTGCTCAACCGCAACCAGGGCGGCATCCGGGCTGCGCGAGGCAACGTGCGGGCCGCCGAGGAGAACCTGGCGACGATCCAGTTCAACCTGCTCAACCAGGCTCACAACCTGCTCAGCCAGTATCAGGCGGCCCGCGAGATCGTGCGCAAGTTCGAGGCGGAGATTCTGCCCAACACGCGCGAACTGCTGCGGCTGGCCCAGGAAGGCTACGCCAAGGGGTTGACCGACTTCGCCACCTTCCTGCAGGTGCAGCGGAGTTTGGTGCAGGCCAACAGCGATTATGTGGATGCGCTGATAAACCTGTGGACCAACGCCGTGCAGGTGGCGGGACTGTTGCAGATGGAGAAGTTCCGCTGAGACGTTTGGGCGCCAATCCGAGCCTGAAGCCTCAGCGAAGAGTGCTCTTCGCTCACGCTTCAGGCTCGGACGGAGGAGCGCCCGAACAGGTACAGCACCGGCAACACGAACAGCGTGAACAGCGTGCTGCTGAGGACGCCGCCGATGACGACGGTAGCCAGCGGACGCTGCACCTCCGCGCCCATGCCGGTGCTGGTGGCCATCGGAATGAAACCGACGCTGGCCACCAGCGCCGTCATCAACACCGTCCGCAGGCACGTCCGGCACGCCTTCTCGACCGCCGTCGCGGCCGGCAGTCCGTCGCGGAGCAGGTTGCGCAGGAAGGAGACGATGATCATGCTGTTGAGCACCGACACGCCCGACAGGGTGATGAAGCCGACCGCCGCCGACACCGAGATGGGCATGCCGCGGCCCCACAAGGTCAGCACGCCGCCAATGCACGCGAACGGCACACTGGCGAACACGAACAACGTGTCGGCCAAGTTGCGCGAACTGAGATACAACAGCACGACGATCATCGCCAGCGCCGCCGGCACGACGATCATCAACCGTTTGCGGGCGCGTTCCATGTTCTCGAATTGGCCGCCCCAGTCGAGCCGGTAGCCGTCCGGCAGTTCGACCTGTTCGTCGATCTTTTGCCGGGCCTCGGCGACGAAACTGCCCATTTCGCGGCCGCGCACGTTGCACTGCACCGTCAGGTTCCGCGCGCCCCATTCGCGGTAAATGATCTTCGGTCCCAGCTGCACCTTGACGTCGGCCAGGCGCGACATTTCTCGCGCGGCTTGAGGGTGACGAACATGTCGGTCTCCTCGACGCTGCCGGCGTCGGTGGCCACTTCCGGCGAGCCGGTTCGGCTCCAGACGTGTTCGATCTCCTCGGGGAAACGCTGCAACAACATGCGTTCGATCTGCGTGTTCAGGTGTGTCGATTCCTCCAGGCTAGTTCCGGGCATGCGAAGCAGACCGATGACGACCGCTCCTTCCGACAGGCGCGGCACGAACTCGGAGCCGAGTCCCCAGGCGATGAGTCCGGCCAGCAGCAGCACGCAGCAGGCCAGGCCGACCGTCGCCGCGCGCAGCCGCATCGCCAACCGTAAAAACGGCAGGTACAACCACTGCGCCGCCCGGATCAGCCAAACGTCTTTCTCCTCCAGGCGGTGCGGCAGAAACAGGTACGCCAACACCGGCATCAGCGTCAGCGATAAAATCAGCGAGCCGACCAGGACGAAGATCACCGTCAGGGCCATCGGCCGGAACATCTTGCCCTCGACGCCCTGAAGGGTGAGGATGGGGACGTAGACGATCAGGATGATGAGTTGGCCGAACACGGTCGGTTTGCGCACCTCGATGGCGGCGTCGCGCACCACGTCTTCACGGCTTTTGTGTTCGGCTTCGCCGTGGGCCAGGTGGCGGATGACGTTCTCGACGACGACGACGGAGCTGTCCACCACGATGCCGAAGTCGATGGCACCCAGGCTGAGCAAGGTACCGGCGATGCCGGCTTGCAACATGCCGTTGAAGGCGAACAGCATCGACAGGGGGATGGCCGTGGCCACGATCAGGCCGGCCCGCAGATTGCCCAGCAGAACAAACAGGATGGTGACCACCAGCAGGCCGCCCTCCAGCAGGTTGTCGCGCACCGTTTCGATGACCTGATCGACCAGCTCGGTGCGGTCGTAAACCGTCTCGACTTTGGCGCCGACCGGAGCGTCGCCCTTGACCTCGTCGAGCTTATCGCGGAGGCGATGCGTGACGTTGTAGCTGTTTTCGCCCATGAGCATGAAGCCGAGGCCGAGCACGGCCTCGCCGCGTCCGTCGGCGGTCACGGCGCCGCGGCGAATGGTCTGGCCGGCGACCCCCACCTCGGCCACGTCGCGGATGCGGATGGGTGTGCCGTCGCGGGCGGCAATCATGATGTGTTCGATCTGTTCGATCGTATTGGTGCGGCCGACGCCGTGGATGAGCAGCACCTCGCCGGTCTGCACCAGGTTGCCGCCGCCGACGTTGAGGTTGTTGCCGCGCAGCGCCCGCGTTACCTCGTGAAAGCCGAGGTCGTACTTGAGCAGGCGCAGCGGATCGACGCGCACCTGGTACTGCTTCTCGAAGCCGCCCCAGGAGTTGATCTCGGCCGTGCCCGGCACCGGCCGCATCGCCGGCCGCACCTTCCAGTTCTGATAGGTGCGCAGGTCGGTCAGATCGAGTCCGTCGCTGGTGAGCAGGTAGTGCAGCACCTCACCCAGTCCAGTGGCGACCGGACCCATCTCCGGCCGATCGATGTCCGGCGGCAGTTCCACAGTGCCCAGGCGTTCGTTGATGAGTTGGCGCGCGAAATAGATGTCCGTGCCGTCCTCGAACGTCACCGTCACCTGCGACAGGCCGAACTGCGACAGGGAGCGCACCTGCTTCAGGCCGGGCAGACCGCTGAGGCACAGCTCCACGGGAAAAGTGATCTGCCGCTCCACCTCCTCGGGAACCAGCGACGGTGACACGGTGTTGATCTGCACCTGCACCGGCGTCGTATCGGGGAAGGCGTCGATGTTGAGTGCCCGCAGCGAGAGCAGGCCGGAAACGGCGATGGCCAGCGCTCCGCCCAGGACAAGGAAACGATTGCGCAGCGACCAGGTGATGAGCCAAGCCAACATGAAGATCTCCTCCGAGCCTGAAGCGTAAGCGAAGTTGCCAATCCTTCGCTTATGCTTCAGGCTCGGATCCATTTCGTATCAATTTTCCCCGGCGAGGCGACTGCGGACGATGGCCGACTTGAGCAGGTGACTACCGGCCGTCACCACGAGTTCGCCGGGCTGAACGCCGGAGCGGACCTCGGTAACGTCGCCGGCGTGAATGCCCGGCACGATGCGGCGCTGCTCGAAGGCGCGATCGCCGGCGCGGACGAAAACGAAGTAGACCTTGCCCTCGCGCTGGATGGCCGACGTGGGCACGGCGACGCTGCGCTCCGACGAGCGGACGAGGATGTGGCCGGTGCCGAACGTGTCCGGCCGCAGCCAACCACCGCCGTTGGCGACCTCCGCCCGCACGTGGACGGTGCGTGTCTTCTTCTCGACACCGGGACGTATCCAGGTGACGCGGCCGGACGCCGGTTCTTTGCCGGGCCCGTCCGGCTCGAAGCGGACTTCCTGACCGATCTTCACGTCGTTGGCGTCTTCGAGGCGCACGTCCAGCCGGATCCACAGCCGCCGCGTATCGGCCACGATCAGTTGCACCTGCGAACTGGTCACCACCTCGCCTTCCACCATGTCGCGCTTGACGATCTCGCCGTCGAAGGGAGCGATCAGCGGCAGGAGGTTGGTCGGCAGCGTCGCGCCGGCGCTGTCGCGCTGGAGGGCTTCGGGAACGCCCAGGACACGCAGAACCTGGGTCCGTTTCGACTCGGAGAGTCTGCGCAGCGCCTCGACCTCGACGGGCAGGCCGAGATTGATGAGGCTTTGCTGATTGTCGAAGAGGCGGAGCTGCGTTTCGGCCAGGGCAGCCTCGGCGTCGTGCAGTTGCCGCAGGGCGATGACGTCCTGGGCCGACTCCAGGCGTTTGAGGACGCGCGTCCGCACTTCGATGCGCAGCAGTCCTTGCAGCAGCTCCGCCTTGGCGCGAGCCACGTCAGGAGCGGCCACCAGGGCCAGCACTTCGCCCTTGCGAACCGGGTCGCCCTCTTTTTTCAGCATGCGCCAGACGGTGCCCGAGGTGCGCGGCGACAGTTCGGCGTACTGCGTCTGATCGAAGTCGAGGACGCCGTTGGCGGTCACGTACTGGGCCAGGGCGCGTTCCGCAACCGCCGCGACCTGGATGCCCGCCTTGCCGACGGTTTCCACCGAGCGCAGGCGAACCTGATACAGGGGCGGCTCTTCGTCCCGGAGGCTAGGGTTGCCCGCCGAGATGGGCGCGATGTTCGTCCCGGTCCCGCTGAGGGTCTCCGCCACCTTGGCCTTCTCCTCGGCGGCGGCGCCCGTGAGGGCGACGAAGGAAGGCACCTTCCATTTCTGCACCCGCCCCCACCAGAGAAGACCAATCAGGATGACCAGGACGGCGGCGTTGGACAGCAGCGCCAGTCCGCGGCGGGTGAGGGCGACGAGCGGACGCCACGACATGAAGGACTCCTCTGGAGCCTCGTGATGAGGAGAGAGGCGGTCCCGCGGACCACTTCACCGTTCTTTCATTTATATCAGGAGTTCCCTTTCACCGCGACGGTGACCTGTTCCAGCCCCGCGCCGCGCAGCTTGCTCTTCGCCGACTGCGCCAGTTTCGTCCGCGGCGAGCGCTTGACCATCCATCGCAGCACCTTGCCGCCGAATTGTCTTTGCTGTCCTACCTGTTCCGCGAAGTGAAAACCCAGGTAATACAGATCTTCCGCCTCCAGCCACTTGATTTTCTTCAGCTCGGCCGACAGCTCGGCCTCGTAGCCCTGGCAGAGCGTGGCGAACTGTTGCAGACACGGATCATTCGTCCGCGCCTCCGGCGACAAGTCGTGGCTGGACACCTTCAGGCCGCAGCACGCCAACTCCAGGCGGATCGGAAAGCCGCTCGACGGATCGCGGATCAGCAGCCGCAGATACAGCAAGGCCTTCTCATACGCCTTCTTCTTGCGCCAGTGGATGGCGCGCTGTTCGAGCCGATCGCGTAGCTCGACGGCGTCGGCCTCGCGCAGCAGAAACAACAGCGCGTCGGCCCGCCGGTCGTTCGCCTCCAGGTATTCACATGCTTGCGCGAACACCTTTTCACGCCAATCCGGCGGATACTTGCGGGCGAATGGCGCCTGCGCCGCGCCAGCACCCATGCCCGTTCGGGCGAGTCCGCTTCGAGCAGGGCGTCCGTCAACGCCTGCTGTCCCTTCTTCAGCCGCGCCAGCCGGGCCAGGGCGCCGTCGCGCAGCGAGCGGTCGGGGTGGTCGAGCTGTCGCAAGAGGGCGTCGGCCACTTCGGCGTTGTCGCGGTCGCCGACCTTCTCCATCGCCAGCTTGCGCACCGCCACGTCCGCCGCCTGCAACAGCGTCAGCCACTCCGACACGGCGCGATCGCCGACCGGCAGGTTCTTCAAGCAGCACCAGCGCCGGCGCGGCCAGTCGAAAATCCGTCTCGGTGGCGCAGGCGAACAGCCGTTTGAGCTGTTCCTTGCCGGGCGAAGTCGCCCACTTGCCCAGCGCTTGCAGGGCGGCGGCGCGCACCTCCGGCGGATGCGGCGGGACGATGCGCTCCCATAGCACTGCCTCGATCCGCGGGTCATCCAGCCCGGCCAGCAGACGCAGCACGGCCGACTCGGACGCCGGGGCCAGCGGCTCTCTCTTATTATTCGCCAGTTCCAGCAGTTGGTCGGCGAGCGCCTTGCGATGGGCCGGCGTCAGCGTGTGGACCTGGGCGCTGAGCGAGCGCACGGCCGCCTCGACGACGCCGGGGTCTCGGTCGAGCAGCACGGCGACGGCCGCCGTCTCGGCGCTGGCGGTGCCGGCCGCCGCCAGCGCCGAGGCGATGTAACGCCGCAGCCCCGGCGCGACCTTCGGCATCAGTTCTTGCAGGGCGCGGCTGCCCTTGGACCCAAGCTTCGCCGCCGCCTGCGCCGCCTGCTCCGCCTCCTCGCCGCCCTCCTTGATGCGTTCCAGCAAGTCGCGGCAGCGCCGCCTCGATCTTGAGCTTGCCCACGGCGCGGATGACCTGCAAGCGCAGCTGCGACTCGCTGTCGCTCAGGGCGTCGCACAGGGCGCGGGTCAACTCGGCGTCCTTGCCACCGATCTCACCGAGTACTAGGGCGGCGGCACAGCGCACGTCCGCCTGTTGGTCCGGGTGCAGCAAACGGAGGATCTTCTTGGTGGTGTCTTGCATGATCGGCCTGTCGTTGGCGGGGCGCTTTAATGCCGTGTCTCCGGGTAGATTCTATGGCGAACCCGAAAGACCGTCGCTCCGCAGAGGAGGGGGCCGCGCCACGAGGCAAAAGGGACAGCGGACACCCCTGCCCAGCGAGCTTGCGGACTTTACCGTGCGCGACGTTCTCAATCCTAGCACTGGAAGCCACAATTCTTGCCAGCCTCTTGCGGGCTTGAACAAGCCTGCGCAAAATAGCGAGTGTTGCGGATTGCGCACTTGCGCATCCTCTCGCTCAGCTTCCCGCCGAGAAGCCGTCATGACCTCCCATAGGAAAGCGCTGGCCGAGTTGCGGGCGTGGTACGACGCGCTTTCGCGCCCAGAGCCTCCGGCAGCGCTCCCCCCAAGGGGGCGCTCGCCGTGGGCTTGGTGGTGCTGGAGCGATTGAAGACCAGCTTCGACCTGGATCTCGCCTCCCACCTCGCGCCGGGAGGCGCTCAGATTCAGGGGGCGTCCGGTGCCGCCGTGAGGAACATCCTCGCCGCCTTTGGCGAGACTCGGGCCTTTGTCGGCGAGGGCGGGCGAACCAACCGCGCATCTCCGGCCTACGCGAAAGGGCTGTTGGGAGCGATCGGGTCCGCCGGCCTGCAAGCGCTGGGCGAGGAGGAGCGACGGGCCGTGCTTCACGAACTCCAGAGTTTTCTAGTCGATAAAGTCCGCGAATTTCACAATCGGGAGCGTTTGAAGCCCGTTTACGACCCCACTCAAAGCACCCGACATTTCATCTGCGATTTGCTCGCTTTGGCCGAGGAGACGGGGAAGCGCGGCCCCGTGGCCCAATATCTGGTCGGCGCGAAACTCCAGCTGCGCTTCCCCAAGGTCAAGGTGAGAAATAAATCTAACCCAACGGGACATTCAAAACGGTCGAATACCTAGCTGAAAGTCAACCTGTACCGAGAGGAGAGAGCAATGAACGATAACGAACGGAATGTCATCCTGCGAGCTTTGGAAGCGGCATACGACACTCTGAAGCAACCGTCCAGCGACTATCTAGATCAAAGCGATTTTGAAGTCGATCGGGAGGATGCGGTCGAGAAATTGCTCAGGGCCATGAAGGTAATGGAACTGGACCCAGGACGGGTTCCGACTGGACTGATCATCCCTTCAAGTAACTCGGCGGCGGACGACCTTTCCGGCCAGCCTGGCGATTTCATCGTCGAGAGCACGACATTTCATGTGACGATGGCCCCGATGCCAGGCCACTTCTCGGGACGCTTACGCGGCCCCGCTCGCCGATGATTCTCGCAATTGGAGTCCGCATCCCGGTTCGCTCTGTCTTCGCGGCTGCCATTCCGGAAAGTTTAGGATGCAACACTGAATTTAGATCGCCAAACTGCGGCAACAGTCATCTGATAGGAACAGATTGCTGGCAGATTGCTGTGAGGATTTCGTAGCACTTTGCCCCGAGGTTTCGATTCCAGGTTCCCGATTACTACGAGCCAGTAATGCTCCTGACGAGTATTCGCCTCACTCCACTCGCGATCCGTGAACAACACTTCTCCAGTGACGTGTTTCAACCCCTTTATTTCGATGCCCACCTCGGGGAGTCGCCTCACCCCGAAGTCATATCCACATGCCGATAGCCGTCGATCCTCCAACTCATCAGCCTCGATGCCTACAAGGGATCGACTGTGCGCCAGGAAATACTCTTCGGCCCTCCGTCCTGTCAGCAATCTTTCTGCAACATTATGGGCCGTGCGAGGAATCGCGGCCATGGAATCCACTGCCTCGGCGGTCGCTTCCTGATCGCGAGCAATGATTCGATCAACGAGAGCCATCAAGGCATCATCGCTAACATCCTTCAAATCATCCAGCACCCTCTGGCGATTCGGACGGAGAGGTCGCTGATGCCATCCTCTCCGGTCATTGCCGTGGGCGGGATCGAACTCGTCACGGAGGTTCTTGATGCTCGAGGAGCGGATAGCTAAAGCCGTGGCAGCTTCCTCGAAGGCTCTTTTCCACGTCCGAACCCCGCGAGAACGCAAATACCTCTCATCAAGGCGACTCATCGCGTATCCGAGGACGATTGCTTCTATTTCCAAGCGGCGGTGGTTCAGATCGTGAGTCATGACCTCGGTTCCTGTTTATGCAAAGCAAGGGTTGTTGACCTCGCAATAGCAGGAATTGTCTACTCGCGTCTAGCGAAACGCAAGCCGTTGCTGGTTCCCCACCGAATCGCATTGTTGGCCGACTCGATAGGATGGACCGTCCGCAACGACATCATCTGGAACAAATCGGACCCCGCACCCGAAAGTCCGCGGAATCGCTGGCGTGCTGGTCACGAGCACATCCTCTTCTTGACCAAGCGCCCCAGTGGCTACCGCTTCAACGCCGATGCGGTGCGTGTTCCCTATGCAGCTGCGACGCTGAGGCGTTGGGGGGCTGGTCAGTCCTACGGAGGTTCCAAAAGCTGCACACGACGAAATGCCAAAGATTCTTGTATGCGGCACGGACAGACGTTCAAGCTAAACCCGCGCGGTTGCCTGCCTACCGACGTATGGTCCCTGCCGGCGTCGAACACGTCCGAGCGCCACTACGCCACTTTCTCGGAGCAACTGGTTCGTCCTATTATCGAAGCGTGCAGCGACCCCGGCGATCTAGTGGTCGATCCTTTCGCGGGATCGGGAACAGCTTGTCGCGTCGCTGTGTCAATCGGCCGGCGCTGTCTGGGGATTGACCTCAATCCTCGATATGCCGCCTTGGCGCTAGCGGCCATCCAAGGCGTGTCCGCGCAAGCCGCATAACCATCGAGCGAGCAGGAGGGATGTCAGGTCAGCCGCCGCCTCCTGCCCCAGCCGATCAGCCTCCAGCAAGCGCGGGAGTTTTCTTTCATCGTATTCGCCCTGACCTCCTCGTCCGCCGCCTCTCACGCCTTCTTGCGTTTTTTCGGCACGCGGGTCTCGGTCCCAAACAGTTGCTTGACCTTGGTTCCGGGAACGGTTTCTTCCTTCCCCGCGCCGCCGAGATACCGCACCTTCCACTGCGTGCCGTCCTTGCTCACCAGCCGGGCCAGACGCATCCGGCCGTTGACCTCGACCTTGACCGGCGGCGGATCACCGGGCAGACAAATGTGCTCGCGGTCCACCTCGTCGGCCAAAAAGTATGGACCCGGCCTGGCGTCCCAGCCAAGGGGATGGATCCGAAAACGGCCGTTTTCTCCCTTCTTCAGCAGCCGGGCCTGATACCACTCGTCCTTGATGGCCACCGTCACCAGGTCGGCCGTCACCGCCGTCAACGGCAACCTGGGCGGCCCCGCCTTCGCCTCGACCAGCAGCGGCGCCTCGCCGTCCTTGCCGGCTCGGCCGTCGGGGTCCAGCTCCTGGAGGCGCAGTCGGACGTAGCTCATTAGCTCCGCCATCTCGACGACGCCATCCTTGTCGAAGTCGGCCTTGCCCGCCAGCGCCTCGGCGACGGCGAGGCTGAGGTGGTTGTCGCTCTGCTGGCGGCCGCGGCAGGCACAAAGGGCGGTGACGTTGGGCGACAGCGCGGCGCTCTTGCTTCGTCCCTTGACGAGCGCGGCCGAGGTGCCGGTTTCGATCACGATCAGGGCGGAGCAGGGCAGCCGACTGAGGACGGCCTTGATTTGATGGCCCCACAGCGTCTGCCGATCGGCGGTCTCGATGCCCCAGCCCTCCTTGGCGTGGCTGAGTCCGTGGCCAAAGATGCCCAGAACGACCACGTCTTGCCGCGCCGCGCGCTGGACCAGGCGCGCCAGCTCGGATTGGCAGCGCGACCCCGTCACCTGACGGCCCAGGAGCGTGCGCCTCGACCTGGCGATGGACTGGCGCGCCACCCTCCCGCAAGAGGCGGGTGAACTCCTCGGCGCAATAGTTGAACGAGGCAATTGTTTCCTTGTTCTTCTTGTCGGGAAACTGGTTGAGGGCGATGCCGAGCACGAAAAGCTTGCCCTCGTGCTTGTCGGCCGGTTCGGCCGCGCGGGCCGCCGACACGGAACACGCCATCACCAGCAACAATGAGAGGCGACGCATGGGAGCGCTCCCAACAGCGGGACAGGCTCCTTCCGGGGAAATGACGCGGGGTCCGCTTCCTGCGAACGGGTCGATTGTACCCGCTCCCTCCGCGTATGCAACGATTCTCCCGGCGTCAATCCGCGAACGGCTCCCCTCATGCCAGCAGCTTGCGGACGAGCTGGCCATGGACGTCGGTCAGGCGGAAATCGCGGCCCTGGAAGCGATACGTCAATTTCGTGTGATCGAAGCCGAGTAGGTGCAACAGCGTTGCGTGCAGGTCGTGGATGCGAACGCGGTCTTCGCTGACGTTGAAGCCGAACTCGTCCACCTTCAGGCCGCGCTCGCGTGTTTCAAGGCGTCCAGGCGCAAGCCAAAGGACCGCTCGCCCGCTGCCGGCGAGTTTCCGCTCCAATTTCTGGTCCGCCGTGATGAAGGGCACGCCCAGTCGTTCGGCCAGGGCGAGATAGCAGGCGTCGTAGGCCGTGATGTCTAGCGCGACGGCCAGTTTCAACGCCTCGACGGCCAGCAGCGAATTGGCTGCGGAAATCAGCGGCAAAGCGAGCAAATCAGCCAGGGCTTGCACGGCCTGACTCTCGGAGCAAACGCCGCGCTGTTTCTTCTTCCAGAAGATGTTTGCGCATTCGACGTAAAACAATTCGGGAACGTGAAACGTGGCCCGGTTGCCGTTCAGCAAGGCGAAAAGGGCCGTCGCCTGAGCGGTCAACGGTTCGGGCGAGACCACCTGGGCCGCCACACTCGCATCGACCACGTACACAAGCGGAGCGGTCATCGATTGCGGTCCTCACGCAGCATCGCCACCACGTCCGGGCCTCCGGGGTCGGGGTTGAAGCGGTTGCGAACCAGGCGATCGAGGATTTCCTGTACACGCCAACCGTTCGGCTGTGCTCTCTGGCCGACGGCTTGCTGGAGCAGACGGACGGTCTTCTCCGCCACGGGAACATGCTCCCGCGCCGCCAGGTGTTCCAGTTCGGTAAGCAACTCGTCAGGGACATTGTCCAGAACAAGTGTCGCCATGAATGATCCCTCCTCCCAGACCCCCGTCTCACGCCAGTAGCTTACGCACGAGTTGGCCATGCACGTCCGTCAGACGGAAATCGCGGCCCTGGAAGCGATACGTCAACTTCGTGTGATCGAAACCGAGCAGGTGCAACAGTGTCGCGTGCAGGTCGTGAACGTGAACGCGGTCGTCGGTGGCGTTGAAGCCGAACTCATCGGTCTGGCCCAGCACCAACCCCGGCTTGATGCCGCCGCCGGCCATCCACATGGAGAAGGCGTTGGGATGGTGATCGCGGCCGTCGTCGCCGCCGCCCTGCACCATCGGCGTCCGCCCGAACTCGCCGCCCCACAGCACAATCGTCTCATCCAGCAGACCACGCTGTTTCAGATCGCGCACCAGGGCGGCGCAGGCTCGGTCGGTGTCCTGGCAGTTCTTCGTCAGGTCTTTTTTGAGATTGCCGTGCTGGTCCCAGGCTTCGTGGAACAGCTGCACGAAACGCACGCCGCGCTCCAGCAGACGCCGGGCCAGCAGACAATTGTTGGCGAACGACGGCTTGCCCGGCTCGGCCCCGTACATTTGCAAGACGCGCTTCGGCTCCCGTGACAGGTCCATCAGCTCCGGGCGCTGGCTTGCATGCGGTAGGCCATCTCGAAGGAGTTGATGCGCGTGGCGATCTCGGGATCGCCGACCACGTCGAGGCGATGCGCGGTTGAGGTGCTCGATGGTGTCCAGCGATTCGCGCTGGATAGCGGCATCGACGCCGGGCGGGTTGGACAGGTACAGCACCGGATCGCCGCTGCCGCGGAACGGCACACCCTCGTAAACGGTGGGCAAGAAACCGCTGCCCCAGTTCGAGTTGCCGCCGCTGGGCCCCTTCTTGCCGGAGTTGAGTACGACGAAGGCCGGCAAGTCGCGCGATTCGCTGCCCAGGCCATACGTCACCCAGGCGCCGAAGCTCGGCCGGCCAAACTGCTGCGAACCCGTGTTCATGAAGATCTGGCCCGGCGCGTGGTTGAAGGCATCCGTGACCATCGATTTGACGATGGCGATGTCATCGACCACGGTGGCCAGGTGCGGCAGCAGTTCGGACAGCTCGGCGCCGCATTGGCCGTGGCGCGAAAAAGTGAACTTCGGCCCCAGCAGCTTCGAGCTGGGGTTGATGAAGGCGGCGCGGTAGCCCTCAAGGAGATGTTTGGGCGGCAGCGTGCCGTCGTACTTCGCCAGCTGCGGTTTGTAGTCGAACAACTCCAGATGGCTGGGCGCGCCGGCCATGAACAGAAAGACGACGCGCTTGGCCCGCGCCGGGTGGTGCGGCCGCTTGACGGCCAGCGGGTCGCCCTGCGCCGGCGCGGCGAAGCCGGATTCACGCAGCAATTCGCCCAGGGCGATGGCTCCCAGGCCGACGCCGCAGTCGCGGAAGAACCAGCGGCGCGTGATGAGCTTGGGATCCTGGACAAGGCAAAGATGCGTCGGACCATTCATGGTGTCGCGTCTCGTTTTTCTGGGGGGAACATCCGGGGCCGCCTGCGTCGGAGAGACCGCGTACCGCGGACGCACCTTGCCTTCCGACGTTTTGCTCTCTCTCGTTTCACCTCTCCATCATCGAAGACGTCACGCCGTCACGCAAGAGGAAGTAAATCGGCATCCGTTCCGTGGTTGCGTGTCTACCTTCGTCGCGCTCGTGTCGAGGCATGGGGCGCGTGGCGGCGGTTTTTCCGACGGATGGACGTCCGCCATCGCCCGGACGAACAGGGGCCGTTCGCTCTCCCCCGGTCCACGCCGCGATGGTATAATACAAGGGTAAAACGAGCCCTGACGTCGAGGCCTCGCGGGCTGCGCCGTCCCAACGGAGGCCGAGGCCCGCGAGAGGAGTCTTTTTCGTGGATGAGATGCCCCCGGAGACCGCCACAGACCCCGCGGAAGAACTTGCGGTCCTGCCGGTCGCCGACCCTGCCGCCGAGTTGCCGCCGTCCGTGGCGGTCTCCGGGCGGTTGCCGCTGGGACTGTGGATAGCGAACCTCCTCGCGGTCACCTTGCCCCTGTGCGGCCTGGGGGCCGCTGTCGTCTTCTTCTGGGGCTGGGGCTTTAGCTGGACGGACCTGGGGCTGATGTTGGGCATGTACGTCCTGACGGCCCTGGGCATCACCGTCGGCTTCCACCGGCTTTTCACCCACCGCTCGTTCGAGACCTATCGAGGCGTGCAGCTGGTGCTGGGCATCCTCGGCTCGATGGCCGTGGAGGGTTCCCTATTGAAGTGGGTCGCCCTGCACCGGCGGCACCACCAGCACAGCGACCGGCCCGGCGACCCGCACTCCCCGCACCTGCACGGGCGCGGCGTCTGGGGTGTGCTGCGCGGCCTCTGGCACGCCCATGTGGGCTGGGTGTTCCAGGCCGACCCTCCAGACCTGGACCGCTACGTCAAGGACCTCAGCCAGAGCCGGCCCCTGCGTGTGGTGAGCGCGTTGTTCCCGGCCTGGTTGGTCCTCGGCTTACTGCTCCCCGCCGCCCTCGGCGGCGTGATCACCTTGACCTGGATGGGGGTTTGGACCGGGCTGGCGTGGGGAGGTTTGATCCGGGTCTTTCTGGTCCACCATGTCACCTGGAGCGTCAATTCCGTCTGCCACCTGTGGGGCTTCCGGCGTTACCGCAGCGGCGACGAGAGCCGAGATAACTTCGTCTTCGGCGTCCTGGCGCTGGGAGAAGGCTTCCACAACACGCACCACGCCTTCCCGACCTCGGCCCGCCACGGCCTGCGCTGGTGGCAGATCGATGTCAGTTACTACGTCATCCGCGCCCTGGCCCTGGCCCGCCTCGCCTGGAACGTGAAGCTGCCGTCCAAGCAGGCGCAGCGCAAGGGCGCCGGACCTGACCGAGCCGGCGACATCGTTTGCCCGATCCCGTCGGCCGAGGCGGTCCCGGCGACTTCGCGGCCGTTCCACCGTATCCCTGTCGCCTATTCGAGCCGGAACTCTTCCTGGATCCGGCCCAGCCGATGCTCCGCCACCACCATCGCCGCGCCGAAGACGGCGATGGCTTTTTCCCTCGCCTCGGCCGAGGTGCCGCCCAGGTCGCCCGGCTCGCACATGAACTGGACGTATCCGGCGATGCGGGTGCCCAGCGCCTCGATGCGTTGACGCCAGTCCTCCGGGGTGCAGGGCAACGTTTGCGAGATCACGGTGCGCGTCACCCCTTCTCGACGCGGGGCGGCGGGGAGGAGAGGGGTCTTTTTCACGGTCATGGGATGCCCTTCGGGAAATGGATGTCCGTTCTTTTTTGTTTGCTTGCCTGCCCTTGTCGCGTTACCGCCGAGGCATGGGGAGGCCGTTTCGACCGATCGCGGTATAGTGTAGTGTATCAGAAAATCGGGAAAATCGGTGTCCATTCCTTTTATCTTCCATGCCGCCCAACGTCGTTTTGCGGAAGACGATCGGCGTCTTCAAAGGCTGCTCGTCAAAATCTCCTACTCCTTGGCGATCGTCTCATCGAGGTTCAGCAGCACGCGCGACACGACGGTCCACGCCGCCGCCTGCGCCGGCGTCGCGCCTTTCGGCAATGACGGCGGATGCGCCGGATTCCGTCGCGGCCAGATCCCACGGCTTGGCGTCAGGCCGGGCGAAGCGTTCTTGCTGCTTGTCCAGCAGTTTCAGCAGCTCGGCCTTCTCCGCGCTGGTCGGCGTCCGGGCGACGCAGCGGCGGAAGGCGTAGACCATGCGCTCGGCGTCCGTCGCGCCGCCGTCGGCCAGGGTTCGCAGCGCCAGCGCGCGGGCGCAGTCGAGAAAGACCGGCTCGTTGAGCGTCATCAGCGCTTGCAGCGGTGTGTTGGAGCGCGACCGCCGCACGCACGAGGCGTCGCCATTGGGGGCATCGAACGTTTGCAGCATCGGGTACGGCACCGAGCGATAGCGGAACGTGTACAGGCCGCGACGATAGCGGTTCGGCCCCTTGTCTTCCGGCCAAATCTTCGGCCCGTAGCTGGCCGGCGGCACGAGCAGGAAGCCGGGCAACGGCGGAAACACGCTGCGGCCGCCGACGGCCGGGTTCAGCAGGCCGCTCGCCGACAAGGCGATGTCCCGCACGATCTCGCCCTCGACGCGGAAGCGCGCTCCCCGCGCCAGCAGGCGGTTGTACGGATCGCGCGCGTGCAGCTCCGGCGTCACCCGCGACGATTGCCGGTAGGTCGCCGAGCCGACGATGAGCTGGTGCAGCTTCTTGAGGTTCCAGCCGCCTTCCATGAACTCGACAGCGAGCCAGTCGAGCAGCTCCGGGTGCGACGGCGCTTCGCTCTGCGTGCCGAGATCCTCGCTGGTGGCGACGAGTCCGGTGCCGAAATACGTCTGCCAAACGCGGTTGACGATGGCCCGTGCCGTCGTCGGCGAACGGCGATCGACCAGCCAGCGGGCGAACGTCAGGCGATTCGGCGCCGCGTTGGGCGGCAGCGGATGCAAGAACGATGGCACGCCCGGCGTCACCGCCTGGGCCGGCTTGAGGAAATCGCCGCGCTTCAGGACGTGCGTGTCGCGCGGCCGCGGACGCCCTTGCAGCACCAACTGCGAGGAGCCTTCCGGGTGTTTTTGCCACAGCGCCTCAATCCGTTCGTTGGCGTCCTTCCACTCCGGTACGGTGGTCCGCCAGTAGCTAAAGATGACCCCCTCCTGCGCCGGTGTCCGTCGTTCGCGCGGGACGGCGAGGATCTGCCGCACGTGCTGGGGCAGTGGGTCCGCCTCCGCGCCGGGCCACGTCGTCAGGGACAGGCGAATGCGGCCGAGGTTGTGATTCTGATTGTCGTCGCTGTTCCAGCCACCATGGTTCTGCGTCAGATGGAACGTCAGGATGGTCCCCTTGGGATTGGCGATCGGCTTGTCGGCGAGAAAGACGGCCTTGCGCGGCCGATTGCGGCGGCCCGGACCGATGTCGATGCCCCAGGCCGTGTCGTTGTTGCCGTCGATGGCGAAGTTTACCGGACCTGTCATACGCTTGCGATCGCTTTTGTCGTAATAGACCGCATCGAGCGGCTTCTCCGGCGGATTGACGTCCGCCGTCGCCTTGACGAACTTGACCCACTCCGGTTTTTGACCGCGATGGTCCGCCGGCACCACCTGCACCTTGAACTCGGTCAGCGCTCCCGTGCCGTGAAGAGAACGCCCCGGCCCACCCAGCGGCAGGTTCGGATCGTTGAGCAACTCCAGACGAAACGCCGTGATGTTGGACACATCGGTCTTTACCTTCATTCGTACCGTGTGCTTGGTCGGCGCGTAGCCCTGGGCGAGGAACGAGCCGTCCGTCAGCGGCAGGTATTTCTGCCCGCCGGTCGATTCCTCCTCAACGGCCGGCCGCAAGACGATCCATTCGGGCTGATTCTCTCGAACGGTGTCCTCCCAGGCGTGCATGCGCTTCCGCCAATCGGGGTGGCGGTGCCGCAGTTCGTTCTCGATGGCGTGGATTTGCCGCAACAACTCGGCCCGCCGCATCTGCTCTTCCGGCGTGTACACGGCGATGTTCGCCTCGTGGTCGTTGTTGAGGAAAGCGAACATCTTGTAATATTCAACCTGGGCCAGTGGGTCGAACTTGTGGTTGTGGCACTGGGCGCACTGGATGGTCAGGCCGAGGACGCTCTTGCCGATGGCCTCCATGCGATCGAACATCGCCTCCATGCGGAACTGCTCGGGATCGACGCCGCCCTCCTCGTTAATCATCGAGTTGCGCAGGAACCCCGTGGCCACGATTTGATCTTGCGTCGCCCCCGGCAGCAGGTCGCCGGCCAGCTGCTCGATGATGAACTGGTCGTAGGGCAGATCGCGGTTGAGCGCGGCGATGACCCAATCGCGGTAAAACCACACCGAGCGCGATTTGTCCTTCTCGAAGCCGTCCGAGTCGGCGTAGCGAGCGGCGTCGAGCCAGTGCCGGCCCCAGCGTTCGCCGTAGTGCGGACTGGCCAGCAAGCGCTCGACGGCCTTCTCGTAAGCCTGCTCACTGTTGTCGGCGAGAAAGGCGTCCACCTCCGCGATGGTCGGCGGCAGTCCGATCAGGTCGAGGCTGAGGCGGCGCAGCAGGGTGACGCGATCGGCTTGCGGCGACGGCGCTGATCCCTCTTTTTCCAGCCGCGCCAGCACGAAGCGATCCAGCGGGTGTCGCGCCCACGCCGTATTCTTGACGGCCGGCAGCGACGGGCGCACCGGAGCGCGAAAGGCCCAGTGACGCTTCCACGGGGCGTCGTCGCCGGCCAGGGCGTCGGGCCAGACCGCTCCCGCGTCGATCCAGTCGCGCAGTCGTTTCACTTCGGCGGCGGACAGCCGCTCCCCCTCGGGCGGCATGACCTCGTCGTCGTCCGCGATGCTGACGCGGCGGAGTAACTCGCTCCTGGGAGCGTCGCCGAGGACGAGGGCCGGCTTGCCGGACTCGCCGCCGCGCAGGGCGCTGGCACGCACGTCCAGGCGCAGGCCCGCCTTATGCTTGCGGCCGTCGTGGCAGGAAAAGCAGCGGCGCTGGAAGATCGGCAGCACGTCGCGGGCGAAATCGACACGCGGTTTCTCGGCCGCTCGGGACAGACCGCAGCAACTCAACAGGGCCATCAGACCAACGGCGAGCGGGTATTCAGTCCGCACGGTTCTCTCCTTCGGCGAAGCGGCACGGGCAGGTCCGAGGGTGGACCTCCGAGGCGGGTAGGTTCCGGCGAGGTTTCATCCGACATTCTACCAGAAAAAGCCGCTGGCGGCTTAGCGTCTGTCCCGTAAGCCCCTCTCCCCCGCTTCGGGGGAGAGGGGTGGGGTGAGGGGGTGCGCTTTCCCGAGGTTTCTCTCCCCCTCACCCCCAACCCCTCTCCCCCGAAGGGGGGGAGAGGGGAGATTACGGGACAGACGCTAAGCCGCTTGCGGCCCAGGCAACCGTCACGCCGACGTTCGCCGACCGAATCCAGTTGTGGACAGCGCGAATGTCCGTTTATAATTGGTTTGTCTATCCCAATCCTCTATGTCCAGGACTGTGCGAAATGCCTCACCGGGGAGGGGCGAAGCCATGATACCGGGGAAAATCGAACGAATCTGTCTCAAGGCGCGGCAAGCCATCGAGGCCCGCGATTGGGAGAAGGCCAAGCAGGCCTACTTGATGGCGCTGGGACTCAAGTCCGATTCGCCGGACATCCACATGGGTCTGGCTACCGTGTATTTCCAGCTCCGCGAGCTGACCAGTGCCGCCCACCACTTCAAGGAAGTTACTCGTCTCGATCCGCTCCGCGCCGGCGCCTACATCAACCTGGGCGCCGTCCACAATCTCCTGCAAGACCTGGACGAGGCCGTCGCCGCCCTGCGCCGCGGCATTCAACTCGATCCGCAGCGCGTCGAGGGCTATTACAACCTGGGCCTGGTCTACCGCCGCAAGGGCCAGCTCGATCTGTCGATCCAGGCGTACCGCGAGGCCATTCGCCTCAATCCGCGCATGGCCGACGCCTACCTCAACCTGGGCAACCTGTATGTCGAGAAAAAACAATATCGCCCGGCCATCCAGAACTACGACGAGGCACTGAAGCTTCGGCCGGATTGGGAAAAGGCGCTTGAAGGGCGGGAACACGCCCGGGAGATGCTGGGCCAGGGTGAGCCGTCCGGCAGCAGTGCGACGACCCCGACGGTGGCCGCTCCCCAGTCGAAGGCCGCCCGCCCCGGGTCCGTCGAGATGGACCGAACCGTGGACCCCAACCTCCACGGCAACCTGCTGATCGCACTGCACGCCGCCGCCGGCGAGTCGGAGGAGTTCGGCCGACGCTTCCAGCAAGTCCTCGGCGACGAACTGGAGGAGGCCATCAAGGAGCTGTCCAGCTGTCTGCTCTACACCGACGCGCCGCGCAGCGAACTGGACGCCTGCGTCTCGCGCTTCGAGGAGGCCCTGGAGCACATGTGCGCCGCCCAGGACAATCTCGACCTCAGCGTCTCCCGCCTGCAGACGCTCAACAACTACTTCCCCAAACACTGACGGACCCTGCGTGAGCTATAGTTGTGCTGAACGGGGGCGGCATCGCTCCGCCGCCGGCGAGACAGGGCACAACCGATGCGCACGGAACCGAAGCTGGGCGAGATCCTAGTCCGTTTGAGGGTCCTCAGCCGTTTCGACCTCGACCGCGTGCTGGAAGCGATGCGGCGGCAGGAGCGGCGGCAGAAATTCGGCCAGTTGGCTCGCGCCATGGGGCTGGTCAGCGAAGAACACATCCTCGCCGCCCTGGCCGTGCAGATGAACCTCTTCCCCGGCATCCAGCGAATGACGATCCATCAAGTCCTTGACTATCTGCAAACGGCCCATTCCTCGGTGTGAGAACATTCGGCGAGCGGGGGGCGTCAGCCCCCTGTTGCTTCCAACAGGGGGCTGACGCCCCCCGCTCGCCGGGAATGTCACGGTTTCACTTTCGCCGCGTCCGGCGTCTTCCAGATCGCCAGGCAGCCTCGGTTGAACAGGACGTGGTAGACGCTGCCGCCGCCCGACCACTCGCCGCTCACGCGCAGACTTCCATCTCCGTTGATGCCGATGCCGAACAGGCTTTCGCCGTGGCCTCCCATGATGGACTCGACCAGCTCATCCAGGCTCGACGGCGTTTCCTCTTCGCTCGCCTCTTCCACGCCCGCCGGCCGGTCCTTCTCGGTCAGCACGCCATCGAGTACCGGCACGACTTCGTAATCGACCGGCGGCATCGGCGGCACGAGCAGCGTCGTGGGACCGGACGCACGCTTCTTCTTGTCCGGCACGATCGCGCGGATCGGTTGGCCGATGCGGGGACAGTACGGACACGAGGCCGGCTCACTCGATTCGGTCGAGCCGTCCGGCTTCGAGGAGCCGAACGACTGTCGTGGCGTCGTGGCGAGGAGGTGCATCTTGTAGACGAGCGGATCGGCCATGACGCGCTCGGGGTCCAGCGCGTATGCCTGCCGGGCCAGTTCGGCGGCCTGCTCGTGCAGCCCCTCGTTGACGAGCAGACGGCACGCCTTCATCAGACCGCTGACCTGCTGCTCGACGCCCGCCGGCTTGTCGGACGACTCGTCGCGCGGCTCGGCGGCGTCTTCCGCGCCGGCCGGCCGGTCGCAGACCTCGGCGAGATACAGTTCCAGAGCGAGGGCATCGGCGCGATTCGCACACGGACTGCCGGGGCAGAGATCTCGAACGAGAGCGTAGCACTCGAACGCCTCGGCGGCGTGGCCGGCGCGGGCGAAGTCGCGGGCCAGTTCCAGCAAATCATCCGCCTTCTTCAGCCGTTCGAGATTGTCGAGCACGTCGCAGCCGAGCTGCGGGTCGGCGGTCTGGCAGGCGTGGCGATCGATCATCTGCTGGCGGAGGTAGGGGCAGGTGATGCCGTCCGCCGATGCGCCGGCGGCAGCGTCCTCCTTCGGCATGGCCAGCGGTTCGCTCTTGCGTTGATGTTTCTTGTGTTTTTTCTTGTGCGGCTTGTCTTCCTGCGGCATCGGCAGCGCCTCGGCGGCGGGGACGAGCGGCGCGTCGATCTCGGCGGCGGGCGTGTCGGCCGACGTCAGGGCGGCGACCACGGCGACGTTGAGATAACCTTCATTCTGCGCCGGGGCGGGGGCGTCGTGCTGTTTGGCGTAGCGGGCCACGAGCCATTTGAACCACTCGGTGCTGTTAAGGCGATCACCCCAAGCTTGAGGGATAAAGAATGAAGAATGTAGAAGATCTTTCTCACACTCTTTGGAGAGGAAGGCGGGCATGTCGAGGAATACATCGTCGCCGGCCACGCGCTGTGGATGATCGTCGGGGGCATCGAGGGCTTTGTCGGTCGGCAGCAGCGCCATCAGCGGGTTGAATCCGAACAGCAGCGAGCCGGCCAGTGTGCGGCGAGCGGTCGGACGCAACTCATACAGGTTGGGCGTCGGCAGCGCGGCGGGCAGGGCGTCGTAGATGGATGCGGCGGGGGGCAACTCGTCCTCCGCCAAGCGCTGCACTACCTTCGACGGCTCACACGCGAAGTTGCGTTCATTGCATACAATGCTGCCGGTCAGACCCGAGTTGCTGTTCACGCCAATACCGAAGATCAGCGATCCTGTATTCGCCTCCGAAACCTCCACCTGAACATCGGAGAGCAACGGGTGCGCGCGCATCGGCGTGGCTGTCGAATGCTGCCGAACCCAATTCAGAATATCCGGGGCTACTGATTCCCGAGCCGATCCGGAGACGATCGCGCCTCCGGACAGTGGCGGTTCGGCCGGTTCCTCGGCCTCCGCATCGACGCGCGGCGTCACGGTGTTGGTCTCGTTCATGGGCAGGTCGGGCGGCTTGGCGGCGAGGCGGGCTGGCATGGACAGCACAACCATCAGCACGGCGCCCAGGCAGGCGCTTAGCAAGCGACGATTCATCAACGGCTCCCTCCGTTCCACGAGATAGGACGCCGGCCGACTCCATTGGCCGACTCAGGGCTTCTGCTCCGGTCGTTTCGCCGCGACGCGCAGCGGAGCGCGAGACGCGCTCCGCTGCGCGCCGCGGCTAAACGAGAAAGGTTCGCAGACAACGATGTATCAGCGGTGCAGGACGCTCGAAGGGTGTTCGATCACTCCCGCCACGGGCCGAGTCATCCCCGGCGTGAAGCGCAGGTGACGCACGGTCGCGGGCGGCAGGTTGATGAAGATCCGCTCGCGGCGGACCTGGTAATCCCGGATGTAGCCGCGCATGACGCGGCCGACGCGGAACAGGCGGCGGCGCTCGCGGCGATCGACGAATGGTGACTTCAGCTGGCGCACCAGCGTGTACTCGTAATACGTCAGCGTGCCGCCCGGTTTGAGCAGACGGCTATAGGTGGCGAAAATGTCGCGCACTTCGTGGGCCGGGAAGTTGTTCAACGGCAGGCCCGAAACGATGAAGTCGTAGACAGCGTTGCCGATCAGATCCTGCACGGCCGCGTGGATGACCTCGACCTGATCGCGGTGGAGGGCGAAGACACGCTCCTGGCGCAGCCGGCGCTCCAGCAGGGCGACGAAGTGGCCGTTGACCTCCACGGCGTCGAGTCGATCGCCCGGCAGCATACGGCGGACGATCTCGCACGTTACCGAGCCGGTGCCGGGACCGACTTCGAGGATGCGGCACGGCGTCCGCGAGCTGCGCAAGGGACGAGCCAAGGCTCGGGCCAGAAAACGACTGCTGGGCAAGATCGCTCCCGTGGTATGGAAGTGCCGCCGACACTCGCGGAAGAAGTTTCCGCACTCAACCCAGATGTGCATCCGGATGCCTCACGTTCTGCGCACCGCCTCGGCCGCTGTTTCAGCGCGGGACACGGCCGGTTGGCCAGGCGGCGGGCATCATTTCCTCAAGAGGCGATTCACTTCGCCGGCGCTGTCAGCATACTCTTTTTGGGCCGCGGAGCAACGGGAAACTCCGGCCCGACCGTGGGACCACTCAGACTCCGCCCACGACCGAACCTGTGGATCCTTCCCCGTCGCGGCGAGGCTCGGCATCCTTCATGCAAAAACGCTGCCATGACAAGATATTCAGGGAAGCAGGGTGGGCTGACGTGGAGGCCGAGGAGAGAAGAGTAGACGATCTTTCGGCGCCCGCAGCGTCAGCGAGGGATGTCCCTCGCTGACGCTGCGGGCTCGGACAGGATCTCGCGCGCGATCAGCTCTTGAAAATGTCCACGTGCTTGAACTCGCCGCCGAGCACGTCCTTGCTGGGAGTGCCGAGCCACTTGTCGAGGATGGCGGCGTACACCTGGCGGAAGTCGGTGTGATGTTTCAGATTGCCCAGTTCGAGCTTGCTCAGGCTCGGATGTTCGCCGACCGTTCCGGCCTTGACGCGGCCGCCGATCAGCAGCATCGGCGCGGCCGAGCCGTGATCGGTGCCCTTGCTGCCGTTCTCCTTGGCACGGCGCCCGAACTCAGAGAAAGTCATGACCAGCACGCGGTCGCGGTGGCCGCGCGCCGCCACGTCCTTGAAGAAGGCGGTGACGGCGGCAGACAGTTGCCCCAGCAGGTTCATGTGGGCCGGCGCTTGCCCGGCGTGCGTATCGAAATTGCCGTGGGCCACATAGAAGAGACGCAGCGCCTAGGCCGGCGTCGATGAGTTGGGCCGCCAGCTTGAGACGGCCGGCCAACGGCGTATTCGGATAGGTCACCTTCGGCTTGTAGTTCCGGCCGATCTCCTGCAAGCGCCGGCTGCTGGCGTAGGTATTCGACGCGGTACGCTGCACGAAATCGAGCAAGCCGGGTCCGCCCCTGGCCTGGGCCGCCCCCTCGATGACGGTGCGCTGCTCTCTCTTGTCGGCGCCGCTGGCGGCGGCCACCTGGAGCTGAAACTCCTCCAGCGTCTTGATCGACGGCACCCGCGCCGGAGCGCCGTCCAGGGCCAGGGGCGACGGCTCGTTGTTGTTCTTCAGGTGGAACGACGGCGCGCCGGGTAGACCCTTGAGCGCCTTGCCGAGCCAGCCTTCGCGGACGTCCTCCGCCGCGCTGGCCGTCTGCCAGATGTCCATCGAACGGAAGTGCGACTGGTTGGGGTTGGGGTAGCCGACGCCTTGGACGACGCACAGGGCGTTGTCTTGCAGCAGATCAGCCAGGCCGCCCATCGACGGATGCAGACCGAGATGGTCGTTGATCTTCTTGATCTGCGCCTCCGGTTGGCGCAGCGTCGGCCGCAGTTTGGCGTATTCCGGATCTTTGAAGGGAATGACCGTGTTCAGGCCGTCGTTGCCGCCGGTCAGCTCGATGACGACGAGGATGGTGTCTTTGGCGCCAGGCTTGCCGGCCTCGGGGGCGGCCGCCGCGGTTCGGCTGAGGAAGCCGGGCGCGCTGAGGCTCCAGCTGACCAGGCCCGCGCCGGCCAGCGACGTTTTCAAGAAGTCACGACGATTGGCGGTCATGTGCAGATCCTCCGGCCGCGTCCGGCTTAGCGTTAAGCCGTCTGCGGCATCTAATCCAGCTGAAACTCCGGCAGCGACAACACCAGATGACACAGGGTTCGCACGCGATGGTCGGCGGCGTCTTCCACCGTCCAGTATACCGGCGCCGGCAGCTCGTGGGCATGACGCTGATAGTCGAGCAGGCGCGCCGCGTCTCAGCGGGCACGTCGTCCTGCAAGAACAGGCGCAGGAAGAAGTCTACCAGCTCGGTGTCTGATTTTTTGTTGTACTTGCGCGCCAGAACGGCGGGGTCGCTGCGGCGGCCGAAGCGGGCGTCCTCCGTCGAGGTCAGCGCCAGCGCCAGGTTCTGCCGGAACAGCAGCGTCTGGCCGTTGAGCCAGGTGCGTCCGCCGTCCCAGCCCTTGACCGACGGCGGCGAAAAGAGGTTCTGGCCCAGCTGCTCCAGCGCCTGCGCCAGTGCCGTCGTTCCCATCTTGCCCTCCAAGCCGCGGACGATGCCCAGCACGAAATCGACCGGCGATTTGACGCGCGTCCGGTAGACGATCGGCGAAAAGAACAGGTTCGACGACAGCATCGTCCGGACGAGCGCGCCGAAGTCGTAGCCACTCGTTTTGAATTGTTCGGCCAGCGGCGCCAGCAGTTCCGGCGTCGGCGTCAGCGTCTCGCTGACGAGGAAGCGGTACAGCTTGCCGACAAGGAACAACGGCGCCGCTTTCTGCTCCAGGCAGATGCGAACGATGTCGTCGCCTTTCCAGTTGCCGGTTTGGCCGAGGACCGTCTTTGGACCGTCATCGTGCTGCCGGGAACTGAAGACGGCTTTCGTCCCTTGAATCTCCCAGCCGGTGAAGGCGCGGGCGGCCTCGCGGATGTCCTTCTCGGTGTAGTGGCCGATGCCGAGGCTGAACAGCTCCATCAGCTCGCGGGCGTAATTCTCATTGGGGTTGCCCTTCTTGCTGTCGCGCCCGTCCAGCCAGATCAGCATGGCCGGATCGGCGGACATCTCGCGCAGCAGGTCGGCGAAGTTGCCCAGGGCGTGACGGCGCATCAGCTCGTACTGGCCGAGCATGAAGCGGGCGCTCTGCACCTTGGCGTAGCTGGTGGCGAAGTGGTTGTGCCAGAAAAGGGTGATTTTCTCTTGCAGCGGGTGCGGACTATACAGCATGCGCGTCAGCCACCAGGCGCGCAGGTGCGGCGCATCGTTGTAACGCGCGACGTTCTGGGCCAGGGGCGTCATCTCGGCGTCGAACGCGCTCAACCCCGGACCTCCCTGGAGGAGCCGAGCGATGAGGGCTTGGGGTCCAGCCTTGAGTCCCACCTCCAGCTCGGCATTCGTCGCTCCGAAGGCGGCACGGCGATAGAGATGGCCCACGCGCCGGACGTCCCACGGCGACTCCTTGCCGGGTCGATACGGCTGCCACGCCCAGCGCGGATCAAGGGTCTTCGCGGAAGCATCTGCCATGAAGTACCTCCTGGCGATTCGTCACCCGACGAGGGGGATTATTTCTCCGGCTGGAGCCGAATGTCGTACTGAAACGTCTTGTCGTGAAAGCGCGGGCCGAGCGACAGCGCGCCGAACCGGCGGACCAGGTCGAGGAACAGGTGAATCTGCTCGCGCGCCTCCTTCGGCGACACCGCCTGGTCGAGCGTGGTTTGCGTGACGAGCAAGTCTTCGATGGTCCGCAGGTAGGCGGCGGCCCCGGAGCCGTACAGCCGCATGCGTGCCGTGGAGGCATCGCCGCGCGTCGGCGACATGCCCTCCTTGTGGAGCAGATCTACCAGTTCGCGGCACAGCTCGATGGTCGAGGACGCGACGAACTGGTTGCCGACGCGCGTGAAGCATGGGCTGAAGTTGAAACGCAGGTCGTTGACGTCGCCCTGGAGCGGTTGGTCCTCGGGGAAGCGATAGCCGACGAGTTTGCCGTCCTTGTAGTCCTCCTCGACGAGCTTGAGGTTGGCCTTCGCGCCGGCCAGCAGGGCAGCGCCGCGGAGAACGGTGTCCATCGTCTTGACGAAAGCTTCCGGCTCGCGCAACTCCCAGACGAGGGCGAAGGCCGGAATGGAGATTTTCGGACTCTTCTTATAGCCTCCATTCTGGTGGGCGGCGACGAAGCGGTAGTACGGTCCCATCTGCGGCAAAAGCCGGCTGAGCTTGACGCCGCTCAAAAACAACGGCAGGCTGGATTGACTGTCGAACTTCTCCAGTCCCTTCACCTGCTTGACGTTGAAGAGTTTGGCCCGATCCGTCCAGATGCGCGCGACATCGAGATAACTGCTTTCGCTGTAAAGGACGTCCTTCGGCTCCAGCAGCGGCCGCGAACCGGGCATACCGGACGGCGGGACGTGCATTAGCCTGTCCGGTCCCATGCCGTCCCGACCGCGCGGCGTGCGAAGGGTGGCCACGAAACCGCTCTTTTCCGGATACACGCCGGCGCAGACGAACGGCGATCGGCCGAGCAGGTCGATGTATTGGCCGAGGAGGACGGTCTGGTTGGGGTCATCGCGCGGCGGTGCCTTGTAGAAGACCTTGCCCTGGGGAGATTGGCGAACCGTCTCCATGTTGAGCCAGAAGGAAACGAGCGGCCCGGGCGGTAAGAGCTTGGCGGCCTCGGCCACGCTCGGCACGTCGGCCATGCTCTTTTTGTTGCGACCCAGGTGGCGGTCGAGGCCCGCTTGCAGCGTCTTCTCGTTGTTGCTCACAAAGAGGGCGCCACCGGCGACGGCCGCGTGGAAGTCCGTGCCGATGCGAACCGTATCAACGCCCTGATATGAAACCTTGACCGGCTTCTCCTTCGCCTCCTTGCGGGCCAGTTCCTGCTTGACAACGTCCAGGCTGAGTCGGAAGAACCGGCGCATCAGCGGCGCGTCCTCGCCCTGGATAACCAGCAGGGTCGGGGCCGGGTTGGCGCCGAGCTTGATGCCGAGGACGGCGCCGCGGCCGGCCAGGCGATCGAGCAGTTGCGACCAGGGCGCGCCCAGCTCTTTCTCGAAGTAGGCGACAAGCTGCTGGAAGCGGCGCGCGTTGGTGGAATCGAACAACTCGCGCACCGGGGCGAATTGCCGGAGTTGTTGTAAGGTCTCCAGCGTGGTCAGCGTCTCCACGAGGCGGCGCGGCTGGCGAACCTGGATCAGCACATCGGCTTGCTCGGGCAGCAGGCGAGCGGGGTCGCGTAAGCGCCCCGAGGCGACGGTCGGAGTATCGGGCGTCTCGGCGCGAGCAACCGCGACGCAAAAGGTCAGGCCGATCAGGCCGCCCGCGATAAAGCGAAACAGGCACATGGCAGGCAGACTCCTGTACAATACGACGAGCCGAGAGACATCATGAGTCGGCAGTGCATACTCGCCGCGAGGGCGTCGGGTTTCAAGAAGGCGACGGAGGTTTTTCATGGACCGGGAACTGCAAGTCGCCATCACTGCCGACTTGCACTGGGGCCACGGCGGCCGCGGCGAGGACGCCACGCGCCTGCTCGCCTCCTTCCTGCATGAAAAGACGCCCGATGTGCTCGTTCTCGCCGGCGACCTCGGCACCGGCTCGTACTTCGGCGAGTGTCTGCGCTTGTTCGCCGATCTGCCCTGCCGCAAGGCGCTGGTGCCCGGCAATCATGACCTATGGGTGCGGCCCGAGGATGGACACGACTCGCTCCAGCTCTATCAGCAAGACCTCCCCGCCATCTGCGCGTCCCACGGCTTCCACTACCTCGACCGCGGGCCGCTGTTGCTGTCGGAGTCGAGACTGGCTCTGGTCGGCTCGATCAACTGGTACGATTATTCGTGGTCGCTGGAGGCGATTCGCCGCGATTACCCCTTCGAGGAAGAACGCTTGCAGAGCAAGCGCTTTACGCGCGGCCGGCACAACGACGCTAACTTCATCCGCTGGCCCCTCGAAGATGCCGGCTTCACGGCTCAGGTGGTGGGCACGCTCGAACAACATCTGCGCGCGGCACTGGGGCAGGTCGAGCGTGTTCTTGTCGTGACGCACCATCCGCCGATGCGGTGCATCAGCTTCCCGGAGAAACAGTCACCGCTGACCCTGGACGATCTGCTCTGGGAGGCGTTCGGCGGCAATCGGGCGATGGAGGAACTGTTGGCCCGCCACGCCGAGCGCATCGCCTTCGCCATCTGCGGCCACACGCACCGTGAGAGAGAGTGTACCTGGCACGGTATCCGCGGTTACAATGTCGGCGGAGATTACCACTTCAAGCGTCTGTTATGGCTGAATTGGCCGGTGGGGACCGTGACGGCGCACCCGTTCGGCGACGCGGCGCGGTAGAAAAAGGAAAGGGTATCCCATGAATATCTCATTATGCCTGGACGCCGAGGTTGAGCGCCGCCTTCGAGGAGAGGCCGCCAGGAATGGGCTGACGTTGGAGGAATATATCGAGCAGTTGGTGGAGCGAGCTGTCGCTCCCAGCGGGGAGGGGACGACTGTCTCTTTTGAAGCTTGGGAGGCGGCCTGGCGTGCGTGGGTGGCTGGCCATAAGGCTCTTCCTTCGGTGGCGGAAGATGATCGAGATAGCATCTATGCCGGACGCGGCGAATGAGCACGCTCCTCGACACCAATATCCTGACGCGCGCCGCTCAGCCGGGCCACTCGATGCACCAACTCGCCGCGGATGCCGTGACCGAGCTGCGCCGGCAGGGTGAAACGCTCTGCCTTGTGCCCCAAAACCTCTACGAATTCTGGGTGGTTTGCACACGGCCAGCGGCGCAGAATGGACTGGGACTTACACCGGCCGAGGTGCAAGCAGAGCTTTCCCGCCTCAAGACTCTTTTCACGATCCTCGACGAGACCTCTGCCGTCTTTCCCCAATGGGAGCAGTTGGTCACGCAATATCAGGTGAGCGGAAAGAATGCCCACGATGCCCGCCTCGCGGCGGCTATGATGGTTCACGGCCTCAGCCGAATCCTCACCTTCAACGTCGCCGACTTCCAGCGCTACCAGACCCTGACCGTCCTCGATCCGCAGCAGGTGCTCGCTTCGCAACTGCCCAGTCCCTGACGAGGTTGAAACCGCTGGCACTCTGCAACTCGTCCATGCCGGCTGCAACATCCCGTCGGCAAATGCGTCCGGCGGATCTTTGCGAGTGATGCCTTGTATGAGATGTTCCCACTCCTCCTCTGATTTGACGATCTTGAGAAGTGCCATTCATTCCTGACACCCTCTCCCTGTTTCTCAGCCCTTCAGCATCTCCAGGAACTCCTCCTCGCGATTCGGATCGACCATCGCTTCGAGGAACTTCTTCTCCGGGAACGCAGCCGACACACGCCCGAGGACAATGTTCCCGAGCGACCGTAGCCGATTCAATTTGACAGGCGTCTGGATGCGCCGGCGCAACGTCGAACTCTTGCGGATGCAATCGATGAAGGCCGATGAGGCGGTGTCGTCGAACGCCTCCACCATCTTCGGGATACGCGTCGCCGCGCCATTCGCGTACCAGTCCGTGCGGGAAAAGCGGCCGCTGGACCCTATGCGTCCCACATAAGTGTGGGTAATCGCGGACACATAGGGGGCAACGAACTCGGGGGGTATGTTGGATGCATACGGAGCCAGGGAGCGGACGCACAGATCCTCAGTGTCGAAATCATCCAGGCTGGCCTGTAGCCTATCGACCAAAGGCTTGATGACGTAGCTCCGGGACGTGATGGTCAGATACGCGGTCGCCTTCACCAGGTGGACGAAGCGAAACGCTTCCTTTGTCTTCGCCGCATTGCCCTTCGGGATTTCCTGATCAACACGGCGGACCACCTGAATTTTCAACTCCTTCGGCAATAAGTTCCACAGGATCGGAGCGGTGAGTTCGATGTTCGAGCGCAGATCGGAGGACGCATTTTCGTGGATGTAGGCCGTAAAAAGGCGGTTGATCAGTTCCGTTTTGTACACATCGGGCAGTTCGGTGAGCGCGTTGGCGATGGCGACCTCATTGCGGTCGAAATCCGTTGATGCCATCATCGTGAGGTATTCGTCGATGTCCACTACTTGCGGGGGGTAGGGCTCGTTGAGGACGTACTTGGTGCAGTCCTCGAACATGGCCAGCACCTTGATGATCGACGGATCGGTGCTCCGCGGGTGGCCGTCAAAGATGTGCCGCGTCTCCTTGGCGTGCTTGAGGATCTTGGCGGCCTCCCAGCCAATTACGCCGATTTTGTGGGCGCCGTCAATGAGGTTGTCGTCGGTGACGTGGTTCTGGAAGTCTTCGTAGGTCTTGACTTCCCGCCCGACATTGACCGCCTTGTTGAAGAGCTTCACGCTACGATGGATGATCTTATTTCGCAGGTCATCGACGACGGCGTTCCAGAAGGAGCCGATCGCGCTCCGGAAGCCGCCTACGGGCAAGACCCGTAGAGCCTCGGCGATGTAGGGGTTGTCGATTATCTCGTCGCGCACGTTAGAAATCGCCCGCTGGAAGAGAGGCTCCAAGTTGTTATGTGTCAGCGGCACCAATTCGTCCTTCTGCATGTCTCCTCCTTCCCGGCTTCCCGACGCCATTATTGGATTGATTTATACAGAGTGGTCATGACGCTGTGCGTCACCCGAAACCATAAAAAGAAGCTTGAGTAGGTGAGTTTTCAATCAGAAAGTCCTCTTTCTTTTAGAGCACTCTGATTATTGTACCAGATTCGAGAACCCGTCTTCCTTGCCGAGCCTTTTTCGGCGGCGGCAGGGTGGCAACCAGTCCCGCCCCGTCTGCCGACTGCATTCGCATGGCCCGCATTCCAGCCGAGCAAACATCTGTCATAACTCCTCAATGGGCGCGTCCGGGGGCAGTTTGCCAGCGACCGGCGACAGGGCGAATGGGCCAGACCACAACGGCGGGATCGACCACCGTCCGAAGATCGTGCCTTCCCCATCGTAGGTGCCGTGGTAGATCACCTGATGCCTGCCGAGATATTGTTTCACCATGCGGATCGCCCCCTGGTCGTCGTACTCCCCCGTGAACGTGAAGGGACCGACCATGTCGCGGCCCTCGCCGTCAATGCGACCGTCCGCGAAACGCAGCACCAGCGGGCCCATCGGTTGGCGGCCCCATACTTCCTGTTCCCAGTAACCGCGCCACGTCCCGGAAGGATACATGGTTGTCGCCCTGCCTCAATATCCGGCGGCGCAGCCGTCCTTGCGCGCTTCCGAGCCGCCGTGCAGCACGTTCGTCTTGGGGTCGATGAGGATGCCCTGGTAGCCACCGCCGTTGGTCCGCACCGTGGTTACGCGATGACCGCGGCGCGTCAGCTCCTCGATGACCTTGGCGGAGATGCCGCGCTCGGCGCGGACGGTGCCGCCGCTGCGGCTACCGGATGAGCCGGTCGGCGTCGCCGAGCCGACGTGCTCCAATCGCGGCGCTTCGCCGGCTTCTTGCACGTTCATGCCGAAGTCGATCCGGTTGACCAGCACTTGCACCTGTCCTTGCGGCTGCATGTCGCCGCCCATGACGCCGAAGACAAACCACGGTTTGCCGTCCTTCGTCACCAGCGACGGGATGATGGTGTGGAATGGCCGTTTGTGCGGCTCCAGGCGGTTGGCGTGCCGCGCGTCGAGGGCGAAGAGCGTGCCGCGATTTTGCAGCGCGAAGCCGAGATCGCCCGGCACCAGGCCGGAGCCGAAGCCGAAATAATTGCTCTGGATCAGCGACACGCAGTTGCGGTCCTTGTCCACCGCGCACAAGTATACGGTATCGCCGCGCTCCAGTTTCGGCTCGCCCGCCGGCACGCGCGTCATCGCCTTGTTCCGGTCGATGAGCTTGCGGCGCTCGGCGGCGTAGGGCTTCGAGATGAGTTCGTGTACCGGCACTTTCACGAAGTCGGGGTCGGCGTAAAAGCGCGCCCGGTCGGCGTATGCCAGCTTCTTCGCTTCGAGGAACAGGTGCCACCAGTCCGCCGACTCGGCACCCAACTTCTTAAGGTCGTAGTCTTCCAGCAGATTGAGCATTTGCAAGACGGCGATGCCCTGGCCGGGCGGCGGAATCTCCCAGACCTGGTAGCCGCGGTACGTCGTGCTGGCCGGCTCGACCCAGGTGGAAGTGTGGTCGGCGAAGTCTTTCATCGAAAACAGACCACCATTCTTCTCCGAAAAAGCGACGACGGCATGAGCGAGATCGCCCTTGTAGAAGGCATCGCGGCCCTTGGCGGCGAGAAGGCGATAGCTACGAGCCAGATTGGCGTTCTTGAACACGTCACCGGCGCGGGGTGTGGCCGTCGATCAGGTAAGTGCGAGCGGCGTCGGGATGGCGCCGCAGCTTGCTCTCCGCGCCTCGCCAAGAACCGGCGATCACCGGGCTGACGGGGAAGCCGTCCTCGGCGTAGCGGATGGTCGGCTCCAGGAGCTGGGCCAACGTGCCGCGTGCCGAAGCGCCGCGCAATTCCTCCCAGCCATCGACGCAGCCGGGCACCGACCAGCTCAGCGGTCCCGTCTCGGGGATTTCGTTGAGTCCCTGCGAAGCGAAGAACTCGCGGGTGGCCCGGTAGGGCGAGCGGCCGCTGGCGTTGAGTCCATACAGTTTTTGCGATTTGGCGTCCCAGACGAGAGCGTACAGGTCGCCGCCGATGCCGCAGCTCATGGGTTCCATCAGGCCCAGCGCGGCATTCGTGGCGATGGCGGCATCGACGGCGTTGCCGCCGTTTTTGAGCACGTCCAGGCCGACCTGGACAGCCAATGGCTGGCTGGTGGCGACCATGCCGTGCGGAGCCAGGACGACCGAACGCCCGGCCCGCCCCGCCGCCGGCGTCAGCCGCTCACCCGCCTCCACCACCGAGCACCCACCCCACAACCACACGGTTAGCAGGACAAGGAACGTCAATTTCAACATGGTCCACCCTCACGCAAGCACTTTCGGAATCGAAGCGATCTCAGTGTAAAGCGCCGGCCCGGCCGACAGAAGGGTTGTTCTCGAATGTTTTCGCCAAAGGAACCCTACTGGACGAACCTGTTCGCCGAGGGTAAATCAACCGAGAATGAATGGCCTGGATGACTGAACCACCCGCTCGAAGCCGTGTCTAAGAGCCAGCGGAGCGAATTCCTCCGAGCCGGAAGCGTAAGCGAAGGAAGCCCTTCGCTTACGCTTCCGGCTCGGAAAATACATGGGAGCGCTGAGAGGCACAAGCCATTCACGACGTTCATACGCTGGAGCTTCTGGAATTCAACAAAATCCGCGAGCTGCTGGCCGGCCACGCCGCCTGCTCGCTCGGCAAGGAACTGGCGCGCCAACTCGAACCCGGCAGCGACGCCGAACGCATCCGTGCCGAACTGGCCCTGGTCGGCGAGATGACCGACGCTCTGGGGCAAGGTCTGGCGCCGCCCTTCGGCGGGCTGCACGACATCCGCCTGACCGTCCGCCGAGCCGCCATCGGCGCCCAGCTGACCATCGAGCAGTTGCTGGAGGTGGCCGATACCCTGGCCTGCACCGGCAACGTCTACCGCTATCGCATGAGGCTGGGCGATCCGCAGCGGCGCCTGGCCGACCTGCTGGCGCCCGTCGAAGATCTGGGTCCGGTGGCCAAGACCATCAGCGGCTGCATCGACGGTCGCGGCCACGTTCTCGACATGGCCAGCCGCGAACTGGCCCAGGTCCGCCAGAAGCTCGGCGATGTCGAGGAGCGCGTGCAGAACCAGATCCGCCGACTCCTGCGCGATCCCGAGCTGCGCAAGATCCTCCGCTATCCCAACGCCACTGTCAGCGGCGATCACTACGTCCTGCCGGTCGCGGTCAATCATCGGCACAAGCTACAAGGCGTCGTCCATCGCACGAGCAGTACCGGCGAGACCTTATTCATCGAGCCGGCCGGCCTCGCCAGTCTCAGCGCCGAGCGCGCGGTGCTCAAGGGTGAGGAGGACCGGGAAATTGGCCGCATCCTGCGCCGCCTCAGCGGCGAGGTCGCGCGCGTGACCAAGCCGCTCACCTTCGCCATCGACATCCTCGCCCGCCTCGACCTGATCACGGCCAAGGCCCGTTTCAGCCGCGAATACGACATGTACGCTCCGGAGATCAACACGGAGGGGCAGCTCTGGCTGCGACAGGCGCGGCACCCGTTGTTGTTGCATCTATTCCGCGACGTGGGCGAACGGCCGGCGTCAGCCGGCTGGTCCGACCCCCACCAGCCGGCTGACGCCGGCCGTTCGCCGCGCACTGTCGTCCCCATCGATATCCGCCTCGGCTTCGGCTTCAACCTGCTCATCATCACTGGGCCGAACACTGGCGGCAAAACGGTCTGCCTGAAGACGGCCGGACTCCTGTGCCTGATGGCGCAGTCGGGCATGCACATTCCCGCCGGCGAGGGCAGCAACGTGCCGGTCTTCCATCACGTCCTCGCCGACATCGGCGACGAGCAAAGCCTCGAACAATCGCTGAGCACCTTCAGCTCTCACGTCTCGCGCATCGCCTTCATCCTCCGCCAGGCGGACTCGCAGAGCCTGGTGCTGCTGGACGAGTTGGGAGCAGGCACCGACCCAACGGAGGGGGCGGCCCTGGGCCGGGCCATCCTCGATGAACTGGATCGCATCGGCTGCCGGGCAATGGTGACGACGCACCTGGGCGACCTGAAGACCTACGCCTTTCACAATGACCGCGCCGAGAACGGCGCGGTCGAGTTCGACGTCGAAACGCTGCGGCCGACGTATCGGCTGCACATCGGCCAGTTCGGCATGAGCAACGCCCTGCGGATCGCGCGGCGCTTGAAACTGCCACGGGAGCTGTTGCGGCGAGCGCAGCGCTACCTGCGCCGCCGCCAGCGCCGCGCTCCCGAAATGGCCCAACTGCAACGCTTGCGCGAGGAGGCCGAGAAGGCGCGCGAGGATGCCCTCGTTGCCCAGCATGAGGCGGAGCGACAACGGGAAGAATTGCGCCAGAAGACGGAACGGCTGGAGCGCGAAAAGGAGGAGGCCGCCGCTCTCCGCGAGGCGCGCCTTCGCCTTCAACCCAACGACGTGGTGCGCGTGCCGCGCTTCGACAAGCCCGGACGCATCGTTCGCGTGGACTTCAAGCGCAACATTGCCCTGGTGAGCGTCGGCATCGGCCAGTGGGAAGTACCGCTCGAGGAAATATTCCCGGCCGAGAAATAAGGGCCAGGCCAGAATGGCGTTCGGTTAAGCGTAGCCTCTTTCGCTGCTTGAACTTCTGACGATCTTGGAAAGGCGGCAGCCTCCTGCCATGATGGAGTTGTCCAGACCTCATCATCTCAGGAGGCCGCCATGCTTAGTATGTCGCAAGCCCTCGAACGCATCAAGGGTGCTACCGCCCAATGGATCGATGCCCCCCTCATCCATTCCCTCGCACGAGCGCTCCGTCTGGGCGGAACGTCAGCGTCGGCTGACTCCCCTGGTCACCACCCACTTGTTCATCCGCCAAATCCTCGAAGGGAACACCTCGGTCTCCGAACTCCGCCGCCTCGCCAAGCTTTCCTTCGCAGACTCGTCCTACTGCGAGGCCCGACAACGCCTGCCCGTGCCCTTCTTCCAACGACTGGGCGTCGCCGTCCTCGACCGCTGCCGCTCCAGCGACAACGACCCACGCGCCTTGTGGCATGGTCATCGCGTCTTTTTCCTCGATGGTTCCAGTTTCTCCATGCCGGACACGCCCGACTTGCATGCCGCCTTCGGTCAGAGTGGCCAGCAGGCCCAAGGCTGCGGCTTCCCCACGGCCCACCTGCTGGTGCAGTTTCATGCCTACACCGGCTATCTGATCAACGTCATGCCGGGACCGTTACGGACGCACGACCTGGCCGACCTGACCTGGACCCACCGCGGACTGCGGGCTGGCGACGTGGTGGCCGGCGATCGCGCTTTCTGCTCCTATGCTCACCTGGCGATGCGACACCAACGAGGCGTTTTCAGCCTCTTTCGTGCCCATCAGCGTCTTATCATCTCCTTCAAGCCGCGGCGGAAGCACGTAGCGCGCCGAACCGTCAGCCCCGCAAGGCAGAAGCGGGCTTGCCCCGCTCGCGCTGGCTGCGTCGGCTGGGCCGCGACGATCAACTCGTCGAGTACGTTAAGCCAGCCGAGTGTCCGGCCTGGATGGACAGCCAGGAGTATGAATCCTTGCCGTCGTCGCTGGTGGTCCGTGAGGTGCGTGTGCCGATCCGGACGCCGACTTGCCGGGTGCGGGAGTTGACCCTGGTGACAACGCTGTTGGATCGACGGCGTTATCCGCCGGAGGTGTTGGCTCGGCTGTACGAGAAGCGTTGGGGCGTGGAAGTCAATCTGCGTCACCTGAAACAGACCTTGCGCATGGACGTGCTGCGTTGTGAGACGTGGCAAGGTGTGTGGAAGGAACTGTTGGTCTTCGTGCTGGTGTATAATCTGGTGCGTCGGGTGATGGTGGAGGCGGCGCGACAGCAAGAGGTGGAACCAGAACGTATTAGCTTCGCGGATGCGTGGCGTTGGTTGCGGGAAGCGCGGCATGGCGAAGAATTGCCGCGGCTGCAGGTAGTACCGTGTCGTCCCGGTCGCGTGGAACCGCGGGTGAAGAAACGTCGGGCCAAACCCTACGACTTGATGAACCAACCACGAGCCGCGCTGCGCGAGAGATTGTTGCATCAAACGTCACCACCACAAGAAGATGCGGCTTAACCGAACGCCATTCGGGCCAGGCCAGCTATTCTCGCCTTCTCCTCTCCGCCTTCCAGACGACAGAAGACTTGCCGGTTCCGGGCATCGCATTTGCATAAAAACCGTATCCGGTTGTTGTCGCCCCGGAGAGGTAACACATCATGCAGACAGAATTCGAGGCTCGTTGGGTATCCAAGGAACGCGCCAAGGCCATCCGCAAGCGGAGCGTCCCGAGCGACGTCCTTCTGCTCGACATGTTCACCGGGTTTATTCTCGTCCAGCCGAAGGGGAGCGATCTCGGCGATGGGCCGGTGCTCAACCCGACCGAGATGGATGCGGAGTTGCAATTAGTCTGGTTCCTCGGGCCCTGGCGCGTCCTGCGTCAGGCCCGCGAACGGCTCGGTCTGGAGTCGGGCACGGTCGAAGCCGAGATGGCCCACGCCGGTTCGTGAAGAAGACACTTTTTCACCACGGAATACACGGAAAAAAGACAAAAAAGAATGCGAATAGACTTTTTGTCTTATTTCCGTGTTTTCCGTGTATTCCGTGGTGAAAATGGAGGCGTGCCGTCAGCCACGAAGTAGCTCCGCAATGGGCGTCGCTTCCGACAAGAGCGTTCGGCTGTCGATGCCGAGCAGGTGATAGATCGTGGCCGCGACTTCGGCCGGCGTCACCGGGCGATCGCGCGGCTCGGCGCCGAGATGGTCGGACGAACCGACGACCTGGCCGCCATGCACGCCGCCGCCAGCGAACAGGATGGACCACACACCCGGCCAGTGATCGCGGCCGCCGCGCGGGTTCAGACGCGGCGTCCGGCCGAACTCTCCCATCGCCACCACCAGCGTACTCTCTAACAATCCGCGCGCGTCCAGGTCGTCGAGCAGGGCCGAGTACGCCTGGTCAAAAATCGGGCACAGCGTTGCGCGGTAATCGTCCAGGGTCGTGCCCAGCGCCCCGCCGTCGGCGTGACAGTCCCAGGTGATTTCGTTGAACACCGTGTCGAACATGTTGACCGTCGCCAGCCGAACACCGTGCTCGATCAACCGCCGGGCCAGCAGGCACGACTGGCCGAAGGTGTTCCGTCCATAGCGCGCCGCGCACGTCCTCGTTCTCGCCGGCGAGGTCGAACGCTTTCTTGGCCCGGGAGGCGAACAGTTGGTGGAAGGCCGGATCGCGCGAAGGGTCGGCATCGAGGGCGCGGTGGGCGGCGTCCACGGCGTCGAGCAGCGCCCGGCCGTGCGGCAAGCGGGCCGGGTCGGCGTGCAGGACGAATGGCTCGTGACGGCCGCCGAGAGCGCCGGCGCCCTGGCCGTGCGCGACGCTGACGCCGGTGTGGCCGATCGGCGCCGGCAGCACGACGAAGGGCGGCATCCCCTCGACCCGCGGTCCGCGCTGCTGCGACAGCACAGCGCCATAGTGCGGATATTCGTGGCCATCGCGGAACAGGTGCCCGGTCTGCATCAGCTGCTGGCCGGTCTCGTGGATGGGCGCTTCCTCGTGATGGACCGAGCGAACGATGGCGTAGTGCCGTGCCCGCTGGGCCATGAGGGGGAAATGTTCGCTGATCCGCATACCGGGGACGCTGGTCGAAATCGGCCGGAACGGGCCGCGAATCGTCTCGGGGGCGTCTGGCTTCAGGTCCCAGGTGTCGAGCTGACTGGGACCGCCGACGAGGAAGAGGAGGATACAGTTGACATCCTTCCGGGAATCGCCGGCGCAGGTCCGCCAGCGACAGGCCGACCGCTCCAGCGCCGAGGGCGCCGACGCGCAAGAAGTCTCGTCGCGTCAGACCGTCACAGCTCTGGGGCCGCTTCTCGCTCTCCAACTGCAACATGGTCGTAACTCCGCCTTGCCTTCAGGATCCTCGCATCCGCCGATCTTCTGACATCGTAACCGGCGCCGGCCGACATGCAATGACAAAGGAAGCACAGACAAACCTCATTCGCGTGGCCGGCCTGCTGCAGAGACTGGTTCGTGCTCTCCTGCCGTCTCAAAAAACCTCGGACCTCCTCAATACTGTACGCTGGGGTGCGAGAGTGCAAGACTGCGTGGCAATTCGGGCAAACTGGGCGAAGGTCGGCGAGAGAGTCCACAGTGTATTCAGCACCGATCTCCGATAACGAGCGCAGGTGGTGGACATGAATGAGGCCGTCCACCTCTGGCCCATATATCTGCCCGAAGTTAATGTCGCAGACACAGCAGTTCGTACCATGATACGCGATGCAAGCTTCTCGTGCGGCGGAGTTCCGCTCATAGGCATTCACCGATCTCTGGACGACTGCTCCCTCTCGGTATATCGCGCCAGATTCGACCTCGTCGGAATAGATGTCAATAACAACAGGCTTGGATCTCCGATCTGCTGCAACGCCGCGCTCGGAGGCGCTTGGCGTGCCTGCCTGATGAGCCACTAGAAGCATCTCATCAGTGACAGTGACTAATTTCTCGTCAGGGGGCATCGCGTCAGTCAACGTGATTATCCGATCCAGAAACTCTGCGGATTCGGCTGTCAATTCTCGGACGCCTCGAGTCGCCTGCACGTCCAGATGCGTGTCCGAGACAAAGAACAATCCTCGCTCCTCGCCGCTGGCCAGGATGCACCGGATTTGCTGAGCGACCTTCGGGGCCAGCCGCCGCCGGAGATGGAGCGAAGTCCCGCCCTCAAGAGTGTCATCGATCAGCCACTCGTCAGCTGGATACAGGCGGTCATTGCCACGAATTCGCACTGCCTCCTCGCGAGAGACGATCCGTGAGACGGTCATTCGGCCACCGAGGTAGAGTTGGCCGTCAAGCATGCTGACGATGTAAGCTTTGTGGCCACGCCCACCGGCAATCCCCCGGCTCGTGTAGCGGTTCCCACCAGAACTGCGGATGGGCTTGCCCTCGCTATTGCAGTCGGGGTTCCAGTACTTGTTCTGCCAGTGGCAGGTGAAGAACCGGGACATCGTAATTACTTTTCCTTCGTCGAACTACTGTTTCGGCGATCAGCGACTCGTACCCGGGAAGCTACGGCAGGACCAACAATGCTAGGGCCGAGTCCGCGGCGAATGCCTGCACGTCTGTCACCCGCGCACGCAGCAGGGCCGCTACCGCCGCCGTCGGCCCGTTCCCGGCCCGCACCCAAATCACCTTCGGCGGAGGGCCGTGCAGTAGCGCTAAGTGACGGAAGTCCGAGTCCTTTGATACCACTATCAGGCTCCGCCCCGCCGCGTAACGCCACACCGTCAGATCGTCGGCCCCCAATAGGCCCGCGCCCTCGACGTGTTCGGAGCCGGGATATTCGGCCGCGAGCATCCCGACCAACTTGCGGGACAAGTTCTGGTCGAACAAGAGACTCATACCCGCAACCGCCGCTCACGCTCGGCTGCGAACGCCAGGCACGCGCGCAAGTCCTCCGTGGTCAACTCGGGGAAGTCGGCCAGTACCTCTTCAGCAGTCATGCCTCCTGCAAGGTACTCCAGCACGTCCTGCACGGTGATCCGCATGCCACGGATGCATGGCTGGCCGCTCCGCTTGCCCGGCTCAATCGTGATAAGGTGCGTGTAGTCCATAGCGCAAGCGTACACCGTCCGAAATCACCCGTCAACGACCTCCTCTTCGCCGAACTATGTTCTTCAAGCGCGCCGGCGCGCCCAGCGCAGGGGCTTAGGGCGTGCCGGTGCGTCCTAACACCGCTACCTCAAGCTCACGACGTTTGCCCGTTAAGCAAAATCCCTGCCGGTCGCCCCGGCTCCTTCGCCGTTTGGCGTCGTTCCCTTTTTCTTCGGATTCCTCTCTACCAGGCGGCCGAGAACCGGATGACTGCGGGCCGAAACCGAGCCACGAGGATAGAAAGACGAAGATGGGGAACACCCAACCGAGGATGACCGCGCAACGGCTCGGCCTGCCGCCAGCAGGTCCTTGCTCCGCACCATGCGATCCCATCACTCCGCTCGTCGAAGAGCTGACGCCCTGGCTCGATCCCTGGGACATTTGCCGTCGATTGGCTTCTCTGCCCCACCTGCTGTTCCTGGAAAGCGCCGCTCTTCAGCCGGGACTCGGCCGCTATTCTCTCGTAACCGCCGCCCCCTTTCATTGGCTCTGCGTCCGGCGCGGGCAGATCCTGGAAGGTGACGAGGGGGAGCAACAGGTTGATCCTTTCGCGGCCCTTCGAGACCGCCTGAGCCGGTGGCGCGTCGAGACCATCGCCGGATTGCCGCCGTTTCAGGGCGGTGCGGCCGGACTGTTTGGCTACGACCTCTGCCATCACATCGAGCGCCTGCCGCGGCCGCGCGGCGACGAGTTCCAAACACCGGACCTGGCCATCGGGTTGTACGACTGGGTTGTCTCCTTCGATCACGTCCAGCGGCGGACCTGGATCGTTTCGACCGGGCTGCCCGAGACCGATGCGGTACGGCGCCGCCAGCGGGCGCTCCTCCGACTGCAAGCGGTGAAACGCCGACTGATCGATCCGCACCACTCGTCGCCGCTTCCGGGCATATTCGGTGGAGACACTACCTCTCCCGATAATCTTCATCCGCTGCCGGGACTGTCGGGTGTCTTCAGCAACTTCGATCGGCCAGGCTATCTCGCGGCGGTACGGCGCGCCATCGACTACATCCACGCCGGCGACTGCTTCCAGGTCAACCTGTCGCAGCGCTTGCTGTGCCCGGCCGTCCTCGCGCCGCTGGAGCTGTACGGCCGGCTGCGCGAACGCAATCCGGCGCCGTTCGCCGGCTATTTCGATGTCGGCGATTTCGTCGTCGTCAGTGCCTCGCCGGAGCGCTTCTTGCGCGTTGAGGATGGCTATGTCGAAACTCGTCCCATCAAGGGCACCCGACCGCGCGGGGCCACGCCGGACGAGGACCAGCGCCAGCGCGACGATTTGCTGCACTCGGCGAAGGACCGCGCCGAGAACGTCATGATTATCGACCTGCTGCGCAACGACCTGGGCCGGGTGTGTACCTATGGTTCCGTGCGCGTGCCGGCGGTGTGCCGGCTGGAGAGCTATCGCACCGTGCATCATCTCGTCTCGGAGGTGGTTGGCCGATTGCGGCCGGGGTTGGGGCCGATCGATTTGCTGCGGGCCGCGTTTCCCGGCGGCTCCGTGACGGGAGCGCCGAAGGTGCGCGCGATGGAGATCATCGCCGAACTGGAGCCGGCGGCGCGCGGGCCGTATTGCGGCAGTCTCGGCTACATCGGTTTCGACGGCAGCATGGACGCGAACATCCTCATCCGCACGTTCACGATCGGAAAAGGCTGGATGCAGTTCCCCGTCGGCGGTGGTATCGTCGCCGACTCCACGCCGGAGGCGGAGTATGAGGAGACGCTGCACAAGGCCGAGGGATTGCTGCGGGCTCTGCACTGAAAAGAGAAAACCACGAATCACACGAATGAATAATAATTGAGATGTCTTTTATTCGTGTGATTCGTGTGATTCGTGGTTTTTCTCTGGGGCCACGAGGAACTCGCGGACGGTGGTGACGCGGTGCTCGCGGGCAGCGGCGTAAACCGCCTCGCACAGCGCAATCGTCTCCAGATTATCGCGGCCGCTGATCTCAGGTTCGCGGCCCTCCTCCAGCGCACACAGCAGTTGAGCCATCGTGCCGATGAAGGCATCGGGGAACCACACCTCGGACCAGCGTGGCTGGAGCCAGGCGTCCGGCTGCCGGCGCGTGGCGAAGTCCAGCGTGCTGGGCGTGCGCTGCGGGTAACTCGGCCAGCCGATGGTGCCGCGGGCCAAACCCTCGGTGCCTTCGACGCGCCAGCGAATGCCGATGTCGCCGGCGCAGCCCTCCCGCGCCGGTCCCGTCCACACGTCGTCCCAGGCACTGGCTCGGCAACCGTTGTCGTATTCGAGGATGTACAGGTTGATGCCGTCGGCGTGGCAGAAGCGCGTGCGCGGATCGGGACGGGTGCTGGCCAGCACGCGGTCGGGCGTGCCGAACCAGTAACGGAACGTGTCGAGGTGATGGATGCTCATAACGAACGTCGAGAGCGAAGGCAACCCTTCGCTCCAGGGCATCCAGTGCGGGATGGCCCGCATGTCGATGGTGCCGAGCACCGGCTCGCCAAGCCAACCGCGCCGCAAAAGGTCTTTGAGGGCGCGGACGGACTGGTCATAACGCATGTTCTGGTTGACGGCCAGGGTGATGCCGGCCGAGGTGCATTGCTCGACGCATTGCCGGGCCTCGCGGACGCTGAGGGCCAGCGGCTTCTGGGCGAGGATGCCGCGAAGGTGCTTGTTACGCAGGCACGCCGCGCGCAGGACATCCGGCTGTACGTCCGGAGGAACGGCGATGTCGAGCACTTCGATCGCGGGATCGTCCAGCAGCTGCTCGATGGTGTCGTAACAGCGGGGGATGCCGTGCTGCTCCGCCACCTTCCGAGCCTTGGTCGGCGTCCGGGAGGCGATGGCCGTCGGGTTGAAACCGGCTTGGCGATAGGCAACGAGATGACAGTCGCGCATGATGAAGCCGGCGCCGACGCAGCCGATGCGGAAGTCCTTGCGCCGTGGCATCCGGGGCAGGTAATCCAGTGACGGTTCCATAAGCGCCTCAGCGTCGCAAATCGAGAATCAGCTCAAAGTCGGGCAGCAGAGGCGTGGTGTAACGCTCGTCGGGTCCAACGTCCAGAGAGCGCCACTTACGACCGCGACCCCGGCGATGCACCAGCATACGCGGATGTTCGACGTCTTCTCGCGTGTCGATCACCCAGTATTCCTTGATCGAGGGAACCAGGCCATACAGCTCCACGTTGCGGACCAGGTCTTTGTCGGGGTCGTCCAGGGACAGTACCTCGACGACAAGGACGGGACTGACGTCCTGCCAGCGAACTTCGGAAACCGGAAGATCCAGCGGAAAATCCTTGTACGCCGTCACGTCCGGCTCGGGATTGGTCACGCCGGGCCGGCCGGGAACGAAGACGCGACACTTGCCGTACACGAAGTTGAGGACTTCCGGATGGTCGTCCGAGTAGCGCTGAAGCTTGAGGTAGATCCAGCGATCGGCCAGCCCCTGGGGGGCGTTGGGTTGAGGGGACACGTACAGCTTTCCGTCAATAAGTTCGTACTGGTAACCTTCCTGGTAATCGCTCACGTGGAACTCTTCCAGGGTCATCGGTCGGCCGTGATCCGCCGGACCGAGTTTCACAAGGATCGCCATGTCTCCCTCCGCTCCTTTCCTTCGCCTCACGTCAACACGCGCAGCTCGCGGGGCAACGGGAAGCTGACGTGTTCCTCGCGGACGGTCCTCGACTCGACGCGGGCGCCGAAGCGTTCGCGCAGGACCTCGACGCATTCCTGGACCACCTCTTCCGGGGCGCTGGCGCCGGCGGTGATGAGCACCGTCTCCGTGCCGATCAAGCAATCCGCCGGCAGATCGCGGATGCTGTCGATGAGGTAGGCCGGTTTGCCGTGCGTCCGCGCCAGCTCGGCCAGGCGCAGACTATTCGAGCTATTCTGGCTGCCGAGTACGATGACGGCGTCCGCCCGCGGCACCAGCTCCTTGACGGCCTCCTGCCGGTTTTGCGTGGCATAACAGATGTCGTCGCGCGACGGGCCGACGATGTGCGGGAAACGCCGCTTGAGGGCGGCGATGATGACCTCGGCATCGTCCACGCTCAGCGTCGTCTGCGTCAGGTAGGCCACCTTGGCGCCGGCCGGCAGGTCCAGCGCTTCGACTTCCTCGACGCTCTGCACCAGGCGAATGTGCTCCGGCGCCTCGCCGGTGGTCCCCAGCACCTCATCGTGTCCCTCGTGGCCGATGAGGAGGATGATGTAATTCTCCCTGGCGAAGCGGACGGCTTCGAGATGGACCTTGGTGACCAACGGACAGGTGGCGTCGATGGCCCGCAGGCGCCGCTCGGCGGCGGCGGCGCGGATGGCCGGAGCGACGCCGTGGGCGCTGTACAGAAGGGTGGACCCGGCCGGCACCTCGTGAACGTGGTCCACGAAGACGACGCCGTGCTTGCGGAAGCGCTCGACGACCGGGCGGTTGTGAACGATTTCGTGATAGACGTACAGCGGGGTGCCGTAGACCTCAAGGGCGCGTTCCAGGCTCTCGATGGCCATGTTCACGCCGGCACAGAAGCCGCGCGGATTGGCGAGAATGATGTGCACGATTTCTTCCTCCTCGTTGCCTGTATCGTAGCGTCCCTGCCGTTTTCTCGCCATGCGAGTGCGCAGGCCTCGATCCCAGTCCCCGCTCCCTCGCGGTCGCGGCTCGGACCTGAAATCCACAACCGTTCGGCCCGCAAAACAGCAACGCCACCCGGTTGGGTGGCGTTGGCGGATCAGCTTGGCGAGCGGGGCGAACGACAGGCTAGTCGTTGTATTTGATGTCGGACACCTTCACCCACTTCTTGCCATCCTTTTCGGAGACGGTGCCCTTCACGGTGCCTTCCTTGGGTGTCGTGCAAATCGCCTTGTGGTTCTTCTTGTGGCTGTCCGCATCGAACCAGTAGACGGTGTCCTTGACCTTGATGACGGTGGCGCACTTCTTCACCAATTTCAGATCGCACTTGGCGCAGGTGATCGTGCCCTTCAGGGTTTGTTCCTTGCCTTCGTCGGCCCGAGCCAGGACCAGGAAGCCCAGGACCACGGCCAGGCTCAGACCCAACTTCACGGTTGTCCTCATCAGCAAACCTCCCCATATGCGGTTTCGGTCTCGCCCCCCAAACGGTCGGGGGAACTCCCTCTAGAGTTGCAGACGACTATAGCCGCCCGGAGTATTCAACGCAATCATGTTCTGGGCCGGTCTCTCGAATATCTTTTCCCTCGGCGATCCCCTCGGTCACGCGGCGGACCTCGCATTTTACCGCATCAGGGCCGCGACGCCGACGCCGTCAGCTGGGCCATGCCCATGTCGTAGTCCACCAGCGAGCGATGAAACGACGTGTAGTACGGTTCGTCGCCGGACACCGCCGGGGCGAAGCGCAGACCCTGTTGCGTCATCTGCTTGACCAACTCGGCCACCGTCGAGCCTTGCGCCGTTCCGCCGGGCCGGAAATACCTGGCTACGTCGGTCTGCTGGAGCACCTTGTACGACTCGTTCAGCTCGCGCACATAGCGCGTGGCCTGGACGTACTGCGTCGGTGTCAGGGCGTTGACGCGGGTGTCGATGGCGCTTCCCAGCTGCTTCAGCGCGGCGCCGATGTCGTTGAGCAGTTCGACCGCCACCTCGCCCGTTTGGGCCTGTTTCACCGCCTGCCGCACCAGGTCGTTCAGCCGATTGCGTTCGTCGTCAAATATGGACTGGCGAAGGATGAAAGGCCACGACAGCTGGCCGCCGTTTTTAAGCAGACCGATCCCGCCATACGTCGTGCCGGTCGTCAGGTTAATGTGCTGGACGACCTCGGAGGATAGCGGGACCGAGGGTCCGGTGACGCCGCGCGTCTGCGCCTGCTGGATGGCCAGCAGCAAATCGTTGAGGGCCTTGCCCGACCAAATATCGGTCAGCGGCGGATTGTTGCGGCTGCGCTGGAGGCTGCGCCGCATCTGGTCCTGGCGGATCTGCTCCGGATCGGGCATCAACGACTGTTCGTACTGCCGTTCTTCGATGGTTTCCCGCCGCGTCCGCAGGGCGGAACGCCGGGCCTCCTCGCGGGCCTGCTTGGCCTGCTGGATGGTCAACTGATACTGGGCGTTGGCGTTCGTCACGTTAGCGGCGCCGTTGAGATAGCCCTGGTAGGGGTTCTGCATCCAGTTGTTCCAGCCGTAGCCGTAACCGTAGCCGTAGCGGGGAACGACGTAGCCGCGACGGTAGTTGAGCCGGGGGGGTGGCAGAATGCGAGGCGCGGTGACACCCCCGACGGCGGAAAACTGCGCCCGTGCAGGCAGGACGACAAAGCCGGCCATCAAGATGACGAGCAGCGGGGTTAGACGGAATGGCGAGAAAAACACGTTGATTTCTCCAGAGCCATCTTTCGGAGCCTGAAGCGTCAGCGAAGAGCATCTCTTCGCTGACGCTTCAGGCTCGGATAAGAGTTCGCTACGCTTCACGAACTACGCGGCGGCAACTGCTTCGCGGCCAGCATGTCGTCGATGAGTTTCTTCCACTGATCGCGGGCCTTGTCGCGCTTCTCCTTGGGGTCGAGCGGATTGAAGTCGAACTTCTTGCCGACCGGCACCAGGCGCACCAGGTGCCAGTGGGCCAACCCGCGGATGCCCATGACCTCGTGATCGAGGAATTTAACCAGCATCTTGTATAGCTCGGGCTGGGCCAGGTCGGTGTCGCCGAAGCTGTGCAGAAGCTGCATGATGGTCTGGGCATGAGCGGGAGACATCTTCCGCTTGGCGAGCATCCGTTGGTAGATGATCTGGTCCTGGCCGGGACCGCGACCGATCCAGTTCCGCACCACCACCACGGCCCAATCCCAGGCATCGGGATACTTGGTTTCCGTCAGGACGGTGCCGAGGCGTTCGAGGTCGTCGGTGGCACCCACGAGGATCACGCCGGTGGCCCGATGGTTGGGGTCTTCCGACGTCACGAACGAATCCAGGGCGGCCGGCAGCGACGAGGCGACCACCTCCTGGCGAAACTCATCAAGGACTTTCTTGATCCGCTGTGCGCGTTCGGAGGTGGATTCGTCGGTGCCGGCCCAGTCGGGCACTTTGTCGAGTTTCTGCGGCCCTTCCTCCGGCTCGCCGCCGTTGTCCCAGTGCAGCAGCGCAGGGCCGGGCGGCGCCGACAGGGCGTGCTGGCGGCCTCCGTGCTTCAGATCGACGTGGCCTTTGCGGACCAGGAACAGCAGATCGGCGGCCGGCACGTTTTGCGGATCGGCCTTCGGACTGAAACGCGCCCCTTTGGGCCAGCGGCCATACAGTTCCAGGGCGATGCGCGTACCCGGTTCGCTCAGCGTCGCCTCCCACGTCTGGTCGTGGAAGCGGATGCGCACGCGCGCCGCCCCCTTCGGCTTCGTATTGGCGACATCGACGCGGCCGCGGTCCAGCGTGAAATCCAGGTCGTAGCCCGGACTAGCGTGCAGGATGACGGCGGCCTCGAAGACTGGATACGGCGAGTTCTTGTCCATGTCCGTCAAGAGGGACAGCCGCACCGCTGCCTTGTTGGTTTCGATGGCGGCGCCGGGCAGTCCGACTAACATCTCTCCCGCTTGTACCGACCCTTTCGCTGGCACCGTCCGCCAGGGCTGGCCGACCCTGGCGCGCTGAAACAACGTGCCTTCCGCAGTCAGCAGATGTCCCACGGCCGCCTTCGGCTCCGCGGCGCGGACACTGCCCCCGATGATCCCAAGGGCGACCGTCGCCATGAGGATTCGCTTGTTCATACGAACTTCCCTCCATCCCAAAGCTGCTTGCCGCTCCTCCGCCAAGCCGCCAGCGGCTTGCTCGTTATTATTGTCCGGCCCGGACGATGAGGGGGAACGACGTCTTGGTCTTTTTGCCGCTGGCCTGATCGGTGGCCAGCAATTCGACTGTGAATTTGCCCGCGCGGTTGAGCGTTAGGGGGAACGCCATCGGCAAGGCGGCTTCCTTGGCGGGAATGCCCTTGTTGATCGTGCTCGTGACCGGCCGGGACAACGTCGGCCTGCCATTCTCGTCGAGCACGCGCATCTCGAAGACGACGTTGGGTTGACCGCCGGCGCCGCTGCGGGCGAAGCCGACCGCATGGCCGTGGACCCAAACGCCCTGCCCGGCCGCGAAGACGGCGGCGGGATACTGGCCGTCCGGATCGACGCTCGTGCTCGCACGGACGAGGGCGAAATCCCTGGGCAGGACCTTGACGTTCCGCGTCAGGCTCTGTTCCTTGGCCGAGGCGAGATCCTTGACGGTGAGCTTGAACTGGTAGTCGCCCGGCGGCGTATCGAGGCCGACGTTGAGTTTGGCGAACCCCGGCACGACGACGCCGCCGAGGGACGTTTTCACTTCGAGGTCCTGGGGGACCTGCTTGAACAGGACTTTGCCGCCGGAGTCGCTCACCTCGATTCCCATGCTGTACTTCACCTTGCCGTCGTCATCGACCCGGACGCCCTCGATGTCGAAGCACAGAAAAAGGATGTCGCCCGGCGCAAGGGTTTCGTTCGTGCGCTCCGGGCCGAGCAGTCCGTGGGTGGAGCGCACGTGGGTGAGGTTCAACTCGGATTGACCCGGCGACCCGCCCAGGACAGTCAGTAGCGCAATCGTTGTCCACATGAGACGAAACCCCTTCCTTCAAGGATGGTCCGAAGGCGCAACGAGAAAGGCACCAGGTCAAACACGGAGGCTCCCAGGACACGGCTCGTTATCGGAACCTGGAGAGTTGGTCGGGTTCACCCGATTCTTGAAAAAGCTGTGTTAGTGTAAACGGTCCATCCGTGCCGAGCAATCCCCTCCACGAATGAAGGGAAGATTTCGGAAGTCAAAGGGAGGGGGCTCCTTGGCATAGTGCAATAATGTACAGTAGCAATCGAGATTTTTTTGGGAAAAGTGGTTGACAGAGCGGAAGGAAGGCGTTACTTTCTACCCTAACTTAACGGCCTCTTCTCTGTTCCGGCCCCGCCGCTTCGCACCCGCGAACGGCGGGGTTTTTTCTCCTAACGCACCGTCCCACAGAGACAAGCGACCGCTATCTACCCTTCCGGTCGGCGGCCGAGGCCTTCCAGGGACACCTGGACTGAACGAAACGCCGTATAATAGCGCTGCCTTCACAGGCGCATTCTCCGTGACGGCCGATGCGACGTCGGCTGTGGATGGAAACCAACGCAAAGGAGTCGTGCTATGCTTTCTCCCGAATGCCTGGGTGAATTGCGGTCGGCGTGGCTGCCCCATCTCACCGACGCGGGCCTGGACCGCCTCGTGGAGTTGCTGCAAAAGAGTAGTCCGCTACTTATCCACGGCTGCTTCACCCGCGCCGTGCCGATGGGCTGCCTGGCGACGCACGCCGCCTGGCACCATCCGCGTACCCGCCATCTGACCCTGGACGCGGGCATCACCTGGCTGCACCACATCGCCGGACTCAACCCGGCCACGTCGCACGTCCTCCGCGAGTGGGACCGCCGCGGCGTTCACGACCTGGAACTGCGGTTCGACCTTCTGGATTTATTCCGCAAGGAGCAGCTGAGGCGGCGCAGCGCAGCGGTTCGCGTCCGGCCCCAAGAGAGCCTCGTCGAGGTATAGAAGGGATTGCTCCCCGGCGAGCGGGGTTGCATCCGCGCCCCGAGGTAGACCCTGGGGGCGCGGACGCAACCCCGCTCGCTGGGTTTGGGATGCTCGCCTTCCTCGAAAGCCTGGGACACGCCATCTACTTCGCCGGACGAGCGCTGCTGGCGTTGCCGTTTGCCCTGCGCCGGTTGTCCTCTCTGCACGTCCAGCTCCATCAAATCCTGCTGGGGGCGCTGCCACTGGGCGTGGCAGCGGGGGTCGCCATCGGCGCGGTGGTCTGGCTGCACCTGCGCGGCTCCTTGCAGACGGTGGGCGGGCCGGGCGCCGTGCAGTATTTGCCGCAAGCGCTGTCCCTGGCCGTGGTGCTCGAATTCGCGCCGCTGGCCGCCGGCCTTCTCGTCGCCGGCCGTTCCGGCGCCAGTCTCGGGGCCGAACTGGGATCGATGCGGCTGACCGAACAAATCGACGCTCTGGAAGTGCTCGGCCTCTCGCCGCTGCGGGAATTGGTGGCGCCGCGTCTGCTCGCCTGCATGGTGGCGCTGCCGTTGTTGACCTTGTTCATCGCCTATCTGGCGCTGGGCGCCGGCTTCGTCGCCGAGGCGCTCGGCGGCAGCCTGTCCTGGACGCAGTATCGCACGGAGTGCCTGCGCGTCCTCACCTTGAGCGACGCCATCCCGGCCGTGCTGAAAACGGTGGTGTTCGGCTACCTGATCGGCGTCAGCGGTTGCTGGTTCGGCATGAACGCGCGCGGCGGCACCGAGGGCGTCGGTCAGGCCGCCACGCGCGGCGTCGTCGTGTCCATCTTCCTCGTCCTCGTCGCCGACGTGGTGCTCGTCAAGCTCATCCAGGTGCTGAGATAGCAGTCGCGTTCACTCACGCCGATGGTGGAGGACACGGCATGGGTTGCTGTCCCTATTCGGGTTTGCTCTAATGACCGGGAGCGAAGGCTCCCGTAGCATAAGGGACAATGCACCGCCGCTCCCGAGGAGGTAATATGAGCCACCATACGAAAGAGAAGGGCGATGTGGCGGTGGCTGCGGTTATTGCCGAAGCCGCCAAGGCGGGCGTCAAGGCGTGTATACCGATTACAGAACACCTACCTTTTGACCTGGTGTTAGTGAATGCCGATTGTCTACTGAGGAGAGTGCAAGTTCGGTATTCCACACGCAAAGACAATAAGTTCAGTATACGATTGCGTAGTTGCTACAGCTGGAGTGGAGGATGTACGTCATGTATTCTGGATCGAACGAAAATCGATGGATTTGCGGTCTACTGCCCGGATACCGATAAGGTCTACTATCTGAGGACGGATGAAATACCGGCCACTATGGCAGCCGAAATCTGGGTTCGCTTCGACCCCAATGCCAAGTGGGCAGCGAGCGATTACTTGGGAGTAGATCGATTATTTGCCCCCGTAGCTCAGAGGATAGAGCATCGGTTTTCTAAACCGACGGCCGCAGGTTCGAGTCCTGCCGGGGGTAGTTGCCATTCCAGGGATCCAGAATAGGAAGGCCCTTCATGCGACGTTTGCTTCCGTTCCTCTTCCTCGTCGCACTGCCATGCCTGGCGCGGGAGACACCAACCGCGAAGCCAGCGAAATCGCCGGTGGCCGCGACCATCGAAACGACGCTGACAACGGATGCCGATCACATCCGCCAGCTCGCCTTCGACGGCGATCCCGCGACGTTTTTCGCTTCGGAGAAGAACGTCGGCGCGAGCGATCATTTCACGCTGGTGCTCGACAAGCTGGTGGCCGTGAAGTCCCTCGTCGTCACCACCGGCCGGCCCGAGGGACGCGACCAGCTCGACGCGGGGACACTGGAGGTTTCGGCGGACGGCGACAAGTTCGAGTCCGTGGCGAAGTTCGCGGACGGAGTTGCCCGTGCTCGGCCCGCGGACCGGCAGATCAAGGCCATTCGGATCAAACCCGCCGCGGACTTGCCGCACCCGCTGGCCGTCCGCGAGATCACCATCGAGTCCGATCCGGCGGTGGCGATCTTCAAGTATCCCGTCGAGTTCGTCGTGGACGTGAGCGATGCGCCGGAGATGAAGGACTGGGCCGACAAGGCCGCGCGCATCTGCGAGCGCCAATATCCGATGATTAACGAGGAACTGAAGAGCGACGGCTTCCGGCCGCGGCGTGTGGTGAAGATGACACTGCGGAAGGACTATCGAGGCGTGGCGGCGGCCGGCGGCGGTCGCATCACGGGTTCGGTGAAGTGGTTCAAGGACCGCCCCCAGGACGTTGGCGCGATGGTCCATGAGACGGTCCACATCGTGCAGGATTATCGTTCTCGGGGCAATCCAGGCTGGCTGGTGGAGGGCATCGCCGATTACATCCGCTTCTTCAAGTACGAGCCAGGCAAGCTGGGACCCATCAATCCGAAGCGAGCCCACTACAACGGCAGCTATCGGGTAACGGCGGCGTTCCTGGCCTACGTCACCGAGAAATACGACAAGGGACTCGTGCGCAAACTTAACCAGTTGATGCGCGAGGGCAAGTACAAGGAGGAAGCGTTCCAGACGCTGACGGGCAAGACGGTCCAGGAACTCGATGAGCAATGGCGGGCAACGCTCATCCCCTGAGACTCCAGGTCGATCACAACTGCTTCTCGGCCATCTCCAGCGCTCGTAGCAGGCCGCGCGCCTTGTTCAACGTCTCCTCATATTCACTGGCGGGAATGCTGTCGGCGACGATACCGGCGCCGGCCTGCAAGTAAGCCGTCTGCCCCTTGAGCACCAGCGTCCGCAGGGCGATGCAGGTGTCCATGTTGCCGCTGAAATCGACGTAGCCGACCGCCCCGCCGTAGGGGCCGCGGCGATGCGGCTCCAGCTCGTCGATGATCTCCATGGCGCGCACCTTCGGAGCGCCGCTGAGCGTGCCGGCGGGCAGGCACGAGCGCAGGGCGTCGAAGGCGGTCTTGCCTGCTTGCAGACGGCCCGTCACGGTGCTGCACAGGTGCATGACGTGGCTGTAGCGCTCCACGGTCAGCACGTCGCTCAGGTGGACGCTGCCATAGCGAGCGACGCGGCCGACGTCGTTGCGGCCGAGGTCCACGAGCATGATGTGCTCGGCGCGCTCCTTCGGATCGGCCAGCAGCTCGGCGGCCAGGCGCTCGTCCTCCTCGTCGTCGCGGCCTCGCCGTCGTGTACCGGCCAGCGGGCGGATCGTCACCTTGTCGCCCTCGACGCGGACCATGATCTCCGGCGACGAGCCGACCAGACACAACGGTCCCGACTTCAGGTAGAACAGGAACGGACTGGGATTGACGACGCGCAGGGTCCGGTAAATGTCGAACGGCCGCGCCCGCGTCTCCGTTTGCAATCGTTGGCTGAGGACCACCTGGAAGATGTCGCCGGCGTAGATGTACTCCTTGCAGCGCACGACGGCAGCCTCGAAGGCGCGGCGCTCGAAGTTCGACCGGAAAGGGGCCGTGGCGTCGCCCAGGGGTTGGATATCGGTCAGTTGCAGGTCGGCGACACCTTGCTGCAACCGTTCGACGAGCCGATCGACGCGGCCGCAGGCGGCGTCGTAGCAGGCCCGCGGGTTGGACGGATCGACGTGGGCGTGCGCGACGGCGGCCACGGTCTTGTTGAGATGGTCGAAGATGACCATGCGGTCGTAGAAGGCGAAGCAGAGATCGGGCAAGCCGCGGTCGTCCGGCGGCGACTGGGGTAGGCGCTCGACGTAGCGAACCGCGTCGTAGCCCGCGTAACCGACGGCGCCGCCGCAGAAGCGCGGTAGGCCCGGCAGGTACGGCGCCCGATAAGCCAACAGCCGTTCTTCCAGCAGACGCAGTGGGTCCGGATGTTCCAACTCGGTCAATGCGACGGCACCGGCTGGCGATCCGGGCGGCGGCGCGTGAATCCGCACCCTTCGGCCGAACGCCTCGAAGCGCTGGAATGGACCGGAGCCGACGAAGCTGTAGCGCCCGAGACGTTCGCCGCCGATGACGCTCTCGAAAAGGAACGACCAGTCGCCCTCCTGGACCTTGCAGAAGGCGCTGACCGGCGTCAGCGTGTCGCCGATGAGCTGGCGATACACCGGCACCAGACCGACCGGCCCGGCCGACGAGCGCGTCAGTTCGACGAATTCCTCGAAACTGGGACGATAGCGCATGACAACCATCCGACTCGCTACGAACGACAAAGATCGAAAAGAAGACGACGACGAACGAACGGACTATAACAGCCTCACGTCCAGAGACTCGGCCGGATCGTTGGGCCGTTTTTCGTACTTCGTACTTTGTACTTCGGACTTTATGGATTGTCCGGCCTGCCACACCGAAAACCGCGTCGAAGCCGTCACCTGTTCCGCCTGCGGAAGTCCGCTGCGCGCCGACCCCGCTCCGCCCCGTTCCTCGGAGCGGCGCTCCGGCACGCGGCGGCGCGGCAATCCGGACGAAGGGGAGACGGCGGGCAATGATACGGACCCGGCGGCGTGGCGGGCCTATCGGCTCTCGCTGTGGTCTCTGATACCGGGGGTCGGTTTACTTCTCGGGCCGGTGGCGGTCGTCCTGGGTTGTCGGGCCGCGCACAACCTCGCCAGCGACATCGCCTCGCGCAACCGGGCCAAGGCGGCAGTCCTCTTCGGCGCGCTGATCGCGTTGACGCAATGGATCGGCCTGGCGCTGATGATCCGCGGCTGGTGAGGGTCCGAGCCTGAAGCGTAAGCGAAGAAATCTCTTCGCTTACGCTTCAGGCTCGGATTCTGTTATTCTTTTTTCTTCGAGGCGGGGTAGAGCCGATCCTGGGCCTGCTGACAGATGCGCACCGCGACCGCGACCTTGAGCAGATGAATGCCGCCCCAGAAGATCATCATGCCGATGACCGTCATCGGCATCGCTTCCAGCAGCCAGCGCCTCTTGCAGAACTGCCAGACGACGCCGAAGCACAACAGCCCCAGACCGATCAGCAGCCAGCCGCCCAGCTCGCGCCACCAGAACCTCATAACGTCTCCCTTCCGCGCCGGCCGCGTAGCCGCGCCCACGTCAGCCAGCGATGGAGACGGCCTTGCTCTCCTCGCGTCGGCCGCCAGAACCTGGTCCTGCAAGTACAGCAAACTTTCCTCCGGCGTCGCCGTCGTTTGCCGCAGGTAGCCGGCCACGATCGCGGTCAGGGCCAGAACGGCGAGGATGGCCCAGACCATCCGCAGCGTTCGCCAAACGCGAACCGGCATGTCCAGGGCCGGAGCTTCCTCTATCAGCCATCCCCAGGCGAGGATGGAGGTTCCCGTCCACAACGGCAGCGTCAACACCAGCCGAGTCATCTCGCCGGCGCTCACCAGGTCGGCGGAGCGACGCCGGGCCGTGTTCGCCAGGGGACCGCGAAGAGGGCGCCGCGGGTCGGCCGGGAAGACGTGACGCACCAGCGACAGCAGACGATAGTGCCCCACGACATAACCCAGCACGGCGGCGCACAGCAGCAAATCCATCGCCGTTGGCACCGGGTCGCGTCCCCAGTACGGATAGACCGGACGGTAACGGCTGCTCGACAGGAGCAAGCCAGTCAGGGACACGATCACCAGCGGCGGTCCAATACTCCAGTGCGCCAGCAGGGACAAGCCGCCGACCACCGCCGGCATCAGGCACCACCACCCCAGACCGCGATCCGCCAGGCACACGACCAGGAGGAACATCGAGGCGAGACTGAACAGCGTGTAGTTGCGCACCGCCGGATGGGTGCGCAGCTCCTGGCGCGAGGGCGGCCGAGGCGCGGCGTGAGCCGGGTTCATGCGTGGGGTCTCCCCAAGGTGCGCAAGCGTTCCAGGCGACGGAGAATCAGCGGGGCCGGCTCATCACTGGCGGCGCAGACGACGGCCACGCCCAGGCGCGTGAAGGTTCGGCGGAGCCGCTGATAGGCGGCGTGGAAACGCCGCGTCGTTACCTGGTCCCACAAGACCGCGTGCGGGCTGGCCGACGCCGAACGTCGGCCGCGCGGCCGGCCGTGGACCGCCAGCGCGGCGGCGGCCTGTCCGGCCGGGTTGTCGTGAGGCAGGGCCAGGCCCGGCGGCCAGGGACAGATGAGTACGACCTGGTGATGCCGGCCCAGAGCCACGCGCACCGCCCGCAAGAGCGGATCGAGTCCGTCATCCAGCTCCAGCAGGTCCGCCAGGAGGACGAACAGCTCGTTATCGCGTCCCTTGCCCACGGCGCGCAGCAGGGCGTCAGCCAGCACCGATACCTTCTCGGGGGACGCGAATAGATACCGGCCATCGCGGCCGTACAAGGGCAGTGAGTACGGAACCTGGTGCTCGCCAAGGAATTGCTGGGTCCGCAGCGAAAAAGCGTCGTCGTCTTCCAGAAGGGCCGACAAACCGCCCGCCCCCAGGCCGTAACGCGCCGACAGGATGGCGGCCAACTGCTTGCGCCAGCGATCGCGCCGCCGCTTGGCCCGGCCCGTTAACGCATCCAGCCCGAAGAGAAGGAAGGTCGATCCCCACATTAGAAGGGACGCCAGGGGAGAGAAGAAGAGCACAAACACCAGCAGCTTTTCCGGGATGCGAACTTTCAGGAACACTTTGGCAGCGAAGAGAGACAACGGCAGGACCAAGGCCCAGAACGACGACCACCAGCAGAGACTGCGCAGTTCGCTCTTGCGACGATGCAGCAGCTCGAAGAGATCGAGCCTACCCAGCGCGGTCCTCCAGCGCCGCCGCAGCTCCCACAGGCCAAAGGGGAGCCGGCGCGTGTAGCCGGCGAACCCTTCCAGCCAGGTCATCAACAGGGGCGTGGAGTTGACCGCGGGCCGCAACAGCTCCGGGTAAACTTCAACAGCGAAACTGTAGGCCAGAGGGAGCAGGTGATCAGGATTGACGCGCTCGAGCCGGGGCTGCAAGGCGGCGGCGTCGGCCAACCGACGCAGGCAATCCGTCAGGTGGGCACCGCCGCGATCCGGCCGGACGCTCGCGGCGCCCTGCTCGTCGAACAGACACAGGCCGGTCAGGTCGCGGATGCGGACGCCGGCTTGCAAAATGCCCGCGGCCAGTTCGACGAGGCGATCGAGAGACTTGCCGTAACTCACCTGGCGCGGCCCGACGCCGGACAGCCCGGCGATGCGCACCGAGTTCGAGGTATCCACGAACAGCGTACAGCGGACGGGCACTTCACTCTCGAACTCCTTGGTGATGAGACGATCACGCCGCGCCGACACCTTCCAGGCGATCGTCTTGGGCGGATCGCCCGGCAGGTAGTCACGGAGGTCGAGTAATTCGCTGCCCGAACCCGGACGGTGCAAGCGGTGGATGCCCGGCGGCATGAGCAGGTTGTGCCGCTTCTTCGAGGCCGGCTGTCCGGCCCGCTGTCCCAACGTCGGCAGGACGCGCAGGACCATGACGGCGTGGACGAAATGGACGTGATAGAAGAAGCCCTGCCAGTCGGCGGCCTGGACGCGCATTCCCTCGAAGCGGACCAGGCCGGCCGAACCGCAGCCGATGCGATAGGACAGCTCCAGGGGTCGGCCGGGACCGACCGAGCCTTGGGCGGTGCGGAGTCCGTCCACGAGTTCGACAGTATAGGGCACATGATCGGCGGCGGCGACGTGAGGCGACGCCAGCCAGTTGGGGGCGACCAGGCGCAGACGCACCTCGAAGCACTGGCCGGCCCAGAGCGTGGCGACGGGCGCCTTGTCGTCCCAGACCTCGCGCTCAACGTCCAGCTCGCGCACACCCGGCAATCGCAGCAGGAACAGAAGCCACTGCGAGGCGAACCACACTAGCAGCGTCAGGCCGACCAGGAGGAGCGGCAGTGACGGCGTCAGCAGTCCCACGGTCAGGACCAGCAGTACGCTGAGCAGGAACCACCAGGCACGCGCGGTCAACATGGCGTTACTTCATACCGGAGAGCGCGTTTTTTCGGAGCCTGAAGCGTAAGCGAAGAGTCGATTCTCTTCGCTTACGCTTCAGGCTCGGAGAAGAACTCGTTAGCGACCATTCGTCCGAGCCGCGGCTCGGCGCGGCGAACCCCACAGCGGTTTGGCGAGTTCGGCGCTCCACTTGTCCCAGGCCGTTTGCAATTCGCGGACGCGCTCGGGTTGCTTGGCGGCCAGGTCGTTTTTCTCGCCGATGTCCTCGCCGAGGTGATAGAGCTTGGCGGAAGTCACGGCGGCGCCCTTGCCGCCCTCCGCGCCGTCGGCGACTGAGTCGTAGCGAACCAGTTTCCACTCGCCGCGGCGAATGGCCATCTGCTGTCCCAGCCGCCAATACAGGGTCTCGTGCGGCGTCCCGGTCTTGCGGCCGTTCAGATATGGCAGCAAGTCCACGCCGTCGAGCTTCCATTCCGCTTGAACGTCCACGCCGGCGGCGGCCAACGCGGTCGGCAGAATGTCGAGTTGGATGACCGGCTTCTCATAGACCTTGCCGGCCGGCACGTGCCCCTTCCACTGGACGGCGAACGGCACGCGAATGCCGCCCTCCAGCGTCGTGCGTTTCGAGCCGCGCAGCGGGTCGTTGCGCGAACCGTTGATCGTCGTGCCACGCATGACCGGCCCGCCGTTGTCGCTGAAGAAGAAGATCAGCGTGTCGCTCTTCCAGCTTTTCCGCGCAGCTTGGCAAGCACCTTGCCGATCGCCTCGTCCATCGCCAAGGTCATGGCCGCATACTTATGCCTTTTCGGATCTTCGATCGAGGAAAATTTCTGCAAGCGATCGTCGGTGGCTTGCAGCGGCGTATGGACGGCGTTGAAGGCCAGGTAGAGGAAGAACGGTTGGTCCTTGTGCCGATCAATGAAGGCGACGGCCTCGCGGCCGAAGGCGTCGGTGAGGTATTCCTTTTCCTTGGCGACCTCCGTGCCGCGGTAGATCGGAGCACCCATGCCCGGCAGGTAGGGATGGGCGCCGCCAAGGAAACCGAAGAACTCGTCGAAGCCGCGCTTCTGCGGATGGAAGCGCGGAGCATTCCCGAGGTGCCACTTGCCGACCAATCCGGTGGCATAGCCGGCCGAGTGCAACCGATCGGCGATTGTCGTCTCGGTCAACGGCAATCCTTTTTCTTCGCCCTGTCCGCCGGGGTTGAATTCGTGGCCGAAACGCTGCTGGTAACGGCCCGTGAGCAAGCCGGCGCGCGTCGGACTGCAATACGGGCCGGAGACGTAGCCGTTGGTGCAGCGGACGCCGTTGCGAGCGATCGAGTCGATGTTCGGCGTCGGAATGTCCTTACAGCCGTGAAAACCGACGTCGGCGTAACCCATGTCGTCGGCGAGAAGGATAACGACATTCGGTTTTTTCGTCTCCTCGCCGCGGCAGACGGACGCTCCGGCCAGGGCCGTCACAACGGCCAGGCAGAGCCATCCTCGTCGAGAAGGATCTCTCATGGCAGCAACCCTCGATGGTCGAGTTCGTGTCGGACGCGGAGATAGTGTAGGCGGCCTTCATTCGAATGGCGAACGGCCGGCGTAAGCCGGCTGGTTCAGTAGAAGCCGGCTGGTTCAGTAGAAGCCGGCTGGTGGGGGAACCAGCCGGCTTACGCCGGCCGTTCGCCTTTCCGAGTTTTCCGCGGCGCGGATTCCAGCACCGGCACCGTCTCCAGCAGCTCGCGCACTACGTCGAGGGCGCGCTTGCCTTCAACCTCGGCCTCGGGCCGCACGATCAGGCGATGGCCGAGCACGCCCACAGCGATGGCCTGTACGTCCTCGTGCGTGAAATAATGCCGGCCATCGAGCACGGCGCAGGCGCGGCGCAGCGCAGCAGACACAGGGCGCGCGCGGGCTGGCGCCGAGGGCCAGGTCGGGATGATTGCGGCTGGCGTCGGCCAGATCGACGATGTATTCCAACAGAGTCTCGTCGCCATGCACCGCCGCTACCTGCCACTGAATGTCGAGGATCTGCTCGGCCGTGAACAACTGGTCCGTCGGCGCCACCGGATGGCTGTGCAGACGCAGCATGGCCACCTCATCGAAGCGCTGGGGATAGCCCATGTCCACGCGCAGCAGAAAGCGGTCGAGCTGGGCCTCGGGCAGACGGTAAACGCCTTCCTGCTCAATGGGGTTCTGCGTGGCCAGCACCATGAACGGTTGCGGCAGCGGTAGGGTGGTGCCCTCGATGGTGACCTGGTTCTCCTGCATCGCCTCCAGCAAGGCGGATTGCGTCTTGGCCGGGGCGCGGTTGACCTCGTCGGCCAACAGCACCTGGCAGAAGATCGGACCCTTGCGCAGGACGAATTCGTTCTGTTTGCGGTCGAAGACGTAGGTGCCGGTCACGTCGGAGGGCAGCAGATCGGGCGTGAACTGCAAGCGCTGGTACTGCGTGCCGAGGACGCGCGCGAAGGTTTTCGACAGCGTCGTCTTGGCGACGCCGGGCACGCCTTCAAGCAGGACGTGTCCGCCGGCCAACAGCGCGATGAGAAATTGGTGCGTGACCTCGGTCATGCCGACGACGACCTTGCCGACCTCGGCGACGACGCGATCGCGCAGCTCGCGCATCTTCGGCACGAGCGCCGTAGCGCCTCGGTATCCGTCGCGCTGTTCAATCCGTGATCGCCGGCCATGCAGCAAACCTCAGCAAACGGGCCCACTCCGCCGCTTGCGGCTTAGCGCTAAGTGTCTGTCCGGTAAGCCCCTCTCCCCCGGTACTCCGGGGGAGAGGGGTTGGGGTGAGGGGGTGCGGTTTCCCAGGGTTTGCCGCCCCCTCACCCCCAACCCCTCTCCCCCGAGTACGGGGGAGAGGGGCTTAACGGACAGACTCTAAGCCGCAAGCAGCTCATTCAGGTCAATCGGATCGTTCCCTTCGCCAGGGCGGTCTTCAGTTCGTCCAGCTCGCGGACCCATCGTTTCAAGGCGGCGGGGGAAATGCGAACCGGCGTTTCGCCGTGAGCCAGCTGCCACAGGCGCGCAACGCGCCGGCGGACGCGCCAGCGCTGCCACCAGTTGCCCTGGACCGCGAGGCGCGGCCGAGAGGGTCCGGTCAGGGCAACGCCTGCCGACTCGAAGCATTGCCGGGCCAACTGATGCGCCGTCTCCCAGACGTTGCCCGCCCGCAACAAGGCCCGACGGCGCTGAGCGAGGAGCGATGCGGTCGGCTCGTGCTCGGCCACCGCTTGCTCCAGCAGCGGCACTGCCGTGTCGAGCTGATGCCGGCCGCGCCAGACGTAGCGATAGCCCAGAAAGAGCAGCAGCGTCAGCGAGAACAGCCACACGGCGCTCCGTCCTAGGTTCCGCGTCGTCCAACCGTGGTCGCCGAGCTTGTTCAGCAGACCCTCGTCGAAGAAATGGCGATCTTCCATGTTGGCCAAGGTTCGATCGACGGCGGCGACGATGGCCGGCTCCGAAGCCGGCGGCGGCTTGATCGGCACCGTCTTCATGGGCACCGCGAAACTGTCGTGGACTTGGCCGTCCTCCACGAACAGGACCTTGTTGCGCTGGCCGGTCAGCCGCGGGAGTGCTTGCGGGCTTTTGACCGCGTGGAGCATCTCGACCGGAGTGGAGGCGCCGCCGCGCAGCCAGTGCAGGCAGTTCGCGGCGAATTCCAGATTGCCGGTGTCGCGCGGCAAGATCATGCGGTTGATGAAGATGCTGTGGTCCGCCAACACCAGAACGCGGCCCTGACCCAGCGATCCGCCGACGGCGAAGAGCGGACCTTCGCGTTGCGGTGTGCCGCGGTCGCTAAGACAGGCGGCCGGAAGTCGGGCCAGCCGATGGATGCCGCTCGGCAAGCCCCACCAGCCCGGGGACTCCCGTAGACTGGAGGGTGCGTTGGTGGCGACGCGCAGGTCGGGTTGATTGGGATGGGGATTGCGGAACAGAGCCGGCTTATCGCCCATGCCCATGACCTTCGCCAAACGATCCATAAGCCCGGAATCCGCGATCGGCTCCACGAAGGGGCAGTAGTCCAGCCTCCGATAAACTTCCGTACCCTCCGAGCACTTAAAGGTTTCGCCGGTCACGGATACTCGGGCTATGTCCCACAAATTCTCGCGTGCCTCGCCCTCCACTTCCTTATCGGTGGCGATCAGCACAGCGCCACCGGCCTGGATAAAAGAGCGGGGTCCGTCAGGGAAATAGTCTCGAAACCTTTGCTTGGTCAAACAATTCGGATCGCCGAACACGATGAGGATGGATTCGTCGGGCTTCTCTTGCATCTCGGCGAAAGTGGTGACCGGCTGGAAGCGGAACTCGAAGAGAAGGCGTCGAAAAGCATCCGTCCGCTGACCATAAGGGATGGCTTCGAGACGGAGCGGGAGTTGCTTCAACCCGCCCGGCGCCTGCGGCCGTTGGGCGGCGCAAGGCGGGACGAGGGCCAACGTCAACAGTCCGGCGAGAACGGCACACCGGGCAGCGCGGCGGAGTGTCATGCGGCTGTCACTCCCGCGAGCAAACAAAGAGCTTGTCGAGCCTCGGCCAACTTCTGTGGCGACAACGGCTCGCCCTCGGGGGCATAACGAGCTTGCTCGTAAAAGCCGGCCAGCTGCTCGGCGGCGCGACGGCGAACGGGATCGCTGCCACCGCCTTCGCCGAGACGCTCGGCCAGTTCCCAATGATGGCGCGTGCCGGCGTTCAGCCCAAGGCGAAGCAGAGCGAGATACTCGAAGGCGCGTACCACGTCCTGCCGCGTCGAGACGGCGGCGGGAGACACCGGCCACGGCCCCAGCCGCCATTCGCCGGGTTCGCCGCGGGCCGTTCTCCACCTCGACCATCCGCCCATCGTCCACAGCATCAGCATCAGCACCGCCAGCCCCAGCAGCGCGATGGTGCCGCCGCCCCAGTTTCCGCCCTTCTCCGCCGGCGGAGAAGGCATCGAAGGAGCGCGGTCCAGACCAGGGGCGGACGACGGAAGGGCCGCGCGAAAGATCGAACCGACCTCGTCCCAGACGCCGCGCTGTTCGCTCAGAAACTCGGCCGCGTCCGGAAGGTAGCGCGACAGGCCGGCGGCTTCCTCGGCGAGTTCGTCCTCCGAGAAGCCGGCATACTTCCCGTTGCGCAGCAGTTCCGCCAGCGGCGATCCCTCCTCGGTGGCTCCCAGTTCGATCAGGGCGTCGGCCACGTCGCCGGCCAGGCCATCCATGTCCGCGCCGATCCACGTCGATGTTTGTTCTTGCACCCGGTCCCAGAACGACGACCCCGATGGTCCCGTCGGCGACGGAGGCACCGTTGAGCCGGAGGGACCGGAAGATGACGATGAGGAAGGGGTCACGGTCGGGGCACGGTCATTCAGGAGGGCCGCCTCATTGGAGACGTTTGTCCGCGTCTTGTCGGCCCGTTCGGCCCAGCGGCGGAGGACGTCGATCTGCCGATTGTCCAGCTTGTGTTGAGATACCGCCTGCTGAAGCAGCTTGTTCCACCTGTCATCGCCGGACAGACCGTCGCCGCGAAGAACTTTCTCCTGCAACCGTCGCAAATCTTCTTCCGGGAGATGTTGTTTGATGTTGTTGAGGAAATCCTTATCCTGGAGCAGACCTTGCACCTGGTCTTGCAGCTGGCGCAATTCGTGCAGCTCCTTGAGGCGATCGGCCATCATCTCCTGGCCAGCCTTCATGTCCGGATCATTCGGCAGAGGGCGGTGCGATTCCCGAGAGGGAAAATACTGGGCCGCGGCCATCCGTGGACCGAACGCGAAGGAAGCGATCAGCAGGAGCCACAGTCCGGATCGGTCGTTCATGAGTCTCGCTCCCTGCGGCGGTCGGAGAAATGACGGCGGAAGACGAGCACCTGTGGAGAAGAGGTTCGGCCATCCATCAAACCTTTTGCATTCTAGGGGCGTCCGTGGGCGATTGCAAGGAACTCCGTCGCGACCGAAAAAATGGGATGCGGACAGACGCCCGCTGCCTCTATACCGTCAGAAGGTCCCCCACGGAGAAGCAGACATGATGACCCGATCCTTGCCGGCCATTCTCGAACACGTGCAACGACGCCTGCGGCCGTCGCTGTCGGGAGTCGTCACCGATGCGCATCTGCTGGAGCGTTTTCTCCAGGACCGCGATGAGGCGGCGTTCGAGCTGTTGATGTGGCGGCATGGACCGATGGTCTTCGGCGTCTGCCGGCGCGTGCTGCACCACACCCAGGACGCCGAGGATGCCTTCCAGGCCGCCTTCCTGATGCTGGCGCAAGGCCGGCTCCATCGGCAAACGCGACGTCGCTCAGCGGCTGGCTGTACACCGTCGCTTACCGCATCGCCCTGCGCGCGCAGGCGCGGGCGGCCCGCCGAGGGGTCATGGAGAAACCTCTGGACGAACTGCCCATCGATGAGAAGTGCGGCGACCCGGCCGACCTGACCGCCTGGAACGAGTTGCGGCGGATGCTCGACGTGGAGCTGCGGCACCTTCCCGAGAAGTATCGCACGGCCTTCATTCTCTGCCACCTGGAAGGGAAGACGTGCGAGGAGGCGGCCGAGCACCTGGGTTGTCCACGCGGGACGGTGCAATCGCGTGTCGGACGGGCGCGCGAGCGGTTGCGCGCCCGGCTGACCCTGCGCGGCTGGACGCCGTCGTCCACGTCGCTGATTCACCTGCTCGAACAGCACGGCTCGTCTCTGTCGGCGGTGTCGCCGGTACTCGTCAACGCCACGGTGCAAACGGCGGTACTGACGGCCCTCGGCAAAGCGATGGGGGCCACGGTTTCCGATTCGGTCTTCGAGCTGATGGCCGAGACGGCCGACGAGATGCGCTGGGGCCGGCTGCGCTACCTGGCGATCCTGGTCTTACTGCTGTTGCTGGGTAGCTCCGCCCTGGCATGGGGAATAGCGACGATGGGGCCGGAAACGACGACGGAGGCAGCCAGCACTTCCACCTCTTCCCCCTGTCACAGCGCCCCGGCACAGCCGAAATGAGGAAGAGAAGAATTCCTCACCACGGAAAACACGGAACACACGGAAAAAAGACAAAATAGATACGAATTTATTCAAGACAAGGCCGCGCCGATCGGCGCCGGGCTTTCTTGGTTGTCTTTTTCTTCCGTGTGTTCCGTGGTTTCCGTGGTGAATGGCTTTTCTTACTTGGCGCGGCTGAGGTATTCGCCGGTGCGGGTATCGACCTGGATCAACTCGCCGATAGCGATGAAGGGCGGCACCGTCACCTTCAGGCCGGTTTCCAGCGTCGCCGGCTTGAACTGCGCCGCCGCCGTGGCGCCCTTGACCGACGGCTCCGTCTCGACCACCTTCAACTCGACCGTGGCCGGCAGCTCCAGACTGAGCGGCTTGCTTTCGTAGAACGTGACCAGGGCGTCCTCATTCTCCTTGAGATAGAGAATCATTTCGCCGGCCAGTTCTTCGCTGAGCGTGATCTGGTCGTACGTCTCCTTGTCCATGAAGACGAAGCCATCGCCCTCCTTGTAGAGGTATTGCATCGGCCGCTTGTCCAGGTAGGCCAATTCGACCTTGTCGTCCGGACGGAAGCGCTTTGGCGTGACGGCGCCGGTCTTGAGGTTCTTGAGCTTCAAGTTGAGAATGGCGCGCCAGTTCCCCGGCGTGTTCAGGTCGCGGTCCACCACGGCGTAGAGCTGGCCGTCCTCGCCGACAATGACCATGCCCTTGCGCACCTGGCTGTAATTGATCGAGGCCACACGTCCCTCCATTTGCTGACGGCCCGACCCGTGCCGGGCCATGTCGAAATAGTCAATGTAGCAAGACGGCCCTTCGCTGAGAAGAGCGACCGGGCACGTCGGAGCCGCGACCGTTAGGGAGCGGGGAGAGCACTGTCGCCCTGCGCGATTCCGTTCCGTAAGGAGGGCGCGTCGCTCAACCCCAGCCGACATCTGGCGTCCCAGCGCGGAAAGATTTACAATAACCAATCGTCGTCCCGGAGGGATGACGAAGTTCGCGGACCAGCGTTGCTTCGCGTCCGACGATGCGGCCCCAGTCGCATGTTTTCGCTCTCGGCAGACGAACCGCAGGTCATTCGCACGGAGGACGATCATGCTCGGCGAAGCAAGTCCGTTTGGCCCTGCACCATCCGCTCCGGAAGAACAAGTGGCCGTGCTCCTCGTCGATGACGATCCCGACGGTGCCCACACCGTTTCGAGCATTCTCCGTCAGGAACAGTACGAGGTGGTCATTGCTCGCGCGGTCGAGGAGGCCGTGCGCGCCGTGAGCGAACGGCCCTATGACGTAATGCTCCTCGAATTGACCTTGGCGGAGGCGGACGGCCTGGGCCTGCTCGAAGAGGTCCGCCGGCGGGCGCCGGAGACCTGTTGCATCGTGCTGACAGGTTACGCCTCGCTGGAGTCGGCCGTGGCGGCCCTGCGACGGGGAGCCTACGATTACCTGGTCAAGCCGTGCGTGATCGAGGACCTCAAATTGACCGTCCGCCGGGCCGTCGAACAGCGGCGCCTGGGTCTGCTGGCCGCGCGCCGCGAGCGCGAGCTGCAGGAATTGAACGACCGAGCTGGAAGAACGAGTGCAGGCGCGCACGGCCGAGCTAACGCGGGCCAACCATCAGCTGGCCGAGGCCAACGCGGCCAAGGATCGCTTCCTGGCCACGCTGTCGCACGAGCTGCGCACACCGTTGACGCCGCTGCGAGCGGGCATCGACCTGCTCCGCAGCCAACTGCCCGGCGGCGATTGGCAGCCGGTCCTCGACGCCATGCAACGCAACCTGGACCAGGAAGCCCGCCTCATCAACGACCTGCTCGACGTCGCTCGCATCAGCGCCGGCAAGCTGTCGCTGGAGAAACGCCCCGTGGACCTGGCCGCGTGTCTGCGCGCCGCCGTCGAGATGATCGAACCGCGCGCCGCCGGCAAGGACCAGATCCTGACCCTCGATCTGCGCAGCTCGTTCCCACCGCTGCTGGCCGACCCCGAACGCCTCAAGCAGGTGGTGGCCAACCTGCTGGACAACGCCGTCAAATTTACCCCGGCGGAGGGCCGAATCCTTCTGTCGGCCTGGTTGCGCGAGGGGCAGGTCTTCCTCGAAGTGGGGGACAGCGGCCCCGGCATCGAGCCGGCGTATCTGGCACGAGTCTTCGAGCCGTTCTGGCAAGCGGACGCGACTTCGCGCCGGCAGCACGGCGGCACCGGCCTGGGCCTGGCCATCGCCCGCGAGATCGCCCTGCTACACGACGGCGACCTGACGGCGGCCAATTCCAACCCCGGACCCGGCGCTCGCTTCACCTGCCGCTTTCCGCTGGTGCGCGCGGAGATGACGGTTCGACCGGAGGAGGCGGTACGGACGCCGGTCCCCTTGCGCCTGCTGCTGGTGGACGATTCGCTCGATACCATCCAGGTGCTGAGCTGGCTGCTCACGGCCAAGGGCTTGCAGGTACGCGAAGTGGCCAGCGTCCCGCAAGCCCTGGAAGCGGCCCGCGCCGAACCGCCCGACGTCATCATCACCGACATCGGCATGCCCCAGCAGGACGGCTACGACCTGCTGCGTTTGCTCCGCGCCGACGACCAGCTGCGCGACATTCCCGTCGTGGCCGCCACCGGCTATGTCGGCAGCCGCGAACAGGAGCAGATGGCCGAGGCCGGATTCGTCGCCGCCCTGTCCAAGCCGTTTGACCTGAACGAGCTTCTTCTCACTCTCGAACGCATCTGTCCGGCGCCGCTGGCCCGCTGAGCCGGCGCCGCACCGGCCTTCTCATTTCCAAACTCCATCCCGCGCAACCGCCGCCGCGGGATCGAGCAGCGGCAGGACAAACGTGTGCAGGAAGCCGGGCTGGTGAGCGCCGTAGTGGCCGCCCTTGTGTCCCGTCCACGACAAACTCGGATCCCAGGGATACTGGCGCAGCTTGGCATAGAGGGCCGCGTCGCCCGGACGGGTGAGCACCGGCCGAAAGCCGATCTTGCCGGCCGCCGCCAGCGTCCGATGGCGATCCGTCGTACCGGCCAGCAGAACGCCGATACCCAAACAGGCCCAGTCGTGTTCGCTGTAAAACACGTCCACGCCCCGGCAAGCGCTGGCCAGGGCCGGCCGTAGGTCATAGTTGACCGACACGGCCGGTGCCAGCAGGATGATGCGTTCGACACTGTGGGGAGGAAGGTTCTCGGCGGCGTTGAGAACCACGCCGCAGCCGGCACTGTGACCGAGCAGATAGACCGGACGGCCGGGCCACTCCTGCCGGCAGCGAAGCACCAGTGCCGCCAGTTTTCGGCCTTGTTGGCGCATGTGCGCCGCGTGGATCTGGTCCGCAAGGACTCGGCAGTAACCGTGGGACCAGTCGAAGGTGCGCACCTCCAGCGGCAGGTTGTCGGCGGCAGCACTCTCCCGGATCGTCTGCGAACAGACCCCGAATCCGCCGGCCCCATCAATGGCATAGACGATTCCGCGGGGGGCGCGGAATGGCCCAATGGCCCGGGCTTGCGGACACGGTACGGCACAACTCAAGAGCCAGAGCAAAACGGCCAGGGGCCAACGAAGGGGGGTCCCTCGCATCACGGCGGAATCCCTCCGGCAGGACAGACGTTTATCCTGCGCCACCCGCTACATCCTCTCGACGTCGGATCGAGGCCTCCCGGCATTCCGGCGAGACGGCGAGCGGCGGCGTGTGCTCTATTCTGCGCTTTCGGTCGTTGCGGGAGGCACAATTGAACCGAGTACGCCCGGAAATTCCGTGGCAGCCATCCCCTCCTTCCCTACAGATCGGTTCTCGCACAAAGATCGCATCCTTTTACCGTTCCGATCCTCCCGTGCAGACCTTCCTTTTTCCCTATTCCTCTCTTCTTGCCTAACTTTTGATTGGCAGAGTTGCCCCAATGCTTAAAATAGAAATAGGGTCAGCTATCAGCCGGCTGACGCCGGCCGTTCGCCATTTTCGGCCCGAGGGAGGATGACCATGCGCCGTTTGCTGCCGTGTTTGCCGCTGTGCCTGGTATTCATCTCGGGACTGTCGAGCAAGGAAGCCCCGACGGTGACGACGTTCCGAGACGTAACGGACAACGGCGACCCGCTGCCGAGCGAGGCCGCCGTGGAGCGGCTGGCCAAGACCGATCCGCTCGCCTTTCTGGAAACCTGCATTCGCCGCTACGACCGCGAGGTCAAGGGGTACACGTGTACGCTGCGCAAACAGGAACGCATCGATGGCCGGCTGGAGCGAAGTGAAGTGATCGACGTGGCCTTCCGCGAAGACCCTTTCAGCGTGCGGATGAAGTGGAAAGAGGGAGCGCGTCGGGCGGCGGCCACGCTGTACGTGAAGGGCCAGAACAAGGACCAGATTCTGGTGCGGCCGGCCGGCGTCCTGTCCGTGGCCGGCATCGTCCAGCGCGACCCCAACGGCAGCGATGCCAAGAAGGGAGGACGTTATCCGCTCACGGAGTTCGGCATCAAGATCGGCATGCAGCGTACCTTGGCCTCCTGGGAGGCGGCCCGCAAGGCGAAGACCCTGCACATCGAATATCTCGGCGTCAAACGAATCAAGGAAGCCGGCGATCGGCCGTGCTGGGTGCTCCGGCGAACCGGCTACCAAAAGGCGGAGGAAGACGGCATCGCCGAGTTGACGATCTACGTTGAGAAACAGACGTGGCTGCAGGTCGGCTCCATCATCAAGGGAAGCGAGGGCCAGCTGATCGGCGAGTATTTCTTCCGCGACATCAAGCTCAACCCGAACTTCCCGGCCGACACCTTCACGCGCGAGGCGTTGAAGCGTTAAGGGCGCTTCCAACCATTCCTTTCGTTTCGCCGCGACGCGCAGCGGAGCGCGGGGCTGCCGCGCTCCGCTGCGCGTCGCGGCGAAACGTCGAGGAACTTCCCGCTAACTCTTGGGTTTCGTCCCCGAGCCGTTGCGTGGGGGTGTGACCGGGGCGGGTCCGGTGGGCCTGCCGGTGGTACGCGGCGGCAACTTGCCTTCGTTAATCTTGTCTCGTACTTCCCGAGCCGCCGCTTCGCGTTCCGGGCGTGGCAAGGCGGCGTTGAACTTGTCCAGGGCGGAGAGCTTGACACCCAACGTGCTGGACAGCCGATACAGGTGCCAGCGGGCCAACTCCGCGATGGCCACTTTCTCGCTCAGGAGGCAGGTCGCCAGCAAATCGTACGTCTCCGGCTTGGCCCGGTCCTCCTCATTGAAGTCGTGCAGCAACAGGAAGACGGTATCCGCCTCACTTTCTTTGTACTCCCGATCTACCTGCAACAGGCCGGTCTTGTTCTTGGGATCGTAGAGTTTCAGACCCTGCGACGCATCGCGCGCGAGCCAGCGCCGCAGGGTGAAGATGGCCGTGTCGCGGTTCGGAGCGTGGACCGGATCGTTGTCGCCGAGAACGCCAATCAGTTTCTTGACCTCGTCCAGCGCGCCGAGGCAGTAGATGGCCAGCATGTGTTCCATTGGCTGGTTGCTGCTCAGCAGCGCTTCATCGAGGGCGACGGACGGGAACTTGTCGGGGAGCATGCGGCGGCTGATCTGGTTCAGGGCCAAATCCATGCCCTCGGCGCCGCGATTGGACGGCGGCACCTTGGCGAAGGCGCCGCGTACCTGGTCGTCCACGCGCTGCGGCCCCTGAGCGCCGGGTCCCTTGTTGTCCCACTGGAAAAAGCCCGCGCCCGTCCGCGACAGGTTGGGATACTGGTTGTATTCCACGGCCAGGCTCGCTCGTCCCTGAAGCACGAGCAGGTACAGGATGGCCACCGGTTCCTCGCCGCGCGAGTAATCGCTGTTGCGGTCGTAATACTTGAGCAACTCCATCCCGACTTCCGAGCCAGGCTCCTCCAGGGTCAGATCCCAAACCTCCGTCTCAAAGCGCAGCCGGGCCACGAGCGGGCCTTTGTCCTTGTGGTTGGAGAGGTAGAGCCGGCCGCGCTGAAGCGTCACATCGACATCGACGTCCTTGTTCTTGTGCAGCACGACCGCGCTTTCCTGCAGATAATCCATGTGGGGATACAGGGGAAGCGAGAACTCGCGGACGTGGCCGCGCAGCAGCAGATGGGCGCCGTTGTCCAGGCGCAGCTCGCTGGCATAGCCGGGCAGGCTCATCAACTGGTCCTTGCTGGATACCCGCGTGCCTGGTTTAAGCCGGTGCCAGCCGTCCTCCTCGTTCTTGCGCTGTACCAAGATGCTCGGCGGGCTTTTGGCGTCGAAGTAGTAACCGCCTACCTCCGCTCGCTCGGTGCTCGGCTTGGCTTTACGGGTGACGGGGTTGCTCGCCGGCCTCTTCGATTCCGTGTTGTCGGGCTTGGTGTTGTCCGTGTTGTCGGGTTTCTTGCTGTCCGTATTCTCAGGTTTTTTGCTGTCCGTATTGTCGGGTTTGGTGTTGTCCGGCTTGGTGTTATCGGGTTTGGTGTTGTCCGGCTTGGTGTTATCGGGTTTGGTGTTGTCCGGCTTGGTGTTATCGGGTTTGGTGTTGTCCGGCTTGTCGGGATTGCTCGCGTCGGCGACCTGCTTAACCGGCGCCGGCTGCGTGGCCTGGTTGAGGCTGGAGATGGATTGCCACAGGGCGACGGCCACCACCGCGAGCAGGACGACGCCGGCCACGGGCAAGGCCCAGCGCAGCCAGCTGCCGCGACGGTAAAACGGCAAGCCGAGCAGAAACATCTCGTCGGCGTCAATGTCCGCGGCGCTGGGCGACGGCGCATGGACTCCGGGCGTGGCCGCCTTACGGAAGGGGATGGCTTCGCGGCCCTGCACCAGGCCGTACATGCGTTCCTTGGCGGTCGGCGGCACCAGGGCCGGCTCGCCCAGTACCAGCGTCAGGATCTGATGACAGGTGGCGATCTCGGCGAGGTGTACGTCCGATTCCAGGCAGATCTTTTCCAGCTCGGCGATCTCCTCGGAGGACAGCTCGTTGTCGAGGTAGTCCGCGACCGTGTTCGGGTCGAAGGCGTTGGGTCCGGTGGCCGGCGGCGTGGTGATGCGACGGCGGCGGGTGACTTGCTTGATGCGCGCGATCAGTTCCTGGGCGGCTTCGCTCTCGCTGACCTTCTGGCCGATCTTCTTGATTTCCATCGGCTCCAGCGTGTCGTCCAGGTAAGCCAGCAAGGTTCGCAGGGTCAGGCGCACGGCGGTTTCTCCTTCGCGGTCAGGCAGTGATATCTCTTCCCATAATAGTGGCGCCCTCGAAGGATTTTCGTTCACTTTTTTTCCGGCGCTGCCCCGCGAGGGCCGTAGACACGCTTGACGACGTTCTCCGGCCACCGTAGCCTGAACAAATCTGAACACCCACCTGATGCCCGCGCACCCCGGAGCCGCGCCGATGCACCGCGAGATCTCCCACGCCGACGACGCCTTCGGACAGGAGGGCCGGCTCGGCCTCTACCTGCTGACGGGCCTGCTCGGCGTGTTGATCGGCGCCGACGTCTGGCCGATCGCGGCCCGCTGGATCGCCGCCGGAGGGCCGTCCCTGCCTACCTGGTCCAACGAGCCTTTCGGCTACCGCATCGCCCTGCTGGCCGCGATCCTCGGCGGAGCGCGCACCCTGTACGGTTCGCTCAATTCGCTGTTTGAGGGACGAATTGGCGCCGACCTGGCGGTGGCCATCGCCTCCGTCGCCGCCATCCTCGTGCAGGAGCCGCTCGTCGCCGCCGAGATCGTCTTCATCGGCATGCTCGGCGAATGCCTGGAGAGCGTCACCTTCGAGCGGACGCAGCGGGCCATTCGTCGCATCGTCGAGGTCTGTCCGCGCCGCTGCTGGCGGCTGCGCGACGGCCGTGAGGAGCGCGTGCTCGCGGCAGACTTGCAGGTCGGCGATCGTGTCGTCGTCAAGCCGGGCGGCCGCGTGCCGGCCGACGGCGTCGTCCTCGAAGGGCGCTCGGCCGTGGACGTTAGCGCCTTGACCGGCGAGAGTCTGCCGGTGGACAAAGGGCCGGGCGACGAAGTGCTGGCCGGCTCGCTCAACCAGTTCGGCGCCCTGACCTTCGAGGCCCGCCGCGTCGCCGAGCACACGGTCGTCGGTCGGGTCATCGAGATGACCGCCCGCGCCCTGAAGGACAAGGCGCCGCTGGAACGCACCGCCGACCGCCTGGCCCGCTACTTCCTGCCGGCCGTCCTGGCCCTGGCCGCGCTGACCTTCCTGGTCTGCCTCGTCGGCTACGGCACCGGCTGGATGCGTCCGCCCGAGACGAACCTGAGTTTTCGGCAGCTGGTGACGCTGCCGGCCCTGTCCGTGCTGGTCGTGGCCTGTCCGTGCGCGCTGATCCTGGCGACGCCGGCGGCGATCATCGCGGCGCTGGGCGCCTGGCCGGAACCGGCATCCTCATCAAGGGCGGCTCGGCCCTGGAACGTCTGGCCCGGTCGACGCCTTCGCTTTCGACAAAACCGGCACCCTCACCGAGGGCCGTCTGGAGCTGGGCGACTCCTCCGGCTCGACGAGGGCGTCCACGGCGTGAAGAATTGTTGCGGATCGCCGCCAGTGCGGAGCAGCCCAGCGAGCACCTCATCGCCCGGCTCATCGTCGCAGGAGGCGAGCCGACGAGGGATCGCTCCCGAGCCGGTCGAGGACTTCCGGGCCCATCCTGGCACCGGCGTCTCGGCCCGCGCATCCGCCGGCCGGATCATCGTCGGCAATCGTCGGCTGCTGGAAGAACAGGGCGTCGGCCTGCCGCCGCAAGCCCAGCCGATGCTCGACGCCCTCGACGCCAACGGTCAAACGGCGCTGCTTGTCGTCCGCGACGGCAAACTGCTTGGCATGATCGGCGTCCGCGATCGTCCTCGCGTCGAGGCGGCGGAGGTGCTGGCCGACCTACGGGCGCTGGGCATCACGCACATCGCCATGCTGACCGGCGATCGCGCGGCGGTGGCCCAGAGTCGTCGCCGCCGCGTTGGGAGTGAGCGAGGTCCACGCCGAGCTGTTGCCGCAGCAGAAGGCGGAGTTCGTCGCCGCCTGGCAGCAGACCGGCCGGCGCGTTGCCATGGTCGGCGACGGCATCAACGACGCCCCGGCCCTGGCCCGCGCCGACGTCGGCCTGGCCATCGGCGGTACGGGCGCCGACATCGCCGCCGAGGCCGGCGATGTCGTCTTCATGGGCGATCCGCTACGTCCGCTGCCGCTGCTACTCCGGCTGTCGCGCGAGACGGTGCGCATCATCCGCCAGAACATCCTCATCTTCGCCTTCGGCGTCAACGCTGTCGGCATCGTGACGACGGCCTGGCTGTGGCCGCTGCTGGCCCCGCCGCAGTGGTACGAGCAATCGCCCGTCGCCGCCGTCGTCTATCACCAGCTCGGCTCGCTGGCCGTCCTGCTCAACGCCATGCGGCTGCTGTGGTTTGAGCGCACCTCGACCAGCCCGCTGTTCCAGCGCCTGTACGGCGGCCTGCGCCGGTTCAACGACTGGCTCGAACACCGCCTCGACCTCGACGAGGCGTTGCACGGCTGTCGCATCAATGGAAACCGATCCTCGCCGTCCTCGTGCTGCTGGCCGCGGCCGTCTGGGGCTTGAGTGGGCTGAACGCGATCGGTCCCGACGAGGTCGGCCGTGGTGCGCCGCTTCGGCCGGCCTCTGCCGGACGATCTCGGTCCCGGTCTGTACTGGTGCTGGCCGTGGCCGATTGATACCGTCACGCGCCTGCAACCGGCCCGCGTTCACACGGTCGAGATCGGCTTCCGTACTCTGCCCGGCAGTAAGGCCGTGGCCGGCGGCCGGGCCTGGTCGAGCCTGCACGCCAACGACGGCGTTCGCCGCATCCCCGAGGAAGCCGTCATGATTACCGGCGACGGCAACCTGATCGAGCTGCAAGGCACCCTTCGCTACACCATCGCCGACCCGCACGTCTACCTGTTCGAGATCGCCGAACCCGACGCTCTCTTGCGCAGTGCCGCCGAGTCCGTGCTGCGCGAGACGGTCGCCGGCCGGAAATTCGCCGAGTTGCTGACCAGCGATCGCGGCCGGTTTCAGGACATGGCCCTGGAACGTTTGCGGGAGCGTTGCGGGGAGTATGGCGGCAAGGGCATGGGCATCGCCCTGAAGGGTCTGGACCTGCACGACCTGCATCCGCCGCAGGACGTGGTGGCGGCTTACCACGACGTCACCCGCGCGATGGAGAAACGCGACCAGTTGGTCAACCAGGGCGAGGAAAAAGTGCTGCGCGATGAACGGCGGCAGCAGGCCGACGGACTGAAACAGGTCCGCGAGGCGCAGTCCGACTCCCGGAATAAAGTCCTCCTCGCCCAGGCCGAACCTGTCGGCGTTCCAGGCACGATACCGAACGCGAGTACGTCTGGACCTGGCCGAGGAATGGCGTCTGTTCCGCGACGCCTGGCGGGAGATGGGCAAGGGCCGGCCGGCCGCCGAGGTGGGCGAGGAGTACCTGCGCCGCCGCGACGAGGCGCTGGTCCGGCAAGCGGCGTTGACCGATTTCCGCCTGTACTGGGACTCCCTGTCGGCCGCCCTGAGTAACCGCGACAAGATCCTCATCGACGCCGACCGCGTGCCCGGCCGGCGCAACCTCTGGCTGATCCCTCCTGGCCCATTCGGTCTGCCCCTGCCCGGCTTGATGGCGCCCCCGCGCACTCAACCGAGCGAGATGCGCGGCGAACCGTAGGCGAATGGCCGGCGTGAGCCGGCCGGTAAGTTGAGGCTGTTATGCGTTGGAAACTTCTCGCGATCCTTGGGCTTGTCGGGGCGGCCGTCGTCGCTCCGCTGTGTGCCTTCACCGTGGACCGTACCGAGTTCGTCTACCTGACGCAGTTCGGCCGGCCGTTGGCCACCTACGACGGTGCCAACGGCGAGCAAGCTGGCCTGCACTTCAAATGGCCCTGGCCCATCCAGTCGGTGCAGCGCCTCGACCGCCGCTTGCAGTATTTCGACCTGCCGGGGGCGGAATTGCTGACGCGCGATCCGAAGCGCAACACCATCGATCGCACGCTAACCATCGATGCCTACGTGTGCTGGCGCATCGCCGATGCCAAGGGGGTGGACACGTTCATCCGCAGCGTGGGCACGCCGGCGGGGGCACAGGCGATCCTCGGCCAGCGCATCAACAGCGAGTTGGGCGCCGCCATCGGCCGGATGGAACTCGACGACCTCATCAGCGAGGACCCGAAAAAGGTGGATGACAAGCGGAGTGAACTCCGCGATCGGCTGCTGCGGGGCAGCGGCACGGGCAGCCCGTCACTGGAGTCCGTGGCCCAATCGGAGTACGGCATCCAGGTGGTGGACATTCGCCTGCGTCGCTCCAACCATCCGGCCGCGGTGCGCGAGGCCATCTTCGATCGCATCCGCAGCGAGCGGCGGAAGAAGGCCGCCGACTACGAGAGTGAGGGTCAACGGCGCAAGCAGGACATCGAGAGTGCCGGGGCGCGGCGCGTGGCCGAGATGAAGGCGGAGGCCGAAGCCCAGTCCATCCAGCTGCGCGGCCAGGCCGACGCCGACGCCGACCGCATCCGCAACGCTGCCTCGCAGCAGGATCCCGCGTTCTACACCTTCCTCAAGAAGCTGGAGGACTATCAGCGCATTCTCGGCGATAACAAGAGTACGCTGCTGCTCTCGACACACCGCGAAATGTTCGACACCCTGCTCAACCCGCCCAATCCGGGCAAAGAGAAAAACCACGAATCACACGAATCACACGAAAAAATGCAATCAAAGACACCCGAAATCGGACGTAGATAACCGAACTATTTACTCTTCTTATCTATTATTCGTGTAATTCGTGTGATTCGTGGTTTTTCTCTTGGGAGCTGAATCATGCGACTGCGCTGGTTGCTGGCGGCTGGGCTGCTCATGGCGGGTTACGCTCTGACCGGCGTGGTGCAAGTTCGGCCCGGCGAGCGCGGCGTCGTGCGCCGCTTCGGCCGATTGCTGCCGTCCCGGTTGGAACCGGGCCTGTCGGTGCAGCTGCCGTGGGGCATGGATCGCGTCGATCGCGTCGCCGTCGATCGCGTGCAGAGCGTCACCATCGGCTACCAGGAAGACGATTCCTCCGGCGAGACGATGCCGTCCGGCCAACTCCTGACCGGCGATCACAACCTGGTCAACGTCCAGGCCGTGCTCACCTACAAGGTGCGCCGCGACGAGGAAGCCGACTACGTACTGCAAGCCGACCGCGTGGACGCCCTGCTGAGCCGAGCGGTGGAAGCCGTCATGGCCCGCTGGGTCGCCGGCCGTAATGTCGATGACGTGCTGCTCAACGGCAAGAACGAGATGCGTTCCGTGCTGGTCGGCCAGGCGCAGGAATGGATCGAGCCGTACCGCCTGGGCGTGCAGATCCTGGATGCGCGCGTGGCGCTGATCGCGCCGCCGGACGACGTGAAGCCGGCCTTCGATAGCGTCGCCCTGGCCCAGACGCGCACCACCACCCTGCGAAACGAGGCGGAGCAGAGCGTGGCCCGCAATCTCCAACTGGCCGAGGCGGAGAAGTATCAACTCGAACAGGAGACGGCCGCTTACGTCCACGCACGGAAGCTGCTCGCCCACCGCGACGCTGAGCGCTTCCTCAAGCGGCTCCAGGAGTATGAGGTCGGCCGGAAGGAGAACCCGCATTACCTGCGGCAAATCTGGGAAGAGGAGCGCGGCAAGCTCTTCGCTCGCCTCAAACAAAACGGTCAGATCGACCTGCTCGACCATCACCTCGGAGCGAACGGTCTGGACCTGATCACCGCACCGCCGATGAAGCAACCATAACGCGGGTGGGCCTCAGCGACGCTTGCGCATGTCCTTGTCGGCGCGCTCGGCCTCCGTGACGTTGATCAGACCATCGCCGTCGGCGTCGAGACGGCGAAACTGCTCGCTCGTGCCGAGGAACTCGGTCGGCGAGACGTTGCCGTCGCCGTTGCGGTCCATCTTGCGGAACCACAACGGGCCGGGCGAGCGGTCGCGGAACAGCGGCAGGTCGGCGAAACCTGTCCCTCCTCCGGCGGGGAGGTTGGCGCGCGGCTGGCCATGACTGAGAACGAGCTGAAACTGGCGCGGCACCTGCCGGCGGCGATGCGCCCGGTGTTATCGCGGTCCCACGGGGACAACCGCGTCCACGCCGAACGCAACTCGCGCGGACTCAGGCGGCCATCGTGGTCGCTGTCCAGAAACTCGAACAGTGACGGTCCACGGTCCACCACGGTCAGGTACGACGCGCGGAAGAAAAACTTCTCCTGCATGTCCAGGAAATCCGCCAGCTCCTTGCGTGACAACTGATTGTCACCATCCCGATCGGCCAGGCGCAGGAGGGCCACGAACGTGAACGGCGGTTGGTAGATCGCCTTCTCCCCGAGGACGCCTTTGTCGCCGGCCTTGTCGTCGAACTGTTTCAGCAGGGTTTGCCGAACCGTCGACCCGGCGCCGCCGCTAACCAATTCGAGCTGCTTCTCGTCGATCGGCAGGCGCAGAGCGCCGTCGCGGGGCGACAGTCGCGCGGCCAGGTGGTTCGGTTTGCCATCCGCAGCCGGCATGACGAGGATGTCTTGCCGCGCCTTCCTCTCCAACGGTACGATCAGCTCCAGTTCGGGCGGCAGTTTCCGCCAGGCGGCCAACTCGGCCGAATCGAGTTGGCCATCGCGGTTGCGGTCCAATCGATCGAAGGCCGGCCGGTCCAGCGGTAATTCCGTCCGGCTCAGCTTGCGGTCCTTGTTCTTGTCGTAAAAAGCAAACAGCCGGCCGGTCACGACGTTGGCGGGCGTGTCGGGCTGGAGGACCGCGAAGGGAAAGTTAGCCGGCACGGCCTGCGTCTCGGTCGAGGAGCGGAAAGTAAAGACGGGGTAGACACCGGCGGCGTCCAGCTCGGTGGGCCGGATCATCTCATCGCCGTCTAGGTCGAGCAGATGCAGGGCGGTCTCCGCGGCGGACAACTCCTCGCGGGACAGAGCGCCGTCCTTGTTCGTGTCGAGGTAGCGAAACAAGGCGTCGGTCAGCCGATCCGCCGCCGGCGGACGCCAGCCCCATTCGACCTGGAGCGCCCCGGCCCCGGAACCGCGATAGTAGCGGAGGAAGGCGTCGCGTGTCACGGTCGTCGCGGCGGCGCCGGCCAGGGCGGTGAAGTCGGGGGCGGCATCCGGTTCGATCGGAGTGCCGTTCATCATCTGTACCCATTGCGTGTTGCTGGGGGCCAGCGCTGCCTCCTTCTTGCTGAGCGAACCATCGCCGTCCACGTCCAGATAGCCGAACAGGCGGCTCGCCGTATCGTCCCAGTGCGTTCGGAAGGAGCGGCCCCGGACCTGCAGATGCAGACGAATCCGATAGGGGCGCGCGTCCAGAAACAGCAACAGATCCTGGGCGTCGCCGGGCACGACAGCCGGCTTCTCGGCGGAGACAGCCAGGCCGGCGAGGAGCACGATGAGGACAAAGACAACGAAGCCCGATCGCATGATCGACTCTCCCCTTTCAGGTTTCGCGGCGGCTCGGAGAGCCGCCGCGAAACAGCAATTAGAAATCGTCGCCCTTGATGTCGATGCCGTCGTTGTAGGTGATGAGGGCGTGGAGCACCTTCGGCTTGACCGTGTTGGCAATGACGCGCACCGAGCCATCGCAGAACACCGCCTGGAAGCCGCTGGCGCCGGGCAGGCCGAGCTTCGGCAGCGGCTTGTCGGCGTCGTAGGGAATGTCTTCCGGCTTGGTCCACGGCACGGCCTTCGATGCCTCGGCGATCAGGATCGTGTTCGAGAGGCCGTCCGTGATGTCCCTGAAAGTGATGCCTTTTTTGCCTCCCAGGACAGTGCCCTCGCCGACGAACGCCTGGTAGTACGTCGTGTGCTCCTGGATGGTCTTCTCGTCATGGGGCGAGGCGTAGGTCCGCGGCATCATGACCAGCAATTTCTTGTTGTGCTCGCTGTCCCACGGCTCATCCAGGTGAAACTGGACGTAAAGCGCCTGCTGCTCGATGAAGGGCAGGATCATCACGCGCCAGCTCAGCATCGGCTTGCCGTTCTTGTCGAAGGTAGCTCGTGCCGGGAGTTGGCCGTAGGTATCGTGGGAATTGTGCATGGCGAGGGCAATCTGCTTGAGGTTGTTGCTGCTCTGCGCGGGAGGCCGCGTCGCGGACCTGCTGGATCGCCGCCATCAATGAGACGCCGGCCGAGGCGACGTTGACCTTGAGCGCGGCCGAGGCTTGCAGCGTCTTGCCCTCCTGTTCGATGCGGGCGTCCCTCAAGGCCGTTTGGACCTCTTTGAGCAATTCGACGATCTTGTTTGCATCTTTCTGCTTCGCCAACGCCGCCATCCCACGGGCGAGGGCGATGCGCGGCGAGATCCACGCCGGTGTTGGCGGGCTTGACGGCGGCTTTCGCGTCGGCCTCGGTCGGGAAGATCAGTTTCGCTTGGACAGGGGACTCCGCGCCGACGTCCACGGTCAGCGTGCCGGACAGAGCTTGCAGCAACGGTTTGAACGGCTCCGCTTCACCCGGCAGTTGGCCGCCGACGGCGTTGTTAATGGCTTTCACGTTCGCCGCCGCCGTCAGCGTATGCTTGCCCGCAGCCAGGCGTAGGGCGCCGGCCAGGTTGCCCTCGGTCTTCGGCGCGGGATGGTCGATCAAGCCGCGAAGTTCATTGGGCGATCCGTATACCAGCGAACGCTCATCGAGCGGATAGACCGCCCATTTCTTGTCGGCGGAGTAGAAGGTTTGGCCCTTGTACTTCTCTTCCTGTACGTTCTTGTGGGCGGCGAGCACCTTGGCCCGGTCATACGCCTGGGTCGTATGCACGAACATTAACGGCTCCGCGGGGCCGGCCGGAGGGGAAACGCTGACCATCGTCCAGCGCTCGACCTGTTGCAGCGGTAGACCGAAGTTTTTCTCGAAGGCTCCACTCGCCTCGCCGATGTCCTTGGCCAACTTCCGGCGGATGGGCTGGACCAGATCGCTGCCCCACAGATCGGCGACCCTCACGGAGAGCAGAAAGGCGCTATCGCTGGGCACCTTCACCAGGTCCGAGGGCAGGGCCGGCACCTTCGCCTTGTCACGGGCCGGCAAGGAGTTTTCGACCCGGAGCAATGTCAAAAGCAGCACACCCAGCAACAAACCCGCCACACCGCTACGACGCCATCGATTCCCACTTGCCATCGCCATGATGGAGACTCCTTTGGAGGAACAACGGAAGAGTTCTCGGCAGTCTCGTTCCGCCGAAGTGTAACACTGTCACATTACACAGGGGGCATGGCCGCCGTCAAGGAAAAAACACTATTCATCGAGCAGGGGCGCGGTACGGGGCGGGCGTTGCCCGCTCCCCTGTCATCCGCTATGCTGCCCTCGGAGCATCAACAACGGCCTCAGGAGGAAAGGGAGCGCATGAGCGACCCGCGAGAAGGCATGGCCTCGCCCGGCCGCCGTCTGCGCGACGCCTGGACGGCGGCGCCTCTGGCTCTGCCCGGCGTCTTCAACGCCCTCGTAGGACGCATGGCCGCACAACTCGGCTTCCGGGCCGTCTACCTCTCTGGCGCCGCGCTGTCCGCCTCGACGGCGCTGCCGGATGTCGGTCTGCTGACGTTGACGGAGTTCGTCGAAGCGGCGCGAACAATCGCGTCGGCGACGCGGTTGCCGCTGTTGTGCGACGCCGACACCGGATTCGGCGAGGCGCTCAACGTGGAGCGAACGGTGCGCCTGTTCGAGGACGCCGGCGCGGCCGGGATTCATCTCGAAGACCAGCAGTTGCCCAAGCGCTGCGGCCACCTGTCGGGCAAACAGTTGGTGGACGCCGAGGTCATGGCGGCCAAGATACGGGCGGCGGTCGCCGCTCGCCGCGATCCGGATTTCGTCCTCATCGCTCGCACCGACTCCCGCGGCGTCGCCGGCTTCGAGGAGTCCGTCCGCCGCGCTCGTCTCTACGTCGCCGCCGGCGCCGACGCCATTTTCCCCGAAGCGCTGGAGAGCAGGGACGAGTTCGCCGCCTTCGCTCGGGCGCTGGCTCCGATGCCTCTGCTGGCGAACATGACCGAGTTCGGCCGCAGTCCCAACCTGGACTTCGCCGAGTTGGCCGAGATGGGCTACCGCATGGTCCTCTATCCGGTGACGGCCTTGCGTGCGGCCCTCCGCTGCGCAGGCGGCACTGACGGACATCTTGCACAAGGGGCACCAGCGCGATCAGCTCGACCGGATGCTGACGCGCGCCGAGTTGTACGACTTGCTGGACTATGCCGGCTACGAGGAACGCGACCGATCCTATTTCAGTTGAAAACAAATTCACCACGGAAAACACGGAAGACACGGAAAAAAATACAAAAAAGAGTGAAATAAGCTAGGAGCCGCGTTAATGGGTTCGCAGTTGCTATTCTCGCCACGTTGACGGTCCTCTTTTTTTGTCTTTTTCCGTGTTTTCCGTGTTTTCCGTGGTGAAATCTTTTTTCGAGAGGGCAAGCGATGGCGGAGAGTGAGATTTATTCGCCGGGCCTGGAAGGCGTGATCGCCGGTGAGACGGCCATCTCCACCGTGGCCGACGGCCTGCGTTACCGCGGCTACCCGGTGATGGACTTGGCCGAAAAGGCCACATTCGACGAGGTTGCGTACCTGCTGCTGCACGGCGAGCTGCCGACCGTAGCCCAGCTGGCCGACTTCCAGAAGCGCGTGGCGTCGGCGCGTTGCCTGCCTGGGCCTTTGATCAACTTGCTGGGGTCCGTGCCGCGCGGCTCGTCGTCGATGGACGTGCTGCGCAGCGCCGTCAGCATCCTGGCCCACTTCGACCCCGACACGGCCGACTCCTCACGCGACGCCAACCTGCGCAAGGCCGAGCGTCTGCTGGGACAGGTGCCGGTAGCCGTCGCCGTGTACCATCGCGTCAGCAACGGACAGCAACCCGTTGCGGCACGGCCGGACCTCGGCCACGCGGCTAACTTTCTGTACATGCTGCGTGGCCAGGAGCCGAGCGCCGCCGACACGCGCGCCCTGGACGTGTCGCTGATCCTGTACGCCGAGCACGAATTCAATGCCTCGACCTTCACCGCCCGCGTGGTCTGCTCGACCGAATCGGACCTGCACTCCGCCATCGTCGCCGCCATCGGCGCCTTGAAGGGCCGGCTGCACGGCGGGGCCAACGAGAAGGTGATGGAGTTGCTGCAGAAGACGGGCGGCCCGGCCAACGCCGAGAAATGGCTGCGCGAAGCGCTGGCGCGCAAGGAGCGCATCATGGGCTTTGGCCACCGCGTCTACAAGGCCGGCGACGTGCGTGCCGGCATCCTCAAGCCGTATGCCCGGCAGGCGGCGACGGCGACCGGCTCGCTGGCGTGGGAGGAGACGGCCGAGATCATCGAGCGCGTCCTGGGCGCCGAAAAACACCTGTTCCCCAACCTCGATTGGCCGGCCGGCCGACTCTACCACGCCCTCGGCCTGGAAGTACCGCTGTATACGCCCATCTTCGTCATGTCGCGCGTGACGGGCTGGAGCGCCCACTTCATGGAGCAACAGGAACACAATCGACTGATCCGTCCGCGCGGACGCTACACCGGGCCAGCGGCGCGGATGGTCAAGCCGCTCGCCGAGCGCGGCTGAGCGCCTTCCTTGGAGTATTCCTCATGCGATGTCGTCTCCTTGTCACCGTGGTGATGCTCGCCTCCGGCTCCCGCGCGGAAGCCGCCGCGGACGCGGACCTGATCTTGCACAACGGCAAGATCGTCACCGCGGACAAAAAGTTCTCGATCCACCAGGCGCTCGCCGTCGGCGGCGGTCGCATCCTGCGCGTCGGCAGCAACGCGGAGGTGCTGAAGACCAAGGGGCCGCACACGCAAGTCCTCGACCTCGCCGGCAAGTCCGTCCTGCCGGGCCTGATCGATTCGCACGTGCATCCGACCGCCGCCTGCATGGTGGAGTTCGACCACCCCATCCCCGTGATGGAGACCATCGCCGACGTCCTGGCCTACATCAAGGGGCGAGCGAAGGTGCTGGCCAAGGGCGAATGGATTCAAGTGCGCCAGGTCTTCATCACTCGCCTCCGCGAGCAGCGCTATCCGACGCGGCAAGAACTCGACGAGACGGCCCCGGACAACCCAGTCGTCTTCTCGACCGGGCCGGACGCTTCGCTGAACACGCTCGCCTTGAAGCTCAGCGGCATCGATAAGGATTTCAAAGTCACCGACGGCGGGCCGGGCTACGCCGAAAAGGACGCCAAGACCGGCGAGCCGACCGGCATCCTGCGCAGCTGCACGCGCTACGTCAAGAGCCAACCCTCGGGCGCAGGCCGACGGAACTGGATCGCAGCGAACGGTTGTTGCAGTTGTTCAAGGATTACAACGCGGTCGGCCTGACGACCATCGGCGACCGCGATGCCAGCCCATCGGCCATCGACCGCTATCGCCGACTGCTGGCGCAGGACCGCCTCAGCGTGCGCATAGCCGTTTCGCACCACATCGACACCATCGGGGCCATCGACAAGATCCAGAAAAACATTCGCCGCGTGGCCGAAGACCCGCTCGTCAAGGGCGACGCCCGCCTGCGCATCGTCGGCATCAAGACCTATCTCGACGGCGGCATGCTCACCGGCAGCGCCTACATGCGCCGGCCGTGGGGCGTGAGCAAAATTTACTCCATCAAAGACCCGGATTATCGCGGTGTACTGTTCATTCCCAAGGAGCGCCTGCTGCCGATCGTGCAAACGACGATCGAATCCGGCTTGCAGTTCACGGCGCACTCGGTCGGCGACGGCGCGGTCCACACGCTGCTGGACGTTTACGAAGAGCTGTCGCGCTCGCTGCCGATTCGGCGGACGCGGCCGTGCATCACGCACTGCAACTTCATGAGCGCGGAAGCGGTTCGCAAGCTGGCCGAGCTGGGCGTGGTGGCCGACATTCAACCGGCCTGGCTGTACCTCGACACGCGCACGCTGACGGCCCAGTTCGGATACGACCGCCTTCGCTATTTCCAGCCCTTGAAGAGCTTGTTTGACGCCGGCGCCATCGCCGGCGGCGGCTCCGACCACATGCAAAAAATCGGCTCGCTGCGCTCGGTCAATCCGTACAACCCCTTCCTCGGCATATGGACGACCATCACACGCCGGGCGAAATGGTACGACGGCCGACTGCACCCCGAAGAATCCCTCAGCCGCGAACAGGCCATTCGCTTCTACACGAGCAATAACGCCTATATCCTCTTTCTGGAAGATCGCGTTGGCTCACTCGAAGCGGGCAAGTTGGCCGACCTCATCGTCCTCGACCGGGACTTGCTGACGTGTCCGGTAGACGATATCAAGGAGGTCCGCGTCCTTCGCACCTACGTCAACGGCAAGCTCGTCCATCAGAGCAAATAATCCAAGCCGCGACCGTAAGGGAGCAGGGGTACTTCTCTCCCCTACGGTCGCGGCTCGGTTCGCCGCAGACGATCACTTTTGCAGGATGAGCTTGTTCCGCCGCGTGATGCGCAGACGGTAGCGCACGCCGTCGTGCTCAATCCAAATCTCCTGCTCTCCCCGAAACAACTCCTCCGTATGCACGACCGGCATCCTCGGTCCATCCGCCTGTTGCCGGGCGCTGGTCTCCTTGCCGTCTTCGAGTTCAGACATCGCTCTTCCTCTCGGGATTCTTTGTTGAGGTAGCCCTTGACGTCCTCTGGCGGGACGGTAGGATAGGGGCAGGATATTGCTACTGAGACTCAGTATCAAGAAGTTGGATCTTTTTTTCCTGCCGAGGCTGCTTCGCCACCGCAGTGGGCACCGCCCGCATCCGTTCGCAACGCACCTCAACCTCTTCTTTTTGTCGAAAGGAGTGCGTTGCCATGCGCGCGCGAAGCATCCGAACCGCGTTCACGCTGATCGAGTTGTTGGTGGTGATCGCCCTCATCGCCATCCTCGTTGGTCTGCTGCTGCCGGCCGTGCAGAAAGTGCGCGAGTCGGCCAACCGGATGAGCTGCCAGAACAATCTCAAGCAGATGGGATTCGCCCTGCACGGCTATCACGACGCCAACCAATCTCTCCCCCCTGGATACTCCGCCGCCGGTCCCTACGTGGACGGGACGACGGACACGTCTCCCGGCTGGGCCTGGGGGGCGTACCTCCTGTCCTACCTGGAACAGGGCAATCTCTACAACCAGCTCAACCTCAGCATGTCCGTGCAGAACTCGCCGGCGGTTCAAACGGTGGTGAAGACGTACCTCTGCCCATCCGACATAACCCCCTTCACGGCCTTCTCGGTCACCGGCAGTTCCTGGGGGACCGTGTGCATGGTCCCGCCGTCCAGCTACGCTGCCTGCTGCGGAGGGGGCGTCAGCACGATGGCCGCGACCGGCAACGGCGTCTTCTATCGCAACAGCCAGACGCGCCTGACGGACATCATGGATGGGACCAGTAACACCATCTCTCTTGAGGAACGGGCCTTCGCCAACGTCCAGGGCACCTGGATGGGTGCCGTCCCTGGAGGTTACTGCAACCAGGGCCAATACAACCCCGACGCCGTGCCGGGGAAACTCGGCCAGGGAGCGGCGGACCTTGTCCTGGTACACGCCGGCACGAACAACAATCCCACGGGGCGCAACCTGGACGACGCCTCCAGCAGGCACACGGCTGGCTCCAACTTCCTTTATGCCGATGGCTCGGTTCACTTCCTTCGCAACATCGCGTCCGGCTCGGCGGACAGCGCGATCCTCCGGGCGATGGGCACGATAGCGGGGGGCGAGGTGCTCACGGACAATCTGACGAACTGACGGCGACCGGTCATTCCTCGTCGTCCTCCGGCAGCCGGTACGCTTTGCGTCGGGCCATCCGCTGATACGCCTCGGTCAGCAGGGCGCAGCGGTCATCGTCGCTCAGCAGCGCCGCGAACAGGCCGTCGAGGAGTCCGGCGCCGACGCCGGTTTGTGCAAGAGCCGCGCTTCCATCTCCTCGTTCGTCTCGATGGAGCCATCTTTGCGCAGATGGTACGGCGTGAAGCCGCGCGGCGGAGGGCCGGCGTTATCATCAAGCCGCGATGACAATCGAGGGGGTCTTCCTCGCTGCACATGAAGGCAACCGACAAGCCGAGCCGGCCGTGCGTCAGCTGTTCGAGGCCGCGCTGGAATGCCTCGGTTTGCCGCACGCGCTCGTAATCCAGGCGCCCTTCGTCGTCGTACAGTGTCGGCGAACTCGGCCGGCCGCCGAGCACGTCGCCGAGAAACACGTAGGCGATGCCCTGCTCGCGCAGCCGGTCCTCCAGCGGTCCCTTGTTGAAGTGGGGATGACGCCCGCTGTACGGGCTGGAGCGCACATCGGCCAGCACGGTAACGCCCGCACGCTGCAACAGCGCCGTGAACGACGCTTCGTCGTGATTGGAATGGCCGACGCTGAAGAGGCGGACGACGGCGCCGGTCGGGGCCGGGACGGATTCGACGGGACTTCGTAATTGCGTTCCGGTCGGGTGTGCGTCCATAATGACGGCATCATAGCAGGTCGTCCTTCCGCGAACTATCAGGACCGCGGCGGCGGGCCGGGACCATGCCATCTGTCCAAACCAAGATTGTGCTCGGGTGTCTCCTTCTGCTTCTGGGCGGCCGTGCGGCGGCGGACGAGGCACGCCGCCTTCTCGACCGGGCCATTCAGGCGCACGGCGGCGAGGAGCGGCTGAGTAAGACAAAGATCGGCCGCCTCACGGCGAAAGTGGATGGTGCCTCCGTGGGCAGCGGGACTTTCAAGGTTACATGGGAAGAAGTCTTCGATCTGCCGCGGCGCTACAAGCGGACCATCGACGGCGAGTTCGGCGGACAGACGTTCCACCGTGAAATCACCGTCAATGGGCCGAAAGGATGGTTCCGGCAGGGACAGGCCGCTCCGCAACCGTTCGCGGTGACAGATCCTCTCGCCATCGAGCAGCACTGGCATGCCGTTCTGGCGCAGCTCCTGCTGCTGCGGAACAAGGACAACCGCTTTACCCTCCTGGGCGAAGAACAGCAAGGGGGCCGTTCGCTTGTCGGCATTCAGGTGTCCGGGGCGCAGGGGAAGGCGAACCTTTACTTCGACAAGTCCACCGGCCTGCTGGCGCGAGCGCGGCGGCCGATGCCGAACCTTTTGGCCGGCGGGGAGATGATCGGCGAAACCGTTTACGAGGATTATCGAGAGGTCGGCGGCGTCCAGTACCCCATGCACTTGCGGTCCTCCAACCGCGATTCCTCGATCCTGAATATCCGAATTTCTTCCGTCGAGTTTCTCGACAAACTGGACGCCCGTGTCTTCGCCAAACCGGAAGCTACCCACGCCCCACAAGGCGCGCTCGCGGACAAACCGCCGGAGCGGGGTACCGAGACCGCTAGGGAGGGGCCGGCCGAGCCGAACGCCGAAAGGCCCACCCGCTGGGACACGTGGCTGATCGCCGCCACGCTGGGAGGCGGCGCGATCATCGGAGCGGTTTGGTTTTTCGTGCGCGTCTCCCGGAGACGGAGCCAGCAGACGCCTTCGCCGTGAGGTGACGCCGTGGACATGGTCCTTCTCGACTGGACGCGAATGGGCAGGTCGTATTGCCTGGCCGGCGTGGTCCGGCAGGACGGCCAGCTCCGCGTCGTCCGCCCCTTGCAGGGGCGTTACCGCGATGCCCCGGTTCGCAACGTCGGTTGGTCGTCCTTTCTGATGGACGGCCATTCGCGCTGGGAAATGTTCGAGCTGGTCGGTCCTCAGCCGGCCGAGCCGCGTCCGCCGCACCGCGAAGACGTTCTGGGTGCGGACGTTGCGACCCTGCGGCACGCTGGCCAGTCCCGCCCTGCGCCGCGCCATTTTGCAAGCGACGCTGGCGCCGCCGGAGAAACCCTGGTTCGGCGACGCGCTCACGCTCACGCGCTCGGCCGCTTACCTCACTCCCGGCACGGGCGACCGCAGCCTGGCCGGCGTGCTGGTTCCGCGACACGGCATCCACTTCACCGCCTCCTGGCGCGACGGCACCCCGGAGCCGGATTACCGCGTCGCGCTCGATGTCCCCGGACTGGAAGGCCGCTCGCTGCCGGTCAAGGACCATTTTTTGTTGCAGCGCGCCGAGATCGCCTCCGACGGCGTGGAGGGACGCATTCGGGCGCTGACTCTCGCGGTGGGGCAAATGGTCGAACCGATCGCGGTTCGGCTGGGCCTGTCGCGCGGCTTCCAGGCCGCGCCCGCCCGAAGCGAATGCCTCTGCTGGCTCATGGCTGACGGCTTTTTCTCCTTCAACGACCCGCAATGTTAATTATATGTCGCCACGCGCCGACCTCGTCGCTCCTTTACTCGCTCACCTGCGTCAGGTGTGCGACCTTCTCGGTTTGCCGGAAGCCCCGGAAGACGCGGCCGTCCGCTTCGCCGACGCGATCGATTCGATGGGCTTTGTTGAGTTCCTCGCCCTGGTGGCCGACGACTGCGGCGTGCCCGTCGAGGCGATTGAGCAGGCGTCGGGGCGCCGCTACGGCACCGTTGGCGAATTGGCGGCGGCCCTGGAAGCCGCCGCGCTGCGGCCGCGAGGAAGCGAACCGAGCCGCGAGCGTCCGGGAGCGGAGAACGAATCGCTCCCGGACGGTCGCGGCTCGGCTTGGAAGGCGTGGTTGGCGGCGTCCACGGTTCGCTTGCCGAGCCGAATTCAGCCGGCCGTGGAGATCAATCGTCTGCTGGAACGTCCGCCGGGTTGGCTGGAAGATCATGCAGCCATCCACGGCCGCGGCTTGTGGGCGGACGAAGACGTTCTCGACGCGGCCGCGGAGAACGCCGCGGCTTGCCTCTCTCGGGCCGGCCTGTCTCTCGATGGTCTTGGCGCGCTACTGGTGACGGCGGAAGCGCCGCCTGTCCTGACGGGACTGGCGGCGGCGCTGCATCAGCGTCTGGGATTGTCCGCTGGCGTCGTCGCTCTGGAAATCGGCGGCGCCTGCACCGGCTTCCTCGCCGCGATGTGGACCGCCTTGCGTCTGCTGGTCGATACCGCCGCCGTGCTGGTCGTGGCGGTCGAAGCGCCGTCGCGCTGGCTGACGCTGCAACCCGGCCCCGCCGGAGAGACGGCCGCCCTCTTCGGCGATGCCACGGCGGCTTGCTTACTGACCGCGCAGCCGATGAACGCCGGCGGAATTCCTCTGTGCGACATCCTCCTCGGCACCGATGGCGCAGCCAGCTCGCTTCTGCAGGTACGGCATGATCCGGCCCACGGCGCGACGCTGCACATGGACGGCGTACCCCTGGCCCATCGGGCCGTCCGAAGCATGGCCGAGTCCGTCCGGCACTTGGCTGCGCGGCACGGGCTTGCCGTGGACCAGCTCGGCGCCGTCGTCGCCCACGGCGGCAATGGCCGCATGTCGGACTTGCTCGCCCGGCGGCTGCTTCTGCCGGTCCCGCACGTCTGGAGCGAGACGACACGCCTGGGCAATCTCGGCTCCGCTTCCCTCCCCGTCGCCTTCGCGCTCCACCCTCAGTCAGTTCACGGCCCCATCATCTGGACCGCCGTCGGTGCCGGCTTACAATGGGGTGCCGCGTTGTTCGGTTTGCCGGCAACCGGAGGAGTGGCTGCGAAGCGATCCTTGCAATAAGGTATCTATCTACCGTCTCGATGATCCGAACCGACGTGACTTGTCGCCTCCCGAGGTCTGAACATGAAGCGATCCCGCCTCACCAATTCCGCGCTCGTCCTGCTGACCGTCCTGGCCGTGCCTTCCATCCTGGCCGCCGACACGGCGAAATCCGACCCCGCGATGCTCTCCCTCCAGCTGCAAGCACACCGAGACACGGCCGGGCAGCGGACGGTTTCACACGGTCGTTCAGCCCGCCCGCTGGGACGCTCGCCAGACGGCGATCATCGTTTGCGACATGTGGGACTCGCACCACTGCCTCAACGCCGTCCGCCGCGTCGGCGAAATGGCGCCGCGGATGAACCAGTTTCTGACGGAGGCGCGCAACCGCGGCACTCTCATCATCCACGCGCCCAGCGGTTGCATGGACTCCTACAAGGACCACCCGGCCCGCCTCAGCGCACTGCGGACGCCGCGGTCGAAAAACTTGCCCAAGGACATTGGCCGTTGGTGCTACCGCATCCCCGCCGAGGAGAAGGGCGTTTATCCCATCGATCAGACGCAGGGCGGCGAGGACGACGACCCCGCCGAACACCGCGCCTGGGCCGAGAAACTCCAGAAAATGGGCCGAAATCCCCGCGCCCCGTGGAAGACGCAGACCGACGTCCTCAAGATCGAGGACCGTGATGTCATCAGCGACAACGGCGAGGAGATCTGGAGCGTGCTCGAACAGCGCGGCATCGACAACGTCATCCTTCTCGGCGTTCACACCAACATGTGCGTGCTCGGCCGGCCGTTCGGTCTGCGGCAGATGGCCAAGAACGGCAAGAACGTCGTGCTGGTGCGCGATCTGACCGATACCATGTACGACCCCGCCCGCGCTCCGTTCGTCAGCCATTTCACCGGCACGGACCTGATCGTCGAACACATCGAGAAGTGGGTTTGTCCGACCATCACCAGCGATCAGGTGCTCGGCGGCAAGCCGTTCCGCTTCGCCGGCGACAAGCGGCCGCACCTGGTCCTCGTCCTGGCCGAGCCGGAGTACCAGACGCCGCGCACGCTGCCGGAGTTCGCCCTCAAGCACCTGGGCAAGGACTTCCGCGTCAGCACCGTCTTCGGCAGCGAGACCAACGCCAACGACCTGCCCGGCATCGAGGCACTTGAGGAGGCGGACGTGGCCTTGTTCAGCGTTCGCCGGAGGGCATTACCGAATAAACAGATAGACATTATCCATAAATTCGTGGCCGGCGGCAAGCCGGTCGTCGGCATCCGCACGGCCAGTCATGCCTTCTCTCTGAACGGCCGCAAGCCGCCCGAGGGATGTGCCGTCTGGGAAGAGTTCGACCGAGACGTCTTCGGCGGCAACTACAGCGGCCACCACGGCGCGGAGGCGCAGGTGACGGTGCGTGCGACAGTGGAGACAGCCGGCCATCCGATCCTGGAGGGCGTCAACCTCGCCGACTTACGCGGTCACGGCTCGCTGTACAAGGTCAGCCCCCTGGCGAAATCCGCGACGCCGCTGCTGATCGGCTCGATCCCGGAGAAACCGGCCGAGCCGGTCCTGTGGACGAACACCACGAAGGTCGGCGGACGGGTCGTGTACACGTCGCTGGGTCATCCCGACGACTTCAAGGAGCTGGCCTTCAACCGCCTACTGAGTAATGCCGTCCACTGGGCGGCGGGCTTAAGGAAAACCGAGCCGCGACCGTAAGGGAGCGGACGTGTGAGGCGTCAATAGACGCGCTCGATGGGCCGATTGTCGCTGGGTAGGATCGGCGTCGGCCGGCCGGACACGTCGTAGACCATGCCGCCCGGATCGATGCCGAGGTTGTGATAGACCGTCGCCAGAACGTCGCGGTAGGGGATGGGCTGGTCTTTCGCCTCCGCCGCCGTGGCGTCGGTCGAGCCGATGACCTGGCCGGTGCGCATGCCGCCGCCGGACAACAGCGCGCCGTTGACGCGCGACCAGTGATCGCGGCCGGCGTCCTTGTTGATCTTCGGCGTTCGCCCGAACTCGCCCCAGACCACCAGCGTCACGCTGCGATCCAATCCGCGCGCGTAGATGTCCTCGACCAGCGCCGAGATGCCCTGGTCGAACAGCGGCAAGTGCCGCTTAAGGTGCCGGAAGTTTTGGCCGTGTGTGTCCCAGAAGCCATACGCCACGGTCACGCAGTGCGCCCCGGCTTCGACCAGGCGACGGGCCATCAGGAGTTGATCGTTCCACATCGGCGCACCGTCGCCGAGGTGACGCGGCGAACCGCGGCCGTAGCGCTCGCGCACCGCCGCGGGTTCGCGGGTCACGTCCAGGGCATCGACCAACTTGCGCGAGGTCAGCACGTCGAAGGCTCGCTCGTAATAGGTGTCCATGCCGGTGCGGTCGAGTCCGTCGCCGCTGCGCTTCCAGCGATCGACCTGGTCGAGCAGGCGGCGGCGGTCCCCGAGTTGATCGAGCGTGAGGGCTTGCAACTTCATGGCCGCCAGATCCTGCCCGTCGAGCTTGACGGGGCTGGCGGCACGACCGAGGAAACCAGCGCCGGGACTGTTGTACGGCTTGTGCTGCATGGTCGGAAACAGATCGAGAAAAGGCGGCACCAGCGGGTCGCGCGGCCCCTGCACCTTGGCGATGACCGAGCCGAAGTGCGGCTTGCTCTCGCGCTTGGTCTCGTTCATCGTGAAGCCGGTCGTGCTCTGGAAGCTGCTGTGCTCGTCGCGCAGACCGACCAGCGAGCGCAGCAGGATGAACTTGTCCATGCTCGCCGCCAGACGCGGCAGCAGTTCGCCGACCTGGATGCCGGGTACGCGCGTGGGGATGGGCTTGAACTCGCCGCGCACTTCCTTCGGCGCGTGCCGGCTTGAGGTCAAAGGTGTCTTGATGAGCCAGTCCGCCGGACAGGTACACCATGATGACGGAGCGCTCGGACTTGCCGGCGCCGGCCCGTCCTTCAGCGCGGAGCAGGTTCGGCAGCGTCAGACCACCGAGGGCGAGGCCGCCGACTTGCAGGAAGGAACGTCGTGTCAGGCCGTCGCAGTACCGATGGCGAGGTCCGAACAGGGTGAGCATGGCAGCGGCTCCGGGTCGTGCGGGGATGGACGCCGCGCTTTGGAAGCGCGGGAGGTAGGCACTTCTAGTCTATCCCCTGGATGGCCGACCGCCAACCGCAAGACGGATCTCGACCAGTCTGCCTAGTTCGATTCCGGCCGCGGATGGTACAATCTCAACGCGGAGGGTCCGTGAAGGCATTCGTGTCGAGGTGGCCGTGTCCGATGCCGTTCCCGCGCAGAGCGCCAAACTCTCAGCGTCGCCGACGCCCAGGCAATCGTTCGGCAGCACGTTCGGCCGGTGCCGCCCGAGCCGATGACTCTGTCGTCGGCCGCGCTGGGACTGGTGCTGGCCGCCGACGTGCGCAGCGATCTGGACATGCCGCCTTACGACAAGGCCATGATGGACGGCTACGCCGTGCGCTGCGCCGATCTGCGCAGGGGCGGAGAACGCTCGACGTCGTCGAGGAGATCACCGCCGGCCGTGTGCCGTGCCACACCCTCGGAGCGGGACAGGCCAGCCGCATCATGACCGGAGCGCCGGTGCCGCCGGGCGCCGACGCCGTGGTCATGGTCGAGCGGACACGCGCTGCTCGGCGACGGCCACGTCGAGATCGACGACCGCCCGCCGTATCCCGGCCAGAACATTCTGCCGCGCGGCGCCGAGATGCGCCGCGGCGACATCGTGTTGCCGGCCGGCGCCGTGCTGCGGCCGCAGGAGTTCGGTGTGCTCGCTACCGTCGGCCGGACGACCGTGTCCGTGCATCCGCCGCCGCGCGTCGCCGTTCTGGCCACCGGCGATGAGTTGGTCGAGCCGGCCCAGGCGCCGGAGGCGGGACAGATCCGCAACAGCAACGGTCCCATGCTCGTCGCCCAGGTCTGCCGGGCCGGCGGCGTGCCGCGCTACCTCGGCATCGGCGGCGACGACGTCGCCCTCCTGAAGCCGCTCGTCTGCGACGGACTCAAGGCGAACGTGCTGTTGCTGTCCGGCGGCGTCTCGGCCGGCAAGCTCGACCTAGTGCCCGGTGTCCTGCGCGAGGCCGGCGTCGCCGCCCACTTCCACAAGGTCGAGATGAAGCCGGGCAAGCCGGTGTTCTTCGGCACCGCTCCGCGCCTGGGCGGCGGTGCGCCGACGCTGGTGTTCGGTCTGCCCGGCAATCCCGTCAGTGTGCTCGCCTGTTTCGAGCTGTTCGTCCGTCCGGCCCTGCGCCGGCTGTGTGGCCATGCCGATCCCGGCCCGCACTTCGTCGCCGCCGTCCTGGGCGAAGACTTCCCCTACCGCACGGATCGACCGACGTATCATCCGGCTCGTCTGACGGCGTGCGCGGATGGGTGGAGTGTGCGTCCGGTGCCGTGGTTCGGCTCGGCCGACCTCCGTGCCTTGACGCAGGCCAACGCCCTGATGCTGTTGCCGCCCGGCGATCACCGGCACCGGGCGGGACAGTCGTTCGACGTGCTGAGTTTGGAGTAGCCGAGCCGGGAGCGTCAGCGACCGGAGATGCCTCCGGTCGCTGACGCTCCCGGCTCGGCAGCAGGGAGAGAGAATCGCATGCCGACCCCGGAAATCCTCGCGGCCCGACAGGAAATCACGCGCGCCCGGCCTCAGCCGCCATTCGAGTCGTCCTCCCCGCCGCGATCGCGGATCGGCCCGCGCACCCTGCTTCCGGCGATGACGGCGGGCGGCCTGCTGTGGCTGTGCTATTTCCCGGCCGCTTGCGGCTGGCTCGCCTGGCTGGCCCTGGTACCGCTGCTCGCCCTGGTGCGCAGCCCGGCCCGCCGCCGGGTGATTTATCTCAGCGCCTGGGCTGGCGGACTGCTCTTCTATGTGCCGGCGATGCAGTGGATGCGCGTGGCCGACCCACGTATGTACTTCACCTGGCTCTTCCTGGCAGGGTACTGCTCGCTCTATTTCCCCCTGGCCGTGTATCTGATTCGCTTCCTCGACCGCCACACGCCCGCGCCGCTGGTCCTCACCGTGCCGGTCGTGTGGACGGCCCTGGAGTTTTTTCGTTCGTCCTTCGGCACCGGCTTCTCGTGGTATCTGCTCGGCCACACGCAGCACGACTTCCTGCCGCTGATCCAGATCGCCGACCTGACCGGCGCCTATGGCGTCACCTTCCTCGTCGCCGCCGTCAACGCCCTGCTGTTCGAGGTGCTGTGGAGTCGGGTCGGCTTCCGGACGTGGCTGTGTGGACAGGACGTACCGCCGCGCTGGGGCCGGATCGGCCTGCTCGCGCAGGGAGTCGCCGTCCTCGCCGCGCTCGTCGGCACGACGGCTTACGGCTTCTGGCGCCTGGGGCAGGACCGACTGACGCCGGGGCCGCGCCTGGCCCTGGTCCAGGGCAATCTCGACCAGCGCATCCGCAACGCCAGCGCCGTCGCCGAGGACGCCGCCCGCCGTGTCGCCAACCACTTCATCGAGTTGTCCGACCTCGCCGCTCGCTATCGCCCCGACCTGATCGTCTGGCCGGAGACGAGTTATCCTCAGGACTGGGTGCAAGAGGCCGACGGCACGGCCAGCGAACACAGCCGCGAGACCGCTCGCAGCATGGCCTCGCGCTGGCGGACGAACGTCCTGGTCGGCATCAACGCCGTCAACCTTGACGAGGATGGCCGGCCGCACCGTTACAACTCGGCCGATCCTGATCGGGCGCGACGGCCGGGCGGGCGGCCGCTACGACAAGATCCATCGCGTGCCCTTCGGCGAGTACGTGCCGCTGCGCGATTGGCTGCCGTGGATGAATACCTTCGCCCCCTACGATTTCGATTACAGCGTCTGGCCGGGGCAGGAATCCACGCGTTTCGCCCTGTCCGATGCCGCCTTGGGACGACGTTTCACCTTCGGCGTCCTCATCTGCTACGAGGACACCGATCCGGACATCGCCCGCCCCTATGGCGGCGGCGACGGCCAGCCGGCCGCGGATTTCCTGCTCAACATCTCCAACGACGGCTGGTTCGACGGCACCAGCGAGCACGACGAGCACCTGGCCATCTGCCGCTTCCGCGCCATCGAGTGCCGCCGCAGTGTGGCCCGCAGCGTCAACATGGGCATCTCCGCCGTCATCGACAGCAACGGCCGCGTCCTCCGGCCGCAGCCCCTGCCACACCCCGAGGCCAAGGCGGACCCCAACGATCGTGTTTGGACGGTGCCGATGCAGCGCGGCGGGACGACGGAGTTGCCCGTGTCCGCGTGGCGCGATTTCAAGAAAGTGCCGGGGGTTCTGCTGGCCGTCATCCCGCTCGACGACCGCGTCAGTCTCTACGCCCGCTGGGGCGATTGGCTTCCGTGGTTGTGCTGGGGATTGATCGCAGTGGGGTTCGTGTTCGCCATGCTGCGCCGGACTGTAAGGAGGGCGACCTGAGGTGCAGTCTGGTAGGATAAATACCGCTGTCACTGGCTCACGGATGCTGTGACCGGGCGTACACGATGCACAAGAAGAAGAAGTCGGGACTGAGCGGCCAAGAAGCGGCGGATGACGTGCCGAGTTGGGCGCAGGGAGAACGGCCCTTGACGACCGAGAGCAGGCGTGACTTCGCCAAACGGTTGCTCGACGAGAAGTACGGTGTCGGGAACTACCCGACTGGGCCAGGCAGCGAGTTCAACAAGATTAAGAAGTGGGGCGACCGCGCGTTCGAGTGACAAGCGGGAGGCCGACAATGGCGAGCGTTTTCGTGCTGCAGCACGTCCATTCGCGGGAAGACGGCGCCGAGGACGTCAAGTTCATTGGCGTATACTCCTCACGGGAGAAGGCTGACGCGGCCGTGGCCCGCCTGAGCTGTCTACCCGGTTTCTCCGACGCCCCGGACGGGTTTCACGTCGATGAATACCGTGTCGATCAGGATCAGTGGGCTGAGGGATATGTGGTAGTCACGAGTGCGTAACGACTCTGCGCGGCCCCGATCACGAGGTCGCTCATCGGGGAAAAGCGGGAAATTGCTTCGTGATGAACGCCTCATCCTTCGGTCAACGTTGCCGCCACGTCTTCGGCGTGCTGACCTTGCGACGGCCCCCGTTCTGGGAGCGCTCCTGGAAGCATCGCTCGGCCCGTCTGACGATCTATCTCGCCGTGGTTTACGTCGCCATCCTCGTCGCCCTGCTGCTGCTGGAGGACCAGTTCCTCTACGGTCCTCGCCATGCGGAAGTGGACCACGCTCCGGCCGGCGTCGAGGTCGAAAACGTCGAGATGACGAGCCGGCGGGGCGACCGCATCCATGCCTGGTGGACTGCGCCGAAAGACTGGCGGCCCGAACAGGGTGCGGTCCTGTTCTGTCACGGCAACGGCGGCAACCTGGGACATCGCGGCCGCGCCCTGCCGCACTGGCTCGAGGAGATGGGCCTGGCCGTCCTGTTGTTCGACTATCCCGGCTACGGCCGCAGCAGCGGCGTGCCGAGCGAGGCCGGCTGCTACGCCGCCGGCGATGCCGCCTACGATTGGCTGTGCGATGTGCAAAATGTGCCGGCCGAGCGCATCCTCCTCTACGGCGGCTCGCTGGGCGGCGGCATCGCCGTCGACTTGGCCCAGCCGCCGGCCGCATCGCGCCCTGGTCCTCGTCGCCAGCTTCACCTCGTTCCCCGACATGGCCCAGACTGCGCTTCCCCTGGCTGCCCGGCCGCTGGCTCGTTCACAATCGCTTCGACAACCTGAGCAAGATCGCCGATTGCCGCGGTCCCGTGTTCATCGCCCACTCCCCGCAGGATGGCCTCATCCCCTTCGCGCAGGCCGAGCGTCTCTTCGCCGCCGCCGCCGAGCCGAAACGCTTCTTCCCCATGCCCAACTACCGGCACAACGATTTACCGACCCGCGAGTTTTATCCGGCCCTGCGCGACTTCCTCGCCGAATGCGAGCGGCCGGCGAATTGATCTGGCCTCCTCCCCGCCGTTTGGTTATAGGCCGCGCGCTTCGGAGTCCGGACGTGGGCATAGGAACAGGGAGGGGCCTGATGATCCGCAGACCAATCGCGGCCTTGGCCGCCGTGCTCGTGATGGCGTCGCTCGCCTCGGCGCAGGCGCCATCCGCGCTTCCACTGGCAAACGGGCCAAGTGCTCGTCTACCGCGCCGACCACTGCACGCTCGCCGCCTACACGATGGGCGACACGCAAAAGCGAAACGCTCACGAACCTCGTCGGTCCTCAAGCGCTGGCAAGTGCTCGACGTGGACGCGGCCGGCGTGGCGACGCTGCAGTTGTCGCTGACCTGCTCTGAAGTACGAGACGCGTGACGCCCGATGGCGAGAATACTGGCGTTCGATTCGGCGCATCCCGAGAAGAGCACGCGAGCCGATGCGCAAGCAGTTCGCCCCGTTCGTCGGCCAGCCGCTTGTTCGTCCTTCGCATCGACGCGCAAGGCAAGGTGGTCGAGGTCAAGGAGACGAAGTTCGGGTACGCCTCGGCGGCCAAGTACGAGAGCGATCCGCCGTTCAAGCTGCTGCTGCCGGCCGAGGCGTTGAAGACGGGTCAAGGCTGGGAGCGGTCCTATCAGATCACGCTGGAGCCGCCGCAGGGCACCGGCGAGAAATACCCGGCCGTGCAGCGCTTCGTCTGCAAGAGCGTCGCCGACAATCTGGCGACGGTGACGCTGGCGACGGAAGTGAAGAGCACGCCGGCCGCGCAGGAAGATCAGGTGCCGCTGTGGCAGATGCAGCCGGAAGGCGAGATCGTCTTCGACGTGCAGGCAGGCCGGCTGCAACAAGGCTATATTGCAGCATCGACAAAGAAGCGAAGGATGGAGGCGAGGCAGTACGCACTTCCAGAGCAGTTACACCGAGCAATACGTCGGCGATCATTGATGTTTTTCGTTTCGCCGCGACGCGCAGCGGAGCGCGGATCTGTCCCGCGCTCCGCTGCGCGTCGCGGCGAAACGAAATACATCACTTCACCAATTCCTGCACGGCCGCCTTTTCCTCCAGCAATTCTTGCAGCGTCGCCTGGAACTTCTGCTTGCCGAAGGCGTCGAGCTTCACGCCCTCGACGACGCGTGAGGTTGCCCTTGCCGTCGCTGCGGCAGGGGTAGCCGAAGACCAGCCCCGCCGGCACGCCGTATTCGCCCTTCGAGACGACGGCCGCGCTGACCCAGTCGCCGGCCGGCGTCGGCGTCAGCAGGCTCTTGACGTGGTCGATGCGCGCCGTTGGCCGCCGACATCGCCGAGCTGGAGCCGCGCGCCTTGATGACCGCCGCCCCGCGCTTCTGGATCATCGGCACGAACGTGTTCTCCAGCCAGCCGCGATCGGTGATGACTTCCGGTGGCCGGCCGGCCCTTGATCTTGGCGTTGGTGAAGTCGGGGTACTGCGTGTTGCTGTGGTTGCCCCAGATGGTCATCTGCGTCACGTCCTCGTTGGCGACGCCGGCCTTCTTGGCCAGGGCGGTGCGGGCGCGGTTGTGGTCGAGCCGCGTCATGGCCGTCCAGCTGCTCGGCGGGGATGTCCTTGCCGTTGTTGTAGCCGACCAGGCAGTTCGTGTTGCACGGGTTGCCGACGACGAGGATGCGCACGTCCTTGGCCGCGTTGGCCGCCAGCGCCTTGCCCTGGCCGACGAAGATCTTGCCGTTGATGCCGAGCAGTTCCTTGCGCTCCATGCCCTGCTTGCGCGGGAACGAGCCGACCAGCAGCGCCCAGTTGCAGTCCTTGAACGCCTTGTTCGGGTCGTCGGTGCAGATCACCTCTTGCAGGGTCGGGAAGGAGCAATCGTCCAGCTCCATCGCCACGCCTTCCAGCGCCGGCAGGGCCTGCGGGATCTCCAGCAGTTGCAGGATGACCTTGCGTGTCCGGGCCGAACACCTCGCCGGAGGCGAGCCGGGCCAGCATCGCATAGGCCACCTGTCCCGCCGCCCCCGTCACCGCCACGCGAATCGTCTCCGCCATGATCGCCCTCCGCTGCCAGGCTGGCCGACCCTCGACGGTCGGCCGATTCAGCCATACGTTATAACCGTAGGAACCGCGAGGAACGACGGCTATCGACGCGGCGTGGTCGCGGCTGACGGCCGATAGCTGATAGCGGAGCTATGAAGGAGTTTATGCATGGCAGTGAAAGTGGGCATCAACGGCTTCGGCCGCATCGGCCGTCTGGTCTTCCGCGCCCTCGTCGAGCAGGGGCTGCTCGGCAAGGAACTCGACGTGGTGGCCGTCAACGACCTCGTCCCGGCCGACAACCTCGCCTATCTGCTCAAGTACGACTCGACCCAGGGCCGCTTCAACGGCACCGTCGCCAGCGCGAAGTCGTCGCCGTCCGTCGCCGAGGACGACACTGCTCATCGTCAACGGCCACAAGATCAAGTGCCTGGCCGTCAAGGAAGGTCCGGCCGCCCTGCCGTGGAAGCAGCTCGGCGTCGAGTACGTCATCGAATCGACCGGCCTGTTCACCGAGGCGGAGAAGGCCAAGGGCCACCTCGACGGCCGGCGCCAAGAAGGTCATCATCTCCGCCCCGGCCAAGGGCGAGGACATCACCATCGTCATGGGCGTCAACAACGAGAAGTACGACGCCGGCAAGCACAACATCATCTCCAACGCCAGCTGCACGACGAACTGCCTGGCCCCGGTCGTCCACGTCCTGCTCAAGGAAGGCTTCGGCATCGAGGAAGGGCTGATGACGACGGTCCACAGCTACACGGCCACGCAGAAGACGGTGGACGGCCCGTCGCGCAAGGACTGGAAGGGCGGCCGGGCCGCGGCGACGAACATCATCCCGTCGAGCACCGGCGCGGCCAAGGCGGTCGGCCTGGCCATCCCCGAGGTCAAGGGCAAGCTGACCGGCATGGCCTTCCGCGTGCCGACGCCGACCGTTTCGGTCGTCGATCTGACCGTGCGCACGGTCAAGGAGACGAGCTACAAGGACATCTGCGCCGCCATGAAGAAGGCCAGCGAGACGTACCTCAAGAACATCCTCGCCTACACCGGCGACGAGGTCGTCTCCGGCGACTTCATCCACGACACGCACTCCAGCATCTTCGACGCCGGCTCCGGCATCGAGCTGAACAACCGCTTCTTCAAGCTCATTAGCTGGTACGACAACGAGTGGGGCTACTCCAACCGCTGCGTCGATCTGCTGCGCTACATGGTCGGCAAGGGCTAAAAGCAGAATTCAGCCACAGAAGACACAGAAGACACGAAAGAGACAAGAGCAAATTCGATTGTCTTTCTCTGTGCTTCGTCTGTGTTCGTGTCTCTGTGGTGAAATCGTCATTTGGAGGGACGTCATGGCCAAGAAGACTCTCGCCGATCTGCCGCGACCTGCACGGCAAGCAGGTGCTGGTCCGGGTCGATTTCAACGTGCCGCTCGACGCGGCCGGCAACATCACCAACGACCGCCGCATCCGCGCCGCCCTGCCGACGCTGCAGAAGATGCTCGACGCGCGGCGCCGCCGTCATCGTCATGAGCCACCTCGGCCGGCCCAAGGGCGACCCCAAGAAGGACGCTCCCTTCCGCATGGACCGCGCCGCCGCGCGGCTGCGGCGAATTGCTCGGCAAGCCGGTCCGCAAGGTCGATGCCGTGGTCGGCCCGGCCGTCGACGGCCGCGGTGCAGGCGCTGAAGCCGGGCGAGGTGCTGGTGCTGGAGAACCTGCGCTTCCACCCCGGCGAGCAGAGCGGCGACGCCGCCTTCGCCGCCGAGTTGGCCAAGCTCGGCGACGTCTACGTCAACGACGCCTTCGGCACCTGCCATCGCAAGGACGCCTCGATGGTCGCCGTGCCGGCCGCCATGAAGGGCAAGCCGCGCGTCGTCGGCACGCTCGTCGCCAAGGAACTGGATATTCTGGATCGCTTATTGTCGAATCCGCCGCGGCCGTTCGTCGGCATCCTCGGCGGCGGCAAGGTGTCGGACAAGATCGGCTTCATCAAGAGCCTGCTGTCGCGCGTCGATCGCGTCCTCATCGGCGGCGCCATGACCTACACCTTCATGAAGGCGCAGGGCAAGAACGTCGGCGGCTCGCGGCTGGAGGCGGACAAGCTCGACCTGGCCCGCGAACTGCTGGAGCTGGGCAAGGGCAAGATCGTGCTGCCGGTCGATCACCTCGTCGTGGATAAGATCGACGCCCCGCAGACGGCCCGCGTCGTCGAGGGCGACATCCCCGACGGCAGCCGTCGGCGTGGACATCGGGCCCAAGACGATCGCCAAGTACAGCGAGGCGGTCGAGCAAGGCGGCGATCGGTGGTGTGGAACGGCCCGCTGGGCAAGTTCGAGGACGAGCCGTACAGCAAGGGCACGCGGGCGATCGCCCGCGTGCTGGCGGAGTCGAAGGGCGTCACCATCGTCGGCGGCGGCGAGACGGCCGAGGCGGTCGAGGAGTTCGGCTTGGCCGAGAAGATGACGCACGTTTCGACCGGCGGCGGGGCGTTCCTCGAATACGTCGAGGGCACGCCGTTCGCGGCGCTGGCCGAGATTGATGATCGCTGAGCTATGCAGCAAAGGAGCGGCAATTATGATGGCTCCCCAGGATCTGGAATCTGAGTTGAAGAAAGAACCCTTCCAGCCGTTCCGCATCGTCACAACCAACGGCAAGACTTACGATGTTACCGAGAAGGACCGACCTCTCCTTTGGATCGGCAAGCGAGTCGTCCTCATCGGACTGCGCGTTCCGGAAACCGATCCCTATTTTGATCGCTACGAGGTCGTGTCCTTGATCCATATCGTCCGCCTGGAGCCAATCCCTGTTTCCCCAGCCACAGACGGCGTGAATCGATGAGCGTGGACATCCTCCCCTATCGCCCAGCTTGCCGGGGACGATGCCCCGGCAAGCTGGGGACAGGGGTCATTCACTCTCGTCCGGGACGAATCACTTTGAGTGTCTCCCTGGCTTCGCTTCGCACCTCATTGTTTTCGCTTTTCAGCAACTCGTCCAGCACGGGCACCGCGGCCTTAGCGGCGGGTCCAATCTTCCTCAAGGTGACGAAGGCCCTACTCCGGAAGCCGCCATCGGTCTCCTTCACCACGGCGACAAGCGCGGGAACAGCTTCCTCGGCATCCGGTCCCAGCGCTTGCAAGAATTGGTAGGCCGACGACCTAACATTCTGGTCCTCATCTCGAAGCAGACGACTGACGGTCGGGACGGCTTCTTTTCCGGCACCGACGTCCGTCAAAGTCCGTACCGCGAGCTGCCGAGTATCCCAATCCTTATCGCCGAGCGCTTTGAGGAGAGCGGGGATAGCTGAATGAGCCTTTTTGCCGATCCCCCTGATTAACAGGATGGCTCGGTATCGGTAGCCTCCTTCTTCATTCTTGACCGTCTCGATCAGGACCGCGAGAACTTCCTTGGAGTGCGGGTCAACTCGATACGCCGCCTCCATCGCGAAGCGGTGCGTTACCGCATCATTGCTCTTTACCGCTTGCAGAAGTGCGGGCAGGGCGGAGCGAGCATCCGTTTCCAAGTTTCCCAACGATTGAATCGCGAAGCGCCGAACATTGCGATTCTCCTCTTTCACGGCCTTGGTGAGCGCCGGCACGGCCGCCGCTCCAATTTTTTGGATGGCCCGGTAGCCCGCTACCACCACGGCGCCGTCATCGTCTTTCTGCTCCTCGTTCGTCGTGTCATAACCGCGCATCATTTCGAGGATGGCTTGCGTGGCCTCCGAACCGTAGCCGTTGGCCCCGAAGGCGGCGAACGCTTTCATGCCATCGACGCGGATCGATCCCTTGAGTTCCGTCAGTAAGCCCGTGCGCCACTCGTTGAAGTCCTTGCCGCCGTAGCGCAGCTCTTCGCGCTTCAGCCGCGTCGCCGAGGATTTCGCCGCTCCGGCGCCGTTGTCCTCCGCTTTCGGAGCGAGCGCCGGCTTCTCCTTCTCGGCGGGGGCACTCGCTTTCTCGACTTCCACGGCCCGGACGCGATAACTCGCCAGGCCCAGCATCAGCGCCAACAGGCTCGCTCCCAACACGACAGTCCAGCGGGCGGATAGCGGTCCCATCCAACGTTCCATGTTTTCCTCCAGTAAATGGTGAATCCGCGCCTTGACCGTCCGGCGCCGGCCCATCGGCAGATAGCTCCCGCCAGACCAGCGGAGCAGCGTCAGACGGCCCGACGCTCGGGCGAAGTTCAACAACAGGCGCGCGTAATCGTGTCGATCGACGCCGCGACGGACGACCATCTCGTCGCAAAGCAGTTCCCGTTCGTACTCCAGCCGGGCGAGGAGCCAGCGGACCAACGGGTGAAAGAAAAAAGCTACTCGAATCATCTCCAATAGCGGTACCAGCCAGTGATCGCGCCGGCGCACGTGAGCCAGTTCGTGCAACAGCGCGGCACGCTGCACGTCCACGGGCAATTGCGGCCAGTCCGGCGGCACGAGAATCAGAAGCCGAAATAGGCCGAGCAGGACCGGCGAGCGAACGCGCGGATGCGCCGCCAATCGCACCCGGCCGCGCACGTCCAGCTCGCCACGGCAAGCCGCGAACATCTCCATCGCCGACCCTTGCACGTCCACGGCCTCGCGCCGCAGTCGCCACAAGAACCACTCGCCACCCAGCCAGCGAATGAGCAAGATCAATACGCCAAGCCCCCAGCACAGAGCGAGGCCGAGAACGGCAAGGCGTCGATTGCCCAGCGCTTCGCTCGGCGGAGACGCCGCAACTCTCCCTCCTCCCTCTCGTTCCCAAGCTCCGCTTGGGAACGCCGGCCGCGAAGCTCCGCTTCGCGCCTTGTCCCTGATCGGACGGGAAGCAGAGCTTCCCGACGTGCGTTCCCAAGCAGAGCTTGGGAACGAGGTGTTCTGTTCCGCTTGCGGGGCCGCCGCCGTTTCCTTCGGCGCGAGGCGCCATCCACTGCCCCAGCGCGGTAGGACCGGCGAAAAGAGACCACCGAGCAATGCCACCCCGCACATCAATTGACGCAGGGCCGCGCGGCGCGGCCTCCAGAGCCGCATCGCCAGGACCGTCACGCCGATTAGCGCCGCCCAGCGCAGCGACCAGTCCGCCAGGAACCACAGCCCCGGCTCCGCAACCGTATCGAGGAAGTGTCTCATGACTTTCGCCTCCCCGGTTTGCCGGCGCCACGGCCCTCGGGCGACGACTTCAACCGCGCTTCGATGTCGCGCAGGTCTTTCGCCGACAGCTCATTGACATCGACCAGTCCCAGCACCAAGTCCTCGGCCGAGCCGCGAAAGAAGCGCGCGACGAAGTCGCGCAGCAGCGTACCCAGCGCCGCCTGCCGTGACAGCGCCGCCGCATAGCGGTAGGTCGCGCCCTCTTCCTCATGGCGGACGAGGCCCGCCTTCTCCATCGTTTGCAACATGCCCAGAACGGTCGTGTACGGCTGCCCCTCGCCGCCCGGCAAATGTTCCATCAGTTGCCGCACCGTTAGCGGCCCCTGCTGCCATAACACCTGCAAGATCGTGAACTGCCGATCCGTCATCGCCAAGGTCTTCCGTCCCGCCATGATCTTCTCCCGCAAATGGATCTTCTAATACGGATTATTCCGTAGGAGGAGAGAAAGTGCAAGAGAAAAGGATCGCAATTGGCGAATGTCCCCCTCAACCGGCTTGGCAAGATGGGCAAGATAATCCCGCGTGGATTTCTGCTCCGGGGCAATCTCTTGCTGATCTATGCGCAGCGGGGTACTCAAGCTGCCGCTTCCCGTTCCCGCGCTCCGCGTGAGAACGAGGGCGGCGCGATCCCAGGACAACTCGGCACGGTAGTTGCAAACCTTCAAACGCTGTCGTTGGTGGTCTGCCGGGAGTAAATCAGTCGGCGACGGAGACGAAGAATGATTAGGTGGCGACCGCCACCTCGGGAGGATGTCTCGTTCACATAGACGGACATCGCAGATGGCTTTTTTCAGGAAAGGACGAAGCCTTATGAAGACGTTGTATGCGAGTTTGGTGGTAGCGGGTTTGGCCGTGATCGCTGGTTGCAACACGAGCACCACCGGCGGCACGCCGGGCGGAGGGACGTTCAAGCTCAAGGGTCCGGCCACGACGCAGGACATCAAGCAAGGCGATACCAAGTCCGTGGAAATCACGGCCGACGAAGACAAGAACTTCAAGGAAGACGTCGCCCTGACGGCGGAGGTGGACCCGGCCGACAAGGGAGTCACGGCCTCCCTGGATCCCACGACGATCAAGGCCGGCTCTCCCAAGAAGACCAACTTGGTTATCAAGGCCACCAAGGAGGCGGCTTCCGGCGAGTACAAGGTCAACGTCACGGGCAAACCGCCCAAGGGCGACGCCACCACCGTGACCGTCAAGGTGAAGGTCGAGAAACCGTAGCGAACGAGCGGGAATGAGACCGCGAACACGGGAGGCGGCGAGGCGACGATCAACTCCCCGCTCCTCCCGTGTCCCTTTCGGCCTTGTTACGGAGATGCGATGACGTCTGCCAACCCTTATCGGTATGGCCCCGCGAGACGCAGTCGCCGAGTCGGGGTCATGCTCGTCGTCGTTTGCGGGACTGTCTTCGCCGGTGCGGGCTGCGCTCCGCCGGAGGAAGGCTCCGGTCCCGGCCGTCGTCAGCAGTATCTCGGCCTGAGTCCCGAGCAGGAATACAAGCTGGGCGTACAGGCGTATCAGCAGATCCTCGACCAGGCGCGGGAAAAGGACGCCTTACTCCCCACCAACAGTCGGACCGTACAGCACGTGCGGGAGGTCGGCGCCCGCATCGCCAAGGCCGTCCGCATCGAGCCGCTGCAGCGCGAAATCAACTTGCACTTGAAGGGCTATACCTTCGACTGGGAGTTCAACATCATCCGCAGCAAGGAGGTCAACGCCTTCTGTCTGCCCGGCGGCAAGGTGGCCGTGTATACGATGCTGCTTCGCGTCGTCGAGAACGACAGTCAGTTGGCGACGGTGCTGTCGCACGAGATCGCCCACGCCCTGGCCCATCACTCCAACGAACGCCTCACCCGCGAGGAGTCGGGCCGCGTCGGCTGGCTGATGGACAAAGCCTACGACCGCCAGCAGGAGTCCGAGGCCGACCACATCGGCCTGTTCCTGATGACCTTCGCCGGATACGACCCCGATGAGGCGTTGGTGTTCTGGCAGCGGATGCAACAGTTGCAGCGCGGAGGCGAACCTCCGGAGATCCTCTCCAATCACCCCAGCGACGCCCGCCGTATCCGCCAACTGCGAGCCTGGGTGCCGCAGGCGAAGGCGGCCAAGGTAGCCTACGATCACCACCGCATCGCCGCCTCCCGTTGAGGCGGCGACGCGGAATCCTTTCCTGTCACGGAGAATGTGTCATGAGCATGGGCGGCGGTCCGTTGTTCGGCAGCGGCGGCTTCTACAGTCCGCGGGGTCAATACGGACCCTGGGCCGGCTGTGGTTGCAGCAGTGTCTTCATCATCCTGGCGGGCATTCTGCTCGTCATGGGCGGTTGTTTGCGTATGTTGGGCCAGTAATCGAGGCGAGCCTGTCCCGTATCGGGAGGAGCATCCATGCGAGCACTCAGCGGAGCCATCATCACCGCCGCCGCCCTGATCGGCCTGGGACTGACCGCCCAGGGCATCGGCAACCGTTACGAGAACTTCCTCATTTACAAGTCCGCCTCCGGCGACAGCACCACCGCGCCCAACCTGCGGACGGAGCCGGACTTCGAGAAGTCGCAAATCAGGATCCGCGATCTCGACAATCCCATGAAGCTGTGCCTGACCATCCTGGTGCTGGCGGTGCTGGTCGGCCTGGGCATCACCTTCGTCGGTCTGGCGCTGCACCACCACCGGCGCTATCACGAGCACCTGCGCTTGCATGGGCCGATGACGACCTCGAGCACGCACACGCACGTCACGCCGTAGTTTGGCCGCGACGCGCAGCGGAGCGCGGGAGGCTCCCGCGCTCCGCTGCGCGTCGCGGCTAACCGGAATACGTGTGTCAGGACGCCTTCGGCACGAATTTGACGCACACCGGCTTGCCCACTTCCACCTTGTCGCCGGTCGCTTGCAACTCCCCGGTTTTCGGATTGATGCGGAAGACGAGGAGGCTGTCGCCGTCCTGATTGGCGACCAGCAGGAACTTGCCTGTCGGGTCGATGCCGAAGTTGCGCGGCACCTTGATGCCGGACGCCTGGCGGCCGGCCGGCGTCAGCTGCCCCGTCTTCTCGTCGATGGCGAAGACGGCGATGCTGTCGTGACCGCGGTTGGAGCCGTACAGGAACTTGCCCGAGGGATGGACCTGCACCTCCGCCGTCCACGTCGGCTTCTTGTACCCTTCGGGCAAGGTCGAAACCGTCTGGATCGGCTTGAGGACGCCGTGCTCGGCGTCGTAATCCATCGCCGTGACAGTGTTGGCCATCTCGTTGATGACGTAGGCGTGTCGGCCGTCGGGATGAAAGGCGAAGTGACGCGGCCCGGACTTCGGAGCGACGGCCGCCGAGGGCGGATCGTTTTTCTCCAGTGTCCCCTTGTCGGGATCGAAGCGGTAGACGAACACCTGGTCGAGTCCGAGGTCGGCGACGAAGGCGAAGCGGTTGGCGGCGTCGAGGTTGATCGAATGGGCGTGCGGCGCTTCCTGCCGACCGGGGTCGCTGCCCTTTCCCTTGTGCTGCACGAATGCCGTCCGTTCGCCGAGCCGGCCATCCTTCTCGATGCGCAGGACCGACACGTTACCTCCGGTGTAATTGGCCACGAGAACGTGCTTGCCCTGGCGATCGACGACGAGATGACAGGGGGCCTCGCCGCTGGACGGTTGCCGGTTGAGCAGCTTCAGCTCGCCGGTCTTGGCGTCGAGGGTGAAGGCGCTGACGGAGCCGCTTTTCTTGCCCTGAAAACCGCCGGTTTCGCCCACGGCATAGAGGAAACGCCGGCTCGGGTCGATGGCGAGAAACGAGGGGCTAGCCGTCTCCGCAGCCAGAATCGGCTCGCTCAGCTTGCCGGTGGACGGATCGAACTCGCAACGATAGATGCCCTTGCTCTTGCCGCCGGTGTAGGTGCCGACGAAGACCCACAGTTTGTTCATCTCTTCCGCTCCCCTGGCCGGCACCCCGAACAAAAGGACGGCGAGGAAACAGAGCCACATAACCGGCCGAGATGACAATGCCATGTCTGATCTCCAACAACAGGAAGTCGCCGCCGACGGCGGCGTCATGCCAGAATGTCGCGGACGATTTCGCCGTGTACGTCGGTCAGGCGGAAATCGCGGCCGCTGTAGCGGAAGGTCAGCCGTTCGTGGTCGATGCCGAGCAGGTACAGGATGGTGGCGTGCAGGTCGTGGACGTGGACTTTCTTCTCGACGGCGGTGCCGCCGAACTCGTCGGTGGCGCCGTGGACGTAGCCGCCCTTGACGCCGCCGCCGGCCAGCCACATGGAGAAGCCCTTGCTGTTGTGATCGCGGCCCTTGCCGCCCTGCGACGCCGGCGTCCGGCCGAACTCGCCGCCCCAGATCACCAGCGTCTCGCCGAGCAGACCGCGCGCCTTCAGGTCGGTCAAGAGCGCCGCGATGGGTTGGTCCGACTGGCGGGCGTGGTTGCGGTGATTGAGGATGTCGCCGTGATCGTCCCACGGCTGGCCGTTGCCGTAGTAAATCTGCGTCATGCGCACACCGCGCTCGGCCAGGCGGCGAGCGACGAGGCAGGCGTTGGCGAAGGCGCCGTCGCCGTAGCGCTGTCGGGTCGCCGTCGGCTCGCGGGTCAGGTCGAACGCCTCCTGCGCCTCGGTCTGCATGCGGAAGGCCATCTCCAGCGAGGCGATGCGGGCCTCGAGCTGGTCGTCGCCGCCGCGCTGGTGCAGGTGTTCCTCGTTCATCTGCTGCAACAGGTCGAGCTGGCGGCGCTGGGCGGCGCGCGGCAGATGGCTGTTGGCGACGTGCTGGATGACGCTTTTGGGATCGACGCGCGAGTTGTTGATGTGCGTGCCCTGGTAGATGCCGGGCAGGAAGCTGTTGCTCCACAATTGCGGGCCGACCACCGGCTTGCCCGGACAGAGCACGACGTAGCCGGGCAAGTTCTGGTTCTCGGTGCCCAGGCCGTAACTCAGCCACGATCCCATGCTCGGCCGCGTCGGCTGCGTTTCGCCGGAGTTCATCATCAACAGCGATGGCTCGTGATTGGGCGTGTTGGTGTGCATCGAGCGAAGGACGCAGATGTCGTCGATGTGGCGGGCCACGTGCGGATACAGTTCGCTCACCTCGATGCCGCTTTGGCCGTATTTCCGAAACGAAAACGGCGACGGCATCAGCTTGCCCGACGCCTGGCCGCGCGTGGTGCCGTCCTTGTCCTGGCCGGCGTACTTCGCCAGGGCCGGCTTGGGATCGAAGGTGTCGACCTGCGACGGCCCGCCGTTCATGAACAGGAAGATGACGCGCTTGGCGCGCGGCGGAAAGTGCGGCGACTTTCGGCGCCAGCGGGTTGCCGGCGCCCGCCGCTCGCGCCGGCGCGGCGAGCAGTCCGTCGCCGGCCAGCACGCTCGCCAGACCCAGCGCGCCGAAGCCGTTGCCCAGGGTACACAGCATTTGCCGGCGGTTCATTCGAGGTTGCCAGGATGAGGACATGAGCCGATGCTCCGTGGTCAATCGATAAAGGTGAACTCGTTGGCGCCGAGTAGCACCTGGGCATACTGCTCCCAGCGGCTGAGGGTGGCTTTTGCTTCGCCCGGCCGCACGGACTCTTCCGGGCGCGGAGGAACGCCAGCCCCAGTTGCACGTCGCGCTCGCCGGCGGGCCGGCCGTACACGCGCACGAACGCCTTGCGGATGCGGGCGGCATCGTCCTTGTCCTCGGCCGCCAGCCGCGCCGCCAAGGCTCGCGCCCGGGCGATCATGAACTCGCTGTTGAGGACGAACAGTTGCTGCAAGGGAACAATCGTCACCGGCCGCGAGCGCGCTGGTGATGTTGGGGTCGGGGAAGTCGAACAGGCGCAGCAGATTGTCGAGGTTGTGCCGGCTGATCTTGCCATAGAGAGTGCGCCGCTTGTTGCCGGCGTCGCCGAGTTCCGTCGGCGAACCGCCGACGTGCGCGTCCAGCTCGCCGGAGGCGGCGAGCAGGGCGTCGCGCCACGCCTCCACGTCCAGCCGGCGGCGATTCATGTGTCCCAACCATTGGTTGCCCGGATCGGCCGCGGCGTTGCCTTCCTCGCGGTCGCAGCCGAGTTGGTAGGTGGCCGACAGCAGGATTTCGCGGTGCAGCGCCTTGATCGACCAGCCGGAGGCGAGAAAGCGCGTGGCCAGGTGATCGAGCAACTCGGGATGTGTCGGCCGATCGCCGAGCTTGCCGAAATTGCTGGGCGTGCCGACGAGACCCTTGCCGAAGTGCTGCTGCCAGACGCGATTGACCAGCACGCGGGCCGTCAGCGGATTATGACGATCCGCAATAGCGTGAGCCAGTTCCAGCCGGCCGCTGCCCTGTGTGAACGGCTTGGGTTGCTCCCCGGCGAGGATGCGCAGGAAGCGACGCGGGGCCACGTCGCCTTCCCGGTCGGGATTGCCGCGGAGATAGATCGCGCATGTTGACCGGCTGTCCCTCGGCGAGCGTGTGGACCAGCGGCGGCGCCGGCGGCATCGTCTTTTTGAGCTGTTCCAGCTCGCGGCGCAAATCGGCTAGTTTTCGCTTGCTCTCGTCGCTCAGCTTCTTTTGCCCCTGGCCCTTGCCCTCCGTCTTGAGAAACTGCTTGATCTTCGCCTCCTGCTCGCGGACCTTGGCCTGACTCTTCTGATAATGCTCGACCACGGCCGGAGGACCGATCGGCACTTCCTGATATTTCGTGCTCTGAAAGACACCGGCCAGCGCGTAGTAGTCGGCCTGCGAGATCGGATCGAACTTGTGATCGTGGCAGCGAGCGCAGGAGACCGTCAGGCCGAGAAAACCGCGCGTCAGCGTGTCGATGCGGTCGTCCAGCTCCGTCGCCTCGACGAACTTCCGCGCCGCCCCGTCCTGGTAGTAGTGCGGTCCCAGGGCGAAAAAGCCCAGCGCCGGCAGGTGCTCGGCGCGGTCGCCGTCGGGCAAAAGATCGCCGGCGATCTGCTCGACGATGAAGCGATCGTAGGGCATGTCGTCGTTGAGCGCCCGCACGACCCAATCGCGGTAACGATAGCCGCCGGGAAAAAGACGGGCCTGGAACGTGTGGGCCTGGTCCTCGCCGTAGCGAGCGATGTCGAGCCAGTGACGGCCCCAGCGTTCGCCGTAGTGCGGCGAAGCCAGCAGACGATCGACGACCTTGGCGAAGGCGTCCGGCGACTCGTCGCGCTAGAAAGGCGTCGATCTCTTCCGGCGTCGGCGGCAGGCCGATCAGGTCGAAGGTAACGCGGCGCAGCAGGGCGTGCTTGTCGGCCCGGCGTACTGGATACAGGCCGCGCGATTCCAGCTTCGCTAGGATGAAGTGGTCGAGCGGCTTGATCGGCCAGGTCCGGTCGCGGACGGCCGGCAGCGGCGGATCGGCGATGGGCTGGAACGACCAGAAGGCGCGATCGGCGGTACGGATCGACTCGCCCGACGAACGAATCGTCTCGCCGTTGGCGGGCGCGGCCGGCCAGGGCGCGCCGCGCTGGACCCAAGTGGTGAGGGCGGCAATGTCGCCGTCGGACAATTTCTTCTTGGGAGGCATCCGCGTCTCGGCCTCGTAGCGGATGGCCTCGATCAACAGACTCTTGGCTGGTTGTCCCGACACAATCGCCGGACCCGAATCGCCGCCCTTGAACATGCCGTCGCGCGAGACCAGGCTCAGCCCGCCCTTGGCCTTACCGTCGCCGTGACACTTGAAGCAGTGCGTCGCCAGCACGGGCCGCACGTTCTTCTCGAAGAATTCCACGTCGGCCGGTCCATCGGCACGCAGCCGCATCGCGGGAAACACGAGGAGGACGACCACGGCGAGCAGCGTCGGAGCCTTCATGGCAATCCCAGCTTGGAGTCGATTGACAGCGTGCATGGCAGGTTGGGACTCGAACAGTCGTTTCGGGGCGGGTCCGTGCGATCCGCAATCGCCGCGGATACAGGTAGGTATGTTGACTGTAGCCGGAGGCGACAAGGTGTGCAAGCAGAATCCGTGTCAATCTCGACGCGGCGCTCGCAGTTGGACCGAGAATCGCCATTATGCCGAAACCTCCTCCCGCCGACTGGCAGCTGCCGCCCGGCGTCAACCGAGGTCTTTGGGACTACCTCCACGACCCCGGCATCGCGCGCGGTTACGATGCCGGCTTGGCCGGCACGCCGTTGTTCGACATCGACCGCGCCTTCGTCGAGCGGCACTGTCCGCGACCGGGCCGGCTGCTCGACCTCGGCTGCGGCACCGGCCGTTTGCTGCTGGCCTGGACGCAGCGCGGCGGATGGGGTCTCGGTGTGGACCTGTCGCCCGAGATGCTCTGCGTCGCCAACAACAAAGCTCTGTCCGCGAATCGGCCCATCGCCCTGCTGCGCGCCAATATCGCTGAGTTGAATTGCCTGGCCGATGGCAGCTTCGACGGCGCCGCCTGCCTGTTCAGCACGCTCGGCATGGTGCGGGGCGCGGCGCAGCGGCGGCGCGTGGTGGAGCACGCTTTTCGCCTGCTGCGGCCGGGCGGGCGCTTCATCCTGCACGTCCATAACCGCTGGTTCAACGTCCGCGACCGGGCCGGTCGGGCCTGGCTGCTGCGCGACTGGCTGCACTCGTGGACCGGCGCCGAGGCCGGGGACCGCGTCATGCCGGTCCATCAGGGGATCGCCGGCCTGACGCTGCACCTGTTCACGCGCCGCGAGGCGTGCCGCTTGCTGACGGATGCTGGCTTCCGCCTGCTCGAAGTGCGGCCCATTAGTCTACGCCCCGATGGCCGAGTGCCGTGTCCCGCCTGGTTCGGCTGGCTGCGCGCTTACGGCTACCTGCTAGCAGCGGAGCGCCGAGCCGTCGCTCCGCTGCGCGTCGCGGCTAAACACGGCTCGTATTCTCGGAACGTTCGAGAGCAGCGTAGAATGCTCGGAAAGCAATCGGAGAGAACGGAACAATGGCGATCATTGAGGCGAAGGGGCTGAGCAAGACCTATCGAGTCTTTCAAAAGGATCCCGGCCTCGCCGGCGCCCTGCGCAGCCTGGTCCGCCGCCGTTACAAGGAAGTCCACGCCGTCGCCGACGTCAGCTTCGTCATCGAACCCGGCGAGATGGTCGCCTTCCTCGGCCCCAACGGCGCCGGCAAGACGACCACCCTCAAAATGCTGTCTGGCTTGATCTATCCCAGCGCCGGCAGCGCCACCGTGCTCGGCTTCACGCCCTGGGAGCGGCCCGATGCTTTCCGCCGTCGCTTCGCCCTGGTCATGGGCCAGAAGAACCAACTGTGGTGGGACTTGCCGGCCGGCGACAGCTTCCAACTCCACCGCGAAATCTATTCGCTGCCGGCCGACGCCTTCAACCGCACTCTCGGCGAACTGACGGATCTGTTCGCCGTCCGCGAGCTGACGCGCCAGCCGGTGCGCGAGCTGTCGCTGGGCGAGCGCATGAAAATGGAGCTGATTGCCGCTCTGCTGCACGAGCCGCAACTGCTGCTGCTCGACGAGCCGACCATCGGACTGGACGTTGTCGCCCAGGTCGCCATCCAGCGCTGCCTCAAGGAGTACAACACCACGCGCGGCGTCACCATGCTGCTGACCAGCCATTACATGCGCAACGTCGAGGCGCTGTGCCCGCGCGTGCTGGTCATCGCGCACGGCCGCGTTATCTACGATGGACCGCTGGCCGGCATCACCGAGCGTTTCGGCCGTTCCAAGCTGGTGCGTCTGCAATTCGCCGGCGAGGAGACGCCGGCCGACTTCGGCCGTTTCGGCGAATACACCAGTATCGGGCCGGTCGCCGAGTTGAAGGTCGAGCGCACGCGCGTGGCGGACGTGCTGGCCGCCATCCTCGATCGCTACACCGTCGTGGACATGAGCGTGACCGATCCGCCGCTGGACCAGGTCATCGCCCGCGTTTTCGAGCAAGGTCACGTCCATTCCGAGGCCGTCCACACCGCCGATGGATAACTGCTTGCGGCGGCTCCGTCAGGGAACCATGACCTGCTCCTCGCGGCGCGGCACGGCCACATCGGCGAAGCCCAGTTGCGCAGGCCGGCGGCCAGCGCCTCGGCCTGCGGCGGTTCGCCGTGGACGAGGCGGACCTTGCCCGTCTCGCCGCGCGCCGAACCGAGCAGGGCCAGGAAGTCGTCGTGGTCGGCGTGGCCGGAGAAGCCGTTGATCGAAACGACCTCGGCCCACTTGTTCCAGTTGCGGCCGTGGAAGCGCACGGTCGGCCGCAACTGGAGCAGCTGCGCCGCCAAGGGTCTGCGGCGCCTGGTAGCTGACCAGGACGATGCTGGTGCGCGGGTCGTCGATGTGCAGGCGGAGATGGGAGATGATGCGGCCGCCGTCGCACATGCCGCCGGAGGCGACGAGGACGCACGACTCTGGCTGCGTGCTGACGACGCGGGCCTCCTCCGGCGAACGGAAGTAGTGGACCGGCGGCAATCCGGCGGGCGGCAGCGACTCGAAGGCGTCGGCGTAGCGCTGGTACACCAGCGCGATCTCGGCGGCCAGCGGACTATCGACGAAGATCGGCAGACGCGGCAGGATGCCGTCGCGCATCCAGCGCTGCAAAAAGTACAGCACGAGCTGCGTGCGGCCCAAACTGAAGGCGGGTATCAGTACCTTGCCGCCGCGAGCCACGGCGCCGCGGACCACCTGGCTCATCTTGGCGGCCATGACCTCCAGCGTGTCGTGCTTGCGGCCGCCGTAAGTACACTCGCAGAGAATCAGGTCCGCGGCCGGCACCGGCGACGGCGGATGCAGATACGGCAGGCCGCGCCTCCCCAGGTCGCCCGTGAAGGTGAGCCGGTACGTCCGCCCGGCGTAGGCCAAGGTCAGCACCGTCAGGGCCGAGCCGAGGATGTGGCCGGCGTCCACGAAACGCAGTTGCACGTCCGCGCCGAGGGCGAAGTCGTGATCGTAGGGCACGGGGATGCAGAGATCGATGGTCCGCCGAGCGTCGTCGCGCGTGTACAGCGCGGTCTCGGCGATGTGCCGCTGGCCGACGACGCCGGCGACGACCGCGTCTTCTTCCTGGACGCGGCCGGAGTCGGCGAGCATGACGGCGGTCAGGTCGCGGGTGGCGGGCGTACAGTAGATCGGGCCGCGAAAGCCGTGACGGACCAGGTTGGGCAGATTGCCGCAGTGATCGACGTGGGCGTGGCTGAGGATCACGGCGTCGAGGCTCGCCGGATCGAAGGGGAAGTGACTGTTGCGTTGGCGGGCCTCGTCGCGCCGGCCGCGCACCAGGCCGCAATCGAGCAGCAGACGCTGCGATCCGACCTCGACCAGGTGCATCGAGCCGGTCACGGACTGCGCAGCCCCCCAGAATGTCACCCGCGGTTCGGTCATGGCAATCGTAGAATACGGTATCATGTCTTCATTCTACAAGGGCGAGGCAAGGGGACGTTTCCATGCAAGCCCGAGAGCCTCAGCGACGGGTTGCAAAAACCCAACGCTGGCGATCCGGGCTTGCAAGAGAGCGATTGGAGGTCATACGGATGGCATCACGGATTTTCGTCCTGCGATTACTCCTCCTTGTGTTCGCGCTGACGGCGAATCTGCCGGCGGCCCACGCGGCGGAACCGCCGGATTCCACAGTCATCGACGGCATCCTCGACGAGACGCTCAAGGCTTGGCACGCTCCCGGCATCGCCGTCGCCGTCGTCCGGGAGGGGAAGACGGTTTACTTCGCCAGGGGCGTGCGCGAGCGGGGCGGCGACAAGCTCGTGACGCCGAACACGCTGTTCGCCATTGGCTCCTGCACCAAGGCGTTCACGGCCACGGCGCTGGCTATTTTGGTCGATGAGGGCAAGGCCGACTGGGACGATCCGGTTCGCAAGCACCTGCCCTGGTTCCGCCTGGACGATCCGTTGGCCGACCGCGACGTTCGGCTGCGCGACCTGCTCTGTCACCGCATCGGCCTGGCCCGTCACGACCTGCTCTGGTATCGCGCTCCCTGGAGTGTGGAAGAGAGCGTCCGCCGCATGGCCTTCCTGTCGCGCAGCAGTTCCTTCCGCTCGAAGTACGAGTACAACAATCTCGCTTACCTCGCGGCCGGCCTGGCCATCTCGTCGGCGGCGAAAAAGCCCTGGCACGAGTTCGTCCGCGAACGTCTCCTGCAACCGCTGCACATGAACGGCGTCGTCTTCACCAGCGGCGAAGCCCGCAAAGCGCCGGACCACGCCAGCCCGCACGGCCACGATGCTTCCGGGAATGTCGAGGTCATTCCCTGGTACGACGATGACAGGCAGATCCGCGCTTCGGGGTCGATCAAGGCGAGCGTGCGCGACCTCAGTCGGTGGCTGCGCTTCCAGCTGGCCGAAGGGGTACACGATGGCCGACGCCTGGTCTCCGCCGACGCGCTGCATGAGACGCACGCGCGGACAAATCCCGATCGTGCCGCTCAGCGCCGCCGAACGCGCCGCCGGGGCGACGCAGGCCAGCTACGGTCTGGGCTGGCACATCAGCGAGTATCGCGGTCATGCCGTCCATGAGCACGGCGGCGCGGTGGAGGGCTTCCGAGCGCGCGTCATCCTCGTGCCTCGGAAGAAACTGGGGCTGGTCCTGCTGACCAACCTGGAGGACATGGAGATCGTCAACGCGGCGGGCAACACCCTGCTGGATCACCTACTCGGCGTGGAGAAAAAGGACTGGAATGCCTTCTTCAAGGACCAGCACGAGCGAACGGAGGCGGCCCGCAAGGAGCACCAGGGTCCAGCGTTCCCGCCGCGTGCTGGGGACGAAGCCCTCGCGCGAACTGGAGGAGTATACCGGAACGTACACGGAACCGGCCTATGGCACCGTGAAGATCGGGCTGGAAGGCGATTCGCTGGTCCTGGACTGGAGCAGCTTCCACCTTTCGCTGAAGCATTTCCATTACGACACATTTATGACACTGGACAACAATCGTCGTCTGCCGGCGGCCGTGCGAGCGGAGACGGTCGTTTTCGAGATGAACGACGACGCCGAGTTTGTCAGGCTGCGTTTCCTGGGCCGCACGTTCATGCGGGACAAATCGCGGAAAAAAGAATCCGAAAAGTGAAAGCACGAACCTAGCTGGCTGCACTACAAGGATGGAGTGTTTCGAGAGGAGGGGTCTTCGCATGTCCGAGGGACGGCGACCGGCGCTCCTCGCTTACCTCCGCCGACTCGGCCGCGGCGCGGCGGTATCGGTTACCATCATCACGCTGACGGAAGGAGTGTTACACGCCATGTTCCTGAGCAAGATCAAAGGGACTCTCGCGGTGATCCTGGCGCTGGCGGCGCTAGGCGGCACTGGACTCGGCACCTACTACCTATACGCTCAAGATTCTGCTCCCCAAACGGAGCAACCTGCCAAGAAGCCGGCCAAGAAGCCGGTGAAGGATGTCGCCGGGCAAGGCGGTGGGCGGCAAGGTAGAGGAACGATTGCGGAAGTTCCTCAAAGAACGACGTGACATGGCGGAATTGGAAGTGAAGCTGCGTTATCAAAGATACCGAGAGGGGCATCAAGACGGCACAATCGGTCTTGTGATTGAAGGTTCATCGCGTCTGCTGAAAGCCGAGTTGGAATTGAGCAACAAAAAGGCAGATCGTGTCGCGGCGCATGAACGGCATCTCAAATGGGTGACAGCTGGAGCCAAGGAGACTAAAGAAAGTTACGACGTGGGCCGATCAAACCAGGCCGACTACGCCCAAGCCGAGTACGAGCGCCTCAATGCCGAGATCGAGTTGGAGCGCGAGAAAGCGAAATAATAACTATCGATCCCTCGCTCGCCGGCTGGAACAAAAAAGCCGACCCCGCGGGGGGCGCGGGGCCGGCGAGATGGTTCGCCATGACGGGACATGGCGAATCATTTGTCGGGCGCCGCGGCGGGCGGCGGCAGCTTACCGGCGGGCGGCCGCGATTCGGGACGAAAGCTGGGAGTGTACAGCGACGACCGCTCCGCCCTGGTTTCGCGCGGCAGGCGATAGCCGATCATCTCCAGGTACTTGTTCAGGGCGATGACGGCCACGCCGTTCTTGAGGGCCTGGTCCTTCATCTGCTGGATGCCCAGGTCCAGACCCTTCGCCACCGCCGGATCCCGCGCCGGCCGGTCTCGGAGAACTCCATGCTCTCGCCCTGAATCAGGTAGTCCGTCCGCACCGTGATGCCCTTGCCCTTGATCGAGTAGTCCTTGGGGTCCAGCCAGGCATCGACGATGACGTTCTGCCGCTCCAGGTTGCGCATGAACTCGGCCAGGCTGTCGCGGCCGTCGCCGGTCAGGTCCATGATGCCGGCCAGGGCCACGTGCTTCTTGAGGATCGGGTTCCAGCTCGGATTGTACAGCACGTCGCCTTTGAGGATCGGATCGCGGTTGGGATCCTTCACGGCGGTGACGCGCGTCCGCGACAGGTGGTCGCCGATCACGTTGACCACCTCCAGCGTGCCCTTGGGCGGCCCGATGGGTCGGCCGTCGAGTCCGACGCCGTGGATGCTGAACGTCAGCTGCGGCTTGACGTGGTCCGCCGAGCCGAGGTTGATGTACGGGTTGGTGCCGCGCCGATCCATCTCGATAATCTTCCAATCCGTCCGCAACGTCGGCGGCGCCTCCGTGCTGCGGGCCGCGATCGCCTCCAGCCGCTCTTTCTGGTCCTTGATGCGCTCGTTGAGGAACTTCTTGTCCTTTTCCAGCTTCACCAACTGGTCTTTCAGCACTTTCGAGATCCTGGTCTGCCTTGTTCTTGTCCTTCTGGCGCTCGTCGCTCAGGCGGCCGAGGTCGGCACGCAACTCCTCGATCGACTTGCGATCGGTGCTGAGGTCGTCGGTGCCTTTCTTGCCCAGCGCCGCCAGCTCCTTCATGTAGGTGTCCTGGGCTTCCTTCAGCTGATCGTCGGCCTTTTGTCGCTTGACCGTTTCCTCGTTCAGGGCCGTCGTCAAGTCTCGGCTGCGTTTCTCCAGTGCCGCGTAATCCGTTTTCAACTTGTCGAGGTCGCTCTCGTAGGTCCTGTCCGGCTTGTTCTCCTTGGCGTTCCATTGGAAACGCTTGTCGAAGTCCTTGAGGATCTTGGTGACGTCGTCCTTGTCCTTGAAGTCGCCGATCTTCATCGTGCCCTGCTCGAGCTGGCTCTTGCGGGTGCCCAGGCTGGCCAGGTCGAGGTTCTGTGCCTGACCCATGTAACTGCGGTACAATTCGGCCTGGAGCCTGTACCAGTCGCGCTCGTCCTTAAAAGTCTTCGCATCACCCTCGGCCTTCTTGACGGCCTTGTCCTTGGCCTCCTGATCGGCGAAGCCGAAGTAGGTGGACACGCCCAGGCCGATGGTCGCCAGGATGAAGAAAACCAGGGTGATGATGAGACCTTGTTTCGACTCAGCCTGCGCGGATTTCGGGGGCATCGGTGCAACCTCGTGGACAGGAACGAGCAACGGACGCGAGAGGTGCCGGGAGGTCGATGTGCCGCCGTCCCACACCGTTCGCAGAAGGGGAACTTATTCCAGTTTAAAAGATCCACCGGCCCTGTCAATGCAATTGACCGGGTAAGAGGCGGCGACGGCGGCCGCGGCGCGAGCCTTACCGATTGTAGCGAAGAATGCAGGCCGCGCCGCCCCGTTAGAATGGAGAAGGGATGACAGCACTCCTTCGGAGACGTACATGATACACGAATGCCCGCTCGTGCAGGAACCGTACCCGGCGCCGCTGATCGAGCACGCCCGCACCTTGTTGGCGGACATCGCCGAGCAACTCCGCGGTCATCCCGTGGCCCGGCGTGCGGCCCTGCTGGTGCGACAGCGCTTCCCGCGGCACGCCGAACAGATCGACGCCGGCGCCCGCCTGCTGGGGGCCGATCCCATCGATCTGACGTTGGCCAACATCAGTTACGACCTGTTCCTCGGTCTGTTCGGCTGTTCGACGATGGTGCTGGCCACTGCGGAAGGTCCGTTCGTGGCCCGCAACATGGACTGGATGATGCCGGACAAGATCGCTCGGGCCAGCTGCGTGTTACCGCTGGCGAACGGCGTTCATGCCGGGGCCGTCGGCGCCGCCGGCATCGTCAGTGGACAATCGCGCCAGGGCTTCGCCGTGGTCCTCAACGCGGTCCTGACGGGCGAGGTCTACCTGGAAGGCCATCCGGTATTGTTGTTCCTGCGCCACCTGCTGGATACGGCCGGCTCGTTCGAGGAGGCGGTCGAGATGACCTGTTCGACGCCGCTGGCCAGCGCCGCCCTCATCACCCTGGCCGGCACTCGCAACGATCAGCGCGTCTGCGTCGAGCGCGCGCCGCGGACGTACCGGCAGCGCCGGCCGCACGACGACGAGCCGCTCCTGGTCACCAACCATTACCGCGACCTCGCCGCGCCGCCCGTCTGTCCGCGCTACGAGTTCCTCCGTCGTCAGCTGCGCCGCCAGCCGCAACCAGGGTCCGACGATCTGCTGGCCCTGTTGAATGACGCCAACGTCCGGCAGGACATCACGGCCCAGCACGTCCTCGCCTGTCCGGCCCGCGGCCTGTTCCGGCTGTTCGTGCCGTCGGACCTGCTGGAGCAAGAGCGACGCGGAGATGACCTCGCCAGCGTGCGCAAGCTGTTGTGAAAGTCCGCAGCGTACGCCATTAGAGGCACAAACTAAATGCTATTTGACCACGGATAACACGGATAACACGGATAAAACCCAAGAAGCGTTCTGGTTTTCTTTATCCGTGTCATCCGTGTTATCCGTGGTCAAAATGCATTGGGTTAGTGGTTCATATATTGGCCGCATCTCGGGAAGATCTGCCGGCAATTATTGCGCAACGGAGGATTGCTGCCCCATGCCCATCGCCGGCGCGTGGGCTTGTCACGTGGCGTAGAGCCAACTTTTGCGATTCAGATACAGCGACGGCGCCAGCAGAACGAGGATCACCAGACCGACGAATCCGGCGGTCCCCGTCGCCAGGACGGCATCTAGCAGAACCAGTCCCATCAGCGAACGCTTCACCGCAGCCTGCACGAAGATCGGCGTCGGGTTGGCGATGGCCCGGACGACCGGCACGCCGACGAGGAAGCCCAGGCCGACAAGCAGATACGGGAACAGGAAGGAGCTGTGCTGACCCGCCGGCAGGAACACCGGCAGCGGTAGGGCGAGGACGAGGCTGACGAGCATCACAGCCGCCGCTCCACGCAGGGCGTGTTGATTGCTCGTCCGGGCCTCGGTGCGTGCGAACCACGTCACGCCGACGATGTACAGACCGACGACCAGCGCCAGGTGGACGCCGCGCGGTCCCAGCAGCGAGCCGCAGACGGACACGCCGAGCAGCACGTTCAGGAAGCGGCACGTCCCCATCGTCAGCGGCCCGGCCCAGGCTGCGCTTGAGCCAGCCGTCATAGGCCAGGATCGACCCCGCCAGGCAGAGCGCGACCCACGCCGACGTCACGCCGGCCAACATAGCGAAGACCACGCCGACCAGCAGGAGAATTGTCCCCAGACGCGCCGCCTGGCCCATCGAAACGCGGCCGGAAGGCAGGGGCCGGAATGGGCGTTGGCGACGGTCCTGCTCGCGGTCGAAGTAATCGTTCCAGACCATGCCGGCCGAGTAAAGACAGGCCGACGCCGGCAGCAGCAGGGCGAAGGAGAGACTATGTTCCGGCAGCGCCTGCGCGGCCAGGACGCCCAGGCAGATGTCGGCCAGGGCGGTCGGCAGATTGGGCAGACGCACAAGCTGGGCGTAGGCGCGCAAATCACTCATAGGGTGGCGAGGATGCTCTGAATGTGCTGTCGGCCGCGGCGGGCGGCCTCGTCCGGGTTCTCGACGTAGGGATACAGTTCGATCGTCACCCAACCTTGGTAGTCGATCGAGCGCAGGGCGCGCAGGGTGGCAGCGAAGTCGATGGCGCCGTCGCCGGGCACGAGATGATGATGGACGCGCGTGGCGGCGATGTCCTCCAGGTGGACGTGGCGGATATACTTGGCCATGCGCGGGATGGTCGTGGCCGGCTCGTCGCCGACGCAGTAGGCATGGCCGATGTCGAAGTTCAGTCCCACGGCCGGCGAATCGAGGTGCCGCATCAGCTCCTCGAACTGATCCATCTTCTCGATGAGCAGTCCCGGCTCCGGCTCGACGAGCAGCAGCACGCCCTCTTTTTCCGCATGTTCGGCGACCGGCTTGAGTCCCTCGACGAACAACTGCAGTGCCTTCGACCACGACTCGCCCGGTTCGAGCGGGCCCTCCCGGTTCGGTGGTGATGCAGGGCGCGCCCAGCTCGCGGGCCAGGGTCAGGCAGCGTTTGGTGTGGTCGATGCGGATCTGGCGATAGTGGCGATCCGGCTCGATCCACGACGGATGCCAGTAGCGCTGGCGCGAATCGTTGACGGCGTGCATCATGAAGCCGTTGACGTTGGAGATCGCCAGGCCGTTGCTCTGCCAGGGCGTCGCGGATGGCCTGCTTCTGCTCTTCGAGCAGGAAGGCGGGCCAGGCGTGCGGCACGTCGGCCATGATCTCGACGCCCTGGTAGCCGATCGCGGCGAGGCGACGCACTGCCTCGGCGAAGGAATAATTCAGATACGCATTGGTGCTGAAAGCGATTTTCATGAGGTCGCTCCAATTAACCACAGATGAACACAGATGAACACAGATAAGACAAACAATTCAAGGAACTCTTACTCCCTTTTTCTTTTATCCGTGTTCATCTGTGTTCATCCGTGGTTAATTGTTTGACGTACTCTTCGAGCATGGCGAACTGCTTGAAGAAGTCGTGTTCCGGCACGCCCATCGGGTTCTTGAAGAAGCAAGCCAGGTGGCGCAGCACGCCGACCTCGCCGCGCCGCTGGGCCAACAGCGCCAGCCGGCCAGGTCGAGCACGAGCGGCGCCGGCCAGGATCGAATCGCAGCCCTGCCAGATGAACTGCAACGTCATCTTCGTGCCCAGAAAGCCCTTGAAAGTGGATGTGGTTCCACGCCGTCTTCCAGTCGTCCAGCGACTCGATGTACTCGATCGTCACCAGCGTCTGCGGCTTGTAGCCGACGATGGACGAAATGACCTGGTCCTTGGTGCGGACCTTCGACGCCTTGTTGGCCGGATCGTCGAGGACCTGGCCGTCGCGGTTGCCGAAGATGTTGTGGCCGACCCAGCTGAGCATCTGCCAGTTGCGCAGGGCGAACATGGGGGCGAGCACGCTCTTCATGAGGGTCTCGCCGGTCTTGCCGTCCTTGCCGCCGGTGACGGCGCGGCGCTGCTGGGCCAGCTCCAGCAGGGCCGGGATCGATGCGCCGAGCGAGGGCGTGAAATTGATGTACGGCAGACCGAGATCGAGGGCGGCCCAGGCGTACAGCGACGACGCCGGCAGCGGCGCCTGGCGGCGGTCCAGCGCCGGCGTCAGCCGGTCCAGCGATTCGTGGACCTCGCCCGTCTCGAAGGGGGCTTCCGTCGAGGACGACGTTGAGGACGACGACCTGATCCAGCTTGTGCGTGTCGCGGAAGGTCCGCAGGTCGGCCTGGATGCGCTCGATGGCCTCGCGGGCCGTGTCGTCCAGACGCAGGTCGGGGCGGTCGGCCAGGCGACCGATGGCCGGGCCGCAGTTGAGCAGCGTGCCGGGCCGGACGTTGGCCTCCCAGCGTTCCAGGTCTTCCTGGCAGGCCGTCGACGAGGTCCGGCTCGAAGATGTTGGAGCGTTTCTGCAATTCGCGGACGGTCTGTCGAAAGCCGGCCCGGCGGATCTCGTGGCCGCCGACGACGAAGCAGGCCGGCTCATCCAGGTGGAGCGGCTCGAACAGCGGCAAGGCCGTCACCAGCGAGGTGCTGTCGCTGACGCCGCGGCCCAGGGCCGCCAGGCCCAGCGTGGCCGTGGTGCCCACGCCGCCGCAGGCGCCGATCAACCACAATCCGACCCGTCGTTCACTCATGGTTGTTGTCACTCGCTGTTCCGATCCGCCGGAAGGCGGTTTCCAGGCAGGCGATGGACGTGCCGCGTTCCGGGGAGACAGGCGGCGGAGGGCAGGAAGTCACCGACACAGACCGATTCTCCCTCATTGTCTTACTTCCGGCCATCCGCGGTCAAGCAATCGCGCGGCAATCCTCGACGTCACCATCGCGTGCCGGCATAGAATAAAGGGACAAGGCCGCTCGCGGCCTGGCGCCAGGCCGCGAGCGGCCGCAATCTCAAGGGGACGAGCATGTCTACCGAGCCGGACGGTTTTTGCACCATCGAGGAGGCCCTGGAGGAACTGCGGCAGGGTCGCATGATCGTCCTGGTCGATGACGAGTACCGCGAGAACGAGGGCGACCTGGTCATCGCGGCCGAGAAGGTGACGCCGGAGGCGATCAACTTCATGGTCCGCAACGGCTGCGGCATCCTCTGCCTGGCCATGTCGGCGGCCATCTGCGATCGGCTCGGCCTGGAGCCGTTGCCCGGCCGCAACGTCGATGCCCAGGCGACGCCGTGGACGCCGCACATCGACGCCCGCACCGGCATCACCACCGGCACCTCGGCCTTCGACCGCGCCCGCACCATCCAGCGTGGCCATCGACGAGCACTCGACCGCCGGCCGACCTCGTCGTCGGCAAGGGGCACGTGCCCGGCCTGCGGGCCCGCGAGGGCGGCGTCCTGGTCCGTGCCGGCCACACCGAGGGCAGCGTCGATCTGGCCCGGCTGGCCGGCCTCAAGGAGGCGGCCGTCATCTGCGAGATCATGACGCCCGAAGGCAACATGGCCCGCCTGCCCGACCTGCTGCGCCTTCTGCCGGCAGCACGGCCTGAAGATGTGCACGATCGAGGACCTCATCAAGTATCGCCGCCAGCGCGAACGGCTGATCCACCGCGAGCTGTCGCTGAAGCTGCCGACGCGCTTCGGCGAGTTCGACCTGATCGCCTATACGTCGGTGGTCGATCCCGAGCCGCACCTGGCCCTGTGCATGGGCGGCGTCGGCGTCGAGGTCGGCGGCGTGGTGCCGGTGCAGGACGAGCCGGTGCTGGTGCGCATTCACAGCCAATGTCTGACCGGCGACATCTTCGAGAGCATGTTGTGCGACTGCGGCTCGCAGCTGCACCAGGCCATGCGGCAGGTCGCCGAGGCCGGCAAGGGCGTCGTGCTGTACATGCGACAGGAAGGGCGCGGCATCGGCCTGTTGTCCAAGCTGCAAGCCTACAAGCTCCAGCAGGAAGAGGGGCTGGACACGGTCGAGGCGAACCACCGTCTCGGCTTCGGCGCCGACCTGCGCCACTACGGCATCGGCGCGCAGATCCTGCTCGACCTCGGCGTCCGCCAGATTCGCCTGCTGACGAACAATCCCAAGAAGGTCGTCGGCGTGGACGGCTACGGGCTGCGCATCGTCGAGCGCGTGCCGATCCAGATCCCGCCCAACCAGAACAACCTACGCTACCTGCAAACCAAGAAGGACAAGCTCGGGCATCTGCTCGACGAGATGGAGCCAGGCAGCACGTGAAAGATCATCGCGACGATCCATGAAGAATTAACCACGGATAACACGGATAACACGGATAAATTAAGAGGAATAATCGCTTTCACCTTTTTGTCTTTTATCCGTGGTCGATTTGGAAATCGAATATCCACCGCCCTTGTTTCATTGTGGCTTGGCCGAGCCGATGAGTACGCGCACTCGCTGTCCAATACGAAGAGGCGGTTGGCCCGGTTCCAGAGTGATGAGGGTTTCGACCGTGCGGACGTCGCTGAACTCAAACGGCTCGCGCAGGACAGAGCGGCGCTGGGTGATCCAGTTGGAGATGCGCTCCACCTTGCCGCGCCAGGTCTGTCCCTTCCGGGTCTCGTCCTCGACGATGACGGATTGCCCCTCCGTGACCCTTCCGATGAACTCCTGCTCGACGTCCGCGCGCACCACCTGCGGCCCCTCAGCGGCGAACTGGACGGCCGGCTGCTTCGATTGAGCGGCGAGAACGTCGCCCGGGCCGACAAGGAGGCGAAGCACCGTACCGCGGCGCGGCGCCTTCAAGACACAGTCGTCCAGGGCGATGCGGGCCTGGTCGCGGCGCGCCTGCATGACGACGACTTCTTTCTCGGCTCGCCGCGCGTCATCGGATGGATCTTGCTTTTTCAACTCGTCCAGGCGCTTTTCCTCGCCTCGCAGCATGGCCTCCAACTCCTGGACGTGGTCTTCGGTGGCGGCGAGATCATTGGCGTCGAGGAGTTGCTTTTTCACCAACCCCTGCTGCCGCGCGTACTGGTGACGGGCCGCCGACAGTCGGCGGCGCATGGCCTCGACGGCGTCTTGCTGCTGGGCGATTCGGCTTTGCTGCTGGTCCGGCAACTTATGGGCTTGATCGAGCCGCAATTGAGCGGCGTCCAGCGCCGCTTGCGCCTCCGCGACTCGGCTCCGGGACAGGCGATCGTCCAGGCGGAGCAGGACCGTGCCCTCGGAGACCGTCTGGCCCTCGTGGACGAGCACCTCCGTCACGCGCCCCGGCTGAAGAGGGGCCAGAGCGGTCACGCCATGTTGCAGATCGACCTGACCGAAGCAGACGACTCCCGATCCGCCGGCGGGGGCGTTGGGACCGCCGCCCGGCTCCTGCACCGGCAGAGCGCCGCGAGAGGAGTAGCTGAACAACAGGCCGGCCGCCGGGGTGCCCAGCGCGAGAAGTCCCAGCGCCAGCAGCCACAGCACACGGCGAGACGTGGACGAGCGATTCATGGCATGGGGCCTCTCGAAGTTCTGAGTTCTGAGTTCTGAGTTCTGAGTGAAATCCGATGGTCTTCACTCAGAACTCAGAACTTCTCTTTGGTCCTGCTCCTTCCGAATGAGACAGCACAGGCGGTGCCGTCAGACGCCCGTCGTCCAGGGAAAAGACTCGGTCGGCGTAAGGCACGATCCGAGCGTCGTGGGCGACGATGAAAATGGTTGCCCCCCGCTCATGGGCGGCGCGCTGCAACAGTTGGATTACCTGTTCGCCGTGCGCCCAGTCGAGCGAGCTGGTCGGCTCGTCGGCGAAGCAGAAGGTCGGGTTCTTGAGCAAGGCGCGGGCGATGGCCACGCGCTGCTTTTCGCCGCCGGAGAGTTGATCGGCGGTCAGGTCGCCGCGTCCGCCGAGGCCGAGTTGCTCCAAGACCTCGCCCACCCGCCGCCGCGCCTCGCGGTCGGATGTCCCCTCTCCCCAGCGTAGCACCATCTCCAGCTGCTCGCGGGGGGTCAGGGACGGAAAGAGGTTGAATCCCTGGAAAATGAAGCCGCAGTGTCGAAGGCGAAACTGCCGCTGGGCTTTCTCCGACAGCCGCCCCAAGTGCTGCCCCAGGGCCACGACGTCGCCGCGGTCGGGTCGAAGCAGACCGGACAGGACGGCCAGGAGCGTCGATTTGCCGCTGCCCGAAGGCCCCATCATCAACGCGACTTCGCCGCCGTACAGGTCCAAGGAAACGTCGCGCAGCACAGCCGTGGCCGTCTCCCCTTCGCCGAAGGAGCGGAACAGGTGGCGAGCTTCCAGCGTTGGTTTCTCCGACGACATTCGGCGTCGCCCCTCAGCGATTCAGCGCAACAAGGTGATGGGTTCCACCAATCGCAGGGACCGCAGCGCGGTCAATCCCGCCAGCAGGGCCATGATCATGGTCAGGGCGTTGCCGACGGCGAACAGCCACGTCGGCAGCAGCACCCGGCGCCGGCGAAGTTGGCCCCGGCGCCGAGGATGAAGATCACGGGCACGGCCAGGACAATCCCAAAGAGTCCGACCCAGAACGATTGCGCCACGACCATGGCGCCCATGCGCCAGCGCGGGATGCCCAGCGCCGCAGTACGGCGTATTCGCGCAGCGAGGCGGTCGTCGCCGCGTACAGCGTTTGACTGGTCACGACCAATCCGACCAGCAGGGCCAGCGCCGCCGTGCAGCCCATGCCAATGCCGGCGTTAGTCTGCGTCAACCAGTACGTCCGCGTCCGCCAGGAGAACTCCTCGCGGGTGAACGCCGACAGGTCGGGGTACTCGCGCAGGTGTTCGATCAGTTCGCCGGCCGCGCGACGGTCGCGGCAGCGGGCCAACAAGTACATGGTGTCGTGCGGCTTCTCCTGAAATAAGGGCAAGATCATCCGCGCCGTGCGCAGCGAACAGAAAACGTAAGGCCCGCCAACGCTCTTGAAGCCATGCACCAGTCCGACCACCGAGACGCGATGGTCGTACACCTCGGCCGAATCGCCGACGCCCTTGACGCCGAGGCGATCCAGTTCCGAGGCATCAATGACCACCGCACCCGGCTCGGTCAGGCGCGTCCGCATCTGCGGCGTGAGGTCCGCCAGCGCCCCGAGGGATTGCTCGCCCAGGTGAGAACCAATGATGCAGCACACCTCGGAGCCGCCCGATGGCTTATGCCAGTAGCCGAAGCTGAACAGGTAGATTTCCGTCCGCTCGACGCCGGGCTGGCTGGCGAGGCGGGACTCCCAGGACTCCGGGATGGGATGGCCCAGTTCCAGACTCAGCACGTCGCGGGACGCCACCCACACGTCGGCCCGGCTGCGATCGATCGGCACCGACAGCACCGAGAGAGTGCCGAAAAGGAGGCCCCACTGCAAGATGTTCAGCTGCGCACAAAAGGCGACGGCCAGAATGGCCGGCAAGTAACGGCCCCGCTCGCGGCCGATGAGGATAAGGGAATAAGGGATTCTCACATTTTTATCGGAGTGGGTCCGTGGGTTCGCCTCCTCTGTGAGAATTCTACCTCCACCGGCACTCCGGTTGCAAGGAAACTGAGTGTCTTTCGTGCTATCGCGGGTCCGGTTCAGCCCTCAACGTCCTATCGCTCCGATTGTAGGAGGAGAAAGTTGATGTCTAGGGACTGCGGGGGATAGAGAAATTTGTCCGGATGAGGGGTCTTTGTTAGGATTACTAAGAGAAGCGGTCGCGGACTGACATCCCGCTGTCTCTGCGGAGCCTCTCTTTGTTTAGCCGCGACGCGCAGCGGAGCGCGGGCAGCCCCGCGCTCCGCTGCGCGTCGCGGCTAAATAAGGTTTCCACGGAATGATTCAGCGCCGGCGCCCTTCGGGGCCGCCGTTGTGAGCAGAGAGAGCCATGATCGAAAATCAAACCAACGGGCACGCCCCCGTTCCTCCCCCCTCGTGCGTACACGAACCGATTGCCCTCATCGGGATCGGCTGCCGCTTCCCCGGCGGGGCCAACGACCCGGCGAGCTTTTGGGACGTGCTCGCCAGGGGCGTGGATGCCGTCACGGAGGTGCCCGCTGGACGCTGGAATCAAAAGGCGTTTTACGATCCGGAAACGGGCAAACCGGGTAAATCTCACGCACGTTGGGGCGGCTTCCTGGACGACATCGATCAGTTCGATCCGCACTTTTTCGGCATTTCGCCGCGTGAAGCGTGCCGCATGGACCCTCAGCAGCGTCTTCTGCTGGAAGCGGCCTGGGAGGCGCTGGAAGACGGCGGACAGGTGCTAGAGCGCGTCGCCGGCAGCAAGACCGCGGTCTTCGTCGGCATCTCCACCTGGGATTACTCGTTCATGCAGCTCGATTTCCACGATCGGGGAGGGATCGACGTCTACACGAACACGGGCGGCTCGTTGAGCATCGCCGCCAACCGTATCTCCTACTGCTTCGACCTTCGCGGCCCCAGCGCCGCCGTCGATACCGCTTGCTCCTCGGCGCTGGTGGCCGTCCACCTTGCCTGCCGGAGTATCTGGGAGGAAGGCTGTCCGCTGGCGCTGGCCGGCGGCGTTAACGCCCTGCTGCTGCCGGATTGGTACATCGGTTTCAGCCGCCTGGGGATGCTGTCGCCCGATGGCCGCTGTCACGCCTTCGACGCCGGCGCCAACGGCTTCGTCCGCGGCGAGGGCGTGGGCATGGTCGTCCTGAAGCCCCTGTCTCGCGCCCTGGCCGACGGCGATCACATTTACGCCGTCATCCGTGGAACGGCCGTGAATCAGGACGGCCGTACCCCCGGCATGACCGTTCCGCGTCCAGAAGCACAGGAAGCCCTGCTACGGCAGGCGTACCAGAATGCCGGCATCTCTCCCGCGCAAGTCCAGTACATCGAGGCCCACGGCACCGGCACCCTGGTCGGCGATCCGATTGAGGCGCAAGCCCTGGGCCGCGTCCTGTGCGACCAACGGCCGGCGAATCGTCCCTGTGTAATCGGCTCGGTCAAGACGAACATCGGTCATCTGGAGGCCGGCTCCGGCATCGCCGGTCTGATCAAGGCGGCGTTGGCGCTGCACCACCATCGCATTCCGGCGAACCTGCATTTCGTTCAGCCCAATCCATCCATCGACTTCGCACAACTGCGCCTGCGCGTGCCGGTCGAATGCGAACCCTGGCCGACCCATGACGGGCCGGCCGTGGCCGGCGTCAACTCCTTTGGATACGGCGGCACCAATGCCCATGTCGTCTTGCAGGAAGCGCCGAAACCAGGGGTCAGGGGTCAGGGGTCAGGGGTCAGGAGTCGGCACGCAGGCAATGGCGATCGGACCCCTGACCCCTGTCCCCTGACCCCTGAGTTGCTGACGTTGTCCGCCCGCAGTCCGCAGGCGCTGCGGGCGATGGCCGCCGCCTGGCAGGATTATCTGGCCCGTTGTCCCGACGAGGTTTCGCTCCACGATCTCGCCTACAACGCGGCCGTCCGCCGCAGTCATCACGATCACCGCCTGGCTCTCGTCGCCCATTCGCGGCAAGAACTGTCCGAGCAACTCGCGGCGTTCGCGTCCGGCCAACCCGCGCCGGGCGCGTCGTCGGACCGAGTGGGGGCGGGGCAGAGGCCGCGGCTGGCCTTCGTCTGTTCGGGGCAAGGGCCGCAATGGTGGGGCATGGGACGTCAACTCCTGGAACACGAGCCGGTCTTCCGCGACGTGATCCAGCGCTGCGATGAAATCGTGCGCCAGCTCGGCCCTTGGTCGCTCCTTGAGGAACTGAGCGCGGACGAAGCGCATTCGCGCATGAATGTGACCGCCATTTCGCAGCCGGCGATCTTCGCGCTGCAGGTCGGACTGGCCGCCCTGTGGCGCTCCTGGGGTGTTCGGCCGGAAGCGATCGTCGGACACAGCGTCGGCGAAGTCGCCGCCGCCCACCTCTCCGGCGTCTTCAGCCTCGAAGACGCGGTGCGCGTCATCTACCAGCGCGGCCGGTGCATGGAATTGGCCCCGTCGCGCGGCCGGATGCTCGCCGCCGGCGTATCCGCCGAAGAAGCTCGGGAACTGCTGGCTCCCTTTGGCGATCGGGTTAGTCTTGCCGCCGTCAACAGTCCGTTCTCCGTTACCCTTTCGGGCGAGAGCGGTCCCCTGGAAGAGATTGCTCGCCGACTGGAACAGCGGCAGGTCTTTGTCCGCTTTCTGCAAGTCCATTACGCCTTCCACAGCGCCCAGATGGACCCGGTGCGCGACGAACTGCTGCAATCGTTGCGCGGCATCCAGCCGAGGCCGGCGACGATCCCTCTGTTCTCCACCGTCCGCGCCAGCCGGATCGACGGTCTCGAACTGGGACCGGAATACTGGTGGCGAAATGTCCGGCAGACGGTACGTTTCGCCGAAAGCGTCGATCTTCTCCTCGAGATGGGGTGTGACACAATCCTGGAGCTAAGCCCGCATCCGGTGCTGACGGCATCGGTCGCGGAGTGTTCTCAGCATCGCGGCAAGAAAGTCCAGGTCGTGCCGTCGTTGCGACGCCGCGAGGAGGAGCGGGCCACGATGCTTCACTCCCTCGCTCGGCTTTACACCCTCGGCCATCCGATCAATTGGTCCGGCGTCGTGCCCGGCCCGGCGGCGGTCGTCCGGCTGCCGTCGTACCCTTGGCAGCGCGAGCATTGCTGGTTCGAGACCCTCTATTCACGGAGGATGCGCCTGGCGGCGCCCGCTCACCCTTTGCTCGGCCAATCGCTCGCCCTGCCCGTGGGCTCCTGGGAGACGAGACTCGATTTGCGGCTATTTCCGTTCCTGGGCGACCATCGCGTCCAGCGGGCAGTCATCGTGCCGGCCACCGCCTACGTGGAGATGGTTTTCGCCGTCGCTCGGGAGGTATTCGGCGCGAGCGCCTATCAGATCGAAGACCTCAAACTGGCCAATCCTTGCTTCCTCTCCGCCGACAAGGCCAGACGGCTGCACACGGACTTCCAGTCCGGCGACGGCACCGTGCGGATCTCCAGCCGAGTCGCCGATGAGGAGGTGGAGTGGACCGCGCATTGCACCGCGACCGTCCGCTCCGTTCCCTCGGCCCTCTCGCCGAGTTCGTTTTCTCCCGACGAGGTTCGCCGGCGTTGTCCGCACGTGTTCTCCCGGGCGGAATGTTATGCCTACGTGCGGAAGCTCGGGCTGGATTACGGCCCGCTGTTCCAGGGCGTCGAATCTGCTTGCCGGGGCGATCGGGAATCGCTGGCCGAGATTCATCTGCCGGACGGCGCGACGACGGGAGAGGACGATTGGTTGTTCCATCCCGCTCTCCTCGACGCCTGCTTCCAGGGAGTCATCCCCGCGGACGCGGATTTCGATGAGGTCGTCGGCGGCCTGTATCTCCCCGTCGAAATCGAACAGATCCGGCTGTATCGCCGTCCGACGCGCCGGCTGTGGGTCCATGCTCGCCTGCTTCAGAAAACGCCGCGCTCCTCCGCGGCCGACCTCGACATTTACGACGAAAACCGCGAACTGGTGGCTCAGGTGCGCGGACTCCGTAGCCAGCGCGTCGCCGATGGCGCCGACGATATGCTGGACGAATGGCTGTATGCCTACGAGTGGCGTTTGCAGCCCGGATCGGGGCAGGAACAACGGGGACGGCCGGGCCGTTGGCTCATCTTCGCGGATCGCGGCGGGGTCGGCGCGACTCGCCGAGAGGCTGCGTGCGGAAGGAGAAAGCTGTACTCTCGTCTTCGCGGGAACAGGACAGGACGCCTCCGGTGAGGAGATTTTTGCCATCAATCCCTCGCGCGCGAGGACATGGATCGGCTCTTCCAAGAGATCCTGTCCGCCGAAGGGACTGCTTGCAAGGGCATCGTCCACCTCTGGAACCTCGATGCGCCGGCAGCCGAAGGTCTGGAGGTCTCGGCCCTGGAGGCGGCGCAGGAAGCGGGCTTACTGAGTGTCCTTTATCTCGTGCAAGCGTGGGACCGGACTGCGGACGACAAGACGGCGGGCCTGTTTCTCGTGACGCGCGGGGTCCAGTCCGTCGGCGACAAGCCGCAGTCGGTGGAGGTTGCACAGAGTCCCGTTCTCGGTCTGGGCCGCGTCCTTTGCAGCGAATATCCGCGATTGCGCTGCAAGATGGTGGACCTCGATCCCACCTCCGGCGAGGCCGACATTCCGCTTCTCTTCGAGGAATTGTGGGCCGACGAGGACGAGGACGAGATCGCCCTTCGTTCGGCCGGTCGTTACGTCCATCGCTATCTACCCGCCGGTGCGAAATCCGTCGGAGCCCGAAGCGTAAGCGAGGGAACGTCAACAACCCTCGCTTACGCTTCGGGCTCCGATTTCCCAGCGTACCGTCTCGAGACTACGCAGCCCGGAACCCTGGATGGTTTGATGCTGCGAGCAATGCGGCGACATCCGCCGCAGCCGGGCGAGGTCGAAATCGAGGTCGTCGCCGCCGGCCTAAATTTCAGCGACGTCCTGAAGGCGCTGGGACTTTACCCCGGACTGGGAGACGGCCCGGTGCCGCTGGGCGCCGAATGCAGCGGCCGGATCACGGCCGTCGGCGAAGGCGTCCGCGGTCTGCAAATCGGCGACGAAGTGCTGGCCGTCGCACCCTTCGCCTTCGGCAGTCACGTGACGACGCGAGCCGAACTGGTGGCGCTCAAACCGCCATCGTTCGGCTTCGAGGAGGCGGCAACTCTCCCCATCGCCTTCCTGACCGCGTCCTACGCTCTCGATCACCTGGGCCATCTCGGCGCCGGCGAGCGCGTCCTAATCCACTCCGCGACGGGCGGCGTCGGCCTGGCCGCCGTGCAGCGGGCTTGCCGCGCCGGGGCCGAGATTTTCGCCACCGCCGGCACGCCGGAGAAGCGCGACTATCTGAAACAGCTCGGCATCGAACACGTCATGGATTCGCGGACGCTTGCCTTCGCCGACGAAGTGCTGGAGCGCTCCGGCGGCCGCGGCGTGGACGTGGTGCTCAACTCGCTGGCCGGCGAAGCTCTCGTCCGCGGCGTGGCGACCCTGGCCGACTATGGCCGATTCCTCGAAATCGGCAAGCGCGACGTCTACGGCAACAGCCGCCTGGGACTGCGGCCCTTCCGCAAAAACCTGTCCTTCCATGCCATCGACCTCGATCGCATGATCCGCGAGCGACCGGCCCTGCTCGGCTCGCTGTTTCGGGGACTCGTCCAGGAGGCCAACGAGGGCCGGCTCGCCCCGCTGCCGCACCGTGTCTTCCCGATTACCGACGCGGCCGCCGCCTTTCGCTACATGCAACAGAGTAAGCACGTCGGCAAGATCGTGCTGTCGATGCGCGAACGGCCCGCTCGCGTGGTTCCGGGCGAGGAGCCGATCGCGTTCCATGCGGACGCTACCTATCTGATCACGGGAGGGCTGGGCGGTTTCGGTTTGGCGGTGGCCCATTGGATGGTCGAACGCGGGGCACGACATCTGGTGCTGCTCGGTCGGCGCGGCCTCCATTCGGCCGAGGACCGGCAGGCCGTGGCCGAATTGGAAGAGCTGGGCGCTCGCATTCTCGTCCGTGCGGCCGACGTGACGAAGCGCGAAGACCTTGCCGCCGTGTTGGCCGAGATCGAGCGCGATGGACCTCCCTTGCGCGGCGTCATCCACGCTGCCATGGTCCTGGAGGATGCCTTGCTGGTCAACCTCGATCGGGACCTGATGCAGCGTGTCCTGGCGCCGAAGGTGCGCGGGACCTGGGAGCTGCACACGCAGACCTTGCCCTATTCGCTGGACTTCTTCATCCTCTTCTCGTCGCTGTCCAGTGTCTTCGGCCATGCCGGCCAGGGGAACTACGCGGCGGCGAACCTGTTCCTCGATGCCGTCGCCTGGTATCGCCGCGCTCGCGGACTGCCCGCCCTGACCGTCAACTGGGGCTATCTCGGCGACGTCGGCTATCTCGCCGAACGCCCTCAGCTCGGCGAGCGGCTGGAGCGCCAGGGCGTGCAGAGCTTCACCGTGCGTCAAGCCTTGACCCTGCTGGAGCGAGCGATGCGGCGACAGGCCGTCCAGATCAGCGTGATGCGCGTGGACTGGTCGCGCTGGCGTGGACTGGGTGTCACCGGGCGCGTCTCGCCGCGTTTCGCGCACCTGCTGCGGCAAAACGAGGGCGCCGCCGGCCTGGAAGCGTCCGACGGATTGCCCTCGCTCGACGCCGTGCGTACGGCCCCACCCTCGGCGCGCCGCGGTCTGCTGGAGGCGCTTCTCCGCGACAAAGTGGCCCGCGTCCTCGGAATGTCCGCCGATCGCCTCGACATCGACAAGCCCCTGCTCAACCTCGGCATCGACTCGCTCATGGCCGTCGAGCTGCGCAACTGGATCGAACAGGAATTGCGAGTCAATCTCCCGATTATGGAGCTGATGCGCAGTCCGAGCCTCTCTCGTCTGATCGACCTTCTGCTCGAACAGTTGGCCGAAGCGGACGGGACGAAAGGCACAACCACGGGAGCGCTCGCCGAGCCGGCCACGGTCGAACACGCCAACGGGGCCGCCTCGCCCACCGGGGAAAGTCCGGAGGAACTGCTGGAGAAAATCGAGGATCTGCCGGGCGAGCAGGTCGATGCACTGCTGTCCGCCCTTCTCGCCGACAAACAACCCGACAGGAGCACGACGCCATGACCAACCCTCCCCAGTCGTTCGCGGGCCTCTCGCTCACGGAAAAACGAATGCTGCTGGCGGAGTTGCTGCGGGAAAAGACCAAGCACGATCCATCCGTCTACCCGCTCGCCCACGGTCAACGAGGGCTGTGGTTCCTCTACCAACTCGATCGGTCCAGTGCCGCCTACAACATCTTTTTCCCGGCCCGCCTCCACTGCCGCCTGGACCTTCCGGCATTCCGTCGGGCCTTGCAGCGGTTGATCGAGCGCCACCCCAGTCTGCGGACCACGTTTGAAGAGTGCGACGGCGAACTGCGGCAGCGGGTCCACGACTCCATGCCGTTGTCGCTCGAAGCGGTGGACGCCTCCTCGTGGTCCGAGGAAGTCCTGCACGACCACGTCGAGGACGAGGCGTATCGTCCCTTCGACCTGGAGCACGGGCCGCTCGTCCGCGTGCATCTGTTCACGCGCGCGCCGGAGGACCATGTCTTCCTCTTGACGGCGCATCACATCGTGGGCGACTTCTGGTCGCTGGTGATGGTCCTGGAGGAAATGCAGCGACTCTACCCCGCCGAATGCGCCGGCACGCCGCTGACTCTCCGTCCGCCGACGGCCCATTACCGCGACTTCGTTCGCTGGCAGGCTGACATGCTCGCCGGAGCCGAGGGCGAGCGCTTGCGGGCCTACTGGGAAAGACAGCTGGCTGGCGTGCCGACCGTTCTGCAACTGCCGACGGACCATCCGCGTCCTCCTCGTTTCACGCACCGCGGCGCGGCCGTGCCTTTCCAGATCGAAGCGGAGGTGGTGCGGCGCCTGAAGACCCTCGCCGCGGCCGAAGGCGTGACGCTGTACACCGTCCTGCTATCCGCCTTTCAGGTACACCTGGGCCGGCACACCGGGCAGGAGGATTTCGTGGTCGGCTCACCCTTCGCCGGCCGCAGCCGACCCGAATTCGAGCGGATCGTCGGCTATTTCATCAACATGCTCCCCTTGCGCGCGGACCTGTCCGGCGACCCGACGTTTCGGCATTTGCTCCGCCGCGTCGGCGCGACGGTGCTGCAAGCGCTTCAGCACCAGGATTACCCGTTTCCGCTGCTGGTGGAGCGGCTCCATCTCCAGCGCGATCCGAGCCGTCCGCCGCTGGTGCAGGCTTCTTTCACGCTGGAAAAGGCCCACCGCCACGTCGGCGTCGGCAGCTGGAGCTTCTTCCTCCCCGAAGCGAAGGTCCGTCTCAACGTGGGCGGCTTGCGCGGCGAGCCTTATCCCTTCGAGCAACGAAGCTGTCAATCGGACCTGGAAATCGTGCTGGAGGAGGGAGACGGGACCATTTACGGCATGTTGCGTTACAACGCCGACCTGTTCGACGCGGACACCATTGGCCGGATGGCGGAGCGCTATCGGCTCTTGCTGGAAGGCGCCGCCTCCGACCCGGATCGCCGCTTGTCAGAGTTGCCGCTGCTGACCGACGCCGAGCAACGGCAAGTGCTGCACGAATGGAACGACACGCGCGTCGACTTTCCGCGCGAGCTGTGCCTGCACCAGTTGTTCGAGGAGCAGGTTGAAAAGACTCCCGATGCGATCGCGCTCCGCTTCCGGGAGAGGACGGTGCGTTACGCGGAGCTGGATGCGTGGGCGAACCGTCTCGCCCGTCGGTTGCGCTGTCGTGGTGTCGGCCCGAACATCCTGGTAGCGCTGTGCCTGGATCGTTCGCCGGAGATGATCGCCGCCATCCTTGGCGTCCTCAAGGCCGGCGGCGCCTACGTGCCCCTGGACCCCGCCAGTCCCGCCGAACGGCTGCGTCTGCTCCTTGACGAAGTTCGTCCGCCCGTTCTGCTCACCCAGCGTCCGCTGCTGGACCGGCTGCCGCCGACGGATGCGGAAGTGATTTGCCTGGACGCCTCGGAAGAAGAAGGGACGAGGGACGAGGGACTAGGGACTAGAGAAGAGACGCCTTCTTCTCTAGTCCCTCGTCCCTCGTCCCTCGTCCCTCTTCCGAGCGTGCAGCCCGATGATCTCGCTTACGTCATCTACACGTCCGGCTCGACGGGACGGCCCAAGGGCGTCATGATCGAGCATCGGGCCATCTGCAACACGATCTGCTGGCACCGCGAGGCCCTGCCGGTGCGGGGAGAGGATCGTCTCTTCTATTTCATCTCTTACTGTTTCGATGCCTCCCTCTCCGTCCTCTTTCCCGCGTTGGCTTCCGGGGCGGAACTTCTTCTGGCCGAACCGGGCGAAGAGCGCGATCCGGCCCGCGTGCTCGAACGACTTCGCCGCGATCGCGTGACACTCCTGCCGACCCCGCCGCGGATGCTTCAGCTCCTGCTGGACGACCGCCTGCGGGAAGCGGGACGGACGCTGTACTGGATTTGTTGCGGCGGCGAGGCGATGCCGCCCGACATGCCGGAACGCCTGTTCGAGCTGGTAGACGCCCGGCTGTACAACCTCTATGGCCCGACGGAGGTGGCCATCGACGCCACGTGCTGGTTGTGCCGGCGCGGCGAGACGCGCTCCGTCATTCCCATTGGCCGGCCCATCGCCAATGTCCGCGTGTACGTCCTCGACCCGCATCGCCGGCCGGTGCCGGTGGGCGTTCCGGGCGAGCTGTACATCGGCGGTGCGGGATTGGCTCGGGGCTACCTCAACGACCCCGAACGGACGGCGGAGCGCTTCGTCCCCGATCCGTTCAGCGATGTGCCGGGCGCGCGGCTCTACCGGAGCGGCGATCGCTGTCGCTGGCTGGCCGATGGAACGCTGGAGTTTCTGGGGCGGTTGGACGATCAGGTGAACCTGCGCGGCTACCGTATCGAAATCGGAGAAATCGAGACGGCCGTGAGCGGCCACCCGGCCGTGCGCGAATCGGCCGTGGTCCTGCATACGGACGACAGCGGCGAGCAGCGGCTGGTCGCCTACGTCTCGGCGCGAGCCGGACAGGGCGTGCCCACCGCCGCATTGCTGCGCCGCTATCTCCGGGAACGGCTGCCGGAGTACATGGTGCCGTCCTCCTTCGTGCTGCTGCCGTCGCTGCCGCATTTGCCCAGCGGCAAGGTGGATCGAAAGTCGCTGCCCGCCCCTCTGGTTGGACGACCCGAGGCTCAGGTCTTCATCGCCCCGAGGACGCCGCTGGAGGAGTTTTTGGCCGGACTGTGGCGCGATCTGCTGCGGGTACAGCAGATCGGCGTCTTCGACAATTTCTTTGAGCTGGGCGGCAATTCCATCCAGGCCGCCGTCCTCATCAATCGGTTACAAGAAAAGCTCGGTCCCCAAATCTACACGGTGGCCCTGTTCGATTCGCCGACCATCGCCGGTCTCGCCCGCTATCTGGGCGAACTCTGTCCCGATGTCATCCTACGCCTGTTCGGGGACGAGTCGCTACCCTCGGAAGACGGGGCGAGGGACGAGGGACGAGGGGCGAGAAAAGCGGATTCCTCGCCCCTGCTGGCATGCTTGCAGCCGGAGGGAACGCATCCGCCCTGTTTCATGGTGCATCCGCCGGGCGGCATCGTGGTTTGTTACCAGGCGTTGGCGCATCGCCTCGGATGCGAACGGCCTTTTTATGGACTGAGAGCGCGGGGACTGCACGGCGAGGCCGAACTGCCGGCGCGACTGGAAGACATGGCTGCCGAGTACGTGGCAGCCATCCGCGCGGTGCAGTCGAGTGGACCTTATCACCTCGGAGGTTGGTCCATGGGCGGTATCGTCGCCTTCGAGATGGCCCAGCAATTGCTTGCCCAGGGCCAGACCGTCGGTCTCCTGGCATTGCTCGATACGACGATCCCAGTGAACGAGGCCAACAAGTCTTACGCCGAAGATCCCGAGGACTCCGCCCGCGAATACGGGCTGGACATCACACTAGAGGAACTCGACCGATTGGGACCGGACGAGCAACTGCCCTACCTGTGGCAGCACGTCCAGAAGCTGGGGTTGGTAGATGCCGACACGCCCTTGCCACTGGTGCAGCAGATCCTCGACGATTTGAAACGTCTCTTCCACGCCCACATCAAGCTGGCGAACGAGTACGCGGTTCGGCCTTACCCTGGCCGGATCACGCTGTTTCGACCTTCCGAGTCGCCGGTCGCGGTGTGTACGTCTCGAGATCGGGGCTGGGGGAAACTGGCCGACGAGGTCGATGTGCATTTCGTGCCGGGGCATCATCACAGCATGGTCAAGGAGCCGCACGTAGAAGTCCTGGCCCGGCAGTTGCAACTCTGCTTACGGCAGGCGGAAGGATCCTAATCGAATGGCGAACGGCCGGCGTCAGCCGGCTGGTGCGGCCCATACCAGCCGGCGTAACCGTTCACCGGCCGGGGGGAGCGACAGGCGTACAGACATAAGGAAGGCCCAAAAGAAGGTCCGGGCGTGCCCGAACCATAGAATGACCAGACCGGGCGAGAGGCCGGCCGGCCCCGTCGGCCGCTGAACTTCGTCGTTAGGTGGTCAGCCCATGAAGTCTGTGAGCGCCATTACTAACCGTTGCAAAAAGAATTGAACGGACAAAAACGCCCTGAGTTATCGGGAAGGCCGTTTTCCCGGCATTCAAGGCTTTTCTCGTTTCCGTCTCCCGAATGTGGGTTTAGTTCTTTATGCAACGGTTAGTAGTTACCTAACGGAATGCGTCGCCGCTGTCGCCCAAAGGTGCGCCGTTCCGTCTCTGTTGAACGCTCCAACAGCCGCTCTTGCCGCGTGACTTTAAAAGGGATCATGAACGAATACTTGGATTGTGGCCTTATGCTATTGAGGTGATTCATGGGCACAGCCGACAGCACGACGCCGCCAATCTCTGAAACCGGTAACACGCTGGCCGAATTTGAAACAGGCTCGGGCACGCACAAAATGCTACTCGTGCTCATGCCCGTGGTAGCCGCCTTTTTCGTCGTTCCCTGGATTGCCATGTTGACGAAGTGGGACTGGGATTTCCGCGGCGTCCGCTTCACCGCTATCATCGTCGGAACCGTGCTGCTGCTTGGCCTGGCCACGCCCTTTCTGGTGGGCTGGATCCTGGCGTTATCGGCACGGCGCTGGCGCTTGCTTCTTTGTCAAAACGGCATTCTGATTCGCAAGCGGAGATCCTCGCGCTGGATCCCCTGGCAGGCCATTTCCGAGTACTACGAAAAGAATGTCATCATCAACGGCGTCTCGACCGGGCACCAGATTTACTTCCGACTCAGGAACGGAAAAAAGGCGTCCATTGATGTGATCTTCAAGGATCCCGCGACCATTTCTCGGGCCGTCAAGGACCAAGTGGTTCGTAGACTGATCGGCGAAGGCGAGGCAGATCTCTCCCAGGGTCAGGCCGTCCATTTCAAATATGTCAAGCTCGATCGGCACGGCCTGCAAACGAAGGGGGAGCTGACTCCCTGGAGTGAGGTGCAAAGCGTTGCCATTGAGGACAACAAGGGACTCAATTACCAGCTCAGGGTACGATGTCTCCGGCAAGAAAAAACCGTTGATCGACGTTCCTGTGACCTCGTTCCCCAACGTGGACGTGTTCCTCCATCTGGTTGAGAAGATCCAAGCCCGTTAGACTTGGCGCTTCGGCCCGTGAACGGTTACCCAGCCGGCTGACGCCGGCCGTTCGCCCAGAAGGTTAATTCTTTTCTCCCCCGACTTCCAGGAGCACGCGAAAGCCGACGCGATAGAGATGGTCTCCGGGTTCGAGCTTGCCGCGGTAGGCGGTGCGGCAGTTGCTTCCGGGGCTGCTCCAGCAGCCGCCGCGCAGGACACGCCGATCACCGTTGGCCGGTCCCGGCGGATCTTCCGCCGGACTCTCCTGGTAATAATGCTCGGCGTACCAATCCTGGCACCACTCCCAGACATTGCCGTGTAGATCGTGCAGGCCGAAGACGTTGGCCGGGTACGAGCCAACCACCGTGGTTCGCCGCAGAAACGGCCCGCGCGGCGCTCCCCCATAGGGATAGTTGCCATCGAAGTTCGCCAGGGTGGAGGACAGCGACAGCCCCAGGTGGAACGGCTGCGGCGAGTCGGCACGACAAGCATACTCCCACTCGGCTTCCGTTGGCAGGCGATAGACGCGGCCCTCGTGCTGCTCCTCGGGCCGCTCGGACAGTTTGCGACAAAAGACGACCGCGTTGCCCCAGGTGACGCGCTCGACGGGAGCGTTCCGCGTTTCCATGTCCTTGACCTGGTCCTTGCCGCGACCGCTGCGGCGAAGTGGCTGGGGTTGGTCTTCAGGATGAGCTGATACTGCATCTGCGTCACCGGGTAGACGCCGAGGTAGAAGGGCCGCGTGATGGTGACCTCGTGCTGCGGCCCCTCGTCGGCGGTGCGGCCGGCCTCGTCGGGCGGTGAGCCCATGACGAACGTGCCCGCCGGAATCAGAACGAATTTCATGCCGAGAATGTTGGTAATCTGCCGCGGCAGCGCCGAACTCGGTCGCGCGATCGGCTTCGGCTTCGATGTCACTACACGCGGGATCAATGGTGCCGCCGTTGCGGGTGAAGGCACGATCGCGGCAGGCCGGGCCGACGGCTCCGACTGCGAGGCGGGATGGCACAGGCCGGCGAGTTCGTGGGCCAACACGGCGGCGTTGAGCGGGCGTTTGTCCGCCTTCGAGGCCAGGCAGGCGCCCAGTAAACGCAGAGCGTCTTCGGGCACACGCCGGTCCTCGATCTCCTCGCGCCAATCGGCCGAGGCCCCGGTCAACAAATCGCCGGTCAGCATCTGATACCAGATGACGCCCAGGGCGTACACGTCGTCGCGTGGATCAGGACCTTCGCCGCGCTGCTGCTGCGGCGAGGCGTACAGCGGCGTACAAGCGCCGCGCAGCGCCGTCGCCAGAAAGGCGCCGCGCGTCACTCCGCGCGTCGCCTGTTCGTGGGCCTGCCGCGCCGCGATGCCGCCGATGCCGAAGTCGGCAACGCGGGCGCGCATACCGCCGTCTCCGGACGGCTGGAGCAGGATGTTGGCCGGCTTCAGATCGCGGTGGACGATCGGCGGGTCGAGCTGGTGAGCGAACGACACCACGTCCGCTAACTCATGCATCAGCCGAGTACACGCGCCGACGGCATCGCTAGGCGGCGAATGACGCCACTGGGCGATCAGTCCCGACAGATCGCCGCCCGCCACGTATTCATATTTAAGGCAAGGAGGATCGCCATTGAGATAGGTATCCAGCAGCGGCACGATGCCGGGATGCTTGCCCTGGGACATGACGCGGCCGAGCAGGGCGGCCTCGTGTCGCAGCCATTGCGCCGCCCTGGCATCGAGACAGAACTTCAAGGCGACCGGCTCGGTCAGGTGCGGATTGCGGGCCCGCCATACCTCGCCGAAGCCGCCGACGCCGAGCAATTCCTCCAGTTCCCAATCGCCGATGCCCGGCGGACGGTCGCCGGGCTGGAAGCGCGGCAGCTGGGCCGGCAGAAGTTGCAGCACGTCGTCGGACTGGATCAGCGACAGTCCCAGCAGCGTGCGGCCGCTCGGGTCGGCGGGACAGCGCTGCGATTGTCGAATGGCGGCGGGCACCTGGGAGAGATACGCCGTCAGCGCCTTGCGGACGGCTTCGGGCTGCTCGGCCGCTTCCTCGGCGACCACCTGCTCCGCCTGTCGCCGCGCCTCCGCGGGTGTCAGCTCGGCCACTTGCCGGACCTCGGCCCGAAGCTGGTCCGGCTTCTTGTCCTTGCCCCACCAGTTCCACACGTCGCGGGCCACTTCCGGCAGCACGTCCACGGCCAACTCGCCGGCGACGCCGAACCCCGCCACGTTGAGGGCGGCCTTGGCCACAAACTTCATCAGCGCGAACGGTGTATTCTTGAACATGATCGTTCTCGTTCCGCGACCCGGCCCGAAAAAACTCTCCCCATGCTACTCCATCGCCAGGCCGTTGCCTATCTCCGCCGCCGAAAAGGCCGCGCACGGACGGCGAGCGTCGAGAGCGGCATCGCGTTTGCTCATCTGTTCTCGGCTCTGCCGTGGAAACAGGAGGTCTGCCATGCGATGTAAGATGGATTGCTTCGGAATGACGGACGTCGGACGAGTACGCGAGAACAACGAGGACCAATTCCTCATTGCCGATCTCAATAGGTCCATGCTCGTCCATCAAACCAGCCTCTCCCAGGACGATCACACGCGCCTGTTCGGCGGCTCCCAGGGTGCCCTGCTGCTGGTGGCCGACGGCATGGGCGGCCATGCGGCGGGCCAACAGGCCAGCGCCATCGCCGTGCAGGCGCTCGAACATTACGTCCTCAACACCATGCCCTGGTTCTACCACCTGCAAGAGACGCGCACCCGGACAACGACCTGCAGGAAGAACTGAAAAGCGTGATGGAGGCGTGTCAGCGGAGCCTCGAAGCCGCCACCGCGGCCCGCCCCGAGCGGCGCGGCATGGGGACGACGCTGACCATGGCCTACATCCTGTGGCCGCAGCTGTACGTGGTCCACGTCGGCGACAGTCGGGGTTACCTCTTTCGCCCTCCCAAGCTGGAACAGATCACCCGAGACCAGACGATGGCCCAGCAATTGGTCGATCGCGGTGTGTTGGCCCCTGAGGAAGCGCCGCGTTCGCGCTGGAGCCACGTCCTTTGGAGTTGCCTGGGCGGCGGCTCGGGCCACCTGACCCCGGAAGTCTATAAAGCGACTCTTGCTGTCGGAGATACGTTGCTGCTTTGCTCCGACGGGCTGACGGCGCGGCTGCACGATGAGCAACTTCTCGCTCCGCTCCGCGAGGGGGGCAGCGCCGCGGAGACGTGCCGGCGTTTGATTGCCGCGGCGAACGAGGCGGGGGGTTCGGACAACATCACGGCGGTGGTCGCTCGCTTCCTCGACGCGACTTCCCCCCAGGCGATGACCCATCATGCCGAGGCCGAGATAGCAAGCCCCGCTCAGGCTCCGGCTGAGGCGAAACTTGCCGTCGTCAGCGGGTAAGCGCGCGGCGCTGCAAGGACTTCCGTTTCGCCGCGACGCGCAGCGGAGCGCGAGAGAGTCTCGCGCTCCGCTGCGCGTCGCGGCGAAACACAGTTATGGCCCGGCTCATCCGAAGTTATTCCGGGTTGCTCATGCCGACCAACATCCTGATCGTCGATGATGAGGCGGATGTCGAATTGCTGATCCGCCAGCGCTTTCGCCGCGAGATGCGCGAGGGGGCCTTCGACTTTCGGTTCGCGGCAATGGCGAGGAGGCGCTAGCGGCATTGCGGGCCGACCCGAACATCGAGGTCGTGCTCACGGACATCAATATGCCGGTGATGGATGGACTAACGCTGTTGGCCCGGCTGCACGAACGGCCGAACCCGCCGGCCACCGTCGTCGTTTCCGCCTACGGCGACATGGCCAACATCCGTTCGGCCATGAACCGGGGAGCGTTCGATTTCCTCACCAAGCCGATTGACTTCCACGACTTCGAGGTGACGCTGCAAAAGACGATCGATCACGTGCGCCGCCAGCGCAACGCCGTCGCCGACCGCGATCGACTGATGACCCTGGAACGCGAGCTGGAAATCGCCGCTGCCATCCAGCGCTCCTTCCTGCCGACGACGACTACCGACGTCGAGCGTGCCGACTTTGTCCTGCACGCCGCCATGGTCCCGGCCCGTGTCGTCGGCGGCGACTTCTACGATTATTTCTCCCTGCCGGATGGCCGACTGGGCATTGTGATCGGCGACGTGTCGGGCAAGGGGATGCCGGCCGCCCTGCTCATGGTGGTGACGCGCACGCTGCTGCGCGCCTGCGCCCGACGCAACCCAACCCCCGGGCCATGTCTGGAAGAAGTCAATCGGCTCCTGCTGCGCGATAGCTCGGCCGAGCGATTCGTGACCCTGTTCTATGGCGTATTCGACGCGGTCGGCGGCGAACTGCGTTACACGAACGCCGGCCACAATCCCCCGTTGCTGCTGCGCGATGGGGCCGCGCTCGAGGAGCTTGGCGGCGGCGGATTGATAGTTGGCGTCCTGCCCGAAGCGGCCTACGAGACGCGGAGCGTCCGGTTCCATCCGGGCGACCAACTTTTCCTGTACACCGACGGCATCCCCGAGGCCATGAACCCGCGACAGGAACAGTTCTCCGCGCCGCGCTTGCAGGCGGTCTTGCGCGAGGCTTCCGGCGTCGGACCCGAAGCGTTGATCGCTCACGTCGTCCAGGCCGTCCAGCACTTCACCGACGGGGCCGCCCCGTCCGACGACGTTACCGCCCTGGCCGTTCACTATCGCGGACCAACGATGCACGGGAGGGGAAATGGGTCATGACCATCCCTCCCCCACCCTCCGACGCGGAGCCGCGCTCCGGTCCCGCCGGCTCCATCCTCATCGCCGACGATCACGTCGCCAGCCGGCAAACCCTGGCCCAGCTTCTGACCCTACTCGGCCACGACGTCACCGCCGCCGAGAATGGCCGGCAGGCGCTGGCGCTGCTGCGCCAACGTCCCTTTGACCTCGTGCTCCTGGACGTCCTGATGCCGGAGATGGACGGCGTGACGGCCCTGCGCGAGATCAAGGCCGATGCTCCGTTACGCGAAATCCCGGTCATCATGGTCTCGGGCCTGGACGAAGTGGGCAACGTCGTCCGTTGCATCGAGGAGGGAGCGGAGGATTACCTGACCAAGCCCCTCGACCCGATCATTCTGACCGCTCGCATCAACGCCTGGCTGGACAAGAAGCGGCTGCGCGATGCCGAGCGCCGCCGTTCCGAGGAGTTGGAGCGGGCCTTGCAGCAGTTGAAGGCCACCCAGGATCGCCTGGTGGCCCACGAGAAGTTGGCGTCGCTGGGAGCGTTGACAGCCGGCATCGCCCACGAAATCCGCAACCCTCTCAACTTCGTGACGAATTTCGCTCAGCTGGCCGTCGAGCAAGTGCGCGAGCTGCGCGGGTCCCTGGGGAGCAGCGGCGAGATAGAGGAGTTGCTGAGCGCCCTCGAACAAAACGTGGCCAAGATCGAGGAGCACGGCCAGCGCGCCGATCACATCGTGCGCGCCATGCTCCTGCACGCCCGCAGTCAGCCTGGACCGCGTCAGCGAACGGACCTCAACGCCCTGGTGAGCGAGTCCGTCAACCTCGCCTACCACGGGATGCGCGGCCGGGACATCACGTTTTTTGTGGCCATCCAGACCGAGTTGGATCGCAACCTGCCGCTAATAGAGGTATCGCCGCAAGACCTGAGCCGAGTTGTCCTTAACCTCATGGATAACGCCCTGTACGCCGCGCACCATAAACGGCAGACGGCTGACTCGTCGTTTCAGCCGCGCGTGGTGGTGCGGACGTGCGACCTGGCCGACGCCGTTGAGATACGGTTTTGGGACAACGGCGATGGCGTTCCGCTCGATCTGCGCGAGAAGATCTTTACTCCCTTTTTCACCACGAAGCCCGCCGGCGCCGGCACCGGCCTGGGACTTTCGATCAGCTACGACATCGTTGTGCGGATGCACAAGGGATCGTTGCGCGTGGAGTCCGAGACAGGGAGCTATGCCGAGTTCATCGTGAGCTTGCCCAAGAATCCCTGAGCCGCTCCGCCGCTGAGCCTCAGTGTTTCGGCGACGCGGCCCTGTGCCGGTCCCCAACAGTCGAGGTTCAGGTCACGGGATCCGTTTGGAATTCGATACGCAAAGCCGTGCTCGCCGTATGGCAGTTTCGTTCTCCCGCGTCGACGCATGGTCCACGTTCTCGATCCCCGATGGCATCGTTTGGAGGCGGCACTTCATTTGCAACAAATATCGCGCGTCCGCAGGAGTCATGCAGAGGTGGGAAGGACAGAGCGTCTCTGGAGAGAGACATGAGCGAAACGGAAGCGAAGCCTCTTGAGGAAGTCCTATTCGGTCCTGCGATCTCGGCAGTCGGCAAACCCGAGACGGACCTGGCCGAGACCATTTCGTTGCTCTTCCGTGTTGCACGGTTGAAAGTTCGGGAGAGCGCCGTCCGCGGCCGGGAACGTGAGGTTGTCGCCGGACGGAGAAGGATGCGTCAACCGAAAGAAGGGGAATGGGAGGAAGTATGAACCGGATGAAGATGGCGGCAGGATTGATGGTCTTGGTGGGTCTCGCCGTCTGGTCAGGCCTCTCTTCGGCCGCCGACGAGAAGAAAGAGGGCGGCGACAAGCACTTCGTGAAGAAGGCGTCGGCCGCGGGCATGGCCGAGGTCAACCTCAGCAATCTGGCGGTGACTCGCGGCCACCGTGCCGAGGTGAAACAGTTTGCTCGGCGCATGATCGCCGACCACGGTAGAGCGAACCGGGAACTTCTGGGGTTGGCCAATAGCAAGGGTCTGATCGCCGCCAACACGATGGACGAGAAGCACAAGAAACTATTCGAGAAACTGTCCACCATGGACGGTCCCGCCTTCGACCACGCCTACATGGAGGGCATGGTGAAGGACCACGAGGAAGCGGTCAAACTCTTCGAGAAGGAATCCAAGGACGGCGAAGATGAAGCGTTAAAGTCCTGGGCCGGCAAGACGCTTTCGGTGCTGAAGATGCATCTGGAGACGGCCCAGAAGATATGCAAACTGGAAAAAGAGAAAAAAGAGGCCAAGTGACGCTCTCGGCGCACAGGCCATCAGGGGGGCACGGGGAGCAGCTGGGACAAGACCGGCTGCTCCTTTTTCTCATCGTTTTCGCGGTTGTTCTGTCTTTTTTACCCAAGATGGGGAGCATTTCTTGCCGATGTCCTGAACAGATTCCGTTTTGTGGTTCTGTTAACGGAAGACACCGTGGATACCAAGCAGGAAGCGGAGGTTCGCCGGCCGTGGTGGCGCGAGCCGGAAGTCGCCATCGTCATCGTGCTGGTCGTCGCGGCGTACTTCGTGCGGATCGGCGACGTGTCGATGCGCGGCGAGGAATCACGGCGAGCGCAGGTAGCGTTCGAGATGTTGCAGTGCGGCGACTGGATCGTGCCGCGCGAACAGGGACAACCCTTCCTCAGTCGCCCACCGCTGCAAAACTGGCTGATCGCGGCGAGCACGGTCGTTTGCGGTTCGCGGCAACCGTGGGCCGTTCGGCTTCCCTCAGTCCTAGCGATGCTGGCCACGGCCCTGTTGATTTACGGGTACGCGCGGACGGGTCTGTCGCGCGCGGGTGCCCTGGCGAGCGCCCTCGCCTTCGTCACCTTTGGCGAGATGTTCACGACCGGCTGCCAGGCCGAAACGGAAATGATTTTCATCAGCCTGGTCAGCGCCTCCCTGCTCCTGTGGCACTGGGGCCAGCTGCGCGGTTGGCCAGAGACCCGGACATGGATTGCCAGCTATGTCCTGGTCGGCCTGGCCATTCTGTGCAAGGGACCGCAACCGCCGGTCTATTTCCTGCTGCCGGTGAGCCTTTATCTTTTCTGGACCGGACAGGTCCGTCGTCTATTCCGTCTGCCCCACCTGACGGGGGCCGCGGTCGGTGCGGCGCTCGTTTGGGCGTGGTTGGTCCCTTGTGCCCTGCGAACGAGCTGGCCCGAAGTGTGGGCCATCTTCATGAACGACACGACCGGACGCTTTCGAGACTGGAAAGTGCTGGATGTGGCGAGACATTTACTACAATTCCCGATCGAGGTGCTGGGATCGACGTTGCCGTGGTCGCTTTTCCTGTTCGGCTTCGCCAGCCGCGATCTGCGGCGAGCGCTCGGGGATGCCCGTCCCCAGACGCTGTTCCTGACGCTCTGTCTGGCGACCGCCTTCCCGACCTGCTGGATCCCACCCGAGGCCCAAACACGCTATTTCGCTCCGCTGTATCCGTGCCTGGCCGTGATGATCGGTATCGTGGTGCAGGGCTGCATGTGCGCGGAGCTGCCGGCCGGCATGCGGGCGGGCTGGCGAGGGTTTGCCTGGCTCCTCACTGGAGTCATGGCCTTCGCGGGGTTGGCGGTCCTTGTCGCCGCCATGTTCCTGCGCGATCATCCGTATTTCGGCCCGTGGGCCGAGCGCTGGCCGCTCGCCCTTGCTTATGCCGTGGCCGCGGCGGGATTGGCCGTCCTCACCCTCAAGGGCCGGCAGGGTGGCGACCCGGTGCGGATGCGCATGGTGGTCCTCGCGGTGGCCTGTTTCATGGTCTTGACCTTCACCGGCATCCTGACCAACGTCCGTATCCGGCGGAGTGAAGACCAGGCGACGGCGGTAGCTCGATTGAAAGAACAATTGCCTCCGCAACAACGACTTGTCAGTATCGGTCCCATTGACACCCTTTTCGCCTATTACTATGGAGGGCCGATCGACCCCTTCTCGCCGGTGGTCCATGGCGGCGACCTATTGAGTCGAGACGATTTCTACTTTTGCTTCGATAGCGATGCCGGCTGGCGGCCGACCTTGCCGTTCGCCTGGGAAGAATTGGGGGTCATCTCCATGGACCGCAATCGGCACCCGTCACCGGATCGGGCGGTCGTGGTGGGCCATCTGTTGCCCTCGCCTCCCGGCTGGCGCTCCTATCCGAGCCTGAAGCGTTAGCGAAGGGGATTCCTTCGCTGACGCTTCAGGCTCGGATAGATGACCTCATCGCGCCAACGATTGAATCAAGAGCGTGGCCCCCACCATCACCAGGCCGATGTGGACGTAACGAACGAATGATTGCTCTTTCATACGACGATTGATCGTCCGGCCGAGGAAAATGGCCGCCAGCACCAGCGGTAAGGACGTGAGATAATAGTGTGTCACGGCCGGCACCCACAGACCGGCCGCCCAGTAGCCGTACAAGCCAACCAGGCTGGCCGGCAGAAAATAGCCTTGCAGCGTGGCGCGAAAGCGCTCGCTGGACCAGCGCCGCAACATGCCGTAGATCACCAGAGGTGGCCCGTTCATGTTGTAGGCGCCGCCCAGAACTCCCGAGAAGAAGCCGAACCCCAGCACCCACGTCAGACGTTCGCTTTTCAGCTCGAAGCGCCAAAGACCGCATAAGCAACCGATCGAGAAGGCGAGGATCACCGTCGCCAGGACCAGCTTGACGATGCGTTCGTCGGCGGAGATTAACAGGAGTAGGCCGAACGGGATGCCGCACAAGGCGGACAGGACGAGCCAGCCGGCGCTGCGGAAATGGACCTTGCGCCAATCCTCGGCGATGACCACGGCCGCGACGGTGATGGAGAGCAGCGCGACCAACGGCGTCGCCACCGGCACGGGGATGACAAAGACGAGCAAGGGCATCGCCACCAGGGCTTCGCCAAAGCCGAAGGTCGAACGAATCGTCGTCGCCAGGAAGATCACTGCCAGCACCGGAAGGGTGGATGGCTCCACGATCGAGGCCCTACAGGCGGGAAGTCGAAACCGGAAACCTCAGAAAGAGGTATGACACCCTTGCGCCGCTGTCCAGGAGCATTCGATGCACGAACTTTTTGCCCACAAGCCCGCAGCGTCCGCGACGGCTAAGAACCCGTCGCGGACGCTGCGGGCTTGTGAGTCATTCTGCTAGTGCCTGTTGTCTTTCTCGCGCGGTCACGGGCCGATCAGGAGGCCGCGCAGTTCATCGAGGTCCCGCAAGAGTCGATTCGGTTGCCCTCGCTTCAGTGTCTCGATCTCGTCCGAGCCGGTGGGCACCACCCAGACGGGAACGCCGGCCGCCCGCGCCGTCTGGATGTCCACGACCATGTCGCCGACGTACAGCGTCTCGGCCGCCGCCACCTGGAGACGCGACAGGGCGGTTTGCAGCATGTCGGGGGCCGGCTTGGGTCGCGCCACGTCCTCCGGGCCGAGAATGAGATCGAGGTACGACGCCACACCGAGATACCCGACCAGTTCCCGCGTGAACAGGACCGGCTTGTTGCTGCATATCCCCAGCCGCAGGCCGCGCGCGTGCAGCGTCCGCAGCGCCTCCGCCGCGCCCGGCAGCAAGCGCGTGCCGCTGCGCAGAACCGAAGGATGATGCGCCCGATACGCTTCGATGTTCGCCTCCACCGCGCCCGCCGGGACGGTGTGAGAGAGCAAGTATCCCGCGCCGCGGCCGACGTGACGCCGCACTTCCGGCTCGCTCAACGGCGGTAGGCCGTGCTGGCTGCGGACGTGGTTGACGCTGGCCGTGATGGCCGGATAGCTGTCGCCCAGAGTGCCGTCGAAATCGAAGAGGACGGCCCGGAAGTCCGCCGCGGGTTGTACTTGCCGTTGGGTCATGGATCTCTCGCTTTGCGGGATGGAGACAGCGGATAGAGAACCTTCGTACATCCTCTCTTGTCGGCGAGTGGGGTGCGCCCTATGGTGAAGGATAGAGAAGAAAAGAAAAAACGCGCAGATGATGGCCCCTCTTGGGAGAGGGGATACAACATGGATGCCTCTCGTGGAAGTGGGGCCGGCGGCCGGCCGGCCCTTCCGGATGTTTGTCCCGTCTCGGCCCAACCGGCCTCTCTGTCCGCGGAGCAGGTTTACCATGCGTACGCACCGCGCGTCTACCGCGTCGCGCGGCGCATGGTCCGCAGTGAGGATGACGCCGAGGACGTGACGCAGGACGTGCTGCTCCAGGTGGTATGCAAACTGCCCACCTTTCGGGGCGAGTCGGCCTTACCGACCTGGCTGCATCGCGTCACCGTCAACACGGCCCTGTCGCACCGCCGCAAACGAGCCGTGCGCGAGGAGCGCCGCTGCCGCGACCCGTTCGACCGGGTCGTCGCCGGCGAGGCGGCCCCCGCAGCCGGCTGGGATGGCGCTTCCACCCCCGAGGCGCAGTTACTCAGCCGCGAGACGCAAGCCCTGATCGAGCGGGCCATCGCCGGCCTACCGCCGATCTATCGCAACGTCTTTGTGCTGGCCGATGTCGAAGGCTTGCCCAACGCCGTCATCGCCCAACGGCTCGGCCTCAGCCTGCCGGCCATCAAGAGCCGTCTGCACCGTTCCCGCCAACTCATGCGCGAGGCCCTGGCGCCGCATTTTCGTGGCGCGTGAATCGGCTGGGGAAATAGTTTCTTGACGGTCGCCGTGACTGTGGTACTGTGATAATTTGCAGAGTGCGGGCGGATTTCACGAGACGGGGAACTTCGATGACGAAGGCCAAGGCTGCGATCCTGCTCCCGGTCAATCCCGAACACCGCCGCGTCGCCGCCGGACAGTTCGAGCGCGCCAACCAGGTGGTGGCCACGGGCCATTACGACTACGGTATCCGCCTGCTGCTCAGCTGCTGCAAGCTCGATCCCGGCAATCTCCTCTATCGGCAGGCCCTGCGCCGCACCGAGAAGGCCAAGTATCGCAACAACCTGCGCGGCAGCCTGTTCGCCTGGCTGACGACCTGGCCGATCCGTGCCCGTTTGAAGGCTGCCCTGCGCCCGGCGATTATCTGAAGGCGCTGGAGCACGGCGAGCGTCTGCTCACGCGCAATCCCTGGGACGTGGCCGCCCAGATGGACATGTCCGAGGCCGCCGACGTCCTCGGTCTGCTCGACCTGGCCATCTGGAACCTGGAGCAAGCCCGGCAGAAGCAGGCGTTCGACGTGGCCGTCAACCGCGCCCTGGCCCACCTGTACGAGAAGCGTGGCAACTTCACCCAGGCCATCGCCCTGTGGGAGCTGATCCACAAGGCCCGGCCGACCGACCCCGAAGCGCAGCATAAGATCCGCGGCCTGGCGGCCGACGACACCATCGCCCGCGGTCAGTACCAGTCGGTCGTCAAGCCCGCCGCCGGGACGACGACCGACCCGGCCCCCGCGGAGAGCGAGGGTCCGAGGAAGAAAGACAGCACGGAACAAATGCCCGCGGCGTCGTGGTGGATGCAGACCGGGCAGACGCCTCCGCCGCCGACGCAGAACGCCGCGCCCAAGCCCAAACCTGCCCCGACGAATAATGCAGCCGGCAACGCCGTCCTCCAAGATCGCCTCGAACGCGAAGCCGCCCCGTTGCGCGCTCGTCTCCGGGACGATCCGACCAGCCCCTATTTGTATCTGCAATTGGCCGCCGTCTACCGTCGCGGCAACGACCTGGAGCGGGCACGCGCGGCCTTGCAGGAAGGTCTCGGACCGACCGGGAACTCCTTCGAGCTGAGCCTGGAGCTGGCCGACATCGATGTCGAGCCGTTCCGCCGTAACCTGACCATCACCGAGGAGAAGCTCAAGGCCGATCCGGAGAATGCCGAACTACGCCGCCTCCGCGCCCGTCTGCGCAAGGAGATCAACACGCGCGAACTGGACATGCACCGTCAGAAGGCCGACCGCTATCCGACCGAGATGAGCCATCGATACGAAGTCGGCGTCCGTCTGCATCGCGCCGGACAGATTGATGAGGCCATCCGCGAGCTGCAAGCGTCGCGCGCCGATCCGCGCTACCGCTGGCAGTCGTTGTCCCAGCTGGGCCACTGCTTCAAGGCCCGCAACAACTGGCGATTGGCGGAGCGTAATTTCGAGGAAGCTCTGAAGAACTTGCCGGCCGGCGAGACGACCCACCGTAAGGAAGTCCTTTACGAGTTGGCCGTCGGCTCGGCCGAGGCCAACGAGCTGTCCAAGGCCATCGACGTGGCCACCGAGTTGGCCAATATCGACTTTTCCTACCGCGATATTGGCCGACTGCTCGACGAATGGCACAGTCGGGCGCAGAAGGCCAACGTCTCCAATTAAATAAGATCGCCCCAGGAATACCTTCGTTTAGCCGCGACGCGCAGCGGAGCGCGTCGCGGCTAAACAGGAAATGGGCTGGGGAATAGCCGCTCAAGCAAGGATCTTCTGGACGACCTCGCCGTACACGTCGGTCAGGCGGAAGTTTCGGCCGTTGTAGCGATAGGTCAGGCGCGTGTGGTCCAACCCGAGCAGGTGCAGGATGGTGGCGTGCAGGTCGTGGACCGACACGCGATCGACGGCGGCCTTGTGGCCGATCTCGTCGGTTTCGCCGTAGTGAACGCCGCCCTTGACGCCGCCGCCGGCGAACCAGGTGGTGAAGGCGTGGGGGTTGTGATCGCGTCCAGTCTGCTTGCCGTTCTTGGGTCGCTGCGCCACCGGCAGCCGCCCAAACTCGCCGCCCCAGATCACCAGCGTTTCCGCCAGCAAGCCGCGATTCTTGAGGTCCGTCAGCAAGGCCGCGATGGGGATGTCCGTCTCGCCGGCGAACTGGCGGTGATTGGCGGCGATGTCGGTGTGGCCGTCCCAGCTGCGTTCGTTCTCCATGCCGCCCGAGTAGATCTGCACGAAACGCACACCGCGCTCCACCAGCCGCCGCGCCATCAGGCACTGCTTGGCGAAGTGCTTGCATTGGGGATTATCCAGACCGTACAACTTGTGAATCGTCGCCGGCTCCTTGCGGATGTCGAGGGCGTCGGGCGCGGCCATCTGCATGCGGTAGGCCAGCTCGAAGCTCTCGATGCGCGCAGTTAGCTCCGTATCGGCCTCGTGCTGTTGCTGGTGTTCCTGGTTGAGCCGGCGCAGCAGATCGAGCTGACGGCGCTGCTGGGCGACGCTCTGGCGCGGATCGCGCGTCAGGTTATCGATCGGCTCGCCCTGCGGATTGAGGGCCGTGCCCTGGTAGATGCCGGGCAGGAAGCCGGCGCCCCAGTTCTGTGCGTGGCCTTTCGGCAGACCGCGGCCGAGGGTGTCGTACATCGTCACGAACGCCGGCAAGTTCTGGTTTTCACTGCCCAGGCCATACGTCACCCAGGCACCGACACAGGGGAAGCCCATGCGACTCATGCCGGTGTTGATCTGGAATAGGGCCGGCGAATGGTTGTTCGTCTCGGTCCAGCAGGAATGGAGGAAAGCGATGTCATCGACGTGCCGGGCCAGGTTCGGGAAGATGTCCGGCACCCACGTCCCGGAATGGCCGTGCTGTTTCCAGGCGAACGGCGACTTCATAAGAGGCCCGACCTGGTCGGTGAAAAAGCCGGTGTCCTTGTCGAAACCCTTGAGTTCCTTACCGTCCGCTTTCGTCAGTTCCGGCTTGTAGTCCCAGGTATCGACCTGGCTGGGTCCGCCGTTCATGAACAGCCAGATGACCGATTTCGCCTTGCCGGAGAAGTGTCCGGCGCGCGGCGCCAGCGGATGCAGATGCAAGTCGGCGGCATCCGGCGCGGCGGCGAGGAGTCCTTGTTGCTGCATCAACCCGGCCAGCGCGAGCAGGCCGAAGCCGTTGCCGGTACGCCGGAAGAACTCGCGGCGAGAGAGAAAGGACGAAGACGGGTTTCCGAACAGGTGAGGGATCGTCATGGCTGTCTCGTCTCAGATGATCCGCCGTCGCCGGCACGCTTCCTGGTAGGTCGCCTCGAAATCGACCGGAACGAACAGGTCGCCGGTCAAACGCAAAGGCATGACCGGCAAGGGTGCGCCGATAGCGACAGTCGAGGTCCAGACATCTATTTCCGGCCGTTCCTCACGTCGAACAGGGCGGTACGCCACTGCATACAACTCCACCGCCGCCGGAAGGTCCATCTCGTTGGCCGCATTCATCAACCGCATCGTCTCGTTATGCAGGTTGGCGCGTCGATTCGTCACGATATCGAGGATCACGAGACTGATGCCTTGATGAAGATAGCTGGCGCATTTGGTGGCGAACGCTGCGCCGCTCGTCCGCCCGGTCCTTGTTGGAAGGGCTTATCAACTCGATCGCGCCCACGAGCGTGAGACCACTGGTCGTCGAGAAGACACGCACTTCAAAGGTATCGGGGAAGACGGCCGGCATGGTGCGCGCCGGCGCCGGCGGCGCCCACGTCTTCGCCAAGGTGGCGGTTGCGCTGCCGTTGGGCGAGGTATCGGGACGCGGCGTCGAGCGTTCCAGGGTTGCGACGTCAATCTCCAGGTGGGTGCCGGCATGAGTGTGTTCGACGGCGAGAAACTCGGGAGGCAGCCACTCATCGTTGAGCGCATCGGCCAGCCGGGTCGCCCAGCTGGAATGGAACGAGTCCCAGGGATACTGGAGTTGCAACGGCGGATGAAAGTGATCGAGCAGCGGCATGAGGCATCCCCTCGCGGGTCAATCGACGTAGACGAATTCGTTGAGTTCCATCAGCACCTGGCAGAAGTCCGTCAACGCCAAGCGCCGCGGCTCGGCTTTGCCCTCGGCTTGATAGGACGCCATCTGCTCGGTGACGAACTGGATGGATTCGCTCAGCTCTCTCTTCGAGGGCGTTCGGCCCAGGGCGATAGCATAGCCGGAACGCAGGGCGTCCTTTACTTTCACGCCGGCCGAAGGGCTGATGCGCTGGGCGAGACCCTCGGCACAGCCGCGGACCAGGGCGTTGTTCATGAGCAACAGCGCCTGTGGCGCGATGGTCGTCGTCGTGCGCTGCTCGACGCCTTGCAGCGAGTCGGGTCCGTCGAAGAGCACCATCGTCGGGATGAGTTTGCTGCGCTTGATGAAGAAGTAGATCGAGCGCCGTTTCATGTTCGGGTCGAGCGTACCGGAGCCAAACATGCGGGGATCGAGGCGGCCGCTGACGGCGAGCAGGGAGTCGCGGATGATCTCGGCCTCCAGTCGCCGCGGCACGCGGCGGCCATACAGCCGATTGTCCACGTCCGCGCGCGCCCGCTCCCGGTCGAGCCGCGAACCTTGCCGATAGACGGCGCTCCGCATGATAAGCTTGTGGATCGGCTTGAGGCGCCAGCCGTTGGCGATCAATTCCGCCGCCAGCCAGTCGAGCAGTTCGGGGTGCGTCGGCCTCTCGCCCTGGTAGCCGAAATCGCTGGGCGTGGCGACGATACCTCGGCCGAGGTGGTGCTGCCAGAGTCGATTGACGATGACGCGGGCCAGCAGATGACCGGCGCCATGCTCGACGTCGGTGATCCAGCCGGCCAGGGCGCGGCGCTGATACGAGGTTCGCCAGCCGGGCGGCGGCTTGATTTGCCAGCGCGTTTCGTCGTCAGGGCTGCGCAGCAGCACTTGCGGGAAGCCCGGGGTGGCGATGTCGCCCTTCTGGTTGGGGTCGCCGCGATGAAGGAAGTGCGTGTGTTGCAGGAAGTCGCCGCCCTGCGTGTGCGTGCGCACCGCCGGCACTCCCTCGCTGCAAATCAGCGCCTTGATCTTCGCCCCTTTCGGGTCCGATTTATCCGGAACGATGTCGTAATCGGAGCGAACCGTCCGGGTGAACGTGGACAGCAGCCGATAGTAATCCTTCGTCGGAATCGGGTCGTACTTGTGATCGTGACAGCGGGCACAGCCGATCGTCAGACCGAGCATGGCCGTGCCGACGGTGCGGGCCATGTCGTCCAACTCGTCATAGCGTTCCTTCTCGACCTGGTTTTTGGTGATCTGCGTGCTGTGAACGCCGGCGGCGAGGAAGCCGGTCGCCGTCAGGGCCAGCGGGTTGTCCGGCTCGATTTCGTCGCCAGCCAGTTGCCAGCGAACAAAGGTGTCGTAAGGCAAGTCCTGGTTGAAGGCACGGATGACGAAATCGCGGTAGGGATAGGCGTTGGGCCGGTCGTAGTCCTGCTCGTAACCGTGGCTCTCGGCGAAACGGGCGATGTCGAGCCAGTGCCGCGCCCAGCGTTCGCCGAAGTGCGGGCTGGACAGCAGGCGGTCGAGCAGCTGATCGTAGGCGTCCGCCGAGGGATCTTGGACAAACGCCTCGACCTCCTCCGGGGCCGGTGGCAGGCCAACCAGGTCGAAGTACGCCCGCCGGATCAATTTGCGTCTATCCGCCTCCGCATTGGGCGTCAAATCTTTCTCTTCCAGCTTCGCCACGATGAAGCGATCGATCGGCGTCCGGCACCACGCCTCATTCCGGATCTTCGGCAGCATCGGCCGCTGGAGCGGTTGGAAGGACCAGAATTGGCGGTCCTCGTCAGTGACGATCATGGCCTTTCTGGTCGCGGCCTTGTTCAGAAGAGGACGATCGTAGGGCGCCCCGAGGTCGATCCAGGCGGCGAGATGGGCCACTTGCTGCTCGGAGAGTTTATCGCCCTTGGGCGGCATGTGCGGCTTGTCCAGGTGGGCGGCGAGCCGATAGAGACGGCTGGCCCTGGCCTGGTGCGGCACGATGACGGGACCGTTGTCGCCACCCTTGAGCAGCGCCTCGCGGCTGGTCAGGTCGAGTCCCCCGCGAGTCTTCTCGCCGCCGTGGCACTTGACGCATCGGTCCAGGAGGATGGCGCGGACGTGCGCGGCGAACAGCTCGCGGCCGCGCGTCATCTGTGCCGCGTGATTGGATGGCACCGGAGCAGCGGCTTGCAGCGAACCGGCCACGAACAAGGCCCCCAGGGCCAATGCTCCCATCCGTAAGCCGCGCTTCCACCACGCCTCGGCTGCGATCCTCATGCGGTACTCCAGATGAATGAGCATTGGCAGGGGGCGAACAGTATCGGCTCTCGGCAGGAATCGAAACGCGCCAGGCGTCAAGGAGTGCAAGCTCGGGGCATAGGGGCACCCCTTGCGCAAACTATCGGAAGGAAGGATGGAGGTCAAGGAAAACCCCGCTTCGGTCATGGGAGATCCTTCACTCGGCTCTCAACCTGTAAGCCGCAGACTCCGGTGGCCTCTTTGCGCACCGGCCAGTAACGCCACGCCAGCGCCCCAACGATGCACGCGCTGCCGGCCAGCGTCCACACCGTCGGTGCCTCGGTCGCGGGAGAGGCCAGGTACGCCCACAGCGGATTCAGCACCGGCTCAATCAAGGTCAACATGCCGGCCTCGCGGGCGCCGAGGCGGCGCAGACTGACGGCCAGCAGCCAATACGGCAGCGCCATCTGCACCGTCCCATAGACGAACAGCACGGCCAGCTGCGGCCCGCTCGGCAGCGGTTCGCGCCAGACCAGCGGCGCCAGTACTACGGCGCTGAACAGATGGTTGAAGGCTGTCAGCCAGCGCGAGGAGGAACCGCGCTGGAAGCGTAGGCCGATCAGGACCAGGGCGTAGGACAGACCGCTGCCGGCGGCCAGGGCGACGGCCGGCAGCCGACTGCCGGCCCAGCCGCCGGCGACGAGGACGGCAATTCCCACCAGGCCGATCCCCAGCGCCACCGTGCCACGGCGGTCGGCCGACTCGCCCAGCACGCCGGCGCCAATCAGGTACACCCACATCGGCGCCGTGTATTGCAACAGGATGGCGTTGGCCGACGAGCCCAGCGCCATCGCCGAGATGAACAGCGCGTTCATCAGCGCGAACGCCAGTCCCATCAGCCACAGGGCCGGCCCGAAGGTCAGCTCGTGGCGGCGGACCAAAGGTAGCAGCACGGCGGCGGCGAACAGGACGCGCCAGAAGGCGATCGTCAGCGGGTCGATGGCCGGCTCGTTCAGGCCAAACCCGGTGTTCTCGCGCAGCAGCTTGGTGAACGCGCCACTGGTGCTCCACAGCAGGGCGGCGAGCACGATGCACAGGCGCGCTCGACCGAGGGAGGGGGCCGTCGCGGACATCAGACACCGCTCTCCTGGCGTGCGCGCTCGAGCAGGTCGCGGACGCCGAGGTCGGCGGCCCAGTGAGCGAGATACGCCTGATCGAGCTTACTCGCCTGCACCTGGAACACCCCCAGAATGTCCCCCCATTGACGTTCGGAAGTGTCGCCTCCCAGACGATACCATTCCAACTTCAGCAGAATGATGTCCTCGGGGCTGACGAGTGTGAAGGATTGTCCGTCCGGTAACGGATAAATGTGCCGGCGCGCCAGGACGGATGCCTCAAAGGGACGATCCTTGCGAACGAACAGGTCTACCTTGAAACTACTAGGCCAATGGATGATGTTGAAGGAGGACCGACGCTGAATCGCATCCTGGATCATGGGCAGGCTCACATAGTAATCCTCTCCGAAGGAGTCGCAAAAAGCGGCTTCTTTGCCGGGGAACGGCTCCACGGTGATGTCGGCGCCGTGCGTGAAGCGCGGCTTGCCGAATAGGGAACTGGCCCAGGAACCGCCTACCGCATAAAGGATCCCCAAACGGGCGAGCACGGCGACGACTTCTTGAATGACGGTCACGTTCTCCTTGTTACTTTCCACATCGCGTCTCCTTGATCTGTCGCACCAGTTCCGATCCGAGAGCAACGTTCCGCCAGTCGTCTTGAATCATTTCCTCCGTCGCGGCGGGATTGCGTTGGCGAACGCCCAGCGCGTGCAGAATCCGGGCGGTGCGGTAAATAACGTCCATCTGTCGCAATCGCGCGGCGAAGGGCATTTTGCGTAACGCCTCGCGCAGCACCTGCTCGGCTTCCGGATGCGTGTCATTCAATCCCGCCATTGCTTCAACCTCCCATTTCCGTCAATACCTCCGCGATACTGCGATCCAGCAATTCTACCATCTCGTCGAGGTGCTCGCTGGTGACGACCAGCGCCGGCCCGAACGCCAGCCAGTGCGGATCGAAGCGGCACAGCAGACCGTTGGCGAGAGCGCGGCGACCAACGCGCACGCCGAAGGCCACGTCCGCCGGAAAGGGTTCCTTCGTCTTCACGTTGCGCACGAACTCGATGCCTTGCAGCAGTCCTTTGCCGCGGATGTCGCCGATGACGCCGTGCTTATGGGCCAGGCGCTCGAAGCCGGCGCGAAGGCGTTCGCCCTGACGACGGGCATTGCCGCACAGGTCGCGCTCCACGATTTCACGCAGCACGGCGAGGCCGGCCGCACACGACAGCGGATTGCCCTCGAAGGTGTGGCCCTCGACGAAGCCGGGGTTCTCGGCGATCGGTCCCCAGAAGGTGTCTGCTATCGCTTGACGACAGATCATCGCCGACAGCGGAGCGTAGCCGCCGCTGAGACCCTTGGCCGTACACAGCACGTCCGGCAGCACGCCGAATGTCTCGGCGGCGAACAAGTGTCCCGTGCGGCCAACTCCCGTGATGATCTCGTCGAAGATGAGAAGGACATTATACCGATCGCAAATGTCGCGGATGATCGGCAGATACTCCACTGGCGGATCGATGATGCCGCCGGTATGACCAATCGGCTCGACCAGGATCGCCGCCACCGTGTCGGCGTCTTCCATGTCGATGACGTTCTCGACGAGAGTGGCGCAAGTGATGCCGCAATCGGGGTAGCTCTTGCCGAACGGGCAGCGGTAGCACGTCGGCGGGAAGACGTGCAGAAATCCGGGCGCCATCGGCTCGTTGACGGTCTTGCGCGACTTCAGGCCGGAAGCGGACAGCGATCCGAGCGTGGAGCCGTGCCAGGATAGGTAACGGCTGATGATCTTATACTTGCCGGGCGCGCCGGTGAGGCGATGGTACTGGCGCGCGAGCTTGATGGCCGCCTCCGTCACTTCCGAGCCGCCACACTGGAACTTGACGGCCGACAGATCGCCGGGAGCCAGTTCCGCCAGCAGGTTCGCCAGCTGCACCGCGGCCGGATTGGTGCCATGCATCGGCGGCGAAAAGTGCAGCCTATCGAGTTGCTGGTGGATCGCCTCAATGACGCGGCGATTGTTGTGGCCGACGGAGACGACGTAGATGCCGGACAGGGCGTCGAGATAGCGCTTGCCGGCGACATCCCAGTAGTGGACGCCATCGGCTCGGGCCATGACCAGCGGATGCTTGCTCCACTCGGCCATCTGATCGCGGACGAAAATATGGCGGAGGAACCGCTCCTCGGTCGTCTGGGCGTCGGAAATCAGATCGGGTAGGGTTGCGGTCGTCATGAGGCACCGGGGGAATTAACCGAGGATGGCACGCAAGCATTGCATGATGTTGGGCAGGGGATCGGACCAGAGCCAATCGGCCTCGATCCAGAAGCCGCGCACGACGGCAGACTCGATGCGGCCGGTGTGGATGGTCTTGGTGACGTAGCGCTGCCCGCGCCGGCGATCCAGGATGATTTGCTGCTCATCGGGGTCCACGAACCACATCTCTTTGACGCCCGCCTCGCGGTAGAGCGGACGTTTGTCGTCGAGGTCATCGCTGCGATTGGACGGCGACAACACTTCGAGAAACAGATCGGGGACGCCCTTGTATTCCTTGGGTAGCGGCTTGGGCACACGGTCTTTGTTCAGGAAGAATAGGTCTGCCCCAACCCGTCGTCCTTTCTTGATACGGGCGAGTCCATCCGGGCCGAGTACAGCCCCCAGATCTTTGTCATCCGCATAGCAGCGCATCAGGGTGCGCAGGAAGCCGGCGACATCATCGTGGCGTAGCGAGGCGGGAGAATGCACGATCATCACTCCGTCTATGAGTTCCGCTTTCGTGTCCTCGTCCACCATCTCATCGAACATTTCATCCGTGACGCCATACAGTTTGAGCGTATACGGCACATCAACCATGTGCAGACCTAACTTGACCTCAGCCATCGCGGTTATCCCTTTCTCTTCTCTGTAGAGTCTGTTCCGAAAGCCCCTCTCCCCCGGTACTCCGGGGGAGAGGGGGTGGGGTGAGGGGGTGCCTTTTCTGCGGCTTTTCCGCCCCCTCGCCCCCAACCCCTCTCCCCCGAAGCGGGGGAGAGGGGAGCTGAAGGAACAGACTCTGTACAGTAAAAAACGGACGTCAGCGCATACAGGTGAGCGATACGGACCAGATCGTCGATGTCCACCCATTCGTGGACCGTATGCTGTCCGCCGGCCGCGGGCCATGTGTAATCGCCGGCATGTTCTTCAAGCCATAGAAACTATTGCCGTCATCGACGAACGGCTTCGGTCCCAGCGGCAACGGTTGGCCGCTGATCGCCGTGTACGCTTGCTGAAACGCCATCACGAGCGAGTCATCCGGCTCCAGTCGGAAGGCATCGCGGATGAAGGTCCAGGTCAGATCGACAGTCGTGCCCGTGTCGCGCGCCAGATCGGCCAGCAATGCCCGGAAGTCGCGTTCGACCTCGGCGGGCGCGGTGCCGGGCAGCCAGCGGCGCGTGCCTTCGAGCCAGCATTCTCGCGGATACTGATTGAAGATTTCGCCGCCGTGAATCTGTCCGAGGAAGACGCTGGCACTGCCGAGGAGTGGATCAGTCTGGATCGCCAGACGCTCCCCGAGCCGGCCAAGCCGAGCGACCAGCTCGGCGCCGGCGGCGAGGACGTTCGGCTCGTCGGGCGGCCGCATGACTTCGTGGACTGGCGCTCCCGTCCGGCGGATGACTACCTTCCAGGTGGCGCTGCCGCGGCCGGCGATCGGCAGACGATCGCACAGTGGCTCGGGAAGCAGGACGGCATCGCCGACGTAGCCAGCGGCGATCAGGGCGTTGAGCTGCTGTCCGAGTCCCCACGGCGCTTCGTGCAGGTCGTGCGCCGTCAACAGCACGGAGCCGGCCGTCAACTCGCCGGTATCGCGCAGCACCGCGCAGCGCCTCGACGGCGGCGGCCGTGCCGCCTTTCATGTCCGAGGAGCCGCTGCCAGTCAGCTTGCCATCCTCGATGACTGGCGCGACGAACGGCAAATGTACCGTGTCGAGATGGCCGTTGAACTGCAAGGTACGGCCGGGTTTGCCGCTGTCGAGGCGGACGACGACCGCCGGCGCCGCCGGATGATCGGCGACGGGACGCTCGACCGTGAAGCCGTCCGCCGCCAGCAGGTCGGCGAGGCAGTCGGCGACGGCGCCGCCCTCGCCGGTGCGGCTGGGCACGGCGACCAGTTGCCGAGCCGTGTCGAGCAAACGCTGTCGATCGACGGCCCGGCGGAGACGTTCGGAAATGCGGGTGTCGGAGTGCATGACGGCAAATTGTAAATCGCCGCCTCCGCCCTCGCCACGGAGAAACGGTTCAGTGCAACTCTTTCTTCATCACCTCGATCGCCTTGAGCAATTGCGTGTCCTTGCTATTGGCCAGGGTCTTGGCGCTCAGCTTCGCCTCGGACTCCGGCAGCAGGATGGACGCACCCTGCGGCAGTTCGACCTCGATGTCCGGCGAAATTCCCTTGTGCCAGATTTGCCGCTCCTTCGGCGTCAACCACTGGTCCACGGCCAGGAGCACCGCTGAGCCGTCGCTGAGCTTGAACGGCCGCAGCACGGTGCCGGTGCCGAAGGTGCGCATGCCGATCAGCTTGCCGCGCTGATAATCCTGCAAGGCGCCGGCGAGGATCTCGGCCGAGCTGGCCGTGCCCTCGTCGATGAGCACGCACAAGGGGATGTCCCGAGCCGTCCCCTCCGGGTTGACGGAGACCGGCGTCGTGTTGCCGGCGGCGTCCTTCTGGATGAAGACCACCTCGCCGGGCTTGAGGAACTCGCTGGTCACCTTCACCGCCTGTTCCTTCAGTCCGCCAAGGTTGCCGCGCACGTCCAGCACCAGCGCCTTGGCCCCTTGCTCGCGCGCCTGTTCCAGGATGGAGCGCAGCTGCTCGTCGGTGTGCTCGCCGAAGTTCTGGATGGCGACGTGGGCCAGCGGCGAATCCGGCAGCATCTGCCAGGCCACGTCCGGCACATCGACCTTGGCGCGCTGGATGTCGATGTCCACGGGCTTCGGCGGGTCGCCGCGCAAGACCTTCAGACGGACCTCACTGCCGGCCGGACCCTTGATGTGCTGCACCAGTTTCTCCAGCGACATGCCGTGAACGTCCTGGCCGTCCACTTGCAGGATGACGTTGCCGGGCTGGACGCCGGCTTTGCGAGCTGGCGACTTCGGCATCGTCTGCACAATGGTCGGTCCCTGCTTGCGCAGGCTGATGCGAGCGCCGATCCCCTCCAGCTCGCCTTTGAGATTTGCTTCCAACCGTTCGACCTCGTCGCGGGTCAGGTAGGTGGTGTGGCCGATGTCGCCGAGCGCGGCTAGCATGCCGAGGATCGACCCTTGCGTCAGGCGCTCGTCCTTGATACTGTCCGGATCGACGTAATACTTGTGGACCAGCCGCCAGGCTTCCCAGTACGGCGCGAAGGTCTGCCGTACTTCGGACGGTTCGCGTCCTCGGCCGCTCGGCAGCCAGCCGCGCCGTTCTGCCTGGACGCCCAGCGCGAACGCCACCAGCACCACCAACACGAGGAACAAACGACTGCGGCGGTCGGATCGAGAATCAATCATGTCGCACCATCCTGTGGCCGAACATTGCGCGGGGTTCTTCTACTCGGATGATAGAGCAGCGGCGCCGTCCTCGCAGCAAGAATTCAGGCGTCGATGTCTTCCCCACTAGCCGCAAGCGTCCGCGAGCGCTATGAGCCAACCTCTTCTTTTCGTCGGCCTGGACGTCGGCGGCACCACCATGAAGGCGGGCGTCGTCGATGACGAGGGCCGGCCGCACAGCGCCGTCAGTCTTCCCACGGAGGCCCACAAAGGCCAGGAGCACGGCCTGGCCCAGATGTGCGCGTCGATCCGCCGGGCGACGGCCGAGGCGCGTCTGGAGCTGCGCGACATCGCGGCCATCGGCGTGGCGACGCCCGGTTTGATGGACATTCCTGGCGGCGTCATTCTCGACCCGCCGAACCTCAAGCCGTGGCGCAACGTGCCGGTTCGGCAGCACATTCAGCAGGTATTCGGCCTGCCGACAGCGTTCCAGAACGACGCCAACGCGGCGGCTTATGGCGAATTCTGGGTTGGCGCTGGCCGCGGCGTCCACAGCATGGTCCTGTTCACGCTCGGCACCGGCGTCGGCGGCGGCATCATCCTGGGCGATCGCATTGTCGAGGGCGAGCATAGCCACGGCGCCGAACTGGGCCACATCAAGATCGAGATGACGTCGCCGCGCTTGTGCAGTTGCGGCCGACGCGGTTGCCTGGAGGCATATGCCAGCGCCACCTCCGTCGTCCAACGCACGCAGGAGGCGCTGGCCGTGGACGGCGGCCGTTCCTCCCTGCACGCGGTCTCCAGTCAGGGCGAGTTGACCGCGCGCGACATCTTCGACGCCGCGGCCGCCGGCGACGAGCTGGCCGGCAAGATCGTCGAGGACACGGCGTTCTACCTGGCGGTCGCCGCCATGAACCTGATGCACGTGATCGACCCGGACATGGTCGTCTTCGCCGGCGGCATGATCGCGGCCGGCGACGCCTTCCTGGAGCGCATCCGCCATCACGTCCGCGAACTGGCCTTCTCGGTGCCCGCCGCCCGGACGCAAATCCGCTTCGCCCAGCTTGGTAGTGACGCCGGTTTCATCGGCGCCGCCGCTTGCGCCCGGCAGTTGCTGCGCCAGACAACGTAACGTTATTTCGGCACGAAGACGCCTAATAGTTGTCAAGCTCTACCCTGTGCGCGTATGATGGACGCGAATGTTAAGGCGTCTTGTGTTTTCAAGCGAGCGGAATAGGCCATGTCCACGAAGCGATCCCGAACCACGAGCAACGGTGAGGGCCAGCCCGACCTCTTCATGGCTCCTCCTCCCCAGAAGGTCACTCCTCCGGGGGAAGGCGAGCGTTTCAGGCGGGAGGAAGTGGTCATCCATTTCAATCGTGCCGAGAACCTGTATCGAGATTGGCCGACGCCAACGTGCATTATTTCGGACGGTCCTTACGGCGTTAGTGGCTTCCCCGGTGATGAGCGCAAAACGGAATCCCTGGAACGATGGTATGGACCACACATCAAAGCCTGGTCGCAGTTGAGTACCCCCCAAACAACTTTGTGGTTCTGGAACACGGAGGTAGGATGGGCGACTGTACATCCTGTACTCCTAGCGAACGGATGGGAGTATCGATGTTGCAACATTTGGGATAAAGGGATGAGCCATGTCGCCGGGAATGCCAACACACAAACCCTCCGCAAATTCCCGGTAGTGACCGAGGTATGCGCGCAGTATGTGAAAGCGGCATTATTTCCTTGCGAAGGGCGGCCAATGTCCATGCAAGAATGGTTACGGCACGAATGGAAACGGACAGGACTCCCCTGGCGATCCGCCAATGAGGCTTGTGGCGTGTTGAATGCCGCCACCCGGAAGTACCTGACGGGAGATCACCTGTGGTACTACCCTCCCGCCGACGCATTCGTGAAACTCGTCGAGTATGCCAACCGGCGCGGTAAGACGGATGGCCGCCCGTATTTCAGTCTGGACGGTAGACATCCGGTATCCGCCGCGGAGTGGTCCCGAATGCGCGCGAAGTTTCAGTGTGAAATCGGCGTCACCAATGTCTGGCGCGAACCCCAGGTGAGCGGCACGGAGCGCATTCAAGGGGAGCGAAAGGGGATGCGCTACAAATTTCGCAGCTTGCACGGAAGCCAGAAACCTTTACGCTTCATCGAGTTAATCACGCGCGCCTCCACGGATGAAGGAGATGCGGTATGGGAACCTTTTGGCGGGCTGTGTCCGGGAGCGGTGGTGTCCTATCACCTCCGTCGCAAGTACTTCGGTGCGGAAATCGTTCCCGAATTCTATTCGGCAGCTGTCGAAAGGTTGGCCAAGTCGTGACGAATGCTCCTCTCCCTCCCGCTCCTGTGCGCGAGTTGCCGGCCCCCTCCTGGGAACATGCGGCCCTTTATAAAAGTGTCCGCGAGGCCATCGCGACGATTCCGGTGTACTTCCGCACCGAGACACACATAGCCGGCGTCATGGCAACGGACCTTCATACTTTGAACACGGTCCTGGGAGCTACCATCGAGGAGCAAGTCGTTCGCACCCTCAACTTGATCCGTACCACTTGGGATCCAGAGGGCAGATACGCCCTTTACAGTTTTGTGCGTCAACCTCAGACTTTTCCCGATGTTCGGCTGAGAAAAGCGACCGGCGACGATACCATCATGGGGTTGGAGTTGAAAGGGTGGTATCTACTAGCGAAAGAGGCAGAACCCAGCTTGCGATTTCAGACGACGGCGGCGGCCTGCGCCAAGCAAGACTTGATCGTGGTCGTTCCCTGGGTGCTGGGAAATGTTATCAGTGGTTCGCCTATTTTGTTCGAGCCATTCCTTGAGTCGGCCCGATATGCCGCCGAATACCGTAACTACCACTGGCAACACCTTCGGCAAACGACGCACGATACGCACATTGATCTCCCGACTGGGATCGGCCCTTATCCTTCCAAAACCGACCCTATCGGCGACCGGCCGCGTTACGATGGCGGCAACAACTTCGGCCGCCTGGCGAGGACAGGCATGATGGACGTCTACATGGGGAAACTCAACGATATTCCGTTGTGCGGGATCAAGATGATCTTCTGGCGCCAGTTTCTGAAGGCATTTCAGGAAAGCACCACCGATGAGCAGGCTCGCACGGCCCTCGAGCGGCTGAGGCAACGAGTTCGGGAGGCGACCGATCTCCCCTCTCCGAAGGCACAAGCCGCCCTGGCAATTGTGGCGGAACTGGAACGATTACTCGAACTGAGCGGCTGAATGCTCCAGGCACGCTCCGGTCGTCCAGTGTGGTACATTCCGCCTTGCTCTTGCTTCGAGAATGAACCTTTCAACGAAGTGGACATCACCCAAGGTCAGAAAGCAAGGAACTGTTGGCAAGGCGCCTTTCCTAACTCATCCCCCCACTGGGTCCAGTTGGGCCGTGAGAAGCGAGCGAACAGTTCCAGGTAGGGACCGGGACTGCAGGCTTCGATGAGGTCGTAAAACCCATCCGGCTTGCGCGAGTGCCGCTGCTTTTTCGCCAAGAGGATGTTGACCTGTCTTCGACCAGGCGAGAGCGTGCGCAAGCTACCCCGAACTCCGAAGAGCAGCATTTCGGTCACGTTGCGAAAATAAAACCCGACGCCCCGGCCGTCCGGGCCGCCGTCCTTGCGGATTTTATACCAAATAAGATTCGTTTTATAGGTAAAACCCCAGGCCTTCATCACTGCTAGTCCTTCAGCTAGCAACGCATTCGGAACCCATAAGTAGAGGTGACTTTTCGGTTTCGCCAACGACTCGACGGGTAGAGCAAGGATGTCCTCCAGGCTCATTGTCCGATAGCGTCGCAAGCGACGATGTTCCGGTGCCATCTTGCCGGTGCGGTTGGTGAACCGCCAGGGAGGATCGGCAAGGATCGCGCCAGAGAGAGCGGCGCCGTTATTCGGAAATGCACTCATCGCCGTCCCGTGTGTGCCGGTAATTGGTGAGGAACCTGGTCGATTTCCGCTCGCCCGCAGTCCGGATGCTACTCGTTCTTTTCCGGCAGCTTCCACTCCTCATCGAAGAACCCCGCCGTCGCCACCTTGCCCGGCAGCCGCGAGGACGGCGGCGTACGCATGTCGATCACCGCGAAGTCCGGTAGCTTCGGCACCTGCCGCGCGTTGTTCAGATAGTCGTACTCGCGGAACGTGAAGCCGCTGTTGAGCACGACGTAACGCTTCGGATTCAGCGGATTGGGATAGATCAGCACCGGCACGTGATGCTCGGCGGAGTACGTCTCCTTGCCCAGCCGCACCTGCCGAGAGTCCCAGCGCAGCGGCAGTTTCTCCGCGATGCGAGCCAGTACCTTGTTGCTGCCGGGATCGCCCCACAGGACGAGGTTGTGCTCCGCGATGTCGGCGTCCGTGATAGCGGTGTCGTCCTTGATGCGCGCCTCGCCGCGAAACTGCCTGCGCCAGTGCTCGACCGCGTGCTTCATCTCGGCCGAAGCCCAGGCGCCGACCTTCTCGTTAAGCGGCTTGCCGGTCGGACGGACCATCAGGAAGCTGTCGAGGAAGGCGTCATCGATCGGACCTTGCAGGCCAGGGCGCTTGCGCAGCGCGCCGTCGTCGATCTTCTCCACCGCCTCCCAGGACTTGCCTTTCTTGCGAAAGTGCGCCGTCCACGAGCGATCCGATAGCACGGGAGCCACGTCCTTGATCTCTTCGTCATCGAGGACGACCTTCGGTTTCTCCAACGACTCCAGCGGGCAGGCGCCCGGCTCGAAGGACAGCGTCAGCGCCGACACGTTCTTGGTCTCGACGTTCATGCCGTCCGAGCTGACCACGGCATCTACGTCGGCCCGCGACCAATGCTGCTCCAGGCCCTCGATCCGCACCCACAGCATTTCGTGATAGCGTAGCGTCCAGGTGGTGAACAGTACGTGTGTCGGCACCGAGTCGCGGCCGTGCTTGACAATGCTGTCGATGCGCCGGTTCAGCTCGTCGCGCGTCTTCGGCTCGTACTTGTGGCCCGTTTTCGGGCCGATCAGGTGGGTGAGCGTCAGCCCCTCCTTCTTCATGGCCTCGGCCATCCGGTCGGCGGCTTGCTTCTGGCGATCGATCTCGCCGCTGTAGGCGACGACGGGACAGTTGAAGAGATTGGCCGCGTAATCGGTGCAGTCGTACCAGTGCCAGAGCTTTTTCTCATACCAGGCCGGTTGCACCTTCTCGTCCTGGAAGACCTTCAAGAAGTCGGCGGTCTCGCTGAAGCCGGCGCCCGGCGCGGCGGCGGCCCACAAGCCGGCGTAGTGGACGGCGAACTGCCAGCACGCCGCCCCGCCCATCGAAAAGCCGCGCATGACCACTCGGTTCTCATCGATGGGATAGTGCTTGCGGACGTGGGCCAACGCTTCCAGACAATCGATCTCGCCGGCGAACTTGTTGGCGTTGCAGTAGCGGCCGTACAGGTGCAACACGAAGGCGTTCTTCGGTGTGAACTCGCCGGGCGACGACTGGCGGCCGTTGAGAAACGACAGCTCGGTCAGCTTCTCGCCGCGGCCGTGGCACCAGATGTCCAGGCGGTGCTCGTAGGCGCTGTTCGGCTGATACGAGACCGGCACGACCAGACCATAAGGCTGCACCGAGCCGTCGATCTTCGAGCGGTAGCCGCGCACCACCAGGCCGGTCGCCGTCGTCCACGGCGTCTTGCCGGCGCGCAGCTGCTCGGCGCGTTCGCTGCCTTGATTGAGCAGTTTGCGGGCAACCTTCAGCTCACCGGGCGCGTAGAACTCATCGTAGGTCAGAGCGTAGCGGACAGCATTGTGGAAGATCTGCACGTCCGGCAGTAGTTCCCGTAACGCTGGCTTCGATTGGAGGTCCTGGCGCAGACGCTCGATGTCCTTGCCGAGCGCATCGACGCCCGCTTGCAGTTCGGTGCGGTCGGCATCGGCGACCCGGATGCCGGACGGCGGCACGGGACGGACCTTGTCGGGCAGGTTGTCGCCCGGGCCGTCGGCGTGAAGCAGGACCGCGAATACCAGGATACAAAGGGCCGGCAAACAGCGTTTCGCCACGGGACCTCCTCGGTCAGACAGAGCGCGATGCGAGACGAACTGTGCTGTTATAGGTAAAAGATGGGGTAACCGTTCACGCGAAATGCTGGGGCAGCGGCTCGTCGTCGAGGCTGCCATCCTGAATCCATGACCTCAAGAGTGTGTCCAAGAGGCCTGCTCGGAAAAAGTTAGGCTTGCTGCCTGCCTTCGTGGAACTATTAGATGGAGGCTCGTGTATCTGATCTGAGCCGGAGTCCCCGCGTGGCCAAGACAACGTCCAGCCCGATTCTGCAGTTCATCCGCCGGGTCTACAGCGATCCGCGGGTAAAGGACTCCCCCGACCAGGAGCTGCTCCGGCGGTTCCTCGGCGAGCGGGACGAGACGGCGTTCGACGCCCTCCTGCGGCGGCACGGCCCGATGGTCCTCGACGTCTGCCGGGGCGTGCTCGTCAACGAGGCCGACGCCGAGGACGCCTTCCAGGCTACCTTCCTCCTCCTCGCCCGCAAGGCGGAGTCGATACGCAAGGCCACGTCGCTGGCCAGCTTCTTGCACGGCGTCGCCTACCGGACGGCCCTCAAGGCGCGGGCCGACTCCGCCCGGCGGCAGAGGCACGAAGCGCGTGCGCCGCGGCGAAGCACCACCGCGGACTCGGACGAGTTGATGTGGCGCGAGGTCCGGCAAATCGTTCACGAGGAACTGGATCGACTCCTCGAGCGGCATCGGACCGCGCTGGTGCTTTGCTACCTGGAAGGCAAGACGCAAGACGAGGCGGCCGTCCAGCTGGGGTTGGCGAAGGGGACGCTCAAGGGACGCCTGGAACGCGGCCGGGCGCTCTGCGGGCTCGGCTCGTACGCCGCGGCCTGAATCCCGGAGCGGTGCTGATGCTGGGGGCCTGGCCGGCGGCGACCGCGATGGCGTGTCTTTCCCCCCCGCTGCTCGTTGCCACCGTCAAGGCCGCGACGGCCGTTGCGGCAGGGGGCGCGGCGGCCTCCGTCCTCTCGCCCAATGTCGCCGCTCTAACCGAAGGCATGGTGAAAGCGATGGTCTTCAAGAAACTCCAAATCGCCGCCATACTTTTCCTCGCGCTCGCCGGTAGTGGCGCGGGCCTTACCCTGGTCGTGCGGGAGCTACCGTGCGCCGATGCGGCTGGAGTTGTTGAGCAACCCGCCCTGCAAGAGGGACCGAGACCCGGTGCGGACGCGGGTGTGAAGGTCGGGGCGGACAGGGGCCGGCCGATACGCTCGCTGACGGGCCACAAGGAGCGCGTGACGTCGGTCGCGTACTCTCCCGACGGCCGCTGGATCGCCACGGCCGCCTGGGACGGCACGGCTCGGCTGTGGGATGCGAAGACGGGCAAGAAAGTGCGCCGCTTGGACGTGCCGGATACGCGAGATTCCCACCCCGCCAAACTCTCCCAGGTCCTGTTCTCCCCCGACAAGGCGTTCATTGTGACCGCACAGCAAGCAATGCCGAATGAGTCAGGCGTGATCGTCTGGGATCGCCGCGGCGGGGAACGAGTGCGCGCATTCCAGGGCGAATACGTTGCGGCGATCGCGCCGGACGGCAAGCATATCGCCTGCGGCGGATGGGGGACGACCGAACCCAACCGGATCGACATCCGACTCTACGAGTTGGCCAGCGGAAAGTTGGTTCGCCAAATCCACACGGGCTATTCCCGCGTTGACTTGCTGACCTTTTCGCCGGATGGCCAAACGCTTTTCTCCCGCGTAGGTATTCCTCGACCCCCGCTGGGAGGGGGGAAAACGCGGCTTGGACTGGATCCGGCACAAGTCCGCGCCTGGGACCTAGCGACCGGGAAGGAGCGGCCAACGGACCTGGGAGGAGGGTGGGGAGGACATCAATTCGCCATCTCGCCGGACGGCCGAACCCTCGCCCTGTCCAGTTCCTTGCGGGAAACGGCGACGGGCGGGCAGCGCGTCACGCTGACCGGGCATACCCGTGAAGTCTGCGGGGTGGCCTTCTCTCCCGACGGCCGGACCCTGGCCTCGGGGGGCATGGACGGCACGGTGCGCCTGTGGGACCTGCCCTCCGCCAAGGAGGTCGGCCGTTTCGGCAAGAAGGTCGATCCGTCCCAAGGCGGCTGGGTGCTGGCCGTCGCCTTCTCCCCCGATGGCCGCACGCTCGTCTCCGGCGGGCTGGACCAGACCGCACACCTTTGGGACGTGAGCCGGATCACAGGACGGCGGCGCGAACCGGCCGAGCGCTCGTCCGCGGACCTCGAAGCGGACTGGAGGGATCTCGCCGGGGACGCGGCGACGGGATACGCCGCGTTGGGCCGGCTGGTTTCATCCCCCGGGCGCGCGGTCGCGTTCCTGGGAAAGCAATTTCAGAGCACCAAGCCCGTGGATACCAAGCGGATCGAGCGCCTCATCGCGGACCTGGACGGCGAGCGGTTCGAGGTCCGCGAGCAGGCGACCAGGGAACTGGAGGCGCTGGCGGAGCGCGCCGCGCCCGCGCTGCGAAAGGCGCTGGCCGGCAAGCCGTCCCTGGAGGTGAGGCGGCGACTGCATGCGCTGCTGGATCGGCTGGACGGCGCCCATCCCTCGGCGGAGACGGTTCGCCAGATACGGGCGGTGGAAACGCTGGAAGTCATCGGGAACGCGGAGGCACGGCGACTGCTCGACAAGCTCGCCGCGGGGTCTGCCGAGACGCGGCTGACGCAAGAGGCCAAGGCGGCTGTGGGGCGCCTGGCCAAGCGAGCCTCGGTCGCGCCGTGACCGCTTCGACCGCCGTCGGCTTCGACTCCGTGGGGTGCGGCCACGATGCGGGGGAACGCGCTCCCTGACGGTCGCGGCTCCGCGTCTGTTGCCCGCGATAAACCAGGGCGACGAGGTAATCTCTCCCTGATAAGCCAGCCTGTCCGGCGCATTCTCTCCCCGTTCGCCGATTCCGCTCGCTTCGCCGCTTGCCGTTTGCCGAATCCTAGGATGGCAACAACGCGACAGTCGCAAGGGAAGGCAGGGAGGCAGACCATGAAGCAGATCCCGATCACTCTCCTGGCCCTGGTTCTGACGGCCGGCGCTTCGCGGGTCCATGCGGCCCAGGAAGCGATGGCGGCGATCCCAATGCCGGCTGAAGCCGCCGTCACGGAGACGGCGCCGAACACGGCGCCATCGGAGGCGGGCACGACGGAAGCCGCCGGGGTTGTGGCCCCTCCCAGTCCTTATGCCGCCTGTTCGGGCTGTGGCGGAGAGCCAGCCCACGACAAAGGCTCATGCCTGCATCGGCTGATCGCCTGGGCCACCTACTGCCCCAAGGAACGCATCGGCTTGCATAACGGCTGCAATAGCTGTCACTACAAGGGTATGGTCCCCCTTTACCTGTTCCAGCTAAATCCCCCCTGCACGGAGGGCACCGGTGTGCATCCGACCTTCCCCAACCCGCCTTGCGTACACGGCTGCAAGGGGTGCAACGGCTGCGCCGGCGGCGCGCCGTGAGACCGCCCCGAACACGACAAGTTTCCCTCACCCCGTCACGACAGACCCCGGACCCGCGCCGGGGCCTGTTCGTTTCTCCAGCCGTCGCGGCGCGGGATCTCTTATAATCAAACGCATCGCCCGCCCCCGGAATGAGCCGATGGACACCGCGCCGGAACCCGCACGAACCGAGGATTGGGCAGCGGCCTTCCGCCTGATCTTCCACCACCTCGGTCCCGAGGAGAGCGAGCGGCGCTGCGCTAACGCCCTGCACCTGCTGGAGCGCGGCGAACTCGATCCGCGCGGTATCTTCGTCGTCCGCGCCGCGGCCGGTCTGCGCGGCGCCCTCGTGTGTCTGCCGGTCCCCGGCTGCAGCGCCCTCATCTGGCCGCCGGCTGTCGTGGGCGATCGGCCGACCGCGTTGGAGGACGAGTTGGTACGTCAGGCGATCGCCTGGCTGCGCGGGCGCGGCGTCAAGCTCGCTCAGGCTCTGCTCGCCCCGGACGAAGCGCCCCTCGCCGAACCGCTCGAACGCAACGGCTTCGCCGCCGTCACGCGCCTGTGGTACATGCGCCACGACCTGAACCTCCCTCTCGACTGCCTGAACACTCCCGCCCGCCTGGATTATCAGGCTTTCGACAACGGCCCCCTGTTCCGGCAGACCCTGACGCGAACCTACGAGGACTCGCGCGATTGCCCGGAGGTCAACGGCGTCCGCACCATTGAGGAAGTGCTGCAAGGCCATCGCGCCCAGGGTGTGTTCGATCCCCAGCGCTGGTGGCTGGCCCTCGACGCGGGCCGGCCGGTCGGCGTGCTGATCGCGACCGAGATGCCGGAGAGCGGCGACTGGGAGGTAGCTTACATGGGCGTGGTGCCGGAGGCGCGGCGGCGCGGCTTCGGCCGCGAGATGTTGTTGCACGTCCTTTGCGAGGCCCGCGCCGCCGAGGTGCCTTCCGTCGCGCTGTCCGTCGATGCCCGCAATCAGCCGGCGTGGTATCTCTATCGCGGTCTGGGTTTCGAGCCGTTCGAGCAGCGCCTCGTTTACCTGGCGGTCTGGCACGGAGGTGCGGTCCCCCCTCTCCCCCGCTTCGGGGGAGAGGGCACTACCAACTTCCCCGAACGGCTTCCCGATGCCCCTCTCCCCCGAAGCGGGGGAGAGGGGTAGGGGGTGAGGGGGGAGCCGCCCCCTCACCCCCTACCCCTCTCCCCCGAAGCGGGGGAGAGGGGAGAAAAGCCGGGCGGTTCCACCCGGCGAGCGCAGTCTGCTCACCGTGCCGACAATGGCGCGCCCGTCCCGGCGGCGGAGGACAAAAAGGAGTGGATCGGCGTTGGCGAATCGCCTTCCACAGTCTAGAATTGCCCGTCCCAGCGTATGACCCTACCGGAACAGGTATCCGCCCTGTCCGCGGGCCTTTTCTCTCTTCCGAGCCGAAGACCGACCCACCTTCGCAGACCGACTGCGCGCCGAGGGGAAACCCGTGACTGTCCGAGAACGCGAAGTGGTGCAGGCGCTGGAACACGAGATCGTCCGGCGCATTGGCGAACCGCGCTACCAACTGTGGTTCGCGGGTCGGACGCGCTTCCACTGGGACGACGATCAGCTGACGGTTGGCGTTCCCAACCGGCATTTCGGCGAGTGGGTGGAGAAGAACTTCGGAGCGGCGACCGCCGCCGCCGCGCAAGAAGTCTTTGGCCGTTCCATGCAGGTCCGTTTCGTCATCGACCCGGAACTGTTCCAGGCGGCGCGGCGCGAGCAAGACGAGGCCCGCCAGGCGCGGCAAGAGCAACAGCCGACGGCCGAGCCTCTGGACCCTCAAGCGGCAGAACGACCGAAACAGACCGCCGCCAGGACGCGGACCAAGACTGCCGAGACTCCGCAGACGAAGAGCAAGACGCCGGCGGAAGAGGGCCGCCCGTCTCCCCGGCGGGCGCGGCGCTGGCATCGGCTCAGCGATTTCGTGGTCGGAGCGTGCAACCGCGTCGCCTACGCGGCGGCCCAGAGCGTCATCGAGGCGCCGGGCGAAGGGGCCAATCCCATCGTCCTGCACGGCCCGGTCGGCACCGGCAAGACGCACCTGCTGGAGGGCGTCTACGCCGGTCTGCGCCGGGCGCATTCCGACTGGCGCGTCCTCTACCTGACCAGCGAGGACTTCACCAATCGCTTCGTGCAGGCGATGCGGCTGAACAAGTTGACCGGCTTTCGCAAGCAATTCCGCGAGTGCGATGCCCTGCTGATGGACGACCTGCATTTCCTGGCCAGCAAGCGGGCCACGCAGGAAGAGTTTCTGCACACCTTCGACGCCCTGCAGGCGGACGGGCGGCAGATGGTGCTGACATGCGATTGTCACCCGCGCCTGGCCGACGACTTCACGCCGGAGCTGACCGACCGTTTGCTTGGCGGCGTGGTCTGGGGTCTGACGCCGCCCGACGCCGCCACGCGCCTGGAGATCCTGCGCGGCAAGGCGCCGCATCAAGGCGAGAAGCCGCTGCCCGACGAGGTGCTGCGCTTCCTGGCGAATCAGTTGCGCGGCAACGTCCGCGAACTGGAGGGCGCCCTGCACAGCGTCCGCCATTACAGCCGGGTAACGGGCCGTCCGGTGGACGTCGCTCTGGTGCGCGAGGCGCTGGCCGACCTGCTGCGCCACGCCGTGCGCGTCGTGCAACTGGCCGATGTGGACCGGGCGGTTTGCGGTGTTCTGCGGCTGGACAACGGCGTACTCCAGTCGAAGGGCCGGGCCTGGGCGGTGAGCCATCCGCGCATGGTGGCGATGTTCCTGTCGCGCAAGCACACCGCCGCGTCGTACAGCGAGATCGGCAAGCACTTCGGCGGCCGCAATCACAGCACGGCCGTCGCCGCCGAGAAGAAGGTCCGCCAGTGGTGTGTCGCCGATGCCGAATTGGCCCTCGGCCAGCGCCGCATCCGTGTCCGCGAGTTGATCGAGCGCGTCGAACGCGATCTGCTGCGTTGAAACGCTTTGATCGGAGCCTGAAGCGTAAGCGAAGAAGAACGTCACCCTTCGGTGGCGTAGTGGATGCGGCCACAGCCGCCGCCGCCACCCGGACCACCGCAGCCGGTGTTAATTTGATAGCCCTGGTTTTAGTAGTAAGCGACCCAGTCGATAGGATCCAGTGCCGTTCCTTCGCTTACGCTTCAGGCTCGGATGTTTAGTGGGAAGACGCAAGTGCGCGAAGCTTTGCCGGTTGTGCCTGCTATGTCGAAAAGGCAAGCTCCGCATGGGCATGGAGGCATCGTTTTCTCCGCACTTCCTTGCCGCATCGGTCGATTCTAATTGTGCCGGATGCGGCGCTGCACTGACGAGAGAAGGCCGCATCGCGTTACACTCAACCCCGCACGGGTATCGGACAGGGGACGGCGAAGCGCCCGACTCCCTCCCCGTGGACGGAAGGGGGACTTCCCTGTGAAAGGAGTCGCGATGAAACGGATCGGCTTGATGGCTTGCGCCGTGTTGGGACTGGCCCTGTGTACGAGCCATTCGCACGCCAGCTGGAGTTCGATGTCCTACAGCGGTTATCAACCGTGCTGGAACATCTTCGCCAAGCGTTACAAGTGCCTCACTCCCGAAGAAGAGCGGCTGCAAAAGTTCTGGCACGACTACTATGATGCTCTGAAAAACTACTATTGCGCTCTGGATCATATCGACTGGGTCGCCTACTACAAAAACCACGGCTATCAAATTAACACCGGTTGCGGTGGTCCCGGTGGTGGCGGCGGCTGCTGTGGCCGCATCAACTACGCCCCGGTGTTCGTGGTGCCGGGCATGCAGTGGGCCGCTCCCAACAATTGCATCGGCGGGCCGCCGACCGGCCCCGGTTGCGCCGGCCCCGGTTGCGCCGGCCCTGGCTACGGTGGCGCTTACGGACCCGCGATGATGCCCGGTCCTGGCGGCTATTGATTCACGATCCGGTATCCGTGCCCTGAGGCCGGCACTCGCATCCGCGGGGGCCGGTCTCTTGTCGTTAAGCCGTCACGTCGCGCCTCTTCCGCGCCGTTTCTCCGCTCTTCCGCGAAATTCCGGCCGAATCCCGAGCCATCCGCCGGTGGCGCTCGATTCGTGGGGTAGGCTAGTGTGCCGGAAGGCGAAGGGTCTTCCGCCGGGACCTACCTCACGAAAGGAGTCGCGATGAACGGATTGGCTCGGTCGCTCGGAACATTTCTGGGCCTGGCCCTCGGCGTCGGCCTGGCCCAGGCGCAGCCGCAATGCGGTTGTTATTTTCCTCCCATACCCCAGGCGCCGGACATGTGTGGTCCAGGCTTCTACTGGGTCAACAACTGCGGTCTGCTGCACGGTCCCGGATACTGTCCGTACCCGCCGTTCCCGCCGTTCCAGGGCATGGTTCCGGGACCGCCTCCGCCGCGCTTTGGACCGGGCGGGCCGGGCGCGAGGCAGGCCGGGAATGCTGGGCGGGCCGGGTGGCCAGGGTTCGCCGACGTTCGGCACCCATCCCTACGCTCGCAGTCCGCGCGATTTCTTCATGTACTACGACAAGGACGAGCCGTCCTACGTGAGGTAATGGGCCGTGGGCCGCGAGCCGCGAAGCCATCGCGCTCGCGGCTCACGCACGCGCTGCACTAGCCTCCAGAACGGCGATGCGCCGCCGCAATTCCTCGGGCAGCGGCACCTTCTCGCCGCGCCCGTAATGAAACGCTACCACCGTGCCCTCGCCCTCGGTGGCCAGGCCGCCGAGCTGCGCGCTGAAGATGCGGTGCTCCAGGGTGAAGCGATCATCGCCGAGCGTGCCCAGTCGAGCGGTGATGGCGATGGTGTCGGGGTAGGTCGAGCGCCCGGCGGAAACGAGCGTGTGTCATGGCCAGGATGGGACCGATGCCAATCTCCGCCTCGAAGGCCGGCCAATCGAGGCGACGAATATACTCCAGGCGAGCGTTCTCGAAGTAGCGGAAATAGACCACGTTGTTGACGTGGCGATACGAATCCATCTCGCCCCACACCACCGCCTGCCGCACCACCACCGGATAGCCCGCTACCAGTTCGTCGAGCATTTCGCCACCCTTTCTATTCGCTGTTGCTGCGTTCCAGCTCGCGCAGGTAGTCGATCGCCTCCTCGACGGTACACACGACAGCGCCGGACACGCGGCCGCCGACGTCGCATTCGTGCAGCAGCATCAATTCCTCGAAATCCGGCGATGCTTCCAGTTCGCGGCGGAGCCGAGCGCCGAGCTTGCCGTCACGGTATTCATGCGCATGCATGTGATGCTCGATGAAGAACCGTGTCCGCTCGGTGATCAGTCCGTCCAGCGCCTGCAATGCCGCCTCGACGTGATGGCTCCGGTCCAGTCCCTTGCCGACGTCGTGCAACAGGGCCGCCAGCAAGAACTCCTCGTCGTAAGGCCGGCGTTCGCGGGCCAGCTCGAACACTTGCAGCGAATGATACAGCACGTCGCCCTCGGGATGATAGACGCGCGATCCCGCCACGTTCTCCAGCGGCAACAGCAACATGCGGAAGACCGGATACGGATCGACCTCGGCCTCGGCGGCTTGCAATTCGTCGTCGAGATTCAGGTCGGGGTATTCGCGGGCCAGCAGTTCCTCCAGTTCCTTGATCGAGGCACGCTCGATGGGCTTGCCGGTGATGGAACTCTTGAAGACGTAATGGGCCTTGTCCTCGGGATAAACGGTTAGCTCGAAGTTGAAGCGGTCGTAGACGTGGATGTGCGTGAACACGCGGGCCTCGCCGTGCTTGACGACCTGCTTGCGCTCGAGGTCGTATTGGCAGCCGGCCTGTTCGAGCAGGTCGGTAATCAGAGCGGGGCTGTCGCTGAAGAGGTGCAGGTCGATGTCGGAGCCTTTGCGGACGTGCCCGGTCATGACGCTGCCGATGAGCCGCGGCCGAAACGGACGGAGCAGGCGCATCAGGCGCAGCGCTTCCAGGCGCATGTCGCGCAGGTTCCGAGTACGTTGGTCGCCTTCGTGGATGCGGGCGAAGAGCTGGATCTGCTCGCGGATTTCGGCGTTGGAGGGGAGGTCTTCGGGTTTGACGCCGCGGCGGCACAGTCGCTTGGCGGCCTTGCGTTTGGCGGTGAAGTATTCGGACTCGACTCGTTCGTACATCAGGCGGGCGGCTTCGAGCGCGATGGCCTGACGCAGTTTGACATCACTCATCCTTTCCGGCGCCGTTATCAAGCCCATCAGTGCGGCGCGGGGCTATGGGGTTGTCCCACATCCTCATTTTATCCGCGCCGCCGCCCGGAAACCAGACGATTCGTGTTCAAAAGGGGGTGACGAAGTGGCGAAGTGGCGTTGGGGCGGACGAGGCTGTTTTTGTGCTTGTGCCGGGACATGGTAGCCTTCAGAATAGAGGAGTTCGTGGGTCAACCGTGGGAGGCCGGCGGGGGCGTATCGTGGGGTGAGGAAGGGCAAACTTCCGAACGGGGTCCACGAGGGACCACCACGAAGGAAGCCGCGAGACGCCCCGACTCCGACGAATCAGCCGGGAGACCGTGAAGGTCCAGCCACCACGAATGCGGCAAGGGCCGCGACCGATCGCCCAAGCAAATGTAGGGAGGACGGCCTTGTCCCGTTCCCCGCCTAATGGCGATCTACGAAGTGGTTTAAACGACTAAACAGTAGTTCGACGAAAGAGGCGGAGGGCGCAGTGGGGTTCCCCAACATCTACAGGTTTCCGGAGAGCCACCCCGGCCCATACGAACGTCAGATGGGTGGACACATCGTCGCCCTGCTCCGCGTGTTCGCGGGGCGTCTGCCGGACGCCGAGAGTCACGCCTGCGTCGCGGAGCTGGCCGCCACTCCCAGCCACTGGTCGGCCGGGCATGCTGTGTTCGACGAGGTTCGGCATCGGTTGCTTGCAGCTATGGAGGGTGGGGATCGAATGAGAATCCGGCCAGTACGCCCTCGAAGAGTCGTGCTGTCAGGCCATGTACAACGCGACCGAACCTCTGGACCCGTTCGACCCGAGTTCGGCATTCTTCGTAGTGGTGCAAGCGTTGGGTTTGGCGCGGTTGATAGGCGTGTCGCTCGATGCGGTTGCGGGAGTTTTCACGCCAAACGCCGTACCCGCCGCACCGTCATAAGGCTCTTGGTGTCAAGAGAAAATATTTTCCACGGGAACGGCGAACGGCGAAGAATGGAGGGGTGACTGAGCGAATGGTGGATTTGTAGGGTGGGTCGAGTGGAACGAGGCCCACCGCGGCAGGCGGTGGGCCTCGTTCCACTCGACCCACCCTACACCGATGCCTACACCGACCTCCAAGGGATGCCATCGCGGTTTCGGGGCGGCGAGATTTTGTTACGGGGGTTATTTGCCGATGCAGAAGCGGCTGAAAATGCGATCGAGCAGATCGTCCGTGTAGACGGTGCCGACCATCTCGCCAAGTTGTTCCAGCGCCCGCGCACCTCCAGGGCGAGTAGTTCGGGCGGCTCGTCGAAGAGGACGATGCGGTGCGCGCGGCGCAGTTGTTCCAGGCACGCCTCGACGTGATGGCGGCAGCGGCTGAGGCTCGGCGCCAGGGCCGGCTGCTGGTAGCGGCGGGCATGTTCGCCCAGCAGCGTCCGCAGAGACGCGAGGCCGGCGCCCGTGACCGCGCTGGTGGCCAGGAGGCCGGCGAGGGCCGGCGCCTGGTCGCATTTGGTGGCGATGGCGACGACCGGCGGATGCGACTGTCGAGCGATCGTTTCCTCTTCCGGCGCCACCGGCTGACCGGATTCCAGGCACAGCAGAAGCAAGTCGGCGCTCTCGGCCTGTTCGCGCGCCAGCGTCTGCGCCTGGCTGTCAATGGTGCTGGTCTCCATCTGCCAGCCGGGTGTATCGATCAGTTCGACGCGGGCACCGCCGAGATCGAGACGCCGGACGAGATAATCCCGCGTGGTGCCCGGCTGCGAGTTGACCAGGGCGTCGGCGCCGGCCAGGGCGTTGAACAGGCTGCTCTTGCCGGCGTTGGGCCGACCCGTCAGCACGGCCCGAAAGACGCGGTCGGCGAGGCCGCGCTGGTCCAGTTGCTTGCCCAGCAGCGTGACCTGCGCCAGGGCCTTGCCCAGTCGTTGCAGCATGTCCTCCGGCCGAACGAAAGAGATGTCCTCATCGGCGAAATCAAGTCCCGCTTCGACGTCGGCGAGGAGGTTGAGCAGGTCATCGCGCAGCTCGTGCAGCGGCCGGGCCATGCCGCCGGCGAGCTGCTTGAGCGCCTGTTTCAGCTCGTCGCGCGAGCCGGACTCGATGACGGCATGGACGGCCTCGGCGCGGGTCAGATCGAGCTTGCCGGCGAGAAACGCGCGCAGAGTGAACTCGCCCGGCCGAGCGGCCCGACAACCGGCCTGGAGAAGCTGCGCGATCAGCAGCTCCAGCAAGGGCGGGCACGAGAGCAAGTGAATCTCGGCCAGATCCTCTCCGGTGTAGCTGTGCGGCGCGGCCCAGTAGTACACGTCGGCGGGAGAGGGGCCAGGTCGGGCAGGCGCAGGTGTCCCGAGAGCAGGCCGCGCCGGCCGGCGACGAAAGGCTGAGCCGCCGCGAACAGCGGCGAAATTACGGCGACGGCCGTCGGACCACTGACGCGGACAATCGCCCGAGCCGCCGGGGCCGGACGCGGTGGACAGGGCCGTGATGGTATCGCGGGTATGCATGGTTCGAGGGGCCGAAAGCGGCTGTCACGATCCGCCATACAGACGATACAGCCGGCGAACGCCCGTCGGGGCGAGGAGGAACACGCCCAGCAGCGCCAGAAAGACCAGATAAATACGATAGTCCATCTCCGGTACAACAACGCCGTGGACGTTGTAGTCCGCCGAGCCGACGTTGCTGAGCCGCACACCGTTGCGCTCGATGCTGATGTCGATGCCGCGGGCGGTGCCGTCGTGGCTGGAACGCCGACTCGGGAACGTCACGGTGTACGTCGATTGCAGCTCGGTCGCCAGCTCCTCGAAGAAGCGCGGCAGCTTGGAGGCGTCGCGGGCCCAGAAGAACTTGCCGCCCGTCTTGTCGGCCAGCGTGCGCAGCTCCTTCTCGTTGATGCCGTCGTCGTGCAGGTCGATCGACAGCTTCTCGAAGATCTCGAACAGCCGTTGCTCGCTGCCGGCGTGGAAATACTTGCCGCCGGTCTCGGTCGCCATGCGCTGCATGACGCCCTCGTTGATCTCCTCGGGCCGGCCCAGGCCGAGCATGTACAGCGGCACCTTCAATTCCTTGGCCCGCTCGATAACCAGCCGATCGGACGTGCGACTGCCGGGCGCCTCGTCCTTGCCGTCGGTCAGCACGACGACGGCGTTGCGGCCGTTGCGATCGAGCGGCGGCGAGCGTTTCCAGGCCGGCATAGGTGGCATCGTACAGCAGCGTGCCGCCCTCCGGCTGCAATTGCTTGATGCGCTCGCAGCAGCACACGCTTGTCGTCGCTGAACGGGGCCGGCACCTCGACCTCGCTGCTGAATGGCAGCAGCGTCGTCTGCGCGTTGCGCCGCATCAGCTCCACGAAGCGCGAGGCGGCCGTGCGCAGCGCCTCGATCTTGGAGTGCTTGTCGGTGGCGTCGGCCTTGCCGCGCATGCTGCCGGAGTGATCGAGGACCAGCACCGTCGTCACGTTCTTGTACTTGCCCAGCTCGCCGATGCCCAGCGTGTAGACCGGCACCTGGTTGACGGTGGCCAGCTTGATGACCTCGGCCAGCGTCCTCCGGCTGTTCATGTCCACGCCGTCGGTCATGATGAGCACGGCCCGGCGGCCGTCGATGCCCTTGAGCATCTCCACGCCCAGGGCGGCGGCGTCCAGGTAAGCCGTGCCGCCCATCGGCCGAGCGGCGTCGATCAGCTCGCGGACCTTGCGGCGGTGTTCGCGGTACTGCCCGGCGTCGCGCAGCGGCGGTTCCTTGACGCGCATCAGGTGGTCGAACAGGATCAGGCCGGTTTCCGATTTGGTGCTGAGGTGATCGAGGAAAATGCCGGCCGCCTTTTTGGCCTCGTCGATCTTCTTGATGCCGCTGGCTCCACTGGGGTTCGCCATGCTGCCGCTGACGTCCATGGCCAGCACCGTCGTCAGGGCCGTCCGCGGCAGCAGGATTTCCAGCTCCTCGACCTTCTTGCCGTCCTCGCGGATGACGATGTCGTCCTTGTCCACGTCGGTGGCCAGGTTGCCGTCGGCGTCGCGCAGCACCTTGAATTGCACCGTGACGTACAGCGCCTGTTTGCCGTGGCGCTGGCGGAACGAAGCGAAGACCTTGTTTCCCTTGGTGGTCTCGTCCTTGTCGATCTCGACCTGGTATTGCAACGACTCGGTGTTCTGCGCGGCGCCCGGCACGACCGCGAGAAGAAGCGTCGCCAGGGCGATTACAAGCAAGATACGCATAGGGGGAACCTCATGGATCATGAGGCGCCCGGTTAGCCGCGATGCGCAGCGGAGCGCGGGGCTGTCCCGCGCTCCGCTGCGCGTCGCGGCTAACCGGGAGTTCAACCGCGATTCTTCTTCTCGGCCTCCTTGAGCACGGTGATCCACCAGTCGCGCAGACGCTTCCGCCATCGACCCAGTACGGAAGCGGTATCCGACTCGGACTCCGATCCCATGCGCCGGACCCGGACGGCGTTTGTTCTTGCCGCGCTTGCCGCCCAGCCGACCGCCATTGCTCGCGGTCACACCGACAGGGGCCGGCGTTACCTGTTCGCCCTGCGCCCGGCGGAGAAGTTTCTGGAAGTAACCCTCCGTGGAGATTTCTCCGACGACGGGCTTCTTCTTGGGCAGCAGCTTGCGCTCGCAGAAGCCCCACACGCTGCTGGCGATGAAGTACAGGCACAGGCCAGCCGCCACCTTGTAGAACATCAGGCCGAAGAACACCATCATGTACTTCATCATCTTCTGCTGCATCGCCTGCTGCTCGTCGGTCGGCGGCGGCGTCATCATCTTCTGCTGCACGATCATCAGGGCCACGGCGATGACCGGCAGAAGGTTGAAGTACGGACCCAGGTAGAAGAACGAGCCGTAATCCTCAACGCGGCTGATGTAGGGGATGCGCTGGCTCCAGCTAAACAGCATGTCCGGCGCGGCCAGATTGGTGATCCACGTCGGCCAGAATTCGGCCAAGCGGAAGTGAATGCTCTCCTGCAAGGCGAAGTACAGGCCCATGAAGATCGGCATCTGCAACAACAGCACCCAGCAGCTGCCGAACGGATTGACGCCGTGCTTGCGATACAACTCCATCTGCGCCATGCCCAGCGCCTGGCGATCATCCTTGTACTTCTCCTGCAATTTCTTCAGCTCGGGGGCCAGCTGCTGCATGCGCAAGCTCATCATCGCCTGCTTGCGGCTGAGCGGGAACATCATGCCGCGGACCAATACCGTCAGCACGATGATGCACAGGCCGTAGCTGGGGATAACGGCGTGGATGTAAGCGAGGACCCCGTGCATGAGGTTGGTGCACTTGATGACCAGGGCGGTCCAGTAGATGGCGCTGGCGAAGCGGCCCATCGCTCCGGGCGAGTGGTAATCGGTCAGCGTGTTGAGGTGCAGGTCGTCGTGATAGCGCTGGACCAGGGCCGGGTCCACGCCGCCTCTTCAAGGGGCTTCTGTCCCAGGCCGGGAGGGCCGGAGAGCTGGTTGACCTTCACCGGCCCGTTGTAGAGCAGATACTTGTGGACGACCTCCGTATCGCCCTTCAGCTCGACCGGCTCGGTGGAGACGCGAACCGTGATGTCATCCACCCACAGCGCGGGGAGGGCGTCTTCGGGGTAGAAGTCGGTGGCGACCTCGGGATATTCGCGGGCCTTTTCGTTGTAAGGAGCCGGTGTGGTGCAGGACGGCGATGTGAGCGTCCTTGGCCAGCCCGCGAAACTGCAAGCGTTCCTCCTCGGGCACGTAAAACGTCTCTTCCGCCCCGCTGGCCGTTTTCAGGACGAAGCTGGAAGTATCGGCGGCCACGCTCTTGACGACGCCCTTGGTCAGGGCCGTCTCCAGCGTCGGCCGGGCTTGCCGGAGTAAGCCCCGCTGTTTCTGGTTGTTGTCGACCACGATGACCGAGGCGAAATATTGGTTGGCCACGCCGGCGTAGGCGATGGACGCTGTTCTCCTCCTTGCGGACCTCGTTGCCGCCGCCCCAGTGGCTGATTTGCCGCAGGTCTTGCAGATCGCGGCCGACGTTGCCGTCCTTATCGACGCGGGCGATCAGGGCGTTGCGGAAGATGCTCGTGTACCACTTGCCTTCGACCGGCAGACCGTGCGCTCCCGTCATCTGGTAACGGAACGTCACCGCCTTGCCCGACGTTCCGGCCTTGCGCGCATCTTCACTTCCAGGCCGACGTGGTACTCGCCCTCGGTCAGCGTGTACGTCTTGGTGACGATCACACCCTGCGTCCGGGCCTCGAACGACACTGACTCGCGGCGGCGGCCGTCGTCCAGCGTTTCCTCGGTCTTTTTGTCGAGGACGGTCCAGTTGATCCGTCCGAGCGTGTCGAGCGGCTTGTCGTCGGTGGGATCGTTGACGTCGAAGGCATAGAAGAGGAACGAAGGCGAGCGGATGTTCAGGTCCCGCCGGCACCAGTTCCAGCAGGCGCGGCTCGGTCTTTTCATCATTGTGCCAGGCGGGCCGGCCCAGGTCATTGGCGGCCTGGAACTTGTTGAGCAGCACGCTTAGCACGCTCGCCCCACGCGGATCGAGGACCACGCGAGGTGGAACTTCGAGTCCGCGTTCCTTCTCGCCGAGGGTGACGAGCTTGTCCGGCGGCGTCGGCGGCAGCAGGGAAATGTTGGCGGCGACGGGCGGCTCGGCCTTCTTCTCGTCGGCTTTCTTGCCGTTCTTCTTGTCGTCGGCCTTTTTGTCCGCGACCTTCTTCGCGTCGTCGGCCTTCTTCTCGTCGGTCTTCTTGCCGGTGTCGCCCTTGGCGACTTCGGCGTGCTCGGGCCGAGGGGGAGGCGGCCAGATGTACTGGGCCAGGGCCATCCAGCCGAGGAAGATCAGTGCGGACAGCACGAAGAACAGGAGGTAATTTTTTTGCATGGTAGTGCAATCACAGGGGCATCCGGCCGTGCGTCCGACCGTCCGCGAAGGCTACAGGCGAACGCGAAAAAGACCGGGGACCAGGAACGAAAGACCTACGCATAGTCCTTCGCTCCTGGTCCCCTCTTCCTTTAATTCCTCATCGCCCGTCGCGGAGACGGTCGCCGAGGAAGTTCTCCAGCTCGGGGACGGCGTAAATCTTCTTGATGGTCGTTTCGATGTCGTATTCGACGCGGCGATAGCGGATGGTCTCGCCGTCGAGCAGGACGTAGCAGGCGCGCCAGTCGCCGTCGCGCGGCTGGCCGACCGAGCCGACGTTGCACAGCGTCTTGCGGCCGTCGAGCCGGTGGCTGTAGTCGATCTCTTCGGGGCTGCTGAACTGGTACAGGTCGTCGGGCACCTGTTCGGTGAAGACGCCGGGCACGTGCGTATGGCCCTGGAAACAGTAGCGCTCGACCAGGGCGAAGATGCGTTCCATCTTGCGCTGGTTGTAGATGTCCTCGGGGAAGACGTATTCGTTGAGCGGATTGCGGGCCGAGCCGTGGACGAAGAGGTAGCCGTTCTCGCGGAAGGTGCGCGGCCGTTCGGCCAGGAACTCCCAGCGCCGTTCGCGCAGCTTGCCGCGTCTCGGTGGAGGATTCGAGTTGGTCGCGCGTCCAGAAGATGGCCCGTTCGGCCGGGGGATTGAAGCCGTCGGGGTCGAACATGGCCCCCTGATCGTGGTTGCCGAGCAGGACGATCTTGCACTTCATCACCAGGTCCACGCACTCGCGGGGGTTCGGCCCGTAGCCGACGACGTCGCCCAGGCAGTAGATCTCGGTGACGGGATGCTTTTCAATGTCCTTGAGGACCGCTTGCAGGGCCTCGAGGTTACTGTGAATGTCGCTGATGATCGCCTTCACGCATGGCTCTCCCAGGGTCGTAGCGCTGCGCCAAGGCAGATCCCGCTCACTCCCCGTGGTTGGTGCGCGGCCGCATGATCCGGAAAGTCGGCTCCTGTAAAGTTTACCTGTCGGCTTCAAAAGGTGTCAAGGGACGAGGGAAGGCCGGCTCGTCCCTCGCGCCGGCTATCCCACCAGAATTTCACGAAAGAATCAAGATAGGCTGACTCCACGGATAACTCCCGCGCACTCTTCGGAGGAGAGTGAGGACGATACCGTCCTCCCACTCAGACAGGAGCGTAGCGCGTCAAGCCCGGCACGCGGTCGAAATCGGCGTCGTGGCTGGCCAGTCGCGTCAGGCCGTTCGCTCGCATCAAAGCCACGATCAGGGCATCGTTGATGAGCAAGCCGGTCTGCTGACTGATAGCCGTCGCATCCACAAGGGCCGACACCGGCGCTGCCAGCACGCGAATGCGGCTGGTGGCGACCTGGTGAATCGCCTGCCGAAAAGCCGTGAGCCGTTGCACCTCCGCGGGATGCCTCCGCAAGCGGTTGGCCATTCCCATCAGGGGCCAGCCGAAGATTCGATTGGCTTCAAGGGTCATCAACTTGTGGGCGACCTCGCTCAGTAAGTGCAGGGAGGTGAATCCATCGAATTCCTGGTTCTCGATCCGCTGAAGCAACTGGCCGCAGGGCGAGGCGAGAACAGGGTCGGGGGCGAAGTGGTAAATGAACGTATTGGCATCCACAAAGATCGTGTCACCGGCCGCCAGATCAGCGAAGATCATGGCCCCTCCTCCAAGTCGAATTCGGGAGCCAGCGCCAAGCGTCGGAGCTCCTCAGGATCGCCCTTCCAGCCAATGATCCCGTAAGTCTCTTCCACCCAATTCGCTGCAGGTTGAAGGGTGAGGCGGACTTTCTCGTGTTCCTGGAGCGGCAGCGGCTGGGCCGGTTTCAGAACGCCATCTTCGTAAATCGCGTCAAACGTCAGAGGCATGATGCACTCCCCGCAAGAGAAACCGATCATTTGTCACCGATGGGGCGATCCCTCAGGCAGACAAAGTACGCCTCCCGGCGGAACGTGCAGACCTTGCAGACAGGCCGTCGGGGAACGCCCGACGTGCGGGAGCAGCGCCGTCAGGCCGGCGGCGAAGGCGGCAGCCTCCGCCGTGCCCTCGCTGCGGTCGTAGGAGAGCACGTCCGGCTTGGACAGCAGAGCCAGGTTAAACGGCGCTCCGCCGGCGCTGTAAGGTTGACGGTGGTTGCGGTCGTCGGCGGCGCCGACGGTGATCGCCGTGCGGGCGTCGGCGGGCATGCCCAGGCTGCCGGCGGCCGTGACGTAATCGTGCAGCACCGCTCGGCCGGTGGCGTCCAGGGGTGCCACGAACAGACGCAGGTACAGTTCGCCGTGTTTGCGCAGGACCGGCAGCGTCGGCTCGCCCGGCGGATAGATCGTCTCCGGCGCCCGGCCCTCGATGCGCACGGCGTAGCGTCCGGCCTTCTTCACCTGCACTTCCAGGGTGATCTCATACGTGGCCGAGCCGGGCGAGGCGTCGAGACGCTGAGGCACTCCGACCGACTGAGCGACGATTTCCAGGTCGTCGGCCGGCTGGCGAGCGCCGCTGGGGTCCGGCTGATGCAGCAGGAAAACGCGCAGCCGGGCCAGCGGATTGCGATAGGGGTCTTCCCCCGTCTGGGCGTAGAGCGGATCGTGGGCCTCGCGCCACTGGAGAGTGATGCGGAAGCGCGAACCGGCAGGGATGTCCGGCACCGTCCGTCCGGCCGGCGTCCGCCAGGACAGGAAGTTCAGCTCCGACGTCCACAGACCCTCGGGGAGCCGTTGATCGGGGGGGGCGAACTCCATGACGCCGTTACTGTCGGCGTCGCGGAACAGGCCGGTCCAGCTCTGTCCGCGCGTATTGCCGGCCGCCTGAAACCACAGGGCGGCGCGGAAGGGCCGATCGTCGAAATAGCGGCTCAGCGTACTGGTGCCGTCCACGGGGAACCCATCGGGCCACGAGGACGCCGACGCCACAACGCGAATGCCGCGCAGCGAAAGCAGGTCGCGCTGGAATTGCAGATAACGGCCCAGGGTCGCGTAATATCGGGCCGAGTCCTGGTCGTAGGCTTTCTGCTTCTCGAAATACTCCTTGCGGCGTGTGACAGCCTCGCCCTCCTGGCGGAAGTCGTTGAGGACGAGGCGGCGTTCCTCCAGCAAGGCGTCGCGGCGCTTGTCGAGCGCATCCTGAGTGCGTTCCAGTTGGTCGCGGCGATTGTCGAGGTTGATGGTGCGAATCGGATCGCCGTTGATGTCCCGAGCAGCGGCTTCGAGCATGTACGGAGCGGCGGGGTCGATGCGGATCAACGTCAGGCTGACCTCGGGGGCCAGTCGCGCGATGGTCAGGGCGTGGCGCGTGCCGGAGCCGAGTTCGGGACCGACGGCGGGGAACGGATCGGGCTGCAAGTCGGCGTTGCGCGCGCGCGTCAGGTCGATGAGGCGGGTCTTGGCCGGGAGTCCCTTGCCGACGAGCGCTTCCCAGCCGCGGAAGTCGCCATCCACGACGGCCACGCGCGTGCCGCGCCCGCGCTGACCCAGTGCGTGCAGGCGGGCGGCGCCGCTGGCCTGGAGCAGCGGCTGCCAACGAGTGTTGTCCGGCGCGGCCGGCTGCGCAGTCGGCGAAGGGGTGCGCGGCAATCGTACCGCCGTCACTTCGGGGAGCGCGGCCAGGGCGGGAGCCTGGGCGGGATGGGCGACGACGCTGACGAGCGGGCCAAGTCGGCCTTCCACGACCAGGCCGGGGGCCGCACGAGCCAGCAAGGAACGATAGCTGTTGTCCTCCGGAGCCGGCGTCGCGGCCAGAATCACATCCAGGCGTGTCGGTTTGGCCGCGGCGGCCGCGTCGCTGAGCACGTCGCGGAGATCGGGGGAGAGTTTCTCCTGCTCCTTGGGCACCTGGGGCGGGCGTGGACGCGGCATCGGCAGCGGCATGCCGGGAAGAACTTCCGCCAGGCGGACGGCCCAGACGTTGCGGAACGGCCCGGACATCCGCTGGCCGGCCGGCTGCTCGCGCAGGTCCGTCAGCAGCGTTTCCAGGCGGTTGTACGGCATCGAACCGAGCAGGCGGGTAAAGCCGCGATGGTCGTAGCCGACCGCGCCGCGGAACTGCAAGCCGGCCAGCACTTCAAACGTCTGCTCGTGGAGCTGACGCTGCCTCTCCGCGTTCAGGCCGGTGAACAACTCCAGATTGACGCGGACCAACTGCGTCTTGTCCTCGGGAGGCTTTTCTCCGTGCGGGAAAAGCAGGACGGAGCGGATGTGTCGTTCGTCGAGCAACTGCCGCGCATGCGGGGCCGAGATGGTGCCGTGCAGCCGCGTGTGCTGGGAGTTCTCCGGCTCGCTGTCCTCGGGAACGTCCTCCGGATCGCGCATGAAATCGACTTTTTTGAGGAAGCGCATCATCTCGTTATACTGCTTCACGCGCTCGTTGCGGAAGGCATGGATACGGTAGGAGATCTGCACGTCGTACCACTTCGGCCTCGGTGCCGCCGCGACAAGGTGACAAGGTGACAAGGTGACAAGGTGACAAAGAATCACCCCAATCCCGACAGCGATGCGCTTCATGGGAGCATCCGTTTTGTTCGGAGCCGGCAGCGTCCGCGAGGGGCATTCCCTCGCGGACGCTGCCGGCTCCGATTGTCATTGTAACACGCTGGGGCATCACATCGGGCTTGCGGCGAATCGAGCCGGACGCGAAAGTGAAAGACCCCATCCCGCGGCGCCGGCTGCGCCTGTCGCGCCGGTGGGACGGAACCTGGGGACGGTATCAGGATTGCGGAGGTGCGTATGTCGTTCGCCGGTCAGGTCGCCATTGTCACGGGAGCTTCCAGCGGCATCGGCTGGGCCGTCAGCCGCACGCTGGCCGCCGAGGGCTGCAAGGTCGGACTAGTGGCCCGGCGGCGCGAACAACTCGCCGACCTCGCCGCGGAGATCGACAAGTCCGGCGGTACGGCCGCCTTCGCCGCCGCCGACGTGGCCGAGCGCGAGCAAACCGTCGCCGCCATCCGCGACGTCGCCAGCCGCCTGGGGCCGGTCGATCTGCTCCTCGCCAACGCCGGCGTCGGTGTGCCGACGACCGTGGAGCCGTTCAACGTCGGCGACGTGGAGAAGATGTTTCGCGTCAACGTGCTGGGCATCGTCTATTCGCTGGAGGCGGTACTGCCGGAAATGCTCCAACGGCGGCGCGGCCATTTGGCCGCCGTCTCCAGCATCGCATCCTACATGGGGCTGCCGGGCGAGTCGGGCTACACGTCGAGCAAGGCAGCGGTGAACGTCTTCATGGACGGACTGCGGGTGCAACTACGGAGCAAGGGCATTGCCGTGACGACCATCTGTCCGGGCTTCGTGCAAACGCCGATGACGGAAGTGAACGAATTCAAGATGCCGTGGTTGCTCAGCGCTGAGGAGGCGGCTCGCCGCATCGTCCGCGCCCTGAAACGCAAACGAAAGGTCTACAATTTCCCCTGGCAGATGTCGCTGTTTATGAAATTCGCGCGCTGGGCGCCAGACTGGTTGGTCGAGCGCATGATGCACACCTATAACGAGACCCCCCCCTTCCCCAAGACACCACTCTAAAAAGACATTTCACCACGGAAAACACGGAAAGAACGGAAAACGACAAATACAAAAGTCGTGGCTAAACGAGACACCATCCTTGGGAACGTGGATTAGGGCACTTCCCGGACCTGGGCGGCCCTCAACAGGTTGCCGCGCAGGTCCGAGCGATAGGTGACGGGTCCGCACAGCTCGATCCGGCGATTGATGTAGCCTGACAGATCGACGCCCGGCTGGGCGATCACATAGGTGATCGGCGAGCCGTCCTCTTTCATCAGGAGATAGACCCACTGATTTTCCAGGGTGCGATAGGGTCGATTCAGTCGTCCGGTCACAGGTGGGCCGTACCCGGCGGTAGATGACGTGCCCCAGGGGGACGAGGCGGTCTGGGTGGAAACGAGTTGTGCCGCCGGCGCTCCTGGAGACGAGGGACCGATCAGACGGACGGGGTTCGCCGCCGGCGGAGTCGCCTGGGCGTTGCGATCCGGGTAGTAGTAGGAACCGCCCGGCGCGTTGGTAGTCGTGTTGGCTTGCTGGAGCCAGTGCGCACGCCGATACGCCTCGTCGGCGCGGGCGCGGTTGACGGCGAGGTTGGCGTCGCCGGCCAACTGGTAGAGTCGAATGGCGTCGGCGAGGCGGCCCGTGCGTTCGGCCTTTTCGGCGTCGCGCCACAGGGCGTCGCCATCGGGAGGCGGTGGCGGGATAGTGGAGGCCGGCCGAGCCGGAGGGGAAGCGGCGGCGGTGCGCACCGGAGGTCCGGGTTTGGCCACGTCCTCCGTGCGGACGTAGCGGACCTCGCCGTCCGGCGGTTCGATGGGCAGCCAAGTGCCCTCGTCGTCCGTCATGGTACGGCCGATGCCGCGCACCTGGGCGCCGCGCGGCAGCTTGACGCCGCACCGGGTCGGCCGATCCGTCTTGACGCTGCTGCCGACGAGGACCGGCACCGGGTAGCCTTCGTAAGCTACCACGTAGTTGCTGTATTTGGCGGCGATCTGTTGCAGGAAGCGCGTGTTGATCCAGCCTGAAGGAACCGGCCGGCGGACGAATCGCCAGCCATCCGCTTGGCAACTCCTCGACGACCTGCACGCGGTCGCCCTGGCGGAGCAGGTTGGTCGGATAAAGGCCGTCGGAGCTGCTTGGGCCACACCAGACCTGGGCCTGCGGAACGACGACCGTGCGGACGTTCGGCCGGGGCGTCCGCGGCGGCGAGCGAGCCGGACAGGACGAACAACAGGACGAGACCACCGATCAGGGAAGCGAATCGCATGGGAGTCCTCCACGGACGCTGCCGCCCGCCCCTCCTTCGCGCAGCCGTCCTGTTCCTCTCTCGGCGCGGACCCGGCCCGGTCATGAGCAGTCTCCCCGGAACCGGCGCGAGATGTCGCTTGCGCCGGGACGATTCTTCTGGCTGCGCTGCTTATAACGAAGGGATCGACACGGGCAAGCCCAGTTTGAAGCAGAGAAGGGAATAGGGAATAGGGAATAGGGAATAGGGAATAGGGAATAGGGAATAGGGAATAGGGAATAGAGGTGAGGCTTCTTCCGTCGCCTCTATTCCCTATCTCCCTATTCCCTATTCCCTAGCTGTTTTGCGGCCGATCGAATAATAGGTGAAGCCGTAGCCGGCGGGCACCTTCGCGTCGTAGAGATTGCGGCCGTCGAAGATGACGTGCTCGGCCAGCAGCCGGCGCATCACCTCGAAGTCGGGATTGCGGAACTCCTGCCACTCCGTGACGATGACCAGCCCGTCCGCCCCTTCCAGGGCCCCGTACGGCCGATCGCAGTAGATCAGCTTGTCGCCGTACTGGGCCTGGACGTTGGCCATCGCCTCCGGATCGTGGACGCGCAGCCGTGACGCCGTCGGCCAGCAGGGCGTCGATGAGGACCAGGGCCGGGGCCTCGCGGATGTCGTCGGTGCGCGGCTTGAACGCCAGGCCCCAGACGGCCAGCGTCTTGTTCCTGCAGAGCCGGTCGCCGTAGTGCGCGCGCACCTTGCGGACCAGCACCTGCTTCTGCGCCTCGTTGACGCGATCCACCGCATCCATCACGTGCGCGGGCACATCCAGGCTGCTTCGACATACTGAGACAGAGCGCGCATGTCTTTGGGGAAGCAACTGCCCCCGTAGCCGGCGCCGGGAAAGAGGAACTGAGAAGCCGATGCGGCCATCGTGGCCGATGCCGCGGCGCACGTCGTTGATGTCGGCGCCCATGCGTTCGCACAGGTTGGCCATCTCGTTGATGAAGCTGATCTTCGTCGCCAGCATGGCGTTGGCGACGTACTTGGTCATCTCGGCGCTCTCCGGCGACATGACCAGGAACGGCCGCTCCGTGCGCAGGAACGGGGCGTACAGCTCGTGCAGCACCTCGGCCGCCTCCGGCCGGCGCACGCCGACGACCACGCGGTCGGGCTTCATGCAGTCCTCGATGGCCGCCCCTTCCTTGAGGAACTCGGGATTGCTGGCCACGTCGAGCGTCTGCTGATTGCGCGCCGCCAGGCGCTCGGCGACGCCGCGATTGGTGCCGACCGGGACCGTGCTCTTGATGACGACGATCTTCGGCCCGTTGGATCGTGCTCGGCCAGGGCGTCGGCGACGGCCCAGACGGTGGACAGGTCGGCGGAGCCATCGGCGACTGCGGCGTGCCGACGGCGATGAAAATGAGCTGGGCCGAGGCGACGCCAGCGGCCAGGTCGGTGGTGAAGTGCAGCCGGCCCTCGCGGCGGTTGCGCTGCACCAGTTCCAGCAAGCCCGGCTCGTAGATCGGCAGCTGGCCCCTGTTCGAGCATCTCGATCTTGCGCACGTCCTTGTCGATGCCGGTGACTTCGTTGCCGCTCTCGGCGAAACAGGTGCCCGTCACCAGACCGACGTAGCCGGTGCCGATAACTGCGATCTTCATGGTGTTCCTCCCTGAACAGGGAATAGGGAATAGGGAATAGGGACTAGAGAAGAAGTTTCTGCCCTATTGCCTATTCCCTATTCCCTATTCCCTATTCCCTATTCCCTATTCCCTATTCCTGACTGCGCCAGTAAGCCAGCGTGTCGCTCAAGGTCTGATCGAGCGCGAAGCGTGGCGACCAGTCCGTTTCGCGCCGCAGCTTGGCGACGTCGGCCCGAATGACCGGGGATCGTCCGTCGCCCGCACCAGGCTGTCCTTCTGCCGCACTTCGACGGCCACGCCCGACAGGGCCAGCAGCCGATCGAGCACGGTCTGCATGGCATAGTTCTGTCCGGAGCCGACGTTGTACACTTCGCCGGTTCGGCCGCGCTCCATCAGCAGCAGGTAGGCGGCGACCATGTCGCGCACGTCGGTCAGGTCGCGGCGCGACCGAGGTTGCCGGTTCCAGTACCGGCGGCTGCCGGCCGCGCTCGATGGCCACCACTGGCGGGCGAAGCTGGCCACGGCGAACTGCGGCGATTGGCGCGGGCCGATGTGGTTGAAGGGACGGACGCGCACGATGTCCAGCCCGGGATGGCGCGTGTACTGATAGCTGAGCAGGTCGGCCGCCGCCTTGCTGGCCGCGTAGGGGTTGTCCGGTCGCAGCAGACACGTCTCCTCGCAGCCGCTCGCCGGCGGCCTCGCTCTCGCCGTAGACCAGGCCGCTGCCGACGAAGAGGATACGCGGCCGGCCGCCCCAGCGCACGACAGCATCGTACAGGCCGCGCGTCGCCGTCAGGTTGCCGTCCCAGGCCGCGTCCGGCTCCTGAAACGATCGGCCGACGTGCGGATAGCCGGCCAGGTGGTAGATCCGTTCCGGCCGCACGTCGCGCAGGATCGCTTCCAGGGTGGTCCGCGGCGCACAGGTCGCAGCCGCGCAACTCGACACGTCCGGCCAAATGGCCCCACGAGTCCGGCCACGACGCCCGGCGGCTCGAGGCCGACGATGGTGTCGTCGCCGCGCGCCAGCAGGGTCTCGGCCAGATGGCCCCCCGCGAAACCCGTCACTCCCGTCACCAGGATACGCATGGCAAGCCTGTCCAAAAACAAGTTCTCGGTTTAGCCGCGATGCGCAGCGAGTCGCCGCTCCGCTGCGCGTCGCGGCTAAACGACGGGGAGTCGCTCCAGGTCCGCCTCCACCATGCGGCGGATGAGTTCGTGGAAACCGACGTTCGGCTCCCAGCCCAGTTGGCGACGCGCCTTGGCCGCGTCGCCGATCAGCAGGTCCACCTCCGCCGGACGCACCAGCGCCTCGATCCTGCACGACGTACTTCCGCCAGTCCAGGCCGACGTGTCCGAACGCCGTCTCGACCAGCTCGCGCACCGTGTGCGTCTGCCCGGTGGCGATGACGTAGTCGTCCGGCTGGTCCTGCTGGAGCATCAGCCACATGGCCCGCACGTAATCGCCGGCGAAGCCCCAGTCGCGGCGGGCGTCGAGGTTGCCCAGGCGCAGCTCGTTGGCCAGCCCCAGCTTGATGCGCGCCGCCGCCGTCGGTCGACCTTGCGCGTGACGAACTCCAGGCCGCGGCGCGGCGACTCGTGGTTGAAGAGGATGCCGCGAGCAGCAGAACATGCCGTAGCTCTCGCGGTAGTTGACCGTGATGAAGTGGCCGTACACCTTGGCGACGCCGTAGGGCGAGCGCGGGTGGAACGGCGTCGCCTCCGTCTGCGGCGTCTCGCGGACCTTGCCGAACATCTCGCTGGAGCTGGCCTGGTAAAAGCGGATGCCCTGCGGGTCGAGCAGGCGGATGGCCTCCAGAACGCGCGTGACGCCGATGGCGGTGAACTCGCCGGTGAGGACCGGCTGCTTCCAGCTGGTCGGCACGAAGCTCATGGCCGCCAGGTTGTACACCTCGTCGCGGCCGCACTTGCCTGCAGCACGTCGATGAGCGACAGCTGGTCGAGCAGGTCGGCCTGGTGCAGCTGGATGCGCCCGGTCAGATGGGCGATGCGCTCGAAGTTCTCCGTGCTGGAGCGGCGGACGATGCCGTGGACTTCGTAGCCCTTTTCCAGCAGCCACTCCGCCAGGTAACTGCCGTCCTGGCCGGTGATGCCCGTGATGAGCGCTTTGTTCATGAGCGTGGTCCCGCGGAAAGAGAACGGTATTGCTGCTCGTAGTATTGCATGGTATTCACCGTTGCGGATGGCGGCGATCCAGTCGTCGTGGCCGCGATACCAGGCGATGGTTTCGCGCAGGCCGTCCTCGAAGACGACCGTGCGGCCGCCAGCCCAGCTCGCGCTCGATCTTGCCGCAGTCGATGGCGTAGCGCCGGTCGTGGCCGGGACGGTCCGGCACGTAGCGGATCAGCGACGCCGGCTTGCCCAGGGCGTCGAGCAAGGCGTGCGTCAGTTGCAGGTTGGTGCGCTCGCAGCGGCCGCCGAGGTTGTAGACCTCGCCGACCCGGCCGCGGCGCCAAACGGCGTGGATGCCGGCGCAGTGGTCGCGGACGTGGATCCAATCGCGGACGTTCTGGCCGTCGCCGTAGACCGGCACCGGCTCGTCGCGGAGCAGATTGCTGATGAACAGCGGGATCAGCTTCTCGGGGAACTGGTAAGGACCGTAGTTGTTCGAGCAGCGCGTGATGAGGGCCGGGAAGCCGAAGGTGTGGACGTAGCTGCGGACGAGCAAGTCGGCGGCCGCCTTGCTGGCGGCGTAGGGGCTGTTCGGCGCCAGCGGCGTGTCCTCGCGGAAAGCGCCGCTGGCGCCGAGGCTGCCGTAGACCTCGTCGGTGGATACCTGAACGAAGCGCTCGACGCCGGCGGCTGCGGGCGGCGTCGAGCAGGACCTGCGTGCCCACGACGTTGGTGCGGACGAACGGGCCGGAGTCCTGGATGCTGCGATCGACGTGGCTTTCGGCGGCGAAATGGATGACGGAGTGCGACGCCGGCGAAGGCCGCCTCGACCGTCTGCGCGGTCGGTGATGTCGCCGTGGACGAAGCGATAGCGGGGGTGGTCGGCGAGGTCGGCGAGGTTGGCGAGGTTGCCGGCGTAGGTCAGGGCGTCGAAGTTGACGACGTGGCACGTCCGCTTCGTGCTCCAGGATGTAGTGGATGAAGTTGCTGCCGATGAAGCCGCAACCGCCCGTCACGAGCATCGAGATCATGGCACCCCCGCTCGGAACTTTCGCAAATCGCCCGGTCAGACCATACCTCCCCAACCCCTTATCCGTCAAGGAAACGCGGCCGGAGGAAGTCTCGCGGGACGGTCCATGCCTCCGAGGAATGGACAGTGCAGCGAGACCTCCTCCGGTCCTTCGTGACTGTCGTTGCGTTGCTTGTTACTTCTCTTGAGCCGAGGCGTCCTTCGATCCATCGGCTTCCGGCCCTTTGTCACGGACCTGGTAGCGATCGCCTTCGTGAATGTGAAAGACCAACGTCACTTCGTTGCCGTCGGACGACCGCTCCTTCTCCAACCCCACCCGAACGTCCTGGAAGCCGAAGGCGCGGTAATACTTGATCAGTTCGATGGCGTCCGCCTCGGCCATCTCGCGGTTGTAGGTGCCGCCGAAAAGGTGGAACCACTCCGACGACGACTTGATCTTGGCGGCCAGGCGCTGTCCGCTGACGAAGGTGTTGCCGCTGAATTGAATGCTGCGGACCTTGACCTTGGGGCATTCGGTGATGTCATAGATCACCTCGTTATCCCCCAACTTGTCGCCCTTGGCCAGGTCGCAGTGGGCGAACCACCGTCCCTGCTCTTCGTATTTCTCCTCGATCTTGCGGCAGCCCTGGCGATTGAGGTTGGGGTTGAGCGGCATACCCGGACGGATGCCGGTGACGTTGCGCAGCTCCTCCTCCTTGATGTGCTTGGCACCCTGGAAGGTGACTTTCTGCACCTGGCTGGGCAGGTCGAGCAGGATGAAGAAGACTTTCTTCTGGCCGGGTCCGTCGTCCTGGACGAGCGTGCGGATGTTGCTGAACTGGTTCGTCTTGTACAGGTCGCGGACATCGTCATCCACGGCCGCCGCGTTGTACTCCTTGCCGGCCTGCGTGCGCAGCCGCACTTTCACCTGCTCCGTCGTCATGCGCTGGTTGCCCTGGATGATGACGTCGCTGACGGCGAAGCGTCCGGCAGCCGGTTTCTCGTCCTTCGAGGGTTTCTCCGGCGAAGGGACTTCCCGCGCCGCACCAGCAACCTCATCCCGACAGCCGACAGCAGCATCACCACGACCCCAGCACTCAGCAATCGCTTCAACATCGTCTCTCCTCACCTTCGAGAACAGGACATCCGTTCCACTGGGCGAAGGAGGATAAGGACCACGGGCGCGGTGTAAAGCCGACTTTCGACCGCGAGGCGGCGGGAGGGGGAGCAAGGAGCGCCGTGGCAACGTATTCCGCCTGGTGCGTGGAAAACCGAGCGAGCCCCTTGCGTGGGCCGAGGCGCTCGCGGACAATGGCAGGGCACTTTCTCCCCCTTGCCTGGACCGGATGCGTCCGGGCGAAGAGACGGCGACCCTGACCAGGAGTGGCCCATGTTTCGCACCCGGATCGCTGGTTGTCTCCGTTCGTGCCCGATTGTCTTGGCGGCATGTCTGTTAGCGCAGGCGTCGGTATCCCTGGCTCTGCGGGCCGAAGCGCCGAAAGCAGCGCTGACACCAGAGCAGCAAGAGAAGTTGAAGGAACGCGACCGCTTCGAGGCGCGGACGAGAGCGCTTCAACAAGAGGGCAAGCTGGTCGAGGCCATCGCCGCCGCCGAGAAAATGCTGGTCATCGAACAGCAGGTGTTTGGCAACATGCATGAAGAAGTGGCCGGATCGCTGGAGTGGCTGGCCGGAATGCACCAACAGCGCGACGATTTCGCTGCGGCCCGCAAGGCGCGCCAGGAAGTGCTGACGATCCGCGTCAAGCTGCACGGCGCGGAACACTGGAAGGTCACCGATGCCCGGCTGGCGCTGGCGGATGTCGAGGGTCTGGGCCGGATGACGGCCTCGCAACGTCAGCGGTTGGCGGAAGCGGAGCGGTTGAATGCGGAGGTCGTCGCGCTGTACCATCAGGGCCGCTTTCCCGAGGCGGTCCACGGGCTCGTCAGGTTGTCGAGTTCCGCAAGCAGGCGTTGGGCGACAAGCACCCCTCCTACGCCACCAGCCTGAACAACCTGGCCCAGCTGTACTCCTCGCAGGGCGACTACGCCAAGGCCGAGCCGCTGTACCAGAAGGCGCTGGCGATCCGCAAGGAGGCGCTGGGCGCGAAGCACCCCGACTACGCCACCGACCTGAACAACCTGGCCGGGCTGTACCAGTCCCAGGGCGACTACGCCCAGGCCGAGCCGCTGTACCGACAGTCCCTCGCCATCTCCCGCGACAACCTGGAACTGGCCGCCGCCGTCCAATCCCAACGTCAGCAACTCGCCATGCTCCAGGATCTGCGTTCCAGCCTGGACGCCTACCTCTCGCTGGCGCCGCAAGCCCGAGCAAGTATCGAGCAGCAATATCGTCCGATGTTGGCCTGGAAAGGCACCGTTGGCCGCCGTCAACGCCAGCAACGCTTGGCCCGTCAACGGCCCGAGTTGGCCAAGGACTTCGCCGACCTCGATCGCGTTTCGTCGCAACTGGCCACCCTCGCCTTCGCCACGCCCAAACTTCGCCACGCATGGCTTCTTCGCTCCCCCGCAGCTGCGTTCCGCTCTGAGTGCCGCGTCGCGGGGCAAGGAGTCCGACGCCGCCAACCCGTTCGGTAGCAAGGGCGTGGCGGGCTTCCATCCGGGTCTGCTGTCGGGCCTGGTGCTGGCCGGGGCCAATCATCCGGCGGAGGCGGACAAGGATGACGGCATTCTGACGGCGTAGAGGTGGAGTCGCTGGACCTGACCGGCGTGGAGCTGGCGGTACTGTCGGCCTGCGAGACGGGTCTGGGCGAGGCGGCGGGCGGCGAAGGGCTGTTGGGTCTGCAACGCGCCTTTCAGGTGGCCGGAGCGCGCGGCGTGGTGGCGGGCCTGTGGCAGGTCGAGGACAAGGCCACGCGCGACCTGATGATGCGCTTCTACGAAAACCTGTGGAAGAAGAAGATGCCCCGCCTGGAGGCGCTGCGCCAGCGCAGTTGTGGATGCTCAAGGAAGGCATCGGTCGCGGCATGATCGACGTGAAGGTGCCGAAGGAGCGGCTGGCCAAGGAGGACGGTCGCTTGCCGCCCTGCTTCTGGGCCGCCTTCGTTCTCTCCGGCGACTGGAGATAGCTGCTCGCCGCGCCCGCTTGCCATTCCGTCGCCGTCGGGGCGGATATTGTTTGACACCCGACTCGTTCGCTCAGTATAGTTAGAAGTACGAAAACAATTGCTCTCTCGGATACGCCCCGCTTACTCGCCCCACACCCGCCTTCCGCCGCGATCCTCCCGCTTTTGTGAGGAATCGACTTATGCTCGTGATCCCCGGACAGGCAGGCAAAGACACCTGCGACGGCGTCACTCGCCGCGAACTGCTGCGCGTCGGCGGCTCGGCCCTGCTCGGCCTCAGCCTGGCCGACCTCTTCGCCCTGCAAGAAGCCGCAGGCCAAGAAGCAGGCCGGCGGCGGTCCCGGCTTCGGCAAGGCCAAGAGCGTCATCCTCCTCTACCTGCAGGGCGGCCCCAGCCACCTCGACCTGTGGGACCCCAAGGACAACGTCCCCGACAACGTCAAGAGCGTCTTCAAGGCCATCGACACCAAGATGCCCGGCTGCAAGTTCACCGAGCTGATGCCGAAGCTCGCCCAGGTCAACGACAAGGTCACGCATGATCCGCTCGATGAGCTACACGCCGGTCGGCCTGTTCAACCACACGGCCGCCATCTACCAGATGCTGACCGGCTACACCGCCGACAAGGTCAGCCCGTCCGGCCAGCTCGAGCCGCCCAGCCCCAAGGACTTCCCGAACGTCGGCTCGCAACATCATCCGGCTCAAGCCGCCGGACGGTGCCGATGCTGCCGTTCGTCATGCTGCCGCGGCCGCTGCAGGAGAGCAACGTCGTCGGCAAGGGCGGCACCGCCGGCTTCCTCGGCCGGGCCTACGACCCCTACACGCTCTACCCGCCCGGCGACGACATGGACATGAAGCAAGATGGACCGCATCAAGACCGACGACCTCAAGCTGCGCGAGGAGGTGTCGTCGAAGCGGCTGGAGCGGCGCGGCAAGCTGCGCGACATCATCAACGAGGGCATGCCGGCCATCGAGAAGGCGACCGCCAAGTACAGCCTCGACGAATACTACGGCAAGGCGCTGGGCCTGGTCATCTCCGGCCGGGCCCGCAACGCCTTCGACCTCGCCGAGGAGACCGAAGGCGCTGCGCGAACGCTACGGCATGAACACCTTCGGCCAGAGCTGCCTGCTGGCCCGCCGGCTGATCGAGGCCGGCACGCGCTTCGTCGAGGTCAACTGGCCCAAGGTCGCCAACTCCGACAACCACTCCTGGGACGTTCACGCCGGCCTGACGCAAGCGCATGAAGGACCAGTCGGCGCCGATGCTCGACGCCGGCCTGTCGGCCCTGATCGACGACCTGGACCAGCGCGGCATGCTGACGGAGACGCTGGTGGTGGCGGTCGGCGAGTTCGGCCGCAGCCCGCAGCGCGGCGTCAGCACGTCCGGCAACGAGAACCAGCGACGACGGCCGCGACCACTGGCCGTACTGCTACACCGGCGTCATCGCCGGCGCCGGCGTCAAGCGCGGCTTGGTCTACGGCAAGTCCGACAAGACGGCCTCGGCCCCGCGTCGAGAACCCGGTCCATCCGCGCGAGCTGCTGGCCACGATCTACCACAGCGTCGGCATCGACCCGGCCACGATGGTCTACAACCACCTCAACCAGCCGCGCGAGCTGGTCCAGGGCGAGCCGGTCACGGGCATCCTGGCGTAAGTCGGCTGTAACCGCCTGGCGAGCGCCGAGCGTCAGCCGGCTGGTCGAGCTACCAGCCGGCTGACGCTCGGCGCTCGCCAGGCGTTCGTGGCTCATATGATCGACCGTCGCCAACAACTCCGCGAGCTGTACGGCTTCGACTTCCCCGAGCACCTGTTTCGCTTCTGGGAGTTCGCGCAGCGTCTGCAACCGCTGGAGCCGTTGAAGCGCGCTGAGCGATCTGGGCCTTCAACTGGTTGGGCCGTTCGAGGTGCTGGCGGGGCGGTTCGACCGGCGCTCGCCGCGACTACAGCATCCTCTTGCACTGGCGTTACCATCTCGACCCGCCGGAATTTTTCACCGTCCTGGCCGGCGGCATCGACGGCCAGCACTGGGGTTGTTATCTCGACGATCCCGCCGCGGCTTGCGGCTGCGTGGCCTACTACGAGGCCGAAGAGGACTTCGAGCTGTCGGTGGATGGCGACGATCTCTTCGCGGCCGTGCGCCTGTACCTGGAGGATGCGTACGGCGAATCGGAACTGAGTTTAGCGGAGGGCGTGCTGGAGCCGGACGAGTTCGAGAGCCAACGAGAGTTTCTCGATCATTTCCGCGAGGTCCTGATCGCTGCCGCCACCGGAGAGCGAAGCGAAATCGGCGACGCTTACGTCGATCGCTATTCCGGTGTGGCGCCGGGCCGGGGACAGGTGGTCGCCGAGACCGGCGAAGGCATGGGCATCGTCGTGCCGCCGGAATGTTATCGGCCGCTGTCGCGCAAGGACGCGAAGTTATGGCCGTACCTGTGCGAGACCGATGACCCGCTCGACGTGGTGGAGGAAGCCCGCCAGGCGCTGCGGGAGGGCTTTCGCGGGCACGGCCCTGAAGCTGGGCAAGGATTTGTGGGCCGTCGGCGGTGAGCGCCACACCGAGTACGCTTACGAACTGCTCGATGCCGCCTACGCGGCGTTGGGCCGCGACGTGCTACGGAACGTGCTGCGCGTCCATCGCGCGAATCGGGATTTGCCGTCGGTGGACATTCTGGAGAACGAAGAGTAGCCGCTTGCGGCCTAGCGCGAGAACCGCCAAGCCGCAAGCGGCGGTTGTCACTTGATTTTGAGCAACTCCACCTCGAAGACCAGCGTGGCGTCGGGCGGGATGACGCGGCCGGCGCCGCGCTTGCCGTAAGCCAGCTCCGGCGGGATGGTCAGCTTGCGCTTGCCGCCGACCTTCATGCCGGCCACGCCCTCATCCCAGCCCTTGATGACCATGCCCGCGCCGAGCCGAAAGCTGAACGGCTCCTTGCGATCCAGGCTGCTGTCGAACTTCTTGCCATCCGTCAGCCAGCCGGTGTAGTGGACCTCGACGGTGTCGCCCTTCTTGGCCTCGTCTCCCGAGCCTTCCTTGAGGTCCTCGTACTTCAAAACGGCATCGCCCACTTTTTTCTCCTTGACCTTGGATTTGTCCTTGTCTTGAGCGCGGGCCTCCACGGAGACCAGCGCCGCCACGGTGAGGGCGATGGCAACGGTCAGCAATCCAAAACGCTTCGTCATGGGATCAATCCTTTCCTTGGAACCGTGTTGAGGGGACAGAGGAGACGTCACGACCAGCGCAGTACGACGCCCAGGTACTCGTCTTTCTTCTTGAGCAGTCCTTCGTAGGCGGCGCCGAGCTCGGCCGGGGCGATGCGATGGGTGATCAGTCCGTCCAGGCTGAGCCGGCCGGAAGCGAGGGCGGCCAGCAGCCAGTTCTGCGCCTTGTCGATGTCCCAGGCGCCGGCCAGCCGCGTATGGGCCGGCTCGAACAGCATGTTGCCGTGGGCGCCGCTGACCTCGATGTAACGGCGATGCAGGTCGTCGTAGAAATTGACGTCCTTGGCCCTGCCGCGCGGGCTGCCGACGACGACGACCTGGCCGGCGTCGCAGGCCAGCGACATCGCCGTGGGGATCGCGTCCGGCACGCCGGTGGCGTCGGCGACGATCTCGGCGCCGCGCTGGCCGAGGAACTGCGAGAGCTGTTCGCGGACATCGCCGGCCGTGGGATCGAGGACGTGATCGGCGCCGGCGGCGCGAGCGGCCTGGCGGCGCATGGCCACGGCGTCGATGCCGACGACGGGATGAGCGCCGGCGGCGATCAGGCAACGCAGGGCGAACTGACCGATGACGCCCAGGCCGAGGACCGCGGCGGATCGGCCCAGCGTCAGGCCGGCGCGGATGGAGGCGCCCAGGCCGTAGCGAGCGATGCAGGCCACCGCCGCTTTCTCCATGTCGAGGTTCTCGGGCAGGCGCCACAGCCGGCCGCGTTCGTGGCCGATGGTCAGCAGCTCGGCCGAGGCGTGGTTGCCGGGATAGCTGACGCGATCGCCCGGCTTCCAGCCGGACACCGCCGAGCCGACCGCGACGATCGTCCCCGCCGCGCTGTAGCCGGGACGGAAGGGGAACTTCCAGTCGGGCAGGTTGGGGTCCTTCAGCCACTGATGCGTGCCGGTCTAGACGGCCAACTCGGTGCCGGCGCTGACGGCGCTGACCTCGGTCGCCACCAGGATCTGGTTGGCGGCCGGCGGCGGCAGCTCGACCTCGCGGACGGCCGCCCGATTCGGTTCGAGGATGACAGCCTGGCGTGCGTGCATGAGTGGTCTCGGTTCCTCGGGTCAGCAATCCCTCTGGGATAGAGTATGAGGTGGCGCCGAGGCTGTCCCCTTCGGCCGGCGGAGTCGCGGACGGTCTTGCCTCCGTGGCCGCATCCCTGGTAACTTGCCAAGTCGCTTGCGGCTTAGCGGATAGTCACGCTAAGCCAAAAGCGGCTTTGGGAATCGTTTCCTCTAACGGCAGGATGCCCTCATGCGATTGTTTGTCAGCGCGGGTGAACCCAGCGGCGATCTGCACGGCGCCAACCTGATCCACGCGCTGCGGCGGCGCGAACCCGGTTTGGAGGTCCACGGCTTCGGCGGCGAACGCATGGCTGCGGCCGGCTGTCGCCTGCTCTACCCCCTCTGCGACCTCGCTCTCGTCGGCCTGTACCGCGTCCTCGTCAACGTGCCACGCTTCTGGGGCATCCTCGGCCAGGCCGATCGCTTCTTCGAGGAGCAACGGCCGGACGCGCTGGTGCTCATCGATTATCCCGGCTTCCACTGGTGGCTGGCGCGGCGGCGCGGGCGCACGGCATTCCTGTACTGTACTTCGTGCCGCCGCAGATTTGGGGATGGCTGACCTACCGCGTCCACAAGATGCGTCGTCTGACGGATCGCGTCCTCTGCACGCTGCCCTTCGAGGAGCAATGGTATCGCCAGCGCGACGTGGCGGCCGAGTACATCGGCCATCCCTACTTCGATGAGCTGCGCCAGCAGCGTCCGGACGGCGCCTTCGTGGAAGCGCAACGTGTACGGCCGGGCGTCATCCTCGGCATCCTGCCTGGTTCCCGCAATCAGGAATTGCACCACAACCTGTCGTCGTTGTTGCGAGCCAGTACACTCATTCACGCCCGCCGGCCGGATGCGCGTTTCCTCGTCGCTTGCTTCCGCGACAGCCATCGTCGGCAGGTCGAGGCCCAGGTGCGGGGTATGGGGCTACCCATCGAAGCACACGTGGGGCGGACGCCGGAGATCATTCACCTCGCCCATTCGTGTCTGACCGTGTCCGGTTCGGTCAGCCTGGAATTGCTCTATCGCGGCAAGCCGTCGGTGGTGCTGTACCGTCATCGCTGGATCAGCATTCTGCTGGCCCATCTCCTCAAGCGTGTTCCGTACATCACGCTCGTCAACCTGTTGGCGGACAAGGAGCTGTTCCCCGAATTCTTCCGCAGCGGCTGTCCCGCGGAGCTGATGGCCGCTCACGTTCTGCACTGGCTGAACGATCGCTCGGCTTACGAAACGCGGTGCGGCGAGCTGGCCGCGCTGTGCGAACGAGTCGCCGAACCGGGTGCCTGCGAGCGCGCCGCCGAGGCGGTGCTGGCCCTGGTGCGCGATCGGCGGGGTGATCGGCCCCAGGCGGCGTAATGAGGATTGCTCAACGTTGCTTGGCCGCAACGCCGTGGCCTGTCAGACGCCGCGCCAGTGCGTCGATCCGCTCGCGGCACTCGTTCCGTGCCTTGGCGTATCCCTTCGGATCGACGCGCCCCGATTTCAAATAATCGAGCACCACCGTCTCCGCGGCGACGTACTCGGCGCAGGCGTGGGCGACGACACCAGCGACGGCCAGGGGGATCGTCGTCACGCCGTTGCGATCGCCGTGCAGTAGATCGCCGGGATAAATCGTCACGCCGCCGACGTGGACCGGCACGTTGATCTGCGGGAAGTGACAGTAGCCGTGGGCACAGATGACGCCATCGCAAAAGCAAGGGAACTGCAGCGCCTCGACCTGATCCAGGTCGCGGCCGGCGCCGCTGGTGATGAGGCCGACGGCGCCGAACGCCTTGTAGGTGCTGCACATCACTTCGCCGAAGGTCGCCGACACCGGCGGATTGTCGATGTCCTGGAAGACGACGATCGGCGGGCCGGGCATCCGGGCAAACGATTCGACCTGTTCGACCAGGCCGGAGTAAGCGCCACCGCTCCAGGCCGAAGCGGCCGAGCGAAAGGTGGCGGTGCTGGCGAAGCCGACCATCGGCGGCAGCTTGGGATAGCACGCCTGGATGCGGCGATCCATGTAGCCAGCCGTGCGCGGGTACAGGTCGAACAGCTCGACCACGTTGCACACCGTCGGCGTGTCGTAACGGCACAGCAAGTCCAGGTCGGCGGCGGAAACGGTGGGAGTCGGCATCGCGAAGACCTCGTTGGTTTCCCCACTAGCCCGGAGCGCCAGCGACGGGCGCCTCCGCCCGTCGCTGCGCGCTCCGGGCTAGTGGGTCTGGTCCACATCCTACGCCAAGAAAACGACGATTGCCAGCGCCGCCGCGACAGAGGAGAATGGCGGAGGCGAATCGCTCGTCGGAGGGATTGGCATGAACCTGTTCCTGGCCGTGGTCTGGTTGCTCGGCGCCGTCGTGCTGCTGGCCTACGAGCACTTCCTCGGCGACCCGCGTTTCCGCATTCGCTGGGGCGACAGTAGTTTCTCGGGTGCGTGGCTGATGCTGGCCCTGGCGATGTACAACCTGGCGCGCTGGTGGGGCAATCGATCATATCGCGCCGAACAGTGCGCCGTGGAGATCGCGCGGGCGAGCCGGGAGTGGGAGAAGCATCGGCGTCCTTCCGAGCCGACCGGTCCGCCCGATCCCAATTTCAACTTCACGGACGAACCGGATAATAGGGAATAGGGAATAGGGAATAGGGAATAGGGGCGAGGGACCAGGAGCGAGAGGAGGATTCTTCTTCCCTATTCCCTATTCCCTATTCCCTATTCCCTATTTTTGTGTAGCGATCGACACCCAAACGATTACCCTCCCAGACCTCGGTGCTGCCCGACGGCCAGCGAATCGTCAACCGATCCACGCGCGTGGCCGATCCGAGGCCGAACACGATGTGCCGGTCGCCGGAGGAGAGGTAACTGCCGCCTCCCTTGACGGCACGCATCAAGCGGTGCCCTTCTACCTCCAGCGTCAGTATTGCCCCGATCGGCTCCCGATTCGCTCGGCCTCGCAGTTCGACCCCCAGCCAATGATTGCCGCTCTCGCAAACATTGCGCAGCAGAAGGACCGGCTCGTTGCAGTTGCTGATTACCACGTCCGGCCTGCCGTCGTTATCCAGGTCGCCGACGGCCAGTCCGCGGCCGCGGTAGACGCCTCGGAAAAAAGGACCGGCTTGCCGAGACACGTCCTCGAAGCGGGCCGCCGTGGATGGCACTCCGGGCCGCCAGCGATTGCGCAACAGAACGGGACGCTGGGCCGTCATCTGCGGGGCGGCCGGATGGCGATAAACGTGACCGTTGGTGATAACGATGTCCTCGCCGCCGTCATTATCGTAGTCGAGGAAGCCGGTGCCGAAGCCGACGAAGTTCAGACCGATGGCGGCGATGCCGGCGCGCACACTGGCATGTTGGAACCAGCCCTGCCCCTGGTTGCGATACAGGGCGTGCGTCTGCTGGGTGAAGTTCGCCACGAAGAGCGAGAAATGACCGCTGCCGTCATAGTCGGCGGCGTCCACCCCCATGCTCCCCGCAGCCCGGCCATATTCGTTCATGGCCACGCCGCGCATGAGGGCCGCTTCCTCGAACTTGCCTCCACCCTTGTTGAGATAGAGCTGATTCCCGGAAGTGTCGTTGGCCACGTAAATGTCCGGCCGACCGTCCTCATCCAGGTCGAGTACCAGCACACCCAGTCCTTTGCCCGACTTCATCCCGGCCTCGGCGCCGGCGTCCTGAAACGTGCCGTCGCCCTGATTGCGATAGAGCAGGGTCGGCAGCGGATCGAACAACGTGGGCGGGCAAACATCCACGGGCGAACCCGGCCCAAGCGGCCGGCACTGGACATGCTTGGTGAACGACCAATCGAGGTACTGCGTCACCACCAGGTCGAGGCGGCCATCTCCGTCGAGGTCCGCCCAGGCGGCGCTGGTGCTCCAGTGGGTGCCGCGTCGAGGACGCAACTTGGCGGTCTCCGTCACGTCCGTGAATTTGCCCCGGTCGTTGTGGAAGAGGGCCAGGCGGCCGTAGCCGGTCAGGAGGAGGTCCGGCCAGCCGTCGTTGTCGTAGTCGCCGACGGCGGCACCGTGGCTGTAGAACCACGGTTGACCCCCCGCCAGCTTGTCCAGTCCGGACTCCGCCGTCACGTCTCGAAATCGGAAGCCGCCCACGTTCTTGTAGAGGCGGCAGGGACGGCCCTGGATTTTCTTGTCGTCGAGAGAGCCGCCCCCCGTGAAGAAGAGGTCCAGCAGGCCATCGCGGTCGTAGTCGATCAGCGCCACGCCGCCGCCGAGGGATTCGAGGATGGTGTACTGGTCCGCCTCCTCGCCGTTGCGGTAGGTGAAGTCGATTCCCGAGGAGGCCGTCACGTCGGCGAAGGAGCCGGGACCGTCGAGGAGTTCGGCCCGGCCCGGTCCTTCCGGCGCCGTCCGAGGAGGAGATGTCGCGGAGTCGCTGGGCCTGGAACAGCCGGTAATCGCCAGGCAGGCGACGAGCAGGACTGATGCCGCAAAACGTTGTCGTCGGAGCCTGAAGCGTAAGCGAAGGGGTACTCTTCGCTTACGCTTCAGGCTCGGAAGAGTTTTCTGAATGGTTTGGCGAAGGGACATCATCGTCCCTCCGCGGCGAGGCGTGCATGTTCACGGGCACGCTGTTGCGATTCCGGGTCTTTCCGGCTGGCGTAGTATTTCGCCAGCGCCTCGTGTGCCCGTCGGTCGCCCGGCCGTTCTTCCAGTACGCGCCCTAACCAGTACGCTCCATCTTCCCCCATTTCCAGACGCAGAAAGAGCAGCCCAATCCGATACATCCGATCGACGTCGGGAGGGAGCCTCTTTTGCTCCTCCATGACCTGGCTCAACGCATTGCTATCGGCCCTCAGTTGCGTGGCCCGGCGCTCGTAACCCTCGGCTTCCGAATGGCAACCTTTTCGGCGCAGGACTTTCGCCAGGAGATGAAAGACCTGCCGCAACTGGTCGGGGACATTCATGTTGTCCGGCACAGGTTGCAGGCGCCCGAGTCGGTCCAGGTTCTCTTCGTAGTGCGACTGATACGCCAACGGTTCCAGGCGGCGAAGCCACGTCAAGGCTTCGTCGTCGTCGCCTCGGTCCAGCGCCAGCATGGCCAAACCGAGGATCGCCCCCTCGTGATGGGGGTGGTCCGCGATCACCGAGTCCAGCAGTGATCGGGCCGATTCCCATTGCCCCAGGGAACGCCGGCAGGTGGCAAGGGCAACCCGCGCATCGGCGTCGCCCGGATGTCGTTGGTGATAGGACTCCAGGTAGCCGAGGGTCTCTTCGTAGTTGTAGCCGCTCTGGACCAGCATCAGTCCGAGATGGAGCCGGACTTCTTCGTCTTGCGGCCTCTTGCCCCGGACCAGCTGAAAATCGGCGACGGCGAGGTTGGGCTTGTTCTGGTATTCAAAGAAGGCGCCGCGCCAGAAATGGGCGTACCAGTCGTCCGGGCGGCGTTCCACCCAGGCGTTGAGCCAGGCGTTGGCGGCATCCTGACGATTGGCATGAATGCAGCCACGAGCCAGTGCCTCGTAGACGAGGGCGTCGTCCACTCCAGGGGAGCGGACGTGCTCCGCGAGCGGCTGTTCGGCATCGCGGGAGGCGCCGTGCTCTTGAAAGGTGAGCATCAGTCCTTCCAGGGCCGCTTCCTGCCGGGACCATCCCAGTCGCCGGGCCTCTTCCAGGTGGTGCCGGGCTTGCGCGAAATCCTCGACGCGGGCACGACGGTACACGCGCGCGAGAAGAAAGTGCGCTTCACCGTCCTGGGGACGAAGAGACAGGTAAGAAGTCAGATGGGCCTTCGCCGTTTCCCAATCCCCATCGTCAATCGCCAGCCGTGCCTGCTCGCGCTGTTGATCGGCCAGGAAGTGAGCGCGCGCCGCCCAGTAGCCGAAACCGCCCAGAAGGACGAGAACGACCAGTACGACCAGGACACGCGGGTGTCGCCTCATGGAACAGATTCCGGAGCGGAGAGCGTCCGCCCCCTGAGTTTGCTGAGCCTCCGGGGACGGACGCCCTCCACTCCGCTTGATTTCACAACTTCATCGAGATGTCTTCAAGGTCTCTTTGGCCATACGGAGAGGACACAAAAGTTCGGCGACGCCCAGGCCCGGCGCCGCCTACCGTCGTCGGAGGAAACCAAGATCACGGGCCGGTGTAGAGGTCGCCCGCATTGGAGGTCACGAGGGGCAGGGCGTAGCCGACGGTCGAATCGTATTGCTGCATGCGCACGCTGCCGTCATACATGCCGAGAGGAGCACCGCCGGAGTACGGAGCGCCCCAGAACGGGCCGCCGTTGGAACCCATTAAGTTAGCGGATGACGGGGCGTCCTTCAGGACGTAGATGCCGAGACGGGCTTCGCCGCCGTTGCACTGGAAGGCCCCATCGTCCCAGTTGCCGACGGCATTATTGTAGACGTTGGTGGCCAGCGACTTGGTCCCGCAGAAGATCGTATTGGAAGTACCGTCGGATATGCTTAACAGCGTCAGTTGCGTCTTTGTGGGACCACTCCACCCGCCCGCCGAGTTGGAGGTCTTGTTGCCGTTGAAGGGGTAAGCGTTGATGGCGTAGTCGGTTCGGGCCCGGCCGTTGCCGTCAACTGCCGGTCGGCCGCGACCGGGATCCATGAAGCCCTTGATGCCGATGCCGGCGGTCTGGGTCCAATTCTGCCAGAAGTTCTGCTGTTCGATGAAGGGCAGGATCTGGTAGGTCCACGGACCCGGCTGCGCCATGCCCATGGCTCCGACCGTGGGCCATTGGCCACCGCCCCCTCCGGCGTCGGGCAGCATGTTGAGCGTGTCGTGGTGGTTCTGCATGGCCAGGCCCATCTGCTTGAGGTTGTTGACCGACTGCGTGCGGGCGGCGGCTTCACGCACCTTCTGCACGGCCGGCAGCAGCAGGCCGATCAGGATGGCGATGATGGCGATGACCACCAACAGCTCGATCAGCGTGAACGCACGCGAACGCTTGACGAACGGCAATCTGAACATCACGAGGCTCCTTTAGAAGTGATACAAAAAAGATCGTCAAATTTACATCTCGACATGAAAGCCGAGAATCCCGGAAGAAGGGATCGATCCAGGTCAAGGGCGTCCCGCCTCGATTTCCTTCATCAAGGAAGACCATGTACTTGTGAGTGTATAAGTTCTCTTCAAGAGAGGCAAATGAAAAAAGATGCGTGAGAAAGATTTAAGAGTTGAAAAGATGCCGAGAAGAAGAACCGGTCCTCCTCTTTTTCGCGCCTTTTCCGCACCCTTGTTCCACTGGAGGCCCGAAAACTTCGGGAAGCGATGATCCGCGACTCTTCCTCAACCGGGAGGCGGCGCAACAGAAAGGCGGCGCCTGGTTCCGGCGCCGCCTGCTGTTGAGGAGGAAGGCTCGCATCACGGGCCGGTGTAGAGGTCGCCCGCGTTGCTGGTCAGAAGGGGAACGACGAATCCGGTCGCATCGTACTGCTGCATGCGCACGCTGCCGTCGTACATGCCCATGGGGGCGCCGCCGGCGTACGCCGCGCCCCAGAACGGGCCGCCGTTGGAAGCCAGCCCGGAAGCGTCCTTCTGGACGATGGTGCCGTTACGGGTGTTGCCGCCGTTGGTCTGGAAAGCCCCGTCGTCCCAGTTGCCGACGTTGGCATTGTAGTTATTGGTGGCCAGCGACTTCGTGCCGACGAAGATCGTGTTCGAGGTGCCGTCCGATATGCCCAGCAGCGTCAGTTGCGTCTTGGAGGGGCCATTCCAGCCGCCCGCGCCGCCATTGGTTTTGTTGCCGTTGAAAGGATAGCCATTGATGGCGTAGTCCGTGCGTGCGTAGTTATTACCGTCCAGCGCGGGGCGACCGCGGCCGGGATCCATGTAAGCCTTCACCCCGAAGCCGTTATTATTCGTCCCGGTCACCCAATTCTGCCACATGTTCTGCTGTTCGAGGAAGGGCAGGAGTTGGTAAGTCCACGGACCCGGCTGCGCCATGCCCATGGCCCCGCTGGTGGGCCAGGTGCCGCCACCCGCTCCGCCGTCGGGCAGCATGTTCAGCGTGTCGTGGTGGTTCTGCATGGCCAGACCCATCTGCTTGAGATTGTTGACCGACTGCGTGCGAGCGGCGGCTTCACGCACCTTCTGCACCGCCGGCAGCAGCAGGCCGATGAGGATGGCGATGATAGCGATCACCACCAATAGCTCGATCAGCGTGAAGGCACGCGATCGTTTGGCGAACGGCAACTTGAACATCCCGAGACTCCTTTGAAGAAAAACAAAAAAAACAGTCGAACATTTCTCTCGACAGGAAAGCCGAGAATCCCGGAAAGGACAATCGATCCGGGAGGAGAGTTCACTACTTCGCCTCTCTCATTCGAGGAAGGCGGCGTTTCGAGGATTGTAAGGGACTTCCCTCAAGCAGAGCAAGTTAAAAGTAGATGAGTGAGAGGGATTTAATCGCTGAACCATTCGAGAGATCGACCGTCCCGGCTTCTCTTTGGGCCGAAAATGGATCGACACGATATCGGGATACTCTGTTTCCAGCTGTCGATCGGCAATTTCGGCACAGCGAGGCTCCGGTGGGAAGAAGGAGAAGGACAAGCAAACTCTTCATCGTTGAAGGAGAGCTTCCGTCGGCGGGGCAAGCGATGCCCTGAGAGGCTTGCTCTTGTGAGGTTTTCCTAGGCGAGTATCTGGCTTCTGGGTTTTTCTTTCCGAACCTTTAGAAAGCAATTGCCGTGCCGGAGTTCTCCAGCATCGTCCTCCCCGGTGGGATTGTGAGCCTGTCGATAGGAAGCCGTTCGGACGTAAGCACTTGGAGTACATGAATAAACGCTGAGAGATCGCTATTTGGCCGCACTTCAATCGAGCCGCAGCGAAGTCGTTGTGCGAAGATCCGGCACGATGGAGCATTTTCGCACAGGCGGGTGCTGGCGGCGCGGAGCGCAGTCGCTTTTTTTTGCCCTTGTCCGCCGCGAGCGCCGGCCGGTACGCTCGGGAGGGGCGGACCTCGCGGCCGAGGACTCTCGTCATGGCACAGGAGCCTGTCTTCACCATCACCTACTGGGGCGTCACCGGCACCTTGACCGCCCCGCTGCGGCCGCCGGAAGTGACCGACAAACTTGTCGGCGCCATCAAGCACCTGGTTGAGCAAGGACGACTGGCCGACCTATGCCCCGGACCCGAGCTGGAGGCGACCATCCGGCGGCGCGTCCAGGAGGAGTTGCCCTTCCACCTGGGCAGCAGCTACGGCGGCAACACCACGTGCGTCGAGGTCCAGACACCGGACGCCCTGCTCATTCTCGATTGCGGCAGCGGCTTCCGCGAGTTGGGCCTGGCTCTGCAAGCGCGTCTGGCGCTCCGTCTCGCGGCGGGAGGACGGACGGGCCGCCCGTACCGCCCACGTGCTCCTCAGCCATCCGCACATGGATCACATCTACGCGACGCCCTATTTCGCCCCGTACTATGATCCGGCCAACCGCTTCACCATCTGGGGACGGCCCGACGTAATCGACAGTCTCGGCGTGCTGTTCAATCCCAACTCCGAGCTGAGCCGCCGCTACTTCCCGCCGACCTACGATCAGCTCAAGGCGCTGGAGGACTTTCGTCCGATCGAGGCGGGGTCGGACTTTCCCATCGGTTCGACGAGCATCCGCACCTACGCCCTCAACCACCCCGGCGGTTGCCTGGCCTATCGTCTGGAGAACGCCGGCCACGTCTTCGTTTTCGCCACCGACCACGAACAGGTCGCCGTGCCGGACGTGGGCCTGGCCGACTTCGCGCGCGGGGCAGACGTCCTCTACACCGAGGGGCAATACACGCTCGCCGAATATGAGGGGCGCCAGGGCATTGGCGCCGACTTGGCCCTGCCGCGGCGCGGCTGGGGACATAGCACCATCGAGGCGTGCGTGGCCACCGCCGTGACAGCCGGCGTGCGCGAGCTGCACCTGGGCCATCGGGATCCGGCTCGCAGCGACGAAGACATGGCCCGCCTGGAGGTCTTCCTCCAGCAGACGCTCCGCGAGGAACTGCGCCGCGCCGAACGTCCCGACGACAGCTGCCGGGCGCGGATGGTACATGAGGGATTGGTGGTACGCTGCTGAAGAAGGGAATAGGGAATAGGGAATAGGGAATAGGGGCGAGAGAAGAAACCTCGCCCCTATTCCCTATTCCCTATTCCCTTTTCAAGCGTTTGGCACATTTCCTCAAACCGACCGGGCCGCTCGTCCGATGATGGACGCGGGCATGTCCTGCCGGGCGTGTCGAGGCGCGACGATTGCGATTGTCCGCTCTCATTGTTTTTGGTTTGATGGGCCTGCTCCGCGTTCCGCACCTCCGCCGCATTCCGGGTGGGTTGACCCCCCATAACGACGAGAAGAAGGTCCGTATGAGTCCCTCACCCATGCAGCAGCTGGCCAACGCCCTGCGCCAGAATGGCTTGATTCGCTTCATCGAGCACTTTGCCGAGCTATTCCCGACGACGCACATGAAGGACATGGTCGTCGAGCGCATGGGACCTAACCGAATCATCGAGGTGGCGGGTAAGAAGGTCGTCAATTTCGGCTCCGACAGTTTCCTGGGACTGGACCAGGATGCGCGCGTGCAAGACGCCCTTCATCGCGGCATCCATCGTTGGGGCACGCACAACGGCGCGTCGCGGGCCTTTTCCAGCGTCCGCGCCAACGTCGAGGCCGAGGACAAGCTCGCCGCCTGGCTGGGCACCGAGGCGACGCTGATTTACCCGTCCGTGACCCTCGCCAACCTGGGAGCCATCCCGGGCCTGGTCGGCCGGCAGGATGTGCTCGTCGTGGACGAACAGGCACACAACTCGATTCAGGAAGGAGCCAAGATCGCTCGGGCCAACGGTACGCGCGTCCTCTCCTTCTCGCACTGCAACCCGCAGGCGCTCGAGAAAGTGCTGGACGAGGCCGGCGACTATCGCTGTGCCGTGGTCGCCATCGACGGCGTCTACAGCATGAGTGGCGAACTGCCGCCGTTGGCCGAGTTGAACCGCGTGTGTCTGCGACGGCGCGCGGTGCTCTACGTCGATGACGCGCACGGCACCGGCGTCATGGGCCGGCAGGGACGTGGCACCGTGCTCGACGCCCTGGGCAATTACGACAACACCCTGGTCGTCGGTTCGCTGTCGAAGGGCTTTTCCTGCATGGGCGGATTCATCGGCTGCACCCGCGAGTTCCAGCTTCTGCTCAAGATGCGCTCGAACACCTACATTTTCGGTGGTCCCGTCGCCCCCTGCTATCTCGACGCCATCTGCACCGTCTGCGACATCCTCGATTCGCCGGAGTACGAGCTGCTGTCGGCGCGCTGAAGCGCAACATCCGCCAGCTCCGCACCGGCCTGATCGATAAGGGACTTGTCGTCCTCGGCGGGCAAACGCCGATCCTGTCCGTTCTCGTTGGCGACGAGGAAGACACGCTCAACGCCGGCAATTTCCTGTTCGAGCAGGGCTACTACGTGCAATCGGTGACGTTCCCGGCCGTGCCCTATCACGCCGGCGTCCTGCGCATCCAGGTCAACGCCAACCACCTGTCCGAATCGATTGCGGGCCTTCTCGACGCCCTGACACAACTCCAGCAGAAGATCCGCCTGCCCGGACCCGAGTCCGCGCCGCGCCTGGCTGCATAAGAAAGGGACTAGGGAACAGGGAATAGGGACTAGAGAAGAAGCTTCTTCTCTAGTCCCTATTCCCTGTTCCCTAGTCCCTTTTTCTATGCCGCTGCCGACGGCGACGACGAGGTATCGGCCAGCTTGGCTTGCAGCAGATCGAGCACGTCCGCGACGGTGACGAGTTTCTCCAGCTCTTGGTGGGTCAGGCGGATGTGAAAACGGCGTTCGATCTGCGAGACGATGCTGACCACATCGACCGAATCCAGTCCCAATCCTTCGCGGAGGTTGACGGCGTTCTTCGAGGTCGCCGTGCTTCTCGCCGGTGTCGGCTTCGAGAAGCTCGATGAGGGTACGGCGGATGAATGCGCGGTCGTGCATGCTTCACCTTCCTGGCTTGAGAACATCCTTACGAGCCGAGAGCGCAAGCGACGGGTCCGATCGTCCATCGGAGACGCCGAGGTCTTCCGTGCGGCTAGGGTAACGTCGTCGCCGCCGTTTTGACAAGAGCGCTTCGCGGCCGCCAATCTCTCAGCGCCGCAGGCGGGTTAGCTCCAGGACGGTCGGATGGCCGTCTTCGACGAACGCCTCGCGCACCAGGCGCTCGGAGGCATCGTACCACAAATCGACTTGGACGGTGCCCGTGAGTCGATAGTGCTGGACGTTCTGCACCTGTCCGGCGACGGCGATCTGGGCGGCGCCGACCTGGCGGATGCTGACCTGCATGTCGCGGCCATTGTCGGCGTCGAGGACCGGCACGACCTGGTTGCGGAGCTTGGCGTCGGGCAGGGTCCAGTAGCTCGACAGCCACGTCTCCGGCCGGCCCAGGCGTTCGCGGCCGTTCACGCGGATGCGCAGGCCAGTGCCCTCGGCGACGGCCGATACCTGGTATGGTTTGCCGTCGTCGTTGCAACGGCTGGAAAACTGCCGCAATCGCCCATCCTTCCACACTTCGCGCGTCTGGCAGGTATAGACGTATTTCTTGATGAGGACGCGGACCATCACGTTGGTATCGCAGGAGACGACGGTGCTGCCGTCGTCCTGCCGTGCGATGGTCATGTTGGCACTGCCGGCCGGTTTGCCGTCCACGAGGACGGCGAACTCGCGCGTCTCGCTGTCGGCGGCGTGAGCGGTCGTCGCGCCGGCGAACAGCAGCGCCAGGACGGCGCAGGCAAGCCCTTGACACACCCTCGCCCCACGCGGGGCATCGTTCCACGTCCAGGTCATTATTTCGTTCCTCCGGCTTCATCAGGGCCACCACTCCGGCGCCGAGGTGAACACACCGGCGCGGGGCGGACCTTATAGCGGAAGTCCCGACCTCGGCCAAGAACAAAAAAACAGGGAATAGGGAATAGGGAATAGGGAATAGGGGCAAGGACTCCTCCTTCCTTTCCCTCTTCCCTCTTCTTCCCTATTCCCTATTCCCTATTCCCTATTCCCTATTCCCTATTCCCTAAAGATGCGGCACCAGGCCGGTGAACGGATACACATACGCTTGCAGCAGCGTCATGCAGGCCGACGATCACGGCCAGGAAGATGCTGTGCCAGAGCACCGCCTTGAAGATGTCGGCCTCCTTGCCGAGCTGGTTCGTCGCCGCCGTGGCCACGACGATGCTCTGGGCGTCGATCATCTTGCCCATGACGCCGCCGGTGCTGTTGGACGTGCAGATCAGCACCTGCGCCTGTCCCAGATCGAGATGGCCGCCGAACGCGCCGGCGCCGTGAATCTGCGTGGCGGTGATCTTCTGCAAGCTGCCGAACAGGGCGTTGCTGCCGGCGTCGGTGCCGGTCAGGAACACGCCCAGCCAGCCCAGCAGCGGCGCGAAGAACGGATACAGCACGCCGGTGCCGGCGAAGGCGAAGCCGAGCGTCGCGTCCATGCCGGCGTAGCGCGTCACGTAGCTCAGGCCGAGCATGAAGCAGATGGTCGGGATCGGGATCTTCATCTGGACGAAGGTTCGCTGGAACACCCAGGCGATCTGTCGTCGCGTTCATGCGCAACAGCACCATCGACAGCAGGGCGGCGACGAACACCGCCGTGCCCGGCGCCGTCAGCCAGGCGAAATTGAACGTCGCGCTCTCCGGCTTGGCCGGCCCTTCGTCGCCTTCGTGCAGGCGCTCGTCGCGGATCGATTCGCCGTCCAGCCCTGGAATCGGCACGATGTAGTTGCGTCTCGATCGGACCGATCATCGATCGGGCCAAACTTCTGCCCCGTCTGGGGGTTGATCTTGTTGCGCAGCCCCTCGCGCTGCCGCACCAGTCCGGTCAACAGCAGCAGCATCGACATGAGGACGAACGGAAACCAGGCCAGGGTGATGCTCCAGGCGGTCAGCGGCGGTTCGCTCCCGGCCGGCGGCGGCGGCGATCGCCGACGAGCGCCGGCGCCTCGGCCGCGTGCGGATCGTTCGGGTCGAGTGCGGCCGGAGGCACGGCCGGTTTCGCGCCGGCCGTCTTGTCGAAGTGCCATTCGTTGCGCGGCTTCCAGAACTGGAGGAAGATCGCCGTCACCACCAGCGAGAAGATGCCGCCGCCGATGTCGGTCATCGGATAAAGGACGATGCTGGACAGGCCGGGCCAGGCGTGGATGGTGGCGAAGGTGTACTGGAAGACGGCGAACGAGCCGCCGGCGACGAGCAGGGCCGGCCAGACCTCCCACGTCTGCTTCCACGAACACATGCACTTGACCATGTACAGCGGAATGAAAAGCGACAAGAGCGGCAGCTGATGCCCGGCCATGACGCTGAGCGTCTCGGTGGGCAGGTCGGTGACGCCGTTGAGCGTGATGAGCGGCGTGCCGAGGCCGCCGTAGGCGACCGGCGAGGTGTTGGCGATCAGGCACAGGACGGCGGCGAGGAAGGGATCGAAGCCGAGGCCGACCATGATGGCGCCGCAGATGGCCACCGGCGTGCCGCCGCCGGCCGCCCCTTCGAGGAAGGCGCCGAAGGCGAAGGCGATCAGGATGGCCTGGATGCGGGCGTCGCCGGACAGCCCGGCCACGGAGCGGCGCACGATGTCGAACTTGCCGGTCTGGACCGTGATGTTGTACAGCAGCATGGCGTTGAAGATGGTCCAGCCGACCGGCAGCAGGCCGAACAGGGCGCCATCGACGAAGGCCATGCCGGCCATCAGCGGCGGCATGCCGTAGACGGTGACGGCGATGACCAGGGCGGTGAGGGCGGCCATCGCGCCGGCCTTGGGCGCCAGCCAGCGCCGCGGCACCAGCAGCCAGAACAGCACCACCACCGGCAGGGCGGCGAAGAGGATGGACAGCAGCGACGAGGCGGGGAGCTTGCCGGCCAGCGGATCGAGGTGCTGCTGATAGACGGCCCAGAGCATGAAGAAGTCCCTTGCGGTGCGAGCGCGGGGTGTTGGCCGATTCTAACGCAGGCACGCGCAGATGCAAGCGGCTTACGGGCATACAGTCCAGCGAGCGCGGCACGGGCCAGCGGTCGCGGCTGCCATTTGCCCGGAAAAAAACTTGCGGAGGGGCGAATGATCTGGTGGAATACGACACCACTGCGTTCGTGCAGTTTGTCCGGTCAACCATTCAAGGAGGGACTACCATGTCTCGCGTCGTGACTCCGCCTCTGAGCCAGCCGAGCAACAGCCCATCGACCAAAATCCCGCAAGAGAAGATCGCCATGCGGGCCTACGAGAAGTGGGTCCAGCGCGGCCGGCCGCAAGGCACCGAGATGCAGGATTGGATTGAGGCCGAGAACGAGATCTGAAGCCGAGATGATGCGGACAACGCCGTCGAAACGTTGATCGCTTCCCGTTCGGAGCCGCGAACGCGTGAGCGAGGGGGTGATCTTTGGCCCTCGCTCATGCTGCGGGGCTCCGATCCTTCCTCCGGTCGGCATCGATGACCCTGGCCTTCTCCGCTCCTCCCCGAACACCGTCGTTGCTCAGCCGGCTCGACCCGCGCTGGAAGCTGGCGGCGCTGCTGATCGCCGCCGCCGTCGCGGCCACCCTGCATACGCTCACCGCCGCTGCGTTGTCGCTCGCCGCCGCCCTGCTGCTCGCCCTCCTCGCCCGTCTGCCGCCGCGCTGGTTCCTGCAACGTCTCGGGGCGCTGGCCCTCTTCCTCGCCCTGTTCACGCTGCCTTTGCCCTGGCTGCTCGTCGGCGAGGGACCGGATTGGAGTTGGGGCGTGCTTCATCTCTCCTGGCATGGCGTCGAGGTTGCCCTGCTGCTGGGCGCCAAGGCGGGGGCGGTCGTCACCTTGCTGCTGGTCGTGCAGGCCACCGCTCCCCTCGAAGCCACCCTCAAGGCCGCTCACGCCTTGCGGATTCCCGGCCTGCTCGTCCAGCCTGGGCCTGCTGACCTATCGCTACGTCTTCGTCCTGGCCGACGAGCTGGCCCGGTTGCGCATCGCCCTGCGCGTGCGCGGCTACCGCAATCGCGCCAACCGTCACAGCTACCGCACGGCCGGCCACGTCGCCGGCACCCTCCTCGTCCGCGGCTGCGAACGCGCCGAGCGCGTCGGCCAGGCCATGCGCTGCCGCGGCTTCGATGGGCGTTTCCGTTCCCTGACGACGTTTCACACGCGTCCCGCCGACGTGTTGGCGTTCGGCCTTATCACCGCCAGCGCCGCGGCCCTCGCCGCCTGGGACTGGCTGCCGCGCTTCCTCGGGTGATCGCCGTGTCCTCCGCATTCGCCATCCAGGTGCGCGACCTGAGCTTCGCCTATCCCGACGGAGCATCCGCCCTCGACAGCGTTTCTTTCGACGTGGCCGCCGGCGACAGGGTCGGCCTCGTCGGTCCCAACGGGGCCGGCAAAACGAGCCTTTTCCTGTGCCTGAGCGGCGTCCTCCTAGCGAAATCGTCGCTGCTTCGCGTCGGCGGCCTGGACCTGCACGACGCGGCCCAGCGCCGCCGCCTGCCCGGCCAGGTCGGCATCGTCTTCCAGAACAGCGACGACCAGCTTTTCAACGCCACCGTCTTCGACGACGTGGCCTTCGGCCCCCTCAACCTGGAATTATCTCCCGAGGAGGTGCGCAAACGAGTCGCCGAGGCGCTGGAGCGCGTCGGTCTGACCGGGATGGACGAGCGCGTGCCTTTCCACCTCTCCGGCGGCGAAAAGCGGCGCGTCGCCCTGGCCGGCGTGCTGGCGATGAGGCCGAGCATCCTGCTGTTGGATGAACCGTCGATGTATCTCGACCCGCGCGGTCGGCGCGAGCTGATTCATCTGTTGCACGCGCTCGGCGGCACGCGGATGATCGCTTCCCATGATCTGGAGTTGATCTTGCAAACGTGCGGCCGGGTGCTGCTGCTCGATCGCGGCCGGATCAAGGCGGACGGCCCGGCGGCGGACGTACTGCGGAACGCGGCGCTGATGGAGGCGCACGGCCTGGAGGTGCCGTACAGTTTACGTCATCTGCCGCCGCTTGCTGACGCACAAAAGAGCGGGATAGAATGAAGCGTCCGGTGACGGGGAGAAAACGAGGTTTCTCATGCACATCCGCGAGAGCGATGCCAATCATGTCGTGCTGGATCTCAGCCACAATGAGCTGATCCTCGTCAACAACGCCCTCAACGAAGTATGTCATGGCCTGGACCTGCCGGACTTTTCCACTCGTCTCGGCGCCGGCTGGGATGAACTCGAAGCGCTCCGCCGTCAAATCAATGGAGCGCTGGAGAGGATGGCGAAACGGCCCGACGAGGGTTGACGTTCCATTTCCTCTACCAGCCGTGGAACCGACAAGGATAGAATGGGGGCAAGAGATCGAACCAAGGAGCCTATGCCATGACACAGATCATCCTCGATGCCGGCGTGTCCAGCAAGCTGAGCGAACTCGGCCGTCCCGTTGAGCTGTGCGATCCTTCGGGACGAGTGCTCGGACGATTCGTCCCCCTGATCGATCTGTCGCAATGGGAGCAGGTCTCGCCGGATGTCAGCGAGGAAGAGTTGAAGCGGCGAGAACAATCGACGGAATGGTACAGTCTCGAAGAGGTGATGGAACATCTGAAAAGCCTGGAGAAGCCGTGATGTTCCAAGTCCGCGCCTACTCTCCGACTCGACGTATCTGCAAATAATCCTGTCCCAGCGCCTTTTGTAACCGCATCGGCCACTCCCACGCCTTGGCTTCGTCATCGTCCTTGACGTAGAGACGGACCTTGCGCGGGAAGGCCAGCGCCACGGCCTGCGGCATGTCGAGCACGCGCAGCACGTTGAGGAAGATCGGCCCCTGTCGGTGCGACGCGGGCGGATGCCACAGGTCCAGTCGCGCCACGTCCGGCTCGAACAGCGCCGCGTACAGCGCGATGCCGGCCATGTCGTTCTTGCCTTGCAGCCACAACGGGACGTCCTTGAGATCGGGCACCGTGCGCAGGCAGGCCAGGGCGCGGCGCACGTCCCAGACGCGCTGGCCGTCGAGCGTCTGACCGAGCAGCGCAAAGCGGCGGCGAATCTGATGGCCGGCCGGTTTGCCGTCGAACGGACTGACCTCGGACCAGCGCGTCGGGCCGATGCCGCGCGGCGTAACGGCTGCGAACGCCCAGCGATGGAACTCCAGCGTCTTGAGGTTTTGCGCGAAGCGGGCCGCGTCCAGCTTCGGCTCGGCACTCAGCTGCAGCGCTTCCTTGAAGGCGGGGCCAAGGTCCGCGACCCACTCACTCCAGCCGGGTTCGTCCAGGGCGTTGAGGACCACCAGCGTCGGTTTCTCGACCTTCTCGGCGGTCATCAGCCACAGCCGCAGCTCGACCTGATCTTCGCTGACGAAGTCGTAGGCGCGGAGGCGCAATCCATTGTGTTTGACATCCTGAGCGCGCCGAGCGTTCAGCGGCGGCGGATTGTCCGGCCAACCGTGGAAGACGCGCTTGCGCAGCTCTTCCAGCAATTCGGGGCGCGGCCCTTCCACCACTCCCGCGTCACCGCCGGCGTCTGCGGCTGCTCGATCTTCGCTGGCTTGAGAAACGATTCGTGGATGGTCGCATTGATCGCGTCGGCCGGCAGACGATCGAACACCTTGAGCTGCTGCGGCGTCAGACGCGGCACCTCGCGCTCGCTCACGGCGCTGCGGTCGTTTTTCAGCCAGCGGTTCATCCACTGATAGGCGCCTCGCCGCAATTCCGGCGTGTCCTTGTGCGGCCCCTTCGTCTCCATCAGGGCGAAATGGTCCGCCGCTCCATACAGCTCATAGATGTGTCGGACCTTGTCGGCGAGACGGCGATAGCCGGCGACGGGGAAGATGTCGTCCTGGTCGCTGTTGCCCAGGAGCAACGGCCGCGGCGCACACAGGGCGATGACCCGGCCGAAGTCCCAGCGATAGGTGTTGACGAAATACATGCAGTCGCAATGGCCGGAGATGACGCCGTGGCGGAAGCGCGGAGCAACCCCCTCAACGACGTGCGCATACAGGTCGGCGATGCCGGCCACGGGGATGATGCACTGCGGTCGTTCGTCGGCCGCCGCCACCCACCACGACGTCGCTCCGCCGCCCGAACGGCCGGTGACGCCGATGCGCTTGGCATCCACTTCCTTGCGCGTTTGCAGGTAATCCAGCGCCCGCATCGCGTTCCAGCATTCGATGCCGGCCGGCGTGTAGCCGAGCGCCTGCCACCACCACATGCCGCGCCGGAAGGTGCCGTGATGCTCGCCCGGAATCTCGCCCAGTTCCAGGGTGTCGAGGATCAGGCAGACGTAGCCGTGTTCCGCGAACCAGGCCGGATGATGCTGGTAGTTGACCTTGCTGCCGTAGGACACCTTGTCGAGGACCGTGTTGGCGTGGCCGCAGACGTACAGGATCGCGGGAGCGGGCAGTGCGGCACGCTTGGGGACGTAGAGGTTCGCGGTGACGTACAATCCGGGACTGGACTGGAAGTGCAGCTTTTCGACGGTGAACAGATCCGTCTCGACCTTGCCGGTGACGGTGGCGTGCAGGTCGGTGCGCGGCGGCAGCGGCCACAGGCCGAGCATGTCGAGAAACTGGCGGCGATACTCGGGACGCTTCTTTTCCCAGTCGGCGCGTGTCTTGATGTTGGCGAGGTCGGTGTCGGCGATGTCTTTCACTTGCTGGCGGAAATAGGCATCGCGCAGATGATCGCCGCGCGCCGTGTCGGCCGAGGCATCTGCCGCGTGAAGGCGGAACGGGACAAGAGACAGAAGGATCGCGGCAAGTACGTGGCGGCGCAACATGGTGGACACCCCGGAAGGAAACGAGGGAGGACCGTCTGATCGTATCGCGTTAACCGGCGAGTGCAAGAGAGGAGAAGGGAAAAGCGAGGATCGTCCGCGTATAATTTTCTCTGACCGGCGACCTCGGACATGAACTCGGGAGAACCTCCCATGAACCCCCAATATGCCGTCCGCGATACCTCGCGCATTTACAGCCCCGCGCTGCTCTTCTATAAGAACCTGATCCGCGACAACATCGCTCGCGCCGTCGAGTTGGTCGGCTCGCCGGATCGTCTTCGCCCGCACGCCAAGACGCACAAGACGCGCGAGATCATTCGCCTGGAGTTGGAATCCGGCATCACCCGGCACAAGTGCGCCACCATCGCCGAGGCGGAAATGGTCGCCTCGTGCGGCGCCCCGGACGTGTTGATCTCTTACCCGCTCGTCGGACCCAACTGCGGACGCCTGGCTCGGCTGCTCCGCGCCTATCCGCAGTGTCGCTTCTCCGTCCTCGCCGATCATCCCGCGGGGATCATGGCCCTGTCGCACGCCCTGTCGGCCGAGGGGCAAGAGGTGGACGTGCTGCTCGACATCGACATCGGCCAGCATCGCACCGGCATCGCGCCGGGCGCCGAGGCCGTCGAGCTGTACGAGATAATCCATCGTTCGCCCGGTTTGCGCCCGGCGGCCTGCACGTCTATGACGGCCACAATCATCAGGAGAGTTTTCTCGAACGGCAGAGCGCCGTGCGGACGCAGATGGAGCCGGTCTTCAAACTGCGGACGAGCCTCGAACAGAAGGGTTTGCCGGTCGCGCGCTTCGTCGCCGGCGGCACGCCGACCTTCCCCGTCTTCGCTCGGCTGGACGTGCCCGGCCTGGAGTGCTCACCGGGGACGCTGGTGCTGCACGACCACGGCTACGGCACGCGCTACGCCGACCTCGTCGGCTTCACGCCCGCCGCCCTGTTGTTGACGCGCGTCGTCAGCCGGCCGACGCCGACGCGCCTGACGCTCGATCTCGGCTATAAGGCGGTGGCCAGCGATCCGCCGGCCGGCAAGCGCTGCGTCTTGCTCGACGTACACGACTATGAACCGATCTTGCAGAATGAGGAACACTTCGTCGTCGAGACGCCCGCCGCGGATCGCTACCGTCCCGGCGACGAGATCTTCGCCGTGCCGACGCACATCTGTCCGACCGTCGCCCTGCACCGCTCGGCTTACGTGATCGAGAACGGCGAGGTGATCGGGTCGTGGGACATCGCGGCGCGCGATCGGGTGCTGAGCATGTAAGCGAGAGGAGCAACGGCTGCCTTGTCTACGTACAATGGCGGTTGGTTCTCGGTCCTATTCCGGAGGAGTGCCCCCATGCCTTTGACGATTGAAGCGATTTACGAGAATGGTGTCCTCAAGCCGGTCGAGCCACTGCCACTGAAGGAACAGGAGAAAGTGACGATTACCGTGTATACGGGCCCAAGCTGGGTCGAACAGACGGCCGGCATCATTCCCTGCATGGATGCGCGGATAATCGAATGGGCGGCGGAGGACGCCGAACTCGATTATCCTCCTCCGCCGGAGATCCCATGATTTTCACGGACCTGCCGGCTAGCACGACGGTCTTTATCGACGCCAACACCTTGGTTTATCATTTTTCGACTCACCCGCACTTTGGGCCCCGTGTACGGACTTGATGGGACGGATCGAGCGCGGCGAGCTTTCCGGCGTCACCACCACGCACATCTTGGGCGAAACGGCCCATCGCCTGATGACGCTGGAGGCCATCGCGTTGTGGAACTGGCCGGTGGCGGGCATCGGCAATCGCCTGCGGACACACCCCGCCAACGTCAGCCGATTGAGCCGCTTTCGCCTCGCCATTGAGGAAGTTGTTCAGAGCAAACTCCAGATCATCCTCACCACGGCGAACCTAGTGGCTGCGTCGGTCGCGCTGAGCCAGCAAATGGGGCTTCTGTTCAATGATGGCTTGATCGTGGCCGTGATGCAGGCGAATGGGCTGACCAATCTCGCCAGTAACGACACCGACTTCGACCGCGTGCCCGGTCTGACGCGCTACGCCCCCGTCTGAAACGCCGCGATCACGCGATCCGCTTTCCCCCGTGGCCATCACGCGCCCGCTCGCCGTTGTTTGCAGGCGCTCGTATAATCCCGGAGAGCTTTAGTCCAAACCGATCCCCTCCGGAAGAACTTCATGGACGAACACGCCAGTCACGACCCGCTGCGGCCGAAGTATCGGCGCGTCATCCTCAAATTGAGCGGCGAGGGGTTCGGCTACCCCGGCAAAAGCGGCATCAGCATCGACGAGACGCTGAACATCGCTCGCCAGGCCCAGCGCATCGTCGAGCGCGGCGCCCAACTCGCCATCGTGGTCGGCGGCGGCAACATCCTCCGCGGCGCCCAGTTCAGCGCCGGCGGTGAGGTCATCAAGGAGGGCACCGCCCATTACATGGGCATGCTCGCCACCGTGCTCAACGGCCTGGCGCTGCAGGACGCCCTCGAAAGCCTCAACTGCCAGACGCGCTTGCAGACGGCCATCCGCATGGAAACGGTCGCCGAGCCGTACATCCGCCGTCGTTGCACCCGCCATCTGGAGAAGGGACGCATCGTCATCCTCGCCGGCGGCACCGGCAACCCGTTCGTCACCACCGACACCGCCGCCGCCCTGCGCGCCCGCGAGCTACAGGCCGACATTCTCCTCAAGGCCACCAAGGTCGATGGCGTCTACAGCGCTCCGCCGGAGATCAACCCCCATGCCGTGCGTTACGAAAAGTTGACATACCACCAGGTGCTCCGCGATAATTTGCAGGTAATGGACATGGCCGCGATCAGCCTGTGCCAGGAAGCCAAGATGCCCATTCTCGTCTTCAACTTTAAACAGGAAGGCAACATCGAACGGGCCATCGCCGGCCATCCCATCGGCACTCTGGTCAGCCTGTAAGTAAGTTCTGAGTTCTGAGTTCTGAGTTCTGAGTGAAAAAAGAACTCAGAACTCAGAACTCAGAACTCAGAACTTGGGAACAGGTGCGAACATGACAAGCGACGAAATCCTTCTGGACACGGAAGAGCGCATGGACAAGGCGGTCAACGTCTTCCGCGACGAGCTGCGCGGTCTGCGCACGGGCCGGGCCACTCCCGCCCTGGTGGATAGTCTGCGCGTCGAATACTACGGCTCGCCGACGCCCTTGAAGCAAATGGCCCAGATCAGCACGCCCGATCCGCAACAGATCGTCATTCGGCCCTACGATACCAGCGTCCTCAAGGACATCGAGAAGGCCATTCGCTCCAGCGACCTTGGCATGTCGCCCAACAGCGACGGCAAGATGATCCGTTTGCAAGTGCCGCCCATGAGCGGCGAGCAGCGCAAGAAAATGGTGCAGCGCATCAAGAAGTCCGCCGAGGACGCCAAGGTCGCCTGCCGCAACATCCGCCGCGACGGCAACAAGCACTTCGACCAGGCCGAGAAGGCCAAGGAGATGACCGAGGACGAACGCGACAAGGGCAAGGAAGAAGTGCAAGCCCTGTTGAAGCAGTACGAAGAGAAAATCACGGAGATGGCGGAGAAGAAGGAAACGGAAATCCTGGAGCAGTGACAGCCGGGCCGCTGGCATCCACCCTGTCCGAGCCGCGAGCGTCAGCGAGCGGGGCTGTTCCGCTCGCTGACGCTCGCGGCTCGGACAGGGTGGCTTTTTTGAGGAGCGTATGCGCACCCTCCACGAGATCGAGCAACTGTTCCCCGGCGCCTCCGAGAACGGCCTCAGCGCCGCCGCCGTCGCCCAAAGCTCGCAACAATTCGGCGTCAACAAACTGACGCCGCTGCCGCGCGAACCGTTGTGGAAGAAGTTCCTCGAAAAGTTCGACGAGCCGATCATCAAGGTCCTGCTCGCGGCGGCGCTGTTGTCGATGTTCGTCGATCTATTCCAGGGTCGGCCGGGACTCGCCGGCATCGCACTGATCGCGGTGGCAGCGATCATCTCTGCGGCGTTCGCGCAGGGCAAGGGGAACTGGGTGCCGAGCATCCTGTTCGTATCGGCCCTCGTGCTGTTCTTCGTGGGGCTGATCGCGGTGCGCCATCCGTCGGTCGAGGGATTGGCCGTGATGGTGGCGGTCATTCTCGCCACCGGCGTCGCCTTCCTCAGCGAATACAAGAGCGACCGTGAGTTTGAGGTGCTCAACGCCCACAAAGATTCACTCCGCGTCAAGCTGCTCCGCGACGGCTCCATCCACACGGCCCCTCTCGAAGACGTGCGCGTTGGCGACGCCGTCATGCTGGAAACCGGCGATGAGATCCCGGCCGACGGCCGGCTCGTCAAGGCCACGGATTTGTACGTCGATCAATCGTTGATGACCGGCGAATCCGAGCCGGTGCGCAAACGAGTGCAGCCGTCCAAGGAACGCGCCGAGGGGCCGGACCAGCCCGGTTGCCTTTATCGCGGTACGCAGGTGGTCGATGGTGTCGGTCAGATGCTCGTCGCCGAGGTCGGCGACGCGACGGCCCTGGGCCAGATCGCTCGCCGCCTGTCGGCCGAGGACGAGGAAGAAGAAGAGGCGAGCGGGGATGCGTCAGCGCCCCGAGCGGCGGCCGATACCGAGGAGAATCGCGTCAAGCACAAGCTGACCATCTCGAAGGAACTGACGCCGCTCCAGGTCAAGCTGAAGAACCTGGCCGATCTCATCAGCAACGTCGGTTACATTGCGGCCATTGCGATCTTCGTCGCCTTGTTGGCTCGCGGTCTGTATACCCACGAGGTTCGCTGGTATCCGGAGCACGTCAATCCGACCACCCATCTGCCCGATCCAAACGGCGAGATGGAAGCCTCCACCGGCGAAGCCTTGCTGGCCAGCAGCAAGGCGCTGCTCAGCTACTTCGTGTACATGGTCATCATCATCGTCGTGGCCGTGCCCGAGGGGCTGCCGATGAGCGTGACCGTGTCGCTGGCCCTGGCCATGCAAAAGATGACCCGCGCCAACAGTCTCGTGCGGCAGCTCGTGGCGTGCGAGACGATCGGCTCGGCGACGGTCATCTGTTCGGACAAGACCGGCACGCTGACGCAAAACAAGATGCAGGTGGTTCGCGTTTTCTGGGACGGCCAGATCCACGACCGCGGCTCATCGCAATGGGCACTGCCGGACAAGCAACGTACCTGGCCGCGCGATGGGCAGCCGCTCGACTGGATCGTCCTGAACGCCGCCGTCAACTCGACCGCCAACCTGGAAGAGAAAAACGGCAAACTCCTCACGGTCGGCAATTCAACGGAGGGCGCCCTGCTGCAATGGCTGCATGAGGCCGGCCTGGAATATCAAAAGCTGCGTCTGCAATTCGCTCCTCTGTATCAGGTCCACTTCTCCTCCGAGCGCAAGCGCATGACCACCGTTGTCCAGTACGGCGAGCGGCTGGTAGTGCTGGTCAAGGGGTGCCGGAGTGGTTGCTGGAACGGTGTACGCACTACCAGGCGTCGGACGGTAACAGCCGCGAATGGACGACCGAAGCGCGCGGGGCGGTGCAAGCGGCCCTGAAAGACTCGGCCAGCCAAGCGATGCGGACCCTGGCGTTCGGTTACGCGGTGCTCCCCGCCGACACCCCCACCGACGACGAGGCGCTGCACGGCCGGCGCGACGCCCTCGAATCCGGTCTCGTCTTCGCCGGCTTCGTCGCCATCCGCGATCCGCTGCGCGACGATGTGAAGGACGCCGTTCGAGCAGTGTCGCCGGGCCGGCATCGAGGTCAAGATGATCACCGGCGACAACGTTGAGACGGCCCGCGCCATCGCCGCCGACATCGGCCTCGTCGATCGCCGCGACGCGGCCATCGACACGCCGGACGCCGTTGTCCTGACGAGTCCGAAGTTCAACGAACAATTCGCCCAGCTCAAGGAGCTGAAAGACCACACCGATCTGTCGGAGGCCGAGGTTCGCCAGCGCAACGCACTGATGGGACAGCTGACGGGGTTGCGCGTGCTGGCCCGGCGCGGCCGCTGGACAAGTACAAGATGGTCGAGCTGTTACAGGAGCGGCAGCACGTCGTTGCCGTGACCGGCGATGGCACCAACGACGCGCCGGCACTGAAGAAGGCCGACGTCGGCCTGGCGATGGGCATTGCCGGAACCGAGGTCGCCAAGGAAGCCAGCAAGATCGTGCTGCTGGACGACGCCTTTTCCACCATCGTCAAGGCCGTCCACTGGGGCCGGTCCTTGTACGAGAACATTCAGCGCTTCATCCAGTTCCAGCTGACCATCAACGTTAGTGCCTTGACCATCGCCTTTTTGGGGCCGTTCTTCGGCGTCCGTCCGCCATTCACGGTGCTGCAACTGTTGTGGATCAACGTCATCATGGACACGTTCGCATCGATCGCCCTGTGTTCGGAGCCGCCGCGGCCGGGCATGATGCAGGTGCCGCCCAAGCGCAAGGACGAGAACATCGTCACGCCCGCGATGGTCAAGACGATCTTCTCGACGGCGGCCTTCTTCGTCGTCGTCATGATGGTCCTGCTGTGGGGGATGACGTACCGTCACTGGTTCGCGGTCGGCAGCGGACCCAATCCCGACGATTGGGAGTTCGGCGACCTGAACGTCCGCCAGGTGAGTATCTTCTTCACGGTCTACATCTTTTTCCAGGTGTGGAACGAGATCAACTGCCGTTCGCTGACGCCCCAGACGAGTGGGCTGAGCGGCCTCGGCAACAATCCGACGTTCCTGACGATCGCCGGCATCGTGGCGATCGTGCAGGCGCTCATCATCAGCGTGCCATGGATCGGCCACATCTTCAAGGTCGAGCCGCTGGGGCTAGTCGATTGGCTGTGCATCCTGGGAGGCACGGCCTCGGTGCTGCTTTTCGCGGAGATGGCGCGGCGCATCCGCCTGGCGATGCGTTCGCCCGCGCCGAACGTCCATGCCGGATGAACGCGGGAGGAGATCATGGCTGGAGAAGAAGAACAACTCGAAGCGGTCGCCGCGAAGCTCGGCATCGGCTCCTATCGGCGGCACGTCCTGCTGTGTACGGGACCGAACTGCTGTACGCCGGAGGAAGGGCAAGCCGCGTGGGACGCCCTGAAGCAGCAAATCAAGCAGCACAACCTCGGCGGCGGCGACAACGCCTGTTACCGCACCAAGGTCGGCTGCCTGCGCATCTGCTGTCATGGACCGACCCTGCTCGTCTATCCCGAAGGGACGTGGTATCACGGCATGACCGCCGAGCGCATCCCGCGCTTGGTGCGGCAGCACCTCGTTGAAGGGCAACCGATCACGGAGTGGATCTTCGCCCACAACCCTCTGGGGGAGGCCACGACGGATGGTCCCGACGAAGGACTCGTTTAGCCGCGACGCGCAGCGGAGCGCGGGATTGTCCCGCGCTCCGCTGCGCGTCGCGGCTAAACGATTTTTTCCCATCACAGGCGCATGAGAGGCGTGAGGATTTCTACCCGTAACACCTGCTCCTCCTTCAAGGCACAGGCGGAGCGCAGCTCGTCCAAGTCGGCGTCGCTGATGTTGGTGTCGAGCACGACCAATCGGGTCACGTCCATGCCGCGAACCACCTCCGGGGCGTCGGTGATCTCGCCGAGGACGGAAATCGTCCCGGCCATGTTCGTGCGGTAGCCGATGCGCGTGCTCGAGGGCGCCGACGACCTCGAAGCGATGCTCCGGCAAGGACGACAAGGCGCTGACGTAGCCGCCCAGTTCGGACCCTTCGCCGACCAGAAGCAGCCGCTCCTTCGGGACGGCCTCTTCCTCGGCGACGGAGGCGAGCCGGCCGCTTCGCCGCCGACTCCACCAGGCGACGGTCATCAACAGGCTGACATAAAGGACGCCATCGCAGGCCACGTCGAGCCGGCCCATCCCCCGCTCGTTGAGCAGCAGCGCTCCCGAGACGATCAGGGAAGACCCTACCAGCGAGCCGAGCACGATCTGCCACCACTGCAGCGGCGGCTGCGGGGCGCGGCCATCCGGCGCGGCGATGGGCTTGAAGAGCAGCACGGCGGGGCGAACCGCCAGCGCGATCAGAAGGAGGCTCGGCAATCCGAGGGTGTGCGGACTGTGCCAGACGGCGGACCCGTGCCGAACGACGAGCACCACGGCCATGCTGATCGGCCCGAGCAGAAGAGAGACCAGGACGAGGTGCTGCCACAAGCCCCAGGCCTGCTGCCGGAAGAAACAGCGATAGATGTTGTAGCAGGTGAGTTTGTAGAGAATGAGCGCGGTCAGGAACAGGACCGTATCGGCCAAGAGAACGGAGCGTCCCAGGTCGCGGAAGCCGGCCAGGATTTCGGCGCAGCCGAGCAAGCGCCGCTGACCGCCGCACACCAGCAGCAGCGCAGCAGGTCGTCGGCCGTCACCGAGGTCGCCAGCGCCATGGGAATGCGGAAGGCGACGACGCACACCGGCTTGAGCACGGCGGAAAACAGCAGCACCCACCAGACGACGCGCGGCGACATCCCGTGGCCGAGCAGGTGCGTGACCGCCATCGTCCCGGCGAAGCCGGCCAGCGACAGGACGACAGTATTGACGATCTGCCAGCGGCGGTTGAGGAGCGTCTGCCGCGTGACGACGCCGCCGAGGCAGGCCCAGACAGTGCGGACGAGCAGGACCGCATCGCCGAGCAAGCTGTAGCGGGCCGCGTATTCCGCGTCGATCACCAACTTCGCCGGCAGGATATGCTCGACGTAGTAGTTCTCGATGTCCCGGCAACCCGGCGGGTACAGCTCCGACTCATTGCGAAAGCGGACCTGACAGGGACCAAAAATGCCAGGCTTCACCACCAACACACGGTCCCATTGCTCGGAATAATACTCGACGAACGGCACGAGTTCGGGGCGCGGGCCGATGATGCTCATGTCTCCGCTGAGGACGTTGAAGAACTGCGGCAGCTCATCGAACTTGGTCCTCTCGAGTATCCGGCCGATGCGGGTCATGCGCGTGTCGTAGCGCCGGGTCAGGTTCGGTCCCTGCGACGGCATGTCGTGGTGCATCTTGCGAAACTTCCACATGAGGAAGTGGCGGCGATGACGGCCGACGCGGACCTGGCGGAAGAAGACGGGGCCGCGGCTGTCGAGCTTGATGAGTAAGGCGAGCAACAAAAACAGCGGGGCCAGCACAACCAAGGCCGTGACGGCCACCGTCAGGTCGAAGGCCCGCTTGCAAGCGCGTGCGGACATCTCCCGCAGACGGCGAACTCGTCGGGTGGAGGGTGAATGGTTCCCTCGACTCTCCACCCTCCACACTTCACCCGAAGGTTCGCCAGCCTGTCCGTCAAGAATGTCTTCCTCAAGCTTTCCCATGCCAACGTCTCCATGAAGAACATCCATCGGAACCGGAAGCGTAAGCGAAGGTATCCCTCGCTCGCGCTTCCGGCTCCGAGAGAATCTCATCCGCGCAGGGACCGCAGTAGGGCCGTGACGACGGTGTCCACGTTGTCGTCGCTCATCCCCGGATAGAGGGGCAAGGTCAGCTCCCGTGCCGCTAGAGCGTCGGTGTGCGGCAGCTCCTGTCCGTCGTCCCGGTAGGCGGTGAAGGAATGGACCGGGGGGTAATGGATGCTCGTTTGAATCCCCGCTTCCTTGAGGCGGCCCATGACCGCGGCGCGATCCGTGCCCGCCGGGAGAATGATGGGGAGAATGTGGATCGCCGTATTCTCCCATTCTGCCTGATGTCGCGCGCCGGTGAAGGGGAGTTGGACTGGCGTGTCCTGGAGGCGTTCCGCGTAGAGGCGGAAGAGGTGGCGGCGGCGGCGCAGGAAGGCCGGCAATCGGCGGAGCTGGACGCGGAGGAGGGCGGCTCGGACCTCATCCATGCGGTAGTTGAAACCCGGAACGAGAACGTCATAGCTGTAGGCGCGGCCGCGATGACGTTCGAGTGTCGGCGTCGTCATGCCGTGCGAGCGCAGCAGGCGCAGTCGTTCGGCGAGGGCCGCGTCGTCGGTGACGAGGGCGCCGCCCTCGCCGCAGGTGGCGTTCTTGTTCGAGAAGAAGCTGAAGCAGCCGACGCGCCCGTGCAGGCCGAGCACCTTGCCTCGGTAGGTCGTGAACAGGGCGTGGGCGCAATCCTCGATCACCGGAATCGCGCGGGCGTCGGCCAACGCCAGCACGTCCTCCATGCGGCAGGCGAAGCCGGCATAGTGGACAACGACGACCGCTTTCGTCCGATGATTAATTAGGGCCGCGATCGAGTCGGGATCGACGCCCAGGTCTTCGGTGCCGATGGATTCGCACAGGCGAACGTGCGCGCCCAGGGCGCGCGGCGCGTTGGCGCCGGCGACGAAGGTCAGGGTCGGACACAGGACCTCGTCGCCCGGCCCGACGTCCAGGGCGGCACAGGCCAGGTGCAGGGCGGCCGTGCAGCTGGAGACGGCCAGGGCGTACTTGGCCCCCGTGAGGGCGGCCAACTCTTCTTCGAGGCGAAGGACTTCCTCGCCCATGGTGAGCCAGCCGGCCCGCAACGGCCGCAGCACCGCCTCCTCCTCCTCGGGACCGAAGCGTGCGTCGAACAGGGGGATTCGCCAGGTGCTCATGCTCAGATCGTCAGCGCCTCGGGAAGGGGCGGCCGGTCGAGTTCGTCCCGCGTCACGTCGCCGTTGCCGGGTAGGTGCGGCGGTCGCGGCGGCAGCAGACGGGCGCGGTGCTCGCGGAACAGCTTGGCGGCGCAGGCGTAATCCTCTGGCCGGCCGATGTCCAGCCACAGTCCGTCGAACGGATGGGCGCGGACGGCGATGCGCTGCGACAGGCACAGTTCCATCAGGTCGTCGAAGCCGAACATTCCCGTGCGCGGGATGAGCGACAGGAGGGCCGGGTTGAGAGCGTAGATGCCCATGCTGCAGCGGAAGGACAGGATCGGCTTCTCGCGGAAGCCGACCGCCTTGTTGTTCTCGTCGAGGTCGAACACGCCGAGGGAAACCGGGACTTCCTTGGTGTAAATGCCGACCGACAGGTCGGTCGCGCCGGCGAAGTGGGCGTCCATGAAGTCGCGGAAGTTGAAGTCGGTCAGCAGGTCGCCGTTCATCACCAGCACCGGCTCGTTGATGCCATGCAGGCCGCTCAGCGCGCCAATGGTGCCGCGTGGCTTGCGTTCCCGCAGCGTACTGAATCCGCGCCCCCCAGCGCATCCCGTCGCCCAGCACGGCCATGATGAGATGGCCGAGGGGGCCGATCGTGATGGTCAGATCGCGGAAGCCGTGGTGAACGAGCTGGCGGACGACGATCTCCAGGATGGGGGCCTCCTCGATGGGCATGAGGGGCTTGGGCAGCACGTGAGTATACGGATAAAGACGAGTGCCTTTGCCGCCGGCCTGGATGACGACGCGGCTCATCGTTGATACTCCTCGGGTTGATACAACTCGGGATGGGCTCGGATGAAGTCGGCGCACTGCCGCAATCCCTCCTCCACGCAAACGCGCGGCCGCCAACCGCACAGGTCGCGGGCCAGCCGATTGTCGCTGACCAGGGCCAGCACCTCGCTGGTGGGCGGCCGCACTCGGTTGGGATCGACGACGATGGGCACCTCCCGGCCGGCAATCGTCATGCACTTGTGGGCCAACTCGCCGACCGAGAGGCAGGAACCCGTGCCGAGGTTGACCGCCTTGCCGAGGGCGGCGTCACAGGCGCCGAGGGCCAGCATTCCGGCCACCGTGTCGCTGACGTAGGTGAGGTCGCGCTCCGGCTCCAGGGAGCCCAGGTGCAGACACGGCCGGCCGAGCAGCAGCTGCGCCAGGATCGTGGGGGCGATGGCGCGGCCGGACTGGCGAGGCCCGAAGGTGTTGAAGGGCCGAACCGTCACGACCGGCAGTCCGAAGGTACAGTGGTAGCTCTCGGCGAGTTTGTCCGCGCCGACCTTGGTGGCGGCGTAGGGAGACTGCGCGACGATGGGGTGCTTCTCGTCGATGGGCCGATATTGCGCGGTCCCGTAGACCTCGCTGGTGCTGGTATGGACGACGCGGCGGACGCCCTGGCGCCGGGCCGCCTCCAGGACGCAGAGGGTGCCGGAGACGTTCGTCGCCACGTAGGCTTCCGGGGCCTCGTAGGAGTAGGGGATGCCCATGAGGGCCGCCAGGTGGAAGATCACGTCCACTCCCTCGGCGGCCTGCATGACGAAGTAGGGATCGCGGATGTCTCCGCGAAGGACTTCCACGCGGCGGCGGTCGTCCCCCGAGAGGAACTCCAGGCTGCCGGCGTCGGCGCGCGACGAGTAGCGCAGCATGGCCCGGACGCGGGCGCCTGCCGACACGAGGGCCCCTACCAGATGCGAGCCGATGAATCCGCCGGCCCCCGTAACCAGGATCCGCTGATGACGATACGCCTCCGTGAACGACATGCGGAAAATCTCCTCCCGGAACGAGGCGCCAGGCGACACGAGGGTCAACCCAAGCGAGCCTCCTGGCCGCGGACCTTTCGGCAGGAGCCTCCTCGGGACGTGCCTTAGATGCCGGCCTACCGGGGAAAGATTCGCAATTCGCGGGACGGACCCGGAAGACAAGGTGAAGAATCGGTGTCCGAGCCGCGAGCGTCAGCGAGCGGAGAAAGCACCGCTCGCTGACGCTCGCGGCTCGGATCCCATGTCGCCGTCGATCGGTGGACCCTCCTTTTTCCTTGAGAGGAACTCGGCAGACGATTATGATGCCGAAAGTCTCCGTCCGCGTCTCCCTCCTCAAGTCCGGAGCGATGCGCCCATGGCGCGAACGAACCGAGTCGTCTGTCCGAACTGCGGCAAGGGTTTGAAGTCCACTAACGGCGTGGGCGCGGGCCAGACGATCCCATGCCCTCATTGCGCCACCCTCTTCACGATCCGCGGCGAGGAGTCCGGTGCCAGCCCATCCCCGGGTCCGGTGGGCAATCCGGTCGGGAAGGTGAACTCGGGCCGGTTGGCCGTCGTGATGGTGGGAGCACTGCTGTACCTGCTCGGCGGCGCAGCCCTGGCCCTCTACTGCTTCACCCTCAACGTCCATAAGCCCGAGGAATCCCGCCCCGTCGAACAGGCCCACTACGAAGAGGACGGCGACGAACCCACCGCAGTTCCGCCGGCGCCGGCGGCGGTGAACGTCGAGGAACAACGCAAGATCGATGACGCCATCGCCAAGGGTGTCTGGTATTTGAAGGACCATACGCTCCCGGCCGGCACCTGGGGCGATACCCTTCCCGACGGCTCCTCGCCTGTCGCGGTCGGCTTCGCGTCGCTGCCAGCCCTCACGCTGCTGGAGTGCGGCGTTCCCGCCACCGATCCCGTCGTCCGCAAAGCCGCGGTTTACGTGCGCGCGCAGGTCGAGAAACTGGGGAACGTCCACCAGAACTACCAGCGTTCGCTGGCGATTTTGTTCCTGGACCGCCTCGGCGATCCCAAGGACGAGGGACTCATTCAGCACCTAGCCCTGTGTCTCATGACCGCCCAGCACCCGGACGAGGGCGGCTGGAGTTACAACGGTCCCATGCTGGACCGGACGAAGATCCCCGAATTCCTCCGCGCGCTCAAGTACGAGAAGCAATCGCTCGGCGAATGGCGGAAACAGGCGCTCAACGGAGGCACCTTCGATCCGGGCGGGTGGGACAACTCCAACACGCAGTTCGCCATCCTCGGTCTGTGGACGGCCCAGCGACATGGGGTCGCCATCGAGCGGAGCATGGCGCTGGTTGAGAAGCATTTTCGGGCCACGCAGCTGTCCTCGGCGCCGGACCCCACCGGAGATAACCTGAACCTGGACGGCAGCTGGTACTACAATGCGACCATCAATTCCGGTCGCTGGCCGAGCATGACCTGCGCCGGCCTGCTTGGCTTGGCCGTGGCCCATGCCGTGACCACGGACGTCCGGGAAAAAAAGCAGAAACCCCTCGACGATCCGGCCATCAAGAGGGCCTTGGGTATGCTGGAGCGCGAGATCGATCGGCCCGGCGAGAAGCGGCCGCCGGACCTGTACTTCCTGTGGTCGCTGGAGCGCGTGGGAGTGCTCTACAACTTACGGAAGATCGGCGATAAGGACTGGTACGCCTGGGGCAGCAAGGTACTGCTGCCCCGCCAGTGGACCGATGGCAGTTGGATGAACGGCTCCTACTACGGCAGCACTCCTGTCCTCGATACCTGCTTCGCCCTGCTATTTCTCAAGCAGGCCAACCTCGCCAAGGATCTCAGTTCCAAACTGCAACTTCTCCAGACGAAATAATCGTCCTCCCTACCAGCCCGGAGCGTCCGCGACGGGTTGTGTCAACCCGTCGCGGACGCTCCGGGCTAGTTGGTGGGAATTCGTTTCTAGGTCCGTTTCGCCCGTTCGCTGAAGCGGAGCAGGGCATTCCCGACCCGAATCAGGTCGCCGGCGCAGCGGCGTCGGCCCCGCGATCCGCACGCCGTTGACGTAGGTTCCGGGTCCGGTGCCGGCGTCGGCGATGAGGTGGCGGCCGTCCTGTTGATAGATGCGGGCGTGCAGCTTTTCGATGGCGGGGTCGCGGAACAGTCCGAGGTCGCACGATTCGGCCCGGCCGACCGTCAACATCGGCTTGTCCAGCAACACTTCGCGGCCCTTGCGGAAGCCGGCCTCGACCGTCAACCACGCTTCCTTGAGGGCGACCTTGGCCACGCCGATCAACAGACCGATGCACAGCCCCAGCACCACGAACCCGGTCAGACTGGGACTCCACAGCCCGCTCTTGCCCGGAAAGACGTGGACCCCCACTTCGTCCAGCTTCCAGGCCAAGACCCCTCCCAGCAGTCCGCCGATCGCCCCACCCACGACGCCGCGGACCAGGCGTCCCGTCACCCAGCCCAGTTCCTCCTCGCGCACCCAGCTCCGCAAAAAGTCATAGGCGCCGATGGAAGCCCCAACGAGGAAGCCGGTGAGCACCCAGCCGAAGACGCGCAGGCTGTCCAGGTCCTTCCAGTCGAACAGAAGTTGTCCGGCGACGCCGCCGACCAGACCGCCGATGCCGCCGACAGCCACGCCGATCAGGACGCGCGGGACGATGCGGCCGATCTGGCGAAGCGAGTAGACCCACAGGGCGTCCACGGTGCCCAGGGCCAAGGCGATGGACATTCCTAGGAACATGCCCTTGAGGCCCGTGCCGCCCAGAGGATGATCGCCGCCGAGTTGCCGGCCCAAGGCCCAGCCCGCCACGGCGGACCAACCGCCACAGAGCGCACACCAGACGACGAACAAGCGAAACGACATGGCAGGTCATCCACGGCTATCAATGAAACCTTAAAAGATCGACGGACTCTTGATCTCCACCGGGATGCTCTTGGAGGAACCGGAGCCGGTTTTCACCGTCAGCTGGTATTTGCCCACGGACCCTGCTCGGACCTTCCAGGTGATCGGGCGATTGCCGGTCTTCGCGTCGCGGCGCTGCTGTGGGACCAGTTGCGTATCGGTCCCCTGCAGGAGACGGAAGCCGTCCGGCAACGTCAGGGTCACGGTCTCGTCCTCGTGGTCCGAACCGCCCGTGTTGACGTAGGCCACCACGGTCAGCTCGCCCTCGGGGCGAAAGACGCCATCGACCGTGACCGCCAGCCGGCTGCCTTCGCTGGCCAGGTCCCACAGACCGTACTCGAATCCGACGTCGCGTTTCTGGCCCGGCTTCAGCGGTTGCTCCGGCCAGTAAAGGACGATGGCCGAGTCGTTGAGGTCGAGCGACTTCATCGACAGCAACGGCACGTCCCAGAGCGTCGAAGGCCCGTCCGCGTTCTTGCGGACCAGGACGCGCAGCTTCTCATTCGGCCAGGCGCCGAGCGTGACGCGCACCGGCGGCTCCGCCTCCTCCAGCTTCAGCCGCAGATGGGCCACGGTCCCGGGGTGGGCGAGGTCCGGCTTCTCCAGCGCCTGCAGGAAATCGGGGACTTTCTTGTCCTTGGCCTGCGCCGGCAGGTCCTTCAAGGTATCGCACAGCTCGTTCTCGCCGGGGATGGTGAAGGGCACGCCGTCGTTGCCGCCGATATAGGTGTCCAGCAGGAAACGGATGCCGACCGTGTACTCCTTGCTATCGCGGTTTTCGATCTGGTAGCGCACGCGGCAGGTGTCCAACAGCCGGCTCTGCTCGCCGCGAACCATCTCGACGAACTGAGTGACCTCAACCTTCTTGTCCTCGCAGACCCAGACGGACTTGACGCCGTCGTGCGTCCCCCGCTCGTCGGTCCAGTTCGGTACCGCGCTCTGCTGCCAGCGGCCGCGAGCGCCGCCGAAGAGACGCTCGTCGGTGTGGTCGAAGCGGAGGCAGGCGTTATTGGTACGGCCCCAGGGGTCGAAGGTGAGGCGTTGGAGGGCGACGCCCTGGCCGACCTCCTTGCCGTTGTGCAGCGTCACCACGCCGAAGCGCCGGGTGGGCTGGGGATCGGTCAACCAGAGCCTCTCTAGTTCGTCGTCTTTCTTGGCGTCGTGAAGGCGGATGGCGATGCGCGGCACCGGATCGAGTTGCTCGGCGGGCGGCCCGCCGTCGGCCGCCGCCGGGGCGAGGTAATCGCGCAGCGCCGCGCCCAGGAGGACCACGATCAGCAGGCAACCGGCCAAAATCGTGACCCAGCCCAATCCGCCGGCGCGGTTCGGTGGAGAGGGCAGCGGCGCCGGCGCCGCCCGTGGCACGGGCGAGGCAGGCACGACGGCGGGGGCCGGCTCGGGCCGGGACCGGAGCGGGTTTGGGGGCCGTCACCAGCTCCGCCACGGGAGGCCGGCTGCCGACCACCAGCGTGACCGGCACCACGAAGCGTTGGCCCCCGTTGGCCGCGATCGACACGTTGGCGGTTCGCGTTTCGCCGGGCTGCCCGGATACCTTCGGGACGTGGAGGGGCACGAAGGCGCTGCGGCCGCGGAACACGGTCGGGCCGACGTGCAACCACGGCTGGTCGCTGCTGCCGAACGCCACCGCCGCGCGGTTCTCCTGCGAGACCACGGCGATGACATAATCGACGGCCTGGCCGGGCCGGCCGTCCATGACGACCGCGTCCTCGCCTAGTTCCACGCGCGGCGGCTTGACCAGTCCCAGCGCCTCGAACAGTTGCTGCACGGCGGCCAGGGCGGAGGCGGTCGGCCCAACTACCGGATAGTCCCAGCCGTTGGCCTTGTACCAGCGGGCCACGGCCCCACTCTCGATCAATGGCGCCGCCTCTTTTGGGGCGTCGCGGGCCTTCTCCGCCAGCTGACGCGGACTCCGCGCCCCCGCCAACACGCCCTCGGGGAACGGCTGGGCGAGCACGCGCACGCGCAGCAGCACCGTCAGCGCTCCGCCGCTGGACTCCAGCCGAATCTCGGCTTCCTGCGGCTTGCCGTAGGCGTGCAGGCTCTTGCCCAGGACGCGGATCGGCAGAACGGCACGGTCGTGGACCTGAAAGATCTTCCGCCGCAGTACGGCCCCGTCGCCCAGGGCCAGCCAGGGAACGTCCTCGCAGCTGGCCGAGCCATACAGCAGCCTCATGCCTTCGTTGCGCAGCACCAGCTCACAGCGGCGATCCTCGCCGGGGCGCAGATCGCCCAGGTCGAGAAGGGACGGCTCGGCACGGAGTCGGGCCGGCGTCAAAGCCCCGCCGGGCAGTCGGCCGAGAAAGTCGTCCAGGCCACGATCGCGGTCGGCGGCGCGAGCGGCGGCGCGGGCGGCGCGGGCGAGGTCGGACCTTCCCTGTCCGGCCAGGAAGGATTCCAGAGTGCCCCAGTCGCAGCAGACTGTGGGCCGCTTTCCGGTCCTCATGGCAGGCCAGGGCCAGCTGCTTGAAGTTCACACAGGTTCGGCCCGAGGGGAAAACGAAAGGGACGCCGAAAGGGTGGGAACCGACGTCGATGGCCCCGCCTCCCCGCGGCTCCAACGCGACGCCGTCATGGTAACAATAAGCCGCCTCATCCGGGTTGACGCGGCGGCACTGCTTGCAGGTCCGGGTCACGGTTGCACTCCGCAAGCTCGGGGTCAATCCGCGGATGCCGACCCCGAGAAAAGAGATCATTGCAGGTGCGGAGCATTTTACCCCCGGTCGTGTCGCCGATCAATCATCTCCTCCTGGCGGTCGCTGTCCGAGCCGCGAGCGTCAGCGAGCGGTTTTGCTTCCGCTCCCAGACGGTCGCGGTTCGGACTGCTCTGCTCCCTTTTAGAGACCTTTGCGACCGCCAAAGCCGCCAATACCGAAGCCTTTGCCGGCGAAACCTCCGAAGCCTCCGGGGACAATACCGCCCGCTCCCAAGCCCCCGATGTTCCCGGCGATGCCGGCGAAATTGCCGGCCAGGCCGGCGAAACCTCCCAGGCCATTGATGCCGACCAAGCCCCCGTTTATGCCGCGCAGGCCGAGACCATTGAAACCAGCACCGAGACCATTCAGGCCCAGTCCGTTGAAGCCGGCGATGCCAGCCAAGCCTCCGAGTCCGCCAATGTTCCCGGCAAAGGTGCCGAAGCCGCCCAGACCCGCGATGCTTCCGGGGAAGCCGCCCAGGCCGGCAATGCTACCGAACCCGCTAAAACCGCCACCCAGACCGCTCAAGCCGCCACCCAGACCGAAACCGTTGAAACCGCTGATGCCTGCCCCGCCTAGAGCCGTGAAGCCGAATCCTGGTGCGGTGGGGAGGCCCATGATGCTGGCCCCGCCGACCATACCGACCAGGCCAACATTCCCCGTGCTGTCGGTGAGGAGATTGCTCATCGGCGGCCGTAGGGGCGGCGGAGGCATGGACCCTCGGAATTGCCCTGTCGATGAGCGCGGCCATACCAGCAATCCCACACAGACAGACAGCGCCAGGACGTAAGCGACTCGCAGCGAGCGTCCGAAGTGCGTCATAGGAGCCTCCTACACAGAAATGGGTTCGAGGAGGGAGTTGTTGCAAACGACTCCTGAACCAAAAGGGGCGAAACCACTCGCCTACGAGGGCGTCACGATACCGAGGCCAAGACGTGTCCTCGGTAAAGACCATCAAAGACCGTTTCGACCGTTGAAACCGCCGAACGCTTTTCCGGCGAAACCCGCGAAACCGCCGAAGCCTGGCAAGCCTCCAACGCCAGCGAAACCACCAAGCGGCGGCAAGCCGGCGATGCCGACTCGGGCGAAGTTCCCCCCGAAGCCCATAACGGGGAAACCAACGGCCCCAAAACCGTTGAAGCCGAAACGGTTGAATCCGAAGCCATTGAAGCCGAAGCCGTTCAATCCGAAGCCGTTCAATCCGAAGCCATTGAAGCCGAAGCCGTTCAATCCGAAGCCGTTCAATCCGAAGCCATTGAAGCCGAAGCCGTTCAATCCGAAGCCATTGAAGCCGAAGCCATTGAAGCCGAAGCCATTGAAGCCGCCTACGGGAAAGCCAAAGCCGCCAACGGGGAAACCGCCGAAGCCGAAGCCGTTGAAACCTCCGAAGCCGAAGCCAGGGACGACACCAACTCGGTAAAAGGGATAGACCGGATAGGCGAACGTCGGGGAGGCGAACGTCGGGAAGCCGAACTGACCGAAGGCGCCGAAACCACCGAAGCCGAAGTTCCCGGTGGTGTCCATGAAATTGTTGATCGGCAGTCGAAGGGGCGGAGGGGGCATGGCTCCCCGGAATTGCCCCCGAGACTCTCCGGGCCGAACCAGCAACGAAACCGCCAACAGAAGGGTGAGAACGTAAGCGGCCCGCAAGCCACGCGCAAGCAAAGACATGGCGCCTCCCGAGTAGAGAAGATTTCAACGTCTCCCCGCGGTAAAGAGGTTTACCGCGGTGTCCGCGCCAACGTTTCCCCAGAGCAGACCTCCGCACCCGCACGGCACCTCCGGTCCAACCGGCGTGCGGGGAGCGACCTTGGAGACTGGGCAAAATTTGGACCGCATCGTCCACTCGTTCCCGGCGGGAGCGAGGAGAAGGACGCGGTCGCTCGCACGTCCTTCTCGGACGAAAAGATGTACATGGAATTATGGAGAGGGAGGCGAAATCTGTCAAGGAGCCGGCCGCTCCGGACGAGTTCTCTGTTTAGCCGCGACGCGCAGCGGAGCGCGGTGGATGGCCCGCGCTCCGCTGCGCGTCGCGGCTAAACGAAAGGAATCGCAAGCGGCCCGAATCAGCGCTTGGAGAACTGGAAGCTCTTGCGGGCGCCCTTGCGACCGTATTTCTTGCGTTCCTTCATGCGGCCGTCGCGGGTCAGGAAGTGCGAATCGCGCAGCTTCTTGGCCATGCTGCTGACCTGGTCGGTGCCGTCGGTGCCTTCCTGCTGCCCGGTCGTCAGACCGAACATCTGCTTCAGCGCCGAGCGACACCCTGGCAGACGGCGCCGCCCTGGCCAGTGATGCCGCCGCCCTGCACCTTGACGAACAGGTCGAGACGGCCGCGCATCTCGGTGACTTCGAGCGGCCCGACGACGGCCTTGCGGTCCTTCTCCTCGGTGAAATACTCGTCCAGCCCCCGGCCGTTGATGACAATCTGGCCCGAACCCTCACAGAGGCGAACGCGGGCCACCGACGTCTTGCGCCGGCCCGTACCGAGATAATAGGTCTTCTTTGTCGTCGTCTTCGTGTCGGCCACGATCTCTCTCCGAATCACGGTGCCAGCGGGAAGGCCACGGGTTGCTGCGCCTGGTGCGGATGGGACGACCCGGCGTAGATTTTCAGCTTAGTCATCTGCTGCCGGCCGAGCTTGTTGCGCGGCACCATGCGCCGCACGGCCTCTTGCAGGATGCGCTCCGGGTGCTTCTGCATCACGTCGCGGGCCAGGACCACCTTGAGACCGCCCGGATAGCGCGTGTACCAGCGATACGTCTTGGTTTGCAGTTTCTTGCCGGTGAAGCGGACCTTCTCGGCGTTGATGACGATGACAAACTCGCCGGTATCGACGTGCGGCGTGTACTCGGGACGGTGCTTGCCGCGCAGGATGTTGGCGATCTGCACCGCCAGGCGGCCAACCACCTGGTCCGTGGCGTCGATCAGCAACCAGCGCCGCGACACCTGCTCCGGCTTGGCCATGAAGGTGGACATGCTCGTCTTTCCATCTCGTGCAGAACTCGGGACCGAAAAAGCTATGATAGGTGCCTGCCCGGCGCCGTCAAGAGCTTTCTCAACTAGCCCGGAGCGCCAGCGACGGGTGAAAACCCGTCGCTTGCGCTCCGGGCTACTCCGGGGGAAATAATTCTTCAGGCGGGGAATAGCTCGCGGTTGGCGAGGACCGGGTTCCACGGCCGCAGAACGTAGCGGAGGAAGATGCCGTTCTGATGGAACGGATCGCCCCGCACGAGCTTCTCGGCTTCCTCGGCGGAGGCGGCCTCGTAGACGATGAGGGCGCCGCTGTCGTCGGTGAACGGCCCGGCGGCGACGAGCTGGCCGCGCTCGCGCAGCGCGGTCAGATATTGACGATGCACCGGCCGAATCGATTGGACCTTGTCCTTGTCCTGACTGTACTCGATGATGGCGGCGTATTTCATGACGTCCTCGGATCGGCCAGCGGGCGCGGCAGCAGGACGCCGCGACGGAGCCAGGCGTAGGCTCCGAACAGAAGGGCACTGTAGAACAGATCGCCGGCCAGTTGATTGCCGAAGAAGCCCAGCGGCGGTGCGTTGGTGCCGGCGAACGGCAGGGCCGCGACGTAGCAACCGACGAGGCCGGACAGATTGCGCGCGTAGGCAGACGGGACCGCGGCCGGCAAACCGGGGATTTCCTTCCATACCACGACGGTCCCCTCCGGCAGCGTCCGCGCATCCACGCTGCTGGCCAGCCAGACGCCGAAGTTCGTCACCAGAAAGAACTGGACGCTGACCAGCACGCTCACGGCGGCGATGCGTCCGGCCCCGCCGCTTCGCAGAAACAACTGGCCCCACAAGACGGTTAATGCGAAGCAGGCGTAGACCCAGGGATTAAAGGGGGGATTGCCGCGGATCGCCCACAGAAGCAGGTCGGTCACAGCCATGACGCTGAGGGGCAGAACAAAGGCCCACGCCGCGCGAGCCGGGCACCGCCGAACAGACCCAGCGCGCCGACCGGCGTAAAATGCCAGGGATGGGGGAGCAGTCGAATCAGCCCTGCGGCGACGGCCATACCGACCGCCCATCCGCCGGCCAGGCCGTTGTCGTTCGTCGGTTTGTCGGCGTGCATGTTGCCGTTCTCGGAAGAGTTTTTATCCGAGCCTGAAGCGTAAGCGAAGATAGGAGTTTCTTCGCTTACGCTTCAGGCTCGGATGCGTTTGGTTCACTCGCTCTTATCGTAAGCCGTCGCGTTCGCCGCGGCAAGGAGATCGAGGTCGGCGAAACCATTCGGCGAAGGTCGATATTTCCTGGACAGCGGACAAGGTACTTGGTATGGATTACGGAGAAGAAAAGCCTGTTCCCGAGGGGGAGTCTTCTGGTTCCCTCCGTCGCTTTGGCGTGGCCCTCGGACAACAGCGTCCGGGGTGTGCCCTTTTGTAGAAAGGACCCGATTGCGATGACTCACACCGTCTGCCAGCCGTGCTACGACTGCAAGTACACCGACTGCGTGGCGGTCTGCCCGGTGGAATGCTTCTATCAAGACGAGAAGATGCTGTACATCGATCCGGCGGACTGCATCGACTGCGAGGCGTGCGTCCCCGAGTGCCCGGTCGAGGCCATCTTCGCCGAGGCCAATGTGCCGGCCCAGTGGACCAGCTTCACGCCGCTCAACGCCGAACGCTCCACCGCTCTGAAAGACAGCGGCGAAGGCCACATCACCGAGAAGGGCGACGCGCAGGAAGGCCCCGAGTGCAAGAAGAAGTGAATCGATGATCGGCCAGCCCGGAGCGTCCGCGACGGGAAGCGGCTTCCCGTCGCGGACGCTCCGGGCTGGCCGATCGCTGATCGCTGATCGCATGAGCACCGGCGTTCTTCTCATCCAGCTCGGCACTCCCGACGCGCCCACGGCCCCGGCCCTGCGCCGCTATCTCCGCCAGTTCCTCGGCGATCCCCGCGTCATCGAAGCCCCGCGATTGACGTGGTGGTTCGTCCTCAACCTCTTCATTCTGCCGTTTCGGCCGCGCCAATCGGCGGCGAAGTATCAACGCATCTGGGATTCCGTCACCGGCTCGCCGCTGCTGCACTGGACGCGGCGGCAAACGGCCGAACTGCAAAAGGCGCTGCCCGGCGTGCCGGTGGCGTTCGGGATGCAGGTCGGCAATCCGTCGCTGGCGTCGGTCGTGCGCGGGCTGATCGAGCAAGGCGTCGAGCGGCTGATCGTGCTGCCGATGTATCCGCAGTATTCGGCGACGACGACGGCATCGGCGACGGACGTGCTCTTTCAGGCGCTCATGGGCGAGCGGCGCGTGCCGGCCCTGCGCATCGTGCCGCCTTACTACGAGCACCCCGCTTACCTCGACGCCGTGACCGCCGTCATCCGCGACGAACTGGCCCGACTGCCGTGGCAGCCGGACCACTACCTGCTCAGCTTTCACGGCATCCCCATCCGCTACGCTCAAAGCGGCGACCCGTATGCCACGCACGTCAAGCGGACCACGGCGGCATTGGTCCGCCGGCTCGGCTGGCCGCGTCCGCGCTGGACGCAGACGTTTCAATCGCTGTTTGGCCGCGAGGAATGGCTGAAGCCGTACACGGATCGGACGCTGGTACGGTTGGCCCAAGCCGGCGTCAAGCGCGTCTTCGTCGCCACGCCGGGATTCACCAGCGATTGCCTGGAGACGATCGACGAGATTGGCCGCGAGGCGCGCGAGGCGTTCCAGCACGCCGGCGGCGAACGGCTGCATCGCTGCCCCTGTCTGAACGATCATCCGGCGTGGATCGAGGCGATGAAGACCCTTGTGCTGGAAGAAGCGCGGGGCTGGATCGCCGACCCTCAATCGCCAATCCAGACGCAGCGATAGCTACCGCCGTTGTCGCGCGCCAGGCGCGCGAGCGAGCTGTCGGAACGGGGATGGCGTCGCCTCGTCAGCTCGATGGCGTGAATGACGGCGCCTGGGTTGCCGCGCGTGACGAGGGCGACCTGCTCCGGCGGCAGGTCGTCGGCGTCGGTGACGAAAAAAAGCACGTCGGGCCGAAGGGCCAGTCCGCGGCGCAGGGCGTTGGCGTGATCGGTGCCGCCGGCGGCTGCGAGCCTGGCCAGCGCCAGGCCGACCTCTTCGAGTACCGCCGGCTCGGCCGTCAACCAATCGACCGAACCGTGAATCACCAACGGCTCGGCGTGGTTGTTGTAGGCGACGACCTGGAAGCGCGTCGCGGACGGCAGACGCCGCAAGCCGGCGAGCAATTCCTGACAAGCCCGCTCCAGTTTGTTGTCCATGCCCATGCTCACGGAACGATCGAGGACGTAGACGACGCGGGCCGCCATCGTCGGCGGAGAGAACAGACTGCCGACGACGCGGCCGCCGTCCTTCGGCGAACCGGCGGGACCATCGGTTCGGCCGAGGGGACCGGCGAACGACAGCGTCGGTGCGGACCCGACCACGTCCGGCCCGGCGACAATCGGGGACTCGTTCAATTGCGGGCGGAAATCCGTGGACACGTTGAGATCGCGCGGAGAGGCGGGCGTCTCGCGCGGCGAACGGTTCGCGGAGGGACCGGGATCGAGCAGGCACAGATCCAGGGCCACGCGCGTGTCCTCGATGGCGAGGGTCGGCCCACGAGAACGTGCCGGAAACAATCCCAGCACCAACAACAACAGCCCATGTACGGCGAGGGACAGAAGCAGCGGCACGGCCAGCCCACGCAAGGACCGACGCCGATTCCCGCAAGGGGCCATGATTGCCTCGTTTCGGCAAGTTTCTTCAAGACCGGCACTCGTCCCGGTCGATAAGGAACCCCATCAAGAGGTGGTGAGCCACACGAAACCTGCCCCCTTGAGCCGTTACCTGCCAGAAGTGTCGTTGTCGTGTGGTGCTGACCCACCTCAAGAGGAGCGGTGGCGCAAGGCTGCGCCACCGCTTTTTTTGCGCGCCTCTCCGCGCCGAGGCTGCGAAAAGGGAGGCGAACGATAGCGCAGCGGGTGCGGACAGTGCAAGAGCAATCCGGAGATCGGAAAAGACATGGGACCGTCGAGTAATGGCGTCGTGCCGGGCCACGACCCGGCGCGGCCCGTCTCTTCGTCGCCGCGCTGTCCGCGCCGCGTGGTGCTGCTGCGCGGCGGCGAGGATGGCGAAGTGGAGCAAGTGCTGCGCGAGTACCAGGGGGCGGAGGTGAGCGGCAAGCGCTTGCACGCGGATGTCCCGCGCCTGGCCGGCGAGCACCGCGGCTGCTTCGTCGCCGCCGAATGGCTCGGCCCGCTCGGCTGGACGCGCTTCCTGTGGTGTCGCCGAGGGAAACTCTTGTCCGAGCCTGAAGCGTAAGCGAAGAGCATCCCTTCGCTTACGCTTCAGGCTCGGACAGGAGTTCGCCGTTCACGTCCGCTGACGGTGATAGGGCAGGTGTCGGCCGCAATAGCCGATCAGCACGCGCTGCGATGCGTCGTCGAAGTCGAAATAGATTTGCAAACAGTTATTGGTGTCGCCGCCGCCCAGCGTCAGATGTCGTTGCATTTGCCGGCTCTGCTCGTGGTGGTGGAAGACGCGCTCCGCGCCGTAGAGGCGAAGGGTCGTTTGGCTCTCGAAGCCGGTGTACTTGAACGGTACGCGGCAGGCGAAGGCGCGTTCGACCGGCCCCAGCGGCGAACCGCCGTCCTTGGCCTGGAAATAGGCTCGTCCCACGTCGGCGATAGCTTCCAGGGCACGGTAGACCTTGCCCGGCGTTCGGAAAAGCGACGCCTCGGCGGAGCGAACGGCGTCCTCCCAGACGGCGACCACGTCGGCGAAATCCGTGGCCGCACCCTGGAGGGCGTCAGCCGCCGAGGTGAAGACGCGCTCGCCCGGCGGGGCCGTCGCCGCCGCCCGTCCGTCCGCGGCGCGCGACGCCGCCAGCAGGCCCCAGTTCTCCTGGTGGATGTGCAGCTCCTCGCGCAGTTGCTCCAGCTGCCGACGATCGGCCTCGACCTCCGCGGTTAGCCGGCGGTTGTCATCCCAGGCTCGTTCCAACTCGGCGGCCAATTCGTCGAACGACTCGGTGTGGGCCGGCTCCTGGCGGGCGGCCAGGTCCGCTTGCAGCGAGCGTAGGGCTTGCCGGGTCGCCTCGCACTCCTGACGGAGTCGATCGCGCTCCTCCTGCACGCGACGCGCCTCGGCGCGAACGGACTCCAGCTCCCTCTCGGCCGCATTCGCCACCTGGCGCCAGCCGGCCCCTTCGCGGTCCACCGCCAACCGGGCCGCCCGGATCAAGTCGCCTTCCCGATAGCGCAGGGCGTTGAATTCGACGAACTTGGAGAGCAGAATCTGATCGAGCGAGCGGGTTTGCAACTCCTGCTCCATCTCCGCGGGACTGAGCAAGGCGTGCGAGCCGGGCACGTCGCGCACCGAGAACGGCCAATAGACGCGAACCGGACAGCCTTCCCAGGGAGCATCCTCCGGCAGCAGCTTCGAGAGGCGCTGCGCCGCCGGCGCGTTGACGAGGGCGGCCAGCTGGGCCAAGCCCAGAAGTCGGACCTGGGCGCCCTGCAAACCATCGCCGCGCAGGTTGACGGGACCGGCGAGGTTGACGACCACCACGGGCAGCGGCCGTGCCGGGTCGCGCAGCGTTTCCCGCACGAAGCGGTCGATGGCGTTGGCGCGCAGCATGCGCACCTGCGTGGCGATCGGCCAATCGCCGATCTGGCCGGGCCACAGTCGTAGCAGGTGCGCCGCCAACGCCGGCAGGAACGCCAACGGGTTGTTCTCCGTCAGGGCGAAGTGCAGCGGCCGCAGCACGAACGGCCGCGACACGATCTGCACCAGCAGCGACACCTGCACCGCCTTATCGTCACAGGCCACCGTGCAGGCCAACAGCCAGGATAGCGTCGGGTCCACGTCTTCCGGCCACACCCATTCGATCGTCGCCAGCCGATGCGTCGAGCACTCGCGCTGTTCGGACCACAATTCATGCGTCGGATGCGGCGCCAGGCAGGTGCCGTCAAACGGGATGGCCACGCCCTCCAGGCCGACGGCGCGATAGATGTCGCAAATCCAATCGGCGATCTCGTCGCGCACGGCATCGAGACAGTCCGCACTGCTCTGCCCTTCGCGCGGCCGAAGGACGAATTGATACGCGCATACGTTGGCCATGGTCGCGGCCGGCTTCGGGAGCCGGAGATGAGGTCGCGGTATCGGTCGCCGTCTCGGCGGCCGGCTCCGCCGGTTGACCATCTCGCCTCGCCATCATCGAGGGAACCCTGATAGCCTACCCGCTTCCCGGGCGCGACGAAAGCCCCTAGTTGAGACAAGAACGCGATAACCTCACAGCTACAAGAATCGTTTCCGGTGGAGCGTTGGTTTGGTAGGGTGGGTCGAGGGACGAGACCCACCAAGAGCAGCGGTGGGTCTCGTCCCTCGACCCACCCTACCGAGCAAGGAGACAGTATGAAACGACATTTCCTCGGCCTGGTCCTTCTATCCTCGGCCCTCGTCGCGTTCGCGGCCCCGGCAGGAGCCGAAGACCAGCCGGCGCCGCGCCTGCGTCCCGAAGGGATCGACGGCGCCCTGGTGATTTGCGGCGGAACGGTGCCGGAGGCGGCGCGGGACCGTTTCTTGCAACAGGCTGGAGGCGACAAGGCGGAGCTTGTCGTCCTCTCGGACGGCGCGAACGCGGACGATCCACTCGCAACCTGGAAGGCTCGCAAGCCGGCGTCCGTCGTGCTCGTGGAAGTGCGCGTCGCGTCCGATGGCCGATGACGCCGCGTCGCTCAAGCCGCTGCGGCAGGCGACCGGCGTCTGGATCGATGGCGGCGTTTACCCCGGCACGGCGCTCGAGAAGGAATTGAACGGCGTTCTTCAGCGCGGCGGCGTCGTCGGTGGCACGGCGGCCATATCACGGCGGATGCTGGCCCACAAGAAGGCGGAGACACAGCGGGGTTTCGATCTTCTGCCCGGAGCCGTAATCGCCCTCCACGATACGAGCGAGCCGAAGCATCGGCTTCTCCAGGTGCTGAACGAGGCGCCGGGTCTGGTCGGACTCGACATCGACGACGGTGCGGCGTTGCTCGTCAAGGGCCGCGACATGCGCGTTCTCGGCAAGGGCACGGTAAGCGTGTGCCTGGCCGCCTGCCCATCGCGGCCAGCCCGGATCGTTACGTTGAAGGCTGGGGCCGAGTCCGATTGGACGATGTGGCGACGCGCGGCGCGGCGCGGAGTGGGCCGGCCTTTCCGCCGGCGAAAGCCGCTGTGCCGGAAGTGCCGCACGGCGCTCTCGTCATCGTCGGCGGCGGCGGCATGCCGCCCACCGTCCTGCGCAAGTTTCTCGATCTGGCCGGCGGTCCCGAGGCACCGATCGTCTTCCTGCCGACCGCCCAGCCCGATCCCATCCCCGCCCGCTACGGCGAGATTGCCCAGTTCGAGAAGGCCGGCGCCCGTAACGTCCACGTCCTGCCGAAAAGGAAATTAAAAGACGTTGAAGACCCGAAAAACCTGGAAATCTTGCGGGAAGCAAAGGGCATCTGGTTCGGCGGCGGCCGGCAATGGCGCTTCATGGACGCCTACGAGGGGACGAAGGCGGAACCGCTCTTCCGCGCCGTGCTGCGTCGCGGCGGCGTCATCGGCGGCAGTTCGGCCGGCGCCTCCATCCAGGCCGAGTACCTGGTGCGCGGCAGTCCACTCAACAACACCGACATGATGTGCGAGGGCTACGAGCGCGGCCTGGGTTTTCTGCCCGGCGCCGCCGTCGATCAGCACTTTACCAAACGCAATCGCTTCGCCGACATGACCGCCCTGGCGAACACCTACCCGCAGATGTTGGGTATTGGCATCGACGAGGCGACGGCCCTGGTTGTGCAAGGCCACGTCGGGGCGGTCCTGGGCAACGGCAAGGTTTACTTCTACGATCGCAACAAACCGCGCAAAGAAAGTGGTCCCGACTACGAAGCCGTCCCGGCGGGCGGTCGTTATGACCTCAAGACGCACCAACCCTTGCCGGCCGCGGAAACGAAGTAGGCGCGGTGGTTCGAGCAAGACGAGCCACGAAGCGAAACCTGTTGGGAGCCTCCCTCTCAGAAGAATAACTGGGTGCGGAACAGGAACAAATCGTAGTCCTTGGTGAATTTATTGGTCGCCTGATCGAGGACCACCGGGTTGCCCAGGAACACGTGCTGGTAATCGAAGGTGAACTTCACGAAATGGTTCAGATACCAGTTGAAACCGACTTCCGGGGCGAAGGCGCGGTTCGTCCACAAGGCCTGGTTGACGATCCCGCCTCGGAAGATGGAACTGCCCAGTTGCATGTCGCTTACTTTGGCAAACAACTCAATGGCCCCCGGATGGACGGAACCATCGTAATAGCCATAGGGGTTCCGTGGTTCCACCAGATACCGCCGCCGGGTAATTTGTTCGCCCGTAAGGAAGTACCACGTCTGGAACGACCAGCCCATGATCGGCACATGCGTCCGAAACGGACTGTTGACGTTGAGGAACTCGTTGTTGGCATTCTGACGTGTGGAGGCGAACGGGGAAGTCACCGCTGTGGCGGCAGGCGAGGCGCTGCTTGAAGCACCTTTTGGCGCCGTGGTCGATGTTGACGCGAGCACCGAGTAATCCTGATATCCGCCTTGGAGGCCGCTCAGAAAACCCCAACTCTTATAGTAGTAAACCGTTTCATAAGACCAGAATTGGCGGGGGCCGTTCTCGAACACAGCATTATTGAATTCCAAAATGGTTGGCGAAACAAAGGCGGCGGCATTGCTGTTGGACAGCTGGTTCATCGTGCGCAGGGCGATCGGACTGAGGGGCTGTCGCTCCTCGCCGCCATTGTAACACCCGACCATGTGCAAGCCCGTGAGCCAATCGATCCCCGATTGGACGAAGGGGCGATAGTCCAGGTAGGAGTAAAAATCGCGACTGCTGTTGTAGTCCTCGAAGGAACGCCGCTGGCCGTTGAAGGCACCGACATAGTATTCAAAGCGGCGGTCGAATAGCCGGCCGTGGGCCATGGCGCCTAATTGACGATTGCCGGCGAAGTTTTGCACGTAGATGGACCGCTCCGGGCCAATCAGGTTCGCCTCATCAATGGAGATGTATTCGTACATCGACGGCGTCTTCATGCGGCCGACGCGGAAAGACAGCCATTCCGGATTCACGATGAAGTCCACGTAGGAATCGAGAACGTCAAAGGAGGCATAGCCGCGGTTGATCGACGTGACGTAATTGGCATAGTCGCCGACTTTGCCTTCAAAATACCAACGTTGCCGAGGAATGATAAAACCGCCGTGCAGCGGGTCGCCTTGCTGGAACGGTTCGCGCAAATCCAACTGGCTCAGGTTGTGGAACGTGAGCGTGAAATAGTCGTCCGCGGAGTGCCAGGTGACGCCGTTCTCCCGGCCGCCCAGGAACGTGCCCTCGCCGATTTCATGTTCGTGGGCCGGCATATCGGGCGTGTACGGACCCCGGCCGGCGATTTCCGCCGAGTTGTCTCGGAACCAAAACAGGCCAACGCGAGTCATGCGCGCTTGCGCGGTGGCTCCCGGCCTCGATCCCGCCCCAGCACGTTGGGAGCCGCCCGTGCCCGCGGCGATGCTCGCGCCTTCCGCGTCCGGCCCCTCCTCCTTGCCGGCTGCGTCCGGCCCCACCTCCACGCCGCCGGGAACCCCCTTGCCGTCCGGGTTCTTGGCATCGGCGCCGAACACCGCCGATTCGCTCGTCGTGCTGACTTTCTCGTACTTGCGCATCAAGCGCTGATACTGCTTCCGCAATTGTTGATTGTACGATTCCAGGTCGCGCAGCTGCGCCTCAATGCGGTTCATGCGGATCGACGCCTCGTCCATCGGCGCTGACGGGGCCGAGGGCAAAAGGTCCGCCGACACGGTCTCCGCCTCCGCCGGCGGATCGTTCGTGTCCGCGGACTCCAGCGGAACTTGAGCGTGAAGCACCGTCCCGACGGGCGCCATCCAGCAGGCGAAAAGCACCAGCGTCATCGCCAGTCCGGCCAACCGAAACCTCTTCTGACTCATGCCGTGCTCCCGCTGACAGAAGCCCCGAACGGTGGACGGTCCCCTGGGACCGCCCCTCTCCCCAGAATTGACGGTGAAGGCGGAGCCTATAGCCGCGACCGTAATTCTTTGCAAGCCGGACTGGACGAGGCACGTCGATCCGACGGGAGCGCTCGAGGTCTCCCCCTTGACAGTCTCCGCGCCGCGGCGTTATAGCCGTCCCTCGCGCGTACCTGGAAGGAGGTCCCATGCCCGACTCGCACGTCTCGGCGCGGAAGTCTCGGCTTGTCCTGCTCGGCCTACTCCTTCTGTCGGCCGCGTGCGGCTGTGCTTCGGCCGTCCGTTTCGTCCGCGAGACGCCCGACGGCGGCGTGGTCGTCATGCCGACCAACACCAATCAATGGCCGACGTATTACCGCAGCCGGGCCGAGTATCTGATGCACCAGAAATGTCCCGGCGGCTTCCAGATCGACCACGAAGCCGCTGTGGGCGGCGAACTGGGGAAGCGCATCGCCTATGACAGTTACTTCGGGTACACCGGCGGTTCCGAGGCGGAGCAGGTGTACCACATCACCTTCCATGCCGTGCCGTCCGGGAACCAGAGAGCGGCGGCGGCGGTCCCTGACTCGGCGAAGAAACCCGCTTCTTCCGCTCGTCCTTCGGTCCCCCCATCGATGGAGGGCAAAGACGAGCTTCCTCCTCCCCGCCCTCTCCCTTCTCTCCCCGAGGCCGAAGAGAAAAATCCCTGACCGTCCGACAGGACCATTGGTACGAGCCGGAAGCGGCCGCGAAGAACACTATTTCTTCGCGGCCGCTTCCGGCTCGGAAAGTTAATTCTTCGTAAGGTTGGGGAATCGCCGTGACTTGCCGAAGAGTGCAAGATAAGATTAAGAAACAGTAAGGAACATAATCGACCCTGCAAGGGACCATGTCCTGGGGACGTGGTCTGCGTATCTTTTTCGTCGCCTCCTCTTCGTCGATCCATGCGCGGCACAAGGGTAGAATGGCCTACTCGGCAGGAGCACGAACATGCAAGAGACGCACGCCAGCGGCAAGTTATGGCTCATCCCGCTCATCCTGGTGGTCCTGGTGGTCGCCGGCGCGGGCGTTTACCTGGCGAAAAGCCCGAGCCATGCGACGGCGCGAGGGGCGGAGGGATCCAAGACCACGGATTTCTCAACGGATGTGCATGTCGAAGTCGTCAAACCGAAGACGGGACGACTCGAACGCCAGACGGCCCAGGCCGGCACGGTCATGGCGTTTGAATGGGCCGACATTTTCGCGGAAGTCTCCGGTTATTTGAAGACGCGCAAGGTTGACATTGGCTCGCTCGTGAAAAAGGGCGACGTGCTGGCCGAGATTTCCGTGCCCGATCTGAAAGCGCGCGTCGAGGAACAGATAGCGGCGCTGAGTTTGGCCAAGGCCCAGGTCAAGCAGAAGGACGCGGCGATCCGCAACGCCAAGGCGGAGTTGAAGGGCGTCGAGGCCAAGATCAAGGCCGCCGAGGCTCGGCTCAAGAGCGACCGCGCCTATCTGGTCTTCCGGGAACGACAGGCTGAACGGTTCCGCGAACTGCTCAAGGAACGGAGCATCGACGCGCGGCTGGTCGATGAGCAGGAGGACCGGCGCGAGGCGGCCTTCGAGGCGGTCAACGCCGCCGGGGAGGCGGTGGAGGCGGCCAAGGCCCAGAAGGAGTCGGCGGCGGCCAAGATCGACCAGGCCGAGGCGGACCTCATCGAGGCCAACGAGCGCGTCAACGTCACCAAGGCCGAGCTGGATCGGGCGCACGTGATGGCCAACTTCGGCACCATCCGCGCCGACTTCGACGGCGTCATCACCTTCCGCAACGACGGCTTCAACCCCGGCGCCTTCATCCGGGCGGCCACCGGCGGCAGCTCTTCTACTCCCTTGCTGACCTTGCAGCACACCGAGACCATGCGCATGGTGGTGCCGATCCCCGACCGCGACGTGCCCTACTGCGCTCCCGGCGCCTCGGCCGCCATCGTCTTCGACGCCCTGCCCAACGAGAAGTTCACCTATCCCGTCTCGCGTATCGCCGCCTCGGAAGATTTGCAGACCAAGACCATGCGCTGCGAGATCGACATCCCCAACACCACCAGCGATCCCGCCAAGGGGTTGATCCGCCAAGGCATGTATGGACTCGTCACCATCACCCTGAAGCGGATCGAGAACGCCATCTCCATCCCGTCCGCCTGTCTGGCGGGTAAGGCCGAGGGCGGCAAAGCCTCGGTCTACGTCGTCCGCGACGACAAGGCGCACCGGGTTTCCATCAAGACCGGCCTGGACAACGGCATCGAGGTCGAGGTGCTGGAGGGTTTGCGGCCGGAGGACGACGTGGTCGTCAACCCCAGCGGCGACCTCAGCGACGACATCCCCGTCGCCGCCAGCGGCGCCGCAAACAAGCCTTCATCGGGTCACTAACCGAATACGTTCCTCGTTTCGCCGCGACGCGCAGCGGAGCGCGCTCCGCTGCGCGTCGCGGCGAAACGAGGACTTAGGGATCGCACGGGGCCAACATCATGAACGGGCTGATTCGCGCTTCACTCAACAACCCCTATGCCGTCACCGTTTCGGTCCTCAGCATCGCCCTGATCGGCATGCTCATTCTCGTGGCCGGAATGGTCCCCGTGGACATTCTGCCCGTCTTCAAAAGCCCCGCCGTGCAGGTGCTCACCTTCTACAACGGCATGCCCGCCGACAGCATCGAGAAGGACATCACCAACCGCATGGAGCGCTGGACCGGACAGTCCAGCGGCATGAAGCTGCAAGAGTCGCGCTCTCTGCTGGGATGCAGCATTATCCGCAACTACTATCGCGATGAGATCGACCCCAACGGGGCGTTGACCGAGGTGAACTCGCTGGCCTCCGCCGCCATCCCCAATCTGCCGCCGGGGACGCTGCCTCCGGTCATCCTCAAATTCGATCCCACCGGCACGACGCCCGTCTTGATTATCGCCCTGGACAGCGCCACGGCGGACGAGTCGAGCCTCTACGACGTCGGTCGCTACGAAGTCCGCAACATGATCATGTCCAACCCCGGCGCCGTCGCTCCCGTGGTCTACGGCGGCAAGGTCCGCGCCATCATCGCCTACCTCGATCGCACCAAGCTGCAAGCTCGCAATCTGTCGCCGGTGCAGGTGATGGACGCCCTCGACCTGTTCAACATTTTCCTGCCCACCGGCGACGCCAAGTTCGGCCGTACCGACTACGCCATCAACTCCAACTCGATGTACGAACGGGTGGCGCAGATGCGCGACATCCCCATCAAGATCGAGAACGGCAAACCGATCTTCCTGGGCGATGTGGCCGACCCGCAAGACGCCGCCATGATCCAGACCAACGTCGTCCGCGTCAACGGCCGCAGGCAGGTGTACATCCCCGTGTTTCGGCAAGTCGGCTCCAGCACGCTCAACGTGGTCAACGCCCTCCGCGACAGTTTGCCGGACATGAAGGAGCGCTTGAGTCGCAATGACATCGACCTCAAGCCGGTCATGGACCAGTCGGTCTACGTCAAGCACTCGATCACGAGCCTGGCCACCGAAGGCGTGCTGGGGGCCATCTTGTGCTCGCTGGTGATCCTGCTGTTTTTGGGGGAGTGGCGGATGACGCTGATCGCCGTGCTGACCATCCCCGTCTCGGTCCTGGCCGCGGTCATCGCCCTGTACTTCACGGGACAGACCATCAACGTCATGACGCTGGCCGGCCTGTCACTGGCCATCGGCCCCCTGGTGGACAGTGCCATCATTTGTCTGGAAAACACGCATCGCCATCTGAGCATGGGAACGAACCCGCGCGACGCGGCCTACCTGGGCGCCAGTGAGGTGGCCATGCCGGAACTGGTGGCCAGCTGCTGCACCCTGCTGGTGCTGGCGCCGCTGGCGCTGATGCCGGGCCTGGGCGCCTTCCTGTTTCGGCCGATGGCCCTAGCCGTCGCCTTCGCCATGATTATCGCCTACATCCTGTCGCGCTCGTTCGTGCCGACGCGCTGCGCCCTGTGGTTGCAGGCCCATGTCCTTCATCCCGAGGGCGTTGCGCCGCTGCATCGCGGACTCATCTCGCGCGGCTTCGCCCGCTGGGAGGCGATGATCGAGGCCGGCATCCGCATCTACGTCATCCTTCTGCAACGGACCATGCGCAACCGCGTCGTCGTCGTCGGCTCCGCCTTCGTCCTCTTCGTCGCCGTGGTCATCGGACTGGGCTACCAACTGCGCCGCGAGTTCTTCCCCGAAGTCGATGCCGGCGCCTTTGAAATGTACGTCCGCGTTCCCACCGGAACGCGCATCGACCTGACGGAAAAAGAAATCGTCAAGGTGGAACGGCGCGTCCGCGAAACGCTCGGCGACGACCTGGAGACGCTCATCAGCGAAATCGGCGTCGTCGCCGACTGGTCCGCCGCCTACACGCCCAACGCTGGGCCGATGGACACCGTGGTCCGCGTCCAGCTCAAGGCGGAACGCCACGAGTCCGCCCAGGAATACGTCCATCGCCTGCGCCGGTCCTTCGCCGAGGACGCGGCGTTTCAGCGCCTGGAGTTCGCTTTCGACGCCGGCGGTCTGATCCGCAGCGCCATGAACGAGGGCAAGTCCACGCCGCTGAACGTCCGCATCACCGCCAAGGACCTGACCGTCGCCCATCAGATCGCCGCCGCCATCCAGCGCGACGTTCGTTCGGTTAACGGCGTCGTCGATTCGCCGCATCCTGCAGCGCCTCGATTATCCGCAGTACGTCGTCAACATCGATCGCACCAAGTCCGCCGACCTCGGTCTCACCCAGGTCGATGTCATGAAGAACGTCGTCGCCTCGGTCAACAACAGTATCCAGTTCAACAAGAAAAACTTCTGGATCGATCCGCAGACGCACAACCAGTATTACGTGGGCGTGCAGTATCCCGAGAAGGACATCGTGTCGCTGGACACGCTGATGCAACATCCCCATCACCAGTCCCAGGCAGCCCAACCCCATCCCGCTGAAGAACCTGGCGCAGGTGACGCGCGACACGGTGCCCGCCGAGGTCACGCACACCAACTTGCAGGCGACCATCGACCTGACCATGAGCGTTTACGGCCGCGACCTCGGCCACGTCTCCGACGATGTCGCCGCCCTCGTCGGTCGCTTCGGCAAACGGTTGCAGCGCGGCGACTGGGCTGCCGTATGATCCGGCGTCCCAGGAGCGGAAACTGCTGGGCGGCAGCAAGATCACGCTCAGCGGCGAATACGCCAAGATGCAGGAGACGTTCACCAGCTTGACGGTCGGCCTGGCCCTGGCGTCGGTGCTGATCTACTTCCTGATGGTGGCCCTGTTCAAGTCGTGGATGACGCCGTTGGTGGTCATGTCGGCGGTGCCGGTCGGCCTGGTCGGCGTAATCCTCATCCTGTTCCTGACGAGCACGGCTCTGAACGTGCAATCGCTCCTGGGCATGATCTTCATGGTCGGCATTGTCGTGTCCAACACGGTGCTGTTGACCGACTTCACGCAGCACATCCGAACGCAGGAAGGATTGAGTCCGACGGCGGCGGTGGCCAAGGCGGCGTCGATCCGGGTGCGGCCGGTGGTGATGACGGCCCTGGCCGCGTTCTTCGCTCTCTTGCCGATGGCGCTGGGACTGGAGCGCGGCAGCGAGGCCAACACGCCGCTGGGCCGGGCGGTGATCGGCGGCTTGCTCGCCGGCCTGGTGACGACGCTGTTCGTGGTGCCGTGCCTGTACTCGCTGGTCATCCGCGACTCCGGCCCGGCCATCGTGCCGGTCAACGGCGGTGTGGCGTCGCCTCCCGACGACGCCTCGCCGGGGCAGGCCATCACCACCGAGCGACCGCACTGATCCGCGCAGCGCGTTCAAAACTTGGCGAGCGGGGGGCGTCAGCCCCCTGTTGCTTCCAACAGGGGGCTGACGCCCCCCGCTCGCCAGGTTTCACAGCTTCACGGGGCAGACGAACTCTGCGGGCTTGATCGCTAGCAGCGAACACGACAGCTCCGGCAGCAGGCGCTCCGCCGTGTTGCCGATCATCACGCCAAGAATCCCACTGCGGCCGATGGTCCCCATAATCAACAAGTCGATCCCGTGTTTGTCGATGTAGCCGAGGACCCCCTCGTCCGGCAGACCTCCCGAGTCATCCATGAGACGAACCTGGACGGCCGGCGACAGGCCGCAGGCGCCGCGCTCTCAATCTGCCGTTGCAGCCCTTCCTTGGCCTTGCGCCGCACCTCGCGCCGGTAGGTCTCTTCCTTGGCGCTGGGCAAACCGGTGCTCCAAATGTGGTCGAGCGGGAAGTCCACGACGTGGAGCACGTGGACCCGCGCCGGGGTGAGCTGGGCGATCTGGGCGGCCAGGCACAGCGCCTTCTCGGCTACCGGAGAGAGATCGCTGGCGACGAGAATGTTCAGGGGGTCGGGGTCGCCGCCAGGCTTGGCCACCCACACCGGACAGGGACAGCGACGGACTACCTTGATGGCGGTGCTGCCGAACAGCATGCGGCCCAGTCCGGTGCGGTCGCGCGTGCCGATCAGGAGCAGGTCGTGCTGGTCGCGCAGCACCTGACGCACCAACTCCAGCCAGCCGCTGCCCAGCACCAACTTGTCCGCCGCCTCGAGGTTGCGGGCTTGCGCTGATGAACCAGGCCGTGAAGGATCTTGCCGGCGTTCTGCTCGGCGGTGGTAGCCAGGAAGCGGTAGTCGGTCTCGTCCAGGTGCGGCAGCGTTTCGGGAGCCAGGTCGAGGGTGGAGAAGAACGTCAGGCGGGCGGACATTTTCTCGGCCAGCCATAAGGCCCGGTGAGCGACTTCACCGGCGACGGCGGAGGGTTGCAGGGTGGACGCATCGTACTGCGCCAGATCGACGCCGACCAGGATGTTGCGGAAAGGCTGCATGAGATGACTCCTTGAAGCGAAGGGCCCGGCCAGTGTGCCCCAGTGAACACCGGAAGGGTGGGAAGGTGCCAGGTCTCCCCATTGGAACTATACGCGCCCCGCCGCCCCAGCGGGATAGCGCTGTCTTGAGTCATTCTGGCCCGCCCGCAATTATTCTGGGCCGATTTTGCTGATTTTGAGGACTCTGCCGAACCGATAAGGGCAATGTGGTCTATGGACTGTATCGATTGTACCGTGAAAATCGGTTGGGGTGAGGAGATGGGGGATTGCTCCTGTCCTGGAAGAACTTCCCAAACCGGCGAGATCCTGTCCGAGCCTGAAGCGTAAGCGAAGAGCATTTCTTCGCTTACGCTTCAGGCTCGGACGGATGGAGGAGATATGAACCGATCTTACCACGCCCGCTTCTGGCGAGGCGGACTCCTGGTGGCCTGGCTGTATGGGAGCCTGGCGGCCGGCTTGGCGACCGCGGAGGAAGGCCCGGACCTGGCGGCGGCCAACCAAGTCACCCGAAGCGACGACAAGCTGCCGGCGCCCAAGCGTCTGGAGAACGGCAAGTCGAAGCCGCCGCCCAAGGAGGGAGAGATTGAGGCGCTGTTGCCGCAGGCGCCGCCGTCGATCTTGCCCAAGGACGCCAATGCCATCGATCTGGGTTGCGTGCTGCGGTTGGCCGGCGTCGAGAACCCGGACATCCTCATCGCGCGCCAGCGCGTGGCCGAGGCCCAGGCGCGGATGCTGTCGGCCTACGCCATGATCCTGCCCAACCTCAACGCCGGTGCCAACTACGACGCTCACACCGGCCCGCTGCAACAGTCCAGCGGCAACATCCTCACGGTGAACCGCAACGCTCTGTACTTTGGCGGCGGTGCCGGGGCGGTGGCGGCCGGCACGGTAGGCGTCCCCATGATCCAGTACGTCCTCAATGTCTCCGAGGGTCTGTTCAACGCCCTGGCCATCCGCCAGAATGTGCGCGTGCAGCAGTTCGAGAGCTTGGCCGTGCGCAACCAGATGTTTCTCCGCGTGGCCCTGGCGTACATGGACCTGCTGCGCACCGAGGGGCGACACCTGGTCGCCCGGAAGAACCAGGAGGCGGCCCACGAGATCGCCCGCTTGACCGCCGTGTACGCCTGGACGGGACAGGGCAAGCAGTCCGACGCCGACCGCGCCGCCGCGGAGTTGGCCAAGCGCAACGACGACGTGGTGCAGGCCGAGGGCGAGATGCTGGCCAGTTCGGCCAAGCTGGCGCAGCTGATCAACGTGCCGCCGTCGCTGCAACTGCACATCATGGACGGCTGGGTGGTGCCGACGCCGGTCGTTCCCGACCCGGTGCCGATGCACGACCTGCTGGCCATCGCCATGAACCAGCGGCCGGAGTTGGCGGCTCGTCGGGCCGCCATCCGTGAAGCCCTGTATTTACTGCGTAACCAGCAGGTCTTGCCGTTCTCGCCGACGGTCCTCGCCGGCTACAGCGCCGGCTCTTTCGGCGGCGGCAGCAATTTGATCGGCCAACCGGGCGGCTTCCAGGGCTTCGCCGAGGCGCGCTTCGGCAGCTTCGCCGCGCGCGATGACATCGACGTTGTCATGTTCTGGACCGCTCAGAACGCGGGCGCCGGCAACTGGGCGAAAATCCGCGGCCGTCGGGTCGGCCAGCGCATCGCGGAGCTGGAGTTGGTCCGCGAGCTGAACCGGGTGCGCAACGACGTGGCCACGGCCTACGCCGGCACGCACGCCCGCTACGCCCAGATCGGCATCGCTGAGCGCGGCGTTCAAGCGGGCGGCGACAGTTACAAGGAAGACCTGGGCCGCATCAAGGGCGGCCAGGGCTTGCCCATCGAGTTGCTGGACAGCTTTCGTCTGCTCGCCGAGGCGCGGATGGCCCTTCTGGAGTCCATCGTTGATTACGACAAGGCCCAGTTCGCCCTGTTCGTGGCCCTGGGTCAACCGCCGGCAAACGTCCTGGCGCACGCGATCCCAGAGGATCTGGTGCCCAAGCCAGCCCCGGCGCCGCCGCTGCCCGGCTGCGGCTCGCCCAATTGCGCCCGGCCGTCGATTCCAGCGCTGTCCGAACGCTCTCGGCGAAGGACGTATCCGACTCCAGTTCGCTCCAGATGGGTCGCTCCGACGCTCCGGCGATACGGCGCGAGTAAAGGGGTCTGTTGTCTTAGCCGCTTGCGGCTTAGCGCAGGGGAACGCCAAGCCGCAAGCGGCTCGGACAACCGACTCGACGGTAGACCAAACGCAGACAATACCGCTCACGGCCGAAGGGATGGGGAGTGACATGAGAGGAACGGTAGGGGGAATGGGAGGGCGTCGCCGCCGTGTCTGCAAGGCGGCGGGGGCCGCCCTGCTGGGTCTGCTGGGAGGTTCCTTGGGCTGTCAGCTGACCGAGGACCATCGCGGACAGAGGCCGGTCAGCGATCCCGTGACGGCGGTCCTCCAGGAAGGACGATCTCGTCCCGGCGTGGCGACCTCGGTTCGAGCGGCGAGTCCCTCGAAGGGGGCTGCCGAGGATCCGTCGCCTTCCGGTGCTGCCGTCGTCCAGGCTGGAGGCCCGAGGCCGGCCCTCTCTTCGACCGACCGGGGCGTGATTCCGGCGTCTTTCCGGGGCGACCCGGATGGCGCCAGTGCGGAGGACCGGGACGTATCTCGGCTGGCGGGGGTGCCCGCGCAGATGCCCGTCGGCGACAGCACACCGGCGTCCGTGGTGCCAAGGACGAGGGAGCAGGACAGGGAGGCGCGAGAAGAACTGGTCCTCGGAGAAAGATCGAGGATATCAGGTGGACCGCCTGCTCCCCAGTCCGATGGCGGGGTTCGGCACGCCGGTTTTGCCGGCGCCCGAGAACACCCGCTCCGTCACCCTGGGGAGTACGCTGGCCCTGGCCGGGGTCGAGAACCCGATCATCGGCCTGGCCGAACAGGCCGTGCGGGCCAGCCTGGCTGAGCAATTGCAAGCCCGTGTTTTGTTGCTGCCCAACGTGAACGTCGGCACCAGCTATGACCTGCACAACGGGCCGTTGCAGGCGTCCTTCGGCGGCATCCGCAAGGTCGATCGCGATAGTGTCATCTACGGCCTGGGTGCCTATACCGTCGCGGCGGAGACCGTCAAAATTCCGGGTCTGCTCATCTCCACGCACCTGGGCGATGCCTGGTTCATGCCCCGTGTCGCCCGCGAAGTGGTCGCCAATCGCCGCTTCACGTCGGCGGCGACGCGCAACCAGGTCTTACTCGACGTGGCCACGGCCTACCTCGACCTTCTGCGGGCCGAAGGCCGCCTGGCCGTCCTCCGGCAGTCGCAAGCCGACTTCGAGGAGGTCGTGCGCCTGACCAGCAACTTCGCCAAGAGCGGCCAGGGGCGTAAGGGCGATGCCGACCGAGCCGAAGCCGACCTTCTGAATCTGCAATTCCAGGAACAGAAGGCGCAGGAGGACGTGGCCGTCGCCTCCGCGGAATTGGCCCACTATCTCAACCTCGACCCCTCGACGCGCTTGCAGACCGGCGACGTGCCCATCCAGGTCGTGCAGTTTGTCGATCCGCATGAACCGCTGCCGAAACTGCTGGAAGTCGCCGCTCCGCAATCGTCCGGAGATGATGGCGGCCGCCGCGGAAATTCGGGCCAGCCAGAAGCGATGGCGACAGGAGAAGACGCGGCCACTCTTCCCGCTGCTCTATGTCGGTTTCAGCGCCGACGACTTCGGCGGCGGCTCGGTGGCCTCGACGAACGGAAACGTCCCCAACCCGAACGGCTCGCCCAGCCCCGGAGGGGCCGCGTCCGCGGCCACGGGGGGACAAACGGTCCCCAAGTTCGGCCGCATCACCGGACGTACCGACGTGGACGTCATGGCCATCTGGACCTTGCAGAACTTCGGCTTCGGCAACCTCGCCCATGCCAAGGAGCGCCGGGCCGAGTTGGGTCAGGCGGAGGGCAATCGCGTTCGCGTTCTCAACCAGGTCGAGCGTGAAGTCTCCGAAGCCTACAACCTGTCGGCGCAGCAGTACCGTTCGATCGACGTCGAACGGCGGCGGGTTCAGGAGGCGACCGAAGGCTTCCAGCGCGATCTCAATCGCATCCGCGGCGGCATCGGCTTCCCCATCGAGGTGCTCAATCAGGCCAAGCGTCTGACCTCGGCGCGGCAGGAGTTGCTGGACGCGGTCATCGGCTTCGACCGCACCCAGTTTGAGTTGTTCGTGGCCCTCGGTCAGCCGCCGACGCTGGTCGTGGACGATGACCCGTCGGCCGCCGCCCACTGAGCCGCGACCATCCGAGCCGCGACCGTCAGGGAGCGGGAACAACCGCTCCCTGACGGTCGCGGCTCGGATGGTCGCGGCTCGGACAGCGCTGGCATCGCGCCGCGGTTCTCGGGTAAAAGAGAGGCATGGCCTCTCTGGTGACCATCAAAGGCCCCAATCCCGGCCAGCGCTTCGCGCTGCACGGCGACAGTCTGCTCATCGGCCGGCAGGAAGACGCCGCCGTCTATCTCGATTCGCTGGCCGTCAGCCGCCAGCACGCCCGCATCCTCTGCCAGGGCGGCGAGTACTTCATCGAGGACGTCGGCAGCAGCAACGGCACCTTCGTCAACGGCCGGCGCATCAGCGGCCGACGCCGCTGAGCGAGCGCGACGCCCTGCAGATCGGCCCCTACGTCCTCGACCTGCAGCGCCGACCCGCCGCGACGCCGAGCAGTCCGCCGCTGCCCGACCAGATCATCCGCGCTCGGGTCAGCGCCGCTCCCTCCAACCACACGCTGTTCAGCCAGAACCCGGCGTACAAGCTGCAGGTGGTCCTGGAGATCGCCCAGCACCTCGGCCGCACGCTGGACATGGAGCCGCTGCTGGGCCGACTTGCTCGAACATCTGCTGCGCCTGTTCCCCCAGGCCGACCGCGGCATGGTCCTGCTCTGCGAGGGCGACCGCTTGCAGGTCCGCGCCCAGCACAGCCGGCACCAGGGCGAGCAGCGCGGACGATTATCCCTACAGCCGGACCATCGTCCGCCGTGCCCTGGAGGAGGGCGTCGGCCTGCTCAGCGAGGACGTGGGCGGCGATCCGAACCTCGTGCTGTCGGCCACGATGGTTTCGCTGAACCTGCGTTCGTTTCTGTGCGTGCCGCTGCTGGGCTGGGAGGACCGGCGGCTGGGGGTGATCCAACTCGACTGCCTGCGGCCCGGCCATGCCTTCCATGCCGACGACCTCGAAGTGCTGACCGCCGTCGCCATCCAGGTGGCGACGGTCCTGGAGAACGCCGGCCTGCACGTCCGAGCGGCTGCGCGAGGAACGGCTGCGCCAGGAATTGCGGTTGGCGCGGGACATCCAGCAGTCGTTTTTGCCGGCCGACTTCGCGGTGTTTGCCGACGGCGATCCGGAGCTGTTCGCGCGGGTCCATCCGGCCCGCGAGGTGTCCGGCGACCTGTACGACTTCTTCCCCCTGCCGGATGGCCGGCTCGCCTTCTTCCTCGGCGACGTGTCGGGCAAGGGCATGCCGGCCGCGCTGTTCATGATCGCGGTGCGGACGCTGATCCGCCACCTCGCGCCCTCGGCCGGCGGCCCGGCCGAACTGCTGCGCCGCCTCAACGCCGCGCTGGTGGCCGACAACCCCACGGCGCTGTTCGTCACCCTGCTGCACGGCATCTACGACCGCCGCGACGGCTCGGTGCTGCTGGCCTCCGGCGGCCATCCGCCGCCGCTGCTGCGCCGCCGCGACGGCAGCGTCGTCGAGGTGGCCGCTGCAGCCGGGCGTGATGCTGGGCTGCTCGGCCCTGGATCTGCGATGTCGGTGACACGTCGCTGTCACTCCATTCCGGCGAGACGCTCATCCTCTACACCGACGGCTTCACGGAAGCGTTCGCTCCGGACCGCAAGAACATGTTCGGCCTGGAGCGCTTGTGCGAGGTGCTCGGCGGGCCGCGCACGGCCCTGCCGCTGGAGGCGTGCGCCGACGAGGCCAGCGCGGCGGTGCAGCGCTTCAGCGGCCAGGCCGAATTGCAGGACGATCAGACGCTGCTTCTGTTGCGCCGCCGTTGATTCATCCTCTTCGACTTCCCCTTCTCGGGCTGGAGGGAAGCCGTTTGATCGTTACTTTTCCACGGGATCGGACTTGCACTTTCAGTTCGCACCCTCTCAACAGGGCCATGCCGACCAGGGGGTCCGTATCGGCCTCATTTACAAAAACGCGGCGCGCTTTGCCATCCCACATCACCTTGGCTTCATACACGTCAAGAATGCATTCGCTGCCGTCAGCCAACATGCCACGGTCCAATCGTTGCCAGTGTAGGCCCAACGCGATTACCAAGGCGGGAGGCAATGACAGCGATGCCGTATACCCTGTATCAATGACGGTTTCAACTTCCTGCTCCCGCCCCCGAGATCCTTTGACCTTCAGACGAATACGGGCTTCGCCGGCCTTGACCACGCCGGTAATCATGGCGTTCCCCGCAGTCCTCGACCACCAAAGCGATGGACATAGGGAAAACCGACCCGAACCATCCAAATCTGAGCGTCGGGAATCCGCGCGTGCAGTTTGTCTACCGCCCTCATCTCGCTCCTGGAAAGCTCATACGCGCCCGTTTCAATGTCGATGGCGAGGAACTTGCCCTTATCGTCCGCCTGGAGATGGAGGCGGATTTGCTCGTAAAGAGCATCGCCACGCCGGGCGAATTCTTCTTTACTGTAGCGAACGTCCGGTCGATGCCATAATCGTTCTCCTGTTCTACCTCATGGGGATGCGCGACAGCTTCTCTCATTGTACTCGTATTCACCTGGATCGGTCCATGCACGAGGGCACGTCCGAATACGCGGAGATCAAACACATTTCCGGAGCGCAATACAATCTCGAAAGCAGCGGCATCGGTCCAGACGTATCTTGGCGAGCGGCTCACGAGGATGTCCATGCGTTCCGTTGGGGTTGACGATCCATTTCGAGCCAAGCGCGCGGCCATGCGCGAGGAGTTCTTCGCGCGGCACTTCCTGCTCGGCGGCTGGCTCGGCGGCACCGACACCTACAAGCGCACCATGTGGGCCGCCGTGCCCGACGTCGCTTGCGCCCGCGCCGGCTACGCTCTGACCATGCGCAAGGGGCTGCCCGAACCCGGCGCCGGCGATCAACTCATCATGGCCGGCCACGAGGCCATGCTCGCCCAGTGGTTCCACCGCCCGCTGCGCCGCGCCGACATCGAACTGGCCGCCCGCTGGTATCGGAGAGCACTCCGCCACGCACGCCTTCCCGCACGAACTCTGGCGCACCATCCTCGACAGCCAGCCCGGCGACGACATCCACCTGCCCGTCGACATCTGGGGCTTTCCCGGCGGACAGACGTTCCTGGCGGGGATGCCGTGCCTGTCCTTCGAGGGCATGGGCGGGGCCATCTCCTACCTGGAGCCGGCCATGTGCCGCTATTTCGCCCCGTCATCCAGGCGACCAAGGCCCGGCTGATGAAGCTGGCCACGCCGCGCGACGCCGAGTTCGGCCTGCGCGCCGCGCCCAACGAATTGACCAACCTCGTCCTGCTGCTGGCCCGCTACGTCGGCGGCCGCGGGCGGCTCACTTCCAACGACACGGCGGAGTTCCTCTATCCGGATCTGTTCCGGTCCGTCGGCACCATCGGCCACGAGATGATGTGCGCCGGCCAGTCGTTCGACCGCCCGCTGGGCGAGGCCGAGTACGAGATGATGGACCGCTTCGTCACGGCGATGGGGCGAGGCGTCGCTGCTGTGCGACCTGGTGGACGCCGAGACGGTCGGCCTGGAGAACGCCCTGCGCGTCATCCAGGCCCACCCGGAAACCGACCGGGTCGGCATTCGCGTCGACTCCGGCGACATCGCCGAGCAGTGCGTCCTGTACTTCGAGCGCATGCGGAAGGCCGGCATTCCGCCGCGCCGGATCGTCTTCGAGGACGAGGTGACGCCCGGAACATGGTCCACAAGGTTTACGACCACTTCCGCCGCGCGACGGGGCAGGAGCCGACCATGCTCTTCCCCGGCGCCGGCGGTTACTGGTGGCGGCTGGTCCACCGCGACACGCTGGCGGCCGCCTTCAAGCGCTCGGCCACCGAGAGAGCACCCCAACGTCAAGTTCTCCAACTCGCCCGGCAAGGAATCGCTCGGCGGCTACCTGCGCGTCCACGCCCGCGGCGATACGCTCGTCGTCGCCGATGCTTCCGAGAAGATCGATGGCGAACCGCTGTTCGTGAAGCTGGTCGAGCAGGGACGGATCGTTTACCGCGAGACGTTCGACGAGCAGGCCGACCGCGCCGACCGCACCTGGGGCCACTACAAGCATTTCACGCTCTCCGAGAAAGTGCGCGATTGGCAGCAGTGTTTCCGAGACATGCGCGAGCGCGAAGTGACGGCGGCGCGTCAGCGGCTCGCCGCCGAATGATCGCTATTTCCACGATTGGAGGAGCCGAGGAACTCCCGTGTCCGAACGTCACGAAATCGCGGCTGAGCGTCACGGCCGTCGTCGCCTTCGTGCTGGGCCTGTCCTTCGTGCTGGCCCTGCCGGCGTTGTGGCTGGGCGTCCGGGCCATCCGCGAGATCAACCGCGGCGACGGCCGGCTGCGCGGACGTGGACTGGCCATCGCCGCCCTGGCCCTCGGCGGCCTTGGCACGCTCATCCTCGCGCTGGGCTGTTTCGCCCTGGTACTCCTCTTCGTCCAGGAGAAAAGTCACGTCGCCATCTGCACGAATAACCTGCGCCAGCTCGGCGAGGCCGTCAACAAGTATTACGATCAGCACGGCGAACATTTCCCGGCCGCGACGGTGCCCCATGCCTCGCTCGCCCCGGAGCGACGCCTGAGCTGGCAGGCCGCTGTCATCGCGTACCTTCCGGAAGGCGCGCCGGCCAACAAGCAGTGGGAGAAGCGGGCCGAGGAGATCGCCTGGAAGGAGGCGTGGGATGCGCCGGCCAACGAGTCCGCACGGCAGAAGAACGTCGCGCCTTTGTTGTGCCCCACCTTCATCCGCGGTTTCGCCGGTAACCGGCGGGGCCTGACCTCCTATGTCGGCATAGCCGGCGTCGGACTCGACGCCGCCGTCCTGTCGGCGGGCGACCCTCGGGCCGGCTTCTTCGGCTACGATCGCACGCCGACGCGCTCCGACATCTCAGCCGGCATCAGCGCGACGATGATGGTCGTGGAGACGACGCGCGACAACGGCCCGTGGCTGGCTGGCGGCCCGCCCACGGTACGCGGCCTCGACTCCGACTGCGATCGCTATGTCGGCTACGAACGGCCGTTCGGCGGACTCCACCGCGACGGACTCAACGTGCTGTGGGCCGACGGCTCCGTCCGCCCCGTCCATGAGTGGATCGAGCCGGCCGTCTTCCGTGCCATGGCCCGCATTGCCCGCAATGATTAGGAACTTGTTGCCAGAGCCGCTGGCGGCTTAGCGGGATAGCGACCAACGCTAATGTGTCTGTCGGGTAAGCCCCTCTCCCCCGTACTCGGGGGAGAGGGGTTGGGGTGAGGGGGTGGGTTTGTCGCGGCTTTTCCGCCCCCTCACCCCCTACCCCTCTCCCCCGAGTACGGGGGAGAGGGGGGCTTACCGGACAGACGCTAAGTCGCCAGCGGCTCCGGCACGGGTTTCCTGTCCCGCCTGAATGCGTCCTTCACGGGCCTCAATTTCAGGGCGTGCGGCGAATGCTTTCGGAGGAAATTGTCCTCCGGACAAAGTGAGGACCTTATTTATGTAGTAGGTTTTTCTTGGAAGAACCTTGCGACTCTCTTGATTGAGAGCGAGCAGAGTCTTTTATTCGGGAGAAGGCCGTGCGGAAACTGCTGGTGGCCAGCCAAAAAAGCGGTGTGGGCAAGACGACCTCGTCGATGAATCTGGCCGCGGCCACGGCCTCCAGCGGCACGCGCGTCCTGCTGCTCGACGCCGATCCGCTTAGCAACGTCAGCACGGCCCTCAACCTCGCCGAGCATCCGCAGCGTCAACCGCTGCGGCAGGCCAGCGTCGAGTTGCCCGGCGTCCTCGTCGCCAACGTGATGCCCGGACTCGACATCCTCTCTCCTTACGAGGGAGGGAGTTGCTCGGACGACGACCTCGACCGCCTGCTGCAGGCGCTGTCCCTGCCGGTCGTGCGGCAGTACTATGGCTGTCTGATCGTGGACGTGCCGCCGTTCCTCGGTCCCAACGGCGCTCAGCTGATCGGCAGCTGCGACGAGTTCCTGCTGGTCATGCGCGCCGAATCGATGGCCCACCGCACCCTGCCGGCCTTCCTGGAGCTGGTGCAGCGGTCCAGCCGTAACGGTCACAGCATCCAGATGCGCGGCATCCTGCTGACGCTGCCGCAGGGAGAGCAACCGGGTTGCCGCTGGGAGCGCGAGCTGCGCGGCCGCCTGGGCTCGCGCATTCTGGCGGAGGTGATCCCACACGACGAGACGATTGAACAAGCCTTGCGCGGGCCAGATCGGCAGCCATCGCCATGCCGATTCGCCGGCGGCCCGGCAGTATCGCCAGCTGGCCGACAGGCTGGGTCTGGGCGAGAAGTCTCGTCCGATGGCCAAGGCTGGGCAAACCGTGGAGTTGCTACGCGAGGCGGCGGCGGCGGTTCGTCCTGCCATCGTGACTACGGCTGCCACGGTCGGGGTTGACTCTTCCGCGACGACGAACGGCCCCGCGGAGCCAGCCGTTTTTGTACGGACGCCGGAGCCGGCGCCGGAACCCGTGAAGCCGGCCGCGCCGCCGCTCAATCGGGTGCGCCGCCTCGGTCGCTCCGGAGAGATCATTCGGCCCGACCGCGCCGCGCCGCGTACCACTCCGCCGGTGCCGCCGTCCGGTCGGGTGAAAAAGGTCAACGTCAGTGCCGTGCCGCCCCCGGAGCCGGCCCGCCCACCCGCGCCTTCTCCGACCACCCCGCCGCCCGTCACGTCGAACATCCTGGGGCAACTCTGGCCGTTGTGGATCCTGGTCGGGGCCGTTCTCGGCGGCGGCCTGCGCTTTCTGCCCCTTTCGCCGTCCATGCTGCCCCTCCTGGTCGGCTTGGGCGTCGCCCTGATTGTCGTTATCGCTCTTGGCGCCATGGCCGTGCTCCAGGACCGACGCGCCGCGGCGCCTCCGCCCAATCCGCAGGGTCGGTCCCGGCTTCTCGATCCGAAGAAGGCCGTGGCTCGATCCGAAGCCAAGAAGGATCCGGCTGTCCGCCTGGCCTCTCTCACCAACGGCACGGCCAAGAGGGTCCGCCGCGATCCGAACGCGAATTAGCAACCTATCCCGTTTAACCGCGACGCGCAGCGGAGCGCGCTGCGCTGCGCGTCGCGGCTAAACGGGATAGGTTGCCGCCCACGGTTCGGCCGCCCGGAGTTGGAGGAGGGACCGAGCGATCAGCAGCAGGGCGATGGCCAGTCCCCCAAGCGAGAACATTCGGCCATAGTGAATACTCGCCGGACGGAAGAGAAAGCGGACCTCATGTTCGCCGCCTTCGACGACGCAACCGAGGAAGTCGCCGTTGACGCACTCCATGCTCGCCGGAGCGCCATCGACGAAAAGTCGCCATCCCGGATCGTAGCTCTCGGCGATCGCCAGCAGTCGCCGGCCCGCCGCCGTCGTGTGGATGCACAGTTCTCCCGGTTGCTCGCCGATCAGGCGGGCGCTGCCTGGCTGGCCTGCCTCTAACTCCACCGGATGCGTCACCAGCGCCGTCGTCTCCACATCGATGCGCTGGATGTCCGCCGCCGGGTCGTCGCTCACTTGCGTCCGGTCCAGCAAACGCACTCGCGGCAGCGGATCGTGTACCTCGTACCACCACTCGTTCCGCGGCGTCAGTCCTGGGATGGCCGTCGGACCTCCAAACCGCGAGAGGTGCTGCCAGGCGGTATGGGACACGCGGAGGGCGGCAATGGTGTGATAATCGAGCCGCTTCCGCGGCTCCAGACCGCCGCGATAGCCCGTCAACACCGGCTGATCGAAGAGCGCGGGGTGCGGCATCTCGAAGGCGTCGTCCAGCCATCGGCCTTCGCGGGATAGAGGGGGCGATTCGGCGCGAGCCTGGAACTCGGACAGGGTGGGCAGACCGTGCCACAAGCTCACGCCCCAGAACGGCGCCCGCAGACCGAACACGCTGACGTCCACGACGACGAGCGCGACCAGGAGGACCAGCCCCGCTCTCCATCCGCGCGGCCAGGGTCAGCGCGGACGCCGTCAACCCGAGAAAGAGCACTCCCGCGAAATAGTTCCGATGAATGCTGCTACCGTTCTCGTCGGGATAGGCGAGCCGGAAGGCGATGGCCAGGCCCAGGGCGGCCGCGACGCAAGCCCACGGAGCACCCAACTGCCGCCAGGAACCTTTTCGTCCCGCTGTCACGCCGGCGAGCAAGCGATCGAACGCCACCGAGGCCAGGACCGCCGCCGCGAACGCCACCAGGGTGAAATAACGGGCCGGCAAACGAAACTGGCCGACGAGCGGCAACCGCGTTTGCAGATAATACAGGTAGCCATACTGTCCCAGAGCCAGCCAGCCGGAGAGTATACCTAGGACGAGGGCGAACAGCCCGAGTCGATTCGCGGCGATCTCCGCGGATCGCTCGCCGTCTTCCGTTCCCGCACAAGCTGGCCTCATGCATCGACGAGCCAGCCACCACAGACCGAGGATAAGCGGGACCGCTCCGAAATACAGAGGTTCCGCACAGAAGTAACGAGGCAAGTGACCGGACAGCAGATCGGGCGCGATCAGCTGAAGCAGCTGCGGCGGCATCAATGAGCCGCTCAGCGGATCGAAGCCGCCGCGCGTCGAGTTGGCGAGCATGGCATGAGTGGCCAGGAGCTGGACGGCGCCGATCAGCAGCCCCAGCAAATTGGCGGCGCCCCAAGCGATCCAGAAACTTCCCCTTGGGCGGCGCTGCCAGGCGAGGAAGCCGGCGAACAATGCCTCGGTGAACAGACAGTAGGACACCGCTTGCGGGGCGCCGAGCAAGAACTGCGAGCCGGTCAGCAGGGCAAGGACCGACAGGGCCAGCCGTCGCCGCGGCGCCGACGAAGTTGCGCTCGCCACGTCCATTAGCCACAGCAGCCAGGGAAGATGGGCCATCACGCCCTGATAATTCGGATAGATCGTATGCAAAATGCTGCTGCTGCAAAAAGTGTAACTGAGGGCGCCCACAAGGGCGGCGGTGCCGCGAACGTAGCGGCGCAGGAAGACGAACAGGCCCACGAACAACAGCGGAGCGTGCAGGACGACTTCCAGCGGAAAGGCGACATCGAGCGGCAGACAGCGATACAGAAGTAGGTGGAGAGGGTGGTACGGCCCATGTTCACCCTCGCCGCTGAGGAACATGCCGCCGTACAGGTGCGGTATCCAGTCGAACGAATGCCCGGATGCCAGGCAACGGCTGTAGAACGCCCGAATCGGCAGGTGGAAGACGATCAGGTCGAAGTAGATCGGCAGGAGCCGTGCCAGCGCCGGCCAGACCAGGAACGCCAACAAGATGACGCTGGCGACTGCGGTGAGGGCGAATAACCCTCGCTCCCCGAGCCGGGGCTTCGTCGTTGGATCGAGCTGCGCGGACATATCTCTCTCCCGCAGGGATACGGTCAGGCCGCGTGTCATGCGGACGCGACAGGCGCCGGGCCGTAGGCGGCACGCACGAAGGAGAGCGCCCGTGCGATCGCCCCGGACCACTCCTCGGTCTCGCCCATCTCGATCGAGACCCATCCCCGATAATCGATCGAATGTACGGCGCGGGCAAACGGCTCATGGAGGATTGTCCCGCCGCCGACTTCTTTCAAGAACGGCTCACTGGCGTGGAAATGGCGACAGCGCGGGCCTGCTGCCGTGATGCTCGCCCGGGGCGGGTCGCCGGCAAGGTACATCGCCGCCGTATCCAGGTGCAGGCCGAAGCCGCCGTCCGCGACGGCGTCCACCAACTCGACGGCCTCGGCAACCGTGGTCACGAAATCGCAGCCGTAGACCGGCGGATTCGGCTCGATGCAGAAACACACGCCATGCCGTCGCGCCACGGCGCCCAGCTCGCGGAAGAACGGCACGGCGATGGCCCACGCCTCGGCACGGCTCCGCCCCTGGATCTGCCGGTTCTTCGGCGAACCGAACACCAGGACGCCGGCGCCGAGTTGCCCGGCGCGCTCGATCATCCCCGTGAGGTAGTCTCGCATCTGCCGACGAACTTCCTCGCTGCCGAACAGGGTCAGGCGCGGCTTGCCGAACAAAAGTGCCTGCAAGGCGACAACGTGCAGTCCCTGTTTCTCCCAGCCATCGCGGTACGCGCGGACCTCGGCGGCCGACACGGCGAGCGGTTCGGGCCACACTTTCGTCAGGGCCAGCTCCACGCCTTCGACACCGTGCTCGCGCAGCAGCGGCGCCACGGCGGTGTCCGCGCCGGCCGGCCAGGCGATGTTCGAGATCGCTAGGCGCATCGCTTCTTCCCTTCCTGCCCCTGCACGAACTCTGCCAGTTCCGCCAGCACGCGCTCCTTGCGGCAGATGTAACCGTCCGAGCCGCCGTACAGCGCCGCATGACGGGTGCGCAAATCGTAGGCCGGCGGCGTCGCCGGCAGGTGATTGTGCCAGTCGAAACCGAAGGCCGATCGCGCCACCTCGGCCATCGACACCGGCTCCGTCGCCAGGTGAATCAAGGATAACCCCTTATCGGATGCGATAAGAATGTCATGTCCCAGGCGGCGCACGTCGTAGAATTGAAACATCGATCGACTGTCGATCTTCTCGATCTGGTTGTTGTTCAGCAGGTCGTAAACAGCATTCTTTTTCAGCCCCGGCCCAAACATCGCCGGCAGACGCACGATCAGGGCGTTGAAGCATGCGGCGATGAACTGCTCCAGCTCCAACCGATGCACGCCGTAAGGCATCGCGCCCATCGGAGGATGGCTCTCGTCCACACCGTTGACTTGCCCATACACGTCCACCGTCGAAATGAGGACGAAGCGCTCCGCCGTCATGCTCTCCAGGGCGGACATCAAGCGACCGAGGCAGGCGCGGTCGGCGGCCGGATCCTGATTCGCCTTCCATTTGACGGCCGGCGCGCGGCGCAGACAACGAGATCGAAACGCTCGCCGGCGATGGTCTCGATGTTGGTGGAGCGATACAGCTCGTCGAAAGGATGCTCCGCGAGCAGGTTGCTGCCCACGAAGCCGGTATGACCGATCAACGCTGTCCTCATCGACATTCCTTTCCCGATCGAAATCGCTAAGCCGCAAGCGGTGAAGAGCGCGGCGCTGTCTGGGGCGGGTCGTACTGGTGACAGCACGCCTTCCACAATGTTCGCAGGATCCGGAGATTGCCGCGCAGTCCGCGAATTTTCGTCGGCGTCTCTCCCGGCGGATAGGCTCGCGTCACCGGCGTCTCGCAGACGTGGAACCCCAGCCGGGCCGCCCGGATGGCCAGGTAATAATGCAGCTCATAGCCGGCGAAGACGTCGCGGAACGGCGCCACCCGTTCGTCCAGCAGCAAGCGGCGGCTATAAGCGCGGAAACCGTTGGTCGTATCGGTATAGCGGAAACCCGCGGCGAGGCTGAGAAGAGGAGCATGCAGATACTTGACCGCGAGATGTCGGGACCACGGCGTATTGACGGCTCGTCCGCCGGGAACGTAACGCGAACCTTGAATGTGATCGTAGCCGACCGTCAACAGTTGCAAAAAGGCCGGCACCGCCGACGGATCGTCCTTGTTGTTGCCGTCCATGACGACGACGCCTTCGTAGCCGCGCTCCAGCGCGTACGCCAGGGCCATGCGCATCTGAGCGCTGAGCCGGCCGGGTCCGCGCTTGGTCAGCAGCGCGCGCACACCGTGCCGGCTGAGGACGTCCGGCGCGACCGCGCCGTCGGTACTGCCTCCGTCGGCGACGACCACATCGACGCATCGCGCCAGAGGCTGCATGCGTTCGAGCTGGGCACGGATGCGCTCGCCCTCGTTGAGCACGAACACGCATAGGGCATAGGACGAACGCCGCTCTCCCCATTCGAGGAGCGTGAAGTCCGGCACGTCCCAGCCGCGAGCGCGGAAGATCCCCTCAAGCGGCTTCATCGTTCCTCCCCCGGGTTTCGGCCGGGACGGTCGAATCGCTCAGGACGTTGCGCCGCCCCGAGCCGGCCGTGACGGCGCTGGTGCGGTCGCTCTCGACGTGGTAGAGCGGATTGTCCTGCGACTCCGCCAGGATTTGCACGACGTATTCCGACAACGAAACGAGGATGAGGAACACGAAGAAGAACATGGCCGCCAGTTGCAGCGACAGCGTCACCCAGCCGGGCGCCACCTCCTTCTTGAAGAAGTAGATGGCCAGGACGTAGAGGACGTAACAGAGGTTGAGCGAGCCGGCGAGGATGCCGAGCGCGCTGACCAGCCGCAGCGGGGTCTGCGAGCTGGAAACGAGGATGCGCAGGGCGTCCTGGAACGCACCCAGCAGCGGACGGCGGCGCTGCTCCGGCGCCGGGCGGGCCAGCTCGTAGCGATACAGGCTCACCGGGTAGCCGAGCGTACACGCCAGCAGTCGCAGATGACGGCTCTTGGAGCGCGTGCGCGAGATGGTGTTGACCACGGCGCGGGCCAGCACGCAGAATCCCGTGGAATCGGCCGGCACGCGCGCCCGCAGGAGCAGGCCGACCGTGCGGTAAAACAAGCGGCGACAGGAGCGAAAGAGCCAGCCTTGCTCCGCCGGCGTGGCGGTCACGCCCAGCACGGTGCCGCCCTCGCGCACCACCAGCGCGATCATGTCCGCGATCGCCTCCGGCGGATCGAAGCGCGCCCGCAGGACGACGACGTAATCGCCGATGGCGGCGTCCAGTCCCGCCGTGGCCGCTACTTCCTCGCCCGAACGACGCGCCAGGCGGATGGAACGCAGGCCCGGATAGCGTTCCAGCAATCCACCCACGGCGAGCGGCGTCCGATCCGTCGAGTGATCGTCCAGCAGGATCAACTCGAAATGGTCGCAGCTGGCCTCCAGCGCCGCCACGGCGCGGACCACGAAATCGCGGAGCAGGTCGGCGTCGTTATGCAGGTAGGCGACCACCGAGACGATCGCGTCCGGGTTCATCATGCCGACCGCCTTTCTGGCCGCGGCGTGCTGTTCAGTTCGTCCAGCAGGTCGAAAATGTTGTCGATTTTGGCCCCCAGCACACAATGTAGGTTCGCCAGGCCGTGGTCGCGCTGGAACAGGATAGGCCGGCTGTCGTCTACCTCGCTGCGCGGCAAGATGGTCTTGATCTCCCACAAGGAACCCTCGTAACCACACTCGCCCAGCAGCGGCACGAACCGCGCCGCGTCCCGTATCATCCAGGCGTAGTGCGACCGCCGCAGCCGATCCTCCATCGCGGCGTAGGCCGGTCGATAGACCCCGGTCCCCTCCGCCCAGGTGGTATGCGGGGTGTAGCGGACGTGGCTCAGCGAGTGCAGACCGCGCGGCGGAAACGGCATCACCGAGAAGAACGGCCCACACATGAGTGTGATCCCCATGCGCGTCAGCGGCTCCGGCACGCGCACCAGGGCCATCTCCGTCAGCTCCTGTTTGAGCGGGACCAACGGCAACCCCGAGCCGTCCAACAGGCGATTGATCTGCGCGTAGGCGCAGTTGAACACTTCGCCCGCCACCAGCTCGACACGTCCCTGCGGCGTCTCCGTTGTCAGCAGCAACCGGCCGCCCGCATAAGGCCGGACGCGCTCGGCGTCCGTGCCCAAGCGGACCTCGACCTCCGATTCGATCAGCCGTTGGCGCAGCCATTCGCGCAGGCGGACGGCGTTGAAGGCGTATTCGGTGACGCGGTAAACGTCCTCGACGAGATCGCTGTTGAACAGGCGGCGGACGGCGGCAGACGCTCGCTCGATCGGCGCCTGGACGTGCGCGAAGAAATTGCGGAACTGCCGAGCGGTCACCTTCGAGAACTGGCGAGCCACGCCGTAATACTTGTCGAAACTTCGCTCGATGCAGAAGTCGAACTGTGCGACGAAGCGCGGGAAGTTGATCCGCGAACGCAGGGCAGTGCGCAGACTACGCGGGTAGTGATAGCCGTGATGGACGCGGGCCTGGTTGTGGTACGACGCCCGCAACAGCAGGTCGTTGCCCTGTTCGAGCAGGACGACGTGCCGGCAGCGCCGCCGCAATTCCAGCGCGGTCATGCAGCCGAAGAAGCCGCCGCCGACGACCACGGCGTCGCATTCGGTTCGCATGCCTCTCTCCCCGATAGAGTTTGAGGCGCGAGGATATAGCGAGGGAGATAGTTTATTGCAAGAGAGATTTCAGCTGTTTCCAAAATACAAGCCCGGAGCGCAAGCGACGGGATTTTTCACCCGTCGCTTGCGCTCCGGGCTATTGGGGAAATCGTTCCTAACGACGTTGCGGGCAGGCGGATGGTGAACTTGGTGCCGCGGCCGACCTCGCTCTGCACGTCGATGGTGCCGCCGTGGGCCTCGATGATCTTGCGCGTCGTCGGCAGGCCCAGGCCGGTGCCGCCGCTGCGCGTCGAGTAAGAACGGCCGAAACACCTTGGCCAGCACCTCCGGCGACATGCCCTTGCCGGTGTCGATCAGGCTCAAGAACCACGCCCGCCGGCTCGCGCGCCGGCCTGCAGGGTGATCTCGCCGCCGTCCGGCATCGCCTGCTGGGCGTTGAGCAGCAGGTTGAGCAGCGCCTGCTTGAACAGGTCGCGGTCGAGGGCGACCGGCGGCAGGTCGGCGGGGAGGTAACTCTTGATGTCGATGTTGGCCGCCCGCGCCGTCGGGCCGAAGAAGTCGACCATTTCCTCGACGACTTCGCCGAGGTCGGCCGGCGTCAGCTCCAGATCCTTGACGCGGGCGAAGCGGAGGAAGTCGTTGGAGACGTCCACCAGTCGCTGGCACTCGTTCTGCAAGCGCTGGACGCGCTCCAGGGCGCGGCGCTCGCGCTGCGATTGCGGCTCCTGGAAATCCTCGGCCAGCAGTTGCAGGTTGAGGCCGAGCGTGCTCAGGTGGTTCTTGATTTCGTGGATGAAGCCGCCGGCCAGCTCGGCCAGCTCGACATAGTCCGGGTTGAGCACAGTTGGCGTCATCTGTTCGCGGAACACACGGCGAGCGGGGTCGCGTCAGCGCCCCGAGGGCAGTCCTCGCGGCGCTGACGCGACCCCACTCGCCTGGAACGATCTCACTCCTCATCGCGCGGGCCGCGCTCGCGCTCGCCGCTGCGGCGCGGCGGGCCGACTCCGGCCGAGGCGGACGCGACTCGCCCGACCGCCGCGGCGGAGGCGGAGGCGTTTCGCCGCCCGCCGGTTTGTTCTGCTCGCGCAGCAGCACCTTGCGCGACAGCTTGACGCGGTCGTGGTCGTCGATGGCGATCACCTTCACCTGCATCTGGTCGCCGACCTTGCACACGTCCTCGACCTTGCCGACGTACTTGTCGTCCAGCTCGCTGATGTGGCACAGGCCGTCGCGGCCGGGCAGGATCTCGATGAAGGCGCCGAAGTCCTTGATCGACGTGACCTTGCCCTCGTAGACCTTGCCGACGCGCACCTCCTCGGTCAGCGCCTCGACCTTGAGCTTGGCGGCCTCGGCGCCGGCGGCCTCGCTGTGCGAGATGTACACCGTGCCGTCGTCCTCGATGTCGATCTTGGCGCCGGTCGCCTCCTGAATGCCCTTGATCGTCTTGCCGCCCGGCCCGATCAGCAGGCCGATCTTCTCCGGGTTGATCTTGACCGTCAGCAGACGCGGGGCGTACTTGCTGATCTGCGGCCGCGGCTGGCGCAGGCGTGGACAGCATGGTCTTGAGGATCTCGCGGCGGGCCTCGCGGGCCTGGTCCAGCGTCGCCTTGATGATCTCCTCGTCGATGCCGTCGATCTTGAGGTCGAGCTGGATGCCGGTGATGCCGCGGCCGGTGCCGGCGACCTTGAAGTCCATGTCGCCGAAGTGGTCCTCGTCGCCCATGATGTCGGTCAGCAGGGTGAAGCGGTCCGGCCTCCTTGACCAGGCCGATGGAGATGCCGGCCACCGGGTCGGTGATGCGGCACGCCGGCGTCCATCAGCGACAGGGTGCCGCCGCAGACCGACGCCATGCTCGACGAGCCGTTCGACTCGAGGATGTCGGAGACGACGCGGATGGTGTAGGGGAACTTGTCCGGCGCCGGGGATGACGGCCTTGAGGCTGCGCTCGGCCAGGGCGCCGTGGCCGATCTCGCGGCGGCCGGGGCCGCGGATGGGCCGGCACTCGCCGACGCTGAACGGCGGGAAGTTGTAGTCGAGCATGAACTTCTTGCTGTACTCGTCCATCAGGCCGTCGACGCGCTGCTCGTCGCTGGAGGTGCCCAGCGTCGGTCGTCACCAGCGCCTGCGTCTCGCCGCGCTGGAAGACGGCCGAGCCGTGCGTCCGCGGCAGCAGGCCGACCTCGCAGTTGATCGGCCGGATCTGCTTGGTGTCGCGGCCGTCGATGCGCTTGCCCTCCAGGATCAGGTCGCGGACGACGCGCTCTTCCAGGGCGTCGAAAGCGGCCGACACCTGCTCCGGCGTGTACTTCGGCTTCGCCGTCCTCGGGCAGATATTCGGCGAAGATGCGCTCGCGCAACTCCTTGATGGCGTCGGCGCGGTCGGCCTTGCCGGCCGTCTGCTTGCGCTCGCGGAACTCGGCGCCGAAGCTGCTTGCGGAACTCCTCGATGAGCGGGTTGACCGTCGCCGGCCGCCGGCAGTTCCTTGGTCCCCAGGCCGGCCTTCTGACGCAGCTCCTCGATCATGTCGACGACGGTGACGATGTGCTTGTGGCCGAACAGGATGGCCTCGAGCATCTCGTCCTCGGGCATCTCGCGCGCGAAGCCCTCGATCATGGTGATGGCGTGCGCGTGCCGGCCACGACCAGGTCGAGGTCGCTCTCCTCCAGCTGCGAGTGCGTCGGCATGAGGACCAACTCGCCGCCGATGCGGCCGACGCGGACGGTGCCGGTCGGCTGCAGGAACGGGATGTGCGAGACGTGCAGGGCGGCGCTGGCGCCGATCATGCGACAGCACGTCGGGATCGTTCTCCCGGTCGGCCGACAGCGTGCTGGCCATGATCTGCACTTCGTTGATGTAGCCGGCGGGGAACAGCGGGCGGATGGGGCGGTCGATCAGGCGGGAGGTGAGGATTTCCTTGGTGGTGGGCCGGCCTTCGCGCTTGATGAAGCCGCCGGGGAACTTGCCGGCGGCGTAGGTCTTCTCGCGGTAATCGACGATGAGGGGGAAGAAATCGCGGCCCTCGGTCGGACCTCGCCCTCGACGGCGGCGACCAGGGTCACGGTGTCGCCGTAGCGGACCATGACGGCGCCGTGGGCCTGCTTGGCGAGTTTGCCGGTTTCCAGAATGAGCGGTTGGGCGCCGAACGGACGTTCAACACGAAATGACTGCACGGACATTCCTCCTTTGGGGCGGCGCCGAACGCACGCCCCCGGCCGGAGTACGTCACCGTGCTTGCGGTTTCAACAATCGATTTGAGTCCGCTCCCGGATCATCCGGAAGAACGCCGGTCGGCCGCGCCTTCACTTGCGCAGGCCCAGCCGACCGATGACGGCCAGATAGCGGCTGCGATCCTTGTTGCGCAGGTAGGTCAACAAGCCGGACCGCTTGCTGACCATCTTCAGCAGGCCGCGCCGGCTGGCGTGGTCCTTCTTGTGCGTGCGCATGTGCTCGTGCAGCTCGTTGATGCGCGCCGTGAGCAACGCGATCTGCACTTCCGGCGAACCGGTGTCGGTCGGCTTCGCGCCGGAACTGATCAATGATTTGCGTCTTGCGGTCCTTCGTGATCGCCATCTCGATCCTTGTCACCTCCGCCTGGTGCTACTCCTGCCTACTTGGACAGTGCTTGTTCCCTCTACAACTCCAGGAATCGTATCAACGGCGGACGAGATGACAAGAGGAAATGTTGTTCGCCAGCGCGTTCCTTTGTTTAGCCGCGACGCGCAGCGCAGCGCGCTCCGCTGCGCGTCGCGGCTAAACTTGGAACATTACGTCGCCCGGATGACGACGACCGTGGCGTTGTCGGTGGCGCCCTGGATGTTGGCCAGGTTCACCAGCCGCCGCGCCACGGTCTCGGCGGAGTAGCCCTCGCCCTGGAGCATCTGTTGCAGATCGGCGTTGCTGACGTGGTTCGTCAGGCCGTCGGAGCAGACCACGACCCAGTCGCCGGCCTTCAGGACGCCGGCATAGACGCCGGGTTCGACGTCGGGCTGGCCGCCGACGGCCTGCTGCAGTTCGTTGCGGCGCGGGTGCGTCTCCGCCTCCTCCGGCGTCAGCGTGCCCAGCTCGACCAGGCGATTGACCAGCGTCTGGTCGCGCGTCAGCTGGACCAGCCGGCCCTCGTGCAGGTGGTAGGTGCGGCTGTCGCCGACGTGGCCGACGACGACGTTGCGGCCATCGACGTAGACGGCCTCGGCGGTGCAGCCCATGCCGCGGCGCTTCGAGCCGGGCGCGCGCGAGGCGGTGAAGACCTGCTTGTTCGCCTCCTTGAGGGCGGCCTTGAGCGTCTGCTTCATCGCCTCGACGTCGATCGGCGGAGCGGCGTGGCCCTGGTTCTCCGGCTTCGGTTGCGTACTGAGCGAGTCGCCAGGGAAAGAGCGACGCCCGGCCAGCGGCGCGAACGGCTTTTGCTGCACCAGGTATTGCCGCATGACCTGGATGGCCAGCGCGGCGGCCACCTCGCCGGCCTCGTAGCCGCCCATGCCGTCGCACAGCAGCACCAGGGCGGCCTCGCCCAGTGTCGTCCTGGCGCGACTCGCAGGCGTGCAACAGCGCGAAGGCGTCCTCGTTGCCGGTGCGGACCATGCCGGTCGTCGTCCAGGCGGCGATCTCCAGGCGCACGTTGTCGAAGGTGCGGCCGCAGCACGTTGCAGCGTGCGGATCAGCTCGATGAAGCCGGTGGCGTCCTCGCGCGCCGCCTCGTCGGTGGGGAAGCGGCCGTCGACCTCCTTGCGGAACGTCTTGGTCATCAGCCGGCCGAACGCCGGGTGGATGTCGGGGAAGCGCGGGATGAACGGCTTGGGCGTGCCGGAGCGGTCGAAGTCGATCTCGTTCAGTTCGCGGCCGACGTGCAGAGCGTAGAGCATGGCGCCGAAGCTGTACAGGTCGGCGCGGGCGTCGGCCTTGCCGGTCAGCAGCTTCGGGCGCGGTGTAGAGCGTGCGCCGCAGGGGCAGATCCGCGCGGCAGCGGCAGCGGCAGCAGATCGGCCAGGTCGGTCAGGCGAGCGCGGCCGTCCGGGGCGATGACGACGATGTTCGGGGCGCAGCCCTTCGAGGATGGCGTTGCACTGGTGGAGCGCGGTGCAGGATCTCGGCGACCTCGGCAAGGTAGCCGAAGCGCGTCGCCGAGTCGGACGTCGGGATCGTCCCAGGCGTCCCAGAGCGAACGGCCGGTCGGGACCTCCTCGACGAGATACTCGAAACCGTCCTCGGTGAAGCGGTCGACCACGGCGGGCAGGCCGGGGTGTTCGAGCGTGCGAGAGCAGGGTCTGCTCCCAGGCGAGGCTCGGCCAGAGCGGTTGAGCGCCGAGGATCTCGGTGACGGGCGCGGCGGCGGGGAAGACGTCGTCGAAGCACGGGCAGAACTTCGTCATCGGACTCCGCGGCCGAGTCCGTCTCGGCGGCGGGCGGCGCTTCGGCGACGAGCGGCTCGGCCGTGCGGGGCAGCTCCTGGCGGATGATGACAACCGGGACTGGCTGGCCGGAGCCGTCGCCGTGATCCAGGCCGCGATAGCGTGTCACGCCGGGACGCTCGCTGATCAGCTCGCGGACCTCGAAGCGGTTTTTCAAACGCATGGTGGGAATCGCCGGCGGCGGCAGGCGGCCGCCGATGGTCGGCGGCCGAACCGCCGGCGAGGTCGGCCGCCGAGTAGTAATAGCCGCAATCGGCGCACGACGAGTCGTCGCCCCGGCGCGGGGCGGAGCAGACGGGACAGACGATCGGACCCGGAGCGGGCGGCTCTTCGATCAGCGGCGAAGGGATCGCCTCCACGGAAGACTCGGCGATTGCTGCCGGTCCCGCGGGCTTGTCCGCCTGTGCCGGCGGTGCGTCTTCCACGGGCTGGGCGACAGGCACGTCGGCGTCCGCCTCGGCGGCGGGGACGGGTTGGGCGACGGGCACCGCTTTGGCGGCCTCGTCCACGGCGGGCGGGAGGCGGCGTCACGTCCCAGGTCGGCAGCACTTCGTCTGACGAGACGATTCGTCGTTGGGTTTCATCGTCTGGACCAGGCCTTTCAAGCGAGCCAGCAAACCGCCCGCACGCGAGGCGTTGGAATCAGAGGAGTTGGAAGACATATCCGTCTAGCTCGTAGCTCGTAGGGTGGGCCGAGTGCAACGAGGCCCACCACGCCACGCCGGTGGGCCTCGTTGCACTCGGCCCACCCTACAGCCTACAGCCTGTCAAACACGCATTAACGAAGACGGTTGCCGCAGTGGATGCAGCAGCGGCTGCCCATGCGGTTGGTCTTGCCGCAGTGGTAGCAGGGCGGCGTCGGGTCGGTCAGCGGCTCGGCGCACTTGGAGCAGTACGGCTCGCGCACCTTGTTGGTCGTGCTGGCACTTCGGGCAGGCCACCTCCTTGGTGACGCGGCTGCTGGTCCAGGTCGGCCTTGATCTCGCGGGCCGAGAAGTAGCGGTCGTTGACGTCCTCGGCCAGGTTGATGCTTGATCAGCTCGTAGAACCAGCGCTGCTCGGCCGGGATCGGGCCGTTCGGATCGTCCAGCTGCGTCTCCAGCTCGCGGGCGGTGTAGAAGCCCTCCGGCGCCTTGCCGGTCGCCAGATGATACATCGTCCCGGCCAGGGCGAACAGGTCGCTGCGCGGCTCCGGCTTGCCGACGATCTGCTCCGGCGGGGCGTAGCCCTCGGTGTAGACGCGCGTCTTGGCCGCCATCTTCTCCTTGGCGGTGCGGCCCAGGTCGCGGGCGGTGCCGAAGTCGATCATCTTGATCGATGCGCTGGTCCTCCAGCAGCATGATGTTGTCGGGCTTGAGGTCGCGGTGGACCAGCGGCGGCGACTGCGTGTGCATGTGCGTCAGCACGTCGCAGATGCTCTTGCCCCACTCGATGACCTGGTCGAGTCGGGAACGGCTTGTTGTTGTTGGCCTCCATGAGCTTGAGCAGGTCCTGGCCGCGGATGAATTCCAGGACGAGGTGGGCGCGTCTGGCCCTGCTCGATGAGGTCGTAGACGCGCGGCACGATGGGGATGCTCTCCAGCGAGCGGAGGATCTCGGCCTCGCGGCGGAAGAAGTTCAGGCGGATGGCGAACTCCTGCGGGTCGGCGCAGATCATGTCCTTGATGGCGACCGGCCGGTTGCCGTTCTTGGTGTCGGTGGCCAGGTAGACGGCGCCGAAGCCGCCCATCGCCAGGAGCTTGCTCGATCTTGTAGCGGCCGTGCAGGATGGTGCCGGGCGCGGTCGGCAGCGGCGGTGCCGCAGCGCTGGCAGTTGCGTTCGCCGGGCGGGTTGGCGACGCCGCAGGCGGGGTTGGGGCAGAGGTTGGGCGCGCCCTCCGTCTCGGCGGCGGTCGTCTCCGGCTGGATCAGGTAGCCGCAGTCCATGCAGGCGATGGCGCCGGGCAGCAGGGGCGCCTTGCAGGCGGGGCACTCCGTCGGCGTCGGCGGGCGCGGCGGCGGGCTTGCCGGGCGAGACGGTGCACGTCGGGCGTCGGAGGGCGGCCGAGGCGGCGGCGAGGCGCGGCGGGGCCGCGGGACGGGTGGCCACGGCCGCGCCGCCGCCGCCGACCGCCGCGGCGCCGGCGGCGGCCGGCTGGCGCGCCGCCGACCGTGAACGGCTTCTGGCAGTTCGGACAGCGGAACTGCTTGCCGGCCGAGTTGTCGGCCAGCTGCATCGGTTTCTGGCAGTGCGGACAGCGGATCACTAGCGGCATGGGGTCAATCCTGATTCTCGTTTAGCCGCGACGCGCAGCGGAGCGCGTCTCCGCTGCGCGTCGCGGCTGAACTTATTTTCGTTTCTGTCTCTCGCCGAACTCGAGGACACTGTTGCCCACGCGGATCGAGTCGCCGGACTTCAAGCGGCGTGGGTTTGCTCGATCGCGCTCGTCGTTGAGGTACGTGCCGCCGGGCGTGTCCGCGTCGGCGAGCAGGTAGCGGTTGTTCTTCAGCAGAATGCGGGCGTGCAAGCTGCTCGATGGTGTTGTCGCCGAACAGGCCGAGGTCGCAGCTCTCGGCCCGGCCGATGGTCGTTTCGTCCTTGGACAGCATCAGCTCGCGGCCGGCGCGGAAGCCCGCTCGACCTTGATCCACGCTTCCTTGAGGATCACCTGGGCCAGGCCGACCAGCAGGCCGATGCACAGGCCGAGGATCACCAGGCCGATCGCCAGGTCGGTGCGCGGGATGTACGGGTTGCGGAGTCGAGCAGGCCGAACAGGATGCCGCCGAGCAAGCCGCCGAGGAAGCCGCCGTAGATGCCGTTGAGCGTCTTCTTCGAGCGGCGACGCGCATGTCGCCCTTGGTCTTCACGGCCGCGCAGCAGATCGTAGACGCCGAGGGAAGCGCCGATGCAGACGCCCGCGAGAATCCAGCCGACGAAGAAGGGAACGCGGAGGATGGAGTTGAGCACCTGGCCGATGAGCCCGCCGAACAGGCCGCCGATCAGGCCGACGCCCGACGCAGACGAGGACGCGGATGCAGGCGCTGGACGCCGACGGCGTTGAGGAGGGCGTCCACCAGGCCGATGCCGCCGGCGACCAGCAGGCCGAGGACGGCGGCGATCAGGGCGGCCCGGACGTAGGCCGATTGGATGTCGCGCATGACCCGCTGCCCTGAGCGACGCCCCAGCTCAGGAAGGCCGCCCAGCCGCCGCACAGGGCACAGTAGTAGATGAACAGCTTGAACGACATCCGTCGCACTCCGAAAACCTGGGCATAACTACACCTCGACTTCGGCGTGTTTGGCCCCCACCGATTGAGCTAATTCCTGAACTACTTCCAGATACTCGCGGATGGCGTCCGCGATGTTCGCCAGCGCCTCGGCCTCCGTGTCTCCCTGCGAATGGCATCCCGGCAGCCCGGGGACGGAGACGGCGAACCCCTCGTCCGACTTTTCGATCACGACGGTATATTTCATGGCGCCTCCTAACCAAAAATACTCGTCGTCTTGACCACCACCTGTTTCGGCTTGGCCTTGGCCTTGCCCGAGGCGGCGTTGCAGCGTGTAACGTGCCGGCCTTGCCGCTGCGCACATGCCAGAACACCTGGCTGCGCGCGCCGCCCTCCTCGATGGTCTTCTCGTCGCTTTCGTCCGTTGGCCAGCTTCAAGCCCGCCGGCAGTTCCAGCTTCACCTTGTCGCCCTTGCTGGCGTTCCAGACGTAGGCGGTGACCACGAAATCGTTGTCCGGCTGGCACGGACGCCGGTACGCTCAGGGCCAGCGACGGTGCCGGCCGCCGCTGCCGACGTCCAGCGCCCAGGCCATAGGTGAAGGCCACGTCGCGCGTGCTCCCTGGATTCATGCTCTCGTAAGGCCAGTACAGGACCACGCAGGAATCGGCCTTGTCCTCGCGCTCGCGCGTCTTCATGGACTCGGATCGGCTCCAACTCCCAACGCGCCGTCGGTTGCCGGGCCAGCGGCAGATGCGCAACTTCTCCAGCGGCTCCAGCTCGATGCCGGGCAGATTGATGTTGCGCAGCCCCATGCGGGCCACGGTGCCGGGGTTCTTGGGATCGTCCGGCTTCTCGATGACCTCGATGTAATCGGGGATCTGCTTCCTCGTCGAAGTCGGCCCGGGTATCGACGAACCCCTTCTTGCCGGGGATGGTGAACGGCACGCCGTCGTTGGCGCCGATGTAGGTGTCCAGCATGACGCGGATGCCGACCTTGTGCTTGCCCGTCGTCCTGGTTGCGGATGGTGTAGTAGACCAGGCAGCGTATCGAGGTAGCCCGATTGGCCGGGCACGATCTCGACGTGCTGCGTGACTTCGCACCTTCTCGCCGGTGAAATCCATCGTCGAGGTCCAGCCTTGCGACCGTGAGGGAGCGGCTTCTGCTTCATCTCGCCCCGCCGGCCAGCCCAACGTTGCTCGGCGTGGTCTCGGCCGAAGTAGTATTCGTCGCCGTCGATCTTGATGATGGTGTTGTTGCTTTTGCCGGGTTCCTCGTAGGTCAGCCTCTTGAACTTGTCCGCGTTTTCGGGGTTGGGATCCTTCTCCTTGGTCATCTCCAGGCCGAACCGCATGTCTCGGAATCGCAGATGCACGCTGATCAGCGGCTCGGGGTCCTTGAGCGTGCCGTGGCGTAGGTCCAGGGTTCGCCGCGACGACTCGGTGCGCGCATCGAGGTCGTCATTATTCGTCGCGGATGCCGGGCTGGCTTGGGCAGGAGGCGATCGATGACCACGGCGAGGATCAGGGCGAACAGCAGCAGAAAGGCCGGCAGCAGGTGCATCCAGGCCGGCTTGTCCTTCGGGCGACGACGACGAGACTCGCCGGCAGCCCGCGTGAAGGGGCGACGACGCGGCGGCACGGATGACCGGGACGGTGCCGCCGGCGTTGTCGTTACCAGCTTCGACGTGACCGGCGTCGGCGCCGGCCGGTCGCCGAAGACGAGATTGCTGCTCGACTTGCAGCGTCACCGGCACGACGAAGCGCTGATTGCCGTTGGACTGCACGGTCAGCTTGGCCGTCAGCGTCTCGCCCTGGCGGTTGGGCACCGACGGCACCGACAGGTTGATGGTGGCGACGCGGCCGTTGAGCTTGGCCCGGCTGACCTCCAGCCAGGGCTGATTGCTGGTGGCGTGGGCGTAGACGGGCCGCTTCTCCTGCGTCTTGACCTCGAGGTGGAGCGGAGCTGATCGCCGGGACTGCCGCTCAGGTCGATGCGGTTGGTGCTGATCTCGACCTTGGGCGGCGGCGTCAGGCCGAGCGCCTCGAAGAACTGCTGCACGGCGCCGAGGCCGGACGCGGACGGACCCTGAACCGGGTAGGTCCAGCCGTTGGACTTGTACCACTCGGCGACCGCGCCGTTCTCGAACAGGGCGGCGGCCTCCTTGGGGTTGGCCTTGGCCTTCTCGGCGACCTGACGCGGACTCTTGGCGCCGGCCAGGGCGCCGGACGGAAACGGCTTGACCGGCACCTGCGGCCGTGACCACGACGATGAACGAGCCGCCGTTGGACTCGACCACCAGGTGTCGCTTCCAGCGGCTTGGTGTTGGCGCGGAGCTTATCGGGGCGGACGCGGATCGGAGATGGACGTTTCGTGCTGGAACTGGAAGTGCTTCTCGTTGGCGGCGGCGTCGCCCAGGGCCAGCCAGTTGCCGTCGGCGCTGGTGATGGTGCCGTAGAGCAGCCGCATGCCCTGGTTTTCCAGGTGCAGCTGGAACTGCGCGCTCGGCGCCGACCTCCAGGACGCCGAGGTTGACCTCCTGCGTCTCCAGGCCCAGGCGCGGCTCGGCGAGGACGTCGCTGGGCAGCTTTTCCAGCAGTTGATCGAGTCCGCGGTCGGGGTCGGGGAACTTGGCGGCCTCCTTGGCGGCCAGGGCGAGATCGACGCGGCCCAGGCCGCCGAAGAAGCTCTCCAGGTAGCCTTGCTTGAGCAGGTCGCGGGCGGCGGTCCAGTCCTCCTGACAGGCCAGGGCCAGCTCGTCGAAGCTGCGGCACTGCCGGCCGCCGGGAAAGACGAACGGATGGGCGAACGCCTGCGCGCCGACGGCGAGCGGGCCCGCCGTTCCGCGAATGGCCGCCCAGGACGAAGCCGTCGAAGTAGCAGTAGACGGCATCGCCCGGATTGGCCCGCGAACACTTGCTGCATGTCTGAACCATGACGTTGTCCGATGCACTAGGGTCCCGGTCGTGCGACCGGGGCCGCACCGCGTCACCCCGCCGGACTTCTCGATCGAAGGAAGCGATTCATTCCGTTGATTATGGCACGGTCGAAACGGACGTTCAACCATGTAGACGGGCGGGCGATGCTGTCACCGTGTTAGCCGCGACGCGCAGCGGAGCGCGGGCAAGGCTCACGCGCTTCCGCTGCGGCGTCGCGGCGAAACGAGACAACGCTCGGGCGGGACGTGTCTCAGACGACGACCTTCATCTGGACGTTGCCGATCTGGATGATGTCGCTGGGGGCCAGCGCTCGCTTCTGTCCGGGGTAGATGCGCGTCCGGTTGACGTAGGTGCCGTTGGCGCTGTTGAGGTCTTCGACGATACAGCTCGTTGTTCTCGAAGCTGAGGCAGGCGTGCTGGCGCGAGCACCAGATGCGATCGGGCGGCTCCTGGTCTTCCAGGTCGATGTCCACCGGCTTCTCGTCGGCGCGGCCGATGAAGTTGAGTCCCTCGTAGACGGGGTACTCGACGTTGCGTTTCTGACCGCGCAGGACGAGCAAACGCGGGCTGGGCGCCCGGAGGCAGAACGGCGGCGCGGCAGGGCGCGGCCGGTGCCGAGGCTGCGGGGCGGAGCCGATGGGGCCGGCGGCCAGCAGGCGCGGCCGGAGCCGGAGCGGGTGGCGGGGGCGGCGGTTGCGACGGGGTGCGCCTCGGCGACCGGATGCGCCTCGACCGGCTGCGCCTCGACGGGGTGAGCTTCCGGCGTTGCGGTCGGCTCCAGGGCCATCGGCACGGCCGGCAGCGGTTCCGCCTCCAGAGGTTGCGCCTCCAGAGGCAGCGTTTCGGCGGAGGCCAGCGGGATGGCCTCGTAAGGCATCGGCCGACAACGGTTCCGCTATCGCTTCCACGAGCGATCGGGGCGGCGCTGGGGATGGCTTCGCATCGGGATCGCCTCGGCGTGGGCGCGGACGCGGCGGTGGCGACGGCGCCGGCCAGGTCGGACTTGCACTGCTCGCAGAACAGCGCGCCGTCCTCGTTGTTGAAATGGCAAAAAGGACACTTCAGCATGATGGAAACCTCAGTTGTCAGTTGTCAATTGTCGTCCGCAGTTGTCAGTCTGTCCGTTGTCAGTTGTCAGTAAATGGAGTGCCTTCTTTAACTGACAACTGACAACGCGACAACTGACAACTGATTTATCCGGGCGGCGTTTCCTCGACGGCCCGCGTCATGTCGTCCATGGCCAGCTGCGTCTTCTTGGAGACGCGGCCGCCGACGTTCAGCTCCTGCAACACCTGCTTGGCCAGCATCGTCTTCTTGGCGGCGCGCGGCCCCATCACCTCGCCCTTCTTCTCGATGCTCTGGGCCACCCGCTGGACCTCGGCCTGGTTGTTGCGTCGGCGATGGCCTGTTGCAGGTTCTTGTTCAGCTCGAAGATCTGCACCTCGTCGATGTGCCGGGCCACCTCGGCGTTGACGTAGCCCTGCCCGGCCGACGTGTACGTCACCTCCAGCGGATACGGCCCGGTCGTCTCGCGCTTGCCGGTGCCGGGGTCGAAGGTGATCTCGATGTCGGCGATGCGGAACTTGCCGTCGGGCCGCTTCGGCAGGCTCAGGTCGAGGATGTAGCGAGTCGGCTTGTCGCGCTCCAGCGTGCCCAGGGCGGCGACCAGGTGGCGCTCCTCCGGCTCGTTGGTCGGCAGCTCCTTGATCTCCGGCACGACCTGGCGGACGCGCTTGATCTTGATGTCCTTCATGGCTCGCAGGTGCATCTCGACGTTGAGGAAGCCGGCGGCGGCCAGCGCCTCGAACTGCTGCGACGAAGACGCGCTCGGCGGCCGAGGCGTCGTTGACGTCGATGTAGCCCCATTCGCCCTCGGCCAGCTTGGCCAGGTCCTTGATGAGGCTCTGGTTCCACTCGGTGCCGACGCCGATGACGTTGAAGCGGATCTTCTTCTGGCCGGCCTGCTCGGCCAGCTGCCGGCAGGTCTGCTCGCCGGAGGTCTCGCCGTCGGTCAGCACGACCAGCTGCGACAGCTTGCCCGGCGCCGAGCGTGCTTCTCGACCTCGCCCATGCCCAGCTCGATGCCCTGGTCCATGGCCGTGCCGCCCGGATCGACGTCGAACATGTCGATCTTGCGGATGACGTCCTCGATCTTGGCCTTCTCGGACAACGCTGGTCGGCGGCAGGACGACCTGGGCGTTGTGGGCGAAGGCGACGATGGCGAGGGTGTCGTCGGCCTTGAGCTTGCTCGATGGCGGCGATGGCGGCGTCCTGGATGCGCTTGAGGCGGCTGATGCCGGTGCCGTCTTCCTCGTACATCGAGCCGCTGACGTCGAGGACCAGGGCCAGGTTGAGGTCGAGCGGCTTGCTGGCCCCGCCGCCGGCGGGGATGAGCTTGACGAGGGCGTAGCTGGCCGCCGACTCGCCCGCCACGGCGATGCTGCTGCGGTACATCATGCGCTCGATGTGGATCTTGGCTTGCGAGGATGGTGACGTCATGGTGGTGTGGTGTCCTGGAACAAGGGCAGACGAACCCGAGGAATCCGCCTTCTGGAATCCAACCAGACCGGGAGGCGAAGCACGGACGTTCAACTACCGCCGATCGCCAAGGTCCTTCCGGACGAGAGCAGGTGGAAACAGACCATTTTTAACATACCAGAACGGCGCCGGCAACAGGTCGGTTTTCGAGCTTTCTCTGGACCAGAGTCCTGTCTTGCCTGGCTGTAGCAGTTCCTGCCGAGAAACGCAAAATTGAAGCCGCAAGCGGCCGCCTGTCGTCATCCTTGCAGGACGAAAAACGAGGCGGCGCGCTCGAAGCCGCACAGCGGAACAGCCAGGCGAGGGGCCCGGCCGCGGCACTGAGCCAGCGCAGCCCGCGCTGGCCCAGTCCCGACAGCAGAAAGCCGGCCCCGCCGCCCAGGACCGCCCAGCACAGCCGAGGCCAGCACCATCCACAACAGCATCCAGAAGCCGGCGCGGCGGCGAAGGCATGATCGGGCCGCGAGACGGCTGAGCAAGGCGCCGCGGCACGGCGTCGAAGACCAGCAGCAGACAGCCGAGCGTGGCCGAGCCGAGGACGCCGGCGAAGGCGCCGGCGACGGCGCCGCAGCCCACGTCGGTCAGCCGGCCGCCGCGCCGCCAGACCAGGGCCGCGCCGAGAAAGATGCCCACCCACCAGGTCGCCAGCACGAACAGCCGAAGAAAGCTGTTCTCGGTGCCCGTGGTGTAGACCCAGCGGCGCCAGCGACCAGGCGGCGCGCCGGACTGGCCCCAGCCGCGGGCGTACAGGTCGGCAGGCCCGGTCAGCAGCAGCCGCAGCAGCAGGGCCAACAGCGCCCCGACGAAGAACGGCCGCAGCCGACGGCGCGTGAACGGCTCGTGCGGCCGATGGCACTCGACCTGCACGCGCACCGCCAGCTTCTGCCCGGCGTTGGCGACGATCTGCACGTTGCCCTGATGCGAGCCGCCGGCGTCCAGGAGGGTCGAATCGACCTCGAAGGCGATCTGCGTTTGCTGCGGCCCGCTGACGTTGGGCGTGGTGACGCGCAGCCAGGGCCGTTCGGTGTCGGCCTGGGCGTAGACCCATTTCTTGGCGCGTGGTGCGCAGCGTCACCTTGGCCTGGATGACCTTCGGGCGGCGTGCAGACGAAGTGAAAGCTCGTGCTCGGACAGCTGCAAGGGCGGCGGCTTGGACAGGCCCATGCCCTCGAAGAACTGCTGCACGGCGGCGACGCCCTGGCCGGCTGGCCGGCCACCGGATAGGTCCAGCCGTTGGCCTGGAACCAGCGGGCGATCTCGCCGCTCTCCAGCAGCGGCACCGCCTGCTTGGGATGGCCGCGCATGCGCTCGGCCATCTGCCGCGGACTGGCCGCCCCCTGGAACGGCGGCTTGCGCGAACGGCAGGCTCACCACGTCGAGGCGCACGGCCACCTCGGCGATGCCGCCGTTGGTGATGACCGTCAGTTTGCCGCTGTAGGTCTGCGGGGCCGTCAGGCCGCGGGCATCGACGTGCAGGTTGATCGGCTGCGTCCGCGCCGTCTTGAGGGCACATTCCGTCGGGCTGGCACTCCCGACGATCTTCAGCCACTGCCCGCCCTCGGAGACGGTCACCTTGCCCTGGAGCAGCCCCTTGCCCTGGTTGCTGACGGTCAGCGGAGATTTGCCGCTGCTCGCCGGGGCGGACGCCGCCGAGCATGAGGCGGCGCGGGTTCAGGTCGAGACGTGGTCCCTGGACCTGGCCGGCGGGCAGATGGCCGAGAAAGCTGTGCAGGGCGATGTCGGGGTCGGCCTGGTCCTGATTCTCCCGGGCGGCACGCGCGAGGTCGTGCCGGTCCGATGTGGGCGAAATAGCGCGCGAAGTCGCCGTTGTGCAGCAGCTGGCGGGCGTCCTCCCATTCGTACTGGCAGCCCTGCACCAGCTCGTCGAAGGTCTTGCAGCGCCGGCCCGACGGAAAGACGAACTCCTGCGGCAGCTGGGACGGCGACGCCGTTCCCACGCCGCCCTGCTCGCAACACGATGCCGTCGAAGTAGCAGTAAGACCGCTTCGCGCGGGTTGGCACGCTGGCAACGGGGACAGGTTTGGACCATACACTCTCTCAAGGGCAGGATGGAGCGATCGGAATTCCCCTCGCTGCCATCCTCATTTTCTTCGTCGTTGCTGGGCCGCCCGCATCTGGAAGCGCAGGAGGACGTTGCCCAGCTGGATGCGGTCGCCGTCGTGCAGGTCGCAGCATTGCAAGACGGCCTTGTCGTTGACGCGCGTGCACTCCGGCGGCGCGTTGTTGTTCACGCAGCAAATAGCGCTGCCCCTCGCGCTGAATGATAGCGTGGTTCTTCTCGACCTTCATGTCGCGGAACAGGGCGATGTCGGCGTGCTCGTCGCGGCCGAGCAGGTTGTCGGTCTTGTCAGGGGATACTCGCGGCCCTCCTGCCAGCCGCGCAGCACCTTGACCGAGGCCGGCTGAAAGACGCCCTGCACCAGGGCCGACAGCGAGCCGATGCAGGCGCCGAGGATGATCAGGCCGACGGCGCCCCACAGGGAAGCGTGCCCGCCGCTGGCGTTGGCCTTCTCCAGGGCCAGTCCGAACAACATGCCGCCGACGAAGCCGCCGAGGGCGCCGCCGAGTGTGCCATAGCTGAACTTGCCCAGCGACCGCGCGGCGATGCCCTCGCTGACGCCGACCGCCACGCCCAGGAACATCCAGCCCAGGCCGCGCGCGAACATGGTGGCCAGCAAGTGTCCAGAACGTCGCCCTGCCGGCTGGCGCCGATTCGACCGACCAGGCGGTAATTGACCCAGTCGCCGATGAGGATGCCGACGGCGCCGCCCAGCAGACCGAGGACGACGCCGTAGGAGGCCAGGCGCACGAAGCGGAGCAGGGAGCGGTCGCGGATGGCCTCGACGCTGACGACGAAATAGCCGATGGCGCCGCCGATGAGGGCGCCGCCCAGGAGCAGCTGACGGGTGACGGCCGAATCGGGAGCGTTCTTGTCGCCGAAGACGCCGAACAGCATCCAGCCGAGCAGCCCGCCCAGCGCCCCGAAGACGGCGTTGAAGTAAATGCGGCTGACGAGGGCCATAACTCACTCCCGCGAGGTCGCTGCTCGTTTTCAATAATACAACTGCCTCCGCCGTGAAACAATTGACATCGCCGGCGGAACACACTCTTACCCGACGTTTCGCGGGTAGAATAGAAATGGGAGCGAATAACCCACCAGCCCGGAGCGCAAGCGACGGGTTCGGGTTCGCATCACCCGTCGCTTGCGCTCCGGGCTTGTAGTAGGGGCATTCTTTCTTTCCGGGGGCGTCTGTCATGCGCCGTATCGTCTTTCTGTTGCTGGGAGTGCTGGAAGTGCTGTCGGCCGGCGTCCTGGTGTACTTCGCCTTCCAACTGCCCGGTTCCGGCGAGGTCGAGGACACCATGAGCCGGGCCGAGCGCGTCACGCAGCAGACGAGCGGACAAGTTCAGCGGCTCCGCGATCAGCTTCGCACTTTGCGCGAACGCCGGCCCCAGGTGCAAGAGTTGGCCCAGCGCTTGCAGACGGAAATGCACTTCGTCAACGATCAATTGAAGACGCAACAGATCGATTACACCACCGTGCGCACGCTGAGCGAGGCGCTGGGAGACGTGGCCAACGGCCTGGACGGTCTGTCCGACACGATGGACCCCAAGGGAGTGCAACAGTTCGGCCAGGGGCTGAAAGTAGCGGCGGACTTTCTCGAAAACCAGGTGGGACCGGCCGCCGACAAGGCCGCCGGCGAGCTGGACAAGACGAGCGCCGACCTGCGCACCGACGCCCAGCGGCTCAGCGCCCTGCTGCGCGCGGCGCCGCCCGACTTGAAGGCGGCGCGCGACATCCACGACAGCCTGGTCCAGTTCGACCAGGGGCTGGAGCGGATGCACCGCCTGCTCAAGTTGGAACGCATCGATACGATGCACGACGGCTTCAAGGGACTGGAGGATTCGCTGAGCACCGGCGCCGAGCAGGTGGAGCGACTGTCCGGCTACTCGTACCCGGTGGTGACGTTCAACGGCCTCAAGCCGTCCGTCGAGCAGCGGATGTTCTGGCCGGAAGGCGGTAAGATCGCCGACGGCATGCGCAAGGCGGCCAAGGGAGCGACGGCGGCGGCCGAGGAGATGGAACTGTTGTCCAAGGACTTGCCCAAGCTGCGGCAATCGCTGGAGGAAAGCCGCAAGGCCGCTACCACCACGCGCGAGGCGCTGGCCACGGCCCTCAAGCAACAGGACAAGGTCGAGGCGCTGTTGAAGAACGTGCCGGAGCACGCCGCCCGTCTGGCCGACGAACTGCCGCGCCTGGCGTCCTCCCTGTCGAAAATCCTGCGCGACACGGGACGGCTGAAGGAAGTCGGCGCCTTGCTGCGGCAGACGCAGAAGGGCGTCGAGTCCGCGATGCAGCGCTGGCCGGAACTGCGCAAGAACCTGGGCCGATCCTCCATTCTTCTGCGGAATACCCAGGGGCAGCTCAAGCACGTGCTGACGCATCGCGCCGAATACGAGGCGTCGCTGCAACACACCCTTACGTTGAGTCGAACTATTTCGTCGGCGCTACCCCTGCTGACCGAACAGTTGCAGATGGAGTTGGACGATCAGGAGAGGGCGCTGACCAACCTCGGCGACAGCATCGACGACGTCAGCACGCGGCGCTGCCGGTCTGTGCCCAGAGCGCGTCGCGCATCCTGCAAACCACGCGACTGCTGCTGACGCTGATGGCGGCCATCTTCGCCCTGCACGGCGGCTATCTCATCCTGGGCGCGCGCTGGGATGGCGCTTCTCGCCGTAGACCCACAGGGCGATCTGTCCGAGCCGCGAGCGTCAGCGAGCGGGCCATCCACCGCTCGCTGACGCTCGCGGCTCGGAAACACGGTGAGCGAACTCGACATGTCGATCATCTCCGTTTCCGCCGAGCCGATCTTCGGTCACATCCGCCCGGACATCGCCATCGTCAGCTCCCTCGGCTCCCACGTCGTCGGTCAATACGTGCTGGTGCGCATCGCCGACGAGGAGGGCCGCGTCGGACTCGGCGAGGCAAGTGTCACCAGCGTATGGAGCGGCGAGACGCAGGCCGGGACGATCGCCCTGGTCCGCGAGGTGCTCGCGCCGCTGGTGATCGGCGCCGACCCCTTCGACACGGAGTGGATCGAGCGGCGGATGGAGCGAGCGGCGTTCGGCAACAGCTTCGCTCGGGCGGCGGTTGAGATGGCCCTGCTCGACCTGCAAGGGCAGACCCTCGGCGTGCCGGTATACAAACTGCTCGGCGGCCGCGACGCGCCGTCTCCGGGCGGCGATCTCGGCATTCGCCTGAAGTTCGTCGTCGGCGCCGTCGAGCCGGACCTGGCGGCCGAGCGCGCCCGGCGGATGGTCGATCAAGGCTGGCGCGCGATCAAGGTGAAAGTCGGCCGGCACGAACATCCACGCGTGGACGTCGAGCGGCTGCGAGCGGTGCGCGAGGCCATCGGCCCGGACGTGCTTCTCTCGGTGGACGCCAACGGCGGCTACACGGTCGATCAGGCGATCTGGGCGGCGCGTCGCTTCGAGAAGCTGGACGTGGCGCTGTTCGAGCAGCCGACGCGGCGCGGCGATCACGTCGCCATGGCCGAGGTGCGGCGGCGCAGCGGCGTGCCGATCATGGCCGACGAGAGCGTGTTCACGCTGCGCGACGCCCTGGAAGTGATCCGCGCCGGAGCGGCGGACGTGCTCAGCCTGTATCCGGGCAAGCACGGCGGCATCCGCGCGACGCAGGCCATCGCTCGTCTCGCCGAGGCGGCCGGCCTGCCCTGCACGATCGGCAGCAACCTCGAACGCGAGGTAGCGACGGCAGCCATGGCCCACGTCGCCGTCGCCACGCCCAACGTGTGCTGCGAGCGCTTCCCGGGCGATCTCATCGGGCCGGTGTACTTCGAGCAAACCTTGTCGCGTCAACCGCTCCGCTACGAGGCGGATCGCTTGTTTGTGCCGGAGGGACCGGGCCTGGGCGTGACGGTCGATGCGGCCGAACCGAAGCGGTGACTCCTTCTCATCCTCTTCTCATGAAGCAATCGCTGTAACTCTCATTAAGTCCTTCGCTTCTGGTTGACCTCGGGGCCGACATCATGTTATCACTCCCTCCGTTATTCGCCGCGCCGTCGCCCGAGGTCCCCCATGCCACTGTGTCTCGCCGGGATGCATCGCTCGGGCACTTCCATGATCGCCGGTCTCCTTCAGGGTTGCGGTCTCGACCTCGGTTCGGAGAACGACCTGCTGCCTCCCGCCCCGAGTAACCCGGACGGGTTCTGGGAAAATCGCTCGTTCCTGCGAGTGAACGACTCGTTCCTGAAGGAGCTGGGCGGAAGTTGGGACCGTCCTCCCCTTCTCGGCCCGGCCATCTGGGAGGACGAGCGGCGCGTTCGTCGTTTTCGCAATCAGGCGGCGAAGCTGGCCCGGAGGTTCCGGAGACGCGAGCCGTGGGGTTGGAAAGACCCGCGCAACTGCCTCACTCTGCCGTTGTGGCGAAGCGTCCTGCCTCAGACCAAGGTGCTGATCTGCGTCCGCAATCCTCTGGCCGTGGCGGAATCGCTGTGCGCACGCGACGGCATGTCCTTCGCCGAGTCGTTCGATCTCTGGCTGACTTACAACCGAAGCGCGCTGGCCGCGGCGCCGCCCGAGGAACGAATCGTCACCCACTATGAAAGTTACTTCCTCGACCCCTGCGCGGAACTGCGGCGCGTGCTGGAATCGTTCCGCATCCCGACGGCGGCCTCGCGCCTGGAACGGGCCTGTGCTCGGATCAAGCCGTCGCTGGTCCACCATCGCGTGACGATGGACGAACTCGGTGAAGCCGGAGCGTCGGCCGAGGTGGTGCAATGTTACCGGGATCTGTGTGTGGAAGCCGATCGCTCGGATACCCGTCCCCGGGATGGTGTCTCGTTTAGCCGCGACGCGCAGCGGAGCGCGCGCTCCGCTGCGCGTCGCGGCTAAACAAGATACTATCACCGGAAACGTGTATTACGCCGGTCCCGCGAAGAAGCCGGGATCGCCCGACTTCGCGGCACGCTTGGCGCGGCGCTTGCCAAAGGACGGCTCGGGACGCGGCGGCGTGGCTTCGATCGGACGCACGGGAGCCGTCAGCGCTTGATAACTGCCCCACCAGCGCAGCGGCAGCAGGCCCATGACGAGCACGCCGGCGTGCAGCGCCCAGCCGATGACGAGGCCGACCGCCAGCGTGTTGCTGAAGCCGTAGGAGTGCAGACCGACCTGCAACTGATTGGTGCCGAACCACGACCAACCCGTGACCATGTTGCCGATGACGGCCAGCACCGCCATGCCGCGCGGCTTGACCATTCCGCCCCAGCGCGCGTGCAGGATCAGGGCGTTCCAGATGACGATCAGCATGGCGCCGTTCTCCTTGGGATCCCAGCCCCAGAAGCGGCCCCACGACTGATCGGCCCAGATGCCGCCCAGCACCGTGCCGGTGAAGCTCAACAGCGTGGCGAAGCAGACGACGGCGTACAGCGCGGTCGCCAACACCTTGGCCAGCGAACGATCCAGGGCGGGAGACAAGACACCGCAAAGGATGTAGAGGATCCCGAGCGTTCCGGCCACGAACGTCGCCGTGTAGCCCATCGTCACGCAGGTGACGTGCGTCGCCAGCCAGAAATTCGTGTCCAGCACCGCCTGCATCATCTCCAGCGTGTCGCCGCTGCCGCCGAGGTGGTGGGCGATCAGCAGGGTCAGCGCCTCCCAGGACGGCCGCCGCGACGTTGCCGATGCCCCGGTGAAAGAGCCATTCCAGGACCAAGCCAAGTACCACGCAGCCCCAGCCGATGAACACCGCCGACGAATACAGGTTCGTCACGAACACGAACCAGCGGTCCATCAGGTACATGCGCGACAGCAGCGCCCAGGTGTGGACCACCAGCGTCAGCACCGCCAGCCAGAACGCCGAACGGTTCAGCGGCTCGGACCAGCCGAACCACGATACGCAGGCCAGCAGAAAGACCAGCACGTACAAGAGCGTACACTGATAGAACGGGGCGAAGTGGTTGAAGAACACTTCAAAGTCGGTTCGCCGGCTCTCGGCCGGGAGCTGCTTGTCGATCTGCTTGCGGTAGTCGGCGAGCGTCTCGTTGAACATCTTGGCGTCGCCGTGGCTGTACGAGTGCAGCAGAGCGGCCAGCGACATCGTGGCGGGGTTGTCCGCGCCGTTCCTGCGACGTTCGACCATCGCCTGCAACAGCGACTGCCATTGGTCGCCCTTCTGTTGCGGCGGCACCATCAGCGGACTTTCCAGACGGGCTAACTCGCTATACAGCTCCAGGTGCTTGGCCAACTCGATGATCTTGTCCTGGAAGAGGTCGCGGCGGTCGGGCTTGACCTTCTGGGCGGCGATGGCCTTGTCGCGGATCACGTCGATCTTGCCGATGAATTCATCGATGGCATAGCGCAGCCCTTCGCGCGGCTTGAGGCCGAGCAGGGCCAGCACTTGATCGTTCTCGATGCGGAAGACCTTCTGCCGCGTCGAGGTGTCCGGGCTGGTCATGACCTGCAACAGCCACTGGATGGCCGGCTGGGACTGGTCCTTGTCGTCGCGGTAGGTCTGCCGGTTGCTGAGAATCATCAGGGTGGTGCGGGCAACCGTGTCCAGCGGTTTGACGCGGCCGCCGTCCACCACGGGGATGCCGCCGAACTCCTCCAGGTCCATTTTGCCCGCTCCGGGTCCGGGCGGGATCATGGTGAAGACCAGGAAGAGGCCGGCCGTGCCGACCACCATCCAGGGAAACACCTTGGCGAAGTGGAACTCCTTCATACCGCCGCCCTCCGCTGCAAGAAGCTCAGCAGGTGAATGCCGAAATGAATGACCATGCCCAGGCATACCAGCGTGCAGGAGATGTAAGGCATCAGCCAACCGGGGTTGGTGACGACTTGCAAAACGGTGCCCTTGTCGCCGCGCAGGTAGCTCGACTGGTAGAACGTCGATCCGGCGTAGCGCAGCGGGTTGTTCATGTAGATCAACACCTCGCGGTCCTCCTTCTGCTCGGGGTCGATCAGGTGGACCTTGCTGGAGAAGTTCTTCGGCGTGTTGGTGCCGGGGTAGAGGTCGTGGTGGAACTCCTCCAGGGCGAGCGTGTACGGCTTGTACTCGCGCTGGAAGCGAAGAGCGACCTTGTATTCCTTGCCGTCGAGCTTGACCGGCTGCTCCAGCGTCGGCCACCACACCGAGACGAGATACGTCCCCAGTGATTCGCCATTGTCCTTGTTCTTGAAGGCGACGTAGGCGGCGGCGGCGTCGCGGCGCTGTTCCGAGTCGGTGCCGGCGCCCGGCTTCTCCGGCGTGACGATCGACTCCAGGCCGGCGCCCCGCGTCGCCGGCGTCTCCTCGCCCGGCTTGAGGTCGCGCGGCTCCGACGAGTTGACCATCCAGCGGACCACTTCGACGTCGAACGGCAACTGTTCATTCTGGATCAGCCCGCCCTTTTGGAGGAACGAACCGGGCACGACCACGACATGGTCGCCCCAGGGATCGCTGGAATCGATGACGGCCAACTCGACCTTGTCGCCGTGCTCGACGAAGTTGCAGGCGTCGCCGGTCTCGATGGTCATGGTGCCCTCGACGGCGAATAGTCCCGTGACCAGTTCGCCGAGGAGCAGCAGGATGATCCCGCTGTGGGTCAGCAGGATGCCGGAGCGCTTCCAGGAGAGGCGGAAGCGAACGAGGTGGGCGGCAATCAGGTTGAGCAGCAGCGCTCCGCCGAGGATGTAGCCGCCGGGATAGGGGAAACTGCCCGGTACGTACCACGTTTTGGGGAAACCAAAAAAGACCTGGCCGAAGCGCACGAACGCCTGGAACGGGATCCAGGCGAGAAACGCCCGAAAGTAACCGCTGAGGATGGCCCACAAGCCGTTGTCCATCTGCGCCAGCGTGCCGCAGAAGACGAGGAACATCGACAGCGCGAACAGAACGACGGTCAGCCGCAGCGAGGCCAGCGGTTTGAGCGCCTTCTTGAGGGGTGCCAGACGATCGACGGACCGCGCCGGCGCGAGGGTCGGGCCGGCGGCGGGCGGCGTGGCCCGGATTTGTATGGACGTTTTATTCATGGGCAGCTCCTTGGCCGTCGGTGAAGCGGATCGACTTGACGAACGCTTCAAAGGCGGCTTGCTGTTTGCCGACCAGTTCGGGCGGTCCCTTCATCGTGACGAACCAGGTGCGTCCCGCGTGTTCGAGCCAGGCGCCGAGGACGCGCTGCGGACCCGTTGGACCACGGCCGAGCAGATCGATGTACGGCGCCGTCCCGGCCACTCCTTCCAGCTGGCGGAGATCCTTGGCCAGCTGGTCCTTCTCGATGCGGTCGAGTCCGACCTGCATGCGCCAGCGGTTGACGTTGGCCAACGGGCCGCCGCCGTTACCAGCGAGGGGAACCACGGACACCTCGGCGGAGTGCTCGCCGTCGCGGATGCGGAAGACGGCCTCGCGGACGATGCCGCGGCGTTCATCCGGCGGTCGTTCCTCCCAGTCGTCCGGCTTGGCGAAGCGGAACGACCGGCCGCCGCGAGCCAGCGGCGCCTGGCCGCGCCGGGGACCAGTGTGACCGACGAAATCGACGCGCGTTCCCGCGATGCCGTCCACCTTGACGTTGTCGATGAGCTTGTTCAACTCATCGCCGCCAATCGGGCCGAGTCCGACCTGTCCGCGCCAGCGATCGATGTTGGTCCGCGCGTCCTTCGCGGCGGGCGGCAACTGCGTGACGGTGATCTCCAGCGTCGGACCCTCGCCCTGTCGCCGCAGTGTGGCGTAACGCTCGCCGGCGCCGGGCACTTGTCGCCAACCGTCCGGCACCGTCCACTGGACCGGCTCGCGCTCCTGGTCCGTGAAACGAACGGAAGCTAGGAAGCGATCGAATGTCTTCACCTGCTCGCCGACGGCCTGCTCCGGTCCCATGAGCTTGAAGAACCAGACGTTTTTCTCGCGCGGCACCATGACGGCCAACAGGCGAACCGCCTCCGCCGCGGAGCCGCCGATGGATACTTTCGGCGCCGTGTACGAGCGGATCTGTTCCTGCTCCTGACAGCCAGCCAGGATGAGCAGGGCGGCGCACGGGAGCCAGTAGTTGCGGCGGAAGCGATTCCGTGCCATGGAAGGAACTCTTGTGTCGAGGCGCGATCTCGAACCAGCGAGGACGGCGTGTACTGCGTTCATCGTTGCATGGGGGCGGGAAAGCGTCAAGGCAGCGTTTCCGGGTCGGCGAACCGGCGGGCGGGCAGGTAGGGGAGAGAACGTCCGAGAAGGGCTTCGCCCTTCCCTTTCTGCTATCTTGACGAACCGCGATGGTCCTGGCAAGACGAAAAATGGAGCTTTTTGTCCAGATTCCGGGGTGTCCGTCTCAGTCAGGACGCCGCCGCCTGAAGCATCTCGACGCTGGTAATGTGCAACAGGGAGCAAACGGTGATACGGTCCTCCTGCGGGTCCACGACAACCAGGCGTGTGTTCGTTAGTGCGGCGCACTCGGGATGACGGATCGGATGGACCTCGCCGCTGGAAAGATGGACCGCGAACGGTTCAAAAGGGCTACGATGCAGCAATTGCCGAAAGTATTCCGCATTCATGCGTACACCTTAGCGAAGCCATCACGAGGTCAAGAAACCCACTACCGGCCGCCGCGCAGGCGCTCGGCGAGGAAATCGTCCAACTCGTCCACGTCGCGGATCTTGCGGACGGTAGTGTCGATGTCGTACTCGACGCGGCGGAAGCGAATCGTCTGTTTGTCGAGCAGGACGTAGCAGGCGCGCCAGTCGCCGTCGCGCGGCTGACCGACCGAGCCGACGTTGCACAGCGTCTTGCGGCCGTCGAGCGTGTACTCGTAATTGATCTCGTCGGGGCTGAGAAACTCCAGCGATTCGGTGAAGATGCCGGGAACGTGCGTGTGTCCCTGGAACATGTAACGCGGCACCTGGGAGAAGATGGAGCGCATCTTGGCCTCGGCATAGATGTCCTCGGGGAAGATGTACTCGTTGAGGGGATTGCGCGGCGAGCCGTGTACCAGCAGGAAGTCGCCGTCGCGGTGCTTCAACGGCCGTTCCGACAGAAACTCCCAGCGGCTATCCGCCGCCGCGCGATTAGGGAACGGCTTGTCCAGCTGCGACCGCGTCCACATGGTCGCGCGCTCGGCCACCGGGTTGAAGTTCATCGGATCGAAGAGGACGGCCTGATCGTGGTTGCCCATCAGGACGACGGGACAGGCCATGATCTTATCGAGGCATTCGCGCGGGTTGGGTCCGTAACCGACCACATCGCCCAGGCAGTAGATGGCCTCGACCGACTGGCTAGCGATGTCCGCCAGCACTGCATGCAGCGCTTCGAGGTTGCTGTGGACGTCGCTGATAAGGGCCTTCATGCACGGCTCCCGTAGACGTGAGGGGACCGACCGGACGGCATCGATTTTTCCCCGTCCTTCTTCATCCTACCCCGCCGCTCCGCGAACCTCAAGGACTCAACCGTTCTCTCTCACGGGGCGACGATGCGAAACCACGCCGTCTGGAGCGATCGTGCCGGCTGTCGAGAAGGATGACACTGGCGAATTTCGCACTTTCTCGACAAAGGATAGTGGCGAAGTGCAGGAGGTTGCTTTATATTCTGGGTCGATTCGCTCGGTCCCAACCGTGGGCTGGGCACTGACGTCACGGTTAATGCACCTGGAAGGAGATGCCCACATGGCAGACGAACCGAAGAGTTGGATGGTGGCCCTGCTGCTTTCGCTTTTCCTGGGCTTCCTTGGCGCTGATCGTTTCTACCTGGGTTACATCGGGTTGGGGATCGCCAAGCTGATCACAGGCGGCGGCTGCGGCATCTGGTCGTTGGTCGATCTCATCATGATCATCATGAACAAGCTCCCGGATGCCAACGGCCAGCCTCTCGCCAAGTAAGGGCCCGGCCCGGACCGCATGGTTGCTCGACGGCGATTCGTGACCTATGCTCTTGCCGGAGGGCAACCATGCACGAACCAACCGCCAGCTCGGATCGTCGTCGGTCGCAGCGCAAACGTCCGCAAGCCAACGTCGATGTTGCCTGTCGTCCCGACACGGTGATTGTCGGCCCCAACTTGGCCGTGTCCGTGCTGGACCTGTCGGCCGACGGTATCCGCTTGATCGTCAAGTCGCCGCTGGGGACCGGACAGAAGATCGAGGTGGACCTGGAAGGGATCGGCTATAGCCGGCCCCTGAAACTGTCCGCCGAGGTCGTCTGGTCGCTGCAGGCCGCCGACGGCAACTGGTGCGTCGGCGCGAAGTTCTAATTCATGCCGCGATCAATCCGCGTTTAGCCGCGACGCGCAGCGGAGCGCGAGAGCACTCCCGCGCTCCGCTGCGCGTCGCGGCTAAACGCGGATTGATTCCGCCCGGCTGACTTCCTCTAGAAGAAGAATTGCATCTCGATCTGCGGGCCGAAGTACAACATGCTGCCGTTGTTGCTGCTGTGTCCGTGCGGGACGGACTGCGGGTTGACGGTGTCGGTGCCGTGCAGGTTGAAGTCCACCTGGTCATTGCTGGCGGCCACGCCGACCAGCCAGATGGCGTTGAAGCCCAGCCGCAGACGCAACTTCTCCAGGAAGTTGATGTAAGCAAACCCGCCCAGTTCGTAAATCTCCCCGAGGTTCCAGGCGTAGCGGTGCGAGTCGAAACCGAGCAGGCCGTCCTGCGCGTCAGGCTGACGTCGGTGGTGATGTAGTTGGCGCCCAAGGCCGCCTTGCCCATGGCGGACAGCGTCAGCCAGCGGAAGATCGGCAGATTGTATTCGGCGCCGATCTGGGGAGCGAAGATGTTGTTGTGAGCAATCGACTGGTAGACCGCGGACGTCAGACCGGGCGTGGGCAGGCCGACGTTGTTTTGCGCGATGGCGCTGCCCTGCGTGGTGATGCTCAGGATGTCGTTCTGGCGCACGTAGCGCAGTCCGGCGATCAGTTCCAGGCCGGCGAAGCCCGCGGCCCAACGGCGATAGTTCACCTCGTTGTTCCACAGGCTGGAGCCGAAGTTGGTGTCCACCTGATCGGTTCGCCGCCACAGACCGTCGGCCCGGAAGCCGCGCGGCGGGTTGTAGAACAGCGTGTCCAGCTGGCCGGGCGACGCACCATGGCCTGGATGTCGTTCTCCCAGATGTAAAAACTGCTGTACTCGATGCTCTGGTTGTCGCCCCACAGGTAGCCGACCTCACCGCGGATGCCCAGCGACATGGGCGGCGTGAAACCGTTGAAACCCAGGGCGGCGTCGGTGCCGGCCGGCGCCGGCATGAACTGATTGGGCGTGACGGGACCGATGGGCTGTCCCAGGGCCTGGGCGTTGAAGACGGCGATGTCGCCGGCGCCGAGTTTGTTGCGCTGCAGGGCCATCGGGCCGATGTGGAAGAACATGCCGCCGCCATCGACGTAGTTCTCGCACTGGAAGGCGCTGGAGTGATTGTAGGGCAGACTGAGGTCGTTCGGCGGCCCCATTGGCGCCGCTTGCGGGCTGATGGGACCGGGGATGAGATTGGGTGGAGGCGGGCCGGGAGGCCCGCCGGCGGACGGGCCGCAGGGGATCGGTTCGGGCATGCGGGCCGCTCCCACGGCACTGGGATAGGTCGCGTTTTGGGCCTGGGCCGGCACGTTCAGGCACAAGCACGCCGCCACCAGTGCCACGCCCATCCAGCCTCTGCGCATGATCGCGTCCCCCAACAGCACGCCGCGACCCCGATGCGGACCTCGGCGCCAGTCCTCTCGAGCGCGGCAGCCGTCGCCTGATGCGCTCTCCTATCCCTAGTGGGATCGACCGGCATAACCCGCCTTCTTGAAACTTTCGGCACAACCGCCGGAGTGGCCAGCGGGGCAGAGCGCCCCGTTTACCCCATCGGGGCAACGACGGCGGAAAAGAAGGAGACGGGGCGATTTCGAGCTACGGAGTCGCGCATCGTGACAGATACCGAGCCGCGACCGTGAGGGAGCGGAAACGCCCCCGCTAACGGTCGCGGCTCGGATAGCTCACTTGACCAGGCGGGCATCGACCCAGTCCACCACGTCTTGCACGTCGGCGCCGCGCCGAACTCGACTTCCAGCGTCAGCTCGCGCACCCCCGCGACGGAGACGCCGATCCGCAGAGGACCGCTCCCGGCCGTCAGCTCGCGGCCGGCGCCGACATCGAGCGCCGCGCCGTCCGCCAGCACGCGGACGCGCACGCTGCCGTTGCGGCCATCCCGATCGTCCAATCCCACCAGCGCCTCGAAGCGTCGATAGGCGCCGGCCAGGCGGTAGGTCAGCCGGCCGTGGCTGTGCAGGCTGACGCCTTTGTCGTAGGTCGAACCGCCCAGGAGCAGGTCGTGCCCGGCGACGTTGCCGTCCGCGGTGAACGACCACGTGGTATCGAGGAAGGGGAAGTATTCGTATTTAATCGATTGGAGATCGGATAAATAGACGGCGCGTCCCTGGTGCAGATCGAGGGCGACGACGTCTCGCAGCGGGACGCTCAGGCGCGCGCCGAAGGCGGTGGTGCCGGTGAGGGTAGCGCCGTCGGCGCAGGCGGCCGAGGTCAGGGACAGTCGGCCGCCCTTGCCCGGCCCGGTCCCGGCCAGGATGAGCCGGGCGTACACGCTCTTGGGCCGCAAGGCGTCGGCCAACTCGGTGTTGAAAGCGATGTACGCCACCTGCGCCATCCGTACCGTCGTCCGCTTTTTTCCGACCTCCACCTCGACCTTGTCCTTGTCCAGGCCGGTCAACACACCGGCGACGACGTCGCCGTTGCGCAGGCCAACGATGTTGCGCGTCCTCGTGCCGGCGGCGAGACGGCGGCGCAGTTTCTCCGCGTCGAGAGCCTTGTCGGGAGCGATGCGCCACAGCACCGCAACCGCGGCCAACGGCAGGGACGCTTCTTTGCCTCCCGCCAGGTTCGGATGGTGGAGGTGCATCGTTTCGCCGACCAGGCGCAGACGGGTGTAGGGAATGCGGTCGCCGTTGGCGAGGAGGAGGTGCTCGTCCACGGGCATCGGCGGCAGAGCAACGTCGGCGCGTCGCATCGTCAGCAGGTTGTCGCCGGAAACCAGGGTGCCGTCGCCTTCCCCCAGGCGCACCGACCAGTCGGTTTTCAGTTCCCGACAGACGCCGCGCACCCGCGTCCCGCCGGCCGTCCGCACGGCGAAGGTCGGCGGTTTCGCCGTCTCGTCCGCCGTCGCCGGGCCGGCGCTCAGCAGGATGGCGAAAACCACCGGACAACCATACTGCCATTTTCGTGACAGTAAACACTTGACAGATGACGCCAAAACCATCATCTTTGATAAATGGAAAATGTTGGCAGAGGAACGGGGGCCTTTGGCCCCACCTTTTCGTCGGGGGGCGAACTCTCCGGCGGCGAACCGATTGCTTCGCCACGGTTGCCTTCGCCTGACGGCTAACACGGAGGTAGGCCCAACCCCACCATGCTCATGCTATGGATCGCAGGGGACCGCAGCAAGGACCGGAAATCCCTGTCCCAGCGACCGGGGTGTCCACTCGTGTCCCTTTTGTTTCGCGCTCCTCATTCATCGAGATGCGAGGGATCGGGGAGCCAGCGTTTCTGGCCGCCGTTTCGTGCCCGGAATTCCAGCAGAAATGCCCAACAAGCAGGCGAGGACAACGCGAATTATTCCCCTTGACGAACGACGCCGGATCGATAGCTTGGTTATTTATAGGTTTACTGGAGGCAGGCGACAAAGCGCACCTTTGGCATCGTTATTGCCCCATACGCGGGCACGGCGAAACGCCCTCGCATTAGGCACGGGATCCGGCGTCACGCCCCCGTCGGCCGACGACGCTGGGTAATACGAGTGTCAACCAGAGCGACACTCGGGCTGATGTGGTCCCCCATCGGCCTGTCCCGAAATGGACTCGACCTTTTTCCGTTTGGACGGTGTGCCGTCCCTCCCCGGCCCGGGGAAGGCGGGCACACGCAGACCAAACAACGTAACGGGCTGGAAGCCTTCGCTGCACGGAAGCAGAGCACCCTGGAGGTAAAACGTGAAGATTGCCTTGTTCTCATGGGAGACGCTGCACAGCATCGCCGTGGGCGGCGTCGGCGTCCACGTCACGGAGCTGGCCGCCGCTCTCGACCGTCGCGGTCACGAAGTCCACGTGTTCACCCGCCGCGGCCCTCAGCAGCCGCACTACGACCGCATCCACGGCGTTCACTATCACCGCTGCAACTTCGTGCTCAACGCCAATTTCGTCGATGAAATCAACAACATGTGCCGGGCCTTCGTCCACGAGTTCTTCGCGGTCGAGGACCACGTCGGCCGCTTCGACATCGTTCACGCCCACGACTGGCTGGCCTCCAACGCCCTGGTCTGGATCAAGGAAGGCCGCGGCCGCAAGGGCGTCCTGACCATGCACTCGACGGAGTACGGCCGCAACGGCAATCGCTTCTTCGGCGGGCAATCGCACCGCGTCCAGGACCACGAGCGGCACGGCACCTACTGCGCCGATCGCGTCATCACCGTCTCCAACCAGCTCAAGAGCGAGGTCGGCTGGCTCTACCAGTGCCCCGACCACAAGACGGAAGTCATCTACAACGGCGTCAACGCCCAGCACCTTCGACTACCCCGTCGATGCCGGCGAGGTCAAGCGCCGCTACGCCATCGGCCCGCTCGACCCGACCGTCCTGTTCGTCGGCCGCATGGTCGTGCAGAAGGGGCCGGACATCCTCGTCCGCGCCATGCCGTCCGTCCTCCGCTACTATCCGCACGCCAAGTTCGTCTTCGCCGGCGACGGCCACATGCGCAACGACGTCTGCGGCATCGCCCACCAGCTGGGCGTGGGCCACGCCCTGCGCATGCTGGGCGATCGCCGCGGCCGCGAACTGCACGACCTGTTCAAGGCCTGCGACGTCGTGGCGGTGCCCAGCCGCAATGAGCCGTTCGGCATCGTCATCCTCGAAGGTTGGTCGGCCCACAAGCCGGTCGTCAGCACCAAACGCGGCGGCCCGGCCGAGTTCGTCTGGCACGGCGTCAACGGCCTGCAGGTGGACGACACGCCCGACTCGGTCGCCTGGGGTCTGGGCACGCTGCTGTCCGACCACGGCCGCTGCCGCTGGATGGGCGGCAACGGCCGCGCCGCCGTCGATGCCGCCTTCAGCTGGGACCGCATCGCCGAAGCAAACCGAAGCCGTCTACGCCAGCGTCGCCTGAAACGGATTGATGATGGATGAGCGAACGAGGGCTGGATGGCCCCTCCACCTTCCTTCGCTCATCAATCCTCATTTTGCAGAATGGATGTCTGAATCTCATGGATACTCCCAGTATCGCTCTGCTCGATGTCGGTCGAAGCGGAGGCGCTGGCCTGGAAGACCGAACTCGCTTGTCCCCGGATCGAATATCGTCTGCCGGAGCCGGTCCCCCTCGATGCGGAATTGCTGCGCCGCGTCGGCTGGGAGATCGCCGAGGCGCGGCCCGCCGACGCCTACGTGCCGGCGGAAAACCACGTCGGCCTGGCCGCCGTGACGCCCACGCAGGGCTTCGCCCACTGGCGCATTCGGCCGGAATGGGTGGACGAGACGGCGCGGCGGCGCGGCGGCGCCTGGCACAACTGCCGCCTGGTTCTGCGTATTTATGATGTCTCTTGTATCCACTTTAACGGCCTGAACGCCCATCGCATCCAGGACGAGCCGCTGCCGGGCCTGTGCGGGCAGCGCTTCTTCCATCTGCCCCGTCCGGGAACGTCGCAGCTGGCCGAGGTCGGCTTCGTCCTGCGCAGCGGCGAGTTCCTCCCCGCCGCCCGCTCGCATCAGCGTGCCGTTCGCTCGGGACCACCGGGTCGCCCAACCGCGATCAGACGGCCCTGTACGTGGACGACAGCGGCCGCATCGAGCACGTCGGCAACGTCTGGGAGCAGGAGAACTTCCTGCGCGAGCTGCGCCGGCCGAAGCTGCGTCCAGCCCTGCGCATCGCCGCCTTCACGTTCGCGGCGGACGGCGACGACCAAGCCCGCTCCGTTCGTCCGCGAGCTGGCCATCCACCAGCGTACCTTGGGCCATGAGGTCCACGTTTTCCTCCCCGCGGCCGACCCCACCGACGAGCCGCGCGAGGTGGACGGCGTTCGCTATCATCCGTTGCCCGTTGGCGAGCGACGGCTCGCCGCTGGAGGCGGCCCAGGCGTTCGCCCGCGCCGCCGAGGAGCGTCTGCGCGATGCCCCGCCGTTCGACCTGCTGCATCATCACGAATGGCTGACGGGCGCTGGCGGCGGCGCGGCTGCGTCGGCCGCGCGTCCTGTCGCTGACCTCGCTGGAGGCGACGCGCCGCAACGGCGGGCCGGCCACCGCGCTGTCGCGGGCCATCCAGGAGGCCGAGCGCGCGGTCGCCCGCGCCGCCGGCTGCGTGCTGACGCCGGACTGGCTGCGTCGAACCGCCATCACCGAACTGGGCGTGGACGGCGTCGCGCGTCCACGCCTTCCCGATGGAGGGCCGCCTGCGCCAACGAGTGGGAGTGCCCGCTCGATTACGGACACGTCAAGGGGGAAATCGGCGTCGGCCCGCTCGACCGCCTCATCCTGTACGTCGGGCCGCTGGAGCACTCCGCCGGCGTCGATCTGCTGGTGGAGGCCCTGCCGACGCTGCTGCGCCGTGCCGGCAACCTGCGGCTGGCCTTCATCGGCTCCGGCAACATGCACGGCCACTCTCGAGCACCGGGCGCACCAACTCGGCGTGGCCCACGCCGTGCGCGTGCTCGGCCACCGCGAGGGGCCGCAGGTCACGCGCCTGGTCCGCGCCGCCGAGGCGCTGGTCCTGCCCTCGCGCTGCCGCGTGCCCTTCGATGACGCCGTGGTGGACCTGGCGCGCAAGGCCGGCCGGCCGGTCGTCACCACGCACGGCGGCCCGGCCCACCTGGTTCGCCACGAGGAGAACGGCCTGCTCACCTACGACAACCCCGGCTCGATGGTCTGGGCGCTGGATCGCATCCTCGGCGATCCCGCCCATGCCGAACGGATGGGGCGCAACGGCAAACGCGGCGACGGCTCGACGCAGAGCTGGAGCGACGTGACGCGCCACTATCTGGAACTGTGCGCCCACCTGCTTCCCCGAACTGACAGCTACGGACCTGTGACACGTTGAAGCTGCAACGATCGGCCGCCTGGCCGGGAGAGGAGATCGCTTGATGAGTACCACTGCCCTGAGCCGAAACGGAGACGCGGCCCCCTCCCCCGGCGACAGCGTCGAGGCCAAGGAGAACGGCCACATGCCGGGTAACGACAAGGCGACGGAGAACGGGCACGCCACCGAAAAGGTCTACGCCACGGAGAAGGGCCGACACCCCGAACGGACACGCGACGGCGAACGGTCCCGGCGAACGCCGCCGCGGCAAGCAGCGGAAACGGGAGAATGCGGATGACGAGGATCCTCTCCCTCGTCGCGGATCAACCTCCCGCCGTGAAGTCGGCGGACGATTCTCGCCCGGCGCTGGCGGTGTTCTGCTGGGAAAACCCGGACACGCCCGTTCGGCCAGTCCGTGGCCCACACGGTCGCCGCCCTGGCCCGGCGACAGACGGTCGTCCATCTGTTTTCGCGCCAACCCTTCGGGCTCGAACCTCCCCGGCCGTCCACGAGCATCGCGGTCGGCGACGTGCGAGGGCGACGGACCTGTTCGAGCAGGTGCAGGAGTTCACCAGCCGGGCGGCCAACGCCTTCCTGCACGAGTTCCCCGGCGGCAGTCCGCACGTCACCCTCATGGGTTACGAGTGGTCCGGCGCCGGCCCGCTTGGCCTGCTGCGCGGCCTCAAGAACAACCGCACGATCTTCTCGTTCAATTCGCTGGAGCGCCAGCGCAGCGACATGACCGCGGAGATCAGCAAGCGCATCGACGAGCTGGAGCAGACGACCCTGCGCGAGTCGCAGGTGGTTCTCAGCCAGCAGCCAGCCGCCTCCGAGGCGGCCAGCTTCTGGGTGCCCGATTGCGCCGCACGTCTCGTCGCCGCTCGCCAGCCGTTCCCCGTCGCCGCAGTTCAACAGCAAGACTCGATCCCGGCCAGGTCAAGGCCCGCTACCAGGTCGGCCCGATCGATCCCACCATCCTCTACGTCGGCGACCTGAGCGAGCGCTACGGCCCGGACCTGCTCGTCAAGGCCATGCCGGCCGATCCTCAAGAACCATCCACAGGCGCGTCTCATCCTCGTCGGCGACGGCCCGCTGTACTGGACGCTGCGCGTGTACGCGCGCTACCTGCTGCTGGACCACGCCATCCGCTTTCCCGGCAGCGTCGTCGATCAGGCGCTGCACGAATTGATCGCAGGCCGCCGACATCCTCGCGGTGCCGAGCCGCGAATCGACGCCGTGGTGGCCGATCCAGGCCGGCTGGGCCGCTCGCCGTCCCGTGGTCGCCACGCACCAGGCCGCCCCGGGACTGCTCGAACACGAACGCGACAGCGTGCTCGTCTACCCCGTCGAGCAGAGCTTCGTCTGGGGCATCGAACGCATCCTGTACGACGCCGAACCTGGGCGCAACCCTCGGACAGAAAGGCCGCGACAAGCTGGAGGAACGCTTCGGCTGGAACAACGTCGCCGAGCAGATCGAAGAATTGATGGGCGTCGCCGTAAAAGGATAACATACATTCACCACGGAAAACACGGAAAACACGGAAAAAGACAAAAGAGATAAGAAGACAGAAGAATCGCTTTCGTCGCCCATAAGCGGATACTCTCTCATCCCCTTCTCTTTTTTTCCGTGTGTTCCGTGTTTTCCGTGGTGTTCTCTTCTTTGAGGATCATCATGCCGAAGGGATATTTGCTGCTGGTTCTGCACGCCCATCTGCCCTACGTCCGCCATCCCGAGTACGACCGCTTCCTGGAAGAACGCTGGTTCTTCGAGGCGGTCACCGAGACCTACATCCCGCTCATCAAGTTCTTCGACCGCCTGCAGGCCGAGGGCGTCCCGTTCAAGCTGACGCTGTCCATCTCGCCGACGCTGGCGAACATGATGGAAGATCCGCTGCTGCGTCAGCGCTGCGTGCGCCACCTCGATCTGTCGCTGAGCCTGGCCGAGAAGGAGTGCGAGCGGACCAAGGATTGGCCGGACGTCAATCCGCTGGCCCGGATGTATCGCCGGCTGTTCGAGGAGGCGCGGACGACCTTCGTGGAGCGCTGCGGCACGCGCCTGGTGACGGCCTTCCAGCAGTACGCCGAGTCGGGCAACCTGGAGCTGATCACCTGCGCCGGCACGCACGGCTATCTGCCGCTGCTCAAGTTCCGAGCCGGGTACGGTGCGCGCCCAGGTCTTCACCGCCGTGGACGAGCACGCGCGCATCTTCGGCAGCAAGCCCAAGGGCATGTGGGTGCCGGAATGCGCCTTCTATCCGGGCCTGGATGAGGTGCTGGCCGAGGCCGGCATCCGCTATTTCCTGGTGGACGGCCACGGCATCGAGCACGCCGAGCCGGCGCCGCTGTTCGGCGTTCACGCCCCGCGTCTACTGTCCCTCCGGCGTGGCCGCCTTCGGCCGGCATCCGATGACCTCCAAACTGGTCTGGAGTACCAGCGTCGGCTACCCCGCCGATCCCAACTACCGCGAATACTACCGCGACATCGGCTTCGACCTGGACGCGGACTATCTCGAACCGTACCAGTACGCCGAGGGCGTCCGTCAGAACACGGGCATCAAGTATCATCGCATCACCGGCAAGACGGACCATAAAGCTCTGTATAATCCGGATTGGGGCGCGCGAGGCCGCGGTGCGGCACGCCCACGACTTCGCCAACCGCTGCCGCGAGCAGGCCCGCCGCGCCGGCGGCGGCATGCCGTTCCCCTGCACCATCGTCTCGCCCTACGACGCGGAGCTGTTCGGCCACTGGTGGTTCGAGGGACCGCAGTGGATCTACCACGTCCTGCGCGAGCTGTCGCAGCGGCGGCGACCTGGAGCTGTCCACGCCGGGCGACTACCTGGCCGCCTATCCGGTGCAGCAGCGCGGCATGCCGGCGGCGAGCAGCTGGGGCCGCAACGGCTACAGCGAGCACTGGGTCAATCCCGAAGACCGAATGGATGTGGCGGCCGCTGCACGAGGCGGCGGCGCGGATGCGGCAGACGGTGCGGGCACATCCCTGCCCATCGCTGGGAAGCCTGGAGGACCGCGCGCTGCGACAGGCCGGCCGCGAATTGATGCTCGCCCAGGCCTCCGACTGGCCCTTCATCATCACCAACGGCACCACCGAGCAGTACGCCCGCCGCCGCTTCCACGACCACATGCACCGCTTCCACGACCTGCTGTCCCGCCTCGATCGCCGGGAGATCGATCCGGCACGCTTGCAGGCGCTGGAATACATGGATGCGTTGTTCCCCAAGCTGGATTATCAGTTGTTCGCCTCGGAGTAAGGACGAGCGGCCCCAACCGAGCCGCGACCGTTAGAGAGCGGTGCTTTCTCCCGCTCTCTAACGGTCGCGGCTCGGTTGGGGCCGCTCGCCAAAGCTTCCGCCGTTACGAACTCAGAGAGCGCGTGAACTCATCGAGTTGCTTCTCCGCCTCGTCTTTGCCCAGACCGTAACGCTCCTGGATCTTACCCAGGAGTTCATCGCGCTTACCGGCGACGACGGTGAGGTCGTCGTCGGTCAGCTTGCCCCATTTCTGTTTGACCTTGCCGGTCATCTGCTTCCAGTTTCCCTTGAGATAGTCCCAATTCATACTTTCTCCTTTTCGGGAAGGTCATAGGGCGGGCGCCTTTCTTCCTGTCGCAATTCGCGTTCCTTTCTTCCATATGAGCTGCGCGATCGCACCTCACGGCCTTAAGAGGTCTCCCACCATTCGCTCATTCTCGGAACTCAATTTGCTAAGTATCCCAACTAGGCGGGTGCGCCGTTGGCAAGAAAGTCGTCGCCTGGGAGGCGGAATACGGTCCCGATTTCCGATAACAACTCGGTAGGAACGGGTCGTCGCTTACACCCTGATACGCCGCTGGCATCATGGAATCGATCATGTTCGGACAGGCAATCGTTTCGCTTCCGTCTCGGCACGAACTGGGCAAACTTTGTCGTCGGCGCGGTTTGTGCCGGCGCCGGTTTACAAGACGGGTCGCGGCTCCTGCCGGCCTTTCGGCGCCACGCCACGGCCCGACGGCGTCAACTTTGCCGTCTTCTCCCGTCACGCCCAGGCCGTCTCCCTCGTCCTGTTCCGCGAGGGCCGCGAGGAGCCGATCGCCGAGATCCCGCTCGATCCCGCTGTCCAACAAGACCGGCGACGTCTGGCACGTCTTCGTCCACGGCCTGCCCGCCGATACCCTGTACGGCTACCGCGTCAGCGGCCCCTTCGCCCCGAAATCCGGCCATCGCTTCGACCCGTCGGTGGTCCTGCTCGATCCCTACGCCCGGGCCGTCAGCGGCAATCCAGCGCTGGGGCCAGCCCGACGTGCCGCACGGCCAGGCCGCACGGCCGGCTGCCCCGCCGCAGCCGCATCGTCGCCGATGATTTCGACTGGGAGGACGATGCGCCGCCGGCGACGCCTCTGGCGCAGACGGTCATCTACGAACTGCACGTGCGCGGCTACACGCGCCATGCATCGTCCGCCGTCGCCCACCCCGGCACCTACCTGGGACTGATCGACAAGATCCCCTACCTGCAATCGCTGGGCGTGACGGCCGTGCAGCTCATGCCGGTGCTGGAGTTCGACGAACTGGAGCACGCGCGCCGCAACCCGCACACGGGCGAACTGGCTGCTGAATTACTGGGGTTATTCGCCGCTGTCGCTTCTTCGCACCCAAGGCGGCCTACGCCGCCGGGGCCGGCCGGCAGGTGCGCGAGTTCAAGGAGATGGTCAAGGCCTTCCACAAGGCCGGCACTCGAAGTCATCCTCGATGTGGTCTACAACCACACCAGCGAGGGCAACGAAAACGGGCCGACGCTGAGCTTCCGCGGCCTGGACAACGCCATCTATTACATGCTCGACAAGGAAGGTCGCTATTATAACTTCTCCGGCTGCGGCAACACGCTCAACTGCAATCATCCGCTGGTGCGCGATCTCATCCTCGACAGCCTGACGCGAGCTGGTCACGGAGATGCACGTGGATGGCTTCCGCTTCGACCTGGCGGCCATCCTCGGCCGCGGGGCCAACGGCAAGGTGCTGGACGATCCGCCGCTGATCCAGCACATCGCCGAGCACCCGGTCCTGGCCGGCACGAAGCTGATCGCCGAGGCGTGGGACGCGGCCGGCCTGTCGCGCATGGGCAAGTTCCCGGCCTGGGGCCGCTGGGCCGAGTTGAACGGCGTCTTCCGCGACGATGTGCGCCGCTTCATCCGCGGCGACGCCGGCGCCACCGCCAACGTCGCCAAGCGCATCTGCGGCAGCCTCGACCTGTACGGCGACACCGACTCGCGACCCGTATCACTCGGTCAACTTCGTCACCTGCCACGACGGCTTCACGCTCAACGATCTGGTCAGCTACAACGGCAAGCACAACGAGGCCAACGGCGAGAACAACCGCGACGGCTGGGACGACAATCTCTGTTGCAATTACGGCCACGAGGGGCCGACGGACAACGGCTTCATCAAGCTGTGCGGCAGCGGCAGATGCGCAACTACTTCACGATGCTGCTGATCTCGCAGGGCGTGCCGTTCCTATCCCACGGCGACGAGTTCGCCCGCACGCAGCGCGGCAACAACAACGCCTACTGCCAGGACAATGACATCTCCTGGGTGGACTGGAGTCTGACGCAGAAAAATGCCGGCCTGGTGCGTTTCGTGCGCCTGATGATCGCCCTGCGGAAGAAGCATTTCGCCCTGAGCCGCGAGCAGTTCGTCAACCGCGTCAGCTGGCATGGCCGGAATGTGGGCGAACCGGACTGGACGGGCATGTCGCGCGTGCTGGCCTTCCATCTGCACGGTGGACACGGCCAGCCGGACCTGTACGTGATGTTCAACGCCCACTGGGAGAGTCAGCGTTTCAACCTTCCCGTCGCACGGCGGTCACGGCACTGGAAGCGGCTGGTGGACACGAACCTGTCCTCGCCGGACGACATCGTCGAGGAGCCGAACGCCGTGTCGCTGCATCCGGCGGACCACTACATCATGTCGCCGCGCTCGGCGGTGATTTTGATGGCGTCGCGGTGAGGGCGACCGGCCGACGTCTCCTCTACCGTTACGCCTCGTCGAACCAGGCGCCGACCTTTTCTCCGGCGAGTGTGCGGGCGAGTACGTCGTGTTCGGCAAAAAAGTCCTTGAGAGCGGTTGCCAAAAACAACATATCGACATCCGAGCACGGCAGGTCACGCCGGTCGAAGTGGACTTTCTTCACCAGATGCACCAAAGTCATGTTGGTCAAACATCTGGTTACCGGATCGTCTATTTGTTCAATAAATCGAAACGCTTCCTCAGCATGAACAAGAGTGCCTTGTTTGGTCATCGTTGCCTCCGAGTTAATCGAGGGGTTTCAGTAGATGGAAGTTGGGAAGCAACCCGTCCGGCGTTACGTCAATACCTCTGCCCAGCGCTCCTCGAAAGATCTGCTCATCGGGCCTGACCACGAGTCCTTCGCCTTGCCGGCCCAGGAAGATGATAGAGCCATCGGTGCCGAGGCCACGAGCGGCATCCCACGCGCCTCCCGAATGCCGCGCGATCTGCCCGGCGAGAGCTTCAAAGGCATCGGCCCGCTGCGCGGCGTCACTCGGCAACTGCTTGACTTGCTGAATCGCCTCGTCGAGCATTTGCCGCGGCGGTCCCGGGGTCAGATGGGGAACAGGGGAGCCAGCGGGGTTCGCCACGGGTATCCTCCCCCGAGCAATACCGTCCGTTCCCTTGGACCCGTGGCGTCCTCGGGCGGGACGCCCCTCCTTCCCTGAAAGCCCCTCGTTACTTCTGCAAGATCGGCAAATAGTTGTTGGGCACTTGCAAGATGATGCAGGCCATGGCCGTGGCGTAGTGGCTGCAAATCTGGTCCATCCACGAACCGTCCAGCCCCTGCCGGCTGAGCAGCTCGTCGCGGATGGCGGGATACCACTCGGACCAGTAGCGTCCGCCGGCCGTCCACATGGCCTGCACGGCGTAGTAATGGCCGTAGAAATAGTGCATGTCGGGCCGGCCGAAACCGCCGATCATCGGCCGCGAACGGCGCAGGAAATCCAGGCCCGCCTTCGATCTCCTCGCCCCTTGTAGATGCCGGCGCTGTACAGGGCGCAGACGCCGGCGGCGGTGCGAGCGAAACCCTGGGCGCCGCCGCCTCCGCCGCCCTGCTTCATGTAGCGGAACCAGCCCTCGCGACGGTCCTGGCAGCCCTTGACGTACTCGACGCACTTATCGACCTTGGAACGCGGCACGGCGATGCCGGCGTTGCGAGCAGCGCGCAAGGCCATGATCTGACAAATTGTCACCGACAGGTCGGCGTCCTTGCTTCCCGGCATGTAACGCCAGCCGCCCTCGAAGTTCTGGCTGTCGAGGATCAGCTTGACGGCCGCGTGCAGTTTCTTGTTGACGTCCTCGCGCAGGGCCTTGTCGTGGACCATGCCGGACGCCTCGGCCAGAAACAGAGTGGCGAAGCCGTGGCCGTACATCGGGCCGTGCGGCGAGGCGCTGGGGTTGTGCAGAAAGCCGGGGTGGGAGCGGTCGCGGTTTTCCTGGAGCAGGACGAACTTCAGGGCGTTGGTGACGAGGCGGCCGTAGGGGCCGCGGTTGGGCAGGTTGCCGGCGGCCATGAAGGCCATCGCCGCCAGACTCGTCACGGCCACATTGCCGGTGTAGCCGCCGGTGCCGAAGTAACCTTCGCGGTTGGCGTGCGCATTGAGGAAGGCCAGGCCGCGGTCGATGGCCTCATCGGTCTTGGGCGTAATCATGCCCTTGGAGGCCGAGCCGTCCGGCACGGCCTCGCGGCCGTCGCCGGCGTCGCGGTCGTCGCCGGGCAGGGCGAAACAGGTGCCGGCCGTGCCCAGGGCGGCCAGTCCGCCGCGCGACAAAAACTGACGGCGCGTCCACATCTTCACTCTCCCTTACGGCGGCCCTGCTCGGCGATGGTGCGATAATAACGCTTGATCAGATCATCATACTTCGGCAGGAACGGTTGCGGGTTCGAGTAGGCGTCCATCCGGGCGCGGAGCGTTTCGGGCAGATGGCCCCAGACGTCCTTGTACAGGTCGGCGTTGCGGTTGCGGACGTGGTCGTCGCGGTCGCCGCCTCCGCCGCCGTTGCCGCCCTTGCCGTTGCGGCCACCCGGCTTCTTGCCGCCGTCGCCCTGGCCGGAGTCGCCTTTCTCACCGGGCTTGTCGCCGCCGGGTTGGGGACCACCGGGTTTCTTGCCGCCTTGCTGGCCGCCGGGCTTCTCGTCCTTACCCGGACGAGTCTCGGCCTTTCCGCTGCCGGAGCGGCCCTGGCTCTGTTGACCACGAGTCTTTCCGCTGTTGCCCGTGCCCCTCCGCGGCTGTGGCCTGCGCCCAACGCCCTGCTGATTCTTGGGCTGTTGACCGCCTCCTCCCCGGCTTGCTGGTCCTTGTTGTCCATCGGCTCCTGGTCATCACCTCCGCCTCCGCCGTTATTCGGCTCCTGCTGTCCGCCGCTCTGCGGAGGAGGGTTCTCGCTCCGGTGGATGAGCGATTCGATGTCCTTGAGCATGTCGCGCTGCGTCTGCAGGGTGCCTTCGCCGAGGTCGTTCTTCGCCAATCGATCCTCGACGGTTTGAGCGTTCTTGACGACCCGCTGCAAGACTTCCTTGTCTTCCTCCTGCGGCGTCACCGGTTCCGCCTCGCGGGGTTCCGCCTTGGGTTGTTCCTTCTTGTTGTCGTCCTTTTTCTTCTCGTCGGGCTTGTTTGGCTCGGTCTTCGGCTTGTCCTCGCCGCGCGGTTTCTTCTTTTTGAGTCGCACCGGCGGTTCGTCCGGCCCGGCGGGTTCATCGGCCAGGACCATTCCGGCGAGGCAGACCAAGCCGGCGAGCAGCACGGGCAGCAAACGCTTCGTCATTTCTTCTCTCCTTCCGCGGCGCCCGGCTCCCCGGCGGGGCGGTTCAGTTCGTCGATCAACTCGGCCACATCCTGCTGATCCTTGCGGATCGCTTGCAGTTCGGCCTTGTCCTTGTCTTCGAGTTTTTTCAGGTCCGGGTGCTGTTTCTTGAACGCCTCGGTGCGCTGGTTGATGTCCTTCTGCAGATCGCGCAGCAGCTTCAGCTGGGCCAGCGGCGGAATGCTGTCGCCGGGAGCGCCGCTTCCTCCGCCCCCGCTCCCGCCTCCCTCGCCGCCACTTCTGCCGCCGCCGCCTTTGGCCTGCTGCATTTTCTCGGCGGCTTCCTTGAGCGCATCGACCACCTGGTTGAGACGGCGGAGAGCGAGTTGCTGCTGGCGGCCGAGTTCCGCGTCGGGCAACTTCTTGGGGTCGGACTCCTCTCCCTTTACTTCCTGAAAGATGTCATCCATCCGCTGGCTGGCATCGGTCATGGCCTCGGCGGCGCGGCGCACGAGACGAGCGAACACCGGGGCGCCGGTCAACCGCTTGGATGCGACCTCCTCTGTCTCCGCACCCAGCGCCTTCTGCGCCCGGCTGTTGGCCGATAAACTCCCTTTCATCCCGCGCGTCCACCTAGCCGTTCGCTGCAGGTCATCCTGAAGGCGCGGGTCTCGGCGTTGAGGGCTTCCTGACGTTCCTTCACGCGCTTGATGAGGTCGGCGAGACGGCCAAGTTGTTCGCGGCCCAGTTCTTCCTCGGCTTCCTTGCGGGCACGTTCCAGCTCTCTCTTTGCCTCGTTGAGCCGGTCGAGTGCTTCCTCTTGTTCGTCCTCGCCCTGCTGTCCGTCCGTCATCTGCTGGTGGGCACCTTCCATCTGCTCGCCGGCTTTGGTCAGCGTCTGGCCGGCCCGCGAGGCACGCATGCGCGTCAACTGCCGCACCATGTCTTCCGTTTTCTTCTTCAATTCCTTCTGCTTGCCGGCCAGCCGTTTCAGTTCCTCCTCCCGCTCGGCCTTATCGCCGATCTTGCCGGCCTCCTTGACCTTTTTCTGCAGTTCCTCCTGCTCCTTGATGAGTTCGGCCAACTCCTTCTCCTTCTCGCGCAGCTTCTTGGCCAGCCGATCCAGCTCGGCCTCGCGGCGGTCTTCGAGGTTCTTGACCAGCTTTTTCAGGTCCCGGATGCTCTCCTTCTGGCTGTCCTGGGCACCGTTCAGATTGTTCTGCTCGATCTGCTCGCGGGCCTCCTTCATCTTGTCGCCGATGTTGTCCTGCTGGGCCTGCTCGAGGGCATCGCGCAGCTCGCGGGCGGTCTCCGGATCCTTCTCCTCGCGCTCCTTGGCGACACGGTCCATCTTGTCCAGCAGTTGCCGGGTGCGTTCCTCCAACTTCTGCTGAGCTTCCCTGAGGTTCTCCAGCTCGGCCCGCTGTCGCGGGTTCAACTCTTCCAGTTTCTTGCCGGAGAAGTCCTCGTCTTCCTGTTCCTGCTGTTTTCCAGCTCGGCCTGCAAGCGTTTCTGCTCCTGCCAGCAGACGGTTGGCCTCGCCCTTGATCTCGTGGGAACTGGCCCACGGCTCCAGGCGGCGCGTGAGCAGGTCGTTGAGGGTCTTTTCGACTTCCTCTTGCGCCTTGCGGGCCTCGGCGAGTGCCCTGCGCGGCTGAGTCGGATCCGGCGTCTGGTCGGCGTCGCGGCGGTCGCGCTCGGCCTGCTGTCGCCGCTCGCGGGCCTGCTGGCGCAGTTCCTCGGCCCGTTCGCGCTGTCGTTTGGCTTCCTGGCGATGGCGCACCTTGTCGGCGGCGCTGGTGCTCTGCTCGGCCTTCTTCTCGGCCTTGGCGGCCTCGCGTTCTTTCTTGTCGGCCGCCTCCTCGGACGCCCGCGCTTCCTGCTCGGCCTCCTTGGCCCGCGCTTCGAGCTGGGCCTTGCGTTCCTCGCGGGCCTTCTCTTCCAGCAGCTCGGCGAGCTTGCGGGCGTTGGTCAGGCGCGGCTCGATCTGTTGCAGCTCATTTTCGGCCAGGCGGTTCATCTCGCGGGAAACGTCGCGTCATGCGTTCCTGGACGGCGGTCTTCTCCATGCCGTTTTGCTTGAGCGCCTCCAGGATGCGCTTCAATTCGCCGCGCAGACCGTCCTTTTCGTCGCCGACGTGCTCGCGGATCTGCTGCTGAAGTCTGCTCGGCTTGCAGCAATTTCTCCTGGTCCTCGGCACCGAGCTTCTCGCCCTTTTTGAGCCGGTTCTCAACCTCGGTCACTTTCTGGATCGCCTCGCGTTCCTTCTCGCGCAGACGCAGAAGCTCTTGCTGGACGTTGGCCTGCTCCTGGTTGAGGGCGAGGTCGAGCGCATTGCGGCCGACGATGCGGATTTCGACCTCGTGACTGCGGCCGGGTTCCTTGTTGACGCGTGACGTCGTCGAAGTCATCGGCGCAGGCGCGGAGGAAGACGACGTCGTCTTCCTTGAGGCTGCTGCCGTCGGCATGGCGGAGCGACTGCAAGGGCAGCTTTCGCTGGAACTCCAGTCGCCGCGGCCGCAGCGGCATCGCCGGCGCGGCCAGCATCGCCGGTCCGGTCCACGGCGACAGCAGCGGCGCCGGCCCGGTCGCGGGATCGTAGAGGTACAGGCGCCGCGGTTGTTCGTCGTGCTGGGTGCGGTATTCGAGGAACACCGAGCGAACGGCATATTGCGGATCGTCGGCCAGCACTTCCAGCGTCAACTCGGCGGTGGGCAGCACGCTGAGGATGTCGCGGCTCGGCGAGGGCCGTTCGAGATCTACCGTCGGCGCCGGGTCGGGGTGCAGACGCAGCTCGAACAGGCGGCTATTGCGCAGGCCGCTCTCGTCCTCGAAGTGCAGCGCGTACATGCCATTGATGGCCGGCGTGAAGTCGAGCGTGAAGGTACAGCGATCCGCGTCGAGTACGGCGTCCACGCGCGGCCAGGCCCCGCGGCCGGCGTACAGGGCGGCCGTCGTGAGAGCATCCGCTCCGCCCAGCGGAGCGAGGTCCACGGCCAGCACGGCGCTGGGATCTTCCGGCTGATACTCGATCCAGGCTTGTTTCAGCGGCCGATCGGCGCGAGCGCGGAGTCGTGCGACGGTGCCGGCCACCGCGTCGATGTTGCCGGTGCCCGGCGAGAGCGTGTCCGGCGACGGCAGGCCGGTATAGGCGGGATAAGAAAGCTGCAGCTGCGGCGAGGGCTTGCTGTCCAGCGCGACGAGCGTGGGCGGCGGCAGCACCTCGACGTGATATTCCGGGCTGACGGCATCGTTGGCCCGCACCTGGAAGCGGAAGTTGCGCTGCACCCGGCCCGCTTCGAGGCGTGTGGCCAGACGGCCGCCACCGGATTCGTCGGTCTTGATGTCGCTGTGATGTTCGAGGTTGGGGAAGCCCTCGAAGCGGAAGACGATGGTCGCCTGCGGCGGGATAACGCCGTGGACCCGGCCGCGCACCTCAAACGCCTCGTTGCGGCCGATGCGCAGGCGCGGCGGCTCGATCTCCAGTTGCGTCTTCTTCGGCCAATCGTGTTCGCCGAACGGATTGGCGAGGCGCAGCAGGGCCGTCATGGCCAGGGTCGGCGCGAGCAGGACCAGCACCAGGGCGAACACCGTGGAGACGCCGCCCGAGACGCCGGCCCACACCAGTCCGCGCTGGTTGACAACCTTGCCGAAATCGCAGCCGGAAGCACGGGCGAGGGCGCGTTTGACCGCTTCGCGCTCCAGGGCGGCGGAGGACGATTCCGTAGCCGTGCCGCGTTCGAGGAACTGCACCGTACTGGCCAGGGCGTCGTTGAGCGCGGGGTACTCCTCCTCGACGCGCAGGGCCAGGCTCAGATCGTCGCTGGGACCGCTCAGGGGACGGAAGAGATAGCGATAGGCGACGATAATACCGCCGACGAGAGTGCCGACGAGGACGACGGCCCGCACCAGGGCCGGCAGGTGCCAGCGCCAGTCGATCAGTCCGGCGACGGCGGCCGTGGCCAGCCAGACCGTGAGCAGCAAGCCGGCTCCGCGGACGGTCGCCACCAGCCGCATGCGTCGCCGCAAGGCGGCCAGTCGTTGCCGGAGCATCGTGCCATCCAGGACCGGACGTTTGCTGGATGGCATGGCGTGGGGCATCGCTATCGCCTCGGGGCCGTCGCCTGCGGAGAGATCGGCTATCGATCAACAGTCCTACTATAGCAGGTTGCTGGGCCGGCGCAAAAGCGATTCCCAATGCTCTAGTTCGGCGGAACTTTATGACAACGCCAACAACGAGCTGATCGGATCGGCCTCGAAGGCCAGCAGGTCGCCCTGTCGGACACGCAACAGGGCGGCGACGGCAGCCGTCGAGCAGTTCCCCAAGCGCACCCAGACCACCTTGGGCGGCTGTCCCAACAACAGGGCGCGATGCTGGAAATCGCTGTCCTTCGACACGATGGCCAGATTCTGAGCGGCTGCAAAGGACCAGATCGTCGGATCAGAAGCAGCAGCCAGTCCCACATTCCGGACATGCTCGGAGCCGGGAAACTCGACGGCGAGCAGACCGACCAACCGAGGCGAGAGGTTCTCGTCAAAAAGGAGTCTCATGCCGGCGGCATCACGCGCAACCGCCGTTCACGATCCGCGGCGAACGCGAGACAGGCCCGAATGTCCTCCGCGGTCAGGTCCGGAAAGTCGGCGAGGATCTCCTCCGCCGACATCCCGGAGGCCAGGTATTCCAGAACATCCTGAACGGTCAGGCGCAATCCCCGGATGCACGGTTGCCCGCTTCGTTTGTCCGCTTCAATCGTAATCAACTTCGTGTAGTCCATGATCGCACGGTACACCGCTATCCCGCGTCTGTCAACAAACCCGGACGGCGTTGACGATGCCCCACAGTCCGACATGATCCTCGTGGCATTCCTCGACCAGACTTTCCAGGACATCTTCCGCTGTCATGCCCAGCTCCTCTCCATCAATGAATTGTCCTCTGGTCTCGTTCCCGCGCTCGGCGTGGGAACGAGGACAAGAGGACCAATTTTCCACCCAAGGATCCGAAGCACATCCCTGTAGTCCGCCTTACAGCAAATTCTTCTGCTTGCGCAGCAGCCATTCCGTCGTCAGCAGCATCAGGGCCAAGAGGAACAGCACGAAATGGTCCCACATCCGGTACGGCGGGCCGGGAGCATTGACCGTGACGCGCGTGCCGGTCGGCAGATCGTCCAGCAAATGCTCGGCGTCGGCGAGCGTGTAGAAGCGGCCGTGCGATTCGTCGGCGGCGCGCTCCATGTCGGCCTGGTTCATGCGCAGACGCTCCATCTCGCCGGGCGGACGCACCACCTTGGCCTCGGCGCGCGGCTTGGGGTTAGCCGTCGGCTGCGTCAGCCAGAACCTGTAATCGCCCTCCGGCGTCTGCGTCAGCAGGGCCTCGTAGGTCGCCCGGCTGCCTTCGACCTTGGACAGCTGCACTGTGCGTACCTCGGTGTCGCCGGCCTTGGCGGGATTGCGGCGCTCGACCGTGACCTTGACCTCCAGGTCCGGCGACGGCGGCGGCGCGTCGTCGGGGAAACGCACCGTCACCTTGATCGGCTCGCCGCGGCGGTACGGCGTCTGCCGGTCCAGCCGCAGTTCGATGCGGCCGAGGCGGCTGCGCGCCAGGTAACGCACTGTCTGAATCCAGAACTGGTTGTAGTGCGCCTGGTCCTCGCGGAAGTTCCAGCGCCACGTCTCGTTGAAGCCGAAGAACATGCAGCGGCCGGCGCCGACGAACTGCTGCACCACCAGCGGCTGGCCGTTCAGCGCCGGCTGCTCCTTGTCCGCCCGCTCGCCCCCCTTGCCGCGCCGTCCCTTCTTCGGATGTACGGCCAGCACTTCGGCGGCTCGCTTGAGTTGATAGCCGTCGGCGTGCCAGTACATCTCCTTCAGGCGGTTCCAGATCGCGTCGTTCTCCGCGTCGTTGCCGGGGCTGAACTGGAAGATCGGGTGCGCCCGGCCGGTCGGCGTCAGCATCGGCCGATAGGATTCGCTGATGTCGGCGTCGTCTGGCGCCTTGTCGGTCGTCACGTCGATGGGCAGCACGTCCTTGAGTGGCGAATCCTTGTAGGCGAACGGCGCGTAGCGCTCGCCGGCGATCATCAGCAGACCGCCGCCGCGCTCGCGCACGAAGTCGGCCAGGTCCTTCAGATGCTCCGTCATCTTCGCGTCGAACTTCGACTGCGGATCGACGTCGCCGAGGATAACCACGTCGAAGGTGTTCAACTCGGCCCTACTTGGAAACTCGGCGATGGCGCTGCGATCCTGGCCGGCGAAATCGGCGTCGGCGTCCAGGAGCAACACTTTCAGGTCGATGCTCTTGTTGCCCTTGATGCGGTTGCTCTCGCGCTCCAGCAGAGTCTTGAGGTAGTGATACTCCTAACGACGATAGCCCTCGACGTATAGCACCTTGATCTGCCGGGCCTCGTGGACGAACACCGCCCGCTGGAGGCGGTTGTTCTCCACCGTCACCTCGTCCTCCTGGCCGGGCACCTCGATCTCGTAGATCTTCTCGCCCGGCTCCGTCGGCTGGTGCGTCAGGATCACTTTCACCGTCCGGTTCGTGCCGTCAAACGTGACGGTCTTCCGGTCGAGCACCCGGTCCTTGCCCTTTTCGCGCAGGAGGACCGGCACGGACAGGCGGTTGTACCCCTGGGCGGTGACGTTGACGGTGAAGACGAGGCGGTCGTTGACGTAGGCGCTGTCGGCGGCCTTCAGGTCGTGCAGATAGAGGTCGTGTACTTCCTGGGCGTCGCCGATGCCGACGAAGAACAGCGGCACGCCCATCTGCTGCGCATACTTGGAGACCTTGACCAGGTCTTCGCCCTCGGTGGTCACGCCGTCGGTGAGCATGACGACGGCGGCCAGCGACGAGCCGCGGAAGTCGTTGAGCACCTGACGCACGGCCACGCCGAGCTGGCTGGAATCGTTCGTCGCTTCGGCCTGCAAGGCGTTGATGGCTTCCAGGGCCGGGGCGACCTCGTCCGGCGCGGTCACGTCCTTGAGGCGGTGAGCGCGGCCGGAGCAGTGGTAGACGTGGACGCGCACCTTGCGTTGCGTCAACATGCCGGTCAGCCAGTCCGTCTCGCCGCGCGTGACGAGGGCCTGGGCCAGGGAGAGACGGTCGGCTTTCGTCAAGCCATCGTGCTGGGCGAGGCGCTCGGCCACGGTCTTGAGGCGCGTGTCCTTGTAGGTATCGACCGTGGACATGCTCTGCGAATCGTCGATCAGGATGACGATGTCGGGCCAGCTCTGGCGCTCGAACCAGACGCGGTTGCGCGGCAGGAGCACGGCGAGCAGGAGGAACAGCAGTCCCAGGCGCAGGCCGAGGCGGACGAGCCGGCCGCCCCTGTCCTGTCGGCGCAGGGCCGGACTGCCTTCGCGGAAGGAGATGGCGTAAACGAGGAAGGCAGCGCCGAGAGCCAGGGTCGCCGCCAGCCAGGGATCGGCCCGGTTGTCCCAGAAGTAGCTCCGATATTCGAGGCGCCAATGGCTGCCCTCGCCGGGGGCCGGCGGAGGGATGTCGGCGACGCGCTCGAGGAAGCGCCGTCCCCAGTCGGGCAGGAAGGCGAGGAAATCGCCGGTCCAGGCGTCATGGGCCAGGACGCCGGCAATGCCCAGGACGCATACGAACAGCAACCACGGCAGAACGAGCAGCGCCCATTGGCTCGTCGTGCGCGGCCGGGGCTGGGCGTTCTCTTCCAGGGGCGTGACGCCGGCGCTGTAGTGGCCGAACTGCCAGGCCAGCACGACCTCGGCCAGGACCAGGCCGAGCAGGACGAGGAACAGCCAGCGAGCCACGACGTCGCCCAGCGGCTGCATGACGCGCTCCGGCTCGCCCTCCGCGGGAGGAGCGTGTTTCACCTGGCCGGGTTCGGTGACGACCTGCACTTCCCATTCGGGATACACCTTCAGCAGATCCTCGCGGTTGGTGCGGGTCAGGTCGCTCTCGCTGAGCTGCTGGGCCTCGTTGAGGGCCGGCACGTTGACGGCGAATAGGTGCTGGCGGGGATGCGAACCGATGACGACGCTGTAGATGCCGCTGATGTCGGTATCGGTCCAGCGCAGCACGCTGGCCTCATCCTGGTTCTGGGTGCGGGTCGTCTCCGTCCGGCCGTCGGGAGTGCTGACGGTCGCCTCGACGTTGCCGCCAGTGTTGGGCAGATACAATTCGATCGGCTCGCCGACCTGCACGACCTGCTCGCGCAGACGAGCGGCGGAGGCGTAGTAGAGCAATTCCTGCATCAGCGGCGGGAAGCTCGGCGAGGTCGGCCAGTTGTTCCAGTCCGAGTTGACCGTAGTGGTGATGAGCACGACCCGGCCGCGCAGCCGGCTCGTCCCCCCGTGCCAGGCAGAGGCGGGGTGGGAGCCGGCGGTCGCCAATCGAGGATGGCCGCTCCGCCGGGCAGCAGCGTCGCCTTCGGCGCGCCGGGGATGGCGACCGGGGCGAACGACAGGATGCGGCGCGGCCCGGCCGCAAGACCGGCTCGGTCTGAATGTATTCCTGGAAGCGCGAGGCGAGCAGGTACTCGCGGGCGGACTCCGTGCGGAACGGCTTGAGCGGGTCTTCGCGGTCGGCGTCGGGTTCCATCGCCAACTGGAAATTGTAACCCGCGTTGGCCTTGACGCGCTCGGTCAGGCGCGCGGGCAGCAGACCCTTGCCTTCGCGGTAGAGCATGTCGTTGTACGAGCCGATGTCCACCTGCGAGCCCAGGCAGAAGACAACGCTGCCGCCGCGGCGGACGTGGTTCTCCAGGCGGCGCACCTCGGCCAGGCTGAAGCGCGGCACGTCGCACAGGAAAACGCAGTCGTAGGGCGTCAGGTCGCCCAGTCCCTCGTCGGCGAACTGCGATTGCGACAGCACCTTCGGCCGGGCGGCAACCGAGATCGGCGTCGCGCCCTGGTCGAACGGGTTGAGAGCGACGCGCAGCCATTCGCTGGCACGGTCGAACGCCTCGACGGCCGGCTTGCCGTTGACCAGCATGACCGGCACCGTGTTCTTGACCGTGACCACGGCGCTGCGCATGTCGTCCAGCTCGAGGTCGTCGTGGGCCACCTGGACGACCAGGACGTAATCGCCGGGCGCGGGGAATTTGTAGGTGAAAGCAACCGGCGTCGCCTCGCCGCGCTTGACCTGCTTGACGATCGATTCCTTGACCTCGTGCAGATCGTAGGGCTTGTCGGCCGCCGCGGCGCGGGCCTTGCCGACGAACAGACGCACGCTGACATCGGTGCGCGTCTCGCCGTAGTTGGTCAGCGTGGCGATGATCGGCGTCTCGCGGCCGGTGGCGGCCATCGAGTCGTCCAGCACGAGGTTCGTCACGGCCAGGTTGCCGACGCCGTCGCGACCGACGTCCACGAAGATCGTCTGCGCTCGCTCCTTGATCTTTTGCAATGTGGCCGATAACAGCGCCGGCTGGCGGGCGATCCAGGTGGACTGCTGCAAGTCGGTGAGGAAGTAGACCTCGCGGGCCGGATATTTGCCCGGCGAGGCCCGCACCAGGCTTTCGACGGTGTTGAGCGTGGCGGCGAGGTCGGCGTTGCCGTGCGTCAGGCGCAGGTTCTCGATCTCGGCGACGACCTTGCGGGCGTCCTCGGACGGCTCCGGCACGATGCGCCGCGGCGGCGCGGCCATGAGTACGACGCTGAAGCCGTCGCCGCCGCTGGACTCGCGCACGATGCGCGCGGCCAGGGCGCGAGCGCGCTCGAAGCAGGTGCCATCGCCGTTTTTCAGGCCCATGCTGAACGAACTATCGAAGACCAGGATCTTGTGCGTGCGTTGGCTGCCGCTGGTCAGGGCCAGGGCACCGTTGGGCGCGAACCAGCGCCACACCGCCTCGGCCCAGTTCGTCACGCTGGCCATCGCCAGGACAAGCAGCAGCACCATGACGCAGCGAAGGACGAGCAACAGGAGCTGTTCCAGGCGCATGCGCCGCGAGTTCTTTTTCTGCGCCGCCAGCAGGAAGCGCATGGCCGCCCAGGTGACGACCTTGAAGCGACGGCGGTTGAGCAGGTGGATGATGATGGGGATGGAGACGGCACCGCCGGCCACGGCCGCGGCGGTGAGCGGCGCCTCCAGGAAAGCGAGGGGGAGCCAGAGCACGATTGCGATCTCCCGTCCGAAAAGGTTTCGCGGCGACTCGCGGAGCCGCCGCGAAATGGAACGTCACGAATGACGACTGCTGTGCGCAACCGATGCGCCAGGTAACTCGATAGCACGATGCCCAGCTGCATGTCCGTGCGCATGGTCACGTAATCGATGTTCTGCGACAGACAGCCGCGCTGCAACTCGGCGACGAAGTTTTGAATCTGTTCCAGGTAGCCGTCGCGCAATGAGCGCGGATCGGTCAGTAATTCCGGATACTGTTCCAGACCGCGAAAGAGCGTGGCTTCCTGGAAGGGAAACTCCAGCTCGGCCCGGTCCAGGACGTGCAGGACGATGACTTCGTGCCGCTTGTGCCGCAGGTGTTTCAGGCCGTTGAGGATGTCCGGCAAATCATCGAAGAAGTCGCTGAAGACGACGACGATGCCGCGGCGCGGGATGCGCTCGGCGAGGTCGTGGAAGATCGGCGCCAGGCTGGTGCGTTCGCGGCCGGCGCCCTTGTTCAGACAGGCGATGATCTGTTTGAGGTGCGACGGCTGGCTCGTCGGCTTGAGGAGTTGGCGAACCTGGTTGTCGTAAGTCACCAGTCCGGCGGCGTCCTGCTGATGCAGGATCAGGTACGCCAGGGCGGCGGCGCCCATGCAAGCGTAGTCATATTTACTCACCAGCGGCTTGCCGTCATCGCTCGTCAGGCCCGAGCCGTAGCGCATCGATTCGCTGGCGTCCACCAGCAGCCAGCAGGCCAGGTTCGTTTCCTCCTCGTACTGCTTGAGGTAGAAACGTCCGGTGCGGCTGTAGACTTTCCAGTCGAGGTGCTTCAGGTCGTCGCCGGGCACGTATTCGCGGTGCTGGGCGAACTCGACCGAAAAGCCGTGGTAGGGACTTTTGTGCATGCCGGACAGGTAGCCCTCGACGATGAGCCGCGCCTGCATTTCGAGGTTGCGGACCTTGGCCAGCGCGATTGGGTCGAGGTATTGGTGGGTGTCTTGCATCAGGATACCATCAGGAAAGCATTCCAGAAAGGCGTTCTCGGCCTTCACGATCCGGTAAGCCGTTTTCGGAGGCAGGCCTCGGCGTAGGTCTGCTCGAAGTCCACAGGAATCACCAAGTCGGCCCGCAGTCCCAGAGGCAGCGTGGGCAGTGCCCCACCCAGTGCCAGAGGGGATGCGCCAGACATCGATCACATCCTCCTTGCCGCGCCGCAGCGGCCGATAGGCCACGGCGTACAGGCTCGACTCTGGCGGCAATTGGAGGCTGTCGGCTCCGTCCACGAGCGCCAGGATCTCATTGTGCAGGTTGGCCCGGCGATTGGTCACGATGTCCACGATGATAACGCTGATTCCCTGGTACAGATAACTGGCGCACTTGATGGCGAAGGCCCTTCTCTCCCCCGCCCGGTCTTTGTTGCCGGGACTGATCAGCTCGATGGCCGCTACCAATTTGGGTCCGGTGTCCGTACCCAGCACCCGGATCTCGAACGTATCCGGGAAGACGGCGGCAAGGCTCCCGTCGGCAACGGGCGGAGTCCATACCTTCCGTCCCACGGTCGCTACCGCCCCTCCTTCCACCGAGGTCGCCGCCGTTTCCCGCTCGAATGTGCCCACGTCAATTTCGACCGAGGGGCCGAGATGAGCGTGTTCTTCGGCGATGTAGTTCGGAGGCAGCCAGCGCTCCGTGAGAGCATCCGCCAGCCGGGTGGCCCAGCTGGAATGAAACGATTCCCAGCGTCGCTCGGTACTCAACGGAGGATGAAAGTGATCGAGTAATGGCATGATGGTTCTCCCAACCATCCGTTGGAAGTCCTTTTAAGTATAAAAGGGACTAGAAAAGATCCCTATCGCCTTCTTCCCTCCTCCGTTCATAACAGCTTCCGGAATTCTTCCTCCGTCAAACCGGCTGCTCGAACGATCCCGCCCATAGTGAAAGCATTCACCGGATTGTGCCGAGGGACCATCAGCTTGCGCGTACCGTCTGTCATGACGATATGTTTGCCCTGCCGGAGAATCCAGAAGCCCGACTTCTCCAAGGTGCGCACCGCATCCAGATGGTTGACGCCAGGGGGCCTGGGCACAGCTAAGCCACCTCGACTTCATGAATAGTAGCCCCCTCGGTTGTGTCGATCTCGGCATCCAGGTACTCACGAATCGCCTCGGCGATATTGGCCAGGGCTTCTGCTTCCGTGGCCCCTTGCGACCAGCAACCCGGCAAACCCGGAACATTGACGCTGTAACCTTCTTCCGATGGGTAGAGTGCCACCTTGAATTTCATAGCCTTCTCCCGATTGCCCCTATCTACACGGTCGAAAGGCTTTTCAACCTTGATTGGACGGCAACATTATTAAAAGACCTTTGCTACCTTTCCTGGTCGCGTCACCGAGACTTCGTCCGTTTCAGTCGGAATTTCACTTCTGCGGCGTGATCGGCTTCCTTTTCCAGCACCAACTCTCCTTTTTTTGTCCGCGACAGGTACCAGCCTCGAAACGGGCCTTCCGTGGCGCACGCCGCAGGGTGAAGCCACGTTCCTCCACCGCCAACCAACCCGCCCTCCCTTGCTCATGCACCAACCCCTTGTGCTCCGAGAACCTCTTCATATTGACGAATGACCAGGCGGTGTGCGGTCCCTTCTCCTTGGTGAAGTACACCCGGGGCGACTTGCCGGCGACATCGTAGGACAGGTACTCACCGGCGTCCGACTGCACCGTGGGAGAACTGGCCTTCCACCGCCCAGGCATCTTCACGCCTCCGACTTCCAGTGCGTCCAGACTGACCGAACTGACCACGATGCTGCCGGACAAGAAAACCACAGCCGAAAGAGCAAAGAGACAAAGGAGAATGCGGCTGGACATGAAAAACCTCCCTCAAGGTCCATTCATCCAGGCTGCCGCGCCGTACGCCGAACAACGGGGTCGTATCTCTAACTTCCGGTTTGTGCCGCGCCGACGGCGGCTTGTTCATTGGGATCGCGGGAATGCGCTCGATGAGGCGGCGAACAATCTCGTCCGGCTTGATGCCCTCGGCCTCGGCGTTGAAGTTGGTGATGATGCGATGACGCAACACTGCCGGGGCTACCGCACGTACGTCCTCGCAGGAGACATAATAACGACCGTGCAGCACGGCGCGGGCCTTGGCCGCCAGGATGAGGAACTGCGTCGCGCGCGGCCCGGCCCCCCAGGTGACGTAATCGCGGATGAAGTCGGGCACGTCCACATCCTTCATCTTCGTCCCGCCCGGCGCCTTGTCCGCCGCGACCCGGCTGCCCTTGCGCGTCAGGCGCGTGAACTTCATGGCATAGCGGATGACGTAGGGCGCCACCGGAACCTTGCGAACGATGTCCTGCATTTCCAGGATGTCCGTCGCCGACAGCACACGCTCGATCTGCGGCACGTGCGTCGTGGTGGTCTGTTCGACGATGCGGAACTCTTCTTCTTCCTCGGGGTAATCGACGAGGATGTTGAACATGAAGCGATCTTGCTGCGCCTCGGGCAAGGGATAGGTGCCCTCCTGCTCGATCGGGTTTTGCGTGGCCAGGACGAAGAACGGATCGGGCAGCTTGTGGCGGGTGCCGCCGACGGTGACTTGCCGTTCCTGCATGGCTTCGAGCAGGGCGGCCTGCGTTTTCGGCGGCGTGCGGTTGATCTCGTCGGCGAGAACGACGTTGGCGAACAGCGGGCCGTGCAGGAACTTGAACAGGCGCTGCCCGGTGGTCTTGTCTTCCTGCAATACCTCGGTGCCGGTGATGTCCGACGGCATCAGGTCGGGCGTGAACTGGATGCGGCTGAAACTGAGGCTGAGCGAGTCGGCCAGGGTGCGGATCATGAGCGTCTTGGCCAGACCGGGCACGCCGACGAGCAGGCAGTGGCCGCGAGCGAAGATGGCGATGAGCAATTCTTCGAGCACTTTTTCCTGACCGACGATGGCCTTGCTCATCTCCTTACGGATGCGGCGATAGCCGCTGTTGAGGCGCTCGATGGCCGACAGATCGCCTTCGATGCGCGGCCACGCTTCGGCGGGCGTGGCTTCGGCCAGCACCAAGTCTTCCTCCACCATCGACTCGGCGACCGGCGCCGCAGCCTCCTCGCCCGACAGCCAGGCTCCGCAACCGCACAAGCGGCGGCCACCGGCCGGCACCTGCACCATCAAGCCGCAGTTCTTGCAACGAATGTTCGGCATCGTCGGTGTCTATCCTCAATGGTTCATTCGTGTTAGTCCCCAGACTTCGCCGCCGGCCGCCACGAACGGCTGGGGCGAGTCCAGCCGGACAACCGGACCCTCGGCGCTGGCCAGGAGAGGAGAGGTTTGCAGCAAGAGAAATCGACCGCGATCTCCTCTCGTTGTTCGTCTTTCGCACGTCGTTCTTGCCGGCGACTCGATGCGAAAGTTGAGCCGCTGCACCAGTCGTCCCGTCTTCGGATCGCAGCCGTGCAGCGCGAAGACGGCTTCGGGCGTCAGCAACGGTCCCAGGTTCCATTGTACCGACCCCAGCGGAGAGCGAAATGAGAATCGGGCCTCGGCGGCGGACGCTCCGGGGTAGACCGCCAGGTAGTCGCCCACGCGCCGGACCTGCCAATCGCCGCCTCCATCCAGCGGCCGCGTCCACAAGAGTCGGCCGTCCGCGAGAGAGCGAGCGGTCAGCGAACGATCCTCCGCGATGTAGAGCGCTTCCGGATCGAACGCCCAGGCGGAGATATCCACCCTAGGCATGGTCAGGAGGAAGGATCGGGGCCAGACCGGCTTGCCGGTGGCGCGGTCGAGTCGCTGCACGAAATAACCGACATTCGCCGGCGTCACCATCAGCAGTATGTCGCCTCGGCTGGCGACGTGCGGGGCTTCGCCGCTCCGCGTCGTTCCTCCGGTCGGCGTATGCGTCCAGAGACGTTGCCCGTTACGGGCATCGAGCCGAAGGACGCGCTGTTTCCCAGTGACGATGCACAGGGTATGGTCATCCAGCTCCAGGGGCGGCCGTTGCCAGAGTTCCCGGCCGTCCGGCTCCTGATGGATGGGCCGTCCGCTGGCGGCGTCGAGGAGCCAGCATCGTCCCGGCGTCTGGATGAGCACGGTTGCCGCGCCGGCGTGGTAGCAGGGAGAGTAACAGCCCTGCGGATAAGGCAGATGGAAGCCGCCATCGGGTGCCCAGCGGTCCCAGAGGACGCGGCCGGTGTCGGCGTCGAGCGCGAACAGACGGCGCTGTCCCTGAAGGAAAAAGAGCCGGCCGGAAACCGCCTGGAAGTCGGTCAACGGCTCCGGTGTCCGCGGATGGACAACGACGCGTACGCCCTCTAGGGGGGCGATGGGGTAGCGGCCCGAGGCGGGGGCCGGGAAGTGCCACAGGAGTTCGCCGTCATCGCGGCGGAGGCAGGCGATGCCCCGTTCGCCGCCGGCCAGGATCGTGTCGGCGTGACAGCCGGCCCAGCGGGGCACGAACGGCAGCAGATGCCGCCAGTGTGTCTCTCCGCTGAGCGTGTTCCGGCAGAAGACGATACCTGGCCGTGAGGAGACCGCCTCCGGCGCAGGACCGCCACTGAGCAACAATTCCGAGTCCGCCCCCTGCCCGCCGGCCAGCACCCACTCGTCACTCCCGAGCGTCACGTGCCAGGTGCGGAACAGAGGCAGAGATTCCTTGGTGAGTACGGCGGCGGCAGTGTAGGGAGGCGCACGAAGGCGATCGGCCACGACGTTGCGCACGGGTCGATGGGCGTCGAGGTCGGCGAGGACACGGTCGCCGTGGTCGTGAGCCAACCGCTCCCAAACTTCGCGGGCCGCACGCCAGCATGGTTCGCGCTCGTACACCCGAGCCAGAGCGACCAGAACGGTAGCCTGCCCCTCGTCTTCGATGCCGGCCGCCAGCAAGCGGCGGTACGCGTATGCGGCGGCGCCGTGGCGTTTGGCTTGCTCGTGCTCGCGCGCCTGTTGACGCAGTTCCGAACGGACGAGGCCCATCTGCCGCTCGCCGCCCAAGCGAGCGAGGATAGCGGCCGCGTAATCGCCGGCCGAGGCGGGCGTGCCCTTGCGGTCGATCCCCTGGACCTGCCGCAGCGCCTCGTCGGCGCGAATGCTTTCCCACACGGCGCATGCGCGATCGAGCTGCCCCGCCGCTTGCCAGATCTGCGCCGCCCGCGTGAGTGCGTGGAGACGACCTCGGGCGGGCAACGGCACCGCGGCAGCCTGTCGAAGTGCCGCATCCACTCGCCCCCACTCTTCCGCTTCGGCGGCGTGCCGGGCGGTTCCCAGCAGAGTTTGTTGCCGCCCCGTGCGTGCCTGTTGCAGCAGATGCCGCCGGCGGCGTGAGTCCGGCAGGTCTCGCGCCTTCGCTTCCGCTTGCGCAAACGTCCGCAGGGCCCAGTCGTCTGCCCAGCGTCCGCCTGGGCGTGGGCCAGTTCCAGCAGGACCGAGGCCGATTCGGGATGACGCCGCGCCTCAGCCTCGCGCTGAGGCAGTTGTAGCCGGGGGGCGACGAAAACCGATAGCGTATGCCGGTCGGCCACGGCGAGACAGCCGTTGGCATAGGCGAGATTGCCGGCCGGCAGACCGCGCAGCAGGGCCGGATCGCCCGCCGGCCGGCCGTCGCGCTGACGGATCGCGTAAACCTTCGTCTGAATCGACGGCGAAAAGCCGTCGTGCTGGGTGGTCGGGAACAGCACTAGATCGCCGATCAGCAGTCCACGACCCGCCGGCGTCAAACCGCCTCCCGCCGTCTGCCCGTCGCTGTCATCGGGGACGATCCAGCCTTCCGCATCGCTGCCATCGGCCGCACCCACCGCACGCAGTCCCCGGGCGGTGCTGAAAATCAGGCGTCCCTGGCCGACGCCGAGCAGGTCCACGACTTTCATCGCCTCGCGTTCCCAGAGTGTCCGTCCCGTGGCGGGATCCAGGCACAGCAGACGATCCGAGTCGGCCGGCGCGACGTACAGCCGGCCGGCCGCGAACAGCACCGGCGCCAGATCCCTCCACGGTATTCGTGTCCGGTTGCGCCACGACGTCTTTGTCGACGGCGCGGCGCGGGTAACGGACGCCCCAGTTGGTCCGCCCCGTCAGGGCATCGACCGCGACGACCACCCCGCTGTGCGAGCAGTAGACGAGTTGGGTGCCGTCCAACGTCAACAAATGATGGCGGTAGCGTGGCTCGCCGAGCTTGACGTCGCGCGCGCACACTTCGCGCCGCCAGCGCAGCGGCGGTTCGCTCGTATCGTCGGTCGGGTAACAATCGATGGATGTGAGGCAGCGCCCGCCATTGTAGCGGGTGGAAGCGATCCAGATCTGTCCGGCGGAGACAAGCGGGGCGCCCTCGAAAACGGCGTTGTCCTGGACGATGCCGCGGATGCGCCAGCGGAAATGGTTGTTCGCGCCGTTGGGATGCAGACCCAGGCAGGCCAGGAACGTTTCGTTGTCGCGGCGGGCCTTGGGCACCTGTCCAATCAGGGGCGGCATTGGCGCTGCCTCGGCGCCAATGTCCTGGGCACCGAGCCGCACGTAGGCATGGTCGCCGGCGACGGTCAACGTGTAGCGCAGGTCCGGCGGGGCCGGCAGTGTCAGGTTCGGATTCACCCCGCCGTTACGGCCAACCTCGATGAGGTCGTACCACTGGCTGCTCTGGCCGGTGCGCAGATCGTAAGCCGTCACGTACCGGGCATCGGCCACCAGGACTTGATGGCCGACAAGGACCGGATGAAAAGCGAGCGTGCGCGCCTGCGTGGCGTTGACGGCAGGTGTCGGCGGAGGTCCGTCCTGCCGGCCACGTTCCTCCAGGTTGAAGCGCCAGGTCGGGCCGGCGCGGCACAGGTCGCTGAGACCATCGAGGATGTCGTCCGGGGCCGGGACCACCCGGCCGCGCCCGGCGAGCCGCCGAAGGTCGGCCAGTCCGAATCGGCGGCCCTTGCTGTCTTCGACTTTTCATTGGCGAGCGCCTGCAGCAAATCGGCGTAACGCCCTTTGCGGCCAGCCAGGGATCCTTCCGTCTTGCCGTGACGGGCGCGGAAGCCGTCGAGTTCCGTCGCCCAGCCGCTTTCGGGATCGCGGTAGAGGCGAGCCAGCAGTTGCTTGGCCTGGATGCGGGCCGGGTCGAGACTCAGATCGGGGTAAACGAGGGCGAGTCCGCGCGTCGCCTCCTCGCGGTGAGCGTCCGGCAAGGGCGACAGCAGCCGCCACCACTCCTCGGCTTCGTCAAAGCGACCGCGCTCGAAGGCGAGATCGCCGAGGCGGTCGATGGCCTTCTCCGCCGTCCGCGTCACGAACGCCTCGTCCACGACCTTGCGCAGCTGCTGTCTGTCTTGGCCAGCCTCCGCCGGCTCCAGCTTTTTGCGCGCGGGCGTCTCGTAGCGCTGCCGATACAGCCGCAGCGCCTCCGGAGGTAGCGAGGCGAGATGAATTTGGCACAGGTGCCGGGCCTGGACGCTGTGCGTGGGCGTGAGGGCAACCAGGTCGTTGCCGGCGGTGTTGAGGATCGCTTGCAGTGCTTCGATGGCCTCGGACCATTTCTGCTCGTCGAGTCGTTTGCGGGCGTCGGCGAGTCGGAGGGCCGTCGCTTTGCTCTCGCCGCTGAGGACCACCGCGGACGGTTCGTCGGCGTGCGTCGCCCCGGCAAGGGTCAGTCCCACCAGCAGGAGGGTCATTCGCAGGTCGGTGGCGCGGCATCGAGACGGAGTGCGGCGGCAGATCATGCCATCCCCCGAATCCTGGAGTGGGCGATTGATGCCGCACATTATAACAGCGCCCGGCGACACGGCCAGCGCGCCGCTCGCGAAGGAGAGAGCGTGGGGCTTCTACGGCTGCGCTGGTCTCCGCGGAGGGATTGGCCCGTGATGGTTTCGAGTCTTCTTGACAGCCCCGCGTGGAGGGACTAAGAAAGAAGGGAATGCAGGCCCCCATCGTCTAGTGGCCTAGGACGTAGCCCTCTCACGGCTAAGACAGGGGTTCGAGTCCCCTTGGGGGTAATGCCCGATAGCTTCGGAGGAATCCGAAGCTATCTTCGTTTTAACTCTTACGACTTCATAATCTATGGGCGGATCGTTTGCTCGGCGAGGACCGCTGCGGGTTTGACTCCGGAGTCCATCATGAAACGTGTCGTTCTCGCGCTTCTGCTCTCTGCCGTCCTGCTGGGACCACGACAGCGGGCGGACAGCGCCCCACCCTCTGCCGTGTCTACCAAGCTCCTGCTCGTCGGCTCGGGACCGGACGGTCATCCTCCTCAGACGCACGAATACATGGCCGGCCTGAAGATTGTGGCGAAATGCCTCCAGGACGTACCCGGTCTGGAGGTCCATACTGTTCGCGCCGAAGGGCCGTGGAAAGAAGGCCCGGAACTGCTCGACCGTGCCGATGGCGTGGTGTTGTTTCTCTCCGAGGGTGCGCGCTGGATGAATCACGATGCGAAACGCCGCGCGGCCTTGACGAAACTGGCGGCCCGCGGCGGCGGCATCGTCGCCCTGCACTGGGCGATAGGGACAAAGGATGCCAAGAATATCGAGAGCTGTCTCCAGCTGCTGGGCGGCTGTCACGGTGGTCCCGATCGCAAGTACAAGATTCTTGAAACCGATGCCGTCCTCGCGGATCGCAAACATCCGATCGCCACCGGCATCACGAATTTCCACGTCCGCGATGAATTCTACTATCGACTCAAGTTTGTCAAGGACGAGAAGAGGATCCATCCGCTTCTGCGCGTGACCATCGAGGGTCAGCCGGAGACCGTGGCCTGGTGCTGGGAGCGCCCCGATGGCGGCCGATCGTTTGGTTTCAGCGGTCTGCACTTCCACGATAATTGGCGTTTGTCCGCGTATCGCCGACTGGTCGCGCAAGGCATCCTTTGGACGCTGAAACAGCCGATCCCAAAAGACGGCCTCTCGGTCGAAGTGGCCGAAGGTGAACTGAAACTCCCCTGACCGGGACGGCGTCCGTCTATCCGCCGCTGACGGGCGGCAGCAGAGCAATCTCCGCATTCGCGGACAGCACCCGGCAATCGGCGGCGAATTCGTTCTCGACCGCGAGCGCGGAGCGCTCCAGCAGCGACGCCAGCGCCGGACAGTCGGCGGCGAGGCGGCGGCGCAGATCGGCCACGTTCGCGCCCTCGGGAAGCTCGACGCGGACGGTGTCGGCGCCGGCGAGGTCGCGGGCGCGGGCGAACAGGCGGACGTGGAGAATCATCGCAGCACCAGTTTGCCGATGGGTTGACGCAGACGTTCGCGCAGCTCGGGCAGATAGCCGTAGGCCAGGGCGAGATACTGGGCCGGGTGCAGCGTGCGCTTGCCGGCGCCGTCCTCCATCTGCATCCGGCACGTGCTGCACTCGGTCGAGCCGAACAGCACGCGCGGCCGGCCCATCTCCTCCAGCATCGGCCGGCCGGCCGCCAGGGACGCGGCGTAGTTCGCCGCCTTCAGCCCGAACGTGCCGGCCATGCCCGAACAGCTCACGTCGATCGTATGTACGCGCAATTGCGGGATCATGGACAGCAGGGCCGGGCCTACCGGCGGTCGGCCCAGCGCCTTGAGATGACAGGGGACATGATGGCCGACGCCCAACGGTAACGGTAGGAAGTCGGTGCGCAGGTGCCCTTGCTGGTGCAGGTCCCACAGGAAGGCGGTGCACTCGACCGTCTGCGCCGCCACCAGGCGAGCGTCGGCGTCGTCGAGTAGATCGAGGGCGTCGTGGCGGAGCATGAGGGCGGCGGTCGGCTCCGAGCAGAGGATCGGGTAGCCCTCGCGGGCCAGGTCGGCCAGGACAAGCAGGTTGTTCTGCACGGCCTCGCGGGCCGTCTCCAGGTCGCCGTAGGCCAACGGCGCCATGCCGCAGCCGCCCTGGCGCGGCGGCACGTATACCTCGATGCCGTTGTGATGCAGCACGGCGACGACGGCCTCGGCGATGAGCGGGTCGTTGTAGTTGGCGAAAACGTCCACGAAGTAGGCGACGCGCGGCCGGGCCGAGCGCGGCCTTCGCGTCCAGCCGCGCCGATGCGCCTGCCGCAGAAAGCTGCGAGCGGCGAAGGCCGGCAGACGACGGCGGCGCGATAGACCGAACAGCTTCTCCAGCAGCCAGCGGGCCGGTGGGTTGGCCAGCATGACGTTGGCCAGCGGCGCCAGGGCGCTGCCCAGACGGGCGAACGCCTCCGTCCGCGCCATGGCCCAGTCGGTGCGGTCCAGGCCGTGCTCGGCCACGTTGGCCGCCTTGGCCTCCAGCATCATCTTGGGCACGTTCACCTGGGCGGGGCACTCGATCGCGCACATCTTGCAGTTGACGCACAGGTCGGCCACGGCGCGGACCTCGTCGGAGGGCAGCAGCCGCGGGTCGGTGTCCGGCTGGAGCAGATGGCGCATCAGGTTGGCCTTGGCGCGCGGCGTGGCCGCCTCGTCGTGCGCTGGCGCGGAAGATCGGGCACATGCGCCGGCCGGGCGACTCGGTGCGGCACTGGCCGCAGCCGTTGCAGCTATGACTCTCGGCCGCCACGCCGTCCGAGGGCCAGCGCAGCAGCACCGGCGAGGAGGCGCCGTTGGTCGTCTCTTCGCCCCGCGTCTGACGGCGGCGCAGAGGCCAGGCCGACGGGTCCGGCGTCGGGCCGACGATCTTGCCGGGATTGAACAGATGACGCGGATCGAATATGGCCTTCAGCTCGCGGAAGACCGGGAAGAGAGATCCTGCCTGCCGGGCAACCCAGGGAGTGCGGGCCAGGCCGGTGCCGTGCTGGGCGCTGATGGTGCCGCCGAGGTCGAGGACGATGCGGTACACGTCGTCGGCCAAGGCCCACAGGCGCGAGACGTCCTCGGGGCGACGCCAGTCGAGGAAGGGCCGCATGTGGACCTGGCCGGTGGCGGCATGGACGAGGTAGGACGCTGTCGTCTCGTGCCGTTGCAGGATCTCCTGGACGCGGTGCAGGTAGCCCGGCAGCAATTCGGGCGGCACGCCCACGTCCTCGACGAACGCCAGCGGCTGGGCCGTGCCGCGCAGGCCGTACAGGCTGGGCAGGGCGGCCTCGCGCACCTGCCAGAAGCGCTCGATGCTCCTCATCGTCCGCGACGCGGGCGAACAGCGCCAGACGTTCGTCGCGGTGAAGGCGATCGGCCAGGTCGTGGGCCAGGCCGAACGCCTCGCGGGGAGTGTCGGCCTCGTACTCGACGAGCAGCACGGCCTCGACCGCGGCCGGAACCAACTCGGCCAGCGCGGCGTCACTGCCGCGCGCCAGCCGCAGCAAACGGCGGTCGATCAACTCGCAGGCCGCCGGTCCCGTCGGCAGCAAGAGTTGCGAGCGCGCGCAGGGCCGCGTCCAGGCTGGCGAAGCCGAGCAGGACCACCGCCTCGACCGCCCGGCAGCGGGATGGTCCGCAGCGTCGCCTCGGTGAACAGCGCCAGCGTGCCCTCCGAGCCGACCAGCAGACGCGCCAGGTCGAGCTGTTCGGCGTCGAGCACGTCGTGCAGCAGGTAGCCGCAGCGATTGAAGCGCGTGCGCGGCCGGCACGCCGCGATGGTCCCGGCGTGCTGTTCCAGCAGTGTCACGACCGAGGAGACGATGTCCTCCGAGTCGGCCATGACCGGCTTCGGCGGTGGGCCAGCGGGAGCTGCCGGCCGACGTCGGCGGCGTCGCCGTTGTCGAGCACGGCGCGGAGGCGGACGACGTGATCGCGTGTGAAGCCGTGGCGGAAAGCGCGGCCGCCCGAGGCATTGGTGGCCAACATGCCGCCGACGGTGCATTCGAGGCTGGCCGGGTCCGGCGCGAAGCGCCGGCCCACACGCGCCAACTCGCGGGCCAGGTCCCGATAGACCACGCCCGGCTGGACCCGTACCGTATCGGCGCCCACGTCGAGAATGGCGCGGAAGTGCTTGCTCAGATCGACGATCAGCCCGGCGCCGAGCGACTCGCCGGCCACGCCCGTACCGGCCCCGCGGGCGATCAGCGGCAGCTGATGTTCGCCGGCGTAGCGGACCAGCGCCTGCACGTCCTCTTCGTCGCGCGGCACGACCACGCCGGCCGGCCGGACCTCGAAGATCGAGGCGTCGGTGCTGTACAGAATCCGCGACAAGTCATCGAACAGCAGTTCGCCCTTGACGATGCCTTTGAGGTCGTCGCGGATGCGTTCGTCCTGCGGCGGGTCCACGGCCATCACCTTTTCAACTGTTCGCGGCGCAGTCGTTCCTGCCGGTAACGCTCGTGAATGGTCAACTCGAAGGGCTTGTGCTCGGGATTGTCGAGGACACCGCGGAAATGCGCGTGACAGCGATAACAGACAATGACGTCCTTGACCCACAGATACAAGAGACCATCGAACGCGGCGGAGCCGAGAAGGATGGCCCACGTCAGCCACTTGTCATAGAGCCAATACGTCACCGTCGAGGCCAGGCAGGCCAGCACGAGAAGGCCCATGCCCAGGCCATGCGGGAAGTCCTTTTTTTTGTATAACTCGTGGTTGCCGCAGACGGTGCAAACGGGCAGAGCGGCATCCGCGTACCGCCGGCAGGTGGAGCAGGTGATCGCAATGCGGACACTGCCATTGTGGACGCCCCGGCACGTCGAGGCGGCCGGGCTGCTCGCACACGGGACAGTCAAAGCGAATGTTCACGGATACCTCGATAATCCCCAGCACAGGGGGAAGTAATGGTCACAGCGTCATTCCGTCCTTGCGCAGTAGCTGACTGGTCAGCTCGCCGAGGAAGCAGAAGATCACGACGACGTACAGAATGCCGGTGGCCGACTGCGTCGAACGGATGCGGGCCGTCTGCCAGGCCATCCAGTCCAATCCCAGAGGGGCGAGGAAGCCCAGCAGCCAGCGCAACGGCAGCCACAAGGCCGCATCATTCAGACTAACGAGGGAATGCGTCGAGGTCCAGCACCCCAGGGCGTAGGCATCCGCGCCCAGGCGGGCCAGCGTGGCGACGGCCAGTGCGGCCAGTAGACGCATCAGCGGCGTCAGCGACATCGTCGGCGCGATCAGGTAGGAGTGGCCCAGCAGCATCGCCGTCAGCGCCGAGCCGAGCACGGCGGCGGAAGTCAGGTCGCCCAGCAGCACCACGGCCAGCGCCGGCCGCTCGGAGTTGGCCGCTTCCAGCCAGCCCAGCGCCGCCGCCAACGCCAGTGCCGTCAGCACGCGATCGTGCGTCCGCCGGGCGCTCCCTCCAGTCCCCAGACCAGCGAGCCGACGAACGCCAGGACCATCGCCCCGCCGAGCAGAAGCAGAACGGCTTCGGGAGCGATCTCGCGGCATGCTGACGAAGGCCACGCCCGCGAGGGCCAGGGCCGTCAGGAAGTGAGTGCGGAAGAAGCGCGGGTTGACGACGGCGGAGGGCAGCAGCAACAGACAGGCGATCATGCCGGCGGCGAGGCGGAGGCAGAAGACGGCGAGCATGGCATCACCGCGGGCCGTAGATCAGCGCCATCAGCTCGTTGCGCGTGGCCTGGTTCTCGCGGAAGACGCCGCGCATGGCGCTGGTGGTGCAGACGCTGCCGGGCTTGCGCACGCCGCGGATAGTCATGCAGGTGTGCGTGGCCTCGAGCACGACGCCGACGCCGCGCGGCTTGAGTTCCTCCATGAGCAGGTCGGCCAGCTCTTCCGTCATGCGTTCCTGGACCTGCGGCCGATGGGCCAGCACCTCGACGACGCGCGGCAGCTTGCTCAGGCCGACGATCTTGCCGGCGGGCAGGTAGGCGATGTGGGCCTTGCCCAGAAACGGCAGCAAATGATGCTCACACGTCGAAGCGAACTCGATGTCGCGCACCAGCACCATTTCGTCGTACTTCTGGGTGAACGTCTTGGCCAGCAGCAGGCGGGGGTCGGCATGCAGGCCGGAGAAGATTTCGGCGTACATGCGGGCGACGCGGGCGGGCGTCTCTTGCAAACCCTCGCGGTCGGGATCCTCGCCGACGGCCAGCAGGATTTCGCGGACGGCCGCCTCGATGCGCGCGGCATCGACCGTCTTCGCCGCCGCGCCGTTGCGCGCGGACGATCCGGATCGTCGGGGACGAGCGGCGGAATCAGGCATGCCCAGCAATCCTCCCTGGCATAATCTCGCGGCGGCGAGCCGAGTCCTCGGCCGGACCTTGGTTGTACCTCCTATCCTTTGTAGACGGTTCGCCGGCACAATCAAGGATAGGACGAGGAGGTAGGGGGAGGCGTTCGGGGATGGGGGCGGCCAGCGAACGAGCCACGTTGGCGGACGGACAAACCAGCGCGAGAGAAGTACAAAGTACCCGGAAGCTCGATGCTCCTTCGGAAGTATTTCGCCGATGGTCCCGACGCGCGCGACGGTCTGGTTACTCCTGTTCGGCCTGGTGCTGTGGCTGACCGGGTACGTCCTCCCGCTGCTTCCGCTGGCTCACGCCGGAGAGTTCGCCGGGGGTGTCCGCGGGCTGGTGTTCGGCTTCGACGCCGGCATCTTTCTGCTCCTCGGTCTGGATGCTTTGTTGGCCCGGCGAAGGAGCCGGCCGGCGTGTTTGCGCGTGCGGCGAGAACGGCCGGCCCGCCTGTCGCTGGGCGTGGACAACGACGTGATGATCGTCGTCGAAAATCACGGCCGGCGGCGCTTGCGGCTGCGGTTGCGCGATCAGCCGCCGCCGAGCTTCCGGGCCGAGCCGCCGCTCCTGGACGCGGACGTGCCGGCCCACGGCTGGGCTCGCCTTCGCTATCGGCTCTTGCCGACCGAGCGCGGCAACTTCGCCTTCGGCGACGTGGCCGTGCGCTGCCGGGGTCCGCTTGGCCTGGCTTGCGTCGATCGCCTTCTGCCCGCCGCGGAGGGCGTTCAGGTCTATCCCAACCTGTTCGAGGTGCGCCGCTATGAAGCTCTGGTGCGCACCACCCTTGTCCGCGCTGGCGGCTATCGAGCCAAGCGTCTGCCGGGCACCGGCCGCGAGTTCAGCCATTACCGCGATTACACGCCAGACGACGATTATCGCCACGTCAGCTGGAAGGCGACGGCCCGCCACAACAAGCCGATCACCAGCGTCTTCGAGAGCGAGCACAGCCAGGACATCCTTTTCTGCCTGGACGTTGGCCGCATGATGGCGGCCCGCGTCGGCACGCTGACCAAGCTCGACCACGCCATCAACGCCGTCCTCATGCTGGCGCACGTCAGCCAGACGTTCCAGGACAATCTCGGTCTGCTGGTGTTCTCGCACACGGTCCATCTGTATTTACCGCCGGCCAAGGGCCGCGCCAGCACGCTCGCTTCCTGCAAGCGCTGTACAGCATCAAGCCGGAGCTGTGCTACGTCAACTACCGCGAGGCGTTCGGCCATCTCATCGCCCAGCACCCCAAGCGCGCCCTGACGATGGTTTTCACGGACATGCTCGACGATGTAGTATCGCGCGAGTATCTCGACGCGGCGGCACTGCTGCGCCGCTTTCACCTCCCGCTGACGCTGGCCGTGGCCGACGTGGCTCTGCAGGAATTGGCCGCTCGTCAGCCCGAAGACGCCGACGAACTGTATGACGTCCTCGTGGCCCGCGACCTGCTCGATGGACGCACCGAATTGTTACGTAGCCTCGAACGACAGGGCGTCCTGGTGCTCGATACCGTGCCGGATCGATTGACGATTGACGCCGTGAATCGCTACCTGGCTCTGAAAACAGGGGTACGGATGTAAGAAAAACCTTTCCGCCACGGGAAGCACGGAAAACACGGAAAAAAGACAAAGAAGAACTGGGAAGACTTAAGAGTCAAAGGAGAGGCGGCACTTTTTATTCTTTTCCTCTCTTTTTGTCTTTTTTCCGTGCTTTCCGTGTTTTCCGTGGTGAATGAATTGTCTTCGTGGTCCGCGATGAGGTGACTGGTATGGATTTGGCGACGTTTCTCCGGCAGCGCCGCCCCGACTGGAAACGCCTCGAAGCAATCCTTCAGCGTGTCGAGGGCAGCGGTCTGGCCTCACTGGACGACGAGCAAGCCGTCGAGTTCGGCCGCCTCTATCGCCGCGCCGCCTCGGACTTAAACCAGGCCCAGACCTTCGTCAGCGGCGAGGCCACCGAGCGCTATTTGAATGATTTGGTTGCCCGCGCTTACCTCGCCATTTATGGCAAAACGCGCGTCGAGGTGCGGGGCTTGCTGCGTTATCTCTTCTGGGGCTACCCGGCCGTCTTTCGTCGTTACCTGCCGCACTTCCTGTTGGCCACGCTGCTGTTCGCGGCGGGCGCCGTCTTCGGCTACCTGGCCTGCACCTACGACAAGGAGGTTGCCCGCGCCTACCTGCTGCCCACGGACATGCCGACCATCCAGCCGCCGGCCGAGGGCGAGGAGCAGGCCGCGCCCATGTACACGACGGATGACCTGACCGCGTTTTCGAGCTTTTTGTTCACGCACAACGTCAGCGTCAGCCTGGTCGCCTTCGCCCTGGGCATCACGCTCGGACTCGGCACGGCCTGGCTGATGTTCTATAATGGCGTTCTTCTGGGCGCTCTCGGCTCCGTCTTCGCCGAGGCCCATCAGCTGACGGCCTACGCCACCGGCATCCTGCCGCATGGCGTGCTGGAGATCCCGGCTTGCCTCATCGGCGGAGCGGCCGGCTTCGTGCTGGCGCAGGGCTTCCTGCGAGCGCGGCCGTGGCCGCGGCGCGAGGAGTTGGCTCGCCTAGGCAAGCAGTCGGTGCTGATGCTATTCGGCTGTGTGCCGCTTCTGGCCGTGGCTGCGTGTCTGGAGGCTGGCGTGGCGCGGGCGCCGGACTGGTTTCTCGGCAAGGGATTGAAGTTGGCCGTCGCCGCCGTCTTCGCCCTGCTGTTTCTGGCCTACATTCTGTTGCTCGGCTGGGGCCGAGCGGCGGCGCGGGAGGACCAGGCGTGATCCGCCATGAGGTGCTCACCACCGAGAAAGTGCCGTTCCGCTACCGCGTCGCCGGGCTGGGTTCGCGCTTCCTGGCCTGGCTGATCGATGCGCTGGCGGTGCTGCTGCTGATCGTCATGGGCGCCGTCGTCGGTGGCGTCCTCACGCTCGGCCGGCCCGGCCTGGGCATGGCGGTGATCGTGATCGGACAGTTCGTGGTCCTGTGGGGTTATTTCATCTTTTTTGAATGGCTCTGGCACGGACAAACACCGGGCAAGTACCTGCTCGGCATTCGCGTCATCCAGTGGCGCGGCACGTCCATCACCTTCTTTCAGTCGGCGGTTCGCAATCTGCTGCGCGTCGCCGACAGCTTGCCCGTGCCGCTGCCTCTGGGTCCGGGACTGCTCGGCTTCGCCGTCGCCGCCGGCAATCGCGAGCAGCGCCGCCTCGGCGACCTGGCCGCGGATACCCTCGTGGTTCACGTCGAGCGCAACGTCCAGCCGATCCTGGCCCTGCCCGACGCGCGCAGCGAGGCCGACCGTCAGCGGTTGGCGCTGCTCCGTCAACGCCTCGTCCAGCTCGACCGCGAGCAGAAGCAGACGTTGCTCGACTTGTGCTTGCGCCGCGATCAGCTGCGCGTCCTCGAACGCGCCCGGCTGTTCCAGGCCGCCGCCCAGTTCTTCGAGAAGCGCCTCGACCTGACGCCGGGCGAGTACGAGAGCGCCGAGAAGTTCGTGCTGCAAATGGCGGCGGTCCTCGGCGAACGTCCCGGTGACGCCGTGCGTTCGAGCGAGAAAACATCATGATCTGGTTCGCCTGCAAGCAAGGTTTGGGACTTTGTTCTCATCATTGCCCTCTTATGGGGACCGGCCGAGTTGCCCCGGCCGGTCGATGCCTGGTGTGTCACTTCTTGGAATCGGAGCCGGCCCGCATCTCCTGGAGGCGTTTCCGTTGAGCCTCGGTCAGAACGCCCTCGACCTCGCCCTTCTCTTTCAACCGCAAGGTAGCGATCTCCTCGTTGAGCTTGGCGATCTTGGCGGCGTAGCCAGCACGGACCCTGTAGACCTCCTTCCGCTGCTTGTCGGTCAAGCCGAGCTGCTTGAAGTACCGGGGCAGCTGGGTCTTGACGATGACCGGGGCTGGCTCGTCGGGCTTCTGGGTGGCGGTCTTGTCCTCGGCGCGACCAGCGCCCAGGGCGGCGAGGGCTACGGCGACGGCAACGAGCTTCTTCATGGTGCAAACCTCCGTGGGCGATGGGAAGCGCCCGGCCCTGGGCGAACGTCGCCGAGGGCGCGGAGCGGATCGTTCAAAAGGGAACGCTGGGGTCGTTGGCCGGCACGCCGAGGGGCGGCAAGTTCGCGTCGCCGGTCACGCGTAGGAACGAATCGACAATCTTGAGCGCCTCGACGGCAAGGCGTTGCCGGGTCTGCTCGGGTGGCTCGAAGGGGTTGGTTCGCTGCCAGTTGGGGATGAGGGCGGCAAGCACGATCGCTTCGAGGAAGGCGCGGCGTTCGATGGTTAGCATGGGAAACCTCCTGTGAGTGATGCCGGCGAGGATACCCGCCCCGCCGGCAGGAACAAGTAGACGATTGCCAGCTGCTACCTGCCAGGCCCGCCGAGACTGTACCCTCGGCGGGTTTGTCGGACGTGGCCTGCCTCGACAAGAGCGGCGAGACGGCCACGAAAGTAGCTGTTGTGGCGGTGTCCGCTGCGGTGGGCGATCTGCTGGGCTGACAATGGCCTGTCAGCGAGCGCCCCCAGAATGGCGGCATCGTAGGCGCTCATGCCCTCGGGCAGTCGGCCAGGACGAACCGGCTGCGGCTCGGGGCGGACGATCTCGACGGCGCCGGCGACGAGAATAACTGCGTCGGCGGCGACACCGAGGACGGCGGCGGCAGCGGCCAGTAGCTGGCGGCGGTCGTCGGCGGTGTTCGGTCTGCGGTGTCGGGCCATGTTTCCTCCGTGTCGAGGGGACCGGCCTTGCGGCCGGTCCGCGTGGCGACGATCAGTTGTCCGTCTTCTTCTTGCGGGATCGGGGCTTGGGCATGGCGGCGATCTTCGCTTCGGCGAGGTCGAGCAAGTGGCGGGTGGCGGCGAGCACTTCGACGAGCCGCACCGGCAGCAGGCCGGCGGCCACGAGGGCGTCGGCGTGCTTGCAGGTCTCGGCCTTGTTCCACTGCGGACACGAGCAGTTGACAATGCCATCGGCGGCAAGGCGGACATGGTAGGTCGGGTGTGAATTTTGCGTGCGTTCCGTTAGGGCATAGCCGCACAGGAACGGCGTTTCCAGGTCGGCAGCTGCCAGCGGGCGGACGGCGTAGTGGCGTTCCACGCCGTTGTCGATGCGCAAGCACAGACGATATGAACGAGTAGACATATCCGAATACTCCAAGAAGGCCGATCCGCTGGGCGGCGGATCGGGCGGGCCAAGAGTTCAGGCGGCGGGGGACAGCGGGGACGGGGCGGAGACGGACACAATGCACGAGGGGGGGATCGGCTGCGAGCAATGCCAGATGCCGCGACGGAAGCGGCGGAGCCAGGCACGCGGCAGGATGAGGCGGATGACAACGATGTCCGAAGTCCAGTTTTGGTCCTCGACGTGGACGGCGGCCCAGCGGCGGCGGGAAGCCGAGCACAGCCAGACGGCACGCAACACGCCCCGAGCGAAGCACGGCAGCAAGCCGAACTTGTAGATCGATTGGAGATTGCGGCGGGGGGTAATGTGGAATAGACAGACCGACGACGAACGGATACCCTTAGACATGACTCGACTCCGCTAGCACGGGGTTCGGGTTAGATGGGGGGCGGGGCCAACCGCCCCCCATCGCCATTGCAGACAGCGATTCTACCACAAACGACATGTAGCTGTCAAGAGGAAAATGCAGAAAAACCCGCAAAAACCGCACAAAAACACGGACAAGGCGGAGAGCACAAGGAGACACCGGGCGGCCGCCGGAGGCGGCCGCCGCCCAGCCCCCGACCGTAACCACCCATCCCAGCCCAGCGCAGCGGCACCCAGCGGGGAGACCGGCCAACGACCCACGATGAACTATGAACACATGAACATATGAGCCGCTTGCGGCCCGCGCCACCCCCACCCCACTCCTCCTCCTCCTCCTCCTCCCTCTCCGACCCGGCGTGTAATGGCGGGTCGCACTCGCCTCCCCGTGCAAGTCTAACCCGTTTTGTTCAAGTGCCCCTGATGATGTAATAGCAGGTAGTCAAGGTGGAATGATTAAAAGCAATTTTGCCTAGTTTCATTGACCGTACAACTTCTCTGACAGCAAAATTGCTTTTAATCAACCTACCTTGACATACCTGCTACAACAGCACCTAGGGCACTTGGACAAAACGCGATCATTTCACGGGTTTGACCGTCATCCTGTCCCTTGGGGCGTGTGAGTGTCTGTCTTTGTTTTCTCTTTTCTTTTGTTTCTTTTCTTTTCTCTTTTGTACTCAAAAGAGAAAAGAAAAGAAAAGAGCAGCGCATGATGACCCGTCAACCTCGCAGCATCGAATAGGGCTGTCACGACGTCGCCTGGTAGCTTCTTCGCAGCCTGCAAGGGCTGCGACGCCGCCGGACGCGGGGACAACCCGCGCTCCGGCGGCGTTCTTACGCGGGGGGGAGGGCGAGACGACGTGCTGAGCGTCACAGCACGACACACCGTTACGCACTACCGCACTTCCGCCCCCCTGGGCGGAAGCCGCCAGTGTCGCGGGGGCCAAAAAGGCCGCCCGCGACACTGGCGGAATCTGTCGCGGGCGGGGGAGGACGTGACGACTCGTCAGCCAGTACGACACGAACGACCTCAAAATGCTTCTGTCTGGCCGGGTGTGCTCTGCGGACCTCATAGGCTAGTCTGTCTTACGACGCCGTGGAAACCGGGTAAGCATCTGCTAGGGCACGGCGGTAGCAGCAGGACGGGTAGGGTCACGATACACCGTCACAACCCGACCGCGAGTGACGCGGAGACAAACAGGGGCGGGGCACCCGCCCACAGCTTGAGGGCCAGGATGGCCCGCCGCGACGCGACTATGGGCCAGGATGGCCCATGACGCGACGCGGTGAACACGAGAGGGCGTGACAGCGGGAAGGCTGGGCGTGATGACGTGGGGGAACGGAACGAAGATAGGCAAGCACGGGTGCTAGCGGTCTTATAAATAAGAAAATGCTGAGGAGCCGACTACGGAGCGGCGGCGTTGTCCACGACGGGACCGGGTAGCGCGGGCTTGCGTGCGGAGTTGTCCGCCGGATACGCCTTGCCGTCCTTGCCGAGCACCTGGGCGGGTGGTAGGTCAGGTGTCAACTGGTTGACAGCAGGATCGAGAATCCTTGCGTACCTGTTCCTGACTCACCCCCTCCTCCTCGGCAATGCTCCGCAGGCTGCGTCCCTGCATCCGTAGGAAGCTCAGCAGCCCAAGGCCACCCGTGGCCTTGGGTCTGCTGGAGCCGCATCCTCGTCGTCATGGGCCAGCTGGCGGGCGTCCTGCCCGCCTCGAACCCCGCATGGATGCGGTTGCCGAATGTAGACGTGGTGGCATCTGGCTGCGGCCGTAGCTCGAACAACCGGGATGTCGCGCACTACCTGGGCCGCAGCCAGATGCCGGTGCGCCCGCAAGGCACGGTCTGCCCCACACGAGCCCGAGTTGCCTGCTGCTGCCGGCCATCAACACGAACAGCCGTGATGTCGCGCACCACCTGGGCCGGCAGCAGCAGGCAGCCGGGCACGCAAGGCAGGGTCTCACCGCGATGTGTCCCGCAGCACGCACACCGCAGCCCCCGCCGGCCTGTAAGGGCCGGCAGCCGTCGCGCAGCGACGGCGGTGTCGCTGCGCGACACCAGGGGGCGTACAGCCCCGCACACACACACACACACGCACCACCGAGCCGCCCGCAGGCCGTCTGTCCGTCGCCGTGAGGGCAGCGGGACAGACGGCCGCAGGGGGCGGCGGATACGTCCCGGCGCACCGTAGGCCCGGAGCCGCCCAGAGCGTCCGTGCGGGCCACGGCCGCCGGGACGCGGAGGGCGGCGCAGGGGCCGCACGCACCCCCGCACGCGCCTCCCAGCTGCCGGACGCAACCTACCCTCCCAGCCCGGAAAACGCGGCCATCCCGGCAACACGATCTACCTTCACTCCTCTTGTTTATCGCTTTAGTGAACATTTGATCGGTATATGGACAAGAAAAGGCTGCGATGCCGGTTGTGGAGGTTTTGTCGAGGGTGTGCAGCGGGACGACAGGAAAGGTGCAGCTTGGCCTGCTGGCGGTGCAGGAATCGGCCCCGAAACGACGCCTGGACGACATCGCTTGGGGCCGTGAGTGCGGCGGACGGACACTACTTGACCTTGCCGGCCAGCAACTCCGCGTCCGTGAAGCCCTCCGGCACGAACGGCGGCGGTTGTGGCGGCGGGTTCATCCGGTCGAGAGCGTCGGCGGCTCGGTGGATGCCTGCGTTAATGCTAGCCAGAAGTTCGGCTAGATTGGGATAACCTTGCTCGCGGTGCAAGAGGTCCGGCGTGTGGAAGAGCCGGTCAAGCTCTTTGCACAGTTTGTTTACAACGTCTTTCAGTTCAGACATGATGCCTCCGGTTGGTGTCGAGCGCTGGATGAACTGAACTTCCCTCCTTAAGAGAGGGACTGTGGGAAGAAAGTGAAGCGTAAACGCTTCGCTTCACTTTTCTTCACCTCACATACAAGGGGGTCTCTCCTATAGGTGGGAAGTGAAGTTACTCGCCTCCGAGGAGCCGCCAGCGAGTGGTCTTGCCCTGGACGTTGGCGACGCTGATGGGCGGATCGCGTTCCAGGCGGCCGCAGCGGGCCTCGGCGGCCAGAGCGAGGCGAAGTTGTTCCGCGCTGGGCCGGGGTTCCTCCAGGCGGTCGTGTACGTCGGCCGTCTTGGCCCATTGGTGATCCATCACGTCGAGGATGCGGCGGCCGACTTCCGCCAGGCCGACGCCGCTGGGATCGCCGAGAGCGGCCAGGCTGCCATCCTCGTCCCGCTCGTAGAGGAGGTCGGCGGGCTGGATTAGGCGAGCATGGGCCTTGATGATCCGCCGAGCCGGTGTCGTACTGCGGCAGACTTCCAGGGCCACGTCCACGGCCCCGAAGAGGGCATGACCGCCGGAGATGCCCTCGCCGTGCTCGCCGCCTCCCTTGCGGGCATGGTGGCTGAGAATCAGGGTCTTGCTCATCTCGCGTGCGGCAGTCACCCAGGGTTCGAGGGCGCGGGCGACGGCGGCGTTGTCGTTCTCGTCGGCCGGCAGGACTTGCAGGCTGCGGATGGTGTCGATCACAACGATAGGCTCCCCACTCTTCCTCATCCGCGTTAGGAGGTCCAGGGACTTGCCACCGAGCGCGAACACCAGTTGTAATCCCTCGGCGGGTACTCGTTGGCGCTGAAGTCGTTGCCGCCATAGCTCACGGCCCTCCTCGGTGAAGTAGAGAATGGTCTGGCCCGCTCGTAACCATTCGACCATGCAGGCGTAGAGTAATTCGGACTTGCCGACGCGGGGGAAGCCGGCGAGTAGGTGCGACCAGCCCTCGACGAGGTAGCCGCTTTGTCCGAGTAGCGGGAGGTACTTCAACACTTGTTCGGCCTCGTTTTGGAGATGGAAAGCGTCTACCTCGTCGAACGTTGCGGGTTCCTTCTTGGTTCCGCCCGCTTCCATCGCGGCAATGATTTCGTCGGCCAGGCTGCTCATGTCTTCTCCCTCAAGGCTTGCGGGTAGTTTTCGATGTGGATTGCACGAAAAGGTTCAGCATCACCGTGGCGCGACTCCACGGCTAGGCAATCCGTCGCCTCGCCGTGTTCGCGGAGCCCAAATGTCTTAGTTAAGGGCCACGAACGGCGACACCTGCGTCACGCCGTCCTGCAAGGTGATGGGGCTGTCGATAACCGGCCGTGCGTCGAGGCGCTGTGAAATCATAAAGACCGTCTGGTTCTTGGTGAAGACCGTCTGACTCGCCTCGCCAGAGAAACTTACGGCTAGGCTACGACCGCCGCCCGCCGGCTGTCCCTCCTCGGCTATGAAGTCACTGATTGCATACCAGCGCGGGTCGATGAGTACGAGGTCTCCCTTGGTCCCTAGGGCTGGCAACTTCTCGGTCGGATAAGCAGGGATTCCGGCGATGGTCCACTGTCCGCGTCCGGCGGGCGTCGCTCCGACTTGCAGCATCACGGCCCGATTCGCGCCGTCCTTGAGTTGCATCAGGGCGCTTTGACAGGTCGGCGAGTACATCCAGAAACAGCGATTGATGGACTCCGGAAGTAGCTTGTTGAGCATCCCGCCAATGTCGGCGAACTCGATGTCGCCGGCGACAGCGCGGCTGACGTTGATGGTTGCGCCGCTGTTGAGGATGCCGAGCGGTTGGCCCGCCCCCTTGCCCTGGAGGAAGCCGTATTCCTCGTACCACGCCACGGCTTCTCCGAACAGGGCCAAGAGCCACGCTTCTACGGTCCCTCGAGCGGCGTCCGCGAGCCAAGCGTTATAGGCCAACACCAGCGCGCCTAGATAGTTCGGGACCATCGCCAGCTGCTTGGTCGCCGGTTCACTTTCGGCCGGTTCGACTCCTTCCTCGTACCACTGCAATTTCAGCCCGCCGAAGAACGGCGTTGTGCCGGCCGTCTGTGGAGTTGTCATATCCCACAAGGGGATTAACTCTTCACGGTGGCTCGTGGGGAATAGGGTAGCTCCGGCGCAGGATTCGGCCCCGCTCGCTGGCCTGGAAAATAGTTTTGGCGAAGCCCTGTGGCGCGAGATAACCGCCCTCGATCCCAGACGCTTCGTTCAGCGCCGCCTTCTGGGCGAGCGCGGGGAAGTCGCGGCCTCCACTCTTGGCTAGCAGGGTCAGGAACTGGCCGAAGCTCAACGCGGGCCTCTCCAGCGACCTGACTTTTTTCCTGATCGTGCGCCTTTCGATCGCGCGACGGACCTTTTGCGCGAGTAGGGTTTCAGCGTCCTTGATTTCCTCCAAATCGCCTCTCTGCACGGCGAAATTGCTCGTGGCTCGCGGCACGTCGATGATGTCGCCGGCCTTGCAATCGTCGAAGGCTTTCAAAACGCGGGCTTTCATGGTTCATGTCTCCAATTGGCGGCCGGTGGTGTCGGCCTGGTGTCGGGGTTGCTCGGTCTGGCGGCGTTCCGCCAGTTTGGTCAGGTAGTTTTCGATGTCCGATGCCGGGACACGGACCCAGCGGCTGTTCCGCCGAACGGGCGGCGGGAATTCGCCGGTGCGGATCATCCGCCGTAGCGTGGTGCCGGACACGTTTAGTCTCTTGCTCGCCTCGGCGATGGTCAGCAATTTTGGTTTCATGTCAACCTCTGCCGTGGGTAAGGGAGCGTTCAGGACTCACCAAGACTACAACCTACCCGGTCGGGTGCAAACTGATAGTTGCGGACAAGCGTGTGGAAAGCCCGGTTGTTAGGGCAGGCCGTGTCGTGCGGTTGAGTGCTCCAGCGTTGCGGATTCTTACCCTTGCTTGACAGTTACCGGCGTTGGTCCTGAGAATCTGGTTGGGCTTGGTAGGATGTGGTGACGAAAACGCGGTGTGGCGCGTGCATGATTGCTACCGAGGGGGTGCATCATGCTTGGCGGTTGCTTCGTGGTCCTCTCTTCGTTCGGCTTCTTCTGGGATGGGGATTCCTGGGTCGCCGAGATGGCGAAGGCCCGGCGGTTTTCCGGGCCTCCCGATGCTTACGCCGACTGTGCGCTCGCGGTCAGTTGCCTACGCCGGTTGGGCCATATTTGTAGCGTCGCCTACATAATGCCCCTTGCGTAGGTCGTGTTCCTCCAGCTGCCACGGCTTGACGCCGTGGAGGTTCGGTGGCAGCATCTGCACATAGCGCATGGAGCCGCTGTGTAGCCATATCTGGATGTGTACGATCTGATGCCGGGTAGATACTCTCTGGCACTGTATCCAGATGGATTCCATGATCGACGGTAGCGCCGCCTTGATGCGGCGGTCTAACTCCTGCCGCTCCTCGCCCTGGGCGCGTTGCCGCAGTTCCTGTAGCGTCTGGCACTCTGCTAGCGCTTCCGCCCGGCCTGTCTGGCTTTCGAGCTTGAGGGCATTCAACTCCTTCGCCGCCGTTTCCAACTCCCGACGTACTGTCGCCAGGGCTGGTAGAATGTCTGCGGCGTCCTGCTCTGGGTCGGCTGCCGCCGCCTGCAGTTGTCCCCGGCGATGTGCCAGGGCCGTTACACGTTTGGTCAGTGCGTCGATGCGGTGCTCCCGCTCGTCGGATCGCCGCTCGTCGTCAAGCACGTCCTGGGGACGTAGCATCGCGATGGTGTCTAACACGCACCCCTCAAATCCCGGCTGTCCCCTACGCGACTCGTAGGGAACGCGGCAGAGCGGCATCCCATAATAAGCGTTCCTACACTTGAGGCTGTTGTATTTCTTCCCCCCATGCTGCGGCCGTGCGGACCCCTTTGACATAGGTAGCCGGGAATTCGCCTCGAATACCAACCCGGTAAAGAGGTTGGCGCATTCCTTCGCTGGCCGTCCCGGCTTGTTGCGTTGTCTGCGCTGGATCGCCCCTTGTATGGCCTCCCACTCCTCCGGAGTGAAGATAGTCGGGTAGTATCCCTGGATCGGTGGTCCGTCCGGCACCAGCCGGCCTTTGATCTTGTGTCCCGGCTGGTGCTCGCCGAGCGTGCGACGAGATTTCAGCGTACTTCGGATGGTCTCGATACACCAGTTCCGTCCGGGCGGGCGAAACAGCCGCCGGGCCAATTCCCCTGCGGTCTGGGTGTACCCGTGCCCGGATAGGCAGAGCGTTCGCATCTGCCGTATCGCCTCGGCGTGCTCTGGGATCAACTCATAACCGTGCTGCCCCTTCCTTAGCCACCAAGGGGGCCGCGATTGGATCGGCTGCTTTTCCTCTCTCGCTTTTCGGTGCTGATGCACCCACGCCTCCCGGATACGCATAGACTTTGCACGGCTCTCATCGTGGGCACGTGCAAAGATGAAGAGCGGTTCCAGCAGATTGAGCATGTTCCCAGCACACGTCTCGCGGGTATAGATGCGCTCCGGTTCCCGCGTAGCGATCCATATGCCGGCCCGGATGATCTCTCGGAAGATGTCGTAAGCATCATCAACCTCCTCGCGGGAGATGCGGTCGAGCACCTCCACGACGAGCACCGAGCCGGGCGCGATGCGTTCGCGTCGCACCAGGTCGCGGAACTGCCCTAGCGCCTTGAGTCCGCCGTGAAACGCGGACCTCCCCTTGTCTGCAAAGCGTAGGGTGTCATCGAGATACCAGCTGTGCCGCCGGCACAGGCTCGCGGTCCATTCTTCTTGCCTTCGGATGGTGTCCCCGGTAGCCTGCTTGGGGTGGGAAAACCGAAGGTAGGAGTACGCGCGTCTTGGCATGTCGCCCATTCTATTCCTCCTTTCGGGAGCGGCTAGGACGATCTATTATGAGACATATTTGGTTCGCCTGCAAGCAATGCGGAAAGCGCCACGGCCGGGCCGAGCACCTGTCCGGCACGCTCGTTTTCTGCGAATGTGGCCACGGCAATCGCGTGCCGTGGTCGAGCACGGTCCCCGAGCCGGAACCGGAGGAGGCCCAGCCGATGCCGCCGTCGTCTCGGCCGCGCACCCCCGGCCGACCGCCGAGGATGATTGGCCCGAGCCGGAAGCCTTGCCGCCGCGCCGCGTGCGCGCCCGACACCGTCCCAACCCCGCTTACTGTCTCAACCACGACGAGACGCCCAGGGAAGCGACCTGCGACGCCTGCCACGCCTCGTTTTGCTCCGCCTGTGTGGTCGCATTGCAAGGGCAGACACTGTGCGGGCCGTGCAAGAACTTCCGCGTCCGCGGCCTGAGTCGGCCGGCCCGCCTGGCGCCGCTCGCCCTCCTCGCCTTCATCCTCGCTCTGGTCAGCACCGTGGTCAGCCTGTTCCTGACCTTCATGGCCATCGGTGTCTACATGACCCTGGAGAATGGGGTCGTCGTGGCGCTGGTATTTTGTCTGATCGCCCTGGTCCTGGCGAGCGGCGAGCTGGTCCTCGGTTGGCTGGCGTTGCGGCAGATCGACGGCAAGGCACACCTGGCCGGAAGGGGACTGGCCATGACCGGCGTGACGGCGGGGCTGGCCGGCGTCGTGTGGTCGTCGGCGATCGCCCTGCTCAGCATCGTCAAGCAATGGCAGGGCTAGGCCATGAACCGTTGTCCCTCCTGTGACTATCCCTTGCCGGTTGACCGCGAGCGCCTCGGTGCGCGCTGCCCTAACTGCCGCGATCCGCTGTACGAACCGCCGGGTCGCACCGGCCGACCGGCCCGCGAAGGCGAGGGCGCCTGCGCCGTTCACGCCGGACAGGAGGCGGTCGGCACCTGCGGCCGTTGCGGCAATTACTTCTGCGAAGTCTGCCGCACACGCTGGTGCGACCAGGTCCTGTGTGCCGCCTGCGTCGAGCGTGCTCTGGAATCCCGCGAGGCCGCTCCCGAGCAGGCCCGTGCCCACTTCCGCCAGGCCGTCCTCGGCCTGGCAATGGGCATCGGCGCCTGGGTCCTGATGGTCGTCGGCGAAGTGATTGCGGCGATCACCGTCGCCGCCGTGGGCATGACGATTGCCGTCGCCCTGCTGGCCCTGGTCCTGATCCTGGGCGCCGCGCTATTGGGCGTGCTCGGCCTGGGACAGGCCGCGGCCGCCTTACGCACGCGCGGCCATCACATGATCGTGGCCACCAGCGGCCTGATTATCAGCGGATTGTTCGTGGGCGCCTTCATCGGTATCTACGTCTTCCGGCTCTGGTTCTTGTGAGATCCAACCCAGCCGCCTGCGGCGGAGTGCGACGGAGACGACAGCATGTTCTGGGAGATCGAGATTCAGCCCAGGGGCGACGATGGGGAGCGCCGGCGCGTCGGTGAAGAATACGACCTGCTGACGCACACAGGCGACGGCGCCGAGCGGATCACCGGCACGGCGCGCGGCTATCTCGTCGAGGGCGAGTTGTCGCGCCGCAGGCGAAGCGCCTGGCCGACGAATTGCTGGTCGATCCGCTCGTCGAGTCCGGCCGGCTGGGCACCCTCAACGAACACCTGCGCCCGACCACCTGGCCACGGTCCTGCTCAAGCCTGGCGTGATGGACCCGACCGCGCTGAGCGTCGTCGAGGCCGCCCGCGACCTCGGCATCCCCGTCGGCGTCGGTGCGCACCTTCCGCCGCTACTTCGGCCCGCCGGCGCCGCCCGAGGCGCGGGCCGTCCTCTTCCGCAAGGTGCTCGCCAACGAGGCGATCGAGCAGGTCGTCGCCGGCCCGCTGACCCTGGATCACCTGAGCCTCGGCTCCGATTACTCGCTTCCGGCTCGTCACCGTGCCGCTGCGCGACCTGGACGACGCGGCCCTGGAGAAGCTCAGCCGCGACGGCCAGCTGTCCCTCAGCCTCGCCGAGATGCGGACCATCCAGGCCCATTTCCGCGAGCTGGGCCGCGACCCGACCGACGTGGAGCTGGAGACGCTGGCCCAGACGTGGTCGGAGCACTGCTCGCACAAGACGCTCAAGGGCCGCATCGAGTTCCAGCGAGAGGACGGCAGCGTTCGGCGCTACGACAACCTGCTCAAGGAGACGATCTTCGCCGCCACGCAGGAGGTCCGCCGCCGGCTCGGCGCCGACGACTGGTGCGTCAGCGTCTTCGAGGACAACGCCGGCGTCGTGCGCTTCGACGACCGCTATCACGTCTGCTTCAAGGTGGAGACGCACAACCATCCGTCGGCCATCGAGCCCTACGGCGGCGCCAACACCGGCCTGGGCGGCGTCATCCGCGACCCGCTCGGCACCGGCCTGGGGGCCAAGCCGATCTGCAACACCGACGTCTTCTGCTTCGCGCCGCCGGACACGCCGCCGGAGTCGCTGCCGCCGGGCGTGCTGCACCCGCTGAAGGTGATGAAGGGCGTCGTCGCCGGCGTGCGCGACTACGGCAATCGCATGGGCATCCCGACCGTCAACGGCGCCGTCTGCTTCGACGACCGCTACCTCGGCAACCCGCTCGTCTACTGCGGCACGGTCGGCCTGCTCCCGGTGGACCGCTGCCACAAGGAGCCGCGCGACGGCGACCTGATCGTGGCCGTCGGCGGCCGCACCGGCCGCGACGGCATCCACGGCGCGACGTTCTCCTCGGTCGAGCTGACCGCGGAGTCGGAGAAGGTCAGCGGCGGCGCGGTGCAGATCGGCAACGCCATCGCCGAGAAGAAGCTGCTGGACGTGCTGCTGCAGGCGCGCGACCAGGGGCTGTATCACGCCATCACCGACTGCGGCGCCGGCGGCTTCAGCTCCGCCGTCGGCGAGATGGGCGAGGAGCTCGGCGCGGCGGTGCAGCTCGAGCAGGCGCCGCTGAAGTACGCCGGCCTGTCGTACACGGAAATCTGGATCTCGCGAGGCGCAGGAGCGCATGGTCCTGGCCGTGCCGCCCGAGACGTGGCCGCAGTTACAGGAACTGTGCGCCGGCGAAGACGTGGAGGCGACGGTCCTCGGCCGTTTCGAGGCGACCGGCCGGTTGCGGCTGTTCTACCAGGGGCAGCAGGTCGCCGACCTCGACCTGCACTTCCTGCACGACGGCCGGCCGCCGGTGGTGCGCCAGGCGACTTGGCGAGCGGGGGGTGTCAGCCCCCTGTTGACACCCAACAGGGGGCTGACGCCCCCCGCTCGCCCCGAGAATTTCAACGACGTCCTGCTGAAAATCCTCGCCTCGCCGAACGTGTGCAGCAAGGAATGGATCATCCGCCAGTACGACCACGAGGTCCAGGGCGGCAGCGTCGTCAAGCCGCTGGTCGGCGTCGACGACGACGGCCCCGGCGACGCGGCGGTGGTCATGCCGGTGCTCGGCTCGTGGACCGGCCTGGCGGTCGGCTGCGGCATCAACCCGCGTTACGGCGACCTCGACCCCTACGCGATGGCCGCCGCCGCCATCGACGAGGCGGTGCGCAACGTCGTCGCCGTCGGCGCCGACCCGTCGCGGATCGCCCTGCTCGACAACTTCTGCTGGGGCAACACCGACCGGCCGGAGGTGCTCGGCTCGCTGGTGCGCGCGGCCGAGGCGTGCCGCGACGTGGCCCTGGCCTACGGCATGCCGTTCATCAGCGGCAAGGACAGCCTCAAGAACGAATATCACTCCGGCGGCCGGCAACATCGTCATCCCGCCGACGCTGCTCATCAGCGCCCTGGGCCGCGTCCCGGACGTGCGCCGCTGCGTGACGATGGACCTGAAGGAGCCGGGCAACCTCCTGTTCCTCGTCGGCGCGACGCAGGGACGAGATGGGCGGCTCGCACTACCACCTCGTGCACGGACTCGACGGCGGGACGGTGCCGCGGCCGGACCTGGAACTGGCGCCGCGCATCTTCCGCAAGCTGCACGAGGCGATCATGGCCGGTCTGGTGCGTTCGTGCCACGACCTGAGCGAGGGCGGCCTGGCCGTCGCCGTGGCGGAGATGGCCTTCGCCGGCGGCATCGGCGCCGACGTGACGCGCCTGGGCGATGCCGCGCCTGCCGGACGACGTGCTGCTGTTCAGCGAATCGACGACGCGCTTCGTCGTCGAGGTGCGACCCGACAAGGAGGCCGCGTTCCGCTCGTGCTTCGGAAGTGACACCCCGTTGACACCAATTGGGCAGACGTGCGAGGAACCGCGCCTGCGCATCGCCGGGGCGAGCGGCGAATGGATCATCTGGGCACCGCTGGCGGCCCTCAAGGAAGCGTGGCAGAAGCCATTACGCTGGTGAACCGCGCAGCACCCAATCTCCGCGGAACGGAACGCGGAACATCATTCTTTCCTTGACGAGATGGTTTCGGACGGGATACAAGGGAAAATAGGGATAGGCTGCGCGAGTCCGTGAAGGTTGCGCGGCAACCGCGACAGGTTGCTCCAGGCGTGAGCAAACCAGAGGGAAGGAGTAAGAGGATGCGATTCGTACACGTATTGATGGCGAGTGCTCTACTCGTCGTGCTCGCCTTTGCCCAGACGTGCAAAGCGATTGACTGGGATGCGTTCCATGACCCCAAGGCGGTCCTTCTGACCGATCCCTTTGCGAAGTCGATTGCCGATCTGGCCGGAGAGCAAAAAGAGATGGCCCTGAAACGTCTTCACGAATGCTTGAAGTCCCCAGAGGTTGAGATCCGACGGAGAGCGGCCCTGGCTCTCGGTAAGCTGGGCGACTTCCGTGGCGTCCCCGTCATGATGGTCGATCTTCCCCAGGTCAGCGGCCGGGACCGCGACAATGTTGTGGTCGCGTTACGTGTCCTCAAGGATCGGCGGGCGATCCCCACCCTCCGAAACGCTCTCAAGGACAAGTCTCCATACGTGCGAAGCATCGCCGTGGCCGCTTTGGGAGAGATGAAAGCCGGAGAAGCGTATGCGGAAATCGTGGCCCTTACCAAGGACAAGGAAGGCCGGGGCGGCGATACGAACGGCAAGACGCTCAACTGCATCCGTTCCTCGCCAGCTGACCTGGCCTGTTACGCCTTAGGTGCGCTGGGCGACAGGCGGGCGGTCCCCGTTCTCATCGAACTCTTGCGCGACCCGGACCTCAAAGAATCAGCGCAACAAGGTCTGGAAGTTCTTACCGAGCAGAGGCTCGGGGATGATCCCGACAAGTGGACCGTCTGGTGGAAGCGTCAGAGTCGATGAAACGACAGCTCCTAACCCATCGCCGCGGAGGAACGGTTGGTCCAACAAGCGGATGCGGAATGAACAAGCAGACATTTCCCCCCGGCTGGGACGAGAAACGTGTGAAGGCAGAGCTTGCCCCCGAGGTCCGGGCGCTGCCTGCTCGCCGCAAAGATAGTGCCGGTGAACCACCGAACCAGCCAGCGAGCAGACGAGCCATGCGATAGGCGTCCCTCTCGCGGATCATCCTTCTAACGGGCCGGCGGCGGACTCGGCCGGACAGCCGGCGTCGAGATACGCCTGCAAGCAGAATCTGCGCCGCCACGCGATCGCGGCGCGCCTTGCGCTTCTTGTGCGTCAGTCCCGCTTGCCACAGCGCCGACTCGGCCTCGACCGTGCTGAAGCGCTCGTCCCAGAACGTCACCGGCAACCCGGTCGTCTCGGCCAGCCACGCGCCGAAGGCGCGCGCCTCGCCGGCCTTCTGTCCCTCGCGGCCGTCGAGATGGACCGGCAGGCCGACGACGAGGCCGACGACTTCCTCCGCGGCCACGACGGCGCGGAAGTACGCGGCGTCGCTGTCGCGGCCGCGCCGTTCGGTACACGGCCAGCGGCGAGGCCAGCCGGCGGTCGGGGTCGCTGACGGCCAGGCCGACGCGGACGGTGCCGTAGTCCACGCCGAGCAGACGCGTGCGGCGTCGCTCACAGGTATTGCTCCAGCCCTTTCTTTTTCAGCAGCTCGACCAGCTGCTTGACCGTGCCCTCGTCGCGGCGGTCGGCGACCAGCGTGGCGTCGCCGTCCTGCACGATGAGCAGGTTCTCCACGCCGATGGTGGCGATGAGCCGGCCGGCGTCGCCGACGATGACGCAATGATTCGTCTTCAGGCCGCAGTGCGTCGGCCAGCACGGTGTTGTCGTCGGCGTCCTGCGGGTGCATGCGTTCCAGGGCCAGCCAGCTGCCGACATCGTCCCAGCGGTACGGCGCCTTGACCACCAGCACCTCGCGGGCGTGCTCCATGACGGCGTAGTCGATGCTGACCTTCGGCATCGCCTCGTATTCGCTGGCGCAGCACGGCGTCGCGCTGCGGCGTGTCCCAGGCGTCGGCGATGCGCCGCACGCCGTCGTGCAGCTTCGGCTGCTGTCGCCGCAGTTCCTCCAGCACCGTGGCGGCCCGCCAGACGAAGATGCCGCTGTTCCAGTAGTACTCGCCGGAGGCGACGAAGCTGCTCGGCGCGGTCGGCGGGCGGCTTCTCCTCGAACGCCTGCACGCGGAAGACGCTGACGCCCTGGCGCTGGCCGACCTCCGGGCCGCGATGGATGTAGCCGTAGCCGGTGGACGGGAACGTCGGCGGGATGCCGAAGGTGACGAGGGCGGAGGGGTGCTCCTCGGCCATCGCGGCGGCGACGTGGGCCGCGCGCTCGAACTCGTGCACCGGCTCGATGACGTGATCGGCCGGCGTCACCAGCATGATCGCCGACGGATCGCGGCGGGCGATCAGGGCCGCGCCCAGGCCGATGCAGGCGGCGGTGTCGCGGCCGCACGGCTCGCCGACGATGTGATCGGCCGGCAGCTGCGGCAGTTGCCGGGCCGTCTCCGCCTGATAGGCTTGGCCGGTGATGACCCAGGCGTGTTCGGCAGGCAGCAGCCCCTCGATGCGGTCCATGGCCTGCTGCAACAGCGTGCGGTCGCCGCCCAGGGCGAGGAACTGCTTGGGCCGCTGCTGCCGGCTGCGCGGCCAGAACCGCGTGCCGCCGCCGCCCGCCATGATCATCGCGTGAAGCATTCCTTTGCCCTTTCTAATAATCGTAGCGTTAGCGACGCTTCGCAGAAGCGTCAGACGCTCCTGCGAAGCGTCCCTATCGAAATACGTCGGCCCGTCGATGCGTGTGCCGCGATCCACGCGGGCGGCCAATTCCTCCGCGTCCAGCGCGAACAGCGGGCTGATCTCCAGCGGCACCGCCGGCGTCGCCGCTCGGCGCTGCGCGGCACCTCGACGCCGGCCCGCGTCAGCCAGTCGGCGGCCAGGTTGCTCAGCGCCTGCCTCGACCGCCTCCGGCGAATCGGCCCCCTCGGCGTTCTTCAGCGGCGCGAACTCCTCGCGGTGCGACGTCTCCATCACCAGCCAGCGCTCGGCCAGCGGCAGCACGTCGAAGATGAAGCGCTCGAACTTCAGGGCGTTCTCCTTCGCCGGCTGCACGGTCTGCCCGTTGTCGTCGAGGTACGGCACCTTCTTGCGGGCGACGTGGAACGGCAGCTTGCCGGCCCCTTCGGTCAGCCGGGCCAGGAAATCCATGTCGAAGATGTGGATCGCCGGGCTGCCTGCCCACAGACGCAGCCGGCCGTTCTCGTCCGTCTCGTGGGCCAGCGCTGTCGGGCAGGTCGGAATACTCGATCATGGTACAGCGGCCCTCGACCAGCACGAGGTTGCCCAGCCGGTCCTTCGGCCCCTGCTTGGGCACGATCTTGGACGACGCCTCGGAGCGCTGCGACAGGTGGCGGCCCAGGAAGATCGGGTCGGCCACCTTCACGAGCGGGTTGTCCACCTGGAAGTAGAACAGGTGGCGGATGCCGCGCTCGCTGCAAGCGTTCGAGCAGGCCGCTTTTGGCCAGGGCCGTCAGCGTGCCGCCGTGGCCGTCGGGACTGAGGAACAGCCGGCCCGGCGCCTCCAGCAGCAGCTTGCCCGTCGCCAGGTCCAGGGCCGGCATCGTGCCCTGGCAGAAGAAGAATACTTCCTCCTTCGGCAGTCCGAAATAGCGCTGTTCGGCGAAGAACTCTTTCGTCTCGGCGTCGGTGGCCGGGCTGGTCATGACCAGCAGCGGCGGCTGCTGGCCGTAGCGGCGGCCCAGGGCCAGCACCTTCTCGGCGTGGATCTGGAACAGGCTCTTGCGGCTGACCGGGCCGACGGGATACATGCCCTTGGGGTGCTCGAAGCCGAGCCGGCTGCCCTGTCCGCCGGCCACGACGAGCACGGCCACCTCGCCGCGCCGCAGCGCCTCCTCGCCGGCCGCGCGCATGGCCGCGTTGTCCGGCGCGTCGGCCGGCACGATCGGCGACCGGCTTGATGCGCCGACGATCGGGGACCTGGTAGGTGCGGTCGCGCTCGGCGTAGAGCTGGGCCAGGCGGTCCAGGTCGATGGCGCTGCAGCTGCTCGACCAGGCCGCGGCGGCCGGCGTCGTCGAGGCGGTCCCACCAGGCCAGGACGTGCTCCTGCCGGTGCCGCCGTAACGCTTGGCTGCAGGTCGTCGGGCACGTTCATCGAGGGGTCCGCCATGAGGACCTCCCATGAAAAGAGCTAAAACTCGAAGCTCAACCCATCGTAGGCCAGCTGCACGTTGGGCGGCAGCAGGCGGTTGACCGTCTCGTGCTCCATCTCGTGGCTCATGTGCGTCAGGTAGGCGCGCTCCGGCCGGAACTGGCGAATGACGTCGAGCGCCTGCTCCAGCCCGAAGTGGGCCGGGTGCGGCTTGAAGCGCAGGGCGTCGAGCACCAGCACGCGCAGCCCTTCCAGGCGCGGCCAGCTCGTCGCGCGGAATCTGGCTGACATCGGTGCAATAAGCCACGTCGCCGATGCGGAAGCCGAACACGTCGAAATGGGCGTGGATGAGCGGGATGGGCGTCACCAGCTGGCCGAGGACGGGGAACGGCTCGGTGCCGATGCGCTGGAAGACCAGCTTGGGGATCATGCCGGCCGGCAGCGACTCGGCCTCGGGGCCGAAGGCGTAGGAGAAGGCGGTGCGGATCTTGCCCTCGACCTCGGCGGTGCAGTACAGCGGCACCGGGCCGCCCAGCGTGCGCGGCGATGGGCCGCAGGTCGTCGAGGCCGAACAGGTGGTCGGCGTGGTAGTGCGTGAACAGCACGGCGTGGATGACGCCGACGCGCTCGCGGAGCAGTTGCAGGCGCAGCTCGGGCGGCGTGTCGATGAGCAGATTGCCCTGCGGCGTGCGGATGAGGACGGCGCAGCGATAGCGGTGGTTGCGCGGGTCGGTCGAGCGGCAGACGGCGCAGTCGCAGCCGATCATGGGCACGCCGACCGAGGTGCCGGTGCCGAGGAAAGTGAAGGTACGCGGTTGGGCCATCATGCTCTCAATCGGGCTTCCGGCTCCGGCGTCCCCACCGTCGGGACCGCTCCGAAGACCGTCATTCTAGCAAATCGGCGGCCATACAGAACCACAGTCCGGGAAGTGCGCGAGCGTCCGCAACGGAGCAGCGGCGCGGCCGTGTTTCGCGGCGAATGGTGTCCGGCGTAGACATTTGACCGTATCCTGCTCCCCAGCGTTTCCTTGTGGACATTTCCGGAGCCGCGCATGATTTCGCTGCGACCGCTGGGCGATCAGGCGGTGCTGGCTTCTTTCGCCGCCGAGGACGATGCGTTGCGCTGGGCGGCGGCCGTGCGCCGCCTGGCGCCGCCCTGGCTCGTCGATGTCGTCCAGGCGTACCGCGGCGTGGCCGTCTACTTCGACCTCGATCAAATCACGCTCGCCGCCGTCACGTCAGCTCTCGATCGGCTCGTAACCGAAGGCATCGCCGACGCGATCCGGGAGGCACGCCTGCATCGGCTCCCGTGCTGTTACGAGTTTTCGCTGGACTTGCCGCGAATCGCCGAGACCACAGGCTTGACGGAGGACGAGGTCATCCGTCTGCATGTCGATACCGAGTACACCGTCTACGCCATCGGCTTCTGTCCCGGCTTCCCGTACCTGGGCTATCTGCCGGCTCGTCTGTGCGGCGTGCCCCGGTTGTCCGCGCCGCGGTTGCGCGTCGAGGCGGGCAGTGTCGGCCTGACGGGCCGACAGACCGGCATCTATACCGAAGCGCGGCCGGGCGGCTGGAACCTGGTCGGCCGCACACCGCTGGAGCTGGTCCACGTCGCCGACGGTTACTTCCCCCTGCGTACCGGCGACCGCGTTCGCTTCACGCGCATCGACGAAGCCACCTTCCGCCAGTTGCACGGACAGCGATTATGAGACGGGGCGAGGAATCCATTTGCGGTTTCGCGCTCTGGTCGCCACAATAACAAGATGCTCCCGTGCGGGACGAAACCACGAACGGTCTTGGCGGAGGTTGCCATCATGAAACGCTGGTTCCTGGCCGCGATACTCCTGTTGACGAGTGCCGGTCTGACCTCGGCGGATTACGTGATTATTATCGCCAACGTCGGCGCCAACAAGGAAGCGGAGGCCCAGGCTGGCTCTGGGATACCGGGCTACCCCGGGGCCGGAGCGACCGGCGGCTACCCCAGCAGCCCCCAACCGGGCGGCGTGCAACCGGGCGGCGTGCGGCCGGGCGGCGTGCAGCCGGGCGGCGTGCAGCCGGGCATGGGCCCCTACACGATGCGACCGGGCATGGCCAGCGGCACGGGCATGCGCGGCATGGCCGGCGGCGCAGGCATGCGCGGCATGGCCGGTGGTATGGGGATGCGCGGCATGGGCGGCGGCATGATGGGCATGGCCGGTGGATTCGGCATGATGGGCATGGGCGAGCCTACCGACGTCGATGACGTGCCCTACTTCATCACGGTCGTCGTCGAGGTCGAGTCGATCGGCGACCTGGCCAAAAAGCTGGAAGACCCCAACAAAGGCTTCGCCAAGGTCAAGCTCCCGCCTCGGCTCGGCGAGACGTGCGACTTGCTGCATAAGACCGATTTCGCCGAGACCATCGTCCTCAAGGACGACTCCAACCACAAACCCTTGCCGACCACCCTGCGCCGCTTCAACGACAAGTTCAAGAAAACCTTCGACACCAAGCCCTCGACCGAACTCGTCCTGGAATTGGCCGACTGGACCCTGGGACACGGCCTGGTGGACAAGTTCCCGCAGGTCATGGACAAGCTCGTGGAGATCGACAAGGGCCATCCGGCCGCCGTCGCCTACCTGAAGGTCAAGGCCGACCTCGATAGGCCGTTGACTGCGGATGACACCGGCGCCGCCTGGCGCGGCAAGCTCCTCAATGGCTACAAGGCGACGGAAGGACCCCATTACACGGTCGTGCATCACTCGACGGGTTCCGGTAAGGTCTCGGTACAATCGCACCTGGAGCTTCTGGAGAACTCCTTCCGCGGTTTCTACTACTGGTTCGCCCTCAAGAGCGTCGCCCTGCCCGTGCCGAAGCAGCGGCAGCTGGTCGTGATCACCACCGGGCAGGACAAGGACTTCCAGCACTTGCGGAAGATCCTCACGTCCGGCCCGGTCGTGGTGGATGGTTTCTTCGCTCGCCGCGAGAACGTGGCGGTGATGACCGACCAACGTCAGGACGAAACGTATGACGTGCTGAACAAATACTGGAAGAACTGGGAAGACAAGGGTTTCAGGCACAATGAACTCCTCCGTGCTACCGGGAAGAAAAAGGGCTACCCCGTGGCTGCTGAGGGTCAGGTGGCACTGATCTACACGGCGGAAATGTTGGCCCTGATGCTCAAGGCGCTGCAGCAGGAGTCGGAACTGGCCACCATCAGCCACGACGCCAGCCGCCAACTGCTTTTCTCCTCTGGCCTGCTGCCGCGCAACGTGGCGGCTCCCGAGTGGCTGCTGTTCGGCATGGGCAGCTTCTTCGAGACGCCCTTGCAATCGCCGTGGCCCGGCATCGGCGCTCCCAGCGCCTACTACCTGCCGCGCTGGCAGGAGCTGAAGAACAAGGGCTTCGAGAAGGAGAGCGGCGCGACGCTGCGCCAGGTGGTCACCGACGCTTACTTCCGCGGCTTGCCGCCCGAGGGACCGCCCGACACCCCCCTTCGTCACGCCCACGATCTGGCCCTTCGCAAGGCCCGTACCTCCTCCTGGTCCTTGACCTACTTCCTGGCCAAGCAGAAGCTCGACGGGCTGCAACGTTACTTTAAGGAGTTGAGCCGGATGCCGCGCGACATCGAGTTGGACGACGAAGTCCTGCTGGGCTGCTTCGCCCGCGCTTTTGGCAAGGTGGATGCTGGCAACAAGCCGGACAAGGCCAAGCTGGCGGCCCTGGAGAAGGAGTGGTTCAGCTACGTGGGCAACATCAAGTTCGAGTCGGAAAGCACGATGAAGAAGATCCGCGAAACCTTCCAGAAAAAGTTGAAGGAGTCCCAGGCCGCCGCGGCCACCGCCGGCCAGGGACCGATTGACCCCACCACCGGCAGGCCCTTCGCGCCGGCGCTTACCCGCAACCAGGCGCTACCCCCAGCCAGGTGCTTACCCGCAGCAGGGTACTTATCCGCAGTCGCCGCGAACGAACCCCCGTATGCCCTCTTCCTCTCCCACCCAGCCGAGAAACCGATCGCCTCGTCGATAACTCGTGCGCAAGCCAACGTCCCCGCGAGACCGCCTCCTCGCGGGGACGTTGTGCTTTCCGCGGCGCCGCGTGGACGAAACGACGCGGCCGGCCTACATTCCTCCCTGTCCGACCACGGGACGATGGGACCAGGCTGCCCGTCGCATCATCTGGCCAGGGAGCGGCACACCGCGCAACAAAGGGGGACTCTGCTCGTGACACGTTATCGCTTGCTGGCTGGGACCACCGGCTTGCTGGCCGTGCTGGCCGTGGCCGCGCTCCAGGCCGAGGACAAGAAACCATCCCACAGCGCCGTCAAGGCGGAGGAGCACAAGGGCAAGGGGCCGGAGGCCCGGCATCAGCGCTTCCTCGAACGCGCCAAGAAGGGCGGCGTCGAGGTGCTCTTCCTGGGCGATTCCATCACGCAAGGCTGGGAAGGCAACGGCAAGGACGTATGGAAGAAATACTTCGAGCCGCTCAAGGCCGCCAATTTCGGCATCGGCGGCGATCGCACTCAGCACGTGCTCTGGCGCATCACCGAAGGCAAGGAACTGGAGGGCATCGCGCCGAAGGCGTCCGTGCTCATGATCGGCACCAATAACATGAGCAATAACAGCGTCGAGGAGATCGCCGACGGCGTCCAGGCCATCGTCGCCGAGCTGCGCCGCCAAAAGCCGGACATGAAAGTCCTTCTGCTGGGCATCTTCCCCCGCGCCGCCAAGGCCGACGATAAGGCGCGCGGAAAGATCAAGGACGTCAACGGACGCCTCGCCAAGCTGGACGACGGCAAGCACGTCAAGTACCTGGACATCGGCGACAAGTTCCTCGAATCGGACGGCTCGCTGAGCAAGAACATCATGTACGATTACCTGCACCTGACGCCCAAGGGGTATCAGATCTGGGCCGACGCCATGGGGCCGACGCTGGAGGGCATGTTAAAGAAATAAACAAGGTCTTATCCGAGCCTGAAGCGTAAGCGAAGAGATGGCCATCTTCGCTTACGCTTCAGGCTCGGATAGATTATCCTGTCGTCCCCACCCTCCGCGTACAATGATCGGAAGGAGCATCCCGGCGCAGACGAGGAGTGTCATGAAGGTTCTCGTAATCGACGTGGGTGGGTCGCACGTCAAGCTGCGGGTGCAGGGCCACGACGAGGTACGCAAGTGTCCCTCGGGTCCGAGCCTGACGCCGGCGGAGATGATCGACCAGGTGCGGGCGGCGACCGAGGATTGGCGTTACGATCGCATCAGCATCGGCTACCCGGGGGCGGTGGTGGACGGCGTGATCCAGAAAGAGCCGGTCAACCTGGGCGGCGGTTGGGTCGGCTTCGATTTCGAGAAGGCGTTCGAGCACGCGGTCAAGCTGGTCAACGACGCGGCCATGCAGGCGCTGGGCAGTTACGAGGGCGGCCGGATGCTCTTTCTCGGCCTGGGCACCGGTCTGGGTTCGGCGCTGGTGTACAACAATTTCCTGCTGCCGATGGAGCTGGGACATCTGCCGTACAAGAAGGACCTCACCTTCGAGGAGTACGTGGGGCAGGCCGCCTTGAAGCGATTGGGGCGGCGCAAGTGGCAACACGCGGTCTTCGACGTGGTGGAACGCCTGCGCAACGCCTTTCTGTCCGACTATGTCGTGCTGGGTGGCGGCAACGTCAAGAAGCTCGACGAGCTGCCGCCCGCCTGCCGCATGGGCGACAACAGCAACGCCTTCCTCGGCGGCCTGCGTCTGTGGGGCGACACGAAGTCGTGAGCTGATCGGACCCGCGGAGATAAGGCATGTCTGGTCCCTTCGCCGTCACGCTGGAACCGCCGGTCATCCCCGCCGTGCCCAAGGGCCGGCCGCTTCTGGCCTGGCTCGTCATCCTTGCCGCGATCGGCTTTATCCTGTGGCGCTATGCGACGGTAGGCCCGCTGGACCGCCCGCGCTATGATCTACTGGTCACGCGCTTGCAGGGCCGCTGCTTTGTTGGCCTGGCCCAGATTGGCAAGGACTTATCTTTCGCCAAAGGCCTCGGCTCGACCCTGTACGACGATGCGCGGCAGACCCTCAACCGTGGGCCTTACGATCAGCGGCTGCGCTTTGTCGTGCTGGCCGGCGAGTTGAAGGGACCGGACGAGGCCCGCGAGCAGTTGCGCCAGATCAACGAACGCTGGCATGAGTCTCAGTCCTGCGATCCGCCCGCCGAGGACGCCCGGACTGCGGAGGTTCTGGATCGCCTCTACGCCGTGCGCGAGAAGGAGCCGGACGCGGCGGCTTCGCTGCCGGAGGATGATCGACAGGAGTTGCGTCAGCGGCTCGGTTGGTTCGGCGAACTGGCCCTGGCGCCGGCCGGCGCGGGCGATGACGCGGATCGAGCGGCGGTGCTGGCGCCGGCGTATCGGGCCGCGTGGTCGGTGCTGGCGGCCGAGGCCGTCCTGCTGGGTGTGGGAGGGCTGGGGCTGGTCCTGCTCGTCACGCTGTTGGTGCTGTGGATGCTGGGTTTGCTGCGCGGCGGTCTGCGCCTCGGTTCGTCGTCCGGCGGTCTCTACGCCGAGACGTTCGCCCTGTACATGCTGCTCTTTCTGGGCTTCAGTCATGGCGCTCACTATGTCGTGGACTGGTTTTCGCTCCGCCAGGGGTCGCTGGCCCTGAGCGGTCTGGCCGCGCTGGGCAGTTTGGCCGCACTGGGCTGGCCGGTGCTGCGCGGCATCCCCTGGCGACAGGTGCGCCAGGACATCGGCTGGCACTTCGGCCGACGGCCGGCCGTGGATACGCTGCTCGGCTTCGGCTGCTATGCCATGGCCCTGCCTCTCCTGCTCGTCGGCCTGCTCCTCATGCTCGGCCTGACGAAACTGCGCGATCAACTCGGTCTCGGTCCCGACGAGTTCGGGCCGAGCGACGCGCCGGGGCATCCGATCGTCTTCTGGGCGGCGCGGGCCGGCTGGTGGGTGTGGCTGGAAGTGGTGTTCGTGGCCAGCGTGGTCGCGCCGGTGGTGGAAGAGACGATGTTCCGCGGCGTGCTGTATCGCCATCTGCGCGAGGCCAGCTCCCGACTGCGGCCGGCGTTGAGTGTGGTCTTCAGTGCGCTCGTGGTGAGCTTTGTGTTCGCGGTCATCCACCCGCAAGGGTTCCTGGGAGTGCCGGTGCTGATGGCGTCTTGCCCTGGCCTTCGCGCTGATGCGCGAGTGGCGCGGCACGCTGTTGCCCCCGATGATTGCCCACGGCGTCAACAACGCCCTGGCCACGCTGCTGCTGTTTGCCACGATGCGCCGAGAGTCTGTCCGGTAAGCCCCTCTCCCCGGTACTCCGGGGGAGAGGGGTTGGGGTGAGGGGGTGCGCTTTCCGCGGGTTTCTCGCCCCCTCACCCCCAACCCCTCACCCCCAACCCCTCACCCCCAACCCCTCACCCCAACCCCTCTCCCCCGAAGCGGGGGAGAGGGGTTGGGGTGAGGGGGGTGCGCTTTCCGCGAGTTTCTCGCCCCCTCACCCCAACCCCTCTCCCCCGAAGCGGGGGAGAGGGGCTTTTGGGACAGACTCTGAGCGTTGCTGTCAGCTGTCGAAGGGCGTGCCGGCGGCGTAGTCCTCGTAACGCATGAACTGCTTGAGGTAGGCGAGGGTGATCTCGCCGGTCGGGCCGTTGCGCTGCTTGCCGATAATCACCTCGATGATGCCCTCGTGCTGGCCCGGTTCGTAGCGATCGGGCCGGTGCAGCAGCATGACGGTGTCCGCATCCTGCTCAATACTTCCCGACTCCCTTAAGTCCGCCAATCGCGGCCGATGGTCCTGACGATCCTCCGAGGAGCGGTTGACCTGGGCCAGAGCGACCAGCGGGATCTGCAATTCCTTGGCCAGCGCCTTGAGACGGCGGCTGATCTGCGCCACCTGCTCCTGACGCGGATCGCGGCGGTTGTCCGGCTCGATCAGCTGCAAGTAATCGATCACGATGAGCTTGATGCCGTGCCGCAGTTTCAGACGCCGGGCGTTGGCCGCGATGCGCAACATGCTCTGCACCGGCGAGTCGTCGATGAACAGCTTGCCGTTGCGCAGCACGCCGCCGGCGTCGATGAGACGATCCATGTCGTCGCGAGCCGAGCGTGCCCTTGCGCAGGCGATGGCTGTCCACGCGGGCCTGCGAACACAGCAGGCGCTCGGCCAACTCGATGCGCGACTGCTCCAGACTGACGAAGAAGACCGGCTCCTTTTCCTCGACGATGATATTACGGACAATAGCCGAGCGCAAAGGCCGTTTTTCCGACGCTCGGCCGCGCCGCGATGATGACCAGTTCGCCGTCGTGCAGGCCGGCCGTGATCTCGTTGAGGTCGGCGAAGCCGGTCGAGAGGCCGCCCGCCTTCTGCTTGCCGCTGGCGCGATCGTCGATGCGGCGATACGTCTCGGTGATCGCCTGCTCCAGCGTGATCGTCTGGCCGGTGACGCCCATCTGGGCCACGTCGAGGATCTTGCGCTCGGCCCCCTCCAGCAGTTCCTCGGCGGGCTGGCCCTGCTCGTAGGCGTCGCGGAGGATCTCGGTGCTGGCGTGGATGAGGCTGCGGACGATGGCCTTGTCGCGGACGATCTGGGCGTAATACTCGGCGTTGGCCGCCGTCGGGGCCGCGTCCCACAGCTCCGCCAGGTAGGCGGCGCGGCCGACGTCCTCCAGCTGGCCGCGCTTGCTTAGCTCTTCGGCGAGGATGACCAGATCGACGGGTTGGCCGCCCTTGTCGTTGATATCGGAGATGGCCTGGAAGATTTTGCGATGGGCGTCGGCGTAGAAGCTCTCGGCGGTGATGATCTGCACGACGACGCTGATGGCGTCGTTGTCGCGCAACATGCTGCCGAGGACGGAACGCTCGGCGTCGAGGTTCTGCGGCGGCAGACGTTCCGGCCCGATGGCTTCCGGCGACATGGTCCCACCTCCCTGTGGCCTGCGCGCTCCGGGCATCCATGCCGGAGGCGGGCGGACGATCACTTCTGCGTCTTGATGACGGCGACCTTGACCTCGGTCTCGATGTCGTAGCCGAGGTTCAGCTTGATGGCGTACAGGCCGGTCTCCTTGATCGGCCCTTCCAGGCGACCATGTCCGGCTCGATGAGCATGCCCTTGGCCTTGAGACCGCTGCGAGATTTCGGGGGCGGCGACGGAGCCGTACAGGTGGCCTTCGTCGTTGGCGTTGGCCTCGATGGTGATGCCGGCCATCTTGGCGATCTGCTCGGCCAGCCCCTTGAGGTCGGCGATGCGCGCCTCGCGGGCCTGCCTGACGCGGATCTTGTAGCGCTCCAGCAGGCGGAGGTTGTGCTCGGTCGGCACGGTGGCCAGGCCGCGCGGCAGCAGGTAGTTGCGCCCGTAGCCTGGCTTGACCTCGACCACGTCGCCCTGCTTGCCCAGGTGGGCCACGTCCTCGGTCAGCACCAGCTGCATGCCGCCGTGCGTTCCCCGGAGCATCTGATTCCGCTGCTTGGCCATGAGATACCTGCCTGTCTAGCTGCTCCCGTCCGACTCAGAACGGGATGTCGTCCTCTCGGTTGCCTTCCGACGGCCCCGGCTCCGGTTCGTCGAAACCGCCGTGACCGCCGCCGTTGGAGTAGTTGGGTTCCGCTTTGCGCGGAGCGGCCGGCGCCGCGGTTGAGCGCTGCGACCTCATCCCCCCATCGCCGCCACCGTCGGTGCGCGGCTCGAAAAACTGGAAGTCATCAAGGACAATCTTCAACCTGGAGCGCTTCGCGCCATCGTTCTTGTCCTTCCACTGGTCTAACCGGAGGTGGCCTTCGAGGTAGACCTGCGCCCCCTTTTTGAAGTATTGTTCCACCAGGTCGGCCAGCTTGCCGTCCTGTCTGCCGGTTGAACGCTTCAATATCCAGAAAGACCGGCTCATCTTCCCACTGCCCCGTCTGGGGGTTCTTCTTCTTGTTGTTCACCGCGAAGCCAAACTTGGCCACCTTGCCGCCGTTGCCGAAGGTCCGCACTTCCGGGTCGCGCGTCAGACGGCCGATGAGCATCACTTTGTTGAGGTTCGCCATTGGGGGCATCTCCTGCACGGGGAGGGGAGAGGCCCGTTCGCCGGGTCGAATCACCCCACTCCCTCACTCCGATCACCAACGGGTACTATACATCCGTTTGGTAGGCATGTGCAAGCACGGTAGCGGATTCGTGCCGATTTTTTCCTCCCTTGGAGGTCTCGCAAACCCCAAAGTGTGTTCATCTTCGCTCTTTTGCCCACAAGCCCCGAGCCAGCGACGGGATATACAGACCCGTCGCTGGCGCTCGGGGCTTGTCTTACCCCTCCTTTTCGTCCTTGCGGCGTGGACCGCGGCGATGTCCGCGATCACCTTCGTCGCCCAGGCCGGTCTCGTCGGCCGGCGGCTCGGTGACGGTCTGCAGGGCGACGGCGTGCTCGTCGCGGGCCAGCTGCAGCATGATGTCCACCTGCTTGGGATCGACCTTGAGATCAGCGCGCGCAGGATCGGTTTCGTTGAGGGCGAAGTCGTGCTCGATGGTGGCGAGGTTCTTGCCCTCGGTGCGGAAGTAGGTCAAGTAATACAGCCCCTTCTTGTGGCCGCTGATGGGATAGGCCAAACGGCGTTCGTCCCACGGCCGGCTGGCCAGCACCTCGGCCTGGTTGCGTTCCAGGATGGTGTGCAGCTGCTTGGCGGCGGCGTGGACGTCGCCGGCGACCTTGTTGGTGTCCAGAAGGAACATGCACTCGTAGACGTTGGCTGGCATTCGTGGCTCACTTATCTATCCGGCCGCCGGCGCCTCAGCGCTAAGCCGCCCGCGGCTCAACCGTTATCTCCGCCTCGCTCCTTGGGACCGTTATACTGGTTCATGCACGTCTCGACACCCTGGACCGCCCAGACCATCACCGCCTGGGCGGCCAGCGCAACCGCATCGTCGATCACGGCACGCTCGGAGGCGTTGAAGCGGCCGAGCACGTGATCGACCGCGTCCTCGCGAGGAGCATCGACGCCGAGGCGCAGGCGAGCGTATTCCGTCGTACCCAGGTGGTTCTGAATGTCGCGCAGGCCGTTGTGGCCGCCATGCGTTCCCTTGGCCCGGACGCGCAGCTTGCCCAGCGGCAGGTTGATGTCGTCGCAGACCACCAGCAGGTCGGTCAGCGGCAATTGGTAGAAATCCATGACCTCGCGGACGCAGCGGCCGCTCAGGTTCATGAACGTCTCCGGCTTGACCAGCAAGAGCTTGCCCGCGTCCTCGACCAGCTCGCCCACCTGGGCCTGGAAGCGCGACTGAAAGCGGCCGGCCCGCGGACCCGACGCCAGGCTGTCGAGGACGGCGAAGCCGACGTTGTGCCGCGTGCCGTCGTAGCGCTTGCCGGGGTTGCCCAGACCGACGACGACCTTCATGGGAATCACTTCGTTTAGCCGCGACGCGCAGCGGAGCGCGTGCCTGCGCTCCGCTTCGCGTCGCGGCTAAACCTTACTTCTCCTCTTCGCCTTCCTCGGCGGCGGCCTTGCGTCCGATGACTTCCGGCTCGGCCTGTTCGGCGCCCGGCGCCGCGGCGGCTTCCGGCTCGGCCTGCGGGGCCGTCACGTGGACCACGATGGCGTCGGGGTCGGCCAGCGCCTTGACGCCGTCCGGCAGATGCAGATCGCGCACGTGGATGGCGCCGCCGAGCTGCAGTTCGTTGATGTTGACGCGGATCGACTCCGGCACGCTGTCGGCCGGACACTCGACGGACAACGTGTGGATCGGCTGATCGAGCACGCCGCCGGCGGTCACGCCGGGGGCGATGCCGCGCACCTCGATCGGGACCGTGACGTGGATGCGCTCGTCGGCCGCGACACGGCGGAAATCGACGTGCAGTACCTCGTGGCCCAGATGGTCCCACTGCAATTCGGCGATCTGCGCCTTCTGCAAGCCGGCATCGGAGCGCAGATCGACGACGCGCGCCCCGTGGCGGATCGCCGACACCAGATCGTCGGTGGCCACGGACACCGACAGGGTTTCTTCCTTGTGCCCGTACACCACGCCGGGCACTCGGCCCTGCCCGCGCAATCGGCGGGCCGTGCGCGTGCCGCGCGTGTCCCGTTTTTCGGTCACCAGTACCACGGACTCGGCCATGTTCGCGTCTCGCTGACAAACATAAAGGGGACACCACACGACCGCGCGGGTGTCCCGAACTTACGTTCTATGGGAGAGGGATTATTATTTCAACCGGCTCGACCCGTTGCAAGAGCGCGGCGGTGAATTTCTCATTCCCTCCTCGTTTAGCCGCGACGCGCAGCGGAGCGCGGGTCTGTCCCGCGCTCCGCTGCGCGTCGCGGCTAAACGAGAAGGCAGTAACCGTCAACGGAGGACCGCATGGAGAAGGATCACGACACAGGCGCCCAGGAACTCGAAAGCGAGGAGTAGACAACCCAGGCCCAGCAGCCAGCCGCCGAGAAGACTTTCGCCCACCGGCATCTCCGCCAGGCACTGACTCAGCTCCGCCTCGACGACCGGGCGCAGAGGACAATCCGCCGGATCCCAGCGTAGCGTGACGTGACGCATCAGCGGAAAATGATCCAACTCCAGGATGGCCGTCGGTTCCAGAACGGCGCCGTGCGACGTCCGTTCTTCCCCGGACGGCTGGAGCATCGTCTCCGGATGTTCGCGGCCGACGGCTCGGACGGCGGCGGGCAGGTGATGCGGCACCTGGATGCGCTCCCCGTTGGCGCCGCGCCGCTCTGACGACGGGCCGAGGGACAGGCCAAACAGGAAGAGGCCGCCGGACTGCACCGGGTTGAGACCCAGCTTCGCGCAGATTTGCGTCAAGGCGCGTTCGACCTGCGCCGCCTCGACGTTGTAGATGGCCGTCAGCGTGCGCTGCCGCCACAAGAGGAACGCGGCGCCGCCGACAACCAGCAGGAAATACAGGACCGACAGGAACACCCAAAATTGCCAGGCGCCGTCCGGCCCGGCCATCGAGGCGCCGCCGTGGCCGAGCAGCCAGTACGCCCGCCAGCGTTCACTGAGACTGCTGAAGATGGCGGGGCCGGCGAAGAGGAGAAAGCCGGAGGCGCCGAATAACAGACCGATGCCGTCCCACACGCCGGAGACGAGCAGGGGACGGCGGCGCCGGTTGAGGACGCCGAGAATGAGCAGATAGATGGCCAGGGGGAAGAAGAACGCCAGGAGGATCAACGAAAGGCCCTTCGCGCTGCCGAGGTCGCCGCTTGCGGGTCGCTACTCCACCCGCGGGCAACCTCTCCGTTGGGCGCGAACCCGAGGGAGAGGAGGAGCGATGCCCCGGCCGGCCCCACACGACGGGCGACATCCGGCAAAACCCGTCGGCGACGGCCCAGCCCGAGGGATGACTCATGGAGTGTCCCAGGGGCATTGTAAACGGCCGAGACGGTCAGGGTCAATCGTCCCCTCCTCTCCCCTCCGCTTCCGTCCGTCACGCTACCGGCGTGACATCACGGCGGCGTTTGAACCAGCAGCCGGCGCCGAAGAAGGAGAAGCCCAGGCCGCCCAGCACCAGGCTGGCCGGCTCCGGCGTGCTGGACACGGTCCCGCCGCCGCCGCCGCCGTTGACGGTGACGTTGGCGATGATGTTCTGCTGGCCCGGTCCAGTCAGCGCCTGGTCGGGGATGGTCACGGTGAAAACGTCTTTCCCCAGGCTGAAGGTACTGCTGCCGACGGGCGTGAGGCTGTTCGTCAAGCCCGTCGTCCCCAGCGTCCCCGTGATGGCGCCGTTGAAGGTCCACGTGTTGGACGCATGGGTGGAATTGTCCATGATGTTCAGGGTCAGCTGGTAATGCGTGTTGGGATCACCGGAGTCGAAGGTTACCGGAGTGCTGCCCGACGACGTCACGTAGGCAATAACGGGAATCGTCGAGGAGCCGGTAGCATTGCTGAAAGGGGTTAGCTGGACCGAGGCGCTGGAGGCGGTGGCCCCGGAGCCGTTGGTAACGGTCAAGCCGGGTGGGCTGGGATTGGTCGTGTAGACCCAGTCCGCTCGGGCCGGGCTGGCGAAAGCGACGAGCGAAGCGAACAGGGCCGTCAGAAGGGGGGCCGACAGACATTTCATGTGCCGGAGTCCTTTCCGGGAAATGGTTTCGAGTTGCGGTTCGCCGACGAACCGGCCAACGCGAGCGGGATACTACGAAAACCGACCGTTCCCTGTCAACGCCGCCCGGCCGTTCTCCACGGCGCTGCGGCGAACGACCCGGGGCGCGGATTCGCGGTTGGGTTCCGCCGATCCACGACGTTCCGGCTTCGGTGGACGTTCGTCCTCCTCCGCGACGCGGCGCGTCGTCAGGAATCGCCAGGCTCGCCCAGCCGCTTGCAGCAGCCATTTGAGGCTTTTCTTGACGCCCGGTACGCCGGCGAACAACTCGTGAACCGAGTCCGCTATCCGGTAGCGCAGCGACGTCAGGCGCAGGGCGAGGGCGTCGTTGCGTTTGTGCAGGCTGACCAGGGTCGTCCACAGGGCCATGCCTTCGGCGACGGATAGGTTGTTGAGCTGGAAATACTGCCGTAGCACGCGCCGCTGATTCAGGTACGTATCGGTGATGCGCGAGAAGCCCGTCTCCAGGTGCCGGTAATAAAACAGGTACTCCGGCAGAACGTCGAGGCGATGGCCGGCGTTGACCAGCTTGACGAACGCCTCCAGGTCTTCCCACGAGCTGTCGCGGTCGGTCTCGTAGCCGCCGACCGAGCGAAAAACGTCGGTGCGGAAGATGGCGTTGGCGTCGCCGTAGACGTTCTTGACGCCGGCCAGGATGTGCGGCCCACCCGTCGGGCGATAGGCGTACTGAAATTCCTGATTTTGCAGGTCGCTTGAGTCCTCGAAGGCCAGGCAGAAGCACGTCAGGGCGGCCAGGTCCGGGTTGTGGCGCAGGGCCGACACGAAACGCTCGATCATGTCCGGACGGGCCACGTTGTCGGCGTCCATCGGCATGAAGTATTCCCCGCGTGCCTCGGCCAATCCACGGTTGCGCGTGGCGCCGATGCCGGCGTTGTCCTGGCTGAGGAAGCGAAAGTGCGGGTACAGCGCCTGCTGCTGCTCGAACACCTCGCGCGAATGGGGGTCCGTGGAGCCGTCGTTGATGACCACCACTTCGAGATGGGGATACGTCTGCGCCGCCAGCGAGGCCAGCGTCTCCGGCAGATACGCCCCCAGGTTGTAATAGGCGATGGCCACCGTCACCAACGGTTTCTCCTCGTCCGCCGAGCCGGGAGCGTCAGCGACTGGAGGACTTTCCTCCGGTCGCTGACGCTCCCGGCTCGGCGGACGTAGTAGCTCGCCATAGAGTTCGGCCGCGGCGCGATTGTGCTCGGCGACGTGGGTGGCGCGTCGCGTCGCCTGCCATAGTTCGGCGCGATCGGATGCCGGCAAGTCCAGGTAGGCGTGCAGACAGCGCAGCAGGTCGGCTGCATTCGGCTCGAACAGCAGGCGACCCTGGAACCACTCGTCGGGCAACAGCTCCGGGATACCGCCGACGCGCGAGGCCAGAAACGGCAGACCGTTGAGGACGCATTCGATGACGGTGAAGGGCGAGTTCTCCGCCAGCGAAGCGATGATCGGCCAGGCGATCGCCGGACGCGAGGTAACGCAGCGCCTGCTCGCGGTTGTAGTCGGTCAGCAGCGTGTACGACCGACCGGCCAACTGCTCCTTGATGTACTCCAGAGAGCTACGGCTGTCGTTCATCTGGGTTGACGCGGCCCAGGAACGTCACCTTCACGGACGGGTCCAGCTGCCGCACGGCGCGAACGAATACCTCCAGCCCCTTGCGCGTCTCCAGCCGGCCGAAGAACACCAACTCCGGCACACCAGGGCCAGGCGGCCGCCGCCGGCGTGAACTCCGGCTCCGGGTAAGCGATACGGCGATGACCCGTGCATCGGGACGCACGTCCCAGCCGATCTGCCGGGCGTAGTCGAGCATGTAGCGCGAGGGGCTGAGCTGAACGTCGGCGTGCTCGAAGGCGTAGCGCTCGCAGTAATCGACCTCGACCTCGTTGGGGTCGGCCAGCCACTGGTGGTTGCCCTCGCGCATCCACTGGCTGGAGCTGTGCAGCTTGACGATCAGGCGAACGTCCTGGAAGGCCAGGCCGGCGCGCTTGGCCTGGACGCAGCGGAAGCCCAGCGCTCCCCACTCGCCGAACTCGATCAGGTCGAAACGATGCCGGCGGTGCAGTTCCTCCAGCGCGTAGCGGACGCGCTCGCTGAAGTAGACCTGCACGATGTCGGTGATGCCCTCGACGGCCAACTCGACCGACTCCTCGAAATCCGGCAGGTAGGACCAGCCGATGCCGGCCTGGCGTAGCCGCTCGCGCCACGGCCAGCATCTCCTTGCGCTGCCGCATCCCCCCGCAGTAGAGAACGTGGACGTCCCAGCCCTGGCTGCGCCAGCAGGTGCGCCATCAGCCAGTTGTACGTGCCGATGCCGCCGTTGCGCATCACGTAGTCGAAGTCATTGGCGACAAAGCAGATGGCGGGGCGTCGTTCGGACAGCGTTTGCGGATGTCCTCGAAGCACTGCAAGGCCTCCCGAATCACCTCGTCGGTGTTGAAATAACGGTACTGGGCCAGCCGGCCGCAGAACCAGACGCGGCGTCGCCGCGTCTCCTCCTCGGCCAGCTGCTGATAGCGGCGATACAGGGCGAGGTTGTCCGCCTTCGGCACCGGATAATACGGCTCGCCCTGTCCGCACGGCCGTTCGTAGCTGACGACCGTTTCCGGATGCTTCTGCCCCGTGACGTGCTTGATCTCGACGGAGCGCGTGTACGGCGAATCATTGGGATAGTTGATCTGCACGCACGGCTGCTTGTATTCCGTCGGGTAGGCAACCCAATCGAACCGCAAAGAGCGATACGGCAACCGGCCGAGCCGCCACTCGAAGTATTCATCGATGGGGCCGGTATAGACGGTGGCCCGGCGCGGCCGGACCAGGTGGCGCACCTCCTGAAAAGGGCAGTCCAGCAGGACGCGGATATTGCGGTGGCGGAGCATGCGTCCGAACAGCGCCGTGAAGCCGCGGGCCGGCATCACCTGGTAGCGATGATCGACGTAGCGGTTGTCCCGATTGAGGCGCACGGGGATGCGTCCGCAGACGGTCGGCTCCAGCTCGCGCGGGTGCATGTCCCACTGCTTGCGCGTGTAATTCAGATAGAACGCCTCGTACAATTCGCGGCCGACACGGCCGAGCACGTACTCCTCGGAGTTGCGCGGCTGGGGCGTGAAGCGACGGTGGCGGGCGAGCAGGGCGTCCGCCTCCTCGGCGGTCAACGGATCGCTTGAAGAACTGTTCCAGCGTCGTCAGGTTGATCGGGAAGGGGAACAGCTCGCCGCGCACCAGGCTCTTGACTTCGTAGCGTGCCGGAATCCAGTCGGTGAAGTGCGACAGGTATTTCAGCAGCGATTCGTCTCGGGTTCGGAAATAATGGGGACCGTAATTGTGGATGAGGACGCCGTTGGCGTGGCGGGAGTCGTAGCAATTGCCGGCGATGTGGCGGCGGCGATCGACGATCAGGACACGCCAACCCAGCACGCGGGCGGCACGCTCGGCGAGAACACAGCCCACCGGGCCCGCCCCGCAAATGAGAAGATCGACGTCGTCGAGCATGCGCCTTATCCTTGGCTTCGGACTCGTCCCCGTCCGCCGGTTGGTCGGATACGGAGTGCGTGTGTCGTCTGCGCGATCCGTGGCGGATGCCCGGTCTTTCCGGATTCGATCGTAACGAAGTGGGCTGATCCTATCCCGCCCTCTTTTTCCTGTCAATGCCGGCCGCATTGTCCCTCGTTGCCGGCCCTTTATGCCCCGATGCGCACAGCGCCCCACATCCGCCGCCACAGCTTCCGACGCCGCGAGCCGCCCCCCGGCAGGGTGTAGCCGTAGCGCTCCGCGAGGTCGCGCAGCTCCGCGCGGATGGGGCCGGACGGAATGTCCGCGAACGTATACTCCGGCTTGCCGTCCATGCGGCTGTTGACCCTGCGCGCGCCACAGCAAGGTTTCGTCGGCGCAGTGCCGTCCCAGGTAGGCCAACAGCGGACTCGCAATCGTCTCCAGCTGGCAGAAGAAGTACGGCTTGCCGGCCGAGCGCGTCTCGATCAGGCGGTTCCAGCGGACGTAGTACAGGGCGGCCCGCTCCAGCGGATGATAATCCAGCGCAACTCCGGGACGTGCGTGTAGATGAACCAGTGCCACGGGTCGGACGGGAGCCACTGCTGGAAATAGTTCAATCCCACCACGAAGGAGTTGATGACGTCCATCGGATGGCGCACGACGTGGAGGACGTGCGCCTCGTGCAGGATGGCGTGGTCGAGAAACGGAGCGGCCATGTAGCTCGAATCGGCGACCAAGTCTTTGCTGCCGCCGAACCAGTCGCCGCAGGACTGCCGCGAGATGGCGCTGACCTGAATCGCCGAGCGGCCTTCCAGGCGCGGCAAGGGCCTCGTCCAGCCCCAGGGGCGTGAACACGCTCTCGTGGCCGCACGGCAAACCACACTGGGTCAACAGATTGGCCAGGTAGACCGTGCCGGAGCGGCCGGTCCCCGTTACCACGTACTGAAGCTGTTTCATGAGGGCGGATTCTAAGAGACCCGGTTCGTCCGGGTCAAGTTCGGCTCCGGGGCCTTCGCCGACTCATCCGGCAGGCGTTCTCCGCCTTCTTGTCCCTCGTACTCATTTTGGGCACTTCGTTTGCATCTACTTCTCGGTAGTAGTGGACGCCCAGGCTCGGCGTTGGCCGGGCGGGGCACATCCTTAACCATAGAGGTGAGGAGTTCCTCTCATGAACCGAAAGCGTGGATTTGCCAGCATGGATGCGAACCGGCAGCGGGAAATCGCCAGCAAGGGCGGCCGGGCGGCGCACGAGAAGGGCACGGCCCACGAGTTCACGTCCGAAGAGGCTCGGGAGGCCGGACGCAAGGGCGGCCAGGCGGCCCATTCGCGCGGCACGGCCCACCGTTTCACGTCGGAGGAAGCGCGCGAGGCCGGTCGCAAGGGCGGTCGCCGGGCGCGCGTTATGACCTGAGGCCGCGCATTCGCTTCCAGGGAAGCGTCTTGCCAACGCCCGAGCACGTCCTTTCGCCCCCACTTCCTCGGCACAGTCGCCGGAATACGGAATGATTCTCGCCCGCATCGTCTGCGGGCAACGCATTGATCGTTCTTGTCATTCCCCACGCCACCACGAGAGTGGCGGGCGTCCTTCCATACCCATCCTCGACGAAGGGTAGGAGGATCGTTGACACGGCCCGCGGCGCGGCGGGCCATCATGGCATAAGCGACGCCGCCACTCCCTTGATCCCGTGCTATGCTTCTGCTTGGAAGCCCGATCTTTCCTGAGGAGGCGTTGGTCCCATGCGGCTGGCAACCGAGTTGGTGCGCAAAGGGCTGGTGAAGGCAGAGCAGGTGGTTCAGGCGCTCGACCAGCAGATGAAGAGTCGAACTCCCATTGGCCAACTTGCCGTGCAAACCGGCCACCTGAGCATGGGGCAAGTCTTCAAGATCCTGAGCGTCCAGGCCCAGCAACACCGGCCCTTTGGCCGGATCGCCGTGGAGTTGGGCTTTCTGAGCGAGCAGGGGTTGGAGGAGTTGTTGCGCGTCCAGGTGAGGCGAAGTCCGTCGCTGGGCGACATTCTCGTCGGCATGGGCGTCATCGACCGGCCGACGCTCGAGGCCGAACAGACCCTCTGTAGCTTTTCCGTCGATGAGGACGGCCGCCCGCCCAGCTGGCCCTCGCTCGTCGGTTAATCGCCGCGAGGCGGATCAATCGCGCCAGATACGGCGGCACACTTCCGCCACGTGTTCCGCATCCCAACGCGGCTGGGGTTCCCGCACCAGGCGGGCCACCAGTTCGGCCCCCTTGTGACTGCGCAGCACCGTCCAGTGCGTGGCGTTGAACGGATACACGGGGATGAGTTGACGCTGCAGATCCGGCGTGTACTGCGAACGGGTCGATACCAGACCATCGCCGACGACGGTGCCGGTGCCGACGATGCAGGCGAACTCAATCCCGGCCGGCACCTGCTTGTCCGCTCGCTCCGAGAGACAGCGACGGCGAACCGGCTTGCTCAGCGATTCGAGAAACTCGATCTGGTTGGAGCGCACCGTCTGCCACTTCGCCCAGCCCGAGCCGGCGTTGGGCGTACACACCTGAATCACCTTGGTCACGCCGCAGTCGGGATGGTCCTCGACGAACTGCCGGGCGATGACGCCGCCGGCGCTGTGGCCGATCAGCACAATCTCCCGATATCCTTCGCGGCGGAGTCGGCGCACTTGCCCTTCCAGCTCCGGGCACTCGGCGACCTCGTCGGCACTGACGGTCTGGGCGTAGGAGAAGGCGAACACGTCCGCGTCGGCGGCGAGTCGTTTGACCAGCAGGCAATTCGGCGTCTGCCAGCTGTGCAGATGCGCGCGAGTGACGTTGGTCTTGCTGAAGGGATGGACGTACAGGCCGTGGATGAGCACGACGGCCCGCGTCTGTCCGGGCGTGGACCACCAGCGTCGTTGCGGCCGATCCGGCGCGACCTGGACGAACTGCGTTTCGATGGCCGGTGCGGCGCCGAGCAGGACGCACAGGATGGGCAGGACCGGGGACATGACAACCTCCTCTTCACGAGCTAACGCCGCGGCGACGCTCGCCGAAACTGTAGCGCACTTCCTCCACGTCGAGTCAAGTTCAATCGGGTGATCTCCTTTCGTTCCTCCGCCGAGGGTCGCTGTTTTCGCTACAGTTGGCGAATCTGGCAAAAGGCGTCGTCTCCCCCCGTGAGGCAATCGGGGCAATCCCGGCACAGCTGCGCCTGCGGCGTTGGCCGCGCCGTTGCCTCCCTCCGCTCTCGACTTGCAAGGGGGGCGAGGACAGGGCAAAGTAAGGTGCTGGGGACCAACGAGCGCCTTGCGACAAGGGAGGACACCCATGGGCGTGCTCGCCGACTGGCAGATCCTGCGCGAGATCAAGATTGAGCCGTTCGCCGAAAGCGCCCTGCGTCCGGGCGTGATCTCCTACGGCGTCTCCAGCTACGGCTACGATGTCCGCGTCGGCCGGCACTTCAAAGTGTTTACCAACGCCCGCTGCGCCGTCGTCGATCCCAAGAACTTCGATCCGGCGTCATTCGTGGACATTGAAGGGGATTATTGTCTCATTCCCCCGAACAGCTTCGCACTCGCCGAAACCGTGGAGTATCTGGAGATCCCACGCGATATTCTCTGCGTCTGCGTCGGGAAATCGACGTATGCGCGTTGTTTCCGCGGCGACACCCGCGTCGCCCTGGTGGACGGTAGCGCCCCGACGCTGGAGGAGATGGCCCGGCGGGCTGAGGCGGGAGAGATGTTCTGGGGCTATAGCATCGGCCCGCACGGCCGGATCATGGTGACGCTGCTCGAACAGCCCCGCTACATCGGCCGCGACGCCTTACAAGAAATCGTCCTCGACAACGGCGAATCGATCTTTTGCACCCCGGACCATCTCTTCCTGCGGCGCGATGGCCGCATGACCGAGGCGAATCAACTGCGCCCGGCGATTCGCTCATGCCGCTGTACCGCCACTTGTCGCGCGGGTATGAGATTGTCTACCAGCCATTGAACGGCTACCTCTACCCGACGCACCGGCTGGCCGACGATTGGAACCTCCGCCATCAGGTGTATCCCAATCTTCCCGACACGCATCGGCACCACGTCGATCACGACCGGCGCAACAACCGTCCGTGGAACATCGTGCGGATGGGCGTCAACGAGCACATCCGCCATCATAACGCGGAGAGTTATGGAGAAGACTTCGACCCCGACGAGCACAGCGCGGCCATTCGGGCGGCGCTGGCGGCCCTGCGGGAAGATCCGGAATGGCGGGCCCGGTATTCGTTGTCGCAACGAGAACGTGCGATGCGTTTTTGGCACGACGAAGAGTACGCCATCGCTCGTGACCGTCTGCTGGCTCAGCGTCAGGACATCTCGGATGCCACCCGCGAAGCGCACCGGCAAGCCATGCTCCGCCGTTACCTCGATCCCGCCGAGCGCGAACGGCAATCGCAGGCCTGACGCGCTCCGCTTGGGCCAAGGATGACGGCAGCCGCCGACGCAAGCAAGCGGAGGTGGCCCGCGCCATCCGAACGCGACAGGAGATTACCGAGGAAATCGTGCGAGCCGCACTCCACGAGACAGGCTCCGTCCGCGCCGCCGCGCGTTTGTTGAACTGCGATCGCTCCGTGTTTCGCCGCTTCCCTGGATTGATCGAAGCGTTCCGCGGCCATCGCCCCCAACGCAACCACAAGGTTGCTGCCATTCGCTCGGTTCCCGGCATCCACGACGTTTACTGCCTCACCGTCCCCGAGGCCGCTAACTTCGCGCTCGAAGCCGGGGTCTTCACGCACAATTGCGGCATTATCGTGAATGTAACGCCCCTGGAGCCCGAGTGGCGCGGAAAAGTGACCATCGAGATCTCCAATACGACTCCCCTGCCGGCGAAGATCTATGCCGGCGAGGGCATCGCCCAGATCCTGTTTCTGCGCGGCGAAGCCGTGTGCCAGACCAGCTACGGCGACAAGCGTGGCAAGTACCAAGACCAGAAGGGACTCACGCTGCCGTTCGTCGTCGGCGCCGAGCCGGCGGGGTGAGCCCCATTCACGAATTTTGCTGTGTACAACCGTCAACCGTTTGCGGTACACTTGTTTACCGCTAGACCGACAGCCGCTCCCTCCGTCCGGCCGGCCCGAGACTCCAGCCCTCGGCGGCCGCGATCGGTCGAGTGACCTTCTTCGCGAAATCTCTCATGGAAATCACACGTCATTACACCACGGCCGGGGCCGATCCGTTCGCCGCTTTCGCGTTCGTCCCGCGGACCTCACGCATCGTCAACCCGGACGGCTCGGTAGTCTTCGAGCTGAAAGACCTGCTGGCCCCCGAAGGCTGGTCGCAGGTTGCGGTGGACGTGCTGGCGCAGAAATACTTCCGCAAGGCCGGCGTGCCGGTGCAGGGCCAGCGCGTTGCCGAGGAGGGCGTGCCGGAGTGGCTGCAGCGCAGCGTGCCGGTCTCCGGCGATCCGCGCAACGCCCAGGAGACCGACGCGCGTCAGGTGTTCCGCCGCCTGGCCGGCTGCTGGAGCTACTGGGGCTGGAAGGGTGGCTACTTCTCGTCGGAGGCCGACGCCCGCGCCTTCCACGACGAAGTCTGCTACATGCTGGCGGCGCAGATGGCGGCGCCGAACTCGCCGCAGTGGTTCAACACCGGCCTGTTCTGGGCCTACGGCATCGACGGACCCGCCCAGGGACATTACCGCGTCGATCCGCAGACCAAGCAAGTCGTGCGCTCCACATCCGCATACGAACATCCCGCTCCGCATGCGTGTTTGCCTTACGACGAATTGGTGAATACCGATCGGGGATTGATACCCGTCGGCGAAGTGGTACGGGCCGTCCAATCGGGCGTCAAGCTGTCCGCCTTCGACCGTTTTGGTCGTCCGACACCGATCCAAGCGGCCGTCTGTAACGGCAAGCGCTTTGTGGTCCGCCTTGACCTGGCCGACGGCAGCTCGATTCGATTGACAGGGGACCACGTTGTTTTTGTGCAGAACGGCCAGGGGGAGTTGCAAGAGAAACGAGCGGGAGACCTTGAGGTTGGCAAAGACCATCTGGTCCTGTCCCGTGTTCCGCTGCTACCGGAGTGCCTCCCCGTCCCGTGCGGACTGTTGCAAGTCGATGCGGAGTTGGCCTGGATCAGTGGCCTGATGGTGGGGGATGGGTTCAGCGGCCGTCCCGCTTCGGCTACCAGCGATACCTGGGAGTTGAAGGTGAACACCGGGGCGGAACTGCGTCGGGTGCTGGCCATCGTCGAGAAACACGGCGTGCCTCATACCGTGACCGACTTTCATTGGGGACATTCCATTCGCGGCTACGGAGCGGCCGGACGGCACTTCTGGATGCGGCTGGGCCTCTGGAATCACACGTCAGCCAAAATGGTGCCCGAGTGGGTTCTTCGCTCGGGAGCAAACTTTGTACGGCCGTTTTTGCAAGGATTGTTCGATAGTGATGGACACGTCAGTGCAGAAAAGGTTTGCCTCGTCAACACAAGTTGGGACGTCATCGAAAAGGCGCACGCCCTTCTCTGTTCGCTCGGCATCTTCGCCTGTGTGGCCGAATCCAGTGATGATCGCACCGATTTCAACCGCAAGGATTGCTATTACCTGAACATCTGGGATCGGCACTCGCGTGAGTTATTTGCGGAACGAATCGGCTTCACCCATGAAGCGAAAAAGGAGGAGATGGCGCTCAGCTTGGTCGGAGCCGCAGCCCATCTCAGGCCATCTACCGTACTGGTCAACGGACGTTGCAAGGCCGGAGCCGAGTTGGTTTACGACCTCCAGACGGCAGCCGGCGAATTCTGGTGCGCCGGCCGACTTGTACACAACTGCTTCATCCAGTCCATCCAGGACGATCTCGTGAACGAAGGCGGCATCATGGACCTGTGGGTCCGCGAGGCACGTATCTTTAAATATGGAAGTGGTACGGGATCGAATTTCTCTTCTTTGCGCGGTGAGGGCGAACCACTGTCCGGCGGCGGCAAATCCAGCGGCCTGATGAGTTTTCTCAAGATCGGCGATCGCGCCGCCGGAGCGATTAAATCGGGGGGGACCACGCGCAGAGCGGCTAAAATGGTTATTTTAGATCTCGATCATCCAGATATCGAGGAATTCATCAGCTGGAAGATGGTCGAAGAGGCCAAAGTGGCGGCACTGGTCGCTGGCTCGCGGCTGCTCAACCGCCATCTCAACGCCATCCTCAAGGCGTGCGCCAACTGGCCCAACGCCGACGAACGGCTGAACCGCCAGCGCAACCATGACCTGCGCCGGGCGATTGCCGAGGCCCGCGCCGCCCTGGTGCCGCTCAACTACGTCGAGCGCGTCCTGCAGCTGGCCGAGCAGGGCGTCACATCGCTGAAGATCGAGGAGTACAACACCGACTGGAACTCCAAGGCGTACTTCACCGTCTCCGGCCAGAACAGCAACAACTCGGTGCGCATCACCAACGACTTCATGGAGGCGGCGCAGAAAGACGGACCCTGGCACCTGTACTGGCGGACGGAGAGCGAGAAAGCGCGGGCCGAGGGACGAGCGCCCAAGCCGCGCAAGACGCTGCGCGCCCGCGAACTGTGGGAACAGATCACCTTTGCGGCCTGGTCCTGCGCCGACCCCGGCGTGCAGTTCGACACCACCGTCAACGAATGGCACACTTGCCCAGCCGACGGACGCATCAATGCGTCCAATCCTTGTAGTGAATATATGTTCATAGATGATACCGCATGCAATCTCGCGTCCTTGAACTTGCTCAAGTTCTACGACGCCGCCACCGGCCGGTTCGACGTGGGTTCCTTCCGCCACGCCACGCGGCTGTGGACGCTGATCCTGGAGATCTCCGTCTACATGGCGCAGTTCCCGAGCGTGGCGGTGGCGCAGAAGTCTTATGATTACCGCACGCTGGGATTGGGCTATGCGAACATGGGATCGCTCTTGATGGTACAGGGGCTGCCCTACGATTCGCATGAGGGCCGGGCCTGGTGCGCCGCCGTCACCGCTCTCATGCACGCCGTCTCCTACGCCACCTCGGCGGAGATGGCCGCCGAGGTCGGGCCGTTCTCGCGCTACGAGGCCAACCGCGAGGCCATGCTGCGCGTCGTCCGCAATCACCGGCTGGCGGCCTACGACGCTCCCAAGGATGACTACGAGGGGCTGACCATCACGCCCGTCGGCATCGACCCGCGCTTCTGTCCGGATTATCTGCTCGACGCCGCTCGCGCGCGAGTCGGATCGCATGGTCGAACTGGGCGAGAAGCACGGCTATCGCAACGCGCAATCCACATGTATTGCTCCGACCGGGACTATAGCTCTGGTAATGGATTGCGACACGACGGGCATCGAGCCGGACTTCGCCCTGGTCAAGTTCAAGAAGCTGGCCGGCGGCGGCTACTTCAAGATCATCAACGCCTCGATCCCGCCGGCGCTGGCGCGGCTGGGCTACACGCCGCGGCAGATCGAGGACATCGTGCGTTACTGCCGTGGGGCCGGCACGCTGCACGGCTGTCCGCACATCAACGCCGCCACGCTGCGGGCCAAGGGCTTCCCCGATGACGTGCTTCAGCGCATCGAGGCGATGCTGCCGGCCGTCTTCGAGTTGCCCTTCGCCTTCAACCGCTGGACCGTCGGCGACGATGTGTTGACCGGCCGGCTCGGCTTCACGCTCGAACAGATCGACCGTCCCGGTTTCGATCTGCTGACGGCACTGGGTTTCAGCCGGGAGCAGATTGCCGAGGCCAACAACCACGTGTGCGGCACGATGACCGTCGAGGGGGCGCCGCACCTGCAGGCCGGAACACCTGCCCATCTTCGACTGCGCCAACAAGTGCGGCAAGCTCGGCCAGCGTTTCCTGTCGGCGGAATCGCACATCCGCATGATGGCGGCGGCCCAGCCGTTCGTCAGTGGTGCGATCTAGCAAGACGATCAATATGCCGCACAACGCCACCCTCGACGACGTTAAGAGCGCCTACCAGCTGAGTTGGCAGCTCATGCTCAAGGCCAACGCCCTGTACCGCGACGGCTCCAAGCTCAGCCAGCCGCTCAACAGCGTCGCCGACGCCCCGGACCTCGACGCCGAGGTCGCCGAATCGGCTGACGACGAGCCGAAGGCCGACGCCGTTCGCATTGCCGAGAAGATCGTCTATCGCTATATCGCCAACCGTCGCCGCCTGCCCGATCGCCGCGCCGGCTACACCCAGAAGGCCCGCATCGGCAACCACAAGATGTATCTGCGCACCGGCGAGTACGAGGACGGCACGCTCGGCGAGATCTTCCTCGACATGCACAAGGAAGGTGCCGCCTTCCGCAGCATGACCAACTGTTTCGCCATCGCCATTTCGCTCGGCCTGCAACATGGCGTACCGCTGGAGGAGTACGTGGACGCCTTTGTGTTCACGCGCTTCGAGCCGAACGGCGTGGTCCAGGGCAACCCGCACATCAAGATGACGACGTCGATCATCGACTACATCTTCCGCGAGCTGGCCATCACCTACCTGGGCCGGCACGACCTGGCCCAGGTCGAGGCGGAGGATCTGCGCGGCGACGCCCTGCACCGCGAGCGCGACGAGCCGGCCTTCGAGGCGGAGGAGGTGGTCGAGGAGCGCATCGTCGAGCCGCAGCCGGTATCCAAGGCGTTCGCCACGCCGCGCAGCGGCCACCTGACGCCGCTGCGCGAACAGAGCAACGGCAACGGACACAAGAACGGCACGTCGCCGACCTGCGCGAGCAGAGCATGGAGCAGAAGATCCGACAAGCACGGCTGAAAGGTTACGAGGGCGATCCGTGCAGCGAGTGCGGCCAACTGACCTTGGTGCGCAGCGGCGCTGCTGCAAGTGCGATACGTGTGGGGCTACTTCGGGGTGCAGTTGAGTTTCGCCGCGCTCCAGAGCGCGGCGAAACGATCTCGACAAATCCTTCGACAAGGCTATTGACAGCGTGTCGTAACGATCGCATAAGATGGAATAGGCGGAGGGAGGACAACAGCGGATACCCCTGGAAAGGAGCGGTCGCCATGATCTATGGCGAGCCAGAGACTCCGCGGTTTCTGGCCGCGTTGCAGCGGCTCAAGCGCCGGCAACGCAAGAAAGAACGACAAACTCGTCTGGCCAAGCAGCGCGTCCGGGCCGCACTGCGGAAAATGCGCGAGTGCTAAACGTCCCGTCCCCACTCGTCTACCTCACAGTCCGGGGCACGGCCCACCGAGGCGGTCGTGCCCCGGACTGTCGTCTTTTGCAGGAGTCCGCCTGTCATGGTCTACCTGTCGCGCATCTACACTAAATCCGGCGATCAGGGCGACACCGGACTCGGCGACGGCAGCCGCGTGCCCAAGGACCATCCGCGCGTCACGGCTTATGGCAGCGTCGATGAGCTGAACGCGGCCCTCGGCCTGCTCGTCAGCCACCAACCGCAGGCCGCCGAAGTCGATCTCCTCCGCGGCATCCAGAACGACCTCTTCGACGTCGGCGCCGACCTATGTCTGCCGCAGTCGGCCGAGGAAACATCCGGTGCCCGCCTGCGCATCCGCCCGGAGCAGGTCGAACGACTGGAGCAAGCCATCGACCGCTTGAACGTGGGCCTGACGCCGTTGACCAGTTTCATCCTCCCCGGCGGATCGAGTGCCGCCGCGTGGTGCCACCTGGCCCGAACCGTCTGCCGCCGCGCCGAGCGCGACGTGGTGACACTGGCCCGCGCGGAGCCGGTCAATCCGCAGGCCATCGTCTATCTCAATCGCCTGTCGGACCTCCTCTTCGTGCTGGCCCGTGTCTACAACAATAACGGCCGCGACGACATCCTCTGGCGACCGGGCCAGACGCAACAACCGGACCCCTAATCGCCCGAGACTCTGACAGGAAGCCACCCGCCATGTTCATCCTCAGCGCCTTCGCCGATGAAATCTCTCCCGATCCGCAGGAGCAAATCGATGTCCTCCGCGCCTGCGGTGTGCGGCACATCGAGCTGCGCTCCATTCTGAAAACCAATGTCCTGGACCTGACCGACCTGCAGGTGACGGAGCTGAAATCGCTGCTGGACCGGCACGACTTTCGGCTCAGCGCCATCGGCTCGCCCATCGGCAAGGTCCAGATCGACCAGCCGTTCGAGCCGCACTTGCAGCGCTTCGAGCGGGCCATCGAGCTTTGCAAGAGGTTCGGGACGCCGAATATCCGCGTTTTCAGCTATTACAAACCGGACGGAGACGACTGGGCGAAGTGGCGAAGCGAGATCCTGGCGCGCATGACGGAGAAGACGCGCCGCGCCGAGAAGGCTGGTGTGCGGCTGCTGCATGAGAACGAGCACAACATTTACGGCGACGATCCGCATCGCGTGGTCGATCTGATCCAGAGCGTCAACAGCCCGCACCTGCGGGCGGTCTACGACGCGGCCAACTACGTCTTCTGCGGCTACGATCCGTGGCAGGGCTGGCAGATGACGAAGGCGTGGACGACGCATTTCCACATCAAGGACTGGATCGCTGGCGAGAAACACGGCTGCCTGGCCGGCGAGGGTCAGGGACGCATCCCCGAGGTGGTCGCCGAGGTAGCCCACAGCTATGATGGGTTCGCCACGCTGGAGCCGCATTTGCTCGGTGGCGGTCCCACCGGCGGCGTCACGGGGCCGGAGTTGTTCCCCAAGGCCATCGCCGCGTTCAAGGGCATCCTCGATCGCGCCGGTGCGGCGCATCAATAGCGGCCGTTCTCTCTGCCGAGAGGTTCCTCATGGCGCTCGATTCCGTTAGCGATTTGGCGGATTTCCTCTGTCACGGCCGGCTGCTGGAGCCGAAACAGCAGAACGTGCTGGCAAGCGAGCTGCTGCCGCGCTTCGCCGAGCCAAAGGCTCTCGCCGCCGAACTGGTCCGCCGTCGATGGCTGACGTCCTACCAGGCCAATCTCCTCCTGCAAGGACGCGGCGGCGAGCTGATGCTCGGCTCCTACGTCTTGCTGGAGTGTATTGGCGAAGGCGGCATGGGACAGGTCTTCAAGGCCAGGAACTGGAAGCTCGGCCGCCTCGTCGCCCTGAAGCTGATCCGCAAGGAACGGCTCAGCAACGAGGACGCGGTGCGACGCTTTCACCGCGAGATCCGCGCCGCGGCGCAGCTCTCGCATCCGAACATCGTCCTGGCCTACGACGCCGACGAGGTCAACGGCACGCACTTCTTCGCCATGGAGTACGTCGAGGGCACGGACCTGGCCAAGCTCATCAAGCAGCACGGGCCTTTGCCGGTGGCGCAGGCGTGCGACTGGGTTCGCCAGGCGGCGCTGGGGCTGCAACATGCCCACGAGCGCGGCCTGGTCCACCGCGACATCAAGCCGCACAATCTGTTGCTGACCAAGCAAGGCGTGGTCAAGATCCTCGACATGGGCCTGGCGCGGCTGACCGTGGCCGATGAGGACGGCGAGGCCAGCACGACCATGACGCAAGAGGGAGCGATCATGGGCACGCCCGACTACATGGCTCCCGAGCAGGCCGAGGAATCGCACACGGTAGACATCCGCGCCGACCTGTACAGTCTCGGTTGCACGCTGTATCAGCTCTTGACGGGCAAGGTGCCGTTTTCCGGCGGCACGCTGATTCAGAAGCTCAAGAAACATCAGTCCGATCAGCCGCCGCCCCTGGAACAGGTGCGGCCCGAGGTGCCGTCGGCGCTGGCGGACATCGTGTACAAGCTGATGGCCAAGCGACCGCAGCAGCGCTATCAAACGCCGGCCGAGTTGGTCCGCGCACTGGAAGCGCTGACCAGCGACGACAGCCGGACGATCCCCTGTGGCGCCCGGTCGGAGCCAACCTCGTTCCGACGGAGCCGACGGTCAACGACGTGCTCGATTTCCGGCCGACCGGCGAAACCGTGCAAGCGATAATGAAGGAGCAGCGTTCGCGGCGGCAGGCGGAGAATCAGAAGCTGCGGCTTGCGGCGGTTGGAGGCGGCGTCCTGCTGCTGGGACTGGCGGTCGTGTTCGGGCTTCTCCTCCGGCGTGCGAATCCTCCGCAACCCCCATCGCAGCCGGTCGCCGTGGAACAGCCCAAACCACGGAAAGAAGGCCAACGCTCGTTCGAGCAATGGCTGCGTGACGTGGCCGGCATGCCGGCGGAGGAACAAGTCAAGGCCGTCGCCGCCGAGTTGAAAAAGCGCAATCCCGGCTTCGATGGCAAGGTGAAGTATGAGATACAGGAAGGAACGGTGACCGTGCTGGATGCGAGATCTAGCCACATCACTGACCTAGCACCGATACGAGCACTACCAGGACTGAAGAGGCTACGCGTTGGCGGGAATATGTATCCTGCCAGAAGCAAGCTCGCGGATCTGACACCGCTAACAGGCATGTCCCTCGCCGAACTACAATGCAGGGAAAGCAGCGTCCGTGATCTTGAGCCGCTCAAAGGGATGCCTTTGCTACATTTCTCCTGCGGTCACTCAAATGTTAACGATCTGTCGCCCCTCCGAGGAATGCACCTAACGCAACTTCACTGCGAAGCGACGAAGGTGACAGACCTCTCCCCCTTGAAAGGGATGCCCCTAACCAACCTCACATGCCACGGTATTCCGATAGCGGACCTGTCCGTGCTACATGGTATGCCGCTGGTGTACTTCGACTGTCGTTGGTCCCAGGTCGCGGATTTATCGCCCGTGCGGGATTCGCCTTTGCAGGATCTGTGGTGTGACTTCCAGCCTTACCGGGACGCGGACATCTTGCGTTCCATCAAGACGTTGACAAAGATCAACAACAAGCCAGTGGCCGAGTTCTGGAAGGAAGTGGACGCCCAGCAGGCGGAGTTCGAGGCGTGGTGCAAGCAGGTCGCCGCCATGCCGCCGCGGAAACAAGTGGAAAGGGTCGCCGCCGAGTTGAAGAAACGCAATCCCGGCTTCGATGGCCAAGTGAGGCACGAGATTGAGGGCGACGTTGTCGTGAGCTTGCAATACATCAGCGATCAAGTGACCGACCTTTCACCGCTACGAGCGCTGACGGGACTGAAGCGGCTGACCTGCCCCAGCAGCCAGAAACATAAGGGGCTTTCCAATCTGGCGCCCTCAAAGGCTTGCCGTTGACGGAACTGGACATTCACTGGGCGCCCATCTCGGATCTGTCGCCGTTGCGTGGCATGAATCTGACGAAGCTGAACTGTGGCGGAACTCCGGTCGCGGACCTGGCAGCACTACGCGGAATGCCGCTCCAGAGGTTGATCTGCGATTATACGCAGATTCAGGACTTTTCACCCTTGCGCGACGTACCCCTCCGGTGGCTGACCTGTGATTTCAAACCGGAGCGCGATGCCCATGTCCTGCGTTCCATCAAGACGCTGGAGACGATTAACCACAAGCCGGTGGCGGAGTTGTGGAAGGACATGGCCGCACAGCAAGCGCGTTTCGAGTCCTGGTGCAAGCAAGTCGCCGCCATGCCGGCCATGCAGCAAGTGGCAGCGGTCGCCGCCGAGTTGAAGAAGCGCAATCCCGGCTTCGATGGCCAGGTGGATCACAAGATCGAGAATGATGTCGTGACGGGGGTGCGGTTCGTCAGCGATGAGGTGACGGACCTCACTCCGCTGAGGGCGCTCAAGCAGTTGACGAGTGTGGGCTGCAACGGCAGCAAAGTACGCGGGGGAAGCGGCACGGGGAAACTGACGGATCTCTCGCCCTTGAAGGGATTGCCTCTACGCTGGCTATTCTGCGCCGGCAATTCGATATCCGATCTCACCGCGCTCCGAGGGCTCCCCCTCGAACACCTCGACTGCGGCGAGTGCCCCGTTCGCGATTTCACGCCGCTCAAGGATTTGCCTCTCCAGTGGCTGGTCTGCTATCAAACGGCTCTTTCCGACCTCTCCCCCCTTGCAGGAAAGAAGGGCTTCTGGTTTTTGGTTTGTCATCACACTCGGGTCCACGATCTTGCCCCCCTCGCGGGACTACCCCTGAGTCATCTCGACTGTCGATATACCGACGTTGCCGACCTGGCTCCTTTGAAGGGCGCCGCGCGCCTCAAAGAGCTGATGTGTTCCCAAACGCGCGTCACGGACTTTGCGCCCGTGAAAGATGCGCCTCTCAAGACATTGGTTTGTGACCCCGAAGCTTTTCGCGGCACGGCGATCCTGCGCGAGAGCAAGACGTTGGAGACGATCAACGGCAAGCCGGCTGCGGAGGTTTGGAAAAACCTCGGCGATTCCCCCAAGCCATGATACGGAACGACATCCGAGCCTGAAGCGTACGCGAAGGAGATCCTACCCTTCGCGTACGCTTCAGGCTCGGATGCCCCGCTGAGGAAACGCAGGGTCGTGGTCCCTATCCGCGTCAACGATGCCGCCAGCGGGCAGAAGAACGCGGGTCAATTGAACTGAGAAGCGTTTATCGGTTCGCCGCCGCTGGTGGTCCCGAGAGCTTGCCAGGTAGCGGGGATGATGCTGTTGGTGATGAAGTGTACCGAGCCGTCGCAGAAGAGGGCGTTGACGCCGCTGACGTGCCGGCTGCGCGCCGCCACCTGGTACGGCGAAGCAGTGGAGCAAGGGGCGCGGACGTTGTCGTTGACGCAATAGCCCATGTTGTCGGTGCCGCTGTTGGGCGCGTTGATGGTCATGAACCGTCCGCCCAAGGTGCTACTGTCGTCGTTGAAGGCATCGCCGTTGGTATCGCGGTCTCCATCATTGGGAGGGAGGATGACCTCGGACATGAGCAGCGTGTTCGAGGTGCCGTCAGCGATCACCTGGATGGCGGTGATCAGGGGAGTGCTGGTATTGTTGCCCTGGTAGCCGAAAGGCCCCATAAGCGGCGTTCCCGCATAGGGGATGGGCACGGGCCCCCAGTTGACCGCGTAGTTGCTGCGGCAGCGCCAGTACGAGTCGCCTTTCCAATACGCACCGGGGCGGTCGGAGGGGCAGTAGTACAATTTCACCTGCTGGGTGCAAGCGCCGTTGAGCGTGTTCTGGACGATCGCGTTGGGCAGGTAGAACGGCTGGGTATTCACATTGCCGTACAGGTTCGCCAGATTGCCCTGCTCGACGTAAGGCCACAGATGCACGATCCAGGTATGTCGTGGGCTGGCGGTCGCGCCCGGGGGAAGAGTTCCCATCGTGTCGTTGTACATGTGCATGCCCAGGCCCCACTGCTTGAAGTTGTTGGTACACTGCGAGCGTGCGGCGGCCTCGCGGACCTTTTGCACGGCGGGCAACAGCAAGCCGATGAGGATGGCAATGATGGCGATGACCACCAGCAGCTCGATCAACGTGAACGCGCGATCCCATCCACCTGAATTGGAACGTTTGTGCAGAATCATTGCGCTTTCTCCAAGCGTAAGAACTCCGGCCGAAAAGACGACTCGCCATGAGGTATTCTGGCATTACCGCCTCTTGGAGAGGTGATGTCAAGAGAAAAACGATGGCGCAGCGGGCTGGCGGGTTAGTCGAGGATCGTTCATGCTCACCGTTCATGTCCGCGTCAACGATGCCGCCACCGGCCGGCCCACGCCGGTACGCATTCGCCTCGTCGATTCCAGCGGCGTCTGTCACATGCCATTCGGGCGACTCGCCGCGTTCGCTACCGGACCCGGCGAGGACGTTGGCGGCCAGGTCCGGCTCGGCGACGATTCCTTCGCCTACATCGACGGCACCTGCGAGGTCCACCTGCCGCCTGGCCCGGTTCGCGTCGAGATCCACAAGGGACCGGAATACGTGCCTCTGCAACGCGAGGTCGTCCTCGGGCCGGGGAAAATCTCGCTGCGCCTGGCCGTCGAGCGCTGGATCGATCCGCGCGCGCAGGACTGGTACGCGGGCGACGGCCGGGCGCATGAAATGTCGCCTCACGCCGCCCAGTTGGAGGGAGCGGCCGAAGGGCTGGATGTGGTCAATCTGCTGGCGCGCGAGCGACCGCCGCACGGCGAACGGCCGGCGGCGCTGGTCAACCTGCTCGCCTTCAGCGGCACGAAGCCGGCCCTGGAGGGAGCGCCCTGTGTCGTCGTCAACACCTGCAACACGCACCCCATCCTCGGCACGGTGGCGCTGCTCAACTGTCACCGCATTGTCCATCCTCTGCGTTTCGGAGCGCCCGACGGCCTGGATGATTGGTCGGTCTGTGACTGGTGCGATCAGTGCCATCGCAAGAAGGGACTCGTCGTCTGGCCGGATGAGCCACGTTTGACGCCGGAGCATCCGCAGGGCGAAACGCTGGTGGCGTTGCTCCTGGGCAAGGTCGATGCCTTCGAGGTTTGCCGCCTGGAAGATTCGCAGTTGCCGCCGCTGGCGGACTGGTATCGTCTGCTCGCCAGTGGGCAGCGTCTGCCTCTGGTCGGCTCCAGCGGCAAGGACCGCAACACGATGGCGCTGGGCGCCGTTCGCACCTATGCTCGTCTGGAGGCGGGGCAGGAATGGAGTTATGGCGCCTGGATCGAGGCGGTTCGAGCGGGGCGTACCTTCGTGACCGCTGGTCCGCTGCTGTGGCTGACCGTAGACGGGCACGACCCCGGTTCGGTGCTGTCCCTGACGGATGAGGGAGCGACGGTGCGCATGCGCGCTGAAGCCCGTAGCGCGGCGGCGTTCGATCGGCTGGAGCTGCTGCACGATGGCGAGGTCATTGCCGCCCGGCAGGCCGACGGTGATCGACGCACGGCGCTCATCGAGGCGGAAGTGCCGGCCACGGCGAGCGGTTGGCTGGCGGCGCGGTGCCTGGGAAACGACAGCCGTTCCTCCATCCACGCCCACACCTCGCCGGTGTATTTGCAGGTCGAGGGGCGGCCCGTGCGTCCGAATGCCGGCACCATTGCCCCCCTGCTTGCCGTCCTCGATGCGATGCTCGCCTGGGTCGCGCAGGAGGCCCGCTGTGCCAGTGAGCATCAGCGCGGCCACCTCACCGAAGTCTTCCAGTCCGCGCGCCAGGAGTTGCTGCGGCGCTGCTCAGAGCCGTCGAGGCCGCAGTGATCCAGGGAGAAACGTCGTGCCGCGTCGCTACCTTCTGCTCGTGCTCATCCCCATCGTCCTCATCGTGGCGGGGACGACGGGCTATTACCTGATCGAGGATGAGTATTCGCTTTTCGACGCCCTGTACATGACGGTGACCACCCTGACGACGGTTGGCTATGGCGAGGTCCATCCCCTGTCGCGCGGCGGACGGCTCTTCACCATTGTCCTGCTGCTGGTCGGCGTCCTGAACTTCTTTTACGCGGTCACGGAACTGATTCGGCTGGTGGTCAGCGGCGAGGTACGGCAACTGCTGGGGAGGCAGCGCATGGAACGCAGTCTGTCGGAGTTGAAGAATCACATGATTATTTGTGGCTATGGCCGCATGGGCCGGCACGTCTGCCGCGAGTTCTCCAATCAGCATCTCCCCTTCGTCATCATCGATCGCCGGCAGGAGTTGCTGCAGGATTTCGACGTGCCGCATGGCATCGCCCTGCAGGGCGACGCCACCTCCGACGACGTGCTCCGCCGCGCCGGGGTCGAACGCGCCCGCGCCCTGGTCACGGTCGCCGCCTCCGACGCCGACAACCTGTTCATCACCCTCAGCGCCCGCCTGCTCAACGACAAGCTGTTCATCGTGGCCCGCGCCGAGGGCGAGCTGGCCGAGGAGAAGCTGCGCCGCGCCGGCGCCAACCGCGTCGTCACTCCCTACGCCATCGGCGGCGCCAAGGTGGCCATGGCCGTGCTGCGCCCCGCCGTGGTGGACTTCATCGAGCTGGCCACGCGCACCGAACACCTCGATTTGCAGATCGAGGAGACGCGCATCCACGCCGGTGGTAAGTTGGCCGGAGTTACGCTGCACGCCAGCGGACTGCGCCAGGACCTGGGCGTCATCGTCGTCGCCATCCAGAAGGCGAACGGCCATCTCGTCGCCAACCCGCCCGGCGATGCCGTCATGGAAGCCGGCGATACGCTCATCGCCCTGGGCGCTCGGCAGAGTCTCGACAAGGTCGAGATCCTGGCCGGCCGATCCGAATAGGGTGGTCAGCCGAGCGGGACTTTATTTGGGGAAGAAGAATTTCTCCGCCGTGCGCCGCAGCAACCAGTCCTTGTCCTCGGCGCTGAGGAAATCCAGCCGGCGGCGCACCAGGTCGATGCTGTCCTGGTACTTCTGCTCGACGACCTGGAACGGACAATCGCTCTCCCACATGCAGCGCTCGACGCCGAACGCCTGGACCACCCTGCGGAGGAGTGGCGCCAGGTCGGTGTACGGAGCCTTCTTCGCGCCCAGGGCGTAGAACGCACCGATTTTCACCATGACGTTCTTGTGCTTGGCCATGTCGCACAGGGCGTTGACCTCTTTCTCTCGAATGGTGCCGTCGGCGCCGATGCGGCAAAGGTGGTCGATAACGACCGGCGTGCCGGGGTATTTGCGACACAGGCGATCCAGATCCGGCAAGGCATTGGGATTGATGAGGCAGCTGATGGCCTGGTTGTTCTTGGCGGCAGCGACGAACATCTTCTCGTAGCCGGCCGGACGCAACCAGCCCTCACCCTTGCCCTCGTTGGGCTTGATGCCGCGTTCCAGGCCGGGGTAGATGCGGAAAGCACGCACGCCCTTTTTCGCCATCTCGCCCATGAGATGATCGGGGTGTTCGGCCGCGGGATCGATGACCGCCGTGCCGGAGAAAACGTCCTTGTGCAGGGCCATCATGTCCATCATATAGCGATTGTCGAAGCCGTAATAACTCATCTGGATCAGGTTGATGCGATCCACACCAGCCGGTTTGGTATGCTGGAACAGATCGTCCGGCGTGAAGCGACGAGGTTTCATGTCTTCCGCCTTGAAAGCCGGCGCCAACGGATAATGGGCGATGTCATCCGTCCAAACGTGGACGTGTACGTCGATGAATGCCATCCGAGCCTCCCCTTTTCAAGTGGGCCATGAATTTTCGCCTCCGGCCTCGCAGGGGACATTCTACGGAGTCACGCATGGCGAAAGATACCGAGCCGCGACCGTCAGGGAGCGGTGCTTTCTCTGCTCCCTGACGGTCGCGGCTCGGATAGGTAGGATCTCGATTACCTGGTCGCGGCGGTTGTGTCGATTGCAGGGGTTGGAGCGTTCGTACCGGCCTTGACGGCGGAGAATCGGCGGAAACGGCGGAATGGAGTTGCCCTCCCGTGGCAAGCTCGGGAAAATAGAGGGAACATAACGACGATCCGGGCTGTACGGCCCTGCGCATTTCGACGCCCTGGGACTGGCGATATTTCCCGCACCCTGACGGCTCCTCCTCGGAGCCCACCTCGATAGCGGAGTGCAAAGGCATGGCGAAACACTGCGACGTATGCAAACGTGACTACGCGGACGATCTTTCGGCGTGCCCCCACTGTGCGGCCGCGAAAAAGACTCAGTTGGCAAGTGGGTCGGCGGAAGATCGCAAGACGCAGCTGACCAACGTCGGCCCGGCGGAACTGCCTGCGGAGACGACGCCTTCCGATGCGGTGATCGATCTCGGCCAGACGCCGGCGGTCTCCGGCGCCGGCGACGCGGCGGAGGTGCCCCCCAGCGGCGCTTCGGACGTCGAGTGGGCCGCTCTCGTTAGCGAGCCGTCTGCCAATCAGCTCAAGGTCGATTCGCCGTCCGACGCCGATTTGCTGGCCCACGGCACAGGAGCTGTCGAGCCGGACATCTCAGAGGAGGAGATTGTCGGTGAGTTGATCGCTGAGGAGCCGCCCGCTCCCCCTGCCGAGGACGCCGAGGTGGTCGATCTGACGGAAGCGGCACCGGAGCCGGCGGGGCCGGTCTCCGATTCCGCCGTGGACCTCGGCGCCTCTCCGGTCGAGCTGGTTGAGGAAGACTCCGGCGCGGTCGTGGCGGCGGCGCCGCCGGCCGAATCGGACGTGTTCGTGGCCGAGTTGGCCAGCGACGCCAGCCACGTCGATCTGATCGAGGAGTCGGCCGTCAACCTCGCCGACGAGGACGTGATCGACCTGGCGTCGCCGAGCGATGCCGCTCTGGCCCCTCCCCTCGCGGAGACACCTCCCGAGCGCGATGCGGTCGCCGAGGTCGTCGAGGCCACCGCCGACCCGCACGCACCGGAGGCGGAGTTGACGGCGGAGGCTGCCCTCGATGCGGTGCCGCTCGAGCGGAGCACGGCGGAAGTCGCGGACGAGGCCGACGAAGTTGTCGAGGCGGCGGACGACAGCGGCATCGATTGGGGCGGAGTGGCGGAGCCATCCCCTTCCGGCGTCTCCGGCGGCGTCGGACTCGGCCGTCGATCTCGGCTCCCACGCGGAAATCGCCCAGCCGGTCCCGTCCGAAGGCGAGGGGATCGAGGAGGTCGTCGCCGCGGATTCGGCCGCCGATCTGAGCGACATCGCTGAATTGGCGAGTCCTTCCGCCGCCGACAGCGATCTCCGGCTCGAAGCACTCCAGGCGGAATCGCCCGACGAGGGGACCCTCGCCGAAGAAGAAGCGGTCGTCGCTGAGGAGGCGGCGGTCCCCGCGGATGAATCGCCGGCTTTCGCCGGAGAGGAGACGGTCGCCTTTGAGGGAGGCGCGGCCACCAAGGACAAAGGCGAGGAAGTCACCGCCGCCGGAGAAGAACCGGCCGTTTCGGAGGCAGAGGTAGACGAGCTGCTCGCCGGACTGGACGAGACGCCGGCCGGCGATGCCGACTTGGCCGCGATGGCCGAGGAAGAGGCCGCCGCCGGAGAGGCCGAGGCCGCCGTGGCCGAGGCCGAAGCCGAAGCCGAAGAGAAGGCGGAGGCCGAGGCCGAGGCGGAAGCGGAGGCAGAAGAAAAACCGGCCCGGCCCGCCAAGCCGCGCTCGCGTATTCCCGCTTTGATCGGCGGGACGTTCCTCGGCGTCCTCGTTGGCGCCGGCGGACTGATCGGCGCCCGCTTCGGCGGTCTCGACGTGCCGGCGATGATCGGCGCCGGTGGAGAGAAGAAGCAGCAGGTGGCGGCTCCGATCCAGGCTCCCGCGCCGACGTCTCCATCTCGGGTCGCTTACCTTCGCAATGGTGACTGGGACGAGGCCGCCAAGGCGGGCATCGAGCAGATTCAGGAAGACAAGCCCGAGCAGCTGGCCGAACGCGGCAGTTATCGTCTGGGTGCCTACCTCCAGAAGACGGGGGCGAAGGTCAACCTGCAAGACCCGCCGTTGCAACAGGCCATCGCCGACTTGCAGAAAGCGGCCGAGGCCAAGAACCTTGATGCCATTTACGACCTGGGGCTGATTCAGGAGTTGGCCAACAAATACGCCGAGGCCCGCGCCGAGTACACCAAGGGCGCCGACACCGCCACCGCCCAGAATGTGCCGCTGCAGAAGCGGCGCTTCGAGTCCGCCATCGACCGTGTTGATTTGAAATCGTCCGGCGCGGCCCCCGGTGCGGCCTGGCTGTTGCCCGAGCGCGTCGAGGATCGCGCCGCTTTGTTGGCCCTCTTGCTCATTGGTCTCCAGCAACCGCAGCCGCAACCCCAACCGCCGGCCGGAGGCGAGGACGAGGCTGGCTTCGACTTCTGGCAGGCAGCCCGGCTGGCCCGTAGCGGCAAGTACCTCGAAGCAACCCAGGCCCTCGACAAAGCGCGCGCGGTCCACGATAAACGGCGTTTCACCCGACTGCGCAAGGCCCAGAACCCGCTCAGCGATCCGACGGAAGAAATCTTCCTCCGCTGCTGTGACGAACTGAAGCAATACTGGCTGCTGGAGGGCCATCTGCGCGAGGGCGGCTACCTGACGGACAAGAACACGGCCCCAGACGCGCTGCAAGACTTGCTCAAGAAGGCCCAGACCAGTGGCGAGACCGTCAAGGCCGTGTCCGACAAACTCATCATGGAGAAGGTCATCACTCGCGCCGAGGATCTTCCCAAGGGCGTCGATCGCCTTCTCGCCGACAAGAAGGACGCCGAGGCGAAGGTCGAAGACCTGACGACGAAACTCGACAAGTCCACCAAGGAGGCCACCGACCTGACCACCAAACTGAAGACGGCGGAGGACACCATCAAGGACCGCGACGCCAAGCTCAAGACCGCCGCCGAGCTGGAGCAGAAGTTGACGGCCGCCAACAAGGAACTCCAGGGCTCCCTGAAGAAGATCAGCGATGAACTGGCCGCGGCCAAGCTCCTCGACCCCGAGGGTAAGCCGGACCTCGGCGAGGCGATCCGCAAGGTGATCGAGATCGGCCCGGATCAAGGATCCGCAAGGGATGATTCGCAAGCAGCGCGACGACATTGCTCAGCTCGACGGCGACCCTGAAACAGCGCTGGCGGCCGGAGGAGATGCTGCCTCTATGGCTGCTGCTCCTGGAGAAGGACCGTGGACGAGCGGAGCTGGCCAGCAAGGCGACGGTGGACGTCGATCGCGTCAAGACCGACCAGGCGGCGACGCCGGCGCAGAAGGGACAGGCGCAGGTCATCCTCGGCCTGGCGCTGCGGAACAGCGAGAAGTTCGCCGAGGCCAAGTCCGCCCTGGAGGCAGGTCGCACGGCGGTGGACAAGGGCGAATGGCTGCTGGCCGCCGACGCCGCCTTGAAGGAGGTGTCGGACCCGGCCGCCTACTTCGCCGGCCAGGCCGCGAGCCTCTACGATCGCGGTCAAATGGATGCCGCGATGGCGGTACTCCAGCGGGCCATAAAGTCGCTGCCGGAGAAGGAGCACGCCAAGCTGTACGCCCAGCGCGAGCCTGATCGAGCTGGACGCCGCTCGCTCCATGGGGCAAGGTCCGCTGAAGCGAACGGACCCGCTACTGACCGCCGCGAGCAAGGACGCCGCCGAGGCGGTCAAGGCCGGACTCGCCGAGGGGCATTACGCCGCCGGCCGTATCGCCGAGGAGTTGGGCCAATGGAACGTGGCCATCACCAGCTATCGCAAGGCGATGACTGCCCATCCCGCGCTCGACGCCGACGGCAGCCGCTATCGCATCGCCCTGGCGCGTGTGCTGTCGCAGGCCGGCGAAGCGCGTCCGGCGGGACTGCCGGCGCCGATACCGAATGCCGGCGGCGACAAGGTCGGCGGACGCGACCCGGCCCGCACTCGGGAGGAGAAGAAGCTGTTGGCCCTGATGATGGTGCTGGGACTGCAAGCGCCGGGCCTGCCGGACGAGCAGGCCAGCTGGGACGAGGCGGAGAAGTTGGCCGACGCCGTCCTCAACTCCCCGGCCGACAAAGTACCCTTCAACGTGCGGCGCAGGCGCTGGCCATCAAGGGCCGCTGGACGATGGCGTTGCAAACCTATGTCGAGGGCGTGCGGCCGTTCATGCCGCGCGAGTACGGCAACGGCCTGCTGTACCTGGTCCTCAACCATCCGCGTCTGAAGCGGCCCGACAGCTTGCGGACGCCCAATCCGGCCGAGGCCGTCCGCCATTTCGCCGGCGGTCTGAACTTCTACTTTGACCGCGACTACCTCAACGCCGAAAAGTCGTTCCTGCTCGCCATCGAGAACGATACGCAGGACGCACGTTATTTCTACTACCTGGGCCTGTCGCGCCTGGCGCAGAACAAACGGCGCGACGCGAACGACGACTTCAACCAGGGCGCCATGCTCGAACGCCTGAATCGCCCGGCGCCGGCGATGGTGAGCGAATCGCTGGAGCGCATCCAGGGTCCGACGCGCCGCATCGTCAACGACATCCGCTATCGCCCCGAGCGCTGAGGGAAAAAAACAAATGAACCACGGATAACACGGATAACACGGATAATAAAGAATTTCTTTATCCGTGTTATCCGTGTTATCCGTGGTTCTCTTTTTTCCCTCGGGATTTCTCTGGGCGCCGCCGATCGTCCCGCGCAGAATAAACAGAGATTTCTCGGGATGAAGGATGAACCGCGATGCTTGGTCAACTGCTGCCGTGCGGAGGAGGAGCGCCCATCCCCCTGCTCAAGCCGCAACTGCTGCTCGGCCGGCACAGCTACTGCGACATCACGCTGCCCTTCCGCACCATCTCCGGGCGTCACTGCGAGATGGAATTGCTCGACGGTTACTGGTTTGCCCGCGACCTGGGCAGCAGCAACGGTACGCGCGTCAACGGCATCATCTGCGCCTCGCGCCGTCTGATGCCCGACGACGTGCTGGCGCTGGCGCGGTATCGCTACAACGTGGTCTACGCGCCGCCGGGAGGTCGAACGCCGATGCGCGGCACCGCCGCCCCCACCTTCGGAGGGAGGACGGCGCGGTCCACGACGTTGGAGCCGGCCGAGCCCCCCACAGGGGAGGCGTTGGGTCTGCTGCTGCCTTGCGGCGGCGGTGATCCCCTCACGCTGTACAGGACGCAACTCGTCGTCGGCCGCCACCCCGATTGCGACATTGTCCTCCCTTTTGCCACCATCTCCGGCCGTCACTGCCAGCTGGAATGGGCGCATGGCCAGTGGTCCGTGCGCGACCTGGGTAGCCGCAACGGCGTCCGCGTCGATGGCGTCCGGGCGGAAGCGAAACCCCTGCCGCCCGGCAGCATCCTGACGGTTGCCCACCTCCGCTTCCAGTTGATTTACACCGACCCGGCCTACGGGCCGTCCGAGCAGCAATCGGTTAGAGGACCGAACCGGCCTGCGCACCGAATCGGAGCGGAACGATACCGACTGACGCCGCCGTTTGATCGAGGAGACTCCCGTGCTGAACGTACTTGTCGTCGATGATTCGCCGATCGACCGGCGGCTGGCCGGCGCTCTGCTGGAAAAGCATTTCGACTGCACCGTGCAGTACGCCGGCGACGGCAAGGAGGCGCTGCGGCAGCTGAGCGGACAGCTACCCGATCTGGTGCTCACCGATTTGCAGATGCCGGACATGAACGGTCTGGAACTGGTCGCGGCGGTCAAGAACGACTTCCCGCTCGTGCCGGTCGTGCTGATGACCGCCCAGGGCAGCGAGGACATCGCCGCCCAAGCGCTGCGGCAGGGGGCCGCCAGTTACGTGCCCAAGCGCCAACTGGCTGACGACCTGGTGCCGACCGTCGAGCGCATCCTTCGCGGCTCACGCGAAGATCGCGGCCACTCGCGCCTGATGCACTACCTGGAGGCGAGCGAGTTGGTCTTCACGCTCGACAACGACCCGGCCCTTATCAAATCGCTGGTCAACCACTTGCAACAGATGCTGCGTTGTCTGCCGCTGGCCGACGAGACCGAGCGTCTTCGCGTCGGCGTCGCCGTGGAGGAGGCGCTGACCAACGCCTGTTATCACGGCAACCTGGAGGTCCGTTCGGCGACGAGTCCGGCCGATCGCCGCACCTACGAGGCGCTGGGGCGGCAGCGACGGGGCGAGGAGCCGTACCGCAACCGCCGCATTCACGTCGTCGCCCGCATCTCGCGGAGCGAGGCTGTCTTCGTCATCCGCGATGAAGGTTCCGGCTTCGAGGTATCGCGTCTACCTGGCTCCGACAGTCTGCCCGACGCCGGCCGCGGCGTCATGCTGATGCGGACGATCATGGACGAAGTGCGGTATAACGCCGCCGGCAACGAAGTCACCTTGATCAAGCGCCGCGACCCGCAGACGATACAGGAGGAGGGCGACGCGGGGGATTCTGGACCGTAATCGACCAGAGGGACTTGCCATGCCCATGCACGACTGGACGCGAGTGGAAGCCGGCATCTTCCACGCCTTTCATCACGGCTGGATTCACGAGATCGCACGGCTGCTGAACCAGGGCGGCCTGCCGAGCGATTACTACGCCTTACCCGAGCAGCAAGCGGCCGGCTTCGGTCCCAACGTCCTTACCCTCCAGGATGAGCGCCAGGAGGAGGGCGAGCCGGATAGCGGAGGCGTCGGCACCATGACGGCACGGCAGACTCGACCCCAGACGCGATTCGTGGCGGAAACCGATGCCGAGTTTTATCGTCGCAAGAAGAGTTCCATCGCCGTCCGCCACGTCAGTGGGGATCGGATCGTCGCCATGCTGGAAATCGTCTCGCCAGGGAACAAAGCCAGCCGGCACGCCTTTCGGGCGCTGCTGGACAAGGCGTGCGAGTTGCTCGAACACCGCATCCATCTGCTGATCGTCGATCCGTTTCCGCCCGGCCGGCGCGATCCCAACGGCGTCCACGCCGCCATCTGGGCCGAGGTCGAGGACAAGCCGTTTGTCCTGCCGGCGGATAAGCCGCTCACGTTAGCCGCCTACGAATGCGACCTGACGACCCGAGCGTACATTGAGCCGGTCGCCGTCGGCGACGTCCTCCCGGACATGCCGCTGTTCCTGCAGCCCAATGCCCACGTTCTGGTTCCGTTGGAGGCGACGTATCAGACGGCGTTCGCCGTCTTGCCCCAGCGCTGGCGAAAGGTGCTGGAGTGAGATGATCGGAGCCCGCAGCGTCAGCGAGGGAACCTCCCTCGCTGACGCTGCGGCTGCGAAGGGTTTTCCATGATTGTTGCTCAGCTCGCCGCGCGCAGATCGGCCAATTCCTCCTTGACCGGGGCGTAGTGGCTCGGCTCCATGCTGAACGATGCCGTGCCGCTGGTGAAGTTGCGCAGCTCGCTGGTGTAGCCGAACAGCTCAGCCAGCGGGACGTAGGCGTGCAGCTGACAGCGGCCCTTGTCCATGCTGGAGTTCAGGATCTCGCCGCGACGGCGGCTGATGTCGCGCGTCAGGTCGCCGAGGTACTGCGACGGCGCCAAGACGACCACGTTCATGATCGGCTCCAGCAGCGTGATGCCGGCCTTGAGCTGCGCCTCGCGCGTACACTCGATGCCCGCCAGCTTGAACGCATCCTGCGAGCTATCCACCTCGTGATATTTGCCATCCAACAGCGTCGCCTGCATATCGACGCATTGGAAGCCGTACTTGGCCCCCTTGACGCAGGCATCGCGGAAGCCGGCCTGCACGGACGGAATGTACTCGCCCGGCACGACGCCGCCGACGATCTTGTCCAGGAAATAGATATTATTGGGGTCCGGCTTCTCTCCCTGCTCTTCCTGATAGGTCGTCCACTCGGCGACCTGGTCCTTGGTCAGCGGCTCGAAGCGCATGTAGACGACGGCGAACTTGCCGCGGCCGCCCGACTGCTTGATGAAGCGCGTCTCGATCTCGACCGCCTTGGACAGCGTCTGTCGATAGGCCACCTGCGGCCGACCGACCGTCACCTTGACGCCCGGCGTTCGCATTAGCTTCTCGACCGACACTTCCAGGTGCAGCTCGCCCATGCCGCTGAGGATCAGCTCCTTGGTCTCCGGGTCGGTGCGGCACTTCAAGGTCGGATCGTCGCGGACCAGCTTGCCCAGGGCGTCGGCCAGCTTCGACTCGTCCGTGCTGCGATCGGGGACGATCGCCTGCGCGATGACCGGATCGGGGAAGCGGATGTCCTCCAGCGCGATCGGAGCATTCGGTCGCGCACAGCGTATTGCCGGTGTGCGTCTGCTTGAGGCCGACGACGGCGACGATCTCGCCCGGCCCGGCCACGTCGAGGCTGTCGCGGCGATCGCCCATCATGCGGAAGATGCGGGCCACGCGCTCGCCGCGGCCGACCGCCGTGTTCCGCACGTCGTCCTTGGGATGCAACTCGCCCGAGTAGATGCGCACGAACACCAGGTCGCCGGTGCTCTCGCTGATGGTCTTGAAGGCCAGGCCGGAGAACGGCTCCTTGGCATCGGGCTTGCGCGAGGTCTCTTCCTTGTCCTTGCTCTTGGGAATCAAACCCGTGACCGGCGGACGCTCCAACGGCGACGGTAGATAATCGATCACCGAGTCGAGCAAGAGCTGAACGCCGTGGAAGTTCTTTGACGAGCCGCACAGGATCGGCGTCAGCTTGCCGCTGAGCGTGCCGGCCCGCAGCGCCTTGACCAGCACGTCCTCGGACACCGGCTTGCCTTCCAGCACCAGTTCCAGCAGGTGATCGTCGGCGTGCGAGGCGGCCTCGAGCAGATGGCCGCGGTACTCCTCGGCCAGCTCCTTGTACTCGTCGGGCATCTCGACCAGGTCGTACTTGACGTGCGTCTTGTCCGTGGGATCCTTGAGGATGAACTTCATCGCGCACCAGGTCGATGACGCCCTTGAACTGGTTGGCCTCGCCGGCCGGCAGAGCGCAGATGGCCGGCAGGACGCCGAGCTTGTCCTTCATCTGCTGGATGCAGCCGAAGAAGTCGGCGCCGGTGCGATCCAGCTTGTTGATATAGGCAATGCGCGGCACCTGATGCTTGTTGGCCTGATACCAGACCGTCTCCGACTGCACCTCGACGCCGCCGACGGCGCAGAAGACGCCGACGGCCCCGTCGAGCACGCGCAGACTACGCTCGACCTCGGCCGTGAAATCGACGTGGCCGGGCGTGTCGATCAGAGTGATGCGTGTGTCGCCCCATTCGATGGTGACGGCGGCACTGTTGATGGTGATGCCCTTCTGCCGTTCCAGGGGGTCGAAGTCCGTCGTGGTGTTGCCCTCATCGACGTCGCCAACCTTGTGCTTGGAACCGCTGAAGTAGAGGATGCGCTCCGTCGTCGTTGTTTTCCCCGCATCGACGTGCGCGATGATGCCAATGTTACGAAGGTTTTCGAGCATGAGGTTGCAGGCCATTCGCAAAGTTCTGAGTTCTGAGTTCTGAGTTCTGAGTGAAAGAGGCAAGCGGATTGCTCTTCACTCAGAACTCAGAACTCAGAACTCAGAACTCTGGAGGCGGCGGCACTCCTGAAACGAGAACAGGGACAGCGGCGGCTGGAACACGCTTCCAGCCCACACCACATCGCTTCGGTTATCTCCAGGTGCGGATTCCGTGCCGCGATTCACAACCGCAGCACACAGAGGAGAGCGACAGACACTAACCCGAAAGAACCATCCATCACTGCCGGCTTCCGCTAGGGAGGGCGCGAAGTAGAAGTAAGTTTAATAGTATACGGCAGCGTGTGGTTTTGTCTAGGGTTTCTGTAAAGTTCCCGCGAAAACAAGTTCCCCATTTCGCCGCGGAGCGCGGGGCGGCGAAATGGGGACGAGCGTACCGTTACTTGGCTTGACTCTTCTTCGCTTGCTGGAGCTTGTTGAAGAACGCCACCAGCGGCGCCTTCATGTCGAGGTGGAGCTTGAGCGTCTTGCCGCCCTCCAGTGTGATGCGGAGCTTGTCGTTGTCTTTGCCGTCGGCGAAGACCTGGCGGGCGACCTCGGGCGCCGACGGATTGTCCTTGACCATCAGCGGCGCCAACCGGCGCAAGGACATTTGCAGCTCCATCACGCCGGCCGATTTCGGCGTCGTCTCCACGGCGTCCTTGAGGGCGTTCAACCCTTTGGGGCCGATGCTCGCCAGGACTTCGTTGGAGCGCACGGCGACGTAGAGAGGGTTGTCGCCGAAGAGCCGCTTGCCCTCGGCATCGTTCCTGTCTGGTACAATACGGTGGATGGCGACGGCGCCGACCTTGTCCACGTCCAGGGTCACGGTCTTGCGTTCCTTCGGCGGCAGCCCGGCGACGATTTGGCGTAGCGCCTTGTCGATGGCGGCGCCGTCCTTGACCTTGATGCCGAAGATGCCGGTATACAGTCCGCCCTCGCCCGGACCGCGCAGGTCGGCGGCAAAGTCCAGCTCGCCACTCTGCAGCGTGGGCCGCAGTGACCGCAGCAGGGTGCCCAGCGCCTCGCGCTCGGCCGGCTCCTTCGCCCTGGCCAGCGCTTTCTTTTCCTGGTCCTCGATCGCCGGCGCCAGCAATTCACGCAACTTTTCCGGCAGACTCACGGTCATCGCGCCGTTGATGGCCGAGTCCGCGCCGATCAACGACGCCGTCACGCTTTGCACGCGCCCCAGATTCTGGATGGTCGTGGCCAGGGACGTGCCGGCCTTGCCCGCCACGCTCAGCGACAGCGATAGATCGCTGCTGTCGCGCTTCACGTCCAGGCGCAGCGCCGTTTCGCCGCCATTGTTGAACAGCGACTTGAGGCCGGAGCTTAGTTCATCGACCACGGCGAGGCGGAGCTTCTTCTCGGCCTCGGTTTCCTTGGGCACCTCCTTGTCCTTGACGTTGGCCAGCTGGTTTTCGAGGTTGCCCAGCGCCAACTCCCGGAGATTTTCAGGGATCTGGTCGATGTTGACCAGCAACGAGAGCATGCCGATCTGGCCGGCCGGCAGCACCGCCGCCGGAGCGAGCAGCTTGTTCTTGTCGAGCACTTCCTTGTCGCGCAGCGTGAGGTAGGCGTAATCGTTGGCGAATCGGAAGTACACGGGGGCAGGCACCTTGTCCAGGTTGACCGTGTACACGTCATCGTCGCCCTTGTCGGGCTTGGCGTCGAAGTTGTCGAACAGGCCGAGGAACGCCTTCTGGTCACGGACGGGCACGAGGACGACGAGCTGGCTGTCGATGCCGGTGCGGCCGACCCAACCGTAGGCGCCGATCGGCTTCTTGGGGTCGATGCCGTCCAGCTTGGACTGAAGCAGGGCATCGAACTGCTTGACCTGCTCGCCATGGCCGACGACCTCGGCGAGGTAGCGGAGGTCGGCCCGCACGCTGTCGAGGGAGGCGAGGCGCACGACCACGGCCGGCTTTTCCGCCTTGTCCTCGGCGGCCCGCGTCGCGGCGGGCATCACCAGCATCAGGCCCAGCAGGGCCGTCCCGGTCAACCATCGTCTGTACATGAACAACACTCCTTGAATGAGCAGGGGACAACCCGAATCGGTGGACCGGCGTCCCGCCGGTCTCACGGGAACGGCCCACTTCTCGTAACTGGCTTGTGGACCGCGGAGAGAATACCCTTTATACTCGCGTCGGGTGTCAGCCGCCGCGAATTTCGGCGGCCCTCGGTTCAGTATAGAGAGGGCGGACCCGACTAGGAGACATCGTCATGCGAATCAAGCAAACATTGTTCCCGCTGGCGGCGCTGGGCCTCGCCCTGGGGGTGATGGCCCTGCCGGGCGCGGCGCAGCAACGGGAGGAGGCGCTCTTCCCGGCGGACGTGACCATCTGGGTCAACCGGGCGAACATCGAGTTTCGCGTCTACAAGAACGAGGCGGCGATTTACGACTTCGGCCGCGACCACGCCAAGCCGTACTTCTGGCCGCTGGAAGCCTCCAACAGCCGCGAAGTCACGCGCAGCTGGCCGATGCTGCCGGCCCCGATTGGCGGCTCGATGGACCATCCGCACCAAAAGTCGGCCTGGTTCACCTACGGCGACGTCATTCCCGAGGGCATGGAACTGAAGCGCAAGACCAAGGGCGTCGAGGGCATCGACTTCTGGGCCGAGGGCGCCAACGCCGGCCGCATTGTCTGCGTCCGCACCAGCGAGGGCCACAACGATCAGAACCACGCCTGGGTGACTACCTACAACGAGTGGCGCAGCGCCGACGGCGATAAGGTGCTGGACGAGGTGCGCAAGATCCAGTTCTACAATTTCACCACGGCCCGTTTCTTCATCGTGGACATCGATTTGCATGCCAGTGTCATGCCGATCACCTTCGGCGATACGAAGGAGGGGGCCTTCGGTGTGCGCGTCAACGACAGCATGCGCGAGAAGGGCGGCCGGGGCAAGATCACCAACGCCGAGGGCAAGGTCGGCGAGAAGGAGTGCTGGGGCCAGCTGTCGGCATGGTGCGACTACTCCGGGTTGGTCGGCGGCGACATGGTGGGCATCGCCCTCTTCGCCGGGCCGGACAATCCGATTCCGTCCTGTTGGCACAGTCGCGGCTACGGCCTGATGGCGGCCAACCCCTTCGGCCGTGCCAAATCCGGCTTCCCGGCCATGAAGGACAAGAAGGACAAAAAAGACCTTGTGCGCATCGAGAAGGACAAGCACTTGAAACTGCGCTACGGCATGTTCATCCATCTGGGCGACGCCAAGGACGGCCGCGTCGCGGAGAACTACGAGCGCTTCAAGAAGATGAAATAGTTTTCCGTCTACAAGCCCGGAGGCGCTAGCGACGGAAAACCCGTCGCTAGCGCTCCGGGCTTGTGGTTCAAGTTCCGTTTGTTATTGCTCGGAGAACGATGGTTTCGCCAAACCCCGGAACGAGGAAAGCGCTCTCCTCGACGTCGTGCTGGCGGAGGCTTCGCCGAAGTTCGCCGATGGGGGCGTCGATGGCCTCGTCGGTCAGCTGAAAGGTGCCGAAGTGCATGCTGATGCTCAGCCGAGGCGCGAGGTCTTGGTGCGCCCGCACCGCCTCCTCCGGGTTCATGTGCGCCGCCCGCATCAGCCAGCGCGGCTCGTAGGCGCCGATGGGTAGCAGGGCCAGATCGATCGGACCCAGACGGCGACGGATTTCCTGGAAGTGAGCGCCGTAGGCGCTATCGCCGGTGAAGAAGATTCGCCCCGACGCGGACGTCAACACGAAGCCGCCCCAGAGGGTGCGCAGACGGTCGAACAGGCCGCGCCGACTGAAGTGCTGGGCAGGCGTCATCGTCACCACCATGCCGCCGGGTCCCGGACACGTCTGCCACCAGTCCAACTCCTCGACGCGGCGCAGACCGCGCTTCCTCAGGTAGTGCCGATTGCCCAGTCCGGTGACGAAGAGCGGATCGAAGCGCCGCTGCAATCGCCGCAGCGTCGTCAGGTCCATGTGATCGTAATGATTGTGGCTGACCAAAACGAGATGGATGGGCGGCAACTGCTCGAAAGCCAGCCCCGGCCGGCGCACGCGCCGCGGCCCGGCCCAGCGCAAGGGGCTGGCGCGATCCGACCACACGGGATCGGTCAGCACATTGACGCCGTCCAGTTGCAGCAAGAAGGTCGATTGGCCGACGAAGGTGGCGGCGATTTGATGCGGACCGAGGACGGCCGGGGGACCGGGCTGGGTCGGATCGTCGATCCATCTCGGCCAGGGCTGGGGCCGCCGTCGCGCCATCCAGCCCAGGACACGCCAGACGCGGAAGCCGTAGACCGGGGCCGCCGGATTGAAATAACGTCGGCCATCGAAATGCGTCGGTTCGATCGGCTCGTTTCTGTGCGCTTCCATCGCTTTCTCTGCGTCCGACACCCGGCGTTCGCGCATGGTCCCCAGCGGGCCATCCTCCTCCCATTGTATCGGACCAAGAAGGTGTCAATCGCCGGCGCCAAGGTCCATCGTGACGCTCTCCCGCATCAACTCGGCTTCCTTCTCATCGAAGTGAGTGAACCCCTCCAGCAACCGCTCCGTGCGCTCGCAGAAGACGCCGAAGTCGGCGACGTCGGCGGCTTCCGGCGCCACGGGCAATGCACCGGCGGTCGTGGAAGCGTCGGTCCCTCCCCCGGAAGGGTGGATTTCTTTCAGCTTCGCGCAGAGTCTGAGCTTCGCATAGAAGATCGTTCAGTTCTCGTCGCAGACGCTCCGTGCGCCGGGCCACGGTTGGCGAAGGGTTGAGCGAGCTGTCCACATCGACGATACGTCCTTGGGGGTCTTTCAAGACCGCGCGGTGCCGCCGCACGGATCGTTCCACGCCGGCCAGGGCGACATCCACGCGCCCGATCCAGTCATTCTCTCGCTCGGTGGCGTCCGCTCCCAAAACGTGTTTCAAAACGTCCACGGCCTTCGCCAGAGAACATCTGTCTGCGGGCATGATGACCCCCATAGCCAGAGTGATCGAGCATCCTCCTCTGTGCGAGCAATCGTCATGCCGGAAGTCGGAAAAGACAGCAAGGATCGCCGTGATAGCTCTGCAGGACGGTCAGCGACGGGCACACAGATACGCGAGCAGATCGCGCAGCTCCTGGTCCGTCAGCAAATCGGTCAGGCCATCCGGCATGATCGAGGTGGGCACGGAGCGGCTGGCGGTGATGCGGCGCGTGTTCAGCTTGAACAGCTCGCCCTTGGCGTCCAGGTAGGTGTATTCGTCGAGCACCGTCCGAACGAGCATTCCGGTGCGGATCTTGCCGTCGTCGGTTTCGATCTGCCAGACCTGATAGTGTGGCGCGACGAGGTTGCTCGGGCGCAGGATCGATTCGAGGATGTGCCGCCGGTCGGTGCGGCCGATGGTGCTGAGGTCGGGTCCGACCTCACGGCCACGTCCCTCGACGCGATGACAGCGAAAACAGCCGGCCAGCTTGGGGTGAAAGAAGACACGCCGCCCGGCGCCGGCGTCGGCCGGTCCCTCCAGGTGCTTTAACCAACCGTCCAGGTCGTCCGGCCGAGGACGGTCCTTGACGAACGGCCGGCCCAGCACCCGAGCCACGAGGGATGCGCTGGCGGGGTGACGGCGGGCGATCTCTTCCAGATGGCTGCGCTGCGCGGCACTCCCCTGCACGTCCTTGAGGGCGCAAGGCCTCGTCCCGGAGGACGGCGTTCTCTCCGTCAATCAGCGGCAGCAGGTCGTTGAGATGCTCCCGCGCAGTGCTCCGACAGACCGAGGATGGCCTGCGCCCGCATGGCGTCTGCCTGGCGCGCATCACGAACGACATCGAGCAGAAGCGATTCACGGCCGGGGTTGGGATGATCGCTCAGGGTGCGAACTGCTTCGAGCCGTAGGGCCGCGTCGTTTTGGGATAGCAGTTGGCGCAGGAGATTGAGCGTCAACTTCGGATAGTTCGCGGGTATCATTTGCAGGGCCAGCACGCGCAGGGTCGGCGGACCCTTCCCATCCTGGAGGCGGTCGAGGAAGTAATCGGCCAACTTCGCTTCACTTACGTCGCGGTCGTCCAGCCGGGCCAGCGCCGAGGAGCAGGCGAAGAACAGCCGCACGTTCAGCCCGCGGTCCTTCAGTGCCTCCACGAGCTGCGGCCGATATGCGACCAGCTTTTCGTCGGCGATCCACTTGACGGCGAGGAAGCGCACGTCTTCGTCCGGGTCGGCCAGCCACTCGGACAGCCGGCGCGTCCCCTCGGCACGGCCGGATGCCCGCCAGGCCAGCAGGATGCCGATACGCTGCAACGGCTGCTTGAGCGAACGGACCTCGATGGAGCCGAGCAGGTCCGTCTGATCGCCCAGTTGCTTCACGGCGGCGCTGCGCAGGAACGGGTCGGGATCGGTCAGCAGGTGGAGCAAACGCGGCAAGGCGGACGCGCCTCGCAGAGAGGGAATCGCCTCCAGCCGTAGCGCTGGCGGCTGGCTGGCATCGAGGAAACGGTTTGCATCCTCGCCGCGTTCGACCAGGGCGCGGACGGCCATGCCACGGATCGGCGTCAGCGGATCTTTCTCCGCCACGGTATTCAGTTCGAGCGTGCGGTCGCCGGCATCGACCAGCGCGGTCAGTGCGGCGGCGCGGACGCGAACGTCGCGGCTGTGGAGTTGTTCGCGGAGGAACGCGCGGCCGGATTCCTCGGAAGCAAGCCGGCGCGCCGCCGCCTCGCGCAGTGGACGGTGCCCGCTCAAGAGGCCGCGGCGCGGCTCCGTTGGCCGCTCCGTCTTGCTCGTGGTCTGTCGCGGTCGAATGTGCCAGACGGCCCCCTTGCCGTGCAGGTTGTAATCGCTGCGCACCCAGTCGCTGACGAACAGCGAGCCGTCCGGCGCCACGGCCAACCCCACCGGCCGGAAACCCTCGCCTCCCTGGACGAACGGCTGGCGCTCCGCCGCATACGAAGCCCCGCGCTCCTTGACCGCGTAGCGCTCGATACGATGGTCCGCCCAGGACGTGACCAGTAAATTGCCGAGGTACTCACGGGGCAGGCCGTCGGATTCGTAGCTGAGGACTTCGCACGGCGCCTCGCCGGTGCCGCTGACCATCGGCAGGGTGCCCGGCAGCTGGCCGTCCCACGACTGGAAGGGGTGCCGGCCCGAACGGCCGTAGCGAAACTGGTAGCCGTAGTCGCCGCCCTCGACGACGTGTACCAGCCGGCACGGCGGCATGGCGTCGGGATCGTTGTCCACCGCGAAGACGCGGCCGAAGATGTCGCGGCAGACGCCGAATGGGTTCCAGAAGCCCGTCGCCACGCGCCGCAGCTTCCGACCGTCCGCCGTACACCGGAAGATGCCGCCCCCTTCGCCGCCGCCGGTCAGCGTCGTGCCGTCGGCGCCGATCAGCCGGTACGTCGCTCCGAGGTTCTCGCCGAGACCGAAGTAGAGGTTGCCCTTCGAGTCGAAGGCCAATCCCGACAGGCCGTTGTGCGGGTAATCGCCCTTGGTGTCGAGAAAGACGATACGGCGCTTGTCGTCGGCCTTGCCGTCGCCGTCGGTATCGCGCAGCCGCAGGACTTCGTTGCGCGTGGCGAGGTATACCGAGCCATCCGGATGAGCGGCGATGTCCATGGTTGCCCGCGTGCCCTCGAAAAAGGTGGTGAAGCGATCGGCCTTGCCGTCGCCGTCGGTGTCTTCGAGGAGGCGCACGCGGTCGTGTTTCGGGCCTGAATAGTTCGGCGGCCGGAAGTGCGTGTGGCTCTCGATCACCAGCAGGCGGCCGCGGTCGTCGAAGACGATGCCGATGGGGTGGACGATGTTCTGGAGCAGCGGCGAAGAGATCGACTTGCAAGCGTGGGTCGTGCGCGAGGTGACTCCGTGGGACGTTTGTCCTCGGGGCGCGCCAGGTGGGCAGTCGAGACGATCAGCACCAGGGCGACGGCCGCCGAGCAGAGGAGGGATCGCTTCATCGGGATGGTCAGACTTTCCGGTGGGTTTGCGGGGCGAGTGGAGACGCCGACCCCATTGTAAGGGCGGCGCCGACCGCCACAAGAGGCGGTCTCCGGCCCCGCGAGCGCTCAAAGCCTGTCCCGTTATTCCCCCTCTCCCCCGTACTCGGGGGAGAGGGGTTGGGGTGAGGGGGCGGAAAAGATGCAGAAACCGCACCCCCTCACCCCAACCCCTCTCCCCCGAGTACGGGGGAGAGGGGCTTAACGGACAGACTCTCACCGTCGGGGCGAGTACAACTCCCTCGGCTCAACGTAGTCCTCAAAGTAGATCCACAGGACACGCGAGTAGCGAAAGATGATCGGCGTCAAGGGCAGGTAGGGCAGAGTGGCCACGAAGGCCACCAGCACGCCCGGCCAACTCGGGAACAACCACTGAAAGAGGAAAAAGAGCGGGACGAGGATGACCATGGCCAGGCCATAGCTGCAATACATGGCCCCGAGCCAGAAGCCCTCCTCACGCCGGAAAGGCAAAGCGCAAACCGGGCAGGAGAGGTTCATCGCAAACATCGCGTGGAAGATTCGGCCGGTTCGGCAGCGAGGGCAGCGCTGAAGCAACAAGGCCATGCCCCAGGAGCGGGTCGAGGTGGAAGAGGTCGTTGAGTGCATAGTTCGTCTCATGGGGAGCGGCGGTTGCGTGTCGTTGCGCCCTCAAGATTATCTTATCAGACCCCAGGAACGAAGGAACGAAGGGAGTGGCTTGAGGGAGAGGGTGTTTGTAATTATGTCCGGCGGGTGTGTAAATTGTGCAGAATCCCCGTCTTGTGAAGTTGCTCTTTTCAGGCCCGAGGCGTGCTGTTATATCGCCTCGACTTCGTGACGAACGGCTGGGAAGAGGACTCGCCTGTTCGCCCGCCTGTCACGCCCCAAGCTCCTCGGTTTCGAGCAGGAAGCTCTCCGCCGGGTGCTTCGACGAACCTCGTCCGCACACGGGACGACTCTCGCTGATTCAACCGCGGCAGGGACCGCTGCGGTCGGAGGACTCTCCATGCGCAAGGAAGCGCATCGCTGGCTTGTCATTGGTCTGCCGGTGCTGTTCTGGAGTCTAGCCCTGCCGGCTCGATCCGGCGCCGGGCCGTGAGGCCCGGCGGGGTGTGGCACCCCTCTTTTCGGCGGTTCGCCGATACCTGCTCCCACGTATGTCCCCGTCTATCCCGCGCCGGTGTACGCTCCGGCGCCGGTCCCGCGGATGCCGGCGGCGCCACTCCTCGCGCGGCGGCCTCATCGCAGCCGCCTCCCGTGGTCCGCGCCCAGGCACCCGAGGAGCCGGTTCGGCCCCGTCCGGCGCCCTTGACCATGCCGTCGCCGGAACAACTGGGCGTGACCGTTCGACCGACCCCCGCGCCGGCATCTGATTGGCCGGCGATCCACGCGCGGATCAAGGAACTGGGCGTCGTCAGTTTCCACGTCGAGGCGTTGCCCAATGGCCAGTCGCGCTTTACCTGCTGGGTTCCCGGAGGTCAGCCCGGACTCACGCGGCGCATCGAAGCCGTGGCCGCGACCGAGGCCGAGGCGGCGCGGCTGGCCCTCGAACAGGCCACACGACCCCGCACCAGTCGCCCTTGATCCTCCGCCGTCGCCGGGCTGGAAAATGTGCTAAACTTGCGCCGGATTCCTGACCGCTTGCGGTTTCGCGTTCGCTAAGCCGCAAGCGACTGGGGAACTGTGTCTCAGCGCCTCGTCGGCAAGGGGTCTTGGTCCATGATCTCGACGAACCTTCAGGGCGTCGCGGAGCTGGTCATCCGTCAGGCGCAGCGTCAGGGATTCATCCTGCCTCGTCAGGTCCGGACGGTGCTGAGCGAAGCGGGCGTGTCCGAATCGCTGTGGAAGGACGTGCTGGCCGTGGCCCGCCCCGCCCTCGCCTATCGCAAGGGCCGCTATTATTACACCGCCCCCGTCAGCGAGCGCGTGCGCCGCGAGCAGTCGCAGCAGCTCGGTGTTCAGAAAACCGTCCGGCAGATCATCCGCCAGTATCGCAGCGCCGCCCAACGGGTCGAGCGCCGCGAGGAAGACCGCATCGATTTCGTCCAGCCGGTTCGGGTCCGAACCGAGGACGAGCGCGAATACACCCTGATGAGCCGAGATCTGTCCGCGACCGGCATCCGCCTTATTGGCACGCGGCGGTTCCTGGGGCAGAAAATCCATGTCGCCATACCCAGTCCGGATGGGACGGAAACATGGGACTTCGTTGTGCGCGTTCTGTGGACCTGCGCCGTTGGCGAAGATCTGGTCGAGAACGGCGGCACCTTCGTCGATCTGAGCGGTTCAACCAAATCGTAGGGAGAAGTTGCGCGTTTTCTGTTTAGCCGCGACGCGCAGCGGAGCGCGGCTGTCCCGCGCTCCGCTGCGCGTCGCGGCTAAACAGAAACCTAGCGGAGGTGCCGCGGCAGCTCCAGCAGATAGCAGCCGGTCTGTCCGCTGCCCGCCGCGACGCGCCGCCCGTCGGGAGTGAAAGCAGCACAAAGCGCCTTGCCGGGGAAGCGATGGCGGTGCAAGAGGACGCCGCTGCCGGCATCCCAGATCATCACTTCTCCGTCCGTCCCCGCCGAGAGAAGACGCCGGCCATCGGGACTGTAGCCGACCTGGTACACCGCCCCATCGTGCCCGTCGAGGCAGTCCCGTTGCTTCCCCGTCGTCACGTCCCAGCGGCGCAGCGTCCGGTCGCCGGAGCCGGACAGCAGAGCGCCATCCTCGGGAGAGAAAGCCAGGCTGTAGACGGCATCCGCATGTCCTTCCAGGGTGCGCCGCGGTTGGCCTGTCATGAGATCCAACACGTGAATCCGGCCGTCCAGACCTCCCAGGGCTAGCAAACGGCCGTCTGGCGAGACGGCCACCGCGTATAGCGGCACCGGCGACAGTTCGACCGAGATCGACCGCTCCCGGACGCCTTCCGAGGTCCGCCACACTTCCACAGTGCCGGTCTCGCCGCAGGCGATCAGGTGGCGTCCGTCCGGCGTGAAGGCGATGCCCTGAACGCACTGATTACGGCTGTTCAGAAAGGCGACGGCGCGGCCGGAAGCGGCGTCCCACAGCCGAATGGTGCCGTCCAGTCCCGCGGAGGCGAGCTGCCGGCCGTCGGTGCTATAGGCCAGCGTCAACACCTGGGCCGTGTGGCCGACGAAGGTGCGGACCAGTCGGCCACGGTCCACGTCCCAGACCTTGATGGTGTGGTCGAAGCTGGCCGAGGCCATGCGGCCGCCATCGGGCCGGAAGGCGACGGCGTACACCGGAGCGCTATGGCCGCGCAATTCCTTAATCGGCTGTCCGCACAGCGGGGCGCTACTCAGCCAGGCCAGGGTGAGCAACAAGGTTCGTCGTCGCATCGCTTGTCCTCGCAAGGGAGAGGGAGGAGGCAGAGGTGCGACGGCAAGGGAGAGCGGAAGATGTTACCTTTCGCGGCGATGGTGTCAACCGGAGTCGAAAAAAAGAAGGGCCTCACGCAAAGGCGCAAAGAACGCAAAGAGAAGAAAAGGAAAGCAAGAACCTGACGTTCTCCTTTTCCTCTTGTCTTTCTTGGCGTTCTTTGCGCCTTTGCGTGAGGCTCTTCTTGTTAGCCAGCGAATCCTCGGAACACGGTGAACAGAATGAACAGGCTGTACGTGTCCAGCCCGGTGATGTCGAACGGCAGGGCCAGCGAGTCACGGCTGTCCTGACGCAGCGTCTTGCCGTCGTCGCTGGTGACGGACACGTTCGGGAACAAGTGTTTGGTCACCTCCTGCGTACTCGGCAGACTGCCGACCTCGAAGTTCAGCTGCGGATTCAGACTGCTCACCGTACCGCCGATGAGCGGGGCGATCGACAACAACTGCGTCAACGAAGGCCGCGGATCGGTGTACGAGATGGAGATGAACTTTTTCGGCAGCTTGTCGAGCGAATCCCGAACGACCGGCGACGGTTTCCACACCGTCATCTCGCCCTTGCTGCGCTGGATGAACGCCTGCACGGCTTGCGGGTAAAATCCGACGACGAGCCAGTCTTTGCAGACGGCGTAGCTTGGCACGAGGATAAAGCCCTGCTGCTGCACGTAAACTTCGTGGACCATGATGCCGCGATAGTCGCGCTTCTTGATGCGCACCTGTTTGCCCGCCGCCGTGCCGAGGCTCTTGATGATCTGCTCCAGCGTCGTCAGCAGTTTGCCGGCGTCCTTGATCTGGAAGAGTACGGTCTGGCCCAGGGTGAACGGCCCGTCGGCGGGCGAGGTGTAATAAGCGAAGCGATCGCCTAGCGATCCGAGCAGGTCCTTGCGAATGTCCACGCCGAGCAGATCGTTGGCCTGTTTGCGGAACTCCTTGACCTTGGGCACGTCGTCCGGCGAGACGAGGCGGACAATCTGTTCGGCGGCCTGGTAGGCGGTGTCGTAAAAGGCGGCGCTGTCGAAGTTAGTCATGGACCAGCTGACCACGTCGGGCGGCAGCGGCGGCACATCGCCCAGCTGGAAGGACTTGCCGCTCAGCAGGGCCAGCAGCCCCTTTCGTGGTCCGGGCACGTCCCATTCGACCAGGCCGCGCTCGGCGCGACCCTCGAAACCCGAATACATCACCAGGCTCCGCAGTCCGCTCAGGCCGAGTTCGTCGAGCAGCTTGGCGACGTCCTTGTTGCGCTCGGCGCCCATCTTGACGAAGGCGGCCACGTCCACGAAGGCGCGGGCGCTGGTCTCGAACTTGTGGAAGCCGGCGAGGCGCTTAAACAAAGGGCTATCCGTCAGCGGCGTCCGGTCGGCGGCGGTCATGTTCTGGACGACCGTTTCCGGCTTGTCGGTGCCGATGGAGACGACCGCGTGCTTGCCCTCGACCCACCAGGCCAGGTGGATCGGCGCCAGATCGATGCCGGCGACCGTTCGCCCGGCGATTTTCCGCTCCTGGACCTTCCCCTGAGCCAGACCGATGGCCAGCCGCAGGGCGCCGAACAGCGGTTCGGGATTGTCGCCCATGCCGGGCAGGATGAGAAAGACCTGTGCCTCCGGTGGATCGAGCCGGCGCAGTTCGCCGGCGAGGATGAAGCCGTTTTGGCCGATCCGCGGAAAGAGCGTGGCCGCCGCCTTGGCGTCGGCCTGCATCCGTTTCAAGGTCTTGGGGTCTTCGCCGCGCCGCAGCGATTCGACGGTCAACAGGGCGCCGGCGCTGGTCTGCAATTTGTCGAACAGGCCGGCCACAAAGCGGCCGGTATCGCCCTTCATCATCTGGCCGAGGCCGGTCTTGCCGTAGGCGGCCTTGTGGGCGTCGATGCCGTCCCAACGCAGGTAAATCTGCGTCGAGGCCGGCAGCAGTCGTTCGGGAACGTCCTCCGCCCCTCGGACCAGGCCGGGGGCCAGCACCAGCGAGAAGGCGAACGCATAATGATGCCGCATCGAGAGGCTCCTTCGTGAAGGGACCAACTGTTTTCGTCCGAGCCGGAAGCGTCAGCGAAGAGGATCGTTCGGACGCTTTCGGCTCGGAAGGGTTTCTCGCCCACGGACCCCGGTAGTATGGCGTTCCGGCCGAGTCCCTGCAAGCAAGAAGTCCACCGCGTTCGCCGATGGTACAATGAGGCGTCACTCTCGACACTCGTTTGGTCCGCGATAGCGGAGAAGCCGTCATGCCTCGCTTCCGTACACGCTCGGCTGATGCGCCCGGCGATCCGGTCGGGCTGGAGGCCGTGCGTGGACTGATTGCGGAGATGTTTCGGCCGGCGCATTTCTTTCTGGGTCCGGACCTCGCGCTGGAGTGGGAACACGTCGCCTCCGAAGAGCTGGTGTGGGAGATCTTTCAGGGCCGGCTTCTCGACCCGGCACACACCCGCGAGCGGCGTTCCTTCGAGGCGTGGAACACATATCAGAGGACCGCCCCGAATGGAGAGAGATCGGGAGAACCGTTGCTGGCTCTGAAGCTCGACGCGGACGGTGGACGGCTGCACGTCGTCCGCGGCCTGGATAGTTATGTCTGGGAAGGCTATGACGCGGGCGGAAACGTCTACCAAAGCCGGGAGCGGCGCAAGTGGGTCCGCGAACTGGTGGGTACGATTGGCCTCGACCGTTTCGCCGACCTCGACGAGCTGCGCGACGAGTTGGCGTGCCGGCTCTTTCAGGCGGTCGTCGGCACGTCTCGGCTACCCCTGGCTTCGGTCGAGACGCCGCTGCCGGCTTTCTCATTCGGTCAACTTTTCTACTGCCATCGCCTCGCCGCCCCGGACGCGGCCGAGACCCCGCGTACCTGGCGCGAGCTGGTGGCGGACATGCTGTCGCCGCCCGTGAACCTGCGCGAACAGGCCCGCCTGCTGGAGACGTTCTTGCACGCGGCGCCGGCCACGGAGATGGTGGACGCCGCCACGGCGTTCGTCCGCCGCTGGTCGGAGCTCGACCGGACGACGGCCGACCTGTCCACCCTGCTGCGGACGCTGTTCAATGAAGTTTCGCTGTCACCGTATACCGATCTGGTCGAGAAAACGCTGCTCTTCCTGCGCACCCTCGAAGAATGCGGTCTATTTCAGACGGATGAAGTGGTTGATTTCCTGAGTTACTTGCTGCGGCACCTCGGCCGGCACCTGACCGCTTACGACCTCGTCGTCTTTCATCATCGTGGCGCCAATTACCCCGACGCCCTGCTGCTCGACGCCGTGCTGAAGGAATACCTGACGATCCTCGAACGTCGGCCCGAGCTGTTCGCGGACGCGGCGGAGGACAGCGAACCGATCCAGCGGCGCAAGCGTCTCCGTCGCCGCGCTCTGCGCCAGGGCTGGCTGCTGCGCCGCCGTTACGAAGGACATCCCGTTCCGGACCTGCCGACCTCACCCGGCGAGAACACTCGCGTCCTGCCGGCGAGCCACCCGCGCGTTCCCGAGGAGCAGATCATGCAGCCCGCCCGGAGGACGCGGCGCCTGTACGCCGAGGATCCCCTGTCGCACCGACTCGGTCCCCAGGCCGCCGGTCTGCTGCGTCAAAGCCTGCTCGATCTCCAGCACCCCGACGAATGGCGCGAGCTGGGGCTGGCGGTTTTCCTGGATCGTCCGCTCGGCGTCGGAAAGGCCGCCACCGAGCCGGACGGCACGTTGCTGCTCTCCGCCGAGGCGTTCAGCGCCTCCATCGCGCGCGAGCGGTTGCGCGCCGCCGAAGCGTCGCTTGCGCTCGATCCTCCCGAGGTGCATGGTCTGCCCCTGGACGCGATCGGCGGCGCCGTTCGACCGGGTACGGTGTCGTTGGCGGACGCCCGGCGAGCCGCCGCCGACTTCGTTTTTCTCCGTACCACACCCGGCAGCGTCCGGGCGTTCTTGGCGGCAATTCGACTTCACACCTCTGAGGCAACGTTTTCGCCTGGAGGACGTGTTCGGCGGCGGGGATCTGCTGATCGCTCGTTCCGCCGTGGGACCGGGGTTGGTGATCTACGATGCCCGTCTGCGGCCGCGCGTCGAATGGGAAGTGGCGTCGGAGGAGGGCTACCAGAGCCGGCCGGGACACGAATGTCCCGTCGCCGGTCTGCGGGTGATGCGTGTGTGGGAGGCGTCGGCCGATGCGGATATGTTGTCAGCACACGATCTGCATCGGGAACCGATCCGGGTGTTTCCGCGGACCTAACCCAAAGAGCCTCACGCCAAGGCGCAAAGAACGCAAAGAAAGATAAAATAAGCGCGCGTCACTTGGGTCTTCCTTCTCTTTTCCTTTGCGTTCTTTGCGCCTTGGCGTGAGGCTCTTTGGGGAGCCAATGATGGACACATTCTCCTTCACCCTGCGCATCCTTGTCGCCCTGCTTCTGGGCGTCGCAATCGGCCTGGAGCGTCAGTTCCGCCAGCACCCGGCCGGCCTGCGCACCAACGCCCTGGTTTGTGTCGGCGCCGCCCTGTTCGTGTCGCTGACGCACCTGCTGGGCGACCGCGACAGCCCGACGCGCATCGCCTCGTACATCGTCAGCGGCGTCGGTTTCCTTGGCGGCGGCGTCATCCTGCGCGAAGGCCTCAACGTCAAGGGCATGGCCACCGCCGCCACCTTGTGGTGCAGCGCCGCCATCGGCACGCTGTCCGGCGCCGGCTATCCCTTGCACGCTCTCATCGGCACCTGCGCCGTCCTCGTCCTGCACCTCGGCTTGCGGCCGATCGCACGCTGGATCGACTCGCGCGTCCGCATGTCCGCCAGCGCCGAGACGTTCTATCGACTGCGCGTCCTGTGCGATCAGAAGCACGAGGGCATCATTCGCACCATTCTCCTGCGGCACGTCAACACGCATCCGGGCATGACCATCCAGGGTATCGCCACGCAGGACGCCGACCATCCCGACAAGACGGCCGTGGTGGCCGACGTCTTCTCGCTTCGCCGCGACGATCGCGCCATGGAAGACCTGATGTCGCGGCTGAACATCGAGCCGACCGTCACGGGAGTGCGCTGGGAACACGTCACCTGAAGGTCGTCGTGGCGTATCGGGGCCGGGTTCCAACTCCGTTGCCGTGCGGCGAGGACCGACTCGCAATCCGGTCGATAGCCCCGAATTTTCTTGCGAAAATGTAATTTATTACTAGACAGTAATCTTCGGCGCACCTAGAATCCTCCCCTGTGTCCAAGACAGGTCAGTTGAACGGGTGACGAAGACGATCGCGGCCTAACGATCACCGCACAGCCGCGGAGAGGATCTTTCATGCCTCCGAGACAGCGTTGTCGCTGGATGCGTCTGGCCATCTGGCACGTTGGACGGACTACGACTCATTTGTATCAAGCCCTGCGGCAAACCTGTCATCGCCCACGACTGCGGCGCGCTGCCATCCCCACGTCTCGGCGGTCCTCGCGGCCGATGCTGGAGCCGTTGTCCTCGCGCGATCTGCCCGGCGAAGCCATCACACCGTTACTCCTGTCGAGCCTGGCGAACTTGGCCCCGCCCCCGCCCATGCTGGCCACCTCTCAGCCAACGCCGACGGCGAATGCGGAAGTCAACGCGGATGCCGACATCGTTGCGGTCTCACTACCGCCGCAAGAAAACGCCGACGCCGGGGTGGACCTCGCCTCGACCTCGTCCGCGCCGGACTATTGGACCTGGCTGCTCCTGAAACAGCCGGCGGCAGCTGACCAATCCGCCACCTCCACGCCTGAGCAGGAGAACCCATCGACCGACAACACCAGCAGCAGCACCCAGCCGCTCTCCTTCGCTCCGACGCTGACGGATGATACAGACCTTGCCTTGACGCCGCCTCCCACACGGTCCTCTTCGCCGCCTCCATCGGCACCGCCGTCCAACCCTAACAATGACACCGGCGGCGGTGGCGGTCCCGGCGGCAGCAGCACGCCCAACGCCGGCGGCGGTAGCGGCGGAGGCGGTGGAGGAGGAGGAGGCAGCAATCCGAACTGGAACACCCTGCTGGCCCAGAATGGCGCCAACGCCGCACCTTCGACGCCGGCCACGGTTGCTCTCAACAGCAGCAGCCAGGCCAATACCAGTCCGACCCAGAGCCAGACCAGTCCGACCCCCTCCAGCCCGGCGGCCAACCACGCCCTGCCCGCCTTCACCCTGCCACCTCCGCCCACGAAAAGTAGCCAGGCATTGTCTGGACTGACGCAGGTCATCGCCGATGTGCGCGGGGCCAACACTCCGGCTCCTACTGGCTCAAGCCTGCCTCGCCTGCCTCAAGGCACGCCGGCGCACACCACTACGCTGCCTCCCACCGCCAGCCCCGCTCTCCTGCCGCCGCCGACGCCCCACTCGGCAGCTATCGGCGACCCGCCCGCCGTCCCCACTTCGACCACCGACCCCAAGGCCGGCAAGACCTCGGCATCCTCCGCCGCGGCGGGAACATCCACGATGGCGCCGATGTCCCTCGCCGACTCCAGCGATTCAACCGATGGCACCGACCCCGCCTCCTCGACGCCCGCGGACAGCAGCGCCGCCGATAACACCACGGCGGGCACAGCAGACGCCACCGATTCCTCCGATTCATCCGATGGCACGGAGACGCTGGATCTGTATGGTCCGCCCGACCCTGGTCAGTCCGACCCCACCGACTACGGCTCTACCGAGGTCGATGACGTTCTCCAGTGATCCCACCGTGATCCAGGAAGTCCAGAACGATCAGCAAACCCTCACCAACGACGCCGCTGCCGACGATCAGCAAGAGCAGCAGACCATCTCCGCCCTCAACGACAACCTTAGCCAACAGGAAAGCAGCATCGATCAGGGCTACCAGACCAGCGGACAAACCGCCGACCAGAACTTCACGCAAACGCTGGCCAACGACAACACCGCCGCCGACGCCGCCACGCAAGCCGCCGACGACGCCTACAACCAAGCCACCCAGGACGACGCCACTCAGCTCGCCACCGACACCCAAGCCGCCGTCGCTCAGTACAACACCGCCGCCGACTCCTCCGACCAGCAGTACAACACCAGCGTGGACACGGCCAACGATACCTATAACACCGTCAAGGCCGACGCCGACGCCACCGACGAGGCCAGCACCAACGCCGCCGACACCGCCTACCAGAATCGCACCCAGAGCGACGATCAACAACTGAGCGACCAGACCAGCACCCTGCAGCAAGCCCTCGACGACAGCAGCACCGCCGCCGACGCCGCCAACACCAGCCGCGATGCCGCCGATCAGCAGACCTTGCAGAACGCCCTCGACAACGCCGACCAAGCCGAGCAGCAAGCGGACCAGCAAGCGCAGCAGCAACTCGCCCAGACCGACGCCGACGCCGAGTCCGCCGCCACGGCGACCGAGACGCAAGCCGACGCCGCTGCCCAGACCAGCGGCGATCAGAACCAGGCCACCTTCGACCAGGCCGCCAACGCCGCCGAGGCCGACTACGCCAACGGCCCGGACGACCAAGCCGCCACCACCGTGCCCGACTTCTCCCAGGATCCCAACGTTCAGGCCGCCACGCAGTCCGCCCAGACCGCCGACGATGCCGCCAATCAGCAGGCCGAGGCCACCCTCAACGACCAGATGAACACCGTCCAGGCCAACCTGCAAAACGCCTACGACACCGCCGATAACACCTACAACCAGACCGTCGCCAGCGACGCGGCCACCGAGCAGGCGGCTCAGGACCAGGCCGACCAGGATTACAACAACGCCCTCGCCGCCAACCAGACCAGCCACGACCAAACTGTCGCCGCTGCGCAAACGGCTTACGATCAAGCCGTCGCCGCCGCCGGCCAAACCTACACCGATGCCACCAACCAGTCGGCCCAAGACCGGCAGACCGCCGAGGACGCCGCCGACTCTGCCTACGACGATGCCGCCACCGCCGCCCAGGCCACCAGCGACCAGGCCACCCAACAAGCCAACGACACCTACAACACCGTCCAGGGCCAGGCCGAGGACGACTACAACACCGCCATCTCCGACGCCCAAAACGCCTACAACGATCAGACCAACCAACTGCAAAGCGCCTTCGACCAGGCCAATAGCAACGCCCAGAACGACTACAACAGCGTTGTCCAGGACGCCGGCAACGACCGCGACGCCGCTATCACCAAGGCCCAGGGCATCTACGACGCCGCCGACCAGGCCGCTCAGCAGGCCGCCTCGGCGGCGCGGCAAGCCGCCACCCAGCAGTTCATCCAGACCACCAACCCGGTGGACGCGCAATACGCCAAAGCCCGTCAGTCCACCCAGGCCGATTACGTCAGTGCCCTCAACAAAGACCTGGCGAACTACAACACGGCCGTCAAGGCAGCCGCGGCCACATACTGGAACTTCGCCGATGGCCAATATCAGACCGACTATAACAACGCCGAGCAGAGCAACGATCCCAATGCCGGTCTGGCCGTGACCAAGGAGCTGCGGCAGGCGCAGCAGACCTACCTGCTGGCCCGAGACGACGCCTACATCAAGCAGGTCACCGCCGACGGCGCCGCCCAGATGGTGCAGCAGACCGCGACCAACGCCATCGAGAAGACCAAGTACGATGCCTACGCCAACGCTCGCCAAACCTATAACAACGCCGTCAACGACGCCAACGCCGGCTACACCAAGGCGCTGGCCCAGCCGCTGGCCGACCTGCAAACGGCCAAGGCGCAAGCTCTGCAGGCGTACCTGGACACGGCCGCCGACGCCGGGCAGACGTTGGCCGACACACAGGCTGATAACGAATTGACCTATGACGACGGCATGACCGCGGCCAAGCAGACGCTGGCCGATGCCCTGTCCGCTGCCGATCAGGCGTTGGCCGACACCGTGGACGCGGCGGCGCAGGTGCGCGACGACACCATCGCCGACGCCCAGAAGCAATGCGACGATGCCCTGGCCGACGCCGAGCAGACGTGGACGGACAGCTACGAGGCGGCGGCCTCCGCCGAGGAGCAGACCAACGCGGCGGCGTATGCGCCGTACATCGCGGCGGTGACGGCGGCGGGTGTGACGTTGGACGACTCCGTCACCGCCGCCGACGTGGCCCAGGACGAAGCCGACGCCGCCTCCGGCGTGGCCTGGACGGATGCGGTGGATGCCGCCTGGGAGACCCAGCAACTCGCGGATGCGGCCGCCGCCGAGCAGTGGGACGCGGATACGGCCACGGCCGACAGCGTCGCTCTCGATGCGGCCCGTACGGCTGTCGAGGACTGCAATAATACGGAGATGGCGGCATGGCAGCAGCAAGTGGATGCGGTGTTGTCTGTCCAGAGCGATGCCCTGCATAATTGGGCCGAGCAATCGGGGACTCGCTACGCCCACTTGCTGGACGTGGAAATGGCTGCCTGGGTCCAGGGCACCGAGTCCGACGCCGCGGCCGACGTCGCGGATACGGACGCCGACTTCAACGCCGAGACAGACAAGACCGTAGCCGAGGCCAAGGCCGAGGATGCCGAGAGCAACGCCGAGGCCAGCAACGCTCAAGCGGCCGTCAAAACGGAGGCAGAGGCCGCAGTGGCCGATACGCATGACGAGGTGCAGGCGGCCGCCGATGAGGTAACGGCCGTGGATACGGCTTGGCAAGCGGACGAGCACGCGGCCACGCTCGATGCCGCCGCTCACGATAACGATGAAGCCGCTGCCGCTGTCGCCGACGCTAACGCCGATCAGGACGCCGCCAACACATGGGAGAAGACCGAGGCCCCCGCTGCCGCGTCCGATCAGAAAGCCGTGGACGCCGCTGACGATCAAGCGGCCCACGACCAGGACGCCGCCGTCAAGAGCGGCAGTGACCAACTCGCTCAGGACCAAAAAGGCAGCAAGACAAGGATACCAGCGCCGCCCAGACGCATGATACCCAGGTGGCCACCGTCTCTCACGACAGCGTCGTCCAGAAAGCGTCGGCGGCCGATGCCGCCATCCAGGCGGCGGCCGACGCCGCTGCTGGGCAAGTGCAGGCCGAAGTCGCGCCGGCACCCGCCGCCATCATCGGCGCCGTCAACGCCGCCGTCAGCGATGCCCAGGCCAAGAACGCCGACCAGACGACCCAGAGCATCAGCCTGGCCGACACGCAGCGGGCGGCCCTGCTCAATCAAGTGCAGAACCAGGTCAACGCCAACGTGCAAAGTGCCCAACAAGGCCGCGACATCGATGCGGCGCGTTCGCTGGATGATCTGGTCATCGCCCAGGTCAATCCGCCGCCGCCGCAGAGCGGCTGGCAGACGTTCATCGATTTCTTCCCCAGTTGGAAGACGGTGGCGATGGTTGGTGCGGGCGTGGGTCTGGGTGCGGTGGCGTTGTTGATTCCGGGCGCCGGTCCGGTGCTGTTTGCCATTGGCATGGGGATGCTGGCGGTGTCGGCGTTGTCCAGCGCGGCGGATCGCGGTTTCAACCAGGGTCAGTCGGTGTTGCAATCGCTTGGGGGCGGCCTGGCCGACGCGACGGGGGTGAGCGGGCGTACACGGGTTGGACGGGAGAGGACTTGGCGACGGGTCGTCATCTGGGCTTGACGCCCGCCCAGCAACGTCAGATGCTGGGAGAGACGGGCCTGCAGGTGGCGGCCCTGCTTTTGCCCGTCGCTGTCAAGGGTGGGCGCAATTTCCTCCGCGGCCGCCAGCCTGCCGCGCCCAAGCCGCCCGCTCCGCCCCCTGCCGCACCGGGTGGTCCAAAGCCGGCTCCGGTCACGCCGGCGCCAGTGGTGCCGCCTGCTTCCCAGTCAGCGGCAGGGCCGTTGTTCGGGCAGAAACGTGTTGGGCCAACATTTGGTACGAAAGGCCGGCCGCCAGAACTTGCTGGGAGACTAATTAGTGATGTGGCTGCTGACTTGCGTGCGGGAAAAATGACGCCGGATCAGTTGCCAATTGAAGCTTTCAAGATGGCTGATGGGCCCTCGTGTCGGCCAACACTCGTTCACTGGCAGCACTCAGCGAGGCAGGGATGAAGCCGACAAACATCAAAATTATCGACTCGACGCGGCGTTTGCTTGCACGACTGAAAGAACCGCCTATCATCCCGGATGCCCCGCTGCCAGGACCGCGGGTGCCGGTGACGCCAAGCCAGACGGACCTTACTGTGCTGCGAGTGATTGAACTTCCCTAATGAGGAACACCATGCCAAGTACAAGAGTGCAAAAACCAATCCTGATGCCGATACAGGTGCCCTGGATGGTATCACCATCAACGCCGTTTCTTCGCCTCGTGGCAACCGAATGTTCCTCGCAAGGTGAAACCCATGTGGATTTTGTCGCATATTACCACTGTGAGGATGTATCGGTATCTTCGTCATCAGGCGTTCTAGTTGTTCAACCGCCAAGTACCTTCCAACTGGCGAATTCCAGCCAGAAGGGGCCGTATCGCCTTCTGCGGTTCGTTTTCAAGAGTGGTATATGGTCGAGAATGTGCCCTTCTCATTCGGATAAGGAAGTCATCGATGAATCCCTGTTTGATTGGTCGCAAGTCACCGGAAGTTGGACACCTGGAGAGGACATACTCAAGCATTTGCAGCAAACTCGTGACTCCTGGCAACAATCGGGCATCTGTCCTGATCCGTCGATTTATGAGGTTGAATTGTCCCCTTGGCTCGATGAAACGGGAGCGGCGCAGGACAGATATCGGAAGTGGAGGCATTATTTGATTCTTGGGCATGACAGCTACATCGAGGTGATTGCGGAAGGTTACGAAATCCTGGAAGGGCAGCTCCTTACAGGATGGTAGATGCTCATAGCCCGCTAATGCCTCAGCCTGCCCAGAACTTCACGCAAACGCTGGCCAACGACAACACCGCCGCCGACGCCGCCACGCAAGCCGCCGACGACGCCTACAACCAAGCCACCCAGGACGACGCCACTCAGCTCGCCACCGACACCCAAGCCGCCGTCGCTCAGTACAACACCGCCGCCGACGCCTCCGACCAGCAGTACAACACCAGCGTGGACACGGCCAACGATACCTATAACACCGTCAAGGCCGCCGCCGACGCCACCGACGAGGCCAGCACCAACACCGCCGACACCGCCTACCAGAATCGCACCCAGACCGACGATCAACAACTGAGCGACCAGACCAGCACCCTGCAACAAGCCCTCGACGACAGCAGCACCGCCGCCGACGCCGCCAACACCAGCCGCGATGCCGCCGATCAACAGACCTTGCAGAACGTCCTCGACAACGCTGACCAGGCCAATCAGCAAGCGGACCAGCAAGCGCAGCAGCAGCTCGCCCAGACCGACGCCGACGCCGAGTCAGCCGCCACGGCGACCGAGACGCAAGCCGACGCCGCCGCCCAGACCAGCGGCGATCAGAACCAGGCCGCCTTCGACCAGGCCGCCAACGCCGCCGAGGCCGATTACGCCAACGGACCCGACGACCAGGCCGCCACCACCGTGCCCGACTTCTCGCAAGACCCCAACGTCCAGGCCGCCACACAGAACGCCCAGACCGCCGATGATGCCGCCAATCAGCAGGCGGAGAACACGCTCAACGACCAGATGAACACCGTGCAGGCCAACCTGCAAAACGCCTACGACACCGCCGATACCACCTACAACCAGACCGTCGCCACCGACGCGGCCACCGAGCAGGCGGCTCAGGACCAGGCTGACCAGGACTACAACAACGCCCTCGCCGCCAACCAAGCCACCCACGACCAAACCGTCGCCGCTGCGCAAACGGCTTACGGTCAAGCCATCGCCGCCGCCGACCAGACCTACAGCGACGCCACCAACCAGTCGGCCCAAGACCGACAAAACGCCGAGGACGCCGCCGACTCTGCCTACGACGATGCCGCCACCACCGCCCAGGCCGCCAGCGACCAGGCCACCCAACAAGCCAACGACACCTACGACACCGTCCAGGGCCAGGCCGAAGACGACTACAACACCGCCATCTCCGACGCCCAAAACGCCTACAACGATCAGACCAACCAACTGCAAAGCGACTTCGACCAGGCCAATAGCAACGCCCAGAACGACTACAACAACACCATCCAGAATGCCAGTGGCATCCGCGACACTGCCCTCACCACCGCCCAGAACGCCTACGATGCCGCCGACCAAGCTGCTCAACAGGCCGCCTCCGCAGCGCGTCAGGCCGCCGCCAATCAGTTCATCCAGACCACCAATCCGGTGGACCAGCAGTACGCCAGCTCGCGTCAATCGACTCAGGCCAACTACGTCAGCGCCCTCAATAAAGACCTGGCGGCCTACAACAAGACCGTCCAGGCCGCCGCCGCCACTTACTGGAACTTCGTCAATGGCCAATATCAAACCGACTATAACAACGCCGAGAAGAGCGGCGATCCCAATGCCGCCCAGGCCGTAACCAACGAGTTGCGACAGGCGCAGCAGACCTACCTGCTGGCCCGGGACGATGCCTCCATTACGCAGGTCACGGCCGACGGCACCGCTCAGATGGTGCAGCAAAGCGCGACCAACGCCATCGAGAAGACCAAGTACGATGCCTATGCCAACGCCCGCCAAGTCTATAACAACGCCGTCAACGACGCCAACGCCGGCTACACCAAGGCCCTGGCCCAGCCGTTGGCCGACCTGCAAACGGCCAAGGCGCAAGCTCTGCAGGCGTACCTGGACAGTGCCGCCGACGCCGGGCAGACGTTGGCCGACACACAGGCTGATAACGAACTGACCTATGACGACGGCATGACCGCGGCCAAGCAGACGCTGGCGGATGCCCTGTCCGCCGCCGATCAGGATTTGGCCGACACCGTGGACGCGGCGGCGCAGGTGCGCGACGACACCATCGCCGACGCCCAGAAGCAATGCGACGATGCCCTGGCCGACGCCGAGCAGACGTGGACGGACAGCTACGAGGCGGCGGCCTCCGCCGAGGAGCAGACCAACGCGGCGGCCTACGCGCCGTACATCGCGGCGGTGACGGCGGCGGGCGTGGCTCTGGATGATGCGGTCAGCGCCGCCGACGTGACCCAGGACGAAGCCGACGCCGCCTCCGGCGTGGCCTGGACCGATACCGTGGATGCCGCCTGGGAGCAGCAGCAACTGGCGGATGCCGCCGCCGCCGAGCAGTGGGACGCGGATACGTCCACGGCCGACAGCACGGCGTTGGACACGGCCCGGCAGGACAACGAAGCCTGCGATAACGCGGAGATGGCGGCGTGGCAGAGCCAGGTGGACACGGTATTGTCGGCCGCCGGCAGCGACGTGCATAGCTGGGCCGAGCAGACCGGCACACGCTACGCCCATCTGCTGGACGTGGAAATGGCCGCCTGGGTCCAGGGCACGGCCAGCGATGCCGCGGCGGACGTGGCTGATGCCGAGGCCGACTACAACGCCGAGACGGACAAGACGGTGGCCGAGGCCAAGGCCGACGACGCCGAGTCCGACGCCGAAGATGCCAACGCTCAGGTCGCCGTCAAGACCGAGGCCGACGCCGCCGTGGCCGACGCCCATGATGAAGTGCAGGCCGCCGCCGACGACGTGACGGCGGTGGACAGCGCCTGGCAAGCGGATGAGCACGCGGCCACCGTTGATGCGGCCGCTCACGACAACGATGAAGCCACTGCCGCCGTCACCGACGCCAACGCCGATCAGGACGCCGCCGACGCCTGGGAAAAGACCGAGGCCCCCGCCGCCGCTGCCGACCAGAAAGCCGTGGACGCCGCCGACGACCAGGCGGCCCACAACCAGGACGCCGCCGTCAAGAGCGGCAACGATCAGATCGCCCAAGCCCAGCAAGACGCAGCAGACCAAGGATGCCAACGCCGCCCAGACGCATGATACCCAAGTGGCCACCGTCTCTCACGACAGCGTTGTCCAGAAAGCGTCGGCAGCCGATGCCGCCATCCAGGCGGCGGCCGACGCCGCTGCTGGGCAAGTGCAGGCCGAAGTCGCGCCGGCACCCGTCGCCATCATCGCCACCGTCAACGCCGCCGTCAGCGATGCCCAGGCCAAGAACGCCGATCAGACGACCCAGGGCATCAGCCTGGCCGACACGCAGCGGGCGGCCCTGCTCAATCAAGTGCAGAACCAGGTCAACACCAACGTGCAAAGCGCCCAGCAGCAGCGCGATACCGATGCGGCGCGTTCGCTGGATGATCTGGTCATCGCCCAGGTCAATCCGCCGCCGCCGCAGAGCGGCTGGCAGACGTTCATCGATTTCTTCCCCAGTTGGAAGACGGTGGCGATGGTTGGTGTGGGCGTAGGTCTGGGTGCGGTGGCCTTGTTGGTTCCTGGCGTTGGTCCGGTGCTGTTCGCGGTGGGCATGGGAATGCTGGCGGTGTCGTCGTTGTCCAGCGCGGCGGATCGCGGTTTCAACCAGGGTCAGACGGTGCTGCAATCGCTGGGGGGCGGCCTGGCCGACGCCACGGGGGTGAGCGCGGCGTATACGGGTTGGACGGGAGAGGACCTGGCGACGGGCCGCCATTTGGGCTTGACCGACGCGCAACAACGTCAGATGCTGGGAGAGAGCGGCGTGCAAATCGCTGCCATGCTGTTGCCAGGCGCCATCAAGGGCGGCCGTAATTTCCTCCGTGGTCGCCAAGCGGCCGCTCCCGCTGCCCGACAAGCAGGGTGCTTCCCCAATTGCTTCCCTGCTGGCACCTTGATTTCCGCTGCGGAGGGCCTCAAATCGATCGAGACCATCCGGGTGTCAGATCGGGTGTGGGCCTACGATCTCGTTGCCAAGAAGTGGAAGCTCCGCTCAGTTGTCGAGACCTATCGGTTCGATCACGAGGGAGATTCGGTAGCGCTCCTCGTAGCGGGCGAAATCATCGAGGCGACAGCCGGACACCCCTTCTGGGTCATCGAGGGGCAAGGGCTGGAGTCGCGGCCACGTCCCGAACACGTCCCCGAGACGCCGGCCGGAGCGAAGGTTCCTGGCCGCTGGGTGGATGCGGGTGACCTGCAGGTGGGAGACGTGCTGCTGCTCAAGTCGGGTCGGCAAGCGCCGGTCACGAGGTTGGCGGTGCGGCAAGTTCGACAGGAGGTGTACAATTTCCAGGTGGAGGGTCTGCATTGCTATGCCGTTGGAACTGGGCAAGTCCTCGTCCACAACAACTGCGGAGAAGGAGTAACGCTGCCCGAATTCGTAGCGGGCGGCAAAACGTCTGGCGTCCTGCGAACGGCGGCGGGTGATACGCCCCTGCTGAGTGGACGGGCGGGACCAGCGGCTTCCTTGCCAAAGCCTTCCCCCGGATTCAACGCTATAACCTCCACGCATGTAGAAGGACACGCTTCGGCGTTGATGCGGCAGCAAGGAATTCAAGAGGCCGTGCTGCACATCAACAACCCGAAGATTTGTCTGCCTTGTCAACAGAATCTCGCAAACATGTTGCCTCCGGGCAGCAGATTGACGGTCGTGTTGCCGGATGGCTCCTCCATATTGTTTATTGGGAATGCTCGATGAAAGTAACATTTCAGGACTTGGAAGATCGTGACAACCCGCGAAACGATGAGAGCTTTACCAACCCCCTACAGATCGTTGGTTTGCTGAATGAGTTGCGCTGTTCTAGGTCGCCCTTCATGTGTGAATTGATTGGCGATAACGGTATCACTCTGACAGTGGGGTTGGGGGTTGATATTGGTTGTGTTCAGTACGCCCCTAGCGACGGAACCCCTCCATATAGGATGGCAGTTAGCCCGACCGGAGTGAAGTCGCATGCCGGCGACATGGAGTTTGTGGTTGGGGGTACGGCCACACCGATCGATAGACGATACGGCCTTTCGCCTGAGCGAATAAACCAAATCATCGCTTATTTCATGGAAACGGGTGGCCGCAGTCCTGCCGTTGCTTGGGAGGAGTTTTAGAAACTGTCTCATGACTGCCTTTATAGTGACCATGTGGAAAGTGCAATGGTCAGAGGATGGCGAGAAAGAAATATCCTCGCTATCCGAGCTTGATGCGTTGTTGGATGACTTGCACGCCAAATACCAGGGCGACCGAGCTGTACTTGTCTCCGTCGAAGCTCCTGAGAATGGTGGATCGCTTGCGATCGGAGTTGGCCGGGATTTGAGCGTGCTCAATTATGTCTCTGGTTCAGGCGAACCGCCGTACCTATCCAGCGTTGGCGATCTAACGGGAGAAGGAACCGTTGTCTTCCATTTCATGGACCAATGGTCTGAGTTCCCCATTCAGCACGCCATCCCATTTGATACCGCTCGTGAAGCCGTTAGATATTTCTTCAGGACGCGGCATTTACCTGCTAACATCGCCTGGGAAGAGGACTGACCAGCAGGCGGAGAAGAAAAGGGGAGAAGAAAGGGGGTCGGAAAGGGGGTCGGGACTGAATGGCGCTGACTTAAGGCGCAAACATAAGCCTTTTCAGTCCTTACGTTGTCCTGGGCGGCTTTCTGGCGGCTAGCCAACCAATCAGCGACTTCCGTGGGCGGCGTAATTCATCGGGCGCAGAGTAGAAGTAAACAAATGTTCTCTACCTGTTCCTACCGAAAGGTCAAAGTCCTAAGTCTTTATTTAAGAAGCACTTGCTTCTTAAGTCAGCGCCATTCGGCCAGGAACTCAAAAGGTCTTCGAGGTATTCCTGGACGAATCCGGCCGGCAGGTCGAGTGGCATTATTGGATCGATCCTGACGGTAGTGTTATCGGGGGAAAGATTGTCTTTCCTGGGTCTACTTTACTGCCATGAGGGTTGAACGATGAATAATGCAAATCTTGATCGAGATGGAGAGAATGCGATGAGCGAACACCGTCTTTCCCTTGCTGAACGGGGGTTAACAAAAAGTGACCTAGCTCTGGCCGCGCAGATTCCTCCGGCTGGATGCCCGAGGCGATATTGCTGGTGGTGGGTCAACGCGCTATTTGAATGGAATCTAAGCGTGAGCGAGGGATGTACGTTTCTACAATCAAAGAAACCTACTGGCTACAAGAACGGCGATGTTCCATGCTGCCGAAGCGAGCCATCCTCCCCGTTCGATCATTTTGAACCCCGAGAACCTTTTATTGAAGCAGATGAAGTTGATGCATCTAGGTGGCTGCAATTTCGTGCTGAGAAGAATGCTGGGACATAAGATGACCAGAAAAGTATCAAGGACGGGAAAAAATTTATAAAAAGCATCGTAAAAGTATAAAATTAATCAGGATATTATTAAGGCCTTAAACGTTTTTCGATCATTTTCTCCCGTAGTGGAGGAGGTGTTTGTTCGCTTGGCGCCGGTGGTGCGTCTGACGGTGAGTGGTCGGGAATTGCGTCCGACGGGCGAACATCCCTTCTACGTGCCGGGTCGCGGTTGGGTGCTGGCGTGGTCGTTGCGTCGTGGCGACGTGATTCAGACGCTGAGCGGCGAGCCGGTGCTGGTCGAGGACATGGTGGACACCGGCGAGGTGGTGCGCGTCTATAATTTCCGCGTGCGGGAGTTGCAGACGTATTTCGTGGGTGGCGACGATTGGGGCTTCGCCGTCTGGAGCCATAACACTAATGGACACGAGGCTGGCTCGCCTGCTCCACAGGGTGGGGCGACACCGAGACCAGACCTGCCTGCCCTGAGCGGTGGCCGTAGCGGCTCACAAGTTAAGAACCTTACCGGTCCCCCGAATAGTTTGATCAAAGGATCGAAGGGACGTGTCTATGTCACGGACGATAAAGGCCAGGTCATCCTTGACATCACCAAGGACCGAGTGAAGCCGGTTACCCCCGGTCAGGGTTTTGGGCCGAAGCGGCCTCCTACACCAGAAGAATTGGACTTCATCGACAAACTATTCGGAGGTTCCTAATGGCTGGTGGAGAACGGTGGACTACTTCTGTCCACCATCTGATGCTAAATTTTCGTGACGCTCTTGTGGCCTTGATTCCTTATATGGAAAGGGGGAGGATTCCTTGGCGGGATGAGGAAGCGTATGACGACTGGGATGAGATTGCCCAGAGCCTTTACAAGAACATGGTTCTGCGGTCGATTCTGTTCTCTACTGAACATCAAGATGATCTCGCCACACCGGAATACGGTACAGTCTACCCGTCTTATGATGGCAAGAGTTTCATCGAGGTTGTGGAAACCACCCCACAGCTCGATGGTTATAAGGTATTTGTCGGTTTCTCGACCCAGGAGCATCCCTTCGATCAAGTCAGATACCAGCCGGTTTCTGGATCTGATCTTCGTGCGACAGGCGCCCCAGTCTGTATACCCCTTGGGGAGACGAAATTTACATTCGTCGCAAACACGGAAAGCGGAGTGCAAGAGAGGTTTTCGACAATTCTAGTTGAAGTGTGACGGCCCAATCCTACGTGCCTGGACACCGCCGCGGATGCTGACCAGGCGTTGGCCGACGCTCAGGCCGACAATGAGCGGACCTATGACCAGGGCATGACGGCGGCCAAGAAGACGCTGGCCGACGCCCTGTCCACTGCCGATCAGGCGTTGGCCGACACCGTGGACGCGGCGGCGCAGGTGCGTGACGACGCCATCGCCGACGCCCAGAAGCAATGCGACGATGCCCTGGCCGACGCCGAGCAGACGTGGACGGACAGCTACGAGGCGGCGACCTCCGCCGAGGAGCAGACCAACGCGGCGGCGTATGCGCCGTACATCGCGGCAGTGACGGCGGCGGGCGTGGCCCTGGACGACGCGGCCAGCGCCGCCGATGTGGCCCAGGACGAGGCGGATGCCGCGGCAGGCGTGGCCTGGACGGACACCGTGGATGCGGCCTGGGAGCAGCAGCAACTGGCCGATGCGGCCGCCGCCGTACAATGGGATCAAGAGACCACGGCTGCCGATAGTGCCGCGTTGGATGCGGCGCGGCAAGATAACGAAGCCTGCAACAACGCCGAGATGTCGGCGTGGCAGCAGCAGGTGGATGCCGTGTTGTCGGCCGCCGGCAGCGACGTGCATAGCTGGGCCGAGCAGACCGGCACGCGCTACGCGCACTTGCTGGACGTGGAGATGGCCGCCTGGGTCCAGGGCACGGCCAGCGATGCCGCGGCGGACGTGGCTGATGCCGAGGCCGACTACAACGCCGAGACGGACAAGACGGTGGCCGAGGCCAAGGCCGATGACGCCGAGTCCGACGCCGAAGATGCCAACGCTCAGGTCGCCGTCCAGACCGAGGCCGACGCCGCCGTGGCCGACGCCCACGATGAAGCGCAGGCCGCCGCCGATGACGTGACGGCGGTGGACACGGCCTGGCAAGCAGACGAGCACGCGGCCACCGTTGATGCGGCCGCTCACGACAACGATGAAGCGACAGCCGCCGTCACCGACGCGAACGCCGACCAGGGCGCCGCCGACGCCTGGGAAAAGACCGAGGCCCCCGCCGCCGCTGCCGACCAGAAAGCCGTGGACGCCGCCGACGACCAGGCGGCCCACAACCAGGACGCCGCCGTCAAGAGCGGCAACGATCAGATCGCCCAGGACCAGAAGAACCAACAGAACAAGGACGCCGACGCCGCGCAAGCGCACGATACGCAGGTAGCCACCGTCTCTCACGACAGCGTCGTCCAGAAAGCGTCGGCAGCCGATGCCGCCATCCAGGCGGCGGCCGACGCCGCTGCTGGGCAAGTGCAGGCCGAAGTCGCGCCGGCCCCCGCCGCCCTCGTCGCCGCCGTCAACGCCGCACTCAGCGATGCCCAAGCCAAAAACGCCGATCAAACCGCCAAGAGCATCGACGTGGCCGACACACAGCGGGCGGCGCTACTCACGCAAGTGCAGAACCAGGTCAACGCCAACGTGCAAAGCGCCCAGCAGGGACGCGACATCGATGCGGCGCGTTCGCTGGATGACCTGGTGATCGCGCAAGTCAATCCGCCGCCGCCGCAGAGCGGCTGGCAGACGTTCCTCGATTTCTTCCCCAGTTGGAAGACGGTGGCGATGGTCGGTGTGGGCGTGGGTCTGGGTGCGGTGGCCTTGTTGGTTCCGGGCGTTGGTCCGGTGCTGTTCGCGGTGGGCATGGGGATGCTGGCGGTGTCGTCGTTGTCCAGCGCGGCGGATCGCGGTTTCAACCAGGGTCAGACGGTGTTGCAATCGCTGGGGGGCGGTTTGGCGGATGCCACGGGGGTCAGTGCGGCGTACACGGGTTGGACGGGAGAGGACCTGGCGACGGGTCGTCATCTGGGCTTGACGGCGGCGCAGCAACGTCAGATGTTGACGGAGGGCACGATTCAGACGGGATTGCTGTTGTACGGTGGTGTCCGCGGTGCTCGTTCCTTCCTGCGTGGCCGTCAGCCGGCGGCGCAGAAGGGGACGACCGAGCCGCCGACGCCGCCGCAGTCGAGTGCGGGCAGCAACGCTGGCAAGGCCGGTAGTGCTCAGCAGGCGCAGGTGCAGACGGCCTGTTTCGTGGCGGGGACGCTGATTCGTCTGCTGTACGGCTGCAAGGCGATTGAGCGTATCCTGATCGGCGACCGTGTCCTCAGCCGCGATCAGTACAATCCGTCGGCTGCGGTGGTGGAGCAGGTGGTGGAGGAGGTGTTTGTCCGCTTGGCGCCGGTGGTGCGTCTGACGGTGGGTGGTCGGGAGTTGCGTCCGACGGGGGAGCATCCGTTTTACGTGCCGGGTCGTGGTTGGGTGCTGGCGTGGTCGTTGCGTCGTGGAGATATGATCCAGACGCTGAGCGGTGAGCCGGTGATGGTCGAGGACATGGTGGATGCCGGCGCGGTGGTGCGTGTCTATAATTTCCGCGTGCGGGAGTTGCAGACGTATTTCGTGGGTGGTGACGATTGGGGCTTCGCCGTCTGGAGTCATAACACCAATGGCCATCAGGCCGGCTCCTCTGGTTCAAAGGGAGCGATGCCTGATCCACAAGTCATCAAAGGAATCAAGGCTCTACCTGCCGGTGCCAAGTTGACACCTACCCAGATCGCTGAACTGAATAAGAACATCGATGTAATCCTCAGTAAGACGCTGCCTGCTAAAGCCGCTTCAGCGCGAGGTAATGTCCAGGACGTAGCCAACCTGTTCAAGAACGATCCGCGTTTCCGGTTCCTTGATCAGGTGCCAGATGCACTGGAAAGAATCGAGGCGGCGTTGCAGCAGTATGGAGGGAGCTTGAAATAATCATGACCATGCACGACCACTTGGAGCCAAACACTGGTAACTATATTGAGCGACTAAGGAAGATTGTTGCGATCTGGCCGAAGCCGGAAGGAGGCGAACCGTCGGATTTCAAGCAAAAGTTAACTCCGTTTTTGGCAGGCGACTTCGACCCAGTTGACTTTGTCAACAGGGTATCTGAGGTCTCTGAAGTAGTCAGTATTGTGGAACACCCCCGCCGTGTGGAAGTTCAGTTCTACGACGCAGACGGGTGTCTACACAAAGCCGTCTTTATTGTGGGGCAGGGCATAGAAGGAGGGCTTCAGTCCTTAAAGTTCCAATGTCCGGTCTGTTTTGGAACGGGTATGAATGATGAGGTACGCTGTGAAATCTGCGAAGGAACAGGTTGGGGCGCATCATAGCGTAGACTGCCACTGATGACGTATTTAACGGCCGTAAACATCACCTGGCAAGCGGACGAGCACGCCGCCACGCTCGATGCCGCCGCTCACGACAACGACGAAGCGACTGCCGCCGTCACCGACGCCAACGCCGACCAGGACGCCGCCGACGCCTGGGAGAAAACCGAGGCCCCCACCGCCGCCGATCAGAAAGCCGTGGACGCCGCCGACGATCAGGCGGCCCACAACCAGGACGCCTCCGACGATCAGGCCGCCCACAACCAGGACGCCGCCGTCAAGAGCGGCAACGATCAGATCGCCCAGGACCAGAAGAACCAACAGGATAAGGACGCCAGCGCCGCCCAAACGCATGATACCCAAGTGGCCACCGTCGGCCATGACAGCGTTGTTCAGAAAGCGTCGGCCGCCGATGCCGCCATCCAGGCGGCGGCCGACGCCGCTGCTGGGCAAGTGCAGGCCGAAGTCGCGCCAGCACCCGCCGCCATCGTCGCCGCCGTCAACGCTTCCGTCAGCGATGCCCAGGCCAAGAACGCCGACCAGACGACCCAGAGCATTAGCCTGGCCGACACGCAGCGGGCGGCGCTGCTCAATCAGGTGCAGAAGCAGGTCAACGCCAACGTGCAAAGCGCCCAGCAGCAGCGCGATACCGATGCCCTGCGTTCGCTGGACGATCCGGTCATCGCCCAGGTCAATCCGCCGCCGCCGCAGAGCGGCTGGCAGACGTTCATCGATTACTTCCCCAGTTGGAAGACGGTGGCGATGGTTGGTGCGGGCATAGGTTTGGGTGCGGTGGCCTTGTTGGTTCCGGGCGTTGGTCCGGTGCTGTTCGCGGTGGGCATGGGGATGCTGGCGGTGTCGGCGTTGTCCAGCGCGGCGGATCGTGGTTTCAATCAGGGTCAGTCGGTGCTGCAATCGCTGGGGGGCGGTTTGGCCGACGCGACGGGAGTGAGCGCGGCGTACACGGGTTGGACGGGAGAGGACTTGGCGACGGGTCGTCATCTGGGCTTGACGCAAGCGCAGCAGCGTCAGATGCTGGGAGATGCCGCTCTTCAGGCAGCAGTGATAGCGGCGCCTGTCGTCCTTAAGGGTGGCCGCAGTTTCTTCCGCGGCCGTCAACCCGCCGCTCCAGTACCGCCAGCGACGGGCGAGACACCACCGATCATCTATCGAGAGGGGCGGCCCAGCCCGTCTAATCTCACACCACGTCCTCAAGACGGCGGTCACTTGTCTTTCAGAGATTCATTGAGCAACCCGATTCAACCGGGTACACCGGGTCCGCTCGGTGGTCAACGGCCTGTTCTTCGTCCCGGCCAGGATTACATGGCGATTGATACCTCCAAACTACCACCTGGATCGGTAATTCCAGATGGAGTGCCTGGAAGCTTGACGACTCCACCGGGTCATGTAAGTGTGGTGAATGTGACGCCAGACGCTCTCAAAAACGCAGTAATTCCTAAGCCGCCAACTCCTCCCTATGGCCCTGGAGCTTCGGGAAAGTTCCCTCAATAACACAATGAACACGATTTCAATTAATGTCCGCGGATTCCCGCTACTTCTGGCGATTGGCGAATGCCACCGCCGGCTCAAGCTCCATGCGATTCACCTAAGTGAGCTTAATGAAGTAAGATCGGTTAAGCACGTGGTTGAAATGCCGGACTTAATCGACAGTTACCGGCTTGAGGAGTACGTAGACGTAGAATTGGTTTCCGGAGAAGCCGTTAGTTGGTGTTTGGAGATCACCGTGACCGAAACGGCCATTCTCCTCGAAGCCGACGTGAGAAGGATCCATGCAGTAGGGCAAGATGTTGTAGCGAAGATAGGTGAGTGTCGCTATTCAACGGAAGCGGAGTGTTTGGCACAGCTTCGAGACATTACAGAACGCCTTTGTTCTGCCAATCCCCTGTAGCTTGGTTTGGCAAGCGAGGAAGAAGAGATCATGACAAGTCCACATCAACCTGCCGTTTTGGGTTTCGAAAAGGCTGACGCGATCAATGCGATACTTGAGCGTATGGACCTCGTGCCTGATTTGGGAGCTTTTCTAAGTGAGCACTTGCTAGGGGTGCTTCGTCGTCAATACAGCGACTTAGACATGGAATTTATCGAGTTTATCGGATCAGGTAATTGCCTCGTCGATGGCGTGGAAACTTCTAATCCACGCCTCGTTTGTATTAACACATTATCAATCTCTTTTTATGTCAATATAGTCGCAACCGCAAGGAACGAGCGGTACAGTCTGGACCTCCAGGTCATTCTCAATGCTAACCTAGCCGGAAACAAATACGACATTAAAAGTGATGTCATGGTTAAGGGCCAAACCTTCTTAGGTACTCAATGATGAAACTAAAGCGAATTGGATTCTTTCACGAAAAGAAAAGGGGTCGGGACTGAATGGCGTTCGGTTAAGCGTAGCCTCTTTCGCTGCTTGAACTTCTGACGATCTTGGAAAGGCGGCAGCCTCCTGCCATGATGGAGTTGTCCAGACCTCATCATCTCAGGAGGCCGCCATGCTTAGTATGTCGCAAGCCCTCGAACGCATCAAGGGTGCTACCGCCCAATGGATCGATGCCCCCCTCATCCATTCCCTCGCACGAGCGCCTCCGTCTGGGCGGACGTCAGCGTCGGCTGACTCCCCTGGTCACCACCCACTTGTTCATCCGCCAAATCCTCGAAGGGAACACCTCGGTCTCCGAACTCCGCCGCCTCGCCAAGCTTTCCTTCGCAGACTCGTCCTACTGCGAGGCCCGACAACGCCTGCCCGTGCCCTTCTTCCAACGACTGGGCGTCGCCGTCCTCGACCGCTGCCGCTCCAGCGACAACGACCCACGCGCCTTGTGGCATGGCCACCGCGTCTTCTTCCTGGATGGTTCGAGTTTCTCCATGCCGGACACGCCCGACTTGCGTGCCGCCTTCGGTCAGAGCGGCCAGCAGGCCCAAGGCTGCGGCTTCCCGACGGCCCATCTGCTGGTGCAGTTCCACGCCTATACCGGCTATCTGATGAATGCCATGCCGGCCCCCTTACGCACGCACGACCTGGCCGACCTGACCTGGACCCATCGCGGACTGCGGGCCGGCGACGTAGTGGCCGGTGATCGCGCTTTCTGTTCCTACGCTCATCTGGCGATGCGGCAGAAACGAGGCGTTTTCAGCCTCTTTCGTGCCCCTCAGCGTCTTATCATCTCCTTCAAGCCGCGACGGACGCACGTCAGCGCCGAACCGCCAGCCCCGTAAGGCAGAAGCGGGCTTGCCCCGGTCGCGCTGGCTGCGACGGCTGGGCCGCGACGATCAACTCGTCGAGTACTTCAAGCCGGCCGAGTGTCCGGCCTGGATGGACAGCCAGGAGTATGAATCCTTGCCGTCGTCGCTGGTGGTCCGTGAGTTGCGTGTGCCGATCCGGACGCCGGGTTGCCGCGTCCGGGAGTTGACGCTGGTGACCACCCTGTTGGATCGGCGGCGTTATCCGCCGGAGGTGTTGGCTCGGCTGTACGAGAAGCGTTGGAGCGTGGAAGTAAACCTGCGTCACCTCAAGCAAACCCTCGGTATGGATGTGCTACGTTGTGAGACGTGGCGTGGCGTGTGGAAGGAGTTGTTGGTCTTCGTGTTGGTGTATAATCTGGTGCGGCGGGTGATGGTGGAGGCGGCACGGCAGCAAGACGTGGAACCGGAGCGCATTAGTTTCGCGGATGCGTGGCGTTGGCTGCGCGAGGCGCGGTGTGGGGAAGAATTGCCGCCGTTGCGGGTAAACCCGTGTCGGCCCGGTCGGGTGGAGCCGCGTGTGAAGAAGCGGCGACCCAAGCCGTACGATCTGATGAATAAGCCACGCTCCGTGCTGCGCCATAAACTGTTACACCAAACCTCACCACCACAAGAAGATGCGGCTTAACCGAACGCCATTCGTGTCAGGAGCCTTTTAAGACCTTAAAAGGAAATAGTAAAGATTTTTGCCATCTTTTTATCTGGCTTTTCTGTCCTTCGACGAAAGGGGACACCGGTGACTCAGCAGAGGACAATGACGATCTCTGTGGCGGCCATCCTGTTTCTGGCCTTTTCCTGGCTCAACTTAACGTCCGCGCCCCCCGAAGGGAAAAAGGCCGGAGCGGACAAAAAAGATCAGCCCATCGACCTGAACCTCGGCGGAGTTACCGGCCCGGTAGGCGAGCCGAAGATGTCGCCGTTTTTCCGGCAGCTCCTCCTCCGCGGCCTCGATGAGTTTCAACAAGGGACTTTACTCCGTAATCCACCCATCGAGGACGTGCTGGCCGTCAGGCCGGAGCTGCACTCGGTGTACCTGGCGCTGCACGTCGAGTTCACCACCCCGCAGGCTTGCCAGGACTTCCAGCTCAAGGGGGCCGACGTGTTCACGCGCATCGATCGCTTCGCCGATATGTTCCTCAACAAAAAGGAGACGTTGCTGGCCCTGGAGAAAGCTCCCGGCGTGCGCTGGATCGATTTCGCGCAAGGCGTGCAAGTCCCTCCTCCGAGCACCGCCGAGGCCGCCGAGAAGACGCGCGAGCTGGCCGAGGAGATCGTGCGCGGCGGAATCAACGTGCCGCTGACCGGCAAGGGCGTCCTCGTCGCCGTCATCGACAGCGGAATCGACTTCCGCCATCCCGATTTCATCACCCTCGACCGCGACGGCAAACCCGTCTCTCGCTTGCTCTATTTCTGGGACACGCTCTCCGATTCGACCTCGCGCCTCGCCGCGCCGGTGCGCTATCCCAACGGCAAGCACATCGGGGCCGTCTACGACAACGACGACCTGAACGCGGCCCTGAGGGGCGAGACGTACATCCCCGTCTGGGACAATCAGAGCCACGGCACCGGCTGCGCCAGCATCGCCGCCGGCAACGGCCGGGCGGCGACCGGAGAGATCAAGGCCGCACACCTCAGCACGGGCGTGGCCCCGGAAGCGGACCTTATCGCCATTCGCATCGGCGGGGCGGGGCGGGGCATGGAGACCGGCTATCTGCTCGGCGTCTTCTGCGACTGGATCAAGCAAAAAGCGAAGGAAGCGAAAAAGCCTTACGTCATCACCTGTAGTTGGGGCAACGCGATCGAATTCGGGCACGACGGCAACGGCGTGATGGAGCGGCAGCTCGATGTACGCTTCCCCCTGGATGGTCCCGACAGCAAGGGGAAGGCTATCTGCTTCGCCGCCGGCAACGCCGGCCACTGGCGCACGCACGCCTTCGTCGAATGCAGGCCGGGCCAGGAGAAGGCAAAACTGACCTGGTTCGCCAGCGAACCGGGGCGAATGACGATCTATTTTGACTCCAAAAACGCCAAGGACGTCCGCATCGCCGGGGAGAGTCTGAAGCAGGTCCAAACCTACGTCCACCCCCTGATCGGGACCGTCGTATCCGAGATCGATTTCGACAAGACGCGGAACCTCCAGGACGAATTGACCTTGGCGAGTGCCTCCGGGACGGCCCTCAAGGCGGACGCCTTCCTGCGAACCGATTTCGACGGACAAAGGGGGAACAAGACCCGCTTCGTGGGCGAGTGCCTGCAACGGACCATGCAACTCGACCATCCCGGTTCGGCGCACAACGTCATCACGGTCGGCAGTTACGACTGGAACACCAAGTTCCACAAACGCGGCCAGTTCCAGGATTACAAAGATCCGTTCCGCGAGCCGATCCAGCTCGGAGCGCTGTCGCGCTACTCCAGCCACGGACCCAGCCGGGCGCCGGGGATCGTCAAGCCGGACGTGGTGGCGCCCGGACAGTATTTTACAGCGGCGGCGCCGAGCAACGTCGATGTCTACCGCGACAGCAGCGGCCGCTATCGCCTGTTCAACGGCACCAGCGCCGCCACTCCCTACGTCGCCGGCGTCATCGCGCTCATGCTGCAAAAGAACCCCGACCTCACCTTCGGTCAGGTCCACGAACTACTCCACGGCAAGGCCGTCCGGGACGAGCACACCGGGCCAACGCCCAACGCCGAATGGGGCTACGGCAAGCTCAACAAGAAAGCCGTCCTGGACATCCTCGACGCCATTCCGGCGAAGAAGGGGTAGCCTCAGTAGTTTCCGGTGAGTGTGAATCATGATACCATGCCCCAACTCATTCATACATCCGATGTTCCGTGGCGATTTCATCGTGGATACCCAAGCGTGCTTCGGCCCAGTGTTGCAACCACACCAGCATCTTGCGAAAGCTCAAACGCCCCAGATTGATCCGCCGACCGCCTCGCTGACGATGCGCCAACACCTGCCCATGCAACCACACCCAGACGTTGCGCAAGAGCAACGCCACCCCCACGTACAACAAACGCAGCAGCGGATCGCGCGTGCAGGTCCGAATCCGCGCTTGGTGCATCTGACGGTAGCTCGTCTCGATGGCGAACCGACTCCGATACGTCTCCTTCACCCACGTGTACGACGACGGACGCAACGGCCCGCCGAAGGCATACACCAACGCCTCACGGCCATGCCGCCCCCGCTCGCCGCGACGGTTGCGACACTTGATACACACCCGGAACCGCGCCCGGCGTTTGGCGGCGTTGGTCATCGTGTACTCGGCCCAGCCGCTACGCTTGCGGCCGGCGAAAACCCGGCTGCCCGACGGTCCCTTGGGGTGGTCGGCCTTGGCCGCGCAGCACCAACGGCATCAACCAGGCGTAGCGGGCATTCTGCAGGTAGCGGATGACGTCCACGCTGCAAAAGCCGCGGTCCAACAGCAGATAACGCGGGCGGATGCCGGCCCGCGCCGCCTCACGCAGCCGCCGCTTGAGCACCTCCGGCATGGCGTCGTGGCGGGCCACCGGGGTGAGGGCAACGGTGAAGCGTCGGCCCTTCTGGATGACGTAGGCGGTGGCGTAGGCGTGGAAGTGGCTGGTGCCCGCTCTTGGCTTGGCTGCGGTAGACCTCGTTGGCGTGGTGCAGGGGTCTGCCGTGGTAGGGGATGAGCACCAAGTCGATGGCCAAGGGCTGGCGGCGTCGGCGTAAGGCGTGGGGCAGGTCGCCTTGCAGGGCGCGGTTGAGGCGGCGTTGCAGTTCGGCGTAGTCAGGGAGGGTGGCGAGCAGGGCGTCGTGGGCGGCGGTGTCGGAGGGCGCGTCGCGGAGGGCGGCGCAGGCGGCGGCCAGAGAGATGATGCGGCTGGCGGCGTAGCAGAGGACGGCCCACAGGGTATCGGCTCGGCAGCGGGGGCCGTGGTCAGCCAGGCGGAGATATTGTTGCATCCGGGCGCTGACGTGGGCGTGGACGTGGGCGGGGGTGAGTGTATACTGCCGTTGTCGCATGGCTCCCTCCTGGAATGTCCTTGGTGGTACAAGTCATTCTCAGGAGGAGCCTTGCGATTGTCTCCCTCACCCCTCCTCCCTCAGCCCGAACCGGAAACTACTGAGCCTCCCTAGCGGCTTCGTCCGTCCTCGCCGGCCGCCCGGACTTTCCATCCGGGCGGCTTTTTCGTTGGCTGCGCACTTTTCCCTGTTACCTTTGCCACCCGGCCGCGTATCAGCGGTGGAAGAAAATCGAACTCTTCCATCCGTCCGCGGACGATGGTCGTGCCGCGGTCCTTGATACGTGGCCGGCCTCTTCCGGCGCTGGGCGTCCTGGGGAGAGGCCCCGAGCAAAAGGGGACAAACAATGTTGCGTCTGACGAAGTTGTTGCTGCCGGGCATCCTGTTGGGCCTGATGACGTCCTGCGTTCTGGCGGACGGGCCGACCCCCCTGCCCGGGGCGCCGACCGCCGGCGCCGAGGTCAAGCCGGGAGCGCCGCTGACCGATGAGATCCTGTTGCAGATGCTGCGCGGTCTCGGCTACGAGCCGGGAAAAATCACACCGCTCAGCGACGGCCGAAAAATGTACGAAGTCTGTGTGAAACGAGATGGCTGGACCATCTACCTGACGGTGTTGCTCAGCCCCGACCGCTCGGTGGTCTGGATCGAATCGTACCTTGGCCGCGTCCCCGCCGACGACAAAATCATGGCCGAGGCGCTTCTCAAGATCGTGAAGCTCAACGCCCAGGTCGGAACGGCCAAGTTCGTGATTACGCCGTCGGGCGAGTTGTGGCTGTGGATGCCGGTGAGCAACCACGGCATCACGCCGAACCACCTTCGCACCGCCCTCGATTACATGGTCGGACACGTCAAGGACACGGTGGCATTCTGGAAGACCGGCGTCTGGACCGCCGAGGGCAAGGCCGCCTTCGCCTTCCGCGATAAGATCGACACGCTGCACGGCAAGGTACGCGAGGCGTTCCAGGAGTTCCTCCGGGAACTCAATCCGGTCTCCGACGGTCGGCCGGTCGATCGCTCGCGGCTGAAGAAGGCCCATGAGAAGTTGCTGCAAACCGTCCGCACTGTCCGCGAGTCGATGAAGGCGCTCGACGTGCCGAACGCTCCGGTGGTGCGCGAACTGCTGGATGCCTACCTGCGGCTGCTGGAGGCCGACGAAGCTTTCTTTACCAACGAGTTGGCCGAGGTCGTGGCGCTGATCGAGGATGGCAAAGTCGCTCCCGCCGACGTGGTAACGAAGATCAACCAGCTGCTGGGACAGTTGGCCAAGAAGGAAGAGGCCGCGGTCAAGGCCTACCGGCTGGCCTACGAAAACTTCCGCAAGCAGTACGACGCTTGATGAACCCCTCCGAGCCTGAAGCGTAAGCGAAGAAGAGATACTCTTCGCTTACGCTTCAGGCTCGGAAGTTCGATTTTCTCTGGCGAAAAGAAGCCCTCGACAAGTAGACTATACGATCATGACGGAAACACGCAGCACGTTACTCCAGCGCCTCCACGACCCCGCCGACCGAGCGAGTTGGGACGAGTTTTGCTCCCTGTACGAGCCGCTGCTGTTGGCCTATGTTCGCGGCAAGGGATTGCAGGAGCACGATGCTCGGGACGTGGTGCAGGAAATCTTCACCAAGCTGCACCGCGTCTTGCCCGACTTCCAGCTGGACCGCTCTCGTGGCCGCTTCCGCACCTGGCTATGGCAGGTGACGAGCAACGCCATCGCCGACTGGGCCCGCGCTCGCAAGCGGCAGGCGCGCGAGGAGGATGCCTACCGCGAACGCCTGGCGTCTCAGCCCGCCGCAGCGGACGTCGAGCCGGACGCCGAATGGTCCGACTCCTACCGCAAGCGCGTCCTGGAAGTCGTGCTGGCAAGGGTGCGCGGCAACTCGCAGCCGAACACGTGGGCCTGCTTCGAGCAGCGTCTGCTGCGCGGCCGGCCCAGCGCCTCGGTCGCCGCCGAGCTGGGCCTGACCGCCAATGCCGTGAAAGTCAACGCCTCGCGCGTCCTGGCCCGCGTGCGGCAGCAGTGCGCCGAATACATGGAGGATCTGGCCGAGCTTTCCGGCACAGCGCCTCCGCTCGCCGGCGGACGCCGCCAGAACTGATGCTTCGCCCGAACGTCCTCACCGATGCCGGCGGCGCGGTCATTCATCCAGATTGCGCGTCTAGCTGTCGCGGCGAAGCAGGCCTAGGGCGGACAGGTGTTGGTAGAACTTCTCCGGCGTCAGTTTCTGCTTGGCCAGCACGGCCTGGATGCGGCCCTGGAGCGCCCGTTGCTCGTCCGCGGTCAAATCCTTGGCCGTCACGATTAGAATGGGTACGTCCTGCAGATCCGGCCGCGCGCGAACCTCCTCGACGACGCGAAAGCCGTCCATCTCCGGCATCATCAGGTCGAGCACGACGAGGTCCGGCCGCACGTCCCGCAAGCGCTCGATGGCTTCCTTGCCGTTGGCGCTGGTCAGTACTTCGCCGCCCTCGGCGGCCAGCAGGTCGGCCATCAGTTTGCGGTCGGCTGGCTCATCATCGACCAGTAGCACCTTGAACGGTTGAGACCGATCAAACAGGCCGGGGCGGGCGGCGCGGAGGCGGCGAAAGAAATCCTCGCGGTGCAGGGGCTTAACGAAGAACTCCTGCACGCTCAGGCCGCTGGGCGGCGCCTGCTCCTCGGTCGCGGTGACGATCACGACCGGAATGGCGGCCGTCGCCGGATCCTGCTTCAAGGCAGTGAGCACCTGCCAGCCGTCGAGCCTGGGCAGCTGCAGGTCGAGGACGATCAGGTTCGGGATGAGTCGGCGGGCCTGGAGCAGACCGGATTCGCCGTCGAAGGCGGACGCCGTGGCCAAACCGGCCTCGCGCAGCCAGTCCACCAGCAGCTTGTGGGTGGCCGGGTAGTCCTCGATTACCAGGGCCATCGTCGGAAGAGGGACTAGGGAACAGGGACTAGGGACTAGAGAAGAAGCTTCTTCTCTAGTCCCTAGTCCCTGTTCCCTAGTCCCTTCTTCTGATTTGCGCGGCAGGACGAAGGCGAAGGTGCTGCCCTGGCCCGGCGCACTCTCCATCCAGATGGTGCCGCCCATGTGCTGCACCAGTTGGCGCGACAGGGCCAGGCCCAGGCCGGTGCCGGAAAGGGCGCCGACCTGCTGAGCGGCCGACGGAATCGGGCGAAACTCCTCCCAGACTCGAAACTGGTCCTCCGCCGCGATGCCAATGCCGGTGTCGATCACCTCGACGCGCAGGGCGGACGCCGACGGCTCGGCGACGGGGACGGCATCGCGGCCGGCGCGGTCTATCCACTGACATCGGATTGTCACCGAGCCGCGCGGCGTGAACTTGATGGCGTTGGACAGCAGGTTGTACAGGATCTGCTTGAAGCGCGCGGGGTCGGCGGCGATCTCGCCATCCGGCTCGGCCGGCTCGACGTGCAGCGGCAGGTCCTTGGGGGCGGCCAACGGCCGCAGCGTCGAGACGACGGCCGTCACCGCGGCGCGAACCGAAAAGCCCTCCGGTTGCAGTTCCATGCGCCGGACTCGATCTTGGCCAGGTCGAGGATGTCGTTGATGAGGGCCAGCAGGTGTTCGCCGGCGCCGATGACGTCGCCCAGATAGTCGGCCTGCTTGTCGGTCAGCGGGCCAAAGCGCTGCGTGGTCAGCATGCGTGACATGCCGATGATGGCGTTGAGCGGCGTGCGTAGCTCGTGGCTCATCTTGGCCAAAAACTCGCTCTTGGCGCGGGTGGCCGCCTCGGCGGCCTCCTTGTCCTGCCGCAGCCGGTCCATCTCGGCCCGCTCCGTCACGTCCAGGCAGGCGCCGATCCATTCGCGCACCGCGCCGTCCGGCCCGACGATGGGCACGGCGCGAGCGAGAAAGGTTCGGTAGATGCCGGCGGCGGAACGCAAACGATACTCGATCTCGTAGCGGCCGCGCGTGCCGACGCAGTGCAGCCAATGCGCGCGGGCCTGTTCGCGCTCGTCGGGGTGGATGGCATCGAGCCAACCCAGGCCGCGCATCTGCTCGACCGTCTGTCCCGTGAAGGCACGCCACGAGGCCATGTCGTTGTCCACTCGGCCGTCGGCGCCGGTACGCCAGGTCAGGTTGGCCGTGGCGATGACGTACTGGCGATAGCCCTCCTCCTGCTCGCGCGGACGGAGATGGCGCTCGCTCAGCGACAGGCCCATCTGGTTGAAATCGACGATCAGCTGGGCGATCTCGGTCGGCCCCCGGGGCGGCTCCATGCGGAACGAGCCGGTCAACAGATGTCGCGCGGCCCGGCGCAGGCGATCGACCGGCCGGGTCACGCTCGCCGAGACGCGCCAGGCAACGAGCACCGTGATGACAACGACCACGGCCAGACCGACGCCGATGGTCCAGGCGCTCTGCGTGCTCAGCTCCACAGCATGCCGATGACGTTGCTCCAGCCGTTCCTCCTCAATGGCGATGAAGCCGCGGAGCCGTTCGTCGATCTGCTGCTGATAATACTCGTTCTGCCGAGCGAAGAGGGTGGGGTCGAGCGGGCGGTCCCTGGCGACGTCCTCCTCGCGCGGTTGCGGCCGCGCGGGTCGCGGCCAGAACTGCCGTCGCACCAGCTGATGCCATTCCGCCTCCAGCCGCCGCACGTCGTCGAGGCGCTCGCTCTGTTGGGGATCGTTCTGCACCAACTCCAGGGCGGCCGTGTTGGCGTCGAGGAAGCCGCGACGATTGTCCTCGGAATCTTGCTGGAGCAGGACCGGCTGGAGGACGGGACCATAGCGGGCGATCAGGCGCAGGCGCCGCAGCGCTTCCTGCTGCTTGACGCCTTGCAGGATGACGGCGTGGCTGTGGTTCTCCAGGGCCATCGCCGTCAGCAAGCGGTCGAGCATGTTCAGGGCGACAACGGCGATGGCGCCGAAGAGCACCAGCGGAAAGCCAATGCCAATAAGCAGCCGCGCCCGCAGCGAGTTAAGGGGCAAAGATCGTGCGCTCATGACCGTGCTCCCGGCGAGGCGCAACGCATCAGGATCGCGACGAAGTTGATTCCGACTGACCGTTGTGCGCTGTCAGGGAGCCGGCGATGCGTTCCAGGAACGTGAACGGATCGTCCGTGATGGGCTTGGTAATGTAATCCACGCAGCCGGCCTCGCGGGCCATTTGCACGTCGCGGGTCATGGCATGCGCGGACAGGCCGACGATGGGGATGTCGGCCGTGGCCGCGTCGGCCTTGAGTTGCCGCGTCAACGTCAGGCCATCCATGCCGGGCAGTTGAATGTCCATCAGGATCAGGTCGGGGCGGTTGGTTTGCAGATATTGCTGCGCTGCCTCGGCGGAGCCGGCCTCGTCCACCTCGAACTGGAAGAGCAGGATGTCGCGGACCAACTTCCGGTTCATCGGATGATCTTCGACCAGCAGGATCGTTGCCATCACGGTACTCCTGCCGGATCGCTCGGGCGATCCGGATGGCCAGCCTCCGACAGCCCTGCGGATGGTTGGACACGACCAACGAAGCAAGAACAGACCTCTCCATGGGAACCAAGGTCGCAGGCGAGAACGAGAAGTCTCCTCAGCGTTCCAGCCATCGCCCGTCAACCGAGTGCTCGTCGAGTAGGCCGGCGGCGAAGGCGAGCACGGACAACAGGAGGAACACCCCGAAAAGCAGTCGCGCCGCCGCGAACGAGAGGTCCGCGACCAGGCCAAAACCACAGAAACCCGCCGCCAAGGCGGTCACCAGCAAGAGCAAGGCCAAGCGCAACATGGCAATCCCCAATCCGTTCGAGGAAGGGAGCGAGGACACGAGCCGGGCCGGAATGGTCCGGGTTATGCTAAACCACTCTGCACAGTTGATGCCAAAACCGGCGGGACGACAAGAGGATAAGGAAGCGACCCGAACTCGGCAGGCGCTTGTCAAGCATAACCTTGCCCATTACCATGCAAATAGGTTCTCACCTTTGTCGTGCGAGGTCGCAATGGAACGACGAATTCTGCTCGCCGAGGATTCCAAGGCCACTTCCGAGCAACTGCGGACTTTGCTGGAGGCGGGAGGGCAGTTCACGGTCGATACCGTCGGCGATGGCGAGGCCGCTCTCCGCGCCCTGGGCGAGCATCAGTACAGTATCCTGCTGACCGATTTGCAGATGCCCCGCCTGGATGGCATGAAGCTCATTGAACGCATTCAGGAACGCAAGTTACCCGTGACGGTCATCGTCATGACCGGATTTGGGAGCATTGACCATGCCGTTCAAGCCATGCGCATGGGGGCCTACGATTTCATGGCCAAGCCGGTCGAGCCGGAGCACTTGCGTCTGGTGGTCGAGCGCATCCTGCGCGAGCGGACCCTACAGGACGAGGTCTTGCAGCTGCGCGAGCGTCTTCAGGACCAGTACGCCTTTCGCGGCGTGCTCAGCGTCAACCCGAAGATGCACGCGGTCTTCGAACTGATCCGCAGTGTGGCCCAGACGACGACGACGGTACTGATCGAAGGGGAAACGGGCACCGGCAAGGAGCAGGTGGCGCGGGCCATTCACGACGCCTCCTCGGAACTGCGCTCCGGCCCGTTCGTGGCCGTCAACTGCGCCGCCCTGCCGGAGACGCTACTGGAGAGCGAACTGTTCGGCCACGAGAAAGGCTCGTTCACCGGAGCGGTCAGCCAGCGCAAGGGTCGTTTCGAGCAGGCCGACGGCGGTACGCTGTTTCTGGACGAGGTGGGCGACATTCCGATGCCGATGCAGGCCAAGCTGCTGCGCGTGCTCCAGGAACGCTGTTTCGAGCGCGTCGGCGGGACGGCCAGCATCGAGGTGGACGTGCGCGTCATCGCGGCCACCAACCGCGGACTACCGGGACTGGTCAAGAAGGGCAAGTTCCGCGAGGACCTGTACTATCGGCTCAACGTGGTCAAGATTGACTTGCCGCCGCTGCGCGATCGTCCCGAGGACATTCCGCTGTTGGCGACGCACTTCGCCGGCAAGCACGCTCGGCCCAACGACGCGCCGAAGACGTTCGCGCCCGAGGCGATGGAAAAGCTCCTCAACCACTCGTGGCCGGGTAACATCCGCGAGCTGGAGAACGCCGTCGAGCGCGCCTGCGTCACGGCGCGAGGTCCGAGCATTCAGGCGGAGGATCTGCCCCTGGAAGTCCTGCACGTCCGCTCCAGCGACGGCGGGGCGGCGGTCGATCTGAGCAAACCGCTTCCGGACTTGCTGCGCGAGGTGACCATCGACCTGGAGCGCCGCTATCTGGCCCGCGCCATGAAAAAGAGCCGGGGCAACGTTGGTCGATGTGCCAAAATCTGCGGCCTGTCGCGGCGCAGCATCTCCGCCAAGCTGGCCGAATACAACATCAAGAAGGAATCGTTCAAGGAAGAGTAAGAGGGTGGGATCGAAAAACCAGGCGGCCGGTGGTCCCACCGGCCGCCTGCGCCTCCCTGGAGTCCATCCAGAGCCTCGCCCGATTTCTCGGACGGATCGAAGGAGGCCCGCCTCCCTCTGTTTCCTGTCATGGAACTGTCCGTACTTCGCGGACACCAACGCCTCGTCCCGCAGCTACTAGAATGAGAGGCAACCGCGATGCCAATGGAGCGGATTCGGTTGGTTGCGCGTTCGGCTGGGTGATGCTGGGCGGCACGGTAGATGCAAAGAACGAACGGTCAAAATGGACCAACCCGAGCCGGAGGCGTAAGCAAGGACACTCTTCGTCTCTGCTTCCGGCTCGGAGGGATTTGCTCATGAATGGCCCCTCCTCCGATTTGGCCGACCTGCTGGGCCGCTGCCAGGCAGGCATCACGGTGTTGTTGCGGCAATCGTCCGCGCCGGAGGAACGCGCCGCCCGCCTCGCCGATTTGCTGCTCGAACTCCTCCCCGCAGCCGTCCGAACCGCCTGCCTGCTCCGCGGCGAGGGCGTCGATTGTCTGTCCGTTCGCCCGGAAAAGGACACATCCGGTTCGGAGCGGAAAGAAGCGTGGCGCGCGCAACTGGCATCCTTGGACACTCTGGCCACGGGGGTGCAAACGCTGCCCGCTGTGTCCGGCGTGCGGACGCTGGCGGCGGCCATCCACGAGGAGGAGCGCCGGCGCGGCTTCCTGGCGATCGCCCTGCCCGAAGGGACGTTGAAGGAGGAAGTGGCACGGGCCGAAGCGCTGTTGGCCGTGGCCGCTCCGGCGACGGCCTTGCGCTGGGCCGTGGAGACGATGCGCCGCGAGCAAACGGAGCTGGCGCGATTCGCGCTGCTGGGTCAGGCGCTGGTCGGCCTCGCCCACGAGTTGAACAACGCGCTTAACAGTATGATGCTGCAAACCTCGGTGGTCCAGCTGCGCGTGGACGAGAAGACACGGCAGGAACTGTCCGCCATCCGCCAGCACGGGGCGCAGGCGGCGGCGCTGGTCCGCTCGCTCCAGCACGTCGTCCAGGAGCGGCGCGAGAAGTCCTACGCGGTCGATCTGAACGGCATCGTCGTCGAGGTCGTGGCGGACGAGCCGGAGTTGCGCCGTCGCGTCTCGATGCAGTTCGACGCGGAATCGCCGTCGATCTCGAGGACGCGCAGCACCGTCAAGCAACTCGTTCGCCTCATTCTGGAGGGCGTGTGCGCCGGGACGAAGGCGGCGGTGCGGCTGCGGACGGAGAAGCGACCGGACGGCGCCGCGCTGATCGTGGAAATGGCGGAGGCGCCGGCGGGTCTGAGCGAGGAGGGCGGCGCGCCACCGGCCCAGGTGGTGCTGTGGGACAATCTCGATGAGGTCGGCCGTCAGGCCGGGCAGTCGCTCTTGCGGCAGCTCGGTGGCACGCTGACCGTGGAACCGGCGGACGAAGACACGCTGGTTTTGCGCGTCGTTTGGGGATAATTGACCCCGGCGAGAGCATCATTCATTGACTTCCCAGGTGAGATTGTGGTATTATAATACTACATCCCAGGGAACCAAGAGTCATGTCATTTGATGCGATTCTCTGGGATCTCGATGACGACCCGGATGGCAACGTGCAGTACTGCGCCGAGCACGGTATTACGAAAGAAGAGGTCGAAGAGGTACTCCAGAAAGCGACGGACGCAGACGTCAGCCGATCATCCGGGCGACCTGTGGTGTTCGGAGATACCAGCACGGGCCGACACGTGATGGTGGTGTATGAAGAGGTCGATGCGGACACCGTTTATCCGGTGACCGCCTACGAAGTCCCGAGGAAACATCGGTCATGACCATGCGTCGCATCAACCGCAACCGGCACCTCACGCCGGAGGAAGCTGCCAGGTACCGCGCGATTCGGGATCAGGTCGCGGGGGAATTGCCGGAACTGATCGACCGGCATCACGAGCGCATGACGGCCTTCGGCGAACTGGAAACGCTGCTCGGACAGTTGAAGGCTGCACGCGAAGAGCGCGGTCTGAGCCTGGCCGACCTGACCCAGTTAACCGGCATGGATCGATCCGCCCTCTCGAAACTCGAAACCGGCCAGCGGCCCAATCCCACGATCGAGACGTTGATGCGATACGCGGAGGCTGTGGGCAAGCGTCTCGTGGTTTCGCTGACGGATTCTTGATGTCCGCGTCCGTCTTATCCATCTTCTCTCCCCGGTTCGCAAACTCGGTTTGGGGTCTCCGACAATGGGCCTTGGGACTGATCGAGCAGTAGCGCGACGGGGAAACGTCCAAACACCTGCGCCGCCGACAGAGTGTGTCCGCCCTGGTGCTCCCTCGTTGTCAGCACCTCGCCGGTGAAAAGCGAATGCCAGGAACGATCGGCCAACTCCTCCGGCACCGGCAGCATCGTCTCGCCCCATACGGCCGGGCCGTGCGGCAAGTCGGCGGCGTCCGGCTGTAGTTTCGCCACCAGTCGAGGCACGGCGACGAGGGCCGCTCTCTCGTCATCTCGGCGGATGAAGCTGAAGACGTGCTCGGCCCGCGGTCCCACGGCTTCGACCGGCGTATACGAGCCGGACGAGAACAGACCCGGATGCGCTTGGCGGCAGCGCAGGGACAGGGCGGTGACATACAGCTTGATGCGTCCATCGGCCATCGTCTCCACCAGTTCGGCAGCCAGCTCGCCGCGAGATCCCAACTCGCGCGACCGTTCGAGCAACTCGTTGAGCCGTCGGCGGCGCTGGTCGTAATCGACCGGCCGGCGATTATCCGGATCGACCAGGTTGAAGTCCCATAGCTCCGTTCCCTGGTAGGTGTCCGGCGTTCCCGGCGCCGCGATCTTGAGCAGGCACTGCGCCAGCCCATTGAAGAAACCATAACGGCGGATGCGTCCCTGGAAGGCGACGAAGTCGGCGAGGAACTCCGCGCTGACGGCAGGATCGAGGATGCGGCCGACAAACTGGCGCAGGGCGTCGTCGTAGTCGGCGTTGGGGTTGATCCAACTGGTGTGGACCTTGGCCTCGTGCGTGGCCTTCTCCATGTACGCCTGGATGCGGCCGACGAAGTCGGCGTACTCCGCCTCGGTACACGGCCCCACCGGCCAGGCGCCGAGCAGCGTCTGATACAGGAAATATTCGACGTTGCGATCCGGCGCCTTGTCGTCCTCCACCTGAACGCGGTGCGGTTCATTCAGGGAACTCCAGCGTTCCAGGGCGGTCGCGCCAGTCGTCGGGCATCTCGGACAGCACGCTGATGCGAGCGCGGACGTCCTCGCCGCGCTTGGTGTCATGCGTCGCGGTCGTCGAGAGAGCGTAGGGAAAGTGCTGCTGGCGCACGGCCAGCGCCTGATGCACGGCCGAGGGGGCGATGCCGAAGCGGGCCGGGTCGCCGCCGACCTCGTTGAGCGCGAGCAGGCGGTTGTAGACGTAAAAGGCCGTGTCCTCCAGCCCCTTGGCCATCACCGGCGCCGTCACCTGCTGGAACTGGCCGACGAATCGCTGCGGCTCCGCGATCTCCTCGTCACCGACGTGCTCGTCGTGGCGCAGCAGCAGCATGTCGCGCAGGAAGAGGAAGTGCGAACGGTTGAGCGTCGGATTGCGCAGCCGGGCCGTGCGGATGGCGATGTCGATGTACTTGCGGTCCTCGTCGTGGACGGTGCCGCCGGCGACGTAGGAGCGATACACGGGAAAGCACGCCACGACTTCGCGGAGGACGCGGCGCAGACTGTGGAAGGTGAAATCGCGCGACCAGCGACGATGCTGGGCCAAGCGATCCAGCGCCAGCGCCAGCATCTGCAATTCGCTCGACAGCGATAATTGGAGAATAAGGAGCTTTTTTTGGTACACCACCATCGGAAACGGTGTGTAGTCCTCGACCCAGTGACGATACAGCGACGTGAACGGCCGAGACCCGACCGCATCGACGAACAGGCCGCCGACGAGGTTGAGGAAGTCGTAGCCGGTCGTGCCGTGGACGGGCCAGTCGGCCGGCAGCGACTCGCCGCTGCCGAGGATCTTTTCCACGACGACGTACAGCGCGCGCTCGGGCAGGGCGCCGGCGTCGATGCGTTCCAGCAGCGGCCCCTCCAGGTCGGTCCAGTCGATGGACTGGTACTCGTGATGCGACTGGTACGCCTGCCGGGCCAGCTCCAGCAAGTAGTGGCGCTGGAGGCGGCGCAGGTACTGGCGCGGGTCGAACAGACCGTCGGGATGGTCGATGCGCAGGCCGGACAGTTTGCGCTCGCGCAGCAGGCGTAGGACCAGGGCGTGCGTGGCGGCGAAGACCTCCGGGCGCTCCATGCGCAGGGCGGCCAATTCGTTGATGTCGAAGAAGCGGCGGTAATTGATCTCGTCGGAGGCGACGCGCCAGGACGACAGACGATAGGGCTGTTCGTCGAGCAGGGCGTCGAGCAGGTCGAAGCTGTGCGGGTCGGCGGAGTCGCCGTTGAAGCGCGCCACCACGGCGGCGAGGTGGTCGCGGACCTCGGCGTTGCTATCGGTCAGGACGGCCAGGCGGCGCTTGATGACCTCCTTCTCGCGCTGGCGCTCGGCAATGCGTTCCGCGCTCGGCTCGGTGCGAACCGGCAGGTTGCGCACGGCCGTCAGGATGCTCTGGTACTCCTGAAAGTGCGGCGAATCCTTGCCCAGCGTCGCTTCCAGCCGGTCGAGGTCGTGGGTGAGAATGCGGTTCCAGGTATCGGGGGCGACGGGCAGACGGTGCTCGAAATAGTGGACGGTGAAGGCGCCATTGTCGTAGTGCAGGCGGATTTGCTGCGATTCGAGCGCCTTACCGTAGTGCTCGCCGAGCAGCGGCAGCAGGACGCGATCGCGCAGGCTCGGCCGCGGCGATGCCTGCCAGGCGATGTCGAAATAGTTGGCGTAGGGCGAGGACGGCCCGTTTTCCAGTACGTCGTTCCACCAGACGTTCTCGTTGCCGACGATGCCCATGTGATTGGGCACCACATCGAGAATTTGGCCGAGGTCGTGGCGGCGCAGGGCGTCGAGGAAGGCGGAGTAGTCGGCCTCGCTGCCGATCTCGGGGTTGAGGTGCTGGTGATCGAGGACGTCGTAGCCGTGCTTGCTGCCGGGCCGGGCCTTGAGATAGGGCGAGGCATAGACGTGGCTGATGCCCAGTTCGTGCAGATAGGGCGCGATGTGGGCGGCGTCGCGGAAGGTGAAGCCGGCGTGGAATTGCAGACGATAGGTCGCCTCCGGGCGCAGCGGCGGTCGGCCGCTTCGCGCTCGACGTCGGCCAGCAAGGCGGCGAGCACTTCGGCGTGGGTCATGAGGGTCCGCCAAATCCAGGGCCGCTTGCGGCTTAGAGTCTGTCCGGTAAGCCCCTCTCCCCTGTACTCGGGGGAGAGGGGCTTACCGGACAGACACTTAGCGCTAAACCGCAAGCGGCAACCGTGTCCTCAGCCACCGACCGGCTGGAGCTTCGGTTGCTTCACTTGCGATTGTTCCTTGAGGAGGGCGGCGGCCGTGGCCGGCGTGACGACCGGGACGCCCTCTTGCGGCCCGCGCGTGCGGAGGACCACCAGGGAGCGGCCCTGCAAGGGGTATTTCTCCGGCGCCAGCGATGCCGTGGCCGCCTGGGTCTGCGAAACCGCCGTGTCGAGAATCACCTCCCAGTGGTGCTCGGAACGACTCGCCGGCAGAGTGAACGGGATCGGCTCGTGATGGGCGTTGAGCAGCAGCAGCAGCGTATCGCCGACGATCGGCTCGCCGCGCTCGTCCTCCTCGCCGATCACGTCGCCGGCCAGGCGCACGCCCAGGCACTTGACGAAGCCGGCGTCCCAGGCCTCGTCGGTCATCTCTTCTCCCTTGGGATCGAACCAGGACAGGTCCTTGATGTCCGAGCCGCGAATCTTGCGGCCCTGGAAGAACTTTCGCCGCTGAAAGACCGGCTGCTCGCGGCGGATGCGTGTCGCCAGCTTGACGAACTCCAGAAACTCCTGCTGCGGCGGCGTCAGTTCCCAGTTCAGCCAGGTCAACTCGTTGTCCTGGCAGTAGGCGTTGTTGTTGCCCTTTTGCGTATGGCTCAGTTCGTCGCCGCCGCAGATCATCGGCACGCCGGCGGAGAACAGCAGCGTGGCCATCAGGTTGCGCTTCTGCCGCTCGCGCAGGGCGTTGATGGCGGGATCGTCGGTCGGGCCTTCGGCGCCGCAGTTCCAGCTGTTGTTGTCGTTGGCGCCGTCCTTGTTGTCCTCGCCGTTGGCCTCGTTGTGCTTGTCGTTGTAGCTGACGAGGTCGTGCAGAGTGAAGCCGTCGTGACAGGTGATGAAGTTGATGCTGGCGTAAGGCGATCGGCCGCTGTAGGCGTACAGGTCGCTGGAGCCGGACAGGCGCGTGGCGAACTCGGAGACCGTGCCGCCGTCGCCCTTCCAGAAGCGGCGCACGTTGTCGCGGTACTTGCCGTTCCACTCGGTCCACAGGACGGGGAAGTTGCCGACCTGGTAGCCGCCCTCGCCGACGTCCCACGGCTCGGCGATCAGCTTGACCTGCGACAGGATCGGGTCCTGATGGATGATGTCGAAGAAGGCGCCCAGCTTATCGACGTCGTGCAGTTCGCGGGCCAGCGTGCTGGCCAGATCGAAGCGGAAGCCATCGACGTGAAACTCCAGGACCCAGTGGCGCAGGCTGTCCATGACGAGTTGCAGGACGCGCGGATGGCGCATGTTCAGCGTGTTGCCGCAGCCGGTGAAGTCCATGTAGTAGCGCGCGTCCTCCGGCGACAGGCGGTAATAGGAGGCGTTGTCCACGCCGCGCATGGACAGCGTCGGCCCCATCTGATTGCCCTCGGCCGTATGGTTGTAAACGACGTCGAGGATGACTTCGAGTCCGGCGGCGTGCAGGCCGCGCACCATGCATCTTGAACTGCTGCACCGACTCGCGCGTCCCCTCCGCCGAGGCGTACTCGGGGTGCGGCGCGAAATAACCCAGCGAGTTGTAGCCCCAATAATTGGTCAGCTTCTTTTCGATGAGATGGCGGTCTTCGAGAAAATAATGCACGGGCATCAACTCGACGGCGGTGACGCCGAGGTCGAGCAGGTGCTTGAGGGCGGCCTCCGAGGCCACGCCGAGGTAGGTGCCGCGCTGTTTCTCCGGCACGTCGGGCATCCGCTGGGTGAAGCCCTTGACGTGCAGCTCGTAGATGAGCGTCTTGTTCCAGGGCGTGTTCGGCGGCCGATCGTCGCCCCAGGTGAAGGCCGTATCGACGACGGCGGCCAGCGGGGCGAACGGGGCGCTGTCGCGCTCGTCGAAGGACAGGTCGGCCTCGGCCTCGCCGACCTTGTAGCCGAACAGGGAGTCGTGCCAGGTCAGGTTGCGGCCGATGGCCTTGGCATAGGGATCGAGCAGTAGCTTGTTGCCGTTGAAGCGCAGGCCCTTGGCGGGATCGTAGGGACCGTGGACGCGGTAGCCGTACAGCTGGCCGGGCTGCACGTCGGGGAAATAGCCGTGCCAGACCTGATCGGTGTGTTCCTTCAAGACAAAGCGCGCCGGTCTCCTTGCCGGGATCGTCGGGATCGAAGAAACACAACTCGACCTTGACGTCGGGTTGCTCGACGAACAGGGCGAAGTTGACTCCCGCCCCGTCCCAGGTCGCACCCAAGGGATAAGATCGTCCCGGCCACATTCGCATGATAAAACTCCTCGCCAATTCGTGCTGGCGGACAAACCGTTTTTGTCCGAGCCTGAAACGTAAGCGAAGGTTAATGTTTTCCTTCGCTTACGCTTCAGGCTCGGACAAGTTTTGTCCGATCGGGAATACGCCCTAAACCCTCTCCATCATCTGTATCAGGTTGCGCAGGAGCATGGCGGCGCGTTCGGTTGGCGCGGCCAGTTCGTGGCGCAGGCCGGAAATGTTCCAGCCGAGCCGGTAGAAATCGAGCAGCAGCGTCAGCGCCGCCGGATCGCGCGGCAGCAGGGCGGCGGTGCCGGGGGCGGCCCGGTATTCCTTGAGGAAGACGACGGCGGCCCAGCGCTGCCAGAAGCGGGCCCACGGCTCCAGGGTCGGTACGTCTTCGTGTCGCACGCCGCCCTGGGTCAGCGCCGCCAGCGATGCCTCTTGCAGCGAGCGGTGCAGGCTGGCCAGGTCGCGGACGGGCGAACGCTTGCGGCGGCGGTGCGTGAAGGTACGATCCGGCTCGCCCTCCAGGTCGATGACGAGGAAGTCCTTGCCGGTGTAGAGCAAGTGCCCCAGGTGCAGGTGGCCGTGACAGCGGATGCGCGGCGCCTCGATGAGACGATCGAAGATGCGCTGGGCCAGGCGCATCAGCCGATCCTCGTTGTGGCAGACGCGGCCGGCCGGCTCGCGCAGCGGCTCGGGCCACCGTCCCAGCCGCTGCCGCAGCATCTCCAACGTCTGGCGGATGCGGCCGCGCATCGACTGGTACAGCGAGCGCTGGTACTGCGGCGTGAACGGCTCGGGCGCGAAGTCGGGGTTGTCGGTCACGGAGGCCAGGGCGACGTGCAATTCGGCCGTGCGGTGGGCGAGGAGGCGTGCCGTCTCCAGGTAGGTGCCCAGTAACTCCTGCGCCTGGGTGGGGACGTCCTGGCCGCTCAGCTCGACCACCGAGCGCGGCCCCGCCTCCAACTGCGGAGGCGTCGCGGGACCGCCGGCCAGAATGTTGTCGAAGAAGCGGTGCAAGGCGTCCAGCGTCAGGCGCCAGGCGTCGCCCTGGGTGGCGACGTACTCCTGGAACAGGCCCAGCGTGGTCGTCTCGCCGTGCTCGCCGCGGTACGGCAAGGTGCCCGCCAGGGACGGCAGGTTCGTGAAGGACGTCTTCGTCCGCAGGACGCGGACCATCTCCAGCTCCGGTTGCAACCCCTCCTCGATGCGACGATACAGCTTGAGCAGGAGGCGGTCGCCCAGGATGACGACGGTGTTGCCCGATTCCAGCAGGCGCCGCTCGCCGGACAGCGGTTCGGGACGAAAGGCGCCTTCCGGCTCGGCCCGCAGTTCGCCGGCCTCGCCCTCGCAGCGGCCGCCGCGGCCGAGCAGGTCTACCAGCGTCTCGGCGAAGCCGGGCACGCCGCTGGGGTCGTAGAGAGCGCCGACGACGTTCTCCCGATCGCCGTGCCCGCGCAAGCGCAGACGAGCGATGACAGGGCCCAGTGGCGCCGACGGGTTGGCGGCGTCCTCGGCCGCGAAGGCCAGCGGCAGCAGGTAGACGTCCGGCTCCCCCTCGTCGTAATCGGCTTGCACGAGGCCGAGGCGCGGCGCCTCGCTCTCCGGACCGAGAGGGATGACGTCGCGTAGCGTGATGCTCTTGATGGTCCGCAGTTGGCCCTGGAACCAGGGTCGGCTGCGCAGGTAGTCCGGCAGCGCCTCCTCCAGCGCCAGCCGGCCCTTGCCGCGGAACAGGCCGGTCCAGTTCGGGGCGCCGATCGTCAGCAGCGGCGGCTCGACGGTGCCCGGCGGCGCGGCCGGCTGCGGCTTGAGCAGGAACCAGTAAAAGGCATACGGCCCCAGCGTCAGAAAATACGGCGCCTCGCCGATAGCCGGGAACGCCGTGCGCCCCATCAGCTCGAAGGGCGTCATGCCCTTGTACGCCGACAGGTCCACGCGCAGCCCCTGCACGAAGCGCGACAAGTTGGCCACCACGAGGATATGTTCGTCCGGCCCGTGGCGCACGAAGGCCAACGTCTTGGGATTGTCCGGCGTCAGCATCTCCAGGCTGCCGCGGCCGAACGCCTGGTGCCGCTTGCGCAGGTCGAACAGGTGCTTCGTCCACCACAACAGCGAGTGGACGTTGTCCTGCTGCGTCTCGACGTTGACCATCTCGATAGTGGAACTCGGGATCGATGACGAGCGGCAGGAACAGCCGCTGCGGATTGGCCGTCGAGAAGCCGGCGTTGCGCTCGCCGTCCCACTGCATCGGCGTGCGCACGCCGTTGCGGTCGCCGAGGTAAATGTTGTCGCCCATGCCGATCTCGTCGCCGTAGTAGACGACCGGCGTGCCCGGCAGCGACAGCAGCAGGCCGTTCATCAGCTCGATCTTGGGCCGATGGTTCTGCATCAGCGGGGCCAGGCGGCGGCGGATGCCGAGGTTGATGCGCGCCTGCGGGTCCTGGGCGTAGACGCGGTACATGTAATCGCGGTCCTCCTCGGTGACCATCTCCAGTGTCAGCTCGTCGTGGTTGCGCAGGAACATGGCCCACTGGGCCGTTTTCGGGGATGGCCGGCGTCTGCTGCAAGATGTCCACGATGGGAAAGCGGTCCTCCATCTGGATGGCCATGAACAGGCGCGGCATGACCGGGAAGTGGAAGCACATGTGGCACTCGTCGCCGTCGCCGCCGCCGAAGTAGGCGACGGCATCCTCCGGCCACTGGTTGGCCTCGGCCAGCAGCATGCGGTTTTTGTGCTTGCTGTCCAGGTAGCCGCGCAGCTTCTTGAGGAAGACGTGCGTCTCGGGCAGGTTCTCGCAACTGGTGCCGTCGCGCTCGTACAGGTAGGGGATGGCGTCGAGGCGCAGGCCGTCGACGCCGCGCTCCAGCCAGAAGTCGAGGACGCGGAAGACGGCCTCGTGGACGGCGAGGTTGTCGTAGTTGAGGTCGGGCTGGTGCGAGTAGAAGCGGTGCCAGTAAAAGGCGTTGGCGACCGGGTCCCAGGTCCAGTTGGACAGCTCGAAGTCCTTGAAGATGATGCGGGCTTCCTTGAAGCGGTCGCGCGTGTCGCTCCAGACGTAGAAGTTGCGTTCGGGGCTGCCCGGAGGCGAACGGCGGGCGCGCTGGAACCACGGGTGCTGGTCGGAGGTGTGGTTGACGACCAGTTCGGTGATGACGCGCAGGCCGCGGCGATGGGCCTCGTCGAGCAAACGCTGGAAGTCGTCGAGGGTGCCGTAGATGGGGTTGACGCTGGTATAGTCGGCGATGTCGTAGCCGTCGTCGCGCAGCGGCGAAGGGTAGAACGGCAGCAGCCAGAGGGCCGTGATGCCCAGGTCTTGCAAGTAATCGAGCTTCTCGACAACGCCGGCGAAATCGCCGATGCCGTCGCCGTTGCTGTCGCGGAAGGCGCGGACGTGCAACTCGTAGATGATGGCGTCCTTGTACCAGAGCGGATCGTCTTCCAGCGTAATGATCTCGGGCTTCCGCGTGCGGCGAATCACGGTAACACCTGCCGGCATCGGGGCGAAACCAACGAGGGCACACCCTCGCAATTCTACGGAGAAGGGCAGCATCTATGCCAAGGGGGGCGTGCGTATTTTTGTTTCGCCGCGACGCGCGGCGGAGCGCGAGTCGCGCTCCGCCGCGCGTCGCGGCGAAACGATTCGGCGGCACTCCATTTGCGTACAACAGCGGCATGAACAACGAGGTCAAGCGCCGGCTGCCAATCGGTGCGGAAGTCCAGCGGGACGGCCGTACGCATTTTCGCGTCTGGGCGCCGCGGCGGCGCCGGGTCGAGGTGATCCTGGAAAGGCCCGCCGAGGGTGCCTTCATGCTGACTCCGGAGGGGGACGGCTACTTCGCCGCCCTTGCCGCCGCGCCGACCGGCACGCGCTACCGCTTCCGGTTGGACGGCGAATCGTCGCTCTACCCCGATCCCGCTTCGCGCTTTCAACCGGAAGGTCCGCACGGGCCGTCGCAGGTCGTCGATCCGCACGCCTTTGCCTGGACCGATCAGGACTGGCGTGGTCTGTCCCTGCCGGGCCAGGTGATTTATGAAATGCACCTGGGCACCTTCACGCCCGAGGGAACGTGGGCGGCGGCGGAGCGCGAATTGCCCGAGTTGGCGGCGCTGGGCGTCACCGTCCTGGAAATCATGCCCCTGGCCGACTTCGTCGGCCGTTTCGGCTGGGGCTACGATGGCGTCAATCTGTTCGCGCCAACGCACCTCTATGGCACGCCCGACGACGCCTGCCGATTCATCGACCGTGCCCACTCCCTGGGCATGGCCGTCCTTCTCGACGTGGTGTACAACCATCTCGGCCCGGACGGCAACTACCTCGGCCAGTTCGCCGACGACTACGTCACCGACCGCTACAAGACCGACTGGGGTCCGGCCATCAACTACGACGGGCCGGACTCCGGCCCGGTGCGCGAGTACGTCACCGGCAACGCCGCCTACTGGATCGACGAATACCACTTCGACGGCCTGCGTCTGGACGCGACGCAGAACATCTACGATAGCTCTCCCGAACACATCCTGACCGCGATCAACCGCGCCGTGCGTGCGGCGGCGAAGGGACGGGCGACGATCGTTGTCACCGAGAACGAGCCGCAGAACATCCGCCTGGTGCTACCGATGGAGGAAGGCGGCCACGGCTTCGACGGCATGTGGAACGACGACTTCCACCACACCGCCCACGTCGCCCTGACCGGCCGAACCGAGGCGTACTTCACGGACTACCGAGGCACGCCGCAGGAATTCATCTCGGCGGCCAAGCACGGCTTTCTCTATCAGGGCCAGCATTATCTCTGGCAGAAGAAGCGGCGCGGAACGCGCGACGGTCGGCGCTCCGCCGTGTGTCTTCGTCACCTTCCTGGAAAACCACGATCAGGTGTCCAACACGGGCGGCCTGCGGCCGCACCGGCGCTCCGGTCCCGGTCGCTACCGGGCGCTGACGGCGCTGATGCTGTTGAGTCCGGGAACGCCGATGCTCTTCCAGGGGCAAGAATTTGCCTCCTCCAGTCCGTTCCTCTTCTTCGCCGACCACAAGCCAGAGCTGGCCCGTCTGGTACATAAGGGACGCAAGGAGTTCCTCGCCCAGTTCCCCAGCCAGGCGACGCTGGCCGTCCAGGAGAGCGTACCCGATCCATCGGATAGGGCGACTTTTGAGTGCTGTAAACTCGATTTTTCGGAGCGGCAGAAGCACGCTGAGGTGTACGCCCTGCACCGCGACCTGATTCGGCTTCGTCGCGAGGATCCGGTGTTCCGAGCGCAGCGGCCCGGCGGCGTGGATGGGGCCGTTTTGGGGCCGCACGCCTTTGTGCTGCGTTACTTCGGCGAGTCCGGCGACGACCGGCTGCTGCTGGTGAACCTGGGGCAAGACTTGCTGGTGGGTCCATCGCCGGAGCCGCTGCTCGCTCCCGACGACGGCATGGGCTGGGAGGTTCTGTGGAGCAGTGAAGACTTGCGCTATGGTGGCGATTCGGCCGTCGCCGAGGAGGGAGAGGACGGTTGGCGTCTGCCAGGCGAGTCGGCCGTGGTGATGAAGCCCAAGGAGGAAGGACGGCGATCCGATGAATGAACTGATTCGTCGCCTGCGCTGGACGGGGGCCGGCGGCGCGGACGTGGCGCCGCTGGTCGAGCACGAATGGCTGGTGACCAACGGCCTGGGCGGCTATGCGTCGTCCACGGTGGCGGGCGTGTGTACGCGGCGCTACCACGGCCTGCTGGTGGCCGCCCTGCCTGCCCCGCTCGGCCGCATGGTCATGCTCAACCACCTGATGGAACAACTCCGTCTCCCCAACGGCCGGACGGTGCGCCTCGGCGGCGAGCAGACGGCCGGCGGCCATTTCGACCTGCACGGCATCGACTACTTCCGCGAGTTCCACCTGGAAGAAGGGCTGCCGGTATGGCGCTGGGACATCGACGACTGGGCGCTGGAAAAGCGTGTCTTGCTCTTGCACGAGCAGAACACGGTCCACGTCAACTACCGCCTGGCCGGCGGCGAGGGTCCGGTGCGGCTGAAGCTGCGCCTGGCCATCCATTTTCGGCCGCACGAAGAGAAGGTGAGCACGACCTTCGAGCGCCCCTACGCGCTGACGGCCATCCTCGACCGCCACGAAGTCTCGGACGGCACCAGCCTGCCGCCGTTGCGCTTCAAGGTGCATGGCCGGCGTCCAGCGTTCACGGTGGAGGGCCAGCGCACCCAGCCGCTGCTGTACCGCTTGGAGGAGGAACGCGGCTACGACGCCCAGGGCGAACTGTGGAGTCCCGGCTACTTCCGTATCGACCTGACGACGGACCACGACGTCACGCTGGTGGCCTCGACGGAGAGCTGGGAGACGATCGACGCCCTGACGCCGGCCGTCGCCCGCCGAGCCGAGCACGAACGGCGGCGGCGTCTGCTGGCGCAGACGGCCCCGTCGGCGCGAACCGGCGTGGGCGCCGAGTGGACGTTGGCGGCCGACCAGTTCCTCATCACGCCGGCCGGCCGCACCGAGGAGGCGGCGCGGGCCGGCGCTGCTGGCGACGAGGTTCGCACGGTCATCGCCGGCTACCACTGGTTCACCGATTGGGGCCGCGACACCATGATTAGCCTGGAGGGGTTAACCCTGACGACCGGCCGTCCCAACGACGCTCGCTCCATCCTGCGCACCTTCGCCACCCACGTCCGCGACGGTCTCATCCCCAACCTCTTCCCCGAGGGCAGCAAGGAAGGTCTCTATCACACCGCCGACGCCACCCTCTGGTTCGTCCAGGCCATCGGCCGTTACGTCGAGATCACCAACGACCGCGAAACGCTGGAATTTATGCTGCCGATTGTGCGCGACATCGTGGCCCACCACTTGCGCGGCACGCACTTCGGCATCGGCGTTTATGCGTCCGACGGCCTGCTGCGGCAGGGCGAGGAGGGCTATCAACTGACGTGGATGGACGCCAAGTGCGGCGATTGGGTGGTGACGCCGCGGCGCGGCAAGGCGGTCGAGATCAACGCCCTGTGGTACAACGCCCTGCGCTGGCTGGAACGCTGGGAGCGCGACGCGGGCGACGAGTCCAAGGCACGAGCGGCCGGCGAACACGCCGACCGCGCCCGACGCTCGTTCAACCAGCGTTTCTGGTACGCCAAGGGCGGCTTCCTGTACGACGTGGTGGACGGCGACAAGGGCGACGACCCCTCCTGCCGCCCCAATCAGATTTTCGCCGTCTCGCTGTCGCATCCGGTGCTGGACAAGGAACGCTGGCCATCTGTCCTCGGCGTGGTTCGGCAGCGTTTGCTGACGCCGCTGGGACTGCGCTCGCTGGCCCCGGGCGAGCCGGAGTACAAGCCGACCTATCACGGCGACCTGCGTTCGCGCGACGCGGCCTATCACCAGGGAACGGTGTGGCCGTGGCTGATCGGACCTTTCGTCGATGCTTGGCTGAAAGTGCACCCCAACGACCAGGCCGGCGGCCGGCGTTTCCTGGAGGGATTGGCCGACCACCTGGGCGAGGCGTGCGTCGGCTCGATCAGCGAGATCGCCGACGCCGAGGAGCCGTTTCGGCCGCGCGGCTGCATCGCCCAGGCGTGGAGCGTCGCCGAGACGCTGCGCTCGTGGGTGAACACGGCGGAATGACACGCAATCCGACGAACCCCTTCTCCTGGAGCCGGCATCCGGGATACGATACAACCATCGATCCTTCATCTGGCGCCGAAGAGTGGAGGTTAACATGACCATCCCCATTGTTGAGGTCCAGGGCACCTTGCAAGCCGATGGGACGTTGGTCCTCGACGAGAAACCGAATCTGCCGCCAGGGCGAGTGCGTGTGACCGTGCAATCGGTACTCGATATCACGCAGACGGACATCTGGCAGGTACTCGAACGCATCCATGCGGAACAGCGCGCCCGCGGCTTCGTTCCGCGGAGCAAAGAGGAGATCGACGCCGACATTGCCAGCATGCGTCAGGAAGATGAGGAACGCCAGTTGGCGATTGAGCGACTTCAGGAAGCGTGCTGGAAAGCGCGAGAACAGGGACGCAAAGCGGAGGATTCGTGATCCGCTTCCCGAATACGAAGCGCTGACCTAACTGCCGTGTCGAAACAAAGTGATCCGAGCCTGAAGCGTGAGCGAAGAGCAACCTTCGGTTGCCACTCCTTCGCTTACGCTTCAGGCTCGGAGAGTCAACGATTACGGTTCAAGAAGTCCGGAATGTCCCTTACGTCCCACGATGGCGCAACCGCCCGACCGGGAGAAAGCCCGCGGCGAACAAAACGAGTTGGACCACAGCGAACAACAGCAGCAACCGAAAGACGGGCGGAACGCCGTACGATTTTTGTGTCCAGGAACCGGCAAACCAGGCGAAACCGACCACCATGTTGCCCAGCAGGCCGAGCCGGATTGCCAGGCGCTCGGAGGCGGGGTGAAGCCAGAGCAGCGACAGCATCACCGCATCCCAGGCCAACACACACGCCCCTCCTATCTCCTGCGGAGCCCAGCTCCAGTAACGACCGAGATGATCCTTCGCCCAGACGGCGCCCAGCAGGACACCCACGAGAGTCAACCCCAGCGCCATGCCCGTCAGCGTGAAGGCCGCACGCCGCACGGATTGCATCTGGCCGGCGCTCAGATCGCGGAACGGCTTCGTGAACACGTAACAGACGGCGAGAGCGCCGACGAAGAAGGACGCACTGTATCCCAACAGGACGGTACAGACGTGCGCGGCCAGCAGAAGTCTCAGTCGGCCGTCCTGACCGCGCGCGAACGAGTAGCCGAGAAACAGCGCGGCGAGAACGACAGCGCCGAAGCCGATGCCAAGGACGCGCACCGGCAGCCAGGAGACCGGCTCGGCGACCTTGGCGAACTCCGCCGCCAGTGCCGGCGGGCTGCCCAGCCGCGCCGCGGCGAGGGCCATCGCCTGCTCCTCCGTGTGCCCCGCGCAACGAGATGCTGAATCTCGTCGCGGAGATGGCCCTCCAGCTCGTCGAGGATCTCACTGCCGCAGCCGGTCGTTTCCGCCAGGCCGCGCCGCCACTGTGCGATGAGCTGTTCCCGTTCAGGCATGTTGCGCCCCCCACAGTCGGTTCAAGGTCGCCAGGACGACCTGCCATTGTTCTTTCTGCTCGACGAGCGCTTTCCGTCCGTCGGCCCGCAGCGCGTAATACTTCCGCTTGCGTCCCGTTTCGGATTCGCTCCAGCGGCCGCGGATGTAGCCCTGAGCCTCCAGGCGATGCAGGACGGGATAGAGCATGCCGTCCGTCCATTCCATGTCGCCGTCGGAAAGGGCACGCACCCGTTGGAGGATGGCATAGCCGTAGCTTTCTCCATCCTCCAGGATGGAGAGGACCAACGGAACGGCCGAAGCCGCAATCAAATCTTTTGCGATCTTCATATAGGCGATAATACATTGCAGTTCTATGTATTGCAAGAGGAAAATGTCGGCAATAAGTTCGAGCCTCGCAACGCGGCGATCCGCTCGCGGCAGACGATTGACAAACCGATTCCACCCCGACAGGATGGCGGCAGCCATGCCGTCCGCCCGAATCGATCACGCGGAGAGGAATCGCCGATGCACGCCACGCGCCGTTTTCGAGAACTGTTGAACCGGCCCGGCATCATTCGCAGCCTGGGCGCTCACGATGTCTTCACTGCCCGGCTGATCGAGGCGGCCGGGCTGGAGACGGTGTTTCTGGGCGGATTTGGCACGTCGGCCAGTCTGCTCGGCCTGCCGGACGTGGGATTCATCACGCTGAGCGAGATGGCCGACGCCGTGCGGCGCATGGCGCAAGCCGTGAACATTCCCGTGGTGGCCGACGGCGACACTGGCCACGGCGATTTGCACAACGTCGTCCGCACCGTGCGCGAGTTCGAGCGCGCGGGGCGGCCGGCGTCCTGCTCGAAGACCAGGTAACCCCCAAGCGCTGCGGCCACTTCCAAGGCAAACAGATCATCCCCGCCGCCGAGATGGTCCTGAAACTGCGCGCGGCGCTGGACGCTCGCCGCGACGCCGATTTCGTGCTCATCGCCCGCACCGACGCACGGGCCGTCGAGGGCGTCGGCGGCGCCATCGAGCGGGCCAACCGCTACGCCGAGGCCGGCGCCGACGTCTGTTTCATCGAGGCGCCCGAGGGCCGGCCGGAGCTGGAACGCATTCCGCGCGAGGTCCATCGCCCGCTGCTGGTCAACATGCTCAGCGGCGGCGTCACGCCGATTTTGACCGTCGAGGAATTGGAGCGGCTCGGCTACAAGATCGTCGTCTGTCCCATCGAGACGCTGCTCGTGGCCGGCAAGGCCATCCAGCGCCTCATCCAATCCCTGCTCAATCGCGGCCGGGCCGATCTGCCCGCGAGTGAGATGATGACCTTCGCCGAGGTCAAGCAGGTGCTGGGACTGGACGAGGTGCTGAAGTTGCGCGGTCGATTGGAGGACCCGTAACGCCGCGGTGGAAAGTTGGAAAAAATGGGACGCGCCGGCCACCTCGCCGGCAATATACAGTGGCGGGGCGACGAGCTATCCGGGGACAACCATCATGGGCAGTAGCGCGATGAGCACCGTGGTCCGGCACCTGCGGCGGGCCGTCCTCCGTCGGGACGTGGAGGGGCTGAGCGACGGGCAATTGCTCGACTGCTTCCTGGCCCGCCGCGAGGAGGCGGCGTTCGAGGCACTGGTGCGGCGACACGGGCCGATGGTACTGGGTGTATGCCGGCGCGTGCTGCGGCACAGCCAGGACGCCGAGGACGCTTTCCAGGCAACCTTCCTGGTCCTGGCCCGCAAGGCGTCGTCGGTGTCGCCGCGCGAACGAGTTGGCCCCTGGCTCTACGGCGTCGCTTGCCGCACGGCCCTCAAGGCGAAAGCGTTCGCCGCCCGCCGGCGCCAGCGGGAGAGGCCCCTGAACGAACCCCTCCTGACTCAACCTCGGCCCGACGACGAGCAGGCCGAGTTGGCAGCCCGGCTCGACGATGCCATCCGGCGTCTGCCGGAAAAATACCGCGTGCCGCTGGTGCTGTGCGAATTGCAAGGCAAGGGCCGACGCCAGGCGGCCCGGCAGCTGCATCTGCCCGAAGGTACTCTTTCGAGCCGGTTGGCCCGCGCACGGCAGATGTTGGCACGGCGCCTGACGGGTCGCTGCCTGGTCGCGCCCGCCGGCGCACTGACTGCGGCGCTGTCGCACCAGGCGGCGGCACCGGCCGCGCTGATTCTCTCAACCGTTCAAGCGGCGCTCGGGCCCGCCGACATGATTGCGGCCCCGGTCGCCGCCCTGACTCAAGGAGTCCTCCAAACCATGTTCCTCGCCAGACTCAAGATCGTCACGTTCGTCTTGTTCTCCTTTACCATCACGGGACTGGGCGCGGGCTTGCTCGGCCGGCACGCGCTGGCCGAAAAGCCGGCCGTCGCCGCGAAGGCGACAACGGCCGGGACCGCCGACAAGCCGAAGCCGGAAGTCGGTCCGACCATCCCGGCCACCGTGCAGTCCGTGGACGCCGGCAAGCAAACCCTCACCGCCTTGGTGCAGATCGAGAAGGGCAAGAAGGAGCGCGCCGAAAGGACGTTCGGCTTGGCCAGGAACGTCAAGATCGTGCTGGTGCATGGACTCGTGAAGGAGACGAAGGACGGTGCGCCGGCGGACCTGGCGGAGGGCACGTCCGTCTTCTTGCAACTATCTCCGGACGAGAAGACGGTCCTCCGCGTCGAGGTCCACGGCGGCAGCCTGCACGGCGCGGTCAAGGCCGTGGACGGGGAGAAGAACGTCCTCACTCTCGTGACCAAGACCAAGGATGGCCCGGCCGAGAAAACGGTGGAGCTGGCGAAGGGGGCTAAAGTGCTGCTGGACGACGGCCTGGTCAAGAGTGGAGCCAAGGAGGGCAAGCTCGCCGATCTCGCCGAGGGTACGCCGATCGTCGTCCACCTGTCCGGCTATGACCGCAAGATCGCCGTCGGCGTTCTCGCTCGCGGCCCGACCGTCCACGGCACGCTCAAGGGCGTGGACGCCGGCACCAACACCCTCACCGTCACCGTCAAGGAAAATGCGGCGGTCGAGGACCGAACCTTCGAGTTGGCCAAGGGCGTCAAGGCCGACGGCGGCAAGGCGGCCGATATCCCGGCCGGAAGCATCGTCAGCTTGCAGCTATCCATCTTTGACAACAAGAAGGTCGTTGCGGTACACGTGCATAAGAGCGATGAATGAACTCGCTCTTGTCAGCGAATGAGAGTCGGGCCGGGGCCGTTGCCCCGGCCCGGTTCGTTTTTCATCTGACCGGCAGCTAGTGGGATTTGGCCTCGCCTTTGTCGCGGGCGCGGGCCAGGACGCTCGCCAGCGTCACCGGCTTGCCGCCTTGCCGCTTGCTCTCGTCGGCCGCTTCCATGAAGGCGTAAATCTCCAGCGTTTCCTCGGCCGTCACCGGCGGTTTGTCGCCGCCGAAGAACTTGCAAATCTCCGTCACCAACGGCTCATAGCCGCCGTACTTGCCGCTCGACCCAATGGCCTTGGCGCCGAACACCATCGCCCCGTAACCGGACGCACCCTTGCGGATGCCGCGGAACGTGCCGACCCGGCCGTCCTTCCAGGTGCCCGTCACGAACTCCGCGTCCTTGCTCTGCACGCGCGTCACCGACACGCAGCCCGGTCCCATGATGGTGAACAGCGTCTCAACGCCGTGGATGCCGTACCAAAACAGGTCGGGGTGGTGCGACTCCAGGCTGCATGGGCCGTAGGCGTCGCAGCCGAGGACGCCGCCGAACTTGGGATCGTCGCGGATCGAGAAGATGCCGGGACTGAAACGCAGCGACGAACTGGAGAAGCAGGGCGTGCCCGTCTCCTTCGCCAGCCGGTATATTTCGACGGCATCGGCCAGCGAGCCGGCCACCGGCTTGTCGATGAAGACCGGCTTTTTCGCTCGGAAAACCGGCCGGACCTGTTCGAGGTGCGGCCGGCCATCGACGCTCTCCAAAAACACCACGTCCACCTTCTTCAGCAAGGCGTCGATGGAATCGACGATCTCCACCTGGTACTTGTCGCGGAGCGTTTTCGTGAATCCGTCGATGCGATTCTTGCTTTCGGGGATGTCGGGACTGCCGCCGGGGTAGGCGGCCACCACACGCACGCGGGACAGCGGCCCCTTGGCCTTGGGATTGTTCAGCGTCTGCGTGAAAGCGACCACGTGCGAGGTGTCCAGGCCGATGATGCCGGCCTTGAGCGGCGGCTTGTCGTCGCCGCGCACCGACAGCGGAGCCAGAAGGGCGAGCAGGAGAGCGAACGTCGAACGAAGCATGATGTTCTCCTCGGGGGAATACGGGGCAGGTCAAAATCCATCAGCCGGCACGGACCCAGGCGACGCAGGCGGCCACGAACAGACCGAAGCCTCCGCCGACCAGGGCCAGCGACGGCAGCGACGGCAGCGGATGAACGACGCGCGTCCCACAGCCGGGCGGCGGGTATTCGACCCCTTCATAGGGCGGACGCCAGAAGAGGAACTGCTGCGGCACCTCCGCCTCCAGCCGCGCTCGGCTCTGGTAGAGGGCGTACGCCACCAGGCCCAGCAACAAACCCGCCGTCACATAGATGAGTATGGGAATTTCGTCCGGCTTGGCATCGACCAACTCCAGATACGGGATGCGCCGCGCGACGACGGCGAGCGAGTTGTTGAGGAAGTGCAGCAGCATCGGCAGCCACAGCGACCGCGTCGTCAAATAGACGAAGTGCAACCACAGCCCCATGAGCATCGCCATCGTCCCCTGGCACGGATCGACGTGGATGAGTCCGAAGAAGAACGAGCTGGCGAGGACGCCCAGCACCGCGCCGTAGTTGCCGACCAGTCCGCGGCCGAGAAAACCACGGCACCACAACTCCTCGCCGATGCCCGGACCTAGGCCGATCACCAGGACGGCGAACGCCCACGGCCACTTCGAGAAGATTTCGACCATCTCTTCCATGCCGCTCACCCCAAAGTCTGAAAGGCTCGGCACGTGCAGGACGTTTCGCAGTACGTCGTAGGCCACATTGCCCAGCAGCACCAGGGCTGGAAAGCTGGCCAGGGCCAACAGGGTGTGGGCCGCGCTGGGACGGCGGACGGCGAGTTGTCGCGGCCAGTCCCGGCCGACGACGAGGCGGATGACGAGCAGCGAGAAGCCGATGACCAACACCTCGGTGATGAAAAACGCCACGGCCAGGGCCATGCCCATCGGCTTGGATTTGAGCAGGACGGCCTGGTCGCTCAGCGCCCCTTGCGGGAACTGTTCCGGTGAGACCAGGGCCAGCACGACCACGATCGCGGCGGCGACGAGGGCACCAGGTATCTGCGTGACGAAGAGGAACAACAAGCACCACAGCCACGACCAACCGTAATTGGGGTGCGGCCAGCGCGGCATTTGGCGGAGAGAGCGCGACGGTAGGCCGAGTTCCGTCTGCCACTCCGAGGGTACGGTGGGACGTTCGCCCTCCGGCGGCGGGGGCGCGATCGACTCGTCGGCCGGGGGCGGTCCCGAGTTGGGCGGCTCGGAGAAGGGTTCGTTTACGGACATGGTCTCTCGCGATTGAAGACGGAGGACGTTCGCTCAGTACGGTATCCATCCGCGTGCATCCATGAAATTATAGATCCACGGATGCCGCCAGGGGTTCCAGTCCCAGTAATGGGCCGACAGCACCGACACCGCCAGCAGAAAGACGCACAACGCCCGGCCCCAGCGCCGTTGTCCGAGCCGATCGACGACAGGCAGCAGGGTCAGCAGCCACAGCGGCGACAACCACATCAGCCAGCGCGGCCCGTTCGTCCAACCGCCGTAGTTGTCGCTTTTGAAAATGTAGTATCCCATCACGACGAGCGAAAGCAACAAAGTCGAGACGGCCAGTTCGGCGCGAATTCTTCCTGCGGAGCGGGGGGCGTAAGCCCCCTGAGTTGTGTACGTCTCAGGGGGCTTACGCTCCCCGCTCCGCAGAAGACTCCGCACGCCCCAGGCCATCCCTCCCAGGCCCAGCAGATAAATCGGCGTCAGCGAGAACCAGCCGTGATGGCCCAGCAGCAGATGGAACGCATAGGCGCCCTTGCCTTCCTGGTTCTTCGCCCAATCGATGCCACGCTTGGACCGATCGGGCAGGTTGCGCCAGTGGCTGCCCTCGTATTCGTACCACGGGCCGCCGAATTTGCTGTAGCCGACGTTGAATTCGCCCAACTCCGCGTAGTTGAGGGCCAAGAGCGCCACCACAGGCACGAGCGCGGCAGGGGCGAACGCCAGCAGCGTCCGTCCGGCGGAGCGCCGCAGCAGAAGCAGTCCCAGACCGACGGCGAAGGCGGCGGCCGGCAACTCGTTGACCGCCGTGAACCCCGCGAAGAAACCGGCGATGACGAACCATCTCCAATTGCTCTCGCTTGACTCCAGGATGCGCACCGCGGCGTACACGGCGACGACGAGGCTGCACGTGGCGAGGGTGTGGTTGTTGAGCGTGATGAGGAACGGTGTCACCAGCGTGCCGAAGCACGCGGCGGCGACGACGAAGAGGCGGCCCCAGTCCGTCGTTCCGAAACGCTCCGCCAACCGGCCAAACAACCACAGGGCAACCACGAACGGCAGCACGTTGAACGTGAGCAGACAGACACGCACCACGGAAAAGCGGTCGTTCGGAGCTCCCCCGTCATCCCGCCGAGCGACCAGCCGAACATCTTCTTCAGCAGTCCGTACTCGCAGGCGACGAGGAACGTCAACAGCGGCGGCTTGGTGGAGTAGTATTCGAGGGTCGAGGGATCGAGCATCTTGTCCACGCTCTGCCAGCCGTCCTCGAAGATGATGCCGGTATCGCTCTTGATTCGCCGGTCGTAACCGACTTCCAGCAACACGGCCAATTGCAAGGCGTCGCCGGCGGCCAGGGCGGTGGGGGCGCTGGTGAGGACAACCTCCTTGTCGCGGCGGCCGACGATCCACGTTCCCTCGTCCACCAGGGCGCGGACGGCGGCCCAGCGCGAGCGGTCGTTGGAACTGAACGTGGGCATGGCGCGCGGCGCCGCGGCTGGCCAGGCGCGGCGCGGGTGTCCCGGATCGCGCGGCCAATCCTCCGACAGGGTTGGCTCGTAGACCAACTCCGTCGAGAAGATGCGTCCGACGGCCATTGCCGCGGCCACGGCGATCAGCAGCGTGTAGGTCAGGCGGCGCAGCGGTGGGGTCGGATCGGCGGGTACATTCATGGAGTTTGCGGAGGGGTTTTTTCGGCGATGCTGTAACTGTCCTCGTCACGGCCGACGTAGGCGGTGACCAGCTCGGCCAGGAAGCCAATGGACATCATCTGGGCGCCAAGCAGCAGGGCGGCCAGGGCGTAGATGAGCAGCGGCCGTTCGTGCAGCGGCGGGTAGGCGTCCGGTTGCCACAGGCGGATGATCCAGGTGACGCCGAGATAGAGCAGGACGAGACCGCCGAGCAGGAAGCTGACCAGGCCGAGGCTACCGAGCAGGTGCTGTGGCCGCTGTCCGAAGCCGGTGAGGAACTTGACCGTGAGCAGATCGAGGAAGCCCTTGACGAAGCGGCGCACGCCATACTTGGAATGGCCGAACTTGCGCGGCCGATGCTGGACCTCGATCTCGCCGACGCGGTAGCCGCGCGCCGCCGCCAGCACCGGGATGAAACGGTGCAGTTCCCCATACAGCCGCACCTCGCGGAAGATTTCGGCACGATAGCACTTCATGCCGCAGTTGTGGTCGTGCAGGCGAACGCCGGTCAGCCAGCTGACCAGGAAGTTGAAGACACGACTGGGCCAGACCTTGTGCCAGGGATCGTGCCGCACGCGCTTCCAACCGCTGATGACGTCAAGGCGAGCGGAGGTCGTCAGCCCCCCGCTCGCCTTGATGTCGTCCAGCCTATCGAGGAAGCGCGGAATTTCGGCGGGGTCGTCCTGCAAGTCGGCGTCGAGCGTCAGGATGATGTCGCCGCGTGCGGCGCGGAAGCCGGCCGACAATGCCGCCGCCTTGCCGAAATTGCGGCGAAAGCGGATGCCGTGTATCTCCGAATGCGCCGCGCCAACTCCGCGATCGCCTGCCAGGAACCGTCCGTGCTGCCGTCGTCCACGAAGAGGATCTCCAGGTCCAGCCGCGCCGCGTTCGCCACGGCGGCGATCTCCGCAGCCAGCGCCGGCAGGCTGTCGCGTTCGTTGAAGACCGGAATGACGACCGAAATCACGGCCGTTCTCCTGACATACCGGCCCCATTAGTAGTTCTGAGTTCTGAGTTCTGAGTTCTGAGTGAAAAACATCCTTCCCTTCTTTCACTCAGAACTCAGAACTCAGAACTCAGAACTGACGAACCAGGGCCGCCATAACCAACTCAGCCGCGGTCCACACTAGACGCAGGACAAGGACCGCCAGCACGACGGTGCCGCGAGCCTGCTCCGCCCCCAATCCGTCCACACCGACCAACTCCGGCGCCAGCAGCAACGTCAGCAGAAACTCGCGCACGCCCAGTCCGCCCGGAGCGATGAGGACGACGAAGCCGATGACGTAAGCCAGTCCCATGACGGCCGGCAGCCGGGCCGTCCGCACGTCCCAAAGCGGCCAGGCGTCGCCAACGATGCCGCGCAGCGTGGCGGCGACGCTCGCCCCCAACAACAGCCAGCCCACGCCGGCGAAGGCCAGTCCCTCCACCAGGTAGCCGAGACGGATGTGCGGTAGTTGCTCCGCGTCGCGCTCGCGGAACGGCAGCGACATCCGATGCGCCAGCCGATTGAAGATCGCCGGTTGCAGCGGCACAATCAACGCCAGGAATAACAGCGCCGACAGCGTCACGACGACCGAGCGCTGCAAGCCTTCCTCGGCCGGCGGCCCCAGCGTCAGCAGTCGCCGCAGCGTGTCCGCACTCAGTCCGGCTCCGGCGTCGGCGCCGAGCACGGCGAACAGCACTGTCGCCACGAGCACGCCCGCCGCCATCGTCGTCAGCACCTCATAGAACGAGGTGAGCGTTGCCAGGCCGAGGCTGACGCCGTGTCCGCGCACCAGGCTCGACCGTAGAAACAACGCCCATGCCTTGCCCGGTAGATACTTGCCCAGGTGTCCGAGGTAGTACGCCCGCAACATCACACGCAGCGGCGGCCGCGTCCCCAGATGGCCGAGCAAGCGCTCCCAGTACAGCGCGGACAGACCGATGCCCAGCAGATAAAGCAGGCCCGACAGGATGAGCCAGCCCGGATGCAGCGGACGCTGCCACAGTTCGGGCCGTCGCAGGTCTCGGGCGAACTGCCGTCCGATCAGGAACAGGATGAGAAGCCACAGGATGGCCTTGACGACGGGCCAGGCTCGCCGCAGTTTGCCGCGCATACCGCGATTGTACGAGCGTCGGCTGAATCCGTCCCGCCAGCGGCGCGTTGCCCGCCGCGCCGTCGTTTGATAGCCTTTCTCGAAGGTCACGAGGAACATTCACGAAGGAGACAACGGATGACGCGGACATTGCTGTTGGGGGCCGCGCTGGCCCTGTTCGGAATCGTGGCGGGCCTGGCGCCGGCCCAGCTTCCGAAGGCGGCGGACAAGAAGATCCATCCTCCCTTCGCCCACGTCGTCGTCTTCCGCATGAAGAAGGACGCGCCCACGGACGCGGTCACCAAGGCCATCGCCGATTGCCATAACCTGTTGGCCAACATTCCCGCCGTGCGCTCGGTCCACGCCGGCCGGCCGGCCAAGGAGGGCACGCCGGACGTTCCCAAAATGAAGTACGATTTCGCCCTGCTCGTGCTCGTCGAGGATGCCCGCGGACTCAAGGCGTACCTCGAATACCCCATGCACCTGGAGTTCGTCAAGAAGCATGGCGAACACTTCGACATGGAGAAGCTGCAAGTGTTCGATTTCCTGAACCAGTCGAAATGACTTCCCGCCCTTCGGAGCCGCGACCGTCAGGGAGCGGGAGTAACCGCTCCCTGACGGTCGCGGCTCGGTCCTCTAACGATCGGCTGCCGGCAATCCTTCCGGCGGCATCCGTTTGGATCGAGACGGCAATTCCATCGTCGCACCCAGCTTCGTATCCTTGTTGCTTGTGTCGTCGCCGGTCGCCAGGGAAAATCGTTCGCCGTCGAGGACGGCGTTGATGTTCACGACGGGGTTGCGATCGGCGGTAAAGCGCGCCTTGGTTAGCGCTTGCCATTCGCCGTCCTTGTTTTGGATCCAGCCGTTGCCGAAGTGAGCGGAGCGGACCTTCGTGGCCGAGGCGCGGTCGCGCTTGAAGTCCTCGATAAACGAGTAGTAACCGCGCAGCCGTTTTCCGCCCGTGAGGGTGGAAAACGTCACCAGATGTTTCCACGCCTTGTCTTCGGGAAGATAGAACCAGCCGGCGTACTCCGTGCGTTCGCCATTGATGCGGGCCGTCACCAGGAAACGATACGTCTGTCCGGCCTTCCAGTCGTAATCGAAGAACGACTGCCCGCCGGTGCCCTCGCCGCCGAAGCGGCCAATGCGCACCTTCGCATCTCGGTGCAGCAGCCGAACGTGCTTGTCCTCGGCGACGGCCTTGGGATCGTTCTGACCGGAGTCCCACACGGAGAAGAGCAGCAGCTTCTTGCCGTTGCCCAGCTCTTGCATGCCGAAATAGCCCTTGTCCCAGCCGCACACCATGAAGTAGGTGCCGGGAGCAGAGCGCTCGACCGCGACCTCGTTGTAAAACGCCACACCCTCGGCTGCGGGGTAGCGGAGATGGACGGAGCGGCAGGCGATGTCCTTGAGCCGTTCATCGGCGCGGAGAAGTGAACAGGCCAACGCGGCCGTCAGCAGAGCGAGACCGAGGCCAAAGTGGTGACAACGAGATGTCATGAAACGAACCCCCTTCTCGTCGGTGATGCGTCACACGGTTCATTCTAGCGAGCGTTCTTGCGGACGACGACGAGATATTGGCGCGTGAAAAAGGGCCGCGCTGGGGAGGAATACGAGATCGAGCCGCGATGACGCGGCTCGATCCACCGATCCGGTTACCGAAGAGCGAACCGGCAACGGTGTGGGTCTTCGCTATCACGATCCCCACTATCCGTCAGTACGCCAGCTGGATGTTGTAATGCACCCCCGCGAAATTGGCGCACTCGAGTGCGCCACGTGTAAATGTTGCCGTTCGCAGCGCCAGCGTAATCACCGCCACCATCCAGGTGCTGCTCCGACACGATGCGCACCGGACGATCACAAGTAATGGTCCCGGTGTGTGTTGATCCGAAGGCATCCCCGTTGACGTTGATGTTGAAGCTGACCGCGCCATTGTCGTCAACGAGTCCGCTGATGCAGCCGCTGTCTCCACCCTGTACGGCCATCTGACTACCTCCGATTCTCGGAATAGGCTGCTCCGGTTGACTTCGATCCCCACTGCCGCAACCTGTTAAACAATGGGGCGATTTGGCGAACTTGTTCTTCGAGCGCACCGGTGCGCCTTACGAATGTCTTCCTGGCCTCCTCACACGCTCCACGGTGAACTACTCAAGGATGATGCGGACCATTGCCCCCTCCTGGGGAGGAATGTGGAGTGGAAGTGGGAGGGAGAGGGACAATAGAGATCACGGTCACGCCCCTGCTGACGGAAAACTCCGAGGTATCGCCCTTGCTATCCGTGGCGGTCGCGGTGACGGAGGTTTCGGATTGCGGTAGAGCCCCCTGGAAGATGAACGTGCCATGGACCTCGCCCTTCGAGTCGGTCGTCACCGGCGCGTAGCCAAGGAAGGTTTCGCCTTGCGGGGCCTTCGAGGTCGGGTCGGCCCCGAACAACTCGATGCGGTACGTGCCACCGAGAGCGCTGCTGAGCGTGAAGGCGATCGTGGTGGTGTTGTCGTTCGCGCTGTACGCCGCGCTGGTGATGATAGGGGCGTTCTGGGCGTTGTTGGGTTCGGGAGAGAGGGGCGGGTTGAGGTTGCCGGTCGCCGGCAGGCCGCCCAGGTCGATGCCGCCGGTGCTATTTCCGTAGATGGAGTTTCCTTCGATGGTGTTGCCGACCCCGGCCGATGGCGTCAACTGGACGCCCCAACTACCCCCGGTCGGCCCCGCTGGCACCTGCTGGGGCACGATGTTGGTGGTCGGTGCCGTCTTAGATTGGAAGTTGGACGCGATCACGTTGCCCGCGCCCGGAGCCGTGCCGCCGATGACGTTGTTCGCCGCTCCCTGGTCGATCTGCACGCCATCGCCACTATTTAGTCCGATAAGAGTGCCCTGGATGACGTTTCCCGATGTGCCAATCCCGGTGATTTCGACACCACCTAATCTATTGTTAGAGATCACGTCGTTGTATCCAGAGTCGATAACCGTCTGCCCTCCAATGGTGTTGTTGGAGGCTCCGGCCTTGAGGGCTATGCCGAAGCCAGCGTTGTAATCAAATTCATCATCGGAGAGTACGTTTGCGTTGCCGTACACGTCAACACCGTCGCCTAGGAAGTTGTCACCCTCCACCCCAATCTCCAATCCCTTGATGGTGCAGCCGTTCGCATTGATGACCAATCCCGGCGCGCCGACCCACCGAGGACTGCGAGTTCGGGATTATCTGCACGAGCGGAACTCCAGACCATCCCGGTTCGCTGGTCCCGTCGATGGTGGTGTTGTCGTTCACCAAGGTAGGCAGCGCCGCCTGGAGCTCGATATTCTGTGGTCCCGCCGTGCCAAGGTCGAACACGATCTTAGCCGGGCCGCCGGTCGCGTTGGCTCCGAGGATGGCGTCGCGCAGAGTGAAGTTGGGGCCGGACGTGGTGGTGGGCGGCGCCAGCGTGCCGGGGTCGTCGCCGGTGGAAGTGACCGTGAAGACCGTGGTGTGTACAGGGTGCGACGTGGGTTGAGGCGCCGCGCTGGCCGCCGCGCTCGGAGTGAAGACCTCGGTGCTGGACGGCACGAGGCGCGACTCCAACTCCTCCAGTTGCAGAGGGCAGGATCTCCGGGACTGGGGGCCGCGTCGAGGCTGCGCCTTTGCGTTGACCTGCTGCCACATACGCTTGTACAGACGTGCCAGGCTCATGAGAGACTCCTTTGGTGAAGGACGAACCCACCTGGGGGATGGGCAGCTTCGCTACGGCGGAGCGCGCACGGCGGACGCCGGAGCGAGCGTCAAGGTCCTCTCGTACAGGGATAAGGTCTTCACCCTCCTAAGCCCGGTGGGCCGCAAAAGCGGACGCGCAATCTTGCTCCGCCGCGAAGAACTGTTACAGTGGGTGGAAAATTCACCTCCCGCAACGAGAGGAAAGCCATGTCCGCGCCCCATTTCCTTGAAGAGACGGAATTCGCGCGGCTGCTGACGGAGGCCCGCGCGGGATCGCCCGACGCCCTGGGCCGCGCCCTGATGGAGTGCCGCGACTACTTGCTGCTGGCGGCCGACCGCAAACTGGATGCGGAGCTGCGACGGAAAATCAGCGCCTCGGACCTGGTGCAGGAGACGTTCCTGGAAGCGCAGCGTGACTTCGCGGGCTTTCGGAGCGAGCGGACGGAGGAATGGCTGGCCTGGCTGTGCCAAATCCTGTTTCACAACGTGGCCAACGCGGCGCGGCGTTACCGCGGCGCCGAGAAGCGGGCGCTGGACCGCGAGCGGCCACTGGCCGGCGGCGAAAACGAAGCGGGACGGCTCCCGGAAGTAGCCGGCGACACGCCCAGCCCCAGCGCCCGGGCGATTGCCCACGAGGAAACGGCGGCGTTGGAGGCGGCCCTGTCGCGTCTGCCGGAGCACTATCGGCGCGTCCTCCATCTGCGCTACCAGGAGAAACAGACGTTCGCCCAGATCGGCGCGACGTTGAACTGCTCGTCCGAGTCCGTCCGCAAGCTGTGGCGCGGGCGGTGAGCAGTCTGCAAAAGATACTGGTGCCGCCTCATGAATCCCCATGATGCCGATGAGCTGGAAGACGATCTGATCGCCTGGATGGTCCAGTGTGATGAGGACCTATCGCGGGACGGCGATGAATCGACGGCGGACGACGCCGTTACGGGGCCGCACGACAAGCAGCGGCAGCGTCTGCGGACGTGTATGCGGCTTCTCCGCCTCCAGGATCCGCCCGCCGACGCGCCGGCGGAGTTGCCCTCGACCGTGGACGTGGACCCTTCGCCGGGGATGGCCCCTTTGCCAGCCCGCTTCGGCCGCTTCTTCATTCAGCGCGAGCTGGGCCGCGGCGGCTTCGGCGTCGTCTTTTTGGCCGAAGATCCGCACTTGCAGCGTCCGATCGCCCTCAAGCTGCCGCGCCCGGACGCCCTGGGCAACCCTGACCTGCGGGCGCGCTTCCTGCGCGAGGCCCGCGCCGCCGCTCGCCTGGACCACCCGAACATCGTGCCGATCCACGAGGCCGGCGAGGTCGGCCCGGTTTGCTACATGGTGTCGGCCTATTGTCCGGGAGAGAACCTGGCCGTCTGGCTGGGACGACAGCGGGGGCCGTTGACGCCGCGGGAGGCGGCGGCGCTGACGGCGGTTTTGGCCGACGCCGTCCAGCACGCTCACGAGCACGGCATCCTGCACCGCGATCTCAAGCCGAGCAACATCCTGCTGGAGCCGCGGCCTCGGGGCGCTAACGCAACCCCGCTCGCTGCGGACGAGCTGCCGTTCCTCCCCCGGTTGACCGATTTTGGACTGGCCAAGTTGCTGGAAGCGGAAGATGAGCTAACCACCAGCGGCGTGATCCTGGGCACGCCGCTGTACATGGCGCCCGAGCAGGCCGAGGGCTGGGTACACGCGGTCGGTCCGCCGACCGACGTGTACGCCCTAGGAGTCATCCTGTACGAGCTGCTGACCCGGCGGCTGCCGTGCCAGGGTCCGTCTTTGCTGCTGACCCTGGAGCGTGTGCGTTCCTGGGAACCCGCCCCGCCGCGCCGCTGGCGGCCCGAGGTGCCGCCCGATCTGGAGACGATCTGTTTGAAGTGCTTGCAAAAGGAGCCGCGCCAGCGTTACGCCACGGCCGGCGCGTTGGCGGAAGACCTGCTCCGCTTCGGCCGCGGTGAGCCGATCCACGGCCGACGTCCGGGACTGCCGGCGCGAATGGGACGTTGGTGTCGCGCGGCCGAACGGCTCCGCGATGCGGCGGTCATGGGATACCTCAACGGATTCATAACGACACTCGGTAGCTCGATCGGGACCCTCTTTGCCCTGGCTGGCATCTTCTCCGTGGAGCGATGGCTCCCCGCACTGGAATTCCTCTGCAGCGGCATCACCGCCGGTTGCGCCATGCTGTGGATTTCCTGGCATGTCCCGGCTCGCAACCACCGCGTGCTCTGGGCCGGGGTACTCGTGCCTTGGCTTTTTCCGCTCTACACGCTGGCCGTCATATCGCAAATCTTGGATACGGGCGGCTTGGTGAACCTCCAGGATCTCTCCATGACGCTAGCCCAGGTTACGATGATCCTGCTCCTCAACGCCCTGACCATCGCCGCCTACGCTCTGGCCCTGGTGGCGTACTATGCGAACCGCCATCGTCCCGGTTTCGCGCCGGAAGACGCGGAACCAACCGAGCCGCGACCGTAAGGGAGCGGGAGAATCCCCGCTCCCTTACGGTCGCGGCTCAGAAAGCGGAGCGCGCTTGCGGCCGACGACCAGATATTGCCGCGTCCAGAACGCTCGCGCTCGTCCTACCGTGAGCAGGCAGAGCATCTCGCGCCACCAATTTCGGCGGTAGCGATGGCCGACGTGTTCCAGCGTCAGCCCCGCCTGAGTGAACAAATCGCGGATGGTGTGCAGCGTAAAGAAGCGTAGATGGCCGCGATCAAGGATGCCGCGCTCCCGGTAGTCCCAGCGGCCGCGCAGCAGGCGGCGCAGCACGTCGAGGTTTTGCACGTTAGGGATGCTGGCCACGACCACGCCGCCGTCGGCCAACACGTCCGCCGCCTCGCGCAGCACGCGCCACGGATCGACCAGGTGTTCCAGCACGTCGGCGAAGACGATGGCGTCGAACGACGCCGGCGGAAACGGAAAGCCGTCGCTCTCGACGTCCGCCGTCTCGACGCGATCGAGTCCGCGCCGCGCTCGCTCGGCCATCTCCGGCACCAGCTCGATCCCGGTGACGTGATAGCCGCGCGTCCGTAACAGGCGACCCAACTCGCCGGCGCCGCAGCCAACTTCGAGGACGCGGCGGCACTCCGGCGGCACCAGCGCCGCCACCTCGGGACGCACTTGCTCGTAGTACAAGGCTGGCCGAGCGCCGGCCTGCGCCGGCGCTCCGGAGCGAAGCGTTTCCATCTGCGACCCTCCAATTCGTTCGCCATCCGGCACCAGGTCGCCGGCGGCCCGAACCAGAGTAGCGATTCCGTCCGATTGCATCTAGTCCGCTGCCGCTTGACCGACGTTCGCGGCCTTCATAGATCAAGCCGCATGAAGCGCTTTTTGCTCGCCTTCTGCCTGCTGCCCAACCTCGCCGGCTGCGGCGCGTCGAAACCGCAGGTCATCGTCTTCGCCGCCGCCAGCACGCAGGAAACCATACAGGCGATTGGTCGCGACTTCGAGGCGCAGACGGGTACGCACGTGACATCCAGTTTCAGCGCTTCCTCGACGCTGGCTCGGCAAATCGAGCAGGGCGCCGGCGCCGACCTGTTCCTCTCCGCGGACGAACACTGGGCGGATTATCTCGCCGACAAGGGTGTGGTCCTTGAGCGCCGCGACCTGCTGGCCAACCGCCTCGTAGTCGTGACGCCGGCCGACCAACCGCTTCCCCTCCGCAACCTGGCCGACCTGGCCGACGACAAGGTGAAGCATCTGGCGTTGGCCCTCGATCCGGTGCCGGCGGGGCGATACGCTCGTGAAGCCCTGAAAAACGCGGGGATCTGGGAGCAGGTCCAGCAGCGAGTCCGCGAGGCCGGCGACGTGCGGGCGACGCTGACCCTGGTGGTGCGCGGCGAGGCGGAGGCGGGGTTGGTCTACGCCACCGACGCGGCGGCGAGCGACAAGGTCGCGCGTGGCCCTGGAAGTGCCGGAGAAACTGCACACGCCGATCCGCTATCCGCTCATGCTCGTCCGCCGCGTGGATTCTTCGCCGTCGGCCCGCGCCTTCTATGACTTCCTGGGCGGTGAGTCGGCCGGCGCACACTTCCGCCAGGCGGGGTTCCGCGTCCTCCCTCCAGACGAGCGCGGGGTGTCGGACCCTCGGTGACACCTCATGGACACGTCGTTTCTGGGTCTGGAGGCGGAGGACTGGCACGCGGTCGCCTTCAGCGCCGGTGTGTCGGCCGTGGCCGTCGTGGGCAGTCTGCCATTCGGCCTGATCCTCGGCTGGCTGCTGGCTCGCCGCAGCTTCCTCGGTAAGACCCTGCTGGAAACGCTGTTGAATTTACCGCTGGTCCTGCCGCCGGTCGTCACGGGCTATTTGTTGCTCTTGTTGCTGGGCCGTCGCGGTTGGCTGGGCGCGTTGCTGCACGACGCCTTCGGCATCGAGGTGGCCTTTACGTGGATGGCGGCGGCGTTGGCCGGCGCGGTGATGGGCTTTCCGCTGCTGGTGCGGGCCGTGCGCGTCGCCTTCCAGGGCGTCGATCCGCGCTTCGCCCTGGCCGCTCGTTCGCTCGGAGCGCGGCCGCTGGACGCCTTCCTGACGGTGAGCCTGCCGCTGGCGCGTCACGGCGTCATCGCCGGCGCCGTACTGGCCTTCGCCCGCGGCCTGGGCGAATTCGGCGCGACGCTGCTGTTCGCCGGCAGTCAGCCGGGCCGACGCACCCTGGCCGTGCAGCTGTATCTGCTGAACGAGCAGCCCGGCGACGCCTACGAGCAGCGCATGTGGAGACTGGTGAGCGCGGCGATTGTGCTGTCCTGTGCCGCGCTGGCCGCCAGCGAATACCTGCAACGCCGGGGGGCGCGACGTGATTCGCCTTGAGTTCGCCTGCCGGCTGCACTACCCCACGGGCTTCACCCTGGACGCCGCCTTCACGACGCGGACCTCCATCACCGTCCTCAGCGGACCATCCGGCAGCGGCAAGACGACCATTCTGTCCGTCCTGGCCGGCCTGCTCCGGCCGCGGCACGGCCGCATTCGCCTCGATTCGACCGTGCTGTTCGACAGCGCCGCGGGGGTGGATCTGCCGCCGGAGTCGCGCCGCATCGGCTACGTGTTCCAGGATTACATGCTGTTTCCGCACCTGAGCGTGCGCCGCAATCTGCTGTACGGCTGGCGGCGCCGGCCGCCCGATGCCCGCCCGCCGTCGCTGGAGCGCGTCGTCGAGGTGCTCCAGCTGGCATGACACGCTCGACCGTCTACCGCATACGCTGTCCGGCGGCCAACGTCAGCGCGTTGCCCTGGGCCGCGCCTTGCTGTGTGGGCCACGATTGCTGCTGCTGGATGAACCGTTGGCGTCGGTCGATGAAGCGCTGCGCCAGCGCGTGCTGGGATACATCGAGCAGGTATTGCACGAGTGGGACATTCCGACGCTGTACGTGACGCACAACGCGGACGAGGCCGAGCGCCTGGCGCGGCAGGTGGTGCGCGTCGAGTCCGGCCGCGTCACCGCCGTCACGCCGACGGACGAATCGAGGTGAAAACGAACCGTTCGATCAATTCTCGCTGAAATCGAACTTCTGAGCGGCTTCCTTGTTCAGCTCCTTATTGAGGGGATCGCGGAGATAGCGCGTGCGGCAGTCGGGGCACAAATCGTAGCGGAGGTTGTGCCGTGCCGGTTCGATGGCGTCGGCGGCTTCCTGATCTTCCATCTCGCGCAACAACTGGCCGACGGCCTCCATGTGATCTTCTTCCAGGTCCGCCTCGGTCAACTGGGCCGGATCGTGCTTGGCGAAGACCTCGATCTTCACGACGTAATGGTCCTGTCCGGCCCGGATTTCCTTACCGCAAAGATCACACGTAATGTGCAACATGAAAAGAAGACCTCCCTAACCAACCCCATCCGTCCGCAGACCAAGCGACGGGGCGTCCCTCGTGCCTCAGAAATCCGTGCGGGATTACCTCGCGAGTAGAAAACGTCTCATCTATCCATCCGTCGCAGGTTTGACCGTCCCTGTCAAGCTGAATCCGAAATGGGAATGGGTTTGGTTAGGGGCGAACGGCCGGCGTCAGTCGGCTGGTGGGCCAACCTGGCTGCTGAGGCTGACCGTTCGCCATTTTGTCGTGCTAGCTCGGACGCCCCCGGACCCCTCGCGGCGGACATTTCTCTTGTCGCCGGACAAAGGAACGGAAAAGGTTTGCCGCGCTGGCAGGGCTTCGTTACAACGGGACTGGATCATCCCACGGAGATACCCGCATGAACCGCCGCACCTCGTACCTGTCCCTGCTGGCCCTTGTCCTCGTTTCGACGCCGCTACGGGCGGCGACGCCGATGGACAACTTCTTCTTCGGCAAGGGCGACCGCGTCGTCTTCCTCGGCGACAGCATCACCGAGCAGTATCAGTATTCGACCGACATCGAGCTGTACCTGACGACGCGCTTTCCCCAGGTCGGCATGACTTTCCTCAACGCCGGCATCAGCGGCGATACGGCCACCGGCGGCGCCGGCCGCTTCGCCGAGCACGTCCTGGCCGAGAAGCCCACGGTCGTCACCATCGACTTCGGCATGAACGACGGCGGCTACGGCACGTTCAACCCCCAGTCCGCCCAGCAGTTCCTCCAGAACACCGAGGCCATGCTCAAGGCCGCCCAGAAGGCCGGCGTGCGCGTCGTCCTCATCTCGCCCAACGCCGTCGAGGTCCGCGCCCGGCCGAAAGAAAAGCTCAAGTGGGAGACGTACCTGGAGACGCAGAAAAAGTTCTACGCTCCCCTGCAGCGAGCTGGCCCTGAAGTACAACGTCCCGTTCGTCGATCAGTACGCCGTGACGCGCAAGGTGCTGGCGAAGATCGCGGCGGACGACGCCAAGGTCAGTCCCTTCCCCGACGCCGTGCATACCAACGGCGCCGGCGGCCTGCTCATGGCCCACACCATCCTTACCGGACTCAAGGCGCCGGCCCGCGTCAGCAACGTCGAGATCGACGCCGCCCAGCGCAAGGTGACTCCTCTCGACTGCACCGTCGAGGAACTGAACGTCGCCTCCGACGGCATCTCGTTCCGGCGCACCGACGCGGCCCTGCCCATGCCGATCCTGCCGGATTGGCGGCCTCTCTTGCCCTACGTCAACCAACTCCGCGACCTCAATTACTATGGTCTGAAGGTGAAGGGGTTGACGGGCGGCAAATACGCTCTGAGCATCGATGACAAGAAGGTTGGCGAGTTCACCGCGGAGGAGCTGGGCGAAGGCGTCAACCTCGGCAACCTCGACACGGGACCGCTGTTCGAGCAGGGCAAGGATGTGTTGCAGAAGATCAACGCCAAGAACGGCATCGTCCACAAGCGCTTCCGCCAGGTAGTGATGGCACCGCGGCCCTACTGGCTGGGCGATGTGTACGACGAACGCAAGCCGAAGGAATTGCGGAAACTCATGGAGGATATTCAATCGATGGAAAAGGAAATCTACAAGAAAGCGCGGCCGATCGCACATCGATTTGAGTTGAAAGCGATGAAATAAGTTTAGCCGCGACGCGCAGCGGGGCGCGGGAGCATTCCCGCGCTCCGCTGCGCGTCGCGGCTAAACATTCCGCGCCAACTCCTCGGCCTCGGCGACCATGCCGTCGAGCAAGCGCAGCCCCAGCTCCCAGAACGCCGGATCGTTCACATCGACGCCGAGCTTGCCGAGTAGCAGATGCGGCGCGTCGGAGCCGCCGGCCGACAGCAACTCCAGGTAGCGCGGCACAAACGCCGAGCCTTCCTGTTTATACTTCTGCACCAGGGCCAGCACCAGCAGTTCGCCGAAGGCATAGGCGTAGCAGTAGAACGGCACGTGGACGAAATGACCAATGTACATCCACCACCAGCCGTAGCCGTCCGTCAGCCGCACCACGTCGCCGTGCATCGGCCGGTTGGCCGCCAGCCACAGCTCGTTGATCTGCTCCGTCGTCAGCTCGCCGCGCTCGTGGCGGGCCTGGTGCAGCGCTTGCTCGAAGCGCGTCAACACCACTTGTCGAAACACGGTGGCGAAGCTGTCCTCGATCTTGCTGCACAGCATAGCCAGGCGAATGCGCGGCTCGGGATAGCGTTGTTGCAGGCGCTGGAAGGTCAACATCTCGCCGAAGACGCTGGCCATCTCCGCCGTCGTCAGCGGCGTATCGCACTGCAAGTAACCGACGCCGCGCGACAGGTATTGATGCAAACCGTGGCCCAGCTCGTGGGCCAGGGTCATCACGTCGCGCAGCTTGTCGGTGAAGTTCATCAGGATGTAGGGGTGGGCGCTGGGCACGGTGCTGCTGCTGAAGGCGCCGCCGCGCTTGCCGTCGCGCAGCTCGGCGTCGATCCAGCTCTTGTCGAAGAACTCGCCGATGACCGCGCCGGCCCGCGGGCTGAACGCCTGGTAGCTCTCCTGCACGATGCTCTGCGCCGTCGGCCAATCGCAGGCCGGCATGTCGGCGAACAGCGGAGCATAGCGATCGTAATCGTCCAGTTGCTCCAGGCCCAGCAGCCGGCCCTTGAGGCGGTAGTAACGCTGCACCGTGCCGTGGTAGCGCTCGGTTGCCGTCAGCAGGGCGGCGACGACGGAAGGGCGGATCTCGTTGGCGAGGTGGCGCGGTCCCATCGGATCATCGAAGTGGCGCAGGTTGCAGTCGGAGCGATGGTCGAGGACCAGCGTGTTCATGAGGTACGTCAAGAGACGAGCGTTGTCGCGCAGACCGTGGGTCAGGCCGTCGGCGGCGGCGCGGCGAGCGCCACGGTCAGCATCGTAGAGGCGGGCGTTGATCTGCTGCAACGACAGCGAGTCCGTCTCGCCGCCGTATTCAAAGGGGAAGCGCAGTGACGCCACGGTCTCATCGAACAGGCGGACGAAGGCGGCCCGGCCGGTGACGCCCTTCTCTTCGAGGATTTTCTCTTCCGGCTCGCTCAGGTAGTGCGGTCGCCAGGCGCGTTTCTGTTCCAGGTAATGGCGATAGCGGGCCAGCGACGGCTCGTCGAGCAGACGGGCGACGGCATCGTCGGCGACCTTGACCCATTCGAGATCGAAAAAGATCAAATGTTTATTGATGACGGTGCGCTGCTCGCGAGTGCGGGCCAGCAGGGCGCCGTGCCTGGGATCGTCGGTCTTAGCAGCGTGTACCAGACCGGCGTAGATGATCGGTCGGTCCATCTGCTCGCACAACTCTTCCAACTCGCGCACGGCGGCGAGCAGGAAGTCCGCCGGAGGTCCACCGGATACGTCGATCCGGCCGCGGTAGGTGGACTCGAACGCCTGCGCCGCGCGCAGGGAGGCGTCGAGATCGCGGCCGATGTTGGGATCGTCCACGCCGGCGTAGAGGTCGGACAGATCCCAGGCGACGCGGTCGGCGCTGCTGGTGGGACGGCCGTTGGAGACGGCGCTGGTGGAGGCAGACATGGCATGCTTCCTTTCGCAAGGAGAAGACAACAGGGGCATTGTCGGAGCCGTCGCGACAAACGGGAAGGGGTGAGAGGAGACTGTGAACGCTCCAAGGGGATCATGGAAAGGGCACAAGATCAGGATGGTGGTAAGAAGGATGATCCAGGCGTCAGGATGGCAGACGAAGCGACGGTTGAGAGCAAGAAACCAGACTTTCCTATCCAATCGCGCAAGTTTGGCCGCGCCGTGCGTCCCTCCCCTGGAAGGGGGAGAGACATGACCATCCAACTGTCTGGCCCGCTGTCGCCGCTGGAAGACTTCGTCGCCTGGAGAAACCGGGCGGTCGAGGAAGCCTGGGATGCCGCCGACTTCGACAGCGACGACGCGCCTGCCCTGGCCAACGCCTTTGAAATCACCGACCTGCAACACTGGCTCGATCTCTGCGCCTGAATCGATCCCTTCCCCCTCGCTCGCGCTCGGGGCTTGTCGGCCCATCTTCCCTTTCCCTCCCTGGTGTCGGGCTTGAGCATCTCCTATAATGGCGGATTGATCGTCTCCTCGGAAGCCGGCCAGGGTGGACGGCTGGAAACGAACCGCCTTTTTTCGTTTCGCACGTCGCCGATCTCACCAGCCCGCCGCGCAAGCACGGGCCAGGAGGGGACCGGCGGAGAGGATGCCTGGTTGTATGGTCAATCGTAATTTGCTTCGTCAGTTCGATCTTTCCGAAACCGAGCTGCAACAGGAACTCCACGACGCCTTCACGCGCCTGGACACCGGCGCCGACGTCGAGACCTGGCTGCCGCCGGAGGAACAGGACTTCGAGGTCAACAAGATCATCAAGGGCCGCGTCGTCAACATCGTCGGCGACGACGTGGTCGTGGACGTCGGCTACAAGAGCGAGGGCATCATCCCCTTGCAGGAGTGGTACGACGAGGGCGACGACAAGGTCCATCCGCCGCAGGTCGGCGAAGAGATCCAGGTCCTGCTCGACGCCGTCGAGGACGAGGGCGGCGCCATCGTCCTGAGCTATCGCAAGGCCAAGCGGCAGAAGGAATGGGAAGACGTCATCGCCAAGCACAAGGAGGGCGACGTCGTCTCCGGCCTGGTCACACGCAAGATCAAGGGCGGTCTGCTCGTCAACATCGGCGTCAACGTCTTTCTGCCGGCCAGCCAGGTGGACATCCGCCGGCCGCCGGACATCGCCGACTACATCAACAAGACCATCGAGTGCAAGATCCTCAAGATCGACGAGGCGCGCCGCAACATCGTCGTCAGCCGTCGCAAGCTGCTCGAAGATCAGCGCGAGGAGATGAAGAAGAAGCTCCTCAGCGAGATCGAGATCGGCCAGCTCCGCAAGGGCGTCGTCAAGAACATCGCCGAGTTCGGCGCCTTCGTGGACCTGGGCGGCATCGACGGCCTCTTGCACATCACCGACATGAGCTGGGGCCGCGTCAACAATCCGCACGAAGTTGTCCACATCGATCAGCAGCTCGAGGTGTACATCCTGCAGGTGGACAAGGACAAGGAAAAGATCGCCCTGTCGCTCAAGCACAAGTCGCCCAGCCCGTGGCAGAACGTGGCCGACAAGTACCCGGTCGGCAGCCGTCACACCGGCGAAGTCGTCAACGTCATGAGCTACGGCGCCTTCGTCAAGCTGGAGCCGGGCATCGAGGGGTTGGTCCACATCAGCGAAATGAGCTGGACCAAGCGCATCAACCACCCCAGCGAGCTGGTCTCCATCGGCGACCAGATCGAGGTGCAGGTCCTCAACATCAACAAGGAGAAGCAGGAAATCTCCCTGGGCATGAAGCAGGTGCAGCCCAATCCGTGGGACAAGGTGGCCGAGCGCTATCCGCCGGGCACCGTCATCAGCGGCGTCGTCCGCAACCTGACCAACTACGGCGCCTTCATCGAGATCGAGGAGGGCATCGACGGCCTCTTGCACGTCAGCGACATGAGCTGGGTGCGCAAGGTGGCCCATCCCAGCGAGGTCGTCGCCAAGGGCGACAAGGTGACGTGCGTGGTGCTCAACGTCGATCAGGAGCGCAAGCGCATCGCCTTGGGCCTCAAGCAGATGAACAACGATCCGTGGGAGGGCGACATCCCCGGCCGTTACAAGCCCGGCGAGATCAAGAAGGGCAAGGTGACGAAGCTGACGAACTTCGGCGTGTTCGTTGAGCTGGAGCCGGGCCTGGAGGGCCTGCTGCACATCTCGGAGTTGGCCGACCACAAGGTCGAAAGCCCCGAGGACGTGGTCAAGCAGTCGGCGACGAGATCGAGGTCAAGGTCCTGCGCGTGGACGCGGCCGATCGCAAGATCGGTCTGAGCCGCAAGCGGCTGACGTGGACCAAGGAGGAGAGCGAGGAGGCCGAGGCCGCCGAGGAGGCGGCCGAGGGCAAGGGCGCCGGACCCAAGCGCGAGCTGCGCGGCGGCACCGGCGCCGGCGGCGGGCAGCTGTTCAGCATGCCCGAGCCGCCGGCCCCCGAGAAGGAGTAACAACTATCCGAAGCAACGCCTCCGAGCCTGAAGCGTAAGCGAAGAGATGGTCCCCTCGGTTGCCATCTCTTCGCTTACGCTTCAGGCTCGGATAAAAAACATGGACGCCTCCTCCTTCCTCCCGTCCTCTGGACACATGAGTGTCCGCGGGGCCGGGAGCGATGGGGGAGGCGTTTGCGTTGACGGTCGCAGCGGTTGCGCGGCCTGTCCGCTGCGTAGGGGGAGAGGAGGGTGGACCGGTCTGAGCGATTGCTCGTCTCCTGCCGGGGTCGGCGTCGGCACCTTGTCCGCCGCGCGAACCGACTCATCCAGCGCGACGCGGCTGTCAAGGACGATAACTTGGGCGAGGGAGCAATGGATTGTGCTCCCGGCGAAAAATCGTGCCGGCGTCAAAACGCCGGCCGGTTTTTGGCATCGCTCCAAGTTTGACCTAAAGTTGGAACTGTAGACTGGGTCACCCTCACCGCGCTGGAAAACTCCCCATGACACGACCGCGCCGTCTACGGAATGATTCGGTCCAGTCGCCACTGGAAACGTATCTCCGCGAGATCAACGAAACCCCCCTGCTCAACGCCGAGGAAGAGAAGCAGCTGGCCTACCGCATCGAGGACGGCGACAGCGAGGCCCGCGACCGCATGGTCCGCGCCAACCTGCGCCTGGTGGTCAACATCGCCCGCAGCTACACCGGCAAGGGGCTGGGCCTGCAAGACCTGATCGAGGAAGGCAACCTCGGCCTGCTGCGCGCCGTCGAGGGCTTCGACCCGTCGATGAACACGCGCTTCAGCACCTACGCCAGTTACTGGATCAAGCAGTCGATCAAGCGCGCCCTGGTCAACACGGCCAAGACCATCCGCATCCCCGCCTACATGGTCGAACTGCTGGCCAAGTGGCGCCGCGCCAGCGCCAAGCTGCAGGAAGAGCTGGGCCGTCCGCCGACTCAGGAAGAGATCGCCCGCAGCCTCAACCTGCCGAAAAAGAAGCTCAACATCATCAAGAAGGCCATCCGCGTCTACAACTCGGCGCCGCAGACCGACCAGGCCGAGTCCGGCTGGTCGCTCGACGAGATGCTCATGGACGGCCACACCAAGACGCCCGACACCGAGATGGTCGAGGCCGACGACCTGCATCACGTCCTCGATCTGCTCGGCAAGATGGACAAGCGCGAGGCGACCGTGCTGCGCATGCGTTTCGGCCTGGACGACGAGGAGCCGAAGACGCTCAAGGAGATCGGCGAACGCCTCGGCCTGACCCGCGAGCGCGTCCGCCAGATCGAGAGCGAAGCGCTGGGCAAACTCAGCGAGAGCATGCACGCGGATTAAGCGTGTCGTTGTACGTGCCGCTTGCGGCTTAGCGCTTCGCTAAGCCGCAAGCGGCGTTCGGAACTGCGCTGTTATCTCTTCTCTGTTTTCACCCCTTCTTCCCGCACATTCCCTCTTTTCGGTCAATCCCGCACTTCAGGCCGGGCGATAACGTGTGTGGATGCTTCCCTCCGCCCGGGGTCACACGTTGAGGTCCCGCCGATGACCTGTCACGCCTGGATCGTTCTCGCCCTTCTACTGCCGGCGCAGGCGACCCAACCGGCCGCACCATCGACGGGTCTGCCGGCCTGGCAAAAGGGGCAGCAAGCCCTGCTCGAAGGACAGACGGAACAGGCCATCGCCTCCTTCCGGCTGAGCCTGGCGCAAGACCCCGAGTTGGTCCGCAATTATCTGAGTCTGGCGGCCGCTTACCTCGCGCTGGGGCAGGACGAGTTGGCGGCCGAGCAGCTGGAGCGCTACCTGCGGACGCAGCCGGACCACTGTGTCGTTCGCGGCCAGTACGCGGAGTTGCTGCTGCGCCTGGATCGAACCGAGGCCGCCCGCGCACAGTTCGAGCGCTTCGATGCGGACTTGCAGGACCACGACGCGCTGGCTCGGCAGCACCTGGTCCATTGTCACAGTCGATTGCTCGACATCGCCCAGGCCGAGGAAGACGAGTACGCGATGCACCTGCACCGCGGCATCGGCCTGTACTGGCTGGCGCGGCGGCGCGGCGAGTTGTCCGACGCCGACGCCGAGCCGTCGAGCGAGGGTCTGCTGTGCCAGGCCGCCAGCGAGTTGACGCTGGCCCGGCGGCGACGGCCCGACGAGGCCCGGCCGTGCTGGTATCTACACGAGGTCTGGGCGTGTCTGGGTCAGGACCAGCCGGCGCGGCGTTGGCTCCGTGCCGCCGAGTCCGCCGCGCCGTTCAGCTATCTCACGCCCGCCGAGCACCGTTCTCTCTATCTCGCCTGCCGCCGCCATGCCGCCGACGGTTGGCACGAGTCGCGCCAACGTCCGCCTCCCCCACGGGGTTTTCTCTCTGGGGCGAAACGCGCCATCGGCCCCTGTTGACAGGGGTTATACTCGGCTGTTAGCCTCACAACATCGGCCCGTCTTCTTGGAAAACCTTCGCTCTCCTCCGGGCCGGGACTTCGTGAGAACGCATATCTTGAGGTGGCTGCTGATGACTCCGCATACTCGTCGGTCGAATCGGATATGGACCCTGGCATTGGGCGCATTGGCGCTGTCGCCGCTCGGCGCGCTGCGGCGCAAACCCTCAACGACGGCATGGCCGTCCTGGAGAACAAGTACCGCGCGCACCGCCAGCTCATCCCCGCGCTGTTCAAGGGACAGGTACAGGCCGACCCCAACGACAAGTCGCACGTCGAGGCCATCGACGTAATTGCCAAGTATGCCACCTATCGCGTCTACCTCAACCACCTCGACGAACGCCCCGGTCAGGTTGATCGCGCCTTCAAGGAATTCGAGGGCGATCTGAACGACATCAATCGCAACAAGCCCAATACGCAGGGTCTGGCCGACATCTACCGCGAGAAGGTGCGTCTCCGCGCCCTGGAGGTCATCCAGTACGACAAGGCCAAGCCGATCCACAAGCTCTACAACGCTCGCGTCCTGGCGAAGGTGGCCGAGCTGGGTGAGGGCAAGCTGGCCGAAACGCTTCTGGCCCTGCTCCAGGACGCCAACCAGAGGGACGACATCCGCTTCTACGCCCTGCGCGGCCTGCGCGCGCTGCTGGCCCGAGCGGCGCTGCAGCCCATGCCGCCCGTGATGAGCAAGGACGAGGAGGCCAAGTGCAGCGGGGCGCTCATCGCGTTCCTCGAACGCAAGCCGGACCTGCCGGCCGAGCCCTCGTTGGAGGAGCTGGACGGTTATCGGATGCTGCGCCGCGAGGCGGTGCGGGCGCTGGCGCAGGTCCGCACGTCGGCGTTCAACGACAAGCTTCGGCCGGCGCTGACGCTGGCGCGGTTCGCCGGCGACGACGAGCGCATCCAGCCGTCGCCGCGAGTCGATGAGCGCGTGGAGGCGGCCCTGGGACTGGCCCGCGTGCTGTCGGCGCAGGACAAGAGTTATCAGCCCGATTACGCGGCCAACCTGATCGGCAAGGCCATCGCCGCGCTGGGCGTCGCCGCCAACGAGGATCGCGGCAAGGAGGTCATCGCTCGGCGGAAGCCGTGGAAGATCGAGGCGGCGCGCCTGAGCGAAGCGCTGGCCGCCCTCAAGGCGGACAGCGGCAAGAACGCCTACGTCTCCCAGGTCGTCGATCGCGGCACGAAGACGTTGCAGGCCATCATTAAGGGCGACCTGGCCGAACCGGGCGACCTGACCTGGTTCACCACTCCCGACAACGATCCGCCCAGCAAGGAGCTGTTCAAGGGCGCCGCCGACAGCGCGGTCAAGCCGGCCAAACCGATGGAGGCGACCGAGAAGTAAGAGTCTGTCCCACAAGCCCCCCTCTCCCCCGTACTCGGAGGAGAGGGGTTGGGGGTGAGGGGGAGAAACCGGCGGAAAGCACACCCCCTCACCCCAACCCCTCTCCCCCGGAGTACAGGGGGAGAGGGGCTTCCGGGACAGACTCTCAGCCGTCGCCGAAGGACAAGTGCGTGCAACCCCTCGACAACGCGGCCGCGCTTCCCGCCTGGTTGGGGCCGAGGGCCGCCTACGTCCACGTTCCCTTCTGTGCCCACCACTGCGGCTACTGCGACTTCGCCATCGCCACTGGCCAGGACGACCAGATCGAGCTGTACCTCGACGCCCTCGCCGCGGAGATGGCCGCGCTCGGCACGCCACAGCCGGTGCGAACGCTGTTCCTCGGCGGCGGCACGCCCACGCACCTCAGCGCCGCCCAACTCCAACGCCTGCTCTCGATCCTCCGGCGCTGGCTGCTCCTCGATGCGGGCGCCGAGACGGAGTTCTCCGTCGAGTGCAACCCCGACACGCTCACCGCCGACAAGATCGACGTGCTGGCCGACCACGGCGTCACGCGCGTCAGTCTCGGGGCCCAATCGTTCGATGCCGAGATGTTGCGTACGCTGGAACGGGCGCACGACCCCGGCGAGATCGCCCGCGCCGTCGCGCGGGTGCGGCGGCGGATTGACAACGTCTCACTCGACCTCATCTTCGGCGTGCCGGGACAGACGGAGTGTGGGTGGCGCGCCGATCTGGAACGCGCCCTGTCCCTGGGACCGGACCATCTTTCGACCTACGGGCTGACCTACGAGAAGGGAACGCCGCTGTGGAAGCGACGCCGGCGCGGGCTGGTGCGCGCGCTGGACGAGGACACAGAGTTGGCGCTGTACGTGTTGGCCATCGATACGCTGGAGGCAGCGGGACTAGAGCACTATGAAATCTCCAGTTTCGCTCGGCCCGGCCGGCGCTGCCGACACAACGAGGTTTACTGGGCCAACGAAGCGTACTTCGGCTTCGGCATGGGCGCCGCGCGCTACGTCCACGGTCGCCGCGAACTGAACACCCGCGACCTGCACCGCTATCTTCGCCGCGCCCTGTCCGGCGAATCGGTCACCTGGCAGTCCGAGGAACTGGGACCGGAGGAACGCGCCCGCGAGACGATGGCCGTGCAGCTGCGCCGCGCCGAGGGCATCGACCGAATCGCCTTTCGTGCCCAGACGGGGTTCGATCTCGACGCCCTCGCCGGGCCGGCGTTGAGGCACCTCGTCGAACAGGGGTTTCTCGCCGAGGATGGCGGCGGCGTTCGCTTGACGCGGCCGGGCAAGTATGTGGCGGACGCCGTCATCGAACGCTTGTTGTAAGCATCCGTCCTGTTGCCGGCGGGATGGGGCGATAGAATAAACGGAGCGCGGTTGTCCCTTCGGGGAGAAAAATATGCCTTCGCCATTTCCAGGAATGAATCCCTACCTGGAACAGGAAGACGTTTGGGTAGACTTTCACCAGAGCCTCCTTCCGCTCCTGCGCGACATGCTGGCGACACAGGTACGGCCCGCTTACCTGGCTCATGTGGAAGAATATCTCGTCATTCACGAACTTCCCGAAGACGAGCGGCGTCCTCTCGGACGGGCCAACGTCTCCTTGACTCGTTCGCCGTCGGGCGCAAGGCTCCCAACCGCGGGAGCAACACTCGAAGCCCCGATGTATGGCCGATGGTCTCCCCCCGTGGACGTCGAGCGCCATTCTTATCTCGAAATTCGAGATCGCCATAATCGCCATCTGGTCACGGTCCTTGAAGTGCTCAGCCCCTCGAACAAACGACTCGGACCCGATCGGGCCCAATACCTCGCCAAGCGCCGGCAATTGTCCGCCAGCTCCGTACATATCGTGGAAATCGATTTGCTGCGCGGCGGCCCGCGCTTGCCTCTGGAAGAACTGCCCGACTGCGATTATTGCGTTCTCGTCAGCCGCGCCGAGGAACGGCCGGGAGTCGGCATCTGGCCGTTGCGTCTCCGCGAGCGTCTGCCCGTCATCCCCATCCCCCTGCGTGCGCCGGACGCGGACGCCCAAATCGATTTGCAACAGGCGCTGAACCGTCTCTACGATGCCGCCGGTTATGAGGATTACATCTACACCGGCTCGCCCCAACCGCCGCTCCCTCCCGACGACGCCGACTGGTCGCGGCAATTTCTCCCTTCGATCCCTCCGCCGGGAACGGCGTCATGACCACAGACACCGACTTGCCAGCGCTCTTGGGCGGCGAACCGATCCGGCCACAAGGTCCGCCGGACTGGCCGATTGCCGACGACGCCGTTCGGGAGGCGATGCTGTCGGCGTATCGGGACGGTTCCTGGGGCCGCTATCATGGCGGACACGTCGAGCGGCTGGAGGCGCGTCTATCGGCCGAGTACGGCGTCGCTCACGCCCTGACCTGCGGCAGCGGCACGTTCGCGGTCGAGCTGGCGCTGCGCGCAGTTGAAGGTCGGCGCCGGCGATGAGGTGGTGATGGCCGCCTACGACTACGGCGGCAATTTCCTCAGCGTCCACGCTGTCGGCGCCCGTCCGGTGCTGGTTGATGTCGATGCCGACAACTGGAACCTCGATCCCGAACGGTTGAGCGCCGCCTTTGGTTCCGCCACCCGCGCCGCCATCGTCTCGCACCTGCACGGCGGCCTGGTCCCGATGCGCCGAGTCGTGGAGTTGGCCAGGGAGCACGACGTCTCCATTATTGAGGACGTGGCCCAGGCGCCTGGCGCGCGGGTGCAGGGACGTCCGGCCGGCACCTGGGGCGACGTGGGCGTACTCAGCTTCGGCGGCTCCAAGCTGCTGACCGCCGGTCGCGGCGGCGTCCTCTTGACCCATCGGGCGGACTTGGCCCAGCGCGCTCGTCTGTGGCTCCAGCGCGGCAATCACGTCTGTCCCCTGTCCGAACTCCAGGCCGCCGTGCTGCTGCCCCAACTCGACCGCCTCGCCGAGCGCAACGCCCACCGCCTGCGCCGTGTGCGCTCCCTGTGCCCGCGCTTGCGATCCGTTCGCGGTTTTCGGCCGTTGCACAATCCCGACCTCGAAGACAGTGAAGCGTCGTATTACAAGCTGGGGTTCCAGTTCGATGCGGACGGTTTTGGCCTGGACCGCGCCGCTTCGTGGCGGCGATGCGGGCCGAGGGGATCGCCCTCGATGAAGGATTTCGCGCCCTGCACGTGGGACGTTCCCCCAGCCGCTGGCGCGGGGCCGGCTCGCTACCGAATGCGGAACAGGCCCATCAAGGGTCCGTCGTGCTGCACCATCCCGTCTTGCTCGGCAGCGACGCCGACGTGGAGCAGGTCGCCCTTGCCGCCGCGAAGATTCAGGTACACGCCGAACGGTTGCGCGGTGGAAACCCTGGCGAGCGGGGGGCGTAAGCCCCCTGTAGGAACCAACAGGGGGCTTACGCCCCCCGCTCGCCAGTTGATCTATTCACACGCTGCGGCCTGCGCGTATACTTGGGCCGCGTGTCGTGCGGATCGACGGAGGGAATGGCGTGGCCGAGAACTCCAGCGATGTGGTGGTCGAAACCTTCAAGCTCACCAAGATTTACCAGAACCGCCAGATCGCCCTCAATGACGTGACGCTGCGGTTGGAGCCGGGCTGTGTGCTGGGGCTACTCGGCTCCAACGGCGCCGGCAAGACGACCCTGCTGCGTCTCATCATCGGCCTGCATCGGCCGACCGCCGGCTGGGCCAAGGTCTTCGGCAAATTCATGTCGCCCAACGCCGCCGAGCTGCGCCGCCGTATCGGCTACATTCCCACCAATCCGCAGTTTCCGCGCGGCATGACGCCGATTACCTATCTCGACTACATGGCTCGCTTGTTCGGCCTGCCCAAAGACGTACGCAAACCGCGCCTGGCCTCGCTCATTCGCGCCGTCGATCTGCTGCGCGTCTCCGGCGATCCCATTGCCGGCTTCTCCAACGGCATGACGGCGCGGTTGGCCGTCGCCACCAGCCTCATCAACGAGCCGGAACTGCTCATCTGGGACGAGCCGACGCACGGACTGGATCCCGAGGCGCGGCGAAGCATGTTGGAACTCATCAAGACCCTCAGCCGCGAGAAAACGCTGATCGTCTCCAGCCACAATCTCGGCGACATCGACGAGGTGTGCAATCACGCGGCCGTGCTCAGTCACGGTCAGCTCATCTACTGCGGCTCGCTGCAAGACCTCAAGGGCCGCATGCGCCGCAATCACTTCGAGATGGACCTCGAAGGCGATCAGAAGGCGATCGCCAAGGCGACGCAGGCCATCCGCGCTCTGCCGGAGTTCAAGCTGGTCAACATCCGTCAGCGCCGCCTGGAACTGTATCTGCAAGACGAGGCCGTCAACACCGCGGCGCTGGCCAACGTGTTCATGACGCTCAACGATAACAAGGTCACGCTGGTGTCGATCCGCAGCGTTGGCCAGCAGACCGAGCAAGCCTTTCTCGATCTCGTCGAGAAGGAAGAATCGCGCGGCTTCGCCCGCATTTATCAGAACGAAGCGGCATAACAAATAAATATTTCACCACGAATCACACGAATAACACGAATAAAAACCAAAGACAAGAATGGCCCAGCCGCGCTTCTTTAATTCTCTTTTTTCTTCTTTATTCGTGTGATTCGTGGTGAACTTTGGGGACCGATCATGGATGCTGTCGCCGAGAAAAAGCCGATTACCTTCAACCGCTGGCTGCCCTACTGGGCCGTCTTCCAGGCCGACGTGCGGCAGACGCTGCGCAGCTGGGTCTATCGCTTCTGGGTGCTGCTGTCGGTCCTGGCTACGGTCGGCTATCTGCTGTACCGCTTCGGCATCTATCACGAAGTCGGCATCATGCAGTCGGCGTCGCTGCACATCAGCCACCTGTTGCGCTGGATTGTGCTGGGCAGCGCCGCCATCATCTGCGTGATGACGGCCGGCAGCATCTCGTCGGAGCGCGGCACCATGGCCGACTCCGTACTCAGTCGCGGCATCAGCCGTTATCAGTACTTCATGGGGAAATGGCACGCTCGCCTCGTCACCGTGCTCGGCACCTTCCTGGGGCTGGGCATCGTGACGCTGGTTAGCGCGCTGTTCTTGCTGCACGAAGATCTGTCGTGGGACGGCAGCCTGGTGGCGCTGATAACGGTGGCAGCGCTGCTGGCGGCGGTCATCACCTGCGGCGTGACGGTCAGCGCCATCGCCAACAGCACCGTGCTCGGCATCGCCGTGCTGTGGGTCATCCTCTGCGGCGGCGGCTTTCTGCTGTCACTTCTGCCGCCGCGCTATCCGTCGCCGGATCGCGCCTTGCAGCGCCTGCCGCACATCCTGCAAGGACACTACGACCTCAACAGCCTGGCACAGTTCGTCGGCTGGTCGCTCATCGCCTGCTGCGTGACGGCGCTGGTCGGATTGGCGTACTTCTCGCGCCGCGATGTTTAGTTCGCCGCCGCCAGGCTCACCTCTTGTCCGTCGGCCAGCGCAGCGACGTCGCCGAGCAGGATCGTCTCGTCGCCGGTGAAGTCCTGCCAGCGACCGTCTGGGCCGGGCAACCGTTTTTTCAGCACTTCGATCCGCGTCCCCAGGCGCGGACCGGGCCGCACCAGCGTCCGCACCGCCTTGCCGTCGAGGAACTGCCAGCAATAGCGCGTGTCATCCTGGCGCAGCAGCGCCTCGGCCGGCAGCGTGTACGCGTCGGCGTGCTCGGCGGTCATGATGGCGTAAGCGTACATGCCGGGACGCAACTCGTCCTTGGGATTGCGAACCTCGATCTCGGTTCGCAGTGTCCGGCTGGCCGGGTCCAGCGCCCACGAGGTGCGCGTCACGGTCGCCTCGAACTCACGGTCGTTGAGCGCCTGAATGCGCAGACGCACCGGCGTGCCCTGGCGCACGAACGGCGCTTCCGGCTCGGGCACGTCCACGAAGATGCGCACCACCTCGCGGCGCACCATCAAGAAGAGCGGCTCGCCCGATCCGGCCGAGACCGAGCGCCGGAGATGGCCGGTGTGGACGTTGCGCCGCGTGATGACGCCGGTGTAGGGCGCCTTGATGTCGGCGTAACCCAGCATCGTCTTGGCCTGCCGCGTCTCGGTCTCGGCCAGGCGCAGATGCGCCTGCGCCGCTTCGACGTCGGCCTCGGCCTTGTGGTGCTGGGCCACGCTCTCCTCGCTCGCCGCCCGTGCCGCCTCGATCTTGGCCTCGATCTCCTCGCAGGCCGCCTCCGCCGCCTTGAACTGGTTGCGCGCCTCGTCGTGCAGGCGCCGATCGACCGATTGCTGGCTCACCAATTCCTTGATGCGCTCGTACTCCGACAGCCAGCGCTCGTGGTCGGCCAGGGCCTTTTTGCGTTCGGAGATGGCCTTGGCCACCAGCGACTCGGCGGTGTGAGAGTGCGCCTTGGCCACCTTCTCGGCCGTCCGCGCCTGCTCCAGTCCGGCTTTCGCCTTGGCTACCAACGCTTCTTTCTCGCTGACCGCATCGACCAACTCCGGCACCCACAGCCGGGCCAGCACGTCGCCCTTGTGTACGCGCGCATCCATGTCCACGCACACCTCCGACACATAGCCGGCGATTTTGGAGTAAACCGGCGTGTGCTCGAAAGCCTCAACCTGACCGGGTTCCTCGATGGTCCGCCGCACCATCTGCCGCTCGGGCCGGGTGACGCGCAACGCCTCCGAGACGTTCGACCTCGTCGGCGGCTGTGGTGTCGCTGACGAACGTTGGCCGCAGCCCAAAGCCGTCGCCAACAGGAGGGCAGCGGATAGGGCCGCCACGATGCGGGGAAGGAAGGTCTTGCCACGAACGCGGTTCATGCCGTACCTCCGGAGACGGATTCGAGGGTGGGACGTTCTTCGGCGACGAAGTGCGGACTTTCGGGGTCGCGGGGATGGAGCGAGACCGAGCGTTTGCCGAGGCGTAGCCAGTCCGAGGCGGCGAAGACGGCCGGCAGAATCAGCAGCGTCGCCGGCGTCGCCGCCAGCAGTCCGCCGATGACGGCGCGGCCCAGCGGCGCCGTCTGTTCGCCGCCTTCGCCCAGGGCCAGGGCCATCGGCACCATGCCGGAGATCATGGCCAGGCTGGTCATCAGGATCGGCCGCAAACGACCGCGCGCCCCGGCCAACGCCGCCTCGGTCGGCGACGCTCCGCCGCGACGGCTGCGCTCCGCGAACGTCAACAACAGGATGGCGTTGGCCACCGCCACGCCGATGCTCATGATCGCGCCCATGAACGATTGAATGTTCACCGTCGTCCGCGTGACGAACAACATCAGAACCACGCCGGCCAGGACCGCCGGCACCGTGCTGATAACGACCAGGGCCAGGCGAAACGACTGGAAATAGGCGGTCAGCAACAGGAGGATCGCCACCACCGCCAGGACCAGCCCTTGCGTCAAGCCGGCGAACATCTGCTGCATGGGCACGATCTGGCCGCGCACGCTGACACGCACGCCGCGCGGCGGCTCGCCCGCCGCCTTCAGCGCCGCCTCAATCCGACGCGACACGCGGCCCAGGTCTTCGCCTTCGATGTTGGCCGTCAGCGTCACCGTTCGCCGCATGTTGTAGCGATCGATCTGCCCCGGCGCCACGCCCTCGCGCACGCGGGCCACGTCACGCAGCGAGATGTGTCCGCCCTTGGTCTGCTTGACCGCGATCAGCTCCACCTCCTTGGCCGAATCCAACCGCACCGGCGGCACCTCCACCTGCACTTGATAGCCGGTGCCGCTCTTGGGATCGACCCAGAAATTGGGCATGACGAAGCGACTCGACGACGTGTACGCCAGCATGGCCCGCGCCACGTCGTCGGTCGTCACCTTGCTCTGGCCGGCGCTGGCGATCGACGGCTACCTCCACGGAAGGATAATTGAGCGACTGCATGTATTGCAAATCGCGTAAGGATTCGATTTTCGCCAACTGCTCGCGGACCTTCTCGGCGTAGGGACGGCTGACGCTGATGTCCGGACCATCGATGCTCACCGCCACCGGCGTCGGCGAGCCGAAACTCATGACCTCGTTGACGATGTCGGCCGGCTCGAAGGAGAAACGCAAATCCTCGAGGCGCGCCGCGATGCGGTCCTCCTCGACGCCGAGCGCGCGCAGCCGCTGCCTCAACCAGACACCCAGGCGCTGCGGCAGCGTCTCGCGCAATTGATGTTTGAGGTCCTCGATGCGCAGGCCGCTGCCGTGCTTGAGGGCCACGCGCATCAAGACTTCCTCCGGCCCGCCCGTCCACAGGTACACCGTGTTGATGGTGTAGCTGGAGGGCGAGACGCCGCCGAAGCCGACGGAGATATCGACGTTGTCCGGCCCGGCCACGCTCTTGATGATCTCCAGGGTTTGCAGAGCGACTTCCTCCGTTTGCTCGATGCGCGTGCCGGTCGGAGCGCGGACGCGCAGCTGAAACTGACCAGAATCGACGTTGGGAAAGATCTCCTGTCCCAGACCGGCACCGACGAGGCCGATCACCAGCAGCGAGAGCAACGCATAGGCGGACAATCCCAGAAGCCGCCTGCGCAGGATCATTTGCAGCAGGCGGGAGTAGGTTCTGGAGAAAACCGTTGCTCGTTTCGCCGCGACGAGCATCGAAGCCTGTTCCGCGCTCGGCGGCTCGTGGCGGTGCAACGAAGCATCGGCATGTCCGTGACGGCGCAGCAGCCACACCGACAGCACGGGGACGAACGTGCTCGACAACAGATAGCTGGTAATCATGGAGAAGCCGACGGCCAACGACAACGGCACGAACAGAGCGCCGGCCGCTCCCTGCATGAAGAACGCCGGAATGAACACGGCCAGGATGCACAGCATGGCCAGCAAGCGCGGCACCGCCGTCTCGGCGTTGCCGCGACAGACCGCCAGGGCCACCGACGGCGTCCGCTCCATCTGGGCATGGATGTTCTCGACTTCGACGGTGGACTCATCGACGAGGATGCCGACCGCCAACGCCAGGCCGCCGAGCGTCATGATGTTGATGGTCTGTCCGGTCGCCCACAGGGCCACCACCGCGCCCAACAGCGCGAAGGGGATGTTGAGCACCACGACCACGACCGAGCGCCAATCGCGCAAAAAAACCAGCACCATCAGGCCGGTCAGCACGGCGCCGAGCAAGCCCTCGCTGAGCACGCCGAGCATGGCGCGCGTCACGTAGGGCGATTGATCGAACTCCCAACGCAGGGCGATGTCCTCCGGCAGCGCCGCTTGCATCTCCGGCAACTTGGCCTTGACGGCGTTGACCACCGACAACGTGGAGGCTTCGGCGCGTTTGGTTATCAGCATGTACACGGCTCGGCGGCCGTTGACCAGGGCGAAGCTGGTCGGGATGTCGGTGCTGTCCTCGACCCAGCCGACATCGCGCAGGTGCAGCGTCACGCCCGGACGAATGGGGATGTCGTTCAGTTCCTGCGGATCGCGGACCATGGCGTTGGACGGCACGATGGGCATCTGGTCCAGGATGCGGGCGTTGCCGGCCGGTGTGACGGTATTGCCGGTGTTGAGGGCCGCGATGACCTCGTCGGGCGACAGGTGATACGAGCGCAGCCGGGCGGGATCCAGGTGGATGACGATGGTGCGTTGATTGCCGCCGAACGGCGGCGGCGCCGACACGCCCGGCAGACTGACCGCCATCGGCCGAACGCGAATGTAGGCGGCATCCTGGATCTCGCCGATGCTGCGCGTCTTGCTCTCCAACACGAGATAGCCGACCGGAGCGCTGCCGGCGTCGTAGCGGATCACGAAGGGTGGCACCGTGCCCGGCGGCTGGAAGGCGCGCGAGCGGTTCACCTGCGCCACCGTCTCGGCGATCGCCTGCATCATGTCGGTGCCGGGATGGAAGTACAGCCGCAGTCTGCGCAAAGCCCTGGATGTTGCGCGATTCGATGTGATGGATGCCGCTGATGTACAGAAAGTGGTTCTCGAAGGGGAAGGTGAGCAGTCCCTCCATTTGCTCGGGCGACATGCCGCCGTAGGGCTGCACGACGTAAATGACCGGCAGGTTGAGGTTAGGGAAGATGTCGATCTTCATCCGCGTCAGCGCCAGGCCGCTGGCGACGAGGATGGCGCCGATCGCGGCCATGACGGTGATCGGACGCTTGAGCGCGAATACCAGCGGGTTCATCGATACTCCATCGCACACGGAATCTTAACGGAAACTTCATATTACGGTGGTGTCTTCTCCCGTGCAAGGAGCATTTGGCGCATTTATCAGCCTTTTTCCCTCGGCTGGACGACGCGGAAATCCATCTGCCGCCGCGGCACATCGACACGCACCACGCTGACGTGGACCTTGTCGCCCAGGCGGAAGCGTCGCTTGGTGCGGCGGCCGATCAGGCTGTGGGCCGACTCCTCGAAGTAGTAATAATCGTCGGTCAGTGTGCTGACGTGGACCAACCCCTCGACGGGCCACTGCTCGGCCTGGGCGAAGAAGCCGTAATCCGCCACGCCCGTGATGATCGCCTCCAGCTCCAGACCCAGCCGTTCGCTCAGGTACGTCAGCAGTTTCAGCTTGACCAGTTCGCGCTCGGCCATCTCGGCCCGGCGTTCCATCTTGCTGCAATGATCGCCCAGCGCGATCAGTTCGGTCGCGTTGCTGCCGCAGCGGCCGGCGGCGCAGCCACTGGTCCAGCAGACGATGGACGGTCAGATCGGGATAACGGCGGATGGGTGAAGTGAAATGGCAGTAGTTGTCGCTGGCCAGGGCGTAATGACCGTCCTCTTCCGGGCTGTACACGGCCTGCTTGAGAGATCGTAAGAGGGCGTAATGGACGGCGTAGACCTCGGGCGCTTCGCCGACTTTTCCAGGATGCGCTGCAAGGCGAAGCGGTCGAAGTCGGTCGGCATCTTGTAGCCGAGACTGCGAGCGAAGTCGGCGAAGGCGGACAGCTTGTTCGGATCGGGGTCGGGGTGGACGCGGCGCAAGAAGGGCACGTCGAGTTCGGCGAAGTGCTCGGCGACAGCCTCGTTGGCCGCCAGCATGAATTCCTCAATGATCTGGTGGCTGATGTCGTGCTTGCGGAAGTGGGCGCCCATTACGCGGCCCTGCTCGTCGTATTCCAGCTCCGCCTCCGGCATGTTCAATTCCAGCGCTCCGCGGCGAAGGCGGCGCTTGCGCAGGACCAGGGCCAGATCGCGCATGCGCAGCAGCAGGTCGTAAAGCTCCGGCGCGATTTCTTCACCTGGCGAGCGGGGGGCGTCAGCCCCCTGTTGTCGCGTAACAGGGGGCTGACGCCCCCCGCTCGCCGGTTCGAGCAGATCGAATACCTGCTCGTAGGTGAAGCGGCGACGGACGCGGATCGCGCCGTTGGCGAAGCGCACGCCGGTCTTCTGCCCTTCCGGCGTGAAGTCGAGGACGACGCTCTTGACGTAGCGCAGCCGGTCCTGCTGCAAGCTGGCGAGGCTGTTGGAGATGATCTCCGGGAACATCGGCAGCACGCGCTGCGGCAGATAGACGCTGGTGGCGCGGCGGCGGGCCTCGCGGTCGAGGGCGCCGCCGGGCGGGGCGAAGTGGTTGACGTCGGCGATGTGGACGGTCAAGCGCCAGTGGCCGCCCTCCGCGTCGCGCACCAGCGACACCGCGTCGTCGAAGTCGCGGGCGTCGACGGGGTCGATGGTGACGACGAGGTCGCCGGTGAAGTCCTCACGGCCGTCCAACTCATCCTCGTCGAAGGCGGCGGCCGCGTCGCGGGCCTCCTGCACGGCGTCCTCGGGGAACACGTCGGGCAGACCGAAGGCGCGGATGATCGACAGCGTATCGACGCCAGGTTGGCCACGTGGACCGAGAACCTCCGTGAGTACGCCCTCGCCGCGGTCCTCTGGCGTCGGAAAACGCAGCATCTCGAAGACGACCTTGTCATCGGGCCGCGCTCCCTTGGCCCCCGGATCGCCGACGTAGATGCTGTGGCTGAAAACCGTGCCATCGACGCGCACCAACCCCTGGCCGTCGCGCTCGAAATAGGTGCCGACGAACTGGCGCGTGGCCCGTTCGAGGACGCGGAGCACCTGACCGGAGGCGAGGACGTCCGGGCGATTCGGTTTGCGCGTCAGGCGAACGAGTACACTGTCGCCGGTGGCGGCGTCGAGGGCGTGGCCCTCGGAGATGCGAACCTCGGCGCCGGACTGGCCCTCGATCGGGTGCGGCCGAACGTAGCCGACGCCGCTGCTGGTGCGGCGATAGGTGCCGGTAACGGTGCCGTGCGGCGGCGCCGGCTTGACGGTGTGGTTCTTGCCCATTTCGATGCGGCCATCGCGGTGCAGACCGCGCAGGGCACGGCGAAAGTCGGCGTACTGCGGCGTGGTCACGCCGATCTTACGGGCCAGGGCTTTGGGTTTGAGCGGCTGATAGTTGCGGCGCGAGACCGCCGCCAGGATCTGATCTTCCAAACTGGGCATCACACGCTCCTGCCTGCCTGCCTACCGTGACAAGGTGACAAGGTGACAAAGACAATTCGGTTCACCTTGTCACCTTGTCACCTTGTCACCCTGTCACCTTGTCATCTTTCAGGCTGCCCTTGAACAGCCGGCGCTGCGTGGCTTGGCTGTACGGCGTCCACGACGACGGGCCGCGATCGTCGCGGATGTCGCGCGTGAAGCTGTGGACCTTGGCGTCGAGGTTGTCCAGGTAATGCAGGGCAATGGCTTCCGGCGTCATCGGCAGCGTTGGACTGCCGAACTCCAGCGCGCCGTGATGGCTGACGATCAGGTGCTTCAGCCGCAGCAGCAACTCGGCCGGGAACGGCTCACCCGTCAGGTCCGGTACGCGCCGCACCTGCTCGTCGAGCATGCCGACGCCGATGACGATGTGGCCGACCAGTTGACCTTCGTCGCTGTAGCTGAAGGCGCGGTCGTAGCTGAGTTCGCGGACCTTGCCGATGTCGTGCAGGAAAACGCCCATCAGCAGCAGGTCGGGGTTCAGCTCGGCGTACAGGGGGGCAATGCGGTCGGCGGATTCCATCAGGGCGACGACGTGCTCCAGCAGACCGCCGAGGTAAGCGTGATGGTTGCGCACGCCGGCCGGCGCCTTGCAAAAGCCCTGGACGAACTCGTGGTCCATGAGGAAACATTCGGCCAGGCGCGCAAGTGCGGATTGTCCATCTGACGCAGCAGCACGCACAAGCGCTCGTAGAGCTTGCCGACGTCCTGCTCGGTGTGCGGCAGGAAGTCGGCCAACTCGACCTTCTCGGTTTCGACGCGGTCGAGGTGGCTGAGGATCATCTGCAAGGCGCCCTGGAATAGCTGCACCTTGCCCTTGACCACCAGGAAATCGCCGGCCTCGAACGAGCCAACGACCGGCTCGGCGGCGTTCCACAGGCGGGCGCTGATCGAGCCGGTACGGTCGCGCAGTTCCAGCTGGAGATAGAGGTTGCCGTTGCGATTGGCCCGGACCTGCTTGTCCACGACCAGGTACACTTCCTCGATGGCGTCGCCGTCGGTCATCTGCTGTACGAATTGACGGGACATGCCTGTCTCCCCTTGTCGTGCTCATGGTCTCTGGATTCATCATACACCATTGTCGGATTCCGCCGACCGCTCGCCGATGACAGCCCTTGTTTTTCTGTTTGACAGCCCTGGCGGGAGCCTTAACAATTCATTCAACCTCTCCCGGTACGCGGAAACAAACGAGCGGAGGAACACGATCCGTAATCGACGACTCTTGTCACTCCATCGCCCTTACTCTCGCCCGGAGGCTTCTCCCATGGACTTCTCCTCCTTGCTGCCTCAGGTCCGTCATCGCTCACCTGGTCCTCGCTCCGCCACGGCGCGGCCGCGGCTGGAAGCGCTGGAGGACCGTATTACACCCTCCACCACGGGAGGCGACCCGTCTCCTTCCCCGCCGCCGCCTAGCCTGTTCCAGGCGGTAACGTCGCTGTACCTCGATGGGGCACTGGCGGCGACGAATGTCGCGGTGAATGTGGCGATTTTCCAATTCCAGGCCCAAGCCCACAATCCCGATGTTCTCCCCGGCGCCACCGATCCCGTGGCGCAAGGGCTGGAGACTCTCGATATCGAACTCGATGAATTCCGACATTTGGATACGCCGGCTGCGTTGCAGGCCGACATCACCGCCAACTTGCCGTACGCCGGGAGGAACACCTGTTCGTCCTCCGCGCACAAATCCGGTGCCGGCAGTTGGTCGGCACCGGCGCCCAACAATCGCGGCTGACGCGCCTGAGCATGGAAGTGGTCGTGGACCAGATGGAGGAGGGCCGTCTTGAGGTAGTGCCGGAAGCTGCCGCGCTCGGGACGAGCGTTGCGGAAGTCGCCGCGCAGGAAACGCAGGGCGAACTCCTGCGCCAGGTTCTCGGCCACGTCGGCATCGCGCACGGCGCCAAGCAGGTAGCGAGGCACGGCCCTCCAGTAACGGTCCAGCAAGGCCTTGCGGGCCTCCCGTGACATCTCCTCCGGCCCCGTGTGTGCCTGCAAGATGTCCGACCAGTTCGTGCTGATCTGGCTCAGGTGTCCGTCGGCATTACCCTGTCCCATCGGCCTACCACCTTTCGCTCCAGGTCGAACCCCCACGAGCGTGAATGCCGGCTCCGCAAACCGAGATTGTAACGGACGCCGGCCCCGAGGGGAACCACTGTCACAGCCTGCGTAGTAGATAGTGGAGATAGAAGAGGCAAGATCCACGAGAATTGACTTGCCTCAACGGGAGGGAGGCTGTCTTCATGCCTCCGTCTTTCCCTCCGACAAGGGGAGCCCACATGCGCTCCAATAGCTCCCCGCCAAAGGGAAAGTGTGCTTGCGGTTGGTCGGAGGTGGTAGGTTGGGTCGAAGAACGAGATCCACCACGCCGTAACTCCGGGAGAGAGACAACCCCTTTTCTCCCTGGCGATTCCAGGCGGTTATTGAGCCGGACGGATGCAGTTGTAGCGAGGGCAGCGACAGCGCGGAACACATCGCGTACAGCGGAGAGGCAAACAATACCGCCCCTGGGTCGGATATTTTGTCCATTTTACCGACATTGTCCAGCCGTGCCGGTTGGATATTAAGCAAAATTGAAACGTCGTTGTTTTCCGAAGTTGACAGAGAGTCGGAAACGTGGCCGTCCTCATGTCGCCTCTCTGGATCCTTTGAGGAAGCCTGGTATGACTTCATTCTTCCGCGAGCGTGTCCGTCGTGTGGGCAGCCTGGCGCGTTGTTCGATTCGCCCGATGTTGGAGTGTCTTGAGGACCGCAACCTGTTGAGTGGTACGGCCACCTTTGACTTTGCGATTCCCTCGGGCGTGGGAAATACGTGGCAAACCATCAATTTTTACATGTTTGGGGCGTTGGACCCCTCTGGATCGGGCTATACCCCCTCAAGCGGACCTGACAAGGGTACGTTCATCCCCGCTGGCACGGTTGTCTATCTAAAGGACACGGGCGGCGTTTACGATTGGGCGGTGCCCACCGCGTCGTTGAATGTGCCTTCCTTCCAAACGGTTAGTGGCGACACCGCGGACACCTTCAGTGTCCCTCTCCCGAACACGTCTGTTGTTACCGGCGACATCGTAATGGGCGTCGGCTCCTCGGCGCAGCCCTTTAACATAGTTGCCAGCTCGGGCACGCCGGTAACCATTGCCGTGCCGACGCCGGGGACTTCCCCCAACAATGTTTACGATTTCGCCGAATTTTCCTACAACTCCGCCGGACTGGACACCGATCTTTCGGAGGTCGATCAGGTCGGCTTGCCGTATACGGTTACCACTTCCAATTCCATCGTTACGGACCAAAGGGGGATCACACCGAACCTCACAACCTTGCAAACCCTGTTCACCCAGTATGCGGCCAACACCTCTAATGCCGCTGATTTTCAAAATCTCTATCAGTCCGGCGATTTACGTATCTTGTCTCCGAAGGATTATCTCATTTCAGCGCCGAGTGCCGACCCCTTGAATAGTTACTTCAATTCGCAGCTTACAGCCTTCTTCGCTAAGTACACCACGGCCAACTCGTTCACCCTGGATTACGGCACCGACGGCGTGTTCACCGGCAACACCACGGTCATTACCGATCTCAATACCAACAACGTAAATACCTCCTACACGGTGCTCCGTTTGAGCAACTCCACCTATCCCGGGCAATATTTCGACATCTACGAGCCGTTCTTTTCCACCAATTCTTCCATTGGAACGACGCTCCCTCCGAAGTGGTTGGTAAATACTACGGAATCTCCGGGAGAAATGGTCTTCAGCCAGGACGGAGTGTTCAATAGCGGCGGACAGGATCCGTCCGCGCCGAACGCCGGCTACCTGTCGGACGTTGAAAACGCGATCAGTTCCGCTTTCAATCGCGGCATCGCGACGAGCCTGGCGCCTAACGATTGGGCCAATGCTCCGTTGAACCTGACGGCGTTGCCCGGCAATTCCGGTTCCCCGAGCAGCGACAATCTCGTCAGCGGCACTCCTTACTACTACGTCATTACGGCCGTGAACGGCGCCGGCGAGACCGTGGCCAGTTCTGAGGCGACCGCCACGCCCACCGGCCCCACCCCGAGCGTCACCTTGAACTGGACGGCGGCCAACGGTCCCTTGCAAGGTAATAATGGTCCATTAGGCGTGATCTCTTACAATGTCTACCGAGGCACCAGTTCGGGCCAGGAAGTGCTCATCGCCAGCAATGTTACCAACACCGACGGCAGCCCCAACAACAACCCGCTCATCACTTTCACCGACACCGGCTTGGCCGCGGTAACCCCGACCGCAACGCCCCCCGTTTACTACGCAACCGGCAGCACGTCCAACTACTACGCGGCCTTTCTCCACCAAAACAGCACCATCAATCCCAACTCCGGCATCACGGTTGGCGGTTTCGCGTATGGGTTTCCTTACGACGACCAGGGCGGCGATTCCACCAACGTCCAGATGTCCACTCCGGCGACGGCGACGATTACCCTGATACCATGGAGTAACCCCACGCCGACGCCGACGCCTACACCAACGCCCACGCCGACACCCACGCCGACACCCGTACCGTCGCCGTACCTCTTGCTGCCGACGAATGTGCAGTTCCTCTTCCTGTTCGAGGATTCGTTCGTGCTGGGAGTAGACTCCGTGCTGTTGATGTACGGTCGTAACCCGAGTCTTGCCCCTTTCATGGACCAGCAAGTGACCGCGATCAACAATCTCCTGGGAGTGAATTATCTGGCTGCATCCTCGGGATTGGACGGGGTTCTGGAGCTCATCAACCTCAATCCGTTGAACGGGACGCCCGTGGGTGAGGTCGCCTTTTGGCTGGGCTACAGTCGCGGACTTCAGGCGATGGCCGGGTGATCCATTGGGGCGAGACCGTCCACGGCGACAGGGCGGCCTCTCGCCACCCCTTGCGATCTGCCAGGTTCCTCCCTAATAAGGGCGACAGGGATTCGTCAGCGTCGTTGCGGATTCAGGGGTCGCCGTCATGTCCTCCGCCAAGCAATTTCTCGCCTTCGATCTCGGCGCCGAGAGCGGCCGGGGCATCCTCGGTTCGTTCGACGGTTCGCGTCTGAGCCTGGAAGTGATCCATCGCTTTGCCAACGGAGCGGTGCGCACGCTCGACACCTTGCACTGGGACGTACTGCGGCTGTACGGCGAGATGCTGCAAACGCTGCGGCTGTGCGCGGCCGCGGCATGGCCCGCTCGACGGCCTGGGGGTGGACACCTGGGGCGTCGATTTCGCCCTGCTCGGCCGCGGCGGCACGCTGCTGGGCAATCCGCGCCACTACCGCGATCCGCACACCGAGGACGTCATGGAATCGGCGTTCGCCCGTGTGCCGCGCCGGGACATCTTTCGGCAGACCGGCATTCAGTTCATGCGCTTCAATACGCTGTTTCAACTGCTGGCGCTGCAGCGCGATCGCTCGCCCCTGCTGGAAATGGCCGAGACGCTGCTGTTCATGCCGGACCTGTTCCACTATTTCTTCACCGGCATCAAGGTCAACGAATACACGGACGCCAGCACCAGCCAGATGCTCGATCCGCAAACGCGCGGCTGGGCCTACGAGTTGGTCCGGGCGTTCGGCCTGCCGTCGCAGGTGCTCGGCACCCTGGTTCCGCCAGGCACCGTGCTCGGCCCGCTGCGGGCGTCGATTGCCAGTGAGACGGGCATCAACCCGGCGCCGGTGATCGCGCCGGCGTCGCACGACACCGCCGCGGCCATCGCCGCCGTGCCGGCGTCGGCCGCCTCGTGGGCCTACATCAGTTCCGGTACCTGGTCGCTGATGGGCGTTGAGCTGAGTCAACCGCTTGTCAGCGACGCGGCCCTGGAGGCCAACTTCACCAACGAGGGTGGCGTCGGCGGCACCACGCGCTTGCTCAAGAACATCATGGGCCTGTGGCTGGTGCAGGAGTGCCGGCGCGCCTGGGTGCGCGCCGGCACGTCCTACGACTACGACGAGTTGACCCGTCGGGCCGAGGCGGCGACGCCGTTCGTCAGCCTAGTTGACCCGGACGATCCGTCTTTCATCCTGCCGGCGAACATGCCGGCGGCGCTGGCCGACTTCTGCCGGCGCAGCGGGCAACCGGCGCCGGACGGCGTCGGCGGCGCGGTGCGCTGCGCCCTGGAAAGTTTGGCGCTGTGCTATCGCTGGGTACTGGAACGGTTGGAGGCGTTGACGGGCCGGCGGGCCGAGGTCATCCATGTCGTTGGCGGCGGCAGTCAAAACGCCCTGTTGAACCAGTTCACCGCCGACGCCTGCGACCGGCCGGTGCTGGCCGGGCCGGTCGAGGCGACGGCGATCGGCAACGTGCTGGTGCAGTCGCTGGGGCTGGGCGTCCTCGGCTCGTTGGCCGACGCCCGCGAGATCGTGCGGCGTTCCTTCGAGGTGCGCACCTTCGCGCCGCTGCGACCCGGCGACTGGCAGGCGCCCTACGAGCGCTTTCGCGCGTTGCGGTCGAGGCGCGGCGCCGCCCTCACATAGTCCGCGGCGGCGCGATCTCCGAGCGGGGGGCGTTAGCCCCCTGAGCACTGACGATAGCTTCCGCCGACTGGGCGGGCATCGTGTGCGGGCCGACCAGGGTCGGAGAGGCCGCGGCGGGATGGCCCGCCGCCTTCATGTGTTCGTAGACTAACAGCCAGTCCACCGACCAGACGCCGGCGCCCAGGATCAGTAGCGACAGGCACATGGCCAGCAGCGCCAGGTTGTACTCGTAGCCTCCGCCCTGGGCGAAGCGAAAACCGCGCGGGTAGGTGACGAGGCAAATGGCCCCGATCTGGATGACGATCAACCCCAGGGCCGCCACCCGCGTGAGCAGGCCCGCCAGCATGGCGAGGCCGCACAGGATTTCTCCCCAGGCCACGGCGAACTGAATGGCGGAGTAGGTCAGGGTTCCGGGGACTTGAATGGTTCCTGCACTGTCATACATGCGCGACGCCCAGGCGCCGCCGCCCACGTCGCTGGTAATCTTGTCCAGGCCATGATACAGGAAAATCACGGCCAAGCTCAGTCGCAGAGCCAGCGCGACGATGTCAATGCGATGATGAACGGTGCCGTGCGAGCGAAACAACGCGGTGTACATGCGAGCCTCCATTGAAGAGAAAGCGGACACCCAGAGACCCTTTCTGTGCGGACCGGCTCGATAGATCGAGCAGGCGCCACGACAGCGTGGGATCTCGGGACAACGTTACCGGATAGACCCTCTAGCCTCCGCGAGTCGGCGGACGACCGGGATCGACGTGCTTCTATCGGCGAGTGTACGACCGCCGAGCCGTCACTGCAACAACAAAGTAGGTCCGGCCGAAGTTCCGCGGGACGAGAACGGCAAACGGCTTTTTGACACGAACGGATCGATACCCTATGCTTGGGTAACTTCCCCCCTCCATACCGAGAGTGAGGCGATCGTGTCGCAACGAACTACGGCGATCGTGGGGCAGTGTGCGCCGGCGGACCCCGGCGCGGACAGACGGTCTTCGTTTCGCCATCTCTCCGGTGTCCAAGGTTGCTGTCAGACCCTCTCGGTGCGGCGCGAGACCTCGTGGCAAGCGACCGTCCGCGACATCTGCCCGGACGGCATCGGCCTACTGCTCGCCCGCCGCTTCGAGCCGGGCGCTCTGTTGACGATCGAGATAACCGAGAATACCGGCGGCCGCAAACGCCTGCTGCTGGGACGAGTCGCTCACGCCACGGCGTGGCCGGAGGGCGGTTGGTTGATCGGCTGTACTCTTCTCAGCCCCCTGACCGACGACGACGTGCGCGCACTGCTCTGATCGATCCCCTGTCTTGCGTGCTTTTTCATTGCTTCATCCGCTCGCTTGCTCATACGATAAGAAGTAGATCCAACCGCACGCCCTCCTGCCTCCCTCCGCGGAAGGCCGAGGCCCAGCCCGTCGTTTCGCGCTGCCGGCGCGGGGCCAGGCCCATCGGTCGTGAAATGGAGACCGTCGTTCATGCCGCGTTTCGGACGTTTCTTGCTGGTATTCGTACTCGCCGACCTCTTGGGGACGGGACCAATCGCGTGGGCGGATGCTCCCGGGGACGAGGAGTTTTTTGAAAAGGAAGTCCGCCCTCTGCTCGTCGAACACTGCCTGAAATGTCACGGCGACAAGAAGCCCAAGGGCGGGCTGCGCCTGACGTCGCGGGCCGCGTTGCTGCAGGGCGGCGACACCGGCCCGGCCGTCGTCGCCGGCAAGCCGGACGACAGCTTGCTCATCCAGGCCGTCCGCTACGACACTACGCCACAAATGCCGCCCAAGCGGAAACTGAGCGATCGACAAATCGCCGTGCTGACTCGCTGGGTGCAACAGGGTCTGCCCTGGCCCCGAGCCGCCGTCCCAACGACCGCCGCGCAAAGCGAGTTCCACATCTCCGAGGAACAACGCCGCTTCTGGTCCTTCCAGCCGATGAAGGCGGTTGTGCCCCCGATCTGTGCGGGACACGACATGGGCGCGGTCGGACCTCGATCGCTTCATCCTCGCCGCCCTGGAGGCGAAAGGACTGCGGCCGGCGAAACCGGCGGACAAGCGGACGCTGCTGCGGCGCGCCACCTTCGACCTGACGGGACTGCCGCCGACGCCGGAGGAGGTACATGCGTTCCTGCGCGACGACGCGCCGGATGCGTTCGCCCGCGTGGTGGACCGCTTGCTGGCCTCGCCCGCCTACGGCGAACGCTGGGGCCGACACTGGCTCGACCTCGTTCGCTACACCGATTCGTTCGACGCGCGCGGACTGGGCGGCGAGATGGATTGCGCCGACGCCTGGCGCTATCGCGATTGGGTGGTGCGCGCGTTCAACCGCGATCTGCCTTACGATCAGTTCCTGACGTTGCAAATCGCCGGCGATCTCGTGCCGTCGCCGGAGGGTCTCAACGCCGACGGCATCATCGCCACGGGCCTACTGGCCCTGGGTAACTGGGGCGGCGGCGATGCCGACAAGGAAAAGCTGCTTACCGACATCGCCGACGATCAGGTGGACGTGGTTAGCCGTACTTTCCTGGGGCTGACGATGGCCTGCGCCCGCTGTCACGATCACAAGTTCGATCCGATATCGACGGCCGATTATTATGGGCTGGCCGGTATTTTTTTCAGCACCCACATCTTGCCGAACGTCGGACCCAAGACGAACGGGCCGCCCATGCTGCGCATCCCGCTGCTGCCGCCGGCGCAGCTCGAAGCACTCCGCAAACAGAAGCCAGTCCCGCCGATCCCTTACGCCAACGGGGCACAGGAGGGCGGCGTTCCCGGCAGCCCACACGCGGGGACTCACGACGTACGCATCCACATCCGCGGCCGCTACGATCGGCTGGGCGAGCTGGTGCCGCGACGCTTCCCCGAGATCCTGGCCGGGCGCCAACAGAAGCCGATCGCAAACGGCAGCGGCCGGCTCGACCTTGCCCACTGGCTGACGCGGCCCGACCACCCGCTGACGGCGCGCGTCATGGTCAACCGCATCTGGCAGCACCATTTCGGCGAGGGCCTCGTGCGCACGCCGAGCAACTTCGGCAAGCTCGGCCGACCGCCGACCCACCCCGAATTGCTCGACTTTCTGGCCAGCGACTTCGTGCGCTCCGACTGGTCGATCAAGCACATGCATCGCCTTCTCCTGCTGTCGGCCACGTATCAGCAGGCCAGCGACTCCGAGCCGGATACCTTCAAGAGCGATCCGGATAATCTCCTACTCGGCCGCATGAACCGCCGGCGGCTGGAGGCCGAGGCCCTGCGCGACAGCGTGCTGGCCGTGTCCGGCCGGCTCGACCGCACGGCGGGCGGTCCCGCCGTCCGCGACTTCGCCGCCCCGCGCCGTACCCTGTACCTGACGACCATCCGCTCCGACCGCTCCGGCTTCGGCCCGCTGTTCGACACGGCCGACCCGACCGCCCCCGTCGAGAAACGCACGATTTCGACCGTCGCGCCGCAGGCGCTGTTTCTGCTGAACCATCCCTTCATGCTGGCAGCAGACGCAGGCGCTGGCGAAGCGAATCCTCGCCGCAGACAAGGACGAATCCGCACGGATCGAGCGCGCGTATCGTTTGCTGTATGGTCGGCCGCCAACGGAGGAGGAGGCCACCATCGGACGCGACTTCCTCAAACGGGCGGGCGGCGGTGAATCGGCGTGGCAGGAATATCAGCGAAATCCTGCTATGCGCGAATGAGTTCATTTATGTCGATTAAGTGACCAGCCCGGAGCACAGCGACGGGTGAACCGTCGCTGGCATCCGGGCTAGTCAAGCTCAGAGGACTGATTTCGATGAAGGCCGCACCTTTTCCTCGACGCTGACGCGGCGGCAAATGCTCGGCCGCTTCGCCAACGGCTTCGGCATGCTCGGCCTGGCCGGCCTGCTCGCCGACGAGGCCGGCGGCCATTCGATCGCGGCGGACAATCCGCTCGCCGTCAAGCAGCCGCACTACCCGGCCAGGGCCAAGCGACTGATCTTCCTGTTCATGTCCGGCGGCCCTTCGCACGTCGATACCTTCGATCCCAAGCCCGCCCTCGACCGCGATAACGGCAAGCCGCTGCCGTTCGCGCAGCCCAAGCTCGTTCGCACCCGCACGACTAACCTGCTGAAATCGCCGTTCAAGTTCCGCAAGCACGGCCAGAGCGGCATCGACGTCAGCGAGCTGTTCCCGCACGTCGCCCGCTGCATCGATGACCTCTGCGTCATCCGCTCGATGGTGGCGGACAACATCAACCACAACGGCGCCTGCCTGCAGATGAACACCGGCGAGCAGGCGTTCTCGCGGCCCAGCCTCGGCTCGTGGCTGCTGTACGGCCTGGGCAGCGAGAACCAGAGTCTGCCCGGCTTCGTCGTCATCAGCCCGGCCCAGCCGGCCCAGGGCGCGCCGTTGTGGAGTTCCAGCTTCCTGCCCGCCGCCTACCAGGGCACGCTCGTCGCCGACCTGAACAATCCCATCGCCAACCTGAAGAACGCTCGTTTCAGCCTGCCGCGCCAGAAGGACCAGCTCGACACCTTGCGGCAACTCAACGACCTGCACCGCCGGCAGCGTCAGGAGGACAGCCAGCTCAACGCCCGCATCGCCTCCTTCGAGCTGGCCTTCCGCATGCAGATGCGTGCGCCCGAGGCGTTCGACGTTGAGTCGGAAACGCCGGCCACGAAGCGGCTGTACGGCCTGCACGAGAAAACGACGGAGATTTTCGGCAAACAATGTCTGCTGGCGCGGCGGCTGGTCGAGCGCGGCGTGCGCTGCGTGCAGGTTTATCACACGCAGACGGCGCAGCGTTCGAGCTGCCAGCTGTGGGACCAGCACGGCGGACTGAAGACCGAGCTGCCGGCCAACTGCGCCGCCACGGACCTACCCATCGCCGGCCTTCTGCCGCGACCTGAAGTCGCGCGGCCTGCTCGAAGACACCATCGTCGTGTGGGGCGGCGAGTTCGGCCGCACGCCGACCGCCGAGGGCAACGACGGCCGCGAACATCATCCGTTCGGCTTTACCATGTGGCTGGCCGGCGCCGGCATCAAGGGCGGCCTCGCCTACGGAGCCACCGACGAGTTCGGCTGGCACGCCGTCGAGAACAAGGTCCACGTCCACGATCTGCACGCCACGCTCTTGCACCTGATGGGACTCGACCACGAAAGGCTGACCTATCGCCATGCCGGCCGCGATTATCGGCTTGACCGACGTACATGGCAACGTGGTCAAGGCGATTCTGACGTGAGACGAGCGTCAGTCTCGAAAGACGGAGCCAGGCCAGGTATACTGGCTTACGGCCTTGCCAGAGGACCACCGAACATGCCCTCCCTCGAATCATTGAGACAAAGCATCCTGACCGAGTGCGCGGAGGACCATGTCGGCCTATGGTCCGTAATCCGCGACGTGGAAGAAGCTCTTCCTAAGCGGGATGAGGCGGCGGTTCGGGATCAAGTCCTGAGATTGTTGCACGAGCTACTGGCCGCGCGCGAAATCACAGCCGGATACCCCACAGCCGAAGGACGCTTTCGCTCGTTGCGGGCAACCCCGGAGAAGGTCGTGGCCCGAATCGAGGCGGAGTGGCCTTTGGATCATCGTCCGAACATTGGCGAAGGGCTGTGGTTTACGAGGACGAAAAAGAAAAGCCGAAAAACGGTTGAGGGATAACGCTCGATTTCCGAACAGGACCAACCCCGAGAGAATTGATCGATGTCACAAGAACAACTGCTTGCTTTGTTGCGTCAGCGACCGTTTCAACCGTTCCGGCTGCACCTGAGCGATGGCCGGGTGTTTGATATTGTCTATCCACACCATAATGTCGCCGGCCGAACCATGCTCGCCATCGGCGTCCCCGACAAGGAGGAGCCGGAAAGGTTTGCGGATCATTTTGTGGATGTCGATTATCCGCAAATTCTCCGGATCGAGATGTTGCCCGCCGCCAAGCAAACCGCATCATGACTTGGGGAGGATAAGGCCCATGCATCCCAACGACCTGGAGGAGCTGCTCCAGCGCCGCCCCTTTCGTCCGTTCCGCCTGGTGTTGACCAACAACGCCATCCATGAAATCCGCCATCCGGAGTTCGCCGCCGTGTCAAGACGATTGGTGCGGATCAGTGTGCCGGATGCCAGCGCGGATGCGTCGGCCGAAGAGGACTTTATCGGCGTGGCCATCGTCCACATCGTTCAGTACGAATTCCTGCCGCCGTCAGCCGCCACGCCGGCCTCTTGAAGACCATGCGAAGGTCGGCGAAGATCATGGAGCTTCCTCTGGGAGGAACTCGGGGTCCAGGGCGATCCGTTCAACTGTCTCGGCGTCTCCCGTCCAGCCCATGAGATCATAGCCCAAGTTGGGCAGCTTGGTTACGGCCTGCTCGGGCGTCGTAATCTCGGTCACGATGGTGATACGTACCTTCTCCTGTTCCTTCAGCGGCAGAGGTTGCATCAGTTTGAGGATGCCGTTTTCGTCAACGGCTTCAACGGTCAGAATCATGGCACGTCCTCCGGCGATCGGCGCTCTCTCAGGAAGTCTCGGCCCCGCGACCCGACAGGTCGCCGATCACCTTGCGGACGCCCTCGGGGTCGAAGATCACCGGCACGTTGCCCGGAGCAGCGAACAACGCCAGCCCGTCCCGCAGCGCCAACGCCTCGGGGTGGTCCACTTCGAATCGATCGCCGTTGACCATCGCTACCGTGAACGACCGGAACGGCGTCCGGTTCCGAAACGCCCGCATCGTCCCGGTAAACGTGTCTCGGTCCATAACGCTCCCTCCTATTGCCTTCTCTCAGAGATTGTACCACCGGAGCGGTGAGTCAGCCATGCGGCACCTCCCCAGGAAACAACGGTGTCCGATCCGTTGCTGGCCCGGCAGAGGAGGCCAAAACGGATCGGACACCGAGGAGATACGCTCATGCAGCGGATGGGACGCAACGACCCGGACGCTTACCAGTCCGCTTGCATGGGAGAGCCGTCGTTGGGGTTCATGGCTAGGTTGAAGGTGAGCGGGCTGATGGTGCTGTTGATGGTTCTCACACTTCCATCGCCCAGGGCAGCCAACATGGCGGCCGTGTGACTGCTGGACGGTGCTCCAGGGGTCAAGCATAGACTGCTGTTGGTAACATTGAACTGAGGTATGATGATGTTAGGAGCAGAGGCGCCAGGCATGGGACTCATCCCGACAAGCGGTATTTGCGGATCAAGCACACCTTTGCTTGCCCCTCCCGCCCAGTGATTCGGCGTCCCAGTGCAGTTAGCTAGCCTCTCAGTCCAGAAAATCGTGTTGGAAGTGCCATCGGGAATGTCGGTGGGTATCTTGTTGCCTCCCGACGGAAGCCAACTTGACGGCCACCGCGGGGCAGCAAGTGAATTATAAGTCGGCTGCCCGAAGACCTGGGCATTCGCGGCATACGAGATGTTGGTCGGGTCCAGCTTGATCGAGACATCAGCCGGGCATTGAAAGACCTTGATGACGATGGTGTTGCCGCCCGCCGCGCCCCCATTGAAGTTGGCTAACACAGCATTGCTCGTGAGTCCATTGTAAAGATTTTGCTGTTCGATTTGAGGAAGCAACCAAACGGCAGGCGCCGCTTGCAAGCCGCCATTCAGGTTCAGCATCGGGTATACCCCGAACGCTGGAGGCAGTTCGTTCTTGTAGGAGGCGGCGAGGTTTTGCGGTTCCCAGGCCGAGTTGCTTCAAGTTGTTGCTGCACTCGGCGCGGGCGGCGGCTTCGCGCACCTTCTGCACGGCGGGCAAAAGCAGGCCGACCAGCACGGCGATGATGGCGATGACGACGAGCAACTCGATCAGCGTGAAGGCCCCACGCACACGATTTCGAGAAGGGAGCGGCGGCATGAGTCGATCTCCTTGATGAAGAGGTGAGAGCGCCAAAGAAGGACTCGCGAGGATGCTGGAAACCTCAGACCATGCCTCGGAGACAGATTATGTCGTTACTCCGTGCGAATTATCCGAGATCGTCGGGACACTGCGCACACGGTCCACCGACACCTCTCGGCACTTCGGTTTCCTTGTCAGTGTAAGCGTTTCCGATGGCGCCGTCAAGCATTCTCCGGAAGATTTTCCGTGCCGGATGCGTGCGTAAATTGCGGGAGGGTCAGGTTTGTTTCGTTAGCCCAGCCCTTCAGGGCTGGGAAGAGGAGGCAGGGCGAGGGCGATTTGGGGCTTTAGCCCCTCCGGCTTGTCGGGTAGGCGCGGCAGAGGGCCTAAAGGCCCGAACCTCCCGTCGTTTCCCGCGATTCCCCAGCCCTGAAGGGCTGGGCTAACGAAAAATACCACAACCATTGACCCCGCTGCTCCTCGTTCCCAAGCTCTGCCTGGGAACGAGGAGGACGAGGGTGAAGATTGCCGTCCCTTTGCGTACGCTTCCGGCTCAGATGGTTGACGGCGACGCCCTCCACGATACATAATCCCTTCAGTCCCACCCGAACGTTCTCGACGGTATCTCCATCATGCGCCGCACGTTTTTCTGCTCCCTCGCTGTGCTCGTCTGCCTTGGCTCGACCTCGACGGCGCAGATGCCGCCGCACGGCTTGCGCGTGCCGCAAGGGTTCGAGGTCACGGAGTTCGCCGACAGCGCGCTGGCCAACGACATCTACTGCCTGACGCTCGATCCGCACGGTCGCGTCGTCGTCTCCGGGCGCGGCTACGTTCGCCTGCTCGTCGATGACGACGGCGACGGCCGGGCCGACCGGGCGCTGGATTTCGCCGCGGCGCCGAAGGACGGGGCCATGGGATTGTTTTGGGAGGGCGATACGCTCTTTTGCATGGGCGATGGCGGCCTGCGCCGTTACCGTGACGCCGGCGGCGACGGACGCCTGCGTCCGCCCGAGTTGGTCTATCCCTTCAAGACCGGCGGCGAACACGCGGCCCACGCCATCCGGCGCGGGCCGGACGGTTGGCTGTACGTGCTGTGCGGCAACAACGCCGGCATCGGTCGGAAACACGCCACGCTGACCGACCTCGCCCATCCGCGAACCGATCGCCGGCTGCGTGCTGCGCCTGTCGCCGGACTTCCAGGATTGCGAGATCGTCGCCGACGGCTTCCGCAACGCCTACGCCTTCGACTTCAACAGCGCCGGCGACCTGTTCACCTTCGACTCGGACAACGAGCGCTGCGTATCGCTGCCGTGGTACGAGCCGACGCGCTGCTATCACGTCGTCGCCGGCGGACATTACGGCTGGCAGAATCCGCAGCACGCCGTTACGTGGCGGATGCCGCCGTACTTTCTCGACGTGGTGGCCCCCGTCGCCACGCTGGGACGCGGCTCGCCGACCGGCGTCGTCTGCTACCGGCACACCCAGTTTCCGCCGAAGTACCGCGATGGCCTGTTCCTGTGCGACTGGACGTTCGGCCGGGTGTACTTCCTGCCGCTGGAGCCGCGCGGCTCCTCGTATGTCGCACGCCCCGAGGTGTTCCTGCAGTCGGTCGGTGACAACGGCTTCGCACCGACGGCCGCCGCCGTCCATCCAGCGACCGGCGACCTGTACGTGTCCATCGGCGGCCGCGGCACGCGCGGAGCGGTCTATCGCATCCGTTATCCGAAGGGCTTGCCGGGTCTCAAGGCCGCGGATGCGGCTCGCTTCCAGCCGATGCCGCGCTCGCTGGAGTGGCATCCCGACGCACAAGGGGCGTGGCTCCAGCAGGCGACCGGCCCGGACCTGCGCCAGCGGCGGTGCGCCCTGGACTTGATCCATCGCCATCAAAGTCGCTTCACGAGCGAACAGATCCGGCAGGCGATTCGCGCCAATTGGGGACAGGCGGATTGTGGTCTGCGCCAGGCGACGGCGACGCTGCTGGCAGCGCTCGACGCCAAGGAACAGCCGCGCTCAGGACGACCGAAGGGCGATCCCTTCGCGGAAATCACCCACGGTCTGAGCCGGCCGAGCTTCGACGCGCTCGCCCTGCTGACCGACCGAAGCCTCGCGCCGGAAGCGCGGCTCGAAGCCGTGCGCGTCGCCCAGTTGACGCTGGGCGGATTGATGGCGAGGAAAGCGAAGGGGACCGTCTGGGAGGGCTACTCGCGCCGCTGCGATGACATCGCCATGTCAGCAGAGGGACGGACCATTCTGCGCGCCGCGTTTCCGTCGGGGCACGTTGATCTCGACCGCGAATTGTCGCGCACCCTTGCCTTGATCGAGGATGACGATGCCGCGACGCTTAACAAGATCGCCGGCCGGCTGACAGCCGACTCCGATCCGATTGAGGACATTCATTATCTCATCGTGCTCGCCCAGCTGCGCGCCCGCGCTCGAAGCGATCACTCGGACGACGGCAACCGCACTCCTGGCCCTCGATGCCAAGCTCAACCAACGTCATCGGAACCGCGACACGAATTGGCCGTTGCGCATCGCCGAGCTGCACGCCGAGTTGGCCCGCAAGGATGCCGCCCTCAACGCGACGCTGCTTGCCCACGCCGATTTCGGCCGGCCCGATCACGTCCTGTTTACGCGCTGCTCCGGCTTCGATCGCCGCCGCGCCGCCGAGATCCTGCTAAACAAGAGCGAAAAAGACGCCGATTTCGCCTGGAGCGCCGAACACGTTGCCTTGCTGGGCAGTCTGCCGCAGGAGCGGATCGCGCCGGTGCTGCGGCGGTTGTGGGGTGAGCATGGCGTGGACGACGCCATTCGGACCCTGCTGGCCCGCGAACCGCGCGAGGAGGACCGCGATCGCTTTCTCAGCGGTCTCGGCTCGGCCCGTCTCGACGTTGTGCTCGGCGCCCTGGACGCCCTGGAGAAACTGCCGCCGCCTCCACCGAACCAGGCCCGCGACCGCGACGAGTTTCTCGCCGTCCTGGTGGCGCTGCGACGGCTGCCGGACGGAAAAGAGACGGCCAAGGTGCGCGATCGTCTCCTGACGTATCTCACGCGGCGTACCGGCCGGAAGATGACGGACGTGTCGGCCGGGCTGGCGTGGTATGGCCGGGCCTATCCGGAGCGCGCGGGACGGCTGGAGGACGCGGACGGCGTGGACGTGGCGGCCTGGAGCAAGCGGCTGTCCGCGCTCGACTTCGTCATCCGGCGATGCCGAGCGCGGCCGTGTCGTTTTCAGCAAGGCGAGCTGCGCTTCGTGCCATTCGGGGGCGCAGGCGCTGGGGCCGGACCTGCGCGGCGTGGCCGGACGATTCTCGCGCGCCGATCTGTTCACCGCCATCGTGCAGCCGAGCAAGGACGTGTCGCCGCGCTACCGCACCACGCAAATCACGACGGCGGCGGGCAAGGTCTATCAGGGGCTGATCGTCTATGAGGCCGTCGATAGCGTCATCTTGCAAACCGGCCCGGCCACGACGATTCGGTTGACCAATCCGCAGGTCCGCGAGCGCCGCCTGACCAGCACGTCGCTGATGCCGGCGGGCCTGCTCGATAAACTGAGCGACCGCGACCTCGCCGACCTGTATGCGTACCTCAAGACGTTAAACGGCCCTGCTCGCTAAAAAAGAAAAAACCACGAATCACACGAATCACACGAATAAAATCAAATAATAATAAAAACAAATAAACAACCTGTTTCGACACGCTGTCTTTATTCTTTTGTCTTTATTCGTGTGATTCGTGTGATTCGTGGTTTTTTCTTTTTTTTCGAGGGGAGATTCATGCGTTTCGTCGTGCTGGGGGCGGCCGGGCAGCTGGGCCGCGATCTCTGTCCGCGTCTGCCCGGCGAAGTCGTCGCCGTCAGCCGCAGTGGATCGCCGGCGGTCGATCTGACTCGCCCCGAATCGCTGCCCAGTCTGTTCGAGAATGTCCGCCCGGATGTGGTTGTCAACTGCGCCGCCTACAACTTCGTCGATCGCGCCGAGACGGAAGCGCACGAAGCCTTCGCCGTCAACGCCTGGGGCGTGCGTGAGCTGGCGCGGTTGTGCCGCGACCACGACTGCCTGCTCGTCCACTTCAGCACGGATTACGTTTTCGGCCTGGACCAAACGCGCCGCCGGCCGTGGACGGAGAGGGACGCTCCCGGCCCGGTCAGCATCTACGGACTCAGCAAGTTGACCGGCGAATACCTGGTGCGTTCGCTGTGCCCGCGCCATTTGGTCCTGCGCACGTGCGGACTGTACGGCGTCTGGGGCAGCGGCGGCAAGGGCGGCAACTTCGTGGAGACGATGCTGCGGCTGGCCAACGAGGGCAAACCCCTTCGCGTCGTGGACGATCAGGTTTGCACACCGAGCTACACTGTCGATGTGGCCGCGACGGCCGTCGCCTTGTTGTCGGCCGATCGGACAGGACTGTATCACGTCACCAACGCCGGCGCCTGCTCCTGGTATGAGTTCGCCCGTGCCCTTTTCGAGCTGACCGGAGTACAGGCAGACCTGACCTCCATCTCCAGCAGTGCCTACGGAGCGGCGGCCCGCCGGCCGGCTTACAGCGTGCTCGATCCCGCCGGACTGCGGGAGCTGGGCTTGCCGTCGCTGCGGCCGTGGTGCGAGGCGTTGGACGCCTATCTGAAGGAACGCCGGCAAAAACTTGAGGACAACCCGGCGCGGATCGGTTCGGAGGAGACGAAACCGGGACGGTCGTAGCAGCATTAGCGTTTCTCCGGGCGGATCGACAGACCGCGCGCCGCTTTTCCCTTCCGGTAAAGTTTGCCCGGTCGGTCTTTGAGCTATACTCGAAAAAGAGGCCTCATATTCCCCATATTCTGCCCGGCGAGGCGACGAGGTTCAACCATGAGCAGCGACAGCACGCCTTCTTCAGAGTTCGTGGTCACCGACCGGCGGGGCGGCGATCGCCGTCAGCACAACGACCGCCGCAAGCGCGCCATCCCGGTCGCCATCGAGCGCCGCGGCGGCAAGGACCGCCGCAACCAGGGCGAACGCCGGCGCCAGGTGGATCCCACCACCTGCGAAAAGGACTACAGCGACGAGGAAATCATCTTCATGAAGGCGATGGACCAGTACAAACGCTCCAACCGCCGACCCTTCCCCACCTGGAGCGAAGTGCTCGAAGTGCTCCGTTCGCTGGGCTATCGCAAGACCGAAGAGGCGACCGCTCTGCCGGGTTTGCCCTCCGTGCCCGCCATCGAGGAGTAAGCAGCCTCACGCAAAGACGCGAAGAACGCAAAGGACAAGAGAGAGAGGGGAAGGTCGATTTTTCCCCTCTGTCTCTTGTCCTTTGCGTTCTTTGCGCCTTTGCGTGAGGCTGTTTTTGTATAGAGTTATGGAGGAGAAAGGCGGGTGAAACGATGAGCCAGGGGCGGCCGGTCTACGTGGGCACCGACGGCGGGGCCACCACTTCTAAGGTGGGGGCGGTCTGGGACGACGGCACGGCCGTCTCGACCCGTCTCTTGCAGAGGCCGACCAACGCTCGTCAGGGACCGGAGTCCGTCGTTCATGGCTGGGTCGAGTCCGTCAACGAATTTCTGGCGCAAAACGGATTGACGTGGGACCAGGTGCATGGCGTGGGCCTGGCCATCCCCGGGCCGTTCCAGCGTTACGGAGTGCTCGACCGCTCGGCCAATCTGCCGCCGAACTTCACCGGCTTCGATGTGCATCGCGCCTATAGCAGCGCCCTGGCCGAGCGAGCGGGTCGATCCGTGCCGCTCATGGTCGGCAACGACGGCGACCTCGGCGGCGTGGCCGAGGCGCGGCGAGTGCGCGGCACCGGCACGGGTACGGTCGTGCTGCTGGCACCCGGCTCCGGACTGGGCTGCGCCTACATCGGCCGCGATGGACTGCCGTTACAGGGCGATACGCTGGCCGGCATGGAAGCGGGGCACATGCCGGCACCGCTGCACGAGCTAGGGGCGCGGCCGTATCCATGCGGCTGTGGACGTACCTGGGGCTGCATCGAGGTGTACACCACCCTCTCCGGTCTCCCGCATCTCCTGGAGGAAAGGCTCGCCCAGCATCCCGATCACGAGCTGGCGCACTCGCCGCTGGACACCAAGGAGCGGGCGCTGGCCGTGCGCGGCCTGGCCCAGCGAGGGGACGTCTTGGCCGGCGAGATTTTTGACTTCCAGGCGCGGCGCTGGGATTGCACGTCGCCAACCTGGCCATGGCCCTCGATCCGGAATTCGTCGTCATCGGCGGCGGACTGATGGACCCCGAGGCCACGACCGAGGCGTTCCGCGAACGCTACCTGCGAATTGTCCGCGAGGCCGCCGCTCCCTTGTTGTGGCCCGCTCAGCGCGCCCGCATGAACATCGTCCCCGCGGCCCTGGGGGATCTGTCCCAGGCGATCGGCGCGGCCCTGGCGGCGCTGTATCAGAGCCGATCCTAGCGGAGCGCGCGTCGCCGCTAACCGCGATACCCCGGTCGAGCGCCGGCCCCTTTGAGGCGGTCCAGCAGCACGGCACCGAGGATGACCAGGCCGAAGACCACGTCTTGCCGAAACGGCGTGACGCCGGTGAGGTTCATGCCATTCTTGATGACGGCGATGATGAAGGCGCCGATGAGCGTGCCGAAGACCTTGCCCTCGCCACCGGACAGGCTGGTGCCGCCGACGACCACGGCGGCGATGGCGTACAGCTCATACATCTGGCCGTAGATCGGCGAGCCGCTCTTGAGACGCGAGGCCATGACGATGCCGCCGAGTCCGGCCAGGGCGGCGCACAGCGAGTACACCAGCAACAGAACAGCCCGCACCGGCACGCCGGACAGCCGGGCCGCCTCGGCGTTGCCGCCGATGGCGTAGACGTAACGTCCCAGCGTCATGCGCGTCATGACCACGTGCGCGGCCAGGTACAGCACGATCATCAGTAATACGCCGTTGGGAATGCCCAGCACGTCGGCGCCGCCGCCCAGCCACACGAACGCGGCCGGCACCTGGTAGACCGACTGCCCTTGCGATGCCTCCGAGGCCAGGCCGCGCGCGACCAGCATTATCGCCAAGGTGACGATGAACGACGGCACCTGGAAGAACGTCACCATCGACCCGGAAAACAGGCCAACCAGTCCACACAGGGCGACCGCGGCCAGGCAGCACAGGACCATGCCGCCAACTGTCGCCGCCTCTGCCCCGGCCGCATCGCGGATGAGCAAGGTGGCCGTCACCGCCGACAGGGCGATGAGGCTGCCGACCGACAGGTCAATGCCGCCGGTGAGGACGACGAAGGTCATGCCCACGGCGAGGATGGCGATGATGACGATCTGGTCGGCGATGTTGCGGAGGTTGTCGGCCTTGAGAAAGTTGGGCCACCAGTAGCGCGGCGGGGTCAGCACCGGCACGTCGCCCAGCTGCGGAAATCTCGCCCCGACGTGCTGGAGGATGGCCCAGGAACTCGTGGCCTGGTTGGCGGCGATGGCGTCGAGCTTCTCGCCGGACTCGGCGAGGCGTTCCAGCGCCGCGCGGGCGTCGGATGGCCGGCCGCGCACGTCGTCTACGACGCGCACGCCCGCCGCCTCCAGCCGCCGATGGGTGGCCTCGGCGAAGGCGGCGTCCTCGCGCGTGCCGCGTGTCACGAGGAGGACACGGCCGGACGAGCCGAGTCGGTCGTGTATCGTCCGCGCCAGTTGTTCGCCGCCAGCGGTGCCGGACGGATCCTGCAAGGAGAAGGTGACGGCACTGTAGTAGATGCACAAGAGCAGCAGCACCAGGGACATGCCGTAGTCGGACAGGAAGCGCGACAGCATCGGCGGCAAGCGACGTTCGGTCATGTCCTCACCCCACCGCCAAGCGAAGAATCTGCTCCTGGGTCGCGGCGGCAACGTCCGTGATTTCGCCGGTCAACCGGCCTTCGTGCATCACCAGAATGCGGTCGCTCATGCCCAGTATCTCCGGCAGCTCCGAGCTAATCAGAAGGATGGCCTTGCCGGCCGCGGCCAGGTCGTTGATGAGGCGGTAGATCTCGACCTTGGCCCCCACATCGATGCCCCGCGTCGGCTCATCGAACAGGATCACGTCGCAGTCGCGCTCCAGCCACTTGGCCAAGACCACCTTCTGCTGATTGCCGCCCGACAGGGTGCCGGCCGCTTGCTCCGGACCAGACAGGCGGATGCGCAGACCTTCGATGTGACGAGCCAGTGCCCGCCGCTCCGCCCGCGCGTTGACGAAGCCCAGCGACGACAACCGGCCCAGGTTCGGCAGGGCGAAGTTCTCGCGCACCGACTGGCCCAGCATCAATCCCTGCCCCTTGCGGTCCTCGGTCAACAGCGCGATGCCGGCGCGGATGGCGTCGCGCGGCGAACGGATGGCGAGCACTCGGCCGTCCAGCTCGACGGTGCCCGACTCGGCCCGGTCGGCGCCGAAGAGGAGCCGGGCCATCTCCGTGCGGCCGGCGCCGACCAGCCCCGTCAGACCCAGCACCTCGCCGCGCCGGATCTCGAAGGAGACGTGGCGCACCCGCCTCCCCCGGCCCAGGCCACGCACCACCAGGCGCGGCGGACCAATGGCGACCTGGCGCGGGGAAACTCCTCCTCCAGTCGCCGGCCAACCATGAGACGGATCAGCTCATCGCGCGTGACCTCCCCGATGGGCCGGCAGTCCACCGCCGCCCCGTCGCGCAGCACCAGGACGCGGTCGGCGATGGCGAAGACCTCATCGAGTCGGTGGCTGATGTAGACGATGCCGATGCCGCGGGCGCGCAGGTCGCGGATAACGCCGAACAGGCGTTCGACCTCGCGCGGCGTCAGCGTGGCGCTGGGTTCGTCCATGACGACGATACGAGCCTCCAGCGCCAGCGCCCGCGCGATTTCGACGATCTGCTGCTGGGCCACCGTCAGCTCGCGGCAGGGAGCGTCGGGATCGACCGCCACGCCGATGCGGGCAAACAGCTCGGCGGCGCGACGACGCTCCTCGCCGCGACGGACGAAGCCGGCGCGGGCCGGCTCCTGACCGAGAAAGATGTTCTCCACCGCCGTCAGCGACGGCACCAGATTGAACTCCTGATAGATGACCGCCACTCCCAGCCGTCGGGCGTCGAACGGCCCCGCAAGGCGCGTCTGTCGGCCGTCGAGGAGAATGCTCCCCGCGTCCGGCTGATGCGCTCCGGCCAGCACCTTGATGAGCGTGCTTTTGCCGGCGCCGTTCTCGCCCAGGAGCGCCAGCACCTCCCCGGCGCAAGTCGAGGTCCACGCCGCGCAAGGCGCGGACGCCAGGGAACGATTTCACGATCCCGCGCATCGACAGGAGAAAGGACTCGGCGGTCGTCATGGAGTTGTCGATCCCTTGTCTCCTCGTTTAGCCGCGACGCGCAGCGGAGCGCGGGGCTGCCCCGCGCTCCGCTGCGCGTCGCGGCTAAACAATGCTCTTACTTCAAGCTCGCGTCCGTGTCGGCGTCGGCCTTGCGGTACAGTCCGGTCGGGATGAGCACCTCCAGCGGCACCGGCTCGCCCTCGAAATAGCGAGCGATGACGCGGGCCGTCTCGCGGCCGATGCGGTCGGGGTACTGCACGGGGTCGGCGTAGATGCGGCCGTCCTTGATGGCTTGCCGGCCCTCCGGCTGGCCGTCGAAGCCGATCAGCTTGACCTGGTCGTCGCGGTCGGCCTTCTCCAGGGCGGCGCGGGCGCCCAGCGCCGACGGATCGTTGATGGCGAAGATGCCGGCCAGGTCGGCGTAGGTTTGAAGCAAATCCTCGGCCGACTTGTAACCCTGGTCCTTGACGCCGCCGCCGGGCAACTCGGCGACGACGACGACCTTGCCGCCCGCTCCCGTGCGGTTGTGGGACGCGATCACGTCCTGAAAGCCGCGGACGCGCATCTGACATGACTCGACCGGCTTGTGACCGAGGATGGCCACCTTGCCGCCGGAGTCGCCGAGGGCTTCGAGGAGGGCTTGCCCCGCCTGCCGACCGCCGGCGTAGTTGTCGCTGGCGACGTGGCTGACCACCTCCGCCCCCGGCGCCAGGCAGGCGATGTCACAGGTGAACACCGGGACACCCTCGGCGTTGGCCTGCTGGATCGCCGAACCGATGGCCTTGGAGTCGCACGGACACAGGACGATGGCGGCAACCTTGCGGACGAGGAAGTCCTTGACCTGGTTCTGCTGTCGCGCCGGGTCGAACTCGCCGCTGACCACGATCGTGTCGTAACCGTGCCGGGCCGCCTCATCCGTGAGATTGTCGGCGATCTCCTGGAAAAACGGATTGGTCAGGGTCAGCACCGACAGTCCGATCACCCCCCGCGACGGCGGGACCGGCGAGGAGTCGTCGTTGGCGCACCCGCCCGCCAGCACTCCGGCCAGGGCCGCTGTCACGGACAGGATGCGTCTCATGGTTATGGTTCCTCGTCCCGGATATGTCCTGAATATACGAACTCTCTTTCAACGGACGAGCCGGGAGCGTCCGCGACCGGAGGATATTCCTCCGGTCGCGGACGCTCCCGGCTCGTCCGTTGAAAGAGAGATTCTTACGCGGCGTGACCGTCCGTCGTTTCTTCCAGCGCCTGGACCAGTCGTGCCAGTTCGGGCCGGAACGACGGCTTCACCATGCGGAGCAGACAGTGCAGGAGGGTGGAGACGAGTTCCTCGCGATCCGTTCGGGACAAACGCTGTCCGCGCGTGTTCGGCCGGGTCGGCCGCAAGCCGTGATCCTGCTCGTAGAGCTTCCCCAACTCGATGAGCTGGCGAAGCCGCTGCCGGCCGCTTTTCAGACCGTGCTCTTGCTCGTACAGCCGACCCTCCTGGATGAGCTGGTGGACGCGATGAGCACCCTTTCGCCCCGCCCGAGCGTGCCGGCCCTCCACTTCGACACCGTTGCCCTCAATGAAAGGAACGTCCGGCCTCTTCGCAACCTCCGCCTCGACCGTGGCGGGAGGCGTCTCCTCCATGACCGGAAGATGGCTCGGATCGCTCGAAGTTTCGACGCCGGGCGTCGCGGCGTCCCAAGTTTCGGTATGCACAACCTCGTCCGTGGGGGTAGTGGTCCGCTCTTGCTGATCTAGCATGGCAAGTACCTCTTCGTATTAGTTCCGTGATTGGGGAGCAGGACAGGAAACACAGCCCCAAGCATTCGAGAATCGCTCTGACGCGGCCGCTGCCGCTCCTTCAACTCCAGTAATATCATTATATCCCTACCAGCCGTTTTTGTAACCCCAACCTGGTAGATAATTTTACTTTTTCGGCTTTTTTTATGCGGTTTTCACCCGTCCACGCGGTCACTTCAAGACGCCGCTGCGAACGGCGACCTCGGCGCTGAGTTGATCGTTCAACGGGTCATCCAACGCCAGCAGATCGCGGAGCGAGGCCGATAGGGCTTGCTGCACTTCCGACCGTAGCAGCCGCTTCTGATACTGCTGCTGCGGCCGATCGCGGCGGCAATAGAAGGCGTGCAGGGCGGTGCGCGAGTGGGCCGTCCGGTTGGCGGTCCCGGCGTGCCAGGCGTGGGCGTTGATAACGACGACGCTGCCCGCGCCGCCCGTCACCAGGACTTGATCGGGGTGGTCGGCGAGCGGATCGGTCACGCACTCCGCCGGCAGTCGCCGCAGGCGGTGCGATCCCGGCACCACGCGCAGGGCGCCGTTGTCCGCTGTGAAGTCGTCGAGCATCCACACGGAGTTGCATACCCAGTAGCCGCGCTCGTCGGCGACGGCGGACATGTCGGCGTGCAGCGGTTGGCCGCGTTCACCGTGCGGGTTGACCGAACGGGCGTTGAGACTGCTGAGCTTGATGTCCAGACCCAAGACGTGACGGATGTACTCCAGTAGCCGCGGCGTGAGGATGACTTCGCGGAACAGTTCGTCCTTGTCCACCAGGTTCGCCAGGCGGCGGCAACCCGGCTCCGGCTTGAACTCCGAACCGGCGACCTCGCCCTCCTCAGCGAACAAATGTTCCAATCGCTGGCGGAGGCGAACCAGCAGGCCGGCGCCCATGAAGTCTTCCAGCACGAGATAGCCGTCCTCGTCCAGGCGACGCCTCTCGATTTGTGACAGACTCATGTCCGCTTGTCCTTCCGTTCCTGTCTTTCTTTGCGCTCTTTGCGCCTTTGCGTGAGGCTCCTTTGTCCATTCGTTAAACTACCTGTCGTGGCGACCGGCGCACAGGGAAAACCGCGATGCGGGGAGAGCGTCCGATTTCTCGGCGCTTCCCCGCATCGCGGTTGTCATTCCCTGGCGAGTCCGGGTGCGTCCGGACGAATCGAATCAGAACGCGCCGCAGTCCAGGCACGGCGGCGACATGGGCGGGTAGTACGGGTAAGGATAGGGAGGCGGGCCTTGCTTGCACGAACGGCAGCGATGGAACAGGCCGTGGCGCTGCTTGCCGCCGCAGCCATTCGAGTAGCAGTTGGGATCGCTGAATCCATTGTACCCGTCGTAGCCGGTGGACCAACCGCCCACCGGGTAGTACCCACCGGGGCCGTAGCCGGGATAGCCGCAGCGCGGACAAACTTGGCAGTCGTTACGGTGCTTGCGGCGGCACTTGTGGCCCGAGTTGCATAGATACGGCGGAGGACAATAGGGCGGAGGATAGCGGCTGGCGCAGAAACCATCGCCGCCCGAGCCATCGTATCCCATCCCCCCCACGGTCCTGGTCCACCGGCAAACCCCGGATAACCATAGCCCGGATAGCCATAGCCCGGATAGGGGCAACTCGGCTGGGCCTGGTGCTTACGGCGACACTTGTGGCCCGAACTGCACTGTTGCGGCGGAGGATAATAGCCGCAGCAGCCGCCGTTCATGCCGTAAGGCCCGCCGGCGTAAGGGTAGCCGTAGCCCTGCCCGCAACCGCTGTGTTTGCGTTGGCGGCGGCATTTGCGGCAATCGCAGGGAGGCGGCGGAGGAGGCGGCGCGAAGGGCATACAGCTGAAGGAAGGGAAGTCCTCGAATTCCATTGGTCCCGACTCCTCGACCGGCTCGGCGCAGGGTTGGGAGGATTGACTCGGCTGGGCCGTCGGCTTGATGCGAGCGGGGTCGTCCTTCGGAGGAACGACGGTCTCGAAGGAGACGAGTTGGCCGTCCGCCATCGATGCCAGCGGCGGTTCGTCCAGCTCGAACGAGGGTTCCTCCATCGGGGGTTCCCAGACGACTTCGGGTGCGAAGAAACGGAGCAAGGGGATCGAACTGTAGTAGTCGGTCCCAGGTTGGGGAGTCTGTCCGGCCGCCACCGATGCGGTCAGCAGCACGGCGGCGACTCCCGAGAAGGGGAGGCGAACGCGGTCCATCAAGGTTTCTCCTTTCGGGGGGATTCACGAGCGGCGCGGGCGCACACGGGCCGGGACGTGCGCGCCGAGGATCGGGCGTCTTTCGCTTGCTCTTTTTCTTCGGCTTCCGGACAGGGCGCTCCCGACTCCAGATCACTGTGGCGCCCGCCCGGTGGTGATGAGGGGCCGCGACCATTGTTGTAGATCACCGATCCCCTTCGCCGCGTTCGGCTTTGAAAGCAGGCACGCCGCGTCCGACCGGCATGCCTGTCATGATCCCTTCGTTGCACGCCAGGGAGAGCGCGGCTTCCGCATTCCGGCCTCGGCATGGGACCGGCGAGGCCCGCGCGCAACGACAGGGCGGTATCTCGTCGCCGATCCGACGGAAAAACGGATCGGCGGCGAGATACCGCCCTGGCACGTACACGAAAGGCCGATGGCTGGTTCGGGTCAGATTTTTTCCCAGCAAATCGTCCGGCAGCGGGGGCACTGCGTCATGGCGTACTCGACCTGCTCCCCCGTCTGGAAGAGAAACGAGTAGCACTCCAGGTCGGGCAACGATCGGCCACAGATGCAGGTCGGTTCCTCGGCCTGTCCTCGACCGAGCAAACGGCCCCAGGTCCGACGGGCGAGAAAGCTCATCCAGCCGTGGCCCTCTTTGTGGGGACGGCCCTTGCGGCACCAACGCACGTCCTCGGGAGCGTTCATCCCGAGCATTCGACAAGCCCGCACGATAGCGTACGGGGGGGCATCACATTCGAGTTCCAGCACTCCCAGGTCGCTTGACATGGCAAATCCCTCTTCCGAATCCTACACGGCGGGCGATGCGGAATACTTCTTCGCCTTCGCAGCGAACGACCGCAGGAAAAAATCATTGCAACTCGCGTGCCGCGCTCCGAAGCGTGGGCGTCCCGCAGGCGGGACGTCCACGCTTCGGTTTATCCGGATAACAGCTCGACTTGACAGGGCGTATCGAGAGCGGCATAGGAAGGCATTCCTTCTCGCCGACAGCAAAGGCGGTGTATCCGTGCGGCGGATGCTCTTCTTCCCGGCGGCCCTGGGGATGGCGATTGCCGTAAGCGGCTGCGCGACGGCGCTCAACGTGCAAGACAACGACTTGCGCAAGCCTTACGGCGGTTTCACCATGCCCGTCGAGGACTTCTTCGGCGGCGGGCCGGGCGGCGAGCGCGGCGCGATCCTCTTCTGGCCGCTGTGGTTGCTGGACAAACCGTTGAGCCTGGTTGGCGACACGCTTACTCTGCCGTTGACCCTCTGTGGCCGACAAGACACCTGGGTGCTCCAGAAGGGCCAAAACGCGGGAATGCCCCCGGCGCCGCCACCGCCCGGCGAGACCAACCCGGTTCGCGGGGGTGGCCCTCGATAACGGCGGAATGCCGGACAATTGCCCTTGCACGAGTCCTCCACTCTCGCTATCGTTGCCGCCCATTCCTTCCGAATCTCGCTCGACCGTGGAGGGCGGAGCCATGTCTCGTTACCTGGGGATGGCCGGCGCCGGCGCGCTGCTGGTCGCCGTGGCCGGATGTACGCTCGATTCGTTCCTGACGCCCTCTTCCGGCTTGGCTGGATCGAGGCAGGTCGTCGCCGGCTCCGTCGATCAGGTGGCCGAACAAATCCAGCAAGGGCTGAGCGACGCCGGCATCTCCGTGCTCTCGAAGCGCGTGGGTTCGGACCTGCGCCTGGCCGGCATGACGAAGTCGCAAAAGGTCTTTTGTCTGCATCTGTACGGGCAGACGGTGCGAGGCGAGGAGAAGACCCTCGTTCGCCTCCAGTGGGACCGGGGAGCGGATGAGACGTTCTGGCCGATGGTCCTTCAACTGCTGGCCGCGCCGGATTCCAACGACGCCGAGAGGAGGGAGGGGCGATGAGACGCCTGTGGCGCGCCTCGCGGTCGGTCTGTCTCTGCTCTTGTTCGTGGGACTCGGCTGCACCGCCGAAGACAAAAGGCAGTGGCACGAGGCGCTCAAAGACCTCCGCGGCGACAACATGAAGTTCGGTTCACACAGTCCCCAACCGCCATAAAACGGGCGAGCGGTGGATTACGCACCGCTCGCCCGGTGTGGATACTTCGCTGCGCAGGCAGCGGGCGATCTGGCGCACCGCCTGACGCAGACGATGCTCGTTCTCGACCAGGGCCAGGCGCAGGTAGCCCTCGCCGGCGTCGCCGAAGCCGCGGCCGGGACTGACCGCGACCTCCGCCTCCTCCATCAGCTTCATGGCGAAGTCGATCGACCCCATGCGCTCGCGCCACTCCTCGCGGGTAGCGCGCCCAGACGAACATGCTCGCCTTCGGCGGCTCCACCTCCCAGCCGATGCGTCGCAGGCCGTCCACCAGCACGTCGCGCCGCTTCTGGTACTCCAGCGCCTGCCGATCGACCAGGTCGTCGCCGTGGCGCAGGGCGACGATGCCGGCGATCTGGATCGGCTGGAAGATGCCGTAATCGTAATAGCCCTTGATGGTGGCCAGGGCGCGCACCATCTCGGCATTGCCGGCGCAGAAGCCCAGGCGCCAGCCGGCCATGTTGTAGCCCTTGCTCATGGTCGTCGTCTCGACGCCGACTTCCTTGGCGCCCGGCACGCTCAGGAAGCTCGGCGCCCGGTAGCCGTCGAAGCAGACGTCGCCGTAGGCGAAGTCGTGGATGACCATGAAGCCGAAGCGCCGGGCCAGGGCGACCACGTCCACGAAGAAGTCGCGCTCGACGACCGTCGTGCTCGGGTTGTGCGGATAATTGAGGATCGAGCACTTTGGGCCGCGGGTACAGGTGCTCGGCGACGACGGCGACATTGGCTGAGAAAGCGGTCGGGCTGCGTGCAGTCCAGGCTGATGACGTTGCCGGAGGCCAGGGCGACGGCGTAGACGTGGATGGGAAACGACGGCGCGGGCACGATGGCGGTATCGCCGGGACCGAGCAGAGCGAGGCACATGTGGCTGAACACTTCCTTGGAGCCGAGGCCGGCCAGGACTTCCGTATCGGGGTCGAGCTGCACCCCATGACGGCGGGCATAGCGAAGGGCCACCTCCCGGCGTAGGTTGTGCAGGCCGTTGCTGACGGAATAGCGGTGGTTGCGCTCGTCGTGGGCGGCCTCGCAGAGCTTGTCGATCACTTGCGGGTCGGGCACGTCGGTGGGATTGCCCATGCCCAGGTCGATGATGTCCACGCCGGCGCGGCGCTTGCGGTATTTCAGCTCGTTGATTTTGCCGAATAGATAGGGGGGCAGTCGCTTGACGCGGTCGGCGACGTTGATCTGGAAAGGCGTCTGGGCTGTGTTGGGTTCGTTTTGCATGATGGATACAGCCAATGGCTCAAGGACGGGGCGGCCCTGTAGCTGAGTCTAGCACTCCATCGCTCTCCTGTCAGCGCCGCCACGGAGTTGGCACGGGAAATGCTAGTCGAATGGATCAGCTTCAGCGAACGCCGTCTCTCCGAGCCGGAAGCGTAAGCGAAGAGAATCTCTTCGCTTACGCTTCCGGCTCCGAAAGATTGTCTGGAATGAAACCATTCGCCCATCGATTCGTCAGCCGGACGAGGGAGGTTGTTTTGGTTCATTCTCCGTTGGAGGTCTGCCCGCGCGAAGCCGATCATCCGCGTGGACCGGAGGACTGGCGTGCGCGGACGTTGCGCGCTCCGAACGAGATTGTCCCGATCATCGAGGACATCGTCGCCGCCTTGGACAGCGCGGGGTACTCGCACAAGGAAGCGTTCGGCGTGCGGCTGGCCCTGGAAGAAGCGCTGGTCAACGCCATCAAGCACGGACACCGGGGCGATCCGAACAAGCAGGTCCACCTCCGCTATCACGTCACGCCGGCCTGCGTCGTCGCCGAGATCGAGGACCAGGGGCCGGGCTTCAACCCGGCAGACGTGCCCGATCCGCTTAACCCGGAGAACCTGGAGCGGCCGCACGGCCGCGGACTGCTGCTGATGCGCACCTACATGACGTGGGTGCGCTTCAACGACCTCGGCAACCGCGTGACGATGTGCCGTCTGCGCGCCGGAGCGTGAGTGAGGCGCAATTGACGCTCGCGCGTCTGCTGGCGTACACTACAAACCGTCTTCAACCCAAAGAGGTACGCCATGAGCCACGGGCAAGGCGAGGATACCGGCTCGACCACTCCCTTCGCAACGGCGCGCGGACGCGATTGGCCGAGCGTGCGTCAATTCAATGTGTTCGTCGAAAACCGCGTGGGCAACCTGTTGTCGGTGGTTCGTCATTTCGAGACCACCGACATCCGCATTGTCTCGCTGACCGTCAACGATTCCGCCGACTGCGCCATCATCCGCATGGTGCTGAGCGACCCCGAGCGCGCCCTGGAAATCTTCCGTCGCGCCCGGCTGCCCATTACCGAGAGCGATCTGCTCGTCGTGCAGCTGCCCGAGGGCGATCAACCGCTGCTGGACATCTGCAAGGCGCTGTTGGGAGCGGAGATCAGCATTCACTACGCCTATCCGCTGCTGATTGGGCCGCACGGTCGGGCGGCCGTCGCCCTGCACGTCGAGGACCACGAGACGGCGGCCAGCACGCTGTCGCGCCTGGGCTTCACGCTGTTCACGGAAAACGACCTGCACACCGACGAGGGGTTGACCTGAGAACGGCGCGTTCAGGCCGAGCGGCGTCGTTTGAGGGTGGCGATTTCCAACCGCACGAGCTGCTGCACGACGGCGGCGGTTCGCGGCCGGTCCTCCGCTCGATGGGCCAGCAAACGCTCCAGGAGCGTGACGAGCGCGGCCGGCAGATTGGCGACGCTGCGGCGGATGTCGGCGGGGGGATCGCAGCGGTGACGTCGGAACGTCTGCCGCAGCGAGCCGGGCGGGTAAGGCAGCCGGCCCGTGAGCATCTCGAAAAACATCACTCCCAGGCTGAACAGATCGCTGCTGAGGTCCTCGGCCGGCAGCGGATCGCATTGCTCCGGCGCCAGGTAGTTGGCCGTGCCCAGAACGTAGCCGGCCCGCAGGAAGGCGGCATTCTCGCCTGGCCGGTGTGCGAAACCCAGGTCGATGAGGACGGCGGTGCCGTCGTCGATGAGACGGACGTTATCCGGCTTGATGTCGCCGTGGAGGAAGCCGGCCGCGTGCAGCGCCGACAGGGCTTCGGTGATTTGCCGCACGATCCACACCGCCTCGGACACCGGCAGGCGGAAGTCGCGGCGCAGCCGGCGCCGCAGCGACTCGCCCGGCAGCAGCTCCATCACCAGGAAGTAGGGCGGCGCCGTGACGTGGGCCTGTCGAACGCGAACCAGGTGCGGGTGGCGAACGCCCAGGCCGGCGCGGGCCTCGCGCTGCAACAACTTGACGCCCGTCTCGGGATCATCCCAGTCCTCGCGCAGCACCTTGATCGCACAGGGAGCGTCGCCGTCGATCGCGCGGGCGGAATAAACGGCCGTCATCGGCCCGCCGCCGAGGCGCTGCAACAGTTGATAGCCCGGAATCCGTGGGATTGGCTGCATCGCTACAGCTTCTGTCCTGGTCACCGTCCGCTAACGGCGAATGGTCGTGTGTCAGAGGGAATATCGAGCCGGAGCGCTGCGTTGGGGATGCAGTTATTCCTCGCCGTTGGCGCACTCGTCGCTTCCAGGGCGTCCTTGACCTCCGGCGGCAGGAACTTGTCGAGGTGGCCGCCGAACGTGGCGATCTGGCGCAGCAGCGTGCTGCTGACGTGCGAGTACGCTTCCTTGGCCATCAGGAACACCGTCTCGATCTCCGGGATCGAGGTTGAGGTTCATCAGCGACATGGTGAACTCGTTCTCCATGTCGCTGGTCGTGCGCAGACCGCGGAGCATGACGCGGGCGCCGACCTCGCGCACGAACGTCACCGCCAGGCCGGTGAACGGCTCGCACCGACACGTTGGGATACGGCTTGATGACCGCCCGCACCAGCTCGACGCGCTCCTGGTGGTCGAAGAACGGCTGCTTGTCCGGGTTGATGCCGACGCCGACGATGAGCCGGTCGAAGATCCGGCTGCCGCGACTGATGATGTCGAGGTGGCCGAGGTGGACGGGGTCGAAGGTGCCGGTGTAGACGGCGAGGCGATGGCTGAGCGGCGGGGTCATGTCGAGGCTCCGAGCAGCGCGACCAGACGATCCAGCTCCTCGACGGTATTGTAGGCGTGCGGGCTGACGCGCAGCCGGCCGGCCCGCTGGTTGACCACGACTCCCGGCATCGCGGCAGCGGCGTACCACGTCCGCGCACGTCGCCGCGGACGCATCAGCGAGACGATGCCCGACTTCTCGCCCGGCCGCCGGCTGCTGTAGACCTCCACGCCGGCCCGTGCGGCCCGCTCGCACAGATGATCGGTCAGGTCCAGGACGCGCGCGGCGATCGCCTCGATGCCGACGGCCAGGAGCAGCTCCAGGCTGGCCCCCAGGGCGAGGATGCCGCCGACGTTGAGACTGCCGCTCTCCCAGCGGCCGGCGTGCGGCTTCAGGCGAAACTCGACGCGGTCGAAGTTTCGGCTGTCGACCACGCTGTTCCAGCCGACGCCGACGGGATGCAGTTGCTCGACCAACTCGCGGCGGACCCAGAACAGGCCGGCCCCCTCGGGACCGAGCAGCCACTTGTGCCCGTCGGCGGCGAGGAAGTCGATCGGCGTCCGCTGCACGTCGAGCGGCAGCACGCCCAGACCCTGGATGGCATCGACGAAAAACAGCACGCCCTTCTCGCGGCACAGTTCGCCGACCGCGTCCAGGTCGTTGCGGAAGCCGCTGGCGTACTCGACGAAGCTGAGGCTGACCAGGCGCGTGCGGCCGTCGATGGCGGCGCGGAGGTCGTCGAGGAGGATGCGGCCCTCGCGGCTCGGCACGCGCCGCAGCTCGACGCCGCGGCCGGCGAGGTTCATCCACGGGTAGAGGTTGGCGGGATACTCGTCCTCCGCTGTCACCACGTTGTCGCCGGGCTGCCAGGGCAGTCCCTCGGCGACGATGCCGACGCCCTCGCTGGTGTTCTTGACGAAGGCGATGTCGAGCGGATCGGCGTGGAGTAAGCTGGCCAGCCTGCCGGCGCACCTCCTCGACGCGGCGGACGCGAGCGGAATCGTGGACGACGCCGTTGTCGGCGAGGTCGGCGGCCCATTCGACCAGCGTTCGCCGCGCGCGCTCGGTCAGCGGAGCGACGGCGGCGTGATCGAAGTACGCCCATCGCTGGGTCACGGGGCATTCGCGGCGCAGCTCGGTCCAGTCCATGTCCAGGGATTGTAAAGGGGCCAGCTCGACTTGGCGACGCAAATCGCGCCGGCAGCGGATTGCTCTTGCCGATCCCGCGGCGCGGCTCGACAATCAGCAGCGAGTCCACGATCCCCTCCTCGAAGGGTCGCCGCCGTGTTTCTGCTCGAACCAGACGAGACGCGCTACGACCTGCGCTGGCGCATGTTCGGTACGCCGGTGCGCGTCCATCCGATGTTCTGGCTCGTGAGTGTCATCCTGGGATATGACAGTACCATCCGCGAAGGCATCGGCTTCGTATTGGCCTGGGTGGCTTGCGTGTTCGTCTCCGTCCTGCTGCACGAGTTCGGGCACGTCTGGATGGGGCGTCTGTTTGGCTCGGCCGGTCACATCGTGCTGTACAGCTTCGGGGGGCTGGCCATCGGCAGCAATCGACTCAACCGGCGCGGCCAGCGCATCCTCGTGTCCTTCGCGGGACCGCTCATTCAGTTGGTGTTGCTGGCCGTCATCTGGTTGTGCAAGGACTGGCCGGCCGCTCTCATTCCGCCGGCCTCGCGCCGCTCCGCCGCGCTGGTCTGGTCCATGCTGTTCGAGATCAACCTGCTGTGGCCGTTGCTGAATCTGTTGCCGATCTGGCCGCTCGATGGCGGCCAGATCAGTCGGGAAGTGTGCCAGGGACTGATGCGCGTCCGGGGGACCGCCGTCTCGCTGGGGATGTCCTTGGTCGTATCGGGGTTTCTCGCCGCCCACGAATTGATGGCCTCGAAGGGCCGTCCGCTCATCCATCTGCCCTTCCTGGAATCCGGCGTCCTGAGCATCAAACTCTTTCATGGTGAGATGCTCTTGCGGCTGCCGCTGTTTCAATCGGGCGACATGTTCATGGCCCTGTTCTTCGCCATGTTCTGCGTCAGCAGTTTCCTGGCCCTGCAAGCGGAGAACGAGCGCCGCCGGCACTGGGGCGATGACGAGTGGACGTAAATGCAATAGAACCGCACGCCACCGAGCCTGAAGCGTAAGCGAAGAGCGCGATAACCGAAGATTATCGCGCTCTTCGCTTACGCTTCAGGCTCGGAGGCTTCTGGAGCTGCGCCGCCCTCCCTTATTGCAGAGGCAAGAGCGGTTGGGTTGTCGCCGCCGGTGGCGTTGTCGCCAGGGGCATCATTGGTGCCATCGGCGTCGCGGCAGCGGGCGGTGTTGTCGGGATGGCCGGCGTCGCCGCACTCGGAGACGTTGGCGGGATACCGGTCGTCAGCGGGGCCGTCGGCGTGGCCGACATCGGCACCGTTGTCGGGACCGAGGGCGTCCCCGAAGCCGGTGGCGCGGCCGGAAGGACCGGCGTCGGTTGCTCCGGCGGACGCAGGCTACCGAAGGTCGAGGTCGTCCGCGCCGGCGTCTTGCGGCGGCTGGAAGCCGGAGTCGGCGTGGCCGTCGGCGCCGCAGGCTGCCCGGCGCTCGGGGCCTTGGCCCCGCTGGGCAACTCGCTCTCGGGGAACACCTCGTGCTGCGGCGTTTCCTCGACGAGCTTGGGTAACTGGTCGGCGTGCTCCCGATCGATTTGCGACGTCGCCGGCGCCTCCTCGGCGTCCTTGAGCGGCGGCATGTCCTTCCACATCGACGGCAGCGAGCTGGCGTTGATCTGCGGGACCATGTTGACCGGCCCGCCCGACTGCAACGGCTTGCGCCAGCACGCCGGTGGCGCCGCACGCTCGCGCAGCACCAGGGCCTTGGTCCGCTCGCGCAGGTGCTCGACGGCCCGCTTCTGGGCGGCGACCGGGATCGGCCCTTCGGAGATGGTCACGTTATCGTGCTGCAAGATCGTGCCCTTGGCGTACTCGAAGCCGGCGATGGCGTTGTTGTAGGTGACGATGGCCTGGTACTCGGTGGCCAGGGCGTCGGCCCAGAAGCGCTGCGCCTCCAACAGCAGGTCCAGGGTCGCGTCCTGGGCTCCGGCCCGGTATTTCTCGTAGCGGACGCTGCAACTGCGTGGCGAACGCCTCGCGCTGGGCGCGGGCCGCCTTGATCTGGGCGTAGCCCGACGACATGCGGCGATAGTACAGACCCAGGAAACGCTCGGCCTTCAGCTCCTGATCCTGCAGCACGAAGAAGGCGCGAGCCAGCTGCAGCTGGGCCTGGCGCAACTGCGCATGGGCGAAGCGGAAGCCCAGCGGCATCGCCAGGCGCAGGCCAATCGTCCAATCGTTGAACGTGTTGGAGGCCAGGTTGCGGAAGGCGTTGCCGGCGTTGTTGGAGGTCGAGCTGTCCAGCTGAGTGCCGATGGAGTTGGCGTCGTACAGGGCGTAGCTGCGCAGGTCGGGCAGCAGATAGTTCTTGGCCAACTGGACGTTGCAACTGCGCCACCTTGACGTCCTGGCGGGCCATGTACAACTCGGGACGATTTTGCAGCGCCTCCACCAGGGCGGTCTCCCAGTTGGGACGATACTCGGCCAGCGTCGGCGCATCGCTGGGCACCAGGCGCGTGCCGTCCTCGATCTGCATGCCCATGATGGCCCGCAGCTGACGTTCGTTGTCCAGCACCGTATCGATGGCCTGCAGGCGCTGACTGCGGAACAGGTTGTACTGGCCCTCGGCCTGGGCGAAATCGGCGAGACTGACGCGGCCGACCTTGTACTTGGCGCCGACGATCTTCCACGCCTCGTAGGCGAAGCGCAGACCCTGCTCGCGGCTGTACAGCTGCCAGTACGAGCCGAACAGGTTCCAGTAGGCGTTCTCGACGTTGAGCAGCATCTGGTTGACGTTGCGCTCGAATTCGGCCCGGTTCTGGTTGAAGCGGATGCGGGCGATCAGGATGCCCGGCGGCACGCCCAGGCCGACGCCGGAGGTGTTGTTGAAGCCGACCGGCAGATACTGCGCCGCCGGCGGACCCGTCAAGCTGTTGGGCGGCGAGAAGGGGATGATCGAACCGGGGTGGAAGGCGCGCAGCTGGTTGATCTCGACGCCGAAGCCCTGCAACAGAGGTTGCTCAAATTGAAATTGCAACGACGGCTGATAGGACGGGTTGATGCGGGCCGGCAGGTTCGTGAACGTGTACGGCACCGTGAAGGTGATGCCGGCCACACCGCCGGTCGGCAACGGCTTGTAGATGCCGCTCTGGAACTGGGCCTGTTCCTGGACGATGGCGTTGATGCCGCTGGTCGAGCCGCCGGCCTGCAGGTTCTGCAAGGCCGAGGCGATGGGCTGATCGGTGGTGTTCCAGATCATGCTGCTGCCAACCACGGCGTCGAACTTGGCCAGCGAGGCGTCGATGTTGGCCGCCGTCGTCGCCGGGTCCATGGCCAGCACGCGGATGGAGTCCGAGCCGCTCGGCGCCGAACCCTGCGGCGCCGCGATCAGGTTGTCCAGGCCGATGCCGGGGAAGAGCAAGCTCGGCTGGCCGACGGTGCCCTGTTCCAGGGCGATGGAGACGGCCTCGGCCAGCGACAGGTAGCGAATCTGGCGTTCGAGGTTATACAACGTCGGCGGCGCGCCGACCATGGGGATGGTCGGATTGGCTCCCACGTTGGGGTTCTGATCCAGGTTGGCCGGCACCATGCCCTTGTAGATGTTGGCCTGGTCTTCGGTGAGGAAAACGCGCCCCTTGCAGCCGACCAGGATGGTCAGCAGCAGTGTCAGCCCACCGAACGATGACTTCCAGCCCATAGTCTTGTCCCCGTTGAACCACTCCACCCGGCCCGGCCGAACGGTGCTTGTGCAGACCCAGGCGACGAGTGGGCAGCCCTCGCCACGCGCCATCGCCGGTTCGGTGAGCATGGAATCGGACAGGTAAAGGCTATATCGGCAATGACGGTCGTAACATCCAGGGGAGTTTTGCCGGCTGTGCCGATTGAATCGATACGGCTGGCTCCGCTGCGGCAAAGGGGGCGATTGGGAGAAGGAAAAGCCTGGGCGACGGCGCGGCCCAGGGAAGACACGGAGAATCCAAAAGCCGCATTCCGTTTAGCCGCGACGCGCAGCGGAGCGCGGGACGGCCGCGCTCCGCTGCGCGTCGCGGCTAAACGACACGAGTTTTCACAGCCGATCTGGGTCTTCCGGGTTCCAGCGCGGGGCGATGCCGACGTAGGGCAGGCCGAGCAGGCGTTTGACGGCCGCCCATTCGCCGACATCGTTGCCCTCGGCGAGATGGCCGATCCACTGCAACAGATAGCCGAGGACGAGAGCGCCGACGCCCCAGTACCAAGGCCAGAAGAACAGCAAGACGACGCCGATGACGGCCAGGGGGATGCCAAGGAGGTGAATGGCGAAGTTGAACGGCAATTGATGGCGCAGCCGCCAGCCCTGCAAACGGCGGCGGAGGAAACGCAGGATCGGCCGGCGTCGAGAAGGCGGGGCAGTTGCGGAAGGTTGCATTTCGCTCATGGTCGTTGGATCGTTCACATTCGCTCCACGGTGCGGATGCCCAGCAGGTCGAGGCCGCGCTGGATCACCCGCGCCGTCAGGTCGCACAGCAGCAAGCGGCTCTGTCGCAGCTCCGGCGTCTCGGCCTTGAGCACCGGGCAATTCTGGAAGAAGCCGCTGTACGTCTTGGCCAGATCCCACAGATAGCCGGTGATCACGCTCGGCTTGTACTCCGCCGCCGCCGCCGCCAGGGCGTCGTGGAAGCGCAGCAGCTGCAGCGCCAGCGCCCGCTCCTCCGGCGTTGGCAGCAACATCGGCGGCGGATTCTGCCGCAAGGATACCACATCCACGTCGCCCTTGCGGAAGATGCCCCGGTTGCGGACGTAGGCGTACTGCATGTACGTCGCCGTGTTGCCCTCCATCGCCAGCATCTTGTTCAAGCTGAAGACGTAATCGCTGGTCCGGTTCTGCGACAGGTCGGCGTACTTGACGGCGCCGATGCCGACGACCTCGTGGATGCTCCGCCGCTCCTCCGCGCTCAGCTCGACCACCTCCTCGCCGCGTTCGAGCTGCTTCGCGGCGATTGCGCTCGTAGACCTCGGCAGCGGCGGCGACCGCCTGGCTCGAGCAGCGATTCCAGCGATGCGCCGGTGCCTTCGCGGGTCTTGATCGGCTTGCCGTCCTCGCCGAGCACCGAGCCGAACGAGACGTGCTCGAAGTCCACCGTGTCGAAGCCCCAGCGCCGGGCGATGTCGAACAGGTTCTTGAAGTGCAGCGCCTGCCGGAAATCGACGACGTAGAGGATCGCGTCCGGCTTCCACTGTTCGACGCGATAGCGGATCGTCGCCAGGTCGGTCGTCGTGTAGGTGAAGGCGCCGTCCCGCTTCTGGATCAGCGCCGGCGGGTCCTTCTCGCCGAAGAAGACGACGACGGCCCCTTCGCTCTCCCGCGCGATGCCCTGCTCGCGCAGGTCTGCGCACCACGTCGGCCAGCATCGGATGGTAGAAGCTCTCGCCGAGCGTGTGGTCGAAGGGGAGCATGTCGAGCCGGCGATAGATGCGTTCGATCTCCTCGTAGCAGTGCGGCATGAACGTCCGCCACAGCCGCAGGTTCTCCGCGTCGCCCGGCGTGCAGCTTGCGCCGTCTCCTCGCGGGCCGCTTGCGCGATCGGGTCGTTCGGCGTCTTCCTCTTCCTCGCCCCTGGCGTTCTTGACCTTTCCGATCTGCTTGCGGACCTGGACGTAGAGCCGGGCCAGCTCGCGCACGGGGTCGGCCTCGAAACGCCTCCGCGTCGAGGAAGTTCTTGTAGCCGTACAGGAGGATGCCGAACTGCGTGCCCCAGTCGCCGAGGTGGTTGTCGGTGATGACCTTGTGGCCCAGGAAGCGCAGCAGCCGCGCCAGCGCGTCGCCGATGATGGTGCTGCGCAGATGGCCGACGTGCATCGGCTTGGCGACGTTGGGAGAACTGTAGTCGATGACGAAGGTGCGAGGGGCCGCGACCGGCGCCACGCCGAGCCGATCGTCGCCCGCCATTTCGCCGGACCTGTGCGGCGAGCCAGTCGGTTCGCAGCGTCAGGTTGATGAAGCCCGGCCCGGCGATCTCGGGAGGGTCCAGCATGTCCTCCAGGGACAAACGCTCCACGATCGCCTGCGCCACCTCGCGCGGCGGCTTGCCCAGCTGCTTGGCCAGCGGCATCGCGCAGTTGGCCTGGTAGTCGCCGAAGCGGGCGTCCTGGGCCGGCTTGAGCATCGCGGCGTAGACGGCCGGGTCGGCGACCAGGCCGGTCAGCGCCTCCTGGAGCTTGTGCTGCAACAGCGCGAGAACATTCATGGTTCCAACCGCCCCTTGCCTCCGAGCCGCGACCGTCAGGGAGCGGTGGACTGGCGCTGCGAACCGCTCCCTAACGGTCGCGGCTCGGTTGCGCCGCTAGTAATGGCGCTGCCAATCGACGCGCGGAGCGTCGGCCCACAGCTCCTCGATGGCATAGTATTGCCGCGTCGTCTCGTCGAACACGTGGACCACCACGTCGCCGTAATCCTGCACGACCCACTTGCTCGCCTCGTAGCCCTCGACGGACAGACGGCGATCGCCCCGTCGATGCAGGGCGGCGTCGATTTCTTCGGTGATCGTGTGGATTTGCCGCCGGCTGGCGCCGGTGGCGAGGACGAAGAAGTCGTACAGGGGGGTGATGCCCCGCATGTCGAGGACCACAACGTCGCGGCCCTTGTTTTCCGCGGCCACGTGGGCGGCCAGGCAGGCCCGCTCCAGAGAGGTCGAAAGTCAGGTACTGTTCCGTGGGTTGCGTAGCGAGTTTCAAGAGACCTCCTTCCGGTTTTGCGATCCGAGACAGGAGGTCGGCCAGGTTTGCACTGGAGGGGTTCGATACTTCACCGCCACCTCCCTTGGTCACCTCCGGACCGGATCAAGCCAGTCCCATGCACGCGATGCACACAGCCGGGAGTTACATTACTCCCCGTCGGATGCCGAACCTCCGTCGGGTCGGACCATCCCACTTCTCCTATCATCTCGCCTCCGCTCCCATCCGTCAAGCACCCCTTGCCCAAGTTATTTGATTTGACGGTATCGATTGTAGCGAAGGGAATAGGGAATAGGGAGTAGGGAATAGAGAAGAAGGAGTCTGCGTCCCCTATTCTCTATTCCCTATTCCCTATTCCCTATTCCCTATTCCCTATTCCCTATTCCCTGACGCGTGAAATGCTCTGGCAAGGAGAGGGCGTCGTGGCTATAGTCCGCGCCGCATTGAATCGGCAGCGCCGGTCCTCGATCGCGCGGAAGACATGGCGGCCGGCCCCTGGCCCGGCTGCTCCCATCTTCGCTTGACGACTCCATCCACTTTCCAGGAGCAGAGGGAGATTATGCGCAAAGCGTTCTGGTGCCATCTCGGCCGTCGGCGTGCTGACGGCGGGAGTCCTGCTGTCGGCCGCGTACTATGCCTGCAGCTATCCCGAACTCGACCGTGGGCCGCTGTCTGACCACGGCGGCCAACGCCTCGATCGCCATGCAGCCGGTCACGGGCCTGGCCACGATGGTCGTCCAGGCGACCCACCACTATCTGACGCCGCAGGAGACGGCGACTGTCGCCGGCTCCACGGAAGAATGCATCCCGGCCGACCCGCAGCCGGTCGCGCCGGAACCCGCCGTCGAGGTGGTTGAGGGAGTTGTCCTCGACGGGCCGGTGCAGCAGGTCGAGCAGGGACCGGACCCCATCGTCATCAATGAAGAGGAGCCGGCGTCCCGCGTGGAAGAGGCCGAGCCTCCCTCCTCGACCATCGATCTGCCGGGGCTGCCCGACGGCATCTGCCCGATGGTCATGCCGTACTGCACCGACGACGAGCCGATGTCCAAGCCGAGCATGCCCTACGCCGACAGCGAGGCGGAGAAGCCGGCCGCCGGCGGCGATGAATCGGACGATAAGGTTTTCAAGGCGTGGATGAACCTGTTCGAGGCGTCCGGCCGGGAGAGCAAGTCGGAGCCCGCCGAGCAACTGCCCGCCCCGACGGAGGAGCCATCGATCCGCTCGGATGAGCCGCAAGCCGAGCCGAAGTGCCAGGAAGACAGCCACCTGCACGAACACTACTCCGGCTGCCCGCATACGTACTGCCCCTACACCGGCAAGAGCTATCCGTCCGACACCGCGGCGACGAAGTCGGGCAAGGAGGAGAATAGCGAGGAGCCGGCGCCGGCGCCGAAGAAGCACGGCAAGAAGGGCAAGGACAAGGAAACCTGTCCGCACACCGAGGGCGTCGATACGATGGAGTACCGTCCCAGTGACGGCGGACTCCATGAGTATGGTCCCAGTCCGCTTCATTGATGTGCGAAAGTCGCTTCGTTTAGCCGCGACGCGCAGCGGAGCGCTCTCGCGCTCCGCTGCGCGTCGCGGCTAAACGCAATTACTCCCCCTTCCGCGACACGGTTTCTTTCACCTCGCAGACCAAATCTTTCGCCGGCACCACCAGCGCTCGCGTCGTCCCACCGTGCGGCACCACCACGACCTCGGCTGAGAGCGTGTGCCGCGCGACGGCCAGCGGCGCGATGCGCAGCGTCGAGGCGGCGCCCAGCCCGGCCAGGACCACCATCGAGAAGCGACGTGTTCGTCGGGTTCTCGGCGGCGACGAGGATGGCGCTGTCCGGGTGAGCATAAACCTCCTGCCGCACCGCGAACGAGCCGCGGCCGAAGGAAATCGGCAGAGCATCCTGAAACCGCTTCACCACCATGTTCGTCTCGGGCCGGCCGATGAGGAGCAGGTGATGGGACTGCAATTCCGTGTCGATGACGCTCTTGTCAGCTCGGATAGCAACGGTGATGTTCGAGCCGCGTTCGCGGATCGCTTGCCGCAGCGCTTCGGCCGCCTCGCGGTTGGCCGAGCGCTCGTCGGCGGTGCCGTAGATGATGAGCGTTTGCTCCAGCTCCGCCTGCGGCGTCAGGATGGAGAACGGCCCACCGTTGCCCTTGGCGGCCTGGCCATACTTGTCGAGCACCACTCGTAACGGCGGTTCGCTCGTCTCCATCACCATGCGAGTTGTTGTTCCATCGATGCGTACTTCGCGCGTCACGTCGCCCTTGACGGTCTCGACCGTGACGTCGAGTGCGGTTTGCGGGCCGCCTCGGTCGCGGCGGACTTCGACGGTGACTTCGTGTCCCTTCGCCGTCGAGGTGGTGCCGGTGACGGCGACCTGGTAGCGAGGCAGGCCAGTCTCGTTCAGCCAGGCGTCGAAGAAATCGCCGCGCGAATTGCCGACCCATTTCTCGACATGGGACTGGAACTGGGCGGCGGTGACGGCCTTGCCGGCGTGTTCGCGGCCGAACGCCTCCATCATGGCGTCGAACGCTTTACCACCCATCTGCCGGCGCAGACTGTGCAACAGCCACACGCCCTTGCCCGCCGCCACGCGATACCAGTCGTTGTTCCGCAGGTCGGCATGCGTCGCGGCCAACGGCGTCTCCGGCCTCGCCCGCGCACCCAGTTCGTAGTCAGCGCGATAGGCGAACAGCGCCAGGGCCAGCTGTTCGCGGTCGCTGCAGGTCAGCTTCCCGTCGGCGGCGCGTTTGCGGAAGGTATTCTCCAGGGCGGCGATGCGCTCGTAATTGGCGAAGGCCGGTCGCCAGCCAGGCGTCGGCGTCTGTCTTCGGCAGCAGCGTCCCGTGCCAGGCCGCGACGGTCGGCGGCAGGACCGAGGAGGTATGCACCGCCGACGTTTTGCCGCCGTGCGTCGGGTCCGGCAGATCGACGACGAGGTCTTTGACGCGGCCACCCTTGGGCGGCGCGGCGTGCAGGATCGCCCAGGGATTGCTGACCAGCGGCCGCACTTCCGAGTAACGCTGCCGTTCCTCGAAGGTCGGCTTCCACGTCCGGCCCAGCGGCGGGCCGAACAACGCCCACGTCTTCAATTCGCGGGCCATGTCGGTGGTCGTGAACTTGGCATCGACGGAGTGATAAGCGGCCAGCGGTGGCGTGGTGAAGGCGAGCTTGCCGAACGTCGGCGTCCATCTTGCCCTTGTGTTGGTCGTACAAGTCCAGCCATTTCTTGTCGCGCTCGGAGGGACGGAACACCGCCGACGGCCGGGCGTCCCTCGACGCTGGCGATCGTCTCCAGGCGGACTTGCAGGTCCTTGGTGTTGTTGCAGCCCCAGTAAAAACCCTCCGTGCCGCCGTACCATTCGTTCTTGCTGCTGCGGTACAGCTTGCTCTTGTGCGTGCCCAGCTCGAACATGGCGATTTCGTTGGTCTTGATGTCGGCCAGCAGCCATTCGTTGGTGTACAGACCGTTGTTGCCCTCGCTGAAAATCTCCACGGCCTTGTCGATGCTGTCGGCGTATTGCAGCGCCTGGCGGATGCGCGAGGCGCACGGTCATGCCGGTGATGTCGAAACGCAGTCTGGGCCAGCGTCGTCTCGCACACGAGCAGGCCGGCATCGTTGAGGTAGTAATCCAGTCCGCTCTGGATGCCGCCGGGATACGTCTGCATCAAGACGCGATGACCGCGCGCCGGTTTCACGTCGAGCCAGACATTGTAGAAACCGGATGGATAAAGCCCGGACATGGTGATGTGGCCGAAGACGATCTTGCCGTCGCGCGTGGCCCTGCCGTTGGCGGCGAAGGCGCTGCAGTGCATCGGCTTCGGCTCCCGGCGCCGCCTGCGGCGCCTCGCGCGGAAAACGCATGCCTTCCAGTCCGGTCGGCGTCGCGTTCAGGGCGTGATCGAGCGTCTCGACCTCGGACCAGGAATTGACGGCGACGATGTCGAGCAGGTCGAGGGGCCGGCCGTTGAAACGCGCCCCGGCGGCGCTGGCGCCGTCGGCGATGCCCTTCATTTCTTCGAGATATTCCTTGTGATAGCGGCGCAGGAACAGGGAATTGAGCGAGCGTGCGCGTCGCTTTCCAGCCGTCGGCCGGCGCCTTGGGACTCTGCACGGCGGCGAAACAGCGAACGTGCGCGGCGATCTCCTCGGCCAGCAAGCCGTCCGTGCTGGCAGCCGCGCTGGTACGGTTCGCCCTCGATGTGCAGCACGATCCAGCCGGCCTGGGGATAGCGATACGCCGGGCCGTAACGCTGCACGGAACGCGGGTCCGGCTCGAAGTCGCCGGCCGCCGCCGGCGCGGCCCGGAAGCCGAGAACGAGAACGACACCAAGGAAAATGCCGCGACGTTGCATCGGTAGATCCTCATTGCGGAGGGTTGGTAAGAGTTGTCCTCATTATCCGAGGCGGCGGACGGGCAGGCAAATCGAAAGCGTCTTTCACGGACGCTTCCGGCTCGGATGCTCAGACCCTCGTTCCCAAGCTCTGCTTGGGAACGCCCGGTTGCGAAGCTCTGCTTCGCGGCCCGACTCTGACCGGACGGGAAGCAGAGCTTCCCGACGTGTGTTCCCAAGCAGAGCTTGGGAACGAGGGCGACTACCCCAATCCGCACGCACCCATGTTCTTTTTGGGAGGATTTTTCCGGTTGACAAAGTTCTGCCGGCCTCGATAATGAAATAGAACTGACTGGTCAGTCCGCAATATGATTTGTGCCGCCCGTGCAATGCCCACCTTGATCCCCCGGCTCGATCTCCCGACAGCTATCGAGCCGCGAAACGGACGACAGCAACCGCATCGTGTTTCCGGAGAGCGACGATGAGTGATTCTGGCCCCCCATCTCGGCGACGGCGTATCGCATTCGGAGTCGGCGCTGCCCTGGCGGCGATGGTGCTGGGCGTCGGCTGCCATCGCGCGCCGCGGCCGCAGGGCAATAAGGTCGTCGAGGTCATCGCCACCACGCCGATCACCGACGAAGTGACGGACTACCAGGACTTTACCGGCCGCATGGACGCGCTGAAGACCGTGGACATTCGGCCGCGCGCCTCCGGCTACGTGGACAAGGCTCCCTTCAAGGAAGGCGACATCGTTCAGGCGGGACAGTTGCTGTTCGAGATCGACCCGCGCACTTACGAGGCCGACCTGAAGGTGGCCGAGGCCAACCTCAAGCAGGCCGAAGCGGAGCGCGCTTTTCAGACCAAGAAGGCCGAGCGCGACCGGCAGTTGGTGGCGACGGGGAGCATCCAAAAAGAGGAATATGAACAGACCGTTGCCAACCGCGACAAGGCCATCGCCACGGTCGGAGCGATGCAAGCGGCCCGCGATCGGGCCAAGCTCTACCTGGGATTCACGAAGGTCACGGCCCCCCTCGGCGGACGCATCAGCCGTCGTCAGGTGGACCCCGGCAACCTCGTCAATGCCGACCAAACGATCCTGACAACCATCGTCACCGAAGATCCGATGTACGCCTACTTCGACGTGGACGAGCGCACCTACCTCGACCTGGTGTCGATGACGTCGCCGAAGTCGAACTCGTGGTTCTCGTCGCTGCAATTTCCCGTGCTCATGCGGCTGGCCAACGAGGATGAATTTCGACAAAAAGGCTCCGTCAATTTCCTCGACAACCGCCTGAACGCCAACACCGGCACCGTCCGCATGCGCGGCGTGTTCTCGAATCCCAAGCGCGTCCTGAAGTCGGGCCTGTTCGTTCGCATCCGCCTGCCCATCGGCATCCCTTATCAGACGTTGCTCATCCCCGATGAAGCCTTGCTCAGCGACCAGGGACGGAAGTACGTCTACATCGTCAACGACAAGGACGAAGTCGAGTATCGCTCGGTGACGTTAGGGCAGTCGATCGAGGGGCTGCGCGTGGTCAAGGACGGTCTGAGGCGAGGCGAGCGGGTGATCGTCAGCGGCATGCAGCGCGTGCGGCCAGCAGCTGCGCGTGGAGGTGAAGATGCAGGACGCACCGCCGCCGCCCAAGTCGTCGCTGACCCGGCTGCTGGCCAGCAAGCAATAGATCGTTTCGCCGCGACGCGCAGCGAGAGCGCGCTCCGCTGCGCGTCGCGGCGAAACGAGGGAACTGGGTTTTTCACCAACAAGGGCGATGTTCTCGCACTTCTTCATCGACCGGCCGATCTTCGCGGCGGTGCTGTCCATCGTCATCACCCTGGCGGGCGGCGTCGCCGTCTTCAACCTGCCGGTCGCGCAGTATCCGCCGATCACGCCGCCGAGCATCATCGTCTCCTGCACCTACCCCGGCGCCAACGCCCAGGTCGTCGCCGACTCCGTCGCCGCCCCCATCGAGCAGCAGGTCAACGGCGTCGAGGACATGATGTACATGGTCGTCGCAGTCGAACAACGACGGCTCGCTACACCCTGACCGTGACCTTCAAGCCCGGCGTCAACCTGAACTTCGCCCAGGTGCTGGTGCAGAACCGCGTCAACCTGGCCCTGCCGCTGCTGCCCGACGTGGTCAAGCAGGCCGGCGTCACCACCCGCAAGCGCAACCCCGACATCCTGCAGGTCGTCGCCATCTACTCGCCCAACGGGCGCTACGACCAGCTCTACCTCAGCAACTTCGCCACCATCAAGATCAAGGACGAAATCGCCGCGCGTGCCGGGCGTCGGCGACGTCAACCTGTTCGGCCAGCAAGACTACAGCATGCGGCTCTGGGTCGATCCGGAGCGGCTGGCGGCGCTGAACATGACCGCCGCCGACGTGGCCAACGCCCTCCGCGAGCAGAACCTGCAGGTCGCCGCCGGCCACATCGGCCAGCAGCCGACCGACTCCGGCGAGCCGTTCGAGTTCACCATCACCACCCTCGGCCGGCTCTCCGAACCCGAAGAGTTCGACGACATCGTCCTCCGCACCGACGACAGACGGCCGCAAGGTCCGCCTCAAGGACGTCGGCCACGTCGAGCTGGGCGCCCGCAACCTCGACTCGACCAGCAAGGTCGACGGCCGACCCAACGCCAGCCTCGCCGTCTGGCAGCTGCCCGACGCCAACTCCATCGACGTCGCCGACCGCGTCCGCGCCAAGATGGAGGAGCTGAAGAAAGCCTTCCCCGAGGACATCGACTACGCGATCTCGCTGCGACATGACGCCGTTCATCCAGGAGTCGATCAACGAAGTCGTCCGCACGCTCATCGAGGCGATCATCCTCGTCGCCATCGTCGTGCTGGTGTTCCTGCAGAACTGGCGCTCGGCGCTGATCCCGCTGGTCGGCGGTGCCGGTGGCCATCGTCGGCACCTTCGCGGTCATGGCGGCCATCGGCTTCAGCCTGAACAACCTGACGCTGTTCGGCCTGGTGCTGGCCATCGGCATCGTCGTGGACGACGCCATCGTCGTCGTCGAGGCGGTCGAGCACCACATCGAGCACGGCCTGACGCCGCGCCAGGCGGCCCACAAGGCGATGGACGAGGTGTCCGGGCCGGTCATCGCCGTGGCCCTGGTGCTGTCGGCGGTGTTCGTGCCGTGCGCGTTCATCAGCGGCATCACCGGCCAGTTCTTCCGCCAGTTCGCCCTGACCATCGCCGTCTCGACCGTCATCTCGGCGTTCAACTCGCTGACCCTCAGCCCGGCCCTGGCGGCCATCCTGCTGCCGCCGCGCGGGCCCGAAAGGACCTGCTCGGCCGGCTGCTCGACCTGCGTACTCGGCTGGTTCTTCCGCCTGTTCAACTGCGGCCTTCCGGCCGGGCCACCAGCGGCTACACCGGCACGGTCGGCCTGGCGCTGCGCGGCAGTGCCGTGGTGCTCGTGGTCTACGGCGGCCTGCTGCTGTTGACGTGGTGGACCTCCAGCCGTCTGCCCACCGGCTACATTCCCAACCAGGACCAGGGCCGCTTCTACATCGCCGTGCAGCTGCCCGACGCCGCCTCGCTGGAGCGGACGCAGAAGGTCGTCGACCACATTCAACAACTGGTGCAGCCGCTGACAGGGCGTCGTCCACATCACCGAGATCGCCGGCCAGTCGTTCACCCTCAACGCCAACGGCTCGAACTTCGGCCAGTTCTTCGTCACCTTCGACGAGTTTCGACGAACGCCGCGATCCGGCGCTGTCGGCCACGGCCATCGCCGACCGAGTACGCGAGCTGCTGGAGAAGGAAGTCCCCGAGGCCAAGGTGTCCATCTTCACGCCGCCGCCGGTGTCCGGCCTCGGCTCGGCCAGCGGCTTCAAGATCATCATCGAGGACCGCGGCGACCTCGGCCTGATCGAAACTGCAAAAGCAGATCGAGCGCCTCATCGAGCGATCGAAGAAGAGCGACAAGGTCGAGAATCTGTTCAGCATCTTCCGGGCCAACTCGCCGCAGCTGTACGTCGACCTCGAACCGCGACCAGTGCCAGACGATGGGCGTCAACCCCGCCGACGTCTTCAGCACCCTGCAGATTTACCTCGGCTCGCTGCTACGTCAACGACTTCAACCGCTTCGGCCGCACCTGGCAGGTGGTCGTCCAGGCGGACGGCGCAGTTCCGCGACGATCTCGACAAGGTCAAGCTGCTCAAGGTGCGCAACGCCACTGGCGAGATGGTGCCGCTAGGGTCGGTGCGTCAAGGTCCGCGAGATCGGCGGGCCGATCAACATCGGCCGCTACAACATGTACCCCGCCGCCGCCATCCTCGGCGCCACCAAGCCCGGCGTCTCGACCGGGCGAGGGCATCGAGGAGATGGAGCGGCTGTGCCATGAAGTGCTGCCGCCGGGCATGGCCTTCGAGTGGACCGAGATCAACTACATGCAGATCGACGCCGCCAAGAACATCTGGAACAACCTGATCTTCCCGCTGGCGGTGGTGTTCGTGTTCCTGGTGCTGGCGGCGCAGTACGAGAGCTGGGCGCTTGCCGCTGGCCGTCATCCTCGTCGTGCCGATGTGCATCCTCGGCTCGCTCACCGGCGTGGCCGTCACGCACGGCGACATCAACATCTTCACGCAGATCGGCTTCGTGGTGCTGGTCGGCCTGGCCAGCAAGAACGCCATCCTCATCGTCGAGTTCGCCAAGCACAAGCACGAGGAGGGCGGCCTGTCGCGCCGCGAGGCCACGCTGGAGGCGTGCCGGCTGCGTCTGCGGCCGATCCTGATGACCTCGTTCGCCTTCATCCTCGGCGTCGTGCCGCTGATGCTCGCCAACGGCGCCGGCGCGGAGATGCGGCGCACGCTGGGCATCGGCGGTCTTCAGCGGCATGTTGGGCGTGACGCTGTTCGGCATCTTCCTGACGCCGGTGTTCTTCTACGTCATCGAGGGCTTGGCCGAGACGCCGCTGTTCGCGTCGGCACGGACGCGGCTGATTGGCAGGGTGCTGATGTACGTGCTCGGCATTCTCACGCTGGGCATTCCGTGGCTGCTGGGGACGGCCCTGCGGCGCCGCGCTCCGGCGCGGCCGAGACATCGCGCCCTGCTGCTGGAGAGCAAGGCGGTACACAACGGCGACGGCGCAATTACCACATCCGCCGGTTGCGGCGTGGCGTCGGAAGAACGTTAAGGGTATGAGCGGCAAAATGTATCCTGTTTAGCCGCGACGCGCAGCGAGTGCGCGCTCCGCTGCGCGTCGCGGCTAAACGAATAGCTGGCTTTTGAGGCACCCACGTGTTTTCTCGCTTCTTCATCAACCGGCCGATCTTCGCCTCGGTGCTGTCCATCGTCATCGTGCTGGGCGGCACCATCGCGCTGTTCACGCTGCCGGTGGCCCAGTACCCGGAGATCGCGCCGCCGACGGTCGAGGTGTCGGCCTACTACCCCGGCGCCAACGCCCAGGTCGTCGCCGACACCGTGGCCGCCCCCATCGAGCAGCAGGTCAACGGCGTCGAGGGCATGATGTACATGTCGTCGCAATGCACCAACGACGGCAACTACACGCTCACCGTCACCTTCAAGCCCGGCACCGACCTGAACATCTCGCAGGTGCTGGTGCAGAACCGCGAGTCGCTCGCCGAGCCGATCCTGCCCGACCTGGTCAAGCGCCGCGGCATCTCGGTCAAGAAGAAGTCGCCCAACGTCCTCATGATCGTCAACCTGTTCTCCAAGGACGGCAGCCGCAACAGCCTCGACCTGAGCAACTACGCCACCATCCAGATCCGCGACGAGCTGTCGCGCCTGCCGGGCGTCGGCGACATCACCTACCTCGGCCAGCGCGACTACAGCATGCGGCATCTGGCTCGACCCGCAGAAGCTGGCGACCTACAACCTCAACGCCCAGGACGTGATCGCCGCCGTGCAGGCCCAGAACATCCAGGTGGCGGCCGGCCAGATCGGCCAGCCGCCGACGCCCAACGGCCAGGTGTCGCAGTACATCATCACCACGCTCGGCCGGCTGGAGAACACCGAGCAGTTCGCCAACATCGTCCTCAAGAACAACGGCAGCTCGCTCGTCTACCTGCAGGACGTGGCCAACATCGAGCTGGGCGCCCAGTCCTACGACCAGACCTGCACGCTCGACGGCAAGCCGTCGGTGGCCCTGTCGGTCTACCAGCTGCCCGGCTCCAACGCCCTGGACGTGGCCAAGCGCGTCAAGGAGCGGATGAAGCAGCTCAAGCGGCAGCTTCCCGCCGGGCATCGACTACGCCATCGTCTACGACACCACGCCGTTCATCAACGAGTCGATCACCGAGGTCTTCGAGACGCTGTTCGACGCCATCGTCCTCGTGGCCGTCGTCGTGCTGGTGTTCCTGCAGAACTGGCGGTCGTCGCTGATCCCGCTCGTCGCCGTGCCGGTGGCCGTCATCGGCACCTTCGCGGTCATGGCCGCCATGGGCTTCAGCCTGAACAACCTGACGCTGTTCGGCCTGGTGCTGGCCATCGGCATCGTCGTGGATGACGCCATCGTCGTCGTCGAGGCCGTCGAGCACCACATCGAGCACGGCCTGGCTCCGCGCGACGCCACTATCAAGGCGATGGAGCAGGTGTCCGGCCCGGTGGTGGCGATCGGCCTGGTGCTGTCGGCGGTGTTCGTGCCGTGTGCGTTCATCAGCGGCATCACCGGCCAGTTCTTCCGCCAGTTCGCCCTGACCATCGCCGTCTCGACGGTCATCTCGGCCTTCAACTCGCTGACCCTCAGCCCGGCGCTGTCGGCCCTGCTGCTGAGGCGGCGCGTCAAGGGGCACTTCGAGGCGCTGCCGTGGTTCGCCTTCGTGCCGCTGGGGGCCTGGCTGGGGCACAAGCTCGGCCATCACTGGGGAGTACACGTCCTGGACGCCCTGAACATCCAGGCGCCGCCGTCGGTCGCTGGACTCGCTGCGCGTGTGGGGGCCGATTGGGTCCGGAGCGCTGGCGGGGCTGCTAGTGGGGCTGGCCCTGGGCCGGCCGCTCAACTTCCTGCTCGGCTGGTCGTTCCGCGTTCAACCGCGCCTTCGACCTCTCGACCACCGCCTACACGCGGCGGTGTCGGGACTGTTGCGTGTCAGCCTGGTGGTGCTGCTGGTCTACGGCGGACTGTTGGGGCTGACCTGGTGGGGCTTCACGCAGACGCCGACCGGCTTCATCCCGCAGCAGGACAAGGGCTATCTGCTGGTCAACGTGCAGCTGCCCGACGCCGCCTCGGTGACGCGCACGCGCAACGTCGTCCAGCGGATCGAGGAGATCGCCCTCCAGACCGCGGGCGTCAAGCACACCGTCGCCATCTCGGGGCAGTCGATCCTGCTCAACGCCAACGCCTCCAACTTCGGCGCCCTGTACCTGATGCTCGACGAGTTCGACAACCGCACCCGGCCGGAACTGTCCAGCGACGCCATCGCCGCCGCGCTGCAGGAACGGTTGGCGAAGGAGGTGCCGCAGGCCATCGTGAACATCTTCGGGGCGCCGCCGGTCGAGGGCCTGGGCACGGCGGGCGGCTTCAAGATCATCGTGCAGGACACCGGCGACAACGGCCTGGCGTCCTTGCAGCAGATCGCCGACAAGGTCGTCGCCGCCGGCGAAGCCGATCCCCACCTGCAAGGCGTGTTCACCAGCTTCCGCGCCGACACGCCCTGGCTGGAGCTGATCATCGACCGCACCCAGGCCAAGGACCGCGGCGTGTCCATCGACGACATCCGCACGACCCTGGAGTCCACCCTCGGGCCGTACTACATCAACGACTTCAACCGCTTCGGCCGCACCTGGCAGGTCAACGTCCAGGCCCGCGACACCTTCCGGCAGACGGTCGAGGACATCAAGCAGTTGAAGGTGCGCAACGGCCAGAACGAGATGGTGCCGCTGGCGGACTTCGCCACGGTGCGCTTCGTGAGCGGGCCGGTGATGGTGATGCGCTACAACATGTATCCCTCCGCGCGCCGTCCACGCCGACGCCGGGCCGGACACCAGCTCCGGCCAGGCCATCGAGCGCCTGGAGGACGGCGGCCCGAGGAGCAGCTGCCGCAGACGATGCGAACCGAGTGGACCGAGCTGGCCCTGTTGCAGTTGCAGACCGGCAACACCGCCATGTGGGTGTTCCTGCTGGCGGTGGTGCTGGTGTTCCTGGTGCTGGCGGCGCAGTACGAGAGCTGGTCGCTGCCGCTGGCCGTCATCCTGGTCGTGCCGATGTGCCTGCTGTGCGCCATCGCCGGCGTCGTCATGGCGCAGATGGACATCAACATCTTCACGCAGATCGGCTTCCTGGTGCTGGTCGGCCTGGCGTGCAAGAACGCCATCCTCATCGTCGAGTTTGCCAAGGCGCAGCGCGAGGAGGGCATGTCGCGCAGCGAGGCGACGCTGGCCGCCTGCCAGCTGCGTCTGCGGCCGATCATCATGACCTCGTTCGCCTTCATCCTCGGCGTGGTGCCGCTGATGCTGTCCGAGGGCGCCGGGGCCGAGATGCGGCGGACGCTGGGCACGGCGGTGTTCGCCGGCATGCTGGGCGTGACGCTGTTCGGCATCTTCCTGACGCCGGTGTTCTACTACGTCATCCAGTGTTTCAAGGATCGGCGTCTCTCCCCAGTGCCCGTGATCGAGGACGAGGAAGATTGGCGAGCGGTCGAGCACGCGGCGCCGATCCACCACGGTCGAGAGACGTTGGCTCCGCCGCACGAGATTTCGACGGATGGCGTTTGGGGGATTGACAACGCGCCCAACGAGACAGTACCATGAAGGCGGTTCTGGTGGCGTAACTCCCTCCACCAAACAATGCTCGTCTTTCGCTCCATTCTCCGCCCTCTCGGGCAACGCAGCCCTCCAAGGATCGCATTTCCGCGTCGCTGAGGATTGGCACTCTCGCGGCGGCTTTCGCTCCGCGAGGCCGGGATGCACGATTCCCCGCCACCGCTGGCGGGGATTGGCACACCGTTCGCACCACCTCTCGTCTTGAGGCGGCGATCGGCGACGTACCATTTGGAGGCGATCATGGTTCCCAATGTCACCCTCATCGTTACCCGGGGGCCGTTAGCGGGACAAAAATACGTCTTCACGGAAGCGACGGCGCAAACGATCGGCCGCTCGCGCGACTGCACGATCTGCCTGCCCCTGGAGACGGAGCACCTGGACATTTCCCGTCACCATTGCCAGGTCGAGATCGCGCCGCCGGCCATCCTGGTGCGCGATCTCGGCAGTCTCAACGGCACCTACGTCAACGGCCGAAAGATCGGCCAGCGGACCCGGCACGAGGTGTCCCCGTCGGCGGGAGGGAAGGTCCCGCCTGCGGTAATGCTGACCGACGGCGACGAGCTTCAGCTGGGCGAACATACGGCGTTTCGCGTGTGCGTTTTTCCCCCAACTCCGCGCCCGAGTACCGCCCGCACGCAGCGGCCCTCGAGCGGTGAGCTGCGCCAGGAAACGGTGCGCTCGTGAGCGAACTCCGCACGGGCCGGCGGGCGTGAAGCCTCCCGGTCTCCCTACCCGGGAGCAGCTTCATGTGGACCCAGGAAGCCCTGCATCAGCTGATCGGGACGCGGCTCCGCGATTATCAATTCATCGTCGTCGCCAACCGCGAGCCGTACGTGCATCGCTACACCGAGGCCCGCCGCATTGAATGCGTGGCGCCGGCCAGCGGCATGGTGTCGGCCCTCGATCCGATCATGCGGGCCTGCGGCGGCGTGTGGATCGCCCAGGGCAGCGGCGACGCCGACCGTAAGACCGCCGACGCGCGAGGCCGCATCCGTGTCCCGCCCGACGACCCTTCCTACACCCTTCGCCGTCTGTGGCTGAGCAAAGAGCAGGAAAACGGCTATTATTACGGCCTGGCCAACGAGGGACTGTGGCCGTTGTGTCACGTTGCCTACACGCGGCCGATCTTCAACCCGCACCACTGGCGCATCTACCGGGAAGTGAATGAGCTGTTCGCGCAAGCGGTGGTCGAGGAGGCCAACGGCGAACCGACCTTCGTCTTCATCCAGGACTACCACTTCGGCTTGCTGCCGCGCATGCTCAAGAACGCCGGCAACAATTTCATCGTCGCCCAGTTCTGGCACATCCCTTGGCCTAATGAAGAGACCTTCTCGACCTTCCCCTGGAAGGAAGAGCTGCTCGACGGCCTGCTGGGCAACGATCTTCTTGGTTTCCATCTGCGTTCGCACTGTCATAACTTCCTCGACCTGATCGAACGCGCCCTGGAGGCGAAGATCGATCACGAAAATGGAGAGATCATCCGCGGCGGCAAGGCGACGGCGGTTCGGCCCTTTCCCATCAGCATTGACTCCGAGCACCACACGGCCACGGCTCGCAGTGAGACGGTGGATCGCTTGATGGACCGCTGGCGGCAGCAGACCGGCCTGGGCGACGAGCGCGTCGGCATCGGCATCGACCGCATCGATTACACCAAGGGCATCCCCGAACGCCTGCGGGCGCTGGACCACTTCCTCGAAATCAATCCTCAATATCGCGAGCGCCTGGTCTTCATCCAGATCGGCGTGCCCAGCCGCATCCAGGTCAAAGCCTACAAGGTGCTCGACGACGAGATCGACGGATTGGTCGAGGAGATCAACTGGAAGTGGAGCACGGACACGTGGCGGCCAATCCAGTATTTCAAGCGGAGCTTTTCGCAGCCGGAGATGATGGCCCTGCATCGCTTGGCGGACTTCTGCATCGTGCCGTCGCTGCACGACGGCATGAACCTCGTCGCCAAGGAGTTCGTCGCCAGCCGCTTTGACGACGACGGCGTCCTGATCCTCAGCCGCTTCGCGGGGGCCGTGCGCGAGCTGAAGGACGCCCTGCTCATCAACCCCTTCTCCATTGAGGAGATGGCCGAGGCGATTCGTCAGGCACTGGAGATGCCTGACGAGGAGCGGCATCGGCGCATGCAGCGCATGCGTGCCGAGGTGGCCGGTAACAACATCTTCCGCTGGGCCGGCAAGATCATCTCGGCCCTGCTCAAGTTCGATTTCTCCGACGAACTGCGGAGCGAGTCCGACATGCTGGTCCACACGGGCAACGGCCGCTGAGGAGGACCGAGGGCTAAAGCCCACCGCACTGGCTATCTTTAGGTACTGTCCTTTTTGTAGTTGTCACGGATTTCATGGAGACCGCCTTGGCCCAGCACGGCATCGGCGATTAACGGAACCAGACAAGGGAAGGATCGGGTGTCTTGGTAGGAGCGTCCGCGGTAGCGGTTGAAAACATCGTGGAGGAAGTCGTCGGCCAGGGCAAAGTCCAGGAGGCGGAAGACAGCGTCGGCTAGAGGCAAGCGTCGGATGGGACGACGGAAAATCCTTGCCGTCTGCCGGCGGTGGGGATTAGCATGATGGTCAGGGACGATCGCTGCCGACAGCGCGGTGTACGATCCCACCCGGCCAACGGTAGCGGGGAGAGGAATCCCATGCGGCACATCACAGGGAGCGGCTGGACGCGGCGCGAGATTTTGCACGCCGGGGCCATCGGCCTGGGTGGACTGTCGTTGCCGCGTCTCCTACGGCTGCAAGCGTCCGCGGCGGCCGACTCGCGCCGGCCGGGCAAGGCGCGCTCGGTCATCCTGCTGTTCCTGTCCGGCGGGCCGTCGCAACTCGATACCTGGGACCTCAAGCCCGACGCCGCCGAGGAGGTGCGCGGCACCTTCCGGCCCATCGCCACCAACGTGCCCGGCATCCGCATCAGCGAACATCTGCCGCGAATGGCTCGCCTGGCCGACCGCTACGTCCTCGTCCGCTCGATGAGCCACGCTTCGGCGAACCATCCCGCCGCGTCGTATTGGATGATGGTCGGCAGTCCGATGGGGCGAGCGGCGCCGCAGGCGGTGAGCCTCAGCCGCGAAGATCGACCGCACCCCGGCTCGGTGCTGGCCAAGCTGCGGCCCGGCCCGCGCCATCTGCCGCCGTTCGTGATGGTGCCGGAGGCCATCTCGCCGGTCGGTCCGGAACGGCCCGGCCAGTACGCCGGTTTCCTCGGCGCCGCTTACGATCCCTACCGCGTCAACAGCGACCCCAACCATCCCAACTACTCGCCCGGCGCCCTGCGCCTGCAGCCGGACCTGTCACCGCGACGTTTGCAAGACCGCCGCCATTTGCTGGCACGCCTCGAAGCGGCCGCCGCCCTCGACGCTCACGAGGCCCGCGCCTTCGATCTGCTGGCATCGGCCGAGGCCCAGCGCGCCTTCGACGTGTCCGCCGAATCGTCGGCCACGCGCGACCGCTATGGCCGGCACATCTTCGGCCAATCCGTCTTGCTGGCCCGCCGTCTGGTCGAGGCCGGCGTGCGCCTGGTCCACGTCAACTGGGTACGGCACGATAACGGCCAGGGCGGGCAGGGCTACGACAGTCACCGCGATCATCTCGACTGGTCGAAGACGGAGTTGCTACCGCCGACCGACGCGGCCATTGCCGCCCTGCTGGAAGATCTGAGTGATCGGGGCTTGCTTGGAGAAACGTTGGTGCTGGTGGTGGGCGAATTCGGGCGGACGCCGAAGTTCAACAAGGCCGGCGGCCGCGATCACTGGCCGCAGTGCTTCAGCGTCATGCTGGCGGGCGGCGGCCTGCGCGGCGGTCAGGTCCACGGCCGCTCCGACGCCCGAGCCGCCTACCCGACCGCCGATCCGGTTTCGCCGCAGGATCTCCTCGCCACCCTCTATTCCGCGCTCGGTATCGATCCGCACACGCTCATCGAGGACCAGCAACACCGCCCGTATGCCCTGGTCGAGGGCAAGCCGCTGTCCGCGCTGTTCTAGCGCGATTTTCGCAGCGCCTGGCGTCATCCCCCCCGCCGACCGTCGTGGTCTCGGCCGAGTTCTCGTCGGCGAAGGCGTAGCGCTGCCAGCGGCGGTCCAGTTCGGTGAAGCTCCAGCCGTAATGCCGCTGCAGCGACGCCGCGTAGCCGTCGCGCACGCCGTCACGAACGAAGGCGGCGAAGCACTTGGCCCCCTTTTCGCGCGTGAGGAAATCGACCAGCGATACGCTCTGCGCATAGAAGGGACCGATGGCGCTCGGCTCCGGGTAATCGCGCAAGCCGATCAGGTCGCGCATGTGGAACAGCCGTTCATCGTCGCGCCAGCGCGGCAGCTGGCGCAGATGCAGGTCGATGCGCGGACGCGGCTCGGCGAGGACGGCCATGCCCTCATCGGCCCAGCGCGGTACGCGCTCGCCGCCCAGGCGCCCCGCCAGCACGGCGTGCGTCACCTCATGCGGCAGGACGCCGTCCAGTACCAGGTCGCGGGATCCGTGGATGTGGATGTAGCGGCTGAGCACCCGGCCATCGTCCACGCGAACGTCCGTGTGGCCGCCGCCGGGGTTGGCGGGAGCGCCGGTCGCCTCGCTGTAGGCTTCGCCGCTGGGATACAGACAGATGGCGCACTTCGGCTGCCAATCGTCGCCGACAGAGCCGAACCACTTGCGCTGCTGGGCGGCGCGGTGCGCTCGGCCGTCCGCAGCAAGGCCTCGGCCAGCGTCCGCGAATGCTGATGGTACAGGCGGAAATTGGCCGTCTCCGCCACGCTCCAGCCGTCCGTTTCGCGCAGGTGAGAGACCGAGACGAGCGGCTCGTCGGCCTCGCCCCGCGAGGGACGAGGGATCAGAGACGAGGGACGAGAAGTTTGACCGTAAAGCGAGGGGACCGAAAGGAAGACGAGGACCGCGAAGACCCATCCGCCGCGACATTGCGAGGACATTCACACCCCTTTGTGCGTTACCGATCCGGGCGGGAGCTAACTCCTTCAGCATAGCGCGAGACTCGGCCTCGGTCCAGAGGAATATCGCTCAGCGCGCATACGCGCACGCTGATGGAGGTGCGCGTCCGGCCGAAGTGGCGCTGTTGGGGCTGATAGTTCGCCTCGACGTTGGGTCCGCGGCCGGTGCCGATGTCCGCCGCCCGCGAGTTCTCGCCGTCCGGCGCCGGCTGCGATTCCTTCCAGGCCACGGCGAACGTGGCCGTGATCGCTCCCACGGCCGACTCGTCCTTCAGCGACCGCGCCGCCGCCGACTGGGCGTAGTCCGTGATCGTGAAGGCGTCGGCCCGATCCCGCGTGCGATACCAGCCCTTGATGACTCCGCTCTTGCCCGCCGGGACCAGCACGTGCGAATAGGTCGCCTCCTCGTCCTTGAAGGCGAACAAACTCAGGCCATCGATGCTCAGCGTCACGGCCGTGTCGTGTTCCGACTGGTTATGGAGCCGGATCGCATAGCGCTCGCCCTTTTGCAGCGGGACGAAGGCCCGTCCGTCTCGGTCCTCCAGCGCCCGCGGCACATAGTCGTCGCCTTTCTGGACGAGGACCTCGATGGCATAGGGACTATCCTTGCTGGCCCAGAGGCGCGCCCCCTGGCTGTAGTCGCGCGGTCGGCGCACGGCCAGGCGGACCTTGGCGTCCTGTTCTTTCTCATCCGGCGGCAGATCGTCCACGGTCAGGGCCATCAGGGAGACGACCGCGCGGGCGCCGAAAATCTTGCGGCCGAAACGCTGGACCTCGTTCTTTTGGTCGTCGCGGATGATGGCCGAGACAAACACCGCCTGCCGGTTTTCCTTCGGGTCCACGTCGGTGAAATACTCGCCGCCGACCTGCCGGGCCGCCCTGTCCTTGATCTGGATGCCTTGCTTTTGCAGGGCGGCACTCAACTGCTGGGCCAGGCCAGGGCCGGCGTTGGAGGGCACCTTCGAGCGGTTGGCGAACGAGCCGAGCGCGACGGCGTCTCCGCCCTCTTCCTTGACGAAATCGGCGATCTTCTCGGCCAGCGCGTCCATCTCCAGGCGGACGTTCGCCGACGGACTGGCCGGCTCGGCGGCGACAAGGGCGGCCAGCAGCACGACTACCGCGATGTATCGTCCGTAGGCGCGAGGGAGAGCGTGGACGAACACGGCGGTTTCCTTTCTCCTGTCCGAGCCTGAAGCGTAAGCGAAGAGATGAATCTCTTCGCTTACGCTTCAGGCTCCGAAAGATGCCCTGGCACGAAGCCCTTAACGCCCCCGCCTGCCTCCACCGCCGCCACCACCGCCGCCGGGACCAAAGCCTCCGCCGGGTCCGTAGCCGCCGCCGCGACCGAAGCCTCCGCCGGGTCCGTAGCCTCCGCCGCCGGGACCGTAGCCGCCACCACGACCCCCCCGCTGGTTGAAGTCGCGGAAACCGCCGCCGCCCTGGGCATGACGGGCCGAGTCGTAGAACTGGCTGCCGCGCTGGACACGACCCCAGTCGGCATTGGCCCGAGCGGAATCGCCGCGATTGTTGTAGGCGCTGCCCCGATAATAGTGGGCGTAATCCGCGCCGGGGTTGATCCGCAACACCCGCGAGTAATCCTGGATGGCCATGTCGTAATTGCCCTGTTGAGCATAGACATAGCCGCGATAGAAGAAGGCATTCTCGTCGCTCGGATCCACCAGCGCCGCCTTGTTCAAGTTATCGATGGCCGCGCTCGGGTTGCTCAGCTGTTGCTGCATCAACGCCAGGCGCGTGCGATACTCGTTTTTCCGTGGGTTGATCTGTCGGGCCTTGTCGTAATCCTTCAGGGCGCCGCTGTAGTCCTCTTGCTCCTCCTTGACGAGGCCGCGGAAATACCAGGCCCGGGCGTCGCGCGGATCGAGGTCGATGGCCTTCGTGTAGTTGGCCAGGGCGCGATCGTAGTCCTTTTGGTTGTGCCGCACCACGCCGGCCCGCAGATAGACCAGCTCGTACTTGGGATCGACATCGACCGCCGCGTTGTAATCCGCCAGCGCCCCCTCCGCGTCGCCGTTGAGGAAGCGTGCTTCGCCGCGGTCGGTCAGGGCCAGCACATTGCGCGGCTCCAACTCCAGTGCCTTGTTGTAGGCGACGATGGCCTCGGCATACTTGTCGTTGTCGTAGAGCAGTCGGCCCTGCTGCAGATGGACCTCGGCGCTGTCCGGCTGGAGGGAGACAACGCGGCTCATCTCCCGGTTAGCGCCGTCGTAGTCCCCTTTCAGGCGCTTGGCGAGGGCGTCGCGGAGAGACTTCACCTCCCGCCGCGCGATGTCCAGCTTGACCAGCGGAGCCAGACCGACGACGCCGCGCGTCTTCAGCTCCGGCTCCTGGTTCTTCTTGTAGCGACTCCATACCCGGGCCTTGACCCGCTTCTTGACGTAATACTCCAGCTGCGGCAGCGTCACCTCGTCCGGGGCGTCGCCCAGACCGGCGGCGCCGGTCAGCGCCTCGATCACGTAATGGAAGAAGACGCCATGACGCAGCTCGCGGTCCTCCATCGCTTCTTGGGTCGCCGAGCAGCTGAACAGGGCGACGACCCCGCCCGGCGGCGGCGCCTTGGGAGGGCGCGTGACCGACTCGAACTCGTCCAGCGGCCCGCGGTCCAGCTGGTTGAGCGGGTCGTTGCGGCAGGCGTCCATGAGCAGCACCTTGAGGTCGGCCTTGCAGCCTTCGAGTGTCTTGTACACGTCCTCGACGGCGATCAGCGTCTGGCGATTTTTCAGGTCCGCGTCGGCGGGACAGAAGTACATCGTCTCTTCGCCGTGGTACTGCACGCCGTGACCGGCGAAGGCGAGGAGGACGTGGTCGCCGCGGTCGCACTGTCGCGCCAGGTGCTCCAGCTCGCGGCGGATGTTCTTGGAGTTGGGAGAGTGGTTGTAATTGTCGCGGGCTCCCCGTTCGCCGGTCAGAATGCAGATGTTCTCCTTGGGATAGCCGCCCAGCTCCAAGGCGCGGGCCAGGTCGTTGACATCGTTCTCGGCGTAATCGAGACTGCGGATCGGGGGCGCATAGGCCCGCACGCCGATGAGCAGGGCGTAGCGTTCGCCGCTTCCCTCGGCGGCCGCCGGAAAGACGAACTGCCGGCCACCATGGCGAGCAGCGTCAGAGGCACGAAACCGATCGTGTGTGTACGTGACATCGTTGCACGTCCTACGAAAGGAGGCGATGGAGCCGGCAGACGAACGGACGGACGGTCTGCCTGGACTCGCCCCTACTATACTGCGGGAGAGAGGATTTGTGACAAAAAAAAAGAAAAAAAGGGCGAGGAAGAACGCATCAACGGGCAAATATCACGGCATGGAAATGATCTCGACATCGCGGCAGGAGGCCGACACTCGAATCGCATCCGAGCCGCGACCGTGAGGGAGCGGGTCACCCGCTCCCTCACGGTCGCGGCTCGGACACGGTGGCGGATTCCGGCGGCGCAACCGGCTTGTCCATCTCCGGTCCCACGTCGATGAACACATCGAGTTGCTGGCCGACGTAGACCGGCTTGCCTTCCATCTTCAGCGAGAAGACCACTTGCAGGACGCGCGTATCGACGCGCTCGGTGTTGTCGCCGGTCAGCGACTTCTTCGGGATGACGTACGGTTCGACGCGGACGAAGGTGAGCGGATAGGTCTTGTCGGGCGGCGCCGCGGAAGCTGGCTCGGGCCGGGGCGCCGGGTTTGAAGCGGGGAATGTCGTGTTCGTCGATGTCCACTCGGACGTTCACCTTGTCGGTGATGGTCCCCAGCACCACCTGGGCCTGGTTCGAGATGGGAGCGACAAATTCGCCGGGCCGCACATTCACTTGCAGCACGACGCCGTCCACCGGAGCGCGGACGATGGCCCGGTCGATGTCGGTATGGTCCTGCAAGATCTGGGCCTCGGCGAGCTTGATGGCGGCACGGGCGATCGCTTTGTCCGGTTCCCACGCGCCATTTTTCGAGAGCGTGTAATCGGCCTCGGCCTGGATCAGCTGGCAGTGGGCGATCAACTGATTGTTGCGGCGCTGGCGGTATTCTTCTTCGGAGACGGAGCCGGAGCCAACCAGCTTGGCGTCGCGCTGGGCCAGGTCGCGCTGCAATTCCAGCGTGGCCTTGGCCACCTCCCTCTTGGCCTTGATAACGTCCAGCTCCTCCTTGCGCGGCATCTGTTCCAGCTTGGCGAGGTTGGCCTTGGCGGAGGCCAGGTTGGCCTCGTGGAAGGCGAGCGTGGCCTTCAACTGCCGATCATCGACGCGGAACAGGGGATCGCCCTGCTTGACGTGCTGGCCGATCAGCGCCTCCCACGGCGTCATGCCGGGCTTGGCCGGCAGCCCCAGTTCATCGGGCGACCATACCTTCAGCACCAGGCCGGGCATCGCCGAGCCAACGGCGATGTTCTGGCTGCGCGCCTCGACGATGCCGGCGCCGGCCACGGTGCGGCCGAACGGCGTGCGTGCCGGCTCCAGCGGCGGCGGCGGCTTGGGCGGCTTCTGCTCCGCCTGCACGACGTGGTAAATGGCGAACACCAACATGCTCACCGCCGACAGCGGCAGCAGCCATTTCCCCAATCGTTTCCTCATGACACTCCTCCCAGTAGTCCCCGCGACTAGCCGCGAGCGCGAGCGAGCGGCCGCCACACCGCTCGCTCGCGCTCGCGGCTAGTGACTTTCGCCATACGGGGTTTTCTCTTCCACCTTGTCGATGATGCCGTCGTTCATGTGAACGATGCGATCGCCGAAGCCGAAGACGCGGTTGTCGTGCGTGACGACGATGACGGCCCGCCCCGGCTGCACGGCCACGCGGCGCAGCAGCTCCATGACAGTCTGTCCCGAGTGGGCGTCCAGGGCGGCGGTCGGCTCGTCGCAGACCAGCAGTTTCGGTTCGTGGACCAGGGCGCGAGCGATGGCCACGCGCTGCTGCTGGCCGCCGGACAGGTGCGCCGGCAACGAGTTGACCTTGTCGGCCAGTCCCACCGCTTCGAGGATGGCGCTGGCCCTGGCCACGGCCTCGGCGCGCTTGTGGCCGGCGATGATGAGCGGCACGGCCGCGTTCTCCGCCGCCGTCAGCGACGGCAGCAGATTGTACTGCTGAAAGACGAAGCCGATGTACCGGCCGCGAAACTGCACCAGTTGTCGGCCTTTCAGCTGCCGTAGCGGTTCGCCCAGGACCGTCACGTCGCCGGCGGTCGGATCGAGCAGGCCGGCGATGATCGAGATCAACGTCGTCTTGCCGCAGCCGGACGGGCCGACCAGCAGCGTCATCTGGCCGGGGTGGACCTCCAGATCGACGCCGCGCAGGGCCAGCGTCCGCGAGTCGCCGTCGCCGAACTCCTTGGTGACGCCCGCGGCAGATCACCGCCCGATCGAGCGGCGAGTTTGTCCCCATCGCTCGTCCTTCCGGGGCCGGTATCTCGGTGATGTCGCTGTGCATCCGCCTCATCCTCGAAAGACCACGGCCGGTTCCAGGACCAGCACCTTGTACACGCTCAGCAGGCTCGACAGCGTGACGATCAGGACCACGGCCGCCGCGGTGCCGGCCAGCACCTGCCAGGGCATGAAGAATGCCAATCGACTGCCGCTGCTGGTCATCACCTTGCCGAACAGCGCCGCCCCGCCGACGCCCAGGCCATAGCCGATCGCGCCGACCACCAACGCCTGCGTCAGCACCATGCCGACGATGCGAAGGTTCGTCACGCCCATCGCCTTGAGCGAACCGAACTGGTTGAGGTTTTCCAGCGTGAACGTGTAAAACGTCTGCCCGGCGATGGCGCAGCCGACGATGAAGCCCAGGCTGACAGTGATGCCGAAATTGACCACGATGCCCGTGCGCTTGACGAAGTACATCAGCGTGCTGCCGATGAACTGTTCGCGCGTCAGCGCCTTGAGACCGGGACGAGCCGGTTCGCCCAGTCGGATCGGCTTCAGGGCCGTCTGCGCCGTGATCCGCCGGCACACTTCCTCCTTCGACACGCCCTCCTCCGCCCCGACCAGGATGGCCGACATCACCTTGCGCTCCTGCGGAACGTAACGGATGGCCTGGTGATAACGGCAGTAGAAGATCGGGAACGTCTGGAAAGTGTCCGACGCCTTGCAGACGCCGACGATGACGGCGCGATGGTCGTTCATCTCCAACTCGCGGCCGACGGCCAGCGGTTCGTTCGGCCAAAGGTAGCGATAGCCATTCTCGTCGATCAGGACGGCGTCCGGCTTGCGCAGGTCGGCCAGGCTGCCCAGGATGATTTCGCGCGGAGCGCCGACCAGGGTGGCGTCGTCCAGGCCGAGGACGACGGATTGCTGATATTTCGCCTTCTTTTTGTCGCCGCCGACGTCGAGCTTGAGCCGGCCCTGGCCCTTGTAGAAGCGCACGGCCCAGGCCACGCCCGGCACGCCCTGGACGCGATACAGGTCGTTCTCGGTCAGCGGCTTGAACTCGTCGATGAATTGCACGTTGGGGTCCATGACCCAGATGTCCACGTCGGCGACGTCCTGAATGTGCGACGTGGTCCGCAGCAGCAGGCCAATGGCGATCGACGCCTGCTGGGCGATCAACAGCGCCGCGAAGGTGACGCCGGCGACGATGCCGAGATACTTAGCTCGGTCGCCGGTCAGCATCTTGATGGCGATCCAACTCATGCTCGCACCCAAAATTAACCACAGATGAACACAGATGAACACGGATAAAAATCAAAAAGAGTCAACAAACCATTCAATCATTCATTGTTTTTGTCTTATCCGTGTTTATCTGTGTTCATCTGTGGTTCATTGTTTATCGGAACACCGAGGCCGGCTCCAGTCGAAGGACGCGGCGGAGACTGACCATCGCCGAGGCGAAGACGATCAGGGCCGCCGCCGCCGCCGTGAACGACCGGGATCGGCCAGGCCATGTAATCCACCGGCGGCAGGCCGGTGCCGCGCAGTTTCCACGCCACCACCTCCGCGAAAATGCTCGCCATTCCCAGACCGATCATGTAGCCCAATACGCCGACCACCAATCCTTGCATCAAGACCATGCCGACCAGTGCGCAGGTTGCCCACGCCCATCGCCTTGAGGGCGCCGAACTGCTTGAGGTTGTCGATCGTGAACAGGTAAAACGTCTGGCCGGCGATGGCGGCGCCGATGATGAAGCCGAGCAGCACCGTAATACCGAAGTTCACCGGAATGCCGGTGCGCTTCATGTAATAAACCATCGTCTTCCAGGAGAACCCTTCCTGCGACAGGGCCATCAGGCCCGTCCGCTCCTCGATGCGGCGGCACACCTCCTCCGGCGCTACGCTCCTTCTCCGCCCCGACCAGCACGAACGACAGCACTCGCCGCTCCTGGGCGGCGTAGTGCAAGGCCCGGTTGTACGTCGTATAAGCGATCGGAAATGTCTGGAAGGTCGGCGAGCTTTTACAGATGCCGACGATCTCCGCACGATGGTCGTTCATTTCGAAGACGCGGCCGGCTTCCAGCGGTTGGCCGGGAAACAGGTAACGGTAGCCGCTCTCGTCGAGGACAACACCGTCGGGCCGGCGCAGGTCGGCCAGCGAGCCGACCACCATCCGGGCCGGGGCACCGACGAGCGTCTGGTCGTCGATGCCCAGGACGATGAACTGCTTGAAATTGCCCTCCGGGAATTGGCCGTGCGCCTTGCCGTTGTACAGCTTGATGGCCCAGGCGACGCCCGGCACGCCGCGCACCTGATAGACGGCGTTGTCCGACAGCGGCGTGATGTCGTCGATGAACTGGACGCTGGGGTCCATGACCCAGATGTCGGCTCCCTGGATGTCGCGGATCTGGCTGGACGTGTTGCGCATCAGGCCGGCGAAGATGGCCGCCTGCTGCGACATCAGCATGACGGCGAAGGAGATGCCGAAGATGATGGCGTAATACTTGGCCCGGTTGCCCGTCAGCATCTTCAAGGCGATCCAGCTCATGGCCATACCCCAGAAGAAGAATCACCACGGAATACACGGAAAACACGGAAAAAAGACAAAAGAATAATCATATATCATGGGTCGATTGCATTATTCATCCTGTCTTTGTGCTTTTCATTTTTTTGTTTTTGTCTTTTTTCCGTGTTTTCCGTGTATTCCGTGGTGATTATTTTTTTGTCAGTGCCCGCAGGCTGAACTGTGTGATGTGTTCGGCCAGGGTGTCCGGGTCAAGGTGCGTGGCGCCGTCCGCGCCGATCAGCAATGTAATGATGGGCTTGTGGGTGCAGTAGAAAAGGACCTGACCCATGATGCTGAAAGCGACCAGGAAGCGCTTTCCGCGTGGTGTGCCGCGCGGCAGCAACTCCTCCAGGATGCCGCCGAGGACTTTGCTCTTGGGTTCGATATAGTCCCGCACCAGCTCGGTGCAGGCGGCGCTGGGTTGCGTCAACTCGCGCATGACCAGGCGCGCGTGCCAGGCCGGCTTGCCGGGGTCGAGCAGCCCGACGACGTGGAAGCGAATGAAGTCTGCCAGTTTGACGGCGGGCGGCGTGCCGACCGGCCAGCAGAGTTGCTCGCTCGGCTCGACGCACGCTCCATGCTTGACGGCTTCGATGTACAGGCGTTCCTTGTCGCGGAAGTAGTAATTCACCGCCGCGATGTTCACCTTCGCCCGTTCGATGATCTCGCGGACGGTGGCGCCCTTGAACCCCTTCTCGGCGAAGATTTCGCCGGCCGCTTCCAGCAGCCGCTCGCGCGGGTTTTCCGAAGCTATCATCGGAAATGCCCCTTAAACAAATGACTCAAACAACTGTCTCATCTCAAGCAATCATATGAAACAGATGTTTCAAAGTCAACCGGAAAACTCCGGAAAAGGGACGAAACCTGACTTTTCCGTCAGGATGGCGAAGAGGGAAAGGCAAGTTACCGCGTTGGTTCGATGACCCGCATGTTGCGCCATTTGCCCTGGCGGAAGCGGAAGGCGAACGTCAGGGCGAGGGCGATGATGTAGAGGCTGGCGAAGGCCCAGGCCCAGTACAGGCCCCAGCCGTACATCCACGCCGCCCACGTCGGCAGCACCATCACCGGCCACGACAGGACCAGGGCGGCCCAGATGACGAAGCGCGTGTCGCCGGCGCCGCGGAGGGCGTTGGAGAAAACGACATTCATCGTGTCGAAGAGAGAGTAAACGGCAATGAAGCGGAGCAGGACCGGCACGCGGGTGCGGATCGGCTCCCACAATTCGTCCTCGCCGGGGCCGTGGAACAGGCCGGCGAGTGTCTGCGGCAACAGGACGTAACTCAGCGTGCCGGCGGCGGTCAGCAGCAGGGCCAGTCGCAGGGCGTGCCAGGTGGTCCGTTCGGCGAGGTCGGGGCGGTCCTCGCCGAGGCGCTGGCCGACCAGTACCTCGACCGCCTGGCCGACGCCCATCATCGGGAAATACACAAGCAGATTGAGGGTAAAGGCGATGCTCGTGGCGGCGAGGTCCGCCGGGCTGAAGCGCCCGATTAGCTGCAAAAAGACCGTGTAACCCAGGACATCCAGGGCGGCAAAGACGCCGTTGGGCAGACCGAAACGCAGCAGCCGCCGAAACAGTTCGCTGTCGAAGCGCCAGCCGGAGAAGGTGGCGAAGGCGCGACGATACGGGGTGCGCAGCATCAGGAGCAGAGCGAGGAGAGCGGAGGTGGAAGTGCCCAGCACGGTCGCCCAGCCGGCGCCGACGATGCCCAGGGCAGGGAGGCCGTATAGCCCATAGATCAGGCCGGCCGCCGCCACGCCGTTGACGGCCAGGCCCGCCCCATTAATCAGCAGCACCGTGCGCGTGTCGCCGCGGCCGGCGAAGAAGCTGGTCAGGGCCGCGCTCAGCAACGTCGGCAGGGCCGACACGCACAGGCAGCGGAAATATGCCGTCTCCATCCCCTGCAGTTCCGGCGTGTGCTCGCCCACGGCCACGACCTGAGGGGCCAGCGGCTGCAAGACCTGGAACACGGCGCCGATCAGAACGGCAAACCACACGGCCTGCCAGACCACCGGGCCGACGCGCTCGGGGCGGCCGGCGCCGCGGTACTGAGCGACAAAGGTGGTGGCGTAGTTGGCGGTGAACTGAAAGAGAATGAGGAAGGCCCAGAACAGCAGGGCCGAGGAGAACCCGGCAGCCACCGAGGCGAGGTTGGACCGGCCAAGCAGGACGCGATCGAGGAGGATCTGCGCCATCAGGATACTGTTGCTGAGCACCAGCGGCCAGGCCAGCCGAAGCAGTTCGCCCGTGCTGCCCGGCGCAGGCGTCGGAGGTTCGAGAGATCGTTCCATCATGGCTCCCGATGGCGGAGAGTATTTATCAGGAGCCGCCGGAAGGGGAAAGGTTCGGGGCAGACCAGACGCATCAGGGTTGCCCGGCCGCCCGCTCTTGAAGATGGGCGACGAAGGCCGCATGCTCCAGGCTGGCCGTCCCCTGATGCACAACTTGTAAAACGCGAGCCAGGTCGAAGGCCGTCAGCGCGGCGGGATCGAGCCAAAGGCCGGGAAAGTGCTCGCTCTGGTAGAGTCCGGCGGACGAAAGCGCCAGTCGATCGTACTGGCCTTGGCGCAAGAGGAACCAGTCGATGGCTTGATCTTCCACGCGCCAGACGATGTATTCGCGGACGCTGTTGCGACGATAGACAGCGAGCTTGGTATTCAAGGCCATGCTGACTGTACTCGACGCTACCTCGACCACCAATTCGGGGCCGCCCACGATGTAACCCTCGGCATCAATTCTCGTCTGGCCTCCGCGAGAGGCTTCGACAATCATTAAAGCGTCGGGTTGCGGCTCGTTGTCCGGGTCCAGACGTATGCTTGAGTTATCGCCGACGCGAACGCCCGGCGTACCGGCGCGATAAATCCCCAACCAGGCCATCAAATCCGCGTGAGGACTGCCATGCTGCTCGAAACGCACAGGAGAAGGCATGAAGACAACTCCTTCGATCAGTTCCGCCTTTTTCGACTTCGGCATAGCTTCATAGCGACGCTCGAACTCGTGGCGTGTCAGATGATCGCCCGATTCGAGTGGCGGAATGCGAGGAGCGTGCCGGGGTGCCGGGGCAGCGACCTTCGTGCTCTCGATTGGTTCGGTTTGTGGTTGCATCGGAGACGGTTCCTTCTTCGCCGAGTAATCTCCCCCCTTATTCTCCCGCTCGCCTCACGGGAAAACAAGGCACGTTGAACTCTTCCCCATGTCGCAGTTTGGCCGCATAATCAAGCTGGCGCCGTCGGCCCTCGCAATGTTCCGAATCGTCTCTTCCACAACGGCCTCACGCTATCCTCCAGGAGGCTTCCATGCCGCATTCCAGACGTGATGCACAACCCTGGTGGCTGGACCTGAGGATCGCATTGCTCCTGGGTCTGGGTGCTGTCACCGGCACCCGAGCGGCCGATCCGGCCATTGATTCGGAGGAGTTGCGGCGCGGGCTGGTCGCCGTCTACCGCGATGCGGCCGGGCCGACGACAGCAGAAGTGGTGCGACTCGAACCGCGAATCGCCCTGGCGCTGAAGGCGGGCGAGTCGCCACACCCGCGCCTGCGCCGACGGCGTCATCGTCTGGAAGGGATACATCCGTATTCTCCGCCGCGGCGCCTATCGCTTCGCGGTACGGCTGCGCGGGCGATTCCGTCTGGAGATCGCGGGCAAGGAAGTGCTGGTCGCCGAGACGAAGACCGCGTTGCCGGTCCTTCACGAGGGCGCCGACGTGGCGCTGGAAGCGGGCGTGCATCCGCTGGTCGCCGAGTTCACGCGCCTGCCGGGCGGCGCTCGCGTCGAACTGTTCTGGGAGGCGAAACACTTCCGCCGCGAACCACTGCCGTACGATCACCTCGGCCATCTGCCGAACCAGGTGCCCGCCGGACTCGCCGCCGACGCGCGGATCGAGCGCGGACGCTATCTCGTCGAGGAATCCGGCTGTGTCCGCTGTCACGCCTCGGTGAAGGACAACGGCATGGCCAAGGGGCTGATCTCACGCAGCGGGCCGGATCTGTCGCGGGTCGGTCAGCGCGTACGCGCGGGCTGGCTGATGCGCTGGCTGGAATCGCCGCAACGACTGCGGCCAGGCGCGGCCATGCCGGAGATGTTCCGTCCCGACGAGACCGGCCGCGTCGAACGCTACGCCGTGACGCGCTATCTCGTCGCCCTCGGCGGGCCGGTGAAAGCGGACCCCAAGCCCATCCAGCGCGGGTCCATGCTCGCCAGCATGGGACGCGGTGAGCGCCTTTACGGCAAGCTCGGCTGCATCGCCTGCCACGGTTCGCCGGAGGGCGAACACGCTAAACCGAAGGAGGACGTCGCGCCCTCGTTTGTGTTCGCGGCGCCGGCGCGCCTCTATCCGCTGACCGACCTAGGCGGCAAGACGACGCCGGGGTGCCTGGCGGCGTACCTCAAGAATCCGTTGACGATCGATCCCAGCGGCCGGATGCCGAACATGCTGCTGTCCAACAACGAGGCCGAGGATCTCGCTCGCTTCCTGTGTCCGTCGAAGGCCGAGGACGCCGGCGATGGACTGCCGGAGGCGCCGAAGGCGGAGGCGATGCGGGCCGCCTTCCGGCGCGTGGATGACCGCGCCGACGAATGGGCCGCGTTCCGCCGACTGCCGGTCGAGAAACAATGGCCGGAACTCGGCCAGCGGATCGTCCTGGACAGGGGCTGCAACAACTGCCACACCATCGCCCCGGGCGGCAAGCCATTCGCAACGATCCAGGCCAGCGCTTCGCTGGAGGAGATCGTGCAGCCGGCGAAACAGGGGTCCGGCTGCCTGGCCCATGAGCCGGATCGGCGCGGTTCGGCGCCGCGCTTCGGCTTCGGCGCCGAGGACCATTCGGCGATTCGGTCGTTCTTGCGGCGAGGATTGGACGGAGCGGGGACGCCGGTGCCGATCTACACCGCTCGCAACGACCTCGAGCGCTTCAACTGCCTGGCCTGCCACAGCCGCGATGGTGACGGCGGCTTGTCAGCGACCGTGCTGGAGCAGCTACGGCGCGACGAGAACGCGGAAAACACAGAGGCCGTCCGTCCGCCACCGTTGACCGGCGTCGGCCACAAGCTGCGCACGCCCTGGGCGCGTCAGGTACTGCTGGACGGCGGACGAGCGCGGCCGTGGATGGGACTGCGCATGCCGCAGTTCGGCGAGGCCAACGTCGGCCGATTGCCCGAGGCGCTGGCGCGCCTGGGGGGAACCGAGCCGGACGACACCATTCACCCGAGCATGCGGACGGCGGCGAAGATCGAGGCCGGCCGGTATCTGGTCGGCAAGAACGCCTTCGGCTGCATTTCCTGTCACGACCTCGCCGGCATCGCCAGTACCGGCACGCGCGGCCCGGACCTGGCCCGGATGAACCAGCGCGTGCGCTACGACTGGTATCGGCGCTGGCTGGAGCAACCGCAGCGCATCCAGCCGGGCACGCGCATGCCGGCCGTGTTCGCGGACGGCAAGTCTACACTCGACAAGGTGCTCGGCGGCAATGCCGACGCCCAGGCCGACGCCCTGTGGGCGTACCTATCGCTCGGCGCGGCACTGCCGCTGCCGGACGGCATGAAACCGCCCTCGTATCCGAACAAGTGAGCGCCTCTCCGAGCCTGAAGCGTAAGCGAAGAGTGCTCTTCGCTTACGCTTCAGGCTCGGAAAGAGAACTGCTGGCGGAGGCGAGAGGACGCTGCTATAAAGGGGTGTGCCCTTCCGCGCCGAACTCACGAGGAGATCATGGCCCACAACTACCCGCCGACGCAGCAACACCGCCACGCCTTCCTGAGCGTCTTCCTCACGGTGCTGGCCCTGGGTTTTTTCCTGTTCGTGCTCATCTTCATCAGCGGCGGCTTTTTCCTGTACGTGGTGCTGTTCGGCGGCGCCATCCTGGTCATCGCCCTGATGCATTACGTCTTGTGGGGACGGACCTTCTCGGCGGAAGTGGAGGGCGAGCGCGAAGAAGAGCAACTGCGCCAGCGCCGCGGCGGTCGAGGAGGACAATGTTCGACATGCGCCCGACACGCGCTTTCGGCGCTGACGATCAGTTGGCCGCCACCTGCCGGCCCGTCGCATTCTTGAGCCAATCCACGAAGGCGGCCACGTCCTCGATATAACCCGCCTGCCGTCCCAGTTCGACGCCCTTGAGCTTGCCCTCTTCTTCGAGCGCCGTTCGATCCGGCTTGAAGATGACGTAGAGCGGCGTCGCGCCGTTCTTGAAGGTCTCCGCCTGCCACTCGCTGTTGCGTTTCGCCTCGACCTCGGCCGCATTCTTGGACAGACCTTGTTTCGGAACGATGTCCGTGTAGAGCTGCACGCGGACGAACTTTTTCAGCTCTTCCTGGACGGCGGGCCGGGGGAAGACGCCGATTTCATTGGCCCGACAATTTTGACAATTCACACCCGTGAAGTCGATGAAGAGGAGCTTGTTTTCCTTCAGGGCCTCCGCGCGAGCCTTGTCATAGTCGAGATGCCACGCGAGTTTCCGAGGTCCGGCCGCTGGTCCCTCCGGGCCGCCCGGTTCGGTATCCAGCGGGGCGAAGGAGACGAGGAAGCGACCCAGGACGCCCTGCGGGGTCTTGTGCCACAGGGCCGGCGTCATGTACAGACCGAGTCCCAGAAACAGCGTCGCCAGCAGGAAGCGCGGCACGCCGATGCTCTCGATCGGTGAGTCGTGCGGTAGGCGAAAGACGCCCAGCAGGTACAGGCCGCAAGCCACGGACAGGGCGATCCAGGTGGCGAAGACGGTCTCGTAGGTGAACAGCACCGGGTTGCCCGGATGAAGGCTGGCGTCCATGTTGCCGAGGAATTTGAAGGCCATCGCCAACTCCAGAAAGCCCATGACGACCTTGACGCCGTTGAGCCAGCCACCGCTCTTGGGCAGCGCCGCAGCAGCCGAGGGAAGAGGGCCAGCACGAAGAACGGCGCCGCGAAGGTCGCCGCATAGACGAAGGCGGCGAGGATGAGCCGATCGAGGCTGAGCTGCATTTCCTTGGTCGCCACCAGGAGCGGCCCCAGGAACGGCCCGGTGCAGGTAAAACTCGTGATGGTAAACGTCAGCGCCATGAAGAAGGCGCCGAGGTAGCCGCCCTTGCCTTCGCGGGCCGAGGTGAAACTCGACAGGAAATGCGGCAGTTCCAGTTCGTACATGCCAAACAGACTCAGGGCGAAGAACACCAGCATCAGCCCCAGGGCGAGGTTCATCCATGGACTGTTGGCCAGATCCACGATGATCTTACCGAGGATCAGCACGGCCAGGGCCAGTACCACGATGATCGTCACCGAATAGACGGTGGCCGTGACGATGGCATTGTGATGCTTCTTCTCCGACTGCTTGAGGAAGAAGCTGACGGTGATCGGGATCATCGGAAAGACGCAGGGCGTGAACAGCATGGCGATGGCGGCGCCCATGGTCGTGAACAACAATCCGAGCAGGCTGGTGTCCGCTGTCTCCGCCGGCGGAGGCGCGGACGGCGATGGAGCGACGTTCGCGGTCTTGAGATCCTCCGGCACCTGTCGAATGATGATCGGGGGAGGCAAGGCAGCCCGCCGTTTTTGCAACTCCTCTGTCTGTGCGACCGGCGAGGTATCGGCGATGGTGAATGGGATCTCGAAGTGATGCTGGCCTGGCACGCATTGGCTCTCGTTGCAGACTTGCAGCTTGATCGTGAAGGACAGGGTGTGCGGTTCCGGCTTGGCGTCGGGTGACACCAGGATGTCCTGGGTCCAGGTGAAGCTGTGCTCGTGTTCGAGTAAAACGCTGTGGGGCGGGCGTTTGTCTTTCACGAACTCCGCAGGCGGCGTTTCCTGAATCGGCCACAAGGGCTGGAGGCCAGCCATGTCCTTGCCATAAATCAACTGGCTCAGTCCGCTCTCGCTCTGCTCCGGATCGGAGGATCGCTCCGTCAGCGGATAGGTGTGATACCCCGGCTTGGGAGTGCCCGCGATAACGAGGGTGAAGACCTCGCCGCGACGCAAGACCGAAGTCTTGGCGTCCACCGCGTTCTCATCCGAGAAGGGATCGGCGGGCACGAGGGCGACGGTGAAGTCGATAAACTTGGCGGTCTGGGGAGATGGACCTTTCTCGAATGGTCCCGCTCCCTGAACCGCATCCGCTCCCAGCAGGACGGCGCAGGTGACGACCAAGGGGACCAGACGAGAGGCGAAGGAACGGGACAGGAGATTCATGAGCACTACCTTCGAGCGAGCGGACCCAACCGAGCCGCGACCGTCAGGGAGCGGTTGATTCCCCCGCTCCCTGACGGTCGCGGCTCCGACAGATTAGGGCTTCGGCGCCTCGACGCCTTGCAGCTTCAGCGTGGACACGGCCTTCGTCTTCAGATCGACGACGCGGATGCGGTGGGCGTTGGTGTCGGCCACGTACAGCTTGCCGTCCGCGTAGCAGATGCCGCCCGGCTCGCTGAACAACGGGTCGCCAGCCAGCCCTCCGGCTCGCCGCCCAGGAACGTCGTGCACGTTCGCTTCACCGGATCGAGCAGCTTGATCTTGCTGTTGTAGGTGTCGGCCACATACAGTTTGCCGTCGTGATAGGCAACGCCGAGGGCGTGCTGCAAACGCACCTTGCTTGCCCGCGCCGTCCACGTCGCCGAACTCGAACAGACCTTCGCCAACCACCGTCTTGACCTCGCTCGTCGCCTTCCAGCGGCACGGCGCGGACGGCGCTGACCTCGCTGTCGGCCACCCACAGCGTCTTGCCGTCGGTCGTCAGGCCGCTGGGCTGGGCGAAGCAGCTGGTGATGAGCGAGCCATCGCGGATGTTCTCGCGGCCGCTGCCGGCGTAGGGGGCGACCTTGTTCGTTGGCCAGGTCCAGCATCCAGATTTGATGGTGGCCGGCCATGGCGATGAACAGGCGGTCCTTGTGCCAGCAGCAGGTCCCACGGGCTGTTGAGGCCGGTCTTCCGCGCCGGGCCGCCGAACTCGCGGTCTTGCCCCTGCACGCCGGTGCCGGCCACGGTCTGGACCGTTCTGCGCCTTGAGGTCGAGAGTGCGGATCAGGTGGTTCTTGCGGTCGGCGACGTAGAGGATGTCGCCCTTGAGGGCCAGGCCCTGCGGATCGTTGAAGCTGGCCTTGTCGAAGGGACCGTCGGTCTTGCCCGGCTCGCCGATGCCGGCGACGGCGATCTTCTTGCCGTCGAGGTCCGTAATGACAATACGGTGGTGCGTGCTGTCGGCGATGAAGAGACGCTTGCTCGCGGCGTCGGCCAGCACCTTGCCGGGGAAGAACAGCGGGCTGTCGCCCGTCTCCTGGCTGCGGGCCAGCTGGAACTTCAACGGCTTCTCGTTGAGCGTCTTCTTGTCCTTGTGGATCTTGATGAGCCGGGAGATGACGCGGTCGAGCAGCTCGTAATTGCCCTCGCCGGCGGCGGCGCCGACGACGTGCCCTCCGGGTCGATCAGGCACAGCGTCGGCCACGAGTTGGAGCCGTAGGTGCGCCAGATGCGCATGTCGGCGTCGTTGACGACGGGATGGCTGACCTCGTAGCGCAGGATGGCTTTGCGGATGCTCTCGGTGTTCTTTTCGTTGTCGAACTTGGCCGTGTGGACGCCGATGACGACCAGTTCGTTGGGGTACTTCTTTTCGAGCTTGGCGAGGTCGGGCAGCACGTGCATGCAGTTGATGCAGCAGAGCGTCCAGAAGTCGAGCAGGACGATCTTGCCGCGCAGGTCCTTGAGGCGGAGAGGTCCGGCCGTGTTCAGCCAGGCGACGCCGCCGTCCAGTTCGGGAGCGTCGCGGCTGTCATCGCGTTTGTCCTTGCGCTGTTCTTCGGGGGTGTCCTTGGCCGCGGGTTCCCTGGCCGCGACGGGTTGCTCCGGCCCGCCGGCGCCGCGCTGGAAGACATACCAGACCAGCAGGGCGGTCAGCGGCACACCCACGGCGAGAAGCCACCATCGTGCCAGCGAGGCCGAGCGAGAGGGATTGGGCGAATCCGGAGGCAGGGACATCAGCAGTCTCCTTCGCAACGCGGAGAGAACACGCGAGCGGCGATACCAACGCTTGACTCCATTTTAGGCCAAGCGGCCCGCGGGGGAACAGAGCAGTCCCTGGTGAGCGCGGTCGCCATTCTCTCGGAGCCTGAAGCGTAAGCGAAGAGTATTCCACTTCGCTTACGCTTCAGGCTCCGATCGAATGGCGACCGCGCTCGCCGTCTGACTAGACGACGCGCGCTCAGCGTCGATTCATCTTCGCCGCAAGCGGCTTGACCGCGACACCGGGACCCTCTACCGTTGAAGGACGATCCTCACCATCTTCTGCGGATTGGCTCGACCTACGAGAGCTACGAGCATGGCACCTTCCGATCATCCTGAATCGTCGTCTCCGGGCGGCGACGCACCGGCGCCGGCGACTGGCATACAGGCGCCGCCCGAGACGGCGGCCAATGCGTCCATTCCTCTGCCGCCGTTGCCGCAGCCGCCGGCGATGTCGGTGGAGCAGCTCACCCGGATACTCGGCGGGCTCGACGTGCGTCCTCGTCTCCTCGTCCTGGCGTTCGCCTTCCTGGTCGCTTCGTTTCCAGCGGCCAATCCCGATTTCTTCCGCCAACTCGCCACCGGCCGCCTGCTGGCCGAGGGCAACTATCACTTCGGCGTCGATCCCTTCACGTTCAGCAGCGGCGGAGCGTACTGGGTCAATCACTCCTGGCTGTTCGCCCTGATGGTCTACGGTCTGTACCAGTTGCCGGGGTTCGGCGGCGCCGCGGTCGTGATCGCCAAGGCGCTGCTGGTGACGGCGCTGGCCGGCGTCCTGCTGCGCGTCGGCCGGCGGGCCGGACAAAGCCTGTGGATACCCGCCGCCTGCACCGCGCTGGCCCTTCTCACGCTCAGCCCCCGGCTGTATCTGCAACCGATCTGCCTGTCCTTGCTCTTTCTCGGCCTGACCCTGTGGCTGCTTACCGCCGTCCGCGATCCGCGATCCGCGATCCACCCGGACAGCGGACAGCGGATCTGGTGGCTGATCCCGCCGCTGTTCGTCCTGTGGGTCAACTGCGATGAGTGGTTCTTCCTGGGGCCGTTGACCGTGGCCCTGTATCTGGCCGGAGCACTGCTCGAACCGTGGTTCTTCCGATCCGGGCCGAAGCGCGACGAGGACCGGCGACGCGAATTGATCGCGCTGGGACTGGTGCTGGCCGTGGGCCTGGCGGCGTGCCTGGTCAACCCACATCACTTTCATGCTTTCACGCTGCCGCCGGAATTCGGCCCTGTCGCCGGCCGACGGTCTGGTCCAGCACGATATACAGTACCGCTTCCTGTCGCTGTCGCCGCTAAGCAAGACCTATTACGATCCGCTACCTTGGCCTGAGCGTGGCGGGGTTGGCCTACCTGCCGCTGCTGGTGCTGGGCTTGCTCTCGTTCGTGCTGATGTTCGGTCGAGTACCGGGATGGCGGCTGCCGGTCTGGCTAGGGTTCGCCCTGCTGAGCTTCTACAACGCTGCGAACCATTCCCTTCTTCGCGGTCGTGGCTGGGCCGATAACCGCTCTGAATTATCTGGATTTCGCCGCCTGGCGACTGGGCCGTTCGCCGCGTCCGGGCCAAGCGTGGCGGGCGTGGTCGCTGGGCGGCCGACTCCTGACCGTGCTGCTGGCCCTGGCCCTGCTGGCGGCGGCGGTGCCCGGCTGGCTGCACGCTCGGCCGCACGAGCGGTTTCGCATCGGCTGGCGCGTGGTCGCCGATCCCTCGCTGGAACAGGCCGCCCTGCAGATCAAGGCCTGGCGCGACGCCGGACGGCTCTCCGCCGATGTCCGCTGGTTCAATCTCCATCCGGAAATCGCCAACTACCTCGCCTGGTTCGCCCCCGGCGAACGGGCCTTCTTCGACCAGCGCGTGACGAAGTTCCCGGAGGCGACCGGCGACTATCTGGCCATCCGCGAAAGCCTAGAGCCGCATGGTCCCCGACGAAAACGCCGCGGAAGGGACGATGGACGAGCCGCGAGACCCGGACAAGGATTGGCGGAACATCCTCCGCCGGCACAAAGTGCATTTCTGGATCTTCGATCACATCAATGCGCAGAAGGCCGACCTGGTCGCCGGCTGGGTGCTGCTTGGCGGTCCCGAGGAATGGCAGTTGTGCTCCCTGCACGGCCGAATCGCCATCTTAGCCTGGAACGACGCCGCCGCGACGGGGATGCCGAAAGCCTCCCCCGGCCGGCTCGACCTGAAGCGGGTGGCTTTCGGTCCCCAGGCGAAGCAAGCGCCGTCGAAGGGACCGGAGACCACGCTCCCGCCGCGCGAGTGGTGGGATGCCTGGTGGCGGCCCCATCCGCCGTCCTCGCCGGATCGAGAGGAGGCCGCACTGCACGAACTCCGTTTCATGGCTCAACAGTCGTACCTCGTCGCCGTCCACTCGCGGGCCTGGCAGTGGGCGGTCGCCGCCGGCACCATCGGCAACGCTCTGCCGCAGGGTCCGGTCCCGAACGTCCTGTCCCTCGTCAACGTGGGCTGGAGTCAGACCTACGCCGACCTCATGCCGCCGGGAGGGTCGCGACCCCTGCGGCCGCGCGAGGAGCGGGACACGGCGGCCCTGACGGCGCGGAAAATCTTCCTTGAGGGCCAGGACGCCGGCCCGCCCGAATCGCTCTACCTGGCCCTCCGGGCCGCGCAACGCGCCCTGGGGGACAACCCGGAGGATGCCGAGACGTATCTGCGGCTCGGGTCGGCGTACAACCGTCTGCTCGCGGCGACACGGGAAGGGACCTTGACCCGATCGTCGGCGCAGCTGGAGGAGATCCGCCGGACGCAACTGACGGCCGCCTACCAGGAGTGTCTGCGCTGGAGGCCAAACCCCCGGAGCGCGGCGCAAGCGCACGAGGCGTTGTTCAACGTGTTTCGGCAGCTTCGCTACCTGGACGTTGCCCTGCACCACCGCCGCGAGCAGCTGAACAGCCTCAAGGAAGCGGGTCCGCTGCCGGGCGAGGCGCCCGCCCAACAGGCCCAGCGACTCGACGCCCTCTCCCGCGATCTGACGCCGTTGGACGACGAGGTTCGGCGGCGGCTGGACCAGTACGAGGTGACGGCCGCCAACAAGCCGGTGCTGGAAAGGGTGCGGATCGCCCTGGACCGCGGTCTGGTGGAAACGGCCCTCAACACGCTGGACCAGGCGGCCCCCGCGGAGCTGAGTGGTCTGAAAAACCTGTCGATGGTGACGCAGATGATGGGCCTGTTCCTCGACCTCGGCCGGCTGGACAAGGCGCGCGACCTGCTCGTGCCCGAGCCGGACGATACCGAGAAGCCGGTCCCGCCGTATTACCTGAGTTACCACGTGCGTCTGGCGGCGGCCCGGGGCGATTACCAGGACGCCGACCGGCACCTGCTCGATGCGCTGAACCATGCCTGGAAAGACCCTTCCGGCCGGATGTCGCGTGACAGCCGCGCCCGGATCGGCGAGCGCGTGGGCCGGGTGCTGCTGGCGGAAGGACTGTACGTGACGGGCGTGCCGCGTCTGCCCTCGCCGTTTCCGGAGATCGCGCCCGGCTACTGGATACCCTCGGGCTTTTGGGCCCGCCGCTGGGGCCTGGAGGCGGTCGAGGGCGGTTTGCTGGAGGCCCAGCAGCGCGCCGAATGGTACTTGCAGCGCGGCGTCCTGGCCCTGGAAGCCGGCCACTGCGTCGAGGCCCGCCAGCACTTTCAGACCGTGCTCGATCTGGTCGTACCCCCCGAGCGCTGGATACCGGAGATGGATCGGCTGAACGTCCCGCTCTCGCCGGGGGAACTGCAGATATTACAACAGTTGCCCACGCAGCAGAGCGCGGCCCGGAGCCTGTCGCAGCATTACCTGCAATGGCTGGATGCTTATCAACGCTAAGGGCGCGTCTTCGTTTCGCCGCGACGCGCAGCGGAGCTCGGGTTATTCCCGCGCTCCGCTGCGCGTCGCGGCGAAACGAAGAAAATCAGAGCCGCGGATGAGCCAGTGTACCCGGACGGAAACTCACCTTACCGGCCTGACGTCCACCGAGGTCGCCGCGCGCGTCGCGCGCGGCGAGGTCAACCGGGTGCGTCGCTCCAATCGCGCCGAATACCTCGACATCGTTGCCCGCAACACCCTGACCCTGTTCAACGCTCTCGTCGTGCCGGCCGCGCTGGCCCTCTTCGCGCTCGGCGAATATCGCGACGCCCTGGCCGTCAGCGGCATGGCCCTGACCAACATGGTCCTCGGACTGGCCCAGGAAGTTCGCGCCAAGCGCCACCTGGATCGACTCACCCTCCTGGCCGAGACGCGCGTCCGCGTGGTGCGCGACGGCCAGAGCCGAGAAGTGCCGGCCGGCGATGTGGTTGCGGAGGACGTACTCCTGCTGGCGGCCGGCGATGCGGTGGTTGCCGACGGCCCCGTGCTCGAGCGCGCTTTCTCGAAGTGGACGAGGCGCTGTTGACCGGCGAGTCGGACCCGGTGCCGCGCCGGCCGGGCGAGCCGCTGCTGTCGGGTAGCTTCTGCGTGGCCGGCGAAGGCGTCTATCGCGCCGAGCGCGTCGGTGCTGCCTCGTTCGCCCAGCGCACCGCCCACGAGGCACGCTCCTATCGTTACACCGCCAGCCCGATCCAGGACAGCATCAATCGCCTTCTCCGCATTCTGACCGTCGCGGCCGTCGTCCTGTGCGGCGGCTACGCTGTGCTGTACGCCCTGGGCGACATCACGGCGACCGATCTCGTCGCCATGATCGCGGCCACGATCACGTCGATGGTGCCGCAAGGACTGGTGCTGATGGCGACTCTGGCCTTCGTGCTGGGAGCCGTGCGCATGAGCCGGCGCGGCGCCCTGGTGCATCGCCTGAGCGCCGTCGAGGCGATGGCCGCCATCGATACGCTGTGCCTGGACAAGACCGGCACTCTGACCACGAACCGGCAGCACCTGGAAAAAATCCGTGTCGTGGACGAGACGATGCCGGAAGAGGCGATCCGCGAACGGCTGCGGCTGTTCGCCTCGGCGTCGCTGGATCGCGCCGGTAAGGGTCTCGCCGCTCTGCGCCGCCCTGGGCGAAACCTCGGCCGAATTGCTCGATCAACTGCCTTTTAAGTCGCAAAATCGTTTCAGCGCCGTCCGAGTGCGTTCAGGATCGGCGGAGCACGTTCTCGTCCTGGGAGCCTGTGAGGCGCTGCGCCCCTTCCTCCGTTGTCCGAGCCGCGACCGTGAGGGAGCGGAGAACGCCCCGCTCCCTTACGGTCGCGGCTCGGATAGCGACAGATGGGAAGCGGAATGGCGCGATTTGCTCGCCACGGGGTTGCGCGTGCTGCTGTTCGCCGAGAGCGAGAACAGCCCCGAGCGTAAATTCGCCGGCTCCCTGGAGGGCTTTGTTTTGCGGCCTCTGGCGCTGGTCGCCCTGAGCGACGAGTTGCGGCCGGAAGCGAGTCGTGTCCTGGAAGAGTTGGCGAGCCAGGGCATTCGCTTCCGCATCCTCTCCGGCGATCACGCCGACACGGTACGAGCGATCCTCATCCCCCTGGCCGCCGGCACGAATGCGACCGCCGTCCAGGCGCTGACCGAGACGCCGGTGGTGTCCGGGGCGGACTTGCAGGCGGCGGCCGACCCGGCCGAGTTGATTCGCACGCGCTGCGTCTTCGGCCGCGTCTCGCCGCGGCAGAAGGTCGAGATCATTGCCGCCCTGAAAAAACAGGGGCGGCACGTCGCCATGATCGGCGACGGCGTCAACGATGTCCTGCCGATCAAGAATGCCCATCTCGGCATCGCCATGGGCGACGGCGCCGCCGCCAGCAAGACCGTCTCCAGCATCGTCCTGGAGAACAACAACTTCGACCTGCTGCCCGAGACGTTGGCGGAAGGCCGCATCATCCTCCGCAACCTGCGCGCGCCGGTAAGCTGTTCCTCGTCAAGAACGTCTTCACGGTGGTCCTCATCGTCGGCGCTCTCGGCGTGTTCGGCCTGCCGTTTCCCTATCTGCCGCGACAGGTGACGCTCTTGAACTTCCTTACCATCGGCGTGCCCGCGTTCCTCATCATGCTCAGCCGCCAGCGCACACCAGCGGAGTCGGCCCCGCACTTCCTGCGCGAGGTCGGTGTCTTCGCTCTCCGCACCGGCATCGTCATCGGCTCGGCCGGATTGCTCGTGCTGGGACTGTCCAACCGCGTTTGGCACGACGACGAGCCAACCCAGCGGACGTTGCTGTTGTCGCTGCTCGTTCTGCTGGGCCTGACGACACTGCTGCGCGCCCTGGGCGATGGCGAAGCGCGGCCCTCGATGGGGGATCGCCGCTTCTCCTGGTTAGCAGCGGCGACATTGCTGGTTTACCTGGGAGTGCTGTATGGGCAGCCGGTCGGCAATTTTTTCGCGCTGACGCCGTTGACACTCGGACAGTGGGTGAGAGTGGTGCTGATCGTCTGTGGAGCGTACCTCGTACTGCGGTTGAGCGATGGCCTGCGCCGCTCAGGGCCGGGATTGACGAGCGGAGCGCGGTAGGGCGGGTGAGGATTAGGCGTGGCAGAAGCAGAAAAAAAAGATCTCAAAGAGGAAAGATGTCCGGAACGAATGGAACGATGTGCTCGAAAGTAGCTTATCGGACAGCCGGCGCCACTGGCACGGATTACCGAGTGTAAAGTCCGATTCAGTCGAATGTTGCTCCGAAAGTTCATGCCTTTCGCCCTGGTTTTTTTCTGACTATACACATAAATTCCGCTATCCCAAAGCGTTGTAAGGGCCGCTCTCATTGTTTCCTGCTATTACTCCGGAATGTAAGATCGTCACTAATTGAAATAGCCAAAGATAAGAAATAGGCCAATTGAAAGTGCCAATATGTGGGGAGCTTATATGCCGGTGTAATAAGTCGTTGTTTGAAGTATTTCACATCTGCAATTGGGGATAAGACCAATGGTAAAATGCTTATAAGCATTTTACCAGTAAGTCTTTATCTGTCAAGGTCTTGCGCCTCGATTTTTCACGGCCTTGCGCCTTGTTTTTTCGATCCCATTGCTCTTATAATGCTGCAAAGAGCGACAAACGCTCTGGAATAAGAGCGTACCGGGGTTTTTCAAAGGAGAACGTGATGAACCAGAGTACTCGGCTCGGAAAGTTAACTCCTCGACAACAGTATCTTCTGGGGAAAGAGGTCGAGAGGATGAAGCCTCAAATTGAGGGGGAAGGGATCGACCTGCGGGACATAGCCCGGAAGGTGTCTGAACAACTACAATTCGAGGTGCCTGTTGACGAGGTTATCCCCACGTTGAAGGCGTTAGGCATCTCCCGTTTCCAAGGCCAGGTTCTTCCAAAACCTTGTTACTCTCAGGAGAGTGGGGGTGCGATAAGAACGAGGCAGCGCATTAGAAATAAACTGAACGGGCGGGAGTTTTACCTGCTCTGTAAAGAACTGGACAGGATGAAGGAGGAAGTTACGGGCCAAGAACTGGATCTCGATGTGATCGCGTATCGTTGTTCCGAAGGTCTGGGTTTTCGGATTACTGGAAACAACGTGAAGAGGGCGCTGCCCTATGTAGGCATCAGCTACGACCGCAAGCGGCGGATGAACCTGCCAGCGGACCCAGAGGAGGGGAACATGCTTCGACGGGTAAAGGCACTTGAAGAGGAAGTTCACTCCCTATCGGGTCGCCTTGCCGCCGTGGAAGACAGACCATCTACCCCTTCAGCATCATCTAGTTGAGAAATCAGGGTGTCAAGAACCTTTTCAGACCGTAAAGGATTCCTGACACCCTGATTTCTGATTTCTCCTTCTCCTGACTTCAAAGCGACTATCTGACGCTTCAGGGAACGAGCAATACATCGAGATCGGCCTGGATCTGCGATTCCGGGTCGAAGACGGCCAACCCCTCGGCACGAGCCGCTTGCAACAGTCGCCGATCAGCGGCCACCAGCACAAGATCGTCGCCGCTGGTACGGAGCGTGGGGGCGAGGTCGAGGGCGACCTGCAAGACCACGGCGTCCGTGGCGTTGATCGTATGCCGTTCCGATAGCGACAAGGAGCGAAGAATCAAGTGATCGTCGGCGAGAAGTTTGACCAGACCGCCTGTCCTCAGCACTTCCGAGCGCAGCGCTCTCCATCGCCAGAGTATAGGCCGTCGAGGTAAGATCGCCCCGGTTTCGTTTTCGCGCCAGAGTCGCCGCCACTTCGGCCACCCCTAATGTCAGGCACAGCAGCCGCGCCGTCGTCGCCTGCGCGAACAGATGATTGAGCAGAGGCGTGCCGGCCTCGACGGCGTAGCGTTTGACGAGAGCGCTGGCATCCAGCAGAAAGAGCCGCATCGCGTCACTCGTCCCGCATGTCGATGAGGTCGCGGCTGAAAGTGTTGTCCTCGGCTCGAACGCCTTCGGACAGCATCTGCCGCTGGGCTGCCTCCGCCTCGACCGGCTCACCGGAAATGCCCAGGGCCGCGAAGACTTCTTGCGCCGTGACGGCGAGGGCCGCCTGGTTGGCCCTCGCCTCACGCAGCATGGGGACGTTGTGATCGGCCGGCATTTCCTCCCCCGGCGTCAGAAGACGCAGGCGCTCCCGAACGACGGCCAATTCGCGCTCCACCGCGGCGAGGCGTTGCGCCACGCTCTCCAAGGTTTCACTCATCGTTCTCTCCTTGCCCTTGAGCTTGCCGAGACCATTCTACCAGGCGGGGCTTTCTCACAACCACTTAGGCAAAGGGTGAATCGGCATTCTCGACGGAAATACGCTTGTCCCCGCCTCCACTCCTCCGTTACGATCTTCTTTCAGCGATCCCTTACGTCGGAACGGACTCGCCTCCTGGAGGCCACAACGGATCTTTCACCGTCCGCCCATCGACATGCCATGACTCGAACGCCTGTCAGCTTGCTCGAACGTTTGCGCCAATCCAACGCCCCGGAGGCGTGGGAGCGGCTGGTCCTGCTTTATTCTCCGCTCATCTACTCCTGGGCCCGACAGGTCGGTTTGCAGGAGCCGGACGCCGCCGACCTGGTGCAGGAAGTCTTCGTCACCCTCGTTCAGACGCTGCCGACGTTCGAGTACGATCGCCACAAGAGCTTCCGCCGCTGGCTGCGTACCGTCACGCTCAACAAGTGGCGCGACCGCCGACGGAAGGAGGAGCGATTGCCGGTCGCGGCCGCCCCCGCCTCCTGGGAGGACCAACTGCCCGCCGAAGACTCCGAACAGTTCTGGGAGGCGGAATTTCGGCAGAAGCTGGTCGGCCGGGCGCTGGCCGTCATGAGCCGCGATTTTCAGCCGGCGACGTGGAAGGCGTTCTGGCGACAGGTCGTCGAGGGCCGGCCGGCCGCGGATGTCGCTGTCGAGTTGGGTCTGACCGTCGGCGCGGTCTATGCCGCTCGCTTCCGCGTCCTCGACCGCCTGCGCCAGGAGATGGCCGGCATGTTGGACTGAGACTGGATTTTTTCGCGTATAGTTTCAACGTCGCATACGTACTTACGGTAGATGTGTACTCGATCCCCGGCCGAAGTCGTCCGATCGCCAGGAGTACGCCATGACCGCATCGACCTCTTGCCCGGACATCCGCGCTTACCACGGTCTGGCTTCCGGCCAGCTGGCGGACGCCGACAAGGAAGCGCTGTTGCGGCACCTGGAGGCGTGCGACTCCTGCGCGCGGGAGATCCAGGCGTTGCCGGCGCAGGACACCTTGGTCGAATGGATTCGGCGGGCGCAGGCGTCTCCCGGCACGGCGGAGGACAAGCACCTCGCGCCGCTGATCCAGCGCTTGATCCAGCTGCGGCGATCGTCCGCCGATGCGCCCTCGGCGGCGGGGAGCATCGTCGCCACGAAGGCTGTGGGTCCGGCCGGCACGTTCGCATTCTCCTGTGGCGGTTGCGGTAAGCCGTTGCGCGTCAAGAACGAGGCCGCCGGCAAAAAGGTCAAGTGCCCTCGCTGCGGCCGGGTGGCTCCGGCCCCGGACGCTCCCCGCGCCGAAATCGGAGACGCGCTCGGCGCCGCCGGAAGGAATGGAGACGATCGATCAGCGGCCCCGCCAAAGCGGCGATGCGTCCCTGGAAACCAAGATCGAGCCGACAAAGCTGGCGGGGGCATCGCTGAGCGACAAGGAGAAGGAGTTTTGTTCCTTCCTCGCCCCCGCCCAGGCGCCGGACGAGATCGGCCGGCTCGGGCCGTACCGCGTGCTGAAGGTGCTGGGCGCCGGCGGTATGGGCGTCGTCTTCCGCGCCGAAGATCCGCAGCTGCAACGCCTCGTCGCCATCAAGGCCATGCTGCCGGCCCTGGCCGCCAACGATTCGGCCCGTCAACGCTTCATCCGTGAGGCCCGCGCCGCCGCCCAGCTCAAGCACGATCACATCGTCACCATCCACCAGGTCGGCGAGGACCGCGGCGCTCCGTTTTTGGCAATGGAGTTTCTGGAGGGCGAATCGCTGGAGGACCGCATCAAGCGTGAGGGCAAGCTGCCCTTGGCCGAGGTGCTGCGCATCGGCCGCGAGATCGCCGACGGCTTGGCGGCGGCGCACGAGCACGGCCTGATTCACCGCGACATCAAGCCCGGCAACGTCTGGCTGGAGGGCAAGCGCGGCCGGGCCAAGATCCTCGATTTCGGCCTGGCTCGGACCAACGCCGAGGACGTCCACCTGACGCAGAGCGGGGCCATTGTCGGCACGCCGGCGTACATGCCGCCCGAGCAGGCGCGCGGCGACACGGTGGATGCACGCTGCGATCTGTACAGCCTTGGCTGCGTGCTCTATCGGCTGTGTACGGGTCAGCTGCCGTTCAAGGGCGACAACACGATGAGCTTGCTGCTGGCCCTGGCGACCGAGCAGCCGAAATCGGTGAGTGAACTCAACGCCGACGTGCCGCCGGCGCTGGCCGACCTGATTATGCGTCTGCTCGCCAAGGATCCAGCACAACGTCCGGCCACGGCCGGCGAAGTGACGGAGGCGCTGAGCACCATCGAGGTGAAAAAACCCGCTGTCGTCGCGGTCGTGCCTGCTCCGGCCTCCCCACGGCGTCGGCGACGTCTCGCCGTGGCCGTGGCGGCCGGTGCTCTGCTGCTCGCGGTGCTGCTGGCGGTCATCGTCATCGTGCGCAACAAACAGGGCGATGAAATCGCCAGGGTCCACGTGCCGGCAGGCGGTAGTGTTGTAGTAAAGGATAATGAAGAGGATAAAAAGTCGTCATCACGCCAGGGCGCTCACGATGACCCGGACGCGGCGAAGGTCTCGCCTCCCGTCCAGATACCGGAGCCGCCGCCGCTGACGGAATGGCTCAAGGGACGCACAATCCTCACCGTCTCGCAGGACGGCAAAGGCCAGTTCAAGACCATCCAGGCGGCGCTGGACGCCCTTAAGCCGCATCAGGTAGTCAAGGTGCTTGACCGCGGGCCGTACCGGGAAATATTACGCGCCTCCAAGTTGCCGGAAGATACGGGCTTGATCAGCGAGCAACAGACCGTGCTCGAATTGCCGCCATGGCAGGTTTTAGCCAGCGGCTGGAGTTTGGGCCATGCCTTCGCACCTCTGGGCAGCTTCCGCCTGAGCGGTCTACGTCTGCTAGCCCCACCGCTGAAGGGCGGCGGCGAGATCATGAGCTGGCAGCGCACTTCCGAGGTCGTCATGGAAGATTGTCACTTCCGCTGCGCCAGTCCCACGGCTGCTATCCCGGAATTTACTCTCTCTTTTGACGACAGGAACCCGAACCCCAAACCGGTCTTCGTCCGAAACTGTCTCTTTGACACCGTAAGTCTATCTTTATCAGGATGGTCCGGCCGAGCACCGTCCCTCGTGGTCGAGCGGAATTATTTCAAGGGCGGCGTTTTCGGCGGAAACGTTAACGCCAAAACAGGACAGGGCATTCACAAGCTCCTCATTCGACAGAATGTGTTCGACTTTCCCCGAAGCGGCATCTATTTCCTCCAGGTGAAGGAAACGCCGAAGATCATTGAAATCAGCAACAACACCGCCGTCCTCGCCGCCCACCGCCCCATCCTGGCCTTTGACCGCGCCGCTCCCAAGCAAGGAATCTCGGTTCGCAATAACATCTCGGAGGCGGCCCTCATTCTGGAGCGCGAGGCGTCCACGGTTCGAGCGGAGGCCATCCAGAACTGGCAGGTGGATCATAACTGCTACACGGGGTTGCGGTCGTTGCCCAAGTCCCCTAGCGACGTTCTGGCCGTTCCCGAATTTCTTTCCCTGGATCCGACCCACCCGGATTACCTGCACATTCCTGCCGACAGTCCGCAGGCCAAGGGTGGCGCCGGCGGTGCCTGGCCGAGCTACATCGGCGCCTTCCCACCCGGCCCCGCTCCCAAGGACGGCGATTGGTTCACGCGATTGCGCCAGCGCTGGGGCGACATGGCCTCCGCTTACAAACCGCTCTCAGCCCCGGTTCAGATAGCGGAGCCGCCGCCGCTGACGGAATGGCTGAAGGGACGCACAATCCTCACCGTCTCGCAGGACGGCAAGGGCCAGTTCCAGACCATCCAGGCGGCGCTGGACGTACTGAAACCCCACGAGGTTGTGAAGGTACTGGACCGCGGCCCGTATTTCGAGCGACTGGAAGTGCATGATCTTCCGGAGGACACGGGACTCGTCAGCGACGTGCAGACCGTGCTGGAGCTGCGCGAACTACCCCGATCGGCCGAGAAGTTCCTCGGGCTGGACCAGTACCTCGGTCACGTTTGGATGGGTGCCGGGGGCTTCCGGCTGAGTGGGTTCCATCTCATCTTCCCGAGCGTCGATGCCCTGGCAAAGCCGGAAGGCGGCCCCACCGGAGGCGGGTTGTTCGTCAATCAGGGCGGCTTCGTCCTGGAGAACTGCCGAGTTCAGGCCAAGCATAACATAGGCAGTTGGGACAGCGTCTTCTTCAACCTTTACACAAAAGAACGCTCCTACAAGTTGTTCTGTGTGCGTGAATGCTGGATCGAGGGCGGACTCCGTATAAGCAGCTCAGGAAACAAGGACGTGTCCGTCCTCGTCTATCACAATTACTTCCAGGATTCGTGCAAGAACCGGCCGTTGATGAAATTGTATGAGGACGCCGGCTATCAACAGGCCGTCATCCGGCAGAACATCTTCGAGGGCCCCGGTGCGAACTACAACCTCGGAATCGGCAATGTCCGAGCGGTAGGCGCTCTCGAGGTGAGCAACAACACCATGTCCTCCGGATGGTGTCCCCTGTTCGTCGGCGAGCATTTCCCGCGTGGGGCGGTAGCCATCCAGAATAACCTCTCCATCAAGCCCGGCTTCCTGGTTTTTGACGGCCCCGAACGTCATCCGGCAGGCGGCAGCGGCTCGTGCCTGGAACGTGGGCCACAATTGTTACCTGCGTCTGCTGCCCGCGGAGGCAACTCACGCCGTCTTCCCGCAGGCGCCCGGCGACATTGTCGATCGGGCGGAGTTCCTCTCCCGGGATCCGGCACACCCCAATTTCTGGCGCGTTGCTGCCGATAGCCCGTTGGCCAAAGGCGGCGCCGGCGGCGCCTGGCCGGGCTACATCGGCGCGCTGCTGCCCGGACCCGCTCCCAAGGACGGCGATTGGTTCACGCGGCTGCGCGAGAAATGGCTGAAAAACAAAGCGGAGATCGGCAAGTGAGATTTCCGCACGGCGAGCGGCGTCACGGTGCGGGAACCAGGATTTCGAGCCAGACGATGTGAATCAAGGCGATCACCAGGAAGCGTTGTTGGTTTCCTTCAATGGGTAAGCCGAGGGTGAGGGTCGAGCGAGTGATCCGTGCTAATTGCGGCTGACGGATGTCCACAAAGGCTCCTGTGGAAAGATAAAGGCGAAACGGCTGGAACGGCTGACGATCCAGATATTCGGCCAGATCATCTTGTCGCATGGGCGCGTCCTCCCTCACACGGTCGGGGCGGCCGGTTCGGACAGTAACTCGATGGCGTCCACTTCCGGCCATCGCACCCATACCGAGCGGTCGGAAAACCGGGAGTTGGGATCATCCTCCGGCGGGAGGCCAACGATCAAGAGGGCCTCCGCGGCCAGCGTCCAGCCGCTATGGCGAATGTCAAAGGTTCGCCCGTCTTTCAGGCGGATGCGCACAGGTTGAAACGGCTCTCGCCACAGGTATTGCCGTGCTTGCTCATAAGTCATGACGATTTCTCCTCCCCGGGAACTGCCCAAGAGATTTTCTGGCTTTCCACGCTCGGAATCAAGCCCGCACCGCTAACCGGCCGTCGGTGCGGCAGGTTCGGACAGTGGCTCGATGGCAGGTATAATGGAAGAAATCCTTGAGGGCAATCCCATGAAGGCGATTCGCATTCGCAAAAAGTTGGATTCGGAAACCTTGAACCTGCCCGAGTTACGCCCACTCGTCGAGCAGACGATTGAAATTATCGTGCTGGAGAGGAGTCGCTCGCCGGCATTCGGCCTGGGACCGGCGATTGGACGGTCTTCGATCGCCTTGCCCGAGAAATTACGGATTACGATTTCGAGGCCCAGAGAGAGCAAGATCAGATAGACCTCCGACACGCGAACGACCTCCTGCCATGATTCTCGTTGATGCCAACGTCCTCATCGGTTATCTGAAGAAGCCCGATCCGAAGGTCCTGGGCTTGCTCCAGACCCATCAGGCGGCCATCTGCGGGATCACCTCGCCGAGGTGATGCACGGAGCGCGAAATCCCGCGGATCGACAACGGCTGCTCAATCAGTTGAACACCCTGACGCAAGTCACGATCCTCGATGCAATCTGGGACGCTGTTGGCGACGCTCTCGCAGCCTCACGGGCTGGCGGGGTAACGGTCCCCTTTCCTGACGTCATTCTGGCGTGCGTGGCCATCGAGCATGGAATCGAACGGTGGACGCGAGACCAACATTTCGCGTTGATGCAGACCGTCCTTCCTTCTCTCGTGCTATTTCAAGAGCCACCATGAAAGGAAAGCCGCTAGAAAGGAGACCATGAAAGCCATCGTCTGCGAGAAATGGGGCGAGCCGGAAGAAGTGTTGCAAGTGCGCGACGTGCCGCAGCCGGAGCCGCGGCGCGGCGAGGTGCGCGCTGCGCATGATCGCCAGTCCGATCAACCCCTCCGACTTGCTGCTGGTGCGCGGCCAGTACGGACGACAGCCGCCGCTGCCTGCGACGCCCGGCTTTGAGGGCGTCGGCGTCGTCGAGTCTGGCTCCGGCCTGCTGGCGCGGCGAGTGATGGGCCGGCGCGTCGCCGTCCTCAATAGCGGCAACGGCAACTGGAAAGAACACGTCGTCATCCCGGCGCGACAGGCCGTCCCCATCCCCAAGGAGCTGAGCGACGAGCAGGCGGCCACGTTCTTCATCAACCCGGCCAGCGCCCTCGTCATGACGCGCTACGTCTTGAAGGTGCCGGCCGGCGCCTGGCTGCTGCAGACGGCGGCGGCGAGCACGCTGGGCCGCATGGTCATCCGGTTGGGTCAGCGTTTCGGCTTCCGCACCCTCAACGTCGTGCGCCGCTCCGAACAGGCCGAGGAGTTGCTGCGCCTGGGCGGCACAGCGGCCATCGCCACCAACGACGAATCGCTGACCGAGAAGGTCCAGGCCGCCACCGGCGGCGATGGCGTGCGTTTCGCTCTGGACGCGGTAGGCGGGATGACGGGTTCGGAGGTCGTTCGCACCCTGGGGCGCGGCGGTCGAATGCTCGCCTACGGCACCCTCGCCGGCGAGCCGTTGAGTCTCGATCCCCGCGCTGATGATCGGCCGGAAACGGGTCGAGGGCTTCTGGCTATCGGAGTGGGTGCGCGATCAGAAGCCGTGGACGATGCTGTGGCTGTTTCGGAAGATTGGCAAACTCATCCGCGCCGGCGTGCTCGTCTCGGAAGTGGGTCCGAGCTTTCCGCTGACGGACATCCACGCCGCCGTCCACCAGGCGGCGCAGCCAGGACGACAGGGGAAGGTACTGCTGCGAATGACGACAAGTTGAGACCAAACCGAGCCGCGACCGTCAGGGAGCGGAGAAAGCCCCACTCCCTGACGGTCGCGGCTCGGACGGCATCATGATTTGGTTCACTTCGCCGCCGCTTTCGGCTGCACGTTGAAAACCACATCCGCCGATCCGGTGTTGCCCGCCGCGTCGCGCACGCGCAGCACCACCACATAGGTGCCCGGCTTCAGCCCCTCGGTCTTGAACCGGAACGTCTCGGCCTTGCTGTCGAACAGGCCGTCCGTCGGGAAGACGTTGACCCACTTCTTGCCGTTGACCGCGAACGACGCCGCGGTCAGGCGCACCAGCGGCGACCGTGCCGTCGCTTCCAGGATGACCTGATCGCCCTCGATGCCCGCCGCCTTCACGGTCACCGCCGGCGCCGTCGTGGCAGACCACGAAGGGCGGACTGACTCGCTCGGCCGTCAGCGCCTCGCCCTCGGGGTTGTCCTTGCGGTCGCTGGCCGTCACCTTCACGCGGTAGATGCCCGACGGCGTGGTCGTCGTGTCCCATTCGTATTCCGTCTTGTCGAGGTCGTCTTCCAGCTCCACCCAGTTCTTCCAGCCGTCCTTGCGGACGTAGAACGCGATAGGTCAGATCGTCCTCGTTGGCATCGACGGCCGACCACTTGAACTTGAGCTTCTTGGGGTTGTCCAGGTTGACGGCGTTGAGGTCCGGCGCCTCGACCTTGGTGATCTCCGGCGCCTGGTTGGTCGTCATGTAGCGCAGCGTCACGGCGCGCACGGAGGGCGTGCTGTTCGGGGTTGGTCGGTGGCCAGCGTGACGCGGTATTGCAGGAAGCGGGCCGCCGGCGCGGCGATCACGGCCTGTTCGGCGTCGGTCTGCTCGGCCGACCAGTCGCTCCAGGTGTCGTCCGGCTCGGCGACGTTGCCGCTGCGCACCGCCACGCTCACGCTCGTCCCTTCCGGCGTGTCGCCCTCCCAGCGCAGCGCGCCCCACTTGCTGATGATCTTGGCGTCGAGCACCTCGGAGAGCACGCGTGCCGCTGGCCGCGTAGCGGTCCTGGAGGACGTACAGCTTGCCGGGATCGCCGGTGCCGAGCACGATGGAGCCGTCGCGGCGGCGGCACAGGCACAGAATCTGGCCGTGGTCGAGGCGGGCGATCTCGCTGCGCTCGCGCGTGGCCTCGTCGACCTCGAACAGCTGGCCCTCCATGCCGGTGCCGACGAAGAAGTGCTCGCCTTGGCGCAGCAGGCTCAGCACCATCGCTTTCTCGCGGAAGACCTCGCGCACGGTGCCGTCGGGAGCGATGCGATAGACGGAGTTCTCGCCGCTCGCCGGCGACGACGGGGCCGACGCCGGGTTCGACTTGAATCCCTCCCGATCCTCCGAGGCCGCCGTCTTTTTCCCTGTTGCGGTCTCTTTTTTATCCGTTTTTGACTTCTTATCGGACACCCGCTCGGAAGAAGTGATGTCGAGCGCGCCGACGGTCGCGCCGCGAGCGGTTGGACCGCCCCCGCCGCCGCGGCGACGCAGCGTCGGCGCGCTGGTGCCGGCGTAGACCGCCTCCGGCGTCACTCGCAAGGCACGCACCTCGGCCTGCTTGGCCTGGTAGAGCACGAAGCCCTTGCCCTGCGGGTCGATGCGGTAGACGAGGCCGCCCTTGTCGGTGCCGGCGTAGAGCATGCCGTCGGCGCCGGCGGCCAGGCAGAGGATGTGCTCCTGCTGCGTCGCGTAGAAGACGGTCGCCTTGCCTTCGCCGTCGATGCGATAGATGCGGCCCGTGCGGCCCGGTGCCGGCGTAGAGCGCCTGGCCTCGCGGATCGACGGCCAGCGACCAGACGTAGGATTCGCCGGTCGTCGCAGAACAGCTTGCCTTCGCCGCGCGGATCGATGCGCAGGATCTGCCCGTTCGGCCCGGTGCCGGCGTAGATACTGCCGTCGGACGCCGCGGCCAGGCACAAGATCTGGCTCTGCTCGCCAGCGTACACCTCGACCGGCTTGCCCTCCGGCGGCAGCGTGTAAATCTTGCCCTCGTCGCCGGTGGCGACGTACAGGTTGCCGTCGCGGTCCTCGACCATGTCCCAGACGTGGGCGGCGTCGAGGCCGGCCAGCGGTCGCAACCGCCGCGACAGCCGCAGCGTGCCTTCGCTGCTGACGACCATCTGCTTGAGCTGGGCCTTGTCGTACTGCGCCGGTGTGTGTTGGTACCACACCTTGACCTTGGCCGCAGAAAGCAGCGACGGACAGAGAAATATCACGGCCACGATAAACGACAAGCGAGATCGCAACATGAATTCTCCTCTGAGTAGGGTGGGTCGAGTGGAACGAGACCCACCGGCGGGCGTGCGGTGGGTCCAGTGGAACGAGACCCACCCTACGCCTCGGATCCCTTCTTGGATTCGCCGTCACTCGTCATTAGTCTTCTTGTGCCGGACGACGTGGAAGCGCACGGCTTCGGTGCCCTGGATCACCCAGTCGGTCGGCTGGCGCGCCACCAGGGCGGTGCTCATGGTCTGGGCGCCGGTGCGACGGCCGTTGCCGAGGATCTGCACCATGCTCGGCGGCAGATGCGGCAGCGACTTGCCGCTCAGGGCCACGCCCGCGTCTGGCACCGGCAGACGCAGCACCAGGTTGGTGCGCCGCACGCTCGTTTGCACGCGCACGGCCTCGAAGACCTGCTCGAGATTCGTGCGGATTGCTCAGCGTCGGGTTGTCGTGCAGCATCAGGCGGGCGTTGAGCAGGTCGTCGCCGACGGTGGCGACATACGGCCCTTCGGGCAGATCGACCGGCAGCTTCAGCGACACCGGCACGCGCTGCGCGCACGCCCTTGTACGGCCGCAGGAACACGGTCGCCTTGACGCGTCTCGCCCGGCTCATACGTGTCCGAGGCCAGCTCCACCGACTCGATGTCGGCCGTGCGCCGGCCGGGCCGCACCCGCGTCCGGCAGTCGATGCGGGCCAGATGCGCACCGGCTGAAACGAGTTGCGCGTCAGCATGTTGACCACGGCGCCGACCTGGCTGTACAGCGCCTGCGGCGCCCGGCTGCCGCTGAGGCCGGAGAACGTGTCCTTGATGACGATCGGCGCGCGTGCCCTCGACCTCGATGCGGGCTTCCAGGTCGGCCGTCATCTCCTCGGGCAATTCGCCCTCCATGTCCACGGCGTTCGACAGGGCCGTGAACACCAGCATCGGCAGCAGCGTGTGCTGGCGGGCGATCTCGACGTTGAACGTGCGTGGCGGTGTCGTCCGGCGCCGAGCGTCACGGTCATGCGCACCGGCAGCATGTCGGCCTTGCGGCCGAGCCAGCCGGCGATGCAGGTGCTGACGTCGGCGTTGATGACGCCCACCGACTTGAGCGGCGAGCCCATCTTGAAGCTGACCGTCTGCCGCGGATAGACGGTGTGATGTAGCCGGTCATCAGCGGAAACTCGCAGGAGCCGAGGCCCATGAACGGATGGCCCCAGCCGTAGACGCGGTTGCCCTCGACGTGGGTGACGGTGCCGATGCCGGACAGATCGAAGTCGCCGCGGATCAGCGAGACAGCCAGCGGACTGCCCGGCTCCAGCGGCGCGTCCTTCTCCTCGGCGACGATGCGGGCCGGCGCCGCGCCGCCCTGCATCGGCACCATGCCGAATGGACCGCAGCGCTCGCTGCAACAACTTCAAGCTGTTCCGCGTGAAGCCGGTCGCCGACAGCGGCGTGCGCAGCGGCATCATCCACAGGCCATCGGTGGTCCCGCCGCTGGCGTCGTCGAAACCCTGCGACACGGTGACGCTATCGAACTCCTTCCCGTCGATGACAAGCGGCTGTCGCAAGCCGACGCGCGTCGGCTTGCCCGGCTCGGCCAGATCGCGGCGCTCGAACGCCTCGACGAAGCCGTGCATCTGGCAGAACGGCGTGATGCCGGCGATCGGCTCCTTGCCGTAGGGCCAGGCGTAGGCGACGGCGCCGAGCAGCTTGTCGTCGATGTAGACGGGACTGCCGCTCATGCCGGCGATGACGCCGGTCTTTTCCAGGTTCAGGCCCGACAGCCGGCAGAGGACCATGTCGCGGCCGGGGCTGGTGTTCTTGAGCACGCCCAGCACTTCGGCCTGGAACGACTCGACCTTCGTTCCCTTCATGACGGTCCGGCCGACGCCCTTCATGCCGGGTCGGATGTCCTCGACGCGCCAGTAGCTGTCCGGCTTGGGGGCGGCGCTGGCGATCGTCCCGCCGGCCAGGGCCAGCATGGGAACGACGAAAGAGGAGAAAAGGAAGGGACGAACAGCGGCGGTCATGAGCGCCTCCAAACAGGGAGCGGTGGGCCGGGCCGGATGGCATCGAGACGGAACGAAAGTGCTCCGGGGAAAGGGTCGCGATCGCTTCCGTTATCCAGGCACGGGGAGAGAACTCTTGCGGGTACTTCCGGCGGCGAATTCGTCCGAGCCGGAAGCGTGAACGAAGAGACTTCGCTTACGCTTCCGGCTCGGACGGGTTTTTTCCGCTAGTTCTTACCCTTGCAATTTATCTCATCCGTGCGGGGAAGTACAGGCCGACTTGCCCGCGTCGGTCAATGGCGGAGGGCGACGGAAGGACATCGCCGCCGCCTTGCAATCGACTTCAACCCTCTCATTCCGGATAATGGTCCCCAGGTGCGATCCGGTGGAGAAACGGGAGGACCGACAGCGTTCCATGAGCGAGGACGTCCTGAACCCCCTGGAGACGATCCTGCGCCTGTGTGCCGCCGCCGCGCCCGAGCCGTGGTATCCGCGCCTGTACGCCAAGCAGGGCGGCGTGGACCCGCAAGCGCTGGGCCATTGCCTGGAGGAACTGGCGCTGGATGGCCTTCTTCGCAAGGTACCCGGCACTCCCGAAACCGGACCCGGCGTGTCGCTGACGCGCGACGGCGAGCGCGTCCTGCTCGATCCGGAAGCGCTGCGACGTCTGCGGGCCGGGCAGCCGGTGTCCCCCGGCGACCGTGGCGCCATCATCCGCCAGGCGCTGCGCGGCCGACTGCCTCCGCGTGTCACGGTCCTCCTCGTCGTCGCCAACGTCCTCGTCTTCGCCGCCGGCTATTATGCGGCCGGACAGCTGGGGGCGGGCAACGATTTTCTGCGCGGCATTCCGGTAACGGCCGTGGTGGCGCGGCTGCTCGAAAAAAGCGGCGCGCTGTCGGCCCGTCACGTAATCGACGGGCAATGGTGGCGCCTGCTGACGTCCGGTTTCGTCCACGTCGGCTGCATGCATTTGCTGATGAACATGGCGTGCCTGTTCCTGGCCGGCCGTTTCATTGAGCAGATGTGGGGGCACGTCCGTTACTTGGTGATCTACCTCGTCGCCCTGCTGGGTGGGAGCTGTCTGGGGGTGGTCCACCACGTCGGCTTGAACGCGGGCGCTTCGGGGGCCGTCTGCGGCCTGCTCGCCGCCGAGGCCGTGTGGTTCCTGTTCAACCGCCGCTATCTCCCTCGCGCCCTGCTGCGCCAGGCGCGGAACAATACGATCGTCAATTTCGTCCTGCTGGTGTTCATCAGCTCGTTCGAGAACGTCAGCGGCTGGGGCCATTTCGGCGGCGCCGCCGCCGGGGCGCTGGCCGCCCTGCTGCTGCACCTGCATCGCTTTGGGCCGCCCGGCTGGCGCTGGCTGGCCTTCCTCGGCTTCGTCCCGCTGGGCTGGTACGGACAGTACGCCATCGAGCGCGCCCGTCTGACCGACAAGCACTGGCAAGAGGTCGAGAAGCAATGGCAAGAGGCCGAGGACCGGCGCTTCGTGGACCGCTTTCGTCGGCCCATTTTGGAGTCCATGCGGAAGGCGCGAACGGTTTACGCCGACGAGGCCGAGCCGTTACTGGAAATGCACCCGACTCGCCGCGACCCCGCCAAGGTGGATGCCGTTCTGTCGGTCCTGGCCGAGCAGCAGCGCGAGCTGAACGCCCTGGCCGAGCAACTGGGCCGCGCCGGCCCCTACGGCAGTCCCGACGCCGAGGAAGCCCGTCAACTCAGCCGTGAATACGTCCTTTCCGGAGTTGAATGGTTCGTCGTGGCCGAGCATGTCCTGCGGCTGGGCGACAAGCGAACCGACAAGGACCGAGAGGCGTTGCGGCAGCAGGAAGAGATCGTCCAGGACATGCGCAAGAAGTGGTCGAGTTTATTTGAGTGACAGCGCTCCGTCACTCGGAGCGGTTCCAACAGGCAAGGACGCCCGAAAGGGGAAGGATACCCATGACAACCAAACATACGATACGGAGCTTCGTTTCGCGGGCTGCTCGTGGCCTGCGCCGCCTGACGGGCGGACGCAGCGACATCGATTATCGCCGTTGGTATTCCACCTGGGACTTGCAGCGCGATTACTGGACAATCGTGGGTCCGTCCACGAAGGAAGAGTACGAACAGCTCGGCGCCGTGAAGCGGCAACTGCTCGTCAACCTCGGACTGACCCCGGACGCGAAGGTCCTGGACGTTGGCTGCGGCACCGGGCAACTGACCGCCGCGCTGTTCGATTTCCTGAGCGATCGCGGACTCTATTGCGGCACCGACATCAGCCCGGAACGCGGTCGCCTTCTGCCGTTCGCGCTTCCGCCGCCACAACTTCAACTTCCGCACCAGCGGCATGACCGTGCTGCCGGTCTACAACGTCTCGTTTCAGTTCATCGTGTTTTTCAGCGTGTTTACCCACACCTATCCGAACGAGACGGCGCTGTTGCTGCGCGAGGCGCGGCGACTGCTGGCGGAGGACGGCGTCATCTTCGCGGACCTGTTCGCGGCCCCGTTGGTGGAGCGCTGGGCCGGCGACCGCGCCGCCGTGGAAGTGAACCCGGATTATCTGCTGCGCTTGCTCGACGGCAGCGGACTGGAGGCGCAGCTGGTACTGGCCCAGCCCAGCCCACGCTCGGGGCAGCGATTGTTCTACAAGTTCACGCGAATGCTGCTCGCCGCCGGTCCCTCAGGGCAGCGAGACAGTCCCTCCCCCGACGCGGCAGACTAACGCCAACAACAGCGGGTTGGCGGAATATGTCGCAGGCGAAGTTGTCTCCGCCAGGGTGCGGCGACCAGAAGTGGAACATCGAGCAGGGATCATCGAAGCGGCCCGGACGGAAAGGACACGCGCCGGGACCGCACGGCGAGGCGGCCACGATGGGTCGCTTGTTCTGCTCGCGTACCCGAGGATCATGTCGGAGGAGCCGGTGCCCGACTGCCGAGAACCTTCACTTCGTTGCGGAGCCGATCACCCAGCCGGTCTTTCTCTACCTCCAGGTCATAACGCGACTGGAGGTTTAGCCAGAACCGCTCCGACGTACCGAAGTACCGCGCCAACCGCAACGCCGTGTCCGCGCTGATCGACCGTTCCCCCCGGACTATTTCGTTGATTCGACGCGCCGGCACGCTCGTCTCCTTCGCCAGCCGGTATTGGCTGACGCCGTGGGGAGACAGGAACTCCTCCAAGAGGATTTCGCCGGGATGAATCGGCGGTAGTTTGCGGCGTGCCATGGCAATCCCTCAGTGGTAATCGACGATTTCCACGTCATATGCCTCACCGTCCTCCCAGCGGAAGCAGAGGCGATACTGGTCGTTGATGCGGATGCTGTGCTGTCCCTCACGGTCGCCTGCCAACTTCTCCAAGCGGTTGGCGGGCGGAACCCGGAGATCGGTCAACGATTCGGCGGCATCCAAAAGCAGCAACTTCCGCATGGCTGCTCGTTGAAGAGGACGCGCGAGTTTGCTCCCCCGCTCGCGGTTGAAAAGCCTCTCCGTCTCGGTGTCGCGGAAGCTGCGGATCATCGTGATGTGACGCCGTAATAACGTCAAGCGCTATGACAGAGAGGGCGATCTTGCCGAGCGACATCGATTAGCAGTCGGCTCACGCGGGAGAAGACGTTGAAACACGACAAACCTTTATTCGCGTGGCCGGTCTGATGCAGCGTTTTGTTCGGCCCGAATATCTATCCACGATTTCCCCTTTTTTCATTTGAGGGTTCGGCGGCTTCCTCATTAAGGAATGAATGAAACTATGCCACTATTCAATTTACTATATACAGACAGACATCGCAGCGACTCGGATAAGCGGTCCCTGAATCGTTGGGGAGATAAGCTTTTCGGTCATAGGACGCGCTTTCTCAATTGCAGTTACCCAGTTGTTGCCTGCCTCCTTGAGTTCAGGCAAGGTCATCAGCTTATTGATAACTTCAAGACCAGAGGACAAAACACTCCTTTGCATCAGGTTCATCGATTCCGAATTCCCTAGCTTGTTTACAATCTTACCAATAATATGGAAGTTTCCACCTGTGAGCTTTGCCTTAACCTCTGCGGGATCGGCGTCCGACATATCCAAGTCTACGACACCCAAGGGAGTATCTGGCGCACCTCCGCTCCACATCACCATTTCGAGCTGTTTTGAGGTGAGATAATCACTCTCAAGACTCTCTAACAGCGTCGTAAGTGATGTTTCGTACCGCTCGGCCAGACTTAACGTCGGTGATTGAGAGTGTTTTGAGTGTTTAGACGGATCGTTGCCGCCTTGCTGACGCGGGATAAACTTGTCTCCAAAATCTCGGATGATCTGAGTTACAACGGGTAATATGGTTTTTAATGTCCGAATGAGTGCATAATAATCAATCGGGCGAAGCACAGCTTGTATATCTATGTACGAAGCATTGGAAGAAAGTAAATCAGACGGGTTGACTGTCTCAATCATCTTCCTACTACGAAGCTCATCCAGTACAGCCATGTGAAGGCCACCAACCGTATAGCGCCGGGCGTATTTGTTTTCCTCCATGCTCCCTTTCTTGAGTTCTCCCGCCATCGTAATTGGACTCAACAACGATTTTAAGAAGGGAATACCGAAACTTATTGTCCCACCCTTGTTGTGTTCAGTCTTCTCCGTCAACTCGGTCTCCAGGGCGACCCCTTTCCACAAATAGGCAGCGCAATTGAGTACCATTTTTTCATTGAGAAAAACCGGCTCAAGGAAGCTCGTCATCGTTCGTAATCCCCCGGTCGCATACGTCCCCACCTCGTTGGTGACGAGGACGCATCAATCGCCAAGCCGTCGAACTATGTTCTTCGAGCGCACCCTAAGCAGGTGCTTAGGGCGCGCGCTCGAAGCCGGATTGCAACCTCACGATGTCTCTCCGTCAAGCAAAATCTCAACTCGTGCCGTCTTTTACCGGAATTTCGTTCTGGCGTCCCACGCTTGCTCTGGAAGGGAATGAAGCGTGGGGCAATCTGCGTCTCACCGAACCATAGGGCATCAAGCCCTAACCAGGCAAGATCGTCACGACGCCGCAGCCGCCGTCCACGCGGAGCCGCTGGCCCGTGCGCAACCGCCGTTGCACGCCCGGCAGTCCGGCCACGGCTGGCAGACCGTACTCGCGGGCCACGATCGCCCCGTGCGACAGCACGCCGCCCATCTCCATCACCAGCCCGCGCGCCTGCACGAACAGCGGCACCCAGGCCGGATCGGTCGAGGGACAAACCAGAATGTACGGTTCGGCGGGCAAGCCCTCCGTCCGCGGTTCTTCCAGCACCAGCGCCGGCCCCTCGGCGACGCCCGCCGACAGCGGCACGCCCTGCAATACGTCGGCGCCTCTCGGTCGGCTGCGGCCGGCCGATTGCTTCCAGGTCGTCGCTGAAGATCACCGGCGGCACTTCCAGGCTCCGGGCAATCGTGCGGCGGCGGCGGCGCTCAGCGATGACTTTGGTTACGTCCCGGCCCGCGATCAATTCCGGCAGCTCCTCCGGCGTCAGGTAGAAGATGCCGCCCTGGAGACGATGGCGTTGGTCCAGTTCGACCAGGGCCCGGCGGAGGAGGGCGTAGCCGCGCATGAAGTAGTGCTTGGCCGTCTCGCGCAGACCCAGGTAGGTTTGCAGCGCCCGCACCTGCGGCTCCAGGGCCGTGCGCTCCAGCGCCGACAACTTGGCCTCGGCGACGATTTTCGCCCAGGCGTTGCCCGAATCCGCCGAGGGATTCGCCGCCTGCGGCGCCTGGCGAACGAGACGGTCCAGCGCGGCGGGGTCCTCGCTCCAGCGCGGCTGCGCCAGCTCCATGTCCTGATTGCCGCGATGGCCGAAGCGATCCAGGAACGTCATTCGGTCGAGTCGTCCTTCCATCAGCTCGCGGATGGCCCCTGGCAGGTCGGCCTCCGGGTCGGGTCGCACGCCCATGCTCAGCTCGCCCAGCGCCGCCGCGCTCGCTCCGCGCCGAGCTTGCGTTGCAGCCACGATTCCAGGCCGGTGCGAGCGATGGTCGCCAGCGCCGTCGGCTTCAGACTGTCGCGCGCGAAATCGTCCAACGTGCGGCGGCTCCAGTCCGTCAGATGCTCCAGCAGGGCAGGGGCGTCCAGTTTGCTCCAGTCCTCGGCTGCTGCCCGCGCCGTTTCGGCGGCGAACGCCGGCGCGATCTCCTGGCGAAAGTGCGCGGCGAAACGTTGCTCAGCGTGCCAAGCCGGGCCATGCGCCGCACCGTCCCGGCCACGATGAATGGCAGGCGTACCGGCAGAAACAGCCAGAAGAATGCCCCCGCGTGCGACGGATCGCGCACCGGCCGCGGCGTCAGCGCTTGCGACGGATTGGCCTTGAGAGCGGCGAAGGGATATTCGTAGGGCAGCCAGCCAGCGTGCTGGCGGGCCTCGCGGCTGAGGTTGCAGTAGACGCGGCCGGCCACGAGGTCGTAGACGGAATCCTCGTCGGAGGCACCCTGTCCATAACCCAGATCGCGGTACATCAACCCGCAGCCGCCTCGACCGGACAGCAGACGCCGCACCAGCGCCCACGTCATCGGCGTCGGTTCGGGCATGCCCTCGGGGATGTTGAAGCGACTCCAGACCGTGCCGCCCGGCTCGGCCCGCGCCGCCAGTGCGGCCATCTCCTCACGCCGGACCTGCTCGCGCTCGGCGGCGTCCGCCGTGGTGATCGGCCGGGCTTGCAGCAGCCAGAAGCGGCCGTCCGCCCACGCCCATTCGACGTCGCGCGGCTCGCCGTAGAACGCCTCGACACGCCGGCCCAGCTCGGCCAGCTCCGCCAGGCGCGCCGCGTCGAGGCACGGCTGTCCCTGCTTGTCGGCCGGCACGTCGCACGTTCCGTTCGGCGTCACCTGCACCTTTTTGTTGGCGATGTGCTGCTCGACGACGCGGCCGGTGTCGCGGTCGAGGTGATAGCGATCCGGCGTCGACTCGGCCGGAGACGACGCTTTCGCCCAGCCCCCACGACGCCTCGACGAGCATGCGTCGCCCCTCGGCGTCGAGCGGATCGCGCGTGAAGAGGACGCCGGCGCACCTCGGCGGATACGAGCCGCTGCACGACGACGGCCATCGCCAGGCCGTCGTCGCCGACGCCCTGATGACGGCGGTAGGCGACGGCGCGTTCGCTGTGCAGCGACTCCCAGCAACGCGCGACGGCAGCGCACACGTCCGCCTCGCCGCGCACGCCGAGGATCGTCTCCTGCTGGCCGGCGAAGCTGGTGACGGACCCGTCCTCCGCGGTGGCCGACGAACGCACGGCAACCGGCCCGCCACCGAGTTGCCGATAAGCGGCGCCGATTTGCTCCCGGAGGGTGACGTCGCTGTCGAGAGGCCGCCCGCTAAGGCGGCGGTAAGCGGCGGTGGTAACGCAGAAGCCCGGCGGCACAGGCAAGCCAGCACCGGCCATCAAGCCGAGGCTCAGCCCTTTGCCGCCGACCAACTCCACATCGCCTGCCTGGACCTGCTCAATAGTGCGAAGAATGCTCATGGAGAACGCGGTCGTCGTCAAAGGGCGAATTCATCCAGAGACTTCATTTGCGGCACGCGATCGATGGCGGTTTTGAGACGCTCGACATCGATACAGGTTTCGATCCGTTGCAGGATGGCCCCCGGTACGGGATGGAATTGCAACGAGAGAAATCGCCGCAAGCTGTCGCGGTAAGCAAGCAGCTCGCCCTCGGCGCGCCCCCGGGCACGTCCCTCCTCAATCCATGCTTCGGCAATGGTCTGTGTCATCTGTTGTACCTCGGCCTGTCGGGTAGGATTGATTCGCAGGGCAGTTTCGACCAACGGCTCGCGCTCCGCGAGGGGTCTCCGCCACGACGCATAGGTTAAGACGATTCGCATGAAATCGTGCCAACGCACCTCATCTCGACCTTGCAGAGAGGCCAATCGTTGCGTCGCCTCGGTGAATACCGCCCGAAATTCCGCTGCCTCCGCATGCTCGGCCCGGACCACGGACAGCATCTCCAGCCAGGCAGCGCCGCTGTTCAGCAATTCGTGCGGCGTGCGCTCCGCCAGGTTCCAGAATAACGGTTCCCACACCGGCGCGAAGACGTGAAACGCTTGGGGCTCCGTCAGCAGGTCGGCCATCGTCCGGTTGCTCCCCCACGGAGTGGGGCCTGTGTACAGAACGATCGGCAGCACGGGAGAGAGCCGGAGTGGAGGACGCGGGCGCGGCAGCGCCGCCCATGTCCTCCATTGTCGATCCCAATAGCCCACGGCGAAATACAGGGATCGCAGTGGCATCAGCGGGTCCGTATCGCTCTGGTGCTCGATCAAGACGCACACCAGCGCCAACCGCTCTCCTTCCTCGGTGCGATAGGGCACCTCGAAAGGCAGGTCCGCCTCTCGGTTCCGCCAATCGTCCAGCGGAAACTCGCGGTCCATCAGACGCGCGCCGCGCAGTCAAATCCGGCCGCCAGATGGGGCACCGCATCTTGGAGGAACTCGCGCAGGCTCGCGGGATGTTGAAGCGACTCGCGGATGAACTGGTCCGGCAGAGTGCGCGGCGGTTCGTGACGAGGCATCATCGGGTCGTGGCCTCCGCGTGCTACCCGGCTTTTTCGGCGAGGCGCTCTTCCAGACAGTAAAGGATGCCGCGCTGGAAGTCGTTTAGACCGCAGCCAAGCCAGATCAAGCGGGACTCGCCCTTTCCTCGGCGCACGTCCACCAGCGGCGAGGAAAAGACCGTCGCCTTCTGTTCGGTGTCCTTGGCCGCGTCGAAAGTCCACATGATCTTGCCGCTCTCCGCGTCGAGTCGGCTGAGGGGGCCGGCACTGGCGGCAACGTACAGCGACGTCCCGCTACCGGACTCGACGAGGAACGGCGACGCCAAAATCGGACTGCCGAGGTCCGTTTTCCAGCGCAACGTGCCCTCCGAACGGTCCAGGCAGTAGCAATGTCGATCGCGCGAGGCGAACCAGACGTTTTTCACGTCCGCTCCGATGCGGACGTGAACGCCGTCGCGGACGTCGTAGCGCCAGACGCGCTGGCCCGTCGCCTTCTCCAGACACAGCACGGCGCCGGCCGGCTTGTCGGCGCTCTCCAGGAAGTTGCCGTTACCGATGCCGGCGTAGAGATGATCGCCCTGCACGGTGGGCATGCCCCACACCGGGAGGTCGGTCGGCAAGCGCCAGTACACCGCGCCCGTGGCGGCGTGGAGACAGAACAGCACCGTGTCCTTGCAGACGTCGCCGATGCCGCTGCCGCCGTAGAGGCGGTCGCCGATCACCAGCGGGTTGGCATCGACGTGCAGTCCCTTGAAGTGCCAACGCTCCTTGCCGCTCTCCGCATCCAGACAGTACAGTCCGTCGTCGCCGGCGCCGAAGTAGACCTTGCCGTCGGCCACGCATGGCGACGATTCGGTGTGGCTGGTGGTGGCGAAGTCCCACAGCTTCTTGCCGGTCGCCGCGTCGAGGCAGTACAGCTTGCAGTCGGCGTGCTGATGGAAACCCTCGCCGACGTAGACGCGGCCGTCGGCCACGCACGGCGACGAGAACACGTCCTTCATGTCGCCGTCGTCGTTGAACATCCAGATTTCCTTGCCGGTGCGGCGGTCGAGGCAGTAGAGGGCGCCGCTGCTCTTGAAGGCCGACGGCAGCACCACGCCGACGTAGACGCGGTCGCCGGCGACGACCGGCGACGACGCGATCCAGCAGCGCTCCACGGACGGCCGGAAGCGCCAGGCCACGCGATACGGCCCGCCGTCGTCCGCGCCGGTGCCGGCACCGGATGATTCGTTCAGGAACGTCGCGCTGAAGCCGACGCCGGCCAGCAGCATCGTCCACAACAGGACGCCCTCGCCGGGCAGTCCCGGTTTGACCTCGCTCCTTCTCGTTGCCCGCCAGCGCAACCAGAGGGCGTGCAGTGTCGCCATCCACAGGCCGGCGCTGAACATCAGCAGCGTCTTGCCCCACAGGTCGAGCTGGGCCAGCGAGTGCGGCAGTGCGAAGGCCACGGTCGCCAGGCACGCCACGCTCAGGACGCCGAGCGTCACCAGCTCGCCGCGACCCGGTGACAAGGTGGCCCCCTTCTCTGTTCCCTTGGCGTCGGGAGCCGGCGCGGCTAGCAAGGCGACGTGTCGCCGCCATGCCCACAGCAGACCGAGGAGCGTCACGACAGTCATGGTCAGCCACAGTGCCAGTGGCGTGCCCCACCAGGAGCCGGCGAGCCAGCGCATACCCCAGTTCTGAGCCAGGTACAAAGTGCTATTCAGGCTCAGCACCGACAGGGCCGCCATCCACCGTCGCAGCACCAGCATCAGCCCGCCGAACACCGCCGGAAACAGCATCGCCAGGATCGCCAACGGCCCGCCCACCAGCACGGTCGGGATGACGGCGAAAAGCGGACCTGCCGAGGGCGTTTCTCGGCGATCCGATTTCTTCTCCGCCTCGACCTCGGGGCCAAACCCCGGCTTTTCCTTGACGTCCGGATCGGGCGGTTTCTTCTTGCCGGCGAGGCTCTCGACGACGATCTGTTTCAGTTCGGCCGTGCTGCCCTTGAAGGTCTTGCGCAGGTACGGCTCGCCGTGCGTGAAGCTCCAACGCACCATACCGTCGGCCTCGGCGCCGATGATTTGAAACCAGGTGCCGTTACTGTAGGCGAACGCCGTGTATTTCTTGTCGCGCTGGAGTATGAACAGGATGAGCGGCAGCTTCGGAGCGACGCGCTTGAGGATCAGGGAGACGTGGTTGCCCTTGCGGGCCTCGGCATCGCCCTTGAGCAGCACCGGCAGCTTTCGCAGCGGCGACTTGCCCTTAAGATCGTCGTCCACCACCAACACCAGTGCCGGCCGGTCGGCGTCCACCGATTCGACGTGGGCGGTGCAGATGAAGGTCGCTTCCTTGAGCACGTCACGCAGCGGCGTCAGGCTCGTGATAAGAGCCTGTGCCGGCGTCGATGCCGCCAGTATCAGCCCCATGCCCACCATCAGACCCAACGCCCGATTTCGCCTCCGCATGGTTGACCCCCAAGGCAGGTCCCCAGTTCGCCGGGCGGCCGCGGCTGGAAGACGAATCACGACTGGACAGCGTCTCGACCATCTTAACCGTAAACGGACATGATACAAAGGCAGCACAGCCCGTGACTCGTTAAGGCTCATTCCGGTGAGAGTCTAACCGTTTCAGTGACGAGCGGGCCTCTTGCGTCCTACGCGCTTTGTCGTCTCCCTTTGCCAACTCACGTAGCAGCCTCCGGGCATTCCGATCGCCGATTTGTTCCAGGACCATGACGGCGCGAACGGCGAACAGGTCTTCCGAAGGGATGGGCTGAGTGGGAAGGGTTTCGAGAATATGTTGCAGACGCCGTTTCTGTTCCAGGGAGACGGGGCCTTTTAGGGCCGCTCGCAACTCTCCGATGGCCTGGTCGCCGGCTCGTAGTAGTCTCCTCTGAGCCTTCTCACGCACCGCGAAATCATCACTATCCAGGTCGGCGATCAGCCGGGTGATGTCCCCGTGGGAAAGCGCGGTTCGCGCCGTCATCCGCGTTTTCAGTGCGGCTAAGCTTGGCTCCTCGGCGGCGACGAGGTTCCAGACCGCCCGATAGGCCGAGGCGGCGTCCCAATCGGCCAGCGCCTCGCTCCACGCTTCGATCTGCCGGGTTCCCGCCTTCACTGGCCGAAGTTGTTGCCCAGTGGCATCCGCCACATCCCACAATAAAGCGGTGGCCCTTTCCAGATCGCCGCCGACCGAGGCCAACCGTTTGCCGTCCAGAGAGAAGGTCAGGCGCCACATGCCGCGATCGTACGCGCGGAAGAAAAGACACTCCCGGCCGGTGGGCCAATCCAAAAGCTGAATCGTACCCTCCGCAGTGCCCAGCGCGAGGGTGCGACCATCCGGGGAGAAGGCGATGCTCCTTCCTCTCCGGTCGTCTCCGAACCGGCAAATCTCCTGGCCCGAGATCACTTCAATCAGCCTTGTCGTGCCCTTGGACTCACTCGTCAGGGCGACGACTCGACCATCGGGGGAGAGCGCCATGTGCAGTTTCACTCCGCGGGCGAGCTCGCGCTCCCCGCTTCCCGGAGCGGCCGCGACGTCCCACGAGCGGATTGCGGAATAATTGCAGATGAGCAAAGTCTGGCCCCCCGGCAGGAAGGCAATGCCCTGAGTGCTCTGGCCGAGCCTGGGGTGTTCATGCAACTTCTTGCCCGTTTTGACGTCCCAGACGATGACCTCGTCGGGGGTGGTGCCCGTGCGGACGGCGACGACGCGCTCGCCATCGGCGGAAACCGCCAAATGCCCCACCCCATACCAGTTTACTTTGATCTCCCTCACCCGCTTCAAAGTGCGTGCGTCCCAGACGCGCACGTTTCTGGCATCCGGATCCCCCCAGCCGCCCGTGATCAACTTCGTCCCATCCGGCGTGTAGACAACTCGTTCGACGCCGAATGGATGAGCCTCAAATGTACGCAGCAGTCGGCCCGTTTTCACATCCCAAATGCGTACAATGGGATCTCTCACCACAACGCTACAGGTAGCGACCTCCGCGCCGTTGGGCGAAAAGGCCACGGCGGAGATCAAGGCGTTGTGTCCGGGGGACTTCTCGACGCGCTCTCCGGTTTTGGCGTCCCAGAAGGAAGCGGTATCCGGGATGTTCGTACCGCCGACCGCCAGGAGCTTGCCGTCCGGAGAGAAGGCGCCGAAGCGAGCCCCGCCATACCCCCCGTTCCGGTCAATGGCGCAGACCTTTTTCCCTTTTTTCACATCCCAGATTTGAAAGGCCGCGTCCGCGCCCGCTCCACCCTTCAGCAGAATCTTCTCCCCATCGCGGCTCAGCGTCGCCGGCGTGAAGTTGTCCGGCGGTTTCGCCAGGCGGCCGAGTTGCTCGCCCGTCCCCGTGTCTCGCAAGGTGATGCCCGTTTTCCGGGTGAGGACGGCAAAGGAGGAACCCTCCGAAGCGATCTCCACCCACCCAGGGGATCCGCGCCGAGGTCGATGGCGGCGATTGGACGATCCGTCTCAAGGTCGCGTAAGGAGAGCATCGGCTTGCGATGCTCCACGATCCGCAAATGACCGTCCTTGTCGTAGCCAAGGGCCAGGACGTCGTGACCCCGTAACACCGTTTCGGGTTCCTTGCCCGCGCCGAGAGCGAGGACACGGATGGAGCGGGTATCGCTGAGCCACGCGATCCGTTTGTTATCGGGGGAGAACGCCGGATATCGGACGGCCGCGCCGTGGTGAATGGGCCGGCCGGCACTTACATCCCAGATCACGACCCCTTTCCCATCGAACCCCGCGAGGTATCGGTTGTCCCAAGAGAATTGCAAGCCATGAGGTTCGAGCGTGGTGTAGGGGGGAAGACGTGGAGAACCTTTCCGGACAACCAGGACCAGACCACCAAGGTTCCATCGAGGGCGGTCGACGCAAAGCGCCGGCCATCCGGGGAGAAGGCGACGTTAATGACGGAGGTATAGTGTAAAGGTCGGCGCGTACCCAGGCGGCAAACGGCCCGCTCCGGCAAGGGATCTCCGTAGTGGTCCACGTGCGTCCCCGGCTTCGCCGAGGTCACGGCTCTTTGCGCCGGCGGATCGGCGAACGCTCGAAGTCTCCCTTGTCCCAATTGGCTGATGAGTGCAACAAGGGCAAGGAGGAGTTTCGTTGTCTTCATCTGGCTGAACCTCATCATGGTGGAACCAATCCTTCCCCGAGGAACGCCTTCCTGGCCTCGACGGCGAGCCCAGCTGGTTAGTTTACCTCCCCGGAGGAAGGTCGCAACGCTCGAAGACACTTTTGTCAGCCCTCTCGCCTTTCTCTGCCAAATTGGCTGTTCCTCTCCGAGAGGCTGTTCCGAATGTCTTGACTTAAGTCTTTTTGTTTCCATCACTTGCTATGCCTCCTTCTTCCGGCACATCAGTTGCTTACTGGGGTCACACGTACAAGCGATCCTCCCTCGTGGTCCGCGTGCGATCCACGAGAAGTATTTCTGCTCGCCGGTCCTTGAAGGACCGGGCGCGTCCCTGAAAGCCATTGAGCCGGAAGTCCAGCTAGCGAAAGGAGAACGGTAAATGGGGGCCAAGCAGCTTACCTACAGCGATGAGGCGCGACAGAAGTTGTTGTCCGGCGTCAGCAAACTGGCGCGGGCCGTCCGCTGCACCCTCGGGCCGCGCGGCCGCAACGCCGTGCTCGATAAAGGATGGGGCAGCCCCAACGTCACCAAGGACGGCGTCACCGTGGCCGAGGAAATCGAGTTGACCGATCCCTACGAGAACATGGGGGCGCAGCTCGTCAAGGAAGCGGCCAGCAAGACCAGCGACGTGGCCGGCGACGGCACCACCACCGCCACCGTTCTCGCCGAGGCCATCTACCGCGACGGACTCAAGATGATCGCGGCCGGCCACGATCCCATGGCCCTGACGCGCGGCATCCAGAAGGCCGTCGAACGCATCGTCGAGGAACTCGGCCGGCTGGCCGAGAAGATCGACGCCAAGGACGAGAAGGAAATCACCGAGGTCGCCACCATCGCCTCGAACAACAACGCCGAGATCGGCAAGAAGCTCGCCGAGGCGATGAAGCTGGTCGGCGCCACCAACGGCGTCATCACGATCGAGGAAGGCAAGACCGCCGACACCGAAGTCGTCGTCGTCCAGGGCATGCAGTTCGACCGCGGCTACCTGTCGCCGCACTTCGTCACCAATCAGGAAACCGTCACCACCGAGCTGGAAAACCCGTACATCCTCATTTACGAGGAAAAAATCAGCTCGGCCAAGGACCTCATTCCGCTCCTGGAGACCATCTCGAAGAAGAAGGAGCCGCTGCTCATCATCGCCGAGGACATCGAGGGCGACGCCCTGGCGACGCTGGTGCTCAACAAGCTCAAGGGCATTCTGCAAGTGGCCGCCGTCAAGGCGCCGGGCTACGGCGATCGCCGCAAGGCCATGCTCGAGGACATCGCCACGCTGACCAAGGGCAAGGCCATCTTCAAGGATCTCGGCATCAAGCTGGAGAGCATTCAGCTCGAGCGACCTGGGCCGGGCCAAGAAGGTCAAGATCGACGCCGAGAACACGACCATCACCGAAGGCGCCGGCGACAAGAAGGCCATCGAGGGCCGGTGCGAGATGATCCGCCGCGAGATCGGCACGACCGATAGCGAGTACGACCGCGAGAAGCTGCAAGAACGGCTGGCGAAGCTGGCCGGCGGCGTCGCCCAGGTCAAGGTCGGGGCGGCCACCGAGACGGAGATGAAGGAACGCAAGGCTCTGTACGAGGACGCTCTGCACGCCACGCGCGCGGCCCTGGCCGAAGGCATCGTACCCGGCGGCGGCGTCGCCCTGTTGCAGGCCCGCAAGGTGCTCGACAAGTTCGACGTCGGCAACGACGACGAACAGGTCGGCGTCCAGCTGGTGCGGAGCGTGCTGGAGATGCCGTGCCGGGCCATCGCCGAGAACGCCGGCCTGGACGGTTCGGTCGTCGTCAACAACATCCGCCGCAGCAAGGAGAAGAACTACGGTTACGACGCCGACAAGGCCGAGTACACCGACCTGCGCAAGCGCGGCATCGTCGATCCCGTCAAGGTGACGCGCAGCGCTCTGCAGAACGCCGCCAGCGTCGCTTGCCTGCTACTCACCACCGAGTCGATGGTCGCGGACATCCCCGAGAAGGGAAAGAAAGAGGACGATCACGATCACCACGGCGGCGGCATGGGTGGTATGGGTGGCATGGGAGGAATGGGAGGAATGGGTGGCATGGGCGGCATGGGAATGATGTAAACGGCGTTTCGCCGAACGGAGGAATTGAACATGGCGAAGGAAAAAGAGATCCACTTGAAGGTTCGGCCGCTGGACGATCGCGTGGTGGTCGAGCCGCTGGAAGCCGAGGAGAAGACGACGGGCGGCATTCTGTTGCCCGACAGTGCCAAGCAGAAGCCGCAGCGCGGCCGCGTGCTGGCCGTCGGTCCCGGCAAGCTCCGCGACAACGGCGAACGCTGGGCCTGGCGGTCCACAAAGGCGACGAGGTCATCTACGGCCGTTACAGCGGCAACGACATTGAAGTGGATGGCCGCGAAATCAAGATCATGCGGGAAGGCGACATCCTCGCCAAGGTCACCAAGTAAGCAATCAGCGATCAGCAATCAGCAATCAGCGGTCAGCGTCATTTGTTTTGCTGACCGCTGATTGCTGGACGCTGATCGCTTTTTGGGAGAACACGCAGATGGCGAAACAACTGCTCTACACCGACGAGGCGCAAGAAGCTGCTCGTCGGTGCCGATAAGCTGGCCCATGCCGTGGGCATCACCCTGGGGCCGACCGGCCGTAACGTCATCCTCGACAAGAGCTTCGGCGGTCCGACCGTCACCAAGGACGGCGTCACCGTCAGCAAGGAAATCGACCTGCCCGATCCCGTTCGAGAACATGGGCGCCAAGCTGGTCAACGCCGTGGCCCAGAAGACCAGCGACGTGGCCGGTGACGGCACCACCACGGCGACCATTCTCGCCCTGTCGATCTATCAGGAAGGGCTGCGCAACATTACCGCCGGCGCCAACCCGATGGCCGTCAAGCGCGGCATCGACAAGGCCGTCGAGGCGGTCGTCGAAGCATTGGACGGCCTGTCCAAGAAGCTGTCCAAGAAGGAAGAGATGGCGCAAGTGGCGGGCATCAGCGCCAATAACGATCCGAAGATCGGCCAGTTGATGGCCGACGCCTTCGAGAAGGTCGGCAAGGACGGCGTCATCACCGTCGAGGAGGGCAAGACCTCCGAGACGACGCTGGAGTTCGTCGAGGGCATGCAATTCGACAAGGGCTACATCTCGCCGTACTTCATTACGACGCAGGAGATGACCTGCGAGCTGGAAGACGCCTACATCCTCATCTACGAGAAGAAGCTCAACAACGTCCGCGACATGCTGCCGCTGCTGGAGAAGGTGGCGCAGTCGGCCAAGCCGCTGCTCATCATCGCCGAGGACGTCGAGAGCGAGGCGTTGGCGGCCCTGGTCATCAATCGGCTGCGGAACATCCTGCAAGTTTGCGCCGTCAAGGCGCCCGGCTTCGGCGACCGTCGCAAGGCCATGCTCGGCGACATCGCCATCCTCACCGGCGGACAGTTCATCAGCGAAGACCTCGGCCTGAAGCTGGAGAACGTCGAGCTGGAGCAGCTCGGCCGGGCCAAGACGGTCAAGGTCGAGAAGGAGAGTTGCACCATCATCAGCGGCGCCGGCAAGAAGGGCGACATCGAGAAGCGGATCGGGCAGATTCGCGCTCAGATGGAGCAGACCGAGAGCGAATACGACAAGGAGAAGTTCAGCGAACGGCTGGCGAAGCTGACGGGCGGCGTGGCCATCGTCCGCGTCGGCGCCGCCACCGAGGCGGAGATGAAGCAGACCAAGGGCCGCGTCGAGGACGCCCTGCATGCCACGCGGGCGGCGGTGGCCGACGGCATCGTGCCCGGCGGCGGCGTCGCCCTGCTCCGCTGCATCTCGGCCGTCACCACCCTGGCCGACAAGCTCAAGGGCGACGAGAAGCTCGGCGCCGAGATCGTGGTGCGGGCGCTGGAAAAGCCCATCCGTACCATCGCCGAGAATTCGGGTTCCGACGGCGCCGTCATCGCCGACGAAGTGGCGCGGCAAAAGTCGGCCAACTTCGGGTATAATGCCAATACCGGCGAGTACGTGGACATGTACAAGGCCGGCATTGTCGATCCGACCCGTGTGACGCGCTCGGCCCTGGTCAACGCCGCCAGCATCGCCGGACTCATGCTCACGACCGAGGTGATGATCACCAAGATCGACGAGGAGGAGCCGGGCAGCAAGGTGCAGGGCGCCATCCGCTAACCGAGGAGGAAAAGGGGTCAGGGGTCAGGGGTCAGGGGTCAGAAAAGAAATACCTGGGTTTGTTCTTTTCTGACCCCTGACCCCTGACCCCTGACCCCTCTGGAATATGGCCGGCAAGCGGGACTATTACGAGGTCCTTGGCGTTTCGCGAAGACGCCGACGACGACACGCTCAAGAAGGCCTATCGCAAGTTGGCCATGCAGTATCATCCCGACCGCAACGTCGGCGACCACGAAGCCGAGATCAAGTTCAAGGAGGCGGCCGAGGCTTACGAGGTGCTGCGCGATCCGCGCAAGCGCCAGGCCTACGATCGCTACGGCCATGCCGGGCTGGAAGGCGCCGGCATGCCGAACTTCGCCAACGCCGACTCAGTCATGGACCTGTTCGGCGACATTTTCGGCGACATCTTTGGCGGTCGCCGGCGTCGCGGCCCGCAGCCCGGCCGCGACCTGCAGATGGCGATCGAGATCGACCTGCTGGAGGCGGCTCGCGGCGTCAAGAAGGAGATCAAAATCCCTCGCGCCGAGTCGTGCGCCGACTGTTCCGGCAGCGGGGCCAAGCCGGGCACCAAACCGGCGACCTGCCGGCGCTGCGGCGGACACGGCGTCGTCATCCAGGGCCAGGGCTTTTTCCGTATCCAGCAGACGTGCGGGGCGTGCGGTGGTCAGGGCGCGGTCATCACCGATCCCTGCCGGACCTGTCGCGGACGCGGGGCCATTGAGGTCGAGCGTTCGCTGACCGTGAACATCCCGCCGGGCGTGGACAACGACGTCAGCATCCGTCTCTCCGGCGAAGGCGAGGCCGGCGAGCGCGGCGCGCCGCCGGGCGATCTGTACTGCGTCCTCCGTGTCCGCAAGCATCCGCTGTTCGTTCGCCACGGCCAGGATCTGCACTGCGAGGTGCCGGTGACGATCAGCCAGGCCGCGCTGGGCCGGCCCATTGAGGTGCCGACGCTGGACGGCCAGTTCGTCACGCACACGCTGAAGCGCGGCACGCAGAGCGGCGACGAAGTCCGCATCTCCGGCAAGGGGATGCCCCATTTGCGCGGCGGCCGACCGGGCGACCTGGTCGTCCATGTTCGCGTCGTCACGCCGCGCCGACTGACCAAGCGCCAGGAAGAACTGTTTCAGGAGCTGGAGGAGATCGACGGGACCGAAGTGCCGCCCGAACACAAGAGCTTTCTCGACCGCATCCGCGAATTCTTCACGCCCGACGCCCCGGCGGACCCAACCGAGCCGCGACCGTAAGGGAGCGGAGAACGCACCGCTTCCTTACGGTCGCGGCTCGGACAGACAGCATCAGTGAGAGGCCATGACGGAACACAAGAAACAAAATCGACCTTCCAACTCCGACAACAGCGCGGACGAGAAGGCCACGGCGCAGGCCGGCGAGCAGGTGCTCAGCGACCTGGAGGCGCTGCGGACCCAGCTGCAAACGGCCGAGCAGAAGCGCGACGAGTATCTCGCCCTGGCCCAGCGCACACGGGCGGACTTCGAGAACTATCAGAAGCGCATGCAGCGCGATCTCGTCCAGGAACGCCGCTTCGCCCAGGCGCCCCTGGCGTCCGACCTGCTGGCCGCCATCGACAACCTGGAACGGGCCACCACCGCTGCCGAGCAGGCCGGCGAGAAGGGACCGCTGGTCCAGGGCGTGGCGATGGTGCAGACACAACTGCTCGACATTCTGCGCCGCCACGGCGTCACGCGCATCGAGGCGCTGGGGCTGCCGTTCGATCCGAACCTTCACCAGGCGGTGATGCAGCAACCGAGCAAGGAGCATCCGCCCATGACGATCATTGCGGTGCTGGAACCGGGCTACATGATCCACGATCGCGTGCTCCGTCCCGCGCGCGTGGCCGTGTCCTCGACCACGGACAAACCTGAGTAACGCCGCTGGCAGCCGGCGTGAAGCCGCCAGCGGCACAATAGGGAGAAGAGCGGTTATGCCAACCTACGAATACCAGTGTGACGCTTGCGATCATAACTTCGACGAATTTCAGTCGATGAGCGAGGCGCCGTTGAAGAAATGTCCCAAGTGCAAGAAGCCGAAACTGCGGCGTGTCTTCGGCACCGGGGCGGCGATCCTCTTCAAAGGCTCCGGCTTCTACGAAACGGACTACCGCAGCGATTCGTACAAGCAGGCGGCCAAGGCCGACCAGGACGGCGCCAGCAAGCCGGCCGCCAAGGACACAGGCGGCACGGCCGGCACAAACGGCGCGGCCTCGAAGGACAGCGGGGGTAAGGGCAAGAAAAGTGACCAGAAAAGCTCGAAGTCCTGAGCGGGATCGGTCGATGATAAAGGCGTCCTGCCCGATCTGTGGTCGAACGATGCAAGGGCAGAGCCTGGTGGAATGGCCACAATTCCCCTTCTGCTCGGCGCGCTGCCGGTCGATTGACCTGGGTCGTTGGCTGGGAGAGACCTACCGCATACCGGCCGAGGAACCGGAGGACAGCCGGTCCTCCGAGGAGCCGGATCTTCCCTAAGCCGGCCGAAGGTTCGGCCGTTCCCATAGAGCAGAGGCGTGGCCCCGAAGGCGACGCCTCTCTTTTTTCCCTTCTCGTCCCTCCTCCTCCCTGCCACAATCGAAGGAGACGCCCGGCGATCCGTTGGGGGAGCGTCATGCGTTATCTTATCGACGGTTACAACCTGCTGCACGCGATGGGCGTGCTGTCCGGCAAGGTCGGGCCGCACGGTTTGGAGAAAGCTCGTCTCGCCCTGCTGGGCCACCTATGCGGCAGTCATCGCCCGGACGGCGCCGGCGTGACGGTGGTCTTCGACGCCTCGCGCGCTCCGCCGGGCGCCTCGGCCGAGGAGCATTATCGCGGCGTTCACATCTGGTACGCCCTGGAGGGTGAGGCGGACGATCGCATCGAAGAGTTGATCCGGCGCGACGCGGCGCCGCGGCAGTTGACGGTCGTCTCCGACGATCACCGCATCCAGCAGGCCGGCCGGCGCCGGCGCTGTCCGGTGCTGGGCTGCATGGAATATCTCGACGAAATGGAGCGCTTGCGGCGGGAGAAGGCGACGACGGAGGAGACTCCCGCCAAGCCGGACGGGGTATCGGACGAGGAAAAGCAACACTGGCTGCGTGAGTTCGCCGATCTGGCCGACGATCCGAAACTGCGTGAGGCGCTGGGGCCAGATTTCCGCGATGACGAAAGAAAGTGATCCTCAACGGAGTAGAATAAAGTCCATTCCGCGGAGCCGTTCATTGCCCCACAGAGACCCTGTCATGATCGACATCAATGAATTCCGGCACAACCAGAGTCGTTTGCCGCGTGCGGAACTGGAAAAGTATAACGGTCAGTACGTCGCCTGGAGTCCGGACGGGACTCGCATCCTGGCGGCCGATCCCGATCCGCTTCGGCTGGATGCCCATCTTTGCGCCGCCGGCTACGACCCAGCCGAAGTCCTGGTTAGTCGGGTCGCCATCCCCGAAGAGGTCTCCTGGGACGGTTGGTCTCTCTCCGAGGATTCGGCCCAAGCATGATCGTTCGGTACACGCACTGTCCGGTGCGCACACCTGTCCCCGCCCTTGGTGGGGCGATCTTTTTGCCACGGCCCATTTTGGCCCTTCACATTACCGGACCTTCTGGTTCCCGTTTGCGTGACGGTCTGCTCGACACCGGGGCGGATGAGACGATCCTGGATCCGTCGGTGGCTCCGCTGATCGGCGTGGACTTGAGTCAAGCTCTCCAACGCCAAGTCCACCTCGTCGGTCGTGGTCGGATTCACTGCCGTTACGCCATGGTCCAACTGCGCATTAGCGATGGCATCGCGGAAACCTACGAATGGGACACCATTGTCGGTTTCGCGCCGTTTCCCTTGCTGCGCGGCCTCCTTGGATTCGCGGGTTTCTTGCAGTTCTTCGATGCCGCCTTTCGCGGGGCCGATCAAGAGGTAACCCTTCTACCGAACGCCTTGTTCGCCGGCCGTCGCATATAAATCATCCGGACCTGTTGCCTCCGCCCCCATTCCGTGCATTAAATAGGAAGTGGCCCACCCAGCAAGCGTTCGACCGGCGACCGCGTTGCCACGAACATCCCTACGAGAGAAGCATCCATCATGCGAAGGAAGATTACCTCGGCGGTGTTGGGTTTGCTGCTCGCCCTGTCCTGGACCGGCCGTGCAGGCGCCGCGGAGGGACCGACCGTCAACTACAGCCGCGACGTCAAGCCGATCCTCGCCACCCACTGCTACGCCTGCCACGGGCCGGACGAGGGACGACGCAAGGCGAAACTGCGGCTCGACGACCGCGCCTCGGCGATCCGGAAGGCCATCACGCCGGGCGATCCGGCGAACAGCTCGCTCCTCGAACGCATCACCAGCGACGATCCCGACGAGGTCATGCCGCCACCGAAGTCCAAGAAGGGGGCGCTGACGGCCGAACAAATCGCCGTGCTGAAACGGTGGGTCGAGCAGGGGGCCAGGTTCGACGTCCACTGGGCCTACGTTCAAGCCGACTCGGCCGACGCCGCCGACTGTCACGAACCGAGATTGGCCGAGCAATCCAATCGATCGATTCATCGCGGCCAAGCACGAGAAACTCGGCTATCGACCGGCGCCGGAAGCGGATCGCGTGACGCTGCTGCGCCGCCTCAACTTCGATCTGATCGGACTGCCGCCGACGCCGGAGGAGGTGCAAGCGTTCGTCAACGACAAGAGCGCCAACGCTTACGAGAAGGTGGTCGATCGTGTGCTCGGCTCGCCCCACTTCGGCGAACGCATGGCGGTGTACTGGCTCGATCTGGTCCGCTACGCCGACACCGGCGGCTATCACAGCGACAACCACCGCGACATTGCCCTGTACCGCGATTGGGTCATCGCCGCCTTCAATCGAAACAAACACTTCGATCAATTCACCATCGAGCAGCTGGCCGGCGACCTGCTGCCCAATCCGACGGCCGAGCAGAAGATCGCCTCGGGATACAATCGGCTGCTGCAAACGACGGAGGAGGGCGGCGCGCAGGCGAAGGAGTACACGGCCAAGTACGCCGCCGACCGGGTGCGCAACGCCTCATCGGTGTGGCTGGCCACGACGCTGGGCTGCTGCGAATGCCACAACCACAAGTTCGATCCGTTCACGATGAAGGACTTTTACAGCCTGGGCGCTTTCTTCGCCGACGTGAAGGAGCGGGCGGTCGGCCGTCAGGAACAGATCGTCATGCCCACGCCGGAGCAGCAGGCCCAGCTCGACCGACTCGACCAGGAGATCGCCCCGCTGCGGGCGGCATTCCTCAAACGGACCCTCGCTGTCGAGGTCGGCCAGAGTGCCTGGGAGGAACGGGCGCGCGGCAAACCCGTGGGTTTGCCTGCGGACGTGGCGGCGGCGCTGAAGGTCGAGCCGGAGAAACGCAACGCCAAGCAGACCGAAGCCCTGGCGGCGTACTATCGCGGCATTGCCCCGGAGCTGGCCGCCGTGCGCGAACCGCTCGCCCGACTGGAGGCGCAGAAGAAACAGCTCACCGACGCGCTGCCGAAGACGCTCATCAGCGTCTCGGTCAGCCCGCGCGTCATGCGCATCCTGCCGCGCGGCAACTGGCTCGACGATTCGGGACAGGTCGTCGCACCGGCGGTGCCGGCCGCGCTGCCGTCGCTGGACGGGACGAGCCGGCGAGCCAACCGGCTCGACCTGGCGCGCTGGTTCGTGTCGCGCGACAATCCGCTGACGGCCCGTGTGTTCGTCAACCGCCTTTGGAAGCTGACCTTCGGCCAGGGCATCGTCAAGAGCCTCGAAGACTTTGGCACGCAAGGCACCTTCCCCACGCATCCGGCCCTGCTGGACTGGCTGGCCGTCGAATTCATGGACAGCGGCTGGGACATCAAGCACACCCTCAAGCTGATGGTGATGTCGAGCACCTACCGGCAGTCGTCGCACGCCGGTCGAGAACTGCGCCAGCGCGATCCGGGCAACCAATGGCTGGCGCGGCAGGGACGTTTCCGCCTCGACGCGGAGATGGTGCGCGACAACGCCCTGGCCATCAGCGGTCTGCTGTCCACCAAGGTCGGCGGGCCGAGCGTCAAGCCGTATCAGCCGGAGGGTTACTGGAAGCACCTGAATTTCCCGAAACGCACTTATCAGCCCGATCATGGGACGGACCAGTATCGCCGTGGCCTGTACACCTACTGGCAGCGCACGTTTCTGCATCCAAGCCTGAAAGCGTTCGACGCCCCGACGCGCGAAGAGTGTACGGTCGAACGGCCGCGCTCCAGCACGCCGCTGCAAGCGCTGGTGCTGCTCAACGATCCCACCTACGTCGAGGCGGCGCGCGTCTTTGCCGAGCGGATTCTCCGCGAGGGCGGCGCGACCATGCCTGGGCGCCTCAACTGGGCCTACCGGCGTGCCGTGTCGCGGAACGTAAAGCCGGAGGAAGTACGTCTGCTGAGCGAGTTGCTCGCCAGGCACCGGGCCGAGTTCGCCGCCGATTCCCAAGCCGCCCGCAAGCTGGTGAGCACGGGCGAGCGGTCCGTTCCCACGGACCTCGATGTAGCCGAGCTGGCCGCGTGGACATCGGTGGCCCGCGTCATCCTGAATCTGCACGAGACGATTACGAGGAACTGAAGGTCGAGTCCGAGCGTGGAAGACGGCGTCCGGAATCCCCGATTGGAAAGCAAGAACCGGAGTTCGGATCGGCCATCGTCCGGCTCGACCGCAAGTTACGCCGAGATCGCCGAGCGGATCGGGATGCCCACAGCCGTGCGAGCGGTGCGGCCCGTAGCGGCACGCGCGGCCATGGCAATGGAGTCTTCTATTCTTATCGTCGCAGGTTCAAGAAGGAATAGGAGAGGGCACGGACCCGGTCTTTCACGTTTTCTTTGTACAACCGCTTGCATTCTTCCGGCAGCCTCGAGCAATCGATAAGGGAGAACATAGTCTCCTGCCTGCCGATGAAATTCTCCAGAATTCTCTTGTAACGTATCTCGACAAGTCCGAGCCTCTGAGCGAACACGACGAAGTCATCATAGGCATAAAAGGCGTTCGTCTTGTAGCTCACCGTCTCGAAGTCATCTTTAAACAACACCAGGGCGGTTCGCGATTCGTCCGGCAGGTGCAGGCGAGTGTTCAGCAAATCGTATGCAGGGCTCAAATTGTATTCGCCGGTCTGCTCATTTCTGATGAGCGAAAAGTTCTTCACGTGGGCGTCTCCGTTGTTGACAACGTAGTTGAATACAACGAGTTGGAAGTACCGTTCCAGATCTACCGGGTAAGCGGCCACGTGCCTCCGGATCAGGTCGCCGATTTCTTCGTAAGAGCAGTCGTATTTGTAGTTCTTCCCCTGGGTTTCTTCGGATTTAGCGGCGATCTGGGCAAAGTCCTCCTGGAGCGAGCGCTTGCCGTCCGGCTGCACGTCGAATCGGCGGACAATGTAAGCGAGTTCCCCGCCTTCAAACGCAACCAGGGCGTTTTCGGCCACCTCGATGTTGAAGACCTGACGGGCGATTTGCATCGTCAGGTGTTCGTTGATTGGGACCAATTCCAGTCGCTGAAAAACTCCCTGCGGTATGGGTTTGAGGATGTATTGCCCGCCTGAATTGACCATCTCCAATCGCCCTTCGTTCAAGACGAGAGAGATCTTGGTCTGGATACCTGATATCGACAACTTTTCCGATGTGACGGCGAGCTTTGCCTCGTTGTAGGCCGGGCGAGAAAAAGGCAGGACGAAAGAGACCTTCTTGCCCCCAAACAATCGCTTCCGGCACGCCCTGCAGTAGGTGTCCTGCCCCGCCTTGAAGCACCCCGGGCAACGCATCATGACGAGACGACCTCCTTGACAGTAACTCCCCCGATGGTTTCGGCTTCGCATGTCTTCAGCAACCGAGTGAAGAGGTCGTTTTCGTCGATCTTCAGCACCCGGCATTGCAGGGCCTTGTCCTCTCCTTCCGCCAGGAGACCGAAAAAGAACGGGAACAGTACCGGCGACTCGAAGGGGGCCGCCTGCTTGGGGAAAGACAGGCTGATGGCCGGACACTTCGGGCTGCTCAGGTACTCAGGGATGTACTGGAAGCGGTAGCGATCTACCTGATACTTGCACAGAACCCCCGCGAGGACACCCCGACAATACACGTTAGCTCGACGCATGGAGCGACCTCTCCGTCAGGCGGAGTTCCAACCCCAGGACTCCCGCGATCTTGGCGAGTTGGTTGATAGTGGGGTTCGCCCTGCCGTTTTCTAGGTCGGTCAACCCGCGCAAGGTGACCCCGGCAAGTTCGGCTAGATCACGCTGGCGAAGGCGGAGACTCTTCCGCCGGCTCCGTAGTTTTTCCCCGATTTGTTGGCTCGTCATAGCCTCTTCCCCCACTCCGGCGCATTATAGTGCGTTTTCCCAGCCTGCATTGGTGGAATATCTCTCCACGTTGTCTACACGCGCATTCCTATGCGTTTTTATAGTAAGTATACCCCGATCGCGAACGAGAATCAACTGACATGCGCATTATATTGCGTTTTTCTAGGGCGGGCAAAAGGGGTTGAAAACTCTTTCCTCCATCCAGTTTACTTCGATTTGCACGTCGATCCGATCTGCCGACGTGCCGACCGGGTGTCGGGCGATACAGACGGATGATGCTATTTCGTACGGGGATAAAACTTTGCTGTACAGCGTAGCGAGGACTACCAAAGGTAATCGCTCGAACAGCCTTTGCTGTCATGACGTAACTACATACCGTTTCGGCAATTCCGCCCCGGCCACGAAGTTCAACTTCGCCAACTTGCACATCTGATAGACGTGGATGCGGAAATCGGGGCAGGTGCTGACCAGGCAGTAGGCGTCCGTCGGCGTGAAGCCGTAATCGCGGATGAGCCAGTCCATCAGGTTGACCGTCGCCGTCTCGACGGCGACTTCCAGCGGCCGGAAGGCGTACACCGACACGATCGAATCCGGCTTCTCGATCCGCATCCACGGCACGCTACGTCCCTTGACCAGATCGAGGCGAACGCGGACGGTCGCTTGCGTCTCGGCGGCGGTGCCGGTGAACTCGGTGTCGCCCTGGCTGGCGTGAACGTCGCCGAGGTAGAAGAGCGCTCCCGCGTGGAAGATCGGCAGCAGGATGCGGTTGCCGGGACAGACGTCGCGGATGTCGAGGTTGCCGCCCCACTCGCCCTGGCCGTCGAGGCTGGTCGTCACCTCGCGGTCGGGGGCCACGCCGAGCGTGCCGACGAACGGCGTGATCGGCCAGGACAGGCGGTCGCTGAAATGCAGCGTGCCGTCGCGCGTGCTGCCGCTGGGGCCGGGCGTGTGGCGGAAGATTTTCGTCGTGTAGTCGCCCGACAGTTCCGGCCAGCGCGTCGATTCGCCGAGCGGGCCGCGTTTCGGCCCGATGGCGATCCACGAATAGTCCGCCACCTCGATGTCCTCGATGGTGACGACGAGCGTGTCGCCGCGGCGAGCGCCTTCGAGATAAACCGGACCGCCAATGGGGTTGGCGTGCGGCGGGCTGCGGTCGAAGCCGGGGCGCCGGCCGGGGATGGCCTTGTCGGCCGGCGTCTTGAAATAGCCGGTGCTGGCGTCCCACGTCTCGATCTCGAAGCTCTCGCCCGGACGGACGCGCAACAGCGGCTCGTCGCGCCAGTCGAAGGCGTACTTGCGGGCCTGATCTCGCGTGATGCGCTGCATGGGAACGCCTCCTGTCGAGCCCCTCGGAGCCTGAAGCGTAAGCGAAGGGATCTTCCTTCGCTTACGCTTCAGGCTCCGATAGTTGTCTTAGGCCAGGAGCTTCGTCACCACCTTGCCGGCCACGTCGGTCAGCCGGAAGTCGCGCCCCTGGAAGCGATACGTCAGCTTCAGATGATTCAGACCGAACAGGCGCAGGACGGTGGCGTGCAGGTCGTTGACGTGGACCGGGTCTTCGACGACGTTCCAGCCGATGTCGTCGGTCCTACCGAGGACCTGCCCACCCTTGACGCCGCCGCCGGCCAGCCAGATCGTGAAAGCGAACGGATGATGATCGCGACCCGTCACCGCTTTGTAGCCGGCGCGGTTCTCGCCCAGCGGCGTCCGCCCGAACTCGCTGATCCACATCACCAGCGTCGTCTCGAGCAGCCCGCGCCGCTTGAGGTCTTTCAACAGCGCCGCGATGGGCTGGTCGGCCATTTGGCAGTTGTGACCCAGCTCGGCGTCGAGGTTGCTGTGATGGTCCCACGAGGCATGATAGAGGTTGACGAAGCGCACGCCGCGTTCGACGAGCCGCCGCACCAGCAGGCAGTTGGCGGCGAAGGCGTGGAACTGGCCGCGGCCGCCGCCGCGCGACGCCTTGATTTGCGGTTCGTGTCGGTCCAGTCCATACATCTCTCGCGTCGCCTTGGTTTCGCCGGAGAGATCGATCAGCTCCGGGGCCGCCGACTGCATGCGGAAGGCCAGCTCGTAGGCGGCGATGCGACTGTGGATTTCCGGGTCGCCCAGGTGCTGGTAGCGCTCCGCGTTCAGATCGCGCAGCGCCGCGATGGTCTTGCCCTGCATGGCGTCGGTCAGGCCGGCGGGGTTGGCGAGGTTGAGGACGGGTTCGCCGCTGTTGCGGAAGAGGACGCCCTGGTACGTCGTCGGCAGAAAGCCGCTCGACCAGGCGGTGGCCCCGGCGCTGGTGCCGCGCCCGGCCGTCAGGACGACGTAGCCGGGAAGGTTGCTCGCCGCCGAGCCGAGTCCGTAGGTCAGCCACGAACCCATGCTCGGCCGACCGAAGGTCGGCACGCCGGTGTTCATCATCAGCTGGCCGGGGTGGTGGTTGAACGCCTCGGTGTGCATCGAGCGCACCAGGGCGATGTCGTCGGCGCAGGTCGCCAGGTGCGGCAGGAAATCGGACAGCTCCATGCCGCATTGCCCGTGCTTCTGGAACTTGCGTGGGCTGCCCAGCAAACGCGCCCCCTCCTTCTGGATGAAGGCGAAGCGCACGTTCTTCGTCATCGACTCGGGCAGCTTTTGGCCGTGCAACTCGTTGAGCTTGGGCTTGGGATCGAAGAGGTCGATCTGGCTGGGCGCGCCTTCGAGATAGATGCAGATACAGTTCTTGGCCCGAGGAGCGAAGTGGGGCGCCTTCGGAGAGAGTGGATTGGAAGCATCCAAATTATCTTCCGCCGCCAGCAGGCCGTCGTCGCGCAGAAGCGAGGCCAGGGCGAGCAAGCCGACGCCGCCGGTCGAACGGGTCAGGAAGTCGCGGCGGGATTGACGGAGGTATTCAGGGATGGAGTACATGGCTTCCTCTTGGGAATGTTCACAAACATCTCCTCACAGTCCCAGGCAGTAGCGAACAACATCTTCGATCTCTTGTAGTCGGAGAAGAGGGAGTCGGCCCGCTGCCCGGGCAGGAAAACGGCTGTGATCGAGAGAACGAAGCTGGAAGCACAGAAAGATCGTTTCCATAGGCAAACCACTCTCCGCCGCCGGAATGCGAACATTGGTCGGATAATCGCGGGGGATGTTCGCGCCATCCGTACCGGGCACCACCGTGACGACCAGCGGCACTCGGTTGATGGCATCGATCGACAGAATCAGCACCGGACGCCGGCCTGCTTGCTCTCGGCCGATAACGGGACTCAAGTCCACGAAGTAAATCTCTCCTCGACGCATTCGCCGACTCCCTACGGAACCCGTCAAGGCTGGGGGCGAGGTGCCCCACCCAGTTCTTGCTGCATGGCGGGATCCGCGGCCATCTCGCTCATACTTCGTTCAAACGCCGTCGAATCAAAGAAACCTTGACGCAGCCGGCGAACTAACCGCTCCAGGACGCGCAGCTTGGCCTCGAACGATAAGCGCTCAAAACGTTCTTCGATTTCGGTCCAGTCATTGTCGGCCATGTTGTTACTCCCTCGTCACGAACTCGTCCAGGTTCAGCAAGGTCCGCGCCAGCGCCACCCACGCCGCCGTTTCGCTCGCATCAAGCAGGGCCGTCCCCTCACCGCCCAGCAGGCGAGCCGCCTCCTTGGGGTTGTCCCGGCATAACGTCCTCAGCTCCTCAAACAGCCGCACCAGCCGTGCCTGCTCGCTCGCCGTCGGCTCCCGCGTCAGGCATAGCCGAAACGCCTGGCGGATGCGCTTCGCCGTATCGCCGGGTTGCGCCGCGATCCTTCGCCCCAGCGCTCGGGCGCACTCGACGAAGACGGTATCGTTGAGCAGCGTCAGCGCCTGCAACGGTGTGTTGGAGCGCTCGCGGCGGACGCAGCAGACGTTCGAGTCGGGGGCGTCGAACGTCATCAGCATGGGATACGGGCTGGTCCGCTGGAACCAGACGTACAGTCCACGGCGATAGCGGTCGGACCCCTTGCTCTCGACCCAGCGGGCACTGCCGGCGTAGGTCAACTCGGAGATGCCGGGAGGTTGCGGCGGCCGCACGCTTGGCCCACCGAGGCGGCGCGTCAGCAGGCCGCTCGCGGCCAGGGTCACGTCGCGCACCGTCTCCGCTTCCAGCCGCAGCCGGACCTGCCGAGCCAGCAGGACGTTGAGCGGATCGCGCCGCAGGAGATCGGCCGTCACCCGCGACGATTGCCGATACGTCGCCGACCGGACGATGGAGCGATGCAGCGCCTTGAGGCTCCAGCCGCGGCGCAGGAACTCGCCGGCCAGATGGTCGAGAAGCTCGGGATGCGAGGGGCGCTCGCCCTGCGTGCCGAAGTCTTCCAGGGTCGGTACGATGCCTCGGCCAAAATACTTGTGCCAGACCCAGTTGACCAGTACGCGGGCCGTCAGCGGATTGTCCGGGTGGACGATCCAGTGCGCCAGGTCGAGTCGATTGGGCGCCGGCGTGCGTCCGTCGTCGGGCCGCAGCGGCGGCAAGACCGCCGGCGTGCCGGGACGGACTTCCACTCCCGGACGCAAGAAATCGCCGCGAATCAGGACGTGCGTCCGACGCAGTGAACCGAGGGCCAAGGTCTGCGCCATTGTCTTCGTCTTCGCCTTGCCGTCGCCGGCCGCGACCTCCTCTCTGGGCAACGGGGCGGAAATGTCGGACTCCACGTCGCTGTTGAAGAAGGCGAAGAAGCGGTAATACTCGCGCTGCGACAGCGGGTCGTACTTGTGATCGTGACACTGGGCGCAGCCGAGGGTCAGGCCAAGGAAGGCGCGAGACGTCGTGTTGACGCGATCGACCACCTGCTCGACGCGGAACTGCTCGCGATCGACGCCGCCTTCCTTGTTGGTGAGTGTGTTGCGATGGAAGCCGGTCGCCACTTTCTGCTCGATCGTGGCGCCAGGCAACAGGTCGCCGGCCAACTGCTCGATCACGAAACGGTCGTAGGGCAGGTCGCGGTTGAGCGCGTCGAGAACCCACTGGCGATAGCGCCAGGCCCAGGGTCGGCCGGTGTCCTTCTCGTAGCCGTCGCTGTCGGCGTAGCGGGCCAGGTCGAGCCAGTGTCGGCCCCAGCGTTCGCCGTAGTGCGGACTGGCCAGCAAGCGCTCGACGACCTTCTCGTAGGCATCGGGACTCGGGTCGCGCTCGAAGGCGTCGATCTCTTGCGGCGACGGCGGCAGGCCCAGCAGATCGAGGCTGAGCCGGCGCAACAGGGTCGGACGATCGGCCTCGGGAGCGGGAGTGAGATGCTCCTTCTCCAGCCGGGCCAGCACGAACACGTCGAGGTCGTTACGAGGCCAGGCGCGGTCCTTCACCGGAGGCAGAGGTGGACGTTGGATCGGCTGAAAGGCCCAGTGGCTCGATTTCTCCGGCTCGGCGAGGGCCGTCTCCGTACTGGACCATTTCGCCCCCTGATCGATCCAGGCACGGAGCAGGCCCATTTCCGCCGCCGTCAACGGCGGTTTGCCGGCGGGCGGCATCTTCAATTCGGGGTCGAGTCCGGACACCAGCGACATCAGACGGCTATGGCCGGCGTCGCCGGGTTTGAGAACGGGACCGCTGTCGCCGCCGCGCCGGGCGGCGCGGGCCTGATCCAGGCGCAGTCCGCCCCGCTGCTTGCGGCTGCCGTGGCAGGACAGGCAGGAGCGAGTCAGGATCGGCTGGATCTCTCGGGTGAAATCCACCGGACGAGGCGCGGGCACCTCCGCAGCGCCGGGGACAGCAGTGAAAACGGCAAGGCCCAAGATGGAGAGCAGAGCGTGAGGTTTCATCGGCAGGGTCGTGGGGGTGAAGCCGCATTCGTCTCGGACGGAAGGCAAGCGAGATCCATATCCTCATCCTACCGTCCCGGGCGCGAGAGACAAAGGAGATTCCGCGAAGCGTCGATGCGAATATCCAATGCCTCCGAGCCGGAAGCGTAAGCGAAGAAGATTGCCGTTCTTCGCTTACGCTTCCGGCTCGGAGGCATTGGGCACTCCATAGAATAAACTCGGTCGGACAGAAGCTCGAAGCGGCCTCATCGCAGGGGGATGAGCGGGGAGGGTCCGATGGACCGCAAGCATCCGATTCTGGTAGTGGACGACGAGGCGGACATCCTGTTCTCGCTGCAAGCGCTGCTCCGCCGCGACTTCGAGGTCCACGTCGCCCCGAGCGGAGCGGACGCGCTCGACCTGCTGCGGCGGCATCCCGTCCACGTCATCATGACCGACCAGCGTATGCCGGGGATGACCGGCGTCGAACTGCTCGGCCAAGCACGGCAGGAATGTCCCGAGGCCATCCGCATTGTCTTCACCGGCTATGCCGACCTCAAGGCGGTGGTCGATGCCATCAACCGCGTCGAGATTTACCGCTATCTGACCAAGCCGTGGGATCCCGACGAACTGCTCGCCGTCTTGCGTCAGGCCTCGGAACAGTACGAATCGCTCGCGGAGCGGCGTCGATTGCTCGCCGACGTGCGCGACTACCTGGCACAGCCGGAGGGACACAGCAGCGGACAAGGAACCAGGGAGACGCTGCTCGCTCGCCTGGACCGTACACTGGGCGAACGGCCGGCGTAAGCCGGCTGGTTTGGGCCCTACCAGCCGGCTTACGCCGGCCGTTCGCCATCCCTCAATCATCCATTCGATGGGGGTTGCCACGTTCCTTTGCGGTGCGACACTTCCCAGGCGGCCGAGTCGGCCATCGCGGTAGACAACGGGGCGAGTCCGGCGCGCAGGGCGTCCTCGATCGGCCGATCGATCGTGCCGGCCAGCCGGCGCAGCCCGGCGTCGGTGAAGCCACCCTCGCGGACGTAGACGACTACCGGGGGACTCAGCATCCATTCGGCGAAATGTTCCGCCACGCGCTGGGTCAGCTCCGCCGCCGCACCGGGGAGGAGTTCGTCAAACAGAAAGACGAACTGGCACGCTTTCTGTCCCACCGGCCAGAGGCGGTCGCATCCGCGCTGGACGACGCCACAGAATCGGTGCCGCAGAAAGGACACTTGATCATCGAAGTCGAGTCCCTGGTAGGTGGCCAGGTCGCCCTCTTCCGAACGCAGCAACGGAGCAATGGCCCCGTCCATGCGGACGGCCGCGACCGACCAGCGCAGCCGCGCCGCCTCCACCAGCACGATCAGCACAACCGGCACTCTCGTTTCCATCGCGCTGCCTTTGTCCCATCAAACGCGCTGGGACCGGAGAGGGAACAACAACAGCCCGCAGCGCCGGACGAGTTGCGTTCGGGGCTGCGGGCTGCTGTCTCGGAGGACCGACCGGAACTCGCCGCGGCCATCGGATCGGTCGTTACTCTTCAATGCGGCCACGGCCGTAACGCCGTGGAGATCTTGTCCATCCAACACCGTAGAAGCCGAAATCCAAGAGCCTACGAGTTCCGGTATTCTCTCGTCGGTGGAGTTTCGATGGCTCGCCTCCTTGGTTCGTGGCCTTGTTCCATGTCCGAATGACTCTACCCTTCTTCTACCTCCGGTCGGATGCTGCTGTCAAGGGTCTGGTTGAACTTTTTTGTCCCAGCCGCTCCCGACGCTTCCGCTGTCCGCTCCTCCTCTGCTCTCCTGGCGAAACGGACGCGCCGGCATAATCGGTAAAACAAGCTTTACTCGCCGGTCCCGACCGTTGCGTGCAGCAACCCTCTTCCGCAAGAGACGCCGCCTGATGCGAGGCAGTGGATTTGGTCGATGGGTAAATCCAAGTCCCGCCCCCAAGCGACGGAGGCTCGTTCGGATGAACTTCCTCCCCACGGGACATGCAGGATGATGGGACGGTCTGCCGGGTCGGCCTCCGCTCCGGTTTCCGTTCCGGGACAACTGTTTCTCTCAAGGATGAACGACCCATGAACACGCTGGCTTTGCTCCTGATGACGACCTGCGCCCCGGCGCCGACCCCATGCCGGTCATCGATACCCGTTCCTACCCGGTGTCCTCCTCCGGCTACGGGTCCGTGACCGCCTCCCGCTACGCGACGCCGGAATACGCCGCGCCGGCGAGGAGAGTCGCCCGCGACTCTTCCCCCGTCTCCGCGGTCTCTTTAACCGCAAGTCGCAGGGATCAGACGTGGTCCCGCAGGACTCCTTCGCCAAGTATCACCCCGGCATGAGCGGGCAGGAGACGATCAGCCCCGCCCTCACCCCGGGCGCGACCATGACCAGCCCCAATCTCTCCTCGGGCGCCACGAGTCCTTCGATGTTCCAGCCCCAACCGATCCCCTCGACCACAAGTAGCTCCGTGTTCCAGCGGATGCCCGCGGGCCAGCCGTTCTGACCGGCTCCCACGCCTATCCACAGGGGAGTGACCGGAGGCCAACGGTCTGCCGGCCGCTTCCCTGTGTTCTTTCTGGGTCTCGCCTGTCTCGCGGACAGGCTACTGGTGCCACTCGCCGACGAAAGGCCGGTAGAACGACTTCCACTCGCGCTCGAACCAGACCGGGGCCGAGGGCAGTCCTTCCTGGCCCAGCGCGTCCACGGCGACGACGTGATAGCGACGAGCGGTCTTGCCCGCCGCCTCGTCGATGAAGGTCCGATCCGCGATCAGCTCCGGCGTGAGCCGCGACACCGGCTGGGCGTCGAAGCGGCCATCGAGCCGGTAGACGCGGTAGCCCTTCAACCCCTTCTCGGGGTTGCGCGCCCACTTCAGCTGACATTGTGTTCCCCGTTCGCGCGAGAACAACCACTGCGGGGCGGACGGGAGGGTCAGGAAGTAGGGCGATGGTCCGCTCTCCACGCCCAGCCGATTGACGGCCCGCAGACGATAGGCGAACACGGCCCGAGGGTAGGGCTTGCCCTTGACGTCGAGTTGCTCGGCGGCGAAGCGACGCTGCCACAGCGGCTCGCCCTCGATCGCCTGCGGCTTACCCAGGTCAACCTCGTCCCGGAAACGCGGCTCCTTGACCAATTCGGTACTGATGCGCCGGAAGGCTCCGATGCGGCGGAGCGATCCGACCGCCGGCTCGGCGGCCGGCGTCATCCGTTTCTTCAGGCGCGGAAGTTGGTCTTCCGACCAGACCTCCACCGCCGCCCGCTCGACGTGATAGCCGACGACATCCTCGCCGCCCGGAGGCGTCCACGTCAGCTCGACCTCGCGGGCGGACAGGACGGAGACGACGGCCTCCTCGACGACGCGCGGCTGGGTGCGGACCCTGGCACTTTGCGGCCCGAGCCGGCCCTCGGCGTCGGCGGATCGAACCGTGTAGAAGGAGACCTGCCCCGTCCGCAGGCCGGTGTCGTGGAACGACCGCTCCTTCGCGCCGACGCGGCCGACCTCGCGGTAAGTCACCTCCCACGGAGCGGTCCCCTCTCCGCGGTAAACGACGTACCGCGCGACGTTCGCCGAGGGACTGGCTTTCCAGCTCAGCTCGGCGCCGTCCTTGTCCGTGGTGAGACGGAGATCGCTCGGCGGCGCGGGAGGAGCGTTGGTGTCTCGTTTGGGCTGGGCGAAGCGGTACGTCCAGATTTGTTGTTCGGCCGGGCCTTGCGGCGGATGCGTGCGCGTCTCCAGGACGGCGAGGTTGCGGTCGGGGAGGAAGGTCATCAGACGCGCTCGGTTGCCGCTGGCGTCCGGCTCGCGCGGCGGGTCCATCTTGGTCCAGCGGTTGCGGCCGGCATCGTAGACCCATGTTTCCAGGCGATGCCGGGCCTTCTCGCCCTCGCCCTCCGTCACCTTGACGACCGCGAGCACGACGCCGTTGACTCGATCGTAGGCGAGTACGGCGTCGTTGCGATCCGTGGGCGGCTGCATTGCCGGTTTCAGATCGCGCCAGCGATTGCTCACGAGGTCGTAGCCCCAGGTGTGCCGGTCGTTGTTGAACTGCGAGCCGAAGAGGACGTGCATCTGGTGGGCGGCGTCGTAGGCCAGGTTGCCGCCGCTGCGGAAGGGCGGCGGATCGGGCGCCTGCCGTTTCGTCCAGGTGTTCGCGTAGGGATCGTACACCAGCGTTCCCTCCTGGCTGCCCTCGCCGCCGAAAACGACCATGACCTCGTGGTCGCTGTCCCAGTCGGCGCAGCGCAGGGGACGGAGCTGCGGCTCGGGCAGCGGCCGCAGATCGCGCCAGGTGCTGGAGGCGAGGTCGTAGGACCAGACCGACGAATTCTTCAGGTAGATCTCGCGGAACCACTGCCAACCGTGACTGCCGCTGAAGGCGGGGAAGCGCACGAAGCGGTTGCGCGACCGATCAAAGACGTTCTGCTGGCGCAACAGACGCCGGGCGGCGCATCGTTGGTCTCCTTCAAAGTCCAGCGGGCGGTGAGCGGGTCGAAGGTCCAGGTCTCGGCGTTCTGCTCGCCGCCGCCGCCCTGGTTGTGCCCTCCCCAGCGGATCAAGACCTTTGCCTTCGGGTCGTAGCCCAGCGAAGACTCGTAGCCCAGCCGCGGCGACGGCGGCGTGTCGGCCAGGGGGCTGCGTTTGACCCAGGTGTTCGGTTCCTGGCGGGCCAGGTCCGGCGTTTCGGCGGTCAGTCCCAGCGCCGCACCCGGGAGGGTAACGCACGAGAGCAGGCCACGGATCAGCAAGCGATTCATCAACACTTTCCCTTCGCGGTGTAGAGCGCGTGCTGGAGCAACTGCCCCAACGGGGAGTCAAGCGCGGAACGCTTGCTCCTGTCCGCCGCGCGCTCCCTGGCGATGCTGGGCTGCCCCAGACAGCGGAAATCCATCGGCTGCTCTTCCGACTTCACCCGAACATCGATCAAGACAACGTGCTCCTGTCCCGCCGTTTCCACACCCCCAACGACCCGCCGCCTTCCGGCCGCACGAAACGATGCCGAACAGTCGCACCAAGCCGAGCAGGGCGGATCGGGAGTTCATGCACCGTTCCTCCCGAGGGACAGGAAACCATTCTCCTCGGACTATTTGGGGTTGGTTAAGAGGAAACCTATTGTAGACTGGATCGAGCGACCGCGTTAACGACGTGCAATTCCCGCTGACAAGAGTTCGTCCCTTTCCAGAGAGGGAGGAGCCATGCGCCGAGTAGTGTTGCTCCTGAGCGTACTGATGCTGGCGTCGCTCCCGCCGCGCGTCGTCGGCGCGGGGGTCCGCCGCGCCCTGCTGATCGGCTGCACGCGCTACCCCGAGCTGGGACCGCGCTTCCATCTGGAGGGCTGTGGAAATGATGCTCTACTGATGCGCGAACTGCTGACGGGCGAGAAATTCGCGTTCCCGCCCGACAACGTCAAGATTCTGAGCGAGGAAGAGGGGGACAAGGACGAGGCGAACCGGCCGACGCGGGCCCACATCGAACGCGAGTTCCGGGGGCTGGCTCGTATCGCCGGGCCGGGCGACAAGGTGGTCATCTTCCTGGCCGGCCACGGCAGTCAGCAGCCCTGCGCGGACTCCGACGATCCCGAACATCCCGAACCGGATGGTCTCGATGAAATCTTCCTTCCGGCCGACGTCCAGGGCTGGGACGGCGCGGGCAAGAAGGTTGTCAACGCCATTACCGACAAGGAGATCGCTGTCTGGCTGAAGGCCATCCGCGCTCGTGGGGCCTCGCTCGTAGTCCTCGTCGATGCCTGCCATGCCGCCACCCTTGTACGGGACCACGAGGACGCCCTCCCCCGCGGAATCCCTATCGAAAAGTTCATTCCGGCGGAGGCGATTGTCCAGGCCCGTGAGCGCGCGGCGCGAGGAGCAGCGCGAATGCGCGGCGAAGAGTCCCATCGGCCCTGGAAGATGGCCGGCGAGGAGCCGGACCTGGCCGCCCTGTACGCGGCCCAGTCGTCCGAGTCCGCTTACGAAGACTGGCCCCCGACCGGGACAGTCCCGGCCGGAAGAAGCACGGCGTCTTCACCTACGCGCTGGCGCAGGTGCTGACCCAGAGCGTCCATCCGTTGACCTATACGGAAGTGGTCCAGCGTATCCACGCCCGAGTGCGGACGCGCACCTGTTACTCGCTGCCGCTGGTGGAGGGCAAGGACCGCGACCGAGAATTCCTCGGCGAGCGCCAGTGGCCGGGTCGCTCCCGGTTCGTGTTGCGCAAGCGCAGCGGCGGGTACTTCCTCAACGCCGGCTCCCTGCACGGTTTCAACCCCGGCACCATCCTGGAAGTTCGCCCACCGGCCGGAGCAAGCGAAGATCGGGTCGTTGGCCATGTCGAAGTTATCGACGCCCGCGTGCTCGATGCGAAGGTGCGTCCTGTCGCCTACGGGACGCTCGCCGAGGACCGTACACTGCCCGACGAGGGGCGCTGCCAGCCGGTCTACCTCTCGTATGGCTCGCTTCAAATGCCCGTGGTGCTCGACAGCAACGCACCGGACGCCGTGCATCGCGCGGTGGATCCGTTAAGCAAAAAGACGGAGGGAAAGCTGATCGAGCTGACGACTCCCGATCGGGCCGAGTGGGTGATTCACAGCGAGGCGAACCAGGTCACGCTCATACCAATGGGGCCGTCTCGTCGCGACGACGCGACGACACCGCGCGTTGTCGGGCCGGTAGCCATCGACGGGGAGTTGCCCGGATGGCTCGACGACCATCTGACACGGATCGCCCGCGCACGGAACCTCCTCCGCCTGGCTGCGGCGCTACAGGACGAGGGCGGCGACACCTTACAGCTTACGGTCGAGTTGGTTCGCTTCCCCCCGGACCTCCCTGCCCGTGCCGAGAACGCGGTGCGCGTCCCGTGGACCGGCGAAGGGCTTCGGCTCACGACGGGCGAGCAGTTCGCCGTCCGCATCCGTAACCAGGGCCAGGTCGCCGTGTGGGCGACGATCCTGTACATCGACAGCGGCCACGGCATTAGCGCCTTCTTCCCGCGCTCCGATCGCATTGACAACCGTATTGGGCCGGGCGAGGTCTTCACCAGCCCGAGGGCCAAGGTGGTCGATCGGACGCTCGGCCTGGAGCACGTGGTCGTCCTCGCCGTCAAGGCCGACATCGACCAGGATGGCGTCGATTTCACCTGGCTGTGTCAGCCGACGCTGGAGAAGGCGCGGTCGGAATTGCGCCGCGACTCGGAGCAGGCGTTCGACTCACCGCACGGTCGTTTGCTGCAAAGGGCCCTGTTCGCGCTCGGCGGAGAGCGGGGTCTTCGGCGCGACACCTCCGGCGGCGGGACAGCGATACGCTTGCTCTCCTTCCAGACTCTTCCGAAAGAGAATCGAACGCAGGTAGACAAGGTTCGAACCCTCGGGTGAAGAGATGGCTACTCCCGCGCGCACAGAGAACGTCCGCTGGGAGTTTCCGTGGACGATGGCACTCTCCATCCTGGTTGGGCTGATCGTTGTCGCCGCTCTTCTCCTGCTGCGGCATCGACGCCGCCCGGCGGCGAAATAGCATCTCGCTGTCCTATGGCTGTCACCCGTGACACATTTTTCTTGCCCTTGCGCCGCCCGGTTCGAGATAATGTCTGCAATCGCTCCGCTCGTTCGTCCCGTCGGGCATCGAGCGGGACAGGGGCGGATTAAACAGACTACCATTTTGTCTTCGATTTCGCAGACGGCTCCGGGCAGTCCTTTCCAGGAGGAAGCTCAACGATGAGTGCCATTCGCCATCTCCAGTGGAGCAATCGGGTAGTGGGCGTGGTGGTCGCGCTGGCGGCGTGCTGGGTAGTCGCCCTGGCGGAGCCGCCCTTGACCGTCGAGCAAAAGGAACGGCTCAAGGAGCGTGACCGGCACCAGGCCGATGTCGAGAAGGCGGAGCGCGCGGGCCAACTCATCGAGGCCATCACCGCCGCCGAAAAAATGCTCGCCGTCGAGCGCCAGGTGCTGGGGGACGCCAACGAAGACACGTCCGGATCGCTGACCTGGCTGGCGCGTCTGTACAGCGAGAAGGGCGACTTCGCCAAAGCTCGCGCCGCCGCGGACGAGGCGGTGACGATCCAGGCCAAGCTGCACGGCGGCGAGGACTGGCAGACCCTCGCCGCTCGCCGGAACCGAGACGACGTGGAACTGCTGTCGAAGCTCGAGGAAACGGATCGCCGGCGGGTCTTCGAGGCGCGGCGGCAGTATTACCTGGCGGGCCGACTCTACAACCAGCGCAAGGACGCCGAGGCCATCCAGCCGGCGCAACAGGCCGTGGAAGTCCGCCGGCAACTGCTGGGCGACGCCCATCCGGACACGGCCCGCGCCCTCAACTTCCTGGCGATCGTGTACGAGCGCCGCAAGGACATCGCCCGGGCCGAAGCGCTGTACCGGGAAGCAGCCGACGTTCTGGAAGAAATCGGACGCCGGACTGCACCCGGACCACGCGAGCACCTTGCAAAACCTGGCCGGGGTTCTGCGCGACCGGGGCGAACTCGACGCGGCGGAGACGCTCTACCGGCAAGCGACGGCGCTCTTTAGGAAGACCTGGGGAGACGATCATGCACGCACGCACAGCTGCCGGAACGCGCTGGCCGCGCTGAGGGCGCGGCAAGCCCAGAAACACGAGGAGGACGGCGACTTCGCCGCCGCTCGCACGGCTCGTCAGGAAGTGGTGGATCTCTACTCCCGGACACGAGGCGCGGATCACTGGTGGACCCGCGACGCACGGCTGGCACGAGCCGACGTGGACCGACTGGCGGGCATGACCGCGGAGGACCGCGATCGGCTGCGCGAGGCCCGAAGCCAGGTCAAGCAAGCCGTGGACCTGTCCAAACAAGGCAAACTCCCCCAAGCCGTCGCCTCCGCCTCCGAAGCGCTGGAGACGCGCCTGGCACTGTTGGGCCAGGATCATCCCGAGGTGGCATCGGTGCGCACGACGCTCGGCTACCTCATGCGACTCCAGAAGGATTACAAGGGCGCGGTGCGCTACTACGAACATGCCGTGGCCATCCGCGAGAAGACGCTCGGCGACGCTCATCCCGACACCGCTTATGCGCTCAACGGACTGGCGATCAGTCTCGATTCCCTGGGAGAGCTGGACGCCGCGCGAAAAAACTACGAGCGGGCGCTGGCCATCCATCGCAAGGCCCAGGGCGACGAGAGCCTCGATGTCGCCATCGTACACAGCAATCTCGGCTATCTGTTCCGAGCGCGGAAGGACTACCCGGCGTCCCGCACCCATTTCGAGCGCTCGTTGGCCATCCGCAAGAAGGTGCAAGGCGACGAACACCCCGATACGGTGCAGATCGTCAAGAGCCTCGACGGCGTCATCGCCGCTGCTCTGAAGCCGGAGCAGTATCAGGAACGACTCCAGGAGCGCAACCGTCTCTGGCAAGAGGTTGGCAAGCTCCGCGCCGGCGGCAAACTGACCGAAGCCGTCGCCGCTCTGGATAAAGTGCTGGTCCTTCAGCGCGAGCTGTTCGGCCGCTACCATGCCGACACGGCCTTTCTCCTCATCTCGCTGGCCGAATTGCACGAGCAACAGGAGGACTTCAGCCGGGCGCGGCTCGTCCGCCGAGATGTGCTGGCCATCTATCGCCAGCTCGTGCCGGCGGACCATTATCAAATCGCCGATGCGATCCGCCTGCTCGCCGAGGTCGATCGGCAGCAGAAGCGCTCCGCCGCCGACCGTGCCGCGCTGCACGAAGCGACGGAGCTACTTCCGCGCGCGACCGCGTTGTTGAAGCAGAGCAAGGGCGCCGAGGCCGCGACTCTGGCCGAGAAGATTTTGGACATTCGCCGGCGGGTGCTGGGGGATGAACATCCCGATACGGCGATGGCTCTCCTTATCGGCGGCGCGGCCCTGCGTCAGAAGGGCGACAGCGCCAAGGCCCGCGCCCTCTTCGAGGAAGCCCTGTCGATCAACAAGAAAGTCCTCGTTGCCAACCATCCCGACATCGCTGTCGTTTACGTTGCCCTGGGCAACCTGCTGCGGGACCAGAAAGACTACCCGGCCGCGCGACGGCATTTCGAGCAGGCCGTCGGCATCTATCAGCGCGGTCTGGGAGAGGTTCATCCCCAGACAATCCAGACCGAGAAAGACCTTGCCGCCGTCATCGCGGACATGCTGACGCCGGAGCAGCGCAAGCTCCGACTCGCGGAGCGCGACCGGCTCATGGGCGAGGTCAAAAAGCTGCGCGACGCGGGCAAGCTCGACGAGGCCGTCGCTGCGGTCGAGAAGGTACTGGCCCTCGACCGCGAGGTACTCGGCAATCTCCACGACCACGTTGGTTCGGCGCTGGATTGGCTGGGGTGGTTGCAGGAACGGCGACAGAATTACCCTGCCGCCATCCAGGCGCGGCGCGAAGAACTGTTGGTGTTTCGCAAGCTTTACGGCGACCAGCACTGGTGGACCATTGATGCACGCTTGGACCTGGCCGACGTCACGACCTTGGCCGGTCTCGACGCCGCCCAGCGTCAGCGCGTGGCCGAGGCCGACCAGCTGACCGACAAGGCAGCCAAGCTCTACCAGACGGAGAAATATCCGGACGCCTTGTCGGCGGCGAAGCAGGCGCTGGAAATTCATCAGGCGGTCCTGGGCGAGCGCACGCGACGGCGCATCTACGATCTGAACCGGCTGGGCCTGATTCACGACAAGCTCAAGGATTATCCCAAGGCCGAGGATTTCTATCGCCAGGCTCTCGAACTCAGCCAGCAAGTCGTCGGCGAACATCATCCCAGCCACGCCGTCCGGTTGTGGAACCTCGCCCTTCTCTCTCACGAGACGAAGGCCCTTCCACGGGCGCTGGCGCTGATGCGTCAGTGTCTCGCCATCCGCAAGAGAACACTGGGCGAGAACCACCAGGAGACTTCCGCTACGGTGGATCAACTGGTGCGCCTCCTGCAAGACGCGACCGAAGCCGCCATCGTGCGCGACGACCTGGCCGCCGCCCGTCAGGCAACGCAAGAGATACTGGACATTCAGCGCAAGCGTCCGGGCAACTACAAATGGCAGATCGACAAGGCCCAGGAAAAACGAACGTATCTCGAATTATTGACTCGCCTGGACCCTAACCAGCGCCGACTGCTGCGGGAGGCGGGCGAGCAAATGAAGTCGGCCGATCATCTCAAATGGCGGAGCAAGTATGCCGAGGCGCTGTCGCTCGCGCGAAGCGCTGGTGAAGCGGGAAAAGGTGCTGCCCGCCGAGCACCCCGACTTGCTGACCAGTCTGGGCGAGGCAGCGAACCTGGCCGTATCGGCCAATCAACCGGAGGAGGCAGTACCCCTCTATCTCCGGCTTCTGGACATCCGCAAGCGGTACAAGGACAAGGACAGCTACAGCTACACCAGCGCGCGCGACAGCCTATTCAAGCTGCTGGACAAACAGGCCATCGCGGCCGTGAGCCGCGAGGACTTCGCCGCCGCCCGCAAGCTGCGTCAACAGTCGCTCGACCTGTACAAGGAACACTTCGGCGAGCGCGACTGGCACACCACGCAGGCGCGGCGGGCGCGGGAGCACGTCGATGTCCTGGCCGGCTTGACGGCCGAGCAGCGCCGCCTGCTCGCCGAGTCGGGGCCAGCGCTCGACAAATTGCGAGAACAAATCAAGGGCCGAATTTACTTGATTAAATACCACGAGGAGGCGCTGGCGGCATACCGCAAAACCGTGGACCCGGCCCGCCGGATATTGGAGACGCGCCGCACCCTGCTCGGCGACGCGCACCCCGCCACGGCCGAGGCGCGACACGTCGTCGGTCTGGCGCTGAAGGCGGCCGAAGACTACGGCCCGGCCCAAAAGGTGTTGCGCGAGGCGCTGAACGGGCGGCGAAAACTCCTCGGCGCCGACCACCCCGATACGCTCCAATCGTTCGACGCCCTCAGCGCGGCGCGGGCGGCCGCCCTGGCCGTCGAACCCGCGAATGCCAAACTGACGCCCGCTCAGGTCGAACGACTGAAGGAACGCGACAAGCTTTTCGAGCAATCGCGCAGCGCGAAGCGATTGGAGGACGCGATCCGCACGACCCTCCAGATGGTTGCCATCGAGCGCGCGGTGCGCGGCGAGGACCACGAGGAGACCATCGCGTCTCTGGCGCGGTTGTCCGAGCTGTATTTGAAGTGGCCCGACTATAACCTCGCCCGTCGATACGGCGACGAGGTGGTGGCGATCAAGACGAAGCTTTACGGCGCCGATCACTGGCAGACGGTGGAGGCACGCTTCCAGGTCCGGCAAATCGAGACGCTTCGCCGCATGACTCGCCAGCAATATCAGCGATTCTGGGACGCTTATTATGCCCGCTGGGACGTGCAAGACAACCTGCCGCGGGGCCTCCGCCAGTTCGAGAAGGGCGAAGACAAGCGCATCCCCGTGCTGCTCGCGGAGGCCGAGCGCGTGCGGAACACGGTCAAGGAGTTGCTGGGCGAGGATCACCTGTACTATGCCAACTGCCTGAGCGGCCTGGCGAAGCTGCACAAGCGCAAGGGCGACGCCGTTTGGAGCGGCCGATACTCCCTCCAGGCCGCCGCCATCACCGGCAAGGTGCTGGGTCCACGCAACCCGGCCTATCTCCAACGCCTCGGTCAGGCCCTGGCGAGTTACACCTCCCTGGCCACGAAATACGAACAGAGCGAGGATTGGGACGGCGCCCGCCAGGCCTGGCAGAAACGCCTCGACATCCTGACGAGCCTCCCAGGCGGCATGCCGGGGGAGATCGTCAACACGCGCCTGCGGCTGGCGCTGAGCGAACGTCTGTCGCGGCTCGACCTCGCGCAGCGCCAGTCGCTCGATCTGGAAGATAACGAGCTGAACAGGCTTTACCAGGGGGGCGATGCCGAGAGGCTCCCGCGCGTCGAGGCGATCCTGCAAGCTCGCCGACGGCTCCTCGGCGAAAACAGCCGCGAGACCGCCCAGTCGCTGGCGCGGGTCGGGGCGATCCGGAGGCGTATGGGCGACTTCCGCGCCGCCGAGGGTTCCTTTCGGCGAGTCCTGGCCATCCGCAAGGCCGTCCTCGGCGAAGAGCACCCCGAATACGTCGAGGGGTTGAACGACCTCGGCCTGCTGCTCTACGCGACCGGCGATTATCCCCGCGCGGAGCCGTTGTTCGCGGAGGCGCGGCGGATCATGGCGAAGATCGATCGTCTGCATCCCGCCTACCTGAGCAGTCTGAACAACCTCGCCGTCCTGTACCAGGCCGTGGGCGATTTGGCCAGGGCCGACGAGTGCTTGCGAGAAGCGCAGGACTTCCCCCGCCGTCGGTCGGTGGAGCTGGGGCCGCCGGACAAAAACGGCGCGATCCAGCTCAGCAAACGCTACGAGTTCCTGATGGGTCAGTTCAACCTCGGCACCGCCCTGGTGGATCGCAATGACACCATAACCGTTCCGCTGTTGCCCGGCGTCCTACCGGAAGACGCCGCTACCTTGAACAATCGCGCCTTGCTCTACGTGAAACGCCAGGAGTACGGCCGTGCCCGCCTGCTGTTGTGCGAGGCGCTGGGCATCATCAAACAGACCCTGCGCGACCGCGATGAAGAGCCGGCCTACGCCCTCGTTCTGGACAACCTGGCGACGATTGCCAAGGAGTTGGGGGAGAAGGACGAGGCCGAGTTGCTCTACCATCGCGCGGTGGAAATCCGTCAGAGAAAGGGATCAGACGGCCGCCTGGGCAACGCTCTGAACAACCAGGGGCAGTTTTACTTTGAACGAGGAGATCTCGACCGCGCCGGTCGGCTCTGGCGGCAAGCTCTGGAAATCCACAAGGCCAAGGGGGAGGCGCATCCGGATACCGTGGTGACAATGGCCAACCTCGCCCTGCTGGCCGAGATGCGCGGCGACACGAAGGAGGCCAATACCTTCATGCGTAAGGTCTTCACCGCCGCGCGTGCGAACCTCGATTTGGCCTTCGCCCTGCAGTCGGAGCGCCTGCAAGTGCGCCGTATGCAAGCGCTGCGCGGCTACGTGGACTATTACTTGTCCCTCGCCCAGCGAGCCCATCTGTCCGCCGACGACCGTTATCAGCCCGTGCTGGCCTGGAAGGGGAGTGTCTTCGTCTGGCAGCGGGCCTTGCGGCGGCCGCGCGAGGCGGCCGCGCCATCTCCCGACGTGGATCGCCTCTACCGTGAACTGGAGTCGGTCACGCGGGAGTTGGGCGCGCTGGTCCTCGCGGAGACCCGCGAATCGGAGTACGGGGGCTGGCGGATCGGGGACCTCACCAAACGCAAGGAGGAGATCGAACGAAGCCTGTCCGCCCTCAGCCGCGATTTCCAGGACCGGCAGACGATCCAACGGCTGACGCCGGCGCAGCTCCGCACGTCGCTGCCTCCGGGGGTCGTGCTGATCGATCTGCTGGAGTACAACCACTTCACGCCTCCGAAAAAGGGCGAAATCAAGGGCCAGGTCGAGCGTCGCGTGCTGGCCTTCGTGCTGCGGAAGGGGCAGGCGGACGCGGCCGTGATCGAGCTGGGACCGGCCCAGCCGATCAACACGGCCGTCGAGCGCTGGCGCGTCGTGCTGGAAAAGCGAAAGGACGCCAGCGCGGCCGGCGCGGAACTGCGCAAGCTGATCTGGCAGCCGCTGGAAGAGCATCTCCACGGCGCCCGCGCGGTGCTGATCTCGCCCGACGGCGTCCTGGCGCGTGTGCCGTTCGCGGCCCTGCCGGGCAAGAAGACGGGCGCGTATCTGCTCGAAGAGCTGCCCCTGGCCCAGGTGCCGGTCCCGCAAGTGCTTCCGGAACTGCTGGCGCGGCGGGCCGGAGAACGGACGTCCGCGCCGGCGCTCCTGGTGCTGGGTGACGTGGATTTCGGCGAGCCGCCCTCGAACAAGCCCGCCGCGTCGCCGCGTTTCTCCGCTCTGCCCGGCACGGCCACGGAGATCAGCGCCATTCAGGGGCTATTTGAGAAGACCCATAGCGGCGCCGAAGTGCGTCCGCTGCGCGGCGCCGACGCGACGGGCGGCCGCTTCCGCGAGCGCGCGCCGGGAGCGGCCTACCTGCATCTGGCGACGCACGGATTCTTCGCCCCTCCCCAGGCGCGTTCGGCCCTGGCTCCGCGTGCGGCCGCGACGGCGGGCGACGGCAAGCCGTGGAGCGAGGGCCGCACCAGCGCGGCGCATCCCGGCGCCCTGTCGGGCGTCGTCTTCGCCGGCGTCAATCATCCTTCCGAGAAGGGCGGCGATGCGATCCTGACTTCGCTGGAGGTGGGAGCGCTGGACCTGCACGGCACCGAGCTGGTTGTGCTCAGCGCCTGCCAGACGGGTTTGGGCGACGTGGCCGGCGGCGAGGGTGTGCTGGGCCTTCAGCGCGCCTTCCACCTCGCCGGCGCCCGCACGGTGATCGCCAGCCTGTGGAAAGTCAACGACGCCGCGACGGCGGCCCTGATGAGCCGCTTCTACGACAACCTCTGGCGGAAGAAGATGGGGTCGGCTGAGGCCCTGCGGCAGGCCCAGCTCGCCCTGCTGCGCCGCGGCGATGCCGCCGGCCCGGTGCGCGGCTTCGAGATCGTCGAAGGCGACGAGCCAGCCCCTCGGCGGCCGCATCCTTCGCTCTGGGCCGCCTGGGTCCTCAGCGGCGACCCCGGCGAACTGGCCGCCCTCGACCCCAAGAAAAAATGAACCACAGATGAACACCGATGAACATCGATAAGACAAAAAAGACCTTTTAGATATTTATTTATCCGTGTTTATCTGTGTTCATCCGTGGTTCATTCTTTACTCCGCAGCGCCACGCTTCCATAGAGTAATCGTGTCTCCTCGCACAAGTCCGTGGTGATAAGCCATGTCGATCGTCGGGTCCGTGGCCAGCACGGCGGTTATCGGATGGATCCTCTTTGAAGCCTTCGAGGCGATGGTGCTGCCGCGCCGCGTCATGCGGAAGTTTCGCTTCAGCCGCTGGTTCTATCGCCTCAACTGGCCCGTCTGGCTGTGGCTGTCGCGTGTCTTCCCTACGTCCAAGCGGCGCGAAACCTTTCTCAGCGTCTTCGGCCCGCTGTCCCTGCTGGCCCTGTTCAGCTTGTGGGTCGTGGGATTGATCGTCGGCTTCGCCTTGCTGCACGAGTCGCTGGGCACCCCATTCCAAAGGCCGGCCGATACGGCGGAGGGCCTTCCCCCATTGCTGTACTTCAGCGGCATCACCTTTTTCACGATCGGCTATGGCGACATGGTGCCGACGGATGGCCCGGGTCGCTTCCTGGCGGTGATCGAGGGCGGCATCGGCTTCGGCTTCTTGGCCGTCATCATCGGTTACATGCCGGTGCTCTACCAGGCGTTCTCCCGACGCGAGGTGGTCATCTCGCTGCTGGACGCTCGGGCTGGTTCGCCGCCCAGCGCCGGGCAATTCCTGCTGCGCATTGCGCCGCACTGCCATGCCGGTGCCGGCTCCGACGTGCTGGCCGAGTGGGAGCGCTGGTCGGCGGAGCTGTTGGAGAGCCACCTGTCCTTCCCCGTGCTCAGCTTTTACCGCTCGCAGCACGATAACCAGTCCTGGCTGGCCGCGCTGACGACCATCCTCGATACCTGCGCGCTCATCCTGGCGGCCGCTCCCGGCAAGAACCTTTTTCAGTCTCAGCTGACCTTCGCCATGGCGCGGCATGCCGCCGTCGATCTCGCCCTGGTCTTCCACACTCCGCCCCGTCCGGCGGAGCCGAACCGCTTGCCGCCCGAGGCCTGGCAGCGACTCGGCGAGCAGTTGCGCGCGGCCGGTCTGGAACTGCGGCAGGGTCCGGCCGTCGAGGCCAAGGTGGCGGAACTGCGCGGCATGTACGAGCCGTTCGTCAACGCCCTGGCGCATTACTTCCATTTCCCGCTGCCGCCGCTGTTCTCCGAGAAGACCGGCGTGGACAACTGGCAGACCAGCGCCTGGACGCGCCGCACCGCCGCCCTGCGCCGCCTGCCCGTCATCAACGACGGCGACGAGCACTTTGATTGAATGCGTCGAACATTTCTCTTGTCGCCTGACATCATTCACAACAAGTGCTTGCCCGGCTCGCGGGCGTGCGGTAGGCTCCCTGGAGAAACGGATTCGATACCCGGCGGAGAGCGCATTGATGAACCAGCACCGAGAAGAGACCTTACGCATCCTCACCCAAACGCACGCCGTGATCGACAAGGACCATTTCGTCTATATCTCGGGCGATCACGGGGCCGGCTGGATCGACAAGGACGCGATTTACCCGCACACCGAACACATCGAGCACCTCTGCCGCGATTTGGGCGAGGAGGTCCGAACCTGGGGCGCCGAGGCGATCTGCGGCCCCGCGACGGGCGGGCTAATCGTCGCCGAGTGGACCGCCCACGCCCTCGGCGTCCTGTCCCTCTTCGCGGAACACAGCCCCACGACGGAGGGCGATTCCTTGCGGGGCCGGTTCGTGTTGCGACGGGGTTATGACGGGCTAGCCGCCGGGAAGCGTGTGCTGATTGTGGACGACATCGTGAACACGGGGCTGTCCCTGCGCGAGACGGCGGCGGCGGTGCGAGGCGCGGGCGGTCAGGTGGTCGGCGCGGCGTGTCTGGTGAGTCGGGGAAACGTCGATGCGGCCGGGTTGGGCGTCGATCGATTCGTCTACTTGCTGGAGTACAAGATACCGGCGTGGCCGGCGGAAGGCTGTAAGTTGTGTCAAGCCGGTGTGCCGATTAACACACGCTATGCCCACGGCCGCGAATACCTCGCTCGCCGACTGGCTTCGGCATCAGGGACTCCTCCAACCAACCGCGTCAAGATCGAGGAGAGATGAACCATGAACTCTCCTCTCGATCACCGACGATTCCTCCCGATGGGCATGGCGGACGGAGCCGGATAGCACAGGACGGTTCACGGCTTGACGGAGATCTTTACCGCTTCGATGGCACAATGACCGGACTTGCGGAACGGGCGCGGCAGGGGTTGAGGTTGGCCCTTCTCGTCGATGGTTCGGCAACGGAACGTGTATTCGCCGGCCGGCAGTCCCGGGAGCAGTGTCGCCCAGTGGACCTTGCACAGTCGAAGAGGCCACGCGAGTGGCCGGCCGGTCGCCGTGTCGAAGCCCGCCGTGCGCTCCGGGATCTTGCCCTCCGGCAAGTTCCCGCCCCAGTGCCTCGGCGGCGGAAGGATGCGGGCGTCCGTCCAGGCCGCCTTGACAAAGTGGGGGTCATCGGCGGGCCATACCGCGCCGCGAGGGTGAATCCACACTTGGACCTTCGACAGTCCGGAAATGCCCACCTGAGCATAGCCGGTGATCGGGATCGGCTGGCCGCGCTTCACCTCGGCCGGCACCGATAACGTCGCGGCGAAGGTCTTCAACGCGCTGTCGATGTCGTTGTTGCCCTGCGCGTACGTGTCGTTGGCGTGGTACAGGTTGGTCAGGACCACGTGAGTGAGCCATTTGACCGACTTGAAACCGTAACCCTCGGGCACGACAACCCGCACCGGGCCGCCGCGCCGGCTATCGAGCCATTGTCCATTCAACTTGTAGCACAAGATGACGGGGGGCAGGTCGTAGGGATCCTCCAGCACCCGGTCGATCGCCAGCGAACTGCGGAACATCTGTTTGGGGTCGTCGTTGTGGTAGCCGTGGTAAAACACACGACGAAGGTTCTCCCGTGGGCGGGTGAGTCCGATCACCTCGCGGAGCGGAACGCCCTCCCGAATCCCCATCCCCAATGGGCAGCCGATGTTGAGGCATGTCATCACCTTAGGGAAGCGGACGGCATACTTGTCGGCCAGCTGAAGCAGACCCTTGAAGTCCAGCGCGGTGCCCCCTTCCCTGGTGAGCGGCTTGCCCAGGGTCGCCGGGTGGTCCGGGTCGGACAGGATCTCGAGTTTCCAGGTCTCGCGCGTCAGACCGACTTCACGCTTCTTCTGCTCGGGCAAGGTGTGGGGCAACGGCTTGCCGCGCGACACATCCCGGAAGTCTGCCGAGGGTGTGAAATAAGGTTCCAGCTTGGTCAGGGCTTTGACCAACTCCGGCGCGGATGGCTCCGCGCTTTGGGCGAACGATCGATCGCCTCCTCCCGCCATGCAGGCCGCGCCCATGCCGAGAAAAAAGCGGCGCGTCAACCTCAGGTGTTCGGCAAGGAACGGTTCGGGATCATTCATGGGCAGATACCTTGGACGCGGAGATCGATCCGAAGAGTTACCGCGGAGCAGTCCTCGGGATAGAAACAGCTTTGCCGGCAGTCGGCAGCGGTTCGCTTTTTTGGAAGCGGCGCGATACATTTCCCCCGCGATGCGCAAATCTTATTCTAGTCGCCGCGAACGTCCACGCCCCACGACCGGGACGGCCGGCGATCGATCTCAAGGAAGTTCCTCGATGACGCACCGCGGCGGACCCATCCGTGATGGATGAGCAACAAGAGCGAGAGATCGCGCGCGGCCTGGGGGAAGGCCGGCCCGATGCCTGGCGCGCGCTGTACGACGCCTATGCCGAGCGCGTCTGGAGTGCCGTCGCGCGCCTTCTGGGCGCCGACTCCGCCGACGTAGCCGACGTGGTGCAGGAGACGTTCCTGGCCGCCGCGCGTTCCGCACGCGGCTACGACCCGCGCGCGGCCGACTGTGGCTGTGGCTGTGGGGCATCGCTCGCCGTCACGTCGCCCTGCACTATCGCAAGGAGAAACGCCACGATCGCGTCCGCTCGGCCGGGAACTGGTTGGTGGCCAGCAACGGCGAGGCGTTCCGCTGTCTCCAGGGGCAGAGCGTCGCGCCGCCGGAGGTCCTGGCCGCTGCCGAACTGGCCACCCTCGTCCGCGCCACGCTGACCGAGATGCCCCAGGAGTACGAGGCCGTGCTGACCGCCAAGTATCTCGACGGCGAATCGGTGGAACGCATCGCCAGCCAGCAGCACAGCACGGTAACGGCCGTGCGCTCGCGGCTGGCTCGGGCGCGGCAGATGTTCCGGCAAATGCTGCTGCGCCATTCCGTCTTCGCCGCCGACAAGGGACCATCATGACTCCGCCGGACGATGACCGCGACGAGGAACAGATCGAGGCATTCCTGTCGGCCGCGGCGCGCGACATCGCCCCGCCCGACCGCGACTTTCTCGCGCGCTTGCGCGAACACTCGACCGAGGTGTTTCAGGCTTCTTCGCAACCACGCCTTCTCCGTCAAAGGAGTCGTCGGATGACCGCTCGCATCGTGCGCATTCTGGCTGCCGCCGCGGCCGCCGTCCTGCTCGCCGGCATTGGTCTGTCCTGGTGGCTCGCCGTCCGCGACGCCAACCCGGCTTTCGCCCGGGTGCTGGAGGAGACGGCCCACGCCCGCAGTCTCCACGGCCAACTTGTCCGCGAGGGCAAGACCTTCGAGTTCTGGGCTGAGACCCCTGGCCGTCTGCGCCGCGACAACCCCGACGGCACCTACCAGATCGCTTCCGACGGCAAGCTCTGGCGCATCGACGAGCGAGCCAACCGAGCGACCTCGGGCCAATCGCCCTACCACCGCGACGGCGACCGCTCCGAACTCGACCTCCTCGCTCTGCTGGAGCTGCCTGCCAAGCCGGACGGACCCAGTCTTGCCGACAGCCGGCCGGTCGGCGAGACCCAGCGCGACGGACTCGATTGCCTGGTCTACCATCTCGAAGTGCCGGCGCGGGAAGGCCCCATCGAAATCGAGGCGCTGGTCAACCGTCGGACGCATCTGTTGCACTCGATGCAGGCGAAGGAGCAAGGCAAGGACGGTGCGCGGCCGCTCGCCGAGCTGCGCGTGCTGGCCTACAACGAGGCAGATCCCCGAAGAGAAATTCGTCGTCCGCGACACGCTCACCGAGGACGGCCGAGTCGGCAAGGTGACGGACGTGCAAGGCGTCGTCACCGTCAAGCCGGTGATGCGCCGGCGCTGGACGCCGGTGAGCACGCACCTTCTCGTCAAGCCCGGCGACTGGCTGCGCACCGACGTTCGCGGCGCCAACGCCGCCGACCTGCGCCTCGTCAAGCGCACGCGCGTCCTCCTCGGCCCCGGCACCCTCGTCGAGGTGATCCGGCCCGATCGAATCCGCCTGCACGAAGGCGAGCTGGAAATCACGGTCCCCGCCGACGCCACCCTGGAGCTGCTCGGCCCGGAGAAGCAGAAGATCGCCGTCAAGGGCACGCAGCGCTATCGACTCGACGGGGAGCAGCTCGTCAAGGTCCGGCGAGAGCCGCGCTGGCTACGGGCGTTCAAGGGCAAGACGAACGAGGAATCGATCGGCTCGCTGGTCGCTCGTGTGGACGGCCGCAACGTGCCGCTGACGGTCGGCCAGCACAAGGTCACGGTGGACATCCGCGACCAGATCGCCCGCACCGTCATCGAGGAATCGTTCGTCAACCGCACCGACGGCGTACTGGAAGGCGTGTTTCACTTCCCGCTGCCGCCCGGCGCGTCGATTGCCGGCTTCGGCATGTGGATCGGCGACAAACTGGTCGAGGCCGACATCGTCGAGAAGCAGCGCGCCCGCGAGATTTACGAGACCATCCTGCAGGAGAAGCGCGATCCGGGCTTGCTCGAATGGACGGGCGGCAACATCTTCAAGGCCCGCGTCTATCCGATCTTCGCCCACTCCGAGAAGCGCATCCGGATCACCTACACGCAAGTCCTGCCGTTCAAGGGCGGTCGCTACCGCTACAACTACGCTCTGCAAAGTGAATTGCTCCAGCTGCATCCCGCTGCGCGAGCTGGCCATCGACGTGAAGGTCCACTCCGCTGCCCCACTCAAGAACGTGACGTGTCCGACGCATCCGACGCGGCTGGAACGCACGGCGCACTCGGCCCACGTCGAGTTCAGTGCCCAGGAGTACAGCCCGACGCGCGACTTCGAGGTCGTTATCGAGCCGGACGGCAAGCAGGCGGATGTCGTGCTCATCCCGCACCGCCGCGGCGACGACGGCTATTTCATGCTGCAATTGACGCCGCCGGGCGGTGGCGACGAAGACCGCGACATCCTGCCCGACGGCGAAGCCGCTGCAGCCTCCTGATCCTCGCCGACACGTCGGCGTCGATGGACACGCGCCAGCGTGCCGTGCAGGCGAACTTCGTGGCCGCGCTGCTGAACGGCCTGACGTCGAAGGACACGGTCAACCTCGCCGCCTGCGACGTGGAATGCGACTGGGTGTTCGAGAAAGCGTTGGCCGCCACCTCCGTCAACGTGACGGCGATGCGGCAATTCCTGGCTCGACGAACCTCCCTTGGCTGGACTGATCTCGACAAGGCGTTTGCCTCGGTGCTCAAGCAGTGCGAGCCGAACACGCACGTCGTCTACGTTGGCGACGGCATCGTCACGACCGGCGACGCCGACGCGGTGGCGTTCACGAAACGTCTGCGCCGGCTGTACGAGGAGCGCGGGCAAGATCGGCACGTTCCACGCGGTCAGCCCCGGCAGCAGTTACGAGTCCGGCGTCCTCAAGAGCATCGCGGCGCTGGGCGGCGGCTCGGTTCGCCACGCCGGCGGCGAGCAGGCGCCCTCGGCGGTCGCCCTCGAATTGCTCGGCGAGATCACGCAGCCGACCCTGCGCGATCTGAAAGTGGAGTTCCGCGGTCTGCGCACCGCCAGCGTCTACCCGGAGGAACTGCCGAACCTGCCGGCCGGATCGCAGCAAATCCTTCTGGGCCGCTATCTGCCGGAAGGCCGCGACCAGGTCGGCGAAGTGATCGTCACCGGCACGCGCGGCGACAAGCCGGTGCGCTTCAGCCGGCTCGGTCCCCCTCAAGGACGCCGAGCACGGCAACTCGTTCATCCCGCGTTTGTGGGCGCGGATGCACCTCGATCATCTGCTCGAACAGGGCGCCTCGTCGTCCATCCACGATGAGATCATCGCCCTGTCCGAAGAGTATCAGATCATCACGCCGTACACGTCGCTGCTGGTGCTGGAGAGCGACGCCGACCGCGAGCGCTTCGCGGTCAAGCGCACGTTCCGCATGCGCGACGGCGAGAAGTTCTTCGCCCAGGGCCGCGACAACGCCAACTACGAGCTGAAGCAGCAGCAGATGAAACGCGCCGGCGACTGGCGTCTGGGCATGTATCGCCAGGTAATGCGGCAACTGGCCGCTGCTCGGCCGGGATCCGCGCTGGCTTCAGGACGAGACCCATCCGTCCTATTCGCGGGGCCGTTTGGCCGAGAGGTTGGGCCGCCTCTCTATCTCCGGTGGCGTAGGCGGTGCCCCGAGCGCTAAGCCGGGCAGCATGATGTCGATCGATGGCGCGGATGCGTTTGAGATGGAGAGGGCCGAACTCGGCGATGCGCAGGCCGATTTCGGCGGACCCGCACTGACGGCGCCCGACGCGGCCGAGTTCCAGGACGAGGGTGGAAGAGGCGAGGACGCGAAGAAATTGCAAGACTCTCTCCAGGTTATGGACCATACCGAACCGCTGGAGCTTGGGGCGGAGCAGAAGGAGGCCGGCTTGGAAGAGACCACCCTGAGAAGGAAGAGGGTAGGAGAACCCTTCGGGAACAGGCCCGCCGACATGCTGGGCTTCTTTGCAGCATCTGGACCGGAGCCAAGGGGATGGGTGCTGGGACAGGAACTGAAAATGCCGAAGAGCCAGTGGGGATCGCCGACCTGGTATCTCCAGCAATCGCAATGGCTGGCCGCGCTGTTCCCCAATCTGCCACCGGCGCCCGGCAAGACGAAGACTCCGCGCTCGACCTGGCCGGCCGAGGCGCGAGCGCTGGCCCGGAGTCTGCTGCGCAGCGAGAAACTCGCCAAGCTGCAAGGAGGCATCGAGATCGAGCAGCAGGAGGAATCGTTCGACGTTCGCTGGGCCGAACTCTCGTCGCGGTCGCGCCAGCAGGCCCTGCTGTCCGCGGGAGCCTGGCTGACCCGCGCCGAGGGAGACGGACAGCCGACCTTGCTCAACTGGTGCGACGGCAAGGAGCGCGGCGTCCTCTCGCGCCCCTTCCAGCTCGGCCGCGTCCGCGCCGCCGCGCCCGGCGATGTGCAATCGGTCCCCCTCGATCTGCGCGACCATTCCCTGTCGCCGCTCGATCAAAACTATCCCTCCCATATCCCCGTGCTCGAACGGCAAACAGATGGCCGAACGCTTCTCGTGCTGAAGCACCCATCCAACGCTGCGGATCAGACGCGCGTGCTCATCGACACCACCCGGCATGTCATCCTGAGCATCGAGCAACGCCAGAACGGCAAGCGGACGGGGCTGACCCGTTTCGAGGATTTTGTCGAGGTGGCCGGCTGCTGGTGGGCGCGCCGCATCGAGACGACCGACGAGCAGGGGCACGTCACGTCGCGGTTGACGCGGACTATCAAGCCGCTCGATGCTGAGGCGCTGAGCAAGCAAATGAAGAGTGAACGGATCGGTAAGGACGCCGTGCAGTTCCTCCATCAACCGGCGAAAACCATCGCCGAGGCGAAGCGCGCCCTCGCCGCCGGCAAGGCGTCGTTCGACGACCATTTCACCCTCCTGCGCTATTTCGCCGGCCGCCAGCAATGGACGCGGGCTGGTCAGCACTTGCGGAAGTGTGAGGAGTTAGCCTCGGGTAAGCCCGGCCTGCGCTGGCTGCGCTATGCTTTCTTGCAGGTGCAGCGCCGTCACGAGGAGCTGCGCAAGCGGCTCCTCGATGAGGCGGAGGGGTTGGCGAAGGCGAAGCCTTCCGACCCGGCCGGCTCCGATGACCTGGTGCTGGCGGAACACGTCGTCAGCCAGGCGGGGCAGGTTTGCGAGGCCAACGAAATGCTGCGCCCTGCTCGATCGACTCCAGCCGATCTACGTCCGCCAGCCGGCCCATCGGCAAGCAATGAAGCGCTGGACGCAGGCGCGGCTGAACGCCTTGCATCAGGCCGGACAGACGGACGAAGCGCTGCGCGTGCAGAAGCAACTGGCCGTCGAGTGGCCGCACGATTATTCCTTGCAGCAACAATACGCGCAGGCATTGGCGAACGCCGGCGACCATGCCGCCGCCCACGCCTGGTTGAAGGCCGTCCTCAACGACAAGGCTCGCTGGTTGCCTCATGAGGTGGAATCGCTGCGCTACACCGAGGCCCAACTCCTCGAAGGACAGGGGCGTTACGCCGAGTTGGTCGATTACTTGAGCGGCTGGGTGAAAGAGAACCCCGAGAGTTCGTCGCCGTACTCGCAATACCTCAGCGCCTTGATTCGCACGGACCAGATGGACCGGGCCAACGCCCTCATGGCTCGCTGGCTGCGCGAAGGACAGGCGGCCGGCGAACTGTCACCCGCCGTCATCGCCCGCGTGCAGGCGGCCATCCAGCAGGCGCTCGGCCAGGGTCACAATCTGTACACCGGCCGCATCGAGCCGCGCTGGTTGTCGCCGCTGGGCGACGCGGCCCTGTCCTTCGTCCACAATGACGATCGATTGTCACTTGCCAACATGATCCTGTCGGGCTGGCAGTTCCAGCAGACCGATGAGGTCCGACGTGTCCGCAAGGCGCTGCTGGACGAGATGAGGACCGGCAGCGAGAAAATGTCGCCTGCCCGGATGGAATCCTACCTCCAGTGGGTTTCCACGGCTGAGGCGTCCGAGTGGAAGTCAATCGGCGCCGGTCTGCTGCGGCACTGGTCCGCCGAGGCCGACGTGGAGAAGAAGCACCAACTCGGACGGTTGGTGGTGCAAGTGCTCAGCCGCCAAAACGATCCGCCCGCGTTGCTCGCCTTCCTGCATACGCAGTGGCGGAAGGGGCCGAAGTCGTATCGTAGCGGCTACGCCGGCGAACTGTTCGAGACGCTGCTGACCCAGCCGTGGAGCGCGGAGTACGAGGACGAGGCGTTCACCCTGCTCGGCAAGCTCTCCGAGACCGAGGACGAGGGCCGGCGCTTGCGGGCGCGGGTGGCCGCCCTGTATCGGCTGACGGATCGCATGATTGAGGCTCGCCGGGCGGCGAAGATGAAAACGGTGGAGCACCCGGAGAAGCTCACGCGCGTCGAGTTGAAAAAGAAGCAGGATGAAATCCTGCGACAGGCCCGTGCCGGCTTCGCCGAACGTCTGCGGGCGGCCGCCGCGAAGGAGCGCGGCCCTCTGGCCCCCTGGCTGAAGGTTGAAAGGCTCTACTTGCTCACGCTCTTCGATCGGGACCTGCGCGACGTGGCGGCCGAGTGCTGGAAGCACCTCGACGCCGAACCGACGAAGAAGAAGGCCGCCGCGGCGGAGCCGGAGAGCGTCCGTCCGCTCGACGACGTCTCTGCGCGAGCGCTACCTGATGACGCTGATGTACCTGGCCGGCCGCAAGGACGCCGACGCCGCCCTCACCACGCGATTGCAGCAATACCTCGACCGCGGCATCGCGCGGGAGGGCGAGGAGGTGTACTGGAAGCGTCTCCAATATGCGCTGCTGATCGCGCGAGACCGCCCGAAAGAGCTGGAAAAGGCGCTTCGGAATTGGGTCCGCGCCGACGACGCGGACAACCGCTGGCGTCTGGCGCTCGGCTTCGTGCTGGCCGAGCAGGGACGCATCCCCGAAGCGATCGAACTGCTGGAAGCGATTGAGGCCGAGGACGAGCTGGGACCAACAGCCTACCGCACGCTGTCCGACTGGTATCTCGCCGTCAACCGCCGCGAGCCGTTCGAGCGAGCGCGCCTGGCGATGTATCGGACCATGAACGAATGGCAGATCCACCAGTCGCTAGCGGCTCGACTTCAACCAGCGCCGGCGCGGCGACGGTCAGGCGATCCCCGAGGTGACGCAGGATGTGCTGCTGATGTTCGCGGCGCTGCTGGAAAAAGCGAGTTCGCCTCAGCAGCACCTGAATTTGCTCCAGCAGTTCTACCAGGCGACGCACGACTTCCGCCTGCTGACCGGCCTCGCCGACGCCGTCGTCGGCCACACGGCGGAGAACGTTTATCCCTTCCTGACCGGCATGCAAGCGCTGCTCGGCGAGGTCGGCGACGAGGCCACCGTCGATGAATTGGGCGCGTACCTGGTCAAGGTGCGCCAGCGCGGTCCAACTCGCGTCGATCGCCGTGCCCTTCATCTGCTCGAATGCCTGGTGGAGCGGCGGGCCACGGAGTTGAAGAATCAGCCCGGCCCGCACGCCGAGGCGGCGCTGGCCGCCTTGCAACGAGCGTTCAAGGGCGAATGGTCGCCCGGCGAGCCGCGGTCTGATGGCCGACTTCCTCGCCGGACTCGGCGCCGTCCGGCAAGAACCGCTGGCCCAAGAACAGCTCCGTCAGCTGGAGATCCTGTATCGCCGGCAGGCGAAAGGCACCTTCGACCGGCTGCACATCGCCCTTCGCTACGCCGAGACCCTGCACGTCCACCAGCGCGTCGAGCCGGCCATCGCCGTCTTGCAGGCGGCGCTGGTCGAACGCCAGGACGCCACCGGCGGCGTTCTGCCCACGTCGGCCAACAATGCTCTCGACACGCTGGTCCGCTTCCTCGAAGGCGCGCGCCACTTCGACCGCGGCGAAAAAATCCTGTTCGAGCAAATGGGCCGCCCCATCCACGAACGTCAGCGTTACTGGCTGACAAGCCGGCTGTACCAGCTCTACCACAACGCCCTGTCCGCGGACGGCGAGGTGTCCCTGGGCAGCGGTTTGCGGCTCTATCAGTCCCTCGACCGCAAACTGCGCGCGGAACTCGCCACCCCGGATCAGGAACATCGACGCGCAGCTCCTCAACCAGATGTGTTCGATCTACACCACCGCGCACGCCAAGAAACTGGCCGGCGTCTCGGACGACCTGCGGGCCTTCGCGTTCAAGCAATTGCCCGATGTCCTCAAGCGGCAGACGGACAACAACTACCAGAGCATCGTCAACAACATCGCCCAGACGGTGCATAACCTGCTTGGCCCACGCGACGCCATCGAATTCCTGCTGGCGCGGATCGAGCAGGAACCAGCCTGGCTCCGCTTCAGCAACCAGGACGGCTGGGGCCAATTCTCGCTGGACGATCGCCCAATGGAAGGAAGAGGCCAAGGGCATCGGCGATCTGGAAAAACCTCTTTTGCGCCTCGTTCTGGCCGAGCTGCGCCGCGACCTGGAGTCCCGGCAGATGCGCAACCGCGTCCTCTATCACCGCCACTACGGACACTTCTGGGCGGCGAAGGATGCCGACTTCGCCCGCGTCGCCGAGGAAGTGCTGGCCCGGCACCCGCGCTCCGGCGAGGCCGTCAAGTACATCGCCGACTACTTCTACCAGGGGCTGGACCGAACCAGCCGCGCCATCGACATTCTCGTCGCGGCCCACAAGCTCCAGGTGCTCGACGAGGACGGGCAGTCCCGCCTGGTGAATTACCTGCAAGCCCAGAACCGCTATGCGGAATCGATCCCTCTCTTGCTGGCGCTGGTGAAAAAGCGGCCGACGATGCCGTCGGATCGCGTCCGGCTGCTGAGCGCCTACTACCACACGAACCGTTCGGCGGACCTGCTGGCGTTCCTCAAAGAGACGGATGCGTTCTTCCACGAAAAGGACCGCTGGCAGGAGCACATCCTCGCCGCCCTGGCCTCGAGCTGCCTGGACAACCATCTCTATGCCCAGTCGGTCGCCTATTACAACGAGGTGATTCCGTTGCACCAGCGGAGCCAGCCGCGGCGCGGCATCGGCAACGGCACGCTGTCACTGTATTACGCCCAGCTGGCCCGCGCCTTCGCCGGCCTGGGGAAAACGGGCGAGGCCGTGGACGCCGCCGGCGGCGCCATCGTCAGCTGGGGACCGTCGCACCGCAACCGGGCGCAGGCGCTCGACACGCTACGGCAGGTGCTGCGCGAGGCGGCCGATCTCGACGGCTATGTCGCTGCCCGGGAAGCTCGCGTGGCCGCCGACGGACTCGACAGCGCCGTCATTCGCAAGGCGCTCGGCCAGGTGTACCTGGAGAAGGGGGCACCCGCCAAGGCGATTCCCCAGCTACAACAGGCCATCACTCTTCAGCCCAATGACCTGGAGACGCATCGACTGCTGATCGATTGCTTCGACAAGCAGGGCGAGAAGCAAAAAGCCATCCTCGCCCTGCTCGACGCGGCGGAAACGTCGCGGCGCAACATCCAGCTCTATCAGGATCTCGGCCGCCGGCTGAAAGACCAACCGAAGGAGGCGGAACGCGCTTACACGTCCATCGTGGAGGTACTGCCCAGCGAGTCGGAGAGTCACGCCTTGCTGGCCGAGGTTCGCCAATCGCAGGATCGTTGGTCCGAAGCCGCCACGCAGTGGGAACAGGTGGCTCGCATCCGCACCCTGGAGCCGACCGGACTCTTGAAGCTGGCCGCCGCCCGCGTCCACCTGCGCCAGTGGGAGCAGGCGACGCAGACTCTCCGCAAGGTCAGCTCCCGGCAGTGGCCGCCACGCTTCGGCGACGTCCGCAGTCAGGTTCGCGTGCTGGAGGACCGAATCAAGGAGAGGCGCAAGAACGGACCAGGCCGGTAGTGCCGCGTCTGGATCATTCTCGAGCGCCCGGATCGGATGCCATCGGTTTGAGTTTGCCCCGAACCGTGCGACGTTTCGGCTTGAAGCCCTCGTCCTTCTTTTTCTTCCGATCCCTCGCGGCCAGGAAGAAATACAAGCTGCCAGCGGCCAGGATCACGAAGAGGGCGAAGAACAGGACCGCCCACTTCTTGTTGTTGCCGCCGCCCTCGCTCACCGGCGGCACGGCCGGCTCCGGGGTTGGAGTCGCTACCGTGTCGTTGACTGACTCGGGCGACTTCGACGGGAGAGGCGCCGTTCGGGGCGGCGTGATCTGTCGCATCATCGTCCGGGTCAAATCGGCCGGCTTCGGGGATGGAGCGGACGGAGACGTCAGGTCCAATTGCCGCATCAGATCGCCGTTCAGGTCGGCCGGCTTAAAGGGTAGTTTCGCGGTCAGATCCTTGACTAGGTTGGCGCGCTTGAGAAACAGCAGGGCCAGACAGGTGTCGATGGTCGGACTATTGCCGGGATACAGGCCGTTGGCCCAGTTGCCCCGGACGCCCTGATTGGCGACGAGGATTTCGGCGCCCCAGCGATACCAGTCCTTGTCGCCGATTTTCGGAAGGTTGTAGAGCACGGCCACTCGTTCGACCGACCACAGAAAATAAAGGTCCTCCATGGGTAGATAGGTCGGCTGTCCGGCCGGATTGCCGATGAATCGGCTCAGGGCGGCCAGGCCGTTGAGGATGCGCGGGTCGCGCACCGGCTTACCTCCGGGTTCTTGATTGGCCAGGCCATGCCCGACGGCCAGCCCGATCAGGCCGATGCAAGTCATGGCCGCTCGGGAAGGGACTCCGCCGCCGAAGCGATAATGATAGCCCCAGGTGCCGTCGCCGTTTTGGCTCGTCAGGTAGCGACGGACGATTAGTTTCAGCGTGCGCTCCATCGGTACGCCGTGACGCTGAGCCGTCCACAGGGCCAGGATGGCGAATTGAGTATTCGAGTTATCGGTCGTGGTCACGACCAATTCCCGCGACCGTTTCACGGGATCGATTGGGATGTGTTCGGCGGGATCCTGAATCACCGGCAAGCGGCGCAGACGCTCGGGAATGACAAACGGCTTCTCTGGCTCACCGTCCGCGGGTTTGGCGGCGCCGGGTCGGGCTTCTTTCGGATCGAGGTCCGGGGGACGTGCGCCAGCAGTCAATCTCGGCATCTCGGCGGCACGTTTGGAGTCCGTCGTCTTCTCGGACAGTTCGGGCGAGCCGAGCTTTCCTCTCGGCTCATCGCGCCGGAGGCTCGGGCTGCCGGTGAGGGATGCCTCGGGATGGAGCGAGGCATCGGGGCTGACGCCGGCGACGGTCCCCGACAGCGGCGGCTTGGCCGCGACCGTGGAGGTTCCTTCGATCGGATTAGTGCTCTGGACCTGCGCCACCGGCCCGAGGTCGCCGCGTTTGCGAGCCATTCCCCCCGTGAGGCCGGGCCTATCGCCTGGTCGTGTCGCAATGGCGGGCATGTCGCCCGGTCGGGCCGCGAGGGCGGGAATCCTGTCGAGCGGGGGCGGATTCAGGTGCCGAAGCACGGCCAGCAGGTCGTTTTCCAGCTTGGGGCTGGGGACCGGGCACTTGTAGCCCCAGCCGCCGGTCGCGCTCTGCCCGGCGATCAGCCGGAGGGCGAAGGTCTGGATGAGCTTGCTATCCTGGGGATCGCCGAGACGGTCCAGGAAAAGGATGGCCAGGGACAGCTCGTAGGTCGTGTCGAGCTTCGCCGTGTGACTGCGCAGACAGCGGGCGGTCTGCTGGAGGATCGGGTCGTCAGCAGGGACGCCGCACTCCAGCAGGGTCAGGCCGGGCAGGGCCGCATAGCCGATCGCGTGCCGTGCTCCGAAGAGTGCCCAGGTTCCGTTCTTCTGCGTGGTGGCCTTCAGGAACTGGACGCCGCCGTCGATGGCACGATCGACGGCCGCTTGCTCGCGCGGCGGCAAAGGGAGTCGCTGTCCTCGGGCCATCGGGCCAAGAGCCAACCCCAGCGCCACGGCGAACAGGAACAGCGCGAGGCGAAGGACTCGTCTTGTCGTGGCGTTCGGAGTCAGGAAAGCTCCGCGCATATTCCATGTGCTCCGGCCGTGACGGGCGAATCTTGGTGTGCCTGACATGAAGGTCTTCCCGATCCAACGACGGCGAACGCCCCGGCGAAATGCTCTCTGCCATCATACCGACCAGGCGGACAAGGGCGAGTGAAAATTGATCCAGCTGGATCCTTCGCCTTTTCGCGGAATGTTTCGGCGTCCGCGTCGTCTCATTTCCTGATGCGTCCCAACGACTTCGTGCCTCTGCTGGACGGTCACGGGCCGGCGTTGCTCCTCTACGCCCGGCAGTGGTGCGATGCGCCCGAGGACGTTGTTCAAGAGGCGTTCCTCAAGCTGGCGTCGCGGCGGCAGGCGCCGCGGGCCGTCGTGCCCTGGTTGTACCGCGTCGTGCGCAACGCGGCCCTCGACGCGGCCAAGGCGGCGCGGCGGCGACAGCGGCGCGAGTCGGCCGTCGCCCGTCCCGTCCGCTGGTTCGTCGAGCCGGACGTGGACGGACTCGACGCCGCTGCGGCGGTGGCGGCGCTTGCAACGCCTGCCGATCGAGGAGCGCGAGGTCATTGTCGCCCGCCTGTGGGGCGGGCTGAGTTTTGAACAGATCGCGGAGGTGGCCGGCTGCTCCGCCAGCACCGCCTTCCGCCGCTATAGCGCGGGACTCGACGCCCTGCGCAAGGAGTTGGGTGTGCCATGTCCGAACCGCTCGCCGAACGTCTGAGTCGCTTCACGCCCGACGGTGCCGGACTGGACCGCGACGCCTTGCTGTTCGCGGCCGGCCGCGCCTCGGCCCGGCCGAACCGTCGCTGGCAACTCCTCGCCGGCGTGCTGGCGGCGTGCCAGGTCTGGACTCTTGCCGGCTTGTGGATGCGGGCCCCCACTGCGCAGCCCGCTCCGCCGACTGCCTCGTTCGCCCTCCCCGAACCGTCCGATACCCCGCCTTTGCTCCGCGATCCTTCCGAGTTAGGGGTACTGAACGAGCGCCTACTAGCGTCGGAAGGCGATTGGCCTGCCCCGGCTGACGAAGGACCGATGGTCTCGCCCGATCCGCCGTTGCGCGCCTTCGGCGCGCCGCCCTCGAAGTTCTTAAACTGAACAATCCCCACAAAGGAGGATCCCCATGAGGACAGCGCTCTCCGTCTGCGCCGTACTGCTCGTCCTGCCGCTCGCCGGCCGGATGGCCGCGGCCGCCGAACCGACCGAAACCGTCATCCGCCTGACCGTGCGGCCGGCGCCGGCGCCGAAGCTGGCCCTGAAGTACCAGCTTCTGCCGGAGCTGCGCGAGATGAACCCCGGCAATCCGATCCAGGCGTACTCCAAGTGTTTCGCGGAGCAGTACAACTTCTGGAGGAACAAGGAGGTGGTCGAGAAGCGGGAGAAATGGCAGTCCATGCCGCTGCGCGATCTGCCCCTGGAGGAGATGCGGAACTCCGGCCTTATCCGCGGCCCCCTTCGCTACGCCGACTATGCCGCTCGACTCGACACGCCGGACTGGCAAATCCTTCTCCCGCTCCGGCGCGAAGGTCCTAGCCTCTTGTTGCCGGACATCCAGGGGCTGCGCGAATTGGGAGGGGTGCTGAAGGTGCGCTTCCGCCTCGAAGTCGCGGAGCGGCGTTTCGAGGATGCCATCGTAACGGCCAAGACGATGTTTGCCCTGTCACGCCATCTGGGCGAACATCCGTCGCTCATCACCAACCTGGTCGGCATCGCCGTCGCATCCCTCGCCGTCGGCCCGCTGGACGAGATGGTCCCGCAGCCCGGTTGTCCGAACCTGTACTGGGCGCTCACGAACCTGCCGCATCCGTTCCTCGACCTCCGCAAGGGTGTGCAGGGCGAGGTAGTAATGATGGCGGACATCCTCGACCGCCTCGACGACCGTGCGCCGATGAGTGAGGCTGAGGTACAAAATGCCGTGTACCGCATCATCAAGCTGATGAAAGACTACAACCTTAACCGAGACGTATCCGCCAGGCTTAACACGTGGGCCAGGGATGAGAACCATGTCCGCGCCGCCCGCAAGCGACTAATCGCCTCGGGGCTGGCGGAGGAGAAGGTCCGGAAATTCTCTGTCCCACAGGTGATTCTGCTCGATGAGAAACTTGAATTCGAGGTGCGGCGCGACGAGGTGATGAAGGTGACGACGTTGCCGTTTTGGCAAGCCGAACCTGTGTTTCGCGCCGCCAGGCAACACCTTGGGGAACGCGAGGATACCTTGTTTGCCGCCGGTATGGTGCCGGCCTGCGGCAAGCTGAAACAAGCGCAGGCGCGGCTGGAACAGCGTCTCGGCTTGCTGCGCTGCGTCGAGGCGCTGCGGCTGTACGCCGCCGAGCATGACGGCAAACTACCCGTCCAACTCAAGGACATCAAACTGCCGCTGCCGGTCGATGCCGTCACCGGCAAGCCCTTCGTCTACAAGCTCGACGGCGGCACGGCGATTCTCCGCGGCACGCCGCCGCCGGGTCAGGAGAAGGTCGCCGCCTACAACGTCCGCTACGAGGTGACGATCAGCAAATAAGAGCCACGAACAAAAGGAACACAAGCCCGGAGCGCCAGCGACGGGTCTGTACCCGTCGCTGGCGCTCCGGGCTAGTCGGCAACAAGTTCGTGCCTCGAAGGTATGGATCTCTCCAATTCCGCGTGCGACTTCTTGCACAACGACGACCATTCTTTTATGCTCGCAGCACCTCTCCGATTTGGGATCGCGGACCATCCAATGCCAGGGGCGTCCCATGAACGTCATCACGGTATCGCGCCAGTATGGGGCCGGCGGCGGCGAGGTGGCGCGGCGGCTGGCCGAGGCGCTCGGCTGGGAGCTACTCGATCGTGAGCTGCTGCATCAGGCCGCCGCCGTCGAGCAAGTGCCCGACGCGGAGCTGCAACGCCTCGACGAGAAGGCGCTGGGCATGGGTGATCGTTTCCGCCTGCATCCGCCGCACCAGCGCTACATGCACGGTGTCACCGAGGCGGCGCGGCGCGCGGCGGAGCGCGGCCGGGTCGTGCTGGTCGGACGCGGTTCGCGGCAACTGCTGGGCGACCTGCCGGGCGCCTTCCATCTCCGCCTCGTTGCCCCGCAGGACTGGCGCGTGCAGCGCATGGCCCTGCGCGAGGGTTGGTCGATGGAGCAGGCGCGGGCGCGCTGCCTGGAAGTGGACCGCAGCCGCGATCGCTTCACGCGCTACTTCTTCGGGCCGGACGCGCTGCGGCCGGAGCAGTATGACCTGGTGGCTAACACGGATCGCGTGCCGCTGGACGACGTGGTGGCGTGCGTACAAGACCTGATGCGCGAGGAGAGAGAGGAGCCGGCCGTCGCCTCCCGCCCGCGTGTGCTGACGCTGTCGCGCCAGCTGGGGGCCGGCGACACCGGCTTCGGTCTGACCCTCGGACTCCGCCTCAGTCTGCGCGTCTTCGACCGCGAGCTGCTGGAATACGAGGCGATCCGCCTGGGCGTCAGCGAGGCCGAGCTGGAACAGGTGGACGAGCAGCCGCCGGGGTTGTGGCAGCGCTTGCGCTCCGGCGGTCTGCACCATCGTTACTTCGAGGCGCTGGGGCATTTGATGAAGGAGTTGGCCGAGAAGGGCAACGTCTTGTTGATCGGCCGCGGCGGCAACCGCTTCCTCCGCGATCATCGCGGCGCCTTCCACGTCCGGCTGGTCGCCGAGTATCCGACGCGGGTGCGCCGAGTCATGGAGCACCGCTGGCTGCGCGAGGAGCCGGCCCGCCGCCTCATCGAACAGAGCGACGCGCGCCGGCGCCGCTTCCACGAGAGTTACTTCGGCGCCGACTGGGCCGACCCATTGGAGTATCACTTGACGGTCAACAGCGGACGGCTGGGTCCGGCCGCCCTGGACCTCGTCGCCAACGCCGCAGCCCGCATAGGGAATAGGGAATAGGGAATAGGGAATAGGGAGGAGTGGCTGGCACTTCTATTCCCTATTCCCTATTCCCTATTTCTGTCATGGCGTGGTGTGGACGATCTTCGACCACTTGTCCTTGAAGGGGTTCTTCTTGTTGTTGTGGATCCAGGTCACGTCGTTGTCGATGTCGTGACAGGTCACGCAGAACTTTTCGATGGCCAGCTCCCGCGCGTTGGCGTTCTTCGCTCCGCGCCACGGTTGGTTCATGCGCTGACGTAATTCTTCGTTGTCGGGGTTCTTGGCGTGCAGGCTGCCCGGCCCGTGACAGCTCTCGCAGCCGACGTTCTCCAGATGGCGCGTCTTGTGCTCGTCGGTGAAGCCGGTCTTGTAGCCAAAGCCGACCGTGTGACAGACGATGCACTCGCCGTCGTACTGCCGCAGCGACGGATGACGGGCATCGACCAGCGTCTGATAAGCGTGACTGTGATCGCTCTTCTTCCAAACGTCGTAGGCGTGATCGTGACACTTCTGGCACGCCTCCGAGCCGATGTAGCCGGGCACGCCATTGCCAGGATTGCGCAGGCCCGCGACCGGATTCATCGCCTGCACCAGATGAGTGCTCTGGCCGTAACGGCCCAGGTAATCGTCCTTCTTCAGCTCGCGCGTGTAGTCCTCATAAATCTTGAGGATGGGATGGCCGGCTTCCTGGCTCGGCGGCGTCACGTACTCCACGCCTACCTCGACGAGTTGATACTTGTAGGTGAAGGCGGGGTTGGCCTGGCCGGTGCGGAAGACGCCCAGAACGCCGACGTACTTGCCCTTGTGGCCGAGACGGAAGACGTAATTGGGGTTGCCCGGCGGATGTTCCACGGCGATCGGATGGGCCGGCGGCTCGTCCTCTTCACTCAGGCACAGGACCACCGGGAACTGCGGAAACGCCTTGGCGCAGGCGACGGACTCCACCACGCCATCCTTGCGCGGCGTGGCCAGGCCGTGATAGAGCAGGATGGGCAGATCGACCTTCTCGGCCTGCATGTTCTGCAACTGCTCGCGCAGGGCGCCGGCCGTGCTCTTGAACTTCACGGCCGGATCCTTGATGCTCTCCGCGACCGTCGGCCCGACGATGTTCGTCACGCCGACCTTGATGCCGGTGGTGCCCGGCACCACGACGGCGGCCAGGGACTGAAGACCGGGGAAATTGCCGGGATTCTCCAGGTTGCCGGCGAGGACGGCCGGCTTCGGTTCGTTGAGGGCCCATTCACCCTCGATCTTGCCCAGCGACAGGGCGGCCTCGTGCTCGCCGACGCCGACGCCGAGATAGCCCATCTCCTTGAGGGCCATCATCGAATAGCGGTACTTGAGGAGTCCCTGCACGTTAGGCAGGTTGGCCGGCCCACGCTTCTGCGGCACATCGCCCAGATCGACGGCGACGACCGGCCAGCCGCGTTGCTGGAGCAGATGCAGGAGGTTATAGCGCCGCTCCAGGCCGCCGACCTGCGGATAGGAGCAGCCACACGGCAGCATGTAGCCGTGTTCCTGGGCCGACAGCAGAACGACGAGGTCCGGCTTGCCCCAGTTGGGGAACAGACGGGCCGGGATGCGCATCGGTCCCTCGGCCGTCTTCTCCGCCGGAGGCGGGGTCTTGAGCCAGCAGCCAGGCCGGTGCCGGCCAGGGCGCTGACCAGCGTCAGACCCAGGGCCGCCAGCTTGAACTTCAGTCCCCGACTCAGGGCGGAAGCAAGCGGCGCGGTTGACGATGGCGGGGCGGGTGGCGTATTCGGCTCGTCGTTCGGCCTGTTCATGAGCGGCCTTCCTCCGTTCGGGATCGATGAATGCGGGACCACACCTTCGGGCCGCGACGGAAACCCGAAGGCGCCCTCGTCCGTGAGGGTCTCGTTCCGGACAGCAAATCAGAATTCGTTGGCCGCCCCCGTCACCGGGATGCGGATGAAGCGCGGCGGCTTCTCGTTAGTTTTGACATAAATCGCGCTGTCGTGGTAGACCGGATCGTCCGAACGCGGGAATTCGCCCTGGGCGGCGTTGGGCGGCACCTCCACCGACAGCACCCAGACCCGGTGTCCGCTCGGCGTCATCTCCGGCTTGTCCGGGAAATCCACCTTCAGGTACGCCGGGATGCGCGACGAGTCCAGCGTGAGGTCGAAGTCCTTATCGGTTTGCACGGTGATGGAGCCGCGCGCTCCTCGGCTGCGGTGAAACGGACCGAGGCTGATCGACCCGCGTCCCTCCTTGCCGTCGCCCACCGTCACGTCGCCCTGCACCATGCCGCTGATCCGCACCTGCACCGGCTCGATGCCCTCGTCGTCGCTCGCCAGCTGGACGTAGCGGCGGAAGTGGCCCAGCTCGAACGGCGTGCCGTCCTTCGCCCGGGCGTGCAGTGTCACCGGGACGCGATAGCCGGATAGTACGGGCATCGTCTGCGCCGCGGCGATTGCTGGACCCGGCGCAGGTCCTTGTCGCTCAGCGCCATCGGCTCACCCACCTCGATCGGGTCCGAATCCGACACGCCGCGCTCCTGGACGCGCTGGGACTTAAGGTGGAACGACGGCCGGGTGGCGGACCAGCACACAATCCACAGCTTCTTGCCCGCCTCCAGGTCGCGGACGTGGAGGTTGCCGGCCGATACGTCACGGTCCACCTCGATCGGATCGACAATGAGGGCGCCCACCTCAAGCAGGGCGTTAAGGCTGCCGCCGCGAAGGTTCATCCACAGGTCGGCGTTGAGGAAGCGCGTCCCGACCGCTTCGCCGCGCCAGTCCAGGCGCACCCAACCGAGGGCGCCGGCCGGCACCACCGTCGAGGTTTTCTCGTTGATCGCCGTCGTCGTCACGTCCGTGTCGTGTACCTCGGGGGTCTCTCGACCGCGTTCGTCGGCCGCCACCGCCACCGGCAGGTCTGCCAATCTCCGCGGTGCGCGTCTAACATCAGGGCAATCGTCTCGGCCAGCAAGTACGGCCTTCTTCGCTCCGACACGATCGAGACTTCCACCTCGGTACACTTGCAGCTCTTGCTGTTGAGGCCGAGGGTCACGTCGCGGCCACTGTCGTTGCTGAACCAAAAATCGTGATGGCCAACTTGTTTGACCTCGATGGTCGGCACCTGTCCGCCGTCTGGCGGATACTTCTTGGCCGAGAATGTCAAGCTGGCCAGCGTCAGGGCTTGCTTCTCGGGAGTGTTGTCCCGGCTGCCGCCGAGGTACACCATGACGAAGGTGACACCGCCGACCAGGGCCGCCAACAGCAGGACGGCCAACCACTGTGCCGATTTCATGGCAGCTTCCCAGACGAGGAGAGTAATACGAAGAAGAAAGGGGAGCCGTCCCGCGCGGCCGGGCGCGGCCAACTCACGCGGGTTGTAACGGACTCCATTGTAATACGACGGCAGGGAGGGTCAAGGCCGCTGCTCGGCGGCCAAGTTCCGAGCCTGAAGCGTAAGCGAAGAGAAGTTGGTCGTGCGCTTCGCTTACGCTTCAGGCTCTGCTCACTTCCGCTTCGCGCCGAGCTTGTCGGCCACGGCGGTCAGGATCTTGTCAACGGATGTCTCCAGCTCGCTCCCCGGCAGCGCGAAGACGGCGGCGACCTCGAACTTCTGGTACAGCACCACGGTAACGAGGTTGGCGTCGTTGAGCTTGTACTTCTCCACGTCCGCCTTGCTGTCCAGGCACAGGACCACGTGTTTGAGCTTGATCTTCTCGCCCCAGGCCGCCACCGACTCGGCCAGCTTGAGGCGGGCGTCATCGCTTTTGTCGTCGCGGCCGGCGACCTCGGCCAACTCGTCGGGCAGAAAGACGACGAACGACGCCAGGCGCACGTCCGGGTTTTTCTCGATGGCCGCATCCAGCTTTTCCACCAAGGCCCGCAGCGGATCGCCGAAATCCATGCCCTTGTGGAAGATCATCACCATCGGATCGAGTCCGTGCTCCGAGATCAGGCAATGAAAGTGCTTCGCGTGCGTCCCGGTGACGTTATAGGGATGAAAGGTACCGGGCAGGTCTTTGCCGATCTGCAGGGGCGACTCGTCACGGGCATCCTTCTCCTTGTCGGCGGGCGGATCGGCGACTACGCCGAAGACCATCAAGGTAAGCAGCGCCAGCAACGAAAAGAGCGTGCGCATCGCGGCAATCTCCCGCAACAGGCCGGAAGAGGAATTCAGGTTCGTCCACAACTCTTTCAGCATGAACGCGCCGCGCGGCGTCGTCAATGGCAGACGAGGAGGACCGCGGAGGAGGAGTGCGCGGCGGACGGCACAAACGGCATGGAGAGGAATACCTCCCCACTTGCGGCCGGCGGAGAGAGCACCGGCCGCAAGCGGAGAGGACGAGGATGAGCGCTTGGCCGAGGCCTTGCCGCTCATCGAGGAGGTTTCGCAACCGCAGGCGATGGGAGTGTTGTTCATCATCAGGCAGCAGGTGCAGCCGGCGTTCATCATGCAGGAGGCAGTCGCAGCAAGCCTGAATCATCTCGCCGCACTTGGCGTCGCCGGACGTGCAGGTGATGGTGATGCCCTTGTCGGTCATCTCGCACTTGCACATGCCCATGGTCAGGTTGCAGTAGCAGACGGTCATGCCGTTCATCATCA
>CAWKHF010000011.1:0-158456 GCA_963849325.1 uncultured Planctomycetota bacterium | reverse complement strand
TTCGAGACCGGCCCGATCGGCCGCTCCGGCACCTCTCCGAACGGCGACGGAAGTCATTGTAGAAGCACGGGAAGCCCGCGAGAAGACGGCTTTCCGGCCTTTTCCGGCCCTGGTGACCAGGCGATCCGAATCGAGACAAAACCCGCCATTTCGAGCCGTTTCGTTGATGCTCCTACAACCACCAGCGCAGCGACCACGCCAGGCGGTTGACGAGGCGACGCCACCAATTGCGTTCGCGGAATTGCTCCAGCGTGATGCGTTTGCTGTGGGCGATCTCCTCGCCGACGACGCGGTTGAGCACGCGGGCCAGGTTGCGCGAATGGATGACGGCGAGGAACTCGAAGTTGATGTACAGGCTGCGGGCGTCGAGGTTGCACGAGCCGACCACGACCCAGGCGGCGTCGGCGATCATGACTTTGCTGTGCAGCATGTCGGCTTGGCGCTCGTAGACGCGGATGCGGCGACGCAGCAAGCGCGTGTACAGATAGCGGCTGGCGTATTGCACCACGGCCACGTCGCTTTGGCCCGGTACGACGACGCGCACCGGCACGCCGCGGCGCGGCGCGCGCAGCAGTTCGTCCAGGACGCGGCCCACCGGCAAGAAGTACGCCATCGAGAACGTGATCCGCCGCCGCGCCGCGCGGAGAAGGCGCGTGAACAGGCGCGCGGCGCTGGCGTGCTTCAAACCGGGTCCGGTGTCGAAGAACTGAATACTCTCGGCACCGGCCGCCAGCTGAGCGCGGCGATAGGCACGCGGCCGCCGCTCGATCGGCTCGCCGTGCGCCCTCCGCCAGGAACGCTCGAAGCTCTCGGCGACCTCGCGCTGCTTCGGCCCGCTCAGCCGCACGTGTACGTCGCGCCAGACCAGCCGAGACCGGCAAATGATCCGCCTCGGCGAGGGCGCCGAGCGTGGTGTCTACCACGTTCATGCCGCCAAAGTAGGCGACCGTATCGTCGAGGACGAGCACCTTGCGGTGATTGCGGCGATTGAGGATGCGCAAGAAAGGAAAACTTCCACAGCGCCTCGCGCACGGAATGGAAGGCGTGGACCTGAGCGCCGGCCTGCTCCAGGGCGCGGAAAAAGGCGGCGGAGGTGTCCTTGCTGCCGATGGCGTCGTAGAGGACGCGGACCTGCACGCCGGCGACGGCGCGCTTGCGCAGAACCTCCGCCACGGCCCGGCCGGCCGCGTCATCGTGGAAGATGTACGTCTCCAGCCAGATGCGCGTCCGGGCGGCGCGAAGGTCGCGCAGCATCGACTCGATGAGCGGCCAGGTCTGCACGAACAGCGTCAAGTGATTGCCCGCGACCGTCACGCAGACGGGGCCGGACTCCGCCGAGGGCGGCGAACTGTTGGCCTCCTCGATCCCCTCGTCGGGTGGCCGTCCTAGCTCGGCGTCGAGCATGGCGCAGTCCCCCGACCGGCGAGACGCCGGTCCCGCCCGGGCGCACTCAGCCGGAGTGGCCGCCGCGTCGTCGGCAAACTGGGCGGGATTGGCCAGGTGGAAGTCGAGGACGAGCGGTAGGTGGTCCGAGGCCAGCCGAGCCCGCGGCGTGCGCACGATGCCGGCGTGGCGGACGTCGATGTCGCCGCGGTAGTAGACCTTATCCAGCGCGGCCAGGGCGAGGAAGGACGGGAAGCTGCGGAAGCGGCGAACCGGATCGGTCGCCTGGCGGAAGCCATGCGGCGTGAAATGATGCTTGCCCAGGGTGTTGCGCCAGTCGTTGTAATCGCCGGCGATGATTGTCGGCAGATGCGCGAATTCGAGGAAGCAGCTGTGGCCGAGCAGATGCACGGCCTGCCAGCGCCGCTCCTTCTCGCGCAGGCCGAGGTGCCAGTTGACCAGGTGCAGCGGTCCCTCCGGCGTCCGGACAACGACCAGCTGGCGCCGCGCGGCTTGCGGAGACGATGGCGAATGGACACCTGCTGCCGGCTGCGGAAGGGCCAACGCGACAGGATGAGGTTGCCGTAGCCGCCCTCGCGGTGTGGCACGTTGAGTTGATACAGATGGGCTGCGGCGCCGAGGCACTCGGCCAGCATCGCCGGCTGATCGTGGAAGCGCGACCGCCGCACGTTGCGGTCCACTTCCTGCAAGCAAACGAGGTCGGGATTCTGCTCCCGAATGACCTCGATAATTCGTTCCAGCCGGTAGCGGCGATCGCTGCCGACACCCTTGTGAATGTTATAAGTCAGCAAACGCATCATCGCAGACCCTGGAACCATCGCCGGTCGTCGATGGCGAGAATCGACTCATTCCATCCCACCGCCACTGTCATTATAACCTGCACGCGGCGGCTCCGAGCCTGAAGCGTAAGCGAAGTCTTCTTTCTTCGCTTACGCTTCAGGCTCGGATAAACACATTTTGTCTTATCGGCACGCCGGCCGCGTCGCCGTCACGCCGCCCTTTTTCAACCCCACCCCCAGCGCAGCGGCAACACCTGCGCCGCCAGCCACAACTTGCGCAGCCGGCTCAGCCGTACTCGGCTGCGGAACACGTCGTAATCGCGGCGGACGATCGCCTCCAACAAGCCGCGATAGGTACGCAGCATGACCAGGAACACCGCCCGGCCGGCCGGGTCGAGCAGGCCGGCCAGCGGCGCCGCCGCCTCGTAATAGCCCCGCGCGCGCTCGACCTGGAAGCGCATCAACTCGTGGAAGCGTTCGCCGCGCTCGCCGCGCTCCAGGTCTTCGGCCCGGTAGCCGAAGCGTTCGAGGTCTTCGCACGGCAGATACACCCGGCCGCGCGCCGCGTCCTCGCCGAGGTCGCGCAGGATGTTCGTCAGTTGCAGGGCGATGCCGGCCGCTTCCGCGTGTTCTCGGGCCTTGTCGCCGTTGAAGCCCCAGATGTGGATGCAGGACAGGCCGACCGCCGAGGCCACGCGATAGCAGTAACGGTACAGGTCGGCGAAGGTCTCGTAGTGGTCGGTATCCAGGTCCATGCCGACGCCGTCGAGCACGTCGTCGAGATAGCGGCGCGGGATGCCGTAGTGCTCGACGGTGTGATGAAACGCCGGATGCAGCGGATGGTGATAGCGCCCCGCCAGCGCCTCGTCGAACTGTTGCCTCCAGTCGGCCAGGGCCACGCTTTTGTCCGCGACCGACTCCGGGCCGTCGCTCAAGTCGTCGGCGACGCGCAGGAAGGCGTACAGGGCGCACATGGCCCGACGCCGCGGCGTGGCCAGCAGGCGAAAGGCGTGGTAGAAATTGCCGGCCTGCCGTCGTGCCAGACGTTCGCACCACACATACGATTGCGTCCGCGTCAGAAGATGACAAGGTGACAAGCTGACAAGGTGACAAGGTGACAAGCTGACCGGACGGCTCGGGACCGCGGCGGAAACGGGAAATATCGGATGATTCATGTCCTGTTACTCTTTCACCTTGTCACCCGCGATCACCATGCCCTCTTCGACAGTCGCCGCCACAGAGCGCCGGCCAGAAGCGCGCCCTTTTCCCACTTGGCCAGCGCCGGCCGTCGCGTCCACACATTGTAACCGCAGCGTTCGATCTTGCGCAGGATAGCCAGACCGCCGTGGATGAACAGTTCGACATCGGCCCGCATCGCTTCCGGCATCCGCCCGACCAGCGGCATGCCTCGATAGAACAGGTCGCGCGTGCGGTCCACTTCAAAGCGCAGCAGTTCGGCGAAGGCGGGCGTGAAGCGCCGGGCAGCCAGGTCTTCCTCGCCGTAGCCGAAATGTTCGCGGTCTCCTCGCGGTAGATACACGCGGCCGATGGCGAAATCGCGGGCCACGTCCTGCCAGAAGTTCGCCAGTTGCAGCGCCGTGCATACCGTGGTCCGACAGCGCCGCCCTCTCCACGTCGAACGCCCCGCACAGGTAGAGCACGAGCCGGCCAACCGGGTTGGCCGAACAGCGGCAGTAGCCGAGCAGATCCTCGAAGGTGTCGTAGCCCTTGACGAACTGGTCCTGCTCGAAGGCGGCGAGCAGGTCGAGGAACGGCTGGGGCGGAATGTCAAATCGGCGGATGGTGTCGCGCAGGGCGACGAAGACGGGATGGTGCGGCTGGCCGTCGTAACAGCGGCGCAGCTCCTGACGCCACCAGCCGAGCAGGGCCAGGGAGCGCGATCCGCCGCCGGACTCATCCGCCAGATCGTCGGCCCAGCGGCAGTAGGCGTAGACGGCGTGGAAATGACGGATCAGGGGACGCGGCAGCAGGACCGAGGCGACGGTGAAGTTTTCGTAGTGGGACCGCGCCAGGCGACTGCAATAAAACTGTGCCCGTGCGCGCGAGGGTGGTGCGTAGGATTGCTCGGGACCGAAACGCGCCAGCTCCACGGCGAAAGCATTGCTCATGGGCGGAATTATACCCGCTGGCGGCCCCGCGCGAAGCCGCAAGTGGCCCTCAGCGCGTAATCGGCACGTCGAACAACACCGGCTTATCGCCGGCCAGGGCGGCGCGAACGCGCTCGCTCAGCTCATCCGGCTCCGCGATCCGCTGCGCCTCGACGCCCAGGGAACGGGCCAGTCCCACGAAATCGACCTCCGGCTGCACCAGATCCATCGCCAGGTACTGGCGGGCGGCCATGCGCGGCAACGGCATGGCATCGCCGCAGTGCTTGAGGATCTGGTACTGCGCGTTGTTGCAGAGAATGAAGGTGACGGGGATGCGGTGATGCGCCGCCGTCCATAGCCCCTGGATGCCGTACAATGCCGCGCCGTCGCCGAGGATGGCCAGCACGGGTCGCTCCGGCCAGGCCAACTTGACGCCCAGGGCACAGCCCAGACCCCATCCCAGCGCCCAACCGCGATGGCCGAAATATCCCGCCGGGTCTTTCAACGCACCAAGGCGCTCCAGCGTCGCGTTCGTCGTCGTTACCGCCTCCTCGATGACGGCGGCGTTCGGCGGCAGTACCTTCGCCAACGCCGCCATCAACGTCAGCGGCGTCATCGGCCGCCGACCGCGCTCGGCGGCGATCTTCGTCCGTAGTGCTTCGCGTGCGGCGTGCCGCGCCGTCGCAGCGCGGTCCAGCCGCGCTCGCGCCGCCGTCGCCTGCGGGCCGGTGATGACGTTGCCCAGCAGATGATCGAGTTCGGCCAGGCCGGCCTTCAGATCGCCGAGCACGCCGACCTCGACGGGGTAGTTCTTGCCGATCTGCCAGGCGTCATTGTCCATCTGCACGAGGCGGATGTGTTCGGGGATGGGCCGGGCCGGCTCGTGGTAAATGTAGCTGCGCAGCAGGTTCATGCCGACGACGAGAAGGACGTCGAAGTCGGCGAGGCAGCGGCGGACCTCCGGCGACCACAGCGGCAGGCCGTCGGCGTAGAGCGGATGATCGGTGGCAAAGGGAACGCGGCCGTGCGCGGTGGCCTGCTCGACCATTACGGGGGCGCCGAGGTGCTCGGCGACGGCGGCCAACTCGGTCGTGGCGCCGCACTCCGTAACGCGGCTGCCGGCCAGGATAGCGGGGTTCCGCGCCTGCCCCAAGACAGCGGCGGCGCGGCGCAAGGCGTCGAGCGGCGGACGGACGCGCCGATCCACCACCGAGGGCGGCGATAGGTCCAGCCCGTCGCACGTCTCCATCTGCACGTCCACCGGCAGGGCCAGGAACACCGGACCCGTCGGCGGCGTCAACGCCGTCTGGATAGCCCGGCGTACCGCGGCGGGGACGTCCTCGACGCGCGGCACCTCCGCGGCCCACTTGGTCCACGGCCGCACGACGCTCACCATGTCGCCGGCCAGCACCGGCTCCTCGAAGCGCAGGCGGCGGTCCTGCTGTCCCGCCGTCAGCAGCAGCGGCGCCCCCTCGCAGTGGGCGTTGTAGAGCATGCCCATCGCGTTGCCGAGGCCGCAACAGATGTGGACGTTGGCCACGCCGACGCCGCCGGACGCCTGGGCGAAACCGTCGGCCATCGCCACCACGGGGATTTCGTGCAGGCCGAAGACGTACTGGAAGCGCCGATCCTGCACCAGCGCGTCGTTGAGCGGCAGCTCGGTCGTGCCGGGATTGCCGAAGATGTAGCGGATGCCTGCGGCGGCGAGAACGTCCAGGAAGGCTTCCACTCCGGTCATGTCGGCTGGTCCTCGTTGCGGCCGGCAGGGCGGACACACGCGGCCATTCTACGGACCTACGCCGGCGCCGGCGAACGTCTCAGGGCGCCTCGGCCGCCGCCAACATCTCCAGCACGGTCAGCCAGAATTGCTCGTCGGCGTCCTTCTCCCATTCGACGGAGACCACCGTGTTTTCGCCGTTGTTCGTCTTCTGCCGTTTCAGCAACAGAGCGAACTTCTTGCCCGACTTGGTGACGCCGGCCAAGCGCACGTCCTCTCCCTGGCGGTTCGACGTGACCGCGAAGCCGGCATGGCTCAGTGTACCTTGCAGCTTCATCGAAACCTGATCGACCGAGCCGCTGACGACCTGCTGTTTGCCGTTCGGACTGGCGAACGACAGCAGGAACGAACTGGCCGAACAGCCGGCCGCGACGACCAGCAGCGCCGCGGCGCCGATCATCCCGATGTGACGGGACATGGCTCTGTCCTCCTCAGGGACCGGGTTGGAAAGGAAGCGGTGGGACGATAGCCGGCCGTGCTCCGCCGTGCAAGAGCAGTCCGTCGGCCTTGTCCTCCGCACGACACCGAGTTTTCTCTACCATAGCAGGGGAGGTAAGCCATGAAGACCGTCATCGGCATCAACGGCGCCGCCGGGCGCATGGGACAGCGCCTTGTGTGCCTGGCCTGCGAGGACAAGGAACTGGCACTCGGCATCGCATTGGAAGCGGCCAACCACCCCCGACAGGGACGCGACGCTGGCGAGCTGGCCGGACTTGGGACGCTGGGCATCCCTGTCCGTGCCGATGTGCCGTGCGAGGCGCGGATGGACGTGCTCATCGATTTCTCGATGCCGGAAGGGACGATGGCGGTACTCCCGATCTGCGTCGAGCGGCGCATCCCGCTGGTGGTGGCGACCACGGGACACACGCCGGCCCAGCGACAACAGATTGAGGCCGCCGCCCACCACACCGCCCTGCTGATGGCTCCGAACATGAGCCTGTCCGTCAACGTCCTTTTCCAACTGGTGCGGCAGGCGGCGGCGCTGCTCAAGGACAAGGGCTTCGACGTGGAGATCGTCGAGCGGCATCATCGTTTCAAGAAGGACGCGCCGAGCGGGACGGCCCTGCACTTCGCGCGGCTGGTGCAGGAGGTAATGGGGCAGACGCAGCTGCGGCACGGCCGCGAGGGGTTGGTCGGCGAGCGTCCGCCGCACGAGATCGGCATGCACGCCCTGCGCACCGGCGACAACGTTGGCGAGCACACCATCATCTTCAGCACGCTTGGCGAGACGCTGGAGTTGGTCCACAAGGGCCACACGCGCGACAGCTACGCGCGGGGGGCGCTTCTGGCCGCCAAGTTCCTGGCGGGCCGCCCGCCGGGACGCTACACCATGAACGACGTGCTGGGATTGTGAGGCCGCTTGCGGCTTCGCGGTCCCTTCACAACGGATAGCGCTCGAATACCTCGTAACTGGTGGCTTCCATGCCCATCCGCCGATACGTCTCCCGAGCGGTGTAATTATCGCTCTCGACGTACAGGCGCAGGCCAATCACGTTCGCATCGGCCCGCGCGGCCTGCTCGACGTGCTCGAACAGGGCGCGAAAGACACCCCGTCGCCGGGCCTCGTGGCGGACGTACACGCTCTGGATCCACCAGAACCAGCCGTTGCGCCAGTCGCTCCACTCCGTGGTGAACATGATCTGGCCGACGGGCATGCCGTCATCCTCAGCCAGGAAGTAGATGCTCTTCCGCGGATCGGCCAGGCCCGCCGCTACGCCGGGGCCAAGCAAGTCCGGGTCGAGCGTTTTGCCCTCGCTCTCCTGGGCCAACAGATGGTTGAACTCGACGACGAGGGCGGCATCGGCGGGAGCGGCGCGACGGATCAACAGCGACATGGTTGCCTCAAGGGGTGAAACTTCCTAGGTTTTCATTCCACCGTCTGTCGTGTCATTCGCCGAGCGGACGGCGATTTCCCCTGGCTGCCTGGCTGGGGGCGGATGGAAACGATGGAAACATGGACCTGGCTTGTTATATCCGCGACATCCCCGATTTTCCCAAAGCGGGGATCGTCTTCAAGGACATCACGCCCTTGCTGGCCGAGCCGCGCGCCTTCCAGTACGCCATCGACCGGCTGGCGGAGCACTATCCGAGCGCGACGGTGGACGTGGTGGCGGCGGCCGAGGCGCGGGGCTTCCTGTTCGCCGCTCCCCTGGCACTCCAACTGCGCAAACCCTTAGTGCCGTTGCGCAAGCCCGGGAAGCTGCCGCACCGCACCCATTCGTTGCGCTACGAATTGGAGTACGGCAGTGCCGAGCTGCACGTCCACATCGACGCGCTACGCCCGCGGCGCGCGTGCTGCTCATCGACGACCTGCTGGCGACCGGCGGCACCATGGCGGCGAGTTGCCAGCTGATCCGCCAGGCGGGTGGACAGGTGGTTGGCTGTGCCTTCCTCGTCGAGCTGTCGTTTCTGGGCGGGCGCGACAAGCTACGGCCGCACGAGGTCTTCAGCTTGATCCGCTATTAACCGTGAGCTGACCATGCCCGAACAAATCCACTGTCCCGAGTGCCAGGCGACGTTGCGCGTGCCGGAGGATCTGCTCGGCAAGAACGTGAAGTGCCCCAAGTGTCAGACGACGTTTCTTGCCGAACTGGATCGGCCGGCTCACCCCGAGGGCGTCGTGGACGAGCCGGCTCCTTCGCGTCGTCGCCGGCCCTCTCGGCCGGCGGACGAAGAGGACGAAGGTCCGCCGCCCGACGACGAACCGGAGGACGACTACGAGGAACGCCCGCGGCGCCGACGGCGCCGGCCCTCGTTGACCGCGGCCTCGTCGTCCGTCAGCGGCCCGGCCAGCGCCCTGATGGTCGTGGGCGGACTGGATGTCGCTTTTGCCCTGCTGAGGTTCCTGGCACCCGTACTGGGCATCAGCGTGATGGCGCTAGAGGCCGGCAATCGTCGCGGCAACGTCAATGCCGACTTCTTGGCCAGCATAGGTGTCAACATCCTCTTGGGTATCCTATCGTTGGTCCTGGGGATCCTCATCCTCTTCGGCGCGGTCAAAATGAAACAGATGCGCAGCTATGGCCTGGCCATGACCGCCTGCATCCTGGCCATGATCCCGTGCGTGAACTGTTGTCTTCTGGGTTTGCCCTTTGGCATCTGGGGGCTAGTGGTGCTCAACAAGCCGGAAGTCAAGGACGCCTTCTCCTGACCGAACCGAATAGGGTGAGAAAGGACCATGATCGATTTCGACAAAAGCGGCGGCCTGGTGCCGGCCATCGCCCAGGACGCCGACAGCGGCGCCGTCCTCATGCTGGCCTGGATGAACCGCGAAGCCTACGAGGAGACGCTGCGCACGCGCCGGGCCGTCTACTTCAGCCGCAGCCGCAACCGCCTCTGGCGCAAGGGCGAGGAGAGCGGCCACGTCCAGGAAGTGCGCGAGATCTTCATCGATTGCGACGCCGACACCATCCTGCTCAAGGTCCACCAGGTCGGCGGCGCCGCCTGCCACGAGGGCTACGCCAGCTGCTTCTTCCGCCGCGTCGAGGGCGACGGACTGCCAGGTGATCGGCGAGCGCGTCTTCGACCCGAGGCAGGTGTACAAGAAATGAGTCAAGCGATCCTCAAACTCGGCATCCCGGCGGGCAGCCTGCAGGAAGCGACGGCACGCTTGTTCGCCAAAGCCGGCTACAAGATCACCTACGCCAGCCGCAGCTACTACCCGGCCATCGACGACCCGGAAATCCACTGTACGCTGATCCGCGCCCAGGAGATGCCGCGCTACGTCGAGGACGGCTCGCTCGACTGCGGCCTGACCGGCCACGACTGGATCCTGGAGAACGACGCCAAGGTGCAGGAGGTGGCCGAGCTGATCTTCAGCAAGGTGAGCCGCCGGCCGGTGCGCTGGGTGCTGGCGGTGCCCGAACGATTCGCCGATCCGTGCCGTCAAGGACCTGCAGGGCAAGCGCATCGCCACGGAGGTCGTCAACCTGACGCGGCGCTGGCTGGCCGAGCACGGCGTGACGGCGCACGTCGAATTCAGCTGGGGGGCCACCGAGGTCAAGCCGCCGCGCCTGGCCGACGCCATCGTCGAGGTGACGGAGACCGGCAGCTCGCTGCGGGCCAACAACCTGCGCATCGTCGACGAGCTGCTGCAAAGCACGACGCGCTTCATCGCCAACGAGCAAGCCTACGCCGACCCGTGGAAGCGCGAGAAGATGGACGACATCGTGCTGATGCTGCAGGGCGCGATGGCCGCCGAGGGCAAGGTCGGCCTGATGATGAACGTGCGCCAGGCAGACCTGTCGGCCGTGCTGCAAATCCTGCCGGCCCTGCAAAACCCGACCATCTCGTCGCTGTCCGACCCGCACTGGGTCGCGGTCAACACCATCCTCGACGAGAACATCGTCCGCCACATCGTCCCGCAGCTCAAGCAGGCGGGTGCGTGCGGCATCGTCGAGTATCCGCTGAACAAGATCATCGAGTGAGGACCGAGTTACGCATCTTCCAGATAGGCTTCGCCTGAACTCGGCTCGACGATCAATCGCCGGCCGGCGAGAATGCCCGCGTGCAACCCGACGATGATCTGATCGTCGCCGCTCGGAGCCTCTTCAAAGAAAGCAAGGATTTTCGACGGCTTTAAGAAGTGCAGGGGAGGCCCGAGGTCGAAAGGCTCGCCCAAGACATAGCCGATACGGCACGGACATTCCCCTCCGGTCTTCCCCGAAATGTGGGTCAGCCAGGACGCGGTTGCAAGGCTGGAGGGAGACAACCATTCGATCTCATCCGCGAAATGTTTCCACTGTCTCACGGGGAAGATCGTCAGTGGGGCACCCGTGTCCACGATACAGTCCTGCGCGTACCTGGTTCGTTCTCCCATTCGCACGTGGCCATAGACACGGAGGAACGGAACAAGAAACTGTTCCCCTCTGTTGTCGGTAAGAAGCTCCGCACTCGTCCGCAGGGATTGTCGAACGTAGAGGCGAATTCGAGCCATGCACTCCTCCACCGACGTGATCGCTCACCAAGTCCCGACGTAAACGGTGACAATTCGGTTTGGATCGAGATGATGCTTCAGCGCCAGCAGTTCGCGCAACAGCTGGGGATCATAACCGCTGCCCAAGATTCGGCCTTCCAGGACGGCCACGTATTGACCTCGATAGGCGTCCAAATCGCCGCGCTCGCGCTGTAAAAATCCATCGCCATTCATTAGCGATTTCCTCGGGGAATTCTCCCAGCTCCGAGTGAACATTTGTGGAAGACGGCGGGGAGGCCGGGACAGAAGGAACGTGGCCCTGTTCGGCGCCGTCGGGGACTCCCGCTCGGGGAGGCAACTCCGGATGAGCCGTATTGGACATGATACCTCCGAGATGAAACGTGATGCTGGCAACATTCACTCTACCATCACGGCAGCAGGTCCGCCACGGCGATGCTGGCCTGCGGGGCCGCCAGCGGCGAGACCGTGTCGGGCGGATCGAGGATGGTTCGACTGCCGTAGCGGAAGCCGAATAACTGGGTACTGTCCGCGATGGGATCGCGGTAGAATTCGAGCTGGCGCTGCACCAGGTTGACGATCCAGTAATCGGCGATGCCCGCGGCGGCGTAGAGACTGCTCTTGTGGATGCGATCGTAGGCAAGGGTCGTCTCGGCCACTTCCACGATAAGAAGAGCGCTTGTCGGAGTCGCCGTGGCTGCCGTTATGCCTCGGGGAGAGCCGGGCACCACGGCTAAATCGGGATCGGGGACAGATCGCGGGCTGAGATCCAAAGACATTTGGTTGCGAACCCAGAAACCTTGGCCGAAGGCCAGGCGAAGAGCATCCATCGTCAAGGTGATAGCCGCGCCATGATAATCCCTTTGAGCCGGCATCTCCACCACCTCCCCATCGATCAGTGCCACGCGCTGGCCCTGGAACCAACCGACGTTCGAGCATCTGGAAAAATTCGTCGCGCGTCCAGCGCCGTGCGGGAAGCTTCTCCGGCCCAGGCGGTTCGGCATCTAGCCCTGGATGAACAAGCACTTCACCGCCGATCAGTTCCACCTTTTGATCTCGGAACCAACCCAGATCGGTCATCTGGAAATATTCGTCTGGCGTCCAGCGATGAAGCCGCGGATAGTCAATCGTGGGATTCATCATGGTCTCCTTTCACTTCGCGTCCGCCATCACTTGCAGCTGCACCAGGCTGCGGTTCTGCTCCTTTTCCAGATATTCGCGGCCCTTCTTGACGTTGACGTGGTCCCACGGCAGCACCTCGTCATCGGCCGAGAGCGCTGCGAGTACCACGCCGTATCGATGCCCAGGTCGGCGAACGTCTGCCACCACAACTCCGGCTGGAAGCACTCGCGCCAGCCGTCCAGCCGGCGCCGCGCCGCCACGCCTCCTCCAGCGCCGGCGCCACGCGCCGGTCGCCGCGCGTCAGAATGCCTTCGAGCAGGCTGCACTCGACGTCGTGCTGCTTGACCTTCACCGCCCGCAGTTTGACGCGCTTCCGCAGATAGTCGCCGGCCCAGCGCAGGTATTCGCGCGTCTGCATGCCGTTCCACTGGTACGGCGTGTGCGGCTTGGGCACGAAGTTCGACACCGACGCCGTCACCTCCTTGTAGCGGCCGGTCGCCTCCTTGCTGATGTGGGCGATGTGCTCGGCCATGTCCACGATGCCGTCGAGGTCGACGATGCGCTCGCCGGGCAGGCCGCACAGGAAATACAGCTTGACCCGCTGCCAGCCGTTCTTGAACGCCTCGCGGCAGCCTTCGTAGAGGTCGTCGTTCTTGATCTTCTTGCGGATCTGCTCGCGCATGTCGTCGCGGGCCACCTCCGGGGCCAGCGTCAGGCCGCCCTTGCGGGCGCCCTTCATCAGCTTCGGCACCGAGCGCAGCTGGTTGTTGACTGCGCAGGCTCGGCAGCGACACGTTGACGCCCAGCGGCGCGAACACCTCGTGCATGCGCTGGACCAGCTCCTCGAAGTAGGGATAATCGCTGGTGCTGAGGCTGAGCAGGCTGATCTCGTCGTAGCCGGTGTTGCGGTAGCTTTCCAGGGCCGCCTGCACGATGGTTTCGACGGAGCGCACGCGCAGCGGCCGTTTGATGACGGTCGATTGACAGAAACGGCACTGCCAGGGACAGCCGCGCATGATCTCGATGGCGATGCGGTCGTGCGGCGTCTGCACGAACGAGACGATCGGCCGCGTCGGCAGCGGGATGGCGTCGAAGTCCTGCTTGATGGTGCAGGCCATGACCTCGCGCGGCACGTCGGAGCGCGTGCGGTGCATGGCGGCGAGGGTGCCGTCGGCGTGGTACTCCGGCTCGTAGAACATCGGCGCGTAGGCCCAGGTCGTGTTGCCGACGATGTCGGCGATCATGTCGTCACGGGACAGGCCGCCGCGCTCCTTGAGGCGTCATCCAGCGGTCCATCAGCCACGGCAGGCTCTCCTCGCCGTCGCCGATGACGAAGAGGTCGATGAACGGGGCGAGCAGCTCGGGGTTCTGGCCGCCGGGGCCGCCGGCGATGACGAGCGGATGGTCGAGCGTGCGGTCCTTGCTGTGCAGCGGGACGCCGCCGAGGTCGAGCATGGTCAGGATGTTCGTGTAGCAGACCTCGTATTGCAGGCTGAAGCCGAGCAGGTCGAACTCATGCAGCGGCGTGAACGTCTCCAGGCTGTACAGCGGCAGCCGAGCGCGGCGCAGCTCGGCCTCGAAGTCGAGCCAGGGGGTGAAGGCGCGTTCGCAGGCCCACTGCGGGTCGTCGTTCATGATCGTGTACAGCACCTGCAAGCCGTGATGGCTGGTGCCCAGGGTGTAGGTGTCGGGGAAGGCCAGGCACAGCTTGCCGCGCACCTGCCGATGGTCCTTGACGACGCTGTTCAGCTCGCCGCCGATGTACTGGGCCGGCGTCTGCACGCGCGGCAGCAGACGCTCGACGGCTTCCCTCAAGGCGGTGTTCATCATGGCAATTACCCTTTTCTCTGGCGTCCGCGCCGCCGGTCGGCGGAGGAGCGGACGCCTTCGGATGGCAGATGGTGACGACACGTTCGGCCTTTCGGCGTTATGATTATGCCAAAAGGAAGCTCGATGTGCTGCCCCTGTTCGGATGGGTGGACGATGATCCTCAAATACGTGGTGCCGCTGTTGGCGGTGGCGATGCTGGGTTTCGCCGTGGTCCACGTGGTGCGCAGCTCCGCGGAGAAGCCGCCGGCCGCGCCGCCCGTAGCGCCGGTCGAGTCGCCCTTCGAGCACAACCTGGCCGCCGCCGGCATCGTCGAGGCCAGCACGGACAATGTCGCCGTGGCGTCGCCGGTGCCGGGCATTGCCGCTCGGGTACTCGTCCGGCCCGGCCGGCACGTCTCGGCCGGCGAAGCGCTGTTTACTCTCGACGACCGCCCGCTGCTGGCCGAGCGCCGGGTCCGCGAGAGCCGCCTGACGACGGCGCGGGCGGAGCTGGATCGCCTGGAACATCTGCGGCGGCCGGAGGAGCTGCTGTCCAGCGCCGCCCATGTCCGCGAAGCGCGGGCGGTGCTCCACGAACGGACCCTCCACCTGGAACGCGGCCGCGATCTGCTGCGGAAAAACTTGATCGGCGCCGACGACCTGGAGCAGCGCCAGGCGATGATGGAGGCGGCGCGGGAGCAGCAGGCGCGGGCGGAAGCGGACGACCGCCTGCTGAAATCCGGGGCCGCGGAGACGGACAAGGCCATTGCTCGGCGCGGATCGCCGAAGCCGAGGCGATGGTGGGGCAGGTGCAAACGGACCTGGAGCGTTTGACCGTCCGCGCCGGTGGCCGGCACCATCTTGCAGATGAACGTGCGCGTCGGCGAGGCGGTCGGAGCGCGGCCGGAGCCGCCGCCCATCCTCCTGGGCGAGACGAACCCCTTGCATCTGCGCGTCGATCTGGACGAGCAGCAGATCGGCCGCTTCCGCCCCGAGGCGGCGGCCACGGCCACGCGCCGCGGCTCGCCGCAGCCGACGTTCTCGCTCCGCTTCGTCCGCGTCGAACCGCTGGTCGTGAGCAAACGCGCCCTCACCGGCGACGTCAGCGAACGCACGGATTCGCGGGTGTTGCAGGTGATCTACGAGTTGGAACCGGGCACGGAACGACCCTATGTCGGACAGCAAATGGATGTATTCATCGCCGTCGCCGCGGAGAAAGGGAGGCCATGAACTCTTACGCCGCTGACTTGCAGGCCATTCGAGACGCTGCCCGGCGTCTGACGGGATGGGCCCACCGCACTCCCGTGGCGACGTGTACCACGCTCGATCGCCTGGCGGGCCGCTCTCTGTTCTTCAAGTGCGAACACCTCCAGAAGACCGGTGCGTTCAAGTTCCGCGGCGCCTGCAATGCCGTGATGAAGCTGGACGCGGAGACGGCGAAGCGCGGCGTGGTGACGCATAGCTCGGGCAACCACGCCCAGGCCCTGGCGCTGGCGGCGAGGCTGCGCGGCATCCCGGCCCACGTCGTCATGCCGCGCAACGCCTCGCCGGTGAAGCGCCGCGCCGTCGAGGAGTACGGCGGCCGCGTCGTCGCGTGTGAGCCGACCCTGGCCGCACGAGAGACGACGGCGGCGGCAGTGCGGGCCGAGACCGGCGCGACGTTGGTCCCCCCCTACAACCACGAGGACGTCATCGCCGGTCAGGGCACGACCGCCCTGGAACTGCTGGAACAGGTTCCCGGTTTGGATGCCGTGGTGGCGCCGGTCGGCGGAGGCGGCCTAGTCTCCGGTCTGGCCCTGGCCGTACACGAGCTGCGCCCGCCGTGCGCGTCTTCGCCGCCGAGCCGGCCGGTGCCGACGACGCCGCGCGCTCGAAGGCCGCGAGCACGTTGGTTCCCCAGACCGGGCCCCGGACGATTGCTGATGGTTTGCTGACGAGCCTCGGCGAGCTGACCTGGCCGGTGATCCGCGATCGGGTGGAGCGCGTCGTCACCGTCACGGAGGAGGAGATCATTCGCGCCATGCGTTTGTGCTGGGAGCGGGCCAAGCTGCTCATCGAGCCGAGCGCCGCCGTCGCCGTCGCCGCCGTGCTCTCGACGGAGTTCCGCTCCCTCGACGGGCTGCGCCGTGTCGGCGTCGTCCTCAGCGGCGGCAACGTCAACCTCGACGAGTTGCCCTGGTAATTATCGTCCGAGCCTGAAGCGTAAGCGAAGAAGAGCGGCAACCTTCGGTTACCGCTCTTCTTCGCTTACGCTTCAGGCTCGGTGCCACGTTTCAGCGTTCCGGTTCCGGCCGAGGTTCCGGCAGCTTTTCGTGCGCCGGCGGCTCTGGTTTCTCCGGCTTCTCCGGCTCGGTGTCCTCGGCGACCTTGAGGATGACCTGGTAGCCGAAGTCCTTCTTGGTCGCTCCGTGGAACGGTTCCTTGTACGGCAACCACAGCGGATCGAGGGCCGGGTCCGGGGCGAACTCGGCCGACGGACCTTTGATCGGTACCACATAGCCGTGCGCCTCCGCCTGAATGGCAAACGTCTGGCGAAACGTGTACTTGCCGGCCACGACCGGCACGCTGACCGGGCCATTGTGATCGTTGACCGACAGGGCCTCCTTGCCGCCGACCGAGTGCGGCGGCACGCACAGGCGCAGGATGGTCGTCGGGCCGCTGAGGACGCCCGCGCAGGCCTGGTCGAAGGCGGCGCCGTCGCTGCGGCAGTGGCTGCGCAGCAGACCGATGACGCGCCCTTCCAGGGTCAGCTTGGCCTTCTTGAGCTTGGGATTGTCGAAGTTGACCTCGAAGCACTGCTCCAGGTCGAAGTTCATCCCCGCCGAGGCGTTGTGGATGGCCCCGTAAGCGATCGCCGCTCCCGTCATGTTGACAATGACCGTGTCCGGCGCCGGCTGGGCGACGTTGATGTTGCCGCCGCCGGTGTGCGTACAGCCCTGGCGCACCGGCGTGACGTGGCCGTGCCGCGGCCCCAACGTGATCGTCACCGGCGGCGCCGACGAGGCGGCCGGCTGGACGGTAATGGTCACCGGCGTCCCCGACGGGACGGGCGTCTTCTCCTGGGCCGACAACGACAGGGGCAACAGCGCTCCCGTCATGGCCGACAGGATGGCCAGGTTCTTCTTCACCGTTTGGATCATACCCCTTCCTTCCTCCTTGGGTTTCGGGTCGAGTTGACCGCTGAGGACTGATGGCCCTACCAGCGAATAATCAGGTCCGAGGCCGCCGTGAAAATGTCGTGTTTGCCTTCATACGGCTTTTGCAGGGCGTTGTCGTCATAGCGCAGCTCGGGACGGACGATCATGCTTTTGTTGATGCGGTACTGGACGCCGGTGGTGACGGCCGTGTACAGGCCGGCGAAACCGGTACGCTGCCCCTGGGCGTCGTCGAAGTTTTCATAACGGACAATGGCGCTCCATTTAGGTGATATAGTCCAGAACAGGTAGTGGGCGATGGAGAACCAGTTGGCGAAACCGTTGTAGCTGCCGACGGCCAGGGCGTCCTGCGGCACGTTGTACTGGTAAGCGTAGATGCCCTCCATGTTGTAGCTGAGCACGGGGCTAAAGCTGTGCGTATATACAATGTCGAAGGCGTTGAAGTTGTTGCGGCCGAACGGCTCGGTGGCCAGAGCGGTCGTGCTCTGCTGGGGCGGGGTCGCGTAGGCCGGGTTGAACTTGCCGCGGCCCAGCGAGGTCGCCAGCGTCACGCTGTTGCGGCCGCCCGGCTGCAAATAACGAATGTTGCCGACGAAACGCAGCTCCTCGGACGGGTCGCCGAAATACACGTCGTTGCCGTTGGTCAGCATGAACACGCCGGACCACTCCGGCGTGAACGTGACGTAGGCGCCCAGGCCGGAATGCGTGAAGGGGGGAGACCAGTTGAAGGCGTAGGAGCGGGACAGTAACGGCGTGCTGACGGCTTCGAGGCTTTCCACACCCCACGGCGTATACAGGCGGCCGAGACGGAACTCGACGCCGCGGAACAACGTCGGCACGTACATGGACACGTATTCCTGGATGGGGTCCACGCCATAGAGGTTCTGCCCTCCCGCCGAGTTGTAGAGCTGGCTGTTGAACAGGCCGCGCGGCAGGGTGAAGCGATAATCGCTGCCGGTCAGCACGTCGATCTGGAAGCCGAAGCTGGGACTGGTGGTGCCGGTGGTGACGACGCTGCGTCCCAGGCGGATCCAGCCTTGCTGGAGCAGGTACTGGTTGGAGCGATCGTTCCAGACGTTGGTGACGTTGCTGACCTTGTTGGTGCTGGCAGTATAGGATTGCTCGATCCAGCCGGTCAGATACATCCGGTTGTCATCGAGCAAGGCGCCCAGCCAGGTGCCCTGGGCCTGGCGCATGAGCCACCAGCGGTCGGGCAGGACCACGGCGGCCCCCGTCGGAGCGAGTCCGGCGGCCACCACCGGCTGGGTTGCGGCCGGCAGGAACGGCGCCACCACGTTGGTTGGCTCCACGGCCGGTGCTTCCAGCGGCGTCGGTTGCTGCCGCGTCAAGAGGGCCGCTGATCGCAGCGAGGTCAGTGCGTCCGTGGCCGGCGACTCGGGCACCGCCTCCACGTCCGTCAGCGCCGGCCCCGGTTCGGGATGATCCTCGGGGGACGACGCAGTCTCGGCGGGGTCGGCAATGTCCGGCAAGGGCGTCCCTGGCGCCTCCAGCACGGGAGAAGGACTTTCCGCGCTTTGGCTCGCAGCGGGAGGAGCACTATCGGGCTGAGCGAGGGGAGCTTGCCCGGACACCAAAGCAGCGGCTGCCAGGACATACTGCAACATCGCAGCCTCCGGTGGACCACCTGAGTCTATCCACGCACGATCGAGACTTCTTGAAGAACCCGGCAGGGAGAGGAGCAGGCGGGCAGCCTGGGACGCCAGAGAAACGCAAGAGCGTCTTTCAGGGTTCTCATCGGAAATCCCGCACGTCCGACATGATCGTTCTCCACGGAATTTCCGGCAGAATCGTTGAAAAACCGCGACCGTTAGAGCGAGCGGAGCAAACGTTCTGGTCGGAGCCCGCAGCGTCAGCGAGGGTGGACTTTCCCTCGCTGACGCTGCGGGCTCGGACGATCGCGGCTCGGACGCTCTCTGCTCGCTCTGTGGGCATGAGCCGATGGCAATGTGGGCAGATCGGCTAACCGCCCGGGCTGGCGGCAGGAGGCGAAAACGGCGTAAGTCGTGCATCATAGATAGCTAAAGTCGCTTCTCCCTCTCTAGATTTCTCTGTGGCACATCAATTGCTGCCTGCCCCAAAACTTACGCTGTAGCCTGGCAGCTTGTACCGGCTTTTCGGGGTACGACAACCAACCCGCTCTCGCGGTTCTCCGGAGAGATGGCTGGGGGCCGTCTTTCTTTGGTTGCGCCCCATCCCGAGGTCTCCAGCCGTGAAAAAGGCTCTCATCAAAAGCCTCCTCGCCGTGGCGATAGGCTTCACCCTGCTGATTCACGCCGACGTGCTCTGGTCGCAAGACGCGGCCAAACCCGACGCCTCTGCGCCGACGAGCGAAGCCAAGAAGCCGGAAGCCAAACCGGACCCGACCGGGGCCAACACTGGCGACCGTTCCCTCCTGGGCGAACCTCCAGCGATCCCCGAAATTGAAGTGTCGAAATCGGACCCTGACGTCAAGGACGTGATGGCCAACAAGACGCTGGCGGAGGTAAAGACGCTCGGCAACGAGATTGGCAAGAACCGCGCCGCCGTCAACATGATGTGGACGCTGCTGACCGGCTTCCTGGTCATGTTCATGCAGACCGGCTTCGCCATGGTTGAGACCGGCCTGACCCGTGCCAAGAACGTCGCCCACACGATGGCCATGAACATTGGCATCTATGCCATCGGCATGCTCGGCTTCTGGGTGTGCGGCTTCGCCTTCATGTTCGGCAACTATGGGGCGATCGGCCCCTTCGGCGGCGGCGAGCTGCTCAACAAAGGCTTCACTCTGGAGATCAGCGGCAAGCCCTGGGGGTTGATCGGCTACGAGGGCTTCTTCCTGGCCGGCCGTGCCTTCGACACCGGCGTGATGACGCTGTTTTTGTTCCAGATGGTGTTCATGGACACGGCCGCGACCATTCCCACCGGCGCCCTGGCCGAGCGCTGGAAGTTCCTCTCCTTCGCGCTGTACGGCTTCTTCATCAGCATCGTCATCTATCCCGTTTACGGCAACTGGGTGTGGGGTGGCGGCTGGCTGTCGAAGCTGGGCGCCAACTACGGTCTGGGCCACGGCCACGTCGATTTCGCCGGCTCGTCCGTGGTCCACATGGTCGGCGGTTTCACGGCCCTGGTCGGCGCCTGGATGTTGGGGCCGCGCATCGGCAAGTACAACAAGGACGGCTCGCCCAATGTCCTGCCCGCCCATAACGTGCCGATGTACGTGGTCGGCACGCTGATCCTGGCGTTCGGCTGGTTCGGCTTCAATCCCGGCAGTACCAACGCCGGCGCCGACCTGAACATTGGCCGCATCGCCACCAATACCATGCTGGCCTCGGCGGCGGGCGCCTTCTCGGCGTCGCTGTACATGTGGCTGGTTTACAAGAAGCCCGATCCCAGCTTCATGTGCAACGGCCTGCTAGCCGGTCTGGTGGCCATCACGGCCCCGTGCGCTTTCGTGACCAGCTGGGCCGCCGTGTTCATCGGGCTGCTGGCCGGCCTGTTCGTGGTCTGGGGCTGCCTGTTCGTCGAGCGCGTCCTCAAGGTGGACGACCCCGTCGGCGCCGTCGGCGTTCATGGCGTCAATGGCGCCTGGGGCGTGCTGTCCCTGGGACTGTTCGCGGATGGCACATACAGCGCCGGCATGAACGGCAGCTTCTGGTACAAGATGGCCGACGGCAGCCTGAAATGGTTCCCCGAGAAGTTGAAGGAGTTGCCCGAGGGTGCCGCCGAGCAGGGCGTCACCGGCCTGCTTTACGGCAACCCGTCGCAGTTCGGCGCCGAACTGATCGGTGTCGCTTCCAACCTGGTCTGGGTCGGACTCTCCGCCTTCCTCGTCTTCTGGATCCTGAACAAGCTGGTCGGCAACCGCGTCAGCGCGGCGGTGGAGATTGCAGGGTCTGGACGTTCCCGAACTGGGTGTGTTCGGCTACATCAACGAGGATCCCAAGACCCCCGAAGGGCACCTCCGTCATCCGTCCGCCGAACCGCGGCAAGCCACGGTCCCGCCCAACGGCAAACGCTTCGCCATCGTCATCGAGGGGCTGGAGCCGAACCTGTTGAAACAAATCTGGTCGGACCTGTGTCAGCCGGGCGAAAAGGATCCGTCCGCCGACTTCCTGACCATCTACCCGCTCATGACGACCTTGCAGGGCAAAACCTTCACCTTCCGCGACGGCGACCCGGAAGCCGTCTGCGACGCCCTGGAGCGGCTGATCCGCAAGAACGTCCGCGGAACGACCGTCTCCGCCCATGTGTACCGCGGCGTCTCCCGCGTTTCGGAGCGCTCGCCCAGCCTGGTGTGATGACAAGAAGGATCTCACGCCAAGCGCAAAGAACGCAAAGAAAGAATAAAATGGAAACGGCGAAAGGAAGCCTTCTGTTTTTCCTTTGCGTTCTTTGCGCCTTGGCGTGAGGCCCCTTTTTGGTTAGCACTCGGGCAGACCAAATGGAGACATCTATGCGCCGGATCACTCTGATTTTCGCCGCCTTGACCCTGTTGGGCGGGGCGGCCCCGTCCTTCGGCGAGGAGTCGGATGCCGCGGAGAAAAAACCCGCGGTGGTCATCGTTCGTCTGCCCGCCGACGCCGAGTTGTACTTCGGCGATTACAAGTGTCAGCAGAGCGGCGAGACGCGCGAATTCGAGACGCCGCCCCTCGTCCCCGGCAGGAAGTTCTCCTACCAGGTCAAAGGTGTCTGGAAGGAGAACGACAAGGAGGTGATACGCCAGACCAAAACCGTGGTCTGGGCCGGCGAGACCATCACGCTCGACCTGCGGGGACTGCCCCCTCCGGCACCGGAGAAGAAAGCGGAGGCCGAGAAGAAACCAAAGCCGGAGAAAACTCCCGAGCCTGTGAAGAAGACGGTAGCCGAGAACAAAGCGCCTCCCAAGACGGAGCCGGAGAAAAAGACGGAGCCGGAGAAAAAATCGGCCCCCAAGACGGGACCGGAGAAGAAGACGGAAGACGAGAACAAACCGGGGCCGGAGAAGAAGACGGAGCCGGAGAAGAAGCCGGAGCGATTGCCGACGCCGAAACCCAAGCCCAAACCCGCGCCCATAGGGGAGCCGGCCGCCCCGAAGGTGGAGACGTTGGTTCGGAAAGGCACGCTGACGTTGGTGATGCCGGAGATGTTGAGCCTACCAGCGGGCGGAGCCAAGCTGCTGCCCATCAAGCTGATCCGCACCGATTTCGATGGGCCGGTGGCCCTGAAGTTCGAGTCCGTGCCGGCCGGCGTCACTCTCCCGAATACGACGGTTGCCGCCGACAAGAGCAAGGTCTACGTACACGTCTCTGCCGCTGCCGACGCCGCGGAAAAAGAGCAGGACGTTAAGGTAATCGGCGTTAGCGGAGCGATCCGGCAGGATTGCGTCCTCAAGCTCAAGATCGGCAAGTAGGACCAAGCGGCCCGGCCGGCTGGGCCGCTCGCTTCCTCCGGAAAAAGCTGAAGATCGATCGCCCCAAGCGCTGATGAAATCCACGGGCCGACTCCGGTATGTCCGCGAGCCGGCCCGTCATCCCCGGAGGTTTCGGCAGGACAGAAACGCCGGGAGGATAGGGACAATTAAGGAGGAAGCGAAGCATGTCGCAAGTACGCGGATCTCTTCCCGGTGGGTTGCTGGCGACGGCAATTCTCTTCGGGTTGACGCTGAGCGCGGCCGCCGGGCCACCCTCCAGCGGCAAAAAAACTTCTCTTCCAGGAGACGAGGTACGAATCGCCAAGCGGAAAACAGCCCCTCCGCCGGGTTCCTCCAGGTCGGCCAGCCCGGCCCCCCAGCTCTCCGCACGCCGGCCCGTAGTGGCTCGCCAGCTTGGCTTTGAGGCCCAGCAGCAAGGCTACCTCGCCAAGGTCCAGGGAGCCAGCAGTCAAAACGTGATCTGGGTTCTTCCTCGTCCACAACCGCCCGGCCCGAAGCAGACGAACTTTCTCGACGCTCTGCGCGATTTCTTCGACTGATACCGTCTGAGCCGCGACTGTCAGGGAGCGGGAGATTCTCCGCTCCCTAACCAGCAGTTTCAAGGTTCTGAAGCGCCGAACTTTCGGCGCTGTTGTTGCAAGGCGCTTTGTTTGAAGGACTTGCAACAGTCGAGCTCGCGCCGAAAGTTCGGCGCTGGCTGGAGAGGAGTCAGCAAGGGCGAGGGCGAAAGAAAACGCCGAGAATACAAGCGATTTCGCCAACTACCCCCTCACCCAACCTTGAAACTACTGTAACGGTCGCGGCTCGGTTGGGTCCGCCAGTCCCGACTGCCTGCCTTCTCGACACGAGATGCCAGCAACTCAGGCAGCGACGTGCTTTCCTCTCTCCTCTTCTGCGAAATCACTCTCTCCGTAATCCCTTTGACCTAAACGCTTTGCAAACAACCACGTCGCTGCCAGCCCTGCTGGCACGGTCCTTGCGAAACACTTCCGTGAGGCGACAAGTAGCCACTGGAGTTTGATCCGAGAGGAAGAGATGAAGCGCCTGGTGCTGTGTTTGGTTTGCGTCCTCGCCACGGCCTCGCCCGTGCTGGCCACTCGAAGTCGCAACGATTCGGCGGATCGTCCACGGAAGGTTCCGACCGAGGGTCTCCAACCGTTGACCCTCACCCAGCCCCGTGACGAGTATCGCATCACGGCGAGACGGAAATCCTGCTCAATGGCCAGCCCTGTAAGTACGAGGAGATTCCGGCCGACGCGGTCATCCTGCGTATGGAAATCGCCAGGCCGCACAGCAAGGAGATCCTGAAGGTTTATTTCCGGAGTGCGACTGGCAAGCGCGTCCCGCCCACGGAGACGGGACGATCTCCCAAGAAAAACCCACCCGTGTCGGCTCGTCCCGGAGGTCCATCCTGATCGTCCGGGTTCGTGAAAAAAAAGAAAGGAGGTTCGTGACCGCTCCCTCGGGCCGATATAATGAATGATGGATTGTGCCTCAAGGCGGTGAGAGCGAGTGGGCGCGGGTGACGTGAAGAAAACGGGTTCGCCGGAGGCGAGCTGGTACGTCGGTTCTCTTGACCCCAACGGCGTCCGAACGGTCGGAAACGAACCACCCTCCCACCTCCAAGCTGAAGGTCTGGCCCGCAGGGATGCCTCTCCGGCCAGGTACAGGCTTGTTCCAACGATGGTCATCCGCGCAGCGCGATCGGCAAGCGTTTTCGTGATCCGCCTGGGACGCGAAAGGTGCTGATCTCATGGCTCGCCTTCTCTCCCTGGGCAAGAGCCTGGCGCTTTTGTGCGTCGTGCTTCTCGCTACCTCATCCGCTTCGGCCCAAAGTTCTCCTCTCGGCCACGCCCCCGCCCGAACGGCGTATCCGTATCCCCGCTATTACACGGGTCTGAAGTCGTATCAGATCTACCCCAGCGACAAGGGATACCAGTACACGATGAAGATCCAGCACTACAAGCAGGCGGTCGAGGAGTTCTCGGCGGCGGCCGCTTCGTCCCGACCGCCGGCCTGGGTCGCCAGCGTCCATCGGGAAGCCCCCGTCTCCGATGTCGTGGTTTCCGTCACCCGGCCCGTGAGCCAGTCAAGGGTGGTGGCCGTCCGCGGCCCCGATGGACAGCTACGCTCGTTCCCCCTTGCCGGCGGACCCGAAACCATCCAGTCGCGCACCATCGTCGTACATCCGGGGGAGAAGCTGACGATCTGGCTGGATGGGCGCGCGTGCAATTGCCCAAGAAATGAGCCGCCTCCCGCTGCGCGTCTTCTCGGAAGTCATCGGAAAAACAGGAGGGTCGCCAGGGCGAAGACGGGCAGCAGGATTGGCAGCGAGTAACCGAGATAGCCGAAGAACGAAGGCATTCGATAGCCCATGTGCTCGGCGATGCTCCGAATGAGAAAGTTGGGACCGTTGCCGATGTAGGTCAGCGCCCCCATCCAGACGGCGCCGCAACTGAGTGCCTGGAGCATGCGCGGCTGTTCGGCGAGGGGCGCGGGCCGCCCGGGTTGGCCAACGTGGCGAAGGCGAGATAAGTTGGCGCGTTGTCCAACATGCTCGACATGCCCCCGGCCATCCACAGCAGGCGCCTCCGTCCACGGCAAAGGCGGCAGCCCACTCAGCAGATGCAGCGCGGGCGTCATGGTGATGAAGATGCCGGCGAACAGGATGGCGACTTCGAGCATCGGCTCCCACACCAGCACGCGCGTCTCGCGGGGAGTGCGGTGAATCGCCGCCGCCGCCAGTCCGGTCAACACGGCCAGGATCACCCCTCCGGCCCAGGCGGGCAGAAGCGGGTCCGGGATGTTGGCATGCACGCGCCGTAATTCCTGGCCCAGCGCCCGCGCGATTGACGGCGCTTGCAGAAGCAACGTCGCCATCACTCCGAGCACCAGGACCGTCCCCAGCCCCAGACCCTCGATCCGCAGGGGATGCCGCGGCGTGGCTGTCGGCGCGGCCGGATGGAGGCAATCGGCACGCCAGGCGCGAGCGTCCCAGGCGTAGAAAATGAGGAGCACCAGTCCGTTGACGACGAGCCAGTGCGGCCACAGTTGTAACGTCCAGAAGAAATCAACGCCTTCCAGAAAACCCAGGAAGAGGGGAGGGTCTCCCAGGGGCAGGAGCAGACCGCCGCAGTTGCCGACCACGAAGATGAAGAACAGGGGCACATGACGGTTGCGGCGGCGGTGGTGGTTGGCGCACAGCAGCGGGCGCAGCAGCAACATGCTGGCTCCCGTGGTGCCAATCAGGTTGGCCAGCACGGCGCCCAGGGCCAGCCAGAGCGTGTTGCCGACCGGGCCGCGCGGCAGGTCGCCATGCACCACGAGGACGCCGGAGATGGCATAGAGGGCCGCCAACAACAGGATGAATTGCAGGTATTCGCCCAGGGCGTGCAGCAGGCGATGAACGCCGGCCGGCCCTTGCGCCAGCAGCCACACCACGCAGGGCAGGGCCAGGGCGAGACTCACCAGCGCCTTGGTTCGGTTGGGGTGCCAGAATCTCTCCGCCACGAGCGGCAGCAGCGCGATCGCCAGAAGCAGGAGCACGAAAGGGCCGAGCTGCAACAAGAGGATCATGGCATGGCCCTTCGGCGATTCGACACGAAAACTCCCCTGCATTCTCGGAAACACGGGTTTCCGAGAATGCAGGGGAGCGGAGCTTGCTTTCGGATGGCGGTTTCAGTCTACCCCGTCCCTCCGGCCAGAGGAGTGGAGATTACTTCTTCTTGGCCTTCTTTTTCTTCTTCGCGGCCGAGTTCTTGGCGACCGCCTTGGTCTTCTTGGCTTCGCCGGTTTTCTTCTTGCCGAAAATAGCCTCGTAGCCCTCGGAGAAGTTCTTGGTTTCGGCCAGGCCGACACGAACGATGCTCACGTCAACTCCCTCCATCAAAATAGTGTCCGACGTTTATCCGTGGGCGGCGCCGGTTCGCTCGGGGAACGCCTGCCCGGGTATGACCATCACCGCCGCGGGTGCGGTTGCATCCTGTCTGCGCTAGTGTAAAGAGCCGCCGGCTTGTTGTCATGGGGAAGTGTGCGCGGACGGGAGTGAGCGGGCAAAATGCCTCCGAGCCTGAAGCGTAAGCGAAGAGTACTCTTCGCTTACGCTTCAGGCTCGGACAAGAGCCTCTTACTTCCGGGGACGGAACAATCTCTTCAACCCGTTCTCGGCTTCCTGTTTCAGCTTGCCGTCCACGTCCTGCCGAAGGACGTTCTCGGTTGTCTCCCGCGCGAACTGGGCGGCGGCGGCGCGCAGCGCTTGCTGATCCAGTTTCGGGCTGCTGAGGGTGCCACCGATGGGCAGGCGAATGGTCTGCCCGGCGACGGCGCTGGCGAGGCGGCCCGAACCGAGCCATTTCGGCGGCACCGGCATCTCGGCGACCAGGGCCAGGCTGCCGTCCAGGCCGACCGAGCCGGCCGTTCGCACCGTCAGCTCGGGGAAGTGCAGCTCCAGATTGCTGTGGTAGACGCGGCCATTCTTCATCACGATGGGCACGACGTTGTCGCGCGCCAGCGTGAGCGTGGCTGGGCCTTTGAGCAGCACGCTCAGTTCCTGGACCAGTGGACCGGGGCTGACCTGCGCCGAGTGAATGGTGATCCGTCCGGCCATCTCGGCGCGGGTCGGCTCGGTCAGCGGCAGCCGGCCGGCGTCCAGGTCCAACGACAGCTCGCCCTCGGCCTGGGCCACGTTGGCGATGACCGGCAGGGCGAATCCGAGGGCGCTGGCGCAAGCGGCCGGCGTCAGGCGGGCGTGCTCGACGACGCGGCCTTTCGTCAGCTGGACTTCGAGCGGGACCGGATCGAGGCGCAGACTCGGCTCCAGGTGCAGGCGGCCCTGGTTCAGCGTCGTGTCGATGGGCGAGACACGGAACCAGCCATCGGCCAATCGGCCGTGCAGATCGGCGGGACCGACCTGACAGCCCATCGCTTGCAGGGATTGCCAGGCCAGGCCAGCCTCGCCGCGCAGGTGGCCGAGGAGATCCGGCGGCGCCAGTGCGCCGGCGATGCGGAAGGGGCGAACGTCGCGGCCGGACAGCTTCACGCCCGGACCCAGGTACGGCCGCAGTTGCGGTTCCAGCTTCTCCAGGTCGCAGCTGAGCTTTCCTTCCAGTGACAACTCCATGTCACCGCGAAGGGCGGCGACCTGGCCGGCGGCGTCGCAGCCCAGCGTCGGACTTTCCAGGTGCAGCTGCACGATCTGTACCGAGTCCTTGAGGAAGTCGTAGACGACGTGGGCGGCGAGGTGGACGCGCGGCTCGCGCCAGGCCGGCGCCGCCGGCGCTCCAAAGGCCAGGTTCAAGACGTTCGCATCCAGCTGCACGACTTGCCGGCCCTCGTCGGGACGCAGGTCGATGCGGCCGGCGAATGCGCCGCCGAGCGAATCCGGCGTGTTCGCCGTCGAGGCGAACACGCAGCGGTGCAGACGCGCCACGTCGCCCTGCACGGCCGCGCTGGCCGTGATCTGCAACGCCCCCGCCGGGTCCGTCGTCAGCGACACGGCCGGCGCCTGGACCGTGACGGTCGGGCAGCACAGCCGTGTTTGCTGCAGCTCCAACGCCTCCCGCGCCGCCAGCCAGCGGCCCGAGGTCGTGAAATCCAGCGTCGGCTCCTCCACGCACAGGCCGTAACCGCGCAGCCGGATGGTCCGGCCCGCTACTTTGACATCGTCAAGGCGAATGGCTTCTCCCTCGTAGCGCAGCCGGCCGTCCAGTTCGATTTGCCCGGCGACTTGTACGCCGTCGAGGGCGCCGATCAGGCGAGCGAGCCGGCCGTGCCAGCGAGCCAGGTCGCCGTGGACGCGCAGCACGAGCGCTGGCGGCGCTGGCGGCCGTGACGTTGGCGATCGGTTCGAGCAGGTCGAGGTCGATGCCGTCGTCGCCGGCCAGGACGTGCAGTCCGCCGGCGTTGACGCGATAGGAGCCGCCCATCGGCTCGCCGACCAGATCCAGGCGCACGGTGAGATTATCTTCACGCCACGCCTGGCCGCCGTCGGTCAACTGGAGTTGAGCGACCTGGACGTCGCCTTGCAGGCGGCAGCCGCCGCGCAGGTTCCTCTTGGCCGACAGCCGCGCCGAACCTTCGCCGAGCAGACGGACAGGGCCGAGATCGACGAAGCCGGCCAGGTGCTCGCTCAGCCGACCGAGGTTGAAGCCGGCGCGGGCCGTCCATTCGTCCAGCGAGCCGGACATTTCCAGACGCAAGAAGTCGGAATCGCAGCGGAAGCGCTCGACCACCGGCCAGGCGTTCGCCTCCTGGCGCACGGCGAAGACGACGGCGAGCGGCTCCTTCCAGGTCAAATGCTGCCCCTGGTAAAGCCCTTGCAAGTCGGAGGTGCGCAGGTCGCCCTCCCACAGCACGCCGTCGGGCCGGGCCGAGCTGCGGACGCGCAGCGACAGCGTGCCCGACGCGATGTGCGTGTCCTTCGTCAGACGCAGGGTGTTGGGCACCAGCCCCGCGAGTCGAGCCAGGTCGAGCGAGGCATCGACGCGATGGCCGGGTTGAGTGAGCGCCTCGCGCGGGTCTCGGGTCAGGTCCACCGTGCCGGCCAGGCTCGCCTGGCCAACGTCGGACTGGATCTCGACCTGCTCGACGACCAGTCGGTTGCCGTTCAGGGTGAGGCGGAACGGCGCCTGCACCCGTGCCAACCGCAGGACGTCCGGTCCCATCAAGGGATCTCCCAGCGCCAGGGTCGAGAGAGAAACGTCGCCTTCCAGCCGCAGGTCCGGCGCGCCGGCCTGGCCGTCGCCCTGCCGCAGCGTCAGGTTGATGCCGAGCCGGCCATCGAGCTTGAGGTGCGGCTCGAAACGGCGCAGGAACGGCTCGGCCGCCGCCAGGGGAACGCCCTCCGCGTGCAACTCGCCCTCGACCCGCGGACGCGGGGCGGCTCCGGACGCCTCGACTAGCCTCGCGGCCAGTTCCGCATTCAGGTGGCCAGGCTGCTGCGCATCCGCCACGGCGGCGCTCAGCCGAAGCTGGAGCGGCGTGCGGCGGTCGTGCGGGACCGCGACGGAAACATTCACCGCGTCGAGCGTCCAGGTTCGGCCGGTGTCCTCATCTTCGACGGACAGGCGGCCCTCGGTGAGTTCGGCGCGGGCCGCGATGCCCTGCAGCGCCAACCCGGCATCCTCCTGGTTGTCCTTCTTTTGCAGCCAGTAGGATAGGGCCGTCTCCACGTTGGTCGAATCGCGCGAGCAAACGACGTGCAGGTCCGGCTGCGTGATGCGGAATTCGCCAAGGTCGAGAGGGTGGCATAACAGGGCGACCAGGGACTTGCCGCCTTCGGCCCGCGGAGCGCGGAGCAGGGTCCGCCCCGCTGCGTCGCGGACCTCAATGTCGGTGAACGTGGGTGGAGAGAACCACCACAGCGAGGCGCCGCCGATGCGCACCTCGCCCTGGAGCCGCGCCAGCGCCTTCGCGGCGATCCAGTTGCGCAGCGGCGTCCGGGCGATGAGGATCGGCGACAAGAGAGCCAGCAGGAGGAACGCAACGAAGGCGCCGAGCAGCCGTCGCTTCCACTTGCTTCCGTGCGGGGGAGGGCTGTTCGGGTCGGTGCGCGCTCGCGGGAAGAGACCCATGGTGTGCATCCTGCTCGGGACTCGGAAAGACGCCCCCGCCATCTGCTCCTGCGGACGGGGCCGCGCTGGAGGTAGTTTCGGCAACGGCGCGAAGGCGACAGGCGGTCAAAGCGCCCCACCCGCACCATCCCGAGCCGGACGAGGGCCGCGCAGGCCGCGCAAGCGTCGCGGTTTGCCCCGTTCGCCGAATCTCGGCATCCCGATTGCAAGAAAGAGAGGGGGTTTTCGCAAACTTTCGGAATGGAAGCGAACGACCTCGGGAGGATAATCATGTACACGACAGCTGTGTTTCAGAGTTGCGCGGAAAATGTACAGACCCAGGTGCGGAATTACTGGCAGCCGAAGCAATCTCGGCTGGAGGAATTGCTCGGGCCGCAAGCTCCAGAGCAACCGCGGCTCGATCTCCGGGTCCAGCATCGGCCGGAGGCGAATCGCTATGAAGTGAGGGCGGTCCTGCCTCTGCCTTCCGCGACGCTGACGGCCGAGGCGGGCGATGCGGATGTCCAGGGTGCCCTGGATCGCGTGGCCGATGACTTGATGCGGGCGGTGCGGCAGAATCAGGAAGGTTCGTCGCCGGCATCCGGCACAGACGCAAGCCGGGTGGACGACGCCTCGGTGGATTCGTTCCCCGCCAGCGATCCGCCGTCGTGGACCTCGTTGACGGCGGCCGGCATCCCAGCGGAAAAAACCATTTCATCCGAGCCGGAAGCGTAAGCGAAGGTGGACTTTCTCTCGCGGACAGCTTTCTGCATGAGCCGGCTGGCCGACCCTATCAGCCGGTTGACGCCGGCTGTCGGCCTTCGGGAAGGCAGGTCCGCACAACGGTTGACAGCGCAAGAACGTCCGGGTACAAGCAGGGGGATCAATTTGTCTCTCTACCGGAGGATCCGCCATGCGTTACCGCCTTGCCGCCTTGATGCTGTTCGCCTTGGTGCTGTTCGCCATGCTGCCACTGATGAGCGTGCTGGCCGCGCCGGCTCCCGAGCCTTACGCGATCCTGGACATCGGACCGCCACCCAAGGGGGAGACGGCGGAACAATATCGCCAGAGGGTGATCGCGGCCCAGACTCACCCCCTTTCGACGTGCGGGATGTCCTCTCCCGAGGTGCGAAGGCTGCCCTCGGTCGCTCGCATGGAGAATGCCCGCCCGTGGCTGACGAAAAACATTCGCATCACGGCAGAAGGCGAAGAACGCCGCATCCGCTTTACCTTTCGGGCCGGCACGCGCGATGAGAGCGTGACTATCATCAACGCCTTTCTCCGCGAGAGCCTCCGCGGCGGCGAGGAGGGTATCAAGTGGGGCGAGGAATGCGTCCATATACATGAAAAATGCATACTCGATCTCGAAAAGCGCATTAAAACCAGTCGAGATCGTCAGGAAGCCGCATCCTATCGGGAGGGGATCAACTACCTGCGTTCCGTCCGAATCCCGGCCTGTCGCGCTGAAATTGCCCGTCTGAAGCAGCGTATTGTGATCCAGTGGGCCAGATAGGCGGGGCCGGTGGAACCGGCCCCGCCGAACCCTCAGCAGCTGGCGACATACTGGATCGGGAAATCCGTGTCGATCCCGGTGTTCAACTGGGGATTGGGATTAGGGAGGTTGGTCGTGATCGTGGTGAAATTACCGCCCTGGATGTTGTTACCCGGAGCATCTTTGAGGATGATCCAGGAACTTCCCTGCTTCAGTGGCGCGTTGGCCGTGACAACCAAGGAACTGCCGTTCTGAAGATTGGTGGTTCCAGTCACATTGAGCAAGTCGCTCGTATTCGGACCCACCTGATTTCCCGCGATGGCCGTGTAATACGTACCCGCGAAGTTCAGGGTAGCGCAGTTCACGTTGAACTGTCCGTAGCCACCCCCGCCGGTTGGATTGTCGATCAACAAGGCACCGCCGGCGATGGTTACCGTGCCGTCGCTGTTCTTACCAGCCTGGAGCGTGCAGGTCGTCCCGTCCACGGTTTCGAGCGAGCCGGCGCTCTGGTAGTAACCGTTATCGCATTCCAGGGTGTCGGCATGGGCCAGCAGCACCGAGGAATCGCCTGTCATATTCACCGAGGAAACACCTGGCGCTTGATTGGGAGCTTGCACGATCAGCTTTCCGCCGTCCGTCCCGACTGGCGCGGCGGTCACAAGGAACGTACCGCCCGTTTGGACGTAGACCGGCACCGTGAAGGTATCCGTTCTACTCCCCGTACCCAAGTACCCCAGAACGCCATTATTGGCTACGTTAATGTTGTCGTTCGAGCACCCGTTGTTGTCGATCAAGGCGGCGATACCGGGACTGCCGTACCAAACGTCCATCTCGCCAGCGACTGCGATTTGCAGGTTGTTGTCCGCGAATTTGAGCGCATTCCCAGACCAATCGGTGAGCTTCGCGTTTGCGGCGACTCCAAAGTTCACTCCGATGGTATCCGTGAAACCACCGTTGGTCTGAGCGATAGACGTGACGCCACCGCTGAGGGTGAACCAGGCCGAGCGGTTGCCAAGGAGGGTCATGTTGGTAATCGTTCCCCCGGCGTCGAGTTGGAACCCCGAGTTCGCATCGCCGAAATCCAGGTTCAAATTGGACGTCCCGTCTTCGTAATAGGTGCCCGCATCCTCCACGGTCACGCCGGCATCGATAGTCTGTAGGGCGCTGTAGCCGTTTTGCAGGGACATCGTCCCCACAGAAAAGTTCTGGTTCCATTCGATGGTCTTGTTGGACACCTTGGCATCGAAGACGACGTTATCGTTCGATCCGGGTAACTGATTGGCCGGCTGTCCATTCACTTGCCAATTGGCCGCCACGTTGGCATTGAAGTTATTACCAGCCGAGTTCAAGACAGACGGGTTCCAGACATACGTAGTCGGAGTGGGCGTCGGCGTCGGTGTCGGCGTCGGCGTCGGTGTCGGGGTGGGGGTAGGCGTTGGTGTGGGCGTCGGCGTCGGCGTAGGTGTGGGCGTAGGTGTTGGAGTGGGTGTGGGCGTTGGTGTGGGTGTCGGTGTTGGAGTGGGCGTCGGAGTTGGAGTGGGTGTAGGCGTCGGAGTTGGTGTCGGTGTAGGCGTTGGTGTAGGAGTTGGAGTTGGCGTCGGAGTTGGCGTCGGTGTAGGCGTCGGCGTAGGTGTGGGCGTCGGTGTCGGCGTAGGGGTTGGCGTCGGAGTAGGCGTGGGTGTAGGAGTGGGCGTCGGTGTGGGCGTAGGGGTTGGCGTCGGCGTCGGACTACCCCCGCTGCTCGTCGTTGTGCCTCCGCCACTGCCGCTGCTCGTCGTCGTGCCTCCGCCTCCGCCGCTACCGCTGCTGCTCGTGATGCCGCCGCCGCCGCCACTGCTGCTCGTGATACCGCCACCGCCACCGCTACTGCTCGTGATGCCGCCTCCTCCACCGCTGCTGCTCGCGAGGCCGCCACCGCCGCCGAGGGCCATCCCCGCCGCCATTCCCGAAGCTGAGGACCGAATCTCCGAAAGGACCGCTGGCGAAGCCAAACGAAAGATTCGGCCCGCGTTGCTGCCGAACTCGGCCTGCCAGACCGACACGGCCAGCGGCACTCCGGCCGGAGATAACAGATGTCCGTCGCCGGAACTGTGGACGGAGCCAAGGACCGAAGGATGCTCCCCCTGCCGCCACTGGATCTGCACCGCTGTCGTCGAAGAGGGCAGCGCCGGCTGGGCGGACGGGGCCGCGTGCGTTTCCACATGGATGGTCTCATTGGCCGACGAAGGCATCGACGGCTGCGCGTGCTGGGCCGCGAGGGCGACCGGCGTCGGCCCCACCAGCGTCACCGAGGGCGTCGTGCGCTCCTCCAACCCTTCCAGGACCAGCCGTCTCGGCGGCTGGGGACGGCGACGTTTCGGGAGCCTGGCCGCGCTTGGGGCCTCACCGTCCAGCCAGCGGCGGCATGCTTGCCCCATTCTCCGCAGCCATCCGGACCACGAGATGCGCCCAAAGAATAAAGGAGTTGGGGGGGGTAATGTCGCAATTTGCGTCTTTGCGGATGGTGCAAGTGCGTGTCTTCAGCCAGGCGAACATGAGGCGTCTCCTTGGGGTGACTCCGGAAGCCAGGCCACGTCCCGACGACAGGACGTGTAATCGATCGTGTTAACGGATACGAGAATGGCGAAGGCCTTCTCCGGAATGCGTCTGGTTGTAGCAGGCCCAGGACCGAAAGGCAAGCGAATAGTTGACGGAAAGATAATTATTCCGCGGGGTACGCGAGCCGATTCCAGCGGCTGTTACGCTGTGGACTCCGAGAGGTATTCCTACCGTTTCACCGTATCATCTTCTGGAGGCGTGGCATCGGCGGGGTCGAACTTGCCGCCCAGGTACCAGTCGCCCAGCCTTCCGCCGGTCACTTCATCCAGGGCCAGCAAAGGGCCGACGAATCCGGGCAGCAGTGCCTGCGCCTGACGCTTGACGAGGAGACGCACAACGCGATCGACACATTTTTCCAGCGGCCAAACGCGGAACGGCGGCACCGGCGGGCTAGGCCACGGCCGGCCGCTGGCGTCGAGCACGCGCTGACGCAGCGGCGTGGCCACGAAGCCCGGCGACACGACGCCGACGTGTACGCCGTCGGAGGCCAACTCCAGGCGCAGGCTGTCGTACAGGCCGCGCACGGCGAACTTGCTGGCCCCATAAATGGCATAGGATGGCGTGCCGCGCTTGCCGGTCAGACTGCTGATAGCCACCAGCGAGCCGCGCCAGCGCTTGACGTGCGGCACGGCGAAATACGTCGGATAGAGAGTGCCGAAGAAGTTGACGCGCATGACGTGTTCGAGGGCGGCCGGCTCCGCGTCGGCGAACATGCCGCGCATGGATACGCCCGCCGAACACAACAACACGTCGAGACGGCCAAAATGGTCGGCGGTCCTCTCGACGGCCCGGCGACACTGCTCGACGTCGGTCACGTCCGTGGGTACAGTCAGCGCCTCAACGCCGAGCGCCTTGATCTGCCGAGCGACTTCCTCCAGGGCGTCCGGGGTACGCGACGCCAGGGCGACGCGCGCGCCGAAAGAAGATAGGCGCAGGGCCGTCGCCCGGCCGATGCCGGACGAGCCGCCGGTGATGAGGACGACCTTGCCGCGTAAGGGGTGCATCTCTCGTCCCGTGAGAGGTCTTTCGGCGCCGCTGGCGGCTGGGGAGAATACCAAGCCGCCAGCGGCTTTTCTCTACCCCATCTGTTTCTTTGCCGCCGCCGCCAGCTCCAACAAGTATTGCTCGGAGTCGCGGTCGTTGGCCTGCCGGGCTGCTGCCACGCCTTCCTCGGCGAAGCGCAGCGCCTTGTCGCCCTGCCGCAGTGACAGCATGGCCTCGGCGGCGCTGCCGCGAAAGCGGAAGTTAGTGGGCACACGCTCGATCAGCCGTCCGAACACGTCGGCCGCCGCCTCGGCCTCACCGCGTTTGACATGGACCTGGCCGCGACGCAGTTCGTAATCGTTGCGGCGACGCCCCTCGTTATGCTCACAGTCCACCTTCTCGCCCTCATTGACGTAATCCAGTGCCGCGTCCTTGTCGCCGGTCTTCAAGGCGTACTGCGTCAAGTACGAGTACCAGGGGAAGCGATCCGTATGCTCGGGGCGCGGCGGCCGGACGATCAGGTTCTTGGCGAAATGAGCCGCCAACTCCTCGGCGTCGAGCTTGACCGCCGCCTGGTAGGCGTGCTCCAGCTGCTCGTCGGTCAAGCTGGCCGCGTCCAGGCCGGCCAATTCGGCGCTGCCCATGCCGGCAACGTCGAAGGTGGGAGCGCCCGCTGGGACCGGCGCCCCGTCAGTCTGTTGTTTCTCGACCGGCGAGACGCCGGTCCCACCATCGAGCAGACCGAGCTTGCGGCGCAGCCGGTCGAAGTCGTAGTCGGCGATCATACCACCGTGGCGCAATCCTGGATGAACTGAACGACGCCGCGGAGGTGCTTGCGCAGCACCGGATGGGCGGCGGCGTCCACGGGCGTGTTGCCGGCCAGCGAACGGCGCGGCTTGTGAATCCACATCTCTTCGTAGTGCTTCTGCGCGTGGGTCCGCACGCGCTCGGCGCTGTCGTCGGCGCGCTGAAGCGGGAACAGCAGGGCGTCGGCCACCACGTCCTGAAACTGAATCGGCGCCCGCCGATCCGGCAGATCGGTCAGGCCCAGCGCCAGGCGCTGACGCACCTCGTCGCGGAGGCGGTCGAACGGCTCCTTCAACGGGCTGGTCACTTGCAGCAGATTGCCGATGAGGACGACGTAACCGCCCAGCCGGCCGGCGTCGGCCGGCGGCGCCCCCACGGTGATGAGCGCCGCCGTCGTCATCTCCAGCACCAGGCCCATGAACATGCCCTCTTGCTGGCTGGGCAGGGCGACGAGTCGGCCAGTCCGGTCCCACTCCTGCAAGAGATTGACGACCGGCTGCGGATCGCGGAACTGGTGGCCGAAGGCGTACTCGTGATAGTCGCACTCGTCCTCCAACCCCTGACCACAGCGCAGCACTTCCATGAGGGCGCTCGCCTCGCCGGCGGCGTTCTCGTCGGTCTCCCTCTCGACGTAGGACCGCAGCGCTTCCAGCGCCGCTCGGTTATCGCCCAGCCAGGCGTGGGACAGACCGAGATTGAACCATGCGGGCGTGTCGGCAGGGTCGTTGCGGGTCAGCGGCTCGAAGACGCGCACGAGGTCGCCCAGGCGCGGCGTGTCGGCGTCGTGCAGCGCCCGGTCCCAGGCGGCCCGCTTTGGTCCGGCCGCCGCGGCCGGACTGTGGAAGGTGTACTCGCGCCGCGCCGCGGCCGGCAACCGCCCCTCGGGACCGAACAGCGACTCGAAGGACTTGCGCAGGTCTTCCTCCGCCGGCGCCAGGTGCGCCACTAACCGCAGGGCGGCGCGGGCGGCTACCGGCCGGTTCTGGCGCATTTCGCACTCGAAAATGAGGTAATAGACCTCGGCCAGGTAGGATCTCGCCTCGGGATCGTAGGCTTCGGCGGCCCGCCGAGCCAGCAGCAAAGCGCCCGGCACTTCGCCTTCCTGGAAACGAAAGGTGGCGCACAGCAGCAGCCCGGCCGGGTAGTTCGGATTGAGGTCGAACGCCTTCTGCAAGGCGTTCTCGGCCTCCTCGACCTTGCCCTGGCTGAACAGCAGACGCGCCTTCTGGCCCCACGCCTCCGGGTTGCCCTCGTGCTCCTGAACGACCTGATCCAGGACGCGCAGGGCGGCCTCATGCTGGCCGGCGGCCTCTTGCTCCCAGGCCCGGTTGATGCCGACGAAGATCGGTTGACAGCACCACTTGAACTTCTTGCCGCTGCCGCAGGTACACGGCTCGTAGGGATCTTGTGCCATGACGACCTTCTTGTTAGTCAGGACCGGGTGATCGAATGTTGCGGTCAAGATAGCAGATGTCGCCGCGAGCGGGAAGCGCCGCCTCGTTTGACACTGCCGCGTTTGTGTCCCATTCTTCGGCTAGAGAAGTGGCAACCCCATTGCAGTCCCGTTCCCTCGATCCCCTGCCATCGAGCGCGCTGCAATTTGGATTTGGTACGCCCGCGCCGATCTTCCGTATTCCTACAAAGGACGCCGCGCTATGTTGACAACGGACCTTGGGGCTTGCGAATGGTTTGTGTGGGACTTGCGCCGCAGCAACTTGATCGATCGCGGCCAGCTCGACCAGGTCATCGGGGAGTTCCTCAACAAAAACCCCGGCGCCGAGCCGCCGGCCCTGGCCGAGTACCTGATCGGTCAGGGCGTCTTGACGGAGTTCCAGGCCGAGCGCCTGCTGCAAGGCAAGACGCAGGGCTTCGTACTCGGGCCGTTCACCCTCAAGGACGCCCTGGGCAGCGGCAGCATGGGCACCGTCTACAAGGCGCAGTCCAAGACGGACAGCGGTTGGTACGCCGTCAAGGTGCTGCCGCGGCGCAGCATGTGGAACGTGCGCATCGCCCGCCGCAAGGTCCGCGCCTTCGAGCAGTGCAAACATCCGTCGGTCGTACCGTTCGTGGACGTCGGCACCTCCGGCGGCATGCACTACCTGGCCTGGCCGCTCGTCGAGGGCGAGACGCTCGACAAGGTCGTCGAACGCGAGGGCCGGCTCAGCCCCGAGCAGGCCGCTCAGTACCTCCTGCAAGCGGCCGAGGGGCTGGAGCAGTGCCATCAGCAAGGGCTGTTTCACGGTCTGCTCAAGCCGTCGAACCTCATGGTCGGCACCGACGGCCAGGTGCGCATCCTCGATTTTGGTATCGGCTGCCTCCTGGCCGAGACCGAGGGCGAATCGCTGGTCGATACCATGTCCACGGCCAATTCGGTCAATAGCGGTCTGGATTGCGCCAGTCCCGAAAGCATCATGGACCCGACCAACTTGACGCCGATCGGCGACCAGTACAGTCTCGGCTGCGTGCTGTATTACTGCCTGGTCGGCCGCTATCCGTTCCCCGACGGCACGGCGGTCGAAAAGATGATGAGCCACCAGCACAAGCAGCCAACGCCTATCAGCGAACTGAACGCGGACGTGCCGGACGGTTTGATCGAGGTGGTGGAGAAGCTGATGCAGAAGTCGCCGTCCAGCCGCTACGTCAGCTGCGCCGAGCTGCTGGAGGCGCTGCGACCGTTCGCCGGCGCCAATTCGGTGCCGGTACGGCGGGCGACGATGGCGATGCCGCGGGTCAAGCTGCCGCGACCGGAAGGCGGCCGGCTCGACGCGGCCACGCCACCCGTGGCACCGTCGGCGCCGCGGGAGTTGCCGCGCCCGCGCGGCGGTTCGTTGTCGCCGCCGCGACCGCCGGTGCCGGCGGGCAAGCTGCCGCGCTCGGAGCACGCCCAAAAACCGGCCGTACACGCTCCCGCACCGCCGCTCCCGGCGCCAGTCGAGTTCGAGGACGCGCACGCCGACGAGGCCACGGTTGAAACGCCCGCGCCGGCGCCCGCCACGACCCTTCAGCGCATGGGCACGCTGGGCATTATCATGCTGGCCATCCTCGCCGGTATCGCCGCCTACTTCCTCATCTCGCTCGCCCAGCGCCTTCCGAAGATAGGATGGTAGCTCGGCTTTTCGTTTCGCCGCGACGCGCAGCGGAGCGCGGGATTGCCCCGCGCTCCGCTGCGCGTCGCGGCGAAACGGGAATGCGTTTTTCGATTGGTCCTAGGTCAGCTCTTCGATCGGCTTGCCGCTGGGCAGGACGGAGATGGGACGGCCGGTGTTGTTGAGGTATTGCTGCTCGGTATCGACGCCGAGGTGCTGATACAGCGTGGCGAGCACGTCCTGCGGCGTCTTGGGGTTCGTCTTCGGGAACGCCCCCTTCGCGTCGGACTCGCCGACCACCCGGCCGCCCTTGACCGGGCCGCCCGCCAGGGCGGCGCTGAAGACGTTGGGGTAGTGATCGCGGCCGGCGTCGTTGTTGACGCGCGGCGTCCGGCCGAACTCGCCCCAGGCGATCACCAGCGTCGATTCCAGCAAGCCGCGCTGCTCCAGGTCCTCGATCAGCGCCGTGTACGCCCGGTCGAAGCGCGGCAGGAAGCCCAGACGCAGCGACTCGAAGCCCTTGACGTGCGTGTCCCACCAGCGCAGATCGACCGTGACCAGGCGCACGCCGGCCTCGACGAGGCGGCGGGCCAGCAGGATGCGCTGGCTCCACGCCGGCGCGCCGCAGCGGTTGGACGCGCCGGGATCGAACGGCGGCAGAAAGCCGTAACGCTCGCGGACGGCCATCGGCTCGTTGTCCAGGTCGAAGGCATCGCGTGCGGCGGCGGACGTGAGGATGTCCCACGCCTTCTGATGGAAGCGGTCCAGGGCGTTCATCTGTCCGCCGGCGTCCACGTCGCGGCGCAGGCGATCGAAGCTCGCCGAGCAGCTGGCGACGTTCGCCGAGACGCTCCAGGGTCAGGCCGGCCGGCAGAGCGAAATTGGGCATGCGGAACGGGCCCGGCTGGGCCGGATCGGCCAGCGTCTCGAACGGCTTGTTCGCCACGCCGAGATAGGCCGGCCCCGTCCCCGGCACCATGCGCGGGATCATCACGTAGGCCGGCAGACGCGGATCTTCGTGGCCGAGCTGCCGGGCGACGATCGAGCCGCAGCTGGGATGGACGTTCTCGTCCGGGTTGGGGCCGGAGGGATAGCCGGTGAAGCAAATCTGATCGCCGGTGGAGTGGCCGGCGTCGTGGTGGTGGAGGCTGCGGACGATGGACCACTTCTCCATGATCCGGCCGGACATCGGCAGCAGGTCGCCCAGGAGGATGCCGGGCACCTTGCTCGGCGTAACGCCGAACTCGCCGCGATACTCGACCGGGGCGTCTGGCTTGGGGTCCCACATGTCGATGTGGCTGGGACCGCCGCGCATCCACAGGATGATGACCGACGGTTTGCGCCCGGAGGTGGTGGAGATGACCGCTCGCGCCTCCTGACGCAGAAGTTCGCCAAGGCTGAGTCCGGCGCTGCCGAGGACACCGGCTTTCAGGAAACTCCGGCGATTCGGCGTGAGTTGCCGGCGCGAATCGGCACAACCCGGGTGAGCGCCCCCTGATGGCTCATCAGGATTCTCCTTCGACGAACGGCCCCCAAACGAACCTTTGCCACTGTCTTGATCCTAACGCCCGTGATCGGGACACGGAAGAAGAATAACCAGCCGGCGGTAGACCCCGCGAGCCGAGCGAGTCGGCCTCCAAATACTGCTCGGCTCGCGGCACCTACTTTCGCCGCGCCGAAAAAAAGAAATTTGATGGTTGACAACTTGGGGGTACGGGGGTATAAGGTGAGGTTGTAGACTACTTCACCCAGTGACGCCGCGAGGCGTTGAGCACTAGAAGGCGCACTTCAAGATTCTGGCCCGTAGGCCGTCTCATCTGCTCTTCTCGCGGCCTGTGGGTCGGGAAGCTCTGCTGGCTCTGGGCCGCAGGGCGGGCAACAACGAGGAGGTTTGCTCGAGGGGATTTCGGCACATACGGATTTGGGTGGCCAACGCCCTCCCCCAAAAAGAACGATTTCGTGTTCCCCGATCCCGTCTCCCGCAAGCCGACTCCTGGCCGAGGTAAACAGGAGGTGTCCCAGTCGAAACGCCACATGGTTTCCGCGAAACCCGTTGCCTGGCTGGATTTCGGCTGATACGGTGCTGAGCGTTGCGGCTTGCTTGCAAGCCGGGATTTGTTCCACACCTCAGCGGGCCCGATAAGCTACCTACCGATCCGGCCGAGCCACGGGTTTCCTTTTTCCCCAGCGGAAGAAGGACGAGCGGGACAACCCATGCCGCACACCTCTCCTCTCTCCTCATCGCCTCTCCGCATCCGCAAAACGGTCGGCATCGACCTGGGCACCACCAACAGCGTCATCGCCCTGCTCGATCCCACCGACAGCACGATTCTCACCGGACAGGACGAACACGGCCATCGCACGTTCCCTTCGCTGGTCGGCTATCACCCGAAGCATGACCGCCTCGTCGCCGGCCGCGCCGCCCAACGGGTGAAGGGTGGAGGGTGGAGAGTGGAGGGAGAAGAAGCACCCTCCACCCAGCTGCCGCTGGCCTCGGTCAAACGCTTCATGGGTCTGCCGCGCGAGTTTGCCCTGGGGCCGCAGCGGCTGACGCCGCCGGAGGTGTCGGCGTGCATCCTGGGCCTTCTACGCGACATGCTGGCCCGCACGCTGAACGATCCGCGCCGGCTGATCGACTCGGCCATCCTGACAATGCCGGCGTACTTCAATCACAATCAGATCGAGGCGACCCGGCAGGCCGGCGAACGGGCCGGCTTCGAGGTGGTCGAACTGCTGCACGAGCCGACCGCCGCCGCCATCTATTACTCCTGGATCGGCGGCCACGGCGACGCCACTTACCTCGTCTACGACCTCGGTGGTGGCACCTTTGACGTATCGATCATCCGCCGCCGCTTCGACGACTACGAAGTGCTGTCGGTCAGCGGCGATCCCTTTCTCGGCGGCGACGACTTCGACCGCCTGCTGGCCACGCATCTCGTGGAGAATAGCTCGTGGTTCGCGGGTCGGGAAGGCGAGCGAACAGCGCCGGTCCCGGCCGAGACGCTCTCGGCGCTCTTCGACCTCTCGACGCCGGCCGGCGCGGGGAACTTCGTCGGGCTGGTGCAGGCCGCCGAGAGCATCAAGATCGCCTTGACGGATGCCGAGCGCGTCGAGCGCTATCTGCCCGACCTGGTCCGCGACGCCGACGGCCGGGGCATCACGCTGGAGACGAGCGTTGAGCGAAGCGTCTTTCAACGTCTCATCCGCGATAAGGTGGACCGAACCATCGATTGCTGCCGCGACGCCTTGGCCCGCGCTCGGGAGCGAGCGGGATTGGGCCTGTCGGACATCGATTACGTCGTTCTGGTCGGCGGCTCCAGCCGCGTCCCCCTGGTCCGCGACACCGTCCGCGCCGCCTTCTGCAACCCGGAACTGCCCGAGCACGTCCGCTGTCTCGACCCGCTGCTGCACGAGCCGGACCTGTGCGTCGCTTACGGCGCCGCCCTCCGGGCCGCGACCCACGGGACACAGTATCTCTTCCCCGGCATCGGACTGCACCTGACCAGTCCGGTCAACACCCGTGACCTTGCTTACCAGGCAACCGGCGTTGTGCGACTGGAATCGACGGAGGCCACGCTGGAGGGCGGCTCGGTGCGCATCCGGGCGCTGGCGACGGGGCTGACGGAGGAGGCATTTCTCGACGAGCGCGGCACGTTCGCCCACGAGCTGGAGCTGCAAGCGGAGACGGACAACGCTCTGGAGTTCGCGGTTTGCGACGGCTCCGGACAGGAGACGGCCCGCGTCGTCGTAGTCGTGCGGCATCAGAGCGAGGCGCGGCATCTGGGCCAGGCCGTACTGCCGACGCAGCTCATCACCAAGCCGCTGCAAATCGAAGTGCTGTCGCGCGGCGGCCAGCGCGTCAAGCAGGTGGTGGCGCCCGTCGGCGCGACACTGCCGGGTGTGTTTCAGTGCATCTGCCGCACACACGACCAGGCCGGCCGCATCGTCGTGCCCATCTTCGAGGAGAACCGCGTCGTCAAACAGATGGTGATCGAAGACCTCGATCCGAGCCTGCCGGTCGGCTCGCCGGTCGAGGTCGAGTTCGCCATCGATGTCAAGCACGTCATTGAGGTGCGCGTGCGCCTCCGCCTGTCCAATTCCTACGAGCGTTGCGAGACGGCGACCATCGAGGCGCCGCCGCCGCCGCGACGGCCGACCCGCGCCGACATCGACGAGGTGCAGAAGCAAATTGACGATCTGTTACCGCAGTTCAGCGGCAGCTTCCGCACGCGCCTGCGGGCCAGGGCGCAGCAAATCCGTCAGGATCTCTTCGAGGCGCTGCGCTACGACGACGAGCCGAAGGCCATCCAGCGCATGGCCGAGCTGCGCGAGCTCTTGCAGCAGTTGGAGACGAGCCACGGTCAGACACTCGATCCACCCTGGCCGCGCTTCGTCCAGCTGGTGCATCATTGCCTCGATCTGGCCGCCGAGGTCGCCGACAAGACCGGCCGCGACCGCGACGAACTGAGCGAGCACATCCGCGCCCAGGAGCGCTACGCCGAGCAGGCTTACGAGGAGCACAACCAAGCCCTGTACCGCGAGTGTCACGAGAACCTGGAGAAGTACGGCGGCTATCTGACGCAGCTGTTGCGCGACACGCTGCCGCGTCCGCCGCGACCGAGCCGTCCGCCCGAGGAAGAGGCCCGCGCCGAACTCGAACGCTTCCGCGCCTACCTGTCCTCCGTGTGGAAGCAGGTGCGCGAACGTCAACGCGCCGACCTGGAGACGCGCCTGACCGAAATCGCCGCCCAGGCGCGGGGACTGAGTCAGCGCATCAAGACGGAGCCGCTGGCCGTGCTGCGCGACACGAACCGGCTGGGGACGGAGGTCGAGAAGGTGGCGAACCTGCTTCAGAATCGACGGTTAACACCGGGCGATGACGCCGGGTTATTGGAAGGGTCGTTCTGAGACGCTTGCGGCTTAACGGAGTACGCCAGGCTGCAAGCGGTTGACGGAGATTCGGTCATGAATCGCACGGTATTCACCACTCTCATGCTGCTGGGAAGCACGGCTCTCTCAAGGGGGAGGCGCCGCGTGTGGATTTGTATGGCGATCCGCTGCCGCCCGGCGCCGTAGCTCGCCTGGGCACGGTGCGGTTGCGGCACGCCGGCGCCAAGGTAGTATTTTCGAAGGACGGTAGCCAGTTGATCTCCTGTGACCGCGATGGCGAAATCCGCATCTGGGACGTTGCCTCGGGGAAGCTGGTGTGGCGACAACAGTTGCCCGGAAAACCGCGAAAGGATAAGCGGTTCGTGGCCGTGTCCTTGTCGCCCGGCGGGACCATGGCGGCGACTTGGGACGGCGAGACGGTATATCTGTACGACACCAGTACAGGCAGAGAACGGGGCCGGATCCCGTGCCTTGGCACCGCCCTTCTTCATCAACTCATGAAATTCTCCACGGACGGCAAATTCTTAATGCTCCAGATGTGCTCGAGCGCTCGGAAGTACGTCACACAAATATGGAATGTAGAAACGATTCAACTCCATCAAACATTGGCAACTCCTCCTGAGATCCAGCTGTCGAATGTTGTTTTCACATCCGATGGCAAACGATTGGCTGGGATCGCCGAGATCCGAGACAATCCCCGGAACGTCCGTCGATTCGCGTTTTGATCTTTCTCTCTGGGACACGACCACGGGTCAATCGCTCCGCGCGAGGAAAAACCTTCGCCGGATCGATGCCGGCTCAATGGCTTTTTCGCCCGACGGCAAGACGCTGACTGTGGGTGGACGCGACGAGGCGGTAGTTCGATTCTTGGCGGCAGATACCCTGGAGGAGAAGTCGCGGTTGCGAGCACCGTCGATGGCCGCCGCAAACTTTGTCCATGAGCCTACCTTCTCTCCGGATGGGCGATGGTTTGCTGCGATTTGGGGCACGCGCCGATACCTCCCGCACGGGTTCACTTTCGAGATACCCCATCACATACTCCTCTGGGATCTATCGAAGGCGCAGCAAATGCAACAATTGCCGGCACGCCACGGAAGCCGGCTTACGTTCGCGCCCGACGGCAAAACGCTCGCCTGCCATGACGGCTGCGCCATTCGCCTTTATGACACCTCTTCGGGTCGCTCCCTGCACCATCGGCCCGGACACGACCAGATCGGATTGGCGCTGGCCGCTTCCCCCGATGGCAAGATCATCGCCTCCGGGGACCACGATGGGGTTCTGCGCCTGTGGGACGCCACCACGAGCAGACAACTCCGGAAATGGCAGGAAAGGAACCTTTTCATCACCGACTGCTTCCTTTCCAGCGATGGTCAGCGCGTCGCGGCCGGAAACCTGGGAGCCATGGAGTGGTCCGGCGGAGTTCATTTCACTTTTCATGTCTGGAATGTGACCAATGGCAAGCCGCTGGGACGGATCATCGACGGGGAGGGCAAGGGGAAAATTGCTTGTCTGCATACGGCGGCCCTTTCCGCCGATGGCAAATACTTTGCGGGGGTCTACTCGAAGGAGGAAGATCCGCCCGGGCAACTCGTCGTCTGGGACGCGGACTCCGGGAAACGGTTGAGTCAACGACCCTACCAATTTAAGATCCGCGGCGAAGTCGATGGACTAATCGGCGACGGCCATGCGGACTTGGCGCCGGGCGGCGAGCGGTTAAGCGTCTGGCTGGGCAAGCGGTTGGGGATAGAGGAAGTCTCGACCGGCTGTTTGCTGGCGAAGTTGCCCAGGGAGGTAAAGAGTCCGCTGGTTTTTTCCTCCGATGGACGACTTCTCGCCGCGTTGATCCGGTCGGCGAAGGATGGAGATCCGGAGCATGAAGGTATCGAGGTGCGGTCGTTGATCGAGATGGCGACGGGCGAGGAGGTTGTCCGCCTGAACTTGCCAGCTCCCAATACCATTGCCTTCAGCCCAGATAGTCGCGCCCTGATCGTGTCGGATCATAAGAACCTGTGTGTCTGGGATACAGTCACGGGTGAGAAATTGCATCAGGTGGCGTGGCCGGACAGCATCGCAAAGACGTTGGACGATTTGGGCTGGCCCTACGTTCCTTCCCTGGTCGCCCTGCCGGGCGGTCGTGTCGCCGCGAGCATGGCGGAGGGAGATATTCTCCTCTGGGATCTGGAAGTTTCGACATGGTCGGGCCACAAGCCGAAGCGAGAGCTTGGTCCGAAGGGGTTGGCGTCGCTATGGTCCGATCTGGCCGGCGATGCCCGCAAGGCTTCTCGCGCCCTCCACACGCTGGCAGCCACACCGGAGCAAGCTGTGCCGTTGCTGCGCACGAATCTGGAGCCGGCGTCGAATAAGAAAGTCCAACACATCGAGAAACTGTTGGCCGATCTCGATGACGATTCGTTCCGGACGCGCGAGGCAGCTTCTCAGGAGTTGAGCCGCACATGCTACGAAGCCGAGCCTCTGCTGCGACGGGCATTGCAAGGCCGGCCCTCGCTGGAGATGCGCCGACGACTGGAGGCCCTTCTCGCCCAACCGAGGCGGCCGTCGAAGGAAGCCCTGCGGACGCTGCGGGCCATCGCCGTGCTCGAACGCATCGGCACGTCGGAGGCGCGGTGCATCCTGGAGAAACTCGCCGACGGCGCCCTGACGCCCGAAACACGCGAAGCAAAAGCTGCCCTTCGGCGATGGAATCCGCCATAATGAGGAGAGATCGCCCCTGCACGCCGAGCGGATTGGACCGCGAAGGAAACGACCGCTGTGACTGTTAAGATCCTCCTCCTTGTCGCCGTCTTCGTGCTCTCGCTGGCGCTGTGCCTGTGGTTGCTGCTGGGGCGCGGGCCGCGCCGCCATCGCGCCTTCCGCCACGCTCAGCGCCTGCTCGAACAAGGCGACTGGCAGCCCGCGCTGGACATCGTGACGGCCCTGCTGGCCGAGCCGCGGCTGCCGCCCGTCTGGCAAGATCGTCTCCGCGTCGTCGCCGGTGAGTGCCACCAGCGCGGCGCCGAGCAGATGCTCAAGGAAAAAAACTTCGAGGAAGCTCTGCGACACGCTCTCGAAGCAGGCGCTCGCCTCGGACTGGACCAGGACGAACAGCGCACGCGCATCGTCGAGGCGATGCTGGCCGAGGCGCGGCGCCTGTTCGCCGCCACCCCCTCACCCCTAACCCCTCTCCCCCCTGGGGGGGAGAGGGGAAGGGGTGAGGGGGAAGACACGCAAGCCGTCCTGCACCTGCTGGAACGCATCTTCGCCGTGCGGCCGCCGTGCCCGGAAGCGTCCTTCTGGAAAGGGTTGTGCCTGGTCCGCCAGGAAAAGATCGAGGAGGCGATGGCCGCCCTGGCGACGGCGCACGAACAGGCCGGCAAACACTATCTCGATCCGGCGTTCTATCTCGGTGTGCTGCTCTATCGGCAAGGCAAGGCGCAGGAGAGTTTGCGTTATCTCGCTGAGGCCAACCGCGTCGAGGCGAGCTGTCCGTTCGTGACCTGCCAGATGGGTGCCTCCCTCGTCGCGGCGGGCGGCGATAGCGGACTCGCCCTGCGCGCCCTGCAACGCGCCCTGGGGCCGCGCGGCTTCGGGCTGTGGACGGCCCGGCCGGAGCGCGCCTGGGTCGAAGCCTTTCCCGAAGCACACTCCTACGTTCGCCGCTTGGCCAACAAGTATCCCTACGTCTGCCCCGTCCTCGGTCCGGACCTGACCGTCATTCTGCGGCAGGGGCGGTTCGCCATGGCGCAGGCGCATTACCGTCACGGCGACTTCCCGGAAGCGGCCGACCTTTTCGCCAAGCTTCTGCAAGACAGTCCTCCCACGGTGCCGCTGCTGCGCGGTCTGGGCCTGTCCCTGGCCCGCTGCGGCCGCTACGACCAGGCTTACAAGCACCTGCGCATCGCCCTGGAACAAGAAGAACCCAAGGATCCCTTCACGGCCGGCTATCTCGGCCTGTGCGGCGCCCTGGGCAAGCCAACCAACCCCGAGGACAAGCCGCGCAACGTCGCTTGGGCCATCCGCCTGCTGGCCCGCTATCCCGTCTTCGACAACGCCGAGTGGGCCGGCCTCATCGCGCCGTCCACGCCGAGGCCCGGCGGCTGAACATGACGCTGGGCAAGGACGAGCAGCTCCAGTTGTGCGACGTGCTCGCCTCGGTTCACGCCACCGACCCGCAGGCCGCCGACGCCTACGCTCACCTGGCCGCGCACGTTCCCCGACGCCGTCCGGCCGCGGCACGCCTTCCTGTACGTGCGGGCGGCCACCGTCCACGGCTCCAGCAGTGACCGTGATCTCGACCTGTTCTCCCGCACCTTCGCCGAGTCCGGCGCTGCCCGTGCCTACTTCGAGCAGCAGCAGTGGAGCTTCGACGACGCCGAGTACGCCTACCTGGAGCGCAGCGCCGCTGAGCGCGCCGGGACAGTACCCTGGCGTGCTCGGCGGCAGTTACGCGGCCCACGGCGAATCGTTCCTGCTGGAGCGCTCGCGCCGCGCAGGAGGAGTCGGGGCACCAGGAGCCGGCGCAGTCTGCGTCGAGGTGCTGCTCCGCCTGGACCCGTCGAGCATCGCCGGACACGATCGGCTGGCGTGCCTGAACTACCGTCGTGGCGACATGGATGGGGCCGTGGCCCTCCTCACCGGCTGGCACCGCCTGGCCCCGACCGATCATTGGCCGCTGGTGCGCCAGGCCATCATCGAGCAGGAGCGCGGCAACGCCGACCGTCGTGCCAAGGCCATCGACCGCGCCCTGGGGCTGACGCCGCGGCCCGCTCCGTGCCGCCATCGCCTTCCTGGGCGCTCGGCTGGCCTTGCGCGAGACCTTGGGCAACAACCGAGCTGCGAGCGTGAGCGAGCGGGGGCAATCGCTCCCGAACGGTCGCGGCTCGGATCATTCCTCGCTGGCATCCTCGTTGACCTTGCTGGAGACATGCCTGCGCGACGATCCGAACCACATCGATGCCTTGTGGTGTCTGGCGGCGGTGCGCTCGGTCCTGGGCGATCGAGCCGGCCTGGCGGCGCAGGCGCCGGCGATGAATCGCCCCGAGGTGCGCGATCCGCGCTTCCACTACCTCGGCGCCGTCTGCCACCTGGCCGCGAACAATTACGGGACCGTCCTCGAATTGAGCCAGCGGGCCGCCGAGGACGAGGCGCTGGCCGTGGAAAGTCAGTTCTTGATGGCCTGGGCCTATTTGCACCAGAACAATGTTGCTGCCGCTCAGCAAGCGTTGCTGAAGGTGGCCGCGGTCGAGAAAAGTCCGTCGGCGGTCTACGCCCGCGCCATGCTGGGCCGTTTGAGCTTCGACCGCGGCGCCTACGACGAGGCCATCAAGTGGTGGAATAGCGTCGATCCTCCCAGGCGGGGCGAGTGGCAATTCGACGAGCCGTTGCGGCAGACGGTGCTGCTGTCGGGGCTATTGGCCTACGAGAATGGTCGCTTCGAGCAGGCGGCCGACCGCTTCCGCGAGGCCGGCAAGCTCGGCCTGCGCGATCGCCGCCTGGGGCCGTTGATGACCCTCGCCCTGGTGCGGGCCGGGCAGCGACTTGCTGTATTCAGTAAGTTCTGAGTTCTGAGTGAAAAACAATCGACGTGCTTCTGTTACTCAGAACTCAGAACTGGAGAGCCTTGTGTCCGAAGTAATCCCCATTGCGGAGCCAATCCTGTCGCCCTACGAGGTGGCGGCTCAGGTCCTCGAACGTGCCGTCCAGTCCGGCTGCCAGGACGCCAACGTGCTATACATGCTGGCCCTGGCCCACAAACGGCAGGGCAAGCTCACCGAGGCCCGCAACGCCCTGCGCAAGATCCAGCGGCCCGACGCCAACGTCGTCCTGCAAATGGGCCTGCTGTCGCTGCAAGAGAATCAGCTGGCCCAGGCCGAGGACGAGTTCGCCCGCGCCGGGCAGATGGACCCCGGTTCCTACGAAATCTGTCACAACCTGCTGCTGACGCGCCTCACGCTCGGCAAGGTCGAGGACTGTCTCGCCCTCATCCCCAACGCCATCGAACTGCTGGCCCATCGTCCCGGCGAGACGCGGGAGGAACGGCGTTTCCTGCTGGTCTTGCAGGCGTTGTTGCAGGCGTGCCGCCAGGCGAACGGCGCGCCGCCGGACGTGCCGCTCCTGGCCGAGCTGACCTCCGACGATGAGCAGCGCCTGCTCCAGGTCGTTCGCAGCCTCGGCCAGCTCGACACCGTGCATGTCCTGCTGAAGACCTTGACCGAGGCCCGGCCGCGCAGCGTGGCGGTGCGCGAGGCGTACCTGGAGGCGGTGCTCGTCAAGGCCAAGGAGCTAATCGATCGCTGCGCCTGGACCGACGCCGAGCTGCTGCTGCGTCCGCTGGCCCGCGAACGGAGCGGCAGCCGAGCCACGCAAGTCGCCCTGCTCAACCTGCTCGGCTGCTGCGCCGGCATGACGCACGAATTCGATGACGCCATCAAGCACTTCGCCGCGGCGATCAAACTGGCCCCCAACGATGCCCGCCTGCACCAGAACCTGGCCCTCATCTACGAATTCAAGGGCGAACTGGCTCAGGCCGATCCGTACTGGAACCGCTATTTCGACCTGCTGGACGATGGCGTGCCGGCCCCGCCGGACATCCCGAAGTACATCGAGCACCTGGCCTACGAGAGCCTGGGCCGGCTCGCGTCGCGCTACGGCGAGAAAGAGAAATGGTCCAGCGCCCTCAGCTACGTCCAGCGCACCGCCCATCTGCGGCCCAACGACCCGGACACGCTCGAACGCCTCTTCCACCTGTATAATCAGTCCAAGCGGCCGCAGGACGCCCGCCGCACCCTGGAAGCAGCTGCGACGCTTGCGGCCCGGCGAACCGCAGTACGAGCTGTACGAACTCGACCTCATCGAGGTCAAGGGACTCAACGACATCGAAAAACTGCTGTCCGACATCGACCGCATCCTCAAGCGCTACCCCAACGACACCCGCGTCGAGGAGCGGGCGATCAGCATGGTCGGCAACGTCATTCCGCTGATGGGCAACCTATGCGATCAACTGACCGACCAGATGAGCAAGGTCATCGATCAGGTGCGCAACCTGCCCAATTACCAGATTAACTGGTCGGCGGTGCGCGAGGTGATGCGCGACCTGCTCCGCGAGTTTCAGAAGCTCCGCCGTATCACCGGCAAATGCCTGCCGCTGGTCAGCAACGACGAACATCGCCGCATCGTGCGTGACCTGGCCGAGCATATCGATAAAAAGATGGAAGCGTGCCGCTCGATGGGCGCGTAAAATAAAGATTCACCGCAGAGGACGCAGAGAGCGCAAAGAGAAGAAAAGGAGAGAAACCTGAAAGAATCGAAGACGGAGCAAGGTATTTGTCTGTCTTCTCTCTGCGCTCTCTGCGTCCTCTGCGGTGAAATGAGAGGACATTATGGGTCGAAGTCCGGAACCCGTTGTGCTGGAGTTGGCCACGCTGCCGCGCGAGCAGGTGGGGCCGTTTCTGCTGCTCGGTCTCGACAAGGCGGCGGACCAGAAGGCCATCGACGCCCACTGGGCCGACCGTCTGAAGTGGGCGCGGAAGGGACAATCCAAGGTCCCGCTGGAGGACATCAACTGGGCCCGCGAGGTCCTGCACGATACCGAGCGGCGCATCCGGGCCGACGCCGCCAGCCTCAACGCCGACACCAGCGACGGCGTGCTGGCGCAGTTCGCGGCGCTACGGCGTGGAAGACGGCCAGGCCGGTCGCCTGTGGCAGCCGCAGGACAGCGAGAAGGCGCTGGCCGACTACCGGCCCTCCGCCGAAGTGCCCGAACGTCAACGCCGTCCGTGCCGCCCTGGTCGTGCCCAAGGTGCCCGAAGAGGTGCCGGCCGTGCCGCTGCTGCTCGAACGTCTCGTACAACAACCGCTGGATCCCTGGGCCATTGAACTCGAAGTCCGAATTCCGAACTAGGACTACCGAAATGAGCGCTGATTTTTTGCAGGGCGTGCCCGGCAACTCCGAACCGGGGACCTCCCGCGATCTCGATACGCTCGGCTCCTCCACGATGTACAAGCTGTGCGAGGAAGTCATCGCCCTGCGCGAGTACGACAAGCGCCAGCTGCGCTCTCTGGAGCAGACGCTCAACAAGGTCCGCGACGAGCTGAAGACGAGCTTCAACAGCTTCGCGGCCGACACGCAGCGCGCCTACCAACAGCTGCGGCAGGAGACGCACGGCGAGAAGCGCGTCAGCCTGGCCCTGCTCAACGAGTTAATCGAAACCGCTCACGATTTGCGGGCCATCGTCGCCGCCCGCCCGTCGCTGGATGACCTGGAGGCGGTGAAGCGCTGGATCGAAGCGGTCGAGGTCGAGTCGCGCAAGGTGGACGCCGCCCTGCTGCGGCACGGTATTCAGCCGTATGACGCCGTCATCAGCGCCGCGTATAACCCGGCCATCCACGAGCGCGTCGGCAGCAAGCGCGTCGAGGGCATGGGACCGCTGCTCGTCGCCGAACAGATCGAGCGCGGCTACGCCAGCCAGCAACCCGAATTCGTCCTGCGCCGGCCCAAGGTCATCGTTTCCGAATAAGAAAGACAAAAAACCACGAATCACACGAATCACACGAATAAAGAAGAAGAGAAAAAGAATAAGAAGTGGGCAAGGCGCCGGTGGCACGGTTATTTGTCTTAGAGGCACTACCCAAATAGGCGAGCGGGGGGCGTAAGCCCCCTGTTGACGGCGAAAAACAGGGGGCTTACGCCCCCCGCTCGCCAAAAAGTTACAGCTTCTTATTCGTGTGATTCGTGGTTTTTCTTCATGAGGTAGCTTCCATGCCCTACATCGGCATCGACTTCGGGACCAGCAATTCGGTGGTGGCCAACTTCCAGTACGGTCAGGCCGAGGTGGTGCCCAATCACGAGGGGCTGAAGTGGACGCCCTCCATCGTCACGCTGCGCCGCGACGGCACCCTCGCCTTCGGTCAGGAAGCCAAGGAAAACTTCGACGAGCAGCGCTCGATTCGCTCCATCAAGCGCATCCTCGGCACGCCGGAGCGCGTGCCGCTGGTCGGCCAGAACCTGCGCACCGAGCAGATCGCCGTCATGCTCTTCAGCCTGCTCAAGAAAGACGCCGAGTCGGTCCTGGGCGAGAGCTTCACCAAGGCCGTCGTGACCATTCCGGCCAACTCCAAGGGTCTGGCGCGCCACGCCACGAAGCTATGCGCCGGCGCCGCCGGTCTTCAGGTATTGACGCTCATCAACGAACCGACCGCCGCCGCCATCTGCTATGGACTCAATGCCCAGGACGATCAAACCGTGCTGGTCTACGACTTCGGCGGCGGCACGCTCGACGTGACGGTCCTCAAGATCCATCACGGCATCTTCGAGGAAGTCGCCAGCAAGGGTATCGGCAAGCTCGGCGGCGACGACCTCGACGCCATTCTCGCCAAGGTGCTGGCCGAGCGCTTCCACGACAAGACCGGCTTCGACATCCTCAATTCGCCATACAGGCAACAGTTCATGCTCGCCGTCGAGCGGGCCAAGATCGACCTGTCCGCGGAGCAGATGGCCGTCGCTCGCAAGGCCGAGCTGGTGCCGGAGCGACACCTGAGCCTGGAAGAGGAACTTAGCCGAGGCGAGTTCGAGCGTCTCATCATGCCGCTGGTCATCAAGTCGGGCACGGCCATCGACGAGGCGATGAAGCTGGCCAAGCTGCGGCCGCGCGACATCGATCGCGTGCTGCTCGTCGGCGGCACCAGCAAGATTCCCCTGGTCCGTCGTTACGTCGCGGAAAAACTGGCCGGCAAGGAGCCGGAGGGGTTCGATCGCGTCGATCCGATGACGTGCGTCGCCCAGGGCGCCGCCATCGTGTCGGCCATCCTGCAGGGGCGCCCGGCCTGGACAATTACGCCTACAGCGTCAAGCTGGAGCATTCGCTGTGCGCCAACCCGGTCGATCAGCGCACCAATCGCGTCTTTCTCGATCCGATCATCAAGCGCGGCTCGGACATTCCGTGTTCGTTCAGCAAGATGTATTATCCGGTGGCCGACCCCGCCGACCGCGTGCTCATCAGCGTCTACGAAGGCGACCTGTACGACAACCCGGATTCGCCGGAGAACGTCAAGCTGGCGGAAATCCCCTGGGAGTTCAAGCCGCCGCGGCCGCAACGCGACGGCGGACTCGACGTGTCGTTCGAGTACGGCGACGACGGCATTCTGACCGTGCAAATCCACGATCCCTACGCCGGCCAGAAAAAGCGCTTCGCCATCCAGCAGGCCGGCGAGGATCAGATGGACGCTTCGCAGCTCATCAAGCTGAAGCGCATCAACGAAGAGCTGGTCAATCGCACGCTGGAGTTGGAGAGCACGCAGGAGTACAAGGACGCCATTGAGGTGCTCAAGAAGACGGAGCAGGACGTCATCCCGCGCATCGACAACCCGGAAGATCGCAAGGAGTTGGAGGAACTGTGCCGGATCGTGCGCCAGGCGATGGGTTCGGGCGATCGCAAGAAGATGGAAGACGCCAGCGCCACGCTCAACGATCGCTTGCTCAATTACGCCTATTTGCTGTGACCTGCTGGCGAGCCGAGCCGCGAGCGTTAGCGAGCGGTGTCTCCGCTCCCTAACGGTCGCGGCTCGGATGGACACTCAAGGACGCCACCCATGCTGACGTGCCCGATGTGCAAGAAAAAGCTGCGCGGGCTGGAGAAGGAGTGCCTCAACTGCCGCACGGATGTGTCGCTGCTGGTCCACTACGTCGATGACCTTCGCGAGGGGCTGTCTCAGGCGGAGGCATTGACCCGCGCCGGCGAACTGGGCGAGGCCGTGTGGGCATACCTGGCCGTGCTGGAAGTCGATCCGGACAACGCCACGGCACGGCGGCAGGTCGGCAAGGTGGCCACGGCCGTGCGCCAGTTCGATCAGACCGCGCCGGGCCGTCGCTGGCTCCAGAAGCTGCGCAAGCAGACGCGCTTTCGCCGCTGGATGGCCAACTGGAACCCGGACGGCGACGCGACGACGGGTTTGCTCAACAGTCTGCTGTGGTTCCTGCTCATCTTCGGCGCCCTCATGGTCGGCTACGTCATTGGAGTACGCAGTTCTCTGCCGCCGTCTGACTCCGGGGCGACGGACACGAAATTCGAGAAACCGGACAAGGACAAGAAGCCAGAACAAGCGGGCAAACCTGCCAACGACAAAAAGTAATCGCGGGCTCTTCCTTTCTCGGAGCCCGCAGCGTCAGCGAGGGAAATGGCTCCTCGCTGACGCTGCGGGCTCTGACGCGGACGCTTCTTTTCGCTACGGAATTCCGAAAAAAGATCGACGCGCGGAACGCTGGCGACCCAGTAAGTAGTAGAGGAACGTCGTATGCTCCGCGGCCGACTGAAAGAAGTCCTCGCGCACCTTCACCGAGCGCTTCCGCCCGGCGCCGAGGGGGCTGCCACGGATGGACAGCTCCTGGCCTGCTTCGTCGCTCGCCGGGATGAAGCCTCGTTTGCGGCCCTGGTGCGCCGTCATGGCGGCATGGTGTTCGCCGTATGCCGGCGAGTGCTGGGCCACGTCCAGGATGCGGAGGACGCCTTCCAGGCCGTCTTTCTCGTGCTGGCGCACAAGCCCCCTACTCTGCGCAACGGCGAGGCGATAGGGAACTGGCTGTATGGCGTGGCGTATCGTACCGCCCTGCAAGCTCGCAAGAGCATCGCCCGGCGCCGCACTCGGGAGGCGCCCTTGGAGGCGGCGACAGCCGCCGAAGTGCCGCCCGCCGAGCCGCAGGATTGGCGCCCCTTGCTGGAGCGCGAACTGAGCCGCTTGCCGGAACGCTATCGAACGCCCATCGTCCTGTGCCATCTGGAAGGACGATCGCGCCAGGAGGTCGCGCGGCAGCTCGGTCTGCCCGAGGGTACTCTGTCCAGCCGGTTGGCGACGGCTCGGCAAATGCTGGCGAAGCGACTGGCTCGGCACCATCTGGCGATTTCGGCGGCGATGCTGTCGGGGGCGCTGTCGAGCGAGACGGCATCCGCCTGGGTATCGCCTTCTTTGCTTGTTTCGACGGCCGGCGACGCCCTGCGGGTCGCGGCGGGACAAACCGTCACGACCCCGGCGGCCTTCCTCATGAAAGAGGTACTGCAAATGATGCTTCTGACGAAAGTGAAGCTCCTGACGGCGTTCCTGGCGACGGTGGGCGTGCTGGGCGTGCTGAGTGCCTCCTTCTTCGCCCCCATGCGGGCGGCGGAGGAAAAGCCGGCGGCGGAGCCGAAACCGGCGGCCGAGCCTGCCGCGAAAGAAACCCTGGCGATGAAAATCACACACCCCGAGGACGATGGTGGGGATGTGGCGTCGCTGCTCCATATCTTCAAAGAGGTGAGGGAGGTCGAACTACGACCGGAGGGACCGCTCACGGCCCTTGGCGTGGACATCGACGTGTACAAGGACGGAAAGAAACAGAAGACGAATTGGGCCTTGCCGGACATCAACGGCAGGATCTTTACGGAACTGTCCGAGGATAAGAGCCTATTCCGTCGCGCGAAGGTCGCTCTACTCGCGGCGGACCTGGATTACCTTCCGCTGGCGGGGGCGCGGAAGGGACACTGCCGGATGCAAGTGCAGTTGGCAATCGGTGGAAACCGATGGCACAAGTGGTTTATGACGGGTGCGGGGGGCGCCGACGTGCCGAAGGAATTATTTGACTTCAGCGACGGGGGCAGCAGTGGTTCGTTCTCTCGTGGAGCTGGCTCCGCGACGGAGACGCCGATGTTGTGGGTGATTCGCAACCGAAGGCAGGAGAGGATTGCTCCAGGCGCAGTACCCAAACCCTTCGGCCTCTGGAATACGGTGCCCGAACTCCTCGAAGAAAACCCCAAGGCGGACGTGCTCATCGTCTACCTGCGACTTCGGAAGAAATAAGCGGAACCGAATGCGGACGACTGGGCTTCTCAATCCCTCCTTCATCGCGCATGATGTACGGGATTGCAGGAGTCCCAGCCGATGTCTTCCCCAAACTCAACCTGGTCCCTGGCGGAGCTGCAAGAGATCATCGTCCGTCACTGGGGTTTCCGCACGTTGCGGCCGTTGCAGGACCAGGCCATGCAGGCCGTGCTCGACGGCCGCGATTCGCTGGTCGTCCTGCCGACCGGCGGCGGCAAATCGCTGTGCTACCAGGCGCCGGCCGTCCTCCGCGGCGGCACCACCGTCGTCGTCTCGCCGCTGATCGCCTTGATGAAGGACCAGGTCGATAGTCTGCGAGCTTGCGGTATCGCGGCGACGCAGATTGACAGCTCGTTGTCAGCGGGCGAGCGCTTCGCCTACGAGATGGACGTGCGCCAGGGCGAGGTACGCTTGCTGTTCATGTCGCCGGAACGGCTGGTGCAAAGCGATTTGTATCGCGTCCTGCAAAAGATCGACGTCCACGCCTTCGCCATCGACGAGGCCCACTGCATCAGCCACTGGGGCCACGATTTCCGCCCCGAGTATCGCCAGCTCAGCCGCCTGCGCGAGTTCTTCCCCAAGGCCGCCGTCCACGGCTACACGGCCACGGCGACCGAGCAGGTGCGTCAGGACATCATCGTCCAACTCGCCCTGAAAGACCCGGTGCTGCTGGTCGGCAACTTCGATCGGCCGAACCTCACCTATCGGGTGTTGCCGCGCCATGAGACGCTGAAGCAGACGCTGGAAGTGCTCGAGCGGCACGAGGGCGAGGCCGGCATCGTTTACTGCCTGCGCCGCCGCGACGTGGATGAGTTGGCCGCCGCTCTGCAAAAGAAGGGCGTCAAGGCCAAGCCGTATCACGCCGGCATGAGCAGCGAGGAGCGGCAGGCGGCGCAGGAAGCGTTCTCGTCCGAGCAAGTCGATGTGATCGTCGCCACGGTGGCCTTCGGCATGGGGATCGATCGCTCCAACGTCCGTTTCGTGCTGCACACGGCCATGCCGAAATCGCTGGAGCACTATCAGCAGGAGACCGGCCGCGCTGGACGCGACGGTCTGGAGGCCGAGTGCGTGCTGCTCTACTCCGGCGGCGATACCTACACCTTCCGCTCGATGCTGGAGAAATCCGCCCGCGAAGCCGGCAACGAGACGCACTTGCCGGGCGTGTTCAAGCATCTCGACGACATGGACCGCTACTGTCGCGGCGCCCTCTGCCGTCATCGCGCCCTGGTACAGTATTTCGGCCAGCCCTACGAGGCGGAGTACTGCAATGCCTGCGACCTGTGCCTGGGCGACACCGAGGAAGTGCCCGACGCGCTGGTGGCGGCGCAAAAGATCCTGTCGTGCGTGGCTCGCGTCAAACAGGGCTTCGGTATCGGCCACGTTACCGCCGTGCTACGCGGCGAAAACACCGAGAACGTCCGCAAGCGCGGCCACGATCAGCTGACGACTTTCGGTCTCCTCAAGGGCCACAGCAAGCCGGACGTGCGCGACTGGATCTATCAGATGATCGGCCAGGGCGTGCTGTTGCAGGTCGGCGACGAATATCCGGTGCTGAAACTCAACGATGCCTCGTGGGAAGTGATGCGCGGCCAGCGGCAGATCCGACTGGTGCGGATGGCACGCCGCAAAAAAGGCGAACGGCCGGAGAAATCGAAGGTCGAAACGACGTCGTGGGAGGGCGTGGACCGCGAATTGTTCGAGGCGCTGCGGCGCCTGCGCCGTACAGTTGGCCGCCGACCGGCAAGTGTCGCCGTTCATCGTCTTCACCGACAGCACCCTGCGCGAGCTGGCTCGCGTGCGCCCCTCGACACCGGAGCGCCTGCGCCTGGTCCCCGGCGTCGGCGATAAACGTCTGCGCAACTTCGGGATGCTGTTCCTGGCGCTCATCGAGGAGCAATGCCGCGTGCGCGGCCTGGATCAGGACGTCTCTCGGTAGGTCCGGCGAGCCGAGCCGGACGGTTCCGCCGTGCCGCTCGGCTCGCGGCACCTACGATCAACTCATCAGTGACATCAGCAAGGCAAGGCCGCCGATCAGGGCAGCGGCAACGATGACAAACCATACGAGGACCGCCCGGTCCGCCGTGCGCGGAGAAGGCGCCGGCGGCGAAGAAGCGGGCTTTCCTCCGACTCATCTTCCACGGTGGCCGACAGGTCCGGCGACTCCGTGTTCGACAGGGCGGAGAAAGGATCGGACGAACTCTCCTCCAGGACGCTGCCCGGTGCGTCGGCGGCATCGCCCACCGGTGTGGCGGCGGCGTCGAGGAAAGGATGGGACGGCGGTGGCAACGACGCCCACGGCGTCGGTCCACTCACGGCATACGGCTCCAGCACGGCGGCCAGGTCCAGGGGTGCCTGGTAGCGGTCGTCGGGCTTCTTGGACAGCAGACGCCGGACGATCTCGGCCACCGGCGCCGGCACGTCGGGGCGCAGGTCGCCGATAGGGATTGGTGACTCGGTGTTGTGGCGGATCAACTTCTCCAGGGCGGTGCCGCCGGCGAAAGGCACCCGGCCGGACAGCAGAAAGTAGAAGGTGCAGCCCAGGCTGTAGAGATCGCTGCGGATATCGGTTCGATGCAGGTCGCGGGCCTGCTCGGGCGACAGATAATCGGGCGTGCCCATGACCGTGTTTTCCTTGGTCAGGATGGTGCCCGCGTGGCGGGGCGCGTCGGCGCTGACATCGGGAGAGTGCAGCCGGGCCAGGCCGAAGTCGCTGATCTTGATTAGGCCGGGCGAGTGCTCTTGCAGACCGCGGCGCTGCACGAGGACGTTGGCCGGCTTGATGTCACGGTGGACCATGCCCACGGCATGAGCGGCTTGCAGACCGTTGGCCACCTGCTTGACGTAGTCGCAGGCGAGGCCGATCGGCAGAGGCCCCTGCTTGCGCACCAGCTGGTCGAGGTTGGGACCGTCCACGTATTCCAAGACGAGGTAATAGCAGCCGGCATCGTGGCTGGCGTCGAAGGCGGTGACGATGTTGGGATGGACGAGCTGAGCGATGGCGCGGACCTCGCGCAAGAACAACTCGCGGGCGCGCTCGGACTGGAGCAGGCCGGGGGCCAGCACCTTGAGGGCGACCAGGCGTTTCATGGTGACGTGCTCGGCCTTGAAGACGCGGCCCATGCCGCCGCGGCCGAGTTGGTCGAGGATGCGATATTGTCCCAGCAGAAAGCCGGTATTGCGACCGGCCAGCAGACGCTCGGCCTGGAAGCGCGTCAGCAGCTCCTTCTCGACCAGGGCGCGAGCGACGGCCCGGCCGCGGTTGGTCGCGGGCAGATCGCGCAGCGCCTCGGCGAGCTGGGCCTTCGTCAACAGCTGACTCTGGCGCAGGTTGGCCAGAAACGTCCTTCGATCCATGGGCTGCGGGACACTCATGGTCTCCTTTCGGGGCGGACCCGGCTCGTACATGGCGCCACTTCTTAGACGACGGAACCGCGAAAGCGTTCACCAATACCCGGAATCGAAGTCGATTGTTACGAAGATTTCATTCCTCTCCGCCGCGCCGGGAGCGCGGAGGAAATCGCGGACAACTGTTATAGCATGTATTCCGGGGGACGGTCAACCGCCTGGCCCCTGGACAGGGCCCTCTCAGCCGTTACACTGGTCCATGATTCGAGCGACGACGGCGACCCGTTCCTGCGAGGCCCACCATGATTCGCTTCGTCTGTGAGTGCGGCAAGCAACTGCAAGTGCGCGAGGAGAACGCGGGCAAGCGGGTCGCTTGCCCCGTCTGCGGCCGACAGCAGACCGTCCCAGCCGTGGGCGCGGATGCCATCCAGGCGGTCGAGGAGGACATCCAGCCCGCGGCGGCCGGTCGGCCGGCACGTCCCGCCCTGGCCCCCGATTTCGAGGAGGAACCGACCGCTGACGCGCCAACGGGCACCAGCGGCAAGGCCACGGCCAGTCTCGTCCTCGGCATCTGCTCCTTGTTTTGCAACATCCTGACCGGAATCCCGGCCCTCATCCTCGGTTTGCTCGCTCTGCGCGACATCGGCCGCAGCCGCGAGCGCCTCGGCGGACGGGGGTTGGCCATCGCCGGGATTAGCACCGCCTGCGCCGGCACACTCCTGTCCTGCATCGGCTTGATACCGACGCTGCTACTGGTGCCAGCCGTACAGAAGGCACGCGAGGCCGTCGTCCGCGTGCAATCGGCGAACAACCTCAAGCAGATGGGGCTGGCGATGCACAATTACAACGCCACTTATAACACTTTCCCGCCGTCGGCCATTGGCGATCCGCTGCAACCTCCCAAGGCGAGGAAACCTCGGCTGAGTTGGCGCGTTGCCCTCCTGCCTTTTGTTGAGGAGCAGATCCTCTACAACCAGTTCAAGCTCGATGAGCCGTGGGACGGTCCCAATAACATCAAGCTGCTGACGCGAATGCCAAAGGTTTATCAGCTCCCCAACGACGACCAGACGCCGCCCGATCACACGCACTATCAGGTATTCGTCGGCAACGGCGCCGCCTTCGAGAAGACAAGCGGTCTGCCTCTGGGGGAGTTCAAGGATGGCATATCGAACACCATCCTGATCGTCGAGGCGGCCCAGGCGGTGCCGTGGACCAAGCCCGACGACATTGCCTTTGACCCGAACAAACCCATCGCGCCTCGGTTGAGCACGCATTTTCGCAGCGGCTTCAACGTCCTTTTGGCCGATGGTTCGGTTCGTAGTCTGCCGGCGAACACGCCGGAAGCCACGCTCAAGGCCCTCATCACCCGCGACGCCAACGATGTCGTCAACTGGCCCTGAGCCACGATGCCGTGGGAAAACGAGCAACGGGGAGCATGGCTCCCTGTTGCCGTCCCCCACCCTTCGTTTTCGCCCCGCTTACGGCTTGGCGCCAAGCCGCCAGCGGCGGATTTCACGGTTTCGTCAGCCCTTCCTTTAACGTCGCCAGCGGCAGCGGCGCTGGGTGATCGTTGGCGGCGTAATCGAGTTCGCGGGCCAACGCCTGGGCCTTTTCGGCGGCGTTGGCCTCCGTTACTTCATCCGGCGTGACGATCGCCGGCGGCAGCGGCAGCGACGTCAAGGACGGCGCCTTGTGCGATTCCTCGTCCAGGCGAGTCGGCGGACTGAAACAGCCCGAAGCGGCCAGGGCCAGGGCCAGCACCAAACATCCTTGGCGTGTCACGGCTTGTTCCCCCCCATGAATGTGCCGTTGAGAAGCCCCTGCTCCTGTTGCTCAAAATCCCCACCCAAAGGTTGCGGCGACCGTTTCGGGGCCGGCAATTCCGCGGCGCGTACCTTGTTGGTGCCTGCGCCGGTCTTCGGCTTGGCGGTCGGCCTCTTCTCCACGGTCTTCGTGCCGGAGAGCATCGCCGGCACGGGCATGGACAGGTGGGCCGTCTGCCGGCGGTAGACCTCCCAGGCTCGCGCGTCCAGTTCCTCGGCCTGGCGCTGCAGGTCGGCGTTGCCGGTTTGCTCGGCGATTTGGCGGAGCCGAAGACAAACCTCGACACGGCGGAGATAGGCGTTCATCTGTCGCTGTTGCTCGATGCCGGCCATTTCGGGTGTATTCAGCGGCGCGGGTTTCTCCTCGGCGGGCATCGTCTTCTCTTCCTTGTCCTTGGCTTTGTCGCCGAACCAGCCGGCCAGGATGCCCCGAGGCGCGGGTTTGGCGTCGATGTCCCCCGCCGCCGCGACGGCTGCTGCCAGACCCACGATCAGGGCCGCTGCCACCCCCCCCGCCCCCATTCTGCGCATGGCTCCCCTCCCGGCCGATCCCCCTGGGCCGATCGCCCCCCAGCGATCTGGCCGACTCCCTTCCGACTGTGAACCGTGAGAGGGAGAGCCTATGCCACAAACGACGGGGGCTGTAAAGAGCAATTTGCCGCTGCCGCCGACGGCGTGCCTGACCGCCTCCCGTTTTTCCCTTGCATCGACGTTGCGAGTCGGTCTATCCTATCCCTTTTAGGCGATACCTCGTATCATCTGCCGCGTCGCTGTGCCGCCCGCAGCTTGGATCTCGCGGGCCGAAGAAGGGGGAGTCCCGCCGGAGGGACACAGCCCGGTTCCCCGAGTGGAGGCTCCGTATGTCCATGGAGACGAATGAATTCGAGCAGCTCATGCAGGCCGTCCGCTCGGGCTGCCCGGAAGCGGTCGGCAGGCTCTTCGAGCGCTACGGCAAAGAAATTCACATGGTCGTCCGCCGTCGCCTGGACGAGCGCTGCGCGCCCAGTTCGATTCGATGGACTTCGCCCAGGACGCCTGGGCGTCCTTCTTGCACCTTCCGGCGGAGCGCTACACCTTCAAGGATCCCAAGGAACTCGTCTCCTTCCTGGTTCGACTCGCGCACCGCAAGATCATCGATGCCTTCCGGCAGCGGCAACAGACGGCCAAGCACAACGATCGGGACGTGGAGGAGCTGCGGCTGCCGACGGAAGACGATCCCGGCAATGAGCCGGCGGGGCCGCACCCCACACCGAGTCAACTGGCCATCGCGGAAGAGGAATGGCAGCGCCTGCTGCAGGATCTCCCTCCCAAGGTCCGTATGGCCCTGTGGATGCTGCGCCAGGGACATTCGCAGCGCGAAATCGCCGACTGCCTGGGCGTCCCTCCCCGAATGATCCATCGCGTGCTGCAGAAGTTGAACCGAGAGCACAAGGCGCCATGACACCGGCGGAGAAGGCTGCCTCCGAGGCGTGGGACGTCGCCGTCTCCGCCACTGGCCCGCCGACGGAAATCGCTCCGTCGGCTCGCCGCGACCCCGATGCGCCGCCCGTCTCGAAATCCGTCCTGCTGGAGCACGCCTACGAAGAGTATTATCGCCGGCTGGAGGAAGGAGAACGGCTCGACCTGTCGAGCTACTGCGCGAGCTTCCCTTCCTGCCGCAGCGCGTTGCAGAACCTGCTTCAGATCGACCTGTTCGCAGGGAAGAACCCGCAATACTTCGGCCTGGAGACGGCTGGCTGTCCGGTCGCGGGCGAACAGCGGGGCGATCTGACCATCGTGCGGCAGCTCGGCCGAGGCGCCTTCGCGCGAGTATTCCTGGCCCGCGAAACGTCCACCGGCGGCCGGCTGGTGGCCGTCAAGTTCTCCCGCGGCGGCGAGATCGAGGCGCGGACGATGGGCCGGTTGTCCCATCCGCACATCGTCCCCATCCTGTCGGCCGGGCGAGACCATGCCACCGGGCTAACGGTCGTGCGCATGCCGTACCTGGGCAGCGCCACCCTGGAAGACGTCCTCGATCGGCTCTTGCCGTCCCCACACGCGCCGCGGCCGCGGAAGGCGGCCGCCCTCTTCGACGTTCTTCGCGCCTGCGCTCAGCCGGAGGATCCGCCGGCCGACCCCGACCCGCGTCTGCGAACGATGAGCTACGCCGACGGCGTGATTCATCTGGCCGTCCAGTTGGCGGAGGCGCTGGCGTTCTTGCACGAGCGCGGCGTCTGCCACCGCGACCTGAAGCTGTCCAACGTCCTCCTCGATCCGTCCGGCAAGCCGTTACTGCTCGATTTCAACCTGTCCAGCAGCGCGCTCGAGTCCGACGCTCCTCGGGGCGCCACCCTGCGTTACGCGGCCCCCGAGCAGCTGCGGGCCTTCCTGGGCGAAAACACGGCCGCGTGGGATGAACGCGCCGACCTCTTTTCTCTTGGCGTGATCGTCTACGAACTGCTGACGGGAGACAAACCCTACGGTTCGGTCTCGCCGGAGCTGATCGAGAAGCCGCTGGCCCGAGTCCTGCTGGAACGATGGACGATTGGCTTCCGTTCGTTTCGTGGCGTTTGTCCCGAGCTGGAGCGTCCGGTCGCTGCCGTCCTGGACCGCTGCCTGAGCCTCGATCCGGTCGGCCGGCCACGGAGCGCCGCGGTAGTCGCCGCCGAACTGCGACGGCAGTTCTCTCCGGCTCGCCGACTGCGTCGATGGATTGCCGTCCATCCCCGGATGGTCCTGGCCACCGTCTGCTTGTTCGCGCTGACGGCCGCGATCGCCGGCTATGCCTGGTCGGTCACGCCGCCCTACAGCGAACGCGAGTATCAGCAAGGCGTGGCGTTCTACCGGGCCGGCAATTACGATGAGGCGGAGAAACACTTCGATCAGGCCGTGCGCCGAGCCGGGCAATCCGCGTCTCCGCTTCGCTCGCGGCTGTGCTCGGTTGAAGCAGAGTAAGTACCTGACGGGCGAGCAAGCCAAGGATAAACTCGATCAAGCCTGGGAGGATGTGAATCTGATCGGGGAGGAATCCTATGATGCCCCAACCCTTGCCGTGAAGGCTTATATTCGTAGCCGCGAGCAGTATCCCAAGCAAGCCATTGAATGGTATAACCAAATACAAGGATCCGGTTACCGGCCGGTCATGGTGTTAAACAATCGGGCTTATACATACCTCCTCCGAAAGGAGTACTACAAAGCTGCGGACGATTTGAACGCGGCGGCCCAACTCGATCCCAACTGCCAGGCGGTCCTGTACAATCGAGCCATGCTGGCCTTGTACATGCGGGGAAATCAGAAGTGGAACACCGTCCCCGCCACGGCCCTGGACGACATCGAACGCGCCATCCAACTCGGACCCGTCCCCCCGCGTCTGTGTCGGGATGCCGCCCTTTTGTACATCACGGTTGCCCGCGATGACCTCGCTCGCGCCCCTGTCTGGTTCGATGCCCCCATCGTGACGTCCCTACACTTGCGGGTGCGAGAGCAGCGGATCGAACGAACCTTCTTCCATCTCCGGCAGGCCATCGCCAACGGACAGCCTGCAGACGCGATCCTGAAGGATCCCCGCTTCTGGCATACGGTGAATAAGCTTCCGGCTTTTGCAGCCCTGCGCCAGGTGCAGACGGAGCGCATCGTCCCGGACCTGGAGCTGCGGCTGATCGACCCGATCGATTTGCCTGATTGAACGTATACTTCCCATCGTCCTTTTTTCTCATTTTTTGCCTCTCGTGCATCAAAAATTTTTCTTTCTAAGTGGTTTACTCACAAGGTTTTGAAAAAATCTTGAAAAAACGTCCGGAATTCTTGTCCGATTTCGCGCCGATTTCGATGTATATATAGGGGACCGCACGATCCTTCCCTCTGACGCCCCTTCCTTCTTCCTCGGGTTCGCCTCGGTAAACATTCGATTTCGCGGCGGTTCGCAGAGGCGCGCTCAATGCGCGCCTCTGCGAACCGCCGCGAAACGAAGGGAATCCCGGACACCCTCCTAGCTTGCCAGCCCACCTGAATCCACCAGAGAGTCAGCGCCTCAAACGATGGCGTTCTCACCACTCGCCTGTGTCCTTTAAGGAGGTACAGCATGTTTTGTCTGCGGACACGCTCTGCCCGCTCCCGGAAACCCGTTACCGCCCGCTCGGTGACGCCATTCCTGGAAAGCCTGGAGGATCGAATCTGTCCGACGTTCGGTCCCCCCGCGGAGGTTTTGACTCTGGCCGTCACCTACGACCCGAACCAGCAAGTCACCCTCACGGGACAATTGACCAAGGCCGGGAACCCTATTGGCAACGAGACAATCAATTTCGGCGGGGCAGTGAACGGCTCCGTGACAACCGACTCCCAGGGCGGCTACAACATCACCCTGACAGCGTTGCAACTCGGCCAGCTGACTGCCGCCAGTGCGGACGGGAGATCCTCGGCCTCGGCCACCTTGGTGAACGGGACACCGGCGATCAGTGATTTCAACGCGACTTGCGAGGACGGCAATACGTGGGAGTTCACCGGCAGCGTCAGTGGCGCTCCCATGCAAGGGGAGGTCGTCAACCTCGGCGGTATCCCGGCGCTGAACAATGTGCAGGTCAACGTTAACCCCGATGGCACCTTCTGCGTTCTCGCCAATGTCAGCAGCGGCAACGGCGGTATCGCCACGGCCCAGGCGGTCGATTGGTGGGGCGATACCTCGGATGTCGCTGAGACGAGTGTGCCGGTTTAGGGAGAAACATCATGGATTTCACCGACGAGGCGGTCCAGACGTTGGCTCGACGGATGTACGGGTCTGACGGCGGTTCCGTGTCGAGCCGGGAGGAGATGGAGGAGTTGTTGGTGCCGATGATCCGCTGTGTGCTGCGGACCGGACGCGGCCAACCGCTGCTCCGTCACTGGGTGGAGCGAAACCTGCCGGCGGTGGCGTTAGCGTCGCCGCCCGGACAGGTCGTGAAACCGGAATGGGCGGCGCCGCGCATGGCGCGGCTGCTATGCTCGCAAATGTTGCAAGTCCAGGCCGATCAGGGCCGGGCGGCGACCCACGAAACGGTCGTGGGTCGCTGAGGGTTCGTTGCGAACGCCGCTTGCGGTTTGGCGCTCAACGCTGTCCGCCAAGCCGCAAGCGGCCCGTGGAACAGAGGACAGGGGGGATAAGAAGATATGACCGATCCGTTGAGTCAACTGGAATTCGCGGAACTCCGCTCCGGCGGAGCGGCGGCCTTCCGCGCGCTGATCGAGAACCTCGACCAGTGTGTCTATCTGTTCGACGGGGAGGGTCATTGCATCGCGGTCAACGCGGCCTTCTGCCGCTGGCTGGACAAGCCGGACTCCGAACTCCTGGGACACACGGTTTTCGACTTTTGGCCGTCGCCCTGGTCGGACCAGGCCGCCGCCGAGAACGAGCGCGTTCTGCGCGGCGAACGGATCGAGGCGGAAGAGGATCGGCCGCGCGGCCCGCTGGCCCTGCGCGTGCGTCTGCTCAAGGCGCCGGTGCGGGACGGCGAAGGCGTGGTACGGGGCGTGCTGTGCCTTTTCCGCGAGCTGGAAGTTCGAGCGTGGACGAAACCGGCCGCCGCGGCCGCGACGCCCGCCCCGTCCCCAGCCTCGCCGCGTGGGATGGTCCTGCTGGCCGACCGGGAGCCGAGTATCCGCCTCCTTGCCCAGACCATCCTGCGGCAGCACGGCTACCAGGTGCTGTCGGCGGAGGCCGGCCGGCAGATCCTGCAGCTTTACCGTCAGAACCAGTCGGCCATCGATCTGGTCATCCTCGACCAGCATTTGCCGGACATCTCGGGCGTGGAGACCATCAACGGACTGTTGGCGATGAATCCGCAGGTGCGCGTTCTGCTGGTGACCGCCGGCGGCTTGCCGGAGCCGTCGTGGGTGGCGTGGACGCCCGGCTGGAGCTTCCTGAGCAAGCCGTACACTGGAGATCAGCTCATCGAAGCGGTACGGCAAGTGCTGAATCAGGGAATAGGGAATAGGGAATAGGGAATAGATGCGAGATTCCTTCCTCTTTCCCCCTATTCCCTATTCCCTATTCCCTATTCCCTATTCCCTGCTTTCGACTGTCATGAAATCCTAAACCGTGCAGCACCGGCACGGCCAGGCCAGGGGCAACGGAAAGCAAGTGGATCATCGTCCGCGTCAGGCCCGGCGAGCGGAGCACGGCGGCGACGGTTCGGCAGACGAGATGCCGTGTCCCGAGAAGGCGGCGATAGAGCGCGCCCCACTCGCCGGCCCATCGCGGATGCCAGCGCTCGGCCGCCCGCGCGGCCAGAGGCGCCAGCGCCCTTGCGGCGGACAGCGCCCAGGCCATGCCCTCGCCGGTGAACGGCTCGATGTAACCGGCGGCATCGCCGACGAGAAACAGGCGCTCACCGGCCACGCGCCGCGCCCGTCGTGTCAGCGCCGGAGTGCCTCGCCAGCCGTGTTCCGCCATGTCGGGGACGGCAGGCCAACCCACCTCGGCGAGCATCTCGGCGGCGGCAGGGCCGGGTCCGCCGTGGGCGCGAACCCATCCTGGATCGAGCGCGGCGGCCAGATCGAGCCGTCCGTCTTCGAGGCGTACCAGTCCCAGATAGCCCTCGCGGCCGCAGGCCATGAAGATGCGGCCCGGCTCGTAGAATGCCGGCGCGTTCGCCGCGATCATGCCCACGCCGATGCGTGCGCCCGGTGCCGTGGCGACCTCACTGATTCCGGCCCGAGCGACCAATTTGCCGCCCAGCCCGTCCGCGAGGAGCACGACCCGCGCCGCCATCCGACTGGCCTTCTGCTCCTGTCGCAGCTCCACGACGCGAACTCCGGAGTTCGGAGTTCGGAGTTCGGAGTTCGGAGTTCCGGACGCTGGGGTCATGCTGTGTTCTTCACTCCGAACTCGGGACTCAGAACTCAGAACTGCTTGTGTTCGCGGCAGGAAGGCGGCGCCCGCTCCGATGGCGGCTGTCACCAGGGCGGCGTCGAGGGTCTGGCGCGACAGCGACACAGCACCGCCGATCGCCAGCCGGGCGACCCGGCCGGCCACCGCCACCTGAAAGCTATCCAGAGACACCGCGCCGCAGCGAACGGTCAGCGCGCCGAGTCCGGCCTCCGCCAGCGCGGCCAGGGCGCGGGCATTCAAGCAGCAGCCGCACACCTTCCAGCGCGGGAAGGAGGCGCGATCGACCAGGAGGACGGCCAATCCGCGGCGAGACAGCTCGTAGGCAGACATCGCTCCGGCCGGCCCAGCACCGACGATCACGACATCCCAGGTACGCGAGGCGGCTTCTTCCAGGCTCGTGGTGGCCGCGATGGTCACGGGCGCCTCCACGACAGCAACCAGCGGAACGGCCAACGCCAGCCGACCCGTGCGCCGGCCAGGCCGGCGCGTTCGGCGAGGGCGCGAGCCTCGGTGCGCGTGAACGCTCCCTCCACCGAACGCGGGCCGTCCACGTGAACGACGTGCGAGGTTGTCAGCAGGCGCCCAACCACGTGCGCCAGCAACAGGCCGATCCCGCTGCGCTCGAGATCGTTGACCAGCACCAGTCGCCCCGCCATTTCGCCCATGTGCCGCAGCAGCGCGATGGCCGGCGCTTCGTCCAGATGGTGCAAGAAGAGCGAGCACGTGAGGGCGTCATAGCCCGTCAGGGTCGGCCCGGACACGGCGTCGTACTCGAAGAAGCGGAGGGGCGCACCGGCCCGAGCGGCCCGAGCGCGTGCGTGTTCGAGAGCGACGGGGCTGATGTCACAGCCTTCGACATGGAAGTCGAGTCCGGCCCGCCGCGCCCGCCGCCACAGGCGAAGCGGCACATCGCCCGCTCCTGTCGCCACGTCGAGGATGCGCGGGCGCGCGGCGCGACGGCATGGGCCAACGCGGCGAGATCCGGCCAGAGAATGCCGGCACTGTGACTGAGGAAGTTGATGCGGGCCAGGGCTTGCAGGGCGCGGACGTGCTGGTCCGGGGCCAGATCCGGCTGGTCCATGATTTCCGGACGACGGCGACGCTGGCTCAACAAACCCATGTGCCGATCCTCACAGCCAATCCCCCACCGACCCACCCTCTGTTGTAGCAAACGGCATGGTGGTGCGGCGGCTGCGGATTTTGCGAGGGGTGCGGATTATGCCAATTCCCCTCTCGCCCCGGCCTGGTGCGGGCCGTGTCCTTGCCGATGTCTACGCTTGTCGCCCGTGGAAAGCGGCGGTTACAATGAGAGGAAGAGGAAGAGATTGGGCGTGCTCGCGATGCCAATACTCCCCTCTTCCACTGGAGCCGAGTATGGATCCCCTGGAAGTACGCGCAGGCGCCCGCACGGCCCGCGGCCTGCGTCCCAATAACGAAGACCGCTACGTGGCCGACACGAGCCGGAACGTGTTCCTCGTCGCCGACGGTATGGGAGGGCAGGAGTCCGGCGAACGGGCGAGCGGGTTGGCGGCGGAGATCATTCCGCGCGCGGTGCAGGTCCGCCTGGATGCCCACGCCGACCCCGCCCAGGCCGTGACCGAGGCGTTCCGAGAAGCCAATCGGGCCATCCTGGACGCCAGCCGTCACCAGGCCGCCGGCCGCCGCATGGGCACGACCGCCGTTCTGGCCGTGCGCCAGGACGATCGAATTTACGTGGCCGGACTTGGCGATAGCCGGGCCTACCTCATCCGCGGCGAGCACGTCGAACAGCTCACCCTCGATCATTCCATGGCCGAAGAGTTGGCTCGCAACGGAGCGCTGACGCCCGAGCAAGCCCGGCAAAGTCCGTATCGCCACATTCTCTACAGATTTCTCGGCTGTGCCGACCTGCCGGAATCAGCCGAGGTACGCCCTTTCACGCCGCACGCTGGCGATCGTCTCGTGCTGGCCAGCGACGGCTTGACCAATTACATCAATCCCGACGACCTGCGCACGGGCGCGGCCCGCTATCCCGACCCGCAGGAGTGGGCCAACGAACTGGTGACGTTGGCCCTCGAACGCGGCTCCAACGACAACGTCACCTGCGTCGTCGTGGCCTTCTCGTAGATCCCCGATTCACCACGAATCACACGAATAAAATACAAAACTTGCATCTTTTTATTCGTGTGATTCGTGCTCTGCGTGCCGCAGGACTGGCAGCAAAAGCGCTCTCCCTTTCGGTTGTCCTTCCTCACCGTTCCCCAGGCGGGACACTCTCGGCTGGTGTTTCGGGGATCGTAGCTCACAGGACGAACACGGTCCTCCTGCGCCTTCGGATCGATCCGTGTCCGCACCAGGCGATAGGTCCACGGCGAGATCGCTTTGCGGAAGTTCTTGTTACGGCCTTTCCGCTGGCCGCTCGGACCCGGATGAACGAGGCGCTCTGTGGACTGTCTTCGGTGATACGCGGCAAGTTCCCGGCTTGCAGGAACTCCGCGTCCAGCTGACGCGGGAGACGTTCACGGTCTGGGTGACTCATCGTAACCCCGTCATCATTGGCATCTCCGACTACGGCCCGATCTCCTTTGCTCACTCGCCGGTGCGCGTGTGGTCGGCGGACGGCGACATCGAGATCAAATCGATCGTGGTGACGCCTGTCCGCTGATGGGTCGCAAACGAAACAGCTAGCCAGCCGCGGTCTTTTTACTCACGAGCGCTTGAAGTTCGCCGACATTCTTCAGTCGCAACACCTCTAGCGTCTTGAACCGAATGGCGAACTCTTTCTCGATCGCCGCGAGAATCCGCACGTGGCTCAGCGAATCCCAACCGGGGACATTGGGGGCGAGCGTCTGGTCCGTGAAGGGAAAGTCATCCAGTTGCAGCTCGCGCAGGATGACCCCTTTGAGCCGGTCGCTAATCATCGCCTTTCCCTCGCCTCTGGACCCTCAATTCGTTCAGCACGCGTTCACGATTCGCCCCACGGCTCGGTTTGCCGGCGGAACTCTTAATTAGCCAGCGCGGCGGCACGATATAGACTTCGCTAATGGTTACTCCGATATCCATGCCAGCCTGAACGACTTGCTGGCGCACTTGCGTGGCTTTGGGACTGCCGTGATGCTCGGACTCCAAAACTACCGCCACCTGTTCGGTCCCCAGTTCCGGATCGTCCACTCCGAAAGCCACCACACGTCCGGGAAGGACACCGAATACTCCATTGGCAGCGTCTTCGATGTCCTCCGGGTAAATGTTTTTGCCGGCGACGATAATCAAGTCCTTTTTCCGGCCGATAACATAGCACTCGCCCCGGTGCCGGAAGCCATAATCGCCACTGGAGTACCAGCCGTCCTGGAGCACTTCCGCTGTCTTCTCCGCATAATTGCGATAGCCATCGAACATCGATGCCGAGTGGATGACCAACTCCCCGACCCGATCGTCCGGCAAGTCCTCGCCCCGCTCATTGACCAGGCGCACGGCACAGTCGGCGATGGGGACGCCGGAGGAGACGCATACCCGGCTTGGCGGACCCGGCGGGATGAGCCGCACTTGTCCGCGTGCCAACTCGTCCCGATCAACCGTGAGCTGGGAAGGGGGCCGGCCTGGAATCGTTTGCGTCACCGCGAAGGTAGTTTCGGCCATGGCATAGCAAGCCGCCAGCGCTTCCGCGCGGAAGCCGTAGGGACCAAAGCGTTGAAGGAACTTTTCGTGGGCCTCGGCGCGAACCGGCTCGCTACAGTTGATCAGCAGGCGCATTCGGTCAAACCGGAGTCCCTCCAGATCTTCCTCATGGATGCGTTCGGCCATGAGATGATAGGCGAAGTTCGGCAGCCAGGCCAGCGTCGCGCCGTCGCGTGCCGCGGCTTCCAGAAACAGGACGGGCGCCTGCACCCATTCGAACGGATCGAGTTGGATCAGGGGGATGCCACAGGCCAGCGGCAGATGGAACGCCGCAATGAGTCCCATGTCATGATAGGGCGGCAGCCAACTCACGATCTTATCGTCCGCCGTCAGCCCAATGGCGCGGCGATAGCGATCGAGATGCCCCAGTACGGCCCGGTGGGACAGCATCACGGCCTTTTGCAAACCTGTGGTGCCGGAGGAATGCTGAAGCAGGCAGGGACTATCGGCCGGAGTTGTCGGCGTCACGGGCGGGTAGAATCTCGTTGGGGCCGCGACGTCGGACTCCAGCGGGAACAGCAGTCCCTCCAGAGTGCTCCCTTCCCTCAACATGAGGTCGCGAACCATCGGCTCCAGTTCGCGCTCGGTGAGCACCCAGTCCAACCCCGAGCGACGAGCCATTCCCTCCAACCCCTGGCGGAGTTTCTCTGGGTGTGTACGCGCATTGGGATAGGCCAGGACAGCAGGTAATGCCCCGCTCAAACTGATTCCCAGGTACACCGGATAAAACCAGGGATGGTGACGCACCATCAGGGCACAGACCTGGCCTGGACGAACTCCGTGCGCGGCGAGCCAGCCGGCCACGTTGTCGGCGCCGCGCAGGAGATCTCCCCACGTCCAGCGCACGGGCTCGGCACCGGCGACCCAGTGGGTTACGGCCACAGCCTGCGGAGAGACGGTGGCGTGATGCCGCCAGCGATCGCCGAGCCGCTCCCCCGACGAAGAATGCACTGCCGAACTCCGCATGAGCACGCTCAGAACTGGAAGTAAACGAAGGTCTTGGCCTCTTGATCCAAAACAATGACGCTCAAAATGACGAACGCGTAAACAACCGCGCGGAGCGTCGCCCCCACGCGGAGTCCGACGTCCACTCGCTGCGTCCAGCGGGTCCAGGCCGGGTGCATGGATTGCGCGACCATCATGGCGACGAAGACCGCTCCCACAAACAGGACACTGTTTTCCCGGACAAGTGCCGGCCGGATGCCGCCGCGCAGCGTGAAGAGGCTGGTCAACATGGACCAGCTTTGTTGCAGCGACCCGGCGCGGAAGAACACCCAGCCCACATTGGCAAGTACGAAGGTCAACGGTCCAGCCAGCAGGTGCCCGTGGGAACCGATTGCCGCGATCTCCCGCCGGTCGGGGAGAAACGCCTCGGAGAACGATTTGGTTGGCAACCAGGAGGACGCCGTGCCAGATGCCCCAGACCACGAACGTCCACTGGGCGCCGTGCCACAAGCCGCACAGGGCCATCGCCACGATCAGCCACATCATCCCCAGCGCCGGCCGGTTACGAGAAAGAAACGTTAAAGGCGTGAAGACATAATCGCGAATCCAGCTCGACAGCGTCATGTGCCAGCGATTCCAGAATTCGCGCGGGCTGTGGGCGGCGTAAGGCCAGTTGAAGTTTTCGGGAAACCGGTAGCCGAATAGGCGTGCGGAGCCAATCGCGATGTCGGAGTACGCGCTAAAGTCGAAATAGATCTGCATGCCGAACCCGAGAATGCCGACTACGGTATCCAGAGCATTGGCATTCCCTTTGGATAAAAACACCAGGTCCACGATGGGAGCGAGGTTGTCCGCAAGCACGATTTTTTTGAAAAACCCAAACAGGATTCGCTCGCAGCCGATGGCCAAGTCCTCGTAATCGAGTTCACGCGGCGTTTCGAGCTGCTGACGCATCTCATGAAGACGGATGATTGGTCCGGCGATCAGCTGCGACCAAAACGACTTGAACAGCAAGAAATCCGACAGGCGTTGCAGCGGTTCCTCGCCCGTGGCCACGTCCACGAGGTAAGCGATGCCTTGAAAGGAGAAAAAGGAAATGCCAAGCGGCAGCAAGATGCTCATGGCCGGCGGAACCCAATCCGAGCCGAACCAGTGCGTCATGATGGCGGCATTCTGGATCAGGAAACTGCTATACTTGTAATAGACAAGCGGCGTAAGGTTTGCAGCCACACCGAGCAAGAGCATCGACAGAGACGGCCAACGCGGCAGTACCCACCGACCATAGGACCAGTTGAAGAAACTGACACCTAAAAGTAAAAAGCCGAACTCCCAGCGCCAGGAGCAATAGAAGATATAACTAGCGACGATCAACAGCGGCTTGCGCCAGGATACGGGAACGGACCAGTGCAATAAGAAGACGGCGAGCAGGAAAGCGATGTACGTGTAGCTGGTAAAGATCACGGCCCTACCTCCGACTCCGCCGATTCCGTCAATAGCGGGCCGAATTCTTCCTCCAGTTTCGCCGCGACCAACCGGTGGCCCGCACCTTTGAAATGCTTGAAGTCAGGACCGCCCAAGAATGTTCCCCACTCCTCATGCGGCACAAGACCTTCCAGGTTCGTAAACGGAACGCGGCGCTCGGCTGCCAAGCCTTCGAGCCAGGTCTTAAATTCTGCGTATTCGTGCGCGACGTACGGATTTTCCGCGAGCGGGTTCAGTGGACAGACGTAGGTAATGAAACGCACGCCGGCTCGTTCACTTACATCAATCATCAGCTCGAGAAATTCCCGGTTCATATCGTAGCGGCTTTGGATAATCGGCCGCTTGGACGTGGGCTTGATGCCCAGTAAACTGTTGCGGAGCAGGAACAACCGATTTTGAAGAAAGCCATTCATCTGTTTGCGCTCCGCGACGACGGGAAGACCGGCGCTGACGAAGTTGCGTAACTCGTTTTCGCAGACACCGTTTGTTGACCGGTCGCGATCCTCCTCTCCGCCGTGAAGATCGTGGAGTGTTCTGAGCATTTTATCGGCGGCTAGAGGATATTTCTCGCGGTGTACTTCCGCTGTTCGTTTCCACAACTCGGCTAAACCAGGCTTGGCTTGGAGGAACCTCCCGTAGCCGGGCCGGAGATCAATGTTGCGAAACTTGTCGAAACACGCTCCAAAGATAAAGCTCCTCGGCGTAGTCCGTGGTTGTTCGAGCAAGGCGAGGAGCAGAAACAGGGCTTCCTCGTTACACAGATTGGGAGCAGCAAGGCCATAAACCCGTACCCCCCGGGGTGACAGCCGATCATCCAGTTCCTCCGATATTCGCTGGTCGCCCGGTTTGGGTTCGTTGATTGTAAACATTTGCGACATGCCGCACACAACCACCAGCGGGCACTTGGTAGCGTCGGGAATGGTGTTCCAACTGGCGAGGAGATCATCGCCGAACGTATAATCGTAGCGATTTGTCCGGTCGAACGCTTTTACGTCCCCCGTGGTGAGGTTCGCACGTCTCTCCTCCGCCATGCTGTTTTTCCAATGTAGCACCGCGACGTTCGCCACCGCCAGTAGCAGGATCACCTGGGGGGCCGGCCCGCGCCAAAAGCGGTGGTCCCGTAAGACCTGGATGACCGGGTTAGATAACACGTTTCCCCACGCTCCCGAAGGCTTGTTCTGTACGGACGTGCATATCCGGCTTGAGATAACTTATCCCGCGCATCGCCAAGGCGCCGTTCGCGGACGCTCCAAATCCTGTGTCGATCCTGCTGACGCTAGGCGCAGCGTATCCGCGAACACGACGGAATCATCGGGAGCAACGATACGGAACCGATCCGGATCCGCCACGGTCGCCTTTTCGGAAACTCAGAAGCTGCATGGTACACCGATCCGTACTCTCTGTCAATTCCGTGCATTCGACGTAAGGTTCCGAAAACCCCGAAAACCGAAAACCCCTCCAGGCGATTTTATCCTTGACATCCTCTCCCTTCCCTTGCTACGTTATGCCTGTCCTTTGCAACCGTTCCATTTGCCCAACCAAGGTCATTGACGGGCAAGGGTATTCCAACGAAATGGAAGGCAGGAGGGACTTCCTTCTGTCGCGGATGATGTGCGCCGATTGCGCCTTCTAGATGGTCGATCGGAGCCGAGATGCCCTGTCGTGACTGACCGCGAGAGGTTCGCGATTGTCGATGGCGTTCCCCGCCCGGACGCAGGGGGAGAAGAAGGCGATCCCGTCACCAGGATGGACCCGGGGTCTATGGATCCAAGGCTTCCATCCTATGCCCCTTTTGCCATTGGAACCGTTCGTGTACCCTGCCGATCTCCTGGCTACCCCGGATCGGGGTTCCGAGGAGGCCGGCACTTGGTGGGTTCTTCACTCCCGTCCCCGAGCGGAAAAGGCCCTCGCCCGCAAGCTGCTGGACTTACGTCACGACTTCTTCCTTACCCTTGTACAAAAAACAATGGCAGAACCGTGGACGGCCGCTGGCCGCGCACGGACCTCTGTTCCCTGGATGCGTCTTTCTGGGGGCCATGAAGCCGCCCGCCTGGCAGCCCTCCAGACCAAGCAAGTGGTCCGCATGCGCCCCGTTCCCGACGGGAATCAGCTGCGGATGGACCTTGCGAGGATTCACCGTCTGATGGAGTGCGGCGCCCCCGGTGGCTCCTGGAGAACGCCTCCAGCCGGGCATGTCGGCGGTGATGACCGCTGGACCTCTCGCTGGACTCCAGGGAAAAAATATCCGCCGTGACAGACACATGCGTTTTGTGATTGAGGTGAACTTCATCCAGCGAGGCGCCTCCATCGAGGTCGAGGGCTGGATGCTACAGCCTTTGGGCGACCGGCCCATGCACGCTGCCGGCGTGTAAAGGTTTGTCCGACAATAACTACGTTTCGCCGCGACACGGTGAAACTCGGAACTTTTTGTTGGACGGCCCCTACTAACCATTAAGATGTTCTCCGATTGGGAGAACGGCGACCATTGTCTCCGCGTTCGCGTGGAGTCGGGTGGTCGTTTTGTCCTTCGCGGGCAAGGGTTGTTTTCGCAACCCACGGGCACGGAGTGTGCGCCGAGCTCGCCGCTTGACCGGAGAAGTCGGCCAACACGATGTCGCTGGCGTTGTCGCCATGCCGCCGCCTTCAACTTTCCCCCTCTCCGGACGAGGATGGTTGAGATGTTGATCGCTGCTGCTCTCAGCTTCCTTCTCTGCCTGCTGCTGACGCCTGCGGTTCGCGCCCTCGCCCACCCCTTGCGGCTGGTCGATCAGCCGGACGGACGGCGCAAGCTGCACAGCCGCTCCATCCCCGTCGCCGGCGGACCCGCCATCCTCCTCGCCGCCGGCATTGCCTTCCTGGTGGCGTTACAGCAGGACGGACCCTGGCAGGAACAAGTGTGGACCCAGTTGCCGCGCCCGGTGGGCCTTCTGATGGCCTGCCTGATGATCTGTGCCGTGGGAGTGGCCGACGACTTCGGCCAGCTGCGGGGGCGGCACAAGCTCATGGGCCAAATCGCCGCCGTTACCATCGTTATCACCTCCGGCGTCCAGGTCCGCACCGTCCATCTGCTGGGTGGGGAGTTCGAGCTGGGGGTGGTGTCGGTGCCCTTCACCGCCTTTATCCTCCTGGGAGCCATCAACTCGCTCAACCTCATCGACGGCATGGACGGCCTCTTAAGCAGCATCGCCTTCATCGTCTTCCTGGCCCTGGGCGTGATGGCGTGGGTGGCCGGTCGAGACGTCACCGCCTGTATGGCCTTCGCCATGGCCGGCGCCGTCCTCGCCTTCCTGTGCTTCAACTTCCCGCCCGCGAGCATCTTCCTGGGAGACTCGGGGAGTATGCTCATCGGCTTGATGGTGGGCGTCCTGGCCATTCACAGTTCACTCAAGACCCCCACCACAATCGCGTTGGTAACACCGCTAGTCCTGCTGGCCCTACCGATCTTCGACACGACCGCAGCCATCCTGCGCCGCAAGTTGACCGGACGAAGCATCTACACCACCGACCGAGGCCATCTGCATCATTGCCTGCTCCGCCGCCTGTCCCATCCCCATCTCGTGTTGCTGGTCACCTCCGCGTTGTGCTTGCTTCTCGTGGCCGGGGTCTTCGTCAGCCTCCAGCTGCGGAACGAATTCATCGCCGTGGGCACCGCCCTGATGGTGGCGGCCATCCTGATCGCCACCCGGCTCTTCGGGCACGCGGAGTTCCTCCTGGTCAAGACACGACTGAGACGCCTCCTCCTGACCCTTCTCCAACGCCGGGGCGAGGGGCAGTTCCAGCGCTCGGACGTGCATCTGCACGGTACGCGAAACTGGAAGTCGCTGCTGGACGCGGTGGCCGTCCGCGCCTTCGACTTGAATCTGCAGACGGCTCAGCTGGACGTCAGTGTTCCGCAGCTGCACGAGGAGTATCATGCCCAGTGGGACCGCTTCGAGGAAGAGGTCGAAGACGTCCTCTGGCGGGTCGAAATCCCCCTGGAGATGGGAGGTCGGATCATTGGTCATCTCCTGGTTTCCGGCTATCCCGACTCCGAGCCGCTGTGGGGCAAGGTGGCCGCCCTGGCGGCGATCATCGATGATTTCACCAAGGCCAGCGAAGCCTTTGTCCCCAAAGAGGAGGGGGCCAGCAACGCCGAAGCACGGCAAGACCGCGCCGCGTTGCCCGCCATCACCTGTCCGGTGAAGGGCAACGAGGGTGTCCGCGTCCAGGCGTAACCCGTTGCGGTCTGGCCCGTGCGTAAGAGGCTCTAACAAAATGTGGCAACACGTTTTCAACGTGTTGGATTGTACGGCACGTTACAAACGTGCCGCCACATTCGGTTAGTGCCTCTAAACGGATTACCTACTTGCGTCGATTCGATTGGCCCAGTTCGCGGGAGAAAAACTCGTGAAGAAGAACAACGTGGTTGTCGTGACAGGTGCGGGCGGGTTCATCGGCGGTCACCTGGTTGCCGCTCTCTTGCCGAGATCCTCGGCCTATCCGCGCCGTGGACTGCAAGCCCCTGGAAGAGTGGTGGCAACTCTTCCCCGAAGTAGACAACCGGCAGTTGGATCTTCAGGAAGCGGACGACTGCGAGGCGGCCTTGCAAGGAGCCGAGGAGGTTTACAACCTTGCGGCCGACATGGGCGGCATGGGGTTCATCGAAAACAACAAGGCCCGATGTATGCTCTCGGTCCTCATCAACACGCACCTGCTGATGGCCGCCCGACGACAGGAGGTGCGCCGCTTCTTCTACGCCTCGTCGGCCTGCGTGTACGCCGCGGACAAACAAACGTCTCCCCAGGTGGTCCCCCTGAGGGAAGAGGACGCCTACCCCGCCATGCCCGAGGACGGCTACGGCTGGGAAAAGCTGTTCAGCGAGCGCATGTGCCGCCACTTCCGCGAGGATTTTGGTGTGATCACCCGCATCGCGCGCTACCACAACGTCTACGGCCCGCACGGCACCTGGGAGGGCGGCCGCGAGAAGGCGCCGGCCGCGATTTGCCGGAAAGTGGCCGAGGCGAAGTTATCCGGCCGCCGCGACATCGAGATCTGGGGCGACGGACAGCAGACCCGTAGCTTCATGTACATCGAAGACTGCATCAAGGGCACGCAGGACGATCCCGCACAGCGACATCGCCGAACCGATCAACCTCGGCAGCGACGAACTGGTGACCATCAACCAGCTGGTCGATCTGGTCGAGGACATCGCCGGCATTCAAGCTGAAGCGCCGTTACAACCTCAGTGCCCCCAAAGGGGTCAACGGCCGCAACAGCGACAACACGCGGATTAAGGCGTTGCTGACTTGGGCGCCGGCGACGCGCCTCGCGCGACGGGCTGGAGCAGACCTACGCCTGGATTTACGACCAGGTGGCCGCGCGGAAATCGTGCCTTGTGGGTTGATCGGGAACATCGTTGCAAGGGCGCGAGCGAGGGACCAATGGGACCAAACGGTCGGCCGAAGATTGCGGTTCTCTATCACTACTTTCACCCCGACGACGTTGTTTCCGCCCGGCACCTGACGCAGTTCTGCGAGGCCTTACAGGAGCGGGGCTGGCAGGTGGAGGCCCTGCCCTGCAATCGGGGCTGCCGCGACGATTCCGTCTCCTACCCCCTGCGCGAAGACTGGAAAGGGTTGACCATTCGCAGGGTCTGGAGGCCGCGGCTTCGTCAGGCTTCCGGGGTGGGGCGGGTGCTGAACGCCCTGTGGATGCTGACGTCCTGGTGCCGCCTGGCCCTGCGCAGCCGCCGCAAGGCTCCCGACGTCGTGCTCATCGGCACCGACCCGGTGCTGAGTGTGCTGGTCGCCCTGGTACTGCGGAAGCTTCGTCCGCGCATCCGCCTGGCTCACTGGTGCTTCGACCTGTACCCGGAGATCGCCATCGCCGAGGGGCTGATGACCTCCGGCGGCTGGTTGGCCCGTGCTCTTCGCCCTCTGCTACGGGCCGCTTACGGTTCCTGCGATTTGATCGCCGATCTGGGCAGTCTGTATGCGTCGCCGGCTGGAATCGTACCACCATGCCGCCCGCAAAGTGACGCTGGTTCCTTGGGCCTTGGTCGAGCCGGACCATTTGGATCGGCCCGACCCGGCGATTCGCCGCGAGTTGTTCGGCGATCGGCCTCTGGGACTGCTGTACTCGGGCAACTTCGGGCGGGCCCATTCTTTCAACGATTTTCTGGAACTGGCCCGGCGGCTGCGCGGCGACGGAGTCCACTTCTGCTTCGGTGTCCGCGGCAATCGGGCCGAGGAGTTGCGTGCGGCCCTGCGGGCCGACGACACGAACATTAGTCTGGCGGGCTTCGCGCCCGAGTCCATGCTCGGCAAACGGCTGGCCGCGGCGGACATTCACCTGGTGAGCCTGCGTCCGGAGTGGTCGGGGATGGTCGTGCCCTCCAAGTTTTTCGGGCGCTGGCGGCGGGTCGGCCGGTGCTCTTCGCCGGCCCGCGCGACGCCGCCATCGCCCGCTGGATCGAGGAATATGGGGTCGGCTGGGTTCTGGACTCCCAAACTCAAGGCGAGGTCGTCGCGCAGCTGCGCTCCGTGGCCTCGACCCCCGAGACCCTCGCGGAAATGCAACGCCACTGTCAGCGCGTTTACCAGGAGCACTTCTCCCGAAGCCGCGTCATGGACGGCTGGCACCGCGAACTGATGCAGCTATTACCTCAGGGCGCCACGGCGGTTCAGCCATCGACCCCGATCGAAATGGTCCTGGAGGCACGGGTCTGAATCTCACGGTTCGCGTGTCCATCGTTCTCGAACCCGGCCGGCGAATCGTTACTACCGGCGCGATCGGTAGGGTGCAGCTCATTGAAAAAAAACGAATGCATGTTGGTAACAAATAATTCAACTCCACATAATCCAATTATCTCAAAGAACCAGGAGTGGGGCAATCACATTCTCTGGCTCTCCCGATGGGCCTTACGGCTACTGAATTTTGGGGCCGTTCAAGGGGTTGTCCAGTTTCTTTTAGCGTTTACGGGATTAATAATGGTACGATATCTTGACAAGCCTCAATACGCGCTATTCGCAATAGCAAACTCCATGTTAACCAATTGCACCGTGATGGCTGACTTGGGTATTGGAATAGGTGTTCGGTCGATTGGGGGCCGTGTTTGGGGAGACCCTTATCGTTTTGGCCAGTTGCTCAATACGGCGATCGGTTTACGGAAGTTGTTCGCCTCCATTTCGTTTAGTATTTGGCTCCCGATCGCCGCCTGGATGCTGTGGCACAATGGAGCTTCACCAGGGCAAACGATCTTTCTTTGCCTTGCCATCGCCACGGGAGGGTTTCTGATATTGGGTTCATCGGTTTGGGCCATAAGTCCTTTACTCCATGGTGAATACCGCCGCAATCAGAAGCTCGACCTCGGAACGGCGCTGCTGCGGCTCGGCCTCGTTGCCATTCTTGCTGTAACCTGGATAAACGCCGTTCTCGCGGTGTTCGTCGGCGTCGTCGGCAACTTCCTGCAAAACGTGGTCTACCGTCGATGGGCGCGCGAGAAGGCCGACGATACCGCACCGCCCAATTATAATGACCGCAGTGAATTATTGCGTCTCTCCGTGAAATCTCTTCCCAACACATTATTCTATTGCATGCAAGGCCAACTCACCCTATTTATTCTTGCAGTGTTGGGGTCGCCGACCGGCATTGCGGACGTGACAGCGCCGGGACGTCTTGCCACATTATTCGGAATCTTCAGTATAATGTTCTTGAATGTTATTGGACCGCGATTTGCCCGGTGTCAAGATCCTCGACGATTGTCTCGCCTTTATGTTATTTTGATGGTGTGTACCTCACTCGCGCTTACACCACTTCTGTTGGTTGCCTGGATTTATCCCGAACCTTTGTTGTGGCTTCTTGGCGGTAAATACCAGGGCTTGAGAGAAGAATGTACCTGGGTGGTAGCTGGAGGATGTGTGGCTCAAGTAGGCGTGTCCATGCAGCACTTGAATTTAACCAGAGCGTGGATTCGCGTGCAGTCCTTCGGGGTCATCCCGGCCATTCTCGGCTTGCAGGTGGTTGCGGCACTCTATCTCGACCTGCGCCGATTTCATGACATATTAGTGTTCGGACTTGTGACTGCCGCTGCCCCGCTGCCGATCTATATTCTCGATGCCTGGCTTGGACTGCGAGTTGCACGTCAGACACAGGTTCTCGACCCGCCGCCTTCCACGGCATCCATCCACATCGAGAAGTGAAAAATGCGAAGTGGAAAGTTTCATCGACAATAAATAGCAAATATTTCTCCGGTTAGACAATTGAAATAATAACGACTAACGGAATGAATCACCATTCTGGAGTTTCAGCGACGGGTATCGCAGCACCCGTCAATCAAGACGAGGGACACTGTGGAATTCATCGGGTCGAGCCTGCCCGGATGAGGCCACCCCCTGATGGCATACGGAGGTTCCCGTGAAATTGAATCTCAGACACCGAACCGCTGTCCGAACCATGCTTTGGTACTGCGGTCTCCTGAAGCCTCAGACGCAGACGACCTCCGCCGAACGAGCCACCCTGGCACGACATGCAACGGGACGACGCCGCCTGGTCGAAATCGGGGTCTTCAACGGTGTGACCACCCTGGAACTTCGCCGGAACATGGCCTCGGACGGGATCCTCTGGGCCGTGGACCCGTTTCCACCGGGACGACTCGGCTTCTGTTTGGATGAACGGATCTCCCGGAACACGATCGGGCGATCCGCGAACGGCGCGGTTCGCTTCGTCCGCCTGACCGGAGCGGATGCGGCGGCCTGGTACGCCGAACAGGACCAACCGCCCATCGATTTTATTTTCATTGATGGGGACCACACGTGGGCAGGCATCGATGCCGATTGGAAGGGATGGTCCTCGCTGGTTGGGTCCGGCGGGATTATCGCTCTCCATGACAGTCGCCCGTGCTCGGGCAAGGACGTTCCGCAAGATAGCATTCGGTATACGCAAGAAGTGATCCGGCTGGACCCTCGCTTCGCCGTCATTGATGAGGTTGATTCTCTCACCGTGCTTCAGGCCGGAGCATGACGATATCCGGTCTTGAATATTTCTCAACTCATTAGACCGGAGCGTCCGCGACGGGTAGCTACAACCTATGCATATAGTTGAACGCATCTTCGAGAGGGCGCGGCGGGGGTTGAACTCGACGGGATTGGGCTGGATGGTCGCAACGACTCGCCCCGCGTACCATCGTTTGCTCAGCCTATTCTACCGCGGAGGGATACCTCGATACATTCACGGCGAGCCGGCCTTGTTCTTCTCCCTGCAGGCCCGCGATGTTCCCGAGGACAAAGACGAGGGCAGCTTCCGTGCCATGAAAAAACGTGTTCGCGAGGGAGCGGTCGTTCTGGATCTGGGGGCGAACGTGGGGATGTACGCTCTGCTTCTGGCGCGATGGGTGGGGGCCGCCGGGAAGGTGTTTGCCTTCGAGCCGGCGATCCAGACCGCGGACAGGTTGCGACATCACGTCAACCTGAATCAGTTAGCGGATCGAGTCGAGGTAATCCAGTCCGCGGTCGGAAACACCGTCGGAGAGATCCTGTTCCACTACACGGCCAAATGTCCCGGGCACGCTTCGGTCGCCGCCTCCGCCGTTCCCGGCGGAGACTCTCAGCTTGTCCCCGTCACCACCGTGGACGCCTTTTGTCAGTCTCGCGGGATTGTCCCCACGTTCCTCAAGATCGACGTTCGAAGGATATGAAGGGCACGTGCTTGATGGCGCCCGAGAAACGATCCAACGATCTACCCCGGACCTCCTCATCGAAACTCACCCGCACTACTGGCGGGAACTCGGTCTGAGTCGAGAGCAAGTGGAAGATCGATTCGCCAGCTTGACGAACTTGGGATATCGGGTGGAGAACCTGGACGGGGTAGAAAACTGCCTGGTGAAAGAAGGTCATTTGCTTTACTGGCATCCTGCTCGGGCAACCTTTTGATTGCTATGTAAGACGGACATTTTGGGGACTTCATGAATTTTTTTGCGCGTCGCCGACATCCCGGACGATCGTCTTGGCGGAATGTCGCGGTACATCCATTTCGTCTCGGATGAACTTCGTGCCGAGGGGCATGGGATCGACCATGCGTTTCACGACCACATCCCCTGCCGGACCACGGGACGACTCCGCCGCTTCGCCCTTCCCCGAGCCGTCGTCCGGCTCGTCCGGGAAAGGCTCTCGGGAGGGCACAAGTATGATGCGGTGGAAATCCATGAACCGATCGCCGCGGCGTATGCCTTCGCCCGCCGGTTCGACCGGGCGCTTCCCCCGCTCCTTGTGTGTGTCTATGGCGTGGAGGCCCGGGGACGGAAGCTGATGTACGCTTATGCGCAAGAAGGGGTTGCCGATTACGTGCAAGCAGCGGATCGGCTCTTTGCCGGTGCTGTGGCAATCGAATTATGCTCTTCGGCACGCGGACCACATCACCGTCGAAACGGAGGAGGACGCGGAATATATACGGTGCCAGCTGCATGTTCCCGCCGAGCGAATCAGTTTCCTGCATGGAGCGGCATCTCCTTCCTTGTTCGACCTGAAGCGGGACGATGATGGCGCTCCGACGGGCATCCTGTTCGTCGCTACCTGGATGGAGCGAAAGGGAACCCTCGATCTGGTTCCCGCCGTCGTTCGAGTGCTCGAGAAACACCCCGCGACTCCCGTGACCTTGGCCGGGGTCCGGGTGCCAATCGAGAAAGTCCTTGCATGTTTTCCACGCGAACTTCACCATCGCATTCGGGTTGTCCCCTTGATCCAGGATGATAAGGAACTGGCGCGGATACTGCAGGTCCATCGCATTTTCCTGCTTCCCTCGGTGTTCGAGGGCCAACCGCTCAGCCTTCTCGAAGCCGCTGCCGCCGAGTTGGCCCTCGTGACCACGAACACCTGTGGAATGAAAGACTTCATCCGCCACGAGGAGAATGGGATGCTGGTCGAACCAGGCGAGCCGGATGCCCTGACCGCGTGTATCCTCCGACTCATCGAGGAGCCAGCCCTTGTAGCTCGTCTCGGCGCGGCCGCCCGAGAGAAGGCGCGATCATTTTCCTGGAGGCGGTCGGCAGACCAGTTCTTGAGGGCCGCGAGCGCCGCAATTGCCCAGACCCAAATGCGAAAGTAAGAGACCCTCACGTTTTGCCGACAAGCCCGGTTTCGTGGCGCTTAGAGGCACGAACCGAATGTGGCGGCACGTTTGTAACGTGCCGTACAATCCAACACGTTGAAAACGTGTTGCCACATTTTGTTAGAGCCTCTTATGAACTGCTATGCCGTTCCACTTGAAATGTCGCGGCGCGAATAGCCAGGCGAGGTCGATGGGGCAGCGGAACAAGGCATGATCAAGGTAACCTTTCTGGCCCCGCGTTTTCCACCCCGGGTATGCGGCGTGGGGGACCACACCCAAAGGATGGCCGAGACCATGCTGGGTCAGGGTGTAAGAGTTGGGTTTATCCACCAAGATCGACAAACGGAGTTTGATCTTCCCGAGGGAGAGGTGGATTTCTGGGATGGAGGGAAGAAATCGCTGCGGGAATGTGTTGACCGGCAAAACCCCGACTGGCTTTGGGTCCAGGTCTCCGGTTACGGCTATTCCCGCTGGGGGGCTCCCTATCTGCTCGGGAAGGCCCTGCGCGGATTGAGGCATTCGGTGGGAAAAGTCCGCCTGGCGATCTACCTTCACGAGACCCACTGCCGTCCTCATCAGCTGGGAATCAAGGGGCCGCTTTTGTCGCCGTGGCAGCGTTACACCGTGGGGACCGTGGCTCGCCTGGGGGACGTGGTTTTCGCCTCCATCGCTCGCTACCGGGAACAGGCCATTGCGGAATATGGGATCCCAGCGGAGCGCGCCTTCCTGCTTCCTGTCGGCACCAACATTCCGATCGAGCCGGCTACACCCCAACAGCGGCAGACAGGGCGGAAGAGGCTTGGTTGGGAGGACGGCGAGGTTGTCGCGGCGGCCTTTGGTTCCTTCGGGACTCAGCTTATGGCTTTGAGGACTTTTGAAGATCTGCTAACGCGCGGCCTCGGCCGCGGACTGGATCGGATCATCTGCCTCGGCGGCGACAGCCTTCAGCCCCCGGGAGCGTTTTCCGAGTGGCGTAGGAAATTCGCCCGCCCGGCCTCCTTTGAGGTCCTCGGCTACCGCCCGACCAAGGAAGTCGCCGAGATCCTGGCGTGTTGCGACGTTGGCCTTTGCGCCACACCGCGCAGTGATTTGGGAAAAAGTACCGCGTTCAAGGCATTCGGAGCTGCCGGGCTGGCTGTCATTGTTCCACCGGGCCCTGTCGATAAGGACGACCAGGAACTTCCTGTCTTTTCGGCGGAAGAGTGGGATTGGTCGTCCGTTCGTTCTCCGGAAACAAGCTGCCGGCAAAAAATGTTGCGGCGACACGTGGAGCAAACCTGCAGCTGGGACCGACTGGCTCGGGAAGCTGTGGAGAGAATGCAACTCTTTGCCGTTGACGGGGAAGCTGGTTCAGGATGCAAAAGGGAGTAGATCGAGGTGCCGCAACAATCCGGTCCTACGTCCGCGGTCGTTCCGATTTCCCTGACGGCCAAGTTGCTTGCCGCCGGTCTCATTTGCTGCACCCTGGACGGAGTGGTGCGGAAGTGGGTACTGCCCAATTCGGGAGGAGCGGTTCAGGCGATCACCTATTTTGCCAAGGACGTGTTCTGGATCCTGGCAGCGCTGACCGCCTCGCGCCACAGGGAATCGTCTGAGCAGGTCATCGGGCTGCGCTCGCCCTTTCTTTTGGGGGTGGGCCTCATCGTGGTTGGGATCCTGAGCCACCTCTTCGACATAGCGCTAATCGGAGGGATCGTGTCTTTCAAAGCGATGATTGGAATGCCCCTCCTGGCCCTCGTCATCGCACCCGCCGTGGGGAAGGTCCGCGACCTGGAGTTTCTTGGCAAGGTGATCGGGGTGCTCTGCGTCGGCTCCGCCCTGCTTGGCGCGATTCAGTTCAACGTCCCGCCTTCCCACTTTCTGAATCGGCAGCTCGATGACCAGCACCATGTCCTCGAGTCCGATTCGCACGTGTCGCGCCTGTGGGCCATTCGTGTACATCGGCGGGATGATGGATTTGTCCGTGCTTGGGACGTGGACAGCCTGCTCCTTTTTTTTCTCGGGTCGGAAGTCCAAGCTGTTGGGAATCGCCATCCTCGTCGCTGCTCTCAGTTGTGCCGCAGCCGCCATCTCTCGCCTAGGCCTGTTCGCTTCCCTGATCGTGCTGGCAGGTACTATCATTCTGAGTCGCGGCGGGCCCTGGATCATCGCACTCTTCGTGGCCCTCGTCCTTCCGGTATGGCCGATTCTTTCCTTCGATGCGATCACGGACGGTGAACCCGGACTGGCTACCGAAACCTTCCGCCGACATTCGAAAGCGGATTCGATGGAGCAGCGGATCCAGATGTATATCGATCATTTCTTTGGCGCTCTGGAGGTTGCACCGTTCGGACTCGGCCTCGGTCGGTGCCAGACTTGCGAGACTCAAAGTGCGGGTGGAGCAGGAGAGCTACCAAAGGAGGCCTTGTTTGAAATGGAATATGGGCGGATCATTGTCGAGGTCGGGTTCGTGGGATTGTTGGGAGTGTTGATCATACGTATGGCGTTTCTGTTGGAGGTTTGGCAGGCCTTCATTCGGGAGCGATTTCAACCTCATTCCCTGTTCCCGAATTTACAAGCGACCAGTCTGTTGACTCTCGGCTTCTTCTTCGTGGGCAATCTGCTGGTGTTCAACCATGTAGGCTGCTTCTATGCCTGGACAGTCGGAGTGATGGTCCTGGCGACCTTTGAAGTGGAAGCGGGCAGGATCCGCCCGTCCAGCCGCAATGCTCTGCGTCGGGTGCCATCTCTGTACTCGACAATGTCCGATCCCGTATCCGAACTTCGTCCAGGCTTCGAGACTGAGGCGTGAGGATTCTGACGTGACGCGACAGCGTTCACCCAATTTGTTGAGCGGCTTCGGTATCGTCGCCAGCGAGCGTGGGACGGCCGTCGCCATCCACCTGAATGCAGTCCGTGGCGTGTCTGCTATTCTTGTGGTCCTCGGCCACGGCCGCAGTTTGTTCTTCCGTGACTACAGCCAAGGCGATCCGGTAGGTTGGGTCGGAAAGTTCATTTACGCTGTCACAGGTCTTGGGCACGAGGCCGTCTTGGTGTTCTTCGTGTTGAGCGGTTTTTTCATTTCCGCCAGTGTATATAAAAAGTGCAGAGACGGCGCCTGGTCCTGGTCTTCCTATGGGATCGACCGCGGCTGCCGCATCTATCTGGTCCTCGTTCCTGGCCTGTTGCTGACGCTGGCCCTCGACTGGCTGGGTCTGTTCCTGTTCGCCGACAGTCCCGTCTACCAGGGAACGCTTTCGAACGCTGTGCCCTGTCCTGTCGAGGCGCGGCTTGGGCAACAGATTGTGCTCGGCAATCTATGCGCGCTACAGACCGTGGCGTTCCCGCCGTTGGGATCGAATTCCGCCCTGTGGAGCCTTAGCAACGAATGTTGGTACTACGCCCTCTTTCCTCTGCTCGTTGTTTCGATCGTTTTCCCGCTGCCATTGTGGAGACGGGCTGCCGGTTTCCTTCTGATGACTATCCTGCTCGTTTTCCTCGGCCGGAACCACGTTTTCTACTTCCTAGTTTGGCTTTTAGGGGCCGCCCTGCCTCTGCTGCCCCAGTGCTTGTCCGGCAAGCCCACTAGGCTCCGCGCGGCTACGGGACTTAGCATACTGACCTTTGCCTGCGCTGATGTTGGTGCGGCAAAAAATCCTGACCGGGCTTGTCGGAGCGGAACTCTTGCCCACTCTCGCGTTCTTTTTCGTCGTTTATTGCCTCCTTCACTACCGTTCACTCTGCCCTGAGTCGGTTTATTCCCGACTGGCCGCCCGGATCGCCGGTTTCTCCTTTACGCTCTATGTCGTCCATTTGCCGATCTTGGTTTTCTGCCGAGGGTGCGTCCCTGGCGCCGAACGGTGGGTGCTCAGTCCGACTTCTTTCAGCTTGTACGTGGCGATCATCGCCTTGACCCTCGGTATCGCTGCTTTTCTCGCCTGGATGACAGAGGCGAAGACTGAGTTGGTACGAAGGGTCTGCACGCGGCTGCTTGTGGGACCAGACCGATTTGGCCCGACCGCAAGGGGACGGATGCTCTTCCTCGATGCGGATAAAGGTAAAGCCCAACTTCCCTCCAAGTCCGAGACGTTTTGAGTTCGTTGACTCAGACGGCGTGGATGCCGGGCGTGAATCGCGTCCCCCGTGAACGGTTACTCAACATTCTTGACTCGTAAAGTCGTTCGATGAATGCATCTGTTTTATGTGTTGCGCCTTACTTTGTCTCAGGACGTCCGAAACTATGTTTCCGCCCTGGTGGAAGGACGGTTGCTGCGCCGGTTGGTCTGCTCGCTGGCCTTCCATGGGGAAGGGAAGGCCGCACGGGTGCTTGGGTTCCTCGATCGGTTTGCCGGTACGCGGTTCCTTCCTCGCGCCCAGAACCATGTGTTGCGTAACATTTCCAAGGGTGCGATGAGTTGCCACCCCTGGAGCGAATCATGGGTGCGTCTCGGTCAATGGCTCGGAGCGGTTGGCGTCGATCCTGCCGGTAGTGACTTCTGGGGGGCCGCGCTAGGCCGTGAGGCGAGCCGGCAGCTGGATCGGGGGATCCGGCTCGTGATGGGTCGCGAAGACGCTGTTCTCCGCTTATTCCAGGTCGCGAAATCGGCTGGCCGTATGTGTTTGTACGATTTGCCGACCCCGCATTACGCGACCCGGCGAGAGATCATGGCTACCGAATTGGCCGAGTTCCCCCAGGCAAGTGTTTCGTATGACTGCCGCGCGGAGTACACCCGCAGGCGGCTAAGACGCAAGGACCAGGAAGCCCTCCTGGCGGATCACATCGTCGTGGCGTCCCCCTTTGTTCGGTCGAGTCTCCAGAAGATCGGCATTCCGGAGAAGCGAATCACCATCATCCCTTACGGCTGTGCGCCAAGTACCCGGCTCGCTCGGGCCACCCCGACTCGTAAGCCCATCGTGTTGTGTACCGGCCGTCTCAGCCTGCAAAAGGGTACTCTTCGGCTCCTGAGGGTATGGAAGCGCTTGGGCGCTCATCGCACACACACCCTGCGATTGATCGGAAAGCCTCTACTGCCAGCAGCAGCGTTCGCCGACTTCGCAGGCCTTTACGAGCACATTCCTTCTCTCCCGTGGAGCGAATTATCTCTTCACTACGCGACCGCCAGGGTGTTTGTTTTTCCCTCGGCCGCGGATGGCTTCGGGCTTGTTATGAACGAAGCCCTGTCTTATGGCCTGCCCGTAATCGCCAGCACCCACACCGGCGCACCAGGATTCATCACCCAGGGTCAGGAAGGGTTGATCTACCCGCACGGGGATGACGCCGCCCTTGGTGCCGTTCTTGACCGTCTGCTCTCTCGACCCGCCGAGACAGCGGAGATGGGCCGGGCAGCATACGATCTGGCCCAACGTTGGACCTGGGACCACTATCGCGCCGCTTTTCGAAATCTCGTCATGGAAATCCTGAGCAAACAGCGGTAACCGCTTAATATTTGGAAGGGGACCGGGCCTTGAGGATCGAAGGTATTCGTCGGGTGATTCGAAGTGCCCTTGGCTACAACACGAGGCTGTATGGTGCCGGCGCGTCCGCGCTCGACCTGCTCTCCGTCTGGTCCAAAGAGGGCCTGAAAACCTATTCCCTGCTCAGGCGGTTGCGGACAGGTTCGCCCGGGCCCTCTGCGGCGGTCCCAGTCACCCTTCGTAACATCCGGTTCCCAATCCTCGTCCGGCCCGGCACCGAGGACGTAGCCACGGTGGTCAACAACATCATCCGAGAAGAATACGGTGACTTTCAATCACCTGCCGACCCGGGGTTCATGATCGATGCCGGGGCGAATATCGGGGATACGGCGGCCTACTTCCTGTCGCGGTTCCCACGGCTGAAAGTCATTGCCCTGGAGCCCGATCCTTCCAATTATGCGCTGGCGTGTGATAACCTCCGTCCTTACGGCGAGCGCGCCGTGCTGCTCCAAAAGGCGCTGTGCGGGACCGACCAACAACTCCGGTTCGGCGGGGATTCCACGGGTGCGTCCGTCCGGGCCGAGGGCTTTGCCGTGGAAGGAGTCAGTATACCTACTCTGCTAAAGGAGTACCTGATCCCACGGGTTAGCATTTTGAAACTGGACATCGAGGGTGCCGAAGAGCTGGTTTTCTCTTCGAGTCCGGAGACCTGGTTGTCGGCGGTGGATTTGCTCATCATCGAAATACACGGGCCGTCCAACCTGGAGCTGGTCTCCCGCGCCCTGCAACGCAACGGCTTCTCCATGAGACGGTTTCGTTCCGTTTGGTACTGTCAGCCTACTTCTCGTTAAAAAAACCATGACGCATCGTTTAGTCTGCATCCTGAAGCATGCGACTCAGTATGATCCCTTTCTGTGGGCGCGAATGGCCGATCGGGGCAAGGTCGAACCTCTCGTCTGGTATTTACAAGGGACAGCGCCGCGCGACACCGAGATACAGCGATCGGTGTCCTGGCCGACGCCAGACAACGCCCGTCATCGGTCGGAGGTGATCGACCAACGAGAAATCGTCGCGCGGCTGCAAAACCTCCAGCCCGCGCCGAGCGCCATTCTGACTTACGGCTGGACGGGCCGAGCCGCGTGGCTGGCGGTCTGGGCGGGGAAGCGACGGCGCATCCCGATCATTCTGTCAACGGACAAAATCGACCCGATCCCCTCCGGTTTGCAAGCGCTCCGGCCGTCTGCCCTCTGGCATCGCATCATCAAGAACCATGTATTTGACGGCTTCTTGACGACCGGCTCCCTTGGCATTGCCTCTCTGGAGAGTGCGGGCGTGAGGCGAGAACGCATCGCACGCTGGTTCTATCCGATCGACGTGCGCTGGTGGCAAACCAACATGAAGTCCCAACAAGCCATTTCGCAAACCATCCGCGCCGAAGCGGGACAGGGGGTATTCCTCGTGCTGGCGGTCAAGAAGTGGTCGACGCGAGAAAATCCCCTGCTTTTGCTCAAAGCGTTTGCTCTACTGCGCAAGCTTGTGCCTGCGGCCTTTCTCGTCCTTATCGGCGACGGGCCTTTGCGCCCTCAGGTCGAGGCGACGATCCAATCTCTCTCGCTTCAGAACGCCGTTCGGCTGCCCGGTTATGTCCGCTACGAGAAGTTGCCTGGTTACTACGGAGCAGCCGATGCCTTCGTTCATCTGGCAGATCCGGCCGCCTGGGAGATCAGTGTGGCCGAGGCCCTGGCGTGCGGCGTGCCGGTCGTTGCCGGCGTCAACGTCGGAGCGGCCCACGAACTAGTCGTCCCCGGCGTTTCGGGGCAACTCGTCCCGATCGGCGACCCGCAGGCCATCGCCCAAGCGCTCCACTCTCTCGCGGAGGCCCGGATAAGCAGAGAGGTGGTCCGGGCGTCGGCCCAAAGGGTCGATGTGGACGCCGCCTCCGCGGAGTTGGAGGATTCTCATCGAACGACTCCATTCCGAAGTGCAGCCAATCCGGGTAATCGGCATTCTGATCCTGTTTTCGATGAGCGGCCCCCTATTCATTGCGATTGTGTCCAATCGCATTGTCATTCGATGACGGAGCTCCGATTATGTCGTTGTTGCGACGCCTGGCGAGGACAATACTACCCTCTGGAGCCAAGACTTGGCTTTCGTATATGCACCAAAATTACTACCCGGTGCCGCAAATTCAAACGTCTTCTCTTCCGGCGCAATCCGTTCCCAGTCCGTATCCGAATTGGGTTTCTTCTCCCAATCCATTGACCGAACTGGGAGAAAAGTACAAACCTACGAAAAGGTTACATAATTATCTAACGTACTACTGGCTGCATCTTCGTGACGTTCGCGAAAGAGTACGAACCGTTCTGGAGATCGGCGTCGAATCGGATCGATCCATCCGCATGTGGGAAGAATTCTTCCCGAACGCGGCCGTATACGGAGTTGACATTAATCCAAAATGTAAAGACTATGAGACCGGAAGGGTGAAAATCTTTATTGGGGACCAGTCGGATCTTTCCTTTTTAAGTGCTTGTGTAAGCGAAATCGGTAGTGGTCTTGATGTCGTCATCGATGACGGCAGCCACGTCGTCGAGCACCAAATTAGGACTTTCAACTATCTATTTCCCCGAATGTCCGACCACGGTATCTATGTTATCGAAGATACCGGAGGAGCGGTTGACGATACAAGGTTGCGAACCGTCAATCGTCTGAAAAAAATTATCGATAAAGTATTCTATTGGCCGCGCGGCGTTCCTGAGTTACGCTGGACAACGCTCGCCAGTTTTCCCGAAGGTGCGGATTGGCTGGCGAAAAACGTCACGGGAATCGCGTTTTATCGGTGGATCGTATTTATTATGAGGGGCCGCAATCCCTCCGATAATCCGTATCTGCCTGTTAAGGACACTTCTTCCTAATTCTATAACGGCCGTTTTAGACCTCTTGATCTACCACTCGGTTCGGCGGCAAAAACCGGTTGAATCCTCATCGCGCGTTCCCTCGATGCAAATACTCTTTGTGACTCCCGACCTTCTGGGCTATGGGGGGATTCAGTATTGCAACCGTCTCGCTCTGCAGGCCCTCCGCGAGGTATTCGGTTCGGCCGGCCAAATTCATGTGGTATCTCAGATGGATGCCACGTGTACTCTCGCGTCCGCTGTCGGCGAGCCGTGCTTTGGAGCGGACGGCAGGCGCGCGCGAATGGGCGCCGCGTTGCTCAGGCTCATCAACGGGAACCGGTGGGACGCCGTCTTGCTCATGCACTTGAATTATGCCCGACTGCTTTCGCTGTGCGTCCGACACCCCCCGACTTTGGTGATGCTCTACGGAGTCGAGGCCTGGCGGCCTCTGCCCTGGCCGGCGCGTTGGGGTCTGCGTCGAATTGATCGGTTGGCGTCCATTTCGGACCACACTCGCAACAGGGCGCGGACATTCAATCCCTGGATGGCTAACTTGCCCCATGAAGTCTGTCATCTCGGCGTTCCCCTTGCGCCGGATGATCCGCCGGGAAATACCCACTCCCCAGAAGACCAACCCTACGTCCTGAGCGTCGGGCGAATGGAGGGCACCGAGCGCGGCAAGGGATTCGACGAATTGTTGGGTGTGTGGCCGCGGTTGCGACAACACCGTCCTCGCCTCAAACTTGTGCTCGTCGGCGATGGTTCGGATCGCCCGAGACTGGAAGCCGTAGCCAAGCAGGCAGGGGCCGACGTCCGATTCCTTGGCCAGGTCGATAATAACACTCTGAATCGATATTATAAACATTGTACGTGTTTTTCCCTCACGTCCCGGCAAGAAGGCTTCGGACTGGTTTATCTAGAAGCCATGAGGTTTGGCCGACCTGTCCTTGCCGGCTCGACAGACGCGGGAGCCGAAATTATTCCCGACCGGGTCGCTGGCCGGGTCGTGGACCCGACCAACCAGGACCAACTCCTTGAGGCCATACTCGACGTGACGGGGCCGAATGCCGCCGCTTACGGGGCGGCCGCTTACCAATGGTTTCTCGATCGATTCACCTACGCACACTTTCGTGATCGATTTGTGGCCCTCGCCGGCAGGGTATTGGACAGTCGCAGAAACTCTCTTTCGGCCCTTTGAACTCTGTTGCTTCCGACCTCAAGTTGAAAAGATCTCGAACGATTCCATTTTCTCACCAACCATCCACGGCCGGTCAGGATCTGCCGCAGCCGGAAACGAGGCACCTATGGACCCGACGCTCTCCAGCAATCGCCTTCCTACCGACGAAGGAGGGACGGTCGATCACCGCATGGACTCCACTCCCTTCGAGTCCATCCAGACGGGCAACCGAACCTGGTGGACCGGCAACACAATGTCTTATGATTGGAAGGACAAAATAAACCAAGAGCGGTTTAGTCTATCATGGTTCGATGAGTTGGATCGCCGATTCATCCATTCCGCCCGACTGTACAGTACCGACGTGGAGCCGTTTGACCGGATTATTCCATTCTCAGCCCTTCACGGTAGAAAGGTTTTGGAGATTGGGTGCGGGATGGGTCTTCACACCGAACTTATGACTCGAGCAGGGGCCCAGGTGACGGCTCTGGACCTGTCCCCAACGTCGGTGGAAGCGACAACCGCGCGGCTGCGTCTGAAAGGGTTAATGGCGGACGTCCGTCAAGGAGATGCGGAAGAATTGCCCTATCCCGATAAACACTTCGATTTGATTTGGTCCTGGGGAGTTATTCATCACTCCTCGCGAACCGCCAAGATCGTCCGCGAAATGTCCCGGACGCTTCGACCAGAGGGGGAATGCCGGGTGATGGTCTATAACCGCGACGGGATGGCAGCCCGGGTCGCCTTCCTCAAGGACCACCTTCTCAAAGGCGGCTTTCTTCGCGGCAGCTTCGACCAGACTTTACACCACAGTACCGACGGTTTTTCGGCCCGACACTATGCCAAGGACCAGTTCGAGGACTTGTTTCGGGCATTCTTTGTCGATGTCTCCTGTGAGGTTTGCGGCCAGGAATCGGACGCCCTCCCCCTCCCTCGGCATCTCCGTCGCTTGGCCCTGTGGCTGATGTCCGAGGCATGGCTGCGGCGAAGGCAGGCTCAGCGTGGCAGCTTTCTCTTCCTCCGAGCGCGACAGCCTTTCTAGGCTCGTTGTTACGCGCTCCACAGACGATCCTTTCTTGACCCATGTGTGGCATCGCTGGACTAATCCACCGGGATCCGCAACTTGCCCGCCACGCCCTGGCGCTCGCAGCGGCAGCCCTCGCCCATCGAGGACCGGATGACCAGGGAGAGGAGGTTGTGCCATTTGGAAGAGGATGGCTCGGCCTGGGGCAACGTCGTTTGTCAATCCTTGACCTGTCGCCGTTGGGTCACCAACCGATGACCCACGTCCCGACGGGGGCCAAGATCATCTATAACGGTGAAATTTACAACTTTCAACGGCTTCGGACGGACCTGGAACAAGACGGCGAGAGATTCCGCGGCGGCAGCGACACGGAAGTCCTTCTCGCTGGGCTCACTCGGTACGGACGATCGTACCTGCCGCGACTGGAGGGAATGTACGCCTTCGCCTTTTTTGACCCGCGAACCGCGACCGTGCTTCTCGCGCGTGATCCGGCCGGGATCAAGCCGCTGTACCTGGCCGAGAGCGCCGACGCCCTGGTGTTTGCCAGCGAGGTGCGGGCGCTGCTGGCCGCCGGGGTGGTGCGGGCGAGGTTCGACCCTCGCGGAGTTGCCGGGTTTCTGGCTTACGGGGCCGTTCAGCACCCCTTGACGCTGTTCGACGGCATTACATCGCTCGCTCCGGGGACGTGTCTGACGATCCAGGTTGGCGAGGACGGGCGGTGGAAGAAGGCAGGGACTCCCAAGGCATTCTGGCAGTTGCCGGGACCGGAGCGGGAGATCACCGAGGCGGACGCGGTTGCCGCCATCCGGGACACACTGGACGCGGCGGTGAAGGACCATCTGATCTCGGACGTGCCGGTGGGGCTGTTTCTGTCGTCCGGGTTGGACAGCACGATCCTGGCCGGACTGGCCGCCAGGCACACTCCGAGCCTACGAAGTTTCACCGTCGTCTTCGCCGATCAGCCGAACTTCAGCGAGCAACGACTGGCGGCGGAGACGGCCGACCTGTTCGGCCTGTCCCACACCGAGGTCCCGCTGCCGATGGCGGAAGCCGAGAGCGCGGTGGGCGACTGGTTGGCGGCCCTCGACCAGCCGTCGTTCGACGGGCTAAATGTGTTCGTCATCTCACGGGCCGTTCGGCAGCGCGGCATCAAGGTAGCCCTGAGCGGTCTAGGCGCGGACGAGTTGTTCGGCGGATACCCGAGCTTTCGGGACGTGCCCCGACTGCGGCGGCTCACGCGGTTGGTTCGGAGGTTGCCGGCTGGTGTGCGGCGCGGTCTGGGCGGGGTCGCCGGAATCGGTCGCTCGCGTCCGGTTCGGGCCAAGCTGACGGACATGCTCGGCAGCGATGGTTCGATTCGATCCCTGTACCTGCACCGCCGTCGGGCCATGTCCGACCGGCAACTCGCGGCCCTGGGTATAACCGCCGCCGGCCTCGATCTGGGGCCGGATTTTCTCCCCCCGGAGGCGGCCCCAGATGTGGACGCGGACGAGGCCGACCCGGTGCGGGTGGTGTCCCAACTCGAGTTCCGCTGCTACCAGGGGAACATGCTGCTCCGGGACGCCGACGTGAACGGGATGGCATTCGGACTGGAGATCCGCGTCCCGTTCCTGGCCCAGCGCGTGCTGGACCTGGCTCACGCCTTGCCGGGGTCGGTTCGGCTGCCGCCAGGAGTCCCCGGCAAGTATCTGCTCCGCAAGGCGTTCTCGGACCTGCTTCGGCCCACTATCCTGAATCAGCCGAAGCGCGGGTTCACCTTGCCAATCTCGCGGTGGATGGCTGGGTCGCTGCGACCCCGATGTGAGCGGGCGTTGTCCGCGGTGAAGGATACGGGGTTGCTGATTCCGACCGGCGTGGACGCGGTTCTGGCGGGGGTTCCTGGCGGAGCCGGATTCGCCGATGTGGACGCGGGCGTTTGCCCTGGTGGTGCTGGGAGAGTTCACGCAAAGGTTTGGGGCCGCAAGTTAGCCACTCGGATATAAAAACCTAACCGCGGAGAAACCCAGAACTGGTACTCTCCGGGGAGCGCTGTTCAAAGCGACTTCCCAGTCCGTGTCGCAGATCATTTCGTAGTTGGGGACATCAATTATGGAAGAACCGCTTGACAGAGACGTTGAGATTCAACGTCAGTATTACCGAGAGACGGCTAACCAGTATAATCAAATGCACGTCCATGAGAAGGATGAGCACTATTTTTCCCTTTCTTTTTTACTTTCATCGCTTGACTACATTGAGGGAAAATCAGTCCTTGACATTGGGTCCGGTACGGGACGGGCTTTGAAGTACATAAAGAACCGGAGACCCGATGTGTATCTCGTCGGCGTCGAGCCCGTCAAGGAATTAAGAGATGTTGGTTACGCAAATGGATTGTCTTCTACCGATCTCATTGACGGGGATGCGACACATCTTCAGTTCAAAGACAATCAATTTGACGTAGTGTGTGAATTCGGTGTGCTACACCACATCAAAAGGCCGGAGTTGGCAGTGGCGGAGATGCTGCGAGTGGCCCGAAAGGCAATTTTTATTTCTGATTCAAATAATTTTGGGCAAGGTTCAATTGTAGCCCGATCACTCAAACAATTATTATACTCCTTGGGTCTTTGGAAAGTTGCCGATTTCATTAAGACGAAGGGTCGGGGCTATAGCCTTACCGAAGGAGACGGCCTCGCCTATTCCTATTCGGTGTACAACAATTACAACCAGATTAGGAGAGTTTGCAAAAGTATTCACGTCCTCAACACCGTCTCCGGTGGTGTTAATCCATATAGGTCCGCCGGTCATATAGCTCTTCTGGGTATCAAATGAGGTGAAGAATCAACTGATTCTTTTGCCCCTGGCCGAGCGGCCGGATAGGTATGCGTTTCCATGCGTGTCCTCCACGTGATCCCCGGAGTGGCGCCGCGGTATGGCGGGCCGAGCACGGCCATCTGGCCGATGGTCGCCGCGCTGAACCGATTGGCCGATGTCTCGGCGGAGGTGGCGACCACGGACGCCGACGGGCCAGGTAGGCGATTCGATCCACAATCCTTGCCGCCGGGCGTTGTGACCCATCTGTTCCGTCGTGGCTTCTCCGAGCAATGGAAGTACTCGCGCGACCTCGGCGCCTGGCTCGGAAGGCACGCCCAAGATTACGACCTGCTTCACGTTCACTCGGTTTGGAACTATCCGATCGGGGCGGCTTGCCGGGCCGCTCGGCGGGCGGGTCGGCCCGTGGTCCTGCGGCCGTGCGGCATGTTGTCCGACTATACGCGGCGGCGCTCCGCTTGGAAAAAAGCCTTGTACTGGCGCCTGGTCGAACGACGCAACCTCACCGCCGTCCGTTGCTTCCATACGACGAGCCAGGAAGAAGCCGACGAGGTTCGCCGGCTGGGACTGCCGGGTGACACGACGGCCATCCCCCTGGGCGTCGATCCCGCGGCCTGGGAACAGGAACGGCGTCCGGAGGTGTTGCGACAGCGTTGCGGCCCGGCCGTTGGCGACCGGCCCATCGTACTGTTCCTGTCGCGCCTGCATCCGAAGAAAGGGCTGGTCGATCTGCTCTTGCCGGCCCTGGTGAACCTGCGCGAGGAGATCTTTCTGGCCGTGGCCGGCGGTCCCGACGAACACGCCCCCGGATACGCCGACGAGGTGCGCCAGGCCGTCGAGCGGCTCGGGTTGGGTGATCGGGTGGCCCTCCTGGGACCAGTCAGCTCCTCCGAGCGCTGGGCCTTGCTGGACGGTGCCGACCTGTTCGTGCTGCCGAGCCGGTCGGAGAACTTTGGCATCGTGGTGGCGGAGGCGATGGCTCGCGGCGTGGCGGTCCTCGTCTCGGACGCGGTTCAGTCATGCGAGCACGTCACGGCCGCCGGTGCCGGTCGTGTCGTCCCGCTCGACGTGGCCGCGCTGGCCGCGGCGATGGGAGAATTGCTCGCCGCTCCGGCCCAACGGCAAGAGATGGGGCAACGCGGCCGCCTCTACGCGCAGCAACAATTAGCCTGGCCGGCCATCGCCGCGCGAATTGCCGATGTTTATGACCTCTGCACCCGCGACCGCGCGACGAAGGAAGGATGAACGGGCATGATGCGCCGTCTGAAGAATGCGTCCAAGTTACTGCTGGTGAAGCTTTTTCACATCGGCCAGCGATTCGGGTTCGATGTCCTCCCGCGGCATTTCTATTCCGAAATCCCGGACATGGGAAACCTCAAACGGACCAACTGCTGGAAGAAGCCGTATTCGATGATCGGAGTGGCGGGGACCGATCTCGACGCACAGCTCGCCTTCGTCCGGTCGGTCGTTCCGCCGCCCTTGCTCGAGCGGTTGGCCTGCGGCGACGTCCATCGGGAGGCGTGTGGTCGCAATGGCGAGGAAGGGTACGGGCCGATCGAGGCGGACTTTCTGTTCGCCTTCATCTCGACCCTTCGCCCCCAGCGGATCGTTCAGATCGGTTGTGGGGTATCGACGGCCATCTGCCTGATGGCGGCCCAGGAGGCGGGGTATACTCCCGAGATCGTCTGCATCGAACCGTATCCGACGCCGTTTCTAACCAAGACGAGCGCCGCCAAGGCGATCACTCTTATCCAAGAGAAGGTGGAGAACCTCGATTATTCCTTTTTGGGACCGCTGGAAGCTGGAGACCTGTTCTTCGTGGACTCCAGCCACGCCCTGGGGCCGGCCGGAGAGGTCACGCGGATCGTGCTGGAAATGCTGCCGCGGCTGAACGCTGGGGTCCGGGTCCACTTCCACGACATCTACTTTCCCTATGACTACCCCGGCGATCTGCTGTCAACCGCCTTGTTCTTCAACCACGAATCCACCCTGTTGCACGCTTTCCTGGCGCGAACGCGCGGTTCCGGCTAACCGCGTCCCTGTCGATGCTCCATTATGGGCGGCCGACCGAACTCGCGGCGTTGTTGCCCAACTACCGCCCCCGCGGAAATGTCGACGGGCTGACCACCCTCCCCGGACATTTCCCGTCCGCAGTCTACCTTGAAGTGAGCGACACTCAGTGGCGGTGATCGAGCGGGGTTGCGTCAGCGCCCGAGAACACCCCTCGGGGCGCTGACGCAACCCCGCTCGACCACCGCGAGGAGTTTGTGCCATGCCTCTCCGTAATGCGATCTTATCTACCCTGGCCACCGTTTGCGGTAATCGTCCCGCGACTCGTCTGCGAGCGAAGCTGCGCGGCAGTCCAGGCGGGCGCTGGCTGCTCGGCAAGGTCTGGCACCTCGTGGTCCGGAAATATGAGAGCCAATTTCAAGAGGCTCTGTTAGCAGAGGTTAAGTCCGGCGACGTGGTTCGGGACGTTGGAGCCAACGTGGGCGAGTACACGAAACTCTTTGCTGACGCCGTCGGCGCTGGGGGGAGTGTCGTGGCGATCGAACCCACCCCAGGTAGCGCACAGCGCTGCCGCGACCTGATCGCTCGTCACGGCTACCAGAATCTCGTCGTCGTCGAGGTTGCGCTGTCGGACGCGCCAGGAGAGGCGTTCCTTCACATTGATGGCCTCACGGCGACTACCAACCGCCTCTGCACGGACCCCACGGACGGGATCTGCGTCGCTGTCACAACAGGTGATGCTCTGCTGGAGCAATTGGGGCAGCTCCCGACCGTCATCAAGGTGGACGTTGAGGGCTTCGAGGTCGAAGTGCTCCGGGGCATGCGCCGCGTCATCCTTGCGGCCCCCGCGCTCCGGAGCGTCTTCGTCGAGGTCCACTTCGGGTTGCTCGAATCAAAAGGGGTGAAGGATGGCGGCAGGCAGATCGTGGATTTACTCACTGGAGCCGGCTTTACGACACACTGGCTGGACTTTTCGCACGTCATGGGGAGGCGATAACGACCCATCCTCGCCGATAACGAACTTGGTGGAGAAAGTATATGGGAGTCTTGCAGAAATCCGGCAAAGTGTTTCGAACACCGCCTAGTTACATCTTGGGTCGTTTCTACTTCGTGCGTTGGTTGTTTTCCCGATGGATGCGCCTCCGGAATAGACTTGGCGGCAGGCCGCTTCCACCGGTGGAGGGATTACCCGTCTCCGAGATCGTCTGCACGGACATCAGACTCGCAGTCGCGGAATTGCAAAAGAATGCTCTAACCCAATGCATTGTACTTCCACCCTCAATGATAGAGAAAATCAGCCATTTCGCCCGCCAAGCCGAATGCGAGGTAGCTGGGATTAACACACTCTTCCATTACACGGATGTGAAGAGCGGACGCCTTGCGGATGGGACCTTCGCGGCCCTCGGCCATTGCCAGAATCCGACCGCGTGTCAGGCCGTTTGTCAGGTTCGGGATGATCCGGTGCTTCGATCGATTGTAGCCAACTATCTCGGGTACGTTCCTTGCTCTGCTGACATCCGGCTGTATTGGAGTTTTGCTGGAGAAGCGGCTGACGACGAGCGCCGCCGCCTCTACCAGACAATCGATTATCACTTCGACGTTCACGATTACAACTTCTGCTACGTGCATATCTACCTCACCGATACGGACATGAAGTCTGGGGCCCATGTCATGGTCCTCGGATCGCACTGGTCCAAACCGCTGCGCTGGCTGCTCGGTTCGGCCCGTCAAACCGACACGGCGATTGAAAAGTATTATGGCAAAGAGAAGGTAATCTGCCTGGAAGGGAAGGCGGGGGCTGGTTTCATTGAGGATACGTCGTGCTATCATAAGGCCCTAGCGCCGCAAAGCGGCGATCGGTTGATGTTACAAATTCGGTACCACTGACGGAAGAGCCACAGACTATCGGGGGGTGACAGTTGATGCGATATGTCGAACTAGCCGGCACGGGCCTTCGCTGCTCCGCCCTCGGGTTCGGGTGCGCTAACCTGATGGGCCGGGTCAGTCGCCGGCAGTCCCTTCGAGCCTTGGCCGCAGCCTATGACCGGGGGATTACGATCTTCGACACCGCCCGGTCCTACGGTTGGGGGGAATCCGAGGCTGTCCTCGGGGAGTTCGCTGGCGGGCGGCGCGATCGCATAATCCTCATCACCAAGTTCGGCATCCTTCCACCCCGGAAGCGGCCGTGGCACTTCCTGAAGCCGCTTGCTCGTGGCCTCCTCAGGCTGGCCTCCCGATTCCGGTTGAAAACGATGACGGCGGCCGTCCGCGGACAAATCCGGCAACGCCTGTCGTCTCAGGTGCAGTACGGCCAGTTCAACGTCGATACCGCCCGTGAAAGTCTCCATGCGAGCCTCAAGACCCTCCGCACCGATTTTGTCGATGTCCTGTTCCTCCACGGACCCCATTACGACCAGATCGCCGACGGGAAACTGATTCGATACCTGGAAGAAGTGGTACTCGATGGCAAGGTCCGGTGGATCGGGGTGTCTAGCGATGCCCCGAATGCGAACCGGATCGTCGAGGCGTTCCCGGCGATTAAGCTCGTCCAACTGGAGAACAACCTTTTGAATCCCCAGATTGACGGTCTCCACGGGAAGGAGCGGATAGGAGTGATAACCAATCGTCCCTTCGGCGGCCAATCGATTTTCGACTGGCTGGCCAGAATAGCGATCGCCGCGCCCGCTCAGGCGATCCACTGGGCCGAGCAAACCGGGATCGATGTCCGCTCGTCGGAAGGGATCGGTCATCTGCTGCTCAGCTATGCCTTCGCCGCCAACCCGGCCGGCGTTGTTTTGTGCGGCATGCATCAAGCCGAGCACATCGCCCGGAATGTCGCCTGGGCGGAAGCCCAGCCGCCGGCCCCCGATGCCTTCCGGCAGGTCATTGATGATATACGTCGGGCAGGATCTCAAGACAGAAAGAATGTTTAGGACTACGAGGCGAATAGAGGTGGAGAAAACCAGTCGCCTCGCCCGCCTTCCAAGGAAAGCTTCTGATGATCGTTCTCGGCATCAATGACGGACACGATTCGGGCGTCTGCCTGCTGCGCGACGGCCGCGTTGTTTTGTGCAGCTGCGAAGAGCGGCGCTTGAACTCGAAAAATCACGCCGGCATCCCCGAGCAGTCCATCCAGGCGGTCTTCGAGCGCTCCGGGACCGACCCCAAGGACGTCGATCTGGTCGCCCTGTCCAGCAAGATCCGCACCACCTTCCCGACCCGCGGGCACAAGCCGATCTACCCCGTCCTCCATCTCCTCACCTCGATGGCCCGGGCCGAGTGGGCCACGAACCTGGGCCGGTGGCTGCTGCCCAAGCTCCGCAAGCGGCGCGACCTGCTGCGCTGCCTGGCGGAACACGGACTGGCCGACAAGCCCCTCCTGCCGTTCGATCACCACCTGTGCCACGCCGCCACCGCCCACTACCATCGACCGTGGACCGACCCGGCCACCATTCTTACCCTGGACGGGGCGGGAGACGGCATCTGCGCTTCGGTCAACGTCGGCCGGGGGCACGACATCAATGTCATCGCCCAGACGCCCAAGTACCACAGTCCGGCGGACGGGATGTACTCGGCTGTCACCGCCCTACTCGGCCTGAAGCCTTACGAGCATGAGTACAAGGTGATGGGCATGGCTCCCTACGGCCAGCCTCAGTACTGTATCGAGGAGATGCGGCGGGCTTTTCGCGTGGACGGGCTGAAGTTCCGCAACCACACCGGCCGCTTTGGTCCGGGCATCCGCCGTTACTTCCACAAGAAGCTGCTCTTCCAGCGCTTCGACAACGTCTCCGCCGCCTGCCAGCAGGCGTTTGAGGAGATGATGCTCCAGTGGGTCAAGAACGCGATCGCGGCCACCGGGGTGCGCAAGGTCGCCGCGGCCGGCGGGGCGTTCCTGAACGTCAAGGCGAACAAGCTGATCCGCGAGATGCCCGAAGTCGAGTCCCTGTACGTCTACCCGGCCAGCGATGACGGCGGCACGCCGGTGGGAGCGGCCATCCTGGGCCACCTGGAACTGTGCCGCCGGCGCGGACGGACGCCGCAGCTGGATCTGCCCCGCGACATGTACCTGGGGCTGGAATTCTCCGAGACGGAAATGGAGGCGGCGGCACGCGGCAGCGGTTTGCCCTACCGGCGCATGGCCGACCCGGCGGCGGAAATCGCCGACCTGCTGGCGGCGGGGAAGATCGTGGCTCGGTTCGACGGCCGAGAGGAACTCGGCCCCCGCGCCCTGGGCAACCGCAGCATCTTGGCCGACCCGCGCGACCTGCGCGTCATCCGCAAGCTGAACTTCGCCATCAAACAGCGCGACTTCTGGATGCCGTTCGCCGCGTCCGTCCTCGAAGAAGACGTGCCGCGCTACATCCGCGAGCCTAGCCCGTGGGCCTTCTACATGATCGAGGCGTTCGACACCACGCCGGAGGGGGCCGACAAACTGATGGCCGGGACGCACCCCTTCGACCAGAGCATCCGCCCGCAGGTGGTCAACGACTTGAATCCCAACTACCGCGACCTGATCCGCGCCTTCCGGCAGCGCACCGGCGTCGGCGGCATCCTCAACACGAGCTTCAATCTGCACGGTTATCCCATCGTCGGCACGCCCGAGGTGGCCATCGACACGCTGAAGAAGAGCGAGTTGGACGCCCTGGCTCTCGGTTCGATCCTGGTGACGAAGCAAACTACGGACGAGTGATCTCCAGTCGCGCATGCAGCCATCCAACCTTCCGATTACCGTCTTGGTAGCCGCAAAAAATGAGCAAGCAAACCTACCCCGGTGCCTGGCGGCGTTGACTCCAGTAGGCCGAGTGATTGTGCTGGACAGCCATAGCCGCGATAAAACCTCCGAAATCGCTCTGGCCGCCGGTGCCGAAGTCGTACAGTTCGACTACCGCGGCGGTTATCCCAAGAAGCGGCAGTGGGCCCTGGATACGCTGGACATTTCCACGGAATGGGTATTGCTGCTCGACGCCGACGAGGTAGTTCCGCCCGCCCTCTGGGAAGAGATTGCCGCCGCGGTCGCGGCCCCGGCTGGCCCCGCCGCTTTCCTGATAACCAAGGGCTTTCACTTCCTCGGCCGCCGCTTCCGCCACGGGGGCTTCTCGTTCGCCGCCGTGTTGCTCTTCCGGCGGGGCAAGGCACGATTTGAGCAGATCATCGGCGATGCGGGGGACGGCTTGGACATGGAGGTCCACGAGCGTATCATTGTCGATGGCCCGGTCGGCAAACTCCGCACCCCGCTGATCCACGAAGACTTCAAGGGGTTGCACGCCTACCTCGACCGCCACAACCGATACTCCACCTGGGAGGCCGCCCTGCGGTTCCGCTACCTGACGACGGGAAGGTATGGGGAAGATACCATTCGCCCTCGCCTGTTCGGCAATACGCAGGAGCGGCGGCGCTTCCTCAAAAGCTGGATCATCCGCCTGCCGTTCGAGCCGTGGCTCTGGTTTTTCTACCACTACGGATTCCGTCTCGGCTTCCTCGAAGGCCGCCCCGGTTTGATCGCCAGCCAAATCCGCTCGGCCTACATCCGTCAGATTCGGGCCAAGGTTTACGAACGGCGTCTCGCCGCCCAAGCCAAACTCCCAGGGATTGTCCAACCATCCGGAGAAACCGTATCGTGAAGCCGGCATCTTCTCCATTGGAGGGTCCACAAGCTGTTCCCCGGCAGAGGCGGCGTTGGCGGCGTTGGCTCGTGCTGGGTGTGGTGGTCCTGATCCTCTACCTGTTGCGAGGGCAGCTGCTGCATGGGGCGGCCCGTTTCCTGGTGGACGAAGACCCGCCCGCATCGCCCGGATTCGTGCTGGTCCTGTGGCCCGGACCAGAAGTGTCGGAGGCCATTCGATTGTACCGGGAAGAGCAGGCGGAGGGCGTGTTGGTCCTCACCACCCCACCCAAGCTCTCCCAGAGGCTGGGGGCCGTACCGCCCGACGACGAATCGGCTCGGGAGGCGCTGGTCCGACTCGGCACAGCTTCCGAAAAGCTCCAGGTACTTCCCAGCGTTGGCAATACCAGCTGGGACCACGTGCGCCGCCTGGGAGAGTGGCTGGACCGTCACCCCGACGGCCGCGTTACCTTCCTGTGCAAGCGCTTCCAGGGGAGGAAGTGGAGGTATTTGCTCGACAAGCTCTTACCAGCCGCGGAGGCGGGGCGCGTGCGTTTGCGTCCCTTGCCGAGTCCGGAATATGACGAAACGAACTGGTGGCATGCCAAGGAAGGGCAACTGAGTTTCTTCGATGGGGTGGTCGCTTACGCCCACGTCCGCCTGGCCGGAGAAGGGGAGGCAGCTTCGCCGTGGGATCCGGATCAGTACGAGAAAACCCTGCAACCGCCCGTCAGGACAACTCTTCCGCCGCCCCACGCCGGGCTCGTTGGAAGCGATGGGTCGTCGTCCTTGCCGTTGCGCTGACCGTGTGGCTGGCTCGCGCCCCTCTTCTGACGTGGGCGGGCCGATACCTGGACGTCTCGGAGCCGCCGCGCCGCGCCGACTTCGTCCTGGTGCTGGGCGGCGACCGCGATCAGCGCCCGGTGGTGGCGGCGGCACTCTACAAGGCGGGGCTGGCTCGCCAGGTTCTGCTTCCCGAATGCCGTTCCTCTCCGGAGGTCGAGGCCGGCCTGACCCTGTCGGAGAACGAGGCCACGAGGCGAGTTCTGTGCGCGCGCGGATCCCGGACGCCGCGATCGTCCTCCTGCCCGGCCCTGTTGATAGCACCACCGAGGAGGTGGCGCGGCTCGGCCGCTTTCTGGAGGACCACCCCAACAGTGCCGTCACCGTCGTGACCTCCGATTACCATACGCGCCGGGCTCGCCTCTTGTTTCGCAGGGCCAATCTCCACGCCTCCTCCCTCTCCTTCGTTGCCGCGCCTATCGAAGAATTCGACGCCACCAACTGGTGGCAATCCGAGCGCGGCTGTATCACCTATCTCCGCGAATACGTCAAGCTTGCCGCCTACTCCCTGGGTCGCTAACGAGTGAATCCGTCACGATTCCCCCAGATTGCCTGGACGCCCGGGGTCAGAGGCGTGTATATTGATTTGTTCAAGAACGCATGAGCTCCTAGCCCGGAGCGCCCGCGACGAGTTTTCCCCGTCGCTAGCACTCCGGGCTAGTGTGTACGAAATACGCGCATCGAACACAACTTGCAGATCCGCGAGAATCGACCATGACCGACTCGCTCGAATCGCCGACCGCCTCGGAAAGCTTCGAGGCCATCCAGGTACAGGCTCGCCCCAAGCTCTTCCACGTCGTCTGGCGTCACAAGAGACTTCTGCTGCTTGGGGTCGTGGTGGGCTGCCTGATGGGTTCTCTCTATTACGCCCGTGCGACTCCCATCTATCAGTCCAGCGCCCAGGTACTGGTGGTGAAAAAGACGCCGGAAGCCCTGCCGTTGCCCGGAAGCGAGACGCGCCCGACGTACACCGACGACTACCTGTCCACGCACCAGACCCTGATCCGCAGCCCCGTCATCGTGGGCGACGCGGTGAAAAAGTCGAACCTGGGGAGTCTCCCCTCCTTCGCGGGGCGCGGAGACCCCACGGGAGAAATCATCGGGTCGCTCAAGGTGTCGCGCGAGACGAACGCCGGCAATCTGACCAGCATCCTGAATATCTCGGTGCGCGGTTCCCATGCCGAGGATACGGCCGCCATCGTGACGGCTGTCATCGAGAGCTACCAGCGCTTCCTGAGCGCGAAATACAAGAGTGTCGCCGACGAGACCGGCAAGCTCATCGTTCAGGCCAACGACATCCTCGAGAAAAAGCTCACTGCCAAACAGAACGAATATGATAATTTCATCGTCACCCATCCCGCCTCTTTGAAGAGTAAGGATGGACTCAGCGTCCCTCAAGAACGGCTCCTGAGCCTGGAGGCCAAGCGTTCGGCCCTTCTCCTCCAGGAGGCGGAGGTTCGGGGACGGATCGCCGCTCTGGAGATGGCCCTGAAAGAAGGCCGTTACAGTCGGGCGGAACTGCTCGCCATGATCGCCCAAGCGCCCCGGCGCACGGGCGGCGAAGGAACGACGGCGACCATGTCGATGGAAGATCGTCTGATGACCCTCGAACTACAAGAAAAAACCCTGTCCCAGGATAACGGTTACGGCCCGGACCATCCCCAGCTGCGCGGTCCGCGATCAACTGGCCATGCTGCGTTCGCGGCTGAGGAGCCTGGAGGAGGACACGCCGGATGAGGAAGCCACGCGAACGGACCCCGTGAAGACTCACCTGCAGAGCTTGAAGCTGGAACTGGAGAACACGCGCATGGCGGCGGAGACCCTGGCCAAATTACTGCAGGAAGAGCAGCGGAAAGCGGAACCCCTGCGCGGTTTCGAGAAAAAGGGCGAATCCTACCGCACGGAGATCGCGCGCAGCCAGCAACTCTTCGACGCCGTGGCCAAGCGCCTGGACGAAGTGAGCATCCTCAAGAACTTCGCCGGCGGCTTTGAAGCCGAAATCATCGCCCCGGCGGAGGTCGGAACCAAGGTGGCCCCCAAGCCCCTCTCCGTGTTTGCCGGCGCCCTCCTCCTGGGACTGCTCGCCGGCTTCGGCCTGTCGTACCTGGCGGAATTGTCCGATCAAAGCTTCCGCACCCCCGAGGAAATCCGTCGCCGGCTCGGCCTGCCCGTGGTGGGACACATCCCTTTGTTCGAGCCGGAGGAAGACGAGGAACGGCTCACCGTGGAAGGGGTCCGGCTGAATCCGATCCTTCGCACAGTATACCAGCCGAAGTCGCGCGAGGCCGAAGCGTACCGCGGCGTGCGAACGGCCCTCTATTTCAACAGCCGGGGAAGCGGCCACAAGATCATTCAGGTGACCAGCCCCGACATGGGAGATGGCAAATCGACCCTCATCGCCAACCTGGCCGTTTCCATCGCCCAATCGGAAAAGAAAGTGATCCTGATCGACGCCGACTTCCGCCGGCCCCGCCTGCACAAGCTGTTCAACCTCTCGCCCAGGCAAGGATTAGCCTCCGTGATGAGCGGGGAAGTCGAGGTCAACGACGTTATTCAGCCCAACGTCCGTTCCGGGTCTGTCCATCCTGCCCTGCGGACCGATCCCTCCCAACCCCGCGGAGCTGCTCTCCTTGCCTCGCTTCAAGGAACTGCTCGCCTACATCCGTGAGCAATATGATTTCGTGCTGATCGACACGCCGCCTCTGTTGGCGGTGACCGATCCCTGCGTCGTGGTGCCTTACGTGGACGGCGTGATCCTGACGGTGCGCATCTCCAAGAACGCGCGTCCCCATGCGTCGCGGGCCAAGGAGATCCTCACCACGCTGGGGGCGCACGTGATCGGGGTAGTCGTCAACGGGGTCGGGTCGGATGCGAAAGGCTACGGTTCGGACGGCTACGGTTACAGTTATAAATACTACAGCGGTTACAGCAACTACCAGGACGATCCTCCCTCCGCGGAAACCAACGGGACCGGCGAACCACGGAAGAACGGGGCCCTACCAACCGCGGAGAAAAAGAAAGCCGGAACGCGCTGCCGGTCTCGGAAAAAGACGGGATTGTTCGCCTGGCTGTTCGACCGCTGATGCGGAGCCAGGAGTGACGATGGCGGTGCGGAGGCCGCTGCCGGACGAAGGATTGCTGGCGCATTCCGGCCGGGGCGGCCCGTACGCGGCAGGATCACACCTCTTCCAGCAGCCAGGGGGCGGCGTCAGCCAGGATGTGCGGCGGCACGTCCTTGCTGGTCAGCAAACGAGCCTGTAACGACACTTGCTCCAGCCATAGTTGCTGCGGGGTTACCACCGCGCAGCCGCGCAGTTCTGCCTCGCGCAGCAGGGGGGACCGGTCCAGCAGCGAGGTCAAGTCCATCACGGTCATGCCGGGCTTGAGGTAGCCGGGGTGGATGACCGTCTCGCCGCCGCGCGAGGGGCCGCGCGGCTTCTCCTCATCACATACCACCAGAGCGTCGTGGATCGTCGTGTAAATCGCCTCGAACTGCACGAAGCGACATTTCATCTCCTGAGCGAGACGATGGGCGGCGTCGCGGTCGTGGCTGGCGAAGATCAGCGCACTGCCACGCTGTTTCAACTCGCGGGCCGTCATCCGCGCCAGGTCATTGACGCCGACGAGAAGGACCACCCTCCCGGCCAGCGGCTGGGCCGAACCCGACCGCGCCGCAGGGCCGATTCCAGGGCGTTCACCGTGGCCGGGACTTGCGTGTCGGAGGCGTGCCACTTGTTGTCGCGGTGCAGGATCAGGTCGGCCGCTCCCGTCCGCGCCGTCGAAGGTTCGCGCTCGCTGGCGATCTCCAGGATCGATTGCCGATGCTCGGCGTCGATGACGGCGCCGGCCAGCTTCACCGCCTCGATGACCTTGCCGAACAGGCGGACGCTGCCGACGCCCAGCGGCAGACAGCGAGCCGGCAATTGCAGATGGGCGAAGGCGGCATTCAAGGCGGCGACCGTCGCCCGCTCGCGCTCGCCGAAGCTGGTGACGCCGATGAAGCGCGTCGCGCGGTTGATGGCGCGATAGTGGTAGACGTTCTCCAGGTCGGCAACGGTCGGCTGATCGGGATAGGCTTCCATGCCGCGTTCCAGAGCGGCGTAGGTCCACGGAGCGCCGATCTTGGCGCCGAGCACGCTGAGCAGAACACCCGGCTTACCCAGTCCGACGACCACGGTCGGCAGCGGCGCCCGCGCCAGGATTTGCACCAGCGGCCACGCCTCCTCCGGCGTGCGCGCCAGCGTCGTCAGCTTGATGACGTCGGGGCTTTTCGTCTGGGCCTGGGCGTAAATGTCGGCGATGTTGGCCGGCGTCTCCATGCGGTTGGTGTACGAGATGACGCGCTTCGTCGGCGGGAAGCGGCGCACCTGGTCGGCCACGTCCAACTCGATCTCGACGTAGTCGGCCTTGCTGATGATGCACTGGCGCAGGATGGCCAGGCGTTCGTCCTCGCTGCCGTCCCATAGGCCGCCGTCGCACGGCCGGCGACAGCTCATGATGACCGGCTTCGGCTTGACCGCCAGCAGATCTCCCAAATCCGGCGCCTTGCCGAAGCGGTCCAGCCGCACTTCCAGCAGATCGCACTGGCGCGAGGCGTTGAGCATGTCGGCCAGGGCCAGGCGGCGCGATTCCTGGGCGATGGAGATGCAGATCATCGCGGCTCCTCGACAGACCTCGACGGCGGAGGGCGAATGTCTTGAAGTGTGCCAGACCGAGGCGGCGCGTGCAAGAAGTCTTCAAAGACGAAGCACGAAAATCACCGGACTGCAGATGTTTTTCATTCCAACTGGTCGCGTCCCCCATGCGGATGGAGCCATCGCAGAAACCCGCCGCTATCGTTTGGCCATCCGGACTGAACGCCACCGTCTCCCCATTACTATTACTCGGAGTCAGGCTCCGCTCCTTCGTTCGCGTTGGCACGTTGTATAGGTCGGGGTCCCAATTGCCGACGACGGCAAGGGTCGTACCATCCGGACGGAAGCCGACGGAACCAAACTGAGCCGCCCGTCCTTCGTCTTCAGCTTGAACACGCCGGCAGACCATAGACCCAGCAGTCCCAGAAGCAAGCACGCCGCCACGCCAGCTCCAATCGACCACTTCTTCCGAGGTTGGGGCGCCGCTCGGCTCGCGGCACCTACCGCGGCGATGCGCTCCAACGTCTCGGCGACGGCCTGTGCCGAGGCCGGCCGGTCTCTCGCCTCCTTGGCCAGCAGATTCATGATGAGTTCCGACAGCGCCGGCGGCACGGTGGCCTCCAGCTCGTGCGGCGGCCTCGGCTCCCGGGCGATCACGGCCATAATCGTGCTGATCAGGTCATTGCCGTGGAGCGCTGGCTGGCCGGTGGCCATGCGGTAGAGGACGCAACCGAACAACCGAGGAGGCCGAAACTTTACGAGAAAAAGATCGCCTGGTCACTCCCACATGCCGCGCAGCTCGCGCCGCAGTCGATCCAGGACACGAAACTTGGCGGCGTACGCGGCGCCGATGGTCAGGCCCAGCTCGTCAGCCACCGCCGCCGCCGACCGGCCGCCGACAACCATCTCCCAGCAAGCTCGCCAGATCCTCTCCTAGAAATCGGCCCGCATGATCGACAAGGCGCGGCCGGCCAGGCACTGCTGATACTCCGCGTCCCAGAGCGATTCCAGCTCGTCCGGCCCGGCCAGCTGATTCAGCTCGGCGGCCCTCCCGTTCACGACTCGGTTCTTGCGTTGCTTGCGTGTGTTCCGCCATTTGTTGAGGGTCACGCTGCGCAGCCAGCGGCGGAAGCTCTTGTGGCGGTCGTAGGTGAACGTCGGCAGGACTTGCACCAGGGTGGCGAAGACGTCCTGCGTCAGGTCGGCGGCGTCCGGGTCTTGCAAGCCGACGCGACGGCCCCAGGAGTAGATGAGCGGAGCGTACAGTGCGACCAGGCTTCCAGTTCAAACGGCTGGCGCAGCCGTTCGAGCAAACTGGCAGGCGTTTCGGTCATGCACCGTCCTCGCCGAACCGGGGGTCTCGCTGCTCTCCCAGCCGATGAAGATGAGACAAAAAGGCACGTGCGGGGCAGGTCTAGCAGGAAAGGATACCTTCCGCGAGATGGCTGAGCAACCGTGACGGAGGACGGAATCCGAGCCGCGACCGTTAGGGAGCGGTGAACTCTCCTCCGCTCCCTAACGGTCGCGGCTCCGACCGTAAGAAAAAAGGGTCCCTCTCTTTACTTCCGTCCTTTCCCCGGTTAGAGTGCAGCCGATTCGGTCAACGAGACCGATCCTTTTTCCACACCACAGGTAGCCGAAGCGCGACAGCGCCGCCGGGCCAAGCCGGCCGACCTCGGGGATGGATGCCTCCGCACGCACGGCAGGCGCTTCCCTCCGGCGAGCGAGGTCCGTCCATGGCGACCAACGGCAAGACCCGGATCGCGATCCTCGGGGGCGGCGTCGGCTCCCTGGCGGCGGCGTTCGCCCTGACGGACCAGGCCGGCTGGAGTGATCGCTATGACCTCACCGTCTACCAGATGGGTTGGCGGCTGGGCGGCAAGGGGGCCAGCGGTCGTAACCCGGCGCGGTCTCAGAGCGTCGAGGAGCACGGACTGCACATCTGGATGGGCTGTTACGAAAACGCCTTCCAGATGATCCAGAAGTGTTACCAGGAGCTGGGTCGGCCGCCAGGCACGCCGCTGGCGCGCTGGGATGACGCCTTCAAAACGCACAGCCTGGTCAGCATCTTCGAGAACATCGACAACCGCTGGCTGCGCTGGGACTGCGATTTCCCCACCAACGACCACGTCCCCGGCCAGGGCGGCGCCTGTCTGACGCCGTGGAACTTCATCGTCCGCTTGTTGCAGTGGATGTGGCGCCGCTACCGCACGAGCATGGCCGGCGACGTCGCCGCCGCCCGGACGGCCGACCACCCGCCGGCGCCGGAGTCTCATCTGTTCTGCGCCGCCGAGCGCGCCGAGGCGCTGGAGTCGATTGCCCCGCACCTGCACCTGGCCCTGGACCACCAGATTATCCTCGGCCACCTCGATCAGTTCCTCCACGAAGTCGAGCAAACGATCGCGGCTCGGATTGCGCAGAACGATGGCTTGCGGCGCGACTGGATCTTGCTCAGCCTGGCCGGCGCCATCGTTCGCGGCGTGCTCCGCGACGACGTAATTCACACCGGCTTCGATCCGCTCGACCGCTACGACTTCCGCGAATGGCTGCAGCGGCACGGCGCTCCCGAGATCGCCTACCAGTCCGCTCCGGTACGCGCCCTGTACGATCTGGTCTTCGCCTACGAGCAGGGCGACATGAACAAGCCGAACTTCGCGGCCGGCGTGGCCCTGCGCGCGCTGCTGCGCACCACCTGGGGTTATCAGGGCGCCTTCGCCTACAAGATGCAGGCCGGCATGGGCGACGTGGTATTCACGCCGCTTTACCTGGTCCTGCGCAAGCGCGGCGTCCACTTCCAGTTCTTCCACCGCGTCGAGGGCTTGACCCTCTCCGCCGACAAGCGCTCCATCGCCGCCGTCCGTATCGGCCGACAGGCCACGCTCAAGCAGCAAGATCGGGAGTATGAACCTCTGGTATGTGTCAAGGATCTGCTCTGCTGGCCATCGACCCCCTGTTACGAGCAACTCGTCGAGGGGGATGCCTTGCGCCGACTGGTAGACCAAGGTTACGAGCCGTTGGAGTCGGCGTGGTCGAATTGGAAAAACGTGGAGGACATCACCCTGAAAGTCGGGACGGACTTCGATCTGGTCGTACTCGGCATCCCGGTCGGTTCGCTGCCTTATCTGACGAAGGAGCTGATGGAGAACAACGCGCGGTGGCGCGACATGGTGACGCAGGTGAAGACGGTGCAGACGCAGGCGTTCCAGCTGTGGCTGAAGCGCGACGCCGACGGCCTGGGCTGGCACGGACGGGAGACGGCCCTTCTCGGTGCCTACCGCGCCAGCGCCTCGGACATGAGCCAGCTGATTCCGCGCGAGAACTGGCCGCCCGGTGACGACGTCCACTGCATCCCCTACTTCTGCAACCCGTTGGCGGACGCCGCGACAATCCCCGACCCCTTCACCGACCCGGAGTTTCCCCGGAAGCAGACAGAGCAGGTCCGGCAGGCGAGCCTGGACTTCCTGACGACCGGCGGCGCCAAGCCGCTTTGGCCCCTGGGAGTGGACCCGAACCATCCCGACGTGCTCAACTGGGACCTGCTGGCGGCCCCGGCCGGCGTCCAGGGAGCGCGGCGCTTCGATCACCAGTTCTGGCGGGCGAACATCGATCCCAACGAACGCTACGTGCTCTCCGTCCGCGACAGCACCCGCTATCGTCTCCGCGCCAACGAGTCGGGCTTTGCCAACCTGTACCTGACCGGCGACTGGGTACTGACGGGCCTCAACGCCGGCTGCGTCGAAGCGGCCGTGATGGCGGGGATGCAGGTCTCGCGGGCGCTGTGCGGCCGGCCGGCCAAGGTCTTCGGCGAGACTGACGCCTGCGGCGGCTGGTGGGGCTCCCGCTTCACCGTGGCGACGGCCGCCGTCTCGATCACCGTCCCCGTCGCGGTCCCGGCCGCGGCGGCGGCGAAGCCGACGTACATCGAACGCGGCGGCGAACAAGTCTACTCGCAACCCGTCAGCTTCCAGGGCGTGCGCTTCTCCAGTTTTCTTCTGCCGGCAGACCTCGGTGCGCTGCAAACGCTGTGCGACCGCTACCTCAACCAACCGGCTCAGGGCCGGGCGATCTATCGCCCGCTGCTGCCGCGCGTCCTGCTGGGCGTGGCCGCCATCGCGCGGGCGCAGCCGACCGAAGCGCCCGGCAGCCAGGTCGGCTGGATCCAGGAGACGGACGTCGCCTTCTGGGTGCCGGTGGTGGAGCTCCATCGGCGCGGCGACTTCTGGCTGCCGGTGCGACTGGCCTGGTTCCAGCCCTATCTGTTCGTGGACAATCCCTGGGCGGCGGCGGCCGGCCGAGAGATCTACGGCTTCCACAAGGCCATGGCCCGAATCACGTCCTCACCGTCTCTCGACGGCCAAGCCGAGTTTCGCGTCGAGACCCTGGCCGTTCCCCGCTTCAACCCGCAGACCGAGGTGGATTGGAAGCAGCTGCTGAAAGTGTACCGGGCCGACCGCGACGATGGAAACGGTCTGGCCCGGCGCTGGGACCATCCACTGGGGGCGTTCCTGCACTTCGTGGAGACGTTGGCAGCCGGCGGGGTCGTGAAGCTGGCCGAGGAGATCCCCGCCTTGCACCTGGGGTCGCATCTGGACCCGCGCGAGGTATCCGTCGTTTTCCTCAAGCAATTCCGTGACGTGGCCGATGGGCGACAGGCTTGCTACCAGGCCGTGGTGGAGGCGCCGGCGCGGGTGGTCAGCTTTCGGGAAGCGGGCGTGCTCGCCGGGGATTATCGGTTGGCGGTGGGCGAATTCGACACGCACCCGGTCATCCGCGAGCTGGGGCTGGCCGGCCCGGAGGAGAAGGTGCTGGGAGCCTGGTACGTCGATTTCGATTTCATCATGGAGACGGGGACCGAGGTGTGGAAATCGTGACGGCCTGTGAGTTCTGAGTTCTGAGTTCTGAGTTCTGAGTGCCTTTCACTCAGAACTCAGAACTCAGAACTCAGAACTTCTCTTTGGCTGGCGTCCCGTCGGTCGGAGACGGAAAGCCGGGGGCGAACGTCGCCGTCATGCGCGCGGGGTCGTGAATGTGCCGCGACCGCATCCAGGCGTCGGCGGCGTCGAGGAGTTCCCGGCCGGCGTCGCCGAGCAGTTCACCCCGGCGCCGGCGCGCGACGGCGGCAAACAGGGCCATGTCGGCGGCGTCGAAGCCGGCCGTGGCCCGCCCGAGCCGTTCCAGGGCGCTCGCTCGGTCGCCGCGTGCCACGTCCAGCCCTGCCCGCAGCAGCTCGGCGATGGGCGTGGACCAGGGCATCTTTTCCCGCGCGATCCGCCGAGCATCGCCCTCGGCGGCGCGGAGCAGGGTCGAGGGGCGATCCGAGCCGCGAGCGTTAGCGAGCGAGGCAGCCCCGCTCGCTAACGCTCGCGGCTCGGAATCGCCCCTCGCCCTTCGCCCCTGTTCGGTGGCTGCCGCCAGCGCACTGCGGGCACGGAGATCCCAGAACAGGACTCGCAGCGTCTGGGCGCGCAGGAAGTGCGAACGAGCGACGGCCGGCCATTGACGCACCAGGCGTTGCCAGGCGGAGGCACCGGCGCCGGCGTACAAGTCGAGGTAGGTCTGGCACATGAGGCCGGTCAGGTGCTGAAGATGGAAGCCCTGCGGCGACCACTGCCGCAGCGACTCGTCCAGCAGTTGCCGCGCCCCGTCGGCGTCGCCGGCCGACAGACGGGCCATCGGTCCGCTGAAGACGCCGAGGTGCGTGGCGGCGTACAGGTCGCCCCGCTGTCGCGCCTCCTGGAGCAGCAGGTCGGTACGGCGGCCCATGTCGGCCAGCTCTCCGAGGTAAAACAGCGACCACAACAGGAACACGTGGGCGGTGTCGCGTTCCCAGGCGACCCCGGTGCAGCCGTCGCGGAAGGTCTGCTCGGCCTGCTCCAGGAACGGCACGGCCGATTTCCAGCGTCCGCTGGTGAACTCGGCAGCACCGCGAGCGAGGACGACCAGCCCACGGGCGTAAGGCTGTTCGATTCGCCGCGCCAGCGCCTCGGCCTCGTCGAGCAGTCGTGCCGCGCGGCCGCCGGTAGGGCCGCCGGCATTGGAACGATGGGCGGCCTCCCAGGCCAGCGCCGCGCCAGACGGAACGATTCGCCCGCGCAGAGCCAACAGAAGATTGTGCGCCTGCAAACCCGCCGCGCCGATGAAATCGAACAGGCTCAACCCGGCCGAAGCCGACCAGGACACGTCGATGCGCTGCAGCTGTCGCGGGTCGATGCGAGCGGCGTTGCAAGCACGGTAGCGCAGGCCGCGCAGCCACAAGCGAAAGCGTGCCACCAGCAGCCGGGCGAACGACTGCCGGGACGTGGCGGGCAAGGTCAGGCCGACGGCGGCCAGGACGGTGGCCAGGGCCTTGCGCCCCTCGTTGAGTCGGCCGCTGATGCAATACTGGTAGGCGATTCGCCGCCGTAGGTCGAGCGTCTGATCCGGGTCGCCGCCCGCGGCGCAGGCCGCTTCGTACTCGTGGGCGGCCTCGGCGCCGCGGCCGGCGTTGGCCAGGGCGTCGCCTAGGCGGACGTGCAGCTCGCGCACCGCCGCCCCCTCCGGAGGCCGTAGTTCCAGCGCATGGCGGTAGAGTTGGGCCGCCCGATCGAAGGCCAGCGCCTCGGTGGCCCGGTCGGCCGCCGCCGTGAAGTAGTGCCCGGCTCGGGAGGCGTCCCCTGCTCCCTCGAAGTGGGCGGCCAGCGTTTCCGGATCGGCACCGGCCGAGGCTTCCAGCACGGACGCCAGCCGGCCGTGGTGATCGCGCACCTGCTCCGGCGGCAGGTGAGCCACCACGGTCTCGCGGATGCGGTCGTGGTAGGTCTCGACCTCCTCCAGTTCGCCCGGCCCGGTGCTGCGGATGAGCCGGCCGACCGTCAAGACGGCCAGCGCCGCCTGCTCCTCGGCGCCGAGGACGGCTGCCTGACAGGCGTCGCGGCGGCGCAGCGGCTTCCCGGAGACGGCCACCACCTCCAGCAGTCGCCGCGGCGCCGCCGCCAGCCCGACCACGCGGCGCCACAGCACCTCGTCCAGCGTGGCCTTCTGCGCCGACGCCTCCTCCATCAGCACCAGCTCGCGGACGAAGTACGGACTTCCCTCCGCCTCGCCGGCGACCGCATCGGCCCGAGCCAGGGCGTCGGGATCGTCCCGACCGAGCAGTTCCAGGGCCAGGCCGCGGCTTGCCCTGGCCCTAGTCCCTCGACCGCCAGCTCGCGCCGGTCGAGGACATCCTGGGCCGACGGCGGGCGCAGCAGAGCACGCAGGCACGGACTCGTGGCGGCGTATTCCCTGCGATAGGCGCCCAGCAGCAGAAGCATGGGAGGATCGGGGGGCCGCAGAAGTTCGTTGAGCAGCGCGGCGCTATCGACGTCGCCCCATTGCAAATCGTCGATGAACAGGACCAGGGGCCGGCGTCTTCCGAGTTGAGCCAGCAGCCGGCGCAAGGCGGCGAAGGCTCGACCCCGCAACTCCTGCCGGTCGGGTGCCTCGGCGGCCTCCCAGGCCGCATCGGCGACGGACTCGACCTGGCGGAGCACCGGGAACACGCGCGCCAGCGCCGCAATGTCGGGCGGCAATAGTTGGTCCACCTCGCGCGGCGGCAGGCGGCCGAGCAGCTGACTGAGGGCATCGACCAGGCTGTCCAGGGCTTTGAACGGCACCGATTCGCGTTCGTAACAGCGGCCGGCGAGGATCGCGACCTCGCTGTCCCGGCCAAGGTCGTGGAGGAAGCGCTGAATCAACTCGCTCTTGCCCATGCCGGAGCGGCCGTGGACGAAGACGACGACGGCCCGACCTTTTTGGGACGCGGCGAAGGCGTCGTGCAGCGCCGCTAGGTGCGGCTCACGGCCGACGAACGGACCGCCTCGGGTGGAGGGGGGAGGGTGGAGGGTGGAGGGAAAAAACGGAGCTTTCTTCTCCCTCCACCCTCCCCCCTCCACCCTCCACCCGAAGAGGTGGAGCACGTCGCGGCCGGACGGCCGTTCTTCGGGTCGCCGCCGCAGCAAGGCCGTACACAGATCGCTGAGGTCGGCCGGCACCTCCGCCGCCAGCCTGGCGCGGAGGAGGAGGATCGAGGCGTTGTTTGGCGTCCAGGATCTCGCGCGATGGTGCCGGGGAAGGGAAATCGCCCGGTCAAGGCGCGGTAAAGGACGACGCCGACACTGTACCAATCGCTGGCCGGCGTGACCGGCCCCCCGGCGGCTTGCTCCGGGGCCATGTAAGCCAGCGTGCCGCCGGCATGCCCTTTCGGGTTGGCGTGGACGCCCATCGCATCCAACTCGACCGCCAGGCCGAAGTCGAGCAGGACGACCCGGCCGCGCGGCGTCACGAGGACATTGGTCGGCTTGATGTCGCGGTGGAGGATGCCGGCCTCGTGCAGGGCGCAGACGCCTTCCGCCAACTGCCGCAGCGCAGCGCCCAGGCGTTCCCAATGCAGCGCGGATGCCTGCGCCGGCGGTCCTGCCGCGACTGGCGCCGCATGAGCGGGAGTGGTCGGCTCGTCGGAGGGATCGCTGGACAGACCCTCCCCGGTCCCCTCTCCGCGCGACGTGGGCCAGGAAATCCACGCCCTCCACCAGCTCCATGGTGAAGAACCATTGCCGTCCATCGCAGACCAACTCGTAGAGAGTCACCAGATTGGGGTGGCTAACGTCGGCGAGGGCACGGAATTCGTGCTTGAAGCGGTACAGCGAGGCCGGCTCGACCCGCTGCATGACCTTGAGGGCGACGTGATGCTGGCGGCGTGGGTCGTAGGCCTGGTAGACAATACCCATTCCTCCGCGGCCCAGCTCGCGGAGGATGTCATAGCCGGTCACGGCAGGGGGGCCGACCACGTCCGGCGATACTTTTTCCGCCCGGACGACGCAGATTTGCGGGACGGCGAGACCCTGCGGGACCATGCCGACCGCGGTCTCCCGAGGACTGTCGGCCGACTCGCGTCGGCCCGTGGAATCGGGAGTGGTTTCCGGCTCGCACATGGATCGCCTCATCGAACCGCCGGGTGCGTCCGGGGACGGACGCCGTTGCGCTGGGGGATGACGCGCTGCGATTGCTCACCATAACGCTTCCTTCCGCCCATCGCAAGCGGCCACACCGCGCGCCCTTGGAGAAACAGGCGGTTCGGATCGGTCCGCATCACCCTTGGACCGCGATGCGGTGCGGCTTGACCGCCTCCGCCTTGGGCAGCACCAGCCGGAGGACGCCGTGTTCCAACCGCGCCTCGACCTTGTCCGCGTCCACGGGCACCGGCAGCGTCAGGACGCGCTGAAAGCGGCCGACGCCGCGCTCCTGGTGATGCCAGGTACCGTTGTCCCCACCGCTGGACGGCCGCTCGCCCTGGAGGGTCAACTCGGTGCCGTGCCGCACGTGTACTTCGAGTTGGTCCCGCGTCACGCCCGGCACTTCCGCCTCGACGTGAAAGGCTTCCGCTTCTTCGCGGACATTGACGAGTGGATAAGGGAAAGATTGCATCCACCAGCTGCGCGGGACGGAGGCCAGGTTCCCCGCCAACTCTTCCAGCTCGCCCGGCAAACGACTCAGACGGCTCAGCAGGGCCGGTAACGAGACGGTCGGATTCATCGCAAACCCCTCTTCCCTCGGCGGTCAGGAATAGACCTCGATGGCCTTGATGATCTCGTCGAGATCGTTGGGCACCTGAATGGCGCGGTTGGCGTAGGTGGCGCCGACGGACGCCGCGAGCGCCGAGCACGTCGTCGAAGGTCTTCTGGTCGGTCGTGTGATAGGCGACCGTGGCGGTCGGGTCCTTGAGGGCATGGCCGGTCAGGATGCAGACAACGCGGTCGTCGGCGGCGATGACGCCCTCCTGGCGGAGCTTGCGAGCGCCGGCGACGCTGGCGGCCGAGGCCGGCTCGCAGCCGAGGCCGCCGGCGCCGACCTTGGCCTTGGCGTCGAGAATGTCCTGATCGCTGACCTCGCGGACCACGCCGCCGCAGCGGTCCAGCGCCCGCAGCGCCTTGGGCAGGTTGACCGGACGATTGATCTCGATGGCGCTGGCGATGGTCGCCGCCCGGATGTGCTCGGCGTCCAGCTTGCGGTAGTAATCCTCGATCGTCTGTCGTGCCGGCTTGCCGCCCTCCCAGCGCAGGTTGGCGCTGCCGAAGAGCTGGAAGAACGTGTTGGCCCCGGCGGCGTTGATGACCGCCAGGCGCGGCAGACGCTGGAGCAGACCCAGTTCGGCCAGCTCGATGAACGCCTTGCCGAAGGCGCTGACGTTGCCGAGGTTGCCGCCGGGCACGACGACCCAGTCCGGCGCCTCCCAGCGCAGCGCCTCCAGCACGCGGTACATGATCGTCTTCTGCCCTTCCAGGCGGAAGGGGTTGATGCTGTTGACCAGGTAGATGCCGAGTCGGCGGCTGACCTGCTGCACGCGCTGCATGGCGTCGTCGAAGTCGCCGGCGATCTGCACGGTCAGCGCGCCGTGGTCCAGCGCCTGGGCCAGCTTGCCGTAGGAGATCTTGCCGCTGCCGATGAAGATGACGGCCCGCATCAGTCCGGTCGCCGAGCAGAAGACGGCCAGCGAGGCGCTGGTGTTGCCGGTGCTGGCGCAGGCGGCGCGGCGAGCGCCGACCATGCGGGCGTGCGTGAACGCCGCCGTCATGCCGTTGTCCTTGAAGCTGCCCGACGGATTCAGCCCCTCGTACTGCAAGAACAGCCGGCCCGGATGCACGCCGACGTAGCCGGCCACGTTGTCGGCCTTCTGCAAGATGGTCTGCCCTTCGCCGATGGTCAGCACCTGCTCCGGCGGGGCGAACGGCAGCAGTTCGCGGAAGCGCCACACGCCGCTGAAGCTGAGGGGGTTGGTGCGGTCGGCCCACTTGGCCTCGAAGTCTTTCAGCGAGCGCGGCGGCGTCAGCCGCTCCCAATCGTAGGCCACGTCGAGCAGACCGCCGCAGCGCGGGCAGGCGAAGGCGGTCTCGTCCACGCCGCAGGTGGCGCCGCAGTGAGGATGGATACAACGCTGAAAGACGGCTTCGGTCATGGCGTCAGTAATCTCGGGTGGCGAAGCGCCAGCAGGAAAAGCCGAGCATCAGGGCGATGAAGACGCCCGAAACGGTGAGGCTCTCGCCCCAGGTGATCGGCGTCTTGTTGACCTTGGCGAGCTTGACCTGGTTGTCCGTGAGCAAGTCCTGGAGTAAAAGTTGTGTCGTCAGGTTGTCCAGGTCGGACGTGCGCGGCAGCACGAAATGGACGGCGTAGACGGTCTTCGCCAGCCAGTTGTCCGAATAGCGCTCCTCCGCCGGCGTGTTTTGCTTCTCCTCCAGCTGCCTCCGGCCCTCGAAAAACTCAAACCCGCTGCCGACGATGAACAACAGGAACCAGACGCCGCAGGTCAGCAGGATGGCGACGATCGGACTGCGCGTGAGCACGCCGAACAGTGTCGAGACCGCGTACAGAATCATGAAAAAGAAGGTGATAACAAAGACAGTGAGCAAAATGCCGTAGGCCCAGACGCCGGAGCGCAGGCCAAGGGCGATCCAGATGCCGACGACGGCCACCGTCGTGTTGAGGTAGATGAAGGTCAGGCCGCCGACGTACTTGTACAGCAGCAAGGTGAAACGGTGGATCGGCTTGACCAGCAGCAGATCCACGGTGCCCTTGCGCAGCATGTTGGGGATGAAGAAGGCGGTGATGACGACGCTGACGAGAATGGCGATCCAGGCGCCGAAGCCGGCGACGACGTAGCGCTCGATGATGAACATCTCGAGGCCGAGTGGGATACCCGTCTCGCCCCACGGCCAGGCGCCGAAGAAGACGCTGAACTTGTGCGGCCAAATGCGCCGCGTCACTCCCGTTGGTTTGGTCGTCACCTCGAAATAGACGTCCTCCGGGGCCGTTTGCTGTGGCATGCCCGGAGCGTCGGCGGCGGCGAGGCGGACGTCAGAGAGGTTGAACATGCGCATGGTGTCCAGGACGCCGAAGCGCTCGCGGATCAACTTCTGCATCGGGGCCGGGTCCGACGAGAGGTTCGCCGCCTCTTCGGCGTTGTTGCCGTGAACACGGAGCAGGACGCGGAAGGGACTGCCAGGACCATCCTCGGCCCCGTCGATCGGTTCCACGTGGACGAGCTGGTAACGCTCCATCTTCTCGGCCACCTGGCGTTGTCCCATCCGCTCGAACTCTTCCGGAGTGAACTCCTTCATGTCCAGCGCCAACGGCAGGAGAGCGAACTGCATCACTTGTTGACCGGCCGCGGTCGGCTTGAACTGGAACGAGAAGGCCAGCAGCGCCAGCACGGCGGACAGCGCCACCATGACGTAGAACACCTTGGTGTCGATGGCCTCGCGCAGCGAATCCTTGAGGATGGCCAGGAACTTCATGGTTAAATGCTCGCTCGGAGGATGAGGTCGTGCGCTCACAGCCGCTCCGGCCGGCGTCGGACGCGCTCGGGTCCGGCACGCTCGGAGCGATAGCGCCGTACGTCCGCGTCGTCCACGCCCGGCTCGGCTTCGACGACCGTTTCCATGAACAGGTCTTCCAGGGTTTGCCTCTTCTCGACCAGATGACGCAGCTTCAGACCCCGGCTGTGCAGCAGCTCGACGACCGGGTCAATCGCCTGTCCGTCGTTGAGTCCGATCTCCCACAAGCCGCCGTCCCGCGCGACGGCATAACCCTGGCGTTCCACGTCCTCGCGCGGGAACTCCTGCCCGGGGGCCAGGCCCACGAGATAATAGCCCTTCTGCCGCGTCAGGGTGGCAATGTCACCGATGCGAATCAGGTCGCCGCGCTGGAGGATGGCCACCCGATCGCACACCTGTTCGACCTCGCCGAGCAGGTGCGAGTTGAGGAAGATGGTCTTGCCCTCGCCCTTGAGTGCTTGCATCAGGTCGCGGATGTGACGGCGCCCAACCGGATCGACGCCGTCGGTCGGCTCGTCGAGGAAGATGACCTCCGGTTCGTGCATCAGCGCCTGAGCAATGCCCAGGCGCTGCTTCATGCCCTTGGAGTAGGTACGAATCTTGTAGTGCATGCGGCCCTTGAGGCCGACCAGTTCCAGCACTTGGGGGATGCGCTTGTGCCGCTGGGCGGCGGGCACGTCGAGCAGAGCGCCATAGAAGTCGAGCAGACTGGCGCCGGAGTGGTAGTCGGGGAAACGATGGTCTTCGGGCAGGTAGCCGATGCGGCGCCGGACGGCGGGAGTGCCGACCGGCTCATCGAGCAAGCGGGCGCGGCCGTCGGTCAGCGTGGTGATGCCGAGCAGGATCTTGACGAGGGTGGTTTTGCCGGCGCCGTTCTGGCCGAGCAGACCGAAGATTTCGCCGCGCTGGACGGTCAGCGAGACGCCCCGCAGCGCCTCGATGCGGCCGTAATGCTTGACGAGGTTGTCGGTGGCGATAACGGACACGGGGGCATTCCTCGGGGCCAGGAGAACGCGAAATCCAGCGTTTAGCCTATCGACAAGTATATCGTTTGGCGAGCGGGGGGCGTCAGCCCCCTGTTGAGAAACAACAGGGGGCTGACGCCCCCCGCTCGCCTATTTCGCGTGCCAATCCGCGTAGTCGAATGGCGCCTCCGCCGCAACGTCGGCGATGCGCAGAAGCGCCGTCCGTCCAGCACGGCGAGCAGGTCGGGCAGGATGTGGCTGCTTCGCCAGCCGGCGGTCAGCAGCGATTCAGCCGGCAACGGCTGGCCGATCAGCCGGGCGCGCACGAGCAGCTTGACGTCGTTGTTGCTGGCGACGAGGTTCGCCGCCAGGCCGCGGCGGCGCAGACATCGCCGAGCACAGCCGACAGCACGGCGGAGACCATCATTACCTGCGGCGGATCCTGCTCGCGGCCGAACACGGCCGGGCAGTCCTCGATGGCTAGCCCGCGCCTCGGCCACCGTACGGACGATCGCCTCCAGGTCGCGCCGCGGCAGGCCGCGCACCACTTGCAAGTCGCGCTCGCGCGTCGGATTGCGGCGGGCGATCTCGACGATCAGGTCGTCGCGGACGATGGTGCGCGTGGGCCGATTGGTGCGGGCGGCCGTCTCTTCACGCCAGTTGTACAGGGCGCGGACGACGGCGAGGCGGCGGCGGTCCAGCGTCCCGAGGCCGCGTAGTTTGCGCCATTTCTCCGCTGCCGGTTCCTCCGGCGCCGCGTTCGTCGCTAACCGGGCGAACTCCTCGCGCGCCCAGTCGCTTCGGCCCAACTCCTCCAGCCGCGCCGACAGTCGCCGCCAAACCGGCAGCAGGTAACGGACGTCGTCGAAGGCGTAGCGGACCTGTGCCGGCGTCAGCGGCCGGTGCCGCCATTCGGTGAGCGTCTCGCCCTTGGACATCTGCACGCCGAGCACCTGATGGACCAGCGTGCCGTGACCCAGCGGATAGGTCCATCCGGCCAGTCCGGCCGCCAGTTGCAGGTCGAACAGGTTGCCGGGCGTCTGTCCTGTCCACAACCGGCATAGTCGCACTTCCTCGCGGCCGGCGTGGACCACGACCACGCGCACCGGATCGACGACCAGCTGCCAGAAGGCGTCGAGCGGCCCGGTCGTGAGCGGGTCGATGAGGAAGAGCCGGTCGGGCGTGGCCACCTGCACCAGACACAGGCTCGGGTGATAGGTGTCCTCGCCGACGAACTCGGTATCGAAGCCGAAGCACGAACAACGGGCCAACTCAGCACAACAAGCGGCCAACTCCTCCGGCTGGGTGACGATCTCTTCGCGCGGTTCCGGCATTCCGTTCCCCATTACGTTTGAACCTGTCCTTCGCTGACGCACCAACCGCCATCGACGGGCAGGACGGCGCCGGTGATGAAGCGAGCGGCGTCGCTGCACAGGAAGACGGCGGCGTCGCTGCAATCCTCCGCTCGGCCCGGCCCAGCGCGGAGCGGCTGCTTGGTCCGCAGATAATGGCGGATGGCCGGGTCGCCGACGGCCCGCTCCGCCATCGGCGTGTCGATCAGCCCCGGAGCGAGGACGTTGACGCGAATGCCGTCCGGGGCGTAGCGCGCGGCGGCGAGGCGGCTCATGCTCAGGATACCGCCTTTGGTGGCCGTGTACGCATAGGTATCGAAGTGATGCGGGGCCGGCGCGAAGCCCAGCACACTCGCCATGTTTAGGATAGCACCCGGACTGCTCTGGTGGAGGAAGCAGCGCACGGCAGCGCGATTGGTCAGGAAGGTGCTCGTCAGGTTCGCCGTCAACGTGGCATGCCAGCCGTCGTCGGTGCATTCGTGCAACGGCCCGTCGCCGTAGCGCCGTCCGCTGATCCCCGCGACGTGATAGAGCACGTCCAGGCCGCCGAGAAACGCCACCGTCTCGGCATAGAGGCGTTCCACCTGCGCCGTCACGGCCGCGTCACAGGCGACGAATGTTACCGGACCCAGCCCGGCCAACACCGCCAGCGCCTCGGCGCCCTTGTCCGGCGAGCGGCCGGCGATGACGAGCCGGGCCCCTTCTTCGAGGAAACGCTGGGCCGCGGCTCGGCCGAGGCCGGTCGTGCCGCCGACGATCAGACAGCGCTTCTCCCGGAGACGAACGGTCATGATCGTGAACCGTCAAGATTCGAGCCTGAAGCGTAAGCGAAGAAATCTCTTCTTCGCTTACGCTTCAGGCTCGCAAAGAACCTCGCGCGCACGCGGGTCCCGTGGAATCAATCCCAGTTGGCGAGGAGGGCCACGCGCTGCTCGGCGCCGCCATTGTGTACGACGATGGTGACGGACTCGGCGCGACTGGGCACCCAGGCGACGAGGAAGCGTCCCTTCACGCCGGGGGGAGACTCGATGATCCGGCCATTGGCGTCGTGGACTTCGACGACCAGGTTATCGAGGGAGACCTCGCCGACCGCCGCGACGATGGCGAGTTTGCCGGCCTCGAAGGGCACGTTCCTCATGCGGGCCGATCCATCCATGGCGACTCGGCCGCCGCCCAGGATCTTGTAGGTGATGTCCTTGATGCGGACGGAGGGCAGGCTCCCGCCAACGGTGGGATCCAGGCCGCGCGAGGTCAATTGCTCGGCGTGCTTGGCGACCAGGGCGCTGAGGTCTTTGTCACCCTTGGCGTAGGTCTTGGCCTTGTCGGCCAGCGCCGCCACGCTGAGCGTCAGACCGTCCTTGTCGGAGGTCGCGGCCTCCGCGCCCTGGAGTTGGGCGTCCTTGGCCGAACGATCGCTCGCCTTCAGCCCGCGCACCAACTCCGCCGCGGCGAGCATCAGGATCGGCGATTTCCGCTTCTCTCCTTGCATGGCCAGCTGCGTGGCCAGGATGGCCTGGGAGAAGCCGGGTCCGACACGGACTTTTTCCTTGTTGGCCTTCTCTTCCGCCCGCGCCTCGTTCCGACCGGCCGGGCGCGACGCCAGCACGAACACCCCGGCCAGCACCAGCATCAGGCTGCCGACCGCAGCGGGGCGACGCAGACGCGCCCGCCATCCCGTCTTCCTTCCGTTCATTCGTTACTTCCTCCGGATGTGAGATAGGGCAGTTCTCATCTGCCGCAATGCGAACGGGAAAGGACCACACGCTCGCCAAGGTAGGACGCCGCGGTGCGCCTGTCAAGGGATGAGGATGAGGAGTCTCCGGCCGGAAGGAAAGCCCCCGCGACCGGCGCGCGGCCGATCGCGGGGAAGAGCAAGGGACACGCCTTCCGGGTGCGGCCCCGTCACTCGCGCATCAGGCGGAACGATTCGAGGAACGACCGGACCGTCGGCTGAAAGAGGCTCACGTCCTCTCCCACCGCCAACACCTGGAAGAAGCGGTCGCCGATGCAGAAGACCCGCGCCACCGCGGCGCCCTTCTCGGCGGAGTGGACCATCAGCTCCAGGCCGGGATGACCTTCCAGCGCGATTGGCCTCTCTTCGAGCACCTTGCCGTTCATGAGCTGGACCACCGCTTGCCGGGCCTGGGCCAACACTTCCTCGGCGGCGGGATCTCCCTCCGCGCGGGCCGAGCCGTCCAGGTCGCTGTAGCAGACACCATAGGAGACACGCGCGCCCGGCTCCTCGGCGAAGACGATGTGCAGGTCGATCGGCCCCTTGTCCGTGGTCAGGCTTTGCGTGTCGATGCGGGGGTCATCGGGGAGCTGAACGTGGAACTTGCCCTCGACGGAGGTAAACGAGCACCAGGTCCGCTCGACATCTTCCTCCTTGTGCTGCCGGCTCATCGCGGCCGCGCCGGCCGCATCGTCTTCGTGCCGGACCAGCGCGGCCCAGGCCGGCCGAGTGTCGTGAATCCGCTTGGCCAACCGCTCCAGGTGGTTGCGGAGGCGCACCGGCGTCAGGTCACGATTCTCCAAGCTAACATGCAGCAGCAGACGTTGATCGCGGGCGCGGTAGGCGAAGAAGTGCGGGCTGATGCCGACGTTCTCGCCCAGCAGTCGAGCCAGCAGCGGAGCGGCGGCCTGGTGCAGGTCCGCGATGCCGATGCGCGCCGCCAACCAGATCCGGCTCGTACCGGGACTGAGTTCCGCTTCGACGATGTACCGTTCGTCGCCGGACTCCAGCGAAATCAGGCAGGTGGCTTCGCCGGCGCCGAAGCGCTGCACCTCGACCTGGTAACCCCCGGAGCGCAGCATGTCGGCGAGGGCGTCGTTGTCCGGCAGGAAAGCCGGCTCGTTCGCGGCGGGGATTGGGCGGATCGGGCCGCGCCGGTTGGTGTGCGAAGCGACGTAGCGAAGCAGGTTCGGAAGGGTGCGACTGTACATGACTCGGCTCCTTTTGGGGCATGAGGCGGACGCTCCCGCACAGTGTACGGGGTAGCCAAGCTCACGATGAGGAAAAGAGGGACAAGTCTGTCCCCCCGCCCGTCGAGGCGGATGGAGTCGCAAGCCTGTTGGCGTCCGCCGCCAGATTCACCCTCTGATACGGCCCCCGACCGGCAGCGATGACAGACGCCTCCGAGCCTGAAGCGTAAGCGAAGAGAACGACAACCTTCGGTTGTCGTTCTCTTCGCTTACGCTTCAGGCTCGGAAGAGCTTTGCCCCTAATTCTAAGGAGAAGAGGGATCGTCCTGGTGGGCGAAGGCGATGCCGGCGAGAAAGTCTACGCGCTTGCGCAGCCGCAGCCGCAACTTCTCGAGGCGCGTGCGAACGTCGCCCTCGGGATCGTTGTGGATCATGGTCGCTCCAAAGGAGCGGCGGGCCTGCACAACCTCGACGCCTTCGCGGTCGAGTCGCAGCACCGAGGACGCGGGCAGAGAGGGCCAGGGTGCGTCCCCCCACAAGTCGCGGACTTCCTCGACCGCGACCGGGCCGGAACGCCGCCAGCAGACCAGCAACACTTCCGTCCCCGGTCGATGGTCCAGGCGCTTTGAACTGCGCCGGCCCCCTCGGGATAGGAGAGCACCTCGCCGGGGGTAGCGTTGGCGAGGTGCTCGACCTCGCCAGTGCTGCCGATGAGGAACAGGGAGGCGTGCAGCCCGGCGGGAACCGGAGCGCTGACCCTCAATTCATCGCCGCTGGTGAGCGGGACGATGTTGGCCACTTTCCGCGCGTTTGTCAGCTCCACATATTTCCCCGCCCGGTGCAGACGCAGGGACAGAGGTTCCACCGGCAAGCGAATCTCGGGCTGCGGTTGCGGAGGAACGATGTCCGTTCGGGAACGCAGTGCTTTCCACGCCGGCCACACCAACAACGCCAGCAGCACGGCGCCGACGAGAAACGCCGTCCGACGCGGCCGGCGGACGTAGCGCTCCAGGTCCGCAGCCATGTCCTCGGCCCGCGCGTAGCGGTCGCTCGGCTCCGGCGCCATCGCTCGCAGACAGATCGCTTCCAGTCGTCGCGGCACCTTCGCCGTGCGCAGGGCCGAGCGGTCGAAATCGCAGCGCCGGGCCTGCTCCAACGTCTCGAACCAGTCTCGTCCTCGAAACGGCGCCTGGCCGACGAGGAGGAAGTACAGGATGCCGCCCAGGGCGAAGAGGTCGCTGCGTGGGCCGATGCGTTCGGTCTCGCCACGGGCCTGCTCCGGCGCCATGTACGCCGCCGTGCCGCCCTCCGGCTGCGACTGTCGATCCGCCCAGCCGTGGACGAGGCGGGCCATGCCGAAGTCGATGACACGCGGCCGCCCGGATTCGTCGAGCAGGACGTTATGGGGCTTGAGATCCTGATGCACGATGCCGCGGCGATGGGCGACGGCGAGGGCGCGCGCCATCTCGGCGACGAGCACGGCCGCCTGTCGCGGCGTTGGTCGCTGCTCCTGGGCGTGCTGCCGCACGGTTCGGCCGCGAACGTATTCCATCACCAGGAACGGCCGATCGTCGTGGAAATCGAGATCGTAAATCCGCGAGAGAGAGGGATGGTCCAACTCGGCGAGTAACCTGCCCTCGGCCAGGAGTCGATCGCGGTCGGCCGCGCTCGGATCGAGCGGCCGCCGGCTCAGCTTGATGACGACCTCGCGGCCCAGGGTGGGGTGCAGGGCGCAGTAAACGTCGGCCTGTCCGCCCTCGCCGAGCAGGTGGCGAACGAGGTATTTGCCGATCGCCGAGGGGCGCGGCATCTCCGGCGGCGGACGAGGCGAGGTTGCCGGGGTCGGAGCGCGTCAGGGGCAGGTCGCCGAGGACATCGCGCAGGTTCGATACCTCGGCTTGCAGCTGTTGCAGGCGCTCGCGACAATCGGTGCAGCCGTCGAGATGGCCGCGTACCTCGGGGGTGGTGTCTTCGCCGGTGGCCACGGCCAGCAGTTCATGATCGTCCGGGCAGGTCGTCGCTTTCATGGGCAATTGTCTCCCTCGGCGCAAGGGTATAGCAGAACCTCGAGCGCGTCAACCGCCCGAACGTAGACGAGGTTGGCGGACATGCGGCGGTGTCTTGCACGAGACGATGCCGCCGCGGATAATAGGGCGACCTTTTCTCTCTCGTCCGGACTCGGCGTGTCTCGCCGACACGGCCGCGGACCCTGGCTGGAGGACGTTGTGTCTCGCTATTTGTTGGCTCGCTGGCTCCGTTCGTACATGGCCGTCGTGGCAGCGTCGTGGATGATGCAGGCGCCGCTACCCGCCGAGCCGCCGCAAGAACCGCTGACAGCCGAGCAGCGTCAGCAACTGGCGAAGGCGAACCGTCTGGAAGGGGAGGTCATCGCACTATACCAGCAGGGGCACTTCCGCGAGGCAGTCGTACTGGCTCAGCAGGTACGGGAGATTCGCAAGCAAGTGCTGGGCGAGAAGCACCCCGATTACGCCACGAGCCTGCACAACCTGGCCAAGCTATATCGTTCGCAGGGCGACTACGCCCGGGCCGAGCCGCTCTGTGCCGGGCCTTGGCGATCAAAAAGCAGTCGCTGGGCGACAAGCACCCCTCCTACGCCTCCAGCCTGAACCACCTGGCCCTGCTGTACGATTCCCAGGGCGACTATGCCAAGGCCGAACCGCTGTACCGCCAGGCACTGGCGATCCGCAAGGAGGTGCTGGGCGCGAAGCACCCCGACTACGCCACCAGTCTGAACAACCTAGCCGAGTTATATCGCTCCCAAGGCGACTACGCCAAGGCCGAACCGCTGTACCGCCAGGCGCTGGCGATTGACAAGCAGGTGCTGGGCGAAAAGCATCCCCTCTACGCCACCGACCTGAACAACCTGGCCCTGCTGTACCAAGACATGGGAGACTACGCCAGGGCCGAACCGCTGTACCGCCAGGCAGCGGAAATCTACAAGCAGGCGCTGAGGCGAGAAGCACCCCCACTACGCCCTCAGCCTGAACAACCTGGCCCTGCTGTACTCCTCCCAGGGCGACTACGCCCAGGCCGAGCCGCTGTACCGACAGGCACTGGCGATCCAGAAGCAGTCGCTGGGCGAGAAGCACCCCTCCTACGCCCTCAGCCTGAATAACCTGGCCCTGCTGTACTACTACCAGGGCGCTTATGCCCAGGTCGAACCGCTGTACCACCAGGCGCTGTCGATCCGCAAGCAGGCGCTGGGCGAGCAGCACCCCGACTACGCCACCAGCCTCAACAACCTGGCCCTGCTGTACCAGTCCCAGGGCGACTACGCCCAGGCCGAGCCGCTGTTGCGTCAGGCGTCGGACATCTGGAAGCAGGCGCTGGGCGACAAGCACCCCCTCTACGCCCTCAGCCTGAACAACCTGGCCCTGCTCTCCTCCTTGAGGGGCGATCATCCGCGAGCGGAACGACTCCAGCGACAGGCACTCGCCATCGGGTGCGACAACCTGGAACTGGCCGCAGTCGTCCAAGCCCAACGCCAGCAACTCGCCATGCTCCAGAGCATGCGTTTCACGCTGGACAACTACCTCTCTCTGGCGCCACCAGCCCGAGCAACCATCGAGCAACAATATCAACCGATGCTGGCCTGGAAAGGCACCGTCGGTCGGCGCCAACGTCAGCAACGCCTGGCACGCCAGCAGCCCGAGTTGGCCCGTGACTTCGCCGTCCTCGATCGCGTCTGTGCGCAACTGGCCTCCCTTGCCTTCGCCACGACCGACCCCAAACATCAGGAAGCCCGCCTCCTCCAGATGCAGGAACTGACCAAAAAGAAAGAACGCCTGGAGGCAGACCTGGCCGGTCGCAGTGCTGCGTTCCGCAAGGAGCAACAGCGGCGCGAACCTGGAGCCGGCCCAGCTGCAAGCCACCCTGCCCGCCGACGCCGTCCTGCTCGACTTCCTCGAATACACTCATCGCAGTCCCTCGGCGGAGAAGAAGGGACAGTGGAAAACGGAGCGGCGTCTTCTCGCCTTCGTGGTGCGGCGCGACGCCCTGGAGCGCGTCGACCTCGGCACCACTGCGGCCATCAAGGAAGCACTCTACCGCTGGCGGCTGGCCTTGCAGCGCCGTTTCCGTACGGAGGGAGACGACGTTCTCGGCGCCGCCGTGCGTCAACTCCTGTGGCAGCCGCTGGAGAAGCGCCTGCAAGGGGCGAAGATCGTGCTGGTTTCGCCGGATGGCGACGTGGCGAGCGTGCCCTTCGCCGCCCTGCCCGGCAGCAAGAAGGACTCGTATCTGCTGGAAGAAATGGCCCTCGCCATCGTGCCCGTGCCGCAACTCTTGCCCGAGTTGCTGTCCGCTCCCCTCAACAAGGACAACGCCAAGCCATCGCTCCTCCTGGTGGGAGACGTGGATTACGGCGCGGCGCCGGGCGCCGCCGTGGAGGTCGCCACCAGCCGCTCCGCCGCCCATCGCGGCGCCTTCGCCGCCCTGCCGCCTCTGGACGGCACGCGCGGCGAAATCCTGGCCGTGCGCGACAGCTTCGAGGAACGCTTCCCCGAGGGCCGCGTCAAGATGCTGCGCAAGGCGCAGGCGACCGAGGAAGCGATCCGTCAGCAAGCGCCGGCGCATCGCTACCTGCACTTCGCCACGCACGGTTTCTTCGCCGACAAGGAACTGCGTCCGCCCTCGTCGCGGCGTCGCGGAGCAAAGAGACAAGTGCCGACAATCTGTTCGGCGACCGGGGCGTGGTCGGCTTTCATCCGGGATTGCTGTCGGGCCTGGTGCTGGCCGGGGCCAACCGGCCGGCGGAGCCGGACAAGGATGACGGCATTCTGACGGCGTTGGAAGTGGAGGCGTTGGACCTGACCGGCGTGGAGCTGGCAACGCTGTCGGCCTGCGAGACGGGCCTGGGCGAGAAAGCCGGCGGGGAGGGTTTGCTGGGCTTGCAGCGCGCCTTCCAGGTGGCGGGGGCGCGCAGTGTCGTCGCCAGTTTATGGCAGGTCGATGACCAGGCCACGCGCGATCTGCTGACACGCTTCTACGAGAACCTGTGGCAGAAGAAACTGCCGAAGCTGGAGGCGCTGCGCCAGGCCCAGCTGTGGATGCTGAAAGAAGGGACCAAGCGCGGCATGGTGGACGTGAAGGTGCCGAAGGAACGGCTGGGCAAGGAGGATGGCCGACTGCCGCCGTACTACTGGGCCGCCTTCATCCTCTCCGGCGACTGGCGCTGAGGCACGGGGATTTACCCTGCACGGCGATGGCGGCGGAGAGGGGAAAATGCGCGTTGGTGTCTTGCGAGGGTCGATGCCGCCGCGGATAATAGGGCAACCTTTTCTCTCTGTCGCCCGGACTCGATGCGTCGCGCCGAATTGGCCCTGGCTGGAGGAGGCTATGACTCGCTCCCTGTTGACTCGCTGCTCCCGTTCGTGCCTGGTCGCCTGGGCGTCGTTGCTGATGCTGCCGCTCGCGCTGGTGCTCGCCGAGCCGCCGCAAGCTCCGCTGACAGCCGAACAGCGCGCGAAGCTGCAGGAGCGCAATCGCTACATCGCGGAGGTGAATCGTCTTCGGCGCGAGGGTAAGCTCGCCGAGGCCATCGCCGCCGCCGAGAAGATGCTGGCCATCGAGCGCCAGGTGTTCGGCGACGTGCATGAGGATGTAGCGGGATCGCTGGAGCGGCTGGCCGAGATGCATCAACAGCGCGAGGACTTCGCCGCCGCCCGTAAAGCACACCAGGAAGTGCTGGCCCTTCGTATCCAACTGCACGGCGAGAAACACTGGAAGGTCACCGATGCCCACCTGGCACTCGCGGACCTGGACCTGTGGGAACAATGGGCTCCTGAAACGCGCCGGCAATCGATCGAAGCGGATCGCTTGATGGACCAGGTTCGACGGCTGAATCAGCAGGGCAAAAATCGAGAGGCTCTGCCTTTGGCCGAGAAAGCCCTGCGGTTACGGCAGAACGCTTTCGGGGAGCGGCACCGCAGCTCGGCGGGCACCTTGCTCTGGCTGGGATATCTGCACTCCGCGCTGGGCGACAAGGCCACGGCCGAGCCGCTGTACCGTCAGGTGGTGGAGATTCGTAAACAGGCGCTGGGCACAACCCATCCCGATAGCCTTTCCGCAGTCGGCCGTCTGGCTGATCTGAATGACGCCCTGATGCGCTCCGCTCAGGGTGCCGGCGATTTCGCGGCGGCCCGCCATTCCGCCCGCCGAGCGCTGGCCCTCCGCACCGAGCTGCACGGGGAGAAGCACTGGACAGTCACCGACGCGCGCCTGGCGCTGGCCGACGTGGATTTGCTGGAAAAGCTGGGGCCGGAGCAGCGACAGCAGTTGCGCGAGGCCGATGCCTTGCTGCGGCAAGTGCGGCAACTGGACAAACAAGGCCAGGCGTCCGAGGCTCTGCCTCTGGCCGAGAAGATGCTGCGAATCCGCCAAGCGGTTTACGGTGTCCGGCACCGCCGCTCCGCCGCGGCCCTGAGCTGGGTCGGGGGCATGCACTCCGCGCTCGGCGACAAGGCTGGGGCCAAACCGCTCTATCGGCAGGCCGTGGACATCGATAAGCAGGTGCTGGGCGAGGGCCATCCCGATTACGCCAACGACCTAAACAATCTCGCCGCCGTCTGCTCGGCGATGGGTGATTACGCCAATGCGGAGGACTTTTATCTCCAAATGCTGGAGGTCCGCAAACAGGCGCTGGGCGAGGTCCATGCCGATTACAGGGCCGGCCTGCGCAACCTGTCCACCCTGTATGACAGAATGCGGGAAAAGTTGGAGCGGGACGAGGATTTCACGGCGGCGTGCCGGGCCGTGGAGAAAGCACTGGCGGTCTGCATCCGGCTGCACGGGCAGAAGGACTGGCGTGTCACCGACGCGCGCCTGGCTCTCGCCGACCTCCGGCTGCGGGGCCGCATGACGCCCGGGCAGCGCAAGCAACTCGCGCGCGCCGAGGAGTTGGCATGGCGAGCCAAGGAGCTGGGCGATCAAAAGAGATATGGCGAAGCGCTGCCCCTGGCCGAGCAGGCACTCCAGCTCCACAAGAATCTGCTCGGCGACGAAAACCGGCTCACCAGCCAGAGCCTGAACAACCTGGGCTGGCTGTATCGGGAAAAAGGTGATTTCACCAAGGCCGATTCTTTCTATCAGCAGGCGCTGGCCCTCCGCAAACGCTTGCTGGGGGAGGACCACCCCTGGTATGCCAATACGCTGAACAACCTCGGCTGGTTGCACACGTATCGCCGACAGGATGAGCGGGCCGAAGCCTTGTTCCGGCAGGCCGCCGCGATCTACCAGCGGGCGGAGGGAGAAGGCAGCTCCGGCTACAGGACCAGTCTGGACAACCTTGCCCAGTTGCACGTCCGCCGGGCCGCGCAATCCGAGCGTGCGGAGGACTTCGCCGCGGCGCAGCAGGCGCGGCGAGAAGTACTGGCCCTGCGGATCAAACTCCACGGCGAAACGCACTGGCGGGTGACGGACGCACGCCTGGAACTAGCCGACCTCGAACGTCGGGGCCGGATGACGCCCCGCCAACGAAGGCAACTGGCGGAAGCAGATCGGTTGAACGGCGAAGCGTGCCGTCTGAACGATCAAGGCCGAGCACGGGAGGCCTTGATACCGGCTCATCAGGCAGTGGAGATCCGCAAGCATATGCTGGGAGAGAGCCATCCGGACTACGCCACCAGCTTGAACAACCTGGCCGCGCTGTATCGCTCCCGGGGCGATTTCGCCAAGGCCGAGTCGCTGTACCGGCAGGCGCTGGCGATCCGCCGGCAGGCGCTGGGCGAGCAACACCCCGACTACGCCCTCACCCTCAACCACCTGGCCGTGCTGTATGACTCCCAGGGCGACTACGCTCAGGCCGAGCCGCTGCTCCGCCTGGCGCTGCAGATCCGCAAGCAGGCGCTGGGGGAGAAGCACCCCGACTACGCCACCAGCCTGAACAACCTGGCCGGGCTGTACAAGTCCCAGGGCAACTACACCCGGGCCGAGCCGCTCTACCGGCAGGCGCTGGCGATCCGCAAGCAGGCGCTGGGCGAGCAGCACTCCGACTACGCCCTCACCCTCAACAACCTGGCCTATCTGTACTTCTCTCAAGGCCTCTACGCCAAGGCCGAGCCCCTCTACCGCCAGGCATCGGAGATCTGGAAGCAGGCGCTGGGCGCGAAGCACTCCCTCTACGCCACCAGCCTGAACAACCTGGCCGGGCTGTACGAGTCCCAGGGCGACTACGCCAGGGCCGAGCCGCTGTATCGGCAGGCGCTGGCGATCCGCAAGCAGGCGCTGGGCGAGCAGCACTCCGACTACGCCCAAAGCCTCAACAACCTGGCCGGGCTGTACTATTCCCAGGGCGACTACGCCAAGGCCGAGCCGCTGTACCGCCAGGCACTGGCGATCGACAAGCAGGCGCGAGGCGCGAAGCACCCCTCCTACGCCACCAGCCTGAACAACCTGGCCGAGCTGTACGCCAACATGGGCGACCATGCCAAGGCGGAGCCGCTTTTCCGCCAGGCCATGGACATTTCCAAGCAGTCGCTGGGGGAGCAGCACCCCCACTATGCCACCAGCCTGAACAACCTGGCCGGGCTGTACCGCTCCCAGGGCGACTACGCCAAGGCCGAGCCGCTGTACCGCCAGGCACTGGCGATCGACAAGCAGGCGCGAGCGCGAAGCACCCCTCCTACGCCACCAGCCTGAACAACCTGGCCGAGCTGTACTACTCGCAGGGCGACTACGCCCAGGCCGAGCCGCTGTGCCGCCTGGCGCTGGAGATCGACAGACAGGCGCTGGGCGAGCAGCACTCCGACTACGCCCAAAGCCTCAACAACCTGGCCGTGCTGTACTATTCCCAGGGCGATTACGCCCAGGCCGAACCGCTGTGCCGACAAGCCCTCACCATCTCCCGCGACAACCTCGAACTGGCCGCCGCCATCCAATCTCAACGACAGCAACTCGCCATGCTGGAGAAGCTGCGTTCCCGCCTGGACGGCTACCTCTCGCTGGCACCGCAAGCCCGAGCCACCCTCGCGCAGCAATACCGGCCGATGCTGTCCTGGAAAGGCATCGTCGGCCGGCGTCAACGCCAGCAACGCCTGGCGCGTCAACGGCCCGAACTGGCCAAGGACTTCGCCAACCTCGATCGCGTCTCCGCCCAACTGGCCGCCCTCGCCTTCGCCACGCCCAACCCCAAACAACAGCAAGCCCGCCTCCTCCAGATGCAGCAATTGACCAACGAGAAGGAACGCCTGGAGGCCTACCTGGCCGGGCGCAGCGCCGCCTTCCGTAAGGAGCAACAACGGCGCGACCTGGAGCCGGCCCAGCTGCAAGCCGCCCTGCCTGCCGACGCCGTCCTCCTCGACTTCCTCGAATACAGCCACTACAGCCCCTCGGCGGAGAAGAAGGGGCAGTTGAAAAGGGAGCGGCGTCTTGTCGCCTTCGTGGTGCGGCGCGACGCCTTGGAGCGCGTGGACCTCGGCCCAACCGCAGCCATCCAGAAGGCGTTGAATGACTGGCGGCTGGCCCTGCAACGTCGCTTTCGCACCGAGGGCGATGATGCTCTCGGCGCCGCCGTGCGCCAACTCCTGTGGCAGCCGCTGGCGAAGCACCTGCATGAGGCGAAAGTGGTGCTGATCTCTCCCGATGGTGACCTGGCGCGCGTACCGTTCGCCGCTCTGCCGGGGAGTAAAAAAGACTCCTACCTGATGGAAGAGATGGCTGTCGCCGTCGTGTCCGTGCCGCAATTGTTGCCCGAGATGCTGGACTCGCGTCCGGCCGCCGAAACGTCCGAGCCTTCGCTGCTCGTCGTCGGCGATGTCCACTACAGCGCCGCGGTCGCCACAGCGACGGTCGCCGACAGTCGCACCGCGGTGCGCGGCTCGGCGGATGGGCTGTTCCGCTGGCCGGACCTGCCCAATACCCGCCCCGAGATCGCCGCCATCCGCCGCTCGTTCGCCACCTCCTTTCCGCACGCGGCCGTGACCGAACTGTGCCAGGCGGAAGCGACCGAGGCCACCGTGCGTCGGCAGGCATCGCAGCATCGCTACCTGCACTTCGCCACGCACGGCTACTTCGCCCCCAAGGAGTTGCGCTCGGCCCTGGCCGCCGTCTCGCGGGACCGAGAGAAGGACGTGGGCAATCTGTTCGGCGGACGTGCGGGCGTGGTCGGCTTCCATCCGGGATTGTTGTCGGGCATCGTGCTGGCCGGTGCCAACCGGGCGGTGGAGATCGGCAAGGACGACGGCATTCTGACGGCGTTGGAGATGGATATTCTGGACTTCCGCGGCGTGGAACTGGCGACGCTGTTGGCGTGCGAGACGGGCCTGGGACAGGTGGCCGGCGGCGAGGGCTTGCTGGGTTTGCAGCGTGCCTTCCAGGTGGCGGGGGCGCGCAGCGTAGTGGCGGGTCTGTGGCAGGTGGACGACGCAGCCACGCGGCAGTTGATGGTGCAGTTTTACGACAAGCTGTGGAACAAGAAGCTGCCCAAGCTGGAGGCACTGCGCCAGGCCCAGCTGTGGATGCTCCGCGAGGGTGACACCTGGATGCGCAAGGAAGGCATCAGCCGGAGCATGATCGACGTGAAGGTGCCGAAGGAACGGCTGGGCAAGGACGACGGCCGACTGCCGCCGTACTACTGGGCCGCCTTCATCCTCTCCGGCGACTGGCGCTGAGGCCCGGCGGTCCTCCCGGTTCTCACAAGCTGCGCAGAAAACGCAGCAGATCGGCCAATTCCTCCGCCGGGAGGCCGGGACCGACCTTGTGCCGATATTTCGTGAACACTTCTTCGAGCGTCGCGGCGCGGTTGTCGTGCAGGAAGCGATGGCCCTGGCTCACGCCGCGCAGCGACGGCGCATTGAACTGACGCAAACCAGACTCGTCCGCGAAGCCCACGTCATGCGTTCCATGCGACGAGTAGGTCAGCGGAGGAATGTGGCAGCGGACGCAGCCGCGAGCGCGAAAGACTTGCCGTCCTCTTTCGACCGTTTGACGATCTTCCTTGTCCTGGGTGATCGGCTCCAGCGGCGGAGGCGGCGGCAGCGTGTGCAGGAACGCGAGCAGATCGTTGACCTGCTCGCCGGAGACGGTCGGTGCATGCATGGTTTCCGCCAGGGATTGTCGCACCTGGTCCTGCAAGTACTTCATGCCGCCGTTCCACGCCCACGGATCGGTCAGCGCCGTGCCCCGTAGCGTCAGCGTCCGCTTGGGCGTGCCGTAGCTGCCGTCGCCGAGCGTATCGGCGAGCAGGCCGTTCGTATGGCCGTCGGTGTGGCAACTGTGGCAGCTGAACCAGCCATCGCGCGACAGGTGAGCGTCGAAGAACAGCAGCTCGCCCCGGTCGGCGGCCGTGAGCGCCGGTTGGCGTCCCAGGGCGATCGTGCCGGTGACAAGTCCCTGTCGCGGATCGATCACGGACAGCGAATCGTCGAAGGTGTTGAGCACCACAGCGGGCTGACCGCTGGCCGCCGTCACCACCGCCGTTGGCCGCCGGCCGACCGCGAGACGCCGAATGGTGCCGCCGTCGTCGCCGACCAGCGCCACCTCGTTCACCCCGGCCAGGGCGACGGCGAATTGCTCCGCATCCAGCACGGCGACGCCGGTTGGGTCGCCGGCCCCCTGACCACTCCCTTTCAGGAGTATCATCTCCCCGACTCGATCGAAGTCCGGCGACGGCTTGCGGAGTTCCGTCAGTGGGATCGTGCGGACGACGTTCGCCATGAGGAGGCCGCGCCAAACCTTTTCCTCCAGGGCCGGCGCTTGCGGATCGAGGATCTGATGCGCGATCAACAACTTGTCACCGTCGGGGCTGACGGCGAGTCCGCGCAGGTTGTGGCCTTTCAGCTCGTGAACCGCCAGCAGCCGCCCGGCGAAGGCATCCACGAGCGCCAGATGACCGCCAAACGCATCGGCGACGACAACCTGCGAAGTCCCCGGCAGCACACACTGGTTGCGCGCGCGAAGGGCAGACGAATCGAGTGCAGAACGCGGAGGTTCGCTGTTCCCTCGGGGTGCGACAAGGGAGCGAGGTCCACCACCTGCAAACGCCGCGACCAGAGCGAGGCCACCGTTGCTCGTTTGCCGTCTGGCAGGATCGCCACACTCGCCGGATAGGGGGCCACGCTCCGGCGAGCACGAACGCCGAGACGGGCGCCGTCAAAGGAGAGGATGACCAGTTCGTGCCGTGCGTCGTCGAGCACCAGGATGTGCTTGCGATCAGGCGTCGCGGCCAAATCGGTCAGGTGCCCTCCGGCCGTCACTTCCGCGCGGACTTGGCCCTGCCGAACATCGACCAGCGAAACGGTGCCGCTGCGCTGGTTGGCGACGCACAGCGTTCGGTCGTCATCCAGGAAAGCCGCGGCGCTGGGACGCCGGAGTGAGGCTTCCCGTAGGAGTGGTGGTTGCGAGCCTGGATCGGCGGCCACCAGGCAACAGGTGAACACCGCGAATCCGGCGGCCATCCCGAGGCACGCGGAGCGTAAACCGACTCGCGGTGGACGATTCCGAGAACAGTACGGCTCAATAGATCCATTCATCTCAAGAACACATCCTCAGGCGAACCGCACGGTAATCGGTCCCTAGGGAGCAGCGATCCGATTCCGAGACCTTACGTCGCCACCGGCGGCGCCTCGATCACCGGATCGATGAGCCGAGAACCTTGCGGCGGTGCCAAACCCTTGATCCGCACCACGACGATGGCAACACCGTTCTCTCGTTGCTGCCGCTCGGCCAACTCGCGGCTGTACTGGTTGAACTCCGTTTCACCCTCGACGTGAAAATAAACGTAAGGGCTGTCCGCCAAGCATTCATCCATTTCGGGATGGTCGAAAACGTACTTGCCGAACTCGGCGGTCAACTCCATCTGCCGGCGTGCGAAATCATGTGGGTCGATCATGGCCCCATCTCCCCCCGATAGCGGGCTCGGTGTGCTTCCCAATTCGTGCGCAGATCCTCGATGGCGAAGGTGAATGTTGCGTTCACATCTCCAATATACACGCCCGTCTTGTCCTGCGTACCATCGGGATGCAGGGTATCGCGATGACAAAATCCGTGCGCGTTGTCGTAACGGACCACGGGTCGCCATTCGTCCAGATCGCGAACCTCCAATTGTACCGTGAAGCGCACGATACGTTTCCCGAGACGATGAAACGAACAACGCAACCGGGCTTCGTCAGGTGCGAGGTTCACGAACCAGAATCGGCTCGTCGCTTGCTCGCCGGACACGTGAATCCTCCATGATCTGCGAAGAATCGTTACCCCACTATCTGACCTTCTGTAGCGGGTTGAGTAGCCCGGTGGCCAACCGAGACGTTGGATTATTTGCGGAACTCTCCGGCATCGTACTTCTTCCAGAACGCCGCGGCCGGCAGATCGTTGAGGTGTGTCAGGCCCTTCATCCGGCGGAGAACGTCCACGCCTTTCTTGACGCTTTTCGGCGAGAAATACACGTAGGTAAGTTTCATTCCGTCCAGGGGCGTCAGGTCCGCGATTTGATCGCACTCCCCGATCCGTAACTGCGTCAACGGCATGTTGCGCACGGGCGACAGGTCTTTGATCGAGCGACAGCTCTGGAGGTTCAGGCTAATCAGCGGCAAACCCTGAAACGGCGTCAAGTCCTTGATCTGCTCGCAACCTATAAAGCCGAGGGAGGTCAACGGCATCCCCTGGAGCGGCGTCCAATCGGTTATCCGATCGCAGTAGCTGGCGTCGAGCGAAGTCAACCGCATGCCCCGAAGAGGAGAAAGGTCCGCGACTTGGCCACAGCCGCCCAGGTCCAGCTGGGTCAGCGGCATCCCTTGGAGCGGCGTCAAGTCCTTGACCTGCGTGCAGGAGTGAAGGTTCAGGCTGGTCAGCGGCATCCCGTGGAGCGCTGTCAAGTCCGTAACTTGAGCGCCGCCGTACAGGACCAGTTGGGTCAGGCGGGCGCCCGCGAGCGGGGTCAAGTCGCGGAGCTGAGGAGCTTGTTGAAGGTACAGCGTAGTCAACGGCATGCCCCGCAGAGGCTCCAGGTCCGTGAGGGCGAGGCAGTTGCTCAGAGTCAGCGAGGTCAGCGGCATGCCCCGCAGAGGCTCCAGATCCTTGAGCAGATTGCACGAGTGGATCGACAAAGACGTCAATTTCAGGCCCAGCAGCGGCGCGAGGTCGGAAACCGCATCGCCATCGGTGATGGCTACCTCGGTCAGTGGCAGCCGACGGAGCAATTTCAGCTCCTGGTTTTGAGCGGTCCACGGCAAATGTAGGGTGGTCAGCGGCATGCCTTTGAGCGGCGTGTAATCCGCGATCGGGCCGCATAGACTCAGGCGCAGGTAGGTCAATTTCATTCCCTTGAGGGGTGTTAAGTCCGTTATTTGCCGACAGCCGTACAGATCGAGGTGGGTCAGAGGCATGCCCTTTAACGCCGTCAGGTCGCGGACCTTCGAGTTATGGAGGAGAAGGGTCCGCAGCGGCATCCCGCGCAGGGGCGTCAGGGCGAGAACTTGCGGGCATGCGGCCAGGTTGAGGCTCAGCTTGCCGTCCGCGTCCATCGCCAGCCGTTCACGCAGGCCCGGCCAGGCGGACTCGATCTTGCGGCGATGGACCTCCAACAACTTCTCGGGTGCCTTCAGCAACCCTTCCGCCAGCGTCGGCAGGTGCTGCCGGAGCAGACGTTCCGCGATCTCCGCATCCAGGGCCGGGTCGTCGGCCCTGGCCGCGCCGGCTAACTGCGACAGTTTCCGCGCCTCGGCGTCTTCCGGCCGGAGCTTGACGTAGCGCTCCAGTGCCGGCCGCGCGGCGGCGAAGTCTTTGCGCGCCATCAACAACTGTCCTTTGAGCAGGTGGGCGCCGGCGTGGTCGGGATCGTAGTCCAGGGCCGCGTTCACCTGGGCCAGGGCGTCATCGAACTTCCGCCGATCCGCCGCCAAATGGGCCGCCTCCACGAACGCCGGCACCGATTTCCGCGTCTGCGCCCGCTTGTCCTCCTGCTCTTTCAGATAGGCCGAATAGGCTGCTTCCGCGCGCAGCCGTGCCTTGTAGTTGACCACCGAGCTGCCGATCAGCACCGCCAGCAGCAAGACCGCCGCCGCCGCCGTCGCCGCGACGACGCCCCGGTTGCGCCGGGCGAGCTTGCGAATCGATTCCCATTTCGTATCTTCCTTGGCGCTGACGGAGCGACCCTCCAGGAAACGCTCGATGTCGCCGCGCAGCGCCTCGACGGTCTGGTAGCGATCTTCGGGTTTCAGGGCCAGCGCCTTCATGGCCACGGCCGCCAGTTCCGTGGGGACCTTGCCGGCCCGCGCCCGCTGGGGATTGCGCTGCTCCGGGGCGAGGATCTCGCCCTGGCCGACGCGGAGCAAGATGGCGAGATGGCCGCCCTTGCGGTCGATGGGCGGCTCCAAGGTCAGCATCTCGTAGAGGATCGCACCCAGCGAATAAATGTCGCTGCGCCGGTCGATGGCCGCGATGTCGCCGTGCGCCTGCTCGGGCGGCATGTACATCGGCGTGCCCAGGATGGTGCCCTCCACCGTTTGATCGTCCTCCGCCTCGCGGCTGGTGTGCACCGTGGCCGACGACGAGTCGCCGCCTCCGCCGTCGGCCCAGGCGAACGAAGGACCGGCCTGAATCACCGTGGCCGTCTTGTCGCCGGCAGCGCCGTGCGTCAGCACCTTGGCCAGTCCCCAATCCATGACGTAGACCTCGCCGAAGTCGCCGACCATGATGTTGGCCGGCTTCAGATCGCGGTGGACGACGCCGCGCGAATGGGCGTAGGCCAGGGCGTGACAGACGTTGATGAAGATGGTCAGCAGTCGGCCCAGCGTGTATTCGCGCTCGGCGGTGTGCGGATAGTCGCGCAGCTCCGACAGTACCTGTTGTAAGCTGCGGCCGTGGACCATCTTCATCGAGAAGAACAGGCGTTTGTGGGCGTCGATGCCCAGCTCGTGGATGGGCACGATGTTGGGATGTTCGAGCTGACCGGTGATCTGCGCTTCCTCGACGAAGCGCGCCTTCTTGCGCGAATCGCCCTGGTCGAGCAGATACTTGACGGCCACCTCGCGGCGGATATCGCCATCGACGGCGCGAAGGACGGCGCCCATGCCGCCGCGGGCGATCTCGGCGAGGACGTGATAGCGCTCGTCGCCCGCAGGTCCGCGCCAGTGCCTCGCGCAGCGAACGATGGCCGCCCTGTTTCTTCGCCGAATCCGCGGCGGAAGACGAATCGTTGACCGCGAGCGTCACTCCGCCCTGGAAGCCGGCTTGCGCCAGACTGCTGGGTTGGCCGGCGATTTGCGGTAGGGCGGCCGTGGCCGTCACGGCCACGGCGATTGGAGCCGGGCTGGTCATGACGTGCTTGCAGACGGAACAGCGAACCGGCTTGCCGGCGAACGAGTCCGGGACTTGGAGCTTCTGACGGCAGTGGCGCAGGCGAAGGCGATCATGGCGACCCCCGAAGACAGCACAACGCGGACGTGGGAACAACGTCGTCGATTATCGCAGAGAACAAGCCGGATGCAAGAAGAGAGAAATGACGGAGAGCAAAATGAGGGACGCCCGCCCCGAAGACCCCAAGGCGCGATCGTCCTCCAACACGGAATGAGCCGTCCCACCAGCGCAATCCTGTTGCGATTCAGCTGGCCCAATTCTCCACGCTCAGCCCCGGCACGGCGGCCAAGTCGCTGTCGCCGCTGATGACGGTGCAGTTGCCCAGGCTGAAAGCGATGGCGGCGATCTGAATGTCGATCTGCTGCATGGGACGACCGCGACGTTTGAGTTCGGCGAAGATGCGCCGTATTCCTCCGCCGCATTCCGGTCGAAGGGCCAAACGCGAAGCTTGGCCAAGGCATGTTTCATGCGCTGGATGTTTCGGTCCCGACTGGCGCTCAGTTGCATCCCCGCCCACAACTCGCCCAGGACGGGAAGGCAAATGCCGACGCGATCGCCCTGGAGGACGGCTTGGCGCACACGTCCATCGACTCCCTGTCGTTTGACGATCAAGTGGCCGGCGATTCCAGTATCCAAGAGATAACGCCTCATGGAGACAAACCTTCAATGTCTTTGTCCCTGTTGGCGATCGTGTACTCCTTGATTTGGAGCCGCCAGGCTTTCCAGTCGGCTTCTTCCTCCGGCGTCAACTCTACAGGCTCAAGGGAATCGAACCAAGCGATCCAGTCGGCCAGGGCTTCCGGCGTCGTTGGCCAGTCCTCTTCGCGGATACCGAGCGTCTTCTCCTCCGGCGCGGGTTCGATGACCACCCGGCAACCGTCGGGCCAGTTGACCGGCTGGTCCGCGACGATTTGGCCGTTGCGGACGGTCCCCGTGATGGTCTTCATCGTGCAACCTCCCTTCGGCTCGGTCCCTTGGGTTATGCGACGCAGCGGAGCGCGAACGCGCTCCGCCGTGCGCCGCGGCTAAACTTCCGGATGGACCCACGGCTTGCGGTACGGCCGGCGCAGCAGCTTGTTCGCCTCGTCGTCGCCGACGACCTGCTGCTTGTCCGCGTCCCACGTCAGCGAGCGGCCCAGCTTCATCGACAGGTTCGCCAGGATGCAGCTCGCCGTCGAGATGTGGCCCTGCTCGATGTCGGCCACCGGCTTGCCGCGCGCGGCGATGGCCCGCAGGAAATCCCGCATGTGGCCGCGAATGGCGGAGGCGACGTGCTGCTCCAGGTCCTTCTCCGTCTTGTCCTCGGGATACTGGTCGTACTCGTACATCACGTCGCCCTTGATGCGTCGGCTTGCTCGCTGCCGAGCGGCGTGAAGTCGTACTTGTGACATCCACCTTCAGCGTGCCCTTGTCGCCGTAGAGCGTCGCGCCCCACGGATACTTCGGATCGTCGGCCTGTCCCCAGGTGCGGTGCTGCCAGACCACCGGCGAGGTCGCCGAAGTCGAATGTGGCCGTTTGCGTATCGGAGATGTTCGCCTTGCTCTTCTTGTCCACGAGGATGCCGCCGGTCGAGGCGATGCGTTTCGGCCAGCCCAGGCTCGAGCATCCAGCGCACCATGTCGAGCATGTGGATGCACATGTCGCCGATGATGCCGTTGCCGTACTCCATGAACGCCCGCCAGCTGCGCGGATGGACCAGCTTGTTGTACGGCCGCATCGGCGCCGGCCCGGTCCACATTTCGTAATCGAGGTTGGCCGGCGGCGTCGTGTCCGGCGGATTGCTGCTGGCTCGCATGTGGTAGTAGCAGTAGATCTCGACGAGGCCGATCTTGCCGAGCTTGCCTTCCTTGATGATGCGGTCGCGCGCTTCGATGAGGTGCGGCGTGCTGCGCCGCTGGGTGCCGACCTGGACGACGCGCTTGTGCTTGCGGGCGGCGGCGACCATCGCCTGGCCCTCGACCACGTCCACGCTGATCGGCTTCTGCACCCAGACGTCGGCGCCGGCCTCGACGGCGGCGATCATCGGCAGGGCGTGCCAGTGGTCCGGCGTGGCGACCAGCACGATGTCGAGGTCCTTCTCCTTGAGCATGTCGCGGTAGTCGCCGATAGGTGCGCGGCTTCTTCTTCGACTTCTGCCGGCCGGCGACGATGTCGGCGGCCTCGGCGAGCATCTTCTTGTCCACGTCGCACAGCGAGACGACCTCGACGGGCGCGACCTGGATGAGGCGGAGCAGATCGACCTTGCCGTACCAGCCGCAGCCGATCAGGCCGACGCGCGGCGGCTTGCGGTCGGCGAAGGCGGCGTACGCAGGCGGCGTGCGACAGGGCCAGGCCGGCGGCGCCGGCGTGCAGAAATTGACGGCGGTTCATGGTGGCATCTCCGGGACAGCGAAAGGGGGACAAGTGCGGAGATAATGTAGGCCGCCGCCCGACGCGCGGCGAGGGAGTAGCCGCTGGCGGCCTCGCGCGAAGCCGCAAGCGACTCAACCGAGTTGCTCCAGCCACACGCGGATGTCGTTCTCGTACTCGCTGGCCAGGTCGCCCTTGACGAGTTGGCGGTGGAAGTCGCGCCGCTGCCCTTGCGGTCCAGGTCGGCGGCCTGGGCGCTGGGGAAACGTCGGGCCGGATCGGCGGCGACCAGACGCGGCACAGGTGCAGCAGCAGCTCGTTGCAGCTCACCTCCGGCGGCAGCATGTCCGGCAAGCGTCGATCCAGGTCCGCCTTGGCCGCGATCAGTTCGCGGTAGTGGTCAACCCCTCGAAGGGCGGCCGGCCGGCCAGCATCTCGATCAGCACGTAGCCGAGGCTCGCCAGGTCCGCTTGCGGCGAGTTTTCGCCGCCTTCGAGCACTTCGGGCGCCGCGTAGGCCGGCGACCACATGCGCCGCGCCGCGGCGGCGTTGGCGTCGATGGCCGAGCCGATGTCGATGACCTTGGCGTTGCCCGTCCGCTTGAGCATGATGTTCGACGGCTTGAGATCGCCGTGGACGATGCCTTCGCGGTGCAGCGCCGCCAGGCCGGCCAGGCACTCGCGCAGCACCTGGATGGCGACGCCCGGCTTGAGGCGCGGCTGCACCGGCCCGGCGGTGAGGATGACGTTGTTGACGTACTCCCAGTGGCGGGTGCTGACTTGTTCGCGGGTCCGGTCGAGCATGCGCTGCGTCAGCACCTCGCGCAGGTCGTAACCGTCCACCCACTCCATCTCCATGATGCGCATGCCGTCGCGGTCGATGAAATCGTGGATGTCGAGCAGATTGTCGTGCTGGATCAGGGCCACGCGGGCGGCGACACGGGCGATGCGCCCCATGTCCTCGCTCGTAAGCCTCGGCGTCGCGGTACGACTCCGGCGAAAAGACTTTCAGCGCCACCGGCAGCGTGAACTGGTCCGCCCCCTGCCGCTCGCCCAGGAAGACAACTCCCTGTCCGCCGCGGCCGAGCAGACGTTGTTTGCGGTAGCGCCGCGTCCAGTCGAGGCTCTGGGCGTTGACGATGCTCTGATAGCGCGCGAGTAGGTCTCCCGGCGCGGAGGACGGCGGGACCTCGGGCGTCGATGCGGCGGGATGAAACGAGATGGTCGACGTCATGCGGCTCTTCCTCTTTCCGAAAGGACAAGCTCAGCGGGAAGTGAGGTATTCTAGCAATTGTCCTCCGCGCCGGAAGATCGACTTGCGCTCCAGAGAACGAAACGCGAGGCGCGCGAAGGAGAGAGATGTTCCGAGACGATCTTTCGGAGCCTGAAGCGTAAGCGAAGGGATATTCTTCGCTTACGCTTCAGGCTCCGAAAGAAGCACTACGAGGCAACCCATTCGCGGATGGGCCGACCCTCGTTGAGGCGGATCGGTCGGCCGTCCGGCGTGTGCGTAATCAAATCGAGCGGAATGCCGAGCTTCGTATAAATGGTGGCGGCGATGTCCTCGGTGAAATACTCGTTGTGCGTCGGCCGACCGCCTTCCTCGTCGGTACGGCCGAGCACCGCGCCGCCGGGAATGCCGGCGCCGGCCAGGATGGCGAAACCGGCGCTGGCCCAGTGATCGCGGCCGCTCGCCGAGTTGATCTTCGGCGTGCGACCGAAGTCCGTCATCCATACCACCAGCGTCGTCGCCAGCAGGCCGCGCTCCTGCCAAGTCGATCAGCAGTTCGGGCAAGGCTTGATCGAGGGGCGGGATGCGCGAGTTCTTGAGGGCGGTGAAATTGTTGGCGTGCGTGTCCCAACCGCCGTCGGAGACCGTCACGAAACGGACACCCGCCTCGATGAGACGCCGAGCCAGCAGGCAGCTTTGTCCGAAGCGCGTGCGGCCGAAGCGGTCGCGGCGGCGAGCATCTTCCTTGTCGATCTCGAAGGCGCGTTTCGTCTCGGGGGCGGTGATGAGGTTCAACGCGGCCTGGTAATGCTGATCGAGGGCCGCGAACGCCGCCGGCTGGGCGTCGAGCGAACGCTGCAAGGCGTCCACGGTGTCCAACATGCGGCGACGCTGAGACAACCGGCCCGTGTCGATGCCCTGCGGCGGCGTGATGTCGCGGACGGAGAACTTCTCGACGTTGGGGTCGGACAGGATCTCGAACGGATTGTGCTCCAGGCCGAGATAGCCGGCCGTGCCGCCGCCGTTGATGCGATCGACCTGATCGCCGAGCTGGACATGCGGCGGCAGGCGCGTTTTGAAACCCTTTTGATGGCTGACGATAGCGCCGTAGCAGGGATAAATCAGGGCCGGGTTGACGGCATGGCCGGACAGGCAGTATTGATCGGCCACGCCATGACCGCCGTTCTTGGGGTTCCAGCTGCGGAGCAGAGCGTAGCGTTTCAGCTCGCGGGCCATCCGCGGTAAGATCTCGGTGAACTTGACGCCCGGCACGGCGGTATCGATGACCTTGAATTCGCCGCGCACGCTGGCCGGCGCGTCCGGTTTGGGGTCAAAGGTATCGTGATGGCTCGTCCCCCCGCGCGTCCAGATGAGGATGCAGTTGACCTCCGCTGCCTTGCGGCGCTCCCCTGCCTGCGCCTGCTTGCCGGCGAACAGGGCCGGCAGTGAGAGACCCAGACCGCTGAGCGCTCCGACTTTCAGAAACGCACGCCGATCAATGCCTTCACACGTCCACATGCGGGTGGGAGCAAGATTCAACATGACGGAGCCTCTGGCGGCGGGGTGGGATCGAACACGGAGCAGGATGGCATTCTAGCACAATCCGAGGACGACGCCCAACCGAAAATGGCGAACGGCCGGCGTAAGCCGGCTGGTACGGGCCAAACCTGCCAGCGAGTTTGGCCCGTACCAGCCGGCTTACGCCGGCCGTTCGCCCAAAATGGGTGTGACTCTTACGAAGCGCTAACGGCCGCCCGCGCGGGCGGCCTCAGCTTTTTTTCGACTTCGCGCCGCTTCAGGCTCGCCTTGACGAAGCCGCGGAACAGCGGGTGCGCCTGCGTCGGCTTCGACCGGAACTCCGGATGGCACTGCACCGCCACGAACCACGGATGGCTCGGCAGTTCGATCACCTCCACCAGCTTGCCGTCCGGACTGGTGCCGGAGAAGACCATGCCGTGCGCGGCGAACTGCTGGCGATACTGGTTGTTGAACTCGTAGCGGTGCCGGTGCCGCTCCTTGACCAACTCGCCGCCGTAGGCCGAGCGGACGCGCGTGCCTTCGGCCAGGGCGCACGGGTAGCTGCCCAGCCGCATCGTGCCGCCCAGGTCGGTGATGGCGTACTGGTCGTCGAGCAGGCAGACGACCGGATGGCGGCAGTTGGGGTCGATCTCCGTCGTGTTGGCGTCCTCCAGGCCGACGACGTTGCGGGCGAACTCGATGACGGCACACTGCAGACCGAGGCAGATGCCGAAGAACGGCACCTGTCTCTCGCGGGCGAAGCGGATGGCCTCGACCTTGCCGGCGATGCCGCGGTAGCCGAAGCCGCCCGGCACGAGGATGCCATCGACGCCGCCCAGCACGCGCTCGGCCCCCTCGCGCTCGATCTCCTCCGCCTCGACTCGCCGGATCGACCACGCGGCCGGACAGGGCGATGCCGGCGTGGTCCAGCGATTCGTAGACCGACTTGTAGGCGTCCTGGTGCTTGATGTACTTGCCGACGACGGCGATGGTCACTTCGTGGGCCGGGTTGATGATGCGCTGCACCATCGTGCGCCAGTCGTTGATGTCCAGCGGCTGCGCCCGCAGGCTGAGCTTCTCGACGATCAGCTCGTCCAGCTTGTTCTCGACCAGGCTGAGCGGCACCTCGTAGATGCTGAAGGCCTTGTCGCGCTCCTCGATGACGGCGCGCGGCTCGACGTTGCAGAACAGGGCGATCTTCTCGGCCACGTCCTTGCCCAGCTCGCGCTCGGTGCGGCAGATGAGGATGTCGGGCTGAATGCCGATCTGCCGCAGTCGCTCGACGGAGTGCTGCGTCGGCTTGGTCTTGGCCTCGCCGGCCGCCTTGAGGTAGGGGATCAGCGTCAGGTGGATGTACAGGCAGTTGTGCTTGCCGACGTCGAGGGCGAACTGGCGGATCGCTTCGAGGAACGGCAGGCCCTCGATGTCGCCGACGGTGCCGCCGATCTCGGTGATGACCACGTCCACGTCGTCGGTGGCCAGCTTGCGGACGGCGGCCTTGATCTCGTCGGTGACGTGCGGGATGACCTGGACGGTGTGGCCGAGGTAGTCGCCGCGGCGCTCCTTCTCGATGACCGACTGGTAGATCTTGCCGGTGGTGTAGTTGCAGTCGCGGCTGAGCGGGGCGTTGGTGAAGCGTTCGTAATGGCCGAGGTCGAGGTCGGTTTCGGCGCCGTCGTCGAGGACGTAGACCTCGCCGTGCTGGTAGGGGCTCATCGTGCCGGGATCGACGTTGATGTAGGGGTCGAACTTCTGCAGGCGGACGCGCAGGCCGCGATGCTCCAGCAGCATGCCGATGGAGGCGGAGGTCAGCCCCTTGCCGAGGGAACTGACGACGCCGCCGGTGACGAAGATGTGCTTGGTTTGCTTGTTGGCGGATGCCGTCATGGTTCGGTCTGCTGAACCGAGTCGAATGGCGAGCGGGGTCGCGTCAGCGCCCGAGTGCAACGAACACTCGGGGCGCTGACGCGGCCCCGCTCGCCGCCCAACGCAATATAACCAATCGGGCCACGCTTGTCAGGCACAGTCGGCCGGCCGGAGATGCCTCAGGCGGCCCGCGCGGTCCGTCTGTGCCGGTGAGCGAGGACGAAGCGCTCGTAATCCTCGTAGGTATCGACGCCGAAGCCGCTCTGCTCGACGACGCCGACCTGGATGGGGTGCCCAGGGCCAGGACGCGGAGCTGTTCCAGTTTTTCCAGTCTGTTCCAGCGGTTCGGGCGGCAGGGCGGCCAGGCGCAGCAGGAACGGCCGGCGGTAGGCGTACAGGCCGAGGTGCTGCAGGAACCGCGGCCGGCCGCAGGCGAAGTCGGGCTGGCCGTCGCGGACGTAGGGGATGGGGCTGCGGCTGAAGTAGAGGCGCTGGCCCGCTGGCGTCGCAGACGACCTTGACGCAGTTGGGATTGTGCCACTGCTCCGCGCGTGCGCAGCGGCGCCGCCAGCGTCGCCATGTCGGCGTCGGCGTGCTCCCGAGCAGCAGGTCGAACAGCAGATCGAGGGCGGCCGGGTCGATGAGCGGCTCGTCGCCCTGGAGGTTGACGATCAGGTCGGCGTCGAGCTGGCCGGCGACCTCGGCGACGCGGTCGGTGCCGCTGGGGTGGTCGCGCGCGCGTGCGAACGACCTGGCCGCCGAAGCTCTCGACGGCCGAGACGATGCGCGGGTCGTCGGTGGCGACGACGACGTGGTCGGCGCCGCTTGGCCTGGCAGGCGCGCTCGTAGACGTGCTGGACGAGATACTTGCCGGTCTGGCGCAGCAGCGGCTTGCCGGGCAGGCGCGTCGAGGCGTAGCGGGCGGGGATGACGATGGCGGTTTTCATGCGGACCTCCTTGTCCAGCCGAACGGCCGGTTCGCTAGATTAGAGCGTGCCCCGCTTCGGCTGACAAGGCCGTCCGCTCAGCGCGTCCGGGCCGCCGGACTCTCGATAGAGTGGGTAGCTCCCCGGCGTGTTGCAGGGCCAGCAGTCCAGCGATGGCGCCCAGGGTCAGGATGCTGGCCACGAATACCCACTCCATCGCCGGCAGGCAACCCCGCTCGTCGCGCCAAAAGGTCTTCAGCCGTTTCATCTGGAACCCTCTTTCCGAGCCTGAAGCGTAAGCGAAGAGATCCCCTTCGCTTACGCTTCAGGCTCTGATCGAAGCTCTCGCCTCGACGGAGCAATTTGCAGAAGCCATGCCGCCGACGCGCTGGCGGATGGCGCAGTCCGAGCGCAACCTCTTCTGTTTGCGCGACTTGCAAGAGATGGTCCCGAATGGGCCCGGTCGGTCCGGGGCAAACCGGAGTAAGAGTAGGGAAGGAGGGAATGGAAACCCTGTTAACCGAAGTTATCCGGGACCGCGACGGGAGGGCGGCACGACGCGGGCGATCGTTTCCGCCAGGGCGCGATGGGCCGAGCTGCGTCCCTTGGCCAAGGCCCGAGCCGCGCCGAGCGTCAGGTGCGGGTCGGGAAACGGCAGACGAGCCAGGGCGTCGGCGGCGTCCTGGTCCAGGGAGTAGCGGCCCGCTTCCAGGGTCACGGCGACGCCGGACGAGCGCAGCAGATCCAGGTCGCGGTAGAAGCCCCGGACGTCCAGTTTCAGACGGCGGGCGAGTCCTTCGCGGGTTTGCGGGCCGCCCGAGAGCAGTTGCACCATGCGGTACAGACGGACGAAGCGCTCCGCCGTGACGCCGGCGGCCGGCGTGGCGCTTTCGCGGGTGACTTGCGTTTCTTGGCCATATCGTCCTCAGTGCGAGCAAGGCCGGCGATTCCGAAGGTGCGGGACTTGACGAACGACCGACGCGGACGACATCAGTGGAGAAACCATCGACCATACCATCCTACAATTATTCGGATAGTACGAGGCGCGGCTGCGCGAAAGCAAGCGCGTCCTCTCCGTCCGCTTTGCTCCACCTGATCCGTTCGAGAGACAAGCCTATGACACTGCTCGATTACCTGGTCATCGCCCCTCACCCCGACGACGCCGAGCTGGGCGTCGGCGGCACCATCGCCCTGCTGCAAGCGCAGGGGGCCCGCGTCGGCGTCCTCGACCTGACCGACGGCGAGCCGACGCCGTTCGGCAGCCCGGAGATCCGCCGCCGCGAGACCGACGCCGCCACCGCCGTGCTCGGCCTGGCCTGGCGCGGCAACCTCGGCCTGGTCAACCGCCGCCTGGAGGCGACCTCGACGCCCGCGCCCGCCTGGCCGGCGTCCTGCGCGAGCTGCGGCCGCGCTGCCTGTTCGCCCCGTACTGGGACGACGCCCACCCCGACCACGTCGCCGCCAGCGCCCTGGTCGATGCCGCCCGCTTCTGGGCCAAGCTCACGCGCGCCGACCTGCCGGGCGAGCCGCACTATCCCAAACAGATCCTCTATTACTTTAGTGTTCATCTGCGCATCCATCCGCGGCCGTCGTTCGTCCTCGACGTCACGCCGTACCTCGAGACGAAGATGCGGGCCGTGGCCTGCTACCACTCGCAGTTCATCGAGGGCCGGCCGACGACGCCGCCGACGCTGCTGGACGATCTGCACGACCGTGCCCGCTACTGGGGCTGGGCCATCGGTGCCGGCTACGGCGAGCCGTTTGTCAGCCGCGAGGAAGTGGGTCTGCGCGGTCTGCGCGATCTGGTCTGAACGGGAGGTTCGCGCCGGCGGCAGGACCGCTGACGACGACGACGGCCGGCAGCGCCGTCCCGGCCGAAAAACACACGGTTTTGATTCGGCCGTCTCCAGCGGGGGCGACGATACACCTCACGACGATCCACCGCGTGGCGTGAGGGGAGGTGGTGCGTGGGGCGGGAGTTCAACGTCCTGGCGCTTGATCAAGGGCGAGGAGCGCTACGTCTACGTCTATGACGACGCCAGCCGTCGCCCCTGCTGGAGACGTTCCGCGCCCAGGCGGCCGACCCGGAGCTGAGCCTGAACTGGTTCGACGCGGCCGTGCTGACGCAGAAGGCCCGCGAGCAGGCGGCCGGCGCCGCGCCGCCGCCGCCGGAGGTGTTCGCGCCGCTTTTGAGGGGGATCCTGTCATGGAAGAAGCCCTGGCCGAGTTCCTGCGCCACCTGGCCCTGGAGAAGAATGCCTCGGCGTACACGGTCAAGTCGTACCGCGAGGACCTGACGCAGGCCGTGGAGTTCTTCCGCACGCGCCTGGCCGGCCAGACGCCGCGGCCGGAGCAGCTGACGACGCGCCTGCTGCGCGCTTACCTGGCCTGGCTGCACGAGCAGGGCTACGCCCGCAGCACCATCGCCCGCCGCCTGGCCGCCGTCCGCTCCTGGTGCCGCTTCCTGTGCCGGCAAGGCACGCTGGCGGCCAACCCGGCACGGGCCTGCGCGGGCCGCGCAGGACAAGAAACTGCCGCACTTCGTCTCGCGCGAGGACATGGCGCGCCTGCTGGAGACGCCGCCGGCCGACACGCCGCTGGGCCTGCGCGACCGGGCCATCCTGGAAACGCTGTACTCGGCCGGGCTGCGCGTCAGCGAGCTGACCGGCCTGGACGTGGACGACGTGGACCTGGACGACGGCCTGGCCACGGTGCGCGGCAAGGGACGCAAGGAACGGCTGGCCCTGCTGGGTCCGCAGGCGGTGGCGGCGATCGAGCGCTGGCTGCCGCTGCGGCAAAGCGCTGGCCGGGCCGCGCGCGGCGGGCCAGCCGGCCCTGTTCCTCAACAAGAACGGCACGCGGCTGACCACGCGCAGCGTCGGCCGGCTGCTGGAGAAGTACCTGGCGCAGGCCGGCCTCGACCCGCGCACCAGCCCGCACACGCTGCGGCACAGCTTCGCCACCCACCTGCTCGACGCCGGCGCCGACATCCGCAGCGTCCAGGAATTGCTCGGCCACCGCAGCCTGGCACGACCCAGATTTACACCCACGTGACCACCCAGCGCCTCCGCGACAGTTACCACAAGGCCCACCCGCGTGCCTGACTGGGAACGCCGCAATGCCGAATGGAGCCAAGGCATGACGACTCGCATCTCTCTCCGCCGGATGTCTCTGGGCTGCGCCTGCGGCCTGCTGCTCGCGCTCTGGGCAGCGCCCGCCGCGGCGCAGGAAGTGGAGTGGCGGCAGGACTACGTCAAGGCCCGCCAGGAGGCCGTCGAGAAGAACCGGCCCCTGGTCATCGACGTCGGCACCGAGAACTGTTTCTGCTGCAAGCAGCTCGACCTGCGCACCTTCAACGATCCGGCCGTCATCGCCCTGCTCAACGAGCGCTGCATCCCGCTGAAAATCGACGCCCAGCAGCACGCCCGCCTGGTCGAGCGCTGCGCGTGCAGAACTACCCGACCCTGGTCTTCGCCAACGCCGAGGGCAAGATCCTCGGCTACCAGGAAGGCTTCATCGAGGCGGCGCCTCTGACCGAACGGCTGACGGCGCTGTTCGGCGGACCGCCCGCCGGCGCGTCGGTCAACCGCGACCTGCAAGACGCCGTTCGCGCCGTGGCCGCCGCCGACTACCCGCGGGCCATCGCCCTGCTCAAGTCCGTCGTCGAGAACAGCAAGGACCGGCCGGTACGCAACCAGGCCAAACAACTGCTCCAGGACCTGGAACAGCAGGCCGCCGGCCGCTGCGCCGAGGCCCGGCAGCTGGTCGAGAACGGCAAGGTGACGCAGGCCGTCGAGACCGTCGCGGAGCTGGTGCGCGTCTATCCCGGCACCCAGGCGGCGCGCGAGGGCGGTCAACTGCTGGTGACGCTGGCCAGCCGCGTCGTGCCCAACGACAACGGCGCGGCCGCTCGCCCGCGAACTGCTCGACCAGGCCCGCGACGACTATCGCAAGCAGCAATTTCTCTCCTGCCTGGACCGCTGCGACGACCTCAGTGCCAACTACTCCGATCTGCCCGAGGGCGCCGAGGCCGCCAAGCTGGCCGCCGAGATCAAGGCCAACCCCGAGTGGACCAAGCAAGCCTGCGATCAGATGGGCGAGCGCCTGGGCACGCTGTACCTGACGCTGGCCGAGACCTGGCTCAAGAAGGGCCAGCCGCAGCAGGCCATCTTCTACCTGGAGCGCATCGTGCAGACGTTCCCCAACACGCGCAACGCCGACCTGGCCCAGGCGCGGCTAGCCCAGATCCAGGGTCCGGATCGCATAAACGAGATGAAGAAGTGAATCCGGTACCGCTTCTTGCGGCTGAGCGCGGCGGTTCGCGAAGCCGCAAGTGGCCGTTCTCATTCCGCCTCGTACGAGAAGCC
>CAWKHF010000010.1:0-558916 GCA_963849325.1 uncultured Planctomycetota bacterium | reverse complement strand
AGCCGCGGTCCAACAGCAGATAACGCGGGCGGATGCCGGCCCGCGCCGCCTCACGCAGCAGCCGCTTGAGCACCTCCGGCATGGCGTCGTGGCGGGCCACCGGGGTGAGGGCAACGGTGAAGCGTCGGCCCTTCTGGATGACGTAGGCGGTGGCGTAGGCGTGGAAGTGGCTGGTGCCGCTCTTGGCTTGGCTGCGGTAGACCTCGTCGGCGTGGTGCAGGGGTCTGCCGTGGTAGGGGATGAGCACCAAGTCGATGGCCAAGGGCTGGCGGCGTCGGCGTAAGGCGTGGGGCAGGTCGCCTTGCAGGGCGCGGTTGAGGCGGCGTTGCAGTTCGGCGTAGTCAGGGAGGGTGGCGAGCAGGGCGTCGTGGGCGGCGGTGTCGGAGGGCGCGTCGCGGAGGGCGGCGCAGGCGGCGGCCAGAGAGATGATGCGGCTGGCGGCGTAGCAGAGGACGGCCCACAGGGTATCGGCTCGGCAGCGGGGGCCGTGGTCAGCCAGGCGGAGATATTGTTGCATCCGGGCGCTGACGTGGGCGTGGACGTGGGCGGGGGTGAGTGTATACTGCCGTTGTCGCATGGCTCCCTCCTGGAATGTCCTTGGTGGTACAAGTCATTCTCAGGAGGAGCCTTGCGATTGTCTCCCTCACCCCTCCTCCCTCAGCCCGAACCGGAAACTACTGATGCTTGCTTTCCTGCTGACTAGCCTGCCGGATTGCACGCCGGTCAGAGGGCCGGGTACACATAATGCTTGCCAACCAGCCGGCAAGTGGTGTAAGGTTCGGCCCATGATTATCGTGATCGCCAATTCCAAAGGAGGTGTCGGCAAATCGACCCTCGCTGTTCATCTGGCCGCCTGGCTCCACGAGCAGGGGCACACGGTCACGCTCGCCGACTGCGACACGCAGCAGTCCTCTTCCGAATGGGCAAAAGAAGCTGTGCCCGGCCTCAAGACGGTTCGCCTCGCCGACCCCGACGACATCCTCGACCGGCTGCCGATCCTCGCACAGCAGACGGAGTACGTCATCGCCGACGGACCCGGCAGCAACACCGAGACCAGCCGGGCCTTGCTGCTGCGAGGCGATCTCGCGCTCGTACCGTGCAAGGCGAGCATGTTGGAACTGCGGGCATTGGCCCAGGCCACCCACGTTCTGCGGCAAGCCCAAGACATTCGCGGCGGCCGGCCCCAGGCGCAGATCGTTCTCAGCATGGTCGGCAAGCACTACCGGCTGACGCAGGACATGAAGGACGCGGCGGCAGCCCTGGAGTTGTCGCTGGCCGCAACCGCCCTGACCTTACGGCAGATTTATGCCGACGCCCCCGGCCAGGGAGCGGTTGTCTGGCAACTCGGCGCCCGCGCACGCGAAGCGGCCGACGAAGTGCGTGCCCTGTTCCGCGAGGTCTTGCCGGATGCCTGCGCATCCGCGCTGTTGCCACAAGAAGCAACTGAGGTTGGAGGGTAAAGCGTCGATGGAGGAGGGTATGAAGGATCGCCGATCACTGATGGAAGGATTGAAAACCAGCGGCGAGATGGACCGCACGGTCGAGGAGCAATTCGTGTTTGCCGGCAAAGCAAAACCAGAGCAGCCCATGCCAAGCCAAGCAGCGACACCGACCCCAGAGGCGGTGAACGTGAAAGGGCCGACGGGCAACGTCATCGGCCGCGTGCCGTTGACCACGCGCGTCCGCTCCGATTTTGCTACGGCCCTGAAACGGGCCTCGTTACAGCGGCAACTGGATGGCGTAGCCCCGAACACGCTCCAGGACATCCTGGAAGAGGCGCTGGAGCCGTGGCTTCGGACCAACGGCTACCTGAACTGACGAGTCGGGCGAACATGGCCGAGGATTTCGCCAGGCTGACACTTACCCGACAGCAGCGACGACTTCTGGACGCCTCGACGGCCATTCGCACTGATCCACCCGACCGCATCGACTTCCTTCATACCGTCCAATGTCAGTGCGGCATCCCGTACCGCAATCCCGGCGACGACGTGCGCGAATGGGACCGCAAGCAGGGCAACGCGGCACTGCGCATCGAGGCCGGGTCTGCTATCGACCCCAGGACCGGCACATTCCGCAAGCTCGGACTGCCCTACGGCGAGAAACCGCGTCTGGTTCTCATTCATCTCGCCACGGAAGCCGTCCGTACCGGCTCTCCGGTAGTCAACGTCGAGGAGTCGATGACCGCCTTCGCCAAGTCGCTCGGTCTGGAGACGAACGGCCAGCAGCTGCGATCCCTCAAGGAGCAGCTCGCCCGCCTGGTGGCGGCGACGCTGCGCATGGGCGTGGTCGAGGCGGGGCGAGCCGTCCAGGTCAACACGCAGTTCGTCAGCGCCTTCGACCTGTGGTTCCCCAAGCAGCCCGACCAGCGCGGTGCTGTGGCCGTCCACGGTTCGCCTCAGCGAAGAATACTTCCAGAGTCTGGGCCGACACGCCGTCCCACTCGATCACCGTGCGGTTGCGGCCCTGGCATCCTCGGCAATGGCCCTGGATATGTACGTCTGGCTGGCCCAGCGGCTGCACCGCGTCCCGTCCGGCAAACCGCAGTTCGTCGCCTGGACCACGCTGCACGAGCAATTCGGTCAGGGGTTCGCCCGCGTCCGCGATTTCCGCCGCCGGTTCCTTCACGCCTTGCCCCAGGTCGTATCCGCCTATCCCGTGGCCCGGATCGCTGCCGATGACAAAGGGCTGACACTGATCCACAGTCCGCCGCCCGTGGCATCCCGGCCCAGCGCTGCGCGGCGAGTCCATTCGGCAGTTTGCCCATTAGAAGCCCCTACAGCACCGTAAGAGGTTGCCGAGTAGGGGTGTAGCGGCCAGACCGCAATCACCCCCTGGATGCCTTTCCTATGTCCAAGGAACGGCCGTTCGATCAGCGCTGGCAACCCGTTCGCCACCGAACAGTCTCGCCCGCATTCGTTCGCCGGTATGCTTCCGAGAATTGTCCACAATTCGGCGGCCCTCAACTACAGGAAGTAAGATATAGGTTCTTATCTATAGGTTTGCGCGACCAAGTTACCGTGGCGTGGCCCGCAGTTCTCCGTGGCAGGCGCGACCAACTTACCGTGGACGCCGCGACCAAGTTACCGTGGATAACTTGTCGTAAGCGGCCACTTATCCCCGGACGGCGAATGCGGTAGGCGCGACCAACTTACCGTGGCCCCTTGCCGCCAAGTCAAAGCGTTAGCCCTGACCCGAGGTCTGTTTCCGTAAAGCTTCGAGCGATAAACCGTCCACCTGGCGGATCAGTTCCTGAGTCAGCGTTTCCAGCTTCCCTACGAGCGGCCGGGCCTCGTCGAGTTGGCCCTGAGCCGCATGATCTTCGAGGTCCGACGCTATGCTCCCGGCCTGCGTGGAGAACACCGAGAGTAGCCCATAGAGCTTGTGAGCGGCTTCACGTAAACGCGGCGCGTCCTGGTCTCGCAAAGCATCGCTCACTTCGGCCAGTCGGTCGGGCGCGTAGGTGTGGAAATCTTGACACAGTTCGCGCAGCCCCTCCGCATCGCCGCCGCAAGCAGCCAGCAAGACGGCTGCGTCGAGCAGACCCATGCGGTCCTCGGTATCCGTCGAGGTTGGTCGGGAAACTCTCCGGGCGGAGACCGCGCGGTCGATGGCCGCGAACAGTTCCGCAGCCCGGATCGGCTTCGAGAGGAAATCGTCCATGCCGGCCGCGAGACACTTCGCGCGGTCTTCTTTCCGCGAGCGCACCGTCAACGCAATGACGCGCAAATGTCCTCCCGCGCTCCGCTCGCGTTCTCGGATCGCTCGCGCGACCTGGAAGCCGTCGAGTTCCGGCATGTGGATGTCCAAGAGCAGCAAGTCGAAGGCGGTTTCTTCCGCAAGGGCCAGCGCCTGCCGGCCGTTATTCGCCAGCCGTACACAATGACCCTGCCGGGCCAGCAGCCGCTCTAAGTGCCGCGTGTTGAATTCATTGTCCTCCGCAAGAAGGATACGCAACGGCATCGCGGCTGGGACCGGCGCTGCCGCCGGTCCCCGTACCGGCTGAGTATCGCCGCCGGTCGAGGGATACGGCTGCCGCCCGAATCGCGCCGCGAAGGCGAAGGTGCTGCCTTGGCCCGGCTCGCTTTCCACGCTGATCTGCCCGCCCATGAGCGCCACCAGCCGGGCGGCGATCGTCAAACCCAAGCCGGTGCCGCCGTATTTTCGCGTGGTCGAGGTGTCCTCCTGCTCGAAGGCCCGGAAGATCCTCTCCTGCTTGTCCTTTGGGATGCCGATACCGGTGTCACGGATCGCGAAGTGCAGGCTGGCCTCGTCCTCGGATGCGGGGGCACCGACGACTTCCACACGCACGACCACCTCGCCCTGCTCGGTGAACTTGACGGCGTTGCCGATCAAGTTGAGTAGCACCTGGCGAAGCCGGCCCGCATCGCCGACCAGGGCGTCGGGCACGTCCGGCTGCACATGGCAAGCCAATTCCAGCCCTTTGCTGTGGGCGCGCACGGCCAAGGCCCGCAGGGCGTCGTCTAGCATCGAGCGCAGGGAAAAATCGGCCAGGTCCAACTCCAGCTTGCCCGCCTCGATCTTCGAGAAGTCGAGCAGGTCGTTGATGATGCCGAGGAGATTGTCGGCCGCCGACTGGACCGTCTGAAGGCATTGCCGCTGGTCTTCGGTCAGGGGCGTGTCGAGAACCAGTTCCGTCATGCCGAGGATGGCGTTCATGGGCGTGCGGATCTCGTGGCTGACGTTGGCCAGAAACTCGTCCTTGGCCCGGTTGGCCGCCTCCGCCGTATCCTTGGCCTGTCGCAGCTCGCCCTCTAGCCGCTTGCGTTCCGAGAGATCCCGGATCACCGCGATGGCATAAGCGGGGGCGCCTGCTGCGTCCCGCTGGAGGGAGGCGAAAAACTCCGCCCAAACGGGCGAGCCATCCTTGCGGACGTAGCGCTTCTCCAGCACATAGCTGGCCCAATCGCCCCGCAGGAGCGCCGCGAAAGACTCGTTGCTGGCCGCCAGGTCGTCGGGGTGCGTAATGTCCAGGAAGGTTTTCTGGAGCAGTTCCGCGCGAGTATAGCCCAGGATGGTGCAGAGCTTCTCGTTAACTAGCAGGAAGCGGCATTCGGCGTCTACGTGAGCGATGCCGGCGGGCGCGTTCTCGAACGTGCTGCGGAACCGTTCCTCGCTGATCCGCAGCGCTTCCTCAAGCTGAGACTGCATCGCCGGCAACCTCCTCAGGCAACTCCCACGCTTTCCCATGCGGACGGCCGCCTGCATCCGCAATCGCTGACGCTCCGGACATCTTACTCAGGTGACTCCCGAATAGCAGCCGCGTAGGATGATACGGCACTAGCGGGAGATAAGCGAATGGCCGGCGGCTGCCAGCCTGCTCATCGACTCTGGAAGGTCTGATCATGCCTCACCTGTTGCTCATCGACGATGACCCGGCGCTGATCCTGACGCAGCTGCGCTGGCGTTCCCCGCCCCTTCCTACCGAATAGAAGCGGCCCGCACCGGCGCGGAAGGCCTCGAACGCATCCGGGCGGAACGGCCCGATGTCATTCTTCTGGACATGCGCCTGCCGGCCCAGTCTGGCCCGGAGGTTTATCAGGAGATCCGCCGGATCGACACGCGCATCCCCGTCATCTTCGTCACCGTGGTCAAAACGGCGGATGAGACCATCGAGGCGATGCGTCAAGGCGCCTACGATTATTTGTTCAAGCCGCTCGACGTGCATCAACTGCGGCGCGTGGTCGGCGAGGCGTTGGAGGTGGGCCGGCGGATGTACCAGCAGGCCGTACTCTCCGAAACCGACCTAGTCCCCGACAAACACGATGCCATCATCGGCAGTTGCCCGGCCATGCGCGAAGTCTACAAGGCCATCGGCCGCGTCGCCGATCAGAACGTCCCCGTGCTTATCACCGGCGAGAGCGGTACTGGCAAGGAACTGATCACCCGCGCCATCTATCAGCACGGCCCTCGCGCCAAGGCTCTATTCCTGGCCCTCAATTGTGCGGCTATCCCGGAGCAGCTACTCGAAAGCGAGATGTTCGGCCACGAGAAGGGCGCCTTCACCGGGGCCAACCGTCGCCGCATCGGCAAATTCGAGCAGTGCAATGGCGGCACCCTCTTCCTCGACGAGATCGGCGATATGCCGCTGCACCTGCAAGCCAAGATCCTGCGCATCGTGCAAGAGCAGACATTCGAGCGCCTTGGAGGCAACGAAACCATCCGAACCGATGTGCGGCTAATCGCCGCCACCCACCGCGACTTGAAGGTGTGGTCGGCAGAAGGGAAGTTTCGCCCCGATCTGTATTACCGGCTGGCCGTGTTCACGATTCACCTGCCCTCCTTGCGCGAACGGAGCGACGATCTGCCGATGTTGGTGCAGCTTTACCTACGGCGCTTCAGCCGCGAACTCGGGCGGGAGATCCGCGAGGTCGCTCCCGAAACACTGGAGCGCGCTGCGCGGTTATTCTTGGCCGGGCAACATCCGAGAACTGCAAAGCATCCTCAAACAGGCTCTCTTGCAGGCTCACGGGGAAGTTTTGCTCCCCGAATTCCTACCCGCCGATCTGCCCGTGGAAAGCAGGGGCGGTAAAGTATGCGAGACAATGCCTCGTTTCCGTCCTGGCATGACCCTAGCCGAGTTGGAGCGTGAGGCGATCCAGCAGTGCCTGCTCCAGACCGGGGGAAACCGGCAGCGGGCCGCCGAACTCTTGAGGATCAGCACGCGCACCTTGCTGCGCAAGATCCGCGAGTTTGGTTTGGAAGATCCGCTGCGACCAGCCGCCCCAGCCTCCGATGAACACGCGCCGGAGCATTAGGCTCCTCGCCCGGTCGAATAGCTGTCAATTAGCAGCCATCATCAGCCGCGTTTGCCAACAGCAGGAACGTCGGTCTTCCGCAGCAACATGAGCGAAACAGCCAAAATCAAAATGAGTACAGTAAGCACGGCAAGCTCAATGATGATGTGCTGGGATTCGTTCGCCGTTTTTTCCCAATCACCGAATTTGGCTGTCAACACCAGCACACGTCGAATGGCGGAAATGAGTCCAACAATCAGGAACGGTTCGGGGGCGAGTGCGCGGCCGCGGAGCGATACCTGAACGGTGTAGAGCAACCCGACAATGAGCAAAATGAGTAGAATCTGATCGAGCAACTCAACAAAGCTGAACTTCACTGGCCCAGAAGCAACGATTCGTCCAAAGCTGATGAAACTCGTGACGAGGAGAGTGAAGGCGATGCCGGTGAGAAGCAAACCGAGGCCAATGTAGACGATGCCCTCAACCACCGTGAAGGCGCGAGCGACCCGTTCGCGGGCTTCCGGTCGCGGCGATTCCGGTAAACTCATACGCACCTCGGACATAGTTTCTGTTCCGCGCTCGGCGCCGAGCGCGGAATTTACTCCGCCTCGGACGCGAAGGACGAACTCCACCGCCGGCGCCCCTCGCGGACGAGAGAGGTGAAGCCGGCGAGAAAAGCGATCAGCAACAATCCGGTCCCTGGCTGCCCCGGCCACAGGATGATGCCGGCCAGAGAAATGACCGCTCCACTCGCGGTCATGATCGCCGCCAACCCGTGATGGAAGCGGCCAACTTCCGTCTCCGCCCAGAGCGCCAGAGGACGGTAGATGTGCCTGCCTTGGTCGTGAGGCGTGCAGGCGGCCTTGTGTGGACAAGCCGCGCAGCTGGACGCCGGCGCACGGTATACGGCAACCCTCTGCTCACTCTCGATCAAGTGCAGAGACAGCCGCTCCCCTCCAGGACAATGGTAATGATCCGCGTCGGCATCGTAGTGAAAGCCGCGCTCGGTATACCCTCGTGCCCGCTCGAAGTGAGCGCGAGCCAAAGCCTCCGTCAAGTGGGCACCGGCGAACATTAGCACGGCGTATCCCAGAATCAGCCACATCTCCAGGTTCGACGGCAGCCTCAGAAACGGGTCGAGGTCGTTCATGATGCCGCTCCCGCGGATTGTGTCGCACTCTCATCCGAGCCAGGCAACACTTCTCGGAACAACGGCGTGTCCAGGTAATCGCCGGAAGAGGTTGGCTCAGGCATCGGACGCGGCTTGAATACCGCCTTGGCGCAAAGGTAGACCAGGGGTACCACCCCCGCTATAAACAGCACGTCGCCGGGCAGCCGCATCCACTCGATGAAGGCGTGTCCCTGGAAGAACGTCAAGGAACGGGCGTGCCAGTAGCCATTGGTCACGGAGTCGGCCAGCTGCAAGATGCCGAGCGGAAACAGATTGACGAACACCATCCAGGCCAAACCCAGGTTGAGCGACCAAAAGGAGAACTTCACCATCCCTTCGCTCCAGTCCTCCGGCCGGATCAGGTAACGCAGGGCGAAGACGAGGAAACTGAGCGACAGCATCAAATAGACTCCAGCGAAGGATCCGTGCGCGTGGTTGGCGGTCAATTGGGTGCCGATCTCGTAGTAACTCACCATCGGCAGGTTGACGAGGAAGCCGAAGATACCCGCTCCCAGGAAGTTCCAAAAACCGACCGAGACCAGGAACATGACGGCCCAGCGGTGCGGGAACTGGCCCGGCCCGCCGACGACTTCCTGCCGCGCCCCAAGCTGGAGAAAGCTCCAGGCTTCCACGGTCAGTAACGTCAGAGGGATGACTTCCCCCGCCGAGAAGAAGGCACCGAGGGCCATGTGTACGGCCGGTAAGCCGCTGAAGTAGACGTGATGCATCGTGCCGATCACGCCGCCCACCGAGTAAAGGATGATGTCGAAATAGATGATGCGCGTGGCCGTCTTCTCCGAGACGACGCCGAGCAGGAGGAAGACGTAGGCCACCATGACAGTCGTGAACAGTTCGAGAAAGTCCTCGACCCACAGGTGGACCACCCAAAAGCGCCAAAAGTCGGAGATGGCGAAGTTGGCCCGCGTCTGACACAGAAGGCCGAAGGCGTAGAACAGCGGGATGGTAATGGCACTGTAGAAAAACAAGTAGGGGATGTTTCCCAGGCTCTCGCGGACCAAGTGGCTGCGAAGGCCGCGGTAGAGGATGACAACCCATAAGACCATGCCGACTACGAGTAGGATTTGCCAGACGCGTCCCAACTCGAGATATTCCCATCCTTGGGCACCGATCTGGGGCCTCAGTTCCCCTTTGAGCCAACCGTGATAACTGAAGGCTTCGCCAAACAGACTGCCCACCACGACGATCACCAGGGCTGCCAGCAACAAATAGGACAGCATTCCCTGGCCGCGCGGTTCCCGGCCCGTCGCCAGCGGAGCGAGGAAGATTCCGCCTGCCAGGAAGCCAGCGGCCACGACGAAGATGGCCAATTGGATGTGCCAGGTGCGTGCGAGGTTGTAGGGGAGGACGATGGCGAGGTCGATGCCGAAGAAACTTCCATTATCGGCATGGTAATGCGCGTTGGCCCCTCCTAAAAGGGTCTGTGCCAGCAGGAGGGCGGCGACGATGAAGAAATACCAGGCCGTGGAGCGCTGGGCGGGAGTGAGCGGCACTTCCCCCGGCGGCACGAATCGCAAGCGACGTTCCTCCATGCCGTGCCAGCCCAGAGCGGTGTTCCGGCCGTAGAACGTCAGCGCCAAGCCGATGCCGCCCAAGAGCGCGATAATGGACATATTGCTCCAGACGACGGCTTCCTGCGTCAGCTTGTTGTCCACTAAGGGCTCGGGCGGCCAGTTGTTCGTGTAGGAATAGGTTTGGCCGGGCCGGCGAGCGGCGGCGGTCCACGCCGTCCAGGCGATAAAGGCGGTAATTTTCCGGATCTCGTCCGGGTCGGGGATGGCGTGCGGCCCTAGGCCGGCACCGCTTCGCTGCCGATTGAGGAACTCTTCCGCGTAAGCCGAAGACAAATATTCAAAAGCCTCGACTTGCCCTTTGGTCCACGTCAGCGTTCCGCTCTCCGGGTCGTAGCGGTTCTCTTGCCACTCCTGGCTAACTTTTTCCTTGGCCGCTGCGTCGCCGCCGTAAGTCTCGATCATCCGCAGAGCGGCGCGGTGTAGGTAGTCGGCGGTGAAGTCGGGCCCCAGGTAGGCACCGTGGCCGTAAATGGAACCGAATTGCATCAAACCGTAGGTGAGAAAGGTTTCCTGCCCATTCTGGATGTCTTCATCGGTGAAAATCACCTGTCCGGACTCGGAGGCGACCTTGGACGGAATGGGAGCATGGTCCTGGTAGGCTCGCACGGTCAGGTAGCCCATGATCGAGAAGGCGAACACGAACGTCAGGGCGACGCCCTGCATCCATCGCGGCGAGACAACCATTTGCCGGCGCGATCCGTTACTCATAGCCCCGTTGCTCATGACATCCTCGCATCCCACTCTCGCTAGTAGTAGCCCTGGTTGTCCCGTTGGACGCTAACCTTTCCGGCGTATTGTCTCGAAACGAAAACGAAATATGTGGCCGCCAGTGCGAAACCGATTGGCCACCAGATCGAGGCGTATACGAACGATTGGCTGGGGGCGGCGACATCGTATGCGGTCAGAGAGTTTTCGGGTGCCAGCGTCGAGTGCAAAGCGACTGGAAAAATGGCCGCCGCCCCGGTGACTATCAGGCCGGCAAGCAGCAAGTTCGATCCAATGAACGCACGCATTTCGCGCCGAGTCGTTAGCCCTGAAATCAGCGTGACCACTGCGCCACACACCAAAAGCAGTCCAAACCACCACAATGGGTTGGCAATCGCGTGCCCGAGCAAATCGGGACGCACCACGCCGGATTCGATGGATATGGCCAACAGCAGTGGCACAGTCGCAACCCAAAGTACCCGCGCATAGCGCGTGCTGCGATCGTGTACCACGCCTTCGGTCTTCAACGTGAGATACGTGGCGCCGTGCGCGGCGAGCGCGACCGCGGCGAAGAGCGCAACCGATACCGTGTACCAGTCAAGCAAGCCCACGTTGCCGCGCGGCGTGAAGTCCGTGAAGAAGGCCATCGAGAACGTACCATCGGAAGCAAGCGGCACGCCGCGAGCCATGTTGCCCGCCGCAGCGCCGAAGAGGATGGCCAGAAGCGTGCTGTTGAGGACGAAAACGAAATCCCAGAAACCCTGCCACATGCGATCATTGAAGTGGCCGCCGACTTCCAGCGCCGTTCCGCGGAATATCAAGCACCACAGAATGAGAAACAGCGCGAGGTAATAACCGGCAAAGCCCGATGCCAGGAGTTTGGGGAATACCGCGAGCATCGTGCCGCCGAAACCAACTAGCCATACTTCATGCCAGGACCAGAGCGGGCCGATCGCGGCGATGACCTGCCGCCGTTCTTGAGGCGTTCTCGCCACAAGCCAGTGGAGCATTCCAGCGCCGAAGTTGCGACCGTCCAGCACCACGTAGACAATGAGCATGAAGCTAACAATTCCATACCATGTGGCAATCACGCGGACTCCTCCTCTCTAGCTTTCGATCCGCCCAACTCGGCCCCGTGTGGGCCGCGAGCAATCTCGCGGCCCACCAGAAACAAGAATAGCAGACCGAGCACCATATAAAGGCCGACGAAGCCGATGAGTGTGAACACCGTGTCGCCAGCACTAACCACCTTGCTGTCGCCATCCGCCGTGCGAAAAAGACCATAGATGAGCCACGGCTGGCGTCCCAACTCCGCCGTCATCCACCCCAGAGTATTGGCGAGGTAGGGAAATGGAAACGCGAGCATCAGCACCCAGAGCAACGCGGGAGTGGATTCCAGCCGGCCGCGCCAATGCTGGAAAGCGGCACAGCCCATGAGGATGATAAAAATCGTCCCGAGCGTGATCATCAGGTGAAATGAGTAATAGAGTAACTCGATGTTATCGGGCCACGACTCCTCCGGGAAATCTTCCAACCCGTGTACAAAGCTGCCAAAGTGGCCGTAAGCGAGAAAACTGAGGGCGCCAGGAAGCTCGATCGGATTATCCAGCCGCCGGGCCGCGACATTGGGTTGCCCGATCATTGCGACGCCGGCCATCTCACCGCCCACGAATTTGCCCTCCATGGCGGCCAATGTCACGGGCTGATGACGGCCAACCAACTTGGCCTGCTGGTCGCCGGTGGGGAACGCGACAAGAAGTGAGGCGAACAGGCCGACTCCAGTTCCACGCGCAAATACAATTTCGCTTGCTCCGGATGGAGACGGCGCAAGCTGTAGAATGCGCCGAGGGCCGCGACCACGAATGAACCCGTGACAAGCGCCGCCAGTTGGTTGTGAGAGAATTGGATCCATGCCCATTTGTTGAGCAGGTAAGTGCTGATATTGTCGATGCCTAGCGAACCATCCGCTTCGACGCGATAACCCACGGGATATTGCATGAAAGCGTTGGTCACGATAATGAAGTAGCCGGAAATCCAGCTTCCCAATGCCACCGCCAGCGCAGCCAGGAAGTGATAGCGTGGCCCCAGTCGCTTTTCGCCCCAGATGAGCGCGCCGACAAAGGCGCTCTCCAGAAAGAACGCGAACATGCCTTCCATCGCCAGCGTTTGTCCAATGACGCCACCGGCGTGTTTGGAAAAACCCGCCCAGTTCGTCCCGAACTGAAACTCCATCGGAATGCCGGTCACCACTCCCACCGCGAAATTGATTCCGAAGATTTTGGCCCAGAATCGGGCCGCCACGTTGTATTCCTCACGCCCCGTCCGCAGGGCGCGCCACTTCCAGTAGACAATAAACCAAGCCAGCCCCATGGTGAGCTGGGGGAACAAGTAATGGTATGTGAGTGTGAAGGCAAATTGAATACGGTGCCAAATCAAGCCGTCGCTCATCGAAGTTCCTCCCAGAATGTTCGTGTTCGCATGTCCGTTCCTCAGCACGAGATTGCCGGGTTGGGAAATGCGTAGGCATCGTCGGCCTCCTCGCCAGGCGGCCGGTCGATGCAAGCGAAATCCTTCTCCAGCAGTACACGGACAATACCGTCCTCGACTGGCTGCTGGTGGTCGAAGCCGATGCGGTCGCCTGAGAGCCACTCCTTGGCATCCGCCGGGTCGATCCGAATCGTCAGGCGTCCGTCGATGTAAGAAGCGATCGGGCGTTCGCGCGGGGCAGGCCCGATCTTCACGGCGTAGGAGAATACTCGTGCCGGCCCGAACCGGACGCCGTCTTCGACCCCTCCCTCGTCAATCAGCCGCTCGATGTCACGGCGATCCAGCCGAACGCGGATCGAGTTCCCCTTGATTCGCAGTTTCATGTCAATCTCCTATTGGGCTCCAGATGATCTGGTCCCTCGCTGAGCTAATGGCGAAGTGTGAGGTATTTTGACGTACACGAAGCGGATGACCCAACTCCCCACTAAAAGAAAAATCACGGCACCGAAAACAAGGACGGGACCGCTGCCGAGGAGCATCAGCCCCAGAGGGATCAGCGTCGCGGCGGCGAATGTGAGTAAGCCAACACGCCACTGTTGTTCGCGGGTGAAGAGTCGCGCGAAGGTCGGATGCAGGTTCACGAACAACAGCCCCAAGGGAATGACATTGAGCACGAGCAGCGCGATGAAGGCGATGCGGAGGATGGCGGCCGTCTGTGCTTGTCCCATCAGGGCGGACAAGACAAGCAGCTCGGCGCAGCCCAGCAGGAGGGCCGAATTGGTGAGATAACCGCCCATCCAGCGCGCGTCTTTCCAGCCAGGTTGCGCGTTCGTGCTGAGCAAGACGCCTTTGTAGGCTGCGGAGCAAAAGCCGGGCACCAATCCCCCTACGACCACGATCTTTCGCGCCAATTCGAAGTTATACCCCATTTCGGACAGCAGACTGAGCGCCGCCACCGCAGTCAGGGGGAGTGAAAAGATCGTCAGAGACCAGGTTCCCACCGACATGGGCGAGACAGGCTTGAACACCCGGAGCATGTGATGGAAACGCAACGGATCGCCCAGATCGAGCACCAACATCCCCAGGTCGATGAGCAATACGACGAGGGAGACCGGGTAAGCCACTTTCGCCACGGGAGTGAAGATCTCCGACGCCGCCAGTTCGCTGATGGCGGCGACCAGGAACAGTCCAGTCGCCATACCGTTGAACAAAGCGTCCCAGGCGATGGTCCCGTGCCAATCCGGCGCCTTGGTCATTGGCATGTCCGCATAGCCGATCTCCGTCCCCGCTGCCGGCAGCGGCGGAGGATCGTTGAAAGGGGTATGCGGTGTGGAGTTTGTGTGCATCTCAGAACCTACCTCAAGAGAAACAACACCACGAGCAATGCAACGATAGCCGCCAAGCCGCCCACGAGGGAACGGACGTAATCCCCCAGCATGTGCAGCCACGGATTGAACGGGTTATCCGGCAGGCCATACACGGAAGGGCGATCGACTAACAGGTAGAACGAATGCATCGCGGAGTAGGTATCGCTGTGGGTGTCGCCGTACAGATGAGCCTGGGGAACGCCGCGCCGGTGCAACTCCTCCACCCGTTGGCGGGCCATCTCGCGCAGCTCGTCCAGCGGGCCGAAGTGGATCGACTGGGTCGGGCACGCCTTGGCGCAGGCCGGTTCAAGACCGTCACGCTGACGGTCGTAGCAGAGCGTACATTTGTGTGAATGACCGCCCATACTGCTCTTGGTGATGACCCCGAAAGGACAGGACATCACGCAGCACGAGCAGCCGTTGCAGATGTCGGCCTGGATGTAGACGTTCTCGAACTCATTGTGAAGGATTGCTCCCGTCGGGCAAGCCTGCTGGCAGGGGGCCGCCAGGCAATGTTTGCAGTGGTCGCTCATCATCAGCCAGCGGTTGGGGCTCGGCTCGCTGGGCACCACGTCCAGGGAGAGACGCTGGCTGGATGATTGGTCGTGAAATTGCTCGATGAACTTGACGTGTCGCCAGGTTGTGGCCGACAATTCCCCCGTATTGTCGTAGCTATTGCCGGACCAGTTGAACCCGTCGGCAGGTAGTTGGTTCCATTGTTTGCACGCCACTTCGCAAGCCTTGCAGCCGATACAGACCGTCGTGTCCGTGTAGAAGCCGGTGGCCGGACGGGGCTGCGGCGGTTCACCACGGAGGAACGGATCGATCAGGCGTCCCACCAGCGACGCCAATCGGCCGCGCGGCGGATCGCTGGTCTGGGGCAATGCGGCTAACTCTTTTTCTCTACTTGCCATGTCCAATTCTCCCTTCCGGTTGGGAACTGGCCGGTGTGTTCGGGATCGGATCGAGTGTCGGCCAGGGCGCCGCGGGCACCGTCGGGTGCTGCGGGACGGGGCCGTCGAGCCGGCCAGCCTGGACCTGGCAGGCGAACGCCTTGCAGTCGTGCATGCTCACGTTCGGGTCGGCCACCAGCGCAGTCAGGTCATTGGCGTTGCAGCCAACCACCTCACCGGCGAAAGCCCAGTGGAAGGGGAGGCCGATCTGGTGAATTACGCGCCCCTCGACGACGAAGGGCCGCAGCCGCCGCGTCACCATCGCGCGGGCCTCGATTCGACCGCGCGCCGTCCGGATCGTCATCCAACCGCCGTGAACGATGCCGCGCTCGGCGGCCAATTCGTGGCTTAGCTCGACGAACATCTCCGGCTGCAATTCGTTGAGCCAGCTATTGAAGCGGCTCATCGGCCCACTCAAGTAATGCTCGGTGAGCCGGAACGTCGTAGCCACCACGGGATACTCGGCCGTCGGCGTGTGGGCAATGTGGTTGAGCGGTCCCTCGAAAAAGCGTACCGTTGGATTGCAATTGTGTCTGGGATAGAGAAGGTTGCCCACCGGCGACTCGACCGGCTCGTAATGCGTCGGCAGAGGCCCGTCCTTGACGCCGCCGGGAGCGTACAGCCAACCGAGTCCGTCGGCCTTCATGGTGAAGGGATGCGTGCCGGCGATGGCCGCCATGCCCGTCGCGCCCGGCGGCGGTTGGTAATCGGGCGGTTTGTCCTCCTCGAAGTCCGGTTGGTCGAATCCGACCCAACGCCGCTTTTCGGCGTCCCACCAGACCAGTTTCTTGCGTTCCGACCAGGGCCGGCCTTCGGGGTCGGCCGAGGCGCGGTTGTACAAGATACGAATGTTGTACGGCCAGGCAAAGCCCCATTCCGGTTGAAAGGGGTTGTCGGTAATTTTGCGTTCGTTCGCCCGGTTGCGGCCCGGCTCGGGGAAAACCCCGCTGTAGACCCAGCAGCCACACGATGTCGTACCGTCTTCCTTCAACTCGGTGAAGTTGGCCACGAGACGCGGCCGTCCGGTGCGCGGATCTATTTCATCCAGCTTGTAGCCATTGATCTCCATGAGGACTTTCTCAAGGTCCGGTTCGCCTTCAATGCGGCTGAGTGTGCCGTCGGGCAGGCGTGGCGGCTCGTCGAAGTCGTAGTCCCAGGTGAGGTTCAGCAGCGGCTGGTCCTTGGGATCGGTCGAGCCGGCGTAGAGCTGCTTGAGACGCTTACCGAGGTTGTAGAGAATCCAGGCGTCGGAGCGGCGGTCGCCGACCGGATCGACGGCCTTGTTGTGCCACTGGAGCAGCCGCTGCGTGTTGCTTAAGCTGCCCTCCTTCTCCTGCGCGGCCGCTGCGGGGATGAAAAAGACCTCGGTCTTGATCTGGGAGGGCGGCGGCGCGTTCGGGTCGTTCTTCCAGAAGGTGGCGCTCTCCGTCTCGAACCAGTCGAGTACCACCAGCCATTCGAGGTTGCGCAGGCCGGCGCGGTGTAGCCCTGCGTTGGGTCCGCCGCCGCCTGGATTCATGCCGGTCAGGAAGTAGCCTTTAACTCCTCCCTTGGCCATACGGTCGAAAAAGGCCAGGGCCGAGTAGTCAGCATCCACGCGCGGCAGCCAGGAGAAACCGAAGTCGTTGTCCGGCGTGGCGGCGTCGCCGTACCACGCCTTGAGCAGACTAACAATGAATTTGCTGAAGTTCGACCAGTAGCCTGTGGGCATCCCTTCGTGCTCGATGTAAGAACGCAAATTCTCGTGCTTGCGGTCGTAGGCGGCCGGCTGCGGCAGGTAGCCGGGCAGGGTGTCGTACAGAGTCGAAACGTCGGTTGCGCCCTGGATGGTGGAGTGGCCGCGCAGAGCCATGATGCCGCCGCCGGGCCGGCCCACGTTGCCGAGCAACAGTTGCAGAATGCCAGCGGTACGGATGATCTGCACGCCGGTGGTGTGCTGCGTCCAACCCAGCGCGTAGGCGATGCAGCTGGTCCGCTCGCGTCCGGAGTTGGCGCAGAGCAACTCCGCCACCCGCATGAATTCCGCTTGCGTGCAGCCGCACACCTGGGAGACGATTTGCGGCGTGTAGCGGGCGAAGTGTCGCCGCAGGATCTGCATAACGCAGCGCGGATGCCGCAAGGTCGGATCGCGCTGTGCGGCCGTCATGTCCTTGTACGGGGAGGTGTACGGTTCGGCGTTGCCATCCCTTCCGTGACCGTGAAGCCCATGCCGGCCTTTCTCGGACTTCGCCTGCGGCGTATGCTTGGGACCGTCCTGCTCCCCTTGCCGACCGTTCCCGGACTCCTCGTAGCCCCAGCGGCCCTGCTTGATGTCATAGTCGTCGTGTTGTTGGTCGAAGCCGCTGAACAGCCCTTCCAAATCCTCGGTATCCTGGAAACCTTCCTCGATGATCGTCGAAGCATTGGTGTAGGCCAGGACGTATTCGTGAAACCAACGGTCGTTGCTCAGGACGTAATTCACGAGGCCGCCGAGGAAGGCAATGTCGCTGCCGGAGCGGATGCCGACGTACACGTCGCACACGGCCGACATGCGCGTGAAGCGCGGATCGACGTGGATCAGGGTCGCGCCCTTCTCCTTGGCCTTCATGGGCCAGCGGAAGCCGACAGGTTGGGCTTCCGCCATGTTCGATCCCATGAAGAGGATGCAATCGCTGTTGGCCATGTCCTGTTGATAATTGGTGGCCGCACCGCGGCCGAACGAGGCGCCCAGACCGGGCACCGAGGCGCTGTGTCATATCCGCGCCTGGTTCTCGATCGACACCACGCCCAGCCCTCCGCCAAACAGCTTCTTGATGAGGTAGTTCTCCTCGTTGTCAAGCGATGCCCCGCCCAACGTGCCGATGGATCGCACCGAGTTGAGCAAGCGACCTTGCTCGTCGCGCGTCGTGAAGTCGGCGTCGCGGGCCGCCTTGACGCGCTGGGCGATCTGATCCATCGCCCAATCCAACGGTTTTTGCTCCCATTTGTCGGAGAAGGGAGCGCGGTAGAGGACATGGCTGACGCGATGCGAATTGACGGCGAGCTGGAAGGCGTTGGCCCCTTTGGGGCAGAGGTGGCCCCCGCTGATGGGACTATCGGGATGGCCCTCAACGTCGATGAGTTCGCCGCCCTTGCTGTAAATGAGCTGCCCGCAGCCGACGGCGCAGTAAGGGCAGACGGCCTCAGTGACGGTGGCGCCGCGCAGCCGCGAAGCCTTCGCCAGTGTCTGGAGACTGAACGGCTGCTGAGAAATCAGCGGGTGTTTGGTCAAGGGGAAACGGAACATGCAATTACCTCGTTTCAGACGACTGAGAGCGGAACTCGAATTTCCCGGATGGGGGTCGGAGACAAATCAGACGCGGCATAACGGACACGGTCGGCCCCCGTGTAGATGTTGAAGCGATCCGCGCGAACAAAGCCGAGCACGGTCAGACCGCACTCGCGGGCCAAGTCCACCGCCAAACTCGATGGCGCGCCCACGGCGGCCAAGATGGGGATGCCGGCGACCGCCGCTTTCTGCACCAATTCAAAACTCGCCCGGCCGCTGACCAGAAGCACCGACTCGGACAGCGGCGTGCGGCCGGAGAGGAACGAAACGCCGATGAGCTTGTCCAGAGCGTTATGCCTGCCAACGTCTTCGCGCAGGCACAGCAAGTCGCCGTGGATGTCAAAGAGCGCGGAGGCGTGCAGGCCGCCAGTACGGTCGAAGACGGCTTGCTCCGCCCGCAGAGTGTCGGGCAGTCGGTGGATGACCTCGGCTTCGACGACGGGCCAACCCTCGGAAGGGCGATGAGGCGAGCAGACGCGCACCGCTTCCAGCGACGCCTTGCCACACACCCCGCAGCTGGAGGTCGCGTAGAAGTGGCGCTCCAGCCGCGTCAGGTCCACGGCAACCTCTGGCCGCAAGTCCACACGGACCACATTGCCCGTCCCACAGGTGCGGACACCCATTACCTGTTCTCGCGCCGTGATGATCCCCTCGGTAAATAGAAAGCCGATGGCCAACTCGCTGTCGTGACCGGGTGTCCGCATGGTGATGGAGACGCCGCGGTGCGAACGCCTCCCATCCCCAGCGCAGCCCAGTCGGATTTCCAGCGGCTCCTCTACGGCCAGCACGTCCGGACGGACGGCCGAGCCAGAGCCATCGATCCGGCATACGGAGACGACGGCCAAGGCCGGGTCGGTTTGAGGATGGATTTGGTCGGAAATCACCACGGCGCAACCCTCGCAACGAGTACGACAGACTTCGGCTTTCCTTTTGCAATGGGAATGCCAGATCACCTCTCGGCCGGAAGATGCGCAGCAAGACTGCGGGAAACAGCCGAGGTGCCAAAGACTTGCGATGCGCGGCCTCTGAGCGTCAATGGCCCCGGATGTGGGCCGGTGTCCCTATCGAGCGGGACAAATTGTCTCTCGGTTGAGAACGAACGGACATTTTGTCGTGGGGAGGTCAGGGACGTGGTACGCGCCGTCTACGGCGAACACTTGCTTTTAGTGCTTTGAAAACACCGCCTTCCGGGGATTTGTCTTTCGGAAGCGGCGGATCTCCGCCCCATGAACCGCCTTGGCATAGCCGTTGCGTTACCTCGTTTGCCAAGGCTCTCCCAAGGGAGGTGGGATCGCCGTCAGCGCAGACCACTACATCGCTCTCTTCCCTGGTGGCATACCTCTCAAGGCCGATAGACGTTGGGGAAAAGAGTGCTGACGAGAAAAACGGAGAACGATGATATTGTCTGCACCAACCGCCTCGGCCCGGCAAACACCTGTAGAACGGTTATTTCAACCCGTCCAGCTGGGGCGTTACAACTTACCCCATCGGATCGTCCTGGCGCGGCTGACGCGCTCGCGCGCCCGCCAGCCGGCAAATGGACCCACCCCCCTCAACGCCTGCTATTCCGCGCAGCGGGCCTCGGCCGCCCTCATCATTAGCGAGACGACCCAGGTTTCGATGCAGGGACTGTGCTGCGCCTGGACGCCGGGCATTCACAGCCGCGAAGTCGAGGGCTGGCGTTTGGTCACTGATGCGGTGCATATGGCCGGCGGTTTGATTTTCCAGCAGCTCTTGCACGTCGGACGCATCTCCCATCCGTCCCTGCAACCCGACGGTATGCTCCCGGTCGCCCCCTCGGCCATCAAGTCCAGCGGCCAGGCGTTCATCGAGAACGAAAAGGGCGAGGGCGAACGGGTGCCCTTCGTGACGCCGCGGGCCTTGCAAATCGAGGAGATGCCCTACCTCGTCCGGCAATACGCGCGTGGAGCGAAGAACGCCTTGGCCGCCGGTTTCGACGGCGTTGAGATTCACGCGGCCAACGGCTACCTGCTCGACCAGTTCATCGAGTCCAGCACCAATCGGCGCACGGATCGCTATGGTGGACCAATCGAAAACCGGGCGCGACTGCTTCTGGAAGTGGTCGAGGCGGTTGTCGAAGTGTGGCAGCCGGATCGCGTTGGCGTGCGCTTGTCGCCGCTCGGCGTGGCCAACGACATCAGCGACGACGACCCGGAAGCAACCTTTGGGTTCGTCGCGGACAAGCTCAGCGCCTACCGACTCGCCTATCTGCATCTCGTCAACCCGGCTCTCGCGGCGATCAAGCAAGGGGCCGAACCCGATGCCCGCGCCCTGCGGATGATCGAGCTGATGCGTGAAAAAAATCGCGGTACGCTCATCCTGGCCGGCGGCTTCGACCTGGACACGGCCGAGGCTTGGCTGCGGCAGGGCAAGGCGGATTTGATCGCCTTCGGTCGCAAGTTTCTGGCCAATCTGGACCGCCGGAACGGTTTCCCGATAAACGGTTTCCCGATAGAAGAGATGGTTAAAGCTTGCCTGCCGTCTCGTTGATGTCGCCTTCCTGTTGAGTGAGGATTGTTATGGCAGCAACTGCTATGCGCACGATCAAGCTCCCGTCCGGCGATGCGATCCCGGTACTCGGTCAGGGTACGTGGCATCTAGCTGAAGGCGTTCACCATCGAGCGGACGAAATCGCGGCACTGCGCCTCGGACTCGACCTCGGCATGACGCTGATCGATACCGCCGAGATGTACGCCGATGGTGGCGCCGAAGAACTCGTCGGTGAGGCGATTGCTGGACGACGGGAGGAAGTCTTTCTGGTCGGCAAAGTGCTGCCGCACAACGCAACACATTGCGGGACGATCACCGCTTGCGAGCGCAGCCTGCGGCGCCTGAAGACGGATCGGTTCGACCTGTATCTCCTGCACTGGCGCGGCGGCCCGCCCTTGGAGGAGACACTGGACGCTTTCGGCCTACTGGTCCGCGCCGGCAAGGTCCGACATTGGGGCGTCAGCAATTTCGACGTTTCGGACATGGAAGAACTCACGGACCTTCCGGGCGGATCGGCCGTTCAGACCGACCAAGTGCTCTACAACCTCACCCGGCGCGGCATCGAGTACGATCTTCTGCCCTGGGGCCGCGAGCACTCCATCCCGATCATGGCGTACTCGCCGATCGAGCAAGGCCGGATGCTCCGTCATCCGGCGCTGGAGAGCGTGGCGATGCGGCATGACGCGACACCCGCCCAGGTGGCGCTCGCTTGGCTGCTCCGGCAAGACGGACTCATCGTCATTCCGCGAACGGGGACGCCTGAGCACGTCCGCGAGAACCGCGCCGCCCTCGACCTCCGCCTCATGATTCTTGCCGAACTGGAGCGCACGTTTCCGCCACCGACCGAGAAGAGGTCGCTGGAGATGCTCTGATACCGGAGAGGACTTATGGTCATCAAGCTGAAGCGAGCGTATGAAGCAGTCACACCAAGCGCTGGATTCCGAATTCTTGTTGACCGTCTGTCGCCGCAGGGCGTGTCCAAACATTCCGCCCGAATCGATCTCTGGCTCAAGGAGATTGCGCCGACCACGGCACTCTGGAAATGGTTCGGCCACGACCCGGCGAGATGGGCCGGATTCCGCAACCGCTATTTCCGGCAACTTGACAAGAATCGTGATGCGGTTGAGCAACTCCTGGGGCATGTGCGCCACGGGACCGTGACGCTCGTGTACGGTGCAAAGGACGAAAAACATAACGATACCGTCGCCTTCAAAGACAGGAATCTCAAACCGGTCTGGCAGAGCCTGAGTATGTGTGGGTGTGTCGGACGTGTGTCGGACCGAAGCGCACAAAGCCTGATTGGAGCCCCATCCCAGCAAGCGAAGGCGGGGGCCATTCTCGATCGGGGTTCTGAAGCTCACTTGTGCTAGCAGAATTTGCTCCATAAACCGTCACAGTGCTATCTTTGAATGAGGCATGAAAGTGAGCCCCCTTCCGCAGCCGGTAAACGCACCGTTAGCGCGCGCCGCGCTCTTCCTAGTCGCAACCATCAACCCAGGCGCCGATCAGCGCACGAGGGTCCGCTCCTTGTGCGGCGACCTGGCCTCACTTGTGCGCACCGTGGGATTTCGAGCCATGGATGCCGGCCTTTCGTGCGTCTTGGGAATTGGGTCTGATGCGTGGGACCGGCTTTTCGGGCAGCCGCGACCGGCAAAATTGCACGCGTTCCGCGAGATCCGCGCTCCCAAGTGCCATGCCGTCGCCACACCAGGCGATCTGCTTTTCCACATTCGTGCCCAGCATTTTGACCTTTGTTTTGAGCTAGGAACGCAGATCGTGTCGCGTCTCGGCGACGCTGTTTGTGCGGTGGACGAGGTGCATGGTTTTCGTTACTTCGACGCCCGCGATCTCCTGGGTTTTGTCGATGGGACCGAAAACCCCACGGGGCAGGCGGCAATGGACGCCACGCTCATCGGCGCGGAGGATGCGGCGTTTGCCGGCGGAAGCTATGTGATTGTGCAGAAATACCTCCATGATCTGGCGGGGTGGAATGCACTACCCACAGAGGACCAGGAGCGCATCATCGGCCGCACCAAGCTGTCGGACATCGAGCTAAGAGCCTATCCGGTTAACCCCATACGCTTGTAAATGATGAAGGCGAAAGACATATGCAACAGGGCAATATAGTTCTCGGCCTTCTTGCACCAACGGATCAGAATGCCGCGGAATCGGTTCATCCAACTGTGCGTCCGCTCCGCCACCCAACGTCTCGCCTTACGGCCCGCCTTCCGCTTCACCTGCTGCGCGGCTCCCTTCTGGGGCGGCAGATGCGTCGTGAAGTAGAATTCTTCGGCAATCGCTTGCACCTCGTCATAGTCATAGCCCAAGTCCAGGCACAGACCCTGCGGCTCGTCGGGCGTCGGCTCGGGACGCTCCACGGGGATGCTGTCGAGAGTCTCTTCGACCATCTTCATGTCCGGACGGTTGGCACCGTCCACGGCCAGTCCCACCGGGATGCCCTCGGCCTCGGTCAGCAGGCTGCGTTTGCTGCCCTTCTTGGCCCGGTCGGTGGGATTTTTGCCCGTCTTTTTCCCCCCAAGGGGTGCTTGGGTCATGCACCCGTCCATCGACAGCCAGGACCAATCGATCCCTTTCCAGTCGTCGTAGGCCATCAAGCCGTGTTCCCAGAGTTCCCGGAAGACGCCGGCCTGGACCCATTCTTGAAAACGATCGTGGGCGGTGGAAGCCGGGCAGAACTTGGTGGCGTCCAGCGCCTTCCATTGACAGCCGGTGCGGAGCACGAAGAGGATGGCTTCCATGCAGAACACGGTCGGGCTTTCGGGGCCGACCGCCGCCGAAGCGGTGTGTGTTTGGGTGTTCGGGCAGCAGCGGAGCGATGGCCTCCCAGAGGTCATCGGAGATACGCCAATCGTCCGGAATGGGTCGTTCGTCCATGGTAGAGCCTCCGCACAACGCCAGTCATCGAGACACAAGTGCCGACGGACTATAGACATTGTACTCGTCACCAGGTTATTCGGATAGGCTCTAAATGATGCCAGCAAACCGTCCTCGGCACACAACGCCCTCACCACGATCGTGGAGGATGGCAAGGAGATCAAGATTCTGCGCGACAACATGCCCTTCGGTCGGGTAGGGGGCGAGTTCGGCACCTACTTTATCGGTTACAGCCGGTCTCCGGGAATCATCGAGCAAATGCTCAAGAATATGTTCATCGGCAAGCCGCCCGGCAACTATGACCGACTGCTGGATTTCAGCCGCGCAGTCACCGGCAACCTGTTCTTTGTGCCATCCGCCACGTTTCTCGACAATGTGACTGCCGACGAGCCCCCGACGCGACGGTTCCCGAGTCGTCCGGCATTGAGCGGCTTCCGTCCAACCCACCGGCGCCGGATGGCTCACTCCGCATCAGTTCACTCAAAGGAAAGTACGAGCATGAATAACCTCCATCGCGGACCACAGGGCGGCTGCGCGGCTCGGTGCTCCACTCCAGCCAGCAAGTGGATTACTGCGATGTACACCGTCGCCAGGTTCTACTGCTCCGCGCCCATGCAGTCACGGCTCGCTTTCACAGAGTCGGAGAGCGCGGCATCCAGGCACTTGCCAGTAAAATAGCCCAAGCTAATGTCCTATACGTCAAGCACGGATTTGAGGGATATCGAACGGAGGATCATCCATGTGTATTTTCACTGGCCGCGTCTCTCACCTCGGCGGGACGAAGATTTTTGCCCGGCTGACGGTCAATGATGCAGACGAAATTGCCCAATATCTTGTTTACAGCATGAGCGTCAGCACTGACTCGGAAGTAGCGATGATCCTTCCATTGCCGGTCAGCAGCCAAGTCGAGGACGCGCTGGACTTCATCCCCCTCAATGGCTACCCCGAGTTCTTCGAGGACATGGAAAAGGGCTTTCCTACACCGATTGTCGGACTGGGCAAAGGTATTGTCGGCGACGCTGGATCGACGCGGATCAAACTAGAGGTGCAATCAGTCGGCGATTTCATCGCCAGCTTTGTGCCTACGCTGGCCGATTTCGACCGGCTGGACGCTCGCTTTCGTTTGCCGGCCGCGACCTGGAACCAGCTGCCGCAATACAGCGACTGGGGATTTGCCGTCTTCCAGCTCAAGGAGAGCCCTGCTGGCCAACCGAGCGCCAATGGCACTGCACGGCGGATTCATCCCATGGCTTTCCAGTTCCCGACCGAAATGGACGAGGGACTTTACTTTCCCACCTTGCACATCCACGACGGCCAAGTCAATGCTAGTGCTGAGTTCGACCACACGCTCTATTTCCAGGGCGATGAATTCCAGCATTTCGCCGAGCAGATCAGTCCAAACAATGCAGACGCCTTCATGAAGGTGGACGAGACCATGGGAATCGTGCAGGGGGGTATCGTGTGCGGCAAGCGGTCGATCGTGGGGATAAATGCAAACGAAGACACGTATGCAGTATTGCCGGAGTGATACCCCAAAACACTCAACGAGCCGCGACCGTCAAAATTAGACTCCTCTTGACACTCAACTCACCGCTGATTAGTAGCCTTGACTTGTATCTATCTCTATCAGCCGAGGTCTAAATGAGTCTTTCCGTACTGACAACTCTGGCAGGTACAGTAAGTGCCGTTGCTGTCCTGATTTCCTTGCTGCTACTCAAGCGTCAGATCCAGCAGTCCGAGAAGAACCAACGGGCGTTGATCCAGCAAGGAAGAGCCTGTCGATCAGCCGACATCGCGATGCGTCTCATGGATACGGACTTCGCGGAGGCATATCACCGTTGCATGAACGGCGACACGGAAGTCACTGCAACCCAACTGGTACAATTCATCGGCTATTGCCGTGCGGTTTTTTTGGGGGCGGAAGACTCATTTCTTCAGCACCGCGATCATCTGCTCGATGAACTGGCTTTCAACAGCTTCAAAAGGTCGTTGCTTGGCCTTTTTGTGTCGCCTGGGATGAGGGCCGCCTGGTCCATTCTGCGCGAGTGGTACGATGTGGAGTTCGCGGCATATGTGGACGGTATCGTCGAAGACGCAGGCGACCGGCCAAATGCCATTCAACACGCACAATGGAAAGCTGCGGCTTCAACGGAAGTCGTCTGCAAAAAAGCAGCCTGATCAATCCTAGGCCGTGTGGATTAGAAACTCACGGAAAGAACAGTCTCAAGCAAAAAAGAGGAGACGCCGATGCGGTTGCACCCCACGAAAAATGATCTTCCGGAGAGCGTTCGCTCGAAGGCGGTTGTGCTGCTGGGCAGCAGGCTGGCGGACTGCATTGACTTGCAGACCCAGACCAAGCAAGCTCACTGGAACGTCAAGGGGCCGGAGTTCATCGCCCTGCACAAGCTTTTCGATGAGATCAATGAAGAGGTCGAGGATTATGTGGACTTGATCGCGGAACGCGCGGTGCAGCTGGGCGGAACCGTGGAAGGGACGGCGCGGACGGTTGCGGCCAAATCATCCCTGCCCGAGTATCCATTGACCATCACGAGCGGGCGCGATCATGTGGCCGCTCTGTCCAACGCGCTGGCAACATTCGGCAAGTCCGTTCGGGAAGCAATTAACCAAGCGGATGAGTTCGGCGATGCGGATACGTCTGACGTGTTCACGGAAGTTTCGCGCGGCATCGACAAATGGCTCTGGATGGTGGAGGCCCATCTCAGCCCGGATCGGTAGGCAGTGGAAGTTTGTGTTATGACCGAAAACAGGTCAGCAATGCCTATGGCGGCCGACCAGAACCTGCACTTCGGGGTGCTTGCCTTGCAGGCCGGCTTGGTGGACGCCCTTCAGTTTGCCGACGCTTGCTCGGCATGGGCTACCCGCATGGACGGTGTTTTGGCCGATCTGCTCGTGGAACGCGGGTGGCTCTCCGCGGACGACCGAGCCGATGTGGAGCGGTTGCTCGAACGGAAGTTGCGAAAGCAGAGCAGCCATGTTGTCGCCGACGATTCCATCCATCGGCTGTCCGGCTCATCCTCGATGGGTCTCGGCGTCAAGCACTCCGTCGCGCCATTTTCCACGCCGGCCGGGGGGACGACCTCTCCCTACATCGCCGCCCTCCCCGCAAGCGGTTACGAGCGAAAGGATCTGCACGCGACTGGCGGCATGGGGCAGATTTGGAAGGCCCACGATCCGAAGCTGAACCGCGAAGTCGCCATCAAGGAACTGCGGCCGGAATTGGCTGCGGATCGCCAGATCCGGGAGCGGTTCGTGCGCGAAGCCCGCCTCATGGGGCAACTGACCCATCCGGGGATCGTGCCCATTCATCTCGTTGGCGAAAACGAGTGCGGCACGCCTTATTATGTCATGAAGTTCGTGCATGGCCGCACCCTGGAAGATGCCATTTCCGCGTATCACCAGCAGCCAACCCCTTTGGCCTTCCGTGACCTGCTGCGGCACTTCGGCGACATTTGCCAAACGATCGGCTTCGCCCACACTCAGAGCGTGATCCACCGCGACTTGAAGCCAAGCAACATCATGCTCGGGGACTTCGGCGAAACCCTTGTGCTCGATTGGGGCTTGGCCAAGTGGCTGGAACCGGGCAGTAGTACTCCGTCAGTCCTCGACATTCCCGCCGTGGACCAGGGACTGACCCAGGCGGGTCAAATCCTTGGTACTCCGGCCTACATTTCGCCGGAGCAGATAAACGGCCACCCTGCCGGGCCGTTGACCGACATCTACGCGCTGGGAGTCATCCTGTACGAAATCTTGGTCGGCCGATGTCCCTATCAGGGGGCGGATACGCTGGAGGTTTTATTGCAAGTCCGCAAGGGGCAGGTGTCAGCGCCCTCCCAACTGCGCGACGACATCCCGCGAGGACTGGAGGCGGTTTGCCTGAAGGCGATGGCTTATCATCCCAGCGACCGTTACCAGACTGCTGCGGACCTGGCCCGCGCTGTCGAGGGCTGGCTGGCCGACGAACTGGTGCGATCCGAAGCAGCCTTGCGGGAAAGCGAGGAGCAGATCCGCCTGTTGCTCGAATCCACTGCGGAGGCGATGTACTGGGCTGATGTCAATGGGAATTGCTCCTTCTGCAATCCGGCCTGCGCCAGCCTGTTGGGACTTCAAGACCCGCGTGATCTGCTGGGCCGGAACACGCATGGTGTGTTCCACCACAGCCGCCCGGACGGCACACCTTACTCCATCGAGGAATGTTCCATCTACCAGGCATTCCGAGAAGGCTGTCGGACGCATGGGAAGGACGAAGTCTTCTGGCGTGCCGACGGCACCAGTTTCCCGGTGGAATGGTGGTCATACCCGATCCACCGCAACGGCCAGGTGATCGGCGCCGTCGTCACCTTTCTGGACATCAGCGAGCAAGTCAACCGCGAACGGGAGTTGATTGAAGCCAGGCAGAGCGCGGAGCAAGCCGCTCAGGCTGTCAGCGACCGTCTGGAAAACTTTCAGCGACAGTTGCGCGGGCGCTCGATGAGATGGTGACGATGACGGAAAGACTGCTGGATACGGAATTGTCGGCGGAGCAGCACGGCGATCTAATTCAGGTGCAGACAACCGCGAAAGAACTGCTAATGTTGACCTCTTGGACCCGTCCCGAAAACGGCGACTGACAGTGTGCGAGGCAAGAGGCCCGGCGGCAAACTCGCCCTGCTCGCCCTGCTCGCCCTATCGGGTAATCAAGACATGCAAAGGGGATAGGCAGAGGGGCAAGCATCCCAGCACCCATTCATGACGCTTGCCAAGAATGCTGAAATAGTATACCCTGTAAGTAGCATTTCACCAAGGAATCGAGCCGAGGATGTACGTCTCCAATGACCCGACCGAGGGCCAACCGCGATCCCCTAGCGGAGTACGAAGTCGGGAACCACAGTTCCCTGACGGTTCCTGACGATGGCCCGGAAGCCGCCCTCCTGGCGACAACGCTTGCTCTTCCCAGCCGGCCCAGGCAATACGCCTGAGCCACCAGACGCCGTTACCCCCGATCCAGAAGGAAGTCACAATGCTGTACAAGACGATGGTACTCGAACTCCTCCAGCAACGACCGGAGATGCAGGAGCAACTCCGCAGAACGCGGAGCCTGCTGCCGACGCTGGAACACTACGCCAAGGAACTGAAGACCAGCCACGAAGTCTGGAAGGAACTCCTCAGCCTGGCGAAACCGAGAAGCAATCCGAACCAGATCGCGAGCGCGGCTCTGGAGATCGCCCTCAAGAAACTGGAGGATCGTTTGCCGCCCGTGTCTCCGCCAGACGCAGCCAGCCCACTCTCTCTGGAAGCAGCAATGGCGTTCGTTCGCCGTCATACGCCGCCCGCGTAAAGGCGGCACGGCGTCAACCCTCGCTCTTCGATTCCCTTCCTCAATCCGATCCGGTCCTCGCCGCCCCGGAGCCACCAAAAGCAACGGAAGCGCCGGAGCCGGCTACCCCAACGAAACCCTCGCCGCTCCATGCCGCCGAGCCGTCCGACCGGCACGCTGCCGCCGCGGAACGGCCCTGGCCTACCTCCCCTTCTCCCATCGCCAGCGGCGAAAAAGCCAAGGCCCGCGACATTCTCGCCGCCATCCGCACTGTCAAGCGGATCGAGACCGAGCAGCGACCGGCCACCCCGGAGGAGAAGCACATCCTCGCCCGCTTCGCGGGGTTCGGGCCAGTCGCCCTGTCGATCTTCCCCGATCCTGTCACCGGCCGCTACAAGGATGCCAGCTGGCAGACTCTCGGCGAGGAATTGAAGACGTTGCTCTCGCCGGAGGAATACGATAGCGCCAAACGCACCACCTTCAACGCCTTCTACACGTCCCCGACCGTCATCGCGGCCATCCATGCGGGTATCGCCCGCCTCGGAATTCCCGGAAATGCAACCGTCCTCGAACCCGGCTGCGGCATCGGCAACTTTATGAGTCAGGGGCCGGACGGAATGCGTTTCATCGGCGTGGAATTGGACAGCATTTCGGGTCGTATCGCCAAAGCGCTGCACCCCGACCAGGACATCCGCATCGAGAACTTCCGCGATACCCGCTTGCCCGAAGACCGCATTGATGCGGTGATCGGCAACGTGCCCTTCGCCGACCTGAAGCTCGACTATCGCGGGCACAAGCTCGCTCTGCACGACTACTTCTTCGCCAAGTCCATCGACGCCCTCAAGCCCGGCGGCGTGCTGGCGTCTGGTCACGACGCATTTCACGCTCGACAAGCAGAATGCCGCCATCCGCGAGTATCTGGCCGACAAAGCCGACTTCGTGGGAGCGATCCGCCTGCCCTCCGACGCCTTCAAGCGGGAAGGCACGGCCGTGGTCACGGACATCCTCTTCCTCCGCAAGCGAGCGCCGGACGAGCCGGCCCATCATGCCGACCCCGAATGGCTCGGCGTTGCCCCGCTGGCCATCGAGGAGCGTGGAGGTTCCGATCAATCGCTACTTCCTGAACCATCCCGAAATGGTCCTGGGTGCCTGGACCAGCAAGGATACGCTCTACGGCGAGGGCTACAGCGTCCTCGGCAATGGTGACTTGACCGAGCAGCTGAAAGAGGCGATCCACCGCCTACCCGAATACGCTCCGCTACAAGCGACTCCGGTTCAGGAACAGCCGACCGCCGCCTTCACACCCCCGCCGCCGGAGCGCCACATCAGCGAAGGCAGCTTCTTTATCGCCGACAACCGCACCATCTGCCAATCCCTCGACGGACAGGCGGTGCCCGTGGTCTATGGCGGCACGACCCTGACGGCCGGCGGTTCGTTGACCGGCCGGCGTTTGGCCGGCCTGATCCGCCTGCGCGACTTGGCCCGCCGCGTCCTGCAATCGCAGAACGAAGGCTGGCCTGAACCAGCCCGCCAGGAGGCGCGCCGGGCGCTCAATTGGGACTACGACCGCTTCGTCTTCACCTACGGCCCCATCAACAAGACCACCTTCGGCGAAACCACCGACGGCCATACCATCCGCCGGATGCCCAACCTCGTGAAGTTCCGCGAAGACCCGGACGCCATGCTGGTCATGTCGTTGGAGGACTACGACGAGGTAACGGGCAAGGCCGGCAAGGCCGCCATCATGACCAAGGACGTGGTGGGCAAGACCCCGCCCGTCACCCACGTCAAGAGCGCCGAGGAAGGCTTGCTCGTCTCCCTCAACCAGCGAGGCATGGTGGACCTGCCTTACATCGATACGCTGTACGGCAAGGCCGAAGAACCGATCATCACCGAGCTGGGCGACCTGATCTTTCACGACCCGGAATCGCAGACCTGGCAGACCGCCGATGCCTACCTCTCCGGCAACGTGCGGGCCAAGCTCACCGCCGCCGAACGCGCCGGCCCCCCTTATGCCCGCAACGTCGAGGCTCTGCGCGGCGTGCAGCCGGAAGACGTGCTGCCCGGCGACATCGACGCCAACCTCGGCGCGCCGTGGATACCGGAAAGCGACATCCAGGCGTTCGCCGCCGATCTCTTCCACGTCGAGCCAGCTTCGGTCCCGGTCGCGCACCTGAAAAAGGATGCCGTCTGGAACCTGGACGCCGACTACGCCGCCACGCAGTCGGTAGCTGCGACTTCCGAGTACGGCACGGCCCGCGCCAACGGCACCTGGCTGTTCGACCTGGCCCTGAACCTCAAGACGCCGGTGATCTACGACACCATCAACCACGGCGACCGCGAGGAGCGCGTGGTCAACCAGGAGGCGACGTTTGCCGCACGCGAGAAGCAAAAACTCATCAAGGAGCGGTTCCGCTCCTGGGTTTTCGCCGATCCCGACCGCACCGAGCGGCTGGTACGCATTTACAACGACACCTACAACAACCTCCGCCCCCGCCTCTTCGATGGCTCGCATCTGGATTTCCCCGGCATGAACCAGACCATCCGGCTCCGGCCGCACCAGAACGATGCCGTGTGGCGCGGCATGAGCAGCGGCAACACGCTGCTTGGCCCACGCCGTCGGCGCCGGCAAGACGTTCACGATGGCGGCCACTGGCATGAAGATGAAGCAGGCCGGGCTGATCCACAAGCCGATGTACGTCGTGCCCAATCATCTGCTGGAGCAGTTCGCCCGCGAGTTCATGCAGCTCTACCCCAACGCCAAGCTGCTCGTCGCCGCCAAGGAGGATTTGTCGCGGGACCGTCGCAAGCACTTGACCGCCAAGATCGCCAGTGGCGAATGGGATGGCATCATCGTCACCCACAGCAGCTTCGAGCGCATCGGCATGTCGCGGGAGTACCAAGAGACGTTCCTGCGCGAGCAGATCGAGGAGTACGACCAACTGCTCCGCGAACACGCCGCCGACCGAGGCAGCAACCGTAACCTCATCAAGACCATCGAAAAGCAGAAGGCCGCCCGCGTCGAACGCCTCACGGACTTGCTCGCCGAGGACAAGAAGGACGACGGCCTGGTGTTCGATGAACTCGGCGTCGATCACGTCTTCATCGACGAGGCCCACTACTTCAAGAACCTGGAGACGCCGACCAAGATGGAGCGCGTCGCCGGCATCCAGACCGGCGGCAGCGAACGCGCGTTCGATGTGTACATGAAAGCCCGTTACCTGCACGAGCAGCACGCCGGCCACGGCGTTACCTTCGCCACCGGCACGCCCATCAGTAATACGATGGTCGAGATGTACACCATGCAACGCTTCCTCGACCCCGAAGGGCTGCGTCAACGCGGCATCGAACACTTCGACGCCTGGGCCGGCACCTTCGGCGAAGTCATCGACACAATGGAAATCTCCCCCGATGGGGCATCGCTACGGCCGCGCAGTCGGTTCGCCCGATTCACGAATCTCCCGGAACTTCAGCAGATGTTCCGGTCCTTCGCCGATGTGCAGACGGCCGAGATGCTCGACCTGCCCCGCCCCCATCTGGAGAGCGGCAAAGCTATTGTCGTCGCCTGCCCGATGTCCGAGGAGCAGCACGACCTCCAGCAGAAGCTCGTGGAACGCTACGAGCGGCTGCGGTCGCAGAAGGTGGACCCACGCGAAGACAACGCCCTGGCCATCACCACCGACGGCCGCAAGCTCGCCCTCGACGCCCGGATGCTTTCCGCGACCGCCCCTGACTTCCCCGGCTCCAAGGTCAACGCTCTGGTGGAGAAGGTCGCGGCTGTCTGGGAGCGGACGGCGGCGACACGCGGCACGCAGATGATCTTTTGCGACATGGGCGTTCATCCGACCGATTGGGACTATTCGGCTTACGGCGACATTATCAGGAAGCTCGTCGCCCACGGCGTCCCCCGCGAACAGATCGCCGCCATCGGGGACGCTGACTCCGACGCCAAGAAGCAGGCCCTCTTCGAGAAGGTCCGCAACGGCTCGGTGCGTGTGCTGCTCGGTAGCACGCAGAAGATGGGCACCGGCACCAACGTGCAGAAACGCCTGGTGGCGCTGCATCACCTGGACGCACCTTGGAAGCCGGCCGAGGTTGAACAACGCGAGGGCCGCATCTTGCGCCAGGGCAACGAGAACGAGGAAGTGGCCGTCTATCGCTACGTCACCGAAGGCTCGTTCGACGCCTATATGTGGCAAGCGCTGGAAACCAAGGCCCGCTTCATCGCCCAGGTGATGACCGGCGAGAGTACCGCCCGCCGCGCCGAGGACATCGGCGGCCAGGAATTGTCCTACGCGGAAGTCAAGGCGATTGCATCGGGCAACCCGGCAGTCCTGACCCTGGCCGAGGCCGATGCCGAGTTGCAACGACTTGCCCTCTTGAAAAAGAACCACCTGGACGAGCAGTACGTCGCCCGCCGCAGGGTGCGCGACTTGCCGGGAACCATTGCCAGCCTGTCCGAGCGTTTATCCGCCCTCACTGCCGATCAAGCCACCGCCGCCACTCACGCCGCTGACCCCATTACCATCGGTCGGCACAGGTACGCCCGTGAGGATGCAGCGGGTGCATTGGGCATCGAACTGGATTCTTTGCCTCTGCACGTCCGTGAGACGCGCCGCGTCCCTTTGGGCATCTATCGCGGCCTGCATTTCGGCCTGGTCCTGCATCCCCACAGCGCGCCCGACGTGTACCTAGAGGGTGCCGCCACGCGCCAGGCCGGCTTCTTGCGGGAACACCAGGGGCCGCGTGCTGTCCTCAACGCGGTGGAACGTCTGGCCAACGCCTATGGCACAGACTGCGCCCGCGTCCGGCAAGACCTCGCCATCGCGGAAGCGCAGCTGCGGGACTACCAAGCACGCCTCGGCCAGCCCTTCCTCCACGACGCCTATCTGTCTGAACTGACCCTCTTGCGGGATCAGCTCAAAGCCGGCCTTTCCGCAACGGCCCAGGCGAAAGGCGACGAGGCCAAGTCCACGGCGGCCGAACTCGCCGAGCGTATCAAGTCCCTCAAGGCCGCGCACACCATCGACGCCACGCCACAGCGGGACAGACCGAAGGCATCCTCCGCTGAGGAGCCAGTCACCGCCCGCATCCGCCGCCGAAATCAGCCAGCGTCCACTTCCGAACTAACGACTGGTTCCGATGCCGCCGCATCTCCGCCGGAGGCATCCCCACTAGCTGAATCCATACCCCAGGTTGTTCCCGAAGACCTCACGCCTTCTGCGACTCCTTCCGACCACTCCAGCACGGCCGCTGGTTCATCCATCAAGTCTTCGACCTTCCGGGAACGGGTCGCAAGGAATCGGCGGCGGAACGAGGGGCAAGAGGTTGGTTTGTAGACCGATTTCTACTCGAACCGAGGCAAGGGTGAGCAGTCAAGGAATCCCCGCTGTTGGCTCTTCTGTCCGAACTGGCCCTTCTCTTCCGATCTGCCATCTATCTTCTTTTTACTCCCTCCTTGGCCTGGCGGGGGCCGACGCGGTGGGCTGCCGCAGTCAGGCCGTCCGTGGCCTTTGGTGCGGCAGCCGCCGACATTGTTCCGTTGTCCAGAACGGTTCCGATCCCCTCCCAATGCCGATCACGCTGCCAAATAAGCCTCTCCCGGCTTCTGGCTGTCGTCGCCATGTTCGGTGCGCTCTCCAGCGGAAAGCCAAGCAAGGTATCGCACCCCGAATGAGACAAGGTCGGAATCAAAAGGCCACCCGACCCCTCACCGGCTCCCTCTGGCTTAAGCGTGAGGGGGCCAGAACCCAGGACAAGAACAAGAAAGGCCCGCCCTCGCCTCTGGCCGCCATTTTTCGGGGTGGGCACCCACTCTATGAACCCACCCCGAAAAACGGCGACCGACGGCGACGGCGTGAGAGGCAAGCGGGCCAGAGGCCATTCGGCCCCGCTCGCCCTAACGCCGGCAATGAAGGCAGACCATGCGGAGCAAAGGGAGCAGGCCGGGGCCAATTCATGGCGCTTGCCAAGGAGAGCGAAATAAGCTACGCTATGAGTAGCATATCACCAAGCAATCGAGTCGCCCATGAGCATCCCCAGCAATCCCAACCCGCTCCATGTAGCGTCCTTCACCGAGCGGCTCGCCCGCGAGCGCCAGGGCACCAAACTGGGCATGGTGTTCTCCGTCATCACCGCCGTCGGTCTCGGCGTCATTATGGCCCAGGCCATCGTCGAGATGATGCAGGACAGCCGGCAGCGGAGCCGTGGTCAAGGCTGGGAACGCTAGACGCTGGGCAGGGACGCCGAGAGTCTCACCAAGGAGACCAGGAGTCGGGGCAAGTGGACGCACATGGGCCGGGTGAACACCAGCGCCGTATGCGGCTCGCCCAAGCATGGGCTTGCAGCTCGGTAGATGGGACCAGTTTCTTTTCATTCCCAGACGCCCGGCTACCGAAGGCTCTGGCACATCTCAGCCAGGTCAAAGCCCAAGGATGGCTTTTTGAAGGTTCGCCGCCCAGACGCCGCCCGAGGATTTCGGATGCTTGACCACCTCATCCTTCAACACCAAACCAATGTCACCCGCGAGCTGCTACCAATTTGCTACCAAATCGGTTTTCCTCCTTTATGTGTCTTAAAACGACAGTAGCCGCAAGTCTTTAGCTTGCGGCTACTTCGGTTTAACGAGGGCGACGGGACTCGAACCCGCAACCACCGGATCGACAGTCCGGTACTCTAACCAATTGAGCTACGCCCCCTCATATTACCTGTCCTTGCCTGGCTTCGATCAACTCTTTTGTTGCCTTCTGATTCCCTTGCCCCCACTGCCGCGTCTCTAGAATGATAAGAGGGGACGGGGTGTCTGATACATACGCCGACTGGGACTTCCGTGATCCGCGCGTTTCGGAGCCGGTCAACCAAACCGAACGTCATCCTATCGCGCCTGCCGCACCCGTCAAGTCCGCCAATACCGTGCGAGCGGCGTGGAGAAGCAGGAAAGCGACGAGCGGATGGGCACGGCCGACCACTGGATACGAAGAGGGATCCCCGTCCCCTCTCGTCCCTTTGTACTTTCCGCGACAATCTAACACTCATGCGGCCAGATTGAGCAGACGCATGGCGAGAGCCTGAAACTCCTCGCGCTTTGTCCGCCGACCCAGAGCCGCCTGGATTTCCCCCCCGGAGGATTTCGCCTTGCACCGCCTTACGTTTGTCCGCGTGCGAGGGACGACGCGCCTCCTCATCCCACGTCGGTCGGCTTACCAGTTCGTCCTCGGTGCGCGTCCACGCCCACACCTCGACCACACTGTACAACACCAGGTTGACCGTGAACGCCCCAATGCTGGCATACACGTTACGCACCTGCTGCTGATCCGCTCCCCATACCTCCTTGACATCGTGGAACAACTGCTCGATGGCGCCTCGATCGGCCATCGCTTCCAGGATCTCCACTACCGTCACCGCCGGTTCGGTGCAGAAGTAGGCCAGCCAGCCCTCGTCCTCACGCACGATCACCACACGGATACGGCCGCCGGCCGGACGCCACGTTGCCTCGAACGTCTTGACGGTCTTGACCACGTGCTCGCCGTATTGCACACACGCCAGCCGTCGCCAGCCACGCTTCTGCCCGGCACGCTTGGCCAAGTCGATCCGCTCCTTGCCGTAGGTCGGCAGCGGCCCCCGCTGACCGCGACGACGTTTCGCCGTCGGCACGGTGCGCAGGTTGGCATCCTTGCGCAGGCGGCTGAACACCACCACACCCAAGGCCAGCACCGGCTTGAGGAAGGGCCGCTTGGCGTAGGCGCCATCGACGACCAGTCGCAGTTCCTTGCCCAAGCCAGCCAACCAGACGCACAGCCAACGGGCCAGTTCGACGGCCAGTTCCAGCTTGGTGCGAAACGGCCACGGGTAACGCTTGGCCAGTGTGGGAACATTCTTGGCGCGGACGTAGAGGAGGGCCCGCAGGGGCAAGGCCAGCGTGTCCCAGGCGGGGTGGCGGGCCAGCCAAGCCAGCGTGACCCCGATGTGTCCGTAGACGAACTTCTCGCCGGCCGGACCGGGCGTGGGGTTGTGATGGATGCCGACGCCCTGCACCGGGGGGCCGTAACGGGCGGTGGGCGTGTCGTCGATGGCGAACAGCAGGTGATGGCCCGGGGCGTGACGCATCAGCGGCTTGAGGGCGATGCAGAGCAGGCGATGGGCCAAGGCTTCGGCGCGTCGGCCGGCAGCCCAGAGCGCGTTGTAGGCGGGGCGGAAGTCGCGGTCGATGCCTGCGGCGCGGAACCAGGAGGTGACGGTGCGTCGTCCGCGGGCGAAGAGGGCGCTCTGAAAGAGCAAGAGCAAGCGGGGTGCGGAGCGTCGGTCGAGGGCGGCAATGAGATCGTGGAAACAGGCGGACAGCAGGGCGGGCAGTTGCGACAATGGCATGGCCGACTCCTTGGCAGGACGAAGGTTGTTGACTACCCTTCATCGTGTTCGAGGGGTCGGCTTGTGTCCACCTGCTCGTCGCAGCCATGCTTCGTTACCTCGCCAGCGACTTTACGCCCGAGAGTGATCGCTTATGGCGAACTATAAGGAAATCACGGAAAGTACAGGTCCCTGGAAACGGGTTAAGTCCTTGGTATCAATGGCCAGCCCGCTGTTCGCTGGACGGACCGACAGAATCCCCACGCTCGACCGACGGCTGGCGCTGCGGCTCGGCGTCCGGTTCGCCGGCGGACAGCGCACCGTCCTCTCTGGATCCCGCGGACAGGCGAACGGCGTTGCCACGCGATGCCCTCCGCGAGGAGAGCCAGGCAGTCGGTCAGGTTGGTTGGTCCGCCCGGCGGTTGGATGGTCATCGAAAAGGCAGGTTCGCCCCGGGACGAGGGGTTTTGCGCATGAACAATTCGGCTCCCGATGGTCTTCTCGTACTCGACAAGCCGGGCGGTCTGACCTCGCGCATGGCAGTTGATCGCGTGCTGCGCTGGTTCCCACGCCGCACGCGGATCGGCCACACCGGCACGCTCGATCCGCTGGCCACCGGCGTACTCGTCCTTTGCCTGGGTCGTGCCACGCGCCTCGCCGAGTACGTCCAACTCATGCGCAAGACCTATCGCACACGGCTGCGGCTGGCGCGCGCAGCGACACGGACGACGCGGACGGCACGATCCTCCCTGTCCACGAAGCGGTGGTCCCCGATGCCGTCATTGTGGCGGCCCGCGTGGCGGACTTCGTCGGCGTCCGGGAGCAGGTGCCGCCCGTCTACTCAGCGGCCAAGGTCGCCGGCCGACGCGCCTACGATCTCGCTCGCCGCGGCGACGAGGTGACGCTGCGGCCGAGAACGGTTTTCATCCACGCCATTGATGTGCTGGACTACGCCTATCCTCACCTGGAGTTGGAAGTGCATTGCGGCAAAGGCACCTACATCCGCTCCCTGGCCCGCGACCTCGGCGAACGTCTGGGCTGCGGTGCCCTGGTTCAGACGCTCCGGCGGACGCGCGTCGGCCCGTTCACCGCCGACGGAGTGCTTACCCTGGAGTCCGACGCCGAGATGGCATGGGCACGCCTGCTGCCGATCGAGTTGGCCGTCGCCGAACTGCCGCGGCTCGTGCTGCCGGACAACGATTGCAAGCGTCTGATTCACGGCCAGACTATCGCCGTGGCCGACGTGCCGACAGGAGAAGAGACGGCCGTCTTTGACGCGGACAACGGCCTTGTCGCCGTGGCGGCGATCGATCGGCCGCGCAAGCTTCTGCGGCCGATGAAAGTGCTGCGGCAGTGACCTCGGCGAGCAGCGGTGCGTCCTCGCCCCGAGGAACGCACGCGGAGATCAATCAAAGTAGCGGAACCACAGGATGCAGTAGAAAGCGTTGAAGGCATCCTTCAGGCCGATCTTCTTGCCTTCCTCGTAGGTGCGGCCGGAATAGCTGATCGGGACTTCGTAGATGCGCCAGGAGGATTGGCCGGGACGGCGGCGGGCGATCTTGGCGGTGACCTCCGGCTCGAAGCCGAAGCGGTTGGACCTCAGCTTGATGCCGTGCAGCACCTCGCGGCGGAAGACCTTGTAGCACGTCTCCATGTCGGTCAGGTTCAGGTTCGTGAACATGTTCGACAGCAGCGTCAGCATCTTGTTGGCGACGGAGTGCCAGAAGTACAGGACGCGATGGCTCTCGCCGATGAAGCGCGAGCCGTACACCACGTCGGCCCGGTTTTCGAGGATCGGCTGGAGCAGTCGCGGATACTCGGCCGGGTCGTACTCCAGGTCGGCGTCCTGCACGAGGATGACGTCGCCGGTCGCTTCCTGGAAGCCGCGCCGCAGGGCCGCACCCTTGCCCTGGTTGTGCGGCTGGTAGAAGACGCGGCACGTCGCCGCCTTCCAGCTCCTTGAGGATGTCGCGCGTGCCGTCCTTGCTGCAATCCTCGACGATGACGATTTCCTTGGGGATGGGCACCGCCTGCACGCGCCGCACCACCTCGCGGATCCAGCGCTCCTCGTTGTAGACGGGGATGACGACCGACAGCTTGAAGCCTTCGGGGATGGGATAGATGCCGAGTTGGCGGCAGGCGGGTTCGCCGAGCAATTGGTGCAGCAGAGCGATCCGCTCCGCCGGCGAAGCGGGCACGCACCGCATTAGCGTTTCCGCGATCTCGGCGGTCTGATGGCCATTTGACGAACTCAGCATGAAACAACTCCCTCTCGCTGCCGACAGGTACGCTCGACCCGTTTCAGGCCGTGAAATTATTCAATTTGCTTCCGGAAGGGTCAAGCCGAAGTCAGGGATCAGGAGTCAGAGAAGAAGCGGGCACCGCTTTACTGACCCCTGACCTGTCTTGACATTCCGCCGGGGTCAACATACCGTGGCCCGCCGACAGGGCGGCAGGCGCGGCCGCTCGCTCATGGATGAGTCCCTGGCGGAAGGAGCCGGAACATGGCAGCAAACTCGGGCGGCGTTCCCCTCTGTGATCTTCAGGCCCAGTACCGCGACTTGCAGCCGCAACTGGAGGCGGCCTTGCGGCGCGTCCTCGCCTCCGGACAGGTCATCCTCGGACCCGAGGTCGCCGCCCTGGAGAACGAGTTGGCCCGCTATTGCGGCGTCGCCCACGGCGTCGGCTGCGGCTCCGGCACCGACGCCCTGTCGCTGGCCCTGCACGCCCTGGACCTCGGCCCCGGCGACGAGGTCATCCTGCCCGCCTTCACCTTCTTCGCCACCGCCGGCTCCGTCTGCCGCACCGGCGCCCGCCCCGTCTTCAGCGACATCGACCCGCTCACCTACAACCTCGACCCGCTCCAGGTCGAGAACAAGATCACGCCGCGCACCCGCGCCATCCTCGTCGTCCACCTGTTCGGCCAGTGCGCCGACATGGAGCCGCTCTGGCACATCGCCGAGCGCCACGACCTGATCCTCATCGAGGACGCTGCCCAGGCGCTCGGCTCCGAGTACCAGGGCAAGCGCGCCGGCAGTCTCGGCAGTATGGGCTGTCTCAGCTTCTATCCGACCAAGAACCTCGGCGCCTACGGCGACGCCGGCATGGTCGTCACCAGCGACCCCGAGTGGGCGGAGCGCATGAAGTGTCTGCGCGTGCACGGCATGGAGCCGAAGTACTTACCACAAGTATCTCGGCTGGAACGCGCCGCCTGGACGCTCTGCAGGCGGCCATGCTGCGCGTCAAGCTGCCGCACCTGGAGCGCTGGATCGCCGATCGCCAGGCCATCGCCGCTCGCTACGACGCCCTCATCGAGGAGCAGCACCTGGGTCATTTCCTCGAACGTCCCGTCGTTCGCCCGCACCGCCGGCACACGTTCAACCAGTACGTCGTCCGCGTCGCCGGCGGCCAGCGCGACGCCCTGGTTCGCCACCTCAAGGCCGAGCACATCGGCTGCGAGATCTACTACCCGATGGCCCTGCACCAGCAGGAGTGCCTGCGTTACCTCGGCTACCGCACGGGCGACTTCCCGGCCAGCGAGGAGGCGGCCGGTCAGGTGCTGGCGCTGCCGATCTATCCCGAGCTGACGGTCGAGCAGCAGCGCCGCGTCGTCCAGAGCTGCGCCGGCTTCCTGCGCCAGCAAGTGCGCCGGGCCGCCTGAAAGCAGGGAGAGGGTTCATGCGCCGCCTCGTTGGTCCCATTGTCGTGGCCGCGGCGTTTCACGCCGGCGTAATTGCCGCCTACGTGGCGGCGTTCCACGGCGATCTGTCGGCGCTGGTGTGCGTGGCCCGCGAGCGCCTGGGCCGGACGCCCTTTGAATACATCCGCACCGGCTTCGACCGCAACGGCTACGACGGCCAATTCTATTACGCCATCGCTCGCGCTCCCTGGCGCCGCCACAACCTCGGCGTCGATGCCCCGGCGGTGCGGCAGGCGCGCATCCTGTACCCGGCCCTGAGCTGGCTGCTCAGCGCCGGCGACGCTCGCCTGCTGCTCTGGGTCATGCCCCTGGTCAATCTGCTGGCCATCGCCGCGCTGGCCGCCCTCGGGGCGGTCGTGGCTCGGCGGCATGGCCTGAGTCCGTGGTGGGGGGTGCTGCTGCCGTTCGCCGTCAACGCCGCCATGCCCGCTCTGCGCAACCTGACCGACGTGCTCTCTACCCTGGCCGTCTGTGCTCTGCTCGTTGCCTGGCTGCTGCGCTGGCCGTGGTGGGCGCTGGTCGCGTGCGCCGCCGGAGCGCTGTTCAGCCGCGAACAGAACGTCGTGGTGGTCCTGCTCGTCCTGGCTTTCAGCCTCCGGCGAGCGCGGCGTAGGGTGGGTCGAGGGACGAGACCCACCGCATGACCCCGGTGGGTCTCGTCCCTCGACCCACCCTACGGACCCATCGCAACGATTTCTCCTTGCGGGCTTGCTCGCCGCCCTGTTGCTGTGGCTGGGCTGGTTAGGCGTCCTCCGCGCCTTCTACGGCGAATGGTCGCTGCTGCCCACGGGGGGCAACCTGGCGGTGCCGCTGTCCGGTTTCTTCTATCGCTGGACGCACCTGAGCGCCGATTCACGGGGATTCACGATCTTTCATGTCGTCTGCATGTTGACCCTCACCTTACAACTCGGCCTGGCGCTGGCGTTGTTGCGGACATCGGGGGATCGACTGATTCAGCTGGTCGCCCTGGCCGGAGCGGGACTGGCGCTGCTGGGCGGTGTGGCCCTTTACGGCGACAACTGGAGTTATACGCGCGTGTTCGCCTGGCTGCCCTTGGGTGTTTGGCTAGGGTGCGTGCAGGCGCGTTGGCGCTGGCCGCTCGTCGTTCTGTCGGCTCCGTGCCTGCTGCCGTTGGCGGTGCTGCTCCGCGTCTGGTTCGCCCCCATCTGAGGGGCCGAGTGGCCGACCTCCTGATCGTTCATAGAAAACCTGTGTCGCCCACCACCCTCCCAAGTCCCTTCCGGGGAGCACCACCTCCGACCTCTCGTGTACAAAGAATCGTTGCAGCCTTACCTGTGGATGCTTTTGGGTAGCTTCTGTTTTGCCTGGATGGCCACGGCTGCTCACGCCCTGCGCTCGACCTGCGACTGGCGCGTCATCGCCCTGGCCCGCAGTTCGCTGCCGCTGCTGTTGGCCGCCCTGCTGGGTGTGCTCGGCGGAGCGCGGTTGGTGCTGTTCGCGCCGCGTATTCTGTGGGTGCGCAGCATCGCCGGCAGCATCAGCTTGGTATGCACCTTTTACGCTCTGACGCGCCTGCCGCCCTCGCACGTCTTCACGCTCGCCAGCACCTTCCCCATCTGGGTGGCGCTGCTGTCGTGGCCGCTGTACAAGGAACGGCCCAGCCGGCAAGTCTGGTTATCGGTCGCCGCCAGCGTGCTGGGCGTGGCGCTGATGGAACTGTCCGGCCGAAGCGAGGAACCCGACAGGGACGCCTGGCAGCGAGCCGCCCCCGTGGTCAGCACCCTGGTCGCCGCCTTCTCAACCGCCGTCGCCATGCTCGGCCTGCACCGGCTGTCGCACCTGCATCCCTGGGCCATCGTCGCCCACTTCTCCGGCGTGGCGTTGTTGTTTTCCGTGGCGTCGTTCTTCCTGGACGGGCACGTCCCGGCGCCGCCGAACCCGCCGCGGGACGGAGCGATCTGGCTGCTGTTGGCCGTCGGCGCCACGGCCACGGTCGGCCAGTTATTCTTGACCATGGCGTTCACGGCCGGGCCGCCCGCCAAGGTTGCCGTCGTCAATTTGACGCAGGTGGTTTTCGCCATGCTTCTCGACGTCTGGTTATGGCACCGTCAGTTTACGGCGCTGGCACTGGCGGGTATGGGTCTGGTCCTGGCTCCGACGGCCTGGCTGATGACCGCGCAGACGCCGGCAAAAGAGGAAGAATGAGCGGACAAACTGTATGGGTCCGAGCCTGAAGCGTTAGCGAAGAGTGCCGTTGCTTCGCAAACGCTTCAGGCTCGGAAGCGTTCGGCCACGTGCCGGCTATCACGGCGTAATGCGCTGGCCTCGATACAGCTGGAAGGGCTTGAAATAGCTCGGCGCGGACGCCTGCATCTGCGCCGGCGTCGGGAACGTGCTCTTGCCGGTCGGGATGGTGTTGCTGAGGCTCGTGGTGGTGTGGAACAGGTTGGTCAGCGAGAAGCCGCTGTTGCGCGGCACCGAGGCGGCGATGGGCGCGTTGGCGTTGCGGTAATCGACCACCGAACTGGTGATCTGGCCAACGACCGGCCCGAATGTGATGACCTGGGCCTGCACGACCCGGCCAGTCCCAGGGCGAGCGTCAAGCCCGCCAACCCCATGAACGTGCGCATGATCTTACCCCTTCCTCCTCTTGTGAGGAATATCGTTCCGACAGGCGAAACCGATTTGGGAGAGGCCAGACCATAGCAAGCGCCCGGCGGGTGTCAAGAGCGCTTTTGCCGCTCGTTCGCGCGGCGCTAAGCCGCAAGCGGCCCAATACCTCACCGCAACGCTGCGCGCTCGTCGTGGCCGTACATGCGATTGAAGTTCTGCACCGCCACGCCGCTGGCGCCGCGCACCAAGTTGTCCAGGCAGGCCAGCACGACGATACGCTCCGCGGACCACGCGCACGCGTCACGTCGAAGAAATTGGTGCCGGCGCAGTCCTTGGTCGCCGGCAGGTGCTCGACCACGCGCACGAACGGCGAACGGGCGTAATACGCTCGATACATCTCCAGCAATTCCGCCTCGGACAACGGCCGGCGCGGCACGGCGTAGATCGTCGAGAAGATGCCGCGGTCCATCGGGACCAGGTGCGGCGTGAAGAGCACCTCGATCGGCTCGCCGGCCACGTCGGTCAGCACCTGTTCGATCTCCGGCGTATGGCGATGCTTGCCCACCTGGTAGGCGGACACGCTCTCGTTGCACTCGGGAAAGTGAGTGCTCAACTTCGGCGTGCGGCCGGCCCCCGAGACGCCGCTCTTGCTGTCGATGATGATGTGGCGCGGCTCGACGTAATTGCCCGGCGGCCAGCGGGGCCAGGCCGAGAATGCCGGTCTGCGGATAGCAGCCGGGATTGGCGACGAGCTGGGCGGTGGCGATGGCGTCGCCGTAGACCTCCGGCAGACCGTAGACGGCCTGAGCCAGGTGGGCCAGATCCGCGTGGCTTTCGCCGTACCACTGGGCGTAGACGTTGGGATCGTGCAGGCGATAGTCGGCGCTGAGGTCGATGACGCGCAGGCCGCGCTGCAACAGCGCCGGCAGCGCCGCCATGCTGGCGCCGTGCGGCAGGCAGCTGAACACGCACTGCACGCCGCGCGCCAGCAGACGGTCGGCGTGGAACGGCTCGCAGCGCAGGTCGATGCGTCCGGTCAGGCTGGGGTGCAGCTCGGCCAGGCGCGGCGTGTCGCTCTGCCGCGACGTCACCGCCGCGATTTCGGCTCCGGGGTGGCGCAGAAGGATCTTGATTAGTTCCAGCGCCGTGTAGCCGGAGCCGCCGAGAATAGCGACCTTCGTCATCTTCTATTGTCCCAGGGATTCGTTCCGTGTCTTTGCGTCCGCTGATTACTGTACGCACGGTGGGCGGGGGGAAGTGGGACGACTGGCCGTCGTCGGCGGCGAGGCGTAGGATTATCGATCGTGTTCCGCTTTACGGTCCCGATCCGCTGGACGCCTCGCCGAGCCTTCGCATGTTTCCCACCATCCACGCCGCCGCCGAGGACATTCGCCACGGCCGACTGTCTCCGGTCGATCTTCTCACGTCCTGCCTGGAGCGTATCGACCGCTGCGAGAATCGCGTCCATGCCTGGGTGCTGGTTGACCGCGAAGGAGCGCGGACCCGCGCCGACGAGTGCGCCGCGGAGATTCGGCGCGGCCATTGGCGCGGCCCGCTGCACGGCATCCCCCTCGCCATCAAAGACATCTTTGACGTGTTCGACTGGCCGACCGCCGCCGGCTCGCGCCTGTGGAAAAACAGCATCGCCCGGCAGGACGCCGTGGTGGTTCGCCGACTACGGCAGGCGGGGGCGGTGTTCGTGGGCAAGACGGTGACGACGCAGTACGCCAGCTTCGATCCGCCGCCGACGCGCAATCCCTGGAACCTGGAGCGCACGCCGGGCGGCTCCAGCAGCGGCTCGGCCGCCGCCCTGGCCTGCGGCATGTGCCTGGGCGCGCTCGGCTCGCAGACCGGCGGCTCGATCACGCGGCCGGCCTCTTACTGCGGCGTCGCCGGATTCAAGCCGACCTTCGGCCGCGTCAGTGCCCGCGGCGTCGTTCCCCTGGCGCCGTCAATGGACCACCCCGGCCCGATGGCCCGTTGTGTGCGCGATCTGGAAATCCTGCTCCTGAGCATCGCCGGCGCCGGCTGGCCCATCACGCACACACCCCACATGGGTACGCCGCCGCTCCAGCCGGTGCTGGGCCGCTTGCGCGGCCTGTTCGAGAGCCGGGCCGATCCGGTCGTCACCCAGATGATGGATGAGGTATCGGACAAGCTGCGCCAGGCCGGAGCGATCGTCGAGGACGTGAGTTTGCCGGCGTCCTTCGCCGAAGTGCTGCCGCGTCATCGCACGATCATGGCCGTCGAGGCGGCGGCGTTTCATCAAGAACGTCTGCGCCGTCATCCCGAGGACTACGATCCGTGGATTCGCTCACTGGTGGAAGAGGGGCTGAAGTGTCCCGCGCCGGAGTATGCCCAGTGCAAGCAGCATCAACAACGGTTACGCCGCGAGATGGAGGCTTGTTTCGAGGGCGTCGAGATCCTGCTGACGTCGGCGACCACCGGCCCAGCCCCGGACGCGAGCAGTACCGGCGATCCGGCCTTCAATTCGCCGTGGAGCTACACCGGCTTCCCGACGATTTCCTTCCCCGTCGGCCGCAGTCCCGATGGCTTGCCCCTGGCGATTCAACTCGTCGGCCGTCCGTGGAGCGAGCATGAGTTGGTCCCCGTCGCGGTGTGGTGCGAGGATACGCTGGGCGTTCAACTCGGCGAGCCTTCGGTCGTGGCGTGATGCGAGCGCCCGGCAGAACTCTTGGCCGGCGCCAACGAGCTATCCCCGTCGCCTTTTCCGCGCGGTGGGCACGGGCGAGTCGAATAAATCCTGCCAACTCCCCGCGGTTCGCATCCGCTTGAGGTAATCCTCCAGGCGGGTCAAATCATTTAGCCGCTCGATGAGTACGGTAATCCGAGCGTCGGGGGGACCAAACGCTTCTTCGCCCTGAAGACGCAGCACTTTCCGCGCCTCGGCCAAAGCCCCCTCGTTGCGCCCCTCCACTCGCCCTTCTTCCAGAATGGCCTGGTACGTCGAAGATTCTTTCATGGACACCACTCCTCGGAACAATTGGGCCGCCAGCGCGGGCGAGAAGCGCAGCCCCAGCAAGATGTAGGACGACGCCCACACGAACGGAGCTTGCCTCCGCGCCCGGCGTTGGTTCAGCCGCCGTTCGATCCGCTTTATTATGCCAGGGAGTTCCGCTTCTGTCACCGCGCCGATCAGGGCGAACGGCAACAAGGCCAGGCTGCCCCTCAGCAGCGGACCCGGCGGAAGCTGCCAGACACGCAGCACCTGATAACGGAAGGCCAGGTAGGCGTCCTCGCCGGGGAAGCCGCGTTCGTACCGCCCAGTCAACTGGGGGGAATCGGCCTCGGGACGCAGAAGCACCACACCGCTGCGCACCGGCAAGTCGTGACGGTCCTCCAGCAGCGCGTTGCGGACGAGCAGTTTGCGCGGCAGCGTCGGGGCGTCGTGGCCGCTGACGAATTCCAGATGCAGCAGGTACGGCGGGTCGGCGGATACGCGCAGCACCTTGTCGGCGGCGCCGCTGACGGTGGCGATGTCCGCGTCGATCACCGCCGTCGGACCCGTCGGACGGCCGAGGAGGGCGGGCCACGCCTCCGGCTCGGTTTCGACCAGCGCTTTGAGCGTCGGATCATAGGGCTTCGTGGTCACGGCGGACTCCAGGAGTGCGGCTCCTCGTGTCATGGAACCACGGCGGTCACGCCTCGAAAGAGGAGAGATCTCGCGTGGGTCTTCGGGCGTACCTACCAGCCCACGCGGATCGCTTGTGTCTTTGGCCGGACATGCTCGGGACACGACCGTCGCGAGGCGGCGAGGGGAAAGGCGGGATCTGCAATGTCAGGCACCTGTGATCTTCTCGGCCAACCAAGCGGTGAAGGTCGCAAAGCGGGAGCAACGCTTACCCACTTTCGCCCTATCGATCTTCTCCAGCAGCTTGCTGGCATGCTTGATCTTGGCGTATTCTCCCTTCTGGGTCTTTTCCGTGCTCTTCTTGAGCTTCTTCAGTAAGTCCGCCTTGGGCTCTTCTTCCAAGTTCAGCCGATTGGGCAAACTATTCGCATGAAATCTCTTCCCATAGAAGGCGGCGAGTGCCTCCTGATCCGCGACGATCCAGGCCTCCATACATTGCACCATCAAGTGGACCTGTTTGGGGTCCGCGCCGGATAAGTCCCATTGATCGCGTTGCGTGAGGTGCTGGACACGGGCATCGGCGTTCTTCTCTTTATCTTTGGATTCCTGGCCGATGGGATCCTCTGAGTCCACCAGAAGGATCAGCAGGGTCTCCTCGTCGGACTGCTGGAGGGCGTTGTGGAAGGCGTCGAAGGTTTGCTCTCGGCCGCCGCAGGGTATCATTCGCCAGCGCAACTCCTTGTCCCGCGCCGCCCGCTTCTCTGGATCAAGCAAGGCGTCCATCCCCGTTCGCAGTTCGGCCTTTTGCTGGGCCGAGTCTCCGCCCCCTTCCAGGTAGATGGCGACCTCCTTCACGGATTGCCTCCCAGCTCGCCGATACGCCAGAATCTCGCCGAGCCGATACTTCTCCAGCCAGTGCCCAAGCCGCTGGGACTCAACGCGGTGCAGCACGGTGCCGCCCTGATTCTCGCACACGAGTAGCGAATCCGCATGGTCCGTGAGGGCCGAAACCAGGGCGTCGGAATGCGTGGTGACGATGAGCTGGGTGCGCGTGGAGGCATCCACCAGACAGTCCGCCAGCAGGCTGACGGCGTCGGGGTGCAGCCCGAGTTCCGGCTCTTCCATGCACAACAGAGATGGCGGGTTGGGAGAAAGGAGTAAGGCCAACATGGCCAGGAAACGGATGGTGCCGTCGGACAAGCGCGTGGCCGGGATCGGGGCATTCAAGCCCTTCTCATGAAGGTAGAACTGGACGGTGCCGCCTTGAATGCGGGTGCTGAAACGGTGATAGCGCGGCAAGAAACGGGACAGCAAGCGGTTGAACTCCGGCGCGGCGTCGGTGTGTTCCACCTCGTTGAGGATCAGACCCAGGTTGCGCGAGTCGGGCAACAGAACGTCGCTGGGCAGGTCCGCCGGCTGAGGTTGCCGCACGGGGGCATAGCGTCCGAAACTCCATTCTCGGAAAGTCTGGATGCGCGAAAACTGCTGGCCGAGCCAGGTGACTTCGGGGTAAACATCAGAGCCTTTACGCTGCGAGAGTACGGATTCGTCCGGGACGAGATCTTCTCGTTTGAGACTGCGGCGGACATAGCCCCCGGAGGTGTCCCGGACATTCAGGACCGGCCGCCCTTTCTGAAAGCGGTAGTAAAAGAAAACGTCCCGTTCTTTCGGGGAGCGCTTGTCTCTTTCTTCGATGGCCTCGTCGAGCACTTCGGTTCGTTGACCGGAGGGAGCGAAAGCCAGGCGGTAGCGGAGGTCGGGAATCGGCGTCTTTCCTTTGACCACCGTTTCCATGACCGCTTGGCCTTTGCCGTCTTGCCCTTTCCAGAGCCATTCCTTCACGCCGCCGCCGTCGCGGACAGCCGCGGCGAAGGCCGTGGGGGTGGCGTGCAGCAATTCCACGGCTTCGAGCAGGTTGGATTTGCCGGCCCCGTTTGGCCCGATAAGGACGTTCAGCGGAGTCAGCGAAATCGTCTCGGCGCCTGGTGGAAAGGAAAGCAAGCCATCGAGTCGAAGCGACTCCAGAAATAACACGCCTCAGCTCCTTATCGGGTCCGTATCGGTCCTGACTAAGTCCTCGCGCCGGCAACCAACACAACGCGAAAGCCGTAGTAGTTGACGCGATCGCCGGGCGCATTGCCGTTGCGGTAGGCGGCGCGGCAGAGCCTGCCGTAGCTGACCCAGGAACCGCCACGCAAAACACGGCGCTCGCCGTTTTCCGGTCCCTGCGGATCTTGCCGGGGGCTGTTTTTGTAGTAGTCCTTGTCGCACCAGTCGGCGCACCACTCCCAGACGTTGCCGTGGAGATCGTAGAGGCCGAGGGGATTGGGAGGATAAGAACCGACTTTCGTAGGGCGCTCCAAGTAGACGCCCTTGGCCGTGCCGCCGTAAGGGAAGTTGCCGTCAAAGTTGGCTTGCGAGGCAGAGAGGGAATTGCCGAAAGAGAAAGGTGGCGAAGGTTTCTTGAAAAAAGGCCCATCTCGGGAAATGTATTCCCATTCCGCCTCGGTCGGCAAGCGATACAGGCGTTCATTCGCCTTCTCTTCGGGCAGTTTCGAGAGCTGGCGACAAAACTCCACGGCGTCCTTCCATGCGACCTCATCCACCGGGAATTGGCGGGTATCCATGCCATTCACCGTATCCTTGCCCGCACCCGTAGAAGAGAAGTAATTTGGGTTCTTGCCCATGACGCGCTCGTACTGCTCTTGCGTTACCTCGTAGACGCCCACATGGAAGGGCCGGGTGATCTCGACTTCGTGTTGGTGTTCGTCATCGAAGCGTTCGTTCTCGCTCTCCGGCGAACCCATGAGGAAGACGCCCGGCTCCACGCGCACGAGTTTCATGCCGATGGAGTTGGTGATGGATTTTCCCCACTCTGGAGACGACCGGCCACCAGATGGCGTTTTGGTTGATTGGCTGTCGGCAGAGGGGAAATGGTTCTTCGGGGCGAACGCGAGGATTAGCCCGAGCAGTCCGGCGAGAAGCAGTACGATGGCTAGCGGCCCAAGCAGCCACTTCCTCGATGGCTTCGCGTCCGCCGTCTTCATCGCCCTGGCGACCGGGATGCGGCCCTTCCTCATCGTCTCTGGGATCACTGGCAGCGGCGCCGGTGCGGCTTGTGGGCGGCCGGAAGGTTTCTTGGGCATTGCGGAAGGAGTGGCGCGGACGGACAGCGGGGGCCGCTTGTCCGGGGACTGACTTCTATCCGGCCGATCAAGAACGGTGGGGTTTGCGCGGACGGACGGCGGAGGCGGCTTCTCCGGGGGCGCCGCCGGCGCGGGCGGTTTTGTCACGACCGCATCGGGACGCTCGACCTGGAAGTACCAATCGAGAATCGGCATCAGCTGCGATAGCGACAGCCGCACATCGGTTCGCGTGACGCCTTCGCCGAAGGAGTGGGTGTCGACATTGCCGAGCTTGCGGATGGTGGAGGCGTAGGCATCCAGGCGATCGGGGAAGTAGCCGTCCTTGACCAGACGCTGGATGAGGTTCTCCAAGGGGCGCGTGCCGGGCGGCTCGTTCACGCGACGCTGGAAGATCTCCCGGACCACCAGTTCGAGCACCTTGCGGGCGCGGGTCAGGGCCATCTCGGGATCGACCTTGGCGACCAGGACCGCTTTTTCGATCCCTTCGCGTATCTCTCGGAATTCGTCGGAGAGACGTTCCAGACGGGTGAGCAAGGGCTGGAGCGAAGGATCCATCAGCCGTCTCGGGTAAGGATCTGGGCGGAACGGATGCGTCTGGTCCGATCATCTTCGCTGCATGCCGCTCTGTCAAGTATTGAGAGTTTCTTGCGGGGAATTGGATGGCGTGTTACCATTCTCTCCGTCAAGTTGTGAACTCAGCCGGGATCTGAAGCGCCGGTTTTCACCGCCGGGCGCGATCCGGCTTCTCTCCCAACGAGACCGACCATGAATGCCGCCGTCGCCTTCGATGATCGATTCACGCAGAAGCTGCCGCTGCCGCTGGCCCACCTCTATCGGCGGGCGCACAACGCCAAGACGCCCCTGGAGCGTCACCTGGCGGCGTACTACCTGTGGGAAGCCGGCTTGAAACTGATGGCCTCGGTCGCCGTCCGCGAATATGCCTCGTTGAAGGACCGCGATCCGGAGTTGGCGGAGCGGCTCAAGAACCTCGCTCGTCCGTCGGTCGGGCACTGGTGGGAGTTCGTGCGCCGGCTGGTCCCGGTCCTGGCGGACGCGGGCGTCAAGGGCTTCCCGGCACTGCGCGACGTAGTGCTGGGGCGTGCCCGTGACGACATGCCCCGGACGGCCGGCCTGTACGCTTCGCTAACCGAGGCGCTGGGTGGCCGCGGCGGGGCGCAGGCACGGTTCGCCTGACGGAGTTGTTCGAGCGGCTGGTGCAGTATCGCAACGTCGAGGTCGGTCACGGGGCCGCCGGACAGCGGCCGACCGCGTTCTACGAAGGGATGAGCGCGGCCCTGCGCTCCGGCCTGGGCGAACTGTTCGATCGCGTCGATGTGCTGGCCGGACGACGGCTGGTCTTTGTCACCGACGTGCGCCGGCAGGCCGGCGGCGGTTGGATCATCGACCGCTATCTCCTCGTCGGCGAGACGGCCCGCCGCACCGAACCGCTCCGTCTGCCCGAAGCCGAAGTCGCCCGGCTGCCGCAGACCGATCGCGTCTACGTCGAGGGCCAGCGCGACCCGGCCGTGTCGGTCCCTTTCCCGACTTTGCGTTCGCTGTATCCCCTGGTGCATCACGACCTCGACGCGGCCCGCAGTTATTTCCTCAACTCGCGCCGGGGCCGCCGTCAGGTCGAATATCTTTGCTACAACACCGGCGAGGTCTTGAAGCAGGAGGCGCTGGGAGACGGCCGCTGGGAGCTGTTGTCGCACGTGCTCGGGCAATCCGTCGATGGCGCCGCCGCCGATGTCTGGGCCGCTCGCAGCCTCGCCGAAGAACCGAGCGGCGCTGTACCGGCTACCGGCGCGGCGCGGGTCGTCGGCGAGTTCGAGCTGCTCAGCCGGCTCGGCCAGGGCGGCATGGGTGTCGTCTACCGCGCCTGGCAACCGTCCCTGGGGCGGCAGGTGGCGCTCAAGTGCATGCTCCGCAGCGGCGACCCCAAGGGCGAGGCACGCTTTTCCCGCGAGATCCGCGCCCTGGGACGGGTCGAACATCCCAACCTCGTCAAGGTCTTCACCTCCGGCGCCGAGGGCGATCAGTGGTTCTATGTGATGGAGCTGATCGACGGGGCCGAGCTGGCGAGCGTGTGCGAGCAGCTGGCCGGCAGCAGCGCCGCGGAGCTGGACGACACGCGCTGGCAGCAGGCGCTGACGACGGCGTGCGAGCAGGCCCGCAGCCGCGAAACTCCCTTGAGTGAGGGCCAACCTCACGCCGAGGCGGCTTCGTCGGCGCCGCGCCCTGCTCGCGTCGCGCCGGCGCCGACGGGGCGCGGCTACGTGGAGCGGGCGGTCGAGATCGTCCGGCAGGTGGCGGAGGCGGCGCACGCCCTACACGAGGCCGGCGTCGTCCACCGCGACATCAAGCCCGGCAACATCATGCTGACGCCCGCCGAGGCCCATCCGGTCCTGATGGACTTGGGCCTGGCCCAGCTCGCCGACGAGACCGACGGACGGCTGACGCGCACGCGCCAGTTCGTCGGCACCCTTCGCTATGCCAGTCCCGAGCAGGTCCTCGCCGCGGGGAAGGTGGATCGACGCACCGACGTGTACAGCCTCGGCGCGACGCTGTGGGAATTGCTGACCTTGCGGCCAATGTTCGGGGCCGGCGAGGACACGCCGACGCCGGACCTGATGCTGCGCATCCAGTCTACCGACCCGGACAGTCCGCGCAAGCACAATCGACACGTTCCGCGCGACCTGGAAGCCGTCGTCCTGAAGTGCCTGGAGAAAGACCGAGCGCGGCGTTACGGCACGGCGGCGGAACTGGCGGAGGATCTGGGCCGTTTCCTGCGCGGCGAGCCGGTCTCGGCCCAGCCGCCGAGCCTGCACTACCTGCTGGGCAAATACGTGCGTCGCCATCGGCTCGGCCTGGGGACGGCGGCCGGCATTCTTCTGTTGACGATGCTCGGCGTGGTCCTGGCCTTCGTTCGCATCCGCGCCGAACGCAATGACGCCATTGAGGCCGGTCAACGGGAGTTGCGCGAGCGCGAGAAGGCCGAGAAGGCGCTGGACGACCTGACCCGAAGCCGCCGCGAGTCGGAAGTCGTGTGGAAGGTGGTGGAGGAGGCTTACGCCTCGGTGAAGGCGGAAGACCTGCGGCACGTTGCCGGGCTGATGCCGCCCACGAGGGGATGGCCAACGTCCGTCTGCAAGGTTTGCAACAACTCGTGGCCATGAGTCCGGACGATGCGACACTTCCGCCGCGGCTGGCCCGCGCCCACACAGTGCTCGGCATGATCCGCGCCCGCATCGGCTCGTTCGAGCGGGCCAAGGCCGATTTGGAGAAGGCCATCGAGATTTACGAGCGGCTGGCGCGGCAAGCGCCCGACGTGCCGGAGCACCGCCGACACCTGTGCGAGGCCCATTACGAGTTGGGCTACCTCTGCTGGTCGGACTCGCGGAATGAAGAGGCGCGGAAGCACTGCACGCGGGTGATCGAACTGGCGGAAGCGGCCCTGAGGGACGCACCGGACAGCAACGATTTCCGCTTCCTGCTCGCCCGCGCCTGCCAACCCCTCGCCTCCAGCATGACCAGGAAAGCGGACGAGCCGGCGCGGGCCCAACTATATGCTCGGGCGATGGAATGGTACGAGCCGTTGGTCCGCGCCGACTATCGCAAGGTGGACGGCCTGGCGGGCCTGATGGAGGCGGCGTACAAGCTGGCCTGGATTCGCTGGGATGGCAAAGACCAGGCCGCCCTTGTGGCCGCCCTGGACAAGGCGTTGGTTCCCGGCGACGAAGGGTTGACTCTGGCCCCGGGTTCTCCGCAACTCTTGTTCTACAAAATCTATACCCTAAGTGACAAGGCCGAGGCGGTGGATCGATTGGGAAAGCGCAAGGAGGCGATGGCGTGTCAGCGCGAGGCCGAAGTGCTGGCGCGGGCCTTGGTCAAGGCGGACCCCGACGCGGTGCGATCGCAATTGATCCTGGCCGACACCTTGAACCGGATGGTGACTCTCCTGACCCGACGACGAGAATTCGCCGACGCCAAGGCGATGCGCGAGGAGGTTTGTCAGCTCATGGATGGTCTGGCTGCGCGGGCGGAGGATTGGCAGGCCTTTGCGGGGCACGCCATCCGCTTTCGTTTCTTGCTGACGCAGTTCTATCAAGTCAACCCGATGGTGTCCGATCCAGTCCAGCGTCAAAGCGAATATCTGCGGGCGCTCGATGCCGCCGTGACAGACGGGCGCAAGTTGGCCGAACGCTTCGCGGCCAGTCCCGAGGTCAATTCTCAGTTTACTCAGGTCCTTTACCGCCGCGCCCTGTACGAGGAGGAGGAAGCCAAGCGCGACGCAGCGGCCCTGCCGCTGCATGAGGAATGCGTCGAGGTGTACCGGACCCGGATCGTCGCTCCCTCGGCTTCGCCCGAGCCGTGGCGCGTGGAGGAGTTCTTGAAGGCCACGGAGTCCGCGGTCCAGTGCGCCAAGCGACTGGAGCGCAAGGACAAGGTATTCTACTGGGCGCATCTGGCCCACGAGTTGGGCAAATCCTGTCCCACGCGGGAGGGACGACGCTCCCTGGGGACGATGTTGAGTCTTGCCGCCGGGCTGTATCAGCAGGCGGGACTGCTTCGGGAAGCGGTTCAAGCCTACAACGACGCCTTGGCGGCGAGCAAATCCGCCTTCGAGGAGGCGCCGTGGCACTGGTGGTTGCGTCAGCAGGTGGGCGGCAATTACATGCATCTGGTCGAGTGTCACCAGGCCCGAGCCGATTCTCGCAACGAGGTACTCGCCCAGAGAGAATACCTGAAGGTCTGGCTCGGTCCCATCCAGGGCATGAAGATTGACCCGTATGTCGATCCGAAAAATCCCACGGATGAGGACGAGGCCGTTCGCTTGCGCAAGTTCGTCGCGAGCAGTCCCGGCATGAAGCGCTTCACCGTCCCGTGCGACTTCGACGGCTTGAAATATCCCTTCCACATCTACATCACCGAAACCCCGTGGCCGAAAGACCCGCTCGAAGACCAGGCGCGGTGGCTGCTGGAAGAGCGCGGCGGAAAAGTCCCGGAAGAAGTTCGTGAATCGTTCCGCAAGCTGCACAAGATCGCCCACGATAATAACGTGTCGTTCCAGGATCTGTGCGTTTACGCCCTGGGCACGACGACGGCCGAAAACCCGGACGAGGATCCCAACACGGCCTCCGCTCCCCCGGGAGAGAAAGTGGACCCGGTCGCTTCCCTCCGCGCCAAGGTCGTCGATCTCAAGGCGAGGGCGGACAAAACGCCGAGCGTTTCCGCTCGGCTCGACCTGGCTCGGGGCTACCACGAGCTGGGCGATGCCTGCGCCCGGGCGAAACGTCAAACCGAGGCCGTGCCGTCATTTCAGGCGGCGCAGCGGCTGCTGGAGGGATTGTCTCGGCGTTCTCCCGCCGACGCTGGCTTGCGCGAGTTGCTGGGCCGCGTCTACTTCAGCCTTGGCCGTGTACACGCTCAGCTCAACAGCTTCGAGAGCGCCTACCTCCTGTACCGCCGTCACCTCGACACCTTCGAGGGGTTGCTGGATGAATCGTTCCAGGCGACGTGGCGCCAGCAGGTCGGCGAAGGACAGGCTGCCCTGGCCGAGCTGCTTCAGAAGGACAACCCGATCGAGGCGGCTCGCTGGGCTTTTCGGGCGGTGCGCCAGGGTCACGTCTCGGCGGCCCGCAAGCTCGCCCAGTTGTTTGAGCTCGACTCGAACGTTCGCATCGTGCTGCCAAAGGACATCACCGAGTTGTTGAAGGGGAGCAAAGGCGAGGCCGAGAAAGACAAGAAAGTGTTCGCGGACGTCTTCGTCCGGGAGATGATGAATTGGAAGGTCGCGGCGTTCCGGCGGGATTTGGAACGCGATCCCCAAAGCGAGTCCGGCACCGGCGACGCGCTGAAACTGTTCGAGACGTTGATTATCACGGGACAACCCGCGGAGGCGCTGAAGTTGATGGCCGAGCTGGACAGGAAAGGATGGAAGCCCGGCGGCGCCGGCGAGACGAAGAGAAGAAACCTCGCCTTGCTCTGCGGTTTCCGCGCCATCGCCATGCACCTGACCGGCGGCCCCCCCGGCAACGACCTCACGATGCTGCGGGAGATCACCGCCGCGCCGGGCTATCGCTCCGACTGGAGTTGGACGGAGATCGATGGTTGGCTCCAGCGCGCGACACTCGAATCCAAGGCGAAGATCGCCGTTCGGCTAACGGTCAATGACCTGAAGGGCGTGCCGCGGAAAACGTCGAAATAAGTCGCCGGCGCCTCGGAAGCGACTTGGAGTGAGACAATGCCGTTCTTCGTGACGCGAGGCGCCTCGGTTTCTCCGCCAACTTGAGGGAGGCGAGCGGACGTGCTGCCCTCTCTTCAGTTCCTGCCGTTATGGTTCTAGGGATCGCCGCGCAAAAATCGTCTCATCCGTGAGACTATTCTATTGACTTCCTCGCCTCACGGACGATACTGTTCAAGTAGAGAGGAGGTGGGTTATGCCGGTGACGAACGTGCAAAAATGGCTGGAGGCTCTGGAGAAGCAGCGGCGAGCGTTGAAGATGCCTCTGCCCATCTTGGCCGAGCGGGCCCAATTGTCCAGGGCGACCGTGTGCCGCATCCTCAAGGAAAAGCGGACTTCCTCCAGCCTCAAGAGCGTGTTGGCCCTTGCGAGTGTGCTCGGAGCCGAGTTCGAGCTTCGCATCCAGGATCCCGAAAAGTTGGTCGAGCAGCAGGTGAAGCGGAAGGCCGGCCGTAAGGCGAGACGTTGGGTGGTGGAGCGGACGCACAGTTGGATGAACCGATTCCGCGGCATCCTGATCCGTTGGGGCAAGAAGGCTGAGAATTATATTGCTCTGCTGCATATGTCTTTCGCCTTCATCATTTACAAGCGGATGGGGTTAACCGGATAGGCTCTAAATCCAGATGGCAAGCCGTGCCAGCATAGTAGGACGTCCCCAACGGAAGTAGAACCTTTTCCAGAACGTCGAACTATTTTCGGTAAGGGCGTCGCTGGAAGTAATTGTTGCAGGTATCAAAGACACGGTAGATAGCATTGGAGGACGCAGACGAGAGGTCGCTTTCTCCGAGTGACAATAATGTTTCCAATCGCTGTTGTGAGCCTGTCAACTCGCTCCCGCGGCGGTCAAGAAACGCAAGCTTGCTTGGATTCCATCCAAGTGTGGCTACCTTCGCCTTACGCACGTCTCCGAACGCCACCACTGGCGTTGACCCCGGAACGATTGGCAGGCCATTTGGTGGGCGCTGCCGAAGCCGAGTTTGGATGTATTCGGGTACGCGAAAGTCCATCGGGTCCAAGCCAACTACAGCAACGGGATACCATGAAAGGATGCGTGTATCAGCGAACGGAACGCACACAGCGGAAGCCGGTGTGGGACAGGCCGGTCTTCGGCTCGCCCTGACCTCGGGCACCAGCGCGGTAACGCACGCAGTAATTATCACTGCACAGGAACGAACCGCCGCGCTGCACGCGCTTCGGCTCGCCGCGGCCGTCAGGATCGATGCTCGACTCCGGACCCTGCGGATTGCGCTTCGGGCTGTCGGCATAGTAATCGGGACGATACCAGTCGGCGCACCACTCCCAGACGTTGCCGGCCATGTCGTATAGGCCGAAAGCGTTGGCCGGGAAGGACTTCACCGGCGCCGTGCCAGCGAAGCCGTCCTCGGCGCGGTTGTCGAGGGGAAACTTACCTTGCCAGATGTTGGCCATCCAGCGGCCTCCGGGAAGCAACTCGTCGCCCCAGTAATAACGCCGACCCTTCAGACCGCCGCGCGCCGCACGCTCCCACTCGGCCTCGGTCGGCAGACGTTTGCCGGCCCAGCGGGCGTAGGCCATCGCGTCTTCCCAGGCGACGTGGACGACCGGGTGTTTCGCGCGGCCGGTCAGGTCGCTGTCCGGCCCCTCGGGGTGACGCCAATTCGCTCCCTCTCGATACTCCCACCAGGTAGCGCAGTCCAGGCACACCTTGCCGGGCGGACACTTCGCCGGGTTGAACACGCCGGCGCCGGGAACCAGGCGATCCAGCGGAGCATCGGGGAAGTCCTCCGGTCGCGGCGTCCGCTCGGCGATGGTCCGATAACCCGTTTGCCGAACGAACCAGGCGAATTGCTCGTTGGTGACCTCCGTCTCGTCCATCCAGAAGCCATCGACGTGGACGGTGTGCGGCGGCCGGGCATCGGGAAATTCCTCGTTGCCCATGACAAACTCGCCGCTGGGTACCCACACTTCCTTCATGGGCGCGGCGCCGATTCTCCCGTCCCGTTGAGCACGGCGAACGCCGCCGCAGTCGCCAGCGCCAGGCCCAGCAGGCCCACGACGAACCAGCGGCCTCCCGAGGGACGACGCGGCGGGGAAGAGAGACGCGGACTCGGTTTCTTGTTCGTGATGGAATGCGTCATGGGTGTCTCGGCCGGTTGAAGCAGCGTGCGCGGCAATGGACCTACGAGGATGGTATCATCTCCGGCTGCGAGCGGGGAGAGAAAATCCTGGTTTTCCGCCCTGATTCGGCCTCGACCATTGCACCGGCCGCCCACGGCGGATACGCTGAAACATCATCCGTTGCCTGGACATCCCCTGCGATTCGAGGGTCGCCATGTATCGAGTGCTGTCATCGCAACTGTTGAGCTTTCTCCTCATCCTTCTCGCCGTCGGTGGCGTCCGTGCCGACGACGACGCCACGGACAGCGTCCCCGCCTTTACGCGGACGCGCGACGTGATCTACGGCCGTAAGGCCGGACTCGCTCTGACGATGGACGTGTTCGCCCCGAAGGAAAACGCCAACGGACTGGGTATTGTCTGTATCGTCAGCGGCGGCTGGCGCTCCAGCCCCGGCGCCATCCGTCCCGAGATGTATCACGCTTTCTTGAAGCATGGCTACACCGTCTTCGCCGTCGTCCACGGCACGCAGCCGAAGTTCGCCATCCCGGATATTCTCGAGGACATCCACCGCGCTGTCCGCTTCGTCCGCTGCCATGCCCGCGACTACCACATTGACCCCGACCACCTCGGCATCAGCGGCGGCTCGGCGGGAGGACACCTGGCGCTGATGATGGGCACGGCCGGCCAGCCCGGCGACCCCAAGGACCGCGATCCGGTCGAGCGTGTCTCCAGCCGCGTCCAGGCCGTCGCCTGCTTCTTTCCGCCGACCGACTTTCTCAACTGGGGAAAGCCCGGCGCCGTTCTCGATCCGCCGCACGTGGAGCGACGCTTCCGGGCCGCCTACGATTTTCAGGAGCTGGATCGGGGACAGCTCATCTACGTGCGCGTCACCGATGAGAAGAAGGTTCGCGACATCCTCCGCCGCGTCTCGCCGATCACGCACGTCAGCGCCGACGATGCGCCGACCCTCATCATCCACGGCGACAAGGACCATCTGGTGCCGTTGCAGCAGTCCGAAAGCATCATCGCCCGCTTCCACGAGGTCGGCGTGCCCGCCAAGTTGATCGTCAAGAAAGGCTGCGATCACTTCTGGATCACCATCCTCCGCGATACGGAAACGCTCGCCGACTGGTTCGATCAGTACCTGAAGGCGAAGCCGAAAGCCAGCCAGTGACACGGGACGTTACGGGAGAACGCATGAGCCTCCGCACCATCCGCCGCGCCCTTCTCAGCGTCAGCGACAAGAACGGCCTGCTCGACCTAGCTCGCGGCCTGTCCGCCTTCCACGTCGAGTTGATCTCCACCGGCGGCACACGCCAGGCGCTGGCCGACGCCGGCCTGGCGGTGAGCGACATCGCCGAGGTGACGGGCTTGGCCGAGATGCTCGATGGCCGGGTCAAGACGCTGCATCCGCGCATCCACGGCGGCATTCTCGCCGTCCGCGACAATCCTGAACACGTCGCCGCCCTGCGAACGCACGGCATCGAAGCCATCGATCTTGTCGTCTGCAACCTCTATCCCTTCGAGATCACCGTCGCACCGCCCCGGCGCGACGCATGAGGAGATCATCGAAAACATCGACATCGGCGGCCCCTCGATGCTGCGCTCGGCGGCGAAGAACTATCGAGACGTCGGCGTCGTCATCTCTCCGACACAGTACGCTGTTGTGCTGGAGGAAATGCGACGACACAACGGCGCCCTGACGCTGGAGATGCGCGAGCGGTTGGCCGCCGCCGCCTTCGCGCGCACGGCCGCTTACGACGAGGCCATCCGCGTCTACTTCGCCAACCGCGCCGGCAGCGAACCGTTGCCCGCCGTCTTCGAGGCGCGCTTTCTCCGCAAGCAGATGCTGCGTTACGGCGAGAACCCACACCAGCAAGCCGCCTTTTACGTCGAGCCGGCAGCGCCGCCAGGCTGCATTGCCAACGCCGAAGTGCTGCACGGCAAGGAGCTTTCCTTCAATAATCTTCTCGATCTCGATAGTGCGTTGAATCTCGTCCGCGAGTTCCACGAACCGGCCGCCGTGGTCGTCAAGCACAACAACCCCTGCGGTGCCGCCGTCGCCGAGACGCTGGTGGAGGCGTTCCGCAAAGCGTATGAAGGCGATCCGCTCAGCGCCTTCGGCGGCATCCTCGGCTTCAACCGCGAAGTCGAGGAGGCGACGGCTGTGCAAATCAGCGAGCCGAACCGCTTCGTCGAGTGCATCATCGCTCCTGGTTTCACGGATGCGGCGTTTCAGGTGTTGACCACCCGGCCGACCTGGAAAAAGAGCGTCCGTCTGTTGCGCACGGGTTCCCTCGGCACTCGACAAGGCGCGGCGGGACTCGATTATCGCCGCATCGAGGGCGGCCTGCTCGTCCAGGACCGCGATGCTGGCAGCGATGACTTCGCCCAGCTCAAAGTCGTGAGCAAACGCGCACCGACCGAGGCGGAAATACACGATTTGCGTTTCGCCTGGCTGGTGTGCAAGCACGTCAAGAGCAACGCCATCGTGCTGGGCAAAGGCGGCATGGTGGTGGGCGTCGGCGCCGGACAAATGAGCCGGGTGGACTCGGTGCATATGGCCGTTCGCAAGGCGAGCGAGCGGAGCCGAGGGTCCGTACTCGCCTCCGATGCCTTCTTCCCGTTCCGCGACAACGTCGATGAGGCCGCCCGTGCCGGCGTCACGGCAATCATCCAACCGGGCGGCTCGGTGCGCGACGCCGATTCGATCGCGGCCTGCGATGAGCACGGCCTGGCGATGGTCTTCACCGGCATCCGTCACTTTCGGCATTGACCATCGAGTTGCCGGCCGTCTCGCTGGTGCGGGGAAGCGTTCCCCAACGGCGAGGCACCTGTCCGCTGCATCGAGGCGACGGCCGCGGCCGGACGTTACCATGCGGGCAAGCGCCCCACTGCCGTTTCTACACTGCGCCCTCGCCTTCCACCCAGGCTACCGCTTATTCGGCCCAGTCTTCCCAACGGTCGCAATAAGCAATTCGGCGGGGGCCGCGGCGTATAGTCCTTCGCCTCTTGGGGGTGCCCTTTGGAAAAATATTAGTCAACGCTCTGATAGGCTGATCTTCCAGACTGCCACAGTTCACAATCTCACCATTTCCCGATGCTATTCTTGCACGATCCCAAATGAAGGCAAAATTCCTAAGCAGTATTATCAGTCCCCGAAAGTCTTCTCGCGGCACAAAGGGTAATGGAACGAATAAATCAGGTCTGCTTCCCAGCGACTCAACCCAATCCAGAGTTTCCCGACTCTGAAACCTTCGCACGGCATAAGCCCGCATGGCATTCTCCTTGGAAACAGCAATTATGTATTAGGAACCGTTAACGCATTTTTGGCATCAATATGAGAAGTCAGATCTTCTCTTGTTTCCACGGCACAACGTCATTTAAGATGGCTGAGGGCTCGCGATGCCTCGTCAGCTTTACTCAAGATGACCAAACACAAGATAACGATAACAATTGCTCCGAGGTAATAAATGTTATAGAGTCGAAAGGCGGGCACTTGATACTTCTTAGATGATTCGTAACCCATCTCGATCAAGCGCAAAACACAATAAATTGAGACAATTGTAGCGAGTAAAGGGATCATTTGCTAATGCTCCCATGAAGGTGCCGAATGTAGAGTGGTCTATCCGCCGTGCCGTCCGGCCGAAGACCGTGTCCCCGCCATGACGGGGCACGGTGGATAGACCGCTGTTGGACTAAACCGCGGGCGAGGCCACCAACGCCTTCATCCCACCTTTTGGACTTTCGATTCTCCGCTGCCTTCACCTCGGTACGATTCTATGATCCCAGCTGCAAACACGCAAGCATCAACGGGTCCATTCCCGTTATTCCGCTTCACGGCTCAAGCACTTTGACCGCGCCGAGCAAGGCCCGCACCTTCGGAACCAACTCGGTGGGAACCGCCATCAGAGTGATACCTTCGGCCTCCCGCGCCGCCTCGATCTCCGCGAATTGTTCGTCCTCGCTCTGGTTTTCGTAGTGGGCGAGAACCTCACGAATGCGCTTTCTCATCCCAGCCGGCGGGGAACTTCTGCTTCTTCTTCATGACCTTCTCCGTTGACGGCTTCGGTAGGCCTTTTTCGCCTTGCCTCGCAACTCATAGGCGTGATGACGAATTCGACCTCCGCAGGCGGACATCTCAGCGCCGAGTTGGACACTTCAGTATAACAGAATGCCCTTGGAGGTACGATTCGTTGAGGCCAAATGAAGAGCGGTCTATCCGCCGTGCCGTCCGGCTGAAAACCGTGTCCGCGTCCTGAAAAGGCACGGCGGATAGGCCGCTATTGGACTGAACCGCGGGCGAGGCCACCAACGCCTTCATCCCGCCTTTTGGACTTTCGATTCTTCGCCGCCTTCACCTCGGTACGATTCTACGATCCCAGCCCGCAGACACGCAAGCATCAACTTTCCCAACCTCCCACCCCACCGTGCGTCGGGCCGCCTCTTTCTCATTGACAGATGACCGTTCATTCGAGACGCTTGGAGGAAGCGTGCCAGGCGCAACGCTTCTCCAGTGCGTTGCTAATCCACTATTTCTCTCCGCAATCACCATGAAAAACCATTCCACCACCATGCTGCTTCTCTTGGCAATCTCTCTTTTCCTTCCGTCCGTGCGCGGCGAGGAAAAGCCCCTGCCCCAGCCGTGGGACTACGCCGCGGCCATGAAGAAAGCGGCCGGCAAGTTCCACGGCCGGCCCGGCGTCGTTCTTCATGTCGGCGACTCGATCACGTATGCGAACCCCTATGGTCAGTGGCCGCGCGCCGGCGCGGGCAAGACGGCGGAGGACAAGGCCATCCTCCAATGGACGCACATGGGAGCCGATAACGATACGGACGGTTGGTGGCTGGCGCGTTTCGACCATCCTGACGGTGGCCGTTCGTACACGGCTTGCGGCGGCATTCGCATCAATGAGATGCTGGAGGGAGGTAAACAGCACATGCCGCCGCTCGCCAAGCTGCTCGACACCTACAAGCCGCAAATGGTCGTCCTCATGCTCGGCACCAACGACGCCTCGGCCCGGCGCAGCGTCGAGTCCTACCAGGCCGACATGACCAGGGCGGTCGATTTGATGCTGGAGCGCGGCATCATCCCCATCGTGTCCACGATCCCGCCGCACCCCGGCCAGATGGAGAAGGCGAAATCCTATAACGAGGCGCTGCGCCGCCTGGCCAGGGAACGACAAATTCCGCTGATCGACTACGAACAGGAAATCCTCAAGCGCCGGCCGGACGACTGGAACGGAACCCTGCTGGGCAAGAACGACGTCCATCCCACGGCCGGCGTCAACGGCGTCGCGCCCACGTCGGCGCCGACGGAGGAGGATCTGCGCAACAGCGGCTACCTACTGCGCGGTTGGCTATCGGTAAAAAAGATCGCCGAAGTCAAACGAACCGTGCTCGATGGCTTACCGGCGCCCGTTCCCGAGAAGGCGAAGAAGCCCGATGTGCGTAAGCCGATGGGCGCGGCGGTGCGCCTGGCGGTGACGCGCGATACCTGGTTCTCCAACGTTGGCCAGGAGGCCGACTGCAACCTCGGCGGCGCTGCTCAGCTCAAACTGAAGGCGATTCAGGAAATGAGCCTGATCGACATCGATCCCAAACCGCTGCGCGGCCGGGTCGTCCAGGGGGCGACGCTGCACGTCCACCTGGCCGGCGATCAGCCGCTCCGTCGCGTCACCGTCGGCAGTTTCGGCAGCGATTGGGTCGAGGGCACCTCGCCGCGCTACGCGCCGCAGAAGGGCAGTTCGACGCACCGGCACCGCCGCCATCCCGATGTGCCGTGGACCGTGCCGGGCAGCGACCTGTGCAGTGTCATGCTCGGCGAAGGAGGAACCCTGTGGCGGATGGCCGACGCCTTTCCGCCGGACGAGCGCGGTTGGCAGCGCGTGGCCGTGGACCCCGCCGTCGTCGCCGCGCGCACGGCGGGCATCAGCTATGGCTTCCTTCTCTTCGATGACACCGGCTCGGAGTGGAAGCGGCAGGGAGAACAATTTCAGTTTCGCCTCTTCCCCAATCGCTTCATCCACAGCCGCGAGTCGGGAGCGGCGACCGCTCCGTATCTGACGGTGTTTCTGGGAGCGGAGGACAAACAGCCGCCGGCGACGCCGGGCGAGCTGCGCTCGGAGGTCAAGGATCTACCGGCCGGCGAAGCGTGGGTATCCTGGACGACGCCGGCCGATGAGGGGCCGGCCGGGACGACGGGTTTCTTCGTCCGCGTGGCCGGCAAGGACGTTCCGCGCTACCTCATTCCGCTGGCCGGCAAACCCAGCGAGCGAGTGCGAATGCACCTGCGCGATCTGGCCCTGCCACCGGGGGCCGAGGTGGCGTTCGCCGTCCGCGCCGTGGACGGCGCCGGCAACGTCGGCCCGGCGGCGACGGCCAAGGTCCGCGTATCGAGCCGGATCGCCGCGCCGCTACCGGGCCGAACACCGCAACCGTTCGCGGAGCCAGCGGCCCTGCCGCACCTGGGTGAGACGGAGGTCGCCGTCCTCGATGAACTCGACAAGGTCCATCCCGTGACCGGCGCCATGATCCCGCCGCAGTCGGACGGTTATCTCGCCGCCAATCACCTGTGGAGCGCCAAGGACAAAAAAGTTCGCCTCCACGCGGCCCGCAATGAGTTCGTCGCCTTCCAGGTGCTGCTGCGCGGCCGCATCAAGGGTGTGCGTCCGACGCTGACGTTCCAGGGCGAAGACGCCGCGAAAATTCAAGTGGCCTGGGGGAATTACCATCATGTCCGGTCGAAAAAGGGACCGCTGCCCGATCCCATCGTGCCGCTGTCCGGCCCCGTGAGCGTGCCCGCCGACGGGGAAAACATCGAAGGGCAAAAGAGTGGCAGTCTCCACGCCGAGGTGTACGTGCCGCACGACATCAAACCCGGCGACTACAAGGGACGACTCGCGCTCGAAGCCGATGGGCAGACGCTCGCCCTCGACGTCTCGCTCCGCGTCTGGGACTTCACGTTACCGGACTACCTGAGCTTCTTGCCGGAAATGAATTGCTACGGTCTGCCCGCCAACGAACGGACCTACTACCGCCTCGCCCACCGGCACCGCACTGTCCTCAACCGCGTACCCTATTCGCAGAACGGCACGATCAGCGACGGCTGCGCCCCCGGCTGGGACGGACAGCGGCTCGACTGGTCGGCGTGGGACCGTCGTTTCGGGTCGTACTTCGACGGCTCGGCCTTCGCCGATCTGCCGCGCCGCAGTGTGCCCCTGGAGTGCTTCTATCTGCCGATGCACGAAAATTGGCCCACGCCGATGGCCGGCAACTACAACGGCTCCTACTGGGCCGACCGCGCCTTCCCGGCCAGCTATCGCCGGAACTTCGTGGAAGTATCGCGGCAGACGGCCGAGCACTTCGAGGCGAAGAAGTGGCACGATACGCTCTTTCACGTGTTCCTGAACAACAAGGTCGATTTCAAACGCAAGGGCTGGTCGCGCGGCTCGTCGCCGTGGTTGCTCGACGAGCCGGCCAGTTTCCAGGATTACTGGGCGCTGCGCTACTTCGGCACGGCCTTCCACGAGGGGCGCAACCAGGCGCCGGACGGGCCAAGCTGGTGTTTCGCTGCGACATCTCTCGGCCCGAGTGGCAGCGCGACACGTTCGACGGCCTGCTCGACTTCAACGTGATCGGCGGCGCCATGCGGCGGTATCACCGGCTCGTGTTCGATCGCAAGGAGTCCAACGGCGATTTGGTGGTCGAGTACGCCGGCAGCAACGCCATCGAGGACGCCAACATGCAGCCGGTCGGCTGGTCGCTCGATTCGTGGACCCTGGGAAGTAACGGCGTTCTACCCTGGCAGACGGTGGGCAACGCCAATTCGTGGCGGCAGGCCGATCCGCTGTCCCTATTATATCCCGGCCGCAACGCCGCGAAGCGCGAGCCGATCCCCTCCATCCGTCTGAAGGCGTACCGCCGTGGACAGCAGGACGTGGAGTACCTGACGCTGCTGGGGCAGGTGCGGGGCGAACCGCGCTGGGCGCTGGGCCAGCGCGTGCGCGAGGCGCTGCGGCTGGCGGCGGTGCGCAAGGGCACCGGCTTCGTCGGCGAGGACGCCGGTGTGATCCACTTCGCCCGGCTCAAGCCGCAAGACGTATGGGCGCTGCGCGTGCGCGTGGGACAAGTGCTCTCGGACGCGGCCCCCGCCGCCAAACGCCGCCTCGTCGAGCTGCGCACGCCGCCGCGCCATCCCGAGACCTTGCCTCCCCGTTACGTCTCCGTTGGCGAAGTGCCGGACGAATAAGAGCGACGGGTTATGCGAACCCGTCGCTGGCGCTCCGGGCTAATAGGGAAATCGTGTCTTTGGACTCGCCTTGCCGCGGAGGACTGGACCCGGTTACAGTGGGCGCCGACCCTCCCGGCGCGTCGTCCGGGGGATCTTCCGCTCGCCGTGCAAGGATGCGCAGTCGCATGAAAACGTTCCCCCTCTCGTCGCCTGCGTCGCAGGCCGGACAGCGCGGCTTCGTGCTCGTCCTCGTGCTCTTCTTCGTGCTCCTGGGCATCCCTTACGGCCTGAAGGCGTGGCGGGGCGGTTCCGCTTTTCAGCGTTGGCAGCCGCAGATCAGCGACCTGGGCAACGGCGTGGACATCGCCCAGCGCTACAACTATCCCAACCCGCCCATCATGGCCCTCTTGCTCTATCCCCTGGCTCGACTGCCCGAGACGGCCCAGCGGCTAGGACTATCCGAACACGCGGCCTCGACGTTGGCCGCCCTGTGCTGGTTCTACATCAAGGCCGGACTGACTCTGCTGGCCTTCCGTTGGGTCTTCCAGTTTGTTGCCCAGCGCGGCCATCCCTTTCCCCTGTGGGCCAAGGGCGTCACGGTCCTGCTGGCACTGCGGCCGATCATGAGCGACCTGCAACACGGCAACGTCAACCTGTTCATCCTCTTTCTGGTGGTTGCCGCCCTGAGCGCGTATCACCGTAAGCGCAACGTCCTGGCGGGAATCGTCCTCGGCCTGGCCATCGCCTGCAAGGTGACGCCGGCCCTGTTCGTGCCCTATCTCGTGTGGAAGCGCTCCTGGAAAGCGCTCGGCAGCTGTGCGGCCGGACTCGTCCTCTTCCTGTGGCCGGGCGTCGTCCCCGCTCTCCTCATGGGTGGGGAACGCAATGAGAAGCACCTGGTCAGCTGGTATTACGACATGGTGTATCCGTTCGTCATCGAAGGGAAGGTCACCAGCGAGCATCACAATCAGTCGCTGCCCGGCCTGGTGGCGCGGCTGGCCACGCACAGTCCCTCGTTCTCCACCTACGTCCACAATCAATACACGCCGACGCACTACGACAACCTGCTCGACCTCAGCCCCGGCGCGGCGCGGTGGCTGGTCAAGGGTTGCATGGGTCTGTTCGCCTTGCTGGTCGTCTGGTCGTGCCGGACGCCGACGACGTCGCGCGACGGTTGGCGGCTGAGCGCCGAGTTCAGCATCGTCCTGCTGGGCATGTTGCTGTTCAGCGAACGGACGTGGAAGCACCACTGCGTAACGCTGCTGCTGCCCTTCGCGGTGATCTGCTATCACCTGGCGACGTGCGCGCCGGGCAAAGGGCTGCGCGCCTACCTGATCGGCTCTCTGGCGGTGTCGATGCTGCTCATCGCCACCACGAGCACCGCCGTTCCGGACGGCGCCGTCGATCCGCGGCATTTGTACCAGCTCTTCGCCAAGCAAGCCCAGGTGTATGGGGCGTTCGTGCTGGCATATCTCGACCTGCTGGCCGCCCTCGTCGTCCTGCTGCGTCGCCCCGCGAACGGACCCGTCTCCGCCCTCCTTCTTCCGCGTGCCGCCTGAAACCATTTCACACGGTCCCTCCTATTTCGCTGGAGCGGGCGGGATGATGACCACGGGCACGTCGAGCCTTTTCGCCTGTTCGTTCAGCGCGGCCAGGTCCTTGGCCGCCAACGCATGCCACTCTTCCTGATACTTGCGCAAGAGTTGGTCCTGCTCGGCGAAGACCTCGCGGAGTCCTTGCGTCGGCGCTCCATCGCTGTCCTTGCTCATCTCGAACAGCCACGTCAGTTGAGAGTACAGCCGGGCGCCGCCCTTCTGGGCGAGAATGTCGTAGGCGATCTTGGCCTTTGGGTTGTGCAGCTTTTCTTCCAGGGCGTCGAGCCGAGTCAGCAATTCGCGCGATGCCTTGACCAGCGATGCCGTCCGAGTGTCGTCCTTGAGCAAACCGTTGCGCGCCACGAGCTGCCCCTTGACTGCGCGGAGCTGTTCGACCGTGCGGCTCAGGCTGGTGATGTCGTCGCGGATCTTCAGGGTCAGCTCGATCTGCTCCTTCAGCTCCGCCGTCTGCTCGGGCACTCGCACGCGGCGCAGAATGGCCTCCGGCGTCAACGGCTGGTCGGTCTCGGCCAACTTCGCCGCCGTCCGCGTCCACACCTCATCGGGAACGGTGCGTGGATCGGGCAGCACTTCCAGGCTGGTCGTGAGCGCCTGTCCGCCTGCGGTTAATTTCAGCGTGTAGACGCCAGGGTTGACCAGCGGCCCCTTCTTCGCCTCGCCGCTATCGACCTTGGCGCCTTTGATGATCTCGGCACCATCGTAGTGCAGGTCCCAGTGGATGCGATGCAGGCCCGGCTCGACGGGCAGCACCGTTTTCTTGTACTTGTCGCTGGAAGAATCGACATCCTCCGGCTTCTCTTCCGGCTCCTTTCTGCTCGTCAGCCGCGCCACGCGGGCGCCGCGATCATCGAGGATCTCCAGGGTGATGTCGCCGGCCGGCTTCTCCTTGAGGTAGTAATGCACAATCGCCCCCTGCGGTGGGTTCTGACCAGCCCCGAGCGGCTTCTTTTCACCCAGCGGCGTGTGATAACGATAGCGCACCACCGGCTGGACCGGGTACAGGAAAACGGCCTTGTCGCGGATGGCCGGCTGTCGCTGACGCAATGGCGTCAGGTCGTCGAGGACCCACACGGAACGGCCGTTGGTGCCGACTACCAGGTCATCGTGCTTGACGATCAGGTCGGTGACGGTGACGGTCGGCAGGTTGAGCCGCAGCGGCGTCCAGGTCGAGCCGTCGTTCCACGACACCGAGAGGCCGCGCTCACCGCCGAGATAAAGCAAGCCCGGTCGCCGTGGATCAACGCGGACGACGTGCAAAGAGGCATCGGCAAACAGCCCGTTGCGCGTGACTTTCTCCGGTCCTCGGCCGCGGTCGGCCATTACCGTGCCCTCGACAACGAGACTGGTCCACGTCTTGCCGAAATCGCTCGTCTTGAACAGGTATGGCCGACGATCGTCGCGCTTGTGCGCATCCACGACGAGGTAGGCGGCGGCCGCATCGAAGGGCGACGGCTCGATGCAGCGAACCGTGCCCCACTCCGGCAACCCCTTGACGTTGACCGTGACGTTGCTCCAACTCCCGCCGCCATCGGCCGAGACGTGGACCAGACCGTCGTCGCTGCCGGCCCACAGGACGCCCTTCCGCTTGGGAGACTCGGCGAGGGCGTAAATGGTGCCGTAGACCTCGACGCCGGTGTTGTCGCCGGTGATGGGGCCGCCGGACCACTTCTGCTTGCCGCGATCGTTGCGCGTCAGGTCGGGACTGATCGGCGTCCAGCGTCGGCCGCCATCGTTGGTCCGAAAGAGGACGTTGGCGGCGTGATAGACGAGGCGATGATCGTGCGGCGACAGGAGGATTGGAGCGGTCCATTGGAAGCGGTATTTCAGGCTCGCCGGTTCGTGGCCGGACGGGTTGAAGGGGTAGACGCCAACGCTGCGGGCCTGGCGCGTGCGGTGGTCGTAGCGCGAGATGTAACCGCCGTATTCGCCGGCATAGACGATGTTGTGGTCGATGGGGTCCGACACGGTAAAGCCGGTCTCGCCGCCGCCGACGGGGTGCCAATCGTTCGGAACGATGCCGGCCGTGGACAGGCTGTTGCTCGGGCCGGAGCCGGTGCCGATGTCCTGCATGGTGCCGGCGACGTGGTAGGGGATGCGGTTGTCCACGCTGATGTGATAGAACTGGCCCCACGGTAGTGGCGGAGCGAACCAGGTTTCGCCGCCATTGCTGGAGACGTCCACGCCGCCGTCGTTGCCGTCGAGAATACGGCGTGGATCTTTCGGATCGATCCAGATGTCGTGATGATCGCCGTGGTGAGTGCCCTTGACGCGCTGGAAGGTCTTGCCGCCGTCGATGCTTTTGAGCAGCGGCACTTGCGGACACCAGAGGACATCGGGGTGGCGCGGATCGACAGTGAGAGTGGAGTAATAGAAGCGCGCTGGCGGAGGACGCGGTGGTCGCTGACGAGCTTCCAGGAATCGCCGCCGTCATCGCTGCGAAATAGTCCGCCCTTGTCGGCCTCGATGAGGGCGTAGACGCGGCGGCCGTCGGAGGGCGCCACGGCCACGCCAACCTTGCCCCAGATACCTGCGGGAAGTCCCTTGGCATACTTCTTGCCTTTCGGCGCCTCGGCGCCGACGTTGGGCGCATCGTCCGCCGGCGGCGGTACAAGCTGCGTCCAGGTGTCGCCGCCGTCGCGGGACGTGTACAGGCCGCTGCCCGGCCCGCCGCTGACCAATTCCCACGGCCGCCGTCGTGCCTGCCACAGACCGGCGAACAACACCTTCGGGTTGGACGGATCGAAGCAGACGTCGGAGGCGCCGGTGTCGGCGTCCTTGGTAAGCACGCGCTGCCAATTGTTGCCGCCGTCCGTGGTGCGATAGATGCCGCGCTCCGGGTTGGGTCCGAAGGCGTGGCCGAGCACCGCCGCGTAGGCGATGTCGGGGTTGGCCGGATGAACGATCAGGGTGCCGATTTGACCTTCCTGCGTCCAGACGTGTTTCCAGGTCTTGCCGGCATCGACGGACTTGTAGATGCCGTCGCCGACCTCGATGTTGCCGCGGATGTTGGCCTCGCCGGAGCCGGCGTAGAGGACGTTCGGATCGGACGGCGCGACGGCCAGGGAACCGATCGTCGAGGTGGACTGATCGTCGAAAATCGGCTTCCAGCGGATGCCGCCATCGCTGGACTTCCACAGTCCGCTGGCCGCCGTGGCGGCGTAACAGGTGAGCGGATCGCCGGGAACGCCGGCGACGCGGCAGACACGACCGCCCGCCGCCGGGCCGATCGAGCGGAACTTGAGCCGCTTGAACTCCGGCGGGCCGCCCTTGGTTTCCTCGGCGTGCGCCGCCGTCATGCCGATCGGCGTCAAAAGGGTTGACAGAGCGAAGAGGACGCGGACGAAGGTGCGACTGGTCAAGGACACGTTCATGTTTCTCCTGTCCACAAAGGAAATGGCGACGAACGCGGGACCAAGGTGCCAACGGAGACTCTCCGCCATGCTCGGCCGTGTGGGCATTGTATGGCTGGAAGAGGGAGCGAAAAACGAAGGTGGGGACGTTTCCCAGCGGAGCCCGCTGTGTCCGCGAGGGAACCTGCCCCCCTCGTGGACGCTGCGGGCCCCGACTTGACTTCCCGACTCCAGCCGGGCTATAACTGGTGGAGTCTCTAAAAGTTCCGATCCGAGCTTGGACGCGGACTTTCGCGGCAATTTCGGCGACCGACAGACGAAGAAGAGGTAGACGCCGCGCCGCCGAGCGCGGCGCCTCAGGTGAGTCATGATGAATAGCAGCGAACTGAAACGTCCTCCTACTGAGAACGGTGCCGCCGCGCTGAATGATCGAGTCCTCTCCCTCCGCCTGGGACGGCAGCCGGCGGCGACGCCGCGAACGGCCGTGCTACCCTGGGCCTTGTGCGTCATCCTTCTGCTGACTACTTCCGCGTTCGGCTACCGGGCTTATCGCGTCGGCGCGCTGGCCCCGACACCGACAACACCGACTGCCGACACCGACACTCCCGCCGCATCGCCGACACCCGCCGCGTCGGTGGCCTCGTCCGGCGAGGTGGTCCTGCAAGCCAAGGGCTATGTCGTTCCCGCGCATCAAGTCCAGGTCAGCCCCAAGGTCGGCGGCATGATTCTCGAGTTGAATCCGCGCTTCGAGGAGGGGCGATTCTTCAAGGCGGGAGAGATACTCGCCCGCCTGGAGAAAGACGATTACCAGGCCGATTACGACCACGCCGTTGCCGCCCGCGACGCCGCCGAGCAGAAGTACAAGGAATCGCTGTGCAATCGTCCGGAGGAGATCGAAGCGGCCCACAACGAGCTGCGCGAGTCCGAGGCGACGCTGCGTCAACTCGAATTGGACCTGCGCCGCAGCGAGCGCCTCGCCGGCACCACGGCCCTATCGCCCAAGGAGTTCGAGCAGGTGAAATTCACCCACGACGCCATGAAACGCCGCGTTGATCGCCTGCGTTTTGCCTATGACCTCATGAAGAAAGGGCCGCGCGAGGAGCGTCAGAAAGCGGCCCGCGCCGACTGGGAAGCCGCCAAGGCCGACGCCATCCGGGCCAAGTGGCGCCTGGATAACTGCGACATCAAGGCGCCCATCTCCGGCCACATCCTCACCAAGAAGGCCGAGAAGGGCAACGTCGTCAACCCGCTGGCCTTCACCATCTCGTCCAGCCTGTGCGAGATGGCCGACCTCGGCGATCTGGAGATTGACCTGTCCGTTCAGGAACGCGACATCGCGCGCGTCGAGAAGGGCCAGCCCTGCACGGTCATGCCCGAGGCGTTCCAGAATCACGAGCCGTTCCGCCGCCGTCATCCGCACGGTTACGATGGCCGCGTCATCCGCTTGATGCCCATCGCCGACCGCTCCAAGGGGGCCATCAACGTCCGCGTCAAGGTCGAGGAACTCCCCGACGACGAAATCGGCACGGTCCTCAAGCCGGAGATGAGCGTCCTCGTGTCGTTCCGCAAGACGAACAAGTAGAAGGTTCGACAAGTCCGGAGCACTAGCGACGGGTTGTCTCAACCCGTCGCTGGCGCTCCGGGCTTGTGCGAGGTTTGACGCATGCAACCGATCGTCCAGGTCAGCGATCTTCACAAGTATTTCCGTCGCGGCAGCGAACAAATCGACGTGCTCAACGGCCTGAACCTGGACGTGCCGGAGGGCGAGTTTTTGGCGCTGATGGGTCCGAGCGGTTCGGGCAAGACGACACTGCTCAACCTGATCGCCGGCCTGGACTCGCCCAGCGGCGGTACGATCCGCGTCGGCGACCAGATCATCAGCGGCATGAGCGAGGGACGCCTGGCCGCCTGGCGCACGCGGCACGTCGGCTTCGTCTTTCAGTTCTACCATTTGTTGTCGGTGCTCACCGCCTACGAGAACGTGGAGCTGCCGCTGCTGCTGTTGCCGCTGTCCGCGTCGCAGCGGCGCCGGCAGGTGATGACGGCACTGGACCTGGTGGGGCTGTCCAACCGCCTGAGACACCGGCCCGGCCAACTCTCCGGCGGCCAGCAGCAGCGCGTCGGCATCGCTCGCGCCATCGTCACCGACCCGACCATCCTCGTTGCCGACGAGCCGACCGGCGACCTCGACGCCCGCTCGGCCGAGGACATTCTCAACTTGCTGGTCGCCCTGCAAAAGAGCCTAGTCAAGACGATCCTGATGGTGACGCACGATCCGCGCGCCGCCGCCCGCGCCGAGCGCGTTCTGCACCTGGACAAGGGCCGTCTCGTCGTTGAAAACGAAGAACAATTAACCACGGATGAACACAGATAAACACGGATAAAACATTTCCATGCCGCGCGTCCTCGATGACTACTTGATGGCCTTCCTCGATAGCCCCTGGAACGTCCTCGGCGTGGCCGCGTTCCTGCTCCTGCTCGTGCTGGCCTTCGTCCATGCTCCTTACGTCCGACTCGTCGTCAAGAGCCTGGCCCGCAATCCGCTGCGCACTCTGTTGACCGGCACGGCCACGTTCCTGCTCGTGCTCATCCTCACTCTCATCCTGAGCGTCCTGTGGCTGCTCAACCTGGTGACGACGGAGCGCAGCAAGGACTTCAAGTGCATCGTCACGGAGCGCTGGCAGATCCCCAGCCAGATGCCGTACTCCTACGCCGCCAGCCTCCAGGAAGGTGCCGCCTCCAAACCCGGCGACATCCGGCCGCAGGATCACATGACCTGGCAGTTCTACGGCGCCACACTCGACGAGAAGAAAACTCGGGAAAGTCTGGTATTCTTCTTCTGCATGGAGCCGAGCAAAGCGCTGACCATGCTCGACATCTCCGATCACATGACGCCGCGAGAAGAGCAGGACTTGCAGGTCGCCGTCAAGGCGCTGGAGGAAGACCCGCGTCGCATTATCGTCGGCATCGAACGCCTCAAGTCGATGAACAAGAAGGTCGGTGAACGCATCTCCTTGTTCGGCATGAATTATCCCGGCATCAACCTGGACGACTGCGAGATCTACGCCACCTTCCCCGACGGCGGCATGAACCAGCTGGCCGTCATGAACCGCGATCGGCTCAACAACGCCCTGGACGCCTACGAAAAGAAAAACGGCAAGCCGCACCCGCTGGCCAAGAAGACGCTCAACCTGGTCTGGCTCAAAGTGCCGGACACGGCCGCCTACAACCGCATCGCCGAACAGATCCTTCATTCGCCGGCGTACACCGACCCGGCCGTCAAGGTCGAGACGGCCTCCTCCGGCATCGCCTCGTTCCTCGACGCCTACCGCGACCTGCTGAAATGGGTGAAGCTGTACCTGGTGCCTGCCATCGCCGCCACTCTGGCCCTGGTCATCGCCACGGCCATCAGCATCAGCGTGCGCGAGCGCCGCCTCGAGATGGCGGTGCTCAAGGTACTCGGCTTCGGACCGACGCAGATCATGCTCATGGTGCTGGCCGAGGCCATCCTGATCGGCGTCCTGTCCGGCTTCGTCAGCGCCGGCAGTACGTACCTGTTCGTCAACGAGGTGCTCGGCGGCATCAAGTTCCCGATCGGTTTTTTCCCGGCCTTTCGCATCCCGCGCGCCGCCTTGTGGTGGGGACCGCTGATCGGCGGCGCCTCGGCCCTGGCCGGCAGCATCGTGCCGGCCTGGTCGGCACGCTCCGTCAAAGTCTCCGAGGTCTTCGCCAAGCTGTCCTAGGGATGTCACCGTTCATGGAGATTGTCACACGGATTGTCTATGTTCTGGCCGCCGCGGTCGCCTGCATTCTCGTCACGGTTGTCGCGGTCATGCTGTTGCTGGGCCTGGCGCTGACGTTCGTCCTGCTCTTGCAGATGGCGGGCGTGCTGCGCAGCGTGCCTTTCGGCTACAACCTGCGCAACCTCCTCGTCCGCTGGCCGACGACGCTCTTGACCGGCCTGGCCTTCACCTTCGTCGTCGGCCTGTTCACGGTCATGCTCGCCTTCGTCAACGGCATGAACCGCCTGACCGAGAAGAGCGGCCAGCCGGCCAACGTACTGGTGCTGTCCGACGGCGCCACCGACGAGGCATTCAGCAGTCTCGGTTTCGGCGACATCACCACCATCGACCATTGGCCGACGGTGCAAAAGGACGAGGACGGCGAGCCGTTGACGAGTTGGGAGGTCTACATTATCGTCAACCAGCCGATTCCCAACGCCCCGCCGGGCGGTCGTCAGCGACGCTTTCTGCAACTGCGCGGCCTGAAAGATCCCGTCCGCACCGGCCTCGTTCACAACATCGGGCTGCACGCTGGCGGCCAGTGGTTCTCGGCTGCCGGCGTTCAATCGCTGCCGGGCAGCGGTAGCGGCGAACAGGCCATTCAGGCCGTCCTCGGCGAAGGCATCGCCCGCGAGCTGGGGCCGGACCAGGGCAAGCCCTCCCTGGAGGTCGGCGACGTCTTTGCGATGGGCAATCAGCAGTGGGTCGTCGTCGGCATTCTGCAATCGAGCGGCTCGACGTTCGATTCGGAGATCTGGGCCAAGCAGCAGATCGTCGGCCCGAAATTCGGCAAGGACAGTTTTACGACGGTGGTGCTGCGCACCGCTGACGCCGAGACCGCCCGCGACACGGCCCTCGACGTGGCGGCCAACTTCAAAAGTCCCGCCGTCGTCGCGCAGGTGGAGACGGAGTATTACGAGAAGCTGACGGCCACCAACCGCCAGTTCTTGGTGGCGGCCTGGTTCATCGCCGGCTTCATGGCCCTGGGCGGCGTGTTCGGCATCATGAATACGATGTTCGCGGCCATCAGCCAGCGACAGAAGGACATCGGCGTCCTGCGCATCCTCGGCTACGCGCGCTGGCAGATTTTGGAGTCGTTCTTCCTCGAATCGCTGCTCTTGGCCGTGCTGGGCGGCGGCATCGGTTGCTTGCTGGGCACGCTGGCGGACGGCTGGACGGCGTCGAGCATTATCAGCAGCGGTCAGGGCGGCGGCAAGAGCGTCGTGCTCAAGCTGGTTGTCGATGCGCAGGTGTTGATGTGGGGCTTGCTGTTCGCGCTGGGCATGGGCAACATCGGCGGTTTGCTACCGGCCCTATCCGCCATGCGCGTTCGACCGCTGGAATCGGTGCGTTAGCCGCTTGGGGTCTGGCGCTGCTGCGCTCAATGTCCCGCGAATGCGACGTAGGGCAACGCCTCTCCGCTCCTCATTCGCTCCCGGAATTCCTCGGACACACGCTGAAGTTCGCGTTCCACGTCCGCAGCCAAACTCCCCGCCGGCAGCAGCCGACCGCCCAGGATGTAAATGCGTTGTCGTCTGTTTTTCTCCGACGCCGGCGCCGGCTCGTACCAGACCGGCAGCACGGGCACCGGCCGCCTTAGGGCCAATTCGCCCAGTAACCGTTCCGCCATCGCCCCTCCATCCGTCCCGCCCAGCGACAGACCGACCACGCCCTTGCGCGCCAGCACTTCCTCGGCTTTCCGTTCGAGGACGTGCCCGTCCACTCCATTCGTTCCGGGCTGCCACTGTGCGAGCAGAGGCCGCGCCGCGGTCAGCCGCAGCCACCACGGCGAGCGCAGTGGCGTATCCTCTTCGACCAGCACGAAGCGCGTCGTCCGATCCGTCGCGCTGAGGACGTGCAGGCAGCTCTCGACGCCTTGCGCGTTGGTGACCAGCACGACCGGGCCGTTGTCCGGCAAGTTATTCAGGCCGTCGATCTCCAGGCGAAAGCGCGGCTGCGTTCGCAACCAGATCAGCGTCCGCAGGAACAGGTCCGGCATCTGCCACCACAAGAGCATCAGCGTACACAACGTCATGAGGCCGGCCCCGAGGAACAGCAAACGCGGCAGACCCGAGTTGTTGTAGACGGGCTTCATCTCCTGTCCCTCGCGGCGCAGGCGATGGTGCTTCACCTTGCCCAGCTTGTACGTGCTCTCGACGACCACGTCGCCTTTCTTGAGGCGCTGGCCAAAGGCGTCGATCAGCTCGTCGTCGGTCTCGATGGCGGTCTTGCGGCGGCCGCGGTGGTTGGCCGTGACCACCTTCTGTTCGACGCGGCTAGTCGTCGCCGTCAGAAGAGGGGCCGAGAGGTTCGGCGTGCCGAGCAAGCCGATCATGCCGGCGACGGCGATCGGCGGCGGCACCCGGGCGATCACGAAACGATGCGGCCGACCGTGGACGTACTCGGGATCTTCGAGCAACGGACCCACGGCTACCCGGTCGGTCAGTTCCCCGGCCGGCGGAGCGAGGCCGACGCGCTGGGCGCCGAAGACGAGTACGTAAAAGAGCAAGGTGGCCGCGGTGGCGCCGGTGACGTTGATGAAGTTGCTCGTCGCAATCGAGTCGCCCTTGCTCGTCCTGGGCGCCCGGTGCTGCAAGAGAGTGAACAGGGGGACGATGTAGAAGCCGGTGAAAAAGCCGATGCCGATGATGCAGACGATGAGCGCTTGCAGTCGATCCAGCAGCGGCGCGGCCACGCAGGCGGCGACGATCATGCCGGCGGCGCCGACGGGCACCAGGCCCAGCTCGACCTTGCCGCCGGACAGGAAGCCCACCAGCGGGCTGCCCAGGCCGATGCCCAGCGCCACCATGCCGACGACCATGCTCGTCTCCGACTCCGACCAGCGCGGCACGTGCGATTCGCCGTGCATGTACACCGTGGCCCGCATGAAGGAGACGACGAAGGTGAAGAAGGCGATGCCGATGACCGCCAGGGCCAACGGCCGCGAACGCATCAGTTCGCGGATGCTCGTCCACAACGGGCCAAAGACGTAGGGCGGAAACGTCCGCCGCGGATTCGCCGCCGGCATGCGGTGGATGAACAGACTGGCCGCCGCCCCGAGGACCGCCAGCCCCGTCAGGATGATGCCGATGAGGTACTCCTGACCTCCGTAATACTCCGACAGGATGCCGCCGAACACCGTGCCGAGGATGACGGCCAGAAACGACAGCGATTCGAGCACGCCGTTGCCGCGCGACAGCATTTGCGGCTGCAGGATCTCCGGCATGGCGCCGTACTTGGCCGGCACGAAAAAGGCGCTGTGCGTACCCATGAGGAAGACGGTGGACAGCACGAGGAACGGCCCGGCCTGGTAGCCCTGCGTGCCCAGCCAGAAGCCGAGCAGGGCGATCAACGTGATGCCGACCTCGGCGACCTTCCAGAAGACCAGCGAGTTGCGTTTGCTGTAGCGATCGGCGAGGTAGCCGGCCACGGTGCAGAACAGTGCCCACGGAGCGTAAAACAGCACCGGCATCAGCGAGATGGCCTGGGCCTCGTTGAGCGCGCCCTTGTTGATGGCGAAGAACATCGCCGAGGCGTGGATGGCCTGATCGTTGAAGGCGGCGAGGAACTGCGCCACGAGCAGCGCCAAGGAAGGTCCGCGAACGGAGGTTGTCGGCAGGCTGAAACGTGGCCATGAACGTCCCTGACACTGGGCGATGGCGGTGCCGCCGCATCCTTCCACCCGCGGCGCACGGACCTCAGAAATAGTCAGTATACCATTTTAGCACGAACCGGCGAGCGCAGCGTCCGCCCCGTCAAGGCAGCGGGATGTCCTTGAATGCGAATCGGATCGGCACATCGAGGAGGTTGGCCGGCGTGCGATAAATCACCTTCCAGTCGCTCGCCTTGCCGCGTACCATCGCACCCTTGTCGAGGAAGTGGTAACTCAAAACGGCCTGGCGCGGCGTTGCCGTTTCCAGGACGTATCCGCTGTTGGCGAAGCGCTTCTTGCCGTCGAGCGATTCCAGCACCATCTCATTGTTGACCACCCAGGACTGGTTGCTGTCGAGTTGCTTCATGCCGGGTGGGTAATCGATGGTCACCTGGATGGTCCAGCGGTCCCGATCGAGGAACACCCGAGAGATGTGGCAAGTCACGCCCTCCTGCGTGAGCCGGCGTTCGGGATCGTTGACGGTCGCCCTGGAGAGCCGGTCGAGCGTGTCGAAGGTAAAGCTCAGCATTTTGCTGGGGCCAATCATCGACAGTTTGCCCTCCAGGCTGCGGATGGTGGCGATACGGCGTGGCAGGGCCGGCAGTCGTAAATCGAGGACAAGGGCAATAAGGCCGTCCACCGGGGCGAGCGAACTACCCTCGTCGGGGACGGCGATGGCCTGGTCCTTCTCGTCGATTAGGCGAACGGCGTGCGGCCGAGTCTCCAGATAAAGCGGCTGGAGTTCCGGATCCCAGGCGACTTCGACGGCGAGGTTGCAAGCACCGTGAGCGGGGTCGTCGTCGCGGATTTCCAGGTCGCGCAGGACCGTCACTTTCTTGACGCAGAGCCGGAAACGCCCGTCGTAGCTGATTGGCGGCAGGCGATAGGTGGCTCCGCGTCGGGCCAGGAGGATTCGTCCGCTAGTGGGGTAGAGATCGACCCGAGCGTCACAGGCGGCGGCGATGGCATCGAGCGCCTGCCAGAAAGTCACATTCTTCAGGTCCAGGCGGATCGGCGCGTCGGAGATACCGGTGATGAACTCGACATGGATACCTGTTTGCTTGGTCAATTCGGTAAGGGCCAGGCTTGGTTTAATGGAAGGAGATTGCAGGCTGACAATCTTCGGTTCAGGCGCGGCAGGAGACGGAGAATCTTTTTTTGTCGGAAGCGAGATATCGAGTGCGGCAGGAACCGAGAGCGAGAGACTTAGAAGAAGGAGGATAAGGAATAATCCCAGAGAAAAGCGAGCGGACATACGGGGTAACTCCGCATTTTGCCACTTGCGGCTTAGCGTGACAGCACGTGCGCGAAGGCGACGCCCCCTGCATGTTCTTGCAGGGGGCGTCGAAAAATCCCCGGCGATACCCTACTCTCGCCCGCGAAGGACTACCATCGGCCCTGGATGCTTAACGGCCGTGTTCGGAATGGGAACGGGTGGGGCCATCCAGGTCTGCTCACCGGGAAAGCTCTTAGCATTCAGCGATCAGCCGTCAGCGATCAGCCAAACACAGACATGATTCTTGTCTGGCTGATCGCTGACGGCTGATCGCTGAATGCTTTGTATGATCTGGCAGCGGTCGAAGTCGCAATTCTCTCTGCATGGTCCGTCCAGGATCGGACCCTGGTGGGGGTCCGAGAGCAGGATCAATGCGGCGAAGCGTTCGGCTGTTAGTACCGGTCAGGCTGAGTGTGTTGCCACACGTACACCTCCGGCCTATCGACCTGGTGGTCTTCCAGGAGCCTTCGCTCCTTACGGAGCAGGAGACCTCGTCTTGCGGGGGGTTTCACGCTTAGATGCCTTCAGCGTTTATCCGGGCCGCACATAGCTACCCAGCGCTGCCGTGAGCACGACAACTGGCACACCAGCGGTGCGTCCCTCCCAATCCTCTCGTACTAGGGAGAAAGCCGCGCAAGTCTCCTTCGCCCACAACAGATAGGGACCGACCTGTCTCACGACGGTCTAAACCCAGCTCACGTACCGCTTTCATTGGCGAACAGCCAAACCCTTGGGAGCTTCTCCACCCCCAGGATGCGATGAGCCGACATCGAGGTGCCAAACCTCCCCGCCGCTGTGAACGCTCAGGGGAGATAAGCCTGTTATCCCCGGAGTACCTTTTATCTGTTGAGCGACGGCCTTTCCATCCAGCACCGCCGGATCACTAAGTCCTGCTTTCGCACCTGCTCGTCTGATGGGACTCGCAGTCAAGCGCCCTTCTACCTTTACGCTCGAAACCCGATTGCCGACCGGGTTGAGGGCACCTTGGAACTCCTCCGTTACCTTTTAGGAGGAGACCGCCCCAGTCAAACTGCCCACTTAGCACTGTCCGCCGCCCGGATTCACGGGTCGGGGTTAGAATTCAAGCACAACAAGGGTGGTGTTTCATTTGTCGGCTCCGCCGCGACCGGGGTCGCGGCCTCCCAGCCTCCCACCTACACTACGCATGCTGGGCCTAAACCCAATACTAAGCTACAGTAAAGGTTCACGGGGTCTTTCCGTCTAGTTGCGGGTATGTTGCATCTTCACAACAACTACAGTTTCACCGAGTCGCTCGTGGAGACAGTGATCCGGTCGTTACGCCATTCATGCAGGTCGGAACTTACCCGACAAGGAACTTCGCTACCTTAGGACCGTCATAGTTACGGCCGCCGTTTACCGGAGCTTCGGTTGCGGGCTTCGCCTCTTGCGAGGTTAACCCCCTTCCTTAACTTACCGGCACCGGGCAGGCGTCAGTCTCTATACATCCTCTTACGAGTTGGCAGAGACCTGTGTTTTTAGTAAACAGTCGCCAGATCCCTTTCACTGCGGCCCCCGCGAGCTGTGACACCCGCAAGGGCACCCCTTATCCCGAAGTTACGGGGTTAATTTGCCGAGTTCCTTCACGAGCGTTCTCTCGAGCGCCTGAGAATCTTCATCTCGCCTACCTGTGTCAGTTTTAGTACGGGCACTCTGGTTGTCCACCGCCGGCTTTTCTTGGCTGTCTGTCCGATGACTTCGGGATCGTATGTGCCCTCGCCCTTGCGGGACGGCCACGTCTAGCGGGCCGATCACCTTCGAGCCAGCGTCCGGGCGGTATCAACCTTCCAGAGAGGTGCCGGAATATTAACCGGCCGTCCATCGACTACGCCTGTCGGCCTCGTCTTAGGGTCCGACTAACCCTGGGCGGATTTACCTTCCCCAGGAAACCTTAGGCTTTCGGCGAACGGGATTCTCACCCGTTTTAGCGTTACTCGTTCCGGCATGATCACTTGCACTTCGTCCAGGGTTCGTTGTCCGTACCCCTTCGCTCTATGGTGCAACGCTCTCCTACCGTATCCAACCCCGCGCTTGCGCTTGGGGCTTGGATACCCGCCGCTTCGGTAGCACGCTTAGTCCCGTTCATTATCGGCGCAGGACTCCTCGACCAGTAAGCTATTACGCACTTTTGAAATGGTGGCTGCTTCTAAGCCAACATCCTGGCTGTCACGGGAGTCCAACTTCCTTTCGCACTGAGCGTGCTTGGGGGACCTTAGCGGGCGGTCTGGGTTGTTCCCCTCTCGACGACGAAGCTTGTCCCTCGCCGTCTAGCTGCCTCGACTTGGTACAATGGTATTCGGAGTTTGGTTCCGAAGGGTAGCCGGGTAGGCCCCCTATCGGATTCAGTCGCTCTACCCCCATTGCCAACTATCGAGACGTTAACCCTAAAGTTATTTCGGAGAGAACGAGCTATCTCCACGTTTGATGATACTTTCAATCCTCCACACAGGTCATCCCCTAGTTTTTCAACACTAGTGAGTTCGGACCTCCATGGGGTATTACCCCCACTTCATCCTGCCCATGCGTAGGTCACGTGGTTTCGCGTCTACCGCCGCCAACTTATTCGCCCTGTTCAGACTCGCTTTCGCTTCGGCTCCGCCGCAGAACGGCTTAACCTGGCTGACGACGGTAAGTCGCCGGATCATTATGCAAAAGGCACGCCGTCACCCGGGGGTTGCCCCCACTGGGCTCCGACCGCTTGTAGGCACGTGGTTTCAGGTTCACTGTCCTCCCCTTGTCGGGGTTCTTCCCATCGTTCGCTCGCGCTACTGGGTTCGCTATCGGTCGCCAGGGAGTACTTAGCCTTGCGGGATGGGCCCCGCCGATTCAGACCGACTTTCACGTGTTCGGTCCTACTCAGGTGCCGGCTCGCACCCGATCCCTCGTCGCCTACGGGACTATCACCCGCTGTGGCCGCCCATTCCAGGGCGTTCGGCTGAGGTACGAAGGTGTTAAATGCCGGTCCTACAACCCCGGAAGGGCAAGCCCCTCCGGTTTAGGCTGGTCCGCGTTCGCTCGCCGCTACTGACGGAGTCGCGGTTGCTTTCTTTTCCTCCGGGTAGTGAGATGTTTCAGTTCCCCGGGTTCGCTCCCTGCACCTATGGATTGAGTGCAGGGTCATTCGGGTATCCCGGCCTCAACGCTCGTTTGACAGCTCCGCCGGGCTTATCGCAGTCTTCCACGCCCTTCATCGCCTTCTGGCGCCAAGACATCCCCCACGTGCCCTTAGTAGCTTGGCCGCATTGATCCCGCCCTCGGGCTGGTGGAGACCCACCGTACCGAAGCCGGCATCGCTTCCAAGTTACCGCCCCACCTCGTCGCGGCCAGGCGGCCAACGTCGGGTGGGAGGAGTAACGATCCTACTCTCTCTCGGGCTCATGCAGAGATCGCAAGAAACGTCAGCACAGTTTGCCAAAGCTCGCTGTGCCGCCGTTGCTCGTGAATTGCAACTTCTACCGCTGCCAAATTGTCAAAGAGCACTGCGTTCGCCCCAGAGGGGCCATCGCAACCGTTCGTGAGAAATTAGACGTTTTGCTTCCCACGAAGGATTCATGTTTTTTACACCGTCCCGCGCGTGCGGCAAGAGGCTCGGTCGAATTTTTCTCGATCTTTCCAGGACCGAGCCTCGCCGTTCACGACGACTCAGACGCGGCCGTAGAGATATTCGTTGAGGAGGAAAATGGTCTGCTCCTGGTCCGCGACCTGGTAGGCGTTGAGATCGCCGATGGAGATGACGCCGAGCAAACGTTCCTGTCCGTCCACGACCGGGAGATGGCGGATGCGTCGATTCTTCATGGCGCCGCGGGCTTCTTCGATGTGCGTTTCGGGAGTGCAGCACGCGACCTCCACCGTCATCACCTCACCGACGGTCGTGCGCGTGGGATCGCGCCCCTCGGCGACCACGCGCTGCAAAACATCGCGTTCGCTGAACATGCCCTCGATGCGCTCGCCGCCGAGAACCAGGACGGCGCCGACCTTGTGCTCGGTCATGAATCGGGCCGCCTCCAGGACCGTCGCCTGAGCGCCGATCGTCCAGACGTGCGATCCCTTCTTCGTCAGAATGTCCCGGACCATCGTCATGGCTGTGCTCCTTGTCAGGGCCGCGCTCCGGGAGAGGCACCTCATCGGAGGGAACCGGGAACGCAACCGGTTAAACCTGGGATGCTCCTCAGCTTAACCAGGACATCGGAGAGAGACAAACATTTTTTTGGCTCGATCGAGGACTCGATCGAGCGGCGAGCATGGTCAAGAAACCCTTTGCCAATGCCCCACCAATGCCCGGTCTGTTGGGCCGATAGGTCCGTCCATGCGAACGGCACTCACGCCGATTGGACGTAAGTGCCGTTGTTGGAAGGTGCCGAAGAGAGGACTCGAACCTCCACTCCCGTTAAGGGAACCAGGTCCTGAACCTGGCGCGTCTGCCAGTTCCGCCACTTCGGCAACCGCCCTCCTCGGGCAGGGGTCGTGAGGGTGTGCAATATCTTAGGGTGTACTCCGCACCAACGTCAAGGGGCGAGAAGGCGAACGGGTATCGAGGCCGAATGGATGGCCTTCGCGTCCTTTGCCGGCTTTGTCGCCTGGTAGGGGGAGCGGGCGCGAATGCCTCCCGCCGACGGGTTTTCCGCTGGCGAAACCATCGCCGGCACGATAGGTTAAACAAAAGGGAGAAGGCTGGTGCGTCTGTCTTCAACCTGGAGGGGGAACGCCGATGTCCGCAGCCCTGCGCCGCATCATTTCGGTTGCTGTCTGTTCGTTGACTCTCAGCACGCTCGCCGCTCCGGCGGCGGACCCACCGCGCGATCCGCTGCCTGACGTGCGGGAACGTCTGAAAATCGAGGCGCAGCGCATCGAGAAAGAGATTCAGGACGGGCGCATGCAGGCGTATCGTCTTCTCCGCAGCGATCCCAATGGGGTCTTTGACATCATCAAGGGTCTGATCGGGACACTCCGCAAGGACACGGCCCTCTCCGCGGAGAAGCGCGCATCGTTGATGAAGACGCTGGAGCGCGACCTCACCTCTCTGCGAGCGCTGGCCGGTGTCCGCCGGACGAGCGATCCCGCCACCCGCGCCGCACAGCTCGAAGCACGCCGTCCGGCGGACCCCCGCGCCGGCGCCGACAAAAAATCCGCCTACGACACCGCCGCCTCGCGCATCAACTCGATGTCCACGCGCATCGCCGACGTTCACTCTGTCCGCGACAAGGCCGGCGATCGCTTCACCGGCACCGTCGATCAGGTCGTCAAGTCGGCGACGCCAGCGGCTTCCGACTATGATCTGCCGGCCGACTGGCTGGAGAAATCGAAGAAGCGGTCTCCACAGGCCAAGCTGACCGCGCGCGAGCGCGCACTCCTCGAAGCGCTCAAGAAGCCCGTCGAGGTGGACTACAACATGGAAACCTTCCAGAGCGTCATCGACCACCTTTCCAAGCACATGGGCCAGAACATCCTCCTCGACAAGCGGGCGATGGAGGAAGCGAACGTCACCTACGACACGCCCGTCACCCTGCGTTTCAATAAACCCGTCAGTGCCCGCACCGCCCTCAAGCGCGTGCTCGCCGACCTTGGCCTGACCTATATCATCCGCAACGAGAGCATCGAAGTGACGACCATCGCCCGCGCCAAGGAGATGCTGACAACACGGACCTATTATGTCGGCGATCTCATGGGTGTCGCCAGCCCCATGCTGCCAGCCATCGCCAATCGATTCCAGATGATGCAGGCCATCGGCATGATTATCAGCCAGATCCAGGGCATCGACCCGGACAGCTGGGAAGGACGCGGCGGACCTGGCACCATCTCCTTCGACCCCGTTCGCATGAGTCTGGTCATCAAGCAGAGCGCCGAGTTCCACTACATGATTAATGGCGGCCGCTGAAATCAACGTGGAATGCCGAATGCCGAATGAAAGACAAATCTCGTCTTCATTCGGCATTCCGCATTGGGGGTCTCCATGAGCCTGTTTTTCCCCCGTTCGGACGAACTCAGCCAGCATACCATCTTCCCCGGCGTACGGATTCAGACGTGCGCGGCTGACCAGATGATGCTTTCCGTGGTCGATCTGGCCCCGCACGCCATCGTCGAAGAGCATGCCCATCCGCACGAACAGGTCGGCATGATCGTGCAGGGTCGGGCCATCTTCTTCATCGGTGACGAACAGAAGACCCTTCAAGCCGGCGACCTGTACCGCATCCCCGGCCACGTCCGCCACAAGGTCATCGCCCTCGACGAGCCAGTGCGCGCCCTCGACATCTTCCATCCCATCCGCGAAGACTATCGCTGACCCGAGCTTACGGGAAGCCATTCAAGTCCTTCCGCAACCGTACCGATGTACAGTACGGGAGGGAGCATCATGCGATGGACTACGAAGGAAACGGACATCGTGCGGGCTTGCCTGGATTGGCTGGCGTTGCACCGCATCAAGGCGTGGCGAATGAACAACACCGGGATCTTCGACCCGGTGAAGAAGGTCCACCGCGGCTTTCACGGCCTGCGCGGCGTATCCGACATTCTCGGCATTTTGCCCCAGACCGTCCGCCTGGCCGACGGTAGTAAAGAGACCTTCGGGAATTTCCTCGCCATCGAGGTGAAAAAGCCCGGCGAAAAGCCGCGTGCCGAGCAGGAGGCGTTTCTGCAAGACATCCGCGAACAGGGCGGTGTTGGACTCTGCGTCCACTCGTTGCGCGAGATGGAGGAACAGTTGCGACCCTTCCTGCACGAATGCGGATGAAGATGCCGTCCGAGCCGCGACCGTGAGAAAACACCGCTCCCTCACGGTCGCGGCTCGGTTGGGTCCGCTCGTCCTTACTTCTCGGACGGTCCCTCGGGGACGGCGGGCATTTGCGGCTTGGTGAAGTCGATCACCTGCCAGGCATTGGCCTGCACGTGGACCGAGCGCGTCTGCTCGACGGGTTTGTCGTTCTCCGTCCAGCGCGCCTTGATCTCGTAGGTGTACCCCTTGCCGGGGGTCAACGGCGGCGAGACGAACTCGCGCTGGGAACCCGTCTGAGAGGTCTGCGTGCCATTGAACCACAGTTCGGCTCCCTCGGGGACGACGATCAGCAAGTGGGCCGCGTTGTCTTTCGGCGGCGCTGGGTTCCTTGAGCGGCCCCGGCCGTCGGCGGATAGTAAGCGGAGTAGGCGTTGAGAGCCGGCGTGCCATAGGTATAGCCGTTGCCATAGGCATAGGGATAGCCGCCGCTGCCATAGCCGTAGTTGCTATAGGGGTATCCGTAGCCGCCACCATAGCCGCCGTAGCCAAGACCGCCGTAACCAAAGCCGTAACCGAGACCCAGGCCGAGTCCGTACCCGAGACCGTAAAGTCCGGCGCCGTAGCCGTAGCGACCGCCGTTGAGTCCGTAGCCGCGATTGTAGCTGCCGTAGACGCCGGGAGAGTAATAGCCAATTCCACTCCGGTATCCACCTCCCACGCTGCTGTAACGGCCGATGCCGATGCCGCCGTAGCGTCCGATGCCGGTGCCGCCATAGTAACCGCCGCCGAAGTGCATACCGCCGGAATGACCACCGCCAACGTGCGCGCCGCCCCCGTGTCCGCCGCCACCACCATGACCCCCGCCCCCGCCTCCGCCATGCGCCAGGGCTGCTCCGCTCGCCAACATCAGCCCGGCCACGGCCAGAAACCCCATCTTCCACGACGAAATGCGAAGCCCGAACATGATGCACTCTCCCCTCACATGGGTCGATCCCGCTGCGTCGATCCGCTCGGCCCCCACGGATTCGCGCCGGCGTCCTGGACAACGCCGTTTCTGTCCCGGGCGAAAAGTGGGCTTCTCTCCTCTATTTATCATTATAGGCGGGAGGATACCGCTTTGATACGTCCCGAGAGGCCGTTCTCCTCAAGCTCCCTCGCCGGCGAACAGGCCGAGGTAGCTGGTGTAACGGGAGATGCCGATCTGTCGGCGGAAGACGGCGCGCTTGACGGCGCAGCGGTCCTCGTGGGTGTGCGTGCAGTCGGGGTAGCCGCACAGCGGTACGAACGGCCGAAACTCGGCGAAGAACCCCTCGACCTCCTCGGGCCGCAGGTCCCACAGCTGGAATTGCCGGACGCCCGGCGTGTCCACCACCCAGCCGCCGAAGTCGAGCCGGATCAGTTCGGCTGTCGTCGTCGTGTGCCGGCCCTTCTGGTTGACGTCGCTGACCTCGCGCACGCGCAGGCCCAGGCCCGGCTGGATGGCGTTGAGCAACGACGATTTGCCCACGCCGCTTTGCCCGGTAAAGACGGTTTCCCGGTCGCGCAGACGCTGGCGCAGCATGGTCCATGCCGGTGCCGTCGGCGGCGCTGGTCAGCAGCGTCGGCACGCCGAGTTGGCTGTACAGCCCGACCAGCGGCTGATAGTCGCGCCGGGTCCACGAGGTCGGCCTTGTTCAGACAGAGGATCGGCCGAATGCCGCCCTGCTCGGCGCTGGCGAGGTAGCGGTCGATCAGGTGCGGCTTCAGTTCCGGCTCGACCAGCGACAGGACGAACACGACCTGATCGACGTTGGCGACCTGGACGTGTTCGCGTCCGCGCGACGCCCGAGTCAGCAGGCCGTGGCGCGGCTCGACGCGCTCGATCCATCCTTCGAGTGCCGGGTCCGCCGTGGCTGTCTCCCCGGCCGCCGGCATGCAGGCGCCGCCGACTGCGGTGGGACGAATCCAGACGCGGTCGCCGGTGGTCACGATGTTGCGCTCGTGCGTGGCCAGGGTGCGCAGCAAGCGGCGCACCACACAGCGGTACGACCGGCCATCCGCCGTTTCGACCACGCTGAACAGCCGATGCACGCGTAGAACGCGACCGGGTAAACAGGTCGAGACGTCCACGGTCGGCATCTCCGCCGGCTCCTGTCCCGCGGCAACGGCGGCCCCCGTCTCGTCCTGGATGATGGTCCGTCGCCGCGATAAGTCTCCTTTGGCACGCACGCGCTCCTGCCCGGTCGTCGCTTCCTCGGCGAAGCCGTGGTCCTGAAAGTCGCGCGTCCAGCCCCGCGGACGCGGCGGCTTGGACCGATTCTTCCGCATGTCCACGCGGACCTTCTTCTTCTTCGCCACGTGCTGCCCCTCCGGGGATCGTTCGCGGATTGTTCCCTGTCCTATTGTATCGCCCCGCAAACGGGCATTGGTTGTCGAAAGTGCAAGCACCTTGCAGGGGGCGTAATCCAACTTTCTGAACGCCGCATTGCGGAAGCTGAGAAGATGAAAAGTTTTGCGTCTCAAGTGGAACAAGCCAAAGCTTCTGGCATTGAGTTTGCTTTGGAGAAAGAATGTCGCCTATCCCCTCTGTCAGGACCGATTGCCATGAGTACCCCCTCCCGTTCCACGCTGTGCGTTGAGGAACCACGGACGCCCTTGACGGCCGAGGAAGTGGTGGAGATCCCCCTGCTGTTGCCCGGCTGGCAGGCTTCGATCCTGGAGACGGTCGCTCACCAGCGCGGCTTGACGACGGGAGCGATGGTTCGTCATTTGCTCCGCGATTTTCTGACTGTCGCCCCCGGCCGAGCGCGTCCGGCGTCCTGATCGTTTTCCCAAAAGCTCCCTTGGACCCGCCATGCGGCCCTGCCAGTGCCGGCACCACTGGGAGAGCTAGCAGCGGGTTTTTTCATCGTTGCAACCAGTCGTCCTGGCGCCGTAAGGCGGCGCGCAGCTCCGCGTCCAGTGGACCGGGACAGCAGGCCGCCGCGGCATCCTCGTCCGTCAGCAATACGGCACTGTCCGGCTCGAAATGGAAGGCCCACGTGCCACCCTCTTCGCGGCGGCAGTCCGCCAGCCGAGCGCCGAACAACCAACGTTGCGGCGGATCGAGCGGCAACTGCCGCAGCAACGGCAGGTCTTCGAGGGCGACCCGCGCTTCGACATCCGCCATACGCACGACGTAAAAGCCCAGTGTCGGCCGGCCCATCGGGTCGCGGCGGAGCACATCATCGAACACGACCGCACGGCCGCGATAGTCCGCGAACTTCTCGCGCCATTCTTCGTCGTTGCGGTGGGACAGAGCCTGGCGAAGGACCTGCTCCAGAGGATCGTCGAGAAGGCGGGCCAGCAGGTCGCTTTCGCGGAGGAGCTGATGGAGGCGACGGGACTCCTCGCGGCTAAGGGAATCGGGATTCCGTTGGTGTTGCTGGAGGGCCGCATCCAGTTCGTTGCGGGCGAGACGGACTTCTCCGCCTCGGAGGTGGCGCCGACCGGACTCCATGCGGGCGTGGATGTCCGCCGTGTCCGTTCGCGGAGCGGGGACGGTTGCGCGTCGCAGATACGGCTTAACGAGCAGGACGAGCAGTGCCGCCGTTGCCGCACCGCCGGCGAGGATGACCAGCACTAGTCGCCACAAGTTCGCGTGCGATGCATGGGGCGGTCCCGCGAGGCCGGACGTCGAGACGACGGCTTTGCCGACGCCGGGCCAGGGACTGCTGGGGAAAACCAAATGACTTTGCCCGCAGCCTGGACACGACACCATCTGGTGATGGCGCTGCCGCTGGCCGCGCAGCGAGCGGCCACAGGAGCAGGCGACTTCGTAAGGTGCCGATGTCTCCGCCGGAGGGCGTCGCGCCGGCCACCAGCGTTGCGGGAAGGCAAGAGGGAACACAATGAGGATCCGTTGACGAATAGGAGGATTCAGCACTCATGATGGGCCACCAGAGCATCGGGAGCAAGAGCTTTCCGGCTCTCCAAGCGGTTCGGCGACTCGCACCCGCGCTCGGGTTGCGAAAGGCTTGCGTTGGTCGCGGAGCCATTGCCATCGCTCCGCGAGCCGCCCCCTTCCTTCGAGCGCCCGCCTGCGGTATTCTAACGCTCATCGGCTTTGCCGCAGGACCATCGCGCCGCCGGCGCGACCTCCCGGCGCCGACGACTGGATCGACTCGCCGCCGTTCCTCCACCCAAGGAGTTACCCCATGCGACGCCTCCTTCTGACCTCCCTGGCCGGCCTGTGCTTCGCCGCTCCCTCGGCCTCGGCCGGCGAGTACGACCAACCTATCCCTCAAGATCCACAGCGGCAGGAGAAACGCCTCGCCGATACGCTGGCGTGGAACCGGCGCACCCTCGCCGGCGCCTACGACAAGGTCGGCAAGAGAGACCATCGCTGGGACGAGGCGGCGCATCAAGCGCTGGAGGCAGCCGCCCGCCACTTCAGCCGTCAGGTGGATCCTTGGGTCAAGGTCGATCAGTTCTACGAACCGGCCAAGCGGGCCATTGACGCCGGATGCGACGACCCGCTTATCCTCTATCTCTTGGCGCGTGGGTCGTACGATGGGAATATTTCCAGCCCAGCCGATTTGGAACGCCGTTACACGGCCGCCGCCACCGCCCTGGAGGGCAGCGCCTACTCTCCCTTCCGGCGGATAGTCGCCCTCCGCGCGGCCGCCGACGTGATCTGTCGCAAACAGGATCTGACCTCCGAGGCGCAAGGAAGCGGCCCGCCTGTACGACGCGGCGCTGGCCCTCCTGTCCCAAAGCGTCAAGGAGGACGAGCGCAACACCAACGTGGAGCAAACCTGGTTCGATACACCCTTGATCGTGCTCGCCGGCCACCGCCGCCTGGGCATGGAGGCGGAGGCCGCGTTCCAGCGCGTCGATGCCGTGTTGGCTCGCATCTCGGCCCTGAAAGGGATCCGCTTGCAGGTACGCGCGCAATTTCTCATCAACTACGCCTGGGAGGCGCGGGGCAACGGTTTCGCCAACACCGTAGCGGAGGAAGGCTGGAAGAAATTCCGCGAACGATTGGAGGAGGCCCGCGAAGCCATCGAGCGGTCCTGGGCGCTGAAGCCGAACGACCCGCGCACAGCGACCCTGATGCTCATGGTCGAGAAGGGTATCGGCGGTGATCGAGACGAGATGGAAAAATGGTTCGAGCGAGCCATGAAGGCGGACGGCGACTTCAAGCTGGCGTGCGTGGCCAAGCTGGACTGGCTGGACCCAAAGTGGCATGGCAGCCTCAAGGACATGCTGGCCTTCGGACGCGCTTGCCGTGACACGGGGAACTGGCGTGCCGGCATTACGCTGCTACTGCCCGATGCCCACTTCCGGGCCGGGCAGCACCTCTCCAAGGAGGAGCGCACGAAATACTACCACTCGGAGGAGGTACGTCACGATCTTCAAACGGCCTACGACGAGTATCTGCGGCACTACCCCGACTACTACGTCGATCGAAGCCGCTACGCCGCCCTCTGCTACACATGCGGACTCTTGCTCGAGTCCGATCGGCAATTCAAGCTCCTCGGCAACTTCGTGGTCGGTTCCCCTCACTATCCCCTGGATTGGATGAAGCAGGTCCGCGCCTATGTCGCCAGCGTGGCGGAGAAGGAGAAAGCGAAGAAGTGAGCGATACGCTCCCTCAAGGATGGAAGGCGCTTTAGGTTCGCGCGGGAGCTGCCGTACTTGTGCGTGCTGGCGGAAAGTCCTCGTACAGAGTTTCAAAGGATTCCAGGTTGTGCCGCATGAATAGTTCCGCCAAACGCGGCAGCCGCTCGCTCTCGCCGCGGTGGCATAGTTCGGCGGCCTCGGCGACAAACGCGCGCGTCTCCTGATCGAAGCGTTCCTGTAACTCCGTCAGGGCGGCGCAGCGCGACGAACTGCTCGGGTTCACCCGGCCGGCGCCGCAGCCAATCGCCCAGACGTTTGCTTGAGCCGTCCCCGGTGGACTGCCATTCGGCTGGCAGTTCGCCCACGAGCGGGAGCGGGAAGTACACCGATAGGCATGGCGGACCGAAACTGTACCAGGCGATCGGCAGCACGGCATCCGAGCCGGTTTGCGTGAGGAGGCTGGCCGCCGTGCGCGACGTGGACGTTGCAATCGCGTGCCGGCACAGGCTCATCCCGCCGCGTGCGATGGAAAGGGACGACCCGGCGAGATGGGCTTCGTCGCTACCATCCTCGAAGTGATCGCTCAGCACGCGCCGCAGCATGGCCAGGTTGATCTGTCCGTTGGACTGCTCCAGCATCAGTGTGGCCCGCCCCCAGCGCCGCAAGGACGCGGCGTTGTCACCGCCTTCGGCGGCGACGGCCCCGGCGAAGTCGAGCTTGCTGCCGTCGGCCGGCCACCACCCCCGCGCGATCGCCAGTTCGGACAGGCCGGACGACAACTGGTCCCAGTCCCGGCGCAGATGGCAAACGTCGCTGACGGCGCGAACCGCGCCGACGTGCTGTACCGCCCAGTGCGACCCGAACGTCTCGACGACGAACGCCTCGCGGTTGTCGGCGATGAGGAAAGCGGAATCAAGCCCGGCGTCGGTCACACCCTGGCCGTGACGGCCGACCAGGTCCGTGATCCCATCGACGGCTTGGCGGGCCCCGGTCGCCCGCTCCAGGCCCAGACGAACCAGGTCCGGCCCTCTCAGGGCAGGGGCCGCTTCGCGCCGCCGGGTACGGATGGTGGTCAGGCCGATGGAGACGCCGTGTTCGTTGAGGCCGTGCGCGTAGCCCCACTGACCGGGGCCACGGCTGGCGAGCACCGTCCACGTTCGCCGCACCTGCGGCAAGACGACGTCGCCGGCCTGGATGCTTTCGCCTGGTGCGAAGGCCCGCCCCGCCACGCGGAGCAGAGACACCTCTTCCCCCTCGGGCCGGTTGCAGTTGTGACCGAAGAGCGTCCCGCCGTCCTGGGTCGCCTGGGACAAGGCCACCAGCATGTCGCATCCCATCGTCGGCTGCTCCCTCGCACCTCGTGCGGCCTGGCGAGACCGTCAGTGCGGAGACTCCCTGTCGCCGGCGCGGTCTCGGTGCCCCATTGGACCACAGCGTCGGCCCAAGAGCAACCGTGTAGCGTGGACAAAAAGCAGACCCGCGTGGCACCGGTGCCGCGCGGGATGTAGAAGGCCGTTTATTCGACGGCAGAAGAGTCCTGCCCCCCCTCGAGAAGCCGGCGCAGACGCTGTCGGGCGATGTGCAAGCGGCGCTTGATCGTGCCGAGCGGGGCGTCGAATTCCTCGCTGATCTCTCGCAAGGAGCGGCTGCGGAGATAGAACGCCTCCAGCATGGCGCGGTCCAGCGGCTTCAGATGGCTCAGCCCTTCGCGGACCTGTCCCTGCTCCTCGGCCCGTACCATCTCGTCGAGGGGGTCGGCGCCGCCGTCGGGCAGCGACGACTGGCGGAGGTGGGTCAAGTTGCTCACGGAACGGCGGCGACTGAGGCGGTTGAGCGCCAGTCGCACGGCGATCTGCCGCAGCCAGGAGGCGAAGCAGCGTGTATCGCGCAGCTGGCCGATCTTGCGCATGCTGTGCAGAAACACCTCCTGGGCCACGTCGTCGGCCTCGGCCGGGTCGCGCAGCCAGGCCAGCAGCACGCTGTAAATGGCCGGACGGAACCACCTCACCAACTCCCCGTAGGCCGTTCGGTCTCCGGCCCGGGCCCGGTCAATCGTACTCTCGCGCTCTTCGGGCATGTCCGCCATTTCCGCAATGGATCCTACTTGGGCCACCATGTTGCCGTCCTCCTTCTCTGGGACTCCCGTGCGTTGCGAGGTGCAAAGAGATCGTCAGCCAAGGCTTCCGTGGACAGAAGCGAGGTCGTTGCAATGGGAGGCGTCGCGCGGGGACGAATCGCAACGCCGCTTCAAGGCATCACGAGGAACAAAAGGGAGTTTTCGCGGATAGAGGCTTGGTCCACCTCCGCCGACCCGAGGCCGAGAGAGACGGCAGCCTGGCGAAGAAGAAAACCCTCCAAGCGAGGATTTGCCGATCCGCCCTTGGTTGCTCCCGTGGAGCCGTATCGTTCCCCCATTTGGGGGGTAGGCCTTGGCAACTTGGCGGCTGGACCAGTCTTGCCGTGGCGGTCATCGGGCCCAATCCCTCGCGCCACTCTCGATACGGATGCGAAGATGCGTTGATCTCGCAAGGTCGCGTTCGGATTCCTCCTCCGTCAAGGGCGCGAAACGAGGGGTGGTTGGGTTTCACTTGAAGAAGACACGCGCACCGGACCAAAGGTTCGCGTCCTGTGGAAAATTCCCCCATCGATAAGGAACGTCGTCCATTCTTCCGCCAAAGGGACTCGGATTCAAGTCAACCTCACGCCTAGCCGATGCCAACAACACGGCGATCCCAAGCCCCTTCTGGTGAGCCGCGGCCGCCGGAAAGGATACTCTCTCATGGCATGGCGATTCGCGGCGGTTCCGACAACCGCAAAGGAGGCAGCGGAGTCCGCGGTCCTTGATGTCCCCCCGTCATCCTTCGCGGCCTGGCGCCGCTGGTCGCCGCTTCTCTTGGTCCTCCTTCTGCTTTTCGGCACGGCGATCCGTTTGCGGCAATTCTTCGCCTGCCCCTCGTACTGGTACGACGAAGCGTATCTCCTGGTGAACATTTACGACAAACCTTGTCGAGAATTGTTCGGCCCTCTGCGGGCACAGCAGGTGATGGCTCCCTTGTTGCTGTGCCTGCTGCGCGGATTGTACGCAGCGCTGGGCGGGGCGGAATGGGTGATGCGGCTGCCCGCCACGGCGGCATCCCTCGCCGCCCTCGGACTGATGTTCTTCCTGGCTCGGCGCATCCTCGGATCGCCGGGCGCATTGCTCGCCGTGGGGCTAGGTACGTTCTCCCATCACGCCATGGTACACGCCAACGAGGTGCATCCGTACAGTAGCGATTTCCTCCTGACCGAAGCGATCCTCCTCGTGGGGATAATCCTTCTTCGCCCCTCGTCGCCGGATTCGTCCCGTGGCTGGTGTCGGATCGGACTACTGCTGCTGGCCGGCCTCGCTCCCTGGATCTCTTTCCCCAGCGCGCTCGTCCTGGGTGCCGTGAGTCTGGCTCTTCTCCTCGATGTCGGCCGACGTGGGGACCGCGTCGCTTGGCTGTACTGGATACTCCTCAACGGCTTGCTGCTGCTGTCGGGGTTCAGTCTCTGGTGGTTTCACGCTCGCCATCTGTATTCACTGGGCCTGCACGACTTCTGGGTCGAGTGCGGGGGGTTCCCTAACGGACATTCTCCGCGTGCGATCCTGGATTGGTCGATTCGCTGTCTGATCGGCATCGGCGACTATGGCACGACCTCGCTCGGCATCCCCCTGCTGATCCTGGGACTTCTCGGCGCGGCCTGCTGTTGGCGAAGATCGCCGCCGTTGGCCGTGTTACTCAGCGGCCCGATCGGACTGGGTTGGCTGATGGCCCTCGTCGGCCGCTATCCAATGGCCGATCGTACCGTGTTTTTCGCCGTCCCCTGTGTGTGGCTGCTCGCTCTCCTCGGTGTCGAGGCGGTGGCGAACCGAGCCGGTTCCCGCCGCGCCTCGGTCGCCGTGCTCCTCGCCCTCGTTCTTCTGGTGCCAGGGTCCATCCGGGCATGCAAGTATCTCGTCCTCGTCGGGACGAAGAGCGATTTCCGCAACGCCTTCGTGTACGTCGATCAGAACCGACACGAGCAGGATCTGTGCTGGGTGTCGCACCCCGAAGTGTTTGAAGTGTACTACCGAGGGCGGCGGACCTGTCTGGGTTCCTACACACCCGCGAACCAACTCGTTACCAGCGTCCGGGGGGCGCGTTTGTGGGTCATTACGCCTCCGGAAACAATTTGGCAAGGGCCATACGGGCAAGCTATCCCCGAGTTCCTGGGAGGGTTCGGCATGCGACTGACAAGCCGCCGGCAGTTCACGGGACTGGACGTGCTTCTGTTCGAGCCGATCTCGAACGAGTCGGGAGAGCGGGAAATGTAAGACAAAGCCGGATGTGCCGGGGAGTCGGTGCTTCCGGGTGCTTCCTTCGGGGCGCCTTCATTTGGCAGGAGGTGATTTATGGCGTATAAATCTTCAGATTCCCGTCTGTCCGGCCGGCTCGATCCCGGAGGGGGAACCTGTCATCGGAGAGCTTGCCATGGCACGTAAGGGTCCCAGATCAGCCACCCGAACGGCCCTTTCCGACCCACCCGCCTCTCCCCTCTCGCCCTCGGGCGACGCTGCCTCCTCCGAGTTGAAATCCGAACCTGTGTCCGTCGCGCCGCCATCTCTCCCGAGCCGATTCTTCAAAGCATTTCGACAGTGCGGGCTGCTCGCTTCGAGCCTGGGTTTGCTGGCCGGCGGATTGGCGGCCGCGCTGTTGTGGCGTTTCCTGCCCGAGCAGTACAGCGCCGAAGTCCGTGTGCGCATCCCGGTCGCGTGGTCCGCGACTTCGGGACAGGAGGGCGGCGAAGACGAGATCGCCCGCTTTCAGCGGACGCAGACGGCCCTGGTTCCGTCCTCGGTCGTGCTGGAGGCGGTACTGCGCCGGCCGGACGTGGCGACCTTGCCGGCGATTCGCCGGGAAAACGACCCGTTGGCCTGGCTCGGCAACCATCTCCGCGTCGAAGCCACTTCGATCCCGGACATCCTGCAAGTTCGCGTCAGCGGCCCCCGTGCCGGCGAAACGGCCGTGCTCGCGCAGGCAGTCGCGGAAACCTATCTGGCCGAGACCGCCCGCCAGCGCCAGGCCGACTTGAACCTGTTGCAAGCGGCGCGGACCCCGGTGCAAGACAGCCTGCGCCACCAGCGTCAACGGTTGGCCCAGTTGGAGAACACCCGGTTGGCGGACGCCCAGAAGGAGTGCCGGCAAGCACGTTCCGACCTGCGGCTGGCACGGAACGAACTCGCCGCCCAGGAGCGGCGGCAAGGGGGCGTCAATCAAGTGACGGTCCCCGAAGAGGCCGTGCTGTCGTATCTGAAGCAGAGATCCCGTCGGCCAGAGGTGCTTGGCGGAGTTGGAGGCGGCGGAGGAGCAGATTCGGCAGGTGCTTCGCGTTTCAGCCCTGCAGGAACGCGATCCGAGTCTGCCGGCCTTCGAGCGGCGGCGCGACGAGGCGAGCATGAGGATGAAACGGCGTGCCGAGGAGATTCGGCCCGTCGTCGAGCAGCAGACCCGCGCCCGAGCGATGGAGGAGTATCAAGCGCGGCTGGATCGTCAGCGCGAGCGCGTGGCCTTTTGCGAACGCCTCGTGAAATCACTGGAACAGGAAGTCGAGAAACTGGGCGGCACTTCCGCCGCGGAAGAGTTAAAGACGTTGCAAGGGGAAATAGCGGCCGGGGATGAACGCCTGCGAAAGCTCGACGACGAGGTCCGCCGCGCCGAGAACACCGCTGCCAACGCCTCGGCAGCGGGCGGATGGGATGGGACGATCACGCTGCGGCAGGACAACCTGGAGCATCGGGCGCGGTTAGCGGGGATCGCCGGTTCGAGCAGCGGTGCCCTGATCGTCCTGATCGTCTGTTGGCGTGAGTTCCGCCGGCGGCGCGTCACGTCGGCCAGCGACCTCGTGCATGGGCTGGGTTTGCCGGTTATCGGGTGTATTCCGGAAGTACGGGGACGTCAGAAGATGACGCGGGCCGACCTGGACGGACAGGGTCGTGTCCATGAAGCAATGGACGCCCTGCGGACAGTGCTGCTGCGTGACGGTGCTAGCGGCCCGCGCGTGCTCTTGATTACCAGCGCGGTGGCGGGAGAGGGCAAGACGTCGCTGGCCGTCCGCCTGGCCGCCAGCCTGGCGCGCGGCTGGCGCAAGACGCTGCTCATCGACGCCGACCTGCGCAAGCCGGAGGCGCACGCGCTGTTTGAGACGCCGCTGGAACCGGGCCTGAGCGAGATGCTGCGCGGCGAGGCCGAGGCGTCCGACGTCATCCAGCCGACCGGCCTGAGCCGCCTGTGGATCGTCCCGGCCGGGCACGGGGACACCCACGCCATCCAGGCCCTCGCCCAGGACGGTGCCGGCCAACTCTTCGATCGTCTCAAGGAACAGTTTGAGTTTGTCATCCTCGATGCCTGTCCGGTGCTGCCCGTCGCCGACGCCCTCCTCCTGAGCACGCACGCCGACGCGGTACTTCTGTCCGTCCGCAGCGGCGCCAGCCGTGTGCCGATCATCGAGGCCGCCCGGCAACGATTGGCCGCCCTCCACGTCCAGCTCCGCGGCGCCGTGCTCATGGGACGCGACGGCGACCAGGAACCGTCTTTCGGAGCCTGAAGCGTGAGCGAAGAGAACGGCAACCTTCGGTTGCCGTTCTCTTCGCTCACGCTTCAGGCTCGGATAGGGACTCGCTTGTTCCGGCCGTAGATAAAATCCAATTCATGTCTTTTGAGTAGAGAAGTGTCGCCGTCATTTGCATCGGCCCTCCTCGCAACCTAGGATTGCCTGGAGGGCCGCGCGTACCGCGTTGGCCGCTTGATCGCCGTATCACCCTGTCAGGACCATCGGAATGCTGAAGACCCGCAAACGCAACCCGGAGCCGATTCCAGGTTATCGTCTGATCGAGCCTTTGGGTCGCGGCGGCTTCGGCGAGGTGTGGAAGTGCGAGGCGCCGGGCGGTCTGTTCAAGGCCATCAAGTTCGTGGCCGGCGAACAGAACGCCCTGCACGGCGAATCCGTGCCGGCCGTCGAGGAACTCAAGGCCATCCAGCACATCAAGTCGCTCCGCCATCCCTTCCTGCTGTCCATGGAGCGCGTCGAGCGGATCGACGACGAGTTGGTGATCGTCATGGAGTTGGCGGACAAGAGCTTGATGGACGTGTTCAACGAATACCAGGCGGCCGGGGCGACGGGCATCCCGCGCGAGGAACTGCTGGACTATCTGCGCGAGGCGGCGGACGTGCTGGACCTGATGAACCTGCGCCACGGCTTGCAACACCTGGACATCAAGCCCGGCAATCTGTTCCTGGTCAGCAATCACGTCAAGGTGGCGGATTTCGGCCTGGTCCGCAGCCTGTCTGACCGGAGCGGCGCCGAGAACGGCTCCCTGCTTTCGGGCGGCCTGACGGCCCTGTACGCCGCCCCGGAGATGTTCGACAACACCATCAGCCCGTCCTGCGATCAATACAGTTTGGCAATCGTCTATCAAGAGTTGCTCACCGGCAACCGTCCCTTCAACGGCAAGAACCTACGTCAGTTGCTCATGCAGCACAGCACCGCCGAGCCGGACCTGTCGGCTTTGCCGGAAGGCGACCGCGCCGCTGTCGGCCGTGCCCTGTCCAAGGACGCTCGCCAGCGTTTCCCGACGTGCATGGCCTTCGTCGAGGCGCTGGAAGCGAATGACACGGTCTCCGGCGATTCGCGCTCCGCCGCGGAGGGCGAAACCGTGGCATCGGCCGTCGCGCCGAGCGCGGCGGGACGGGTCTCGGAGCGTGAACCGGCCCAGGCTCGCTTTCTGCCCGGTTATCAATTTGTCGGCTGCTTGGGGCGGACTCCCTTCGGTGAAACGTGGGAGGCGCGCACACCGGACGGCAAACGCCGACTCGTCAAGGTATTGTTCGGCGTCAGCCGAACCGATGCCGGCGGCGAGCGCGAGGCGATCGAGCGTTTGCAGTCGTTACATCACTCGGCCCTGCCGGAGTGGCGTATCCTCGCTGGCGGTCGCGGCTGCCTCATCGTGGACAGTGAGCTTTGTGAGGTCAGCCTGCGCGATCGCTTCCAGGAACATCGCGGCCGCGGCGAGCGTGGCATCCCGCGCCGTCCGTTGCTCGACTGGCTGCGCGGGGCCGCCGAGTCGCTGGACGAGCTGTCGCGCCGTCACGGAATGCAACACCTGGGTCTGCATCCGCGCAGCTTGCTGTTCGACGACGACCGGCTGCGCATCGCGGATTTCGGTTTACTGCCCCTGGTATGGCACCCGGCCGGACAGCTGCAAGGACAGCTGCAAGCCCGCTACGCCGCGCCGGAACTGTTCGAGCGTCAAGTCGGTCCCGCCTGCGATTCCTACAGCCTGGCCGTCATCTTCCAGGAGATGCTCACGGGCACGACACCGTGGCGTGGTCGGCGTTCGGGACTGCCCAACCTGGAACCGCTGTCGTCCGAGGATCGCGCCGTTCTGGCCCGAGCACTGGACATCGATCCCGGCCAGCGCTTCGCCACCTGCACGGAACTGATGGACGCCCTGGAGGGCGGACGATCGCCGAGCGGCGATGCCGCGATGGCAAGTGACACGCGCGGGCGCCGGCGCCGTCGTCGCCGAACTGATCGTCGAGGCTAAGGGCGCGTTGCCGACCACTGAGACGGACAACTGGGCGTCCGCATCCGCAGGCACCGGCATTCTGCACGGCCGTTTCCCGGCGCGGTTGGTCCCGAATAACCCCCGCGCCAGCTTCGAGACCTTTCGCCGTCAGTGGAACGCCCAGGTCGTCCGCGAAGGAGACCATTCCGTGGTCTTCCAGGTGGCGCTGCCGGGCCGATTCTGGCAGCGCTGGCTGGGCGGGGCGCAAGGGCTGCTCGTGGACATTCGCTGGAGTCGGCCACGGCCGGCGAGCAACACCCTGCCCGAAGTATCCGTGCGCGTCCGCTGCCCCGACAAGAAGAACAAGGCCGACGATCCTCTAGTCAAGGAAGTCGGCCCTCTGCTGCTGGACAGCCTGCGCTCGCAGCTGGAAGCCTATCCGGAACGGCGCACCCAGGAGCGGGTGGCCTGGCCGCATCCGGTGCGCGCCGCCTTCCTGCTGGCCGACGACAAGCTCGGCGAGACCATCGAGGGTCGGGGCAAGGACTTGTCCCTGGGCGGCATGGGCCTGTATCTGCCGCGTGCCCCGGCCGGCTCACAGGTCCATCTGGAATTGTTGACACCCTCACGCAGCGAAGCGTTGGCTCTGTCCGGCCATTGTGTCCGCGTGCAACGCTGCAGCGACGGCTGGTTCGAGACGGGCGTTCTCTTCTGACACGTCTTCCGCGGAAAGGGTCTGCCGTAGGGTGGGCCGAGCTTGCGAGGCCCACCAAGCGGACCTGGTGGGCCTCGCAAGCTCGGCCCACCCTACGCGCCTGCCGTGACATCACCCCTCTGGCCGTGCCTGATTTTTTCAGATACAGTGCTGCACGGATCGCTGCGCCGGCACGATCCGTTTTTCGAGAGGGGATGTGATGCTCTTGCCATTGCGCTACTTGTTATGGATCTTGACGCGACTGTTCGTATCGCTGCGCTACCGCGTCCGCGTTCACGGGCTGGAGCAGGTTCGCAACCTGAAAGGTCCGGTCCTCGTCCTGCCCAATCATCCGGGACTGGTCGATCCGCTGCTCGTGCTCGCCGCCGTGTGGCCGTCACTGAAGCCGCGGCCGATGGTCTTCGAGGGCCATTTCAACAACCCCTTCCTGTCTCTGCTGGTAAAGCTTCTCAACGCGGTGCGTGTCCCGGATTTGGACCAGGCCAGCGCCAAGGCGCGTTCGCGGGCGCAGAAGGCGGTCGAGGTGGTCATCGCCGGCCTGCGCAACGGCGAGAATTACATCCTTTGGCCATCGGGACACACCCAGCGCGACGGCGTGGAAAGGCTCGGCGGCGCCGCGCCCTGGCCGACATTTTGCAGGCGGTGCCCGAGGCGACGGTCGTGCGGGTGCGCACGCGCGGCCTCTGGGGCAGCATGTTCGGCTACGCCCAGACCGGCGAGCACCCCCATCTCATCGGTCGTTACGCCGCCGGCGTCGGCTGGCTGCTAGCCAACCTGATGGTGCTCATGCCGCGTCGCCGGGTCGAACTCACCATCGAACGGGTCGATCGTGCCCGGCTGCCCGAGCTGCGCCGTGAGACGCTCAACCCCTGGTTCGAGAGTTGGTACAACGAAGGTGGTCCCGAGGCGCCTACCTATGTGCCGTATCACTTCGCCTTCGGCCGGCGCACCTTCGACTTCCCCAAGATCACGGGGCTGGCCGAGGCCGATCCGGGGCAGATCAAACCGGAGGTCCGCGAGGCCGTCACGCACATGATTGCGGACAAGCTCGGCCGGGCGCTGACGGAGGACGAACAGAAACCGGATACCACCTTCGACCAACTGGGGCTGGATAGTCTGGATCGCATGGAGCTGAACCTGCGCGTTGAGCAGCAGTATGGCTTCACGTCGGACCAGGTGCCGATGACGCTGGGCCAGTTGTGGGCGCTGGCTCAGGGCTTGGTCGAGAAGGGCCCTCCGAAACCGCCGCCGGCCGGCTGGTTCGCTCCGCTCGCGCAGGAGGGGGCGATGGAGATCCTGGGCGAGACCATCGCCGAAGCCTTCATCGCCCGTGCCCTGGCCAACCCGCGCGACGTGGCTACCGCCGACGACATGGCCGGCGCCGTCCCCTACGAGCGAATGCTGACGGGGGCGCTGGCGATGAGCCGGCGTTTCGCCAAGTTGCCGTCAGCCAACGTCGGTCTGATGCTGCCCGCCTCGGTGGCCTGCGACACGGCCTTCATGGCCCTGCACCTGGCCGGCAAGCTGCCTGTCCTCCTCAACTGGACGACCGGCCCGGCGAACCTGGCCCATGCCGCTCGTATCATGGAACTAACCCATGTCGTTACCTCGCGCGCCTTCATCGACCGCACCGGTATTGAGATCGAGGGTGTCGAGTACCTGCACCTGGAGACGCTGCGCAAGGGCATGGGCAAGGTCGAGTTGCTCCGCACGCTGCTGGGCGTGCGTTGGCTGCCTGGCTCCGTCCGCAAGCACGTCCCCCATGTCTCTCCGGACCAGCCTGCCGTGGTGCTCTTCACCAGCGGCTCGGAAAAAGCACCCAAGGCGGTCCCGCTGACGCATCAAAACATTCTCACCAATCAACGCAACGGCATCCCGTTCCTCGGCCTGGCCCGCCGCGATTCGATTCTCGGTTTCCTGCCGGCCTTTCACAGTTTCGGCATGTCCGTGACCGGCGTGCTGCCGCTGCTGGGCGGCATGCGCGTGGTCCACCACCCCGATCCGACCGATGCTTCCGGCCTGGCGCAAGATCGGGGCATATCGTCCGACCATCGTCGCCGGCACACCGACCTTCGTCAGTTACATCCTCGAACGAGCGGAGCCGGAGCAGTTGACGTCCTTGCGTCTGGTCATCGTCGGCGCCGAGAAATGTCCGCCGAGCGTGCGCGAGCGCTGCGCCCGGCTGGTGCCGGGAGCGACGTTGCTGGAGGGCTACGGCATCACGGAATGCTCGCCGGTCGTGTCGGCCAACACGGTCCATGCCAACCGTCCGGGCACGCTCGGCAAGCCGCTACCTGGCGTCGAGGTGTGCGTGGTCGATCTGGAATCGGACAAGGAACTGCCGGCCAACCAACTCGGCATGTTGCTTGTCAGCGGTCCGACCGTCTTCCCCGGCTACATCGCTTACGATGGCCCGTCGCCGTTTCAGCAGCGCGACGGCAAACGCTGGTACGTCACCGGCGATCTGGTCCACATCGACGACGACGGTTTTATCCACTTCGGTGGCCGGCTGAAGCGCTTCCTGAAGGCGGGCGGCGAAATGATCTCGCTGCCGGCCTTGGAAGAACCGTTCATCCGCATCTATCCGCCGACCAAGGACGGGCCGCGCGTGGCCGTCGAGGGCGTCGAGACCGAGTCCGGTCGGCGCATCGTGCTGTTCACGACGGAGCCGATGAATTTGCGCGACGCCAATGCACGCTTGCTCGAAGAGGGTTTCCGCGGCGTCATGCGGCTCGATGAAGTGCGACAGGTCGAACGCATCCCCGTCCTGGGCACGGGCAAAACCGACTATAAGCTCCTCCGCGCCCAAATCCAGGAACAAAACCACGAATCACACGAATCACACGAATCGAAGACAATAAAAGCACAATAAGGAGAAGGGAGACCGAACTGCGCTCGGTCAGCTCCTTTGCTATTCTTTTTGTCTTTTATTCGTGTGATTCGTGTGATTCGTGGTTTTACTTCTTCTTGTAGGCGATGAGGCCGGCGTCGATGTACTGGCCGCCGCCGGTCTGCTTGCAGTGGATGGCGAGGGTGTTCTGGCCCGGTTTCAGTGCCGCCAGCGCCTCGGGACGGATCTCCACTTCCTCGTAATCGCTGACGAAGCCGCCAACCTTGGCGGCCAGGATGCCGTTGACGTAGATTTCCGCGTCCTCGTCGTGGTGCAGCAGCAAGTGCAACTCCTTGGGAGCGTTCGCGGGCAGCTCGAACGTCCGCCGCAACCAGATGTCCGGCGTGTCCCAAACCGTGCGGACGACGGCGCCCGGCGTCTTGTGCGTGCCGAAGCCGCCGACGCCTTCCTTCCAATTCGTATCTTTGAAATCCGTCTTGAACCAACCTTCGGCGGGCTTGTCGAACGTGTAACGCCAGCTCAACCCCCTTTCCTTCGAGGTCGGCACGACGACGACTTGCCGCGGCACACGCGCGAAGTCGCCCCGGTTCGCCGCGGCGACGCGCTCGAGATCGACCTTGATGACCGCGCGATCGTAGGTCAGCAGCCCGTTGGCCTCCGTCTCCACATCGGTGATTTGCGTATAGACGGCCGCATTCAGGCCGGGCTTGTCCTTGAGCTTGTACGCGCCTTGCAGCAGCCTCTCGTACTTGCGGGTGAGGTCGTCCTTGCCCTTGGCCGGGCGGTAGCCCCACGTTTTTTTCTCCCAGGTGTGGCCATCGACGCCCAGGCCCAGACCGCCGAATTCGCCGAGCACTGCCGCTCGCTTCGGCTCCGGTTGTGGCGAGCCGGGTCCGGGGTAGACGTGGATGTCGTGCATGTCGCCGACCGGACGGTCGGCCCAGCCGCTGGCGCAATCGACCAGGCGTGAAGGGTTGTATTTCTTGGTCCATTCCGTGATGCGCACCGTGTCGAACTGCCCCCAGCCTTCGTTGAAGACGACCCACGTCACAATCGACGGATGATTGCGGAGTCCGTCGATCATGCGTTGTAACTCTCGTTCGTATTGCTTGGCCGATTCGGGACTGCGCTCCAAATCGGGGTCGGAGGGGCGTATGCTCTTGTCGCCGGAGGGCATGTCCTGCCACACCAGCAAGCCGAGCTTGTCGCACCAGTAGTACCAGCGCTCCGGCTCGACCTTGACGTGCTTGCGCGTCATGTTGAAGCCGAGCTTTTTGGTGATCTCGATGTCGTACTTGAGGGCTTCGTCGGTCGGAGAGGTATACAGTCCGTCGGGCCAAAAGCCCTGATCGAGTGGGCCGACCTGGAAGACGAATTGATTGTTGAGCAGCAGGCGCGTGACGCCCTCCTTGTCCGGGCCGACGCTGATCTTCCTCATGCCGAAGTAACTCTTGACGCTATCGATTTTCTGGTTCGGCTGCGTGTTTTCGCCGTAGAGATCGATCGCCAAATCGTACAGGAACGGTTGGTCGGGCGACCACAGTTTCGGCTCCGGCAGCGTCAGAACGAGCGTAGAGCCGGAGGTGCCTGCCTGCTTGGCGATAACCTTGCCGCCGTCGCGCGCCACCGCCTGGAGGCGGTGTTTGATCTTGTCGCCGCGCAGGGTGGTATGGATGGTGACCTGCTTGGCGTCGATGTCCGGGATTATGTGGAGCCCCTCGATGCTGGTGCGCGGCACGGGTTCCAGCCACACCGTCTGCCAGATGCCGGTCGTCGGCGTGTAAAAGATGCCGCCCGGCTTGCGGACCTGCTTGCCGCGCGGCTGCTTGCCGGCGTCGGTCGGGTCCCAGACGCCGACGATCACCTCCTGCTCGCCATCCTTTTTCAGGGCGTCGGTGATGTCGAAATGGAAGGCGTCGTAGCCGCCGCGATGGCTGCCCAACTCCTTGTCGTTGACCCACACCTTCGCCTCCCAGTCCACGGCGCCGAAGTGCAGCAGCACGCGCTGGCCGGCCCACTCCTTCGGGACGGTGAAGAAGCGGCGATACCACAACCGATCCGCATGCTTCATCATCCCCGACAGAGCGGATTCCACCGGGAAGGGCACGAGGATACGCTCGGGCAAGTCCTTGCCGGTCGGGACGGCTTCGTCCTTGCCCGCGAAGGAGAGTTGCCACAGTCCGTTGAGGTTCATCCATTTCTCGCGCTGCATCTGCGGGCGCGGATATTCAGGGTGCGGCTTATCTGCTTTGACGTCCTTGGCCCAGCGCGTCATCAGGGACCCCTTGGCCGGTTGCCAATCCGCCGCCGTCGTGGCCGCCGTCCACCCGAGCAGGACCAAAACGCCGAATACCCCTACCTGTCGCCTTCGCCACGCGCTCGTCATGATGTTCGCCTCCCGATGATTGCGGGGTCTCCGCGCCGACCGCGAATGGAAAAAGTCTGCGCACCGCTCCCTGGCGAGGCGCGCCCCCTGGTGCAGAGAGTATATGGAGGAAGGGAGCAAACTTCCGGCTGTCCATTGCGCGAGTGGGCCGCCGCCAGTATGTTCATGCCGGCTGGAACTCGTAGGCGTAGTCCGCCGCATGTTCCTCAAAAGTGCGTTGGGCAAGCTCTATCGCTTCGGCAATCGCATTTTTGGTAATGCTGCCGCGCCACTCGGCCATAATCGCGTCCCAGGGCATTCCCCGGCCGACCTGTTTCAGTACCTGCGTCACCATGATCCGCGTGCCCAGGAAAGTTGGCTTGCCATGACAGATCGTTGGATCAATGACTAGGTAGCGTCCTAGGTTTTTTCTTTGCTTTCGCATCATGTTCCTAATAACCCCCTCACAGGAAAGGAAAGAGGAGAAAGTATCGGGAGAGAAGTCGGCGGTATAGCATCCACGCCTCAATCGCTCGCGCCAAGCGTTACGCCTTCCTTTGTCTCGACGCGGCGCTGCAATTGCTCCCGCACGTGCCTCAACCAAGTCTCCGAAGGTAGGCCATAGGGCCGGAACTTGTCGAGCCGGCCGTCCTCCTCGCTGAAGAACAGGGCGCGGTGCAGGCCGAGCTTGCTGGCCAGCGGGCTATCGATCAGGTTGCTCGAATCGGCGACGTTCATCTGGAAGACGACGCGCAGGGTCAACTCGCGCATCGCCTGACGGTCGAGGGTGCGCTGCAGGTTGTTGAGCGTGTCGCACCACATCAGGGTGTGGATGCCCAGGACGGAGCCTTCGCGCAGCAGCGTGGCGAACTGCTGGGCGGGGTTGGCCGTTTCCTCGCCCTTGCGCATGAAGCTGAAATCATCCTCCTGGCGTCGCAGGTCGCGCAGGCGCTGCACGCCGAAGAGGACGAGGTAGATCGACGGCGGATTGCCGGCCTCCTTCTGCCGGCGCTCGACCTCGGCGGTCAGCTCGGCCATGATCGCCGGGGCGTCGCGCCAGCCGGCCAGGCGGATCGTCTGCGGCAGCACCTCCGGCAAGCGAGCCAATGGTCCCTCGGTCGGAACGTCGGCTTGCCGGCCGTCCACGAGGTAGAAGCGCGGGTCGATTCGCTCGCCGTCATCTGGGCGGCGAGGCTGACGATGGCCGTCGCCAACATGCCCAGGGCGGTCTCTTCCTGCTGGCCGATGAGGAGCAGATTGCTGCCGTGATGGCGGCGAAAGGGAGCGGCGGTCAGGTCGTTGATGGCCATCGCCTCGCCCAGCCAGGCGAGCTGACCCTGCCGGCCCGCGTCCTCGGTGGTCACCGGCTCGCGCAGCCATTGGTTGAGCAGATGATTGCGGCCGACGTCGGCCGGGGCGTTGCCCTCGAAGACGACCGGCGCTTCCAGCAGCTTCGGCGGGCGCTGCCGCGTCAGCTCCCGGATGTGCGTTCAGGTATTGCTCGCGGCGATCGTCGCCGAGCCAGACCACCTGGAAGGGATTGTTGCCCTCGACCAGACCGTTGGCGTCGTTGTAGATCGCCTCGCCGGGACGCGACAGCAGGCGAGCAGCCGAGTTGTCGTCGCTGAGGATCAGGTGGGCGTCGGCCTCGCTGCACTGCAAGGCGATGCGCACGGCCATCTGATCGATGGTGCTGCGGGCCAGCGTGTAAGCGCCGCCGAGCGTCTGCGAGCCGAGCAGGACGTGCATGCCGAAAGCTCGGCCCTGGCGGACCAGGCGATCGAGCAGCTGGGCCGCCTCCTGCGAGATGCGGTCGTCCTCGGTGAAGAACTCCTGGAACTCATCGACGATGAGCAGGATACGCGGCATTCGCGCATCGGGCACGGCCTGGCGGTAGGCGTTCAGGTCCTGGGCGCGAGCATCGCGGAAGCGTTCGCCGCGGCTGTCGCAGTTCCGCGTCCAGCCGCTGCAAGACGCTCAGGCCGAACTCGCGCTCGCTCTCGATGGCGACGACGCGGGCGTGCGGCAATTCGTGGACGGCGTAGGTCTTGAATTCGACGCCCTTCTTGAAGTCGATCAGGTACAGCTCGACCTCGTCGGGACTGTACAGCAGGGCGAGGTTGGTGATGAGGGCGTGCAGCAGGGTCGATTTGCCGGAGCCGGTCTTGCCGGCGACGAGGGCGTGCTGCGCCGTGCCCTTGCCCAGATCGAGGCACTGCCGCTGCGTCGCCCCGGCGCGGCCCAGGGCCACGCGCAGACCGCGGCGGCTGTCGGCGTGCCACCACTCCTCCGCCGCCGGCGCGATGAACTCGAACGGCACCTCGACGCGCTGCGCGTTCCGAGCCGCTTCGCCGACCTGCCCCAGAATGCGGTTGGCGAAGTCGTTGTCCGGCGGTGCCTCCAGCGTCAGCGGATAGGCCGCGAAATCGGCGTCCTTCCAGCGGAAGCGCTGTCCGTCCCAGGCGAAGTTCAGGCTGTTCGGCTTCGAGGTCGGCGAGGTCGAAGCCCTTGGGCAGCGGCACCTTGCGTGTCCACGCTGAGCAGCGTCAAGACGCCGCAGCGCGGCCCGCTCTGCGTGATGCTGATCAGCCGGCGGATCGCCTCGGGGCTGAAGTTGACGGGGAAGTTGGCGACGACGAGGACGCGGAACGGCTCGGCCACCTCGCCGGCGTGGGCGTTGTAATCCATGATGGTTTCGTACTGGTTGCGCAGGTATTTCTGGATGACGTTCTCCATGTGCAGCGTCAGGTCGGCCAGGCGCTGCTCGATGTGCGGCGTCTCCGTCCAGATACGGCTGGCGACCAGCATCTCGTCGTAGTCGGCCAGGTGCATGAAGGCGGCGAAGTTCTGGCCCAGGCCGACCGGATCGACGATGACGAAGCGCACCTTACCGGCCGGCATCGAGGTGAGCAGGCGGAAGACGATGGTCTGCAGCGTCTGCACGGCGACGGTTCGGCCCGCGTCGCGGCTTGCAGCAGCAGCGACGAACGGGCGGGGAAGTCGCACAGGGCCGGCAGCTCGAACGCGGCCGGAGTCAACGCCCGCAGGCCGGGGTCAGCCGGGACGCCCTTGGGAACCTGGTCGAGCCGGATGTGATACTGGCCGAGGCGCAACACCGGCGGAATGGTCGCGGGCGGTTGCCACTGCTGCCAGGAGGGATCGTCCCAGCCAGGCATCAAGCGGCGCGTCGTCTCGTTGATCTCGGCGACGCTCGTTTGCAGCCCGTTCATGGCTTGCCGCCAATCCTCGACCAGGGTATTCCAGTCGGCGTCACGGTGTTGCTGGACTTCCTGGAGCAATTGCTCGCGGCGGGCCTGGAGTTGCCGCATGTCCTCGTCGTGGCGCTGCTGGATTTCGAGGAGGCGATGCTCGTACATCTCGCGGACGCGGTGGAGATCGGCGGCGCGTTGCCGCTCGCTCTCGCGCTGACGGTCCCGATAACGGTCCTCGACGGGAGGCAGATCCTGCTCGAGGCGGCGTTTGCTGGCGGCGCGCTGTTGGCGGTAGGCCGTGTGAGCGCGGCGGACCTCCTCATTGTGTTGTTTCTTGGACTCCAGGACGCGCTGCCGGCTTTCGTTTTCGTAGCGGTCCAGCAGCAGTTGCCGGGTGCTCTCCGCCTCCAGGATGGTTTGATACAGCGGTTCGTAATGGTGGCGGATCTGGCTGCGCGCCACGGCGGCGAGCAGCATTTGCAGAAAGGGGCCAATCGCGAGCACGGTCAAGCTGCTGGCGATAAGGCCCAGGATGAGGGTCCACGACAACTCCGATTTTCCCCAGATGCGTCCGGCCAGGAACCCCAGCGGCAGGATCGACGCCAGCCACACGAACACGACCATGGCGAAGAAGCGACGGGCCTTGAGATAGCGCGGCACGACCAGTTCCTGCAGCTGTTCGAGAAGACGTTGCGCCTCGACCACGCATTCGGACAGCTTGGGCGGCGCGGTGCTCGGGTCGGCCGGAGAGGAGTCGCGGGCCGACGCCTCCAATTCCTTGGCGGACTGCTTCCACTCCTCCAGCAGCGCTCGGGCCTCTTTGTGGATGGTGTGCAGGTTGTCGAGACGGTTCATCAGGCGCGTCTTGTTCTCGCGCACCTCCTGCTCGGCCTCGTTGATGGCCCCTTCCAGGACGGCGCCGATGGTCCAGCACGCTTCCTTGTAGGCGGCCTCGGCGGCTTTCTTCTCGAACTTCTCGCGTGTGACAATCTCCTCGTGGGCCTCGTTATAGTCGCGGTTGGCGGTGTCCTGTTCGACATTGTAACGTGCCTCGATGCTGGCGCGGGCCTGCTCGAACTGACGTTCGTTCTCTTCCTGCTCGCGCTGGAGACGGCCGTTGACGGCATCGCGGCCATCGGCGAACTCGTTCTCGACCGCATCCACCTGTTCCTGAAACGCCGCCGCGATGGCCGGCTCGGCGTGGGCGCGCTCGGCGGCTCGCTGAATCAGCTCTCGCAACAACACTCGTTGCCGGGCGATCAAGGAGGGTTCCGTCATGACGGGTTCTACCTTCTTCAAGCAACAATGCTTCGGCATTGTTAAGAACATTCTCGCCGGGCGCGTTCCAGGATGGGGGCGAGGCGTTCGAGGGCTTGCAAGGTGGTCTCGACCTGGATTTGCAGGGGAATCCAGTAGTCATTCTCGAAGTCGCGGCTGACGGGATCGTCCCAGCCCGCGCGGGCCTCATCCCAGTGGACTCCGACTGTCTTCAACCCGTCGGCCAGACTGATCGACGCGGTGGACAGACTCATGATGGTCCTCCCGGAGAGGGTGGGGGAGTCGTCGTCGGGGCGGCCGGGACCGGCGACGCGGAGGGAGGCACTTCCAGGGCGGAGTAGGCTTCGAGGATTTTGATTTTGTTCTCCAGGACGACGACGCCCTGTTGGAGGTCGGCGTCGAGCAGACCGGCCAGGCGGCGAGCCGGTCCCTCGTATTCGTTGACGGTCTGCGGCAAGTGCAGCAGCCAGCGCTTGACGACCACCACTTTCTCCTCGGCCTCGCGCAGCCGCGCTGCGCCTTGCGCAAGGCCATCTCCTGCTCGACGTAGCCGCTGCGTTCGCCCTGGCGGATGGCGCGAGCGTGAGCGAGGTCGGCGCGCGCGCGGTTGACGTCTTCGTGCCGCTTCTCGACCTGCCGCTGCCAATGAGCGAGTTGGTCGTGCAAGTAGTCGAAAACGCGGCGAACCTCGATCTCGGCGGCGCCGAGCGCTTCCCGCGCCTGCGGCCCGAAGCGAGCCAGCGCGGCTTGCAGCGCCTCGAGCGCCTCGATGGAACCGACTCGTGCCGATTGGCTCATATGAGAATGTCAGCGCTGTTGCAGGTATTCTTCGATCCGCTCCGCCTTGCGAAGCAAATACGGGATCTGCTGCTGCGACGTTTCCATGAAACGACTGAGGACCTGAACGGCCTCGGCGAACTGCTGCGCGAAGCGCTCCTGCTCCTGATCGCGCCAGGTATCGCCGAGTCCCGAGAACTGTCCCTGGAGGACGGCGAGCTGGTGCTGCAATTCGTTGTTGAAGTGTTTCAGGTTCTGAGCAAAGCGACGCAGCTCCGCCGGATCAACAATGGCCTTGGACATGCTCACCCCCGCGTCGAATGGGTTGATTCTCCCTTCCAGTCTACCAGGGGTCGCAAGGGCTGTAAATCACCTGCGGCCGCACAGCAACACGCGCCGGAAGGAGATGCCCCCGGCTTGGCGACATTTTCATTTTGACACGCCGCACCCGCCCGCATACCTTGCGACATTGTTCGCTGAAATCCTGTTTCCGACACGTTGTTGCCCGGAGTGGTGCCGGCCATGAAGGTGAACCTCACGAACCAGGTCGCCCTGGTAACAGGTGCCGCGCGCGGCATCGGCAAGGCGATCGCCGACCTCTTCGCCGTCAACGGCGCCCGCGTCGTCTATACCGACGTCGACCTACCGGGGGCGACGGCATCGGCGGCCGCCTCGGCCAACGGCGAGGCGATGGCCCTGAACGTGACCGACGCGGGGCAAGTCGAGGCGGTCGTCGCCGACATCGTGCGGCGGCATGGCCGACTCGACATCGCGGTCAACAACGCCGGCGTCAACACATTGGCCCATCGCGTCCCCATCGATCAGTTTCCGCAAGAGGAGTGGGACCGTATCCTCGCCGTGGACCTGCAAGGCGTGTTCCTCGTCTGCCGGGCCGTCGCGCAGGTGATGCGGCGACAGAAATCCGGGCGCATCCTCAACATCGCCTCCATCGCCGGGCTGGTGCCGCTACGCTTGCAGTGTGCGTTCGTCGCGGCCAAGGCAGCCGTCATCAATCTAACCCGGGCCATGGCGCTGGAGTTGGGTCCGCACGGCATCCTCGTCAACGGTATCGCGCCCGGCTCGACGCTGACGGAGGGCACACGCAAGCTCTTTTACGGCGAGGATGGCCTGTTCAAGGATTCCGTGCGGCAGATGCTGGCGCATGTGCCGCTGGGTCGCCCCGGCACGCCGGAAGAGATCGCTCATGCCGCCCTGTTCCTGGCCGCTCCCGAGAGCAGCTACGTCAACGGCCACATCCTCACCGTCGATGGCGGCTGGACGGCCGGGTATCACCGCGATTTTTGACGTTGCTGGGACACAAAAGAAAAAGACCTTCCGAATGCTCGGAAGGTCTTGGAAAGTGGAGCCGAGGGGGCTCGAACCCCTAGCCTTCGCATTGCGAACGCGACGCTCTCCCAGTTGAGCTACGGCCCCAGCTGCTGGAAGGAATCATTTCAACAGGTAGTCATCCGCCCATTGTATCCGCTTTCTCTGGTTGTTTTTCGGCGGCTCGACGCGCAGCATGCCCATCCATGCAGAGTGAACCTCACTTAGCGGGACAAGGTAGACTTTGTCATTCTCTGGACAATAAACTCCGAAGAACTCGATCTCGCCCTCATAGCTCACGATTCGGCGCTCCCAACCCGTTTCGCGTTTCACCGCACGCTGCCGGTGCGTGGGAAAAACAATCGCGCCGCGCATCAACCGTCCTGTCTTACACTGAATTCGAAAAAAAGATCCATCTTCTTCAATCACGAAATCGTACGGCCTGACGCAAACGCAGGGCGCGAGGACGGCTTTCCCAGCCGCGGTTAGGGCAGTCAGAACTTTCGCCTGCGAGAGAGCTCCGATCCGGTTGGAATCGTAAGATGGATTCGCCCTCACCATCCAGTCCAGTGGCGGCTGCATTCTGCGCCTCCTTCGCTGCGCTCTCCCAGTTGAGCTACGGCCCCATGCGCGGGAGTAATGAAGGGATTATAGAGACCCGCGCACACTCCCAGCAAGACCGGAATGTCCCGCGAGAACGGCCAAACGTCTCGCCGTTACGGCGTCTTCTTGTCGCTCTGGGCCATGCGCTGATAGGTCGTGCCATCGTAGTCCTTGGATTTGAGCTTCGCCAGGCACGCCTCGGCACGGGCCGGGTTGTTCTTCGGCTTGTCGAACAGCTGCGACAGATAGTACAGCGCCTTGGCGTGTTCCTCCCTATCGTCGCTGTACAGAGTATCGACCTTGAGGTATTCCCAGAACGCCTGCTCCGGCTCTCGTTGGAGCCGGTAGTAATCGCCGAGGAAGTTGTGGGCCAGGGCGCGCAGGTTTCTGTCGGGGTTGGAAAGGATGGCGGCTTTCAGCTTGGCCTCGACGCCGTTGACGTTGCCCTGGGCCATCTGCGACTGGGCCAGGTAGACATCGACGAACGTGCGTTGCGGGTCGTCCTTGGGCAGCGCGGACGCCAACTGTTTGAGCTTCGCTTCCGCCTCGGGGAATTTGCTGACGCGCAACAACAGACGGGCGCCCAGCAATTGGCTCCGCAGCTTCATCTCCGGAGAAATGCCGGGCACTTCGGCCAGGTCGGAGTAGGTCTGACTGGCGCCGTGGCCGTCGCCCTTTTCTTCCTGCAAGCGTGCCAGCAGTTGTAGGGCTGGCACGATTTCCCAGCCGTCCGACAGGGTGGTTTTCGCCTCCACCAGGGCCGCGATGGCCGCGTCCAATCGGCTCGAATCATCCTTGGCTTGTAGGGCCGTCGTCTGGGCGATCCGGTACAGCAGATAGCGGTGAATGTTGGTCACGCCGCGCAGCTGCGTGTCGAGCGCCTGAAAGCCGACAAGGGCTTCTTTCAACAGGTCGGCGCGCTTGGCGGCATTCGTCTCGTTGCGGGCCTTGGTCAGGTTGGCGTCCGGCCGGCGAAAGTCGATGACGGCCACGATTTTGTTGTCGTAGACGATCTGCGTGACGTTGCGGGCCGGAATGTCCTTGACGCCGCTCTTGGTCTTGAGCTTGATGCCGGACGGCGTCTCTTGCTCGATGGCGCCGCGGACACTCTGTTCCTTCTTCATCTCGTGGTCCACGAAGTAAACGGTATCCTCCGCGACAAGCGCCGAGATGCCGACGAACAGACAGACGACGGCGACGGCCCATGCCAGACGCTTCATGATCATGGCTCCTGCTTTTAGGGTTTAGGGTTTAGGGTTTAGGGTTTGCGGCTTGGAACCGGCACAGGCACGGGCGTAAGGGGGCGGCACTCGAATCCGCATAGTCTTTACCCTAAACCCTAAACCCTAAACCCTAAGGATCACTTACCGCCCTTCAGCGCGTTGTACTGCTCGCGCAGGTCCGCTTCTTTTTCCAGTAGCTCGGTGAAGCGTTTCTTCGACTCGTCGCTGCCGAAGCCGCTCTGCGTCCTCTCCAGGTTGACGATGCGATGGGCGGCGTCCTTGATGGCCTTCGCTTTCAACTCTGGGCTGCTCAGTCCCTGACCATTTTTGAGGATGCAGTAGGTCAGGTGGTAATAGAACTCGAGATACTGTTCCTTATACTTGTTGTCCTCGATGCGCGGCAGCAACTGCTTGATGAAGCGAGCGGACAGCTGGGCCGCCGCCGCGTAATTCTCCTTGTCCTCCAGCAGCATGACGCGCAGCTTCTGGGCGTCGAGGCTGCGAGCGCCCCAACCCGGTTTGCCGTCCTTGCCGCCGATGATCGCGTCGAGCAGTTCCTTGGCCTTGTCCGTTTCCTTGAGTGGACGCATCTCCTGGATGAGCAACAGCTGAATCGCATGGTGGAGGGGAGCATCGGGACTGCCCTCGGCGACGTTCTGGTTGGCGAACGGCTGGAGGAGGTCGGCCGCCTTCTTGTGCTCGTCCATGCCGGAGTAGCACTTGGCCAGCAGGTAGGCCAACCGGGGCGTCGGCGTCTTCTGACCGGCGGCGACTTCGTTGAGGATGCTCGTGAAGCCGTCCCGCGCTTTTTGCAGACTCTCCTTGTCGCCCTTCTTGCGCAGTTCTTCGTCCTGCTGAGTGATGAGGTTGACGAGTTGGGCGAGGATGGCCGTGGTGGCGTTGTCGCCGCCCTTGTCGGACTGCAAGCGCTGCAGCGCCTTGATGACCCCCTTGGCCCGGTCGAGTTTATTGAGTTGCACGTTCGCCTTGAGGGCCAGGCCGAACACGGCCGGCGCCATGCCGCCGTCCTTGAGCTGCGGCAGCTTGTTGGCGTTGAAGTCGTCCACGATCGGGTCGAGCCGCTTGGCCACCGCGGCATACTGGGCCGCCTTGAATTCGACCTCGGCCTGGGCCGCCGTCGAGTAGAGCGACAACTGGACCAACGTATCCTCGAACTTGCCGCGCAGCTCCTTGTCCTTGGTTGGATCATCGACCAGCCGTAGCGATGCCGCCCTGGGCGATACCGCCTGGATGAGAGCGTCCAACTCCTTGAATTTCTTGTCCCTGGCCAGCTCCGACGCGAGCATGACCTTGGCCTGGACGTAGTCGCGGTTGGTGTCGCTGTCGGCGCCGGGGTCGGGTTGGGGAAGCTTGGCGAGGGCGGCGAGGGCACGCTGGTGATAGTGTTGCGGATCGCCCTTGTCCTTGTCCTGGGCGGCTTGCTGCAGGGCGGCGCGGGCCAGGGCGAACTGCGCGCGGATGTACGACGGGTACGCCGGCGTGATGGCGCTGAGCGTCTGGACGGCTTCGAGATACTTCTCCTCGCGCAGCAGGCGCAGGGCGATCTGGTGCCGCGCCACGTCGCCGGCCCGTTCCTTGGGCCAGCGGCCGATCATGTATTTCGCCAGGTCGAGCATGTGCGCCTTGTCGTCCTGGTACGCCTTGTCGTCCTGCAGCGCCTTGAGGTCGGCGGCGTTGCGCTCGCGCTGAAACAGGAGCTGCCCATAGGAGAGGAGGGCGTAGACGGCGGACATGGCGGCCTGGCTGGGGCGCGGGTTGTTGCGAGCGAAGGTTTCGCCGACCTGGATGGCTTCTCGATACTTGCCCTCGTTCATGAGGTAATAAGCCAGCATGGCGCGGGCGTTGCTCAACTCCGGGGAGGCGCCCTTGGCGTCCGGTTTCGCCAATCCGGCCTGGAGCGCCTTGATGGCCTCGGCGATGCGGGCCTTGCGCGACCCCTCCAGTTGGTCCTTGTTGTCCTTGTACTTCTTGGCGTCCGCGCCGATCTCCATGACCTCGAACTGGGCGCGGACGTAACACTCCTCGAAGGTCTTCAGTTTGTCGATCGGCTCCTTGAACAACCCCTGCTTGTTCATGGCGGCGATCTTCAGCCGCTTGGCCCGGTCGGTGTAGTCGTTCTCGGTCTGCTCGATGTCGCGCAGGTATCTGCGGGCGCAACGACCATGGCGTCGCGTTCCGGCTTGCTGTGCTTGGGGTTGTCGGACTCGGCCAGCAAGGTTTCCGCCAGCAGATAGCGGACCCCATGACCCTCGGGAGTGCGCGCGTAGGTGGGATAGTCGCGAATCCAGTCCGAGCAGCGGCGGATGAGGTAGGTATTGACGGGTTCTTTATTGGGCGCCTCGTTCTTTTCCTTGGCGACCAGCAGAATGAAGTAACGGGCCAGGCGCTTGCCGTCCTGGACGGCCGAGCCGGTCGCCGACTCGATTTCCAGGTACTTGTCCCGCGCCTTTTCCGGCACTCCCAGCTCGTGGATGCAGCGGCCCACCCACGCCCGCGCTAGCCAGGTGATCTTGTCGCCGGGATCGCCGCCGGCGAGCTTGTCGAGGATCTTCTGCGCCTCCTGGACCGGCTTGGCGCGAGCGGCCATCTCCTTGTCGCTGCCGGTATTCAGGTACGTCTGGGCCTGATCGAGCAGGTTGAGGCCCATCGCCAATTCGGTCTGCGCATTGGCCGGTAGCCGTTTGAGCTGGTTGAACGCTTCGACCAGCGTGGCGCGGGCCTTGACGCCGTCGGCGATGCGCATCGTCAAATCGTCTTCGAGCAAGGCGCGGCTCAGTTGCGTTTTGCCCTGCAAGGTGGTGGCGCGAGCGATGTCGAAGCGGGCGTCGGCGGCGCGGGGATGGCCGGGGTTGTCCTTGAGGAACTTCTCGAAATCGGCGCGGGCCTGGGCGTACAGCGTCAGCCGCTTGCTACTGTCCGGCTCGTCGTTGGCCGCCTCCATGTTGGTCAGGGCGACCTCCAGCGGCAGCTCTTTCTTGAGGGCTGGGGGAGCCTTCTGGGCCAACTTTTGCAGATATTCGCGGGCCAAATCGCTGTAGCCGTGCGTCCGCAGTTCCTGGACGAAACGCATGTCCTCGGCGTAGGGCGCTTCGGCGGCGGCAGATGACAAGGTGACAAGGTGACAAGCTGACAAGGTGACGAGGACTGCCAGAAAGGGAATGAGTTTCCTTATCATGTCCAATACTCCCGCAAGGAGATGATCGAATGGCTCGTCGGAGCCCGCAGCGTCAGCGAGGGAAAGCCCTCGCTGGCGCTGCGGGTCCGACCAAAAAGCTCCTTGTCATTGGCCACGATCCTGCAAACCCAGGGCGACGCCCAGTGAGCCGAACGCCTGGAGCGGCTGCGGCCAGCCCTGTACGGTCGCGGCCCAACTCTTGTTCAGACGGGTGTTGTGCCGGGCCAGCGCCTGACCGGCCAGCAGACGAGCCAGGCTCCGGGACTCAATCTTGTCGGCGGCGCTGTCCTCGACGCCCTGCTTCGCGGCTTCCAGACGAGCGCGGAAGACGGCCAGTTTCGCCCGCCCACGCAGAGAGCGATCGGCGACGCGATCGGCCAACGCCTGGACCCGCTCGTCCGGCAAGCCGGCGGCAGGGCTATTTCGGTTAGACGAAGAAGAGACCAGGAGAGTTCCGGTCGGTCGCGGAAGCGGGTCTCGACCATCTTGACGGCGGCTTCCACGTCGGTGGGGTCGCCTTTGTTGCTGTCCACGGCGACGGCGCCGAGGGCCAGCAAGGCCCGGAAGCGAACGTCCTCGCCGAAGTCCATGGAGGCGGCCTTGCGGCGGGCCTCGTCCCATTTTCCCAGCCGCGCCAGCCCCTCGACCTGGCCGACGTGTTCGTTGTCCTTGTTGTCCTTCTCGTCCGCCCCCTCGCCAATCGGCGGCTTCTTCTTTTCCAGGACCAGGGCCAGGGCCACCACCTCGGCGCGGACGGGCGGCGGCTTGCCCTTGCTGTCATAGAGTCGCAGCGCCTCGTCCGCGGCCTTCTCGGCCGATGGGCGATCGTTGGCCTTGAGCAATTCCAGGCCGACAACCGACAGGGCGGCGGCCTTTTCGGCGTCCGGCGTCGCGTACACCTGATGGACCAGGGTCAGCACGAGGGCCGTCTGTTCGCGGCCAAGGAGTCGTTGGCTGACGGCGCGGACGGCCTGACGGCGTCCATCCGGATTCTGGATGTCGCGGAGGGCGGCGAGCAGAAGCGGTTGTGTCTTGCCCTCCCAGGGCAGCCGCAGCCCCTTTCCCGTGTCCGGTTCGGAGCCGCCCAACTCGACCAGGGCCAGAGCCAAGTCGGCCAGCAGGGCGTCGCGCTCGCTGCCGGTCGGGGCCGTCCGCAGCGTGTTCAAAGCCTGGCCGAACAACTTGCCCGCCTTCTCCGCGCTGTCCTCCGTCTGCTTGCGCAAATCGAATTCGCCGGCGCCGAGGAAGAGGGCGGCCTGGCCGGTCGCCTGGGCTTCCTTGGCGCCCTGCTCCGAGGCGGCGAACGCGACGGCTGCCTGCTCGGCGCGATCAGCACGCGCGTCGGCCCCACCATTGATAGCCCATCCAACCGCCGACGCCGAGCAGGACGGCGGCCGTCACGCCCAGCAGCGGCCACTGGATCTTTTGCCGCAGGGTGCGTGGTTCGACTGCCGTGGGCAGGACGCCGGCCTCTTCGAGCGATTTCTTGCCGACGCTGCTGCTCGCCGTCGAACTCCAGGCTCCCTCCGGGACTGGCTGGTCGGGCAGGCGCGCGCCGGACGGTCCGCGCGGATCGACCTTGCGCCAATCCTTGGGTTCGTTCTTGACCAGCTCGGGCACCTTGATGATGCGCTTGCATTCCGGACAAGGCTCGCGCTTGCCGGCCAGGTTCGCGGGGAACTGAATGGCCTCATCGCAAAAAGGGCAGTTCAGTTCGATTTTCTTGACCTCGATCTGCTCGGCCGGCTTCGGCTCGTCGGCGAACAGGGCGGCGGCTTCGGCCTCGACGTCGGCCGGGGCAGGGGGGGGAGAGGGGGACGGTTCGACCTTGGCGGCGGGCGTAGGTGGTCGGACGGCCTTCGAGGGCGGAGTTGGGGCAGTGTTCGGCGGCGCCGAGGCGGGCGCGGGCGGACGGCTCGGCTTGGGTTGTTCGGCAGGGCCGGGTTTCGCCGCCGAGGCAGCGCCGTCGGGCTGCGGGACGGTCAACATCTGTTTGCAGCCGGGACAGGCGCCTTTCCGCCCCGCCAGTTGGTCGCGGACGGCGATGACCTGCTTGCAGTGAGGGCACGAGAATTTGATCGGCATAGTCCGCGAAGTCCGTGGCCCAGTTCGGGATCGTCTGGAGATGGGATTCTACCACGAATGCGGAGGAGAAGGCTACGGTCGCGGTCGTGGATCGTGATTCGTGGATCGAGAAGAGACGATCCACGAATCACGATCCACGAGTCACGAGGAGCGCAGCGGCAGGCGCACGCGGCCGTGGTCCGTCTCCGCCCGCTTCTCGCGGGGCAGCGTGCCCTGGGCGGTTTCTTCCTCTTCCCACTTGTCGATCTCTTCGAGCAGGGCATCGACCATCTCGTTTTCCAGGACGTGGCGGATGATCTCGCCGCGCTTGAAGATGACGCCCTTGCCCTTGCCGGCCGCGATGCCCAGGTCCGCCTCGCGCGCCTCGCCGGGCCCGTTGACCACGCAGCCGAGAATGCTGATCTTCACCGGCGTCTTGCGGCCCGCCAGCCGCTGCTCGACCTTGGCGATGATCCCCTCCAGGTCGATCTCCAGCCGGCCGCAGGTCGGACAGGCGATCAGCTCCGGCTTGCGCACGCGCCGCTGCGTCGCCTGCAGGATGTCGAAGGCGGCGGCGATCTCCGGCACCGGATCGCCCAGCAGGCTGATGCGGATGGTGTCGCCGATGCCGTCCAGCAGGATCGGGGCCAGGCCGCACGCCGATTTGGTCACGGCGTAAGGCGCCTTGCCCGCCTCGGTGATGCCGATGTGCGTCGGGTAATTGGCCTGCTTGGCGTACAGGCGATACGCTTCCACGGCCATGATCACGTCACTGGACTTGAGCGATACGATCAGGTCGTGATAGCCCTCGGACTCGGCGATCTCGATGTAGCGCAGGGCGCTGTCGACCATGGCCGGCGGACAGGGGAAGCCGTACTTCATGGCCATCTCGCGCTCCAGGCTGCCGGCGTTGACGCCGATGCGCATGGGCAGGCCCTTGTCCTTGGCCTTGCGGATGACCTGGCGATAGCGGTCGTAGCCGCCGATGTTGCCGGGGTTGATGCGGATCTTGTCGATGGGGTGGTCGAGGGCGGCCAGCGCCATCTTGTAGTCGAAGTGGATGTCGCAGATCAGCGGGATGTGGATGCGTCGCTTGATCTCGCCCAGGACGGCGGCGTCCTCGGCCTTGGGCACGGTGACGCGCACCATCTCGCAGCCGGCCTCCTCCAGCCGGTGAATCTGGGCGATCACCTCCTCGACGAGGTGGGTGTCCGGGACCGTCATCGACTGCACCCAGATGGGGTTGTCGCCGCCGACGACCTTGTCGCCGACCGCGACTTCGCGGGTCTTGTGGCGAACGAGCTTGTGCTGATACATCATAACTCGGGTCCTTGTGAGGGACGCCGTGAGAAAGTCTCGACGGCGAGCATCCTTGCCTTGTAATCGTAGGTTTTTTTATCGCGCGCCGTCAAGGCGGAGGCGGCGCACCGTCCCCATAGACAAGCGGAACGCCGAGCCTTACGCTGCATGGTGGCGAGTCTCGCCGCCCATTCTTGCCACGCGGAGAAAGCGCCATGACGGAAGAGCAACAAATGGATTTGCGCGACTGGTTCGCTGGGCACGCCTTGCAGGGACTTCTGGGCGGACCCAACGCGCCGAAGAAATCGGGGGCCGAATCGCCGGACCAATACGCCCTGCGCGTCGCCGAGGAGGCGTACCTGTTCGCCGACGCCATGATGCGCGAACAGGCGAAATTGAACGGCAAGGAGACAAACCCTTCCGAGCCTGAAGCGTAAGCGAAGGAAGACTCTTCGCTTACGCTTCAGGCTCGGAGGCTTACACCAATTCGGCGATCGCCTCGCCGCCGTTGAGGATCGGGTGCGGTCGGCCGGAGCGGTCGAGGAAGGTTTGCTTGGTATCGATGCCCAGGACGTGATAGAGCGTCGCCAGCATGTCGGCGGGGCTGACGGGGTGCTCCTTCGGCCGCTCGCCCTTGGCGGTCGTGGCGCCGACCGTGACGCCGGTCTTGAGTCCGCCGCCACCCAGGAGCACGAAGCCGGCCTCGCCCCAGTGATCGCGGCCGACGCCGGGCTGGCCCGGAAAATTGGTCAACCGCGGCGCTCGGCCGAACTCGCCGCACAGGCACACGGCCACCCGCTCGTACAGGCCGCGCTCGCTGAGATCGCGCACCAGGGCGGCGACGGCGCGATCGACGCGGGGCAGCAAGTTCTTCATGCCCGGGAAAATGTTGGCGTGATGGTCCCACCCGGCCATGGGGACGGTCACGAATGTCACACCGGACTCGACGAGGCGTCGGGCCAGCAGACAGCTCTGCCCCCAGGTGTGCCGGCCGTAGCGATCGCGCAGGCGCGGATCCTCGGCGCCGATGTCGAAGGCGCGCCGGGCGGCCGGCCCGGAGATCATCTCGTAGGCGTCGCGCTGAAACTTGTCGAGGCTGTCCAGCGTGCCGCTGCGGTCGACGTCGCGGCGAAGGGTGTCGAAGCTGCCGAGCAGTCGTTTGCGGTCTTCCAGTTGACCCAGCGTCAGGCCGCCGGGCAGTGTCAGGTTGCGCACCGAGAAGTTCGCCGCGTTGGGATCGCTGCCGGTCTGGAAGGGGTTGTATGAGGTGCCGAGGTACGCACCGCCGTTGTAGCCGGGGACCAGGCCGACGCTGGCGGCGTTGGGTACGGCGACGTAGGCCGGCAGTCCCGGCCGATTGGCGCCGCGCAGCTTGGCCGTGATGGAGCCGGCAGACGGATACATGGCATCGAGCTTGACCGCCGTCGAGCCGAAGTAGCCGGTCAGCATCCAGTGGGCGGCCGCGAAGTGGTCGCCCGTCGTGTGGTGCAGCGAGCGGACGATGGCCAGTTTGTCCATGACCTTCGCCTGCTCGGGGAAGTATTCGCAGATGTCGATACCGGGCACGTTGGTGCGGATCGGCTTCAACTCGCCGCGATACTCGGCCGGAGCCTCCGGCTTGAGGTCATACGTATCGAGGTGCGTCGGCCCGCCATCCAGCCAGATGAGAATGACGGCGGTGTCGCGGGCGGCCTGTCCGCTCTCGGAAGCGCGGGCCTTCAGGCGGAGCCAGTCGGGCAGGGCCAGTCCAGCCGCGCCGAGGACGCCGGCCTGGAGAAAGCCGCGGCGGCTGAGGCCATCACAATAACGATGACGTTCGTTCATGGACAGGTTCAACATCGTCAAGTCCCCCGGGTGGTGAGGTCGGCGGCGGGAGGGCGGGTGAGGCAGGTTACTCATTGCAAAGTGTATACCAGGTCCGGAGGAAAAACGAGGCCAAACGTCGGAGTCCGAAAGGTGCGCACGAGAAGACCTTTCCCGCGCTCACGCTTCGGACCTCGATGGCGGAGACCGTCACCGTTCGAGGCGCTGCGTGCAGGTACACGGATTGGTCGAGCCGCCGACGTTCATGAGCCGTTGGGGACGGTCGCGGCGGCCGGTCCCAACGGCGAGGACGGTGGTCGTCACGACCGCCGCGAGCAGCACAACGCACAAAATCACTCGGGAATAGGTCCAACGCATACGCTATCTCCTCACGATCCCGCGTTTGTCAATCGCCGCCGGCAAGCGACGTTTGAAGTCCGACAAGTGCAGGGCGGGACGCTCGGCGGGGGAAAGGGAAAGGACGTAGGACACCAGCGCCCACCGATCGCGCTCGTCGGAGACCGCCCCCTCCGTCGCTGGCATCGGCGTACCCGCCAGTCCGCCGACGATAGTGCGGTAAACGTCGGCCGGCGCGTGGCCATTTTTGAACAGCCATTTGTAGGTGAGGTCGGTGGGCGTCGTGGGGATCTCCCAGTTGTCTTTCAAGGTGGCGGCCGAGGAGCCATTGCCCTGGCCTTTGTCGCCGTGACAACTGTTGCAACTGAGCGACTTGTACAGTTCGGCGCCCCGACCGCTGAGGACGGCGAGGTCCGCGGGCGCCTCGGGGACCGTCAACTTTTGCGGTTGCCGCGACTCCCTCCAGGCGTCCGTGAAACGCTCGGAGAAGGTAGCCAGATAGCGGGCCACGTCGTGAATCTCCGACGGCGAAAGGAACTGTCCCCACGCTGGCATCGTGCTATTGGGCACACCCTGGCGGATGGTACGCTCGACGTCGTCGAAGGTGGGCAGTTCGCCGTTCCGGGTCGAGCGGAACTTGTACCAACCCTGGCGGAAATCGCGCGGTTTCACGTCAAAGCCGTAGGCGAGAAAGCCGTTGCCGTCGCCGCCGATGCCGTGACAGACGGCGCATTGGTTGTGATAGATGGCCTGCCCACGTCGAACCGCATCCGGCTCGGGCAACTCGGTGGGCAGGACCGGCGCCGGCGGATTGGGTTGATACTTGACCGACTTGGCGACGCCAGGCCGGGTGGCCCAATGGCTCTCGTCGTTGAGCGCGTACAGGTCACGCAGATGCGGGCTCAAGTTGTTCCGCGCCCAGCCGCCGCGGCTGGCGAAACCGGGACCGTAGGTATCGTAGAGCTGGAAAAACTGGAACGCCTTGGCGTCGGTGAGCACCTCGCGCACCTCATGATAGAAGCGCTCGAAAGTATACTCGAAGCCCACCCCCTGGCCGCCGAGCAGATAGACGCGCTCGTGTACGGGGTCGATCACCGCCGGGCGATGAAACAGATAGCGATAGTGGGGGCTGTTGGCGCCGCCGCCGAAGTCGAGGAATTCCACCCAGGCCGCCGGCGAGGACGGGTCGATCTCGGTCAAGCGGTCCTTGACGTTGATGCCATAGACGCCGCCGTACTTCTCGAAGAAGTCGGGGAACATCGTGTCGGTCCAGCGATGCTCGCCGATGACGTGGCCGACGGTGAATCCGAAGCTGGCCAGCGTATGCGTCTCCCAGCGCGAGCCGGGGGCCCAGTGAAACAGCACGCCGCCCTTGGGCCCCTCCCATTCCGTCCCTCCGTAGGCCTCGACCTGATGCTCGATCATCTTGTTGTTGTAGCACCAGTACATGAAGTCCAGCCAGCGCTCGTCGCCGGGCACGAGGGTGAGCGTGTCGGCATTGAGATCGTCGTCGGGGTTGTAGCTGGTCCGAATTCCCTTGGTGCGTTCGGCCCATTCGTCGCGGCCCCAGGCGAAGCCACTGATGACGTGATACTTCTTCTCCCCCGCCCGCGAGCCCAGGGAATAGGAGAGCCAGGCGACAGCCGCGATGACGGCCATCCCTCCAACGATCGCTGTGCCCAGGCGCATGTTTCGAGTCATGATCGTCCCACCGCCTTTCTCGATTGAAGAGCTGTCCCCTCCGCCTTTTGCCTGCCGGACACGGATTCGATGCGGCGATCTCTGGAAGGGCGAGAAGACGCGGTTGGCCAATCGCCGGACATTCTCCGGGACATCACGTCGAGGGACCATCCCCCCAGATGGCCCGGCACGCGCCGGCGGGTGCGCGGAGAAAGCACCCGTAAAGGAGTAAATCTTCTGAGGGCCGATAACCCTTCACTCTAATAAGGGATTTCTGGATGTCAATATCCGATTCATCGTTTTCCCAGGTTTTCTCCCATTCTTATTCCCTCGGCCCGCAAGAGCATCCTGTAAGACGGTCTTCCCAGCCCGTCCCGGACGGCCTAGGAAGGCCGTCCTCCAGGCGGAACTTCCCTACCGGGGGAATATGGATCGGCCTTGCTCCGCACGGGAGAGTCCCTTTACACTGCTGTTTTATCCGCAGTCCAGGACTCGTTTCGGTGAGGCGAGGATCCCGCTTATGTCGCTGACAACGAATCGTCTCCCGGTTCGCGTCGCCGGTCTGTTGCTGCTGCTGGCCCCGAACGGGGCCGACGCCCAGCAACGTCCGCTGGAGTTTCACTTGACCTTTGAGCGCGGCGTTTCGGCGCAGCCGTTCACCGGCCGCGTCTACGTCATGCTTTTCCGGCAGGACGTCAAGGAATTGCGCCCCGGACCCGATTGGTTCCGACCCGAGCCGTTCTTCGCCAAGGACGTCAAGGACTGGCGGCCGGGGCAGACAATCGTCCTCGGCGGCGACGCGCTCGCCTTCCCGGCGGCGATGGCGAAAGTACCCAAGGCGACCTACTCCATCCAGGCGGTCATGGACTTCGATCGAGGCGGCCGCAGTTTCAGCACCGCCGACGGCAACGGCCATAGCGCAACCGTCCGCCGTGAACTGGACGGCGCCGGGAGCGGGCCGGTGGCATTGAAGATCGACCAGGTACACAAAACGCGGCCGTTCCCCCAGACGGAGCGCGTCAAGCTGGTGGACATCGAGAGCAAGTTGCTGACGGCCTTCCACGGCCGTTCGACGCACCTGCGCGCCGGCGTCGTTCTGCCGCGCTCCTACGCCGCCGACCCGCGCCGGCGCTACCCCGTCGTTTACGAAGTTCCCGGATTCAGCGGCACGCACTTCGGCGCGCCTGCCGCCGCCCAGCGCGACGCGACCGACGTGGCGGGCGTGGAAATGATCTACGTCGTCCTCGACCCGAGTTGCCGCCTCGGCCATCACGTCTTCGCGGACTCGGCCAACAACGGCCCGTGCGGCCGCGCCCTTATCGAGGAGCTGATCCCCCACATCGAGACGACGTATCGGGCCATCGGCAGCGGCCAGGCGCGCTTCGTCACCGGCCACTCGTCCGGCGGCTGGAGCAGCCTATGGTTGCAAATCACCTACCCCGAGCACTTCAACGGTGTTTGGTCCACGTCGCCCGACCCGGTCGATTTCCGCGATTTCCAGCGCATCGACCTGACGAGGCCGGACGCCAACCTGTTCGTGGACGGGCGCGGCGAGAAGCGGCCGCTCGCGCGCCAGGGCGGCAAGCCGGTCCTCTTCTTCAAGCCCTTCTCGGACATGGAAGAGGTGATGGGCCACGGCGGACAGCTCGGCTCGTTCGAGGCGGTCTTCAGCCCGCGCGGTCCCGATGGCCGGCCGCGCCGGCTCTGGGACCGCGCTACCGGGACCATCGACCCGGAGGTGGCGAAGACGTGGGAGGGTTACGACATCCGCCGGGTGCTCGAACGCAACTGGAAAGCGCTCGGCCCCCAAGCTGGCCGGCAAACTGCACGTATGGACCGGCGGCGCCGACACGTTCTACCTCGACGGCGCCGTGATGCGCTGGAAGGAGTCGCTGACCCGGCTGGGCAGCGACGCGGTTGTCGAGGTCCACCCTGGCCGCGACCACGGACTGCGCGACCAGGCGATCCGTGCCCGCATCGCACGGGAGATGGCCGAACGGTTCCGGCGCACGCAGCAGGAAATAGGGAATAGGGAATAGGGAATAGGGAGTAGGGAAGAGTCTTCTTCTCTTCCCTACTCCCTTATTCCCTATTCCCTATTCCCTCTTCTCAGGTAGGACATGCGCATTCCCACTCTGGCCATCGTCGGCGTCGGTCTGCTGGGCGGCTCCATCGCCCTGGCCGCGCGGCGTCGCGGTGTCGCCGCCCGCATCGTCGGCGCCGATGCACAACCTCTCGTGCTGGAGCAGGCGCTCCGCGACGGAATGCTCGACGAGGCGCATCCGCAACCATCCGCCGCCGTGGCGGATGCCGACCTCGTGGTCTTCTGTCCGCCGGTGGACGTCATCGCCTCCGCCGTCGTCGAGGCGGCGGGTCATTGCCGCCCCGGCGCGCTGTTGACCGACGTGGGCAGCACCAAGGCGACCATCGTCCGCGACGTGCGCGGCCAGCTGCCCGCTGGCGTCGAGTTCGTCGGCAGTCATCCCTTAGCCGGTTCGGAGAAACATGGACTTGCTCACGCCAACGCCGGTTTGCTGGAGGGCCGGCTGGTGATCGTCACGCCGGACGCGAACACCAGTGACAACGCCCTGTCACGAATCCGCGACTTCTGGTCGGCCCTGGGCGCGTGCGTGCAGCGTGATGGACGCCGAGGAGCACGATCGCGCTCTCGCCCTCACGAGCCACCTGCCGCACCTGCTCTCGTCGGCCCTGGCGAGCATCCTGCCGCCGGAACTGTACGACCTTACCGCGACCGGCTTCCGCGACACGACGCGGCTGGCCGCCGGTCAGCCGGGCCTGTGGTCGGCGATCTTCCGCGCCAACCGAACGCACCTGCTCGAAGCGCTGGACCGGCTCGAAGCGCAATTGCACCGCTTCCGCCAGATCCTGACGCAAGAGGATGCCGCCGCCCTGGAAGCGATGTTGCAGCAAGGCCAGAAGGTCCGCGACGACCTGTCGCGGATGGAAGGCTCCCTACAAGGATGAGGAACGAATGCCCACGACCCTGACGCACGCCCTGGTCGGCGTGGGCCTGGCCGAAGTGTTCGCAACCCGACCGATGCCGCCGGCCTTCTACGTCCTGTCGGCCGCTCTGTCGCTGGCCCCGGACCTGGACGTGGTAGCTTTCCGCTTCGGCATCCCTTACGGCTCACGTTTCGGCCACCGTGGCTTGTCGCACTCGCTCTTTTGTGCCGCGCTCTTGAGCCTGATCGTGGCCGCCCTCGGCCACGCCTGCTTCGCCGTGCCCTGGTGGCTGCTGGCTGGTTTCTCTTGGATGGTCGTGGTCGTCCACAGTCTGCTCGACGCGCTGACCGACGGCGGCATGGGCATCGCCTTCTTCGCTCCCTTCGACAACCGCCGTTATTTCCTGCCCTGGCGTCCGGTGCGGGTGTCTCCCATTGGACTGGGCGTCTTCAGCCGCTGGGGACTGCGTGCCCTGGTCAGTGAGGTCGTCTGGATCTGGATACCGCTGGGCGTACTGGTCGGCGCCGCCGACCTCGCGCGCGTGCGGATGTGAGGTCCGAGCCTGAAGCGTAAGCGAAGATCTTCGCTTACGCTTCAGGCTCGGAGAGGTTTTGTCCGCTCGTCCTTAGACATTGAGCTTCCACGGCTCGCGGCGCGGCCGGGACAACAGCTTGTTCGCCTCGGCGTCATCGAAGCGATGCGACTGCGGATCCCACTTCAGCTTCTTGCCCGTCTGCAAGGCGATCACGCCGATGTGGCAGACGATCACCGAGCCGCCGCCCACCACGACGTTGCAGATCGGTCGTTTCCGGCTCTTGACGCAATCCACGAAATTTTGCACGTGGTTGGTCGGCCGGCCGTCGTAGACTTTCGGATCTTCCTTGAGCGGTTCGGACAGGAGCTTGGCGTCGCTGGCCAGCAGGGCGCCGCGGCCAACGAAGATGGTGCCACTCTCGCCCTGGATTAGCACGCCGTTCTCGTCCGGGCCGACCCGCATGGGCTTGCCGTCGTTGCGCTTGGGAGCGCCGTCCTTGTTGACCAGCTTGTCGCCGAAATCGGTGCCGCCGCCGCTCATGGCAAACACCTTCGTACCGTTGTCGTAGGTGTATTGCACCTGGAAATTGGGATGGCAATTGTAGCCATCGCCCCCCTTGTAAGGCTCGGCCGCCTTGACGACCTCCACGGCCACCGGGCCGCTGCCGTCCTTGCCCATCGCCCACTGGGCGATGTCGAGGTGATGAGCGCCCCAGTCGGTCATCTTGCCGCCGGAATATTCGTACCACCAGCGGAACTCGTAGTGGCAATTCGTCTGCTTGCCCTTTTGGCGGTAGGGCACCTTGGCGGTCGGGCCGAGCCAGAAGTCCCAGTCCAGCCCCTCGGGAGGAGCCACCGCCGGAATGGCGCCGCTGGTCGGGTTGCCGCCGATGCGACATTCGATGGTCTTGATCTTGCCGATGCGGCCGGAGCGGACCAGTTCGACGGCGAGACGGAACATGCCGCCGTACTCGCTGCGCTGCTGGCTGCCGGTCTGGAGGATTTTGCCCGTATCCTTCGATACCTTCTGGATCGCCACGGACTCGGCGACGGTCAGCGTCAACGGCTTCTCGCAGTAGACGTCCTTGCCGGCCTTCATGGCGTCGATGGCGACCTGGGCGTGCCAATGGTCGGGCGTGGCAACCAGGACACAGTCGATGCCCTGGTGGTTGAGCAATTCGCGGTAATCCTTGAACGAGGCCGCGAAATCCTTGAAGCCCCTCTTGCGCATCTCCTCGGTGGCGCGGTCGCGGTGACGGGCATCGACGTCGCAGCCAACCACGTAGGTCAACTGCTTGGATTTGACGCTCGGGCCGGAGGCGTTGATGACCTGCAAGCTGCGGCTCGCCGGACTGCCGATGCCGACGACGCCCATCGTCAGACGGTCGTTGGCGGACGCCTTCTTGCTCCCCTCTTTTTCCTCCGCGGCCAGTACGTCCCGAGCGTACCAGGCCGGCAGTCCCGCGACGGTCAACGCCCCCAGGGCGCGCTGCATGAAACCGCGCCGTGACAGGTTCCCCTTTTTCATGTTCTCCCCCTTTCCTCGCCAGGATGAAATGAAGCGCCGGTGCGAAGTTATCCTAGCAACGCCGGGTCGAGACGGAAAAGGAAAAGTAACCCGGCGGCGAAAAGCCTTGTCTCCCTCGGCGGCGTGCGTAGAACACCGGCAATCCGGGACAGACCCTTCTCCATCGAGGTTGAGCGCAACCATGTTGACACTCGGGAAATTCTCTTTTGGAGTTGGGGACCGCTTCGCCCACCAGGCGCGGCGCAATTGCGTGCCTGCATGCTCGCCGCCGAGCAGGGCGCGAACGTCATCCCGGTCTGGAACAAGTCACATCGGGAGCACACGACCGTCGGCTCGGAACCGGGCAGCGTCCGCGCGGCGGCGGACACGGCGGTGCGCGAGTTGGGATGGAACAAGCCCTACCACGTGGACGCCGACCACATCCGCCTCGGCACCGTGGACGGTTTTCTTGCCTCCAGCGATTTCTACACCCTCGACGTTGCCGATGCGATCGGCCAGTCCGCCGACGCCGGCGCGGTGAGGGCGTTCGCCGACCGGCACCCGGAACTCGTCGGCCGCCTGGAGGTGCCGAGGATCGACAAGCCGTTTGCGACGACGCGGGCGGATGTCGAACGGATCGCCGGGAAGTATCTGCTGGCGGTCCAGGAGGCCGGCCGCATTTACCGTAAGATCGCCGCGGCCAAGGGCGAGGGTCGCTTCATCACCGAGGTCTCGATGGATGAGACCGACAGTCCGCAGACGCCGCCGGAGCTGCTGGTCATCCTCGCCGCTCTCGCCGACGAGGGCATTCCCGTTCAGACGATCGCGCCGAAGTTCACCGGACGGTTCAACAAGGGCGTGGACTACGTTGGTGACCTGGACCAGTTCGAGCAAGAGTTTCGCCAGGACGTCGCGGTCATCGCCTTCGCCGTCCGCCGTTACGGGCTGCCGGAGAACCTCAAGTTGAGCGTCCATTCCGGCAGCGACAAGTTCTCGTTGTACGCGCCGATCCGGCGGACGCTGGCCAATCTGGATGCGGGTGTCCATCTGAAGACCGCCGGCACGACCTGGCTGGAAGAAGTCATTGGCTTGGCCGAGGCGGGCGGCGAGGGGCTTGAGCTGGCCAAGGAGATTTACGGCAAGGCGCTGACAAAGCGCGAAGCCCTGTGCGAGCCTTACGCGGCGGTGATCGACATCGATCCAGCCCGGCTCCCTTCCGAGGGCGAGGTCCGAGGCTGGTCGGCCGAGCAGTTCGTAGCGGCGCTGCGTCACGATCCGCGCTGCCCAGCCTTCAACCCCCATCTGCGCCAGTTGATCCACGTCGGCTACAAGATCGCCGCCCAGATGGGCCAGCGCTATCGGAAGATGCTCGCGGCCTGCGAGGGCACGATTACGAAAAACGTCACGGAGAACCTCTTTGTCCGTCACCTGCAACCGCTGTTCGTCCAGGGGCGCCGAGCCGTCCGGAGAGACTAATTCCATGAAAAACGATCTTTTTAATCTGGAGGAGGAGACGGCGGTTGTCCTTGGCGGCACCGGCGTCCTCGGCGGCGCGATGGCCGAGGCGCTGGCCGGCGCCGGCGCGCGCGTGGCCGTCGTCGGTCGCAATGAGGAGCGCGGGCGAGAACGGGTGCGCCGCATCGAGGCGGCCGGCGGCCGCGCCATCTTCCAGACGGCCGACGCCGGCAGCCGCGATTCCCTGATGCGTGCCCGCGACGCCATCCTGGGCCAATGGGGCAAGGTCACAGTGCTCATCAACGGCGCCGGCGGCAACCGGGCGGAAGCGACGCTGCCGCCCGGAGGCGATTTCTGCAAGCTGCCGCTGGAGGCGTGGCAGGGCGTCTTCGACCTGAACCTCGTGGGCGGCACCCTACTGCCGTCGCAGGTCTTCGGCGAAGGGATGGTCGCGGCCGGACGGGGCAGCATCATCAACATCGCCTCCATGGCGTCCATCCTGCCGCTGTCGCGCGTGGTCGCTTACTCGGCGTCGAAAGCGGCAGTGCTCAACTTGACAAAGTTTCTGGCGCGCGAATGGGCGACGCGAGGCGTCCGCGTCAACGCTATCAGCCCCGGCTTCTTTCCCGCCGAGCAGAACCGGGCCATGCTCATGCAGCCGGACGGCACCTACACCGAGCGCGGCCGGCAGATCGTCGGCCATACGCCGATGGCCCGCTTCGGCGAGGCGCACGAATTGGCCGGCGCGGTCATCTGGCTGGCCTCGCCCCGCGCCTCCTCCTTCGTCACCGGCCAGAACATCGTCGTGGACGGCGGCTTCTCGTCCATGACCATCTAGAGAGGGCAGTGCGATGGCGGTGATGACCTCGAAGCGGCCCGGCGAGACGACCGGGGCCGCCGCTCCTCCCCTGAGTGAGCGGCAAGTGCGCGACATCGCGGCGCAGGCGCTGTCTTCCTGCAACCTCGCCGGCAAGCGCGTGCTGCTGATCGTGCCCGATGCGACGCGAACGGCGCCGGTCGGCCTGCTCTTCCGCGTCTTGCACGACCTCCTCGGCGCGGAGACCCGCAGCCTCGACGTGCTGATCGCCCTGGGCACGCATCCGCCGATGAGCGACGAAGCGATCAATCGGCGCCTGGAAATCACTCCCGAGGAGCGGGCAGCCAGGTACGGCCGAGTGCGGATGCTCAACCACGACTGGGACGACCGCGCCGCCCTGATCCACCTCGGCACCATCCCAGCGGCGGAGATCGCCGCGCTGTCCGGCGGCCTGTTCGAGATGAACGTGGACGTTTCCATCAACCGCGCCATCCTGGACTACGATCAGCTCATCATTGTCGGCCCCGTCTTCCCCCATGAGGTAGTCGGATTTTCCGGAGGGAACAAGTACCTTTTCCCCGGCATCAGCGGACCCGAAGTCCTCAACTTCTTTCACTGGCTGGGGGCGGTCATCACCAATCCGAAGATCATCGGCAACAAGAATACGCCGGTGCGCCGCGTCGTGAACCGCGCCGCCGCTCTAGTGCCCGTCCCGAAACTCGCCTTCTGCATGGTCGTCCACGAAGGAGAGCTGGCCGGCCTGTACGCCGGCACGCCCGAGTCGGCGTGGTCGAAGGCCGCCGACCTCAGCGACAAACTACACGTCGTTTACAAGGACCGCCCTTTTCACACCGTCCTCTCGTGTGCGCCGCCGATGTACGACGAGGTCTGGGTGGGCGGCAAGTGCATGTACAAGCTGGAGCCGGTAGTCGCCGACGGCGGGGAATTGATTATTTACGCCCCGCACATCCGCGACATTTCCCGGACGCATGGCCGTCTCATCGAGCGCATCGGCTACCACACGCGCGATTACTTCCTGGGCCAGTGGGAGCGCTTCCAGGGCGAGCCGTGGGGCATCCTGGCGCATTCGACGCACGTTCGCGGCATCGGCACTTATGACAACGGCGTCGAGCAGCCGCGCATTCAGGTGACGCTGGCAACACAGATTCCCGAAACCGTCTGCCGGGCCGTCAACCTCGGCTACCGCGATCCTTTGTCTATCCGGGTCGCGGACTACCAGGACCGCGAGGAGGAAGGCATTCTCTTCGTGCCCAAGGCGGGAGAGATGCTCTACCGACTCCGCGAGCCGCCGGCCTGGGCGCGGGGCTAGTGCCCGAACAAGCGAGCTTCTTTCGGAGCCTGAAGCGTAAGCGAAGAGTGCTCTTCGCTTACGCTTCAGGCTCCGAAAGAAGCCTTCAACAGTGGCATTTTCCCCGCCGTTCCCGCACAATAGACGTAGCCTACCTGGATTGCTCACCTGGAACTCAGGGGAATCGTCCCATGTCGCGCTGGCTCTGCTCTCTTTTCGTCCTCGCCGTGTTTGGTGCTCCGCTCCCGCGGGCTGCCGAGACGGCGAAAACCGCGGGCATCGAGGAACTAGCGAAAAAGGTCCGTCCCTCCGTCGTCGTCATCACGGTGCAGGGCCGGGACGGCAAGCGCGAGGGATTGGGGACCGGCTTCGTGGTGTCGGCCGACGGCCTGATCGCCACCAATCGCCACGTCATCGGCGAGGGCCGGCCCCTCCGCGTCGAAACCGCCGACGGCAAGCGCCATGACGTGACGGCCATTCACGCTGCCGACCGCAAGCTCGATCTCGCCATCCTTCGCATCGACGCCAAGGGGCTAACGCCGCTGGAGCTGGGCGACTCGGCGACTTTGAAGGACGGGCAAGCCGTGCTGGCGATAGGTAACCCGCAGGGGCTGACCCACAGTGTCGTCGCTGGGGTGGTGTCGGGACAGCGCCGCATTGACGGCCGGCCGATGATCCAGGTCGCCATCCCCATCGAGCCGGGCAACAGCGGCGGACCCTTGCTCGACATGCACGGCCGCGTCCACGGCATCCTCACCATCAAATCGCTGGTGACGCCCAACCTCGGTTTCGCTGTCGCCATCAATACGCTCAAGCCGCTGCTGAAAAAGCCCAACCCGGTGCCGATGTCGGCCTGGCTCACCATCGGCGCCCTCGATGGCGCGGACTGGCAGCCGAAGCTCGGCGGCCGATGGCGGCAGCGTGCCGGCCGCATCATCGCCGAGGGGATGGGAACGGGCTTCGGCGGTCGGACGCTCTGCCTGTCGCGCCGCGAACCGCCTCCTCTGCCCTACGAGATCGCCGTCGCCGTGAAACTCGGCGACGAGAGCGGCGCCGCCGGCCTGATCTTTCACTCCGACGGAGGCGATGCGCATTACGGTTTCTACCCCTCCAACGGCCGGCTGCGCCTGACCCGTTTCGATGGGCCGGACGTGTTCACCTGGAAGGTGCTGGAAGAAAAGGCCAGCCCGCACTATCGTCGCGGGGAGTGGAACACGCTCAAGGTGCGACTAGAGAAAGACCGTATCCGCTGCTTTGTCAACGACCAGCCTGTCCTCGAATCGACCGACGACGTCTACACGAAGGGGCGCGTCGGCCTGGCGAAGTTCCGCGATACCGTCGCCGAATTCAAACAGTTCCGCATGGCGAAAGAGGTTCCCTCTCTGAAGGCTTCCGCTGCGGACGTGGCCCGAATCGGCCAAACGCTCGACGCCTTACCGGCGACAACAAAGCCTGGTTCGGAGATGGTTCAGCGTCTGGCCCCGGCTGGGCCGGCTGGCATGAAGATGCTTCGTGAACGGGCGCGCGAGCTGGAGCAACAAGCCGCTCGCTTGCGGCAGCTGTCCGCGGCCGTGCATCAGCACAATGTTCTGGCGGAGTTGGTGCGCGTGCTGCACGGCAAGGAAGAAAACATCGATCTGCTATACGCCGCGCTGCTGATCGCTCGCCTGGACAACGAGGACGTGGACGTGGACGCCTACCGCCACGAGGTCGAGCGCATGGCCGACACGATCGCCGCGCGTCTGCCGAAGGGCGCCGACGATGCCGCCCGTCTCGCCGCCTTGAACAAGTATTTGTTCCAGGAGCGCGGCTTCCACGGCAGCCGCGGCGATTACTACAATCGCTCCAACAGCTATCTCTCCGAGGTGATCGACGACCGCGAAGGTCTGCCCATCACCCTGTCGGTGCTGTATAGCGAGCTGGGACGCCGGCTGGGCGTGCGGCTGGAGGGCGTGGGCCTGCCCGGTCATTTCGTCGTCCGGCAAGTTCCGGCCAAAGGGGAGGCGCGGCTGATCGATGTGTACGAGGGCGGACAAACACTTAGCCGTGACGAGGCGGCGCGGAAGGTACTCGACATCACCGGCCGCCGTTTGCGCGACGAGCACCTGGCGGCGATCCGCAAACGCGCCATCATCGTCCGCATGCTGCACAACTTGCTCAACGTGGCCCGCGACGAAAAAGACAGCGACGGTATGCTCCGCTACGTCAACGCCATCGTCACGGTGGACCCCGAGGCAGCGGCGGAACGCGGACTGAGGGCGGGGCTGCGTTATCAGGCCGGCGATCGTCCGGGAGCACTGCAAGACGTGGACTGGCTGCTGGAGCATCAACCGGAGGGGCTGGACGTGGAGCGCGTGCGCGAGTTCCGACGCTTGCTCATCCAGCCGGACTCCGAGCCTGAAGCGTAAGCGAAGGGATGCTCTTCGCTGACGCTTCAGGCTCGGACAAATACTCCTCTTTCGCGCTAGGCCGCAAGCGGCTTGTTGAAAGGATAAACATGGGGGCCCATCTGAAATCGTTGCTGGCTGGAGAGCGCGTCATCAAGGTCTTCGCGCTGGGCCAGCTCTGCAATCCCAAGCTGGTCGAGATGGTCGCCTGGCAGGGGGGCTTCGACGCGGTTTGGTTCGATCAGGAGCACGTCGGCCTGACGATGCCGCAGATCGAGGAGGCGGCTCGCGCCGCGCGTGGCTGCGGCCTGGACAACTTCGTCCGCCTGACCGCAACCGATTACGCCACCGTCATGCGCCCGCTCGAAGCGGGCGCCGGCGGCGTCATGGCGGCCATGGTGCGCAGCGTGCGCCAGGTCGAGGAACTGATGAACTGGGCCAAGTTTCATCCGCGCGGCCTGCGCGGCGTCAACGGCACCGGCGCCGACGGCCATTACGGCCTGATGCCCGCCGCCGAGTATTTCCGCCGCGCCAACGCCGAGAGCATCGTCGGCGTGCAGATCGAACACGTGGACGCCGTCGAGGAGGTCGAGAAGATCGCCGCCATCGCCGACCTCGATTTCCTGTTCATCGGCCCGGCGGACCTCAGCCAATCGATGGGCCTGCCCGGCGAGTGGGACCATCCGCGCATGTGGCAGGCCGTCGAGCGAGTCGCCCGCGCCTGCCGTGCCAACCGCATCCCCTGGGCCATCCTGCCGCGCGATGCCGCCCACGCGCGCCGTTGCGTCGAGCTGGGCTGTCGCATGTTGTCCGTCGGCATCGACGCCTGGGTCTTCCACCTCGGTTTGAAAGCCTTCAAGGAACGCTTCGCGGAGTTTTTCACGTCCTGACGCTCCGGTCTCGTGTCCCGTCAATCCGGCTACCGTCCCGGCCGCGGATTTGCTACCGTTATCAGGACGCCCTCGCTCCCCCTTGACGCTGGCGAGGGCCGCCTACGGGTGAGGAGCCGGCGATGTCTCATACCTGTGACATCCTCATTGTCGGTGGTGGCGTTCTCGGCGTCAGCATCGCCTTCCATCTGGCCCAGCGCCGGCCCGGCCGCGTCGTGCTGGTCGAAAAAGCCTTCCTCGGCGCCGGCGGCAGCGGCAAGTCGGCCGCCCTGATCCACCAGGCCCACCGCGACCCCTTGACGGCCAACCTGGCCCGCCGCGGCATGCCCGTCTTCGAGCATTTCGCCGACCTGATCGGTGGACCGCCCGTATTCTGGCGTACCGGCATGGTCCAGCTGGTCTCCCAGGCCGAGCGCGCCGAACTGGGCGACCACCTGGAGCGGCAGCGCGAGATAGGCATCGACGTCCGGCTGATCTCGCCGCAGGAACTGATGGAGGTGGACCCCAACGCTCGCCTGGCCGACGATGAGGCGGCGTTGTTCGAGCGAGCGGCGGGCTACGTCGAGGCGGTACAGGTGGTGGCGTCCTTCGCCGAGGCGGCGCGCGCGAGGGCGCCGACCTCCGCCAGGGCGTCGAGGTCCGCGGCGTCCGCGCCGACAAGGGACGGGTCGTGGGCGTCGAGACCAACGAAGGGCCATATGACTGCGGCCGGCTGGTGCTGGCCACGGGCGCCTGGGCGGCGCGGCTGCCGGCTACGGTACGGATCGATCTGCCGGTGCGGCCGGCCCGCGCCAGTGTGGCGCTGTTTCGCCGTCCCGCCGACAGCGGCCGGCGCGGCGTCGTCATCGCCGACTTCGTGCAGGGGCTGTATCTGCGGCCGGCCCAGGGCGATCTCATCCACGCCGGCGACCTGGCAACGCCGCCGACCGAGCCGTTGCTCGATCCCGACTCCTACAACGAGGCCGCCGACGGCGATTGGCTGTCGGCCATCCGCCAGCGTCTGATCCGCCGCTATCCGGCCATGCACTGCGGCTTCGGTCGCGGCGGCTATGCTCTCTTGACCGACCTCACGCCGGATGGCCGACCCATTCTCGACAGCCTGCCCGGCCTGGAGGGCGCCTACTGCGCCGCCGGCTTCGGCGGCGACAACTTCCTGCTCGTCGCCCCTGGCCGGCCAGGTCCTGACTCAATGGATCGTGGACAACACGGCGGGCGACCTGGAACTGACGCCGTTCGGACTGGCCCGTTTCGCGGAGGCGACGCCTCCTCCCGGGACCGAGATGGCCGAATCGAAGGAAGAGTGACGCCCGGCCGCAAGCGTCTCGTTTTCCGCTGCCGGGGACCGTCGCTTCCCTCCGTCTTCCGAATGCGTATCCTGTCAGAGAGGAGCGCCGAGTGCGGCGGCCGGTGAGGTCAACTCAAGTGCAACGGACCATGAACAACCACCGATTGAAAGTCTTCAGCGGCCGGGCCAACATCGCCCTGGCCGAGAAGATCGCCCGCCACCTCGGCGACGCGCTCGGGCCGGATCACCCTGGACAACTTCCCCGACGGCGAGAACCTGGTGCGCATCGACGAAGACGTGCGCGGCCGCGACGTCTTTCTCGTGCAGCCGACCTGCCCGCCGGTCAACGAGAACCTGATGGAACTGCTGGTCATGCTCGACAGCTTCAAGCGGGCCAGCGCCGCGCGCATCACGGCCGTGCTGCCCTACTACGGCTACGCCCGCCAGGACCGCAAGGACGTGGGCCGCGTGCCGATCACGGCCAAGCTGGTCGCCGACCTGCTCACCTCCGCCGGCGCCGATCGCGTGCTCGCCCTCGACCTGCACGCCGCCCAGATCCAGGGCTTCTTCGACATCCCCGTCGATCACCTGCACGCCGGCCCGGTCATCAACGAGTACATCCGCTCGCTGAACATCCCGACCAGCGACCTCGTCGTCCTCAGCCCGGACGAGGGCAGCATCAAGAAGGCGCTGCTGCACCAGAAGAAGCTCGGCGGCGCCATCGCCATCGTCGATAAGCGCCGCGCCAGCGCCACCGAGACGAAGCAGGCCAACCTGATCGGCAGCTCGCTGGAAGGCAAGGTGGCGGTGATCTTCGACGACATGATCTCGACGGCCGGCAGCGTCGTCGGCGCCGCCCACGTGGCCAAGCGCAACGGGGCGCGCGAGGTCTACGCCTGCGCCACGCACGCCGTGCTGTGCGGCCCGGCGATCGAACGACTGCGCGACGCGCCGATCCGCCAGATCGTCGTCACCGACAGCATTCCGGTGCCGCCGAACAAGCAGCTCGCCAACCTGACCATTCTGAGCGTGTCGCGGCTGCTGGCCGACGCCATCAAGCGCATCCACCTCAACGAGTCGGTCAGCAAGTTGTTCGAGTAGAATAACCAGGCGGGCGAGGACTTCACCATCCGCCTTTGGGATCTGCCGCCGGCCGAGTCTCCGAATGAATAGCCGATCAAGGATTGATCAGCTGGAGGTGAGCAACTTCCTCCCTCGACTCACTCGTCCGCCGGTCGAGGGTATGGCGGGACACTCGGCCCGATTGCGCCTCGGATGCGATTGCGGACCATCCTGGCGCCGGCGACGCCGCCCTCGACGGCTCGCTGCGCCCATTCGCGCAGCGACGGACGCACCGCCCGCAGCTGGACGAGCGGCCGGCTGGCGAGGGCCAGCTGCGTCTTGTACCGCGTCGCGCCTGCCAGAAAATCATACTCGCGCCGGTCGCGCTCGATGGCTCGGCGGATGGCGTGCGCATGCAGGACCACGCCCGGCCGAACGCCGTCGGGCACATCCATCTTTCGCCCGCTCTGGTAGAAATAAACCTTCCCCTCCCAGATGATGTTGTAAACCGCGGCGACCGGCTCGCCCCGCGCACACAGCCATAACAATTCGAGGTTGCCGTTCTCCAGCCATTCGGACTGGATCGTCTCGTGGAAGGCGGCGAAGCGCGGCGAGGCGAACACCCCCGATCGCTCGGCGCTGGTCCAGCGCTCTTGATGCAACGCCACCAGGACGCGGCGACCTTCCTCCAGTTCCGCGGGCGAAGCCGCACAGCGGACCTCAACGGACCCTCCGCACCACTTGTCGAAATCGCGCAGCGAGCGGTTGACGTAATAGCGACGCGATGGCGACAGCGCTTTCAAGTACGCTTCCCAGGTCGTCGGCAATGCGATGAACGGAGCGGCGTCCGTAACGGTGACGGCGGCGGGGCAACCGGCGCGCGTGAAGGCGCTGGCCAGCAGGGACGTCAGGACGCCCTCGCCATCCATCTTCGGGATCACCAGTTCGTCCCAGGCTCCCGCCGTGCCGCCGGCAAGGAGGTAGGCCAGCGCCGAGGCAATCGCTTCCTCGGCGCCACGCTCCGCGATGACATTCAGATAGTCGGGGCAGATAGAGTCCTCCTCCGCTTCTCCCGTCCCGAGCGGTTCGAGACGACGCAAGGGGACCAGGCCGTGATGCCACACTCGCCGCAACAGCAGCGGCGCCAATCCGACCAGCCGCTCCCCGCGCCGGAAGAGGATGACTCGCAACTGCCGGCCGTCCAGGCCCCCGAAGACGCGCCACCAGGTCAACAGCCAGGTCGGACTCAGCATCGGCTCGTTGGCCGAGCTGCGCTGTTGGAGCGCCGCCCATTCGTCGCGCAGCTCGGCCAGGGTCGCGGCATCGCGCAGCACGAAGGCGGTGAGTCCCGAGGCGAGGGTGTCTACGGAAGCGATCATACCTCGTCACCCCGGCCCAGAAGGCGATGGACGCGCTGCCAGGCCCGGTGGCCCTGATACTTCAGCGAATCGCGCAGGCCGCAACGTCCGACTGGGGCCGGCGACACACCCAGACTGCGCAGCCAGCGGTTGACCGAATGGACCGCGTTCTTGCGCTCATACCGACCGCGTCAGGAAACCGGCGCTGAAGGAGATGGACACGTTGGGACCGTTCTGGACCCAGTGCGGGTCCATCGACGGCACGTGCAGCGCCGAGCCCGGTTTCAGCTCGAAGACCATCGCCTTTTGCTGGTACTCGTCCTTGAAGACCAGGTTGCGATGCACGACCTTGGCGGCGCTGCGCTCCTCCAACTCCTCTTCGGAGAGGATGGAGCGGTCGGCCGCGTCGAAGACGTGAAGCGTCTTCACGCCGCGGACCTGCAAGAGGAAATTGTACTCCGCGTCGAGATGGTACGGCGTCACCGATGAGGGCGAGGAGATGAAGATCGCCCCGGCGCGGTCCATCATGCCGGGATCGAGCGGCTCGGAATACTCCTGGACGTCATCGAGGCATTGATTGAGAAACTCCTTGTATTCGGGGTCCTGCTCGACGCGCTTGAGCACCATCCAGGAGCAGTGCTCCTCAATGCGGCGAATGGTTTCCTCGATGGACAGGCCGTTGCGCGGCGTCAGCCGCGAGTCGATGCTGACCGGGATGTTGCCGGCGTTGTATTCGACGTACTGCTCCGGCAGCCGACGAGCCAGTTCGATGAGGCGCGGCAGGGTGAACAGCGGGTGCTCGGGCGTGACCCGGTGAGGGACCAGGAAGGGCAGTCGATTGAACTTGTCGCGGAAAACGTCGGGTTCAATCCGCATCACACGTTCGCCGGCCCGGCCCGGAATGGGCGCGGCGACGGGCGGCGGACACGGTTCGGCAACAGCGGCAGTCAGGTTCATGTCGTCATCTCCAACTCATCGGAAGCCGGCGGAGGCGTGTCCGCCGATCGGGACAGGCGACGTTTCAGGGCGCGCATCCAGGGATACAGGGCGACGACGAGACGGCCGACTCCGCGGCCGCTGGCGGCGAGGACCGTGTGAATGGCCCGCCGGCCCGGCCACAGGTCGTTCATCATCGAATTGTCGGTGCCGGTGCAGGAATCCATCCAGCGCAGCTCCGGCAGGGCGTGCAGACGGCGAACGTGGTCCAACTCCAGCAACGTGCCGGGCGAGTGGCCGCCGTACTGTTCGTCGTAGGTCATCTTGAAGGCGAAGGCGCCTTCGCCGGCCAGGAAGCTGCAGCGGAAGGCGATGGGCCGACCGGCGGCGCGCAGGGTACACAGCAGCAGCCGGCCGCGCGCGAAGGCGCCGCCGAGGATGGCGTGGAAGAAACGGCGGTTGGCTGGGTCGCAGGCCAGGGCCGTGCCGTCCTTCCCCTTCCAGCCGGCCGCCTCCAGGCGCAGAAACTCGTCGGCCCATTCGACCACGTCGCCGCTGGCGGTCAACGCTTCGTATGCGATGGACTCCGTCTCCGCAAGGCGTCGCGCACGTCGTTCGACGGAGCGGCGTTTTTTTCCGGATAATACCGAGCGAATATAGGTGTCGCCGTCGCCGCGCGGCTCGAACAGGGCGCGTTCCCACGAATCGGTGACGACGGTGGGGTTCTCGCGTTCGCGAGAACAGGCCAGCAGGGCCGTACTGCAAGGTCCGGCCGCGGTGAGTTGGTTGAACTCCATCAGGGCAGCGCCGCGCGGGTCGGACCTCAGCCAGTCGAACAACGCATCCAGGGTGGCGCGGACGCAGTCGGCCCGGACGAGCGGCGTACACAGGTAGCAGTGGAGATATTGCCACAGACCCAGGACGTGAAGCGGCAAGCGGCGATGCAGGCGACGGCGCTGCAAGGGGAAGAAGCCGCACAACCGAGCCTCCTCCGGTGGGCCGTGAGGATCACCGTCCAGCACGAGGACAAAAAGGAGTTGCTCGCCGGAGGCGAACGCCTCCAGCGCCGGCAGCAGCATCCACGGCTCGTAAAACACGTTGGCCTCGGCGGAGTTGTCGGCCAGGTCTTGCCAGGCGGCGGCATAACGGGCCAACTCCGCGGCGTCGTCCAGAACGCGCACGGTCAAGGCAGGGGCGATGGTCCCTACCGGATCCACCAGGGCAGTCTCGGACTCGTGGTACATGCTCGTCTCGGAATCGATTGCTCGAGCCGCTCGCGGCTTAACGTGAGACGCTGCTCCGCCAAGCCGCAAGCGGCGTCACGAATCTCCTTTTTCGATCAGCGCGGGATCGCGGACTTCCCTCTTGCTTCCGTCCGCGGGGAGCGCTGCTTGCTCCCACGACACCTGGCGGCCCTCGCTCAGACCCAGGCGCCGCTTGAGAGCGTGATACCAGGCGAGGCCGCCGGCCAGGTGGACTTCCAGGTGCAGGTTGCTGCGGAAACCCGGCACCGGCTCGCGCGGCAGGACGTCGCTCTCCATGCCGCGATAGATGAGACCGCCGTAGGCCGACACGCAGCCTTCGTAGCCGGCTCCCTTCAGCAGCGGCAGCCAGTCGGCGCGGAAGTTGTTGACCCCGCCGAACGGGTAGGCCAGCCAGCGCACCCTCTCACCCAGTCGATCCTCCAGGACGGCCTTCGATTCGAGGAACTCGCGGATGGCCTGCTCGCCGGAAACCGTGCCCAGGTCCGGATGCGTAACGGTGTGCGAGCCGATCTCGAAGCCGAGCCGGCGCATCTGCCCAACATCGTCCCAGGTCAGGTTGGGCAGGCGCGGCAACCCACGGTCCCAGGCGAAGACGTGATCGGTGCCGACGTAGCCGGTGGGCACGAAAAAGGTGGCGGGCAAGCCGTGCTCGGCGAGCACTCGCGCCGCCGCCAGGTTGTCGCGATAGCAGTCATCGAAGGTGAGGGCCAGTGTGCGCGGCGGCAGCGGCGTGTCGCCTCGGACCAGGCGATAGATGTCGGCGAGCGGGACCACGCGAAAGCGGTTGGCCAACACGCGGCACAGGTCGCGGAAGCGCTCGCGGCCGATCGTCAGGCCGTCCTCGGGGATGTCGTCGGTGACGCGGTGGAAGACCAGCACAGTGAGAAACGAATGGCCGGCCCAGCGCCGCAGGGTCTCGTGGGCGGACAGGACGCCCGAATACTTGTACAGGGCACAGAGTCTTTCCTTGAGCCGCGAATTCATGAAGGATGCGCCCTTCCTCCTGCCCCCGGGCAGAGACCGACCCGACGCCGCGTCCTCGCCCGCGAGAGTCGCCTCTCGGACTGTTCTCTCACAACTCTAGTACACATTTCCCACCGACGGCTGAATGGAAGAGACATCCTTTTCGGTTTCGCCGCGATCCAGAGGGGAGCGCGGTGAAACGGCGAACGAATTCTTTGTTAGAATGGTTCATCGTCTTCACGGCGGGGGCGGCTCGTACCCGGACGTGCGGCAGGCGGAGTGGCCATGACGATTCGCCTCAAGTGTCCCGAGTGTCAGCAGAAGTTGAAGGTGGCGGACGAGGCGCTGGGCAAAAAAGTCCAGTGTCCCGTCTGCGGCGCTCGCTTTGTCGGACGAATCGAGTCGAGTCCCTCGCCCGCCTCGCCGGTGGGGGACAGGCCCGCAGCCGTGCCGGAGGACATCGACGCGCCGACGGCATCGGCGGCCGAAGAGTCCGGGGAGAACGCGGCTGTGGTGGACCTCCTCTTTTCGGACGTGGCTTCGCTTCACCTGGAAGAGGCCATCCCGCCGGCGGAGTCGCCGCCCGCCTCCCTCTCCGCCGAAAGCGAAGGGGGCGAAGCGAGGACCGAGGCTCCTCCCGCGTCCATCGGGCCGCTGGAGCCGTTCGTCTGGCTGGAGGGCAATCCGCCGGACGTGTCGGCGGAGGAGGAGTTGATGGCCGCCCCAGCGGCAGGACCGGCCCGGCCGGCAAAGAAGCAATCGGGCAAGACCCTCTTCTGGGTTGGCCTGGCCGGCATCTTGGTCGTGGGCCTGCTCGGCTGCGGCGGGGCCGGGTTCGTCGCCTACCGCTTCTTCACCGACTAGTATCCGAACAAACGAGTTCCTGTCCGAGCCTGAAGCGTAAGCGAAGAGATGCTCTTCGCTTACGCTTCAGGCTCGGACAGGGTTACACCTTTTTCTCGATCAGCGACTGCGTTTTGACGACCGTGTGCTCGCCGGGGAAGGTGTGGAAGGAGGAGAGGAACAGCCGGCCCGGCCCGGCCTCGGCCGTGAGGAAGCCGAGCGGGGCCACGGACAGCCGATTGTGCGATGGGAAATTGTGCAGCAGACCGCGCTTGTTGCCGTCGGCGAGGATCTCGTCGTGGACGTGCAGAAAAATCTCCGGATCCAGCACCTCGACCTGGAAGCTCATCTCGTAATGAATGCCGTGAGCGCACGACAGCCGGCCGGTGTGCTCGCTGCGCAATTTGTAGTGCAAAAGGCGACGGCGTTCCGGCAACTCCTGCTCGGCGGCGGCCGTCACTTCGGTTAGATGAACGTCGGCGTTCTCCCAGGAGATTACGTGACCCGTGCCGCGTGATGCGGACGGTCAACTCGTAATCCTCGCGGCGGATTTGGCGCACGGCGAGGATGTCGAACAGCTCGGGGTGCAGGGGCCGCCCATAGAGCTGAAAGACGAGATCGCCTACTGCCGGTCGGAGAAAATCAACGCCCATGACTGGTCGCCCAGCCTGTCCCGCGAATCAACACCCCCCGATTATAGGCGGGCCGTCGCGGACCCACAATGCGTCTTCCCCGCCCCGAATTAGTTCTGAGTTCTGAGTTCTGAGGGAATGGTACTCAGAACTCAGAACTCAGAACTTCTTTTTGTCATGGCTGGTCGAGCACGTCGGTTCGAGCCGGCACCCCTCTCCTCTCGGCGGGCTTGGTCGGCGCGTGCGAACGTTCCGACGATTCGTTGAGAGCGGGCAGTTTCAGATAGATTTCCTCCGTATTTCCAGCGGTCACGTCCACTCTTTTCGTCGTCGCCACCGTCTGGCCCTCGCGGTCCATTTCCGCCTTGAAGACGTAGTGGTAGCTGTGGCCCTTCTCCAACGGCGGCGACACGAAGCGGCGCGTGGTGGAAGTGGAAGTGGTGGGTTTGCCATCGACGATCAGCTTGGCCTTCGCCGGCAGATGGACGATGATGGTCGCACGATTGGCGCGGGCGGTCGAACCGGGGTCGTAGTACATCGAACGAGTGAGGGCGGACTCCGTCAGCGGTGCGCTGGCGATAAGCACGGGAGCGGCATAGCTGGGGATCATGGGGGCCGCGACGTATCCCCAGCCGCCCCAGCCTCCGCCCCAGCCGCCCCAACCGCCCCAGCCGCCATATCCGCCGCCCCAACCACCCCAGCCGTAACCACCTCCCCAACCTCGTCCATAACCGCCCCAGGCATAGCCGCCGTAGCAGCCACAGCAGCCCCAACCACGACGGCCCCAATCCGGCATGTCCGTGCCCGTCGTCAAGGCCGCCATCAAGACCATACTGTACATCACCCACCTCCTTTGAAAGGACTGGAAAGTTAACTTCCTGCCGTGAGTAGGCGCAGCATGGATAGTTTAGGCAAAATGAGTGCCGCGAAAATGGGAAAACGATCCCGCACTCCGCTGCGCGTCGCGGCTAAACGGAGTACGCCCGGAGGACCGGCACGACGCTCGTTTGCGGCGTGCCGCCGGTGACGTGGACCTGTCGCTGTGCATCGACGAAGACGTTGACTTCGCTGCGGACGCCAAACTCCGGCAGGTAGATGCCTGGTTCGACCGAGAAACAGGTGCGCGGCAGCACCTGCCGTTCTTCGTGCGTCTCCAGGTTGTCCATGTTGGCGCCGTTGCCGTGCGTCTCCTGACCGATGGAGTGGCCGGTGCGATGGCAGAAGGCCGAACCGTAGCCGGCCTGCTCGATCGTGTCACGGGCCGCTTGATCCACCTCCCAGCCGCGCAGCGTCGTCCCGCCCGCAAACGCCGCGCGCACCCGGTTGATGGCCGCGTCTCGGGCGCGAGCGACGATCTGAAAAATCGTCTCGTACTTCTCGGGGACTTCCGTGCCGACGAAGCCGGTCCAGGTCAGGTCGCTGTAGACGGCGCGCGGCTTGTCGAGCTTGGCCCACAGGTCGATGAGGACGAAATCGCCGGCGCGGATGGGAGCGTCGCTGTTCGGACCCGGCGCATAGTGCGGATCGCCACTGTGCGGGCCGACGGCGCAGATGGGCGGATGATCGGTGACGAGTCCGTGCCGGGCGAAGTGGTCCAGGATGCACTGCTGCACTTGGGTCTCGCGCACCGAGCCGTCGCGGCGGACGCGCTCGGCGAGGAAGGCGAAGGCGACGTCGTAGGCCGAGCGCGTGTGCGTCGCCGCTTCCAGATGCATGGCCCACTGCTGGTCGTCCCAGCACGCCTCGAACTGCTGGATCAGGTCGCCGGACGAGACGATCTCAACGCCGAGTGCGCGGACCAACTCGACGGTGCCGGCGTCCACGCGCGAGACGTAGGGATTGGCGTTGCGCGGCACGTACTCCATCGCCACACGCTGACAGCCGCTTAGCAGCGATTGGACCTCTGCCTCCAGCTCCTGCCAGCGAAGGTAGCGGCGGGCGGCGCCCGGCACGCCGTCGAGAGCGTGTGGCTCGATCTGGTGAACCAGCTTGCGCGGCTCGCCGTGGGCCGGCACGAAGTAGAACCAGCGCCGCGTAAGGATGGCGTCGGACGAGATGTCGAGCACCCGACGAGCCAGGACGTTCAGCCCGCGGAAGTCGTACAGCAGCCAGCCGTCCAGCCCTGCCGTCCGCAGGGCCGACTGCACCGAAGTCAGGTCGAACATTGAGGTATCTCCCACCGGACGGGTGACGATCGTCTCCGCGGCTCACCAGCCGAGCGCCTGCCGCAGTTCCTCCAGTCCACCGTGGAGGGCGGCGTCGAGGGACGGATACACGGCGCCACTGTCGAGGCGACGGCCGTTGATCGTTTGCGTGATGCGGCAGCCGAACTGGCCTTTGACTGGCACCGCCTGGAGCAGATATTGCGGCTCCGCGCCGAGATAGACCAGCCACGAACCGCCGTCCTTGCTCCCCTGCAGCCGGACGTTGCGCCGCGTCAGCCAGTCGGGAGTCGTCACCGTCATCATCGTCTCTCCTGAAATTCCCTTATTCCGGCAGCGGCTGCCCCTTCGTTTCCGGGGCGAAGGGCAGCACAACCAGGCCGAGCAGGAAGATGGCGCACATGGTCACGCCGGCGTAGCGCATCGGCTCGGGATAGCCATTGTAAACGCGGTTGGTCAGCAGACCCAGCGTCGTCGGCCCGGCCGCCGCCACGAAGCGAGCGCCGTTGTAGCAGAACGACGTTCCCGTGCTGCGCAGACGAGTGGGGAACAGTTCCGGGAAATAGATGGCGTAGCCGCCGAACAGGGCCAGCTGGCAGAAGCCCATGATAGGGATCATCCAGAAGACGTCGGCGATGGAGCGGAAGTACCAGAAGGTGAAAGCGGTGCTCAAGAGGGCCAGCACGAACGACACGGCGAAGGTCCATTTGCGACCCAGATAGTGCGTGACGTAGCTGAAGGCGTAGATGCCGAAGAAGGCGCCCACGTTCATCATCAAGGACGTCATGCCGGCCCAGAAGCCGACCATGCCATTGACTTCCTCCGCCGGAAGTCCCAATTTCTCGAAGCGGGCCCGGAAAACCGTCTGCTGCAAGTCGATGCTGAAAAAGCCGATGCCCCACAGACCGATGATGCCGGACGAGGCCAACAACAGACCGATGACGGCGTTGCGCGTCCAGCGCGGGTTGCCGAACAGTTCGCCGAAATAGGCGCGGATGCGCTGACCGGCGCTGGCCGTGGCCGCCACGGCCTGCCAGCGTTCGGGTTCCTTGAGGCGGCGCATGATGACCAGAGTGAGCAGGGCGGGCACGATACCGACCACAAACATACCTCGCCAGCCGGACTCATTGCTGAGGGCGCCTTGCTTGACCAGTTGGCCTTGCACGATGCCGACGAAGGCGGCCGCGACGTTGCCGACGGCCGACAACGCTTGCAGCATTCCCAGGGCGAAGGGACGGGCGCGGTCGGGCATCGCTTCGGCGACTAGCGACACGCCGACGGCGAACTCGCCGCCCACCCCCAACCCCGTGAGGAAGCGGTAAATCGAGAAGTCCAGCACCGAAGTGGAAAGGGCACTAAGGCCAGTAAACAGCGAGTAGAGCAAGATGGTCAGCATCAGCGAGCGGACGCGGCCGAGGAGGTCGCCGAGCACGCCGAATAGAAGGCCGCCAGTGCCCCAGCCGATGAGGAAGACCGACGTGGTGTAGCCGGCATATTCCCCAACGACTCGATCGAGCGGCGGGTGCCCTAACTCTTTCGTGAGGATCGTGCGCAAGGCCGGGTTACGAGCGATGTTGAACAGCTGCTGATCCATCGTGTCGAACAACCAGCCCAGCGAGGCCACGACGAAGACGAACCAGTGATAGCGATTCATCTCTCGCCACCACGGCCCGGTCGCGGCAGGAGATGCCAAGGTTATTGGGTCGGAAGAAGGAGAAGGTTTGTCGGTAAAAGGGTGCATGTCGGTGTACTCGCAGCTGCGGGCCGGGTAGGGGACATCGCGGAGTCTCCTCAGATATTACGGGTTCTCGCCGCCGATGCCAGCATTTCCGCCGACGTTCCTGACGCTAACCTACAAGCCCGGAGCGTCCGCGACGGGTTACACAGACCCCTCGCGGACGCTCCGGGCTAGCGGCGCGATCGTTACTTCGCGTTCGATCCGGGGTGGCTGAAACGACCGTCGCTTGATAGGGTTTGCTGTATTCAAGGGGGCGTTCGGTTCGCTCCCCAAGGAAAGGTTGAACCCTCCCATGCGACAGGTCCTTTTTCGCATCCCGCTCCAGGCCGACTGGCTGCCGGCGAACGTCCCGCTGTACCTGTTCCTGCTCGGACTTGGACTCGGCCTGGGCCTGATCGTCCGGCTGCTGAGCCGCCGCGCCCGCGAACCGGCGCTGCGCGAGGTCTTTCGCGGCGCCTCCTTCTGGCTGGCCGGCTTCGGCGTCATCTCCGCCCTGGTCGTCTACTTCGGCGCCGCCAAACTGCCCAATGGACTGCCAATCTACGGCTTCGGCATGATGTTGTTTCTGGCCTTCATCATCTGCACCTGGATGGCCGGACGACGCGCCGAGCGCGAGGGCATCGCCCGCGAACACATCCAGGACCTGGTCATCTGGCTGTTCATCGGCGGACTGCTCGGCGCTCGCATCACCTTCCTCTTGTCGGAGAAGCCGAACCTGTCGTACCGCGAGATGCTCGAACAGATCTACAAAATCTGGGACGGCGGCATCGTCCTGTACGGCTCGGTGATCGGCGGCCTGGCCGGCTACGTCGCCGCTTACCTGTTCATCTTCCGCAAATACCAGCTCTCCACGTGGAAGCTGGCGGACATCCTGGCGCCGTCGATCGCGGTGGGTCTGTGCCTGGGCCGCTTCGGCTGCTTCCTCAACGGCTGCTGTTACGGACAGGTCGCCTGTCCCACTTGTCTCGTTTATCCCGTCCACTTCCCGCTGTCGGCCCCGGCGCGCGAGGGGCTGGTCGATCAGGGCTACCAGACGCCGGCCGGCTTCACCCTGGCCGACGAGCGCGACCAACCGCGCGACGGCGGCGTCCGCGTCGATCGGGTCGATCCCGCCTCCCTCGTCTACGCCGCCGGCCTGCGCCCCGCGACCTGATCGTGCGCGTCAACGATTGCACCATCGAGGAGAAGAGCGTCGAGGAGAACGGCAAGTTTCTGCGCCTGACGCCCGAGGACGTCCTGTCGCGATGCCTGGTCTACAACTGGCCGCGCGGCGAGAAGAAGCTGCATCTGATCGTCAAGCACGGCGAGCAGGCGCCGGAAGAAGATTTGGGGGTCATCGAGCCGCGAACGCTCGGCCTGCATCCGACGCAGCTGTACGAGGTCGTCAGCATGGTCCTGCTGTTTCTGCTGCTGACGGCGTACTACCCGTTTCGCCGCCGCAAAGGGCAGGTGATGGCGCTGCTGATGGTCGGCTACGGCATCCACCGTTATCTGAACGAGCTGCTGCGCGACGATCCGCGTCCCAAGGGGTTCGAGAGCTATACCAGCGTCTTCCTGGTCGTGGCCGGCCTCGTGCTGTGGACGTATCTGCAGATGCGCCCCGTGGCACAGCCCGTCAAAACGTGAGGGCTTGAGTTCGTTTTTTTGAGCACGCGGCGTAGGGTCTCGGGGGAGACGGTTTCCACGGCTTCCGGGACCACGAACTTCTGTCTCCGTGTCCTCTGGAAGCTGGAAGCGTGAGCGAAGGATTCCTCCTCGCTTACGGTTCCGGCTCCGCAAAAAGCTCCCTGGCTTGCTGCGCTCACGGGGAGGAATAGAATTTCCCTTCCGGAATCGAAACCTCTTCGCTCGGCATTCCAGCCCCGCACCCATGAGGGAGACACGCCGATGATCCGACGGAAAGTATGGTCTCAGGCAATGCTGGCTTTCGCTCTGCTGTCCGCGTCGCTGCTTGGCTTGAACGATGCGCCCACCCGCGCCGAGGACGACACCAAGCCGATCCGCGCCTTGCTGGTCGTCGGCGGTTGCTGTCACGACTACGCCAAGCAAAAGGACATTCTCACCAAGGGCATCTCCGCACGCGCCAACGTCCGCTGGGTGATCGCCTACGACCCCGACAAGGGCACCAAGCACCTCAATCCCGTCTATGAGAAGCCGGACTGGGCCAAGGGCTTCGATGTCGTCGTGCATGACGAGTGCTGCTCGGGGGTCACGGATTTGAGTTTGATCGACCGCATCCTGGAGCCACATCGACAGGGTTTGCCGGCCGTGGTGCTGCACTGCGGTATGCACTGCTACCGCAGCAAGGGCTGGCCGAAGACGACGCCGTGGTTCGAGTTCACCGGCCTGGCGACCACCGGCCACGGTCCCCAGGCGCCCATCGCCGTCACTTTCATCGAGAAGGACAGTCCCATCACCAAAGGGTTGGCAGATTGGACGACGATCAACGAGGAGCTTTACAACAACATCACGGGCAAGGTAGAGGACACGGCTCACCCTCTGGCCCGAGGTAAGCAGACGACCCGGAGCAAGGACGGCAAGGAGAGCACGAGCGATAACGTCGTGGTCTGGACGAATCGCTACAACGGCAAGGCCCGCGTCTTCGCCACGACCCTGGGCCACAACAACGCGACCGTCGCCGATGATCGTTACCTCGATCTCGTCACTCGCGGCCTGCTCTGGTCGGTCGATAAGCTCAACGATTCCTACTTGAAACCGGCGAAAAAGGTACTTCTGGACGAAGCTCCTTCGTCGGGGAAGTAATCGCGTCGATCCGAAGTATTTCTGGAACGGCAAGGTGAGGTCATCATGCGGCTCTTTCGATGCGGTGTAGGGGTTTGCTGTTGTCTCCTCGCCCTCTGGGTTCTCCTCCCCCGATTGGATAGCGCGGCCCCTTCGTCTTCCGGACGGAGGGTCCATCAGATCAAGGTCCTCGCCGACAAAGCTCCCGATTGCTCTTCGCTCCGTTCAATCGTCGAGAGCGTGACGCGCGGCTGCAAGAGCAACGACGAGAAGGCCATCGCCATTTACAACTTCATGCAGCTGGCGCACTACCACCAGGGCTATGCCAACGAGCCGGGCGGCGTGGAGGCGCTCAAGGAGATCAACGTTTACGGTTGGAGCCTGTGCGGCGGACTGCACAGTGTCGAGGCGGCGCTGTGGCGCGAGATGGGCTGGCCGTGGCGCTACGTCGGCTGGAGCAACCCCGGCCACACCACCGTCGAGGTCCAGTACGACGGCCGCTGGCACTACTTCGACGCTTTCCTGAAGTATTACACGTGGGTTCCCGACGCCAAGGCCCCCGGTGGACGAACGGTGGCCGGCGAGGAGGACATCAAGGCCAACCCCGCCCTGGTCAGCGCGGGCCTGGAGTTCGACCGCGGCCGCGGCGTTTACTACCACAAGGGCGATCGTTTCGAGAACCTTGACGGCAAGGCGAACTGGCGAGCGCCGTCGTTTCTCGGCTGCGGCGACACGCCCGAGGGCATCCTGACGGGTATCCGCAGCAGTCGGCCGGCCGGCAGTCCCACTGGCTGGAACGCGACGAACTTCGACTCCCCTGGCTATTCCACCGACGTCAACCTGGCTCCCGGTTACTCCCTGACGCTCACCTGGGACGCGGTCAAGGGCGCGCACTGGTGGAGCGGACGGAAGTACGTACCGAATCACGGCTGCGGCGACAAGGACTACCGCAATTGTCCGGCGATCGGCCCCATCCTCGAACCGTACATCCGCTCCGGCGGCCGCAGCCGCAGCTTCGCCAACGGTACGCTGCTCTTCGCCCCCGACCTGGCCAACGCCGCTCTCCTCGACGGCCTGACGGCGAAGGACAACGTGAAGTGGGACGGCGGCAAGCTGGTCCCCGTCAACAGCGAACATCCGGCCTCAATCACCGTGGCGATGCAATCTCCCTACATCATGACGCGCGCCTCCGGCCAGGCCGACGGGGTCGAGGTCGCCGAGATTTCCCTCGACGGAGGCAAGACGTTCAAGCCGATTCGCTTGGAAGACTTTTCGGAGGAGGTTGGAGGGAAATACTCTTGCTTGGTGAGACTATCCTTCAAGACCGCCCTTCGTTCGCTCCGGCTGGAAACCGTCGTCCAGTGCAACCGCGGCTCTCTGCCCTATCTCTCGCCCGGCAAGAACAAGATTTCGGTGACCGTCGCCGACGCTCGGGAATTGGGCGACAATCGGTTGGCGGTAACTTACGCCTACGAGACCGGCTCCCGCAACAAGTCCTACGAGGAGCTGGCCGACGCCGGCGCGGAGTTGGCCCGCGCTCACTACGCCAGTTGGTCCACGAAACCGACCGTGGTGCGGAAAATCTTCACCGCCAAAGACCTGCCGACGACATTTGACATCGACGTTCCGACACCCGCGAGCAAGTATCCGGTCTACCCGCGCATGCTCTGGTTGCGTCGCGAAGTGCTCGCCCCCAGTTCCCGTCCACTACCGCTCCCAGAGGGTACACAGGAGCCGTCGGCGACGACACCGGGAGAGTTGAAGACGCTGCCCAATCCGTTCACCGTCGGCATTGCTCCGCCGCCGCCGAAAGTCGTTCGCCCCACGTCGAAACGGACCCTCACCTTGCAAGCCAGCCACGCCGTTTCCAGGGACGGTCAGACGCAGGACAACCACTTCTTGAAATGGAAGGAGGGCGAGACCTGGGTGATGCTGGTCGGCGGCGAACTGAAAGACCTGCCGGCCTCGCGGGACATCGCCGAGGCCCGCCTGGTTTTCCCGGTGCTTCGCGGACATGCCAAGGCGGGGACGAAAGTAGGGGTGACACTGCTCGCGGCACCGTTCCAGGCGGACAAGCCGTTCGATTTCAAGAATCTGGGCGAAGTAGCGGGAACGGCTGTCGTGCCGCGCCAACCGGGAGGGACGGAATACAGCCCACCGAAAACCTTCGCCGTCGATGTCACCCGCGCCGTCAAAAAGATTGCGGCCGGAGAATCGGCTTTCCACGGCTTCGCGCTCCGTGTCGTCCAGGATCGATCCGTGGACGATGGTTACATTGTCCGCATCGATCTCCCGAAAAATGCCCGTCCGCAATTGGAGTTGGAAGTCTACGACCGGAAGTAGAAAGCACGAAATCGGAAGTAGGACGCGGTAATCCGACCTTCACAAGCCGCGAGCGCCAGCGAGCGAATGCCATACCGCTCCCAGGCGCTCGCGGCTTGTACCTTTTCATCCTGACTTTGCCGATTATTCACCCTGGGGTGTTTCTGAGGATCGCTTGACGCCCCGTTTCGGGGGAACGGAGAAAGGCAGTGGAGCACGGCCCTTCTCTTGTCAGATATGGGTAGGAGACATCCCTCGCGACATGTGACATGGAGCGTCCTCATGCTCGCCTTGCTCTGTTCCTTCCTCTCGATCGCCTCTTCACCGTGCCCTGTTCCGACGGAGGGCGGATGGAACTCCTTCCTTTACCAGCCGGCTTTCTGTCTGGATGAAGTGCTCCGCTATCCCGTGGAAGCGTACCTGCCGCAACCGGGCGACATCATGCTGCGCCTGGACCACTCGAAGTTCTGGCGGACCACGCATTACATGGCGTTGGCCTTCGACCCCAACGGTTCCGCCATCGTCTTCGCGCGCCCGACGGCAGCCCGGCCATATTGGAGGCGGGTCCGTGCGACACGATGTGGGTGCGCACCCTGGACCTGCTGCCGCACTTGCGGGAATACACCGACATTGGCCGCGTGTGGATTCGTCGCCGTCGCGTGCCGCTCACGCCGGAGCAATCGTGCCGGCTGACGGAGTTCGCTCTCGCTCAGGACGGCAAACATTTCGCCCTCCTGCGCCTGGGCGTGCAACTGACGCCGTTCCGCAGCCGGGGTCCGCTCCGCACGTATTTCATAGGCGGGCCTCACGGCGGCGATCGGCGGAGCTACTTCTGCTCGGAATTGGTCAGCGAGGCGTGCGTGGCGGCGGGCTTGCTGGATGCGTCGCGGACGCGGCCCTCGGCCACCTACCCGCGCGACCTGTTCTACGGGCGTTCCTTCAATCTCTTCATCGATCACCACCTCGACGTCAACGAGGGTTGGTTTCCGCCGGCACGCTGGACCGACGATCCTCGCTAGACGCTCCTTCGGAGAGGGTGGCCAGAATGTCAGTCTGTCACAATCCGCGGCATATCGGAACAAGAGGAGGAAGCGAAAGAGCGAAACACAACTCGTCCGACAGTGGAAGGAACTTCGCATGTTCTCGTTCGAGAAGCGAATCATGGGTCAGACGGTGAGCGGAGCGAGCCATAAACCGACCTGGGTCCTCGGAGCGCTCGTTCTGCGCTGGGCCTGTCCGCGTCCGAAGTCCGAGCGGCGGATGACGACCCGCGCCTGTCCGCATCGGTCTGGGTTCCGGCCTGTTCCGCGACACCTCGGAACCGCTGCTGCGGACCCTGATGCGGCCCTTTCAGTCGCTGCTGGAGGCGCAAACGGGCCTGAGTAGCCAGCTCGTTGTCAGCGACGACGCCCTTCATCTCGGACAGCGAATGAAGGACGGCGAGGTCCAACTGGGCATTTTTCACGGCGTCGAATTCGCCTGGGCCCGCGCCAAATACCCTCAGCTCCGGCCGCTGGTGATCGCCGTCAACAAGCAACCTCTCCTCCGCGCCCATCTCGTCGTCCGCGACGATGGTAAGATCACCGCGATCGACGATCTCAAAGGGCGTGTGCTGGCCCTGCCGCACATGAGCCGGGAGCACTGCCGATTGTTCCTGGAGCGCCGTTGTGTCGCGGATGGCCAGACGCCGGAGACGTTTTTCGGTCGCGTCTCCGTGCCGCGCGATGCTTGTTACGCGATCGACGACGTGATCGATGGCGCGGCGCAGGCCGCGGTCATCGACGATACCGACCTGGCCGCCTATCGCGCACGGTATCCGGAGTATTTCGCCAAGGTGAAGGTGCTGCGGAAGTCCGAGGCGTTCCCCTGCACGGTCATTGCCTGCTATCCGGGGAAGCTCGGCGCGGAACGCAGCGAGCGTTTCCGCTCGGGAATGTTGGCCGCCAAGTCCAATCGCCAGGGTCGCCAAATGCTCCAGCTGTGCCGCATCACCAGTTTCGAGGAAGTGCCCGACAACTTTGATCAGACGCTGAGAGACATCGCCCAGGCCTATCCACCCCCCACGAAGTGAGGGCCAGCGCTTTCGTCAGGGGTGGGGCGGAGCCAGCCGGGCGCGAACTGTTGCCGCGCCCGGCCCACGCGCGACTGTACGGTCCCGCGCGGACAACCGAGATGCTCGGCAGCCTCCTCGCAGGTCTTGCCTTCCAGATGGCAGAGGATGAACGCCGCCCGATACTTCGGCGACACCTGCCTCAACTCCGCATCGAGGATTTGCCGCAGTTCGCGCCACGCGGTTCGCTCGGCCGGATCGCCTCCCGGTGCGTGGTCCGGCACGTCTCCCAACGGCCGCTGCCGCTGCGTGCGGCGATCGGAGCGCAACTTGACGCGGAGGGCGATGCGGAAGGCGACGGTGCAGAGCCAACCGCTGATCGACTCGCGCCGGCCGATGTCGGCAGCCTTGCGCGCGAGCATAAGAAAGGTGGCCTGAAAAGCGTCTTCCGCGTCTTGCGTGTGTCGCAGCACGCGCCGGCACACGTTGAACACCCGCGGCCCATGCCAGTTCATCAGCAGCTCGAACGCTGCCTCGTCACCGAGCCGCAAGTAGCGGTCCAGCAACTGGGACTCGGTGAGGACGCCAGGCGCGGACGAATGGAGGGAACCAGAAATGACCTGCGGATCGCCTTACCATGAGCTGTTCTCCCGAAGACCGTCGTTCTCCGCCGCTCCCGTCGAGGAGTCATGCCCGAGCGGGTGGCCGTCCCCCAGCTCCATTTCGCAATAGCTCCGCGACATAGGCCGAGCAAGCGCTGACCTTGATGCCCTGTCCGATCAGATCGCGGAGCAGTCTTTCTCCCGCGGCGTCCACGAACGTGACGGTAGAGAGATCGAGACTTGTACGGCGGAAGGAGACCGTGCAACCCAGACAGGCCTGGCGCACTTCTTCGACCCAGGGACCGAGGAGCTTGCCTTCGAGCTTGATCCGTTGGGCCAGGTGGGCCTCCCCAATCCGCGTGAGACGGAGCATGGCGAATGACTCCCGAAACCTCCGAGGTGCTTCTGCTATCGATGTGCCGTTGAGGAAGCGGGGCAGGGATTGGCTCCGAAGTGTCGGGAAGAGTTGGACTTGCAAAACGAGGCGAGCAGGAGGTGCGCGAACCGGCGTCTCCACAAGACGAGGCGGCGCCACCGGGGACGGTGGGAGCTACCCTATTTGGTGAGAAGCGCGGGTGATGCCGAGTTTTTTCATGCGGTTGCGTAGGGTGTTGGGGTGCAGCCCCAGGATGCGAGCGGCGCCGCGCGGCCCATCGACAACCCAGTCGGTTTGCTGGAGAACGGAGCACACGTAATCGCGCTCCACCGATTCCAGGGTGCGGTCAGGAGTGGCGGCGGAAGCAACGGGAGAGGCGTGCGGAGCGGGGAACAAGTCGGCCGAGATGTCCAGTCGGGCGCCCGTCGCCAGGATGACGGCCCGTTCGAGAACGTTTTCCAGCTCGCGGACGTTTCCGGGCCAGGAGTAGTCAATCAACCGCCGCATCGTTGGCTCCTGGACACCGTCGAGACGCTTGCCGATCCGGGTGGCAAACTTGTTGACGAGGAAGTGGACCAGCAAGGGGATGTCTTCCTTCCGTTCCCGCAGCGGCGGCAACGAAATGGGGAAAACGTTGAGGCGGTAGTACAGGTCTTCGCGGAACGTCTTCTCGCGCACCGCCTTGAGCAGGTCGCGGTTGCTGGCGGCGAGGACGCGGATATCGACCTTGATCGGTGTACTACCGCCCACCCGATCGAACTCGCGCTCCTGCAAGACGCGGAGCAGCTTGACCTGCGCCTCGGGAGGGATTTCGCCGATTTCGTCGAGAAAGATGGTGCCGCCGTGGGCCAACTCGAAACGGCCGCAGCGCCGGGCAATGGCGCCGGTGAAGGCGCCCTTCTCGTGGCCGAACAGCTCGCTCTCGACCAGGCCCGTCGGAAAGGCGGCGCAGTTGACCTTGATGAGTGGTCTGTCCCGGCGCTTGCTGGCCGAGTGGATGGCGCGAGTGATCAGCTCCTTGCCGGTGCCGGTCTCGCCGGTGATGAGCACCGAGGCGTCCGTCGGGGCGACGCTGCGGACCTTGTCGAGGACGGCGTGCAGGGCCGCGCTTTGGCCGACCAGTTCCTCGAAATTATGGGCCGCCTTGATCTCGTCTTGCAGATAAAGGTTCTGCTGCTGCAAGCGGGCACGTTCGGACTCGGCGAGTACGCGATCGGTGATGTCTACCCAGACCAGGCGGCTGGACTGCACGGCGCCGTCTCCACAACGGATCGGTTTCATCCACAGGCTGACCCACAGCGGTCGGCCGTCCTTGCGGCGCATCTCTACTTCCAACCCGGACAATTCCTCGCCCGCCAGAAAGCGCCCGAACGATTCGGCGCCCCGCGTTTTCCCGGCCGGCGTGTCGGCGAACAGGTTGACGACCGCGAGGCCGTTCAACTCTTGCGCGGTGAACCCAATCGATCTGCGCCGCCCGGCGATTGACCTGGAGGATTCGGCCGTCCACGCCGACGGACAGGTAGCCGACCGGCGCCTCCTCGTACAGATCGCGGTAGCGCCCCTCGCTGGTGCTGAGCCGCCGCTCGGCGCGCGAGCGCTCCAACTCCGCGCTGGCGCGGGCGGCGAAGATGCGCAGCAGGTGCAGGTGACGAGGTTGGGCGGGCATGGGCCGCTCATCGAAGACCGCCAGAAGGCCGAGCACGTCGCCCTCGCCGTCCAGCAGCGGTGCCCCCAGGTAGCTTTCGACTCCCAGGGCGACCAGGGGCTTGGCCCTCGGGAAACGGTCCTTGACTCCGGCGGGATGATGGCACAATCGTCCGCGGACGACATCCTCGCAGGGAGTGCCGGGCAAGTCATACTCAAAGTTATCTTGTATCCGTCCCCGCGACCAGTAAGCGAGAGTACGGACGCGCGTGTTGACGTTGCCGAATTCGGAGACGGCGGCGAAGGGCACACCGATGGCCGAGGCCAGATGGCGTACCAGGGCTTGAAAGAACTGTTCTCCGGTGCTACAGGCGGTCCCTTCGACGATGGTTCGGAGAGTATCGAGGTCGCCTTGGTCCGTGCTGGCCGCCGGCCGAGGAGCCTCCAACGCTCGCCGGTCGGAAGCGAGAGCGTCCGAAAGGGAAGACAGGGGGCGAGCCGGTTCCTGGTTCATCGAAGCTCCCTCTATGCCGGTATCGAGTGGATGCGGTCAGTCGTTTGGATGGGATCAAAGGTCCTTGACTTTGAGTTCCCCTCGGCGGCGCGGAATCGAAACTCCGCTCGGGAAGGGGATGATTGCAGCATCGCAATCGTGGAAGAGAATGGGGGCGTGATGGGATGGACCATTCTCACGGAAATAAGGCATGGAGAATTATTCGCAGGCCCTTGAAGGATGTCAAGCGGGCCGGGAACGATCGCATCCCCTTTGCTCGGCCCAGCGAAACTCCAACGGATAACAGTGGATGGGGAGATGTGCTACAATCAGGGACAATCAGAGGCCGGACGATCAAACCCCCGAGTAAACTGCTGCCGTATGCACACCACATCGATCAGTCTGCTCGAACGAGTGCGGCGTCTGGAGGAGCGCGCCGCCTGGGAGCGCTTTGTGGAGTTGTATACTCCCTTGCTCTATTATTGGACTTGCCGGCTGGGCATGCAGGAGACGGACGCCGCCGATCTCGTGCAGGAAGTGTTCACTATCCTGATCCGGAAACTGCCCGAGTTTCACTATGAAAGCGGCAAGAGCTTCCGCGCCTGGCTGCGGACGATCACCTACAACAAGTGGCGCGACTTTCGGCGGAGGCGGGCGGCTGATCCCGCTCGCGCCGCCTCGGAGGAGATGCCCGACCTCCCGGACCCGGGTGCGGAAGATCCTTTCTGGGAGCGGGAATACCGACAACACCTCGTCGGCCGAGCGCTGGAATTGATGCAGAGCGAATTTCAGCCGACGACCTGGAAAGCGTGCTGGGAGTGCGTTGTCGAGGGCCGGCCGGCCGCGGACGTCGCCAATGAGCTGGGACTGAGCGTGGAGGCTGTCTATGCCGCCAAATCGCGCGTGCTGCGTCGGCTGCGCCAGGAGCTGTCGGGGCTGCTCGGCTAATTCGGCTGGAAAAAAATCGGCGCGCTCGTGTCAGGTTTCTCCTCCGGCTGCGTAACCTTTCTCCGGCGAGGCAGGCGTCCCTCCGGGGAGGGGCCGCTCCGACCTGCTCGATTCCATGCAAAGGACGATCTCATGAACCGCTCGACACCGTGTCCGGACATGCGGGATTTACAGCGCTTTTCTCTGGGGCAGGATGACGAGGCCGAGGCTGGTCCGATCGAGGAGCACCTGTTCGGCTGTCCCGGCTGCGTCGCCACGCTCGATCGGTTGGACGCTTCCGACGAACTGGTCGAGGCGGCGCACGCCTCCCGAAGCGACACGCCTCTACGAACCATCCGCGTCGAGGGGCTGATCGAGCGGCTCAAGGCACTGGGAGGTCCGACTACGCCGGCGCCCGCCGCTCCTGTCGAAAGTTGCGTCCGCCTCCTCGCTCCCGCTCAACAGGCGGATGAGATCGGCCGGCTCGGCTCTTACCGCGTGCTCCAGGTGCTGGGTTCGGGCGGCATGGGCGTCGTCTACCTGGCCGAGGATACGCGCTTGCAACGTCTGGTGGCGCTGAAGGTGTTGCGCTCCAACCTGGCCGAGGACGTTCCGTCGCGTCAGCGCTTCCTGCAAGAAGCTCGGGCCATCGCCGCCATCGCCAGCGATCACATCGTCCCGATCTACGAAGTGAACGAGGACCGCGGCCTACCGTTTTTGGCAATGCCCGTGCTCCGGGGAGAGACGTTGGCTGCGCGCCTGGCCCGCGAGGGACGATTGCCGGCGGACGAAGTCGGCCGCATCGGCCGCGAGGTGGCCCAGGGTCTATCGGCGGCACACCGGCGCGGCCTGGTCCACCGCGATGTCAAGCCGGGCAACATCTGGCTGGAGTCTCCGGCCGAGGGGTGCGCCAGCCGGGTGAAGCTGCTCGATTTCGGGCTGGTGCAGGTGATCGGCGACCGGCGGCCGCTGACCGAGTACGGCACCGTTGTCGGCACGCCCGAGTACATGGCTCCCGAGCAGGCGAGCGGCGAACCCGTCGATGCCCGCAGTGATCTGTTCAGCCTCGGCAGCGTCCTGTACGTCATGGCCGCCGGCCGTCCTCCCTTCCAGGGCAAGAACAGCCTGTCCGTCCTCCGCTCCGTCTGCCAGGACACTCCCCCCTCTCTCCGAGAGTTGGCCCCCGACATGCCGGAATATCTCGTCGCGCTTGTCGAGAAGCTTCACGCCAGGGACCGAAACCGTCGCTGTCAGACGGCGCAAGAAGTCATCGATTGGCTGGAGCGGGGACCGAATCGAATTCCCTCCACACGCCGGCGCTCCTCCGGGCGACGGTGGTTCGCGGCGGCGGCCCTGCTGCTGATGGTGATTGGAGGATTGACTGCTTGGGCCGCGCAGTTCGCCGGCCGTGGACAGCCCATTCCGCAAACGGTGGCCCGCCAAGTCAAGGACAACGCCGCAGCCGAGCCGACCGAGGGTCGGAACGAGAAGACCGCGCTCGCCGCGGCAGACGATGACCTGGCCCAACCCGAGCAGGCCCAGCCGGCGGCCGTCCCTCTGGCGATCCTGCCGTTCGAAGAGCGCGGCGCCGGCGTCAAGGAGTTGGGCGTGCAGGTCACCGACTTGCTCTTCGCGCGGCTGTCGGCCAAGGACGACCTCATTCTCGTGGACCGCGCCGACCTGAGCAAAGCCCTCAAGGAACTGGAACTCGGTCTCTCCGGCGCCGTCCGCAAGGAGTCGGCGCCGCGCGTCGGCCAGCTTACCGGCGCTCGTCTGCTGCTGTCTGGCTCGGTCCTGCAAGCCGACAAACGCCGCTATCTCATCGCCAAGCTCGTCAGCGTCGAAACCGGCCGCATCGTTGGCCTGTCCGTGGATGCTCCCGCCAGCGGGGAACTGGGGACATTGGTGACGCAATTGTCCGAAAAGGTGGCTGACAAGCTCGCTCATCCGCCCGAGGGGGTGCTGCCCAGGCCGGAGAAGAAAGAAGATCGCCTGGCGTCTCTACGGCGGCAACTGGGCAAGGAGAAACGGCCGGCCCTGTGGGTGCAGATCAAGGAATCGGCGGCCTTGCGGCGAGTACCGGACCCGGCGGCACAGACCGAGATGGTCCACCTGGCCCGGGCGATGGACTTCGTGGTGGTGGACGCCGAGGAGGGGGCCAAGGGCCAGGCGCTAATCCTCATCACCGGCGAGGGGCTGAGCGAGACGGGGTCGCGGCACGAAGGTTTGGTGACGGCCAAGGCCCGGCTGGAGGTCAAGGCCGTGGATCGCGTCAGCGGCAAAATCATCGCCGTGGAGCGGCAGACGGCCCTCGTCGTGGATACGACCGAGCAACTGGCGGGCAAGGCGGCCTTGCAGCAGGCATCCGAAGCCATTGCTCACCGGCTTCTGCCCAAGCTGGTCAAACGCTGAGCGACTCCGCGTTAAAGAGCCTCACGCAAAGGCGCAAAGGACGCAAAGAAAGACAAAAACGAGAAAGCAAGGACTTTTTCTTTGCGTCCTTTGCGCCTTTGCGTGAGGCTCTTTCTCCCCCATCTCCACGAGACAGGAATGGTTATGCGCTTCTTGCATAGGTTTCTCTGGAGCTTCCCGATAGTTCTCGCTGCCGTCATGCCGGTACAGGCGAGGGACAATGCGAAGGAGAATGGTTCCATCCGCATCGCCCTGGTCAGCGCCGACAAGGGCGAAGAACTGGTGAAGGTCCAGACGCTGGCGGAAGCGAAGTTGACCGAACTGCCAGGCGTGGAAGTGCTGGAGCGCGCCGCCATCGAGCGGGTACTGGCCGAGCACAAGCTCACGCTGTCGGGCCTGGTCGCGGCCGATCAGGCGGTGGCTGTCGGCAAGCTGCTCACCGTGGACCTGTTCGCGGTCCTCGATGCCGAGGCCGGCCAGAAGAAGGTCGGCGGGATGGTGGTCTTCGACGCTCGCACCGGCGTTCGCCTCTGGGATGCCGCCCTGCCGGCGGGCGAACTGGCCGCGACGGTAAAGGGAGTGGTGGCCGCCGTCACGGCCGCTCAAAAGAAACGCCAAACGGTCAAGCAGCTCCGTCCGGTTTGTTTGCTGACCGTCCGCAACGTCGATTTACCGCGTGACATGGATGCGTTCTGCGATTCCGTGGGGCTGCTCCTGGAGCGACAACTTGTCGCCTCGCCGGACCTGGCCGTGCTGGAGCGACGCCGGCTCAACCAGGTCAATCGCGAACGCGATCTGCCGACCAACTCGCCCTTACGACAAATGTTGGCCTCGGTGGTCACTCTCGAACTGGAGGTGGGGCGAGCTTCGGAGAAGGACGGCCTGCGTGCCACGGCGCTCTTGTCGGACGGCCGCGGCAAGTCGCTGGGCAAGGCCACGGCCTCGGTCGGCGAGCACGACGCCGCCGCCCTAAGTGCTGCCTTGCTCCGCGAGACGGCCCGCGCACTCCATGCCAAGACCGCCTCGGTCGAGCCGCAGCGCCAGCGCGAGGCGGCCCGCTTTCTGCGTGAGGCCGAGTTTTACTGGGAGCACAAGGATCCGATCCGCGCCCTGCCCGCGGTCGAATCGGCCTTCGCCCTGTCTCCCGACGATCCCTCGCTGCGCGTCTCCGTTGGCCGCGCCCTGATCGACGCGGCCAACGAAGTGCTCGATCCCGGCGAACGCCGCGGCGTCGGAAGCTTCGTTCTCAAGATGGAGGCGGACATCCTGGAGCGGTCGCTGTCCCTGGCGCGGCAAGGCTCGGATCGGCTGGTCGAGGTCGAAACGCTGCTGGAGAATACCCGGTTGACGCCGTCCGGCAACATTCACAAGGCGGTCGCGGAATCTCGGCTGTTCACGTTCCTCAATCGAGTCAGTGCCCTGCGGGAAGGCGTTTCTCCGGCCGCCCGCACGGTGATCGAGGCGATCCGGGACAATAACCGCCGCGTACACGTCATGCCTCTCCAGCGCCTGGAAGCCGGCGTCCATGACCGGAAGTCCTTCGAGCACTATACCGAGCAGCTGAACCACACCTTCTTCTGGATCCTGACGAACAAGGAGCCGGGGGACAGGTGGATCGAGGCACAGCAACTTCTTCGTCCCTGGGCAGCCCTGGCCCGGAAATATCCCGACGCTGCGAACACCCGAGGGAGCGGATTGCTCTCGGGCGTCCTGTACTACTATCGCTACCCGCCGCAACTGGACGAAGGACAGGCGGCCCGTTTGCACAAGCTCTGGTCGGAGATCGCCGCCCACCCCGACCCGATCGTTGCCGTCTACGGCCGCCTGGGCGTCGTCTCCACCGAGCTGTCGTTTCACAAGCTGACCGATGAACAGCGCCAGGCGAAGGTCCACGCCTATCGCTTGTTCATCCAGGAGCAGCTGGCGAAGGCACCCAAAACTTCCGATACCTTTCGCCTGAACCTTTACCTGGCCGCCTATCGTGCCATTGAGCAACTGGTCAACCGGCCAGGTTACGGCGACGAACTGAAGGGATTGACGGAGTTCATGCTCCGGCGCCAGGAACTGGCCCCGTCGATCGTTCAGGGGATGGCGTTCCATTCGTTATCACGGCGCACGCCGGAGGGCTACCGCTATGCCTATGACGTGCTGCGGCGGGCCTTGCCCATCGTGGACGGCAAGGAGGGGCGCTTCCTCACCTACGCGACCTCGCCGTCAATGCTGCGCCACGAACGCGACAGCTACCGCAAGGAGTATCGCCGCGGGCAGGCCGAGATCGCTCAGGCCGAACCCTCCGCCGCGGCCGATCTGTTCACGTCCCTGCCGGGCGCGGAGCCGCTGATCGACATCTATCCGAACAAGGACGGGCTGGTCGTGCTCCACCAGCCCGTCGTGGCCGACGGGACCGTCAACGTGGCCGCGATTGAGATGCACGGTTCTCCCCCGCAGTATTCCGTGCTGCTGCTACGGCTGACTCCCGGCCAGGGAGGCCGATGGGAGAGCCGGAGGGTGCAGATGTCCTTGCGCTACAAGCCGTGGACGGAAGGAGGAGCGAAACAATACCGCCTGGGTATGTATTTCGGCACCGCCGCCTGTGTCTACCGGAATCGCTACTACCTGGGGACACGCGGTTACGGCATCTTCGTCTTCCCCTTCGACGGCGGCCCGGCGGAGCGGATCACCACGGCCGATGGTCTGCCTTCCAACTTCGTCCAGGGATTGGACTGCTTCGCGGGCAAGCTCTACGCCTATCTCGGCGAGCCAGACACCCTTGACAGCAAGGATTCTTACTTCATCGCCTGGGACCTGCGCAGCGCCAGTGCAACGTCCGGGCTTCCAGCCGCCGCAAGGAGAAACGCTCGCCGTTCGATGACAACAAACCGCTGCTCTGCACTTTTTTCCGCACTGACGCGGAGCGCAAGCAGATTTTGTTTGTCGCCCAGGGGCAGCATGAACTGAACGGACTGTGGGCCTTCAACGTCGAGAAGCAGACCTTCAAACGACTGTTCATCCTGCACAACGCCGACGTCGAACTGCTGGGACCGAGCGCTCGCCTGGAGGGCGACCTGCTGCGGATGCCGACCCGCATGGGGGTCTTCGACTACGACCTGAACGAAAACGATGGGCACCTGATCTACGGGGGCAAGCTGCATCTGCGCGTTGGGCCGATCCGCAGCGCCGTCTTTGCCGTGAAGAACAATCCCGCTTACCGGCAGTGGACCGACAACACCTGGAACGCGAGGCCGCCATTCGCCCTGGCCGGCGGCTGGCTGTGGGGCGCTAAACCGTTCAGTCGCCGGGCGCTTAAGGGCGGGCCGCCGGAGTTGCTCGCCTCGCTGCGGCCAGGTCAGCAATTCTTCCAGCCCAGTGAATGTCTGCAACCGTTCGACGAACACCGACTCCTCGTCGGCGATTCGTTCGGCCTGTGGCTGGTCCCGCTGCCGGAAAAGAAATCGGAGCACGATCCGAAATGAGGCCCTCTCCGCTGGTGCTGTTATGATCTCTCGCAAGGTCGTCATCGTCCTACTTGCCGCAATGTCGGCGTGTCCCGCCGTGGCCGCGGAAGCGTCCGTGCGGCTGGAGCCGGTCCAAGGCTGGACGAACTTCTTCGCCGGCCGGGAGGTGGAGCTGCACTTCACCCTCAAGGCGGACCAGGCGTTCGCGGGCCGGGCCGTGTGGGGCGTCGCCCTCGACCAGGCGACGCTCGTGCGGCGGACGGCGGACATCGCGCATCTCCGGAGAAGCCGGGGAAGTTGGTTGTCCGTTTCACCGCGCCGCCGGTGCGCGAGGGCATTGTGCTGCGCACCGCGCTGGCTGTCCACGTCCTCGGGGCCGACGGGAAGGTCACCACCCGTCTGGAGCGCGTGCTGTGGATCTTTCCCGAAGACCCGTTCGCCGGCCGCGCCAAATGGCTCAAGGAGCGGGAAATCACCCTCTTCGATCCGGCCCACACCACGGCGCCGATGCTGGCGAAGGTCGGCGTTCCCTTCGAGGAGCAGAACAACCTCTCTGCCCTCGCGGGCCTGGGCAAAGGGGTACTGCTAATCGGTGAGGGAGTCTCGTTCAAGGAGGAGGCTGCTCTGGCGAAAATCATGGTTCTGCTCGCCGCCCGCGGCGTGCCCATCCTCTGTCTGGCTCCGTCGGAGGGAACGTTTTTCCTGCCGAGCATGGGAGAGTCCGACAAGGCGGGGCCGGAGAGTCTGACGTTGCGGCGGCGCTCGGTGATCCGTCATCTCGACAAGCGCCTTGATGCGCTCGCCTGGCCGGCGGACGGCAAGGTCGTCGCCAGCTCGTTGAGCCTGGGGATCGAGGATGGTGCCCTGACGGCGGAGGTCGCTCGGGGAGAGGGAGGCTGGCCGTGGTTGGAAATGGAGTACGGGGGCAAAGGCCGACTCCTCGTCTGTGGCTTCGGCATCATGAAACACTGGGCGGATGGACCCACGCCGCGTTTCCTATTCGCTGCTCTTCTGGAACGACTGGCTGAGGGAGAACAAGCGGAGCCGGGCCGGAACAAGGCGGCCGGCAAGTGACGCGCGAACGAAGCCTCTTGCCCTATCCCATCAACGCGCGGATGGGCTTGGCCGTGCCGATGACGAGAGGACGACCTTGCTGATCGGTTATCTCCGAACGAGGATCAATTCCGAGACAGTGGTAAATGGTCGCGGCCAACTCGGCCGGATGGATCGGGTTGGTGGAGGGATACGCCGCGCTGCGATCCGAGGAGCCGTACACCTGGCCGCCTCGAATTCCTCCTCCGGCCATGACGACGGAATAGCAGAAGGACCAGTGATCGCGACCGGCGCCGGCGTTGATGCGCGGGGTACGGCCCCTATCGCCCATCCAGACGACGAGCGTCTGGTCCAGCAGACCGCGCACGCTCAAATCTTCCAGCAGCACGGACAGGCCGTGGTCCATCGGCAGAAGCAACACGTTTCTTGCGATACAGGTTCGAGCGGTGCAGACCCAAACCGTGCGTGTACCTGTGGAGCATCCGCCTCGGCCTGATCGTGTTTATCCTGGGCAGCTTGCAAGGAGGGATGCTGTCCTGTTACAGTTCCCACACGCTCGGCCGGGCGGACGTCGGCTCGGGCCTGCCGTTCGTCAACTGGAGCACGAAGGCCGGCGACCTGCGCATCGCCCACATGCTCGGCATCCACGCTCTGCAGGTCATCCCCTTCGCCGGCTATCTCGTCATCCGTTGGATGAAATACCGCCCGTTGCCGCGCCAGATGAGTTATCTCGTCGCCTTCACGATCCTTTACGTGGGCCTCACGCTGGCTGTACTCGTTCAGGCGATGGCTCGACAACCGCGGATCGCCCTCGCGGACAGGCCGCCCGAAGATCCGGCTGCGACGACGACCGCTGTTTTCTCGCGATGAGGACTCCCATGTTCTCGGACGCCCAGTTCCGTACTCTCGAAGCCGTTTGCCGAACGCTGGCTCCCTCCAGCGAGAAGGACCGGACGGGCGCTGGCCTCGCTTCCGAGTTCGCCGCCCTGCTGACGGAGGTGGCGAGTCCCGAGCAACAGCGGAGCATTCGGCTGGCCCTGTCGTTGTTCGACAGCCGGCTCGCCAATGGTCTACTCACCGGCCGTTTCAGGCGCTTGACCGGCCTGGACTCGGCGGGGCGCGAGCGCGTCCTGCGTGCATGGGCCGGCAGTCGCCTGGGTCTGCTGCGCGGCGGATTTCAGGCGTTCAAGCGACTCGCCCTGCTCCTCTGCTATTCGCTCCTCGATCCGCACACGGGGCGCAATCCCCACTGGGACGAACTCGGTTATCCGGGCTCCCAGAAGCCCGAGACGGCCTCCGTAGCGCGGCCCTTATCCGTGCTCCAGGTGACTGACGATACGACGCTCGATGCGGACGTGGTCGTCATCGGTTCGGGCGCGGGTGGAGGTGTCGTGGCCGCGGAGCTGGCGGCGGCGGGGCAGCGTGTCGTCGTGCTGGAAAAGGGCGGCTATTACCACGAACCCGACTTCGACGGCGCCGAGCTATCGAGCATGCAGCGATTGTTCGAGAACCGCGGCATTCTGACCACGCGCGACGCCGGGGTCGTCCTCCTGGCCGGCAGCAATCTCGGCGGCGGCACGACCGTCAACTGGATGACCAGCCTGCGAACGCCCGATCCCGTCCTGCGTCAATGGCAAGAGAAGTGCGGGATCACCGGGGCCGCCGGGGCCGAGTGGCAGGCCAGTCTCGATGCGGTGTGCCGGCGCCTCCACGTCAACACCGACGAGGGCGTGCATAATCCCCAGAACCAGCGGCTCATCGACGGCTGCCGGAAGCTCGGTTATTCGTGGCGCGTACTGCCGCGCAACGCCAAGAATTGCCAAGACTGCGGCTACTGCGGCTTCGGCTGTCGTTTCGGTGCCAAGCAAGGCACCTTGAAGACGTACCTGCAAGACGCCCATGAGCACGGCGCGATACTGGTTGCGAACGGTCACGTCGATCGCGTCACCATCCGCAACGGTGCCGCGACGGGCGTCGAGGCGACGGTACAGGACCGACGCCTGACGGTTCGCAGTCGGGCCGTGGTGGCCGCCGGCGGCAGCATCCAGACGCCGGCCCTGCTCGTGCGTTCGGGTCTGACCAACCCGAACATTGGCCGACACTTGCACCTACATCCGACGGTAGCCGTATTCGGTGCTTACCGCGAACCCATCGAGGGTTGGCGCGGCGCCATGCAGACCGCGGCGTGCGATCAGTTCGCCGACCTGGAAGGGGGTTATGGTTTTGTCGTCGAGGTGCCTCCCGTCCACGCCGGCGTGGCGGCGCTCGGCTTGCCCTGGCGTAACGCCCACGATCACGCCCGCCTCATGCGCCAGCTGCCGCACCTGGCCGTCTTCATCGCCATCACGCGCGACCGGGACGGCGGACGAGTGCGCGTCGATAAGCGTGGCAATCCCGTCGTGGACTACACCGTATCGCCCTGCGATGCCCGCCTTGTCCTTCGCGCCGCGCAGGAGTCCGTTCGTCTCCACGCCGCCGCCGGGGCACACACCGTCGGCGGGCCGTACAACAATCTCCCCGAATTTGCGCCGGGCGAGGGCAGAATGGAACTGCACCTGCGCCGCTTCGCCGAGATCGGCGTGCGCAAGAACGACATGTCGCTGTTCAGCGCCCATCAGATGAGCAGTTGTCGGATGGGCGCCAACTCGTGCCGCGCCGTGGTGAAGCCAGACGGCGAGACATGGGAGGTCCGTAACCTCTTCGTCGCCGACGGCAGCGCTCTGCCCACTTCCACCGGCGTCAATCCGATGATTAGCATCATGGCCCTGGCGCACCGCAATGCTCAGTTCATCAAATCCCGCCTGTAGCTCTGCCGATCCCCGTGAATAGGATGACAAGAGACGACGAGCTGGCAAGAGGTCGCACATGGATAATCCGGGACAACCGCTCGTCCGCTTTTCCCACTTCCTGCACCGGAACTTCATCTGGTTCCTCTTGGGTTCCTACGTCGTCGCCGCCGTCTCCCCGGCCGCAGGCATCGGCATCAAGAACGTTTCGCTCGGCCGGATCAACCTGTTCGGCGAAACGCTGACGGTGTCGCTGCCGATGCTGCTGCTGGCGCTTCTATTGCTCAACGCCGGGCTGGGCGTGCAGACGGCGCAGTTGCGTCACCTGCTGCGCCGGCCGTGGATGCTCGTCGCCGGCCTGGCCGCCAACCTGCTGCTGCCCATCGCCTACATCTATGGCGTATCGCAGAGCCTGCGCTTTTGGCACAACTCCGACGAGGTGCAAAACATCCTGGTCGGCCTGGCCCTGGTGGCGTCGATGCCGATTGCCGGCTCCTCGACGGCGTGGACGCAGAACGCCAACGGCGACCTGAGCCTGAGCCTCGGCCTGGTGCTGTTCTCGACCTTGCTCAGTCCGCTGACGACGCCGTTGGCCCTGCACTCGGTTGGCCTGATGACGACGGGCGACTATTCGGAAGACTTGCACGAGTTGGCGGCCTCCGGCACCACAGGCGGTTTCCTGGCCTTATGCGTGATCCTGCCGTCGGCCCTCGGTATGCTGACTCGCGCCGCCGTCGGCGGCGAGCGCGTCGCCCGAGCCAAACCGACGCTGAAGCTGCTCAACTCCTTGAACCTGCTGGTGCTCAATTACTCCAACGCCTCGGTATCGCTGCCGGAGTCGATTGCCAACCCCGACCCCGATTTCGTAGTGGTGATCCTGATCGTCGTCTGCGGCCTGTGCATGTTCGCCTTCGGCGCCGGCTACGTGCTGGCCCTACTCTTCCGCGCGACGCGGCGCGGCGGACGAGCCTGATGTTCGGGCTGGGTATGAACAACAACGGCACCGGTCTGGTACTAGCGACGATGGCGCTGGCCGACCACCCGCGCGTAATGCTCCCCATCATCTTCTACAACCTCGTGCAGCATCTCGTCGCCGGCTGTGTCGATTTTCTGCTGTTTCGTTCCACGTTGGATCGGTGAGCTGTTTGCCACCGAAGCCGTCGTGCCCCACGAGTCAGGTGCAACGGTTGGTTCGATGGGAACGGGGCGCCCGCCGTCCGCTTCTTAGTAACCTGCCTGCGCGATGGTCGCCACCGAGCAACCGACGCCGACGAGGAATTGACGGAAATCGGTGGCAATGTGTTCGTCGCACCGGTTCACGAGGAACTCGATGTCTTGGATGACCTTCCGCACGGTACCGCCCTTGTCGAGTGGCTGTGGCGACATCCTCGGTCGGTCGCAATTGTGGATGCAGTCGTGTCGTCGTTGGAAGATTGCCCGGAAACGGTCCTCGAACTGGTCGTTCGCGTTCTCTCGCGTGTTGTGCTTGTCCGCATCGGTCATCGCCACGTAGTCCGCCCGCGAGACGCCGAAGAGACGGATCTTCGAATCGGGCCGGGAGATCCAGGCGTCAAAGAGGTCGCGAAAGAACTTGTGACCCCTGCGGAAGAACTTGTTGAACAGCGTCTGGACGGCCGACAGACTGATGACGTTCTCACGCTCCATCATCTTGCGGGCCGCCATCCGCCATCGCCAGTTCGCGTTGTCGTATTCCTCCAGGATTGCCCGGATCGGGAACTTGATGTCGTAGACCCACTCCGGGAGGATGATTGCCGGCTGCCGACTCTTCGAGTTCGCTGTGGCGGCAACAATGTCCGTGTAGGCATCGCAGAAGTAAGCGTCCATCGCTCCGACAGCGAACATCCAGGCGCTGCGCAGGAAATCGGAGCGGAGCAGTTGCTCGGCGGCATTGGCACGCGGAAGCGGGTCGGCGTGATCGATGATCGCTTTAGCTCTTGCGATGTCTTCTTGGAAGTGCTGAAGGGCGGTGGCAGGCACGGCAGTCACCAAACTAGAGATCGGGCAGCACCCGCCGTCAGTCGGAGGATCCTACCATGTCTTCGTTGTAGCGAACCTCCTTCGCTTCTTCATCGTAACGGACGTTGCGGTCTCCGGGGAACACGACGTTCCAAAGATCGACAATCTCTTCTGCCTCTAGCCCGTCGCGGATGTATCGAGCCATGTCCCCAGCGCTTGGAAGAGGTGACGCAGGCGCTTCTGGGAAGAGTTCGGCATAGACCTCCCCAAGCGTGCTCTGCTTGGCCATTTCCACAACTTTCGCGAGCCTCTCCGTGGCTTCTTTAGTTGAAAGCGCCGGCATGTTTCAATCTCCGATCCGAAGATGTCGGGTAGTAGGCCTTGAAGCTATCCTACACCCGCCAATCCGCCTCGCCAATCCGAACCCCATCCGCGGTATGGCAAGGGGTCGGTTAGTCATCTTTATGCAGGAAAAGTTAGGTGGGCCTCTGCGTCGATCTCTCGCTCATCCGCCGAACTCGTTCTTAGGGCGTGCCGGCGCATCCTCCCCCCCTATCTCAAGCTCTCGGCATTTCTCGGTCAAGCGAAAGCTCTTCCGGTCCCCAATTGTCAGGCATAGACGCGGTAATCGATGTCGGGAAAGAGATTGTGCCGGCGCTCGATGCCGCTGAGCCAGCTCTCGTCGATGTCGTTGCGCTTGATCGTCTCGTAGAGGTGATTGAAGTTGTTGACGTGCAGCCGCGTGCGCTCCTTGGCGTACTCGACCATCGTACCGGTTTTGAGGATGAAGGCCCAATCGCTGGACTGCGCCAAAAGCAGCTCGCGGGCGGCCTGGTTGAGAGCGCGGCGGCGCAAGGGCGGGGCGTCACTGTTTTCGCGGGCCAATTCGACCATGCGTTCGGCCCCTTCGTGCAGGTGGCGATAGATCCAATCGTTGGAGCCTTCCAGCCACACTTCGCAATAGCCCTTGTAACCCCAGCTCGACAGGGTCGGCTGCGATACCTGGATGCGCGAGTGGCGGTCCAGGTACTCCGGCACGGTCACGGCCTTCACCGTCTGCTGATCGAAGTGCAGTCTTGCGGAGCAGGAAGTTGATCCAGTCCGGCCCCTCGAACCACCAGTGGCCGAACAGCTCGGCGTCGTAGGGAGCCACGATCAGCGCCGGCCGGCCGTCCATCGAGCCGGACAACCATTCCACCTGCTTCTCGCGGTTGAACATGAAATTGCCGGCGTGCTCGGCGGCCTTGTCCAAGGCCGCCTTCGGATCGTAGGGCAGTTTGTGGTCGGTGCGGCCGGTGATCTTGTAATACTTGATGCCGAGCAGGCTGCGGATGCCGCTGTGGTGCAGGTGCGGCCGAAGGTATTCGTAATCGAGGTCGAAGCCGACGTCGCGGTAGAAGTCGCGGTAGTTGTAGTCGCCGGGATAGCCCTCGATGGCGCTCCAGACCTGCTTGGACGATTCGGTGTCGCGGGCCAGGCAGGCGACGTTGCTGCCGGGCACCAGCAGAGGAGCATAGACGCCGAAGCGCGGCCGCGGCTCGGCGAACAGGACGGAGTGCGTGTCGGTGAAGAAATAGCGAATGCCGCTGTCGTGCAGCAGTTTCTCGATGCCGGGAGCGTAGCCGCACTCCGGCAGCCAGATGCCGCGCGGCCGGCGGCCGAAGTGTCGCTCGAACTCGCGGCAGCCGATCTCGATCTGCGCCCGGCGGGCGTTGTCGTTGTAGACCATCAGCGGCAAAAAGCCGTGCGTCGCGCCGCAGGTAATCAGCTCCAGCTTGCCCGTGTCGAAGAAGTGCTTGAAGCCGTGCAGCAGGTTGTTGCCGTACTGGTTGACGAACACCTCGCGGGCACGGCTGAAGCGGCGGTGATACATGTGGGCGAGATGGTGGAACTCCGGCTCGAAGCGCGTTCGCTCGATCTCCTTGCAGGCCAGCGCGAGGAGGTTGTCGAGGTGGCGGACGTAGCGATATTGCAACAGCGGGTCGCCGAGCATGGCGGCCAGCGTCGGCGTCACCGACATCGTCAGCCGCCAATCGACGCCGTCGCGCTCCAGACCCTCGAACGCTTCCAGGAGAGGGATGTACGTCTCGGTGATCGCCTCGTAGAGCCAGTCCTCTTCGAGGAAATCTTCGTACTCCGGATGACGGACGAAAGGCAAGTGGGCGTGCAAGACAAGGCAGAGATAGCCGAGCGGCATTGCGGATCACCCTTCTCGATGTTCATCACCAGGTTGCTGGTACGGTTAGAGGTAGGATTTTGCGTCCCCGAATTCAAGTTTCTCCACGACGCGCTCGGCGTCGCGGTGAAACCAGGGATTGGACCCACTGACCACGACATAGCACTCGCTCCACGGGCAAATCGGAGGCGAGAAGGCGCTCATAGGGATCGCGCCGCTCTCCCGGAGCGAGCGGCACCACCACGAGGTCGGCCGACTTGCCGGCTTCGAGGCTGCCGGTCTCTTCCGCCCATCCCAGCGCCTCGGCGCCGTTGAGGGTGGCCAAGCGCAGCAGGACGTCGCCGGGCACATCGGGGCGGTGTTGATGCAAAAATCGTACCTCCGCCAGAACACTGAGGTCGGGGTTGGAGGCGAGGCTGTCGGTGCCCAGGGCGACGCGGACGCCGCGCTCCAGCAGCCACGGCAGTGGGTGCGGCCGGTGTCCGAAGGCGGCGTGGGTGCGCGGGCAGTAGACGACCGTACTGTCGGCGGGCACGCGCATGCGTGGGGTGCAGGTAATTGCCGTGGACGTACAAGGAACGTGTCCCCGTGTTGCAGAGAGCGAGTACGTCGGCCGGACTCCGCACCAGTCCGCCGGCGTCCCACACGCCCAGCTCTTTAAGAAACGCAACGAATGGGCCGCGGCGACGGTACAGCAGCCTTAATTCGTCGCGGCTCTCGGCCAGGTGGACGGCCAGAGGACATCGGAAATCGCGGGCCAGCTGCGTCGCCTCGACGAACAGGTCGTGGCGCACGCTGTACGGCGGCGTGTGGACTCAGCCCCGGCCGGCAGTTCTTCCGCGCCGGATGAGCAACGAGCCAGGCACCGGCGGCCGCCAGGGATTCCTCCGCGCGAGCCGGCGTCAAGCCAAGCAATTCGTACAAGACCACGCTGCGGAGCGGCGCGTCGGCCAGGATCGGCCAACTCGCTCCGCCCGCTGAGATGTCGGCCAGCAGCGTCGTCCCGTGCCGTAAGCTCTCAGCCAGGCCGGTGCGGATGTCGGCCTCGATTTGGGCCGGCGTACTGCCGCGCCGATGGACGATCACCTGTCGCAGCCAACTCGTGAAGTCGGCCGTTGGCGCACAGCGACCGCGCAGGCCTGTCAGGTCCAGATGCGTGTGGGCGTTGACCAATCCGGGCAGCACGGCGACGTCACCGAGGTCCATGTCGGGCCGTCGCCGTCGGCGCGGCTCGACCGCGACGATGCGCTCGCCGGCGATGGTGATGACGCCACGGGCCAACGGCGGGCCGCTCACCGGCAAGACCCAGCGGGTCGCCAACGTCCACGTCGATCCGGGCGGTGTCATCAATGACGTCATGAGACAACTCTTGGAGTAGCCGCGATGCGGAGCGACACGCTCCGCTCCGCATCGCGGCTAAACACGAAGGTATGCCCGCACGCCTCGTCTGGACACGGCGCAACGTCCGCGGGTATGGTGGTGCCGTTGAGTGCGAACCCGGACTCGTCCCCGATCCAAGACCCAAGCGCCGAGCCTGTCATGTCCTGGCTGCTCGAACTGCGGCTCATCCGCTTCTTCGGTTTCTATCTGGCCGTGATGTTCCTGCTCAGCACCTGGGTCCGCTTGCGCCAGTACGGCACGGTCCTCGGCCTGGTGCGCAGCATGCCCAATCGCTGGCCGCGCCTGCTACAACTGGTCAAACACCACGCCCACATCTTCCTCACCTGGGGCACCGTCCTGCCGCTGGTTCTGCTGTTGTCGATCTTCCTCCTGAACTACCTGGCCAGCAAGTGGCTATGGCCGCCGGCGGACGAGTTCACGGTGGCGCAACTGCTGCCTCTCTATCCGCTGTGGCCGATGGTGATCCTCAGCGGCGTGGCGATGACGGCCTTCGACGTCTGGGGCGTCGTCAGCGTGACGGCGATCGACCAGGCGGAGATGGAGAAATACTTCGATCAGGCGGAATACTGGCTGCGTTCGTGGACGGCACCGGTGGTACACTTCTTCACGCTCGGCCACATCAACCCGCGGCAGATGGTGGCCGTCGAGGTCCGCGCCGCCCTGCTCAGTTCCAGCCAGATGCTCAACAGTACCCTGTGGTGGGTGGTCATGCAGGCCGGCCTACGCATCGCCTTCGGACTATCGCTGTGGCTGTCCTACGCCCTGGAAACGTGGTTGAACCAAGTCCTGCACGGGCGCTGAGCCATTAGCCCCCTCTCCCCCGTACTCGGGGGAGAGGGGTAGGGGGTGAGGGGGCGGCAAACCGGCTGACAATCCACCCCCTCACCCCCAACCCCTCTCCCCCTGAGTACACGGGGAGAGGGGCTTATCCAGATGGGCGCTGAGGTCAAGCCGCGAACAGCCGGCATCGCTAGAATAACCCGGCGGCGGTCTTTCAACCCAACAGGCGCGAGGACGCGGATGACGGACCAGCCCAGCCGAGCCGTGCAAGACTACCTCAAGGCGATCCATAGCCTCGGCGGTGCCGAGCAGATGGTTACGCCGTTGGCCATCGCCGCGCGTCTGCAAGTGCGGGCGCCGTCGGTGACGGGCATGCTCAAGCGCCTGGCTGACGGCGGCTGGATCGACTACGAACCCGGCTGCGGCGCACGGCTGACGCCGCGCGGCATCGCCGAGGCTCGCCGCGTCATTCGCCGTCATCGTCTGGTGGAGCTGTTGCTGACGCGCGTGCTCGGGCTGGACTGGAGTGAGGTCGATGCCGAGGCCGAGGCGCTGGAGCACACCATCTCGCCGCGCCTGGAACAGGCCATCGCCGCCCATCTCGGCGAACCGCTCGAAGACCCGCACGGCCATCCCATCCCGACCCGCGAAGGCGCCATCGCCCGTCGTCATCTGCTCCCCCTGCACTCCTTCCGGGCCGGTCAGCGCGTCCTCATCCGCGAGGTCAAGGACGACAGCCCCGAACGCCTACGCCGCTGGCGGGCCCTGGGCCTGACGCCGGGCGCCACCGTCCGCTTCCTCGCCCACGAACCGCTCGACGACCTGTTCCAGGTCGAGGTCAGCGGGCAAACCGTGGCCCTGGGAAGTGAAGGTCTCGCCGGCCTGCTCGGCGAACTCGTCGAGGAGGGGAATCGGGAATCGTGAGGACAGGATTCACGAATCCCGATGCACGAGGCAAGCGGCCAGGAGCAGCATCTTGACGAACGGTTCGCCGGCCACGTCGTCGCTGAAGCAGATGCGCAGTCCGTCCGCCGTCGGGACAACATCGGCCAGGGCGCGCGCTTCGGGACTGCGGAAAACGCCGCCGCCGTTGGCGCCATGCAAGGCGGCCAGGAGTCGGCCGTAGCGGTCGTGGACAACGCGGCCCAGGAGTGAACCAACCGGGCGCCCCTCGGCGTCGCACACCTCGCGCCGCGGCAGCAGACTCCAGGCGCGGCGGATGCTGAACAGCAAGGGTTCGTCCTCGTACTCATGCACGGCCAGCACGCCCCGACGAAAGAGATGCCACCAGGATGGAGGCGCCTCGCTCCGCCAGCGCGCGAAACCCACTGGGGCGCCGCTCTCGCCATCGACGATGATCTGCACGGCGGACGCCGCGCGAGGCCGCACCAGGAGCACCCGTTGTTCCAGCATGAAGGTATCCGGTTCAACACCGTCGCGGCCCGCGGCCGCACCCCCATCATTGTAAACTGCCGTGGGCGTCACAGGGGCAGCGGTGGCCCGGCTGGTCGCCACGGTGTCGATTGGCCAAACCAGCACTCCAGCGTGCTGTAGTGCAGATACTCGATGACGGCCCCATCTTTGTGGACAAAGACGACGCGGCCAAAGTCGCCTGGCTCGAACGGCCCGAGGATCACCTCTTCGCCGGCGATCGCCGCCTCCAGATCGTCCACGCGGTAGGCCACGTGCGGCAAGTGCCACAACTTCCAGAGTCCCACCTGCGCCGTCTCAATCGGCGGCATCCGTAGCGGACGGATGTACTCGATCCGCTGCGGGTGCAGGCGTGGATTGGTCACCCACACCTGCGAGAACGGAACCCAACTCTCGCCCGGCTGCGGCTCGCTGGTGACGATGCCGACGTGATCGAACTCTTTCATCGCTCGTCCCCCCAAAAACGGAAAGATTGCTCCCGTCCAAAATATCAGCAAAGGCCGAAAAAACCGTGTGTTCACGGTTTGCTCGCTTCGGGGCCGTGAGCTACAGTTGCATCAACGGGACAGAAACGAGGTTTCCCCTCCACAGGCTCAATCCACATGCAACCGATCGTGGCGAATGTCGCCGCCCTGGCGGTGGCGACGCTCTATTATCTGTGGCGCGACCGCTACCACCTGCGCCGGCGACGCGACCTCGTCCTGCGCCAGCGCGTGGCCTACATGCTGTGGGTCATGGCCGAACAGGTTGAGCAAGTTGACGCGAGCTTCTCCTTGCCGGGGCGGGTTTGACCCCCCGGCGTTTGCGACCTAGGGTTCGAGCACGGAGGCTTGCCGGTCCCCAACCGATTGCGCTTGGCGAGCAGCGACGAGCGCGAAGCCGCAAGCGGCTGGGAGAATAGATGGTCATCCTTTTCCGGCGGTGACTCGGTAGCCGCCGGACGCGATCGCCAGCGGGCGATGGCATCCTCCACCGAGACAGGGGTTCCCACAGGCGTTTGGCGCGGTGGGGCCCCTGTTTTTTTTCCTCCACAATTCCACCACCAGATGATTGACCGATACCCCTCCAAACGGATACATTGTGAGGAGTAATCCCCCACCCACCGGGTACGCCCGTCTCCAGGAGAAGTTTCCATGCGATCGATCAGTCGGCGTGACTTTTTACAGGATTCGGCCCTCGCCGCCGCCGCGCTCGCCGGCGCCGGATTGGCTGCGGACGCTCGCTCCGCCGAGAAGGCTGTCGCACTCGCCGCCAAAAAGGGACAGGTCAACGATCAGCTGCGCGTGGCCGTCGTCGGCGTTCGCGGCCGCGGCATGAGCCACGTCAGCGCCTTCGCCGGCAACAACAAGCTCAACACCGTCATTACTACCGTCTGCGACGCCGACACCGGCGTCATCGGCCCGGCCATGAAGAAGATCGAGAAACAGCAGGGCCAGGCTCCCAAGTTTGAGCAGGACATCCGCAAGGTCGTCGAAGACAAGAACATCGACATCATCAGCATCGCCACGCCCAACCACTGGCACGCCCTGGCGGCCATCTGGGCGCTGCAAAACGGCAAGGACGTCTACGTCGAGAAGCCGGTCAGCCACAACGTCAGCGAAGGCCGGCGTATTGTCGAGACCGCCCGCAAGCACAACCGCATCTGCCAGACGGGTACGCAGAGCCGCAGCAGCACCGGCCTGAAGGAAGCGATGGCGTTTCTGCACGAAGGCAAGCTCGGCAAGATTAAACTGGCCCGTGGTCTGTGCTACAAGCCGCGCGGCAGCATCGGCAAGGTGGACGGGCCTCAACCCGTACCCCGCACCTGCAATTACGATCTCTGGTGTGGACCGGCCCCGATGAAGCCGCTGATGCGCAAAAACCTGCATTACGACTGGCACTGGGTCTGGGACACCGGCAACGGCGACCTGGGCAACCAGGGCATCCATGAGATGGACAAGGCACGTTGGGGCCTCAACAAGAACGAGTTGGCCAAGGGCGTCGTCAGCGTCGGCGGCCGCTTCGGCTACGTGGACGACGGACAGACGGCCAACACGCAGATTTGCGTCTTCGACTACGGCGATTGCGAGCTGATCTTCGAGGTGCGCGGCCTGCCGACCAAGGATCTGCTCGGCGCCAAGGTCGGCAACATCTGGTACGGCAGTGATGGCTACATGGTCTGCTCCAGTTACAGTGGGGCCGTCGCCTACACGCCCAAGGGCGAGGTCATCAAGAAGTTCGGTGGCGGCGACGATCACTTCGGCAATTTCATCAAGGCCGTCCGTAGCCGCAAGGTCGCGGACCTCAACGCCGACATCCTCGAAGGCCACCTGTCCAGCGCCCTATGCCACCTCGGCAACATCAGCTATCGTCTCGGTCAGGAGCAGCCGTTCGGACAGACGCCCAAGGCATTCGCCAAGGACAAGGACGCTGGCGAGACCTTCGAGCGCATGGAGAAGCACCTCAAGGACAACAAGGTCGATCTGGCCAGCATCCAGTGCCGCGTCGGCCGCAAGCTGGCGGTCGAACCGACGAAGGAAGTCTTCCTCAGCGACAAGCAGGCCGACGCCATGCTGACGCGCGAGTATCGCAAAGGCTTCGAGGTACCCGAGAAGGTGTAAAACCAATTCACCACGGAAAACACGGAAAACACGGAAAAAGACAAACAAACAAAAACAGAAAAAACCAATTCGCTGCCGCACACCGCAGTTCAGATTGTTTTTTGTCTTTGTATTTGTCTTTTTCCGTGTTTTCCGTGGTGAATTGGTTTTTTTACACCAGGTCGAGGCGACGCTTGGTCATGCGGGCGCGGTTGCACTCGGCGCAGGTCCCGCGAATGATGAAGCTGTGGCCGCTGGCGTGAAACTGATGCAGGCGGCAGACTTCGCGCATCGCCGTCTCAATCGCCGAACTCTCGAACTCAATCATCTTGCCGCACTGCACGCATTGCATGTGTTCGTGCTGCGGATAGCCGTAGTCATGTTCGTAATACATGCGCGGCCCCAACTCCAGCCGGCGCAGCAGGCCGGCATCGACGAGCTTGGTCAGCGTCCGGTACACGGTCGCCCGGCTGACGCGGAAGCCCGCGCCCTTCATGTCGTCGATGAGTTGCTCGGCGTCGAAATGATGGTGCTGGCTGAAGATGTACCGCACCATATCGCGCTGTTGATCGGTGTAGCGCTGCGGACGTGGACGGCTGGCCAGGTATTCGCGGAACTTTGCTTCCGGAGTCTGCGATACAGCGACGGCTGGCAAATGCACGACCCGGTCTCCTCTGCCTGGTCCACGAGGGCGACCCCCAGCTAATCAAGAATGATTCTTGATTGGTATTGTAGGGACGGGGGTGCGTTCCGCAAGCTGCGATCGGAGCCTGAAGCGTAAGCGAAGGAATCCTCTTCGCTTACGCTTCAGGCTCGGATAGAGCGTGTCACTCCAGATCCTGGGCCAGGCGGTCGAGGGCCGCCTCCCATTTCTCGGGGGTTTCGTAGACGCCCTCGGCGATCTCGCGGCGGACGCGCGCGACCAGGTCGAGGCGAATCTCCTCGGTCTTGCGGGGGTCGTTGAACAACCCCCTCAGCCGATTGTGGGAAACGGAACCTTGCAGACAAGTTGGCGTATGCCGGTACATGGGACCCTCTCTCCTGACGGCGTGGGATTTGTGCGGGGAACCGCGCCACGACGGCAGGCTCATTCTACTGGTTGAGATTTGCACGAATCAACCCACGGAGCCTTCCGGATAGGAAAAGGCGGCTCCGACCATGACGGGTTTTCCGAATCTTCCAGGGTCTGAACTTTCCGCAGCCCTCCCGATGGCTGGAGCGAACGCTCCGGGCAGATGAGGACAACTGCGGGGGTCGAAGAAAGTCGCCACGGTAGGACTACTCTCTCCGCCCTTCTGCATCTAGTTATCGTCGCCAAGCCTGGCAAGATTCAGACAAATCCCGCGCCGGCGAGAGACGAAGCGGAGACGGGCGCTCGCGGAAGGCATGTTGCTCCGGCTATGCCCGGCGCTTCGAGGACAACGCGTAGTCTGGAGATGCTCAGGCGCCCTTGAGGATGGGCGTCAGGGACTGACAGCGTTTAACCATGCGCAGAGTGTTGCCGCATTCGCCGCGCGGCTGGCAGCTCAACTCGTCCATGAGAGCGCGCATGAGAAAGACGCCGCGGCCGCCGATGCGCAGTTCGCCGGGGTCGAGGTGCGGCACCGAGGCGAGGTCGAACGGCGCACCTTCGTCAAGCAAGCGGACTTCGATGCTGTCGGGGTGGAGAAAACACTGGATCTGGATAGTGGCTTCCGGCCGGCCCTGGTGAGCGTGTCGCATGACGTTGTTGACGGCCTCATCGGTGGCCACGACGACGGCGTGAGTCGTCTTCTCGTCACAGCCAGCCACGCGGCAGACGCCCTCCACGAAGGACCGTGCCAGGGCCAGCAAACGCAAATCGCTGGCAAGGGTCAGGTTCCAGGGCGCCGGTGTGGCTGCCATTCGCATCGCTCCCCGTCCAGGCCGAACCGCACCGTAACAAGCAACCAGATAATTATAGGTTTCGAGTAGCCGCGCAACAAGCCCCATCCGCGTTCCGAGCCGGAAGCGTCAACGGAGAGAGCTCCTCTTCGCTGACGCTTCCGGCTCGGATAAATACTTCCTCGTCATTCACGGTAGTTGCGTATCGCCCATCAGGAAGCGGTCGCACTCGCGGGCGGCGCCTCGGCCCTCGTTGATGGCCCATACGATCAAGCTCTGGCCGCGCCGCATGTCGCCGGCGGCGAACACGCCCGGCACGCTCGTGGCGAACTTGCCGTGCTCCGCCTTGGCGTTGGAGCGAGCATCCTTTTCGACGCCGAGCTGGTCGAGCAGTTGATTCTCCGGACCAAGGAATCCCATCGCCAGCAGCACGAGCTGGACGGGAAGACGCTGCTCCGAGCCAGGCACCTCGCGCGGGATCGCTCGGCCATTGTCCTTGACCCATTCCACGCGGATCGTGTGCAGCTCCTTGACCTGATCCTTGGCATCGCCGACGAATTTTTTGGTCTGGATCAGGTACTCGCGCGGGTCGTTGCCGAACAGCGCCTTCGCCTCTTCCTGACCGTAATCGAGGTTGTAGACCTTGGGCCACTGCGGCCAGGGGTTGTCCGGGGCGCGGCTCAAAGGCGGCATGGGCAGGATCTCGAACTGCACCAGACTCTTGCAGCCGTGCCGCATGGACGTGCCGACGCAGTCGGTGCCGGTGTCGCCGCCGCCGATGACGATGACGTCCTTGCCCTTGGCCGAGATGTACTGGCCGTCGGCGTGATCGCTGTCGAGCAGGCTCTTGGTGTTGGCGTGCAGGAACTCCATGGCGAAGTGGACGCCCTTCAGCTGACGGCCTTCGATGGGCAGGTCGCGCGGCTTGGTCGCGCCGCCGCACAGGACGATGGCGTCGAACTCCCGGCGCAGCTTGTCGGCCGGGTAGTCCTTGCCGACCTCGCAGCCGGTGATGAAGACGATGCCCTCGGCCTTCAGCAGATCGACGCGGCGCTGCACGACCTGGCGCTTGTCGAGTTTCATGTTGGGGATGCCGTACATGAGCAGGCCGCCGACGCGGTCGGCGCGCTCGAAGACCGTGACCCAGTGGCCGGCCTTGTTGAGCTGGGCGGCGGCAGCGAGTCCGGACGGCCCGGAGCCGACGACCGCTACCTTCTTGCCGGTGCGCACCGCCGGCGGCTCGGGCTGGACCCAGCCTTCCTCGAAGCCCTTATCGATGATGGCGCACTCGATCGATCTTGATGGTCACCGGCGGCTCGTTGATGCCCAGCACGCACGAGCCTTCGCACGGCGCCGGACAGACTCGGCCGGTGAACTCGGGGAAGTTATTGGTCTTGTGCAGGCGTTCCAGAGCCTCGCGCCACAATCCACGATAGACGAGATCGTTCCACTCGGGGATGAGGTTATTGATGGGGCAGCCGGCGGCCATGCCTTCGAGAAGCGAACCGGTGTGGCAGAAGGGCACGCCGCAGTCCATGCAGCGAGCGCCCTGGGTACGCAGTTTTTTCTCGTCGGCGTGCTCGTGGAACTCGGACCAGTCGTGAATACGCTCCGCCGGAGGCCGCACCAGCGGCAGTTCTCGCGGAAACTCCAGAAATCCCGTTGGTTTACCCATTCTCGCAACCTCGAATCAAGAAGTGGTCCGGCTCAACCTCCGAACTCCTCCGCGTCGTCCTCAGGGAGGATTTCTTGAGCAACTAACTCCTTCCAGGCGGCCAGCATTTCCGCCGCGCGCCAGCGGCGCGAAGGCATTCGATCACCGGCCCTTCGTCCGTCTTCAACTCGGGGAAAGTTAAAAGGAGGGCATAGAGATCGGCCCGATCCATGAATCCCTTCCGTTTTTTCCCACGCGAAACCATGCTGAAAACCTTTTCGCAGATCAATTGCGATGGAGTGACGACCAGAACGCCTTCCACACGTTGGTGAGGAGGCAGCGCATCTATTGGACGCACATCGACGAGATGTCGATTCTCCGGCTTCTGGATTTGATAAATCCGATAACCGATGCCTCCTCGCACCGTGCGAACGCGCACGGCGATGTGGAACTTCTGATTGAGGAAGTTTCTCAGCTCCTCGGCCAATTCCTCGGCGCGAGGGGAGGCAATATCAACGTCCTGCGTCATACGAGGGTCTTTAACGTAGGCATTGACCGCCTGGGCGCCAAAGAGGACGGCATCATCGCGGCCACGAAGGAATTCAAGGACGGCGTCATGAATCGTGGCCAGCGGCAGCGGTTCGCGCATCATAAACTCCCGAAACGTCAGGGAACCGTCTCCGAACATTGCATGCCCTCCCCTTACAGAGACTCGGGATCGATGCCGAGTTCACGCAATTTAGCGATCCGACAAGCGCGTATGATCCGGTAACGGATCGTAATGGAGCGGATACGGCCCCGGCGGCGGCGGCGCGATCGGCTTCATGGAGTTTCCTCATGAGTGCGTCCGCTCGGAGACATCTCCCGCGACGGAGTCTCCGCCGGAGAGAGGAGTCAGCAGATCACGCGCGAACCGCGCGACCCATTCCCGTTGAACGCTCGTATCCGGAACGGCGCAGCCACGCGCAACCGCGATGCGGTCAAACGCCGTCGCCGGATCGATCCCGCCCGCCGCCAGGATACATGCCGCCAGCAACGCCGCCCTACCCACTCCATGGCGGCAATGAATGACGATTTTCTCTCCTCGCGTCAAGGCTTGCTCCCAGTCGGCGCACTAACTCCAACGTGGTCGCCCGAGATGAGGGAACGCCCCGATCTGCGATCGGAAAAGCGACGAACGCGATCCCCGCTTCAGCGCACCATTCTCGCTCACGAGTTAGATCCAGTTCCGCAGTTTCCTCCCTTGTTAGGGCAGAAACTACCGAATGAAGGCCGGCGCGCTGCCAGGAGGCGATTTCCTCTTTCAGCCAGTCCCCTCCTCGGGGCCGCGGCATGATCGCTAGTCGTCCACGCCACGGTCCCTCAATCCAGTACAATTCCGTCCTCATGTCCCGCACCTCCAGCTTGGGCAACGATCTCACGAGGTAGCGAATCCACGTCCACTCCGCGATCTCGAAGGATCTTGATGCGATGGTGCCCATCCACCATCGTACCGTCCGGCCTGACCTTCAAAGAGCCTGTTTGTCCGGGCCGCAACGAATCGATCAGGGTCTGAATCGATGCCTTCGCGTACTCCGCCAGTTTGGCCGGACTCAGGGAGTTATCCGGATGCAGCGGTATCAGCGGCGGCATGGGCGAAAGACCTGCGAATTACTTCCCGCCCGCCCGCGCCAAATCGTGCGCGTTCTCCTCGAACGCCGCCATCACCGCCTCGTCGTCGGACAGCCCCGACGCCTTGAAACGCTTCTGCGTCTCGATCACGCGGCGGTAGTCGTTGGGATAAACCTTGACGAAGCTTCGGCACCCGGTTGGTCCCAGTCGGCCAGCACCTGCCGCGACCGCTCGCTGTGGGTGTACTCGGCGTGCTGGCGGATCAAGTCATGGACCACCTCGATCTCGTCGGCGTCGTCGAGACGGTACAGCTTGACCATCTCCAGGTTGCAGTTGCGCGGGAAGGTGCCGTCCTCGTCCAGGACGTAGGCGATGCCGCCCGACATGCCGGCCGCGAAGTTGCGGCCGGTCGGCCCGAGCACCACGACCCGGCCGCCGGTCATGTACTCGCAGCCGTGATCGCCGACCGACAGCACGACGGCGTTGACGCCGCTGTTGCGGACGCCGAAGCGCTCGCCGGCCATGCCGCGGATGTAGGCCTCGCCGGCCGTCGCCCCGTACAGGGCCACGTTGCCGATGATGACGTTCTCCGACGGCTCGAACGTCGAGCCCTTGCGGCGGATAGACGATGATCTTGCCGCCGGACAGCCCCTTGCCGACGTAGTCGTTGGCGTCGCCCTCCAGCGTCAGCGTGATGCCGGGCGGCACGAAGGCGCCGAAGCTCTGGCCGGCCGAACCCTGGAAGTGCAGGCGGATCGTGTCGTCCGGCAGCCCGCCGGCGCCGTAGCGGCGCGTCACCTCGCTGCCGAGGATGGTGCCGACCACGCGGTTGACGTTGCGGATCGGCAGCGTCGCCGACACCGGCTCGCCGCGCTTCCAGCGCCGGCTTGCACAGCGGCAGCAGCGTCGTGTTGTCCAGCGCCGCCTCCAGGCCGTGGTCCTGCGGCATCGTGCAGTAACGGCCGACCGTCTCCGGCACCGGCGGCTGATAGAAGATCGGCGAGAAGTCCAGGCCGCGACGCCTTGTAGTGGTCGACGGCCTTGGACACGTCCGAGCCGGTCGCTGCGGCCGATCATCTCCTTGAGGGTGCGGAAGCCGAGCTGGGCCATCAGCTCGCGCACTTCCTCGGCGATGAAGCGCATGAAGTTGACGACGTGCTCCGGCTTGCCGGCGAACTTGGCCCGCAGCCGCGGGTCCTGCGTGGCCACGCCGACCGGGCAGGTGTTCAGGTGGCAGACGCGCATCATGATGCAGCCCAGCGACACCAGCGGCGCCGTGGCGAAGCCGAACTCCTCCGCGCCCAGCAGGGCGCCGATGACCACGTCGCGGCCGGTCTTGAGCTGGCCGTCCACCTCGACGACGATGCGGCTGCGCAGGTCGTTGAGCAGCAGCGTCTGGTGCGTCTCGGCCAGGCCCAGTTCCCACGGCACGCCGGCGTGCTTGATGCTGGTCAGCGGCGAGGCGCCGGTGCCGCCGTCGTGGCCGCTGATGAGCACCACGTCGGCGTGGGCCTTGGCGACGCCCGCCGCGATGGTGCCGACGCCGACCTCGGCCACCAGCTTGACGCTGATGCGCGCGTGCGTGGTTGCGCGTTCTTCAGGTCGTGGATCAGCTCGGCCAGGTCCTCGATGGAGTAGATGTCGTGGTGCGGCGGCGGCGAGATCAGGCCGACGCCCGGCGTCGAGTGGCGCACCTTGGCGATCCACGGATAGACCTTGCTGCCGGGCAGCTGGCCGCCCTCGCCCGGCTTGGCGCCCTGGGCCATCTTGATCTGCAGTTCCTGGGCGTTGACCAGGTATTCGCTGGTGACGCCGAAGCGGCCGGACGCCACCTGCTTGATGGCGCTGTTGCGCGAGTCGCCGTTGGCGTCGAGGACGTAGCGGGCCGGGTCCTCGCCGCCCTCGCCGGTGTTGCTCTTGCCGCCGATGCGGTTCATGGCGATGGCCAGCGTCTCGTGCGCCTCCTGGCTGATCGAGCCGTACGACATCGCCCCCGACTTGAAGCGCTTCAGGATCGACTCGACCGGCTCGACCTCCTCGATGGGGATCGGCTGCTCGGCGAGCTTCAGGTCGAACAGGCCGCGCAGCGTGCAGAGCCGCTTCGCCTGGTTGTTGACCAGCTCGCTGTACTCCTTGAAGACCTTGTAATTGTCGGCCGCGGACAGGCGTACTGCAGCTTGTGGACCGTCTCCGGGTTGAACAGGTGATACTCGCCCTCCTTGCGCCACTGGTACTGGCCGCCGACGTCGAGCGTGTGGCCGTTGAGCGGCCGCTCGGGGAAGGCGCGGTCGTGGCGGGCCTTGACCTCGGCGGCGATGACGTCCAGGCCGACGCCGGAGATGCGCGAGGCGGTCCAGGTGAAGTACTTGTCGATGACCTCCTGGTCCAGGCCGATGGCCTCGAAGATCTGCGCGCCGCAGTAGCTCTGGGCCGTCGAGATGCCCATCTTGGACATGACCTTCATGACGCCCTTGCCGACCGCCTTGACGTAGTTCTTGACCGCCTTCTCGTGGATCGATGCCGGACAACTCGCCCTGGCGGATCATGTCGTCGAGCGTCTCGAAGGCCAGGTACGGGTTGATGGCGCCGGCGCCGTAGCCGATCAGCAGCGCGAAGTGATGCACCTCGCGCGGCTCGCCGCTCTCCAGCACCAGGCCGACCTTGGTGCGCGTGCCCTCGCGGATCAGGTGGTGATGCACGCCGGCGACAGCCAGCAGCGCCGGGATCGGCGCCATGGTCGCGGTTGATGGCCGCGGTCGGACAGGATGATGAAGTCGTGGCCCGTGGCGACCGCGGCGCTGGCCTGGCGGCACAGCGCCGTCCATCGCCTTCTCCAGCCCTGCCGCCCCCTCCTTGACCGGGAACAGGATCGGCAGCGTGACCGACTTGAAGCCGCCCGGCCCCTTGCCGTCGAGCTGGCGCAGCTTGTCCAGCTCGTCGTTGTTCAGGATCGGCGACTTCAGCTTGATCTGCCGAGCGGAGCGCGGCGTCGGCTCGAGCAGGTTGTACTCGGCGCCGATGGTCGTCTCCATCGACATGATGATCTCTTCGCGGATGCAGTCCACCGGCGGGTTGGTCACCTGCGCGAACAGCTGCTTGAAGTAGTTGTAGAGCAGCTGCGGCCGGTCCGACAGCACGGCCAGGGCCGCGTCGTTGCCCATCGAGCCGATGGCCTCGTTGCCGTCGCGGGCCATCGGCGCCATGAGGATCTTCAGGTCTTCGGACGTGTAGCCGAACGCCTGCTGGCGCAGCAGCACCGTCTCGTGGTCCGGCTCGTGGACGACGGGGCCGGGCGGCAGCTGCTCCAGCGACACCAGGTTGTCGCGCAGCCATTCGTCGTAGGGGTGGGCGGTGGCGATCTGCTTCTTCAGCTCCTCGTCGGCGATGATGCGGCCCTGCTCCATGTCCACCAGGAACATGCGGCCCGGCTGCAACCGGCCCTTGTGCAGCACCTTCTCCGGCGCCATGTCGAGCACGCCGACTTCGGAGGCCATGATGACCAGGTCGTCCTTGGTGACGTAGTAGCGCGACGGCCGCAGGCCGTTGCGGTCGAGCACGGCGCCGATGCGCACGCCGTCGGTGAAGGCGATCGACGCCGGGCCGTCCCACGGCTCCATCAGGCAGGCGTGGATACTCGTAGAACGCCTTCTTTTCGCGGCTCATGCACTCGTCGCCGCTCCACGGCTCGGGGATCATCATCATGACCGCGTGCGGCAGCGAGCGGCCGGCCAGCACCAGCAATTCCAGGGCGTTGTCGAACATCGCCGAGTCGCTGCCGCTCTGGTCGATGATCGGCAGGATCTTCTTGATGTCGTCGCCGAACAGCGGCGAGGCGAACATGCGTTCGCGGGCGGTCATCCAGTTGACGTTGCCGCGCAGCGTGTTGATCTCGCCGTTGTGGGACGACGTAGCGGTAGGGGTGCGCACCGCGCCCAGGTTGGGAAGGTGTTGGTGCTGAAGCGCGAATGGACCAGCGCCAGGGCCGACGCCAGCGCCGGGTCGTTCAGGTCCGGGATAGAACTGCGGCAGCTGGCCGGCGTTGAGCATGCCCTTGTAGATGAGCGTCTTGTACGACAGGCTCGGCACGTAGAACATGGCGCGTTGGCCGGCACCCAGCGCCTCGACCTCGCGGCGGACGTCCACCTCCCAGCGCGTGAAGAACTCTTCGCACGAGGCCGGGCCGAACGGCGACGGTTTGAGGACGTTCTCGATGCGCCGGCGGATGACGTACAGCTTGCGCTCGAAGGCGAGGTCGTCCGCCAATGCGCCGCTGCGGCCGATGAAGATTTGGCGCATGACTGGCTCGACTTGCGGGCCGTCGCTCCCAGGGACGAGGCGTCGATCGGCACCGTCCGCCAGCCGAGCACCTTTTGCCCTTCCTCGCGCACGACCTGCTCGAACATTTGCTCGCAGATCTGGCGGTCGCGGTCGCTGGTCGGCAGGAAGACCATGCCGACGCCGTAGTGGCCGGGACCGGGCAGATCGATGCCCGAGCCGGGCGCATTCGCGGCGAAGGAAGGCGTGCGGCGTCTGGATGAGGATGCCGGCGCCGTCGCCGGTGTTCTTCTCGCAGCCGCAGGCGCCGCGGTGTTCCAGGTTGTTCAGGATCTGCAGACCGTCGCGGACGATGTCGTGCGATTGCCGATCTTTCAGATCGACGACGAAGCCGACGCCGCAGGCGTCGTGCTCGTAGCGCGGGTCGTACAAGCCCTGCTTGGCGGGGAGGGAGTGCGGGGTCATGTCACTTCTTCCTTCTCGGGCCGTTCCGATCGTGGGCCGTGCCGTTACTCTGGTGCCGATCATGGGGGCTGCCATTTTGCCGCAGCAGTTCGATGAAGCGCTGGGCCGCCGGGCTGGGCTGGTGCTGGCGGCTGCACAGGATGGCCAGGGGACGCACGAAGCGGCAGCCGGCCAGCGGCCGGGCCACCAGCAAGTTCGCCTCGACCTCCTGCCGCAGCGTCGGCTCCGGCAGCAGCGCCACGCCGCCGGCGATCTCCAGACCTTTTTTGATGTTCTCGATGTTGTCGAACTCCAGCGCCACCTCGACCGAGACGCCGCTGCTGCCGCAGGAAGCGATCGACCTGGCGGCGGATGCCCAGCTCCTTGTCGAAGGCGATGTACTTTTCGCCGGCCAGCTGCTCCGGCCTCACCGACGGCCAACGGGCCAGCGGGTGCGACGGCTGGCAGGCGACCACCATTTCCTCCTCCCGCCACGGCAGCACGACCAGCTCGCGCGACTTGCGCGGGAACGATACCAGCCCCAGGTCCGCGCTGCCATCCCGTACCTTGCCAACGACGCGGCTGGAGTGCAGGTACTCGACGTGGACACGGGCGAACGGCTGCTCGTCGGTGAAGCGCGCGACGTAATGGCCCATGTCGCCCAGGCCGACGGAGTAGATGGCCGCCACCTGCACGGTGGCCGTCAGCTCCGGTCGGCCCCGCCGGATGGACGCTTCCAGCTCCAAGTAGTGCTCGACCAGTTCCTTGCAGCCCTCGTAATAAGCCTGCCCCAGTGCCGTCAGTTGCAGCGGCCGCGTCGAGCGGTTGATCAACTGCACCCCCAGCCGTCGTTCCAGCTGGTGGACGATCTGGCTGACGGCCGACTGGGTAAGCGGCGGCTGCTGTGCCGCGGCCGCCTGCGAAAAGCTACGACAGCGAGCAATGTCGCAGAACACCTGGAGAGCTTCAAATTGCATGGGCTGAATCCTACCATGTCTTTCTCTAATATCAAGAGACGTTAGCATGAATTTTCCTAATACTAGATAATTTGCGGCCTCGTGGCAAGTCACATCTCCTGCGGAGGATGAGGACGGAGACAAAAAGAACAGCCGTCCGGTTCGCCCGGACGGCTGCTGGAGGGCGGCTGGGCTGCCGGCTCAGGGTTTTTTCTCGGTGGAGGCGTGGCCGGCGTGTTGGATCATGTCGCGGCAAGCCTTGGCACAGTCACGGCAAGCCTTGGCACACTTGACCATGTGCTCGTCGGAAGGGTGTTTTTCGCAGGCAGCGCCGCAGATGTCACAAGCTTTGGCGCACGACTCGCAAATGGTCACGGACAGAGGACCGTGACCGCTGGCGATGCGGGCGGACACGGCGCACACGGCGGCGCAGTCGTTACACAGCCGCATGGTAGCGAAGTGGTCTTTCTTGCCTTCGGCGACCAGGTGAGCGCAGTGATGATGGCAGGAATCGCACTGGAGTTGGCAGTCGGCGCAAGCCTTGGCGCAGACGTCGAAGTATCCATGCGCGTGAGACGCCTTCTCCGCCGCGTCCTCCGCTCGTGTCGGAACTCCAGCGGGACCAACCAGGGCCAGAAGGGCGAGCCCGAGCACGCCCATGCCAATGCGTCGATACATGATGCTCCTCCAATCCTTACGACACTCGCGGTTACGGCCCGCGGAATGCGAACCATCTCTTGCCAACCCCAAGGGGACAGAGGAAAGTAGTGCAAAAGGGATGCCTTTGGTGCCTATTCCGTCGCGGCGCGAAGGCTTGCTTTCCGGAAGTCGTTGCGGCGGATACCCTAGAGAGGGTCCACGGCGACCGAAGCACACCGAGAGGCGATCATGTACCTACTGAAGATGGCGAAGCGTCTGTTGCTGGAGACCGACAAGCGGCTCTTCTGGAAGCTGGCCTGGAACATGGGCTTCAAGGGCATGCTGTCGGTCGAGCGGCACAAGCGGCGGCTGCGGCGCGGCGAGGTCTTTCCGCCGTTTCTGTACGTCTCGATCATCAATAGCTGCAACCTGCGCTGCCAGGGCTGCTGGGTCGATGTGGCCGCCAAGCAGGAGATCATTCAGCCGGAGGCGTTGCACCAGCTGGTCCGCGAAGCCAAGGAGATGGGCAACGTCTTCTTCGGCATCGTCGGCGGCGAGCCGTTCATGCACCCGCACCTGCTCGACATGCTCGCCGCGCATCCCGACTGCTACTTCCAGGTCTTCACCAACGGCCAGTTCATCACCGACGACAAGGCCCGACGCCTGCGGCAGCTCGGCAACGTGACGCCGCTCATCAGCGTCGAGGGCAACGAGATCGTCAGCGACGAGCGCCGCGGCCGGCGCCGACGTCTTCAGCAAGACCATGCAGGGCGTGCACAACTGCCTGAAGAACAAGGTCTTCACCGGCGTCTGCACCAGCCTCTGCCAGACGAACATCGACGATCTGCTCACGGAAAAGTGGATCGATCGCCTCATCGACATGGGCGTGATGTACACCTGGTTCCACGTCTATCGGCCGATGGGGCCGGACGCCAATCCGCAACTCTGCCTGACGCCCGAGCAGCAGTTGCGGGCGCGGCGGTTCGTCGTCGAGATGCGGGCGAAGAAGCCGATCATCATCGTCGACGCCTATTACGACGGCGAGGGCCGGGCCTTGTGTCCGGCGGCGACCGGCATCAGCCATCACATCAACCCGTGGGGCGACATCGAGCCGTGCCCCATCGTGCAGTTCACGAAGGAGTCGATCCATGCCAGCGAGGCCGACCCGCGTTCGCTGCGCGACAAGTTCCTGCACTCGCGCGTTCCTGCGCGACTTCCGCGACCTGGCCCAATCGACGACGCGCGGCTGCATCGTGCTGGAGCGGCCCGACCTGCTCAAGCAACTGGTCGAGAAGCACGGCGCGCAAGACTCGACGGTGCGCGGCACGGCCCTGGCCGAGCTGGAGGCGATGCAGGTGCGCACGTCGCAGTACAACCCGGGCGGCGAGATCCCCGAAAAGAACTGGCTGTATCGGCTGGCGAAACGCTACTGGTTCAACGATTTCGGCGTCTATCGCGGCCACGACCACAGCCGGACGGCGGCGCCGGCGCTGGTTCGTCGGACGGACGCGGACCCGGCACGGGGGGCGAACATTTTTTCGATCTGACGGCACAACCGTTCGAGGAGAAGAGCATGACGACGCAACTCTACCTGACGCCCAAGGACCGAGGACGCGCGCTATCGCTGGAAGAGTTTGAACACGCCGATGGTCAGGAAGGTTATCACTACGAACTCATTGATGGGAAACTCGAAGTGTCGCCTCTACCTGACCTGCCCCATGACGAGTTACAAGATTGGCTGAGGGATAGTCTCGTCGAGTACATGCGGCAGCATCCAGAAATCATCAACCGCGTGAAGGGCCCAGCGCGAGTGTTCGTGCCGGGGCGACGGGCGACGACGGCTCCGGAACCGGATGTCGCCGCCTACCGAGACTACCCGTTCGACCTGCCCCTGAGGCAACGACGCTGGCAAGATATTAGCCCGATCCTCGTGGCGGAGGTCATCTCCGCGGATACCGCGAAAAAAGACCTCGTCCGCAACCGCGATCTCTACCTGCACGTGCCGTCCATCCGCGAATACTGGATCATCGACCCGCGAAACAACGCCGATCAACCGTCGCTGATCGTCCATCGTCGCCGCGGTCAACGCTGGCAGCAGGCCATCGAGATTGCCGGCGGCGATAGCTACTCCACGCGCTTGCTCCCCGACTTTACGCTGATCCTGAACGCGCACGGATCACTCCAGTAGGCTGCGGGCCATGACCTGCGCCACGGCCATGCTTTCGCGGAAGACCGGATCGCGTTCGCGGTCGGACAGTTGGCGGCCGACCAATTCCGCTGGCGTGTGCGGCGGCACCGTCATGGTGCGCGGCGCTTCCGCGACGCCTTCCAGCTGCATCGCCAAGCGCTGACCGTCCTGCACGAACAGGTTCAGGGCGGCGTCGCGGCCGTCGAGTCGGCAGCGGATATGGATGCGCTGCACCTCCTCCGGCCCGTCCTCGACGCGGCGAATGCGCACCAGCGGCTCGCCAGTGGGGCCGTGGAAGCGCCAGACCATCTCGACGCCCGGCTCGACCTTGCCCGTCCGCACCTGCCAGCGGAGCTGGCCCGTCAGCCAGCTCATTAGCATCCACGCCTGTACGACGGCGTGCGGCCCGTGATCGACGCGGACCTCGCAGGCACTCTCGAAGACGCCGCGGTCCTCCGCGCCTTCCAGGGCTTGCGTCAACATGCGGCGCCAGTATTTCAGCCTGCGCCAATTGATGTCGGAGGCGACGCGCCAGCGCTCGGCGCCATCGCGGCGCTCGGCCTGTTCCAGCCAGCCGGCGGTGGCGGCCACGCCGCGCGCCGGGTCCGGCCAACCCATGCTGTCGTAGACAATCTGTTGAGCGTGCTCGCCCAACTCATACAGCAGTGGGCCGGCGAGGGGCGGCGGCACCGGCGCCGCCCACCACAGGTTCGTCGGCAGGTCGCCGATCAGCAGCGCTCGCACCGCGAAGGGAAAGTGATGCGCCGCGCTGTCGCCGGCTTCCAGCGTTACCTGCTCGGAAAAGCCGAAGTTGTGCGAACCCAGACGCAGCGGCCGGACCAGGACCGTGGCCGTCAGCTCCGTGCGCGCCGACGCCGGATCGGCGACCAGGAGCAGAACGCGGGCGGGATGAACGGCGACCACGTCGGGAATCTCGGTGTTGACCCGGTCAGCCCGTTCCTGGCTGTGGCAGTAGATGACGAGGTTGGCCATGCGCGCTCGTTGTACCGGCCGTTCGTCCTCTCCCTGGTGGGCCTTCATCTGTCGAATCAGCTCGCGCTCGACCTGTCCCAGCGGCACCGGCCGCGGCGCGGCGAGTGTATCGGTCATAGCGTCCTCCACTGTCGGCCGTCCGGCACGATGATGCGATCCGCTTCCACCGGACCCCAGGTGCCGCACTGGTACTCCGGCAGGTCGCGCACGTGCCGCTCCTGCCAGTGGTCGAGGATCGGCATGACGAACTGCCACGCCGCCTCGACGCCGTCGCGGCGCATGAACAGCGTGGCATCGCCGGCCATCACGTCGAGGATCAGCCGCTCGTAAGCCTCCGGCGACGTGCCGCCGAACGAAGAGCTATAATTAAACTCCATCTTCACCGGATAGATGCGCACCTTCGGACCCGGCAGCTTGGAGGCGATGCGCATGGCCAAGCCTTCCTCCGGCTGCACGCGCAGCGACAGGACGGTCGGTTCCAACGGCACGTCGGGATGATCGTTGAAGAGCACCTGCGGCACGTCCTTGAACTGGATGGCGACTTCGCTGGCGCGCTTGGGCAGACGCTTGCCGGTGCGCAGGTAAAACGGCACGCCGGCCCAGCGCCAGTTGTCGATGAACAGCTTCAGGGCCACGAACGTCTCGGTCGTCGAGTAGACCGACTCGGACGGCAGCGGTTTCTTCATGACCTCGAACGACTCGCGCACCTCCTTGCGATAGCCGGGAACGCGGCGGCCGTTGATGTCCCCCTCGATGTACTGGGCGCGGACGACGTTTTTCTCGACCTCGGCCGGCGTCATCAAGCGTAGACAGTTGAGCACGCCGACCTTGGCGTCGCGCACCACGTCGGGCTTGAGCGACCACGGCGGCTCCATCGCCACCAGGCACAGCACCTGGAGCATGTGGTTTTGCACCATGTCGCGCAGGGCGCCGACACCCTCGTAGTAGCCGGCCCGCGTGGCGATCATCTCGCCGCTCTTGGCGTCATACTGGGCCAACCCCTCTTCCTCGGCGACGGTGATCTGCACGTGGTCGATGTATTTCTGGTTCCACAGCGGCTCGAAGATGCTGTTGGCGAAGCGCAGCACCAACAGGTTTTGCACCGTCTCCTTGCCGAGATAATGGTCGATGCGGTAGGTCTGGCTCTCGGCGAAGGCGGCGGCGACGGTGCGCGATGATGTCGCGGGCGCTGTTCAAGTCGCGGCCGATCGGCTTCTCGACGATGACGCGCGTGAAGGCGCGCGGCTCGTGCGGATCGTTGACGAGTCCGACCGCTTTGAGGTGATCGACGCAGGTGCCGACCAGCGCCGGCGGCACGGCGAGGTAGTAAACGCGGCTGCCGGGAATGCCGAACTGCTGATCGACCGCCTCGATCTTGGCCTTGAGCTGGGCGTAGGCGCGAGCATCGTTGAAGCTGCCGGGCACGAGAAAAAGGGCACGAGCGAAGTCGGCCCAGTGATTGTCGTCGAGCGGCTGGCGCGAGAAGCGAGCGATGCCGTCCTTGGCGCGGTGGCGAATGTACTCGTCGGCATCGCCGCTGACGTCGCCCTCGGCGGGCAGACCGAAGCCGACCACGGCGAAATGCGACGGCAGCACGCCGTCGATGTTGAGGTTGTACACGGCTGGCAGCAGCTTGCGCCAGGACAGATCGCCGCTGGCGCCGAAGATGACCAGTTGGCACGGCTGGGGCAGGAGCGACTTGCTCACGTCCGGTTCGAGGGGATGGACGTTGTTGCCGTCGTGGAGCATGCCTTTGCTTCCCTCCGAGGATGACAGCGGGACCAGCCGAGGGCGCCGCGGATGGCCGCCTTCCCTGTTTCGGCGACGTGGCGACAGTGTGAAGTAAGGCTATGAAATGGCCCGCTCGCCACCAAGGCCGCAGCGGCACCCGAGACGGGAAAGAAAAGGACTGACCGAATTATTTCTATTTGATGCTTGACGGTGGTTCTCCCGGCGATTACTCTCCTGAAAATCTCTTCACGGAAAAGTCATACTTGTTCTCGTCTTCGTCAGGGAGGTCGGCCCCATGTCTCTCTTCAACTTTCTGCGGAAAAAGTGGGAAGCGCGTCGTCGCCTGATGGCGGAACGAGCCGAAGAGAGGACTTCGCGTCCGAAGATTCGCCGCCCTCGTCCGAGCATGAAACCGGGATTGGAATGGCTGGAAGATCGCAGCTTGCCATCGGCTTCGCCGGTGACACCCCTGCCGGAGCCACCGCCGGTTGTTGCGGACATGGCCCTTCACTCGGCGCATACGATGGACCCAGGACACGATTCGCTAGGGCATCCGAGTCTCGCTACGCTCATCCGTGTCGGCCACGGCTGGGGCAGCGGTACGCACTCGACTTCGACCACGACTCCGACGGCGATTTCGGCGTCGCCCACGGTGGCCGGCCACGGTTGGGGCAGCGGTTATGGCTCGCCGTCGGGAGAGGTCCACCATCGGCTCGGACTACCGCCTTCGGGAATGATGACGGCGGACGACAGCGGCAGCGGCACGGGTTCGGGCAGCGGTTCGAATACCCCTCCGGTGGCCGATGACGGCAGCTTCAGCGTTATACACGACCGCACCCTGGACGGCGACGTGTGGGGCTACGACGACGATGGCGATACCGTGACGCTCAGCACGGTCAGCGGCAGCGGTCCCAGCCACGGAACGCTCAGCTTCAACAGCGGTGGCTCCTTCACGTACACGCCCGATAAGGGCTATGTCGGCAGCGACAGTTTCCAATTCACCGCCAGCGACGGCACCTACACCAGCAACACCGCCACCGTGTCCATCGACGTTACCAACCAGGTGCCGGTGGCCTACGGCAATGGCTATAGCGTACTTCACGATCAAACGCTCAGCGGCTATGTGTGGGCCTACGACGGCGACGACGACCCCTTGACGTACAGCGCGAGCAGTGGTCCCAGCCACGGTACGCTGAGCCTAAACGGCGACGGCACCTTCACCTACACGCCCAGCAAGGGCTTCGTCGGCAGCGACAGTTTTCAGTTCACCGCCAGCGACGGCGTCTCCACCAGCGATCCGGCCACGGTTGGCATCAGCGTGACCGATCAGGCCCCGGTGGTCTCCAACGCCGGCTTCGAGGTCTTGCATGATCGCACGCTCACGGGCGAAGTGTGGGGCTACGACGAGGACGGCGATCCGCTGACGTACAGCACGGCCGGCGGTCCCAGCCACGGTACGCTGAGCTTCAATTCCGATGGCACCTTCACCTACACGCCCACCAAGGGCTTCGTCGGCATCGATAGTTTCCAGTACCAGGCCAACGACGGCGCGGAAAACTCGGACCCGGCCACGGCCTACATCGATGTGATGGACAACGCTCCGGTGGCCAACGATGACGACTTCTCGGTGGTGCATGACCGTACCCTCAGCGGCGGCGTGCTGGGCAACGATACGGATGCCGATGGTGATACGCTGACGGCCAACCTCGTCGGTGGTCCCAGCCACGGCACGCTCAGCTTCAACAGCGACGGCTCCTTCACCTACACGCCGAACAAGGGCTACGTCGGCGGCGATAGTTTCCAGTACCAGGCCAACGACGACGCGGAAAACTCGAACACGGCCACCGTCTCCATCAGTGTGACGGACAACCCGCCGCTGGCGAATGATGACAGCTACGCGGTCGTGCATGACCGGGTGCTGAACCCGGACGCCTCCGCCGGCGTGCTGGCCAACGACACCGACCCCGACGGCGACCCGTTGACGGCCAGTGTGGTCAGCGGTCCCAGCAATGGCACGCTGGCACTGAACGGGGACGGTTCATTCACCTATGTGCCCAACGCCGGCTACGTCGGCAGCGACAGTTTTACCTATGTGGCCAACGACGGCGTCTATAACAGTAGCCCCCCGGCCACGGTGTCCCTTGAGGTCACCGACCAGGTGCCGGTCGTGTCGGACCTATCCTATAGCCTCCCCGCCAACAGTACCGTCAACGTCACGGCGTCCCAGGGGGTGCTTGCCAGCGCCAGCGATGCCGACGACGACAGTTTGACGGCTAGTGTGGTAAGCGGTCCCAGCAATGGTTCACTGCAACTGAATAGCGATGGCTCCTTCACCTACACGCCCACGAGCGGCTTCACCGGCACGGACAGCTTCACCTACAAGGCCAACGATGGCGCCGAAGACTCCAACACGGCCACGGTATGGCTCAACGTGCATGAGGACAGCGGTTCCGGCCCGACTGCCGGCGACGCCAGCTACAGCACGCTCCACGATCAACTGCTCAGCATGGATGCATCGCAGGGCGTGCTCAGCTATGCCAGCGACAGCGATGGCGATTCGCTGACGGCCAGTTTGGTCGGCAGTGGAACCAGCCACGGCACGCTCAACCTCAGCTCCGATGGTTCGTTCACCTACATCCCGAACAAAGGTTATGTCGGCAGCGATAGTTTCCAGTACCAGGCCAGCGACGGCACGAACACGTCGAACACGGCCACGGTCACGATCAGCGTGACGGATAATGCGCCGGTGGCCAACGACGACAGCTACGAAGTTCCCAAGGGCAACACGTCGTTGAGCGTGAATGCCTTCTCGGGCGTCCTGGCTAACGACACGGACGCCGACGGCGATCAACTGACGGTCAGCTTGGTTGGCAGTGGAACCAGCCACGGTACGCTGAGCCTCAGTTCCGACGGCTCGTTCACCTATCTACCGAACCAGGGCTACGTCGGCAGCGATAGTTTCCAGTATCAGGCCAGCGACGGCGCGTACACGTCGAACACGGCCACGGTCACGATCAGCGTGGCGGATAATGCGCCGGTGGCCAACGCCGATAGCTACGACGTTACCGAGGACACGCCGTTGAGTGTGGATGCTTCCTCGGGCGTCCTGGCCAACGACACGGACGCCGACGGCGACCAACTGACGACCAGCCTGGTCAGCGCTCCCAGCAATGGTACGCTGCAACTGAACCCCGACGGTTCGTTCACCTACACGCCCAACACCGGCTATACGGGCACGGACAGCTTCCAGTATCAGGACAGCGATGGTGCGGAGAATTCCCAGCCAGCCACGGTCACGCTGACCCTCACGCCGACGCCTACACCCACGCCTACACCGACGCCCACGGAGAATATCTGGAGACCGGCCGGCGAGAACAACTTGGCCAGCAATCCCGATAATTGGACGGCCGACGAAGTGCCGAACGGCTCTCCCGCCGTATTTGACGGTAACGTGGCCAACGCGGACATCGAGTGGAACAAGAATATCTCTCCTTCGTTGATCATCCTACGACACGGCTACACCGCGCAGATGGCACTCGACGCTGGCGTGAACGTGACTGACTCCGGGAGCATCAGCGAAGACACCAAGTCCAGCCTGAATGTGAACTTCAAGTCTATTTTCTCCGACTTGAACGTGCAGAGCGGCACCAGTACGCTCACCAACTTCAACTTCTCTGGCCAGCAAGGAGACTTCGACATCCAGGACATAGCATGGGTGAACATCGGCGGTAATTACAATATGCAAAGTGCGGCTAATATCATGGTTAACGGTCAAAATACCACCCTAGCTATAGCCACCGGCAATCCACTCAAACTCGCTGGTCCCGCTCGATTGTACGTTGGTCCGCACAGTTATCTAAGATTGGATGGCAGCGGCAATGCGACGCTCATCACATCCGGCGGAGTCGGTTCGATCCTGACCAATGACGGACGGGTGGACTACGTTGGGAAACCGAACACGAAGACCACGATCCAAATCGCTGTCTTCAACCGTGGTGTCTTCAATGTCAATGGCGGCGGCAACGCGGCAAATCCGGGCGGCGACCTCGTCATCGACGGTACGGATGCGGCGACTGCCAATTCGGACTTCGACATGGTCGGCGGCTCTCTGAACCTGTACGGCTGGGTCGGTCTTATCCTGAAGCACAACTATATTCAGAGCAGCGGAACGCTGGCGACTCTGGACGAAAACAAGGATGAACTGACGGTGCCGAACGCTACGATTAGTGGCGGGAACATCGTGCTAGGTCAGGGGCTTGGGGCCGGAGGGTACGGTGTGTTGGTCATCAATGGAAATCTTTCCTTGGGGGGAGAGTATGACCCCAAGATCGATGGTCAGACGAAGTTCCATTGCGACATACTGGGCGTCACAGGCCAGCTGCAGCTCCTGAAGGGGAGCACGCTCAAGGTGACGGTCCAGAACGGTCTGAGTAAGGGACTGTTCTGGGGAGTCTTGTCACCCCAGAGCATCAAGGGGAACTTCACCACAACGAACCTCAATGGCACGATAATCGACCCGAAGCAATGGAACAAGGGCAAGGTGCAGCTGGACTCCTAGAGCCGTTCCGCCGGGACCGGGCGATCAACAGAGGCAACGGCCTATTCCGCTGCCTCTGGCTTTTCCGACCATTTGAGCACATGGGGCAGGGAGCGGATGCGGTCCTGCTGTTTGTCAATACGGAGTTGGAGTTCCCGCACCGTTTCCTTCCTGATAGGGAAACCGTTTCTCAACTGGGCCCGCCGGAACTCGAGAGTTCGCTGCTCGTCCTCATCGCGCGGCACGACTTTGCTCAGCTCGAGTAACTCGGCTTCTTCCTTCGACATCAAAGAGAGATGAAGGTCGCGTTTTTTTTTCCAACCGTCCATAAGGCTCGTCATCCAATTGCGATCCTGATCGACATCGTCACGGAGATAGGTGCGGAGGAGGGCGTTTAGGATGACAACCTGTTCCTCGGGAGAGCCATCCGCCAGCCAGATGCGCAGGACAGGGGTATTTCCCAGGTAATCGGAACGGAGGTTCCTGTCCACCCAATCCTTCGCGTCCGGGTGTTTCTTCTCCAGTTGCAGGTTGACAATCTCGGGATCGTCAAGAGCCTGGTCAAGGACGCAGTTACCGCGATACCACTCTGGACCAAGCTGAATCCCGGCCTTGCGCCAATCTTCGAGACAGAGGGCGTTGCTCTTGAAATACATTCGTCGAGTTTCGCGGTAGGCGTCTTCAAGATACAAGTCGGACGCGAACCCTTCCCATGCCTTGCCGACGTGCAAGAGGGCGTAGACACGAGGGACGGACGTCGCCCGGCGTGCCTTGTCGGGAAGCGGCGCGGCTTGCGGACGTGGCACCACGATCAGCATCAGCCCGCTCAGGACGAGCAGCAACGCCATCAAACCAACGCGCGAACGAGTGAAGGCCATCATGGGGAACCTCCTCCACCACAAGCTGAGGGCATAATAGGGTTGTACCTCCGAGGCCCGCCCCGGTCAACGATTTTTCGTATCTCCGTCTTTTCGCCTCGAAGGACGAGATAATGAGCGGAACGCCGCTTCCTCCTTTTCGCCGCGGCGTGACAGTGTTACGATGAGGTCTCAGGCGAAGGTCTATCTTCATTAGCTCGGAGTCTTCCTCATGAGCGAACAAACACCGCCTCCGGCCGTCCCTACTTCCTCGTCGCCGCCCCTCGATACACGTTCGCTGACGGTGACGTACAGCAACTTCTTCCGCGGGCGGGCCGGCGAGGAGGAAGTGATGCTCGACTTCGGCGTCCACGCCCACTACCAGGGAGCAGACGGTCCCGAGCCGATCCTGCTGACTCATCGCCTGGTGCTCAACTGGAGCACCACTCGCGCGCTGCTTCGGATGCTGCAGCACCTCGTCCAGCAGCACGAGAAAGGACCGCCGCCGTAGGGCGGACCTCGCCCCATCACAGGACGGCAAGCAGAGCTTCCCGACGTGCGTTGCCAAGCAGAGCTTGGCAACGGAGGCGAATCACCAACTCCGGAACCCACGCACACACCCCGACGGACAACGGCGCGAAATAATCTAGGCGTTCCTTCGCCGAACGAGTTATCCTGGTGGGTAGACTGAATCTTCCTTGCCTTCCGGGAGAAGTCCGCCATGTCCGTTGTCCGACGGCGCCGAGTACGGATGCTCCTTTTCCTACTCGCCCTGATCGGCGCGAGTCCGCTGAATGCCGCGACAGAATACGAAAAAGTACTCCAAGATGCGGGCGTCGGCACGGACGCGGCGGCTCTGCTGACGTTCTTCCGGCAGCGAACGCCCAACGACGCCGACCGCGAGCAGATGAAAGCGTGGGTTCGCCAGCTCGGCAGCGATCAGTATCGGCTGCGGGAAGACGCCTCGCGCCAGCTGATCCAGCGTGGCCCTCCGGCACGGACCCTGCTGGGCCGCGCCCGGCGCGACCCGGATGCGGAGATCGCCCGGCGTGCGGCGCTATGCCTGGAAGAGATCGACAGCGGCCCCGGCCCGGCCCTGCCGGCGGCCGCCATCCATGTGCTGACCCAGCTTCGGCCGGCCGGAGCGACGGCGGCCCTGCTGGCCTATCTCCCCTTCGCGGAGGACGAAGGCGTCGAGGAAGAAATTCGCGCCGCCCTCGTGAACCTGACACCCGACAGCGGCCCGTTCGACGCGGCCCTGACGAAGGCCGTGGCCGACGCGCACCCGCTGGTTCGCGCGGCCGCGGCCCACGTCCTCGGCCGTAACCGCGATGCGACCCGACGGGCATTGGTACGGCCGCTGCTGCGCGATCCCGATGCGACCGTGCGTTGGCGGACGGCGCGGGCGTTGCTCCTGGCGCGCGACAAGGACGGCGTGACAACCCTCATCCAGCTACTGGAAGACGCTCCGCCGGAGGTGGCCGCGCGAGCCGAAGAGTCGCTGTACCTGCTGGCCGGTGAGCAAGCGCCGGCGGTGTCGAGGGACGACGCCGGCACCGGCAATCGCCGCGAGTGCCGCGATGCCTGGCAGACTTGGTGGCAGCGTCACGGCGATTCGGTTGATTGGGCCCGCGTCGCCGACGATCGACCGCTGCTGGACCTGACGCTGGGCATCGAGTTCAACACCGGCCGCGTCTGGGAGTGCGGCCGCGGCGGCAAGCGGCGCTGGGAGCTGACTGGACTCGCCGGCCCGATGGAGGCGCAGGTGCTGCCGGGCAATCGCGTCCTCGTCGCCGAGTCACACGCCCACTCCGTCAGCGAGCGCGATTTCACCGGCAAGGTCCTGTGGCAGAAAAAGATCGGCGGCGACCCGACCGGCTGCCAGCGTTTGCCCAACGGCAACACCTTCGTTTCCACCTACGGCAGCGTCATGGAGTTCACCCGCGACGGCCGGGAGGTCTATTCGTTCAAGCTGCCGGCCGGCTCCAACGCCATCCGCAAGCACCGCAATGGCCACATCCTCTTCGTGGGGAACAACGAGATCGTGGAGGTGGACACGGCCGGCAACAAGGTGCGCACGATAGCGCTTCCCGCCGCAGCCGATGTACGTGGGCATTCAGGATCTTCCCGGCGATCGCTTCCTGGTTGCCAACTCGTCGAGCGGCCGGGTGCTGGAAGTGGACGCCAAGGGCCAAATCTTGTGGCAGGGCCAGGCGGCCGGCGCTTGCGGTGTGTGGCGGACGCCGACCGGCACCACGCTGGTGGCGACGAACGGCCGCGTCGTCGAGCTGGACCGTCGCGGCGCGAAGGTGTGGGAGGTGGCGAGCAAGGGCTACGTGCGGCGCGTACACCGGCGCTGAGCCTGTCGGTCGGCTTCAATCCCTTAGAGCCTATCCGAATAACCTGGTGACGAGTACAATGTCTATAGTCCGTCGGCACTTGTGTCTCGATGACTGGCGTTGTGCGGAGGCTCTACCATGGACGAACGACCCATTCCGGACGATTGGCGTATCTCCGATGACCTCTGGGAGGCCATCGCTCCGCTGCTGCCCGAACACCCAAACACACACCGCTTCGGCGGCGGTCGGCCCCGAAAGCCCGACCGTGTTCTGCATGGAAGCCATCCTCTTCGTGCTCCGCACCGGCTGTCAATGGAAGGCGCTGGACGCCACCAAGTTCTGCCCGGCTTCCACCGCCCACGATCGTTTTCAAGAATGGGTCCAGGCCGGCGTCTTCCGGGAACTCTGGGAACACGGCTTGATGGCCTACGACGACTGGAAAGGGATCGATTGGTCCTGGCTGTCGATGGACGGGTGCATGACCCAAGCACCCCTTGGGGGGGAAAAAGACGGGCAAAAATCCCACCGACCGGGCCAAGAAGGGCAGCAAACGCAGCCTGCTGACCGAGGCCGAGGGCATCCCGGTGGGACTGGCCGTGGACGGTGCCAACCGTCCGGACATGAAGATGGTCGAAGAGACTCTCGACAGCATCCCCGTGGAGCGTCCCGAGCCGACGCCCGACGAGCCGCAGGGTCTGTGCCTGGACTTGGGCTATGACTATGACGAGGTGCAAGCGATTGCCGAAGAATTCTACTTCACGACGCATCTGCCGCCCCAGAAGGGAGCCGCGCAGCAGGTGAAGCGGAAGGCGGGCCGTAAGGCGAGACGTTGGGTGGCGGAGCGGACGCACAGTTGGATGAACCGATTCCGCGGCATTCTGATCCGTTGGTGCAAGAAGGCCGAGAACTATATTGCCCTGTTGCATATGTCTTTCGCCTTCATCATTTACAAGCGTATGGGGTTAACCGGATAGGCTCTAAAGAAATGTTCTGGTTTTCTTTATCCGTGTCATCCGTGTTATCCGTGGTTCAATGTGCATTTGGTTAGTGGCCCTTCAGCAGGTCGGCCCAGCCACAGCGAGCGGAAGTGCGGCACGGTGTCGAAGGGCTGGGCGCGCTCCGCGATCGTCTCGCCGACTTGCTGAATGTGGTCGGCGGCGAGCTGTCCCAGTTTCTTGCGATGGGCCAGGACGAGATAGCCGACGCGCTCCGGATCGAGCTGCATCAGTCGGCAGCAGGTAGCGTCCACGGCCACAAGGTCACAACCCATGACGAGTACGCCCATCGGCTTGGGCGTGCCGTTGAGCGGGCCGTCGCCTTCCATGCCGATGATGCCATCGACAATCGCCAGGTCCGGCGTGCGCGTGGCGGCGATGTCCACGATGCTGTTGTCGATGCCGCGCCAGTGCAGCTCGTTCTTGGGCCAGCCATAGCAGATGCCCGGCAGGGTGCCGAACAGATTCTTCAGCGATAGCGTCGCCACCGCCCAGTGATGCGTCTTCAGCTTCGGCAGCGAAATCACCACGTCGGCCGTCGCCACCGTCTGCGCCAGATACAGGTGCTCCAGCCCGGTCAGCCGGCCGAGGTTCAGGCGCTTGCTCGGCTCGTCGTGGTTGAGATCGACGAACGGCGTCCGGTAGTGGCGCAGCACGTCACCCAGGCCGCTCGCCGCCACGAGATATTCGACGTTGCGCCAGTGTCCCGGCCCCTCGGCGACAAGCACCTCGGCCGCTCCCTCGCGCCGGCACAGTTCGATGACGGCGGCGACGACGTGCGGATTGGTGTTGATGACCTTGTCGCGGTGGTACTCGACGAGGTTCGGCTTGAGGACGACGCGCTTGCCGAGAAGCGGGACGCGGGCGCGGAAATGTTCGTACTGGCGGCACACCACGTCGGCGAGGTCGGCGTTGTAATCGCCCACCGGGGCGATGTGGACCGCGGAGGGCGAATCGAGCGGACGCAGCCGAGTCGCCGTCTCGATGGCCAGGCCACGGACCTTGGCCCGGATACGCTCGCCGAGAGGACGCTTGACTGGGGCCGGCTCGCGCGGCATCAGCAGAGTATCAGATTCCGGCTCGCTGGGCAGACGGAACGGATTGCCGTGCTCCACGTCCAGGGCCAGGGCCGCCAGCGCCAATTTCCAAGGCGAACGGAGGGCGACTGCTTTATCCGAGCCGCGACCGTAAGGGAGCGGTCCTCCCTTCGCTTCCTCACGGTCGCGGCTCGGTTCCGTCACTCGCCAGCCGTACACGTCCAGGGCCAGCCGCGCCCAACTCACGTTTTCCAGGTCGTCATCATTGAGGGCAACCTGGCGCAGATAGTTGAGGGCGGCGGCGATGCGTGCATCATTGGACCGTCCTTGCAGGGCGAGAAGCATCAACGCCGTCGGTCCCGGAATCGGTTCCAGCGCGATGCCGAAGATACGGCGATTGCCGTAGTTGATGCCGCCGTCCTCCAGAGCGCGGTCGAGCAGCATCTTCAGCCCTTCCTCGACGCGCGGGTGCCGTCCCTGACCGATCCGTCGCAGGGCCAGGCACGCCCACGCCGTTGGCTCGACCCAGGAAAAATTGCCCTCCGCCCACGGCCAGCCGATCAAGCTCTCATCGATGTCGCCAGGGTCGTCGGCCTTGTCGCCCTCCGCCTGTCGTCCCTTGCGCGCAGCAGAGCGGCCGCCGTCTCGTGCAGCGACTCGGCCGGTTCGCCGAGAGTGGCATGGACGAAAAGGACCAGAGCCGTCGGCCAAACCGCCTCCGGCCGGCCGCGCTGGAGCCGATACGTCCCATCGCCGGCGGCGCACTGGTGTAGCCAGTTTCGTCCGGCTTCGATCACCGAGCCATAGCGCTGCGGCTGGCGCGACAGGGCCAGCAGGGCCAGACAGGTCGGCTCCAGGTGGGCGGGCTGATCGAGGGCATAACCCCAGCCACCGCCGGGACATGCCTGCGATGCCAGCGCTTCCAGAGGATCGAACGCAGCGCTCACGTCAAAAGACCCCACCGTAGAAAAGGCGATGGCTTCCGCTGAAAGTCTAGTACAGAAAAAACATGGACGGCCGCGCCGGAGTTTTCGATAGTTGGCTTTGTGTTCGCACTCGGGTAGAAGCATTACGATAATGAGGGAACGACCGCACAAGAGGAACGGCAAAACTCTGGAGGCTGATGCCCCCGCTAGGGATTTGGAAAACCGTTTCTCAACCACGGCGCTCCGCCTCGCCGGGCTGCTTTCGGCGCATGATGTTGGTCAAATCCGCGATGGGCGGCACTATGGGGATGGAGAATCACTCGGCGAGGATCAGTCCCATGCAGTCCTCTACTCTTTACCGTCTTCTCGGACACCTGCGCAAGTTGACTGATCCCACGTCCGCGGCGGACCTCAGCGACGCCGATTTGCTGGAGCGCTTCCGCGGCCGACGCGAGGAGGCGGCCTTCACGCTGCTCGTGCAGCGGCATGGACCGATGGTATATGGCATCTGTCGCCGCGTGCTCGGCGAGGCCCACGGCGCCGAAGACGCTTTTCAGGCCACCTTCCTCGTCCTCGTCCGCAACGCCGGTTCGATCCGCAAGCGGCAATCGCTGGCCAGCTGGCTCCACGGCGTCGCTCTCCGTATCGCCCACAAGGCGCGGGCGAAGTCGGCCCGGCAGCGTGAACGCGAACGACAAGTCCTCCCGTCCGCCGCAGACACCGATCCATCCGAGGCGTTGGCCGCGCGGGAATTGCGAGCGGCGCTGGACGAGGAGATTGCGCGGCTGCCCGACAAGTATCGGACGCCCCTGGTCCTCTGTTATCTGGCGGAGCAAACGCACGAGCAGGCCGCCGCCGAACTGGGTTGGCCGAAGAGTTCGGTCACGGCGCGTCTGGCGCGAGCACGGCAACTACTGCAACAACGATTGACCCGTCGCGGCTTCACGGTCCCGGCCGGAATGCTCGCCGTGTTGTTGATGGAGCCGGCGGCGAACGCGGCGGTCCCCGCCCTGCTGACGCTTTCGGCTGTCCGCCTGGCGGTGCAAGCGCTCCGGGGTGAATCGCTCGCCGCCGCGGCTGCCGCCACCCTCGCGGATAGCGTCGCCAAGGGAGCGGCCCTCGTGAAATGGACGGCCGCGCTGACGCTGCTGGCGACGTTCGGACTCGCCGCCGCTGTCGGGCATCGCCTTGTGGCCGTTAGCCGGCAGCCGAAGCAGCCCGAGCCGGCACCCTCCGCGCCAGCCGCCGCCAACCGGGGCGAGGTAAAAGCCGAAGTCCGAACGCCGAGAGTCGATCGATTCGGCGATCCGCTGCCACCCGGCGCTCGAGCGCGCCTGGGCACCGTCCGCCTGCGGCACGGCGGGGAGATCGGCCAGTTCGCGTTCGCACCAGACGGCAAGGTTTTGGCCGCGGCGAGCGACGACGACCGGGTGTGCCTCTGGGAAGTCCCGACAGGGCGAGAACTCCGCTCTCTTGAGAACGTCACCGCGGGGATCGACCCCGGCGTGGCCTTCTCTGCGGACGGCAAGATCCTGGCGACCGGGTTCGGCGACGAGCTTCGCCGCTGGGACACCTCGACGTGGAAGGAACTCCCTCGCTGGCCCCTGAAGTCCGGCAGGGCCGGCAAGCTCTTCTTTTCACCGGATGGCCGGGTTCTCGCCTGCCTCGGGCGGACAAGGCGAGACAATCAAACTTCTGTCAATACGGTCGTTTTCCTGGATACGTCTACCGGCCAGGAGATGCACCATCTGGACGGACGCAAGAACTACCGAGCGCCGAGTATCGCCTTCGCGCCCGACAGCAAGACGTGGGCCTATGTGGACTGCCACGACAAGACAATCGCACTCTACGATGTTCGCACCGGCAAGGAACTCCGCCGGTTCGAGGGGCACTCCAGCAGGGCGTGGACGGTGGCTTTCTCACCGGACGGCCGCACGCTGGCCTCGACCGATAACAATGGCAAGCTCCGCTTCTGGAACACCGCGACCGGCGAGCAACTGCCTCGGCGGGGCAGCTTCCATGTGAGCAACCTCACCTTCTTCCCCGACGGCAAAAGGCTCCTGGGCTGGTACGGTGTACCGCTCCGGTACGACATCGCCGCGGGGAAGGAGATCCCGACCCCTGGGCCGCGATGGAGTGGCGAAGGACCCGTCCTGCTCTCACCGGACGGCACTCGGCTTGCCTGGGCCAACGAACAACACGTCCTCCACCTGTGGGACGCATCCACGTTCCAACCCGTTCGACCCGTCACGGCCCACGAACGGGAAGTCGATGCGGTGGCCTTCTCGCCTGACAGCCGCGTCGTAGTTTCGGCCGCCGGTGACAATGATTTCGTTCGCCGATGGGACGCGGCGATGGGCCAGACCCTTCCTCCATTCCGGGACGTTGGCGATGATGTCTACGCCCTGGCGTATTCACCCGACGGCCAAATGCTGGCCGTGGGCACAGGCGGTCACGGGGGTGCGATCCGGCTGCTGGAGGCGGCGACGGGCAAGCGACTTCCCTCGCTCGTGGTCCCTCAAGACCGGCTCATAGTAGTTTCGCTGGCCTTTTCCGCCGACGGCCGGAGGTTACTGTCCGTGCAGGGGAAAAACGCTCGCCTCTGGGACGTGGCGACTGGGAAAGTGCTGCATACCTACCAGGGAGACGTGTTCCCCGACGGTCCCCGGATTTTGGCCCTTTCGCCGGACGGCCAGGTCATCGCCGACGGGGGCGGGTTCGATGCCCCTCACACGATCCATCTACGGCAGGCCGTCACGGAAAAGGAGGTCCGCGCTCTGCAAGATGATGCCCATGTTACCGCTCTTGCCTTTCGCCCCGATGGCAAGACGCTCGCCTCGGGAGGGCGCGACCAAACCGTCAAACTCTGGGATGTGGCTGACGGCAAGCTCCTCTGGCGAACGAAAGGACGCCGAAGTGACGGCGGGGTTTACTTCCTGACCTTCTCCCCGGACGGAAAAACGCTGGCCTCGGACGACGGGGAGGGCGGTGTCTACCTGTGGGAGACAGCGACCGGAAAGGAGCGGGGGCATTTCGGGAAGCACCGCTACGGAGTGCAGAGCGGCGCCTTCTCGCGCGATGGCAAGCTGCTGGCGACGGGCAGCCGCGATACCACGGTCCTGGTGTGGGACGTGGCCGCCGCGGCCGGGACGCTCCCTCGTTCCCCTCTGTCCGCACGAGAGTTAGACGTGCTATGGACCGACCTGGCCGGCGGTGATGCGGCGAAGGCGTTCCGGGCGATCCATCGTCTCGCCGCCGCACCCGAACAAACGCTGCCGTTTCTGCGCGAACATCTCAAGCCCGTGCCGGCGGCGGACCCCAAGCGCGTGCGGCAACTGGTGGAAGCACTCGATAGCGCCGACTTTTCGACGCGGCAAAAAGCGGCCGAGGAGTTGGAGAAACAGGCGGATGCCGCAGCCTCGCTTCTGCGGCGGATCGTGACGAAAGAAAAGCCCTCGCTGGAAATACGTCGGAGGTTGCAGCGGATTGTGGAGGCGATGGAGAACAAGCCGGAATCGTTGCGTGCCATCCGCGCCGTGGAAGTGCTGGAATGGATCGCCACACCGGACACCGTGAAGTTGCTTGACGAACTGGCGAAAGGAGCGGCCGAACGCGCCGGACCCGAGAGGCTGTCTCTGCATGCGCACGCCTACGTTTCGCCGCGGCGCGCCGCGGAGCGCGATAGCCCGCGCTCCGCTTGGCTGCGCCTCACAACAGTTTCCGCGCCTCTTCCTGACATGCCTGTGCCAGCTCCATCTGTCCCAGCCCACGGTAGCACTTGAACAGGTCCGACAGCGCCGCCGCGTAGTCGGAACGCGGCAACAGGTTTTGCTCCTTCTGCGTGGCGCGGAGCTGTTCCAGGCAGTCGCGCGCCGCCGGCAGATCGCCCCGGCCGAGGTACGCCTGCCCCAGCGCGCAGCGTCCGCGCCTCCCATCGCGTCGAGCACGGCCCACTCCGGCGGACGGTGTACGTCCAGGCGATCGATCACTTGTTCATACGCTCGCGCTGCCAGCAGGCGGCGCACCTCGCGGAAGAGTGCGTCCTCGGCGACATCGGCGGCAGGAGCGGACGGGGTGGCGTCCGCACTCGGAGGCGGGACGGCCGAGGCCAGTGGCGGCAGTGGTTGGCCGGACTCGCACGCTTCGATGGCGGCCAGCAGACGGCCCGCGTCGGCGAAACGACGCTCCGGCTCGAACTCCAGGCAGCGCAGGATCAGCGCGTCCAGCCAGCGGTAGTCGTTGCGGACCTCGTTATGCACCGCCGACGGCGGCGGAAAATGCAGCGACTGTTTCAGGCGTCGATGCTCGGCGCGGCGATCGTCCTTGTCGTCGTGCGACCACGGCGCCGTCAGGTGCGGGCCGCCGCCGGTGAACAACTCGTACAGCAGCAGGCCGAGACTGTACACGTCCGAGGCGGGCGTGGAGCGGCCGTCCAGCGTCTCGGGGGCCATGTAGGTGAACGTGCCCAGCGATCCCGGCGCGAAGCCGAGTCGCGGGTCGGCGTAGGCGGCCAGGCCGAAGTCCACGATGCGGACCACGCCGCGACGGTCGATCAAGATGTTGTCTGACTTCAGGTCGCGGTGGACCGCTCCCTGGCCGTGGACCAGGGCCATGCCCCGGCAAATCTGCTTGAGGAAACGCAGACCGATCGGCACGCTGATCCGCCCCGCCGCGCGCATGTGCGACAAGAGGGGTAGGCCACCGACGTATTCCATGACCAGGTAGGCGCGGTTGTCGTGCTCGGGCAAAAGGCCCATGTCGAAAATCTGCACGAGATGACGGCGGCCGGCGTCGTCCAGGCCCGGCGTCGTACCGGCGAGCAGCTGGGCCAGGACCAGGGCGTCGCCGAACAGATAGGGGGCGGTCTCCTCGCTCAAGCCGCTCTGCCGCGATACCTTGACGGCGACGGGTCGCACGAGGCGGCGGCAAAAATACTGCTCGGCCCGGAAGACGGTGCCGAAGACGCCGCTGGCCTGCACGTCGAGCAGCTTGTACTTGCCGTTGAGTGTGCGGCCGAGCAGGCCTTGTTCCAGCGGAGGAGTACGTTCCACGGTTGGCCCCTGTCGTGCGGATCGAGGTTGTTCTTTCACTATACCGCCTGGCGAGCGGGGGGCGTAAGCCCCCTGTTGGCGCCAATAAGCCCCCTGTTGGCGCCAACAGGGGGCTTACCCCCCTCGCTCGCCCTTGCAGCCGCCGTCAACCCCTGTAACATAATCATCCCCGGCCCTTCGCGCCGGCGCGAGGCATTCATTCCGATACGTAGCCAACGCAAGGATCCGATCATGGTCGAACGCCGAATCGAGTTGAACCGCCGGTATCATCGCAAGAAGAAGATGACCAAGCTGAAGGCGCGCCTGGCCGCCGCCAAGAACAATCACGAACGCGAACTGATCCTCAAGAAGATCCACGTTCTCAGCCCGTGGTGGAAAGAACCCGCGCCGCAGAGTTGAGCCGCGAGCGGGCGCAGAAATCTCTTGCCGCACGCCGCGCGGGAGCGGACAATCAAACGAGACCGCCGCCGGTCCACCGAGCCGCGAAGGAGTGTGCAAGGGTCTGCCGTCATGTCGATTGGACAAAGCCTGTCCCGCCTTGTCCTGCAGCGCCTGGCCGACGACGTGGGTACGTTCGGCGGCGCCGATGCCATGACCGCGCTCGTGGATCTCCTCACCCGCCACAGTCGAGAGGATGATCCGCCCTGGAGCGCGGCCCTCCGTCAAGCCCTCGAACGCGCCTGGCGCGCCCTGGAGGTGGCGCTGGCGGACGACCCCTTCTGGGACCACGGTCAGGTCGGCCTGTCCGCCGGCGATGCGCAGTCGTTCCGGCAGCGTCTGGAAACGGTGCTGGCCGAGTTGGCGCAAGGCGGCGCTGTGACGCGCCAGCCGGGGGCGACGGCCGTGGAAACCGCGCTGCGTCACCAGTGCCTGTGGGAGCTGCGAGCCGCCCGTGAAGCCGGCGCCCTGGCGGGCCACCTCGACGCCGACGAATGGGCGTGGTTGCATGAAGTCTCCGCCGTCGTGCCGGACCTTGCAGAGGGCGAATGGGTCCGCGAACTGGAGCGACAGGGCTGCGTCGGCCTGATGCGCCTGCTGACTGGCTCCGCCGGGTTGCCGTTGCTGGCGAGGGTCGGCCGCGCCTTCGTCTGCCAGGAACTCGGACGCTGGCTCCGCGGCTGCCGGCACGACCATTCGGTGCAGGCCGCTGCCGCCGTGCTTGCAGACGCCTTGCGGCAGCTGGATGGCCCGTGTTTTTCGGGCTTGTGCCCGACGGTCCCCGACCTCCAAACGCCGACCTTCGACACAGCGCTGGACATCGCGGTCCCGCCGGTCCCCACGCCAACGCGGTCGTCAGTAGGATCGCGGAGGCCGCATCCCCGTCGGATCGATCCCAGGCGATTCCCGCCGCTGGCGCGGTCCTCCGCTCCCTTGAGACAGCGCCCTCCGTGGGTCTTGCTCACCGCACTGGCGCTGGGTGTCCTGTTGCTGCTCATCCTTCCGATTTGGTTCCTGATCGCGCAGACACGCGCGCACACGGCCGAGCAGCGCCGGGGCGTCGCCGAGCGCCGGAAACGGATCGAGGAGCGCCGCCGATTCGAGATGGGGCCGCAACGACTCCTCGACGAGCAGAGGCGCCGGGCCGAAGACGAAGCGGCTCGGCGGCGAGCGGCGGAGCGCCAACGCCAGGAGGACGAAGGCCGCCGGGCCGAGGCGGAGGAGGAACGACAGCGGGCCGCCGCCCGAGACCGCGAGGAGGAACGACGCCGGCACGAAGAGGAGCGGCGGACACGTCTCCGCGAGCAAAAGGAGAAGAAGGAAAGGGCGGAGGTCCTTCTCGACCGCGGCCTGACGCACGCCGCCTGCCGCCGCGACGAGCAAGCCCTGCTGGCGTTCACCGAGGCCCTGGAACTCGACCCGGACCTCGTTCGCGCCTGGACGGAGCGCGGCCTGGTCCGCCGCCGTCGGCGCGATGCGGCGGGCGCCCTCGCCGACTTCGGCGAGGCGATCCGCCGCGATCCCCGCGACCTCCGCGCCTGGCTCCACCGCGCCGAGTTACACGCCGCCCGACACGACAACAGCCTGGCCATTGAGGACTTCACCGCCGTCCTCCGGCTGGAACCCGACAACGCCCGCGCCTACCGAGAGCGCGGCGCCTGTTACGTCCGCAATGCCGATTACGACAACGCCCTGGCCGACGAGTCCGTGGCCATCGACCTGACGCCCGGCGATCCCTGGCCGTACTACTACCGGGCCAATGTCCACCATGTTCGCAACGACCGCGTCCGCGCCTTCGCTGATTACAGTGCCGCCATCGCGCGCGACCGGGACGGCGACCCGGGCCTGGCGCCGGCCTACCGGGTGCGCGGCACGATCTCTCTGGACCGCGAGGAGTACGGGCAGGCCATCGCCGACCTGACGCGGGCGCTGGAACGGGATGCCTGGGACGTCGCCGCCCGGCAGACGCGCGGGTTGGCCTACCTCAAGATGGGCGATTGGAACAGCGCCGCCGGCGATGCCGATGCGGTGATCCAGCGCGATCCGCAAAACGTGGACGCCTACAAGATGCGCGGCCAGGCGTACCTGGCTCTGCAAGAGTATCGCAAGGCCCACGCCGACTTCACGCGGGCGATCGGCCTGCAGCGAACCGACGCGGAAGCGTACTTCCTCCGTGCCCGCGCCGCGCTCCGCTCGGCGAAATCGACGAGGCCATCTACGACTGCAATGACGCCGTTGCACGCGATCGACGGCTGGCGGACGCCTTTTATCTGCGCGGCACCCTCCTCCTTCAGCAAGGCGACCGCGATGGCGGCCTGAGCGACCGACGGAAGGCCCATGAGCTGAATCCGCTTTACCCCATCCCTTGACGGATCATTCACAGGCTTCCGAGTCCGCGGCATCAGCGAGGGAGCTTTCGCCCTCCCTCGCTGATGCTGCGGACTCGGAGGTTCCGAATGTAACGACTATTCTCGGCGAATCGACCCTTCTTTTCCCAGAATACCATTGACGATCAGATTGCCTAAATTTACTATTTATCCCAGATACGCCATATCCCCTGCGATGTGGCGCTGGGATCGTCTCGCTCACTTCTATTCCAATGGCATTCGGGAGGGGAGAGAAATGTACAGTATGGTTCTGATGGCAGCGTTGACGACGGGAGTCAGTGCGCCGGATTGTCACCGTTGCGGCGGTTGTTACGGTGGCTGTGGCGGCTGCTATGGTTGCTACGGCGGCTGTTACGGCTGCTTCGGCGGCTGTTACGGCTGGGGTGGTTGGGGCGGCTGTGGTGGGTGCTGGGGTGGCTACAGCAGCTGGGGCTGCGGCGGTTGCATGGGCTGCATGGGCTGCTACGGCGGCGGCTATGGTTACGGTTACGGCGGCGGCATGTATGGGGCCCCGACTTATCCGGGCGCGGTGGCGCCGGGGACCGGGACGGGCACGCCGCCGAAGGGTGAACAGCTGGGCAACCCGACCAAGGACAAGGAGACAATGGTTGCGCCGACGCGGGCCAAGCTGGTCGTCGAACTGCCCGCCGACGCCAAGCTGTACATCGACGATCTACCGATGAAGACGCCCTCCGGCCTGCGCTCCTTTAACACGCCCACGCTGGAGCCGGGACAGGCTTACTACTACATGGTGCGGGCGGAGGTGATCCGCGACGGCAAGCCGATCACGGAGACGCGCCGCGTCATCGTGCGGGCCGGACAGACGATCCGGGCCAACTTCAAGGACATGGAGGCGGAGACGGTGAGGACCGCCAGCGCCAAGTGAGCGCGTAGCTCTCTCGTGCGCCGCTTGCGGCTGAGCGTTTGCCGTCGCCCCGCTAAGCCGCAAGCGGCGTCTCGTTACGCCGCGGCTGGCTCGGCCAAGCTCAGGGCGACACTGGGGCAAACGAGCACGCATAGGCCGCAGCTGATGCAGTCGGCCGGACGCACCAGGTAGGGAATCGCCCCGCGCATGGACAGACAATCGGAGGGGCAGACGGCCACGCAATCCGCACAGCCACTGCAGCGCGTCTCGTCCAGCAGAGGCAGTTCGGTCATGCTTCCCTCCTCATCCCGGCCCCTTGATACCGTCCCATCAGACCGTTGACGATTTCCGCCAAGCGTTCGCGCGTCTGCGACAGTGGCAAGACATAGCGTGCGCCGAGATCCCAGGCGAGCGCGGCCCATCCGGCTTGCTCGCTGTCGGCGACGTGTACGGTAGCGGCGTCGGGATACAGCCAGGACACCTGTTCCAGCGTGGCCAGTTCGCGCTCCAGGTTGGCACTGCTGCGCAGGACCAGCACGCCAGGCCCGCCCCGGTCGAACAGGCGCAGACACGCCGACAGCTGGCGCGGCTCGCGCAACAGCCATTGATTCTTCTCGGCCAGCGGCCGCAGCAGGGCGGCGAGCCGGCCGTCGGATTCGTAGACCAACAGCTGCGGATGACGCATGGCTGTCACTCCTCGCCGCCGGTGTCGTCGGCCGACGAACCCGGCTCCGGTTCCGTATCGACGATGCCGAGTTTGAGCATGCGCCGCCACAGACGCGGCCGAGGGATCGACAGCAGCCGGGCAGCGCGGGCCTTGTGGCCGTGCGTGCGCCGCAGGGCCAGCAGGATGAGCCGTCGCTCCGCTTCCTCCAGCAGTTGTTCCAGAGGCAACGGTCGCTCGGCGGGTCGCGGCGGCGTCTGCTCGCGTTCGACGGCTCGCCGCAGTTCAGCGGGCAGGTCGGCGGCGCGGAGCTGTTCGCTGGTGGCCCGGCCGCAGGCGTCGCGCAAGACGGCATACAGTTCCCGCACGTTGCCCGGCCAGGCATAGCCGCGCAGCACGGCCCAGGCATCGGCGCTCAAGCTCGTGACGCGCACCTCGCGGCCGGCGCCGGCGCGTTCCAGCAAGCGCTCGACCAGGCCAGGCAGGTCGGCGCGGCGCTCGCGCAGCGGCGGCACGGTGACGACCAGTGTGCTCAGCGCACAGGCCAATTCATCGAGCATTCGGCCCGCGCGCACGGCCTGCTCCGGCGGCGTCGCGCAGCCGGCCAGAACGCGCGGCCCGGTCGCGCCTTCCGAACCGAGACCACTGCTCCGGGCAATCCGTTCGCTCAGGCGCAGTTGCACGTCGCGCGGCAGAAACGCCGGCTCGCGCAGGTAGACAGCGGCGAGACCCTCGCGGCCGACGGCCCGTTCGCCGAACAGCAGGGCGGCCACCGCGGCGGCCGGCAGATGTTCACAATCGAGCACGGCGCAGGCGTCGTCCCGCCGTGGACTCAGGTAGTGGATGGTCCGCGCCAACGTCTGCTTGCCCGTGCCCGGCTCGCCGACGAGCAGCACTGGAGCCGTCACCCCAGCGGCCAGGTACACCTGCTCGACCAGCCGGCGCATCGCCGGCAGCGTGCTGGACCACGCCTCCAGTCCGTAGCGCTCGACGCGGCGCTGGCGCAGGTTGACGAGCTTCTCGGACAGGGGCGTCGTGTCGGCCGGCTCGACGGCGGGCGCCGGGCGAATGCGGCCCAGGATGAGGTAGCCGCCCTGCTCGCCTTCTTGCCGCAGCGGTAGAAACTCGACGTCCCACCAGCGCGACGCCGACCGACCCGGCAGCAGGCGGCGAACACGGCCGCTGGCGCCGTGCAGCACTTCCGGCGGCGGCGTCAGGGCGTGGGCCAGGATTTCCTCGGGCGGATCGTCGATCGCGGCCGGCCGGGATCGGCGGCAGACGAGAACGTGCGCCTGCGCCGCCGACACGCCGGTCAGCGCCTCCCAGGCGCCATTGACGAACAGCAAACGCCGGCGGCGGTCGAGCACAAACAGCGGTTCGGCACAGCGCTGAAAGAACGCCTGCCAGCGAAACGCCTTCGCCAACCGCCGTTGCGAGCGGGGAGCGTCATTTTCCTGTTGGGATGGATCGGCCGGCGCACCGTGGGGAGGTTCCGCGCTCATGGCCCATGCTCGCGTCGGGATCAGGTCAGCCGATGCAGGACGTAGAGGGCGACACAGATGGCGGCGAGGAAGGCGGTCAGACGCAGTCCCCAGCGCAGCGCCTCGCGCAGGATCGGCCCCCACTGGTCGAAACGCGTGGCGCTGTAGACCAGGCTGATGAGCACGATCAGCAAGGGCAAATCGACCAGGTAAATGTTGTGCGCCGGCAGGAGTGCGTGCATGTCAAGCCGCCTCGGGGACAGGTTCGTCGTCGGCCGGCGGAAAGGCCGGCCCGGCCAGGGCGTCGTAGATCACCATGACGTTGAGCACGCCGGCAATCACCGTAAAGACCCAGCCCAGCTCCAGGAGCTTATCGCCGCTGGTGTGGACAGCGTTGAGGGCCGACTCGCTTGGCGTGCGCTCGAAATTGCCCAGCAGCGGGTCGCCCTTCTCGTCTCGTTCTTCCGAGTTGAGATACTGCCAGACGGCCGGCCAGGCGGCGATGCCGACCCAGAACTGGCCGGCGAACTGCGGCCGGTTGTACAGGTTGGCGGCCAGGTGAGGCAGACCGAACGGATTGTTTTTGTCGGCCGTGTCCGGCAGATAGACGTTGCTGGTCACGGTGTACGTTTCGTTACGTAGGTGGACGGTGCCGCTGCCGAGGTAGAGACCGACGAAGAACAGCGTATAGACGCAGACGAAGAAGAGGACGCCCTTGGCGATGCGACCCTGGTAGATCTGGCCCAGTCCGGGAATGAGGTAGCTGAGCACGGCGGCGACCGGATTGGTCATCGGCTCCGTCGGCGGCGAGGGCGAATTCACGGACGGCGCGGCGCTGGACATGGTTTCCTCACGATGGACAAGCGGGGCCGCTTGCGGCTTCGCGCGAAGGCTCAGGCGATGTTATTCTAGCAGTCCCCCCTACCAGGTCCAACCCAACCCGGCGCAGACGGCGACGGCCGCCGCCGCGGCCAGGGATAGCAAGCCCACGGTCCCGAGGGCGTGGCGTCCGCGGCGGTCGCACAACCAACGGCCCGGGGCGCCCAGCGGGGACAGGCAGGCGTCGAAGCCCTGGTTGAACCACAGCAGCGGCAGCAGAAAAGGCGATACGGCCACGGGAGCGTCTTCCGCCGACAGTTGAAGGCGCGACTCGGCCGGGGGAGCAGCCACCGGCGCCGCAGGGGCGACAGTGGGCGCGGCCGGCGTCACGGACTCGATCGGGTCCGCTGCGTCTGGCAGTGTGGGCAGCGGAAGGACTTCGAGCGGCGTCGGATCGGGAGGCGGATTCTCCGGGGCGGCAAACTCCGGCGCGGCGCCCTGGGCCTGCTGCCAGCTCTCGGCGAGTGGCTGCCAGGTCTGCGCCGACGGTTGCCAGGTCGAGCGTAGCGGCACCCACACTTCCGCCTCGGACGACGGCGAATCCGCCGCCGATGTTTCGGTCTCCACGGCGGACGGCGCCGGCAGCGGATCTTCCGTCGGCGGAGCATCCTCCGCCGACGCGGCCGGCTCCTCTTCCTCGACGGGGCTTTCCGGCGGCGGCGTCACCGGCACCAGTCGCGGCGTCAGCAGCGACGGCCGCGGCTCGAAGCCCGACGACGGAGGCAGCGGACGCGGACTGGCCGTCTCGATAACCATGTACGAGATGGGCGACGCGAGCGGCTTCATCTCCATCGGCACGACCGCCGGCGCGGCCGGCTCGTCGGCCTCCTCCTCACCCTCGGCCTCGTCCGCGTTGTCAATCTGATTTACGGGCAGTTCGAGCATGCGCTTGAGCAGGGCGTCGAGTTCGTCGAGCTGTTGGCGCGTCGGGTTCAGCGATCCCGGCGAGCGCATCGAGACGGAAGTAGACATGGCGCGTCCCTTTCCCCCGAGAGATCCACGCGAAAGGATGCGGCGATTCCCATTCGGGGCATCCTCGTTTTCGATTGTCCCATCCGGAGTCAGCTTGGTAAGCTGACGGGGCGAACCGACAAGCGGTGGACAGGCGCGGCGAGACATAGCAAGGATGGCCGAGCGATTCTACGTCAATTGTGAACTGAAGCCGGGTCCGGTGGTGCTCCAGGGTCCGGAGGCGCATCACCTCGCCGTGGTTTGCCGCGTGCGCCGCGGCGACGCCGTCTGCCTGTTCAACGGCGACGGCCGTCAGTACCCCGCCCGCGTCGAAGAGGCCGACCGGCGCAGCGTGACGCTGGACGTGTTCGCCGTCGAGAGTCCGGCCCGCGAACTGCCTTATCGCCTGGAGATCGCCGCGCCGTTGCCGCGCGGCGACCGGGCGCAGTTCCTCCTGGAAAAGCTGACCGAACTGGGTGTCACGTCGTTCATCCCCTTGCAGACCGCCCGCAGCGTGGTCCATCCGCGCGAGACGAAGCTGGACAAGCTGCAGCGTCACGTCATCGAGGCGAGCAAGCAGTGTGGTCGTAACGCGCTGCTGCAAGTGCGGCCGATGGTCGAGTGGTCCGCGTTTTGTCGATCGGCGGAATTGCCGCAGCGCCGTATCCTGGGCCATCCGGGGGGCGAAGGCAAGCTGGAGGACGCGATGAGGAGCGATACGGTGGTGGCGGTCGGGCCGGAGGGTGGGTTTACGGACGAGGAGATCGAGTTGGCGCGCACGGCGGGCTGGCGCTTGCTGGATCTGGGACCGCGTATCCTGCGCGTGGAGACGGCGGCGCTCGCGCTGGCGGTTCTGCTCAGGTAAATAAATGCCGATCAGGCGTATATTAATCTCCCGCGCGGCTCGGGGATGGATCGGCCCAACTGTCGCGCCGTCTGCATCCATTCTTGGATGATGAGTTCGACGTTCGCCAGCGCTTCCTGATACGTTGCGCCATCGGCGGCGCAGCCGGGCAGTTCCGGCACTTCGGCGAGGAATGCCTGGTCGGTCTTGCTCCAATACAGGATAATCTCATACTGAATATTACTTGCCATTGTCTTCCTCCATAGTCGCGCAGCCCGAAACCGTAAGCGGCGGTCAACCCAGCCGCACGTCGAGACGCGTCACCGACGCCGGCGGCAGCACGCACCTGACCGCCTCGCCGCATTCCTTCCCCGCCGTCGTTTTCGGCGTTACCACGTTGGGGTTGTCGAATGTGTTATGGGCGTTCAGCTTCTCGTGCGTCAGTATCGTCTGCCGCACGGAGTCGGCCTTGCCGTTACGCAGCCGAATGACAACCTCGGCCGGTTCGCGGACGTGTGTATGCACCAGTGTCAACGTCATCTCCTTCTCGCGCACCGACGCTGCTCCGGCCACGCGGAACAGTTTCCGCTCCTGCCCACCGGCGCGGAACGTCACCTCCGGCGCCTGTACATCGATCTTCACCGCTCGCGCTCCGTGATGCGCCTTGTACATCTCAAAGACGTGGAAGGTCGGCGTCGCCACGAAGCGATCGCCGTCGGCCAAAAACAGCGAGTGCAGGTTGTTGACCAACTGGGCGATGTTGGCCATGTCCACCTTGTCGGCGTGACGATTGAACGTGTCCAGCGTCAGCGCCGCCACCAGGGCGTCGCGCAGGCAACCCATCTGCTCGAACAGGTGATCGCGGTTGATCTCGGTGCCGGCCGGGTGCCAGCAGCCCCACTCGTCAATGACCAGCTTGACCTTGTGCTCGCGGTCGAACTCGCCGAGGACGGCCCACTGGTCCGCGATGAGTTTCTCCATCCGGTTGGCCTTGTCGAGCATCTCGTACCACTGATCGTCGTTAAACTTCAGGGCGTGGCCGGTCGTGCCGCAGTAGTAGTGCGGCGCCCAGCCGTGCAGCGGCGCCCGAGCGAAGTCGGTCCATTTGCGGAAGAAACGCTGCGTCCATTCGAGGTTGTTGCCGTCGGGTCCGGCGGCGATGAGGTACAGCGGCACGCGGTAGCCGGGCACCCATTCGGTAAACTTGCGATATTCCCGACAGTAATCCTCCGGAGTGAATTTCCCGCCGCAGCCCCAGCTCTCGTTGCCGACGCCCCAGTAACGGACGCCGAACGGCTTGTCGTCGCCGTTGGCCGCGCGTTCGTCGGCCAGGGTGGTCGCGCCGGCCGGAGCGTTGCAGTATTCGACCCACTGCTGAAACTCCTCGGCCGAGCCAGTGCCGACGTTGGCCGCGAAGTACGGCTCGACGCCGCACAGCCGGCAGAAGCGCATGAATTCATGGCTACCGAAGTGATTCGGCTCCGTTACTTCCTTCCAGCGTCCAAAACGCCGCGGCCGCTTGTCGCGCGGGCCGATGCCGTCGCGCCAGTGGTACTTGTCGGCGAAGCAGCCGCCCGGCCAGCGCACGACCACGCGGCCCAACCGGCGGACGTGTTCGACCAGGGCGTGACGGATGCCGTCCGTGTTGGCGATCTTCGATTGGGGACCGACCCAGATACCATCGTAAATGACGCCGCCGATGTGCTCGGCGAACTGGCTGTACAGCGCCGGCTTGATGGTGCCGATCGCTTCATTGAGCCGCACAGTGACAGACATCTCCGCATTCCGCCCGCCCGGCGGCCCACCGTGCAGACAGGTGCCTCCCACGGCGCCTGCCGCCGCGAGGCAGGCCATTTGCTTGACCGCTCCACGGCGAGACATACTCGCTTGGGTCATCGCTCTCCGCCTCCGAGAAATGCGCCGCGATTTCAGGGACGTTTGAATTCCTGGTGCAGCGCTTGCAGCGTCGTCCGCACATCCTCCAGACTACCCACGACCACGAACATGCGGTAGCGATAATCGCCGGGCTTGATCCCCTCCGGCTGGCGCACACGGAAGACGCAGTTCCACTTGACCACCTTCTCCGTCGGGAAGCGAAAACGCCCGTAGCCAATCTTCTCGAAACCGCGCGACGGCTGATCCGGCGAGTACACGCCCATCGCATGGGAGCCGTTCGGCGTGGCGAGTACCACCGGCGACGGCTGTTCGCCGGGACCGTCGCTCAGCGGTTTCAGCTCGCCGCTGGCGGCGTCGTATCGCCAGAAGCGGCTGAACTCCGCCGGCATGTAGCCAGTGAGCGCTTCAAAGACCGCATAGGTATGCTTTTCGCCCTTCGGGACGGTGAACGTGACCTCGTACTCGATAGCGTGCGGTAGCGATTGGTGGCCGATGTTGACGCGCTTGGTCAGAAGGTGGTCGGACAGAACCTTGTCATTGCGGGCGAGATGACCACCGGAGCGCTCGCCGGGCCTCAGCCAGAACGCCATTCGCACCGTCGTTTGTAGTTCCGCGCCGTCGGCACGAAGCTGCAGTAGCTTGCTGGATGATCGCTCGCCGGCGCCGTCGGCGCGCGAGCCGGCCTCGGTGGGGTTGTACGTCTCGGCGCGGATGGGCTTGCCGCAGTCGAGGTTCGACGCCGATTGCAGCTGCCGGCCGTGGTCGGTGCTGTCGAGGAACTCCTTGCCGTTCCACGTCAGCGAATGGATGGCGCCAGCCACGCGATTTGTTGTGGTGATGAGGATTTCCGAGCCGCCCGCCTTGCCGCGGATGATGGCGTGGCCATCGGGGAGCGGGACGGCCGCGAGCGCGGCGGCACCGATGGCCATGAGGACATGACAAGACCAAAGAGGAAGATGCACGGCTCGCTCCCAACAGCGTCGGATGGGCAGAGTCGGATTCATCCTATGGATTTATCTTCGGCGCTGAGGGCTGATGCTGTCCGAGTCGCGACCGTAAGGGAGAGGTATTGTCGGAGTCTTATTAAGGGAACCGTTTCCCTGGATGGAGACGCCGAAGCACGGCATGGCTTGCAATCGGATAGGATGGTAAGGTAGCGTGCAGAAAACCTGGTGGTAGAGCAGCGGGTATTGTGGGCGAAGGAGGCATAAGAATGCCTGAAGACCTCTTGCCGGAACTGGAGGCCGCCTCTCCCGTCGTGGGGAGCCTCGAAAACATTGAGGATCTCATGCGTGTCATGGTCCGCGAGGTAGGCGGGGCCGTGGAGGGCATGAAAGGGTCGGCTCGCGCGTTCGAGAATGCCTGGCGACGCATCATCCTGGACGTCGCCAAGGGACAAACGGCCGAGGTGCAAGCGGCCCGTCCGAGATTGCTGAGTGCTTGGGAGACGCGGCTTAGCCAACTCAAGCACACCCGCGCCCTGGCCGCCTGGCTCTCCGCGCTCGACCGGCCGGACCTCCCGGACCCGGATGTTCTTGCGCCGGAAATCGAGGACATGGAACGGTTAAAAACCCGTGTGTTCGACCGCTGGCAAAGCGCGGACGACTTGGAGAAGTTGGCGGTCGAATGCTATCCGCTCTCGCAATCGCGGCTCGAACAGATCGCTTCGACGCACCCACCTCCCGCCGAATGGTATCAGGGTGAAGAAGAGCGACTATTCCCGGAGTAGGAGGCACCTGTGCCCCACTTGTGCCGTGGTCGGATCGTCCGGGTGGAAGTCCTTGACCCCCAGAATCGCAACCCGAAGTGCCGACCGGCCGTTATCGTCACGCCGACCGAGGAGATTCGGCCTGACGGTAATGTGGTCCTCGTCGCCATCACGGGCAGCATGAATGCCGCGCCCGCTGAGATGCAAGTGGCGTTGCCCTGGCATGCGCAAGGGCAAACGGGAACCCGACTGAACAAGCCGTCCGTGGCGATTTGCACCTGGGTTTTCACCAGTCCCGTGTCGAAAATACAAAGTTACGGAGGGATGGTGCCTGACCGTCAAATGCTTCAAATCCTCGACAAGATCAATGCCATAACTCCTCCGCCACCGCCAGAGACGCCCCCTGCGTAACGCAGGCATCCACGAGGAAGAGATGCTAGATAACTTTTTCGGTAGTAAAAGTATTACTCGGTCCAGTCATAGAAAAGAGGCTCCCGATCGCACCAGTAATGCTGTTTCCCGAAGGCGGAATCCAGCTGGTAGTTCAGAAATCTAAAAAGGACGATCTGAGTGCAGTTGATCGGAGCCGATTCGAGAGGAGTCATCCTTCGATGAGCGGCAGTTGCTCGCCACCCTAGACGATCAGCACGCGCTCCGGCAACCGCAATGCCGCCAGCCGCGTCTGAAACACGCCATCGAACCCCGCCCTTGCGCGTTCCATGAAGCGCTTACCCACCGAGTAATCGACACACATCGCGTCGCCGCGACCGAGCGTCGCATTGCGGGAGATGCCATCGAACAGGTGCTCGGCATCCTCTTCTTCCGGCAGCATGATGCGCCAGTAGTGGCCGAAGACGCACAACGGGCCGGCGTACTCGCGCCACCACGCCACGCGGCGCTCCTGACGCAACTGGCCCATCGCCTCGAACGGTTTCTCGGTCCGCGTCTCCGGACCCGACGTCAGGAGTTTGACGGGGTTGTCATTCTGCCGGGCCAGCTTGATGGCAACGGGGTCGATCACTACTCGGCGCTGGAGGTCGGCCTCGATCCGGGCGCGATACTCGTGGTGCAGTTCGACGGCCCGCTCGGACTGCCGCGCCAAAGCGATCATCGCCGCATCCCAGCAAGCATGGACGACGCGCACGTCCGCTCGTTCCAGCGCCAGCGGTAGGCTGGCGAAAAAACGCATCATGGATTCGCGCGTTTGATCGTCCGCGTGTACCTGCGGTCTGTTCGCCGCCGGGTGTCCGGCCCGCAGTTCATGATGAAAGAACCAGATGTTATCGGGCTTGCGGCGACCGAGAAGAATGTTCAGCTCATGGTTGCCGAGCACGCATTGCGCCCGTTTGTCCTCGACCAATCGGCGGACCTGCTCGGCCACCGCGGGACTGTCCGGCCCGCGGTCCACCAGATCGCCCACGAAGACCAACCTTCGCCCCTCGGGATGAACTCCGCTCTCGTCGTAGCCCAGGCGTCGCAGCAGAAGGGCGAGGGCGTCGATTTCGCCGTGGACGTCGCCCACGATGTCGATGGGGCCATCGAAGAGAGGTCGGACGAGAGTAGTTCTCATTTCGGAGTGCTAACGGCGGTAATTGCCTCGCGCAATCGTATCGTTGGCGGCGAGATCCTGGATCTTGCGGAGCGCCTCACCGTCGTGAGGGGAGATTTTGCGCACCAGCTCCCACGCGGCGATGGCGTCACTGTACTGCTGCCCCTTCTCGTAAATGTTGGCCAGGGCGCGGTGGGCGGGGAGGTGATTGGGATGCTGGCGGCGGATTTCCTCCAGCATCCACGACGCGAGATGGACCAGTCCCAACTTCTCGGCGGCCTCGGACATGGCCATCTGCGTTTTGAGGTCGCCGGGGTGCCGCACCAGCACCGCCTCGCCGTCCTCGAGCACCTTGCGATACTGACCGACGCGCTTGGCGGCGTTGAGGCGGGCGCGGGTCGTCAGCGTACTCAGCGAGGCCAGCCAGCCTCCCAGCCCGCGACCGGCGCCGGCCGCTTGCCGAACATCGCGGAGCGCCTGTCGATAGACGATGCTGACCGGATCGAACTTGGTGCAGGCCAGCAGCAGCTGCACGGCATAATCGGCGTTGCCGTTGAGGCGGGCGGCCTCGGCCCGCTCGTACTGGCGGGCGGCAGCCTGGACGTGATCGGCGGACAGGCCCAACAACGTGGGATCGTCCTCGATGTGACGGGCGCGCGGCCGCGTGGCGGTTTCCTTCAACTCCGGCGGCGACTCCGGCAGTACCGCGGACGAGGAGGGGTCGCTGCTTTTCTCCACCGGCGAGGGCGGCGGCGTTCGCGGAGGCGTCGCACGCGGCAAGCGGATGGGCGCGCCGTCCGACGCCTGCGGCGGCAGTGCCTTGAGGGCGTCGAGCAGTTCCGTCGGCGTCTGATAGCGCTCGGCCGGCTCTTTCGCCAACATGCGTTTCATCAGCGCCCACAGTTCGTCGGACACTTGCGGGTTGAACTGGCGAACGTCGGGCGGCTCTTCCTGCAAGTGCTTGAGGATGCGCTCGCCGAGTCCGCCTTCCGAAAACGGCGGTTGGCCGGACAGCATGTGGTAGAGCGTGCAGCCGAGCGAGTAGATGTCGCTGCGAATGTCGGCGTCGGCGCTGTTGCGCGCTTGCTCCGGCGACAGATAATCGACGGTGCCGACCGTACTGCCGGCGCGGGTGACGCGATACTCCTCCTCGTCGGCCTTGCGGGCCAGGCCCATGTCCGTCAGCTTGACGCGCATGCGGTCGCGGTCGCGCGTCAGCAGAAAGTTGGACGGTTTGATGTCGCGGTGCGTGATGCCCTGCTGATAAGCGTGGTCCAGCGCCTTGACCGCCTGAACGAGAATGCGCCGCGATTCCTCCGGCGCCAGCCGACCCTTGCGTTCGATATAGTCATAAAGGTCAATGCCCTCGACGTATTCCAGGACGAGGAAATGAACGCCGTTGACCTGAGCGTACTCGTGCAGGGTGACGATGTTTTTGTGAGTCAGCCGAGCCGCGTGACGGGCCTCGCGGCGGAAGCGCTCCAGCGCGTTGGGGTTGTCGGCCATGCTGGCATCGAGGACTTTCAAGGCCACCACCCGGCCCAACTCCTCGTCGGACGCTTTATAGACCGTGCCCATGCCGCCGGTGGCGACGTGCGCCAGCACCTTGTATTTGCCAAGGCGGGCGCCAGGACTGAGGGGTGGTGACGACATGAACGCGCACGGTCTCGGCACGGGGAAGGGACGAATAGACGCAACGTCTCTTATTTTATCAGCCCGCCTCTGTCCGGTGAAGAGAAGGGCAAAAAGCGTGCCCAAATGGCTCGACGAACAGCCCTGCTTTGCGTTGGCGGACCCAACCGAGCCGCGACCGTAAGGGAGCGGTTGGCTTCTCCGCTCCCTTACGGTCGCGGGTCGGACGGTCGCGGGTCGGACGGTCGCGGCTCGGACGGCACCCGAGCAGAGGGAACAGCATGAGTAAATCGCGTAAGCCGAGCCGCCGATCTCTTTCAGTCGGCCCACGAGGCGAACCTTCTGCGGGCCCAGCCGTTGGCCGTCCGCATGAGGCCGCGCAGCCTCGACGAGTTTATCGGCCAGGAGCACTTTCTCGGTCCCGGCAAGCTGCTGCGCCGCCTGCTGCAAGCCGACCGCCTCAGCTCGGTGATCTTTTACGGTCCGCCCGGCAGCGGCAAAACGTCGCTGGCCCACGTCATCGCCCGGCAGACGCGCTGCCACTTTCGTCAGCTCAACGCGGTCGCTGCCGGGATCAAGGAGGTTCGAGAGTTCTTGCAAGAGGCCCGCCGCGAGCTGGAGGAGACCGGGCGGCGGACGATCCTCTTCGTCGATGAGCTGCACCATTTCAATCGGGCGCAGCAGGACGTGCTGCTGCCCGACGTGGAGGAGGGCCGCGTCATCCTGCTGGGCACGACGACGCAAAACCCATTTTTCGCCGTCAATTCGCCGCTGTTGAGCCGCAGTCAGATCTTCACCTTCGAGCCGCTGACGCGCGAACACATCCGCGCCTTGCTGCTGCGGGCACTGACCGACGCGGAGCGCGGCCTAGGCGGCGTACCCGTGAACCCGAGCGACGATGCCCTCGTCTTCCTCGCCGAGATGAGCGACGGCGACGCCCGCCGCGCGTTGACCGCCCTGGAGGTCGGCGTCCTTTCGACGGAGGAGCGGCCGGTAGACTTCACGCTGGCGGTGGCGCAGGAGTCGATCCAGCGCAAGGCGCTCGATTACGACGCCACCGGCGACGCTCATTACGACGTGACCAGCGCCTTCATCAAGAGCATGCGCGGCAGCGACCCCGACGCGGCGATCTACTGGCTGGCGCGGATGCTGGAGGCCGGCGAAGATCCGCGCTTCATCGCTCGTCGCGTCGTCATCTGCGCCTCCGAGGACGTGGGCAACGCCGATCCGCAAGCGCTGGTGCTGGCCGCCGCCGCGCTGCAAGCGGTCGAGTTCGTCGGCCTGCCGGAGTGTCAGTTACCGCTGTCCCAGGCCGTCACTTACATCGCCACGGCCCCCAAGTCCAACGCCGCGACGCTGGCCATCGGCCGGGCACGCGAGGACGTGCCGCTCGGGGCGAACGCTGCCGGTGCCGAAGCACCTGCGCGACACGCACTATCAGGGAGCGGAGCAACTCGGCCACGGCGAGGGCTATCAGTACAGCCACGATTCGCCGATGGGCTGGGTGCCGCAGACGTACTTGCCGGAAGGACGGCGCTATTACGAGCCGGTCGATCGCGGCTACGAGGCGCGGATTCGCCAACGATTGGAGGCACTACGGCAGTTCCAGCGCGAGAGGGTAATTGACCGAGAGGATGCGGAGCGAGTAGAGTGAAGGATACGAAAGGGGGTGAGCTATGCCGAGCATCGTTTTGACCCAAGAGCAAACTCGCGTCTTGACGGAAACGAAGGAACGCATAAAAGTTTACGACCAAGAGGGGCGGTTAATGTGTTTTATGGACTGGTTCGGCACCCCTCTGGAAGACGTGATCGCCGAGTGCAAGCGGCGTCAAGCATCCGGGGAACCTGGTATTCCTTCGGCCCAGGTGCAGGCCCATCTGCGCAAACTGGAAGAAATCCGCCAGCGTGAGGGGATGGATGAGGCCAAAATGTGGGAACTGCTCCGTCGCATGCGCCGGGGAGGAGGTATGAAAACGTACACGGTCGATTGGGAACCGGAGGCGGAAAGCGATTTGACCGTAATCTGGTTACGCACCTCCGATCCAATGACGACCATTGCACAGAACCAGATCGATGACCTGCTGGAGCGCAATCCCACTGGCTACGGTCGTCTTTTGCAAGAGGGACTATATCAAATCATGGTCGCGCCTCTCACGGCCTTCTACTCCATCGACCAGGCGAAAAAAATCGTCAAAGTCTCGGCCGTTTGGTACACTCCCTGACAACGGAAAGGTGGCTCATCATGCAGCGCATCACGTTGACCGAGGAACAATCGCGCATTCTGGCCGAGTCGAAAAACAACGTCGAAGTCTACGATTTCAAGGGACAACTGGTGTCCTTTTTGAAATGGTTTGAGCCGATGGAGGCGGAAATAGTCGCTCGCCATCTGCGGCGGCGCGGTCTTCCGAAAGAGCCAGGCATTCCTTCGGAGCGGGTCCAGGCGATGCTCCGCCGGTTCGAGGAAATCGACCGGGCGGAAGGAATGACGCCCGAGAAAATGGCAGAAATCCTCCGTCGAGTTAAGGCGGGAGAGGCGATATGACGCCGTTCCATGTCGAATGGTTGCCCGAAGCCCTGGACATGCTGGCGGATGTCTGGACGCAGGCAAGCGACCGGGCAGCGGTCAACGCCGCACAAAATCAGATCGATGCACTCCTGGCCCGCGATCCCTTTGGATACGGACGAGAGGTGCATGAAGAGTTGTATCAACTGGTTGAACCGCCTCTGCGGTTTCCTATTCCATCGACCCAGTGCAAAATACGTCGAAGTCTCGGCCGTCCGGTACACTCCCTGATAACGGACACGCGAACTATCCCGACGTCAACGGATACCCCTTGCCGCGCCAGTCGCGCACGCCGCCGTCCATCGACAGGACGTTGGTATATCCCATCCGCTGCAAATTCTCCGCCGCCAAGGCCGAGCGGAAACCGCCGCCGCAATACAGGATGAGTTCGGCTCCCGTATCCGGCAACTTCTGTTCGATGTCGCGTTCGATGACCCCCTTGCCGAGATGGATCGCGCCGGGCAGATGGTCCTTGGCGAATTCACTCTCTTCGCGGACATCGACGATACACAGCTTCTCGCCGCGGTCCAGCCGCGCCTTCACTTCGTCCACGTTGGTTTCACGAATGTGTTTCTTGGCCTCCTGCACAATTTGCAGGAAGCGCGGCGCATGTTGCTTGCCCATGAGTTTGTCCTCCGCAAGGTATCACAACACACCCAGCAACAACTCGGTGAGAAGTTGGTCGAGCCGTTCATACGGCAGCTTGCGCGCCGCCAGCTGCACCGGGTCGAATGACATGTCTTTCAGCTTTTGCGCCGCCTCCTTGCTGTATTTCGCCGTCAGGCCGCGCAGATTCGTGTTGGCCCCGTGGATCTCCTTGAGCAGATCTTGAATCTCGCGGTTGTCGTTGAACTGCCGCACCTTCTCTTGCATGATCTTGTAAATGCGCAGGTTGCGATCGACAAAGTCCCACGGGTCGGCCTCGCTGCGGTAGGGATGGGCGTCGAAGCCGATCGTGCCCGGATACTTGTGATCGATCAGCAGCTTCGTCGTGAAGAACGCCTCCTTGAGATCATCGCTGCCGAAGCTGAGATCCTGATCGAAGCGGAGCGGCTTCTGTCCGTTGAGATGGACGTCGAGCAGCTTGCCGGAATCGAGCGCCTGGGCGAATTCGTGATAGGGGTTCAGGCCGGCCATCTTGATGTGGGCCGTCTCCGGATTGATGCCGACCATTTCGGGATGATCGAGGGTGGCGATGAAAGCGAGGACGCTGCCGACGGTCGGCAAATACAGGTCGCCACGCGGCTCGTTCGGCTTCGGCTCGATGGAGAACTTGATGTCGTAACCCTGGCTGAGGACGTAGTTGCACAGGAAATTGATGGACTCGCGGAACCACCGGGTCGCCTCGACCGGGTCCTTGCTGGCGTCCACCTCGACGCCTTCGCGGCCGCCCCAGAAGACGAACACCTGCGCGCCCAACTCGGCGGCCACGTCGATGGCCCGTATCACCTTCTGCGTTGTGTACAGGCGCACGGCTGGGTCGGTGCTGGTGAAAGCGCCATCCTTGAAGGCGGGGTGATAGAAGGTGTTGGTGGTGGCCATGGTGGCCCGGATACCCCAATCGCCGATGGCCTTTTTCACGTCGCGGATAATCTGATCACGCTGCGCGGCGCTGGCGCCGAAGGGGAGGATGTCGTTGTCGTGGAACTCGAAGCCATAGCAGTTGCGTTGGGCCAGACCCTTGATGCACTCCAGGGCCGGCAGTTCCGGGCGCGTCTGGTCGCCGAACGGATCGCGGCCGCGGTTTTGCAGGCACCAGACGCCGAAGGCGAACTTGTCTTCTTTGGTCGGGGCGTAAAAGTGTGAAGGCATGGAAGACTTCCCGGATATAGGTTGGTGTGGCGGATTCCTTAAAGGCTTGGAGACTTCCTTACGGGCGAACGAACGCAGGACCAACAGGACTTCCATGCCTTTGCCCAGTGCCGCTGCGAGCAAGATCCAGGGCGCACATCGAGAACGGCGACGGTCAACCGCACAAACGGCGGCAATTCCAGGCTGGTCAACCGCTGCCGCAGATACGGCCACCCGAACCACCAGGCGACGAAAAGAGCCAGACCGAAGGCGGCCCCGGCCATCGCCTCGATGACGTAGCGGCGCCGCGTCCGTGGGAACAGGCCATAGACCTTGACAGTGGTTCGCTCCAAGGTCCAGTCCTCCCCGGTCGGCGCTTCAGCGCGCCCCGACCGGCGCCGGCTTCGCCTCGCGCACGGCCTGGATGATGGTCCGCAGGAACGCCGGCAAATCGTCGGGCTTGCGACTGGTGATCAGGTTGCCGTCGCGCACCACTTCCGCATCGACGTAGCGAGCGCCGGCGTTGGTTACGTCGTCCTTGATGGCGAAGAAGCAGGTGGCCCGTTTGCCCTTGAGCGCCTGCGTCGAGCACAGCACCCACGGGCCGTGACAAATCGCGGCCACGACCTTGCCCTGCTCGGCCATGTCGCTGACCAGGCGCAGCACGGCCTCACTGCGGCGCAGGTAATCCGGGGCGAAGCCGCCGGGAATGACGAGCAAGTCGAAGTCGTTGGCCGACACGTCGCGGGCCGACTTGTCGCTCTTGGCCGGATAGCCGAGTTTGCTCGGATAGCTCTGGCCGGCTTCGGGGCCGACCAGCGTCACCTTGCAGCCGGCCTCGCGCAGCCGATAGATCGGATACCAGACCTCCATCTCCTGATACTGCTGCTCGACCAGTACCGCGGCGCGCTTGCCTTGCAGCTCCATCGTGGTCTCCTCGGAAAAGGTTGAAGGCGGTTCGAGGACATTCTAAGCGTTTTGCCTGTACCAGGCCACGGTTTCGCGCATGCCCTCGTCGAAAGCTCCAGCGCGGCCGATAGCCCAACTCGCGCTTGGCCTTGTCGATGCTGAAATCGAGATTCAGGCCGAGTAACTTGAGCCGGCCCTGCGTCAGCGCGCGGCGGCTTGGGGCTGTTCTTCTTGCGCGCGCCGCGCCTCCATCCACCAGGCCATGACGCGGGCCGCCCACAACGGCACCGACACCGGCTTGGGCTGGGGCAGGCCGATGCCGTCGACGATGCTCTCGATGAAACGCCGCTTCGACACCAACTCGCCATCGGTCAGATTATAAATCTGTCCGACCGCTTCCGGCTTCTCAACGGCGAGCAGGGCCGCCTCGACGAGGTTGCCGACGTAGATGCAGTTCATGGCCCACTTGCCGCTGTCGATCTAGCGCACCTTGCGCTGACGCAGGTTATCGAGCAGTTTCGGCATGAGTGTGCGGTCGCGCGGGCCGTAGATGAAACCGGGACGCAGCACCACCACCGGCAGCTGTGCTCGCGGTGGTAACTCAGCACGAGCTGTTCGGACTCGACCTTGGTCTGCGTGTAGCCGTCGATGTGATGCGCCGGCAGCGGTTCGGTCTCGTCGGTGCCGTGATGATGGCGGGCCGCGTAGACGCCGAGGCTGCTGAAGTGGACGAAGCGCTTCAGGGGCTGGTTACGGCAAGCGTCGAGCAGGCCGCGCAACGCCTCGACGTTGACGGCGCGGTATTCCTCGACCGGCCCCCAATCGCCGACCTTGGCGGCGCAGTGCAGCACGACCTCGACGCCTTGCAGCGCCGTCGCGCACGGCGGCGGCGTCAGTCAGGTCGCCGCGGACGAGGGTGACGTGGTGGCGCTCCAGCAGGGTCGTATCGCTGCCGGAGCGCACCAGGGCGCGGACGTCCCAGCCGCGGCCGGCACACGCTTCGACCAGATGGCCGCCCACGAAGCCCGTCGCTCCGGTAATCAAGCAAGAAATCGCCATGATGAGCAACATCCCCGGTTCGCCGTGCGACCGTTCGCCCCGTGCCGCGAGGTCACGGAACGAAAGGTATTGCTTTTCTTCGGAGTTTGAGGGGTAGTTGACAAGGGGTCGGCGAGCGCTCAGGTATGCTTCCCGACCGTCGCTCGACCCATCGGCCGCAAACTGCTCTTGAGCATTCGCGGGCGGGATCTTATAGGCGGAACCGTCCCCCGGCGCTTGCCCCGCCGGCACCGAGGGCGTGGGGGTACAAGGCACAGTCATGCGGATACGTCGTCTCGGACCCTGGCTCGGCTTGGCCGTTGTGCTGACGAGTGGTTGCACCCCCGTGCGCGACTTCCCCGCGCCGAACGTCCCTCGCTCCGTCCGCCTGATCGATGTGGGAACGGCGGGGCCCCGCCAGTCGAACGTGGCAGCGCGAATCGAGCCAGCCGTTCGAGCCGTGTCGTGCAAACCTTCTCACGTCCTGGTCCTGTCCGGGGGTGCGATGAATGGGGCCTACCCCGCCGGCGTCCTCAAAGGCTGGACTGAGTCCGGCGCACGGCCCCAGTTCGACGTGGTGACCGGCGTCAGCGCGGGAGGACTCATCGGTCTGTTCGCCTTCCTGGGGCAAGAGTACGACGCCGCTCTCGAACGCAGTTACACCACCGTCCAGGCCAGCGACATCTACCGCCGTCGGCCGCTGACGGCCCTGCCCTGGGCGGACTCGCTGGCCGACTCGGGACCGCTGCGGCGCCGCATCGAAACCGAGATCACTGCGGACGTGGTGGCGAAGGTGGCCCAGGCCCATCGCGCGGGCCGGAGGCTGTACGTCGGCACCACCAACCTGGATACCACGCAGTCGGTGGTCTGGGATGTGGGGGCCATCGCCGCCGGCAACGATCCGGGCAAAATCGGCCTCATTCGGAAGGTCCTGCTGGCTTCCTGCTCGATACCGGGATTTCTGCCGCCCGTGCCGATCGACGTCGAGATCGACGGCCGGCGCTACACCGAGTTGCACGTCGATGGCGGCGTGAGCGCTTCGTTGTTCCTTCATCCGCACATGCTCGGCGTGGGGCCAGACGCTTCGCCCGCGCCGGATGGCTCGGCGGGGACGGTTTCCGTGATCGTCGCCGGGAAGTTGTACCCGGACCTCATCCCGGTGCGGCGCCGTTTGTTCCAGGTTTCCGAGAACTCTCTCCGCGGCATGTTCCAGTCGCAGATGGAAGGCGATTTGCTGCGGATTTACTTGCTGACTCTCTACGCCGGCATGAAATTCGGCGTGACCGGCGTCCCGCGCGACTTCGTGGCAGACACGCATTCCATGGCGTTCGACCCGAAGTTGATGCGTCAGCTGTTCGAGGAGGGACGTCGTTTCGGTCGAACCGGCGATTCCTGGCAAGCGCTGCCGCCGGGGATCGATCCGCGCGAACGGCAGGCGCCGCGAGAGGGCGTCACCTTTGCCACCGAGGATTCTCGGCCGGGCGCCGCTCCCTCGTCGCTTCGGCCGGGTGGAAGCGCGGACCTGGGACCGCACCTCCGCGCCTGGTTCCGACAGAGAGGGCCGGAAATACTCCAGCCCTCGACGGAACCAATCTCGGCCAACACGCCCGCCGCCAAATAGAATGGGGTCTGGTTCGCCGTGGAGAATGTGCCATGACCCCTCGACGTTCGTTTGTGATTCTGACCGGAGTGCTGGCCGGTTTGTGCGGGCGCGCTGGCGCGGCCGAGGAGCCTGGTTCGCGCCTGGCGCCGTTTTTCCATCCGCCGGCTGAGTTCGCCGGGGATTTCGGCCCCTACAAGTCGCCGCTGAAGTTCGAGGACGGTCGGGCTGTCAAGAACGCCGACGACTGGGCGAAGCGACGGCGGGAGATACGAAAAACCTGGCACGACATCATGGGACCGTGGCCGGCGCTCATCGAGAAGCCGAAAATCGACTATCTTGCCAAGGAGCGGCGCGAGGATCTAACCCAGCATCACATCCGCATCGAAATCGCCCCCGGCCTCACGACCGAGGATGCTTACTTGCTCGTGCCGGACGGTGAGGGTCCAGCCCCCGCGGTGCTGGTGGTCTTCTACGACGCCAAAACGGGCATCGGCCAGGGCAAGGCGCCGGGCCGCGACTTTGCCTACCAGCTCGCCAAGCGCGGCTTCGTGACTCTGTCGCTGGGCAGCGCGCCGGCGACCTTTTATCCGAACAAGGAAAAGGCTCGGTTGCAACCACTCTCCTTCCACGCCTACGCTGCCGCCAACTGTCGCAACGCCCTGGCGAACCTGCCGCGCGTCGATCCCAAGCGGATCGGCGTTGTCGGCCACTCCTACGGCGGCAAGTGGGCGATGTTCGCCTCCTGCCTCGACGACGGTTTCGCCTGCGGTGTCTGGTCGGACCCCGGTATTGTCTTCGACGAGAAGCGAAGCAACGTGAATTACTGGGAGCCTTGGTATCTGGGCTACGAGCCGGGCCGCGAACGCAAGCCGGGCATCCCCAACGACAAGAACCCGCGCACCGGCGCCTACAAGCGTTTGATCGAGACAGGGCACGACCTGCACGAGCTGCACGCCCTGATGGCCCCGCGGCCGTTCCTCGTCTCCGGCGGTGCGGAAGATCAGCCAGAGCGCTGGAAGGCTCTCAACCACGCCATCGCCGTCAACGCTCTGCTGGGCCACAAGGACCGCGTCGCCATGACCAATCGCAAGGGACATCCGCCCACCGCGGAGTCGAACGAGCAGATTTATCTCTTCTTCAAGTATGTTCTCCAGCACGGACAGCGGGATAAGAAATAGGGGGCGTTGTCTCCGCAGTAATGATTCGGTTGATGCTCCAGGTTCGTAAGGCGCAGGAATTGTTGATCTATCGTGCGGGCTACAGATTCAGAAGTCGGCGCAGCCGATCCTCTACCCTGGAGAGCGTGGCGGCGTTGACACTACCCCACCGATCGATGAGCCGGCGGCGGTCGATAGAGCGGATCGCATCGCAAAGGATCACGCTGGGCTTTCGCAGACCGCCCTCCGGTGGGCTGACAGGAACATGAAGTGGCAATGTCCGAATGCGCGACGTAAGAGGCAAGATAACCACCAGGCCGGACAATCCTGCGTTGAAAGAATTGACGGAGACGATAAACACCGACCGGGATCCGCCTTGTTCGTGCCCGAAAGTCAGATCGAGATCGGCCAGCCAAACTTCACCGCGCTGGGGCGAGGATGGACTGCTCATGATGCCTGCTCCGGTTCAGCGGGCGGCGTGTCTCCCCTTTCCATCCAATCCTCGGAAGGATCGAGACCGTCCAGGAGAGTGTTCTCCCACAATCGACGTTCGGATTCGATGTCTGCCCAGACCGACGGGTCGGCACGCATGGCGGCGTAACCGGCGTTGACCGCGTCCCAGAACCGCCGATCGTATTGCTCCTTGACGGTACGCTCCAGGATTTCCGCGATAGACACGCCCACCCAGCTCGCCATCTCCTCAAGTCGGGCGAGCGTGGTTTCGGATACAGACACGTTCTGTTCGGTCATTTGATTGTCCTCCCCGAGCCTTCCGGAGAATATATCACAAGGGCGAACCAACAACGATGGATTCTATCGTTCTTTCTGTCATGCCGGCGGCTTCTCCGTCGCCGCTCGCGCCACCGATTCGATGGCGATGGCCGTGACTGCCGAACCATAATCCAGATCGATGTTCGCCATCGTGTCGTGCGTGTCGTGGTAGCCGGTGCGATTGATGTCGTAGTTTTCCATGAACAGCACAACCGGCACGCCAGCGTCGGAGAAGATCTGTCCGTCCGTGTTGTACAGCGTGCTGCGCGGGTTCTGCGGAAGGCGTACCTCGCCGCTGAGTGGCAGATGGGCCGCCGTCGCGGGCACCTGGCTGCCGTCCCGGCTGCGCTTGCCGCGCCCGATGCCGCGTCGCCCGGCTCGCTGGTTCAACCGCTCGCAGGCGGCGTTCCACGCCTCGTTGGCCAGGTGCGCCTGCTCGGCCAACCACAGCGAACGCCGGCCTGTACCCGGCGAAATCTGGAAGACGTCCGGCTCGTTGTCGTTGTTGTGCGCCACCATGTCGAGCACGTACACGCCCTGGACGCGGACTTTCGACAGGTCGCGCCAGCGGTCTTTCTCCAGACGCACTTTCAAGCGGCCCTCGACGAGCAACTGCGTCAGATGCCGCGCCCCCAGGCAGTCGGCGGGGAACTCCTCGCCGGTCAGATGCACCAGCCAAACATCGCAGCCGAGCTGCTTCTTACGGCTCATGTCCAAAAAGATCGGCGCCGCCTGCATGAGGGCGACGGTCGCCGAGTGGTTGTCGTCTGCCCCCGCGGCGGCGAGACGGGCGCCCGTGCCTCCGTAATCCGGATCATAACGATCCAGCATGTACGCCGTATCGTAGTGGTCGGCCATGATGACGGCACGGCCGCGATCGCGGCCCGGAATGACGACGATCAGGTCGCGCTCGTGCAACACGTGCTCCTGGTTCTTCAACCAGCCGTCCATCCATTGGAACTCGAAATCGGTTCGCCATTGGAACGGTATCTCTCCGACCAGCGCCTTGCCGTTCAGACCGGCCTTGGCCACCATGCGGCGGTAATACTTCAGCAGGTAGTCACCCAGCGGTTCCAAGTCGCGGGACAGGTGGGCCAGCTGCTTTTCGGTCGGTTTGTCGCGGACGTAATCGGCATTGCACTTGTTGACAAACCGTCCCTCGGACAGGTGAGCGATCTTCTTCCAGTAATTCACCTCGAAGGACCGGCGCGTTGTGAACGCGAACGTCTGGCCCACGGGGGTCTCGGCGCCAGGCCCGGTCAGCGGTCCCAGATGGTCCTCCATCGTCTCCATGAGTCGCTGTCCGCGCAGCGGATCGGTCGAACGATCCGGCAGCGACGCCAGCCATGCCTCCAGCGTGTGCTCTCCCTCGGGCAGCAGAATTTGCCGGGCCAGAGATCGTGGCAAGGGCGATTCACCGCGCAGGTGCCAGGTATCGAGCAGCAATCGGACGTTGAGGGCCGTCTTGTGATAGCTGCGATCGTGCCGGAGCTGGAATAGCTCCAACGCTTCCCGGTACGGCTCGCGGTGGAGCAGACGCGGCCACAGCTCCACCGGCCTGGCCAGGTCGGGTTTCTCCACGGAGTAGGCCGTCAGGTAGCCAAGCGGCGCATCGGGCAGAACGGCCGGCTCGTTGCGGACGGGATCTAGGTACGCCACCAGCGGCCGATGCCAGTAAACCTCATGCCGGCCCACGTGCATCGGCGGGAACTGGAAGCGATAGCCGAACAGGCCGCCCTCGCGCGACGCGCTGCGCCGCCCGCAAGATCTCCTCGCGGCTGGCACGAGGCCCATCGAGAAGCAGGTGATAATCCTTCGTCCACAGCTGCACGTTGCGAGCCATCGGTTTGCCATACAGGCCGAGATCGTCCTCGGCGGTGCTGAACAGCACATGGACCAATTTGTCCTCTCTGGCCTGTCTTTCTTTTTTCGTCAACGCGGATAGTTCGTCCTCGTGCCGGTGCAGCTTGGCCCAGCGATGGGTGCGCAGGTAGGTGTTGCGCACGGCCAGTTGCGGGTCATCGGGGGCGGGATGGTCGGGGTGCGGTTCGTGCAGCCAGCCAGCTTGCGGGATGCGCAGGCCGATGACCTCCTCGCGGCGCTTGTGGACGTGCAGCAAGGGGACGTGCGCCGCGAAAGGCAATTCGTGCTGTAAACGCAGGTTGCCCGGCACACCCCAGAACAACAGGCTCGCCGGGCACGGCAGCAGGTGCAGCTGTTCACTCAGGTAGGCTTGCTGGATGTTGTCGGGCAGCGTGGCGAACGGACGGAAGGTCAGCAGAAAGCGGACGCCTCGCGACGACCGGTTCTTCGCCCACAGATACGGCTTCGTCCAGGCCGGCAGCGGCTCCTCGCGCCAGTGAGGCCAGGCCAGATATTTTTCCAGCGGCAGGATGCGGAAACCCGCCTGGCGCAAGTCGCTCAGCTCCTCCAGCGGAATGCCGTACACCGTATGCAGCAGGCGGCGGATGAAACTCTCACCCAACTCCGCCGGCGCCTGCCGGCGCGGCGTGGTGAAGAAGCCGCGCCAGAAGGCGCGGGCCGGGCCCTGCTCACTGGAACCGAACAGCGTCCAGCGTATACGGCCCTTGTCGTCCAGCGTCTTCGACAGGGCCAGGGGCAGCAGCGTCACATAACGTTCGTGGGCGAGGAGGCCTTTTTGGACCAGCGCGGAGGGCCAGGCGGGATTGCCGGCCAGCTTGACCTTGGATAGTCCGTGTACCGGGATGCCGTGGGCCAAATCGACCAGGGCGCGGACCACCAGGTCGGCCACGTGCTCCAGGCCCGGCCGCAGTTGACGGGCTTCCTCCCATTCGCTGACCGGCCAGCCCCACGGGTCGTTCTCGTCCAGTTCGTTGACGAGATAACCCTGGTACGGTTTGGCGATCTCGCGCGGCGGCGGCATGAACTCGGAATACGCCGCGATCGGATAGCTCTCCGGACCACGGAACCACGGCACATCCTCCAGCAACTGCTTCCAGCCCGATACCGTCATGATGGTCCCTCACCGCACGGGAAAACGAGCACCGCACATCGACGTCGAGATTACCTGGCAACAGGGCGCGAACGCTGTCATACTACACTTCATCTCCTGCTTTCGCACCTGCCGCGACCAGGGTCCGCCGAGGAACTAACACCATGACTGATCGAGAACGCTTTCGCCTCCTGCTGGCTCGCCGCACCTTTCTGGGTCGTACCGCCGCTGGACTCGGCTCGCTCGCACTGGCATCTCTACTCGATCCGCGCTTGTTCGCGGCGGATGCCGAGGGACACGTCAAAATTCCGCACTACCCCGGTGCCGTCCATCCGCGGCACTTCCCGCCGAAGGTGAAGCGCATCATCTGGCTTTACATGGCCGGAGGACCGTCTCACCTGGAAACGCTTGATCCCAAGCCGAAGCTGGCCCAGATGAACGGCAAGCCGATGCCGGAATCGATCACCAAGGGCCAGCCCATCGCTCAGCTGCAAGGGTCGAAACTCACGTGCATGGCCCCGCAGCATCCCTTCGCCAAATGCGGACAATCGGGTCAGGAAATCTCGACTATTTTTCCGCACCTGGGCAAAATCGCCGACGACATTTGCATCGTCCGCTCGCTGCGCACCGAGGCAATCAATCACGACCCGGCCCACACCTTCATGAACACCGGCACGACCATCTCCGGCCGGCCGAGCATGGGATCGTGGCTGTGGTATGGCCTGGGCAGCGAGTGCGAGAACTTGCCGGGTTTCGTTGTGCTCACGTCGCTGGGACGGCATGGCCAGGCGCAGCCGATCGCCACGCGGCAATGGCACAGCGGCTTTCTGCCGAGCAATTTCCAGGGCGTCGAATTCCGTTCGACCGGCGATCCGGTGCTGTACGTCAACAGTCCCGGTGGCGTCACGCCTCAGCGACAGCGCAACGTGGTGGACACGACGCAAGCCCTCAATCAGCTTTACCACGACACGGCCGACGATCCCGAGGTGCTGACACGCATTCGTCAGTACGAAATGGCTTTCCGCATGCAGAGCAGCGTACCCGGCCTGCTGGACCTGTCCGGCGAGACGAAGGCGACGCTGGAGATGTACGGCAGCAAGGGCGGCGACGGTTCGTTCGCGTCGAATTGCCTGCTGGCGCGGCGCCTGGCCGAGCGCGGCGTGCGCTTCATCCAGCTCTATCATCGCGGCTGGGACCATCACGGCGGCATCAAGCGCAACATTGAGCTGACGGCCCGTGAGGTCGATCGAGGAGCGGCGGCGCTGGTGCGCGACCTGAAGCAGCGCGGCTTGCTCGACGAAACCTTGGTGGTCTGGGGCGGCGAGTTCGGCCGCACGCCGATGGCCCAGCACGATGGCCGCGATCACCACATCAAGGGCTTTTCGATGTGGCTGGCCGGCGGCGGCGTCAAGGGCGGACTCCGCCACGGCGCCACCGACGACTTCGGCTACAACGCCATCGAGAACATCGTGGACGTCCACGACCTGCACGCCACCATGCTGTACCTCCTCGGCATCGATCACGAACGGCTGACGTATCCCTTCCAGGGCCGGCAATTCCGGCTGACGGACGTGTCGGGCAAGGTGGTCCGGGACATCCTGGCGTGAGGGGAAGGCCGTTTACGTCTCCCAGTCGATCGTCACCGGCGTGCCGACGCCCGCGTCCAACCAGCGGGCGGCGTCGCCCTGGGAGACGGCCACCTCCAGCCATTCTCCGCTCGAAACCAGGGCAACGAGGACGCCGGCTGGGACGTTGGAGTAGGTGCGGACGATGTGCGACACCTCGTAGCCGGCGACGCGAACGCGCTTGGGTCGATCGTCGAGCGTCAGGGTTTCGCCGGGGATGTTGCTGATAAGGTTGCCGAAATGATCGACGTAGATCACTTCGCCGACGACACCTCCAGGATGGTGCCCTGGGGCCGGCCGGTCGAGACGCACCCAGTCGGAGATGATCGGCCCCAGCTCGCGCGGGTCCAGGCCGAGACTGAGGTTGGCGGCCACGGGGCGAAGATGTCGCGGCCGTGAAAGGTGGAGCTGACGCGGCTGCGCCAGAAGCGCTGCTCGGCCAGGCGGATGACGCGCGGACGCCGTCGGCCGCCCTCGATCAGCCACGTCCAGCAACCGTTATCCGGCACCAGCACGCGCAGGTTGGCCAACTCGACGTAGAGGATGGGCCGGTTGCTGCCGACGCCCGGATCGACGACGACGACGTGGATCGTCTCCGGCGGGAAGTAGTGCAGCGTGGACGCCAGGAAGAAAGCGGCCTGGCGCAGATCCTGCGCGGGAATGTCGTGGCAGAGATCGACGATGCGGACCTCCGGATTGAGGGCGAGGATGACGCCCTTGGCGGCGGCGACGTAATGCGAGCCGTTGCCGAAATCGGTGGTCAGCGTGACGAGGGGATCGGCCATGACGTTCACAGCATCTGCAAGGCCCAGCCCACTGCGAGCAGCAGGCAGACAACCGCACACAGAAGGAACCACCACGAGCGGGGAGAGGGCGCGTCGTCTTCGGAGAGGTAGTTCTCGCAGTGCGGACAGCGCACGGATTCTTCGTGGATGGCTCGCCGGCAGTAGGGACACGGGACCGTGTCGTCATCGTCATCCTGCCAGCTCATGCGCTCTCTCCGCGCGGGGAGACCTTAGTGGGAGGATTATACCCGGAAGCAGGCGCGGAAGTCCAGGTAAGGGCCGTTCCCGCCCGAGCGCCCGTCGCGGCCGCTCGGAACCGGTTAGCCGGATGTCCCCTTTGCAACCGCGCTGCCCGGTTGTATCGTGACAGAAGCTATCCTTTTAGGCTCGCGGAGATCGCTTGATGCCCGCCCCCCCGCTTTCGCAGTTCGCCGTTCACCTGCGGCCCGAGGACAACGTTGCCGTCGCCGCCCGGCCTCTGCAAGCGGGTACGCCGTTGCAGTACAACGGGGCCACTCTCACGCTGTCCCAGCGCATTGGCCTGGGTCACAAGATCGCCCTGCGCCCATTCGCAAGGGCGAGGCGGTACACAAGTACGGCCAGATCATCGGCTTCGCCGCCGCCGACATCGCTCCCGGAGATCTGGTACACGTCCACAATCTGTCCGCCGACGCCTTCGAGCGCGATTACGCTTTTTGCCGCGATTGTCCGCCGCCGCCGCCGCGCCCCGAGCCGCGCTACTGGATGGGCTACGATCGCGGCGACGGCCGCTACGGCACGCGCAATTACATCGCCCTCATCAGCACCGTCAACTGCTCGGCCAGCACCAGCAAGTACATCTCCGAACGCTTCCGCGCCACCGATTTGTTGCGGCAATACCCCAACGTGGACGGCGTGGTGGCGATCACGCACAAGGCCGGCTGCGCCATGCAGTATGGCGGCGCCGACCACGAACAGCTCGACCGTACCCTCGCCGGTTTCGCTCGGCATTCCAACGTCGCCGCCTACATCCTCGTCGGACTTGGCTGCGAAACGGGCGAGGCCATCCACCTGATCGAGCACCAGGGTCTTCTCCAACTCAACGGCTCGCGGAAGAAACCGCTGGTGCTCAGCATCCAGGAGTGCGGCGGTATCCGCAAGACGGTGGATGCGGGCGTGCGGGCCATCGCCGAATTGTTGCCGCAGGTCAACGACGTGAAGCGGACGCGGCTGTCGGCCGACAAGATCCTTCTCGGCACCAACTGCGGCGGCTCCGACGGCAACAGCGGCGTCACGGCCAACCCCGCCGTCGGCGTCGCCTCGGACCTGCTCGTCGCCCAGGGCGGCACCAGCATCCTCGGTGAGACACCGGAGATTTATGGCGCCGAACATCTGCTGACGCGCCGGGCCGTCAGCCGGGCCGTCGGCGAAAAGCTCGTCGCCCGCATCAAGTGGTGGGAGTGGTACACCGGCATTTTCGGCACCGAGATCAACAACAACCCCTCGCCCGGCAACAAGGAAGGCGGGCTGACGACCATCTACGAGAAATCGCTGGGTGCCATCGCCAAGGGCGGCAGCACGGCCCTGGTGGACGTGGTTGGCTACGCCGAGCCGGTCAAGGCGAAAGGCTTCGTGGTCATGGACACGCCGGGATACGATCCGGTCAGCATGACCGGCATCGTCGCCGGCGGCGCCAACGTGCTGGTGTTCACGACCGGCCGCGGCTCCGTGTTCGGCTGCAAACCCGCTCCGTCGATCAAGGTCGCCACCAACACGCCCATGTACCATCACATGATCGACGACATGGACATCAACGCCGGCGCCATCCTCGACGGCACGCCGGTCGAGGAGGTCGGCCGGCAGATCTTCGAGGAGGTTCTCGCCGTCGCCGGCGGCCAAAAGACCAAGAGCGAGATCAACGGCGTCGGCGAGGAAGAGTTCGCCCCGTGGGCGATTGGCCCGACGCTGTGAAAAAGAAATGAACCACGGATAACACGGATGAGCACGGATAATAATCAAAGAAGTCAACTTTTTTGTATTTATCCGTGTTCATCCGTGTTATCCGTGGTTAATTATGGATCTGACCAAGGGGGGGAGATGAAACTCAAACAACTGCTGTTCGTGTCGGTCCTGGCCGCCGGCTTGGTGGGGGCGGCCTGTCTGAGCAAGGACGAAGCGTCGGCCGGCGTTCGCATGAGCGATACCGCCGCCCAGTTCGTCAACAGTCTCAACGGCGATCAGAAGGGCAAGACACTGTTCGCCTTCGACGACAAGGAACGGACCAACTGGAACTTCGTTCCGCTACAGGATAAGAAGAAGCCGCTGCGCAAGGGGCTGCGTTTCGACCAGATGACGGCCGAGCAGAAGGAGACGGCCAAGGCACTCCTTCGCGCCGGCACCAGCGCCTCCGGCTTCCTCAAGGCGACGACCATCATGAGCCTGGAAGCGGTGCTGGCCGAACTGGAGAAGAATGGCGCCAACGTCCGCGATCCCGGCTGGTACTTCGTCAGCATCTTCGGCACGCCCACGAAGGCCGGCAAGTGGGGCTGGCGCGTGGAGGGCCATCACCTGTCGCTGAACTTCGTGATCGACCGCGGCAAGATCGTGGCCGCGACCCCCGCCTTCTTCGGCGCCAACCCCGCCGAAATCAAGAGCGGGCCGAAGAAGGGACAACGTACGCTGCCACAGGCGGAGGAACTGGCCAAGGAATTGTTCGCCGCCCTCGACGACGATCAGCGCAAGGTCGCCCGTCAGCCCAGGCAATATCCGGAGATCGAGCAGGCCAAGGCCGTCCCGCACGTCGGACCCGCCAAGGGCTTGCCCGCCGCCAAGATGAACGAGAAACAACGCAATCTGCTCCAGCAGTTGATCCAGACTTACGCCGACCGCATGCCGGCCGAGGTGACGCAGGCGGAGATGGCTGAGGTCAAAGCCGCCGGACTCGACAAGGTCCATTTCGCCTTCGCCGTGGAGGCGGATAAACCTGGCCGGCCGTACACCTACCGCGTTCAGGGACCGACGTTCGTCATCGAGTTCCTCAACGTCCAGTCGGATTCGGCCGGCAACCCCGCCAATCACATCCACAGCTGCTGGCGGAACCTCAAAGGCGACTTCGGCATCGAAACGAAGTAAGTTTCATCCGAGCCTGAAGCGTAAGCGAAGTTTTGGTCTTCCTTCACTTACGCTTCAGGCTCGGAGGCTCTGCGAACTGTCGGATAATACGACAGTTGTACGAAAAATCCGGCGCTTTTTCCGACCCTTCCGTTTGTCGTCGAAATGGGCCTCTCGCCTCAAGTGCTCTTTTTCATTGACTTTGCAGAAAAGATCCGGAAAAGAGACGTTTTGGCACTCCAAATGCTATCATAGATTGGCACGAAGCGAGACACGCGAAAGCGTGACATCGAGTTAAGAAGCCAGCCCTTTTCTTGGCTGGTTCGCACCCGAGACTCGCCCGGGGTGCTTTGTACGGCGGTCGTCCACGCCGTCTCTCGCCCCTCGTCGGAACGAGAAGAGAGCCTCGCGTCCAGAGGGGCATCGGCAAACAGGAGGGTCAAAAGGTCTCCAAGGCTCAGCAATCGCCCGTCGCCCATCGCCTGAATTGCCCATTGCCCGCTTCGCCCTCGCCTATCGCCCAAAAGCCTGAGCCGTTGAGACCATTTGACCCCCTTGCTGATTTTCCGCCAGCCGCACTTCTCGTTTCTCTCTCCAATTCCCTCCTCCATCTACCGCACCGCTTTGCCCATAAACCTCTAATTGAATCTGGTTTATGGGCAAAGTCCCCCTATCGGATAAATGCGACACGATCATCGGCATCATGAATGAGGAGGGACAAGCCTTCTCGACAAGGAAAGGTGCTGCAAGACGTGGTTACATAGCAGTGCCCAAACCGACCGCGTTCATCCTCCCCGGATAAACTTCACCATCGCCTCTCCGTGGCTGGCCGAGGGCGAAGAGACGGTCTGGATGATCGAGCTGTGATCCTCCCCATGGGCCACCAGCAAGCGCGACCGGCACTTGTGCCGCAGAAGCGTCTTGTGAAACGCGAACGCCTGGCTGGAGAGCGTCCAAAGCTCCTTGCCGGCGGCAGGACCAGGAAGGGCGGACACCCCGCCTGGATGTTCCAGAGCGGCGAGGCGGCCGTCTTATCGCTGTTGCGGAAGACGAAGCCTAGACGGGCCAGGGTGACGTTCCAGTGGATCTTGTAAACGCCGCTAATGGCGATCACGCCCTGGACGTGCTCGAAGCCAAGTCCCTCGTCGGCCAGGAACGATTCATCCGTTCCCAAGAGCGCGGCGCTGTGTCCGCCCGCGGAGTGGCCGCACAGGTAGAGCCGATCGGCATCGCCGCCGTAGGCGGCGGATGTGGCGGTGCGTCCAGGCGAAGGCCCGGCCCAGATCCTGCGTCGGGACGGGATGACGCACCTGCGGCGCCAGCCGGTAATTCACCAGCACGGCGCCGATGCCGTGCTTCGCCAGGAAACAACCCAGGTGGCCGTGCAGTGCCTTGTCGCCCGAAACCCAGGCTCCGCCGTGTGCGAAGACGACTACCGGAAACTCCCGCTGGTTGGGCAGGTACAAATCCAGCTTGTGCCGCTCTCCCGCGTTAACCCGGTAGGGGACATCGAGGAAGACGCGGACCCCGATGCCGCTCTTGGCAGGAGAGGTTCGCTCGGCAGCACGATCCAGACCAGGGCGCGGGCCGCTCTTCGGTCCGCCAGTTGTAGTAAGAAGGCGAAATCATTCGGTCCTCGCTTTGCCAATCCTTGTCAGGAAGGGTTCGTGCCGATCAGCACCCGGACGCGCTGGCCAATCCGCAACGGCGGTTGACCCGGCTCCAGGATGATCCGGCATTCCAGGGTACGGACATCATTCAGTTGGAGCGGCTCTTGCAGGACCGAGCGTCGTTGCGTGAACCAGTCGGACATCAGGCTCACACGACCCCGCCAGACGCACGGGTCATCACTTTCATCGCGGATGGTCGCCGGATCGCCGACCCGGACCCGGTGGGCGAACTCCTGTTCCACCTCGGCCCGGATGAAGCGCGCCCCGTCCGGGCAGAAGAGCAGCGCGGGCTGCTTCGCTTGTGCCCCGAGCATCTCGCCCGGCCCCACGAGGACGCGGAGTACCTTGCCGTCGGAGGGCGCCCGCAGACTACATTCCTTGAGAGCTTCCTGGGCCTGTTGCAGCCGGGCCTCGCTGGCCCGGACGTTCACCTCCGCCCGGCGGATGTCGGCGGCGGGATCGTGCAGCTGCAGCTCGGCCTGTTTCTCCCTTTCCGCCCGCAGCAGCGCTTCCGCCTCCTTCACCTGATCGCCGGCGATGTTGAGTTCCGCCTCCGGGAGCAAGTCCTTGGCGAGCAAGTCTGTCTTCCGATCGCGTTCGTGCCGGGCCGCGGCCAGGCGGTTCTGCGCCGCCTCGATGCCGGCCTGCACCTGGGCGAGCCGGGCCTGGTGTTGCTCAGGCCGTTTGCGGGCCTGGGCCAGCTGAAGTCGAGACGCCGCCAGGTCCGCCTCGACTTCTTGGATGCGCAGCCGGGCCACGGTATCATCCAGGCGCAGCAACAAGGCGCCGGCCTTGACGGTTTCGTTCTCCTCGGCCAGCACCTCGGCCACTCGGCCGGACGGACTCGGCGAGAGCGAGACGACTCCGTGCTTGACATCCACGTGGCCGGAGCAAGCCACCGGCTCCGCGACAGGACTCGCGTCCGCCGGCGCGCTGACGGCGCTGGACTTCGGGAAGTTCGCTCCCGCGCCGGCCATGCCGGCCGTGAACACGATCCCGCCCAGCAGCCAACGCACCCAGCCCAATCGCCTTGTTTTCGCCATGAGGACCTCCAGGGGGATTTCTCACCCCGTTCAGATGCTCGCCGCAACCAGTTCTTCTTCCGCACTCGTTGTCTGGAGCACACGCTCCTCGTGCAAGCGACCGTCTTCCAGGTGGAACGACCGATCCGCATATGGCAGGAGGCGTGCGTCATGGCTGACCACCAGGACGGTGGTGCCGCGCTGGCGGGCGGCTTCTTGCAGCAGCCGAATGACTTCCTCGCCATGCGTCCAGTCCAGGGCGCTGGTTGGCTCGTCCGCGAAGCAGAAATCCGGTTCCATGACCAGGGCACGGCCGATGGCCACCCGCTGTTTTTCGCCGCCGGAGAGCTGGGCCGGCCGCAGATGCGCCTTGCCACTAAGCCCCAGCATCCCCAGCATCCGCTCGGTTCGCCGCCGAGCCTCGCGCGCACGGTCGTTCCCTCCGCCCAGCGCAACACCAGCTCCAGTTGCTGCCGCGCCGTCAAGGCCGGCAGCAGATTGTAACCCTGGAAGATGTAGCTGAAATGCCCCTGCCGGAATCGCTCCTGCTCGATGGCGCTTCGACTCCAGTAATCCTGTCCCAGGGCCAGCACTTGCCCGGCCGTCGGACGGAGCAACCCGGAGAGCACGGCGAGCAACGTCGATTTGCCGCTGCCCGAAGGCCCCATGAGCAGGGACAGCTCGCCGCGATGCAGCGCCATCGACACGTCCCGCAAGACGGTCGTTACGATGTCGTTCTGCTCGAACGTGCGGACCAGGTTGCAAGCTCTCAGAGTTGGCTTTTCCGGAAACATCTCACTATCTCCTTAGAAGCTGTAACTTTTTGGCGAGCGGGGGGCGTAAGCCCCCTGTTTTTCGCCGTCAACAGGGGGCTTACGCCCCCCGCTCGCCTATTTGGTTAGTGCCTCTTAATGGCCCTATTCATCATCTCATTCTTGGCGGAGATCAGAATGTGACGACTTTCACCGCAATAGCGTCGCCAGTTGCAGGTGGCGTAGCGAGCGCAGAGCGGCTAGGCCGGCGATCAGGGCCGTAATCAGAGTGAGACCGGCGGACGAACCCAGCACCCATGGCGGCAAGAACACGCGAGCGCCCAGGCAGCCGGCGACGCTGGAGAGGGCGTAGACGACCGGCAGGGCCAGCAGGACGCCGGCGACCCCCAGCCAGCAGGCCTGCGCCAGGATGGTACCGGCCAGGCGCCTCTGCGGCACGCCCAGCGCTCGCAGCACCGCGAATTCGCGGAACGAGGCGGCCGTCGCCGCGTACAGCGTCTGGCTGGTGACCACCGCCCCGACCAGCAGGCCCAGCAGGGCGGCACAGCCCAGCGCGATGCCGCCGCCGCTCATCACCAGCCAGTGCCAGCGCGAGCGGAACGAGAATTCGGCGCTGGTGAACGCCGACATGTTCGGATAGCGGCGCAACCGCGCCACGACCCGCCCGGCGTCTTGCGGATTGCGACAACGGGCCAGCAGGTACGTCACCTCGTCCGGCGCCATCCGCACCAGACGGCGGGCCGTCTCCAGCGAACAGAAGATGTATGGTCCTCCCAGCCCCTTGAGACCGCGCACCACGCCGACGACCCGTACCCGCAGGCCATTGACCTCGGCACTTTCGCCAATCCCCTTGGTCAAACCCAGGCGTCCGAATTCCGCCTGGTCCACCACCACCGCGCCCGGTTCGACCAGCTTCCGGCGCAGCTGCGGCGTCAACTCCGTCACCGCTCCGAGGGCGCCGTCGTGCAGCCGCGAGCCGATGACGATGATGTGTTCCGTGCCGCCGCGCGGTTTGGACCAGCTCATAAACGACTGGATGTAAGGCTCCGTCTGGACGATCTCGGGCAGACCTTCCATCCGGTCGCGCCAGCGCTCGGGCACGGACAGGCTCATGTCAACGCTGCTGACCTGGGGTTGGCCCACCCAGACGTCGGCGCTGGTATGGTCGATGGGGATCGACACCATCGAGAACGTCCCCAGGAGCAGGCCGAATTGCAGGGCCACTAGCAGGGCGCTGAACGTCACCGCCAGCATGGCGGGCAGATAGCGCTGTCGATCGTGCCACAGGATTGTCAGTGCATAACCCATAGGTCCAACTCGCTTCCTTCTCCGGGGGGCTTTACCTACACGCTCGGGGATAGCTCGTATTCCGACTCACCGTCTCGAATCGAACGAAATCAACTGACGGGCAGCGCCTGCTTGCGCGGACGGGCCGGCTCGATCGCCTTGAACACGTCGTGCGCGGGCGCGATCGGTCGATCGGGGAAGAGGAAGCCGGCGCTGCGCCGCAACACCCGGGACAGGAGCGGGCCTGCCCCGCGAGCATAGACGTGGCGTGCCTTGCCCACGCAGCCGAGGCGGGTCTTGAAGCTTTCCGCGGTCTGGCCCAGGGTGATGAGCCGGCTGCCGCGCCGGAAAGCGTAGTCGAGATGCTGGTACACGACGTTGAAATAGAGATCGCACTCGGCGTTGTGTTCGTAGTCGATCCCGCAAAACAGGCCGTGATACTCGGGATCGGCCGAGAGGCCCCAGGCGATAGCGATCGCGCGCTCCTGGCGATAGACCACCGTCAACGCGACCTGGCCTGGAAGCCGATTCACCAACTCGTGAAAGAAAGCATGCGGCAGAACTTCGAGCTTGAGGTCGGACTTGCCGACGACCGCTTCATAGAGCTGATGCACTTCTGGCGTGTACACGCGGCGGATCTCGTCGGGATCCTCCAGGTGGACGGCCCGGCAGCCGGCCCGCTCGAACTTCTGCTGGGAACTGCGGATGTTGTAACGGTAGTGCCGCTTGAGGGCGGCACAGTAGTCGGCCAGGCTGGCGAACGATTTCGGCATCACGTACGACGCGGGGCTGGCGGCACGGCAATAGCCGTGCTCGAGCAACGGGTCCAGGTACGCGCGGGCATCGTCGCCGAATTCCTTGAAGACGATCAGCCGAGCGCGGTGGCTCCGGGCCAGTTGCCGCAGCAGGGTGTCCAGCAGCAGCACCGCCCGTGCCCGGTTGGCGCCCGGCGCGAACGCCAGGTGGCTCTGCCCCGCCGAAAAGGGCAGGCCACACAGGAGGACGTTTACTTTCCCCAGGTTGGGGGCCAGCTTGCGGACCCAGCCGAACGCCTTCTGAAGGCGCGGCCCCGCCAGCAGCAAAAGATCGAGCGGCAGGAGCGACAGGCTGGCGCAGGCGGCGGGCCGGCCGTCCTCCGCGCGGATCAGGACGTGAAAGATTCGCGCCTGGCCCTCCAATCCCTTCTCCAGGGCAAGCAAGAAGTTCGGGTCCATGAAGCCGTGCGAATCCTCCTGGGATGCCTCGCGCCAGTCGTCCAGGGGGATCTGATTGATCGTTTCGTAGAGCTGGTAAGACAGAGTCATTGACTATCTCCTTGGAATTACGAGTGGATTCAGGGACCAGGACACGACATCCGACCAATTAGGATGCCGCTCGTGACAGACGGTTGTCACTCCTGTTGGAAGCCTCCGCCGAGCGGAAGCGGTGAAAGTCGGCTTCTTCCAGCGGCCGGCCGAAGCTGCGTAGCTTGGCGACGTGGAAGCCATGCTTGTCGGCCAGCGTCCGCAACAGGTGCAGCGTCTCGGGCGTCAGGTCGGTGCCGAGGCTGGTGTTGCGCAGGTGCCCGGCCAGGGTGAGCATCATCGTTTCCGCCATGCAGCCGTAGATCAGGCCGTCGCCCAGTCCGAATTGGCTGAGGGCCGATCCGGCGGGCGCCGCGATGACGCCGCCGTCGATCACCAGCACGTCGGGCCGCGTTTCGAGGATCTCCTGGCCGACGTTGGCCGGCCGCGAGACATCGCAAACCACCGCCCGCCGGCGCAGGTCTTCCGGCCGCACGACGGTGCCGGTGGCGCTGGTCGCCGTGACCACCACCCGAGCCTGGCGCACGGCGGCGGCCGTCTCCTGCGTGATCGCCAACCAGCCGGTCTGTTCCAGCCGGCTGACGACCTCGTCGATCGCGGCTTGCTCGACCACGCCACCGGGCAGATGAGCGAGCAACTGGGCGGCGAAGGTGCCCGGCCGGAAGGTCGAACCCTCGGCGTGCCGGGCGCTGACAAAGCGGACGACATCGCCGGCCGTCGCCAGCAAGCGCTCGCGGACGTACTTGGCGGAGGAGTCCGGGTTGCCCACCAAAATGAGCCGGCCCACGTCCTCGGCGAGCAGCAGGGCCAGGGTACGGCCGATGGCGCCGGTCGCTCCGATGATGGCCGCTGTAGGAGGCGTCTTCTCCCCGCGACCCACCAGCGCCAGGGCCTTGCGGATGGCCTCGGCGGACGCGACCGACGTGTACGAATTGCCGGTGGTGATCGGCACTCCCTCTTCCGCCACCGCTCGGCCGCCGAGCGTCACCACGGAGGTGAACGCCCCCAGCCCGACGAGCTGAGCGCCGCGGTCTCGCGCCAGGTGCAGCGCCCCTCGGACGTACTCGATCGCCTCCTTGCGACGCATCCGCGTCAGCTCCTCGGCGGTGCGCGGCAGGGTGATGAACTCGCCGTAGATCGTCTCGCCGGTCGCCGACACCACACGCCCGTGGCTGACCACGAACGGCTCCACGAACGAAGCGACCTTGCGCACCACCGTCTCCAGAGAGGACGCATCGAGGTAGGCCAGCGACGGATCGAAATCGACGGCGTTGGCATAGTCGAGGGGGTGCATCAGGAAGGCGAAGCGGCGTTCGGCTGGACGGAGCTTGACCTCAAGCCACGGCTTCGGCAGCGGCATCGACCGCGCCGGCGGGCAGGGCCGACCTTCCAGGATCGATGCCAGAATCCGCCCCGTGTCTCCGGCCGCGAACACGGTCAGCGCCCGCTCCAGCGCGGACAGCAACCGCTGGCACTGCGGCCAGGACATCGTCAACGCCGGTTCGATGCGGAGGACCGCCTTGCCGTTGAGGGTCGGGGCGACGCGAACCGCTTCCACGTTGAGCATGTAGCTGGCGAACACGGGCGTAAAGAACTCCTGTTCGAGCGCCACGCCCAGCAGACCCTCCGGCCAGAGAGCACGATCGGTGGTGAAGCGGAGGCCGAGCAAGAAGCCCCGGCCGCGCACCTCGGCGATCAACTGCGGAAAGCGCCGTTGCAAGGCCAGCAAGCCTTCCTGGAGACGGGCGCCGTTGCGAGCCACGCGCCGCACCAGGGCGCCGTCGTCGCGCGTCAGCAGGTCGAGGGCGGCCAGCCCGGCTCGGCAGGCCAGGGCGTTGGCCGCGAACGTCGAGGAATGCTTGAGGGCGAACGTCTCGGAGTAGGCTTTTTCGCTGCTGAGGACGGCCCCGATCGGGAGCAGTCCGCCGCCCAGGGCCTTGGCGAGCGTCAGGACATCCGGCTGAACGTCCTCGGCCTCGCAGGCGAACAGGGCGCCGGTTCGTCCCAGCCCGGTCTGAATCTCGTCCAGCACCAGGAGAACGCCCGCGCGGGTGCAGATGTCGCGCACCTCGACGAGATAGCCCGGCGGCGGCACGATCACGCCGCCCTCGCCCTGGATCGGTTCGACCAGGAAGGCGGCATAGTAGCCCGGATGGGCCTCCAGCTCGCGGCGCAGCGCGGCCGCATCGCCGAAGGGGATGTGGCGGAAATCGCCGGCCGGAGCGCCGAAGCCGTCCTGGTAATGGGCGTTGCCGGTCGCGGACAGCGCCCCCAGGGTCTTGCCGTGGAAGCTGCCATTCGTGGCCAGGATGCCCAGCCGCCCGGTGGCGACCCGGCACATCTTGACGGCGGCCTCGACCGCTTCGGCGCCGCTGTTGGCGAACGTCACGTAGCGGAGGTTCGCCGGCGCCACGGCCAGCAAGCGTTCGGCCAGCTCGCCGGCCGCATCCAGCAACGAGGGCTGCACGAAGCTCGGCTCGCCGCTCCGCTGCACCTCCAGCAAGCTGCGCCAGATCTCGGGAGGATTGAAGCCGAAGGGCAGTGCCCCGTAGGCTGCCACGGCGTCGAGGTAGCGCCGGCCCGTGTCGTCGATTAGCTCACAGCCCTCGCCGCTCACGAACCGCTTGTCCAGCCACAGCTTATTCAGCAGGTCGGCCAGGTAGGGGTTGACGCAGCGCGCGTATGGATGTCCCTCGGTCTGCCCCTGACGGCGCGGCTCTCGTTCCGCGGAGGGGGCCGGCGCCGGCGATCCGCTCGTTGCGGAGGACAGCAGTGGACTCGGGACACTCAGTAGCATGTGGCTCATGGGACCTTCCGTTGTTCAGAATCCAAGAAGCAAGACGATGCACGGACCCGGCGCGGCTGGAGGCCGGCGCCATGCCCATCTCCCAAGCGTGTGGTTATCAGGGGAGGAAGCGTTTCCGCTCCATCTCTTCTTCGACCTGAACGGGGAGCTGTGACAATCGCTTCGCAAATCGAGAGGGAGAACGAGGCGACCATACGGAGAACGGCGGGTTCGTCCTCACCGATGTGGTCAAGAGAAGACAGACCGGATGCGATTTGGAGACGGATGCCCAGCCGGGTTGCCGCAGCCCATGCGAGCGAAGGCGGAAGACCTTCGATGCGCTGCAGCGAGCTATGCCCGACCAGCACGAGTCCCACGACCCGTTGCTGCAGTCACGGCTGGGTCACGGGCCGCCAAGAAGCACCGTCATCCGCTGGCCGATGCGCAATGGCGGGTGTCCGGGGTCCAGCGCGATCTCGCACTGCACCGTCGGGATGTCCGTGAACCTTGCCATCCGGCGGGGGATGGTGGGATTGTCGGAGTACCAGTCGCTCATCCGGACGACCCGGCCGTTCCAGGATCGTTCCGGGTGCATTTCGTCCCTCACCACGGCGGGCTGACTGACCTCGACCCGATGGATCAGCTCCTGCTCCACCTCGACACGGACGATACGAGGCCGCGCCGGGGCGAACACGATTACGGCCAGCTGCGGTGAGATGACCTCGCCGGCGCTGCAGCGCAGCCGGAGCACACTGCCTGCCACGGGCGCTTTCACCACGCACTGGTCCAGAGCGTACCGCGCCTCCGCCAGCAGCGCCTCCGCCCGCGCCAGCTCCGCCCTGGCCTGCTGAACGCGCAAACAAGGGTTCTCGCCGCGCAAGCCCTCCACCCGCTTCTCCTCAGCTTCCGCCAGGGACTCCAGCGTTTTCACCTCTTGCCGGGCGGCGGCCTTCTCCTCCTTGTCGATCAGTCCCTGGTCGAAGAGTCGTTCCTTACGCTCCATCTGCTCGCGGGCGGCCGGCACGCGATTCCGAGCCGCCCGGGCAAGCGCCTCCTGGCCGGCCACCCGGAAGGTGTGCAGCCTGGCCGCCTCCTCAGCAAGAGCGACCTGGGTCTCGGCCACCTGCTGGGCCGCGCGGGCCTGCTGAACGAGCAGTTGGGCCGGCTGCTCATCCAGTCGCAGCAACACCGCCCCTGCAGGCACCGCCTCTCCCTCGTGGACGCTCACTGCCACGACACGACCCGAGCGGACAGGAGCGAGTTCGAGCAGGCCGCCCTCGACATCGACCCGGCCAAGGCACTCCACGCCTTGCAGGCCGGGCCGTTCCGAATCCGGCTGCCTGCAGCCGAACAGGGCCAGCGGCAGGCGGAAAACGCCGGCGGCGCCGCTCAGGCCGACCAGCACCACGGCCACGGCCAGCAGCCAAACCAACGTGCGGGGACGGAAGACTTTCATGGACTCCTCTTGTGGGGTTCGGGTCCAGCCGGCGCTTCCGGCCGATCGAGGCAGCCGTCCTCGAGGTGGAGCACGCGGTCGGCATAGGGGAGGAGCCGGTTGTCGTGGGAGACCACGACCAGGACTGCCCCCCGCTCGCGGGCGCTGGCCTGCAACAGCTCGACGATCTGCCGGCCGCGCTGCCAGTCGAGGGCGCTGGTGGGTTCGTCGGCGAAGAGGAGTTGGGGATCCTTGATCAGGGCGCGGGCGATGGCCACTCGTTGCTTCTCGCCGCCGGACAATTGCTCGGGGAGGCAGTCGGCTTTCTCGGCCAGGCCCAGGAGGTCCAGCATGGCCTCCACCTTGTGCTCGGCCTCGTCGGGCGGCACCCCGACTGCCCAGAGCAAAACCATCTCCAGTTGCTCGCGGACGGTCAAGGCGGGGAACAGGTTGTAGCCCTGAAAGATAAATCCGGTCGATTGGCGGCGGAATTCCTCTCGTTGGAGAGGTGACAGGGCCCACACCTTCTGGCCCAGGGCGACGACCTGGCCACTGTCGGGCGGCACCAACCCGGAGAGCACGGCCAGGAGAGTGGACTTGCCCGACCCCGACGGCCCCATGAGCAGCGAGAACTCCCCAGGGCGCAGCTCCAGAGAGACATCGTCCAGGGCGACCACGCGGGTGTCGCCGCTGCCGAAGCTGCGCGTCAGGTTACGGGCGATTAGTGTCTTCACGGTCCTTTTTCCTCTTTAACGCAGCAACGTGGCGGGATCAGCCTGGCGGAGCGAGCGCAGGGCGGTGGTCCCCGACAGCAGGCCGACCGCCAGCGTAAGGCCTCCGACCGCGGCCACGAGCCAGGGCGGTAGGAGCACTTCCACGTTCATCGGGCGGGCGATGTGGGCCAGGATCACGGTCAGCGGCAGGGCCAGCGTGAGCCCGGCCAGAGTGACCCAGAAGGACTGGCCGAGCACCAGCCGCCGCAGCCGCCAACGTGGGATGCCCAGGGCGAGAAGGACCGCGTACTCGCGGAGCGAGGCCACGCTCGCCCCGTAGAGCGTCTGCGAAGTGACCACCGCGCCGACCATCAGGCCCAGCGCCGCGGCGAAGCCGAGGACGAGCCCTGCCCGGGTCTTGATCAGCCAGTAACACTGGGTTCGCCAGGCCAGCTCTCCGCTCGTCATCGCGTCCATGTCTCGATAGCTCGCCTCCAGCTTTCGGGCCAGGAGAGGGCCTTGTTCGGGAGCATGGCACCGGGCCAACAGGTAAGTCGTCTGTCGCCCCGACACCGAGGCCAACAGCCCACGAGCGGTTCGCAGCGAACAGTACAGCCCGGGAGTCAACCCTGCCCCGTCGCCTCCCCGAAGGGTGCCGACAATCTCCACACGGTGGCCCTCCACCTCTCCGACCTCTCCCGGCGTATCCCGCAGTCCCAGGAGCGGCAGTTCCGACTCGTACACCACGGCCGTGCCCGGCCGCGTCAGGCTCTGGCGCATCTCCGGCGTAAGGTCCGCCAGCGCTCCCAGGGAGCCCGCCTCCAGCCTCATGCCGACGACGCTGCACTGGTCGGTGCTGCCGTCGGGCCTCTGGAACTGGGCAAAGCCGCACAGGTACTCTTCCACTCGCTCTACCTCCGGCTGCGACAGCAGGCGGGTCTTCCAGGCCAGAGGGATGGGACGGCCAAACCCCAGGCCACGCACGCCGGGAGAAGCCAGCCAGACGTGGGCATCGCTGCGGTGGATCGGCCGGGCCGCGATGTTGAGGATGCCCACCAGAAGTCCGCACTGCAGGGTGCTGAGGACCGCACTGAAGGCGACGGCGAACACCGCCGGAAGATAGCGCAGCTGTTGTCGCCAGACAGTGGTTAGCGAGTAGGGCAGCTTGAGCCTGGCGGATTTCCGGGACAGCAGATGCTCAGGGAGTAGCTTCTTCATTCTGCAATCCGCCGTCTGAAATCCGCAATGACGAGAATGTTCTTCACCCTCTGGTAGCCCCCGCGCGATCACTTGTGACAGGCCCGCCAGGAACAATCCCGGCGCCGCGCACGCTTGATGAGGCCGCGCCTGATGAAGTCCTACGTGGGGTGATCGGAGATATCAGAGTCTGTTCCGAAAGCCCCTCTCCCCCGGTACTCCGGGGGAGAGGGGTTGGGGTGAGGGGGCGGGTTTTTCGTGGGTTTCTCACCCCTCACCCCCAACCCCTCTCCCCTGAGTACAGGGGAGAGGGGAGCTTCGGGAACAGACTCTCAAGCCGTCACAGTTTCGATTGGACGCAATATAAGACTTTAGCAAGGCATCACGCTTCGACCTCAAGTCTGCCATTTCACTGCTCGAGTTACGAACAAGGAGTACACGCGATGAATCTCATTTCGGCTGCCATCGACCGCCTACCCGGCGTACGTCGCATCGAGAACTGCTGCAAGGATGAAATGACCGATCTGACGATGGAAATGACGCACGCCGTTTACCCGCACGACGAGGTTTACGGCCAGTATTGCTCGCTGCAGGATTACGTCGATTGCCCGCCCGAGAAGGCGTTTGAGTACCTGGCCGATGTGTACACGCTGCAGGAGTGGACGTACAGCCTGCGCGATTTCACGCCGATGGACGAAACCGGGATGGTCGTTGCCACCGACCGCATCGGCGGCGCCACGAAGATCTACACACGGGTGGTCGCCAACCCCGAGGCGATGACGGTGGATTACCACTGCGCCTGGGACCAGGGCGACGAACTGTGGATGATCTACCTGATGCGCGTCGTGCCCGCGAAGCTGGTGCTCAACCGGCCCGGCTGTGTCGTGCTCTGGACCAACTGCCGGCACCCCTACTACGACAACAACCCGTTCCCGGACAGGTCGCCCAAGGGCCGCAAGGTCTGGGTGGGGGACATGTGGCCGTTCTTCTACGCGGGCCACAAGATCGAGCTAGACAACCTCAAGCACATTCTCGAGTACCGCCATGCCAACGGGCTGCCCATGACCATGGGAGGTCGGCCATGAAGACCGTAAGCCTGGTTGGCGCGGCCAGTTACCTGCCGCGACGAATCGTCGAGAACTCCTTCTTTCAGAACAGCGATTCGGAGCGAGCGCCCCTCATGTTTCGCGGCGTGAAACAGCGGCATCACGTTTCCCGCGATGAAACGGCGAGTGTGATGATCGTCCATGCCGCCCGCAAATTGGCGGCTCGCCTGAACCTCAACTTGCACAAGGACGTTGATATCCTCATGACCAACGTCACCTCCCCGGACCAGCCGTTCACCGGCTGCGGGGCCGACGCCGCCAAGGCGCTGGGGATTCGCCCTAGCTGGATCCTCGACATCCACAATGGAGGATGCGTCTCGTTCGTCTACATGATCGCCCAGGCCCAGGCGCTGATGAGCTGCCACGGGGCGAAGACGGCCCTGTTGTGCAACGTCCAGAATTCGGCCGGCCGTCTGTTCGGCAGTGAACAGACCCGCAAGCTCAAGCAGGCCCGCATCCCTGGCGACGGCTGTGGCGTGGGCTATCTCGTGGCCTCGGGGGAATCGCCGGTCAAGGCGGTCGTGCATCAGAACTATTGCGAGTATGCCGGCGACATGGCTGTCGTCCGTGCCGATGGCACCGCATGGTGGGAGCCGAGCACGGCATGTACCTCCGTGGATTTCAACGAGGCGAAGCTGTGCCACATTATGAGCCGTGCCAACCGCATCGTCCCGGAGGCCATCCGCGAGGCTTGCCGCCGTGCCGAACTTCCTCCCAGTGAGATCGGCACGCTCATCACGAACCAGCCCAACAACCTGTTCCTGCGCAACTGGCGCGAAGCGCTGCAGGTGCCAACGCAAAGACACGTATCGACCTTCGAGCGGCACGGCAACCTGTTCGGCGCCGCCCTGCCGATCTGCCTCGAGGAGGCCATCGACAGCGGGCAATTGAAGGCGAACTCTCATCTCGTGCTCGGTGGATTTGCCCACGCCGGAGACTTCGCCGCCTCGGCTGTCATCCACTGGAAGCCGGCATAGTTGGAAGCAGTAGACACACGGCACATTCGGCAAGCGATGGAAAGGCCCTCTCATGAAACTGGCAGAAGCTCTGGTTACGACCTTGCGCGACTGGGGTCTGGGATACCTGTTTGGTGTCAGCGGCGCCAATATCGAGCACCTGCACGACGCCGTGCATCGGCTGGGCGGCGAGGGCTTCCGCTCCGTGTGCGCCAAGTCCGAAGTGGGCGCTGCCTTCATGGCCGACTGCCGAGCCCGGGTGCATCGCACTCTGGGGGTCTGCTGCAGCACATCCGGTGGCGGGATGATGAACCTGGCCGTGGGCGTCGCCGAGGCGTTCGCGGAGTCGGTGCCGATGCTGGCCATCGTCGGCCAACCGCCTACTCGGCTCGAAGGTCGAGGCGCCTTTCAAGATTCTTCCGGCATCGGTCGATCCGTGAACGCGGACAGGCTCTGGGCCGCCATCTCCAAGTATCAGGCGCGAATCACGGAGCCCGGCCAATTCTGGCGGTGCCTGGACTGCGCGGTCACGGCCGCGATGAGTGGTCGGCCCGGTCCCTCCGTGCTGCTGATCCCCCGCGACCTGTTCGACAGCGACGTCGGCCCACGACCCAGCTGGATGCCCGACCGTCTGAACGAGCTGAACGGCCTGTGGTACGCGCCGGCCGATGCGGTCGCCAAACTGTTCGACGCCATCCGCACGGCCGAGACACCCGTGCTGCTGCTCGGGAGTGGAGTGGACCGGTGCAGCAATCCCGCCGCAGTCGTCGCGTTCGCGCGCCGCCTGGGGGTGCGGACGGCGACGACCCTCGCCAGTAAGGGGGTGTTCCCCAACGACGACCCTCTGTACCTGGGAACCGTGGGCGTGGCCGGCGAGCCGTCGGCGCATCGGTTCCTGGCGGAGCAGGCGGACCTCATCGTCGCGGTCGGAACCGGCCTGAATGTGATGACGGCTCAGCCGATCCAGAAGGCCCTTCATCCGGAGCGGTTGGCCGTCGTGAACATCGACATGGGCGAGGTGTCCCGCATCGTCCGCTCCTCGTTGTCCATCGAGGCGGACGCGGGAGTCGTCTTCGACCAACTCAATCAGTTAGCGGACCAGGCCTACGTGGTTCCCCGAGTGCCCGTCCCGGTGCCCGTCACCCGCTTCACGCCCGAGTTGGCCCCCGACCTGCCCCTGGACAGGTGCCGTTCGCACTCGGTCCCCATGACCGGAGATCTGCGACAGAGTCAGGCTCTCGAGATGCTTCAGCCGTTCCTGCCCGCGAAAGGCCACGTGCTCTTCGACGCCGGCAACTGTGCCGCGGCCGCCCTGCACTACCTGCGCATCCCTGCGAACGTCAGCGCCACGATCGCCCTGGGGATGGGGGGCATGGGCTACGCCATCGCCGGGGCCATCGGCGCGCAGATAGGCTCCCCGCGCGGCTCGCGGACAATGGTCTTCTGCGGCGATGGTGCCTTCCTGATGCTCGGCGCCGAGGTGCATACCGCCGTCGATCATCAGCTGCCTATTCTCTTCGTCGTTTTCAACAACGGCATGCACGGCATGTGTGTCACCCGGCAACAGCTCTACTTCGAGGGGAGGATCGAGTGCTCGCGGTATTCTCCCATTTCCGTGGCCAAGGTCGCCCGGGGGTTCGGTCCCCCTCACCGCCTCTGGGTAGGCTCGGCGGGCACCATCGAGGAGTTGAACGAAGCCCTGGAAGACAGCTCGTCCTGGACCAACCGGCCGGGCGTGCTTGAGCTTCGCCTAGGCCGCGAGGAGATGCCGCCGTTCACTCCCTTCCTGCCCGCCGACGCGCCGACGTACCACGCCGTTACGGACGGCGTAAGGTCGCCCGGAGCGCTGACGGATATGCTACGCTAGTCGCCGTCGGTCGGGTGACAGCGATGGGAACTACGTCGCTCGAAGGGGCGAATGGGGTGTTGCTCTCTTGCGTGCGATGGGGAGCCGGGATTATCGTAAGCAGAAGTGGCGCTCCGACCGACCCACACGTCGAATGAGCGCACAGGGGGACCGGAGGAAACGATCATGCATACGTCGAAGGATAGTCTGACACGGCGGGACGTGCTGATGCGGTCGGCGACGGCGGGGGCGGCGCTGGCGGCTCCCTGGTTCGTGCCCGCGGCCGCGCTCGGCCGGGACGGCAAAACGGCCCCGTCCGAGCGCATCACGCTGGGTGTCATCGGCTTCGGCCCACGCTGCACCTACGACCTCCAGGCGATTCTCAAGCTGCCCGACGTGCGGTGCCTGGCCGTCTGTGATGTGCAGGCCAGCCGGCGCGAGGCGGGCAAGAAGCTCGTGGACTCCCACTACCAGACCAAGGACTGCACGACCTACCGCGACTTCCACGAGTTGCTGGCGCGGCGCGACATCGACGCCGTACTCATCGCCACCGGCGACCGCTGGCACGCGCCGGCGTCGATCCTGGCTGCGCGGGCCGGCAAGGACATTTACAGCGAGAAGCCCTGCGGCCTCACCATCGCCTGGTGTCAGACTCTCGACGACACAATTCGCAAGACGAAGCGCGTGTTCCAGGCCGGCACACAGCGTCGCAGCGTGGCGAACTTCCAGGCGGCCGTGCGGCTGGCGCACAGCGGCAAGCTCGGCAAGCTGCACACGCTGTACGCTTCGGTGTACACACCGCAGGTGCAGACGGCCTGGCTGCCGGCGGAGCCGACACCGCCGCGCGACGTGGTGGACTGGGATCTGTGGCTGGGGCCAGCCCCCTGGCGGCCGTACAACAAGGCATACGTACAGGGAGGCTGGCGCGGCTACTGGGACTTCGACTCGGGGGCTCGGCTCCTGGACTGGGGCGCCCACACCGTGGATCTCTGCCAGTGGGCCAACAAAGCGGACGACACCATGCCGGTGGAGTACGAGCCGTCGGCCACCAACGTGACGGCCCGCTACGCCAACGGGGTCAAACTCGTACTCGACTTTCTCAAGACGCCGTTCAAGGAGCGTCCCGGCTGGGTGCAATCGCTGGGTACCTGCCCGGTGCGGTTCGTCGGAGACGAGGGCTGGGTCGAGGTCGGCGACAGCGGCGGGATCGAGGTGCATCCGGCTTCGCTCCGAGAGGAGCTGAAGGATCTGGGGGGCAAGCGGGAGAAGGGACTGGACGTGTCGGCCCATGCGCGGAACTTTTTCGACTGCGTCAAGTCGCGTGGACGTCCGGCAGCCAACTCGCAGGTGATGCGCCGCTCGCACATCGCCTGCCATGCGGCGGCCCTGTCGTGGTTGCTCAATCGCAAGCTGCATCTGGATCCGGCCAAGGAGCAGTTCCTCGGAGACGACGAGGCCAACGGCCTGCGCGCGCTGCCGTCACGGAAGGTTCTGTAGGGATAGTCCGCTCAAGCGGGGTTGGAGTTACACCGCCGTCTACCTTCTGCGCGACCGCACGGACGAAGGTGGCAATCAAAGCTTCGGGTTTTTCAAGTCGGACTACGCGCCGCGCAAAGCCGCCGTCTACCTGCACAACCTCACGACGACCCTGGCCGATAAGGGTTCCCTCGCCAAGCCCGGCCAACTCCATTACTCCATCCCGGAGCAGCCGGCCACCGTGCATGAACTGCTGCTGCAACGGAGCGACGGCACGTTCGAGCTTGTGGTTTGGGACGAGCGGCTGAAGGGTGCTGATGAGGTGACGGTGCGTTTGGGCCGCGTGCGTCTTGAGGCTCTTCTGAAATTGCTTGCCGCCGTCCGAGTGGAACGCTTATCGAACACGCGCGCTCGCGCGAGATGTTAGCACGGCTCTCCTTATCTATCCGCAAGCTTGCGCAGCCGTCAAGGAACATCTCGACCCTGCGAAACATCTTCGATTTCTCATTTTTTCGCTCCTCGGGAACGGCGATGTAACCGCGGGGGTCTGCCGCTCGATGGGATCACCCGGGTTTCACGCCTCGGACGAGCGCCAGCCAACCGTCGATCCGCACTCCGCTTTCTCTCGGCGTCGGCTGAAACCCGCGGGCCATCGGCCCAGACAGCATCCGCGCGAACGGCCTCCTTGGTCTCCGCCGGGGTGCCTCGGTCGAACCACTCGTCGAAGTCCAGAACAATAGGCGCCTCGACCAAACGCAGGTCGATCAAGCCGGCAGCGGCCAGCAGGTCCACGAGTTCGCCCGGCGTGAGGTTGCGGGTGTGCGTGTGGTCCCGTCCGCGCTCGATGTCCTGGTGCCACGCCGCGCGGGCGGCGTCGGGGTCCGTCGTGTGGTCGGCCGCCACCAGGACGCCGCCCGGTCGCAGCAGTTCAACCTGGCGGCGAACGAAGGCCGCCGGGTCCGGCGCGTGATGGAGGACGAAGCGCGATACCGCTCCATCGAACGGGCCAATCAGCGAATCGTCGAAGACCGACTTCTGCTCGAAGCAGGCGCGATCGCCGATCAGAAAAGGTTTCAGGAGCCTTTTTCGATCGAAAAAGGTTCCTGAAACCTTTTCTGACGCCCTTTTCCTTCTGTCGGGAGCGGGATGGTGACAACAGTGCCGCCGGAGCGGTCGGCGGTCGATTGCGATAAGAAGATGGGTGACCCGGTATTGGCGACGCAGGAGCAGATCGGTCGCGGCTGGGGCCGGGGCAAGACAAGCACTTTCACTACACGCGGGCGGTACGCGAAGCCGTTCAACCTGATGCTGACGGCCCTGCTCCCAATTGCGGCAGTTTAGCGCTCCAGTAGCTTTATGCAGGTCGTGACTTCGATCCCCAGTTCCCCGGTTGAGAGCGTCGGGTGATTATGGATAAAGCCCCTATAGCTGATTTTATACACTCCGGTTGGGGCGTATACGGTCGGGAAGTCCACCTCTGGCTGCTTCGGTTGGGTCTTCGGATCGGCTACGCCAAGTAGTGGCGGGTGAAGATCGATAAGCTTCTCGTCCGGGCCTGTGGCCGACTCATTTTTGCCGAATTCGAGTTCCTCTCCGGGCTTAAGCGTCTCCTCGATATTTCGCCTTTTATAGAGGGCAAATGGGGGCATGAAAGTCCGTAGGAACTCGCCGCTTTTGTTCTGTACCGTTGGAGGAAAGTCATCGAAGGGTTGAGAAGAATATGTGACCGCGACTGGCAACTTGCCGACATTACGGACCTTCACCACCAGTCGTATCGTCTCACTGGCCTCGTCGCCTTCGTTGTTGCCAGGCCGCTGGCCCACGCCCGCTTGCAGGCCATCGACCTCCTTCCCCCACACCACGGCATCCGCCTTGTCCACCCTCTTGCCCTCCACGCCTTTGTCTATCTGTTCGGGCTTCTCCCGGCGGAAGGTGGTAAGCCAGCGCTTGCTGCCGCGCTTCGAGGAGAATGTGGTGGGCCGAGCCATTCGGGGCGTCACCGGACCATTGTAGTGGGGCATTCCCTGGCACAACCGCAATTCGTCCCCCGCCAATTCGTAGATGCCGAGGACTAACTTGCCGTTCGCGGTGGTATCGTCCACGGCCTTGGGCTTTTGCCACGGGTACAGATCCCACTTGCCGCCGGCGATGACTTCGCCGCCGCACTCGACCGTGTACGCTCCATCCGCGCCGAGCGTAATCCGTAGCTTTTTGTCCCCGTTGAAATTCACATTATCCCCATCCCGGACGCCAGCGACAGCTTCCCACGTCCCTTCCAGCGCCTTCAACTCTTTCGCGATGGCGTCTTTCTTGGCCCGCAATAGATCAGCCTCGGCCGCCTGTAGCTTAGCCTCAGCCGCCCGTATCTGCTCCAGCTGCTGTTCCTCTATGTTCTTGTTCGGTTTGGCCTGTTTCTTGGCTTGCCTGTCGGGGTCTTTTTCTTCCTCGTTGCCCCTCTGCCCCTTGTCGCTTCCAGCGAGCGGTTTAACGGCAGGACTCTGCTGTACTCCCAGCTGGTACGAGTATAGCCCTCCACCGAATCCGAATGTGGCCAGCACGAGCAGCACGGCTGTCACCGTCTTGAGTTTGGTCAGCAACATGGTTTTCACCATTCCTTCTGCGAGAGCAGCTGCCTTGGCCGAGATCAGGCCGGTAGTCGCCGCTTGCCCCGCCGCAACCAGAGTCACGGCCTTGATCGTGGAACTCATCACCGCAGTCGGCACGCAGGAGGACGCCGCCTGTTGCGAAAGCACTTCCGTCAGGGCGCCACCCAACACTGCCAGACCATGCCGAGCAAGTCGCTTCGCCAACAACGCCCGCGCCCGAGCCAGCCGGCTCGCCACGGTCCCTTCAGGACAACCAAGTTGTCGGGCCACTTTCTGGCGAGTCTTGCCTTCCAGGTCGCACAAGACAATTACGACTCGGTACTTGTCCGGCAGAAGACTCAACTCCTGATCGAGCAGCGGTTGCAAGTCTTGCGATAAGTCTCGTTCTGTCATGGCGGGTTCGGACGCCTCTGTCTCTGGCCGCTCTCTCGTCCGCCGCTTGGCTGTCGTCGCCCTCGCCTTGAGTGCCGTCTGCTGGGCCACTCCGTAGAGCCAGTTGCCGACCATTTCTCTGGGCACAATGGAAGCGGCCTTGCGGACCAGGACGAGGAAGGTGGCCTGGAACGCATCCTCGGCATCGTGGTGATTGCGGAGGATTCGGCGGCAGACGCCCCAAACCATCGGGCCGTGGCGGCGCACGAGGGCTTCGAGCGCCGCTGGCTCACGGCAGCTGACGAATGACTCCAGTAGTTGTCCATCGGTCAGGTCCCGCCCTTGACGCAGCAGCAAGGTGTTGCGCAGGTGTTGGATGACCTTACTCATCTGGCTTGTCGCCATCCGAGTCCTCTTACGTGTCTGCTTCGCCCTCTACAATGGTATTACCCGCTCCAGTCGGTTTGATCCACGGTTTTGCACGCCGGAACACTTCAACCGTTAGTTTGGCCTATCGCCATTGAGGATTCATGATGCTTTCCGCGGCAATCGGCTAGAAAACGAACAGACGGCCTTGGTCGTGGAATTCATCCCCGAGGTCGTGCACAGAGACCGACGCCGCCCGCTGGGACAACACCGCTCCCAAAGCGCCGCCTGTCACTGCCAGATCGTGCCGAGCAAGTCGCTTCGCCAACATCGCCCTGGCTTTCGCCACAAGACTCCCCACCGACCAAGCTCACCAGCCGGCTTACGCGGGCTTGGCGTGTGATGACTCGACTAACCTTGTGTCGCCTGGCCGGCCTGCTGTAGCGTCTTGCTCGGCATATCTTTGCCGTCCAGAAATAACTGCATGTAGGCCACGTCGAGCCAGCGGCCGAACTTGTACCCCACCTCCCGAAAGCGCGCCACCTGCTCAAACCCCAGCGCCGCTTGCAAAGCCAGGCTCGCGGTCTGCTCGGTACAAGCGCCACCGATGATTGTATGGTGGCCGGCTGAACGCGCTCGTTCAATCAGGTCGAGCATCAACGACATTCCGACTCCACGCCGGTGTAGATCATGGCGAATGTAGACCGACGCCTCCACTGTCCGGGAGTAACCGCAGCGCGAGTTCCACGCGGAGAGGGCTGCCCAACCGACAACCGCGCTCGCCACTTCGGCGACAATAACCGGATGGGACGGTGAGCGGTCGCGGAACCACGCCAGCCGCTTTGCCTCCGTATCCAACTCGATCTGGAACGTGCAGGTGGAGCGACTGACGTAATAATTGTAGATGTCGCGGACGGCGCCGAGATCTGCTTCGGTTGCCGACCGGATCAAGACCTCCACGTCGAAGCCCTCCTTCGCCGAACATCTGTTTAGGTCGCGCGCTTGCGCGATCCAGCAAGGCTGTTGCGCGATCTAGCAAGGGTCTGCGCGGCCTAGCGCGGCTGATGCGCGACCTAGCACGGCTCTCCTTATCTATCCGCAGGCTTGCGCAGCGGTCAAGGATATTTCCGCCCTGCGAAACATCTTCGATTTCTCATCTTTTCGCTCTTCGGGAACGGCGATGTATCGGCGGGAGGCTGCCGCTCGTTGGCATCAGCCAGGTTTCACGCCTCGGACCAACGCCAGCCAACCATCAATCCGTACTCCGCTTTCCATCGGCATCGGCTGAAACCCGCGGGCCGCCGGCCCGACCCGCATCCGAGCGCGAACGGCCTCCTTGGTTTCCGCCGGCGTCCCGCGATCGAACCACTCGTCGAAGTCCAGGACAATGGGCGCCTCGATCAAACGCAGGTCGATCAAGCCGGCGCCGGCCAGCAGATCCACGAGTTCGCCGGGGGTGAGGTTACGGGTGTGCGTGTGGTCGCGGCCGCGCTCGATGTCCTGGTGCCACGCCGCGCGGGCGGCGTCGGGGTCCGTCGTGTGGTCGGCCGACACCAGGACGCCGCCCGGCCTCAGCAGCTCAACCTGGCGGCGGACGAAAGCCGTTGGGTCCGGCGCGTGATGGAGGACGAAGCGCGACACCACTCCGTCGAACGGGCCGATCAGCGAGGCGTCGAAGACCGATTTCTGTTCGAAGCAGGCGCGATCGCCGAACGAGGCGCAGCGCTGCCGCGCTCGCTCGATCATCTCCGCCGATAGATCGACACCCAGGACGCGCAGTCCCGTCCGCAGCAGCGCCTCGCCGACCAGACCCGGCCCACAGCCGGCATCCAACACCCACGCCCCCGAGGGAAAATCCGCGAACTGAACCAGCTGGGCGAGGGCCGACGGATCACTTTGCACCGGCGCCGCTCGAACTGCGCCGCTCGCCGGTCAAAGGCCCTCGCCAACTCGCGATCATGGTCTTTCATCCGCAATGCTCCTTCCGACCGATGGCCTCTATCCACCCTCATCCTATCAAGCACGCGGAAAGGTGTAATCGACTTATTGAAGGGGTGTCCCCTGTTAACAATTGTTTACATCGCTATCATCCGCTGTTAACGAATGTTAATCTCAGAAACGTAGGAACACATAACCGCATGTTGTTACGAGAAGGAACAAGAGTTGCTTCGCAATCTCTGCCTCAGCAGCGAATCCGCCGTGAAGATGGGGAAAATGACTGCAATCCTTGGTTTTTTCTTGCTTTTTGCCCTTATGTTGTTAGTGTCATTCCCTGTATACTTTGGCGAACTTGGGCAGATTCGGACCTTTGAGTCAACTTAAACGGAATTACGGTTTGATGGCCGCCCGCGGTTAAAGGAGAACCACCATCCGCCGGCTCGGACTTCGGGCCTCCAGCGAACGGACATGCGGAGCAATCCGATCGAAGATCAGGATGATTGACCGACACTCAGCGCGGCGGTAATCGCCAACCCTTGAGTGTCTCGCCCTCAATCGAACCCGGGATCGAGAATGGTTGAATTGTTCATCGCTGCCGCCGTGAGTTTCAGCCTGTCCTTGCTGGTGACGCCGAGGATTCGGAACCTCGCCCTGCGACTGCGCCTGGTGGACAACCCTGATGGCCGACGGAAATTGCACGGACGATCCGTCCCGGTGGTCGGCGGGCCGATCCTCCTCCTCTCGGTCGGTGGGGCCTTGCTGGTGGCGTTCCTGCGATCCAGAAAGCTGCCCTCGCAGGCGGACGTCCCGTGGGACCATCTGATCGGGCTGCTCCTGGCTTCCGTGGTGATCTGCGGCGTGGGTCTTCTCGACGACCTGGGCCGGCTGCGCGGGCGTCACAAACTGCTCGGCCAATTGCTGGCGGTCTTCGTGCTGATCGCCTCCGGAGTGCGGATCGATCGGATGCACGTGTTCGACGCCGACTTCGACCTGGGGGTGATGGGCGTCCCGTTCACCGCGTTCTTCTTGCTGGGCGCCATCAACTCGTTGAATCTAATCGACGGCATGGACGGACTGCTGACTAGCGTGGCGCTCATCATTTGCGTCTCGTTCGGTTCCATCGCCGTGCTCGGCGGCCGCGACGTTACCGCCGCCGTGGCCTTCACGTTGGCCGCGGCCCTGCTCGCTTTCCTGTACTTCAACTTTCCGCCCGCGACGATCTTCCTGGGCGACTCGGGCAGCATGTTGATCGGACTGGCCATCGGCGCCGTGGCCATTGGTAGCTCGCTCAAACGCCCCGCCACCATCGCGCTGGCAACCCCGGCGGCGCTGCTGACCATCCCCATTCTCGATACGGTAGCGGCCATTCTGCGCCGCAAATTGACCGGCCGCAGCATCTACAGTACGGATCGCGGCCATCTGCACCACTGCCTGCTTCGCCGTTTCGTCCATCCGCGTCGCGTCCTGCTCGTCGTCTCCGGCTGCTGTCTGGCCACCGCGGTCGGGGCCGTCGCCGGCAAGATGCTGGGGAGCGAGTCGGTGGTCGTCCTCAGCAGTCTCGTCGTCGTGGTCACGTTGATCGCCACGCGCCTTTTCGGCCATGCGGAACTGTCTCTGGTCGCGCAACGACTGCGGACGATGTTACAATCCTTGCTGCGCGTGCTGCCCCCGGATGAGCCGCGCCAGATTGAGGTGCGTCTGCAAGGCAGCGCCGACTGGCGCGAGCTGTGGACGAGGATTCTCGCCTCCGCGGATGCACTGAATCTGTACCGCGTCCGTCTCGACGTCAACGCTCCTTCGCTGGGCGAAGGCTATCACGCGCGCTGGGACCGGGCGCACGAAGCCCCGGAAGAGGAGGCCGGCTTGTGGCGTGCGCAGCTGCCCTGGCCGTCCCAAGCGGCACGATCGGCGCACTGGACATCGCCGGCCACTACGACGGCGAACCGATCGAGGACAAGATCGCTCGCCTGTCTCGCATTCTCCGCGATTTTGACTTCGCCGCCCCAACGCCGGCCGCCGACAACGTCTCCCATCCCCAGCCCCGGCAGGAGATGGCCTCCCCGGACACGATCTGCACCGGCGGCACGGAAGAGCCAGGACTACATCGAGCAAGCCTGTAGGAATCAAGGAAAAGTGAAAAGTGAACTGTTTAGCCGCGACGCGCAGCGGAGCGCGGCAGAACGAGAAAGTTGAACAGGTCCTTTGCCGGCGTCCCAGAGGTTCGTTTATGATCCAAGCAACCGAAAGTCTTGTCGCCAACCCGATCGCGCGTCCCGAATCGGATACCATGCCGATGCCGGACGACGTCTTCGCCGAATTGCACACGCACATCCGGGACAAGACGGCCCGCGTCGGCATCATCGGACTCGGCTACGTTGGCCTACCTCTGGCGCGCGCCTTCACCGCCAAAGGCTATTCGGTCCTCGGCTTCGACATCGACGCCGCCAAGGTCGTGCAGCTGCGACGCGGCGAGAGCTACATCGGCCACATCCCGGACGCGGCCATCGTCGAGATGAGCGCGAACGGCTTCGAGGCCACCGACCGTTTCCAGCGCCTGGCCGAAGCGGACGCCGTGTTGATCTGCGTCCCTACGCCCTTGACCGAGGCGCGCGAACCGGACCTCAGCTTCGTGACCAGTTCCACCGAGGCCGTCGCCGCCTGCCTGCGGCCGGGACAGCTGATCGTGCTGGAGAGCACCACCTATCCGGGGACCACGCGGCAGGTCGTTCTGCCGATCCTGGAAAGGCACGGCTTGCGCGTCGGCACCGACTTCTTCCTGGCCTTCAGCCCGGAGCGCGAGGATCCCGGCAACCCGCAATTCTCGGCACCGACCATTCCCAAGGTGGTGGGCGGCATCGAGCCGCGCAGTCTCGAACTCGCCGCCAGCCTGTACGGCCAGGCGATGACCGCTATCGTTCGCGTCTCCAGTCCCGAAGTCGCCGAGGCGTGCAAGATCCTGGAGAACACCTATCGGGCCGTCAACATCGCCCTGGTCAACGAGCTGAAGGTGCTTTACGAACGCATGGGCATCGACGTCTGGGAGGTGATCGAGGCGGCCAAGACCAAGCCGTTCGGCTTCCAGGCCTTCTATCCCGGTCCCGGCCTGGGCGGACACTGCATCCCCATCGATCCGTTCTACCTCAGCTGGGCGGCCCGCAAGCACGGACTCAACACGCGCTTCATCGAGTTGGCCGGCGAGATCAACACCGCCATGCCCACGTATGTCGTGGGACGGATCAGCGACGCGCTGAACGACCGCGGCAAGCCGGTTCGCGGCAGCAAGATCACCCTGCTCGGCGTGGCCTACAAGAAGGACGTGGACGACTCGCGCGAGTCGCCGGGCCTGGAATTGATGGAGCTGTTGCTGCGCAAGGGTGCCGTCGTCCACTACAACGACCCGCACATCCCCCAGCTGCCGCGGACCCGACGCCACCCCACCCTGGAGATGAGAAGCCAGGAGTTGACGCCGGAATATCTGCGGACGCGGGACTGCGTCGTCATCGTGACCGACCACTCGGCGTATGACTGGGAGCGAATTGTGGAGCACGCCCCTCTCGTTGTGGATACACGGAATGCGACACGCGGCGTCCGAAATGTCGAAGGGCGGATTGTTCGGGCCTGAGACGGTTCTTTCCGTCCGCCGCTCAACGGTCAGAGGAGAACAACATGACGTACAATCGGTTGCCGGACTCACTCCCCGCGAGCGATGCTTCGTTCGCGGCGTCAGGCCCGAGCCTGTGGGAGATCCTGTGGCAGCGCAAGGCCTACGTCTCGCTTGGCGTCGTCATCGGCGTGGCGCTGGGTGTGCTGTACTACGCCATGGCGCCGCGGACGTATGAATCGTCGGCGCAGATCCTGGTCCTCAAGAAACGGCCGGACACGCCCATCTCCGCCCCGGGAGCGGCCAACGCCAATGGGGCCGCCGTCCCGGCGCCGACCGACGACTTCCTGGACACGCATCAGACGGTGATCCGCAGTTCGGTGGTCATCAACAACGCCCTCGCCAAGGGCGGACTCGCCGACCTGCCGACCTTCCAGGCCAGCACCCGTCCGGCGCACAACCTCGTCGAGTCGCTCAAGGTCAACCGCGACCGCGACAAGAGCGCCGGTCGTTATTCCAATAGTCAGATCCTTAATATATCTTTTCGCTGTGGCCATCCCGAGGATTGCGGTCGAGTGCTGGCCTCCGTCATCGACAGCTACCACGATTTCCTCAACAACAGCACGCGCGGCTCCACCAAGGAAGCGCTGGAACTCATCACCAAGGCCCGCGATCTCGTGCAGAACGACCTGGAGCAGAAGGAGAAAGCGTATGCCGACTTTCGGCGGAACACGCCGGTGTTGTGGAAGACCCAGTACGGGACCACGCTGCACCAGGAACGGCTGGGGAACATCGACGCCCAGCGGGCGGCCCTGACCGTCCGCGCCACGCAGATCCGGGCCACGCTGGACGCGGTGGATGCCGCGCTGACGCAGGGTCGTTCGCGGGCGGAACTGCTGGAGGTCGTCTCGGCACTGCCCGGCGTCACGCCGGTGCCGCGGACGCCGATGACCGGGAAGAGGCCCGGTGCGCGGATGACGGAAGAAATGACCTCCGCCGCTACCCTGCCGGCCACGCTGGAGCAGGAGCTAGTCCAGCTGCGACTGCGCGAAGGCGAGCTGCTGGAGGAATATGGTCCCAAGTATCCCCAGGTCAAGGAGGTCCGCGAGCGCATGCAGACCATCCGCAGCCTGCTGGCCCCTTCCACCACTGCGGAAGCCGACACGCCGCAGCAGCGCCAGCGCGATGCCCGAGCCCAGGAGACCATGGTCGATTTGAAAATCGCCCAGTTCAAGCAGGAACTCCAGGAAGTGAAACGCACCTCCGCATCCCTGGACGTCCTTTTCGAGGCCGAGCTGCGCGAGGCCAAAAAAGCCTTCCCCTATGAGACCCAGGACGACGCCTATCGCCGCTCCATCGACCGCAGCCAGCTGCTGTACGACAACATCATCAAACGCCTGCAAGAATTAGACGTCATCAGCAGTTTCGGCGGATTTGACGCCCAGGTGATTACGCCGCCGACGATAGCGGAGAAGGTCGCCCCGCGCGGCTCGCTCGTGCTGCCGATGGCCGCACTGCTGGGGCTGCTTCTGGGAGGCGGCCTGGCCTACCTGGCCGAGCTGACGGACAAGAGTTTCCGCTCGCCCGAAGACGTTCGCCGCCGGCTCGGTCTGCCGGTCATGGGCGTCATCCCCGTGCTCAAGCAGGGAACCAAGTCCGCGAAGGTGGTCCCCGTCGGAGCGAGCGTGGTCCTGGACCCGAGCCTGTGCGCCTGGTATCGGCCGAAGTCGAAGGAGGCGGAGGCTTATCGCGGCGTGCGAACCGCCCTCTATTTCAGCACGCGCGGCGAGGGCTTCAAGGTCATCCAGGTCACCAGCCCCAACGCCGGCGACGGCAAAAGCACCCTGGCCGCCAACCTGGCCATCTCCATCGCCCAGTCGGGCAAGCGCGTCCTGCTCGTCGATGCCGACCTGCGCCGGCCGCGCGTCGATAAACTGTTCCAGATCTCCAGCGCGATCGGTTTCGCCTCCGTGCTGGAGGGGCGGGCGGAGCCGCCCGAGGCCATTCAGGAAACGGCCATCCCCGGCCTATCCGTCCTGCCCTGCGGACCCACCCCGCCGAACCCGGCGGAACTGTTGACCTCGCCCCGCCTCGCGGAAATGCTGGCCTGGATGCGCGAACGCTACGATTACGTCCTGGTCGATACGCCTCCCCTGCTGGCGGTGACCGATCCCGGCGTTGTCGGGCCGCAAGTCGATGGTGTCCTGCTGACCCTGCGCTCGGCGAAAAGGGGCCGCGTCGAGGCCGAACGCGCCAAGGAAGTCCTCACCACGCTCGGCGTGACGATTTTTGGCGTGATCGTCAATGCCAACCAGGAGGAGCAGGGCAAGCACGCTTACGGTTACTACGCGGGAAGTTCCGGCTACTACGACGAGGGGGAGGACGCCGGCGACCGAACGACCGCACGCGCGGCGTGCGTGTCGAAGGTGCGGAGGCGGCGCCCGGAACCAATGGGACGTCCGGTCCCGAGGCATGAGGGAGGCGGCGCCGCGCGGATCGCGCCGGCGCCGGCTGCCGGAGGGACCGATGATTCCCCTGATCGACATGCACTGTCATCTGCTGGCCGGCCTGGACGATGGACCGCGCACCGACGAGGATGCACTGGCCATGTGCCGTCTCGCCTACGCCGAGGGAACGCGCATGGTTGCGGCGACGGCCCATCAGAACGATCATTGGCCCGACGTGACGCCCGACCGCATCCGCGCGGGCTGGGACCGTCTGCTGCGGTCGCTGAAGGATGCCGACATCCCCCTGGTCGTATTCCCCTGCGCCGAGGTCATGGTACATCCGGACATCGAGTTATCCTGGGCCGAGGGGCGTCTGTTGAGCGTCGCGGATCGGCGGCGCTATCTGCTCATTGAGATGCCGCACGGCTGCTTCATCGACCTGAAGGCGACGGTTCGGGGACTGGTCGAGCGGGGCGTCCGGCCCATCCTGGCCCACCCGGAGCGCAATGAGGAACTGCTGCACGAACCGGGAGCGATCGAGCAGCTGATCGAGGCCGAATGCCTGGTGCAGGTGTCCTCCGGCAGTGTGACCCGGCCGCGAAGCCGGGCCGATGCCAAGGCGCTCAAGGATTGGTTCCAGCGCGGGATTGTCCATTGCCTCGGTTCGGACGGCCACTCGCCCACCCGACGACCGCCGCGGATGGCGGAGGCTTACCACCAGATCCGGCTCTGGGCCGGCAGTGCCGTCGCCGACCGCGTTTGCAGCACCTTCGGCATGGCCCTTCTGCAAGGGTTGCCGTTGCGCGTACCCAAACCGGAACCAAAAGGCCGAGGGTGGTTGTCGCGGTTGTGGTGAAGGAGAAGCTCTGTGGGAACGGAGAAGGGGTCGGAGGAAAAAGAGCTTGTCGCGGCCGGTCTCGGCGCGGGGCGGCGATCCGTCTCCGCGCCCGATTCGGTCGAGTTCCGGCCTTCGGTCAGGTGGTCCGGAGGGTGGAGCGTGTGGCGCGACGTTTCGCCGGGGAAAAAACGACTTCTCGGCGACACGGTTCTGGGTCACGCTCGGACAGGTCGTCTCCGTCGCCGGCTTGCTCCTGGGCATCCGTCTTCTGACCGAGTTCGTTTCGCCGGAAGTGTTCGGGACCGTCAGCCTGCTGATCGGTATCGCCACGTTGGGTTCGACCCTCTTCTGCAATCCTCTGCTGCAAGCGGCCATGCGCTTCTACCCGGAGCTGGCCCGCGAGGGACAGGTGCCGCGTCTGCGCGCACGGTGGGCCGAAGCCTCCGGCGTAGTTGCGGCATCCTGATCGGACTAATCCTCGTCGGCGGGGCCGTCTGGTCGCTGTGGACGGGGCTATCCTTCGCAGTATTTGTGGTCCTCGCCGTGCTGCTGGTGGGCGAAGTGTTCAGCACGTATGAAACCAGTCTTCTGGGTGCGGCGCGGAGGCAACGGGCGGTCGCGGTGTGGAGGGTGGTCGAGAGCTGCGCCCGGCCGGGTCTGGGACTGCTCGCCGTCCTGGTCCTCGGCGTGACCCCGACGGCCTTGCTCGCCGGATACGCCGTGGCCACGGCGGGTATTGTGCTCGTCTATCAGCTGGCGCGACAGCGGGAGTTGGTGCGAAGCGATCCCGAGGAGACCGTGGCCCGCCAGGCACTGGCTGACGAGATCCGCTGCTACTCCCGTCCTCTGGTCCCCTCGGGCATCCTCGATTGGGTCACGGCCCTGGCCGATCGTTATCTCCTGGGCGAATGGGCCGGCCCGGAACAAGTGGGGATTTACGCCGCCACCTACGGACTCGTAAGTCGTCCGTTTCTGATGGGCAGCGGAATACTGCTCCAGGCCCTGCGTCCGGTGTATTATGACGCGATTGCACGGGGGGACCGATCGGTCGAGAAGCAAGCACTGCGTCTGTGGATTGGTGCAACCGCCGGCATGTGCTTGGCGGGTGTATTGGGTGTGTTCTTTCTGCGCGAATATGTCAGTGAATGGTTGTTGGGGTCCAGGTATCGGTCGGGGACCGCCATTATGCCGATGTTGGCGGTTGGTTTCTCGCTCATGGTCCTGTCCCACGTTTTCAACACTATCAGCCTCGCCCGCAAGAAACCCAATCACGTCCTTTGGTCGGAGGGTGCGGCGGCACTGGGGACGATCGCATTCGGAATCCCGTTGATCGCCAGCCTGCACCTGTGGGGGGCGGCGATGGCGACGGCCGCGGCCTATGCCGTCCAGGCGCTGCTGGCGATCTGTCTCGCTGGCAGGGTCTCACGCGGAAACCCCGCGGGGGGTGACGGAAGATGAAAATCTTGTACGTGGGCGAGTTGAACCCCGAAGGCTACGTCTCGACGTGTCGGATGCGCATGGAAGAAGTGCGACGGCTCGGCATGGATATGGTGCCGCTGGAGGCGCTTCCTTATTACCGCTGGGGGGGACGTTGGATCGGGGTGCCTTTCCGCCGCCTGAAGTGGGGACCGCCCTTGTGGGGACTCAATCGCCAAATCGTGCGTGCGGCGCGGTACTGCTGGCCCGATGTGTTGTGGATCGATAAAGGAGTGTGGGTGTCCTCGAAGACGCTGCGCAGTACGCAGCGTCGGCGCCCGAATCCTCGTTCATTACACACCCGATCCGGCGATTGTATTTCATCGAACCCGACACTTTCTGCATGCCATTCCCGAATACGATCTAATTGTCACTACCAAGGCTTATGAGGTGCCGCATTACCGACGCTACGGAGCGCGCAGGTACTGCTGCAATATCCCAGCTACGATCGAGAACGTCCATCAACCGCCAACCCCGACGCCGGCGGAGGCATCCCGGTATGCCGCCGACGCGGTTTTTGCCGGAGTGTATGGGCAGGGGCGCGAACAGTATCTCAGCCCTCTGGCACGAGCAGGTTTCCATCTGGCGATCTGGGGCCACTCTTGGCAGCGCTGCCGTGCCCCGGAGCTGCAACGATACATTCGCGGTCGGCAGGTCGGCGGCCGCGACTACGCGCTGGCCCTGAGCTGCGCCAAAATCGGCCTGGGACTTCTATCGCCCCTTTGTCCCGACCGCAGCACCACGCGCTCTCTCGAGATCCCCGCCTGCGGCGCGTTTCTCCTCGCCCAGCGCACCGAAGAGCATCAGGCGCTCTTCGAGGAAGGGAAAGAAGCGGAGTTCTTTTCCTCGGAGGACGAGTTGGTGTCCAAGGCACGCTACTATCTCGAACACGAGGAGGAGCGCCAACGCATCGCCGCCGCTGGCCGGGCACGTTGTCTGTCGAGCGGATACAGCAGCGCCGACCGCGTTAAGGAGATTGTGGATCGGGTTAGAGTGTTAATGGAAGCGCCATCCTCGGACCTCCTCGTCGCGCCGACAGAAAAGGTGTTGCGGTCATGATCCAACTCAAGTCGGCGCCGGTGGCCCCCGTCGCGGGGCGAAGTGGACGCGCGAGTCCGGCCGAGGAGGTTCCGGCGTCGGGAGTCGGACGAGCCGTCGCGCCGGACGTCCTCGCCATGAACTACCGGGCGATGGGGAGATTTTTGCGGGTCACGGGCGTGTTGTGCTTGCTCTACCTGAGTGGCTATTTCCTGTCCGGCGAGGATTGGCGACAGTTCGTGAACCGGATGGGGCCGGCGACGTTGTTCGTCGTCTCTCTGTGGACCGCCTTCGACATCGTGCGTGCCAACTCGCGCACCCTCTGGACCCCCATACCGTGGTTCGTCACTTCTTCCGGGGCCTTTTTTGGTTTCGGGGCGCTCGCCTATGAGTTCGGCAGCGAGAAGATGATCGCCCGCATGGACGACATGCACCCGGTCATCCCGGACGAGATCTGGCGCACCAATCTCCTCAATACCGTTGGCATTTTTGTCATCACGGCCTTTTTTCTGGCGAGTTCTCGGCTGGCGGACAGACACGCCCGGCGGCACATCGCCAAGCCTTCGCCTCGGATCAACCAGGTGCGCGCCGAGGCCGCGACTTACGTATTCCTGAGCGTCGGGCTCCCCCTCCAGTATTTCCTGATCTTGCCCTACGAATTCGGACGTTTAAGTTTTGTCCTGCCGGGCGTCCTCATGTCCCTCTGCAACCTCGTTTCCCTCGGCGTGTTCATGCTGGCCTACCTGGCCAGCAAATCCGGCGGCCGCTGGGGTCATTTATTCTGGTTGGTCTTCTTCGCGGAATTGTTTGTCGATTTGTTGCGCTTCAACAAGGAAGCGTTTGTCATGACCCTGGTCATGGCCGTCCTCGGCCGCTATCTGGCCCGAGGAAAAATCATCGATCTCTTCTACGGAGCGGCGCTCTCCTTTGTCGCTTACGTTCTCCTCGTGCCCCTCGTCACCTGGGGGCGCGAGGAGGTCATCCTCCTGCACGGCGATTATTATCATGCCTCTTTTGGGGAACGATTGGACATCGTCCACAGGGGACTCGACCAATGGTCGAGTGGAGAGATGGAATTCAGTCAGGAAGGCAGTTGGTGGACGAGGTTGTGCTATACCAACGTCGAAGCGCTGGCCATGTATTTGTACGATCGAGAGCGGCCGGGGGATTCGTTCGAGCTGTGCGTTTATGGCCTGGTGCCGCGCTTTCTGTGGCCAGACAAACCCGTGCTCGAACCGGGGGCCGACTTTACGGAAATCGCCGTCGGGAACCGCGAAAGCCATACGGGCATCGGCATCTTCGGCGAGTCCTACTGGAACGGGGGTTGGGCGCTGCTGTTGGCGACGTGCGCCTACGTCGGCGTCCTTTTCACCTGGTTGTCGCGGATGGCGCTGGGTGCCCTGGTCCGCTCGGAATGGTTGCTCCTACCGTGCGCCTTCATGGGCGTGCGCCTTGGCGCCCACATCGACGACTGGTTCGCAACCGGGTATCTCAACGGCGTCGTTATTTATCTGCTCTATTACGGACTCATCCGTCTGGTGATGGGGCATACGCGGCCGGGAATGACGGACGCCGGTTCGGGAGGGCCCTGATGTCCGCGCCTGTTCTCCTCGCGGCGGCCACTCTCCGCGCCGGCAACGGCGGCATCGCCCGCGTCGCGCGCCTGATGGGCCGCGTGCTGGCCGAGGAGGCAGAGGCCGGACGTCTCCGGGCGCGAGCGGTGAGCTTGCTGGACGAGGACGTCCCCGACGCCTATCTGCCGACGAGGAGCGCGGGAGGCTCGCGCGGACGATTTATTTGGGAGGTGCGAAAGGCGGCGCTGTCCAGCCGGCATTTTCTGTACGACTCCCTGGCCATGGCGCGGGCACACTGGCGCCTTCCTCTATTTCGGCGTCCTTTTTTGAGTTGGGTCCACGGGGTCGAGGTATGGGAGAAGGCCAATGCTTCCCGCCTGCGCCGTGCCCGCAGCGCCGCTGTCCTGATCGCCAACAGCGCGTACACCCGCGAACGAGCCGACAAGCTGCACATAGGCTTCGGACACGCGGAGGTCTGCTGGCTGGGAACGGAGACCGATGCTGCTCCGCCGATGGTTGTGGCCGGCGCGTGCCAGCCCACGGTTGTCATCCTCGGGCGGATGGACGAGGACTACAAGGGACACCGCGAATTGATCGATTGCTGGCCGAAAGTGGTCGGCGCCGTCGCCGATGCACGGCTGCTGATCGTTAGCGGCGGCTCCCGTCAGGAGGCGTTCCGCCGTCGTGCCGGTGAGTCGCCGGTTGCCGACCACATCGTCTTCACCGGCTTCGTCCCGGACCAGGACTTGCCCAAGATCTGGGGCGAAAGCACCGTCTTCGCCATGCCCAGTCGCGGCGAAGGATTTGGCCTCGTCTATGTGGAAGCCATGCGCTACGGCCTGCCGGTGGTCGCCTCCATTCACGACGCCGCGCCCGAGATCAACCTGGACGGAGTGACGGGTTACAACGTGGATCTGGATAAGCCCGATGAGTTGCCCGAGCGCCTCATCTATCTATTGAAGAACCCCGATCGGGCGGCGCTACTGGGGTCGAACGGTCAGCAGCGTTGGCGCGAACAATTCGCCTATCGTTCCTTCAAAAGAAGATTTTTGCCGCTCTTGACCCAGTTACTGAACCAATAATTTCCAACCGCGATTTGTATCGATGTGTGGCATGGCGGGGCCGGACCCAAAGATGAGGTAAGATTTTGAAGGTCCTCCAGATAGTGCCGCGGATAGCGGATGAAGCCAGTGGCCCGGCGTACAGCGTCCCGCGACTGTGTGAGTCCGTGGGACGATTGGGTGCCGAGGTCCATCTGCACGTCCTGGCCCCGACGGACGTTGCGCCGGAAGCGTACCGAATCCACGCCCACCGGGGTTGGCATTTCCCGAATGAGCTGGGCGTGTCCCCGGCGATGCGGCGCGAGCTGAGGCGAGAAGCGAGTGGGGCCGCCGTGATGCACAATCATAGCCTGTGGATGCTGCCCAACGTCTATCCGGCGTGGGCGACGCGCGGGACGTCCTGCCGCCTCGTCACGTCGCCGCGCGGCACCCTATCGCCGTGGGCGCTGCAATGGTCCGCCTGGAGGAAACGATTGATGTGGCTCCTCGCCCAGGGGAGGGCCGTGCGGGCGTCGCACTGTTTTCATGCGACGGCGGAGAGCGAGTACCGCGACATTCGCGCCGCCGGCCTGCGCGGGCCGGTGGCCGTCATTCCCAACGGCATCGACATCCTCCCCGAGCCGGCGAGCCTCCCCGACGCGGACGAACGCAAACGGTTACTCTTTATCGGCCGGCTTCATCCGGTGAAAGGCCTCGACATCTTGCTGCAAGCCTGGCAGCAGCTCGAACCGCGATTTCCCGACTGGGACTTGCGCATCGTCGGCATGGACGAAGACGGCTATCTCGCCCGGCTCCAGCAACTGGCGGACGAACTCGGTCTGCGTCGGGTCCACTTCCCTGGCCCCGCCTTCGGGTCGGAGAAGACGAAGGAGTTTCAGCAGGCACGGCTGTTCGTCCTTCCCACCCACTCGGAGAACTTCGGCGTCGCCGTCGCCGAGGCGCTGGCGCACGGACTGCCGGCGGTCGTGACAAAGGGCGCACCCTGGGCGGACCTGGAAACCCGAGGGTGCGGCTGGTGGATCGAACAGGGAGTCGATTCGCTCGCCGAATGCCTTCGGTCGGCGCTGGCCCTGACGCCCGAGCAGCTGCGCGATCGGGGACGGCGCGGCCGGCAGTGGATGGAACGGGAATTTTCCTGGGAGCGCATCGGACGGAGGATGCTGGAGACGTACCGCTGGCTGCTCGGCGGAGGATCACCGCCCGAGTGGGTCCACACAGACTAGCTCCGTGTGGGGGGCATTCGCGCGGAGGTCAAAGGAGTAGAGGATCGCCGATGAATGGGATCGCAAGAAGTGGAGAAGGAGAATCGCAGGTGCATCGAGCCGGTGAGAAGGTTCGTTCGCGGCAACGTCTCAAGGCGGCGGGAAAGTGGGCCGTTGGCGAGGTAGGTTGCTGTCTGACCCGGCTGCTCGGCAGTCGCGCCGGCGGAGCGGTGGGCATCCTGGGTTATCACCGGACGATGCCGTGGACCGACCGAGGCACCGCGCCGACGTGGAACGTGACCCCGCGACGATTTCAGCGTCAGATCGAGGGGTTGCTCGACCGGGGTTATCAGGCGTGGCCGCTGCGGAAGGTTCTCGACTTCCATCGCGCCGGCCGACCGATCCCTCCTCGGACGTTTGTGGTGACTTTCGACGACGGCTACGAGTGCGTCTACCATTGGGCCTGGCCCATCCTGCGCGCGCTCGGCGTACCGGCCACGATCTTCCTGGCCACCGCCTACCTGGACAGCGGCCCTCCTTTCCCTTTCGACGATTGGCCGTCCGCCGGCTCACCCGACGTTCCCGCCGAGTCGTGGAAACCGCTGACGTCGGCCCAATGCGCCGAGATGCTCGGACAGGGACTCATCGACCTGGGATCTCATACGCATACCCATGCCGTCTTCCGTGGCCGGCCCGATGCGATGGTCCAAGACATCGGCACGTCTCTGGAGGTGCTGCACGCGCGCTTCGGCCTGGTGGACGCGACGTTTTCGTTTCCGTTCGACATCGCCGGCCCCACTCTCATTGCCGCGGCCCGGCGTGCCGGCCTGCTGTGCAGCCTCTCCTCCGCAGCCGTTCTCGTTCGGCCGCACAGTGACCCCTTTACCTGGGGGCGCTTCTTCGTGGAGGAATCGGATACCGACTCGACGCTGGCCGCCAAGCTGGACGGCTGGTTCAACCTGGCCCGCGGCGCCTGGCTCCGCTTGCGCGGGACCACGGCGGACGAGGTGGAGACATCCCCGGTCTGACCTGTTGTGGAGACGAACGGACCCGACATGAAGCCATCGCTCGCGGTCATAATCCTGACGTTCAACGAAGAGGCGAACCTCGCCGCCGCCCTCGACTCGGTCAAGGGCTGGGCCACGGAGGTCTTCGTCGTCGATTCCTACAGCACCGATCGAACCGTCGAGATCGCCCTGGCCTACGAGGCCGACGGCGCGCGCGTGGTCCAGCATCGCTTCGAGAACTACTCGGCGCAGTGGAACTGGGCCTTGTCACGCCTTCCCGTCCGCGCCGAATGGACCCTCAAGCTCGACGCCGATGAGCGCGTCACGCCGGAGTTCCAGGAGGAGGTGGATCGGCTGACGCGCACCGCGCCGCCGGACCTTCACGGCGTTCTGTTCCGCCGCCGTCTCTTCTTCCTCGGCTCTCCCCTCCGCTTCGGGGGCGCCCGGAGCAACCATGACCTGCGGCTTTGGCGCACCGGCCGGGCCGTCTTCGAGGAGCGGCCGGTCAACGAACATGCCGTGGTGCAAGGGCGAACCGCTTTCCTGAAAAGCTACGTCGAACACCACGATTACAAGTCGATTTCCGACTGGCTCGACAAGCACAACCGTTATTCCTCGCTGGAGGCGATCAGCCTCATCCGCGGCAACCTGACCGGAGACATCAAGCCCCGTCTGTTCGGCTCACCCGTCGAGCGGCGCATGAGACTCCGCAAGCTGTATTACCGCTTACCCGGACGCGCCCTGCTGTATTTTCTGTACCGCTACTTCGTGCGACTGGGTTTACTGGATGGACTGGCCGGCTTCCGCTACGCGCTTCTGTATGCGGCCTTCCTGTACTGGATCGATCTGAAACGGGTCGAGCATCGAACGACGGGCCAGTTGCCTGTCATCCTCTGGCCGCCGCGAGGCGCTCCGCATCCCGTCGTCGCTCGCAGCGAATTGCAGCAACAGGTCGATGCCACGCCGAGGCAGGACCATCGCCTCAACCCGGACGACGTCGGACCCGGCGCTGGGACGGGACCGGACATGCATCCGGCGATCCAGCATCATCAGGCGCTCGCCAACCAGTGGGAGGGCAAGTATCAGAAGGGTTCCTTCGCCAGTCGGGAGCGCCTGATCGCTCGCTGCCTGGAAGATCTGAAGTTGGAGGGAACAACCTGGCTCGATGCCGGCTGCGGCACGGGCCGGTTCTCCCGGTTGCTGACCCGCAAGGGGTGCCGGGTGCGCGGAGTCGATGCCTCCTCCTCCATGCTCGCGATCGCTCGCCAGATGGCCCGAACCGAAGGTCTTGCGGAGGAGCCGTCCTTCCAGCATGTCGAGACCATCGAGCGCCTTCCTTTCGAGGATGGAGCGTTCGACGGCATCCTGTGTTCGAGCGTCCTGGAATACGTCGATAGCCCTTCGCGCTGTTTGTCGGAGCTGTCGCGGACGCTGAAGCCAGGCGGCGTCTTGCTCCTGACAGCGCCGAATCGACAATCCCTCCTGCGCGGCGCCCTCGTCTCCGTATTCCGCGCTTCCCGCACGCTGGGCCGGCCGTGGCCGCGCTACCTGGAGCTGTCGAAACATGAGTATTGCCATAGAGGGTTACGGCGCTTTCTGGAGGAATTCGATTTCGATGTCCGATCGATGGTCGTTTTCGGCGGTCCCTTTCCGCGCCGGCTCCAGCGGCGGAGGTTGGTGGGATCGCTCCTGTTGGCCGTCGCCCACAAGAAGGTCGGCGTCCGCTCGTCCCTATTGTGAACCCTCGGCGAGACTACCTTGTACCAACTCATTCAAAACATCCGAAACGGCGAACGGCGGGTCGGGATCGTCCCCGACCCGGTGGCCCGTCCCGGCCACGTGCTCATCGCCAACGCCTGCTCGATCATCTCGGCCGGGACCGAGAAGATGGTCCTGGAACTGGCGAGCAAGTCGCTGCTGGGCAAGGCCCGCGCGCGGCCGGACCACGTCCGCCGCGTGCTGGAAAAGCTGCGGAACGAGGGGTTTTTTCAGACGCTGCGGCAGGTGCGGGAGAAGCTGGACGAGCCGATGACGATGGGCTATTCCTCCGCCGGCGTCGTGCTGGCCTGCGGCGCCGGCGTGCAGTCGTTCAAGCCCGGTGAGCGCGTCGCCTCCAACGGGCCGCACGCCGGCATCGTCTGCGTACCGAAAAACCTGTGCGCCCACGTCCCCGATGGGGTGCCTTTCGATCGTGCCGCCTTCACCGTGCTCGGCGCCATTGCCTTGCAGGGCGTTCGTCTGGCCCGCGTCGGCCTGGGCGAGACGGCGTTCGTCATTGGCCTGGGCCTGATCGGACAAATCACGGTCGCCCTGCTGCGTGCGACCGGCTGCCGGGTGCTCGGCACCGACCTCGACGCGGACAAGTGCCGGCTGGCGCTGCGCATGGGCGCGGAGTGTGCGGAGCCTGGCCTGGGGGCCGGGCTGGTCGGCGAGTTGACGCATGGGCTTGGGGCCGACGCCGTATTGCTGACCGCCTCGACACCGTCGGATGGACCGGTCGCCCTGGCCGGCGAGGCGGTGCGTCCGAAGGGGCGCGTCGTGGCCGTCGGCGCCGTCGGCCTCCATCTGCCGCGACGGCCGTACTACTTCAAGGAGGCAGAATTCGTCGTTTCGTGCTCCTACGGCCCGGGTCGCTACGACCCCGAGTATGAGGAGCGCGGCCACGATTACCCGCCGGCGCACGTGCGCTGGACGGAGCAGCGCAACATGCAGGCGGTGCTGGATCTGATGGCCGCCGGCCGGCTCGACCTGTCGCCGCTCCTCACCCATCGCTTCCCCATTACCGTTGCGGAGACGGCGTACCGGGTGATCGAGGAGGGCCGCGAACCGTATGTGGCCATCGCCCTGGAATACCCGGACGTCGAATCGCGTCCTCTCGATCGCCGTGTCGAGCTGCGCGCCACGCTCCCTCTTACGAAGGGCAAGGTGGGAGTCGGCTGTCTGGGCGCCGGCAACTTCGCCCGCATGGTACTGCTGCCGGCCCTCCGCAAGAGCGGCACACTGCATCCGCGCATTCTGTGCTCGGCCAATGGACTGTCCGCCGTCCACAGCGGTGAGAAACTCGGCTTCGAGGCCGCCACCGCCGAGGAAGACGAGGTTTTCCAGGATCCCGGCGTGCGTGCGGTCTTCATCCTGACGCGGCACGACCAGCACGCCGGCCAGGTGGTCAAGGCGCGTGCGCGGGCAAACACGTGTTCGTCGAAAAGCCGCTCGCCCTCACCGTGGAGGAGCTAGGGCAAATCGAAGTCGCCCTCAACGCGGCCAAGGGGCTGCTTCTGATGGTCGGCTTCAACCGCCGCTTTTCTCCTGCGGCCATGCAGGTGAAGCCGTTTTTCGCCAAGGTCCAAGTTCCATTGACCGTGTCCATCCGCTTCAACGCGGGCCCGATCTCCGCAGAGCACTGGACGCAGGACGAACGGATTGGCGGCGGCCGCATCGTCGGCGAGGCGTGCCACGCGATCGACCTGGCCACCTTCCTCACCGGCTCGCCGCCGGTGCGCGTCTTCGCTGAATCCGTCGGCGGGCCCAACGCTCCCGCCATCACGGACGATCAGTGCTTCCTCACTCTGCGCCATGCCAACGGTTCGGTGTCGAACATCGCCTACCTCGCCGGAGGCGATAAGGCGTTCCCCAAGGAGCGCGTCGAGATCCTGGGCGGCGGCCGGTTGGCCGTCCTCGACGACTTCCGCACGGTCATCACCTGCGCCAGCGGCAAGACGAAGAAGTCCCGCGCCTGGCAGCAAGACAAGGGACACCGCGAGGAGGTAATAGCCTTCGCCACGGCCCTCGCCGAGGGTGGACCGTGCCCGATTCCCTGGGAGGAGCTGCGGGCGGTTTCGCTCGCCTCCATCCTCGCCGTGCGCAGCATCCGGGAAGGCGTTCCGTTCGAGGTGGCGCAAGAAATGGGACAGCCGGAAAAGGGGACGGATGGTCCTTGACCTGTTCGTGGACCTTCGGAGGAGAGAATCGATGTACGCGACAGCATTTCAATTGCTCGCTCGAGTCGGCAAGCCGTTCGGCGGCATCCCACCGAGGCGGATCACGCATTGGCTGGCCCGAAAGGCGTACGGCAAGAGAAAAGTGTTCGCCTCGGATTTTCGCTGGCACCGCGACCGATACGACAACGAATTTCTGGTGCATCCCCATTTCCTCATTGATTACAACATCATCGCCTTCGGCATTTATGATCCGCAGACCGCAAACTATATCGACAAGCACGTCCGGCCGGGTATGGTTTGCCTGGACGTGGGGGCCAATATCGGGGTCGTCAGCCTTCATCTTGCCCGGAGGACGGGGGTAACGGGTGTTGTCCACTGTTTTGAACCCGTTCCCCACGTATTCCGGCGTCTGCAGCAGCATGTCGAGCGCAATCAATTTCAAAGCATTGTGCGCCTTCATGCCATTGCCTTGTCCGACCAAACGGGAACGATCTCCATGTCCATCACGGACGAGGATTCTTCCAATCAGGGGATAGGGTCCGTCGCGCTGCAAAATGACGATGCACTTGACGGGCGGATCGATGTCCGGACGATGACGCTCGATGAATTCGCGGAAACGTCCCGATTAGAGCGGTTGGATTTCGCCAAAATCGACATTCAAGGGGCCGAACCGCTCTTTCTCCAGGGCGGCGAACGAACCCTCGCTCGGTTCCGCCCGGACCTGTTGATGGAAGTGGAATCGACATACCTCGCCGCTCTCGGCAAATCCAGTGCGGACCTTCTCCGTCAAGTGGAATCGATGGGATACGCTGTCTTCGCCCTCCGTGATGATGGAGGCATCGGAGATCGATTGCGGCCGGACGAAATCAGCCCTGACTTTTCGAGTTATGCGATCGTGTGCCGGGCCGCGACATGACTTTTTACCTTGCGAATTGTAATAGCCGTATGAAGGCACTCGGACCTTATTACCGGACAATGAGTCATTTAACCCTGCCCCAACTGGGTTGGAGGATTCATTATGCTTGGGAACGCCGGCGGAAGGCCAGCGCGAAAGCACTCGGACGCTGGCGCTGGGGCGGAGATCGACCGCCCCGTTTGCACGAGGATTTCCCGGTATTACCGCGTTTCCATGAGATAGAGCGGGATGCGCATGGACGTTTATTGTCTGGGGGGATGTTACAACTGCTGAATCAAGCTCATAAGTTCGAGTATGATAATCCCGACTGGCGACTCGGTTCGGTGTCCACCCAGCGCTTGTGGGCCATCACCCTCCATTATCACGCCTGGATTTATGACCTGGCACGGCAAGCAGTCGGCGGCTCGCAAACCGCCGAGGCCGTTGCCTTGTGCTGCCATTACTTGTCCGACTGGTTGTCCCATTGTGCGCTCGATGCTCCGGGGGCGCGGGAATTGGCCTGGAACTCCTATGCCATCGCCACAAGGTTGACCTGGTGGATTCGGACTTATCCGTTGCTGGGCGCGGCCGGTTGCAGCGATTGGAGACGGTTCAAGCCGGTTTATCTCGCCTCCCTATGGCAGCAGGCCGCCTACCTACGCGATCATCTCGAATGGGACTTGCGTGGCAATCACCTGATGCGCGACGCAGTTGGGCTGGCCTGGGCCGGGCGGTTTTTCGCGGAGAACAGGGCGGAGGAGTGGTTGAAGATGGCCACCCGCCTGGCCGTCGAGCAGGCCGCCGAACAGGTGCTCTCCGACGGTGGTCACTTCGAGCGCAGCCCCACGTATCATCTCCACGTCATGGAAGATCTGCTGTCCCTGGTGCTGTTGGTAGAGGACGAGGACGCGCGGACGCGGCTCCGCGAGACATGGAGGCGCATGGCCGACGCCCTCGTCTGGATGCGCCATCCCGACGGCGACCTGGCCCTGTTCAACGACGGCGGACGGCAAGGAGCGGACACGGTGACGCGGATGCTGCGCCTCGGGAAGTGCATCGGCGTGGACATCGATACGGCCATCCCTCGGGGTGGACGTTACTTTCCGCAAACGGGCCTAGTCGTTCACCACGATAATTCGTGGGCTATATTTTTTGACGTCGGGCCGGTCGGTCCGGATTACCAGCCGGGCCATGCTCACGCGGACTCGCTTGGCGTTGAGTGCTCCTTTCGGGGACGGCGACTGTTCGTGGACCCGGGTACGTATGCCTACGACCTCGACGAGCGCCGCCGCTACGACCGTTCGACCGCTGCCCACAACACGGTGGTCATCGACGGACAGGATTCGAGCGAGGTGTGGCACATCTTCCGTGTTGGCCGCCGCGCCTACCCGCGCGACGTAGACGTCGCTTTTTCGTCAGCGGGAATGAGGGCGACGGGATCGCATACGGGCTACGATCACTTGCCGGGACGGCCGCGACACACGCGCCGTCTCGATCTCGGAGCGGATGGAAAGTTTCTTCTCCTCGATCGCATCGAGGGGTGCGGCCGACACCAGGTCGAGGGAGGGTTGCTCCTTGGACCCGAATGGACGGCGGCCGCTGTCGGGGGTGGATGGCTTCTGACCAACGGAGGGGAGCGCGTGCGCGTGACCGTGCGAGGACCGGAAGGAACCCAGCTGCGTTCGCAGCGCCGTCCCTACCACCCGGAGTACGGCCGTGAAATCGAATGCACGCGCCTGAGCTGGCACCGCGAGAGTGGTTTGCCGGTTGAAGTCCTCACGTTGGTGGAAGGGGCCTAATGCGGATTCTCTATGTCTCGCAATATTTCCCGCCGGAAATGGGCGCCCGGCCGCGCGCGTCCATGAACTGTCGCGCGAATGGGTCCGCCTGGGACATGACGTGACGGTGCTGACTGCCTTCGCTCACCATCCGACTGGCCTCAAGGCGCGCGCGCGACCGGGGCGTCCTGACGCGGCAGGAGAGCGTGGACGGCATTCGATTGCTCCGCACCTACGTCTACGCCGCGGCGAACAAGGGCACGCTCAAGCGCATGCTCTCCTACGCCTCGTTCATGCTGTCCGCCATGACGATCGGCCGCCTGCGCGTGCCGCAGCCGGACGTGGTGGTGGCCACCTCGCCGCAGCTGTTGTGCGCCGCGGTCGGCTGGTTTTTGGCCCGGACCTTGCGCGTCCCGTTCGTCTTCGAGGTGCGCGATCTCTGGCCCGAATCCATCCTGGCGGTCGAGGCCCTCAAGGACAGCGCGCTCATTCGCCTCATGAAACGTCTGTCCTGCTTCCTGTACCAGCACTGCGATCGGATTGTCACCGTTGGCGAAGGCTACCGTCGCGGCATCCACAGCCGATACGGCATTCCCGAGCACGAGATGGAGGTCGTGCGCAACGGCATCGACACGAGCTTGTTCGTACCGTCCCCGCGGGACAACGAGGTCCGCAAGCGCTACGGCTGGGAGGACCGCTTCGTCCTCATGTACGTAGGCACGCACGGCATGGCCCACGGTCTGCATCACGTCCTGGAGGCGGCCGACGCCCTGCGCGGCGAACCGGACAAGCTGTTCGTCTTCGTCGGCGAGGGGGCGGAGAAGGACAACCTCAAACGTCAGGCCGTCCGCCTTCAGCTGCCCAACGTCCGCTTTATCGATCAGCAGCCGAAAAGCCGTATCCCGCTATTTTACGCGGCCTGCGACCTCGGCCTGGTGATGCTGCGGAACACACCGCTGTTTCAGGAAGTTCTGCCCTCCAAAATCTTTGAATATCTCGGTATGGAGCGCGCCGTCCTCCTCAACGTCGCCGGCGAGGCTCGGCAGGTCGTGGAGACGGCGGAGGCCGGTGTCTACGTGCCCTCCGGGGACGTGCCGGCCCTGGTGAACACCATCCGCCGGCTGGCCGGCCGCAGGGCGGAGTTGGAGGAAATGGGACGCCGCGGCCGTCGCTTCGTCCTGGAGCAGTTCGACCGCCGGGCCTTGGCCCGGCGCTACCTGGATATTCTCGAGTCGGTGATTCGTCCCGTTTCCTCCCCCCTCTCTCCCGAAGCGGGGGAGAGGGGAGAAAGAGCTGAACCACCATGCACATTCTCCACGTCGTCGGCGCCCGCCCCAATTTCATGAAGGCCGCGCCCGTGCTGCGCGCTCTGGCCGAGGTCGCGGGCGCCCGGCAGACCCTCGTTCACACCGGGCAGCACTACGACGCCAACATGTCGGACGTGTTCTTCGAGCAACTCGGCCTGCCGCGGCCGGACGTCAACCTGGAGGTCGGCTCCGGCAGCCACAGTCGGCAGACGGCGGAAGTGATGAGCCGCTTCGAGCCGGTGGTCCTGGAACGCAAGCCCGACCTGGTGCTCGTTTATGGCGACGTCAATTCCACCGTGGCGGCGGCCCTGGTGTGTGCCAAGCTGCTCGTGCCCGTCGGCCATGTCGAGGCGGGACTGCGCTCGGGCGACCGCACCATGCCGGAGGAGATCAACCGGCTGGTGACCGATCAGCTGGCCGACCTGCTGTTCACGCCGTCGCCCGACGGCGACGAGAACCTGCGCCGCGAGGGGATCGCCGTCGAGAAAATTCACCTCGTTGGCAACGTCATGATCGATACGCTGGTTCGGCTTCAGCCGACGGCGGAGCAGCGCTGGCCGGCCCTGAGATCCCGCCTCGATTTGGGCGACAACCCCTACGCCCTGGTGACGCTGCATCGGCCGTCCAACGTCGATGAGCCGCAAAGCCTCGGGCGCATCGTGGACGCCCTGCGCGACATCGCGGGCTGGCTGCCCGTCGTCTTCCCCGTCCATCCGCGAACGCGCCAGCGACTGGCGAGCGCGTCCGCCACGGACGGCGAGACCGGGCCGCGTCTGATCGATCCGGTCGGCTATCTCGATTTCCTTGCCTTGCAACAGCACGCCACCGTGGTCATCACCGACTCGGGCGGGATGCAGGAGGAGACGACGTTTCTCGGCGTCCCGTGCCTGACCCTGCGCGAGAATACCGAAAGGCCGATCACCGTCGAGCAGGGTAGCAATCTGTTGATCGGACGCGACCTGGACCGGCTGCGCATGGAGGTGGCCCGCATCTTGCGCGAGGGCGGCAAGCGCGGCCGCATTCCTTCCCTGTGGGACGGCAAGGCCAGCGCGCGAATCGCCACCGCCATCGCCGACCGCTTCCAAAGTTCTGAGTTCTGAGTTCTGAGTGCCATTCACTCAGAACTCAGAACTCAGAACTTTTCCTCAGCGACCGGCAGGGGTAGGCGTAGGCGTCTGAATCGGCGTCACCGCGCTGGTGGTCGCATTTTGTTGTACGATGCTGCTCTGGTTGACGGCGAAGCCGATCGGACTGATCGTCTGCGGCGCCACGCCGCCTGGGACGGAGAACGTCGTCCCGGCGAACATCGTCGAGGTTTGCAGGAACCTCCAGGTGAAGGGCACGTCGAACACCTGGGTGACGTAACGGACGATCCCCTGGGCCGGCGTCTCTTGCAGAATGAGCAAGTCGCCGGCCTGGACCAGCAGTCGTTCCCGCGCGTCTTTGACGGCGCGGTTGAGATCGACGCGGATGGAAACCTGCTCGCGGCACCCCGGCAGGCGGCGAACGACGGTCAGAAGACTCGGCGAAGGTTGACCGAGTCCCGGCAACAGCACGTTGCCGGACAGGTTGCTCATGGAGAAGGCGCCGTTGAACATGACACCCCGGACGCGCGCCACGGCCTCCAGGACGTCGAGGTCGTGGTCGCGAGGCAAAATGTGTTCCCCCGCCGCCAGCAGGCCGCCCGTGAAGAACAGCCGCTCCTCGCGGGCCGGGATGAAGACGACGTCGCCATCGTGGAGGATGACGTCCGTGGCCTTGAACCCCAGCATCGTTCCCTGCCGTACGCGCAGCGGGATCTCCATGATGGGGCCGCCGGGAACGGACGCGGGCGGACCTTGGGCCTGGAACTCTTGCGCGATGAGGTCCCAATTGCGGCTCCGCTGACCGTTGCGTTCGACGACGACACTATCGACGGCGTCGGTCCCCGGCAAGCCGCCGGTCTTGGCCAGGGCGGTGAGCACGTCATTCTGGTAAGCCGGCAACGTCAACTCCCAGCCGGTCCCCTTCCGCGAGACACCGATGAACTCCGGCCCACCTCCGCCCAGCTGGCTGGTGACCACGGTTTGGATCGGAGTGGGCGAGTCCTGGCGAAGGACCAGAACATGGTACGTCCGCGGACGGATCAGGCTGACGAGGATTCGTGCGCGGCCGGCCTTGAGGATCTGGCGGTCAATGTAGGTCCGGCGAATGGCGTCCTCGGCCTCCTGGAAAGTCATGCCGGCGACCTTGAGAGGATCGATCAGGGGCAGGGATATGGTCCCGTCCTTGCGGACCTGGATGGGATAGCCGGTCGCGGGCGGCAGATCGACGTTGTCGAGGCGCACGGGCGGTTGGACCGGCGGCTGCTGTCCGTGATCGCCGAGGACGCCTTCGACCCAGAGGCCGAGCACGTCGCCGGCGTCGATCAGGTAATTTTGCGGTCTCTCTTGCCCCAGAAGAGTGAGCGGGATCGGCTTCATCCCCTCGACGCTTTTGCCGCGCAGCTCCGGCGGCAGCAGGCGCACGGGGATGGCTTGCACGCCCGGATTGGTCATGGCCGCGCAGCCGGCCGCGAACAGGCAGCCGAGCAAGGCGGCCGACGAGACCAGGGCCGCGACGCGCCGCCGCAACGGCAGGGGCAGGGAGTTCCGCATAACCATTTTGCATCCTGGAGCCAGACCCATATTCCGCACCTGATGCTGTCCGAGCCGCGACCGTAAGGGAGCGGAGAGAGCCCCGCTCCCTTACGGTCGCGGCTCGGTTTGGTCCGCTATCGTTAATCGATCCCCACCCCGCGACACCTGGATGTACGACTGGAGTCGCCAGTTGTGCTGGTAGTAATTGGTGAGCGCGGCGCGGGTGGGCGCATGATTGGGGTTTTCCCGCAGGGCGTCATTTAGCCAGCGCAGCCCTTCCGCGAAGGCCCCGGTACGCAGGGCGGCCATGCCGACCTGGTAGAGCACCTGCGAACCGCGCATCCCCTCTCGCGCAAAGGCTCTTGTGTCCGCCGCCTTCGCCGCGGTCGGGGGACGTCCTTCCGTCCCGAGAGCGTGGTCGCCGCGATGCGCGTAGCAGTCCGCCAGCGCCTTGAGGGCGGGTTCGTAGTGGGGGTCTTCCCGAAGGGCACGATGCAGCCAGCCCAGCCCTTCTTCGCGGGAGCCTCCCCGCAGCGCCATCATGGCGACCTGATAGAGCAACTCCGGGCTGTGCGGAACTCCGGCCTCGCCTCCCGCCGCGATTTCCCGGAGGCGCGCGAGGTCTTCCCCGACCGACGGAGGCCGCTCCTGATCCGTCCGCGCTTCGTCGCCATCCTCAATCGGCCGGCCGCCAGAATCCTCGCACGGTCGTTTGACGCACGCAGTTCTCGTCGGAATAGAGATGAAAGCGAGCAGAATTGTCTTCTTGTGCCAGGATCGGCCCTTTCGGTTCAAGCCCCGGCGAGGACGGCGGGGTTGGAGCAACGGGAACGGCCGCCTGCCCTTGCCAGCTAGTCTGCCAGTAGGGCAAGGACGAGACCGAGCGTGGGTGAGGCAGTTCCGGCACCGGAGGGGGTGTCAACCCTTGCGGGAGAGGCGGCGATGTCGGTCCCTGCGGAATGGGCGGCGCGATCGGTCCCTGGGGAGTCGGAAGAGGTTCGCCGAGCGGTGGGCCGGTGGGCGGCGCCGGAGACGGCACGGGTGGCACGGAACCACGATCGCCGACTGGGACGACGATCAGCTCGCGCTGTCCGCTCGCCTTGGCCGCCTCCGCCCCGGCCCGAAATCCCGCCATCCATCGTTCCGAGGCGGCGCGGCCCTCCGCGGTCTCGTTGCGCAGCTTCCAGTAACGAATGGGCGGAACCTGGCGCGATGGCCCGTCGCCGTACTCCAGGTAGTCGGCGTAACCGAGCCGGAAGCCCTTGGCGAAGTCCTTGGAATCGGACAGGTCGGGGTGGCAGCCTTGATATTCTTTCCAGGCCGAGCGAGCCACGCACGGGTAGTAGACTTTGCTCTTGATGTCGTTGGCACACAGGTAGGTCTCGAAGACCGCGTTACGGGTGATGTCGGAGGCCAGCTGGCAGCCGGACGCGCCCAGACACAGGCCGATCACGCCGACAATCCGTTTCCACCGCATGATTAGCTACCCTCAACGATGGCATCTTCGTGCCTTCGCCGGCACGCCGCAGGCGCAACGACGGTGAATCTGCGGGTCTTTATCGGCGTACCGCTTGTGACGGCTTTAACATCTAGGCAAATCGTACTCCGATACCCGAACTTTTTCTGCTTCCGGCGAGGTGGAAAATGTCAGGAAGGCGTCCTTTACACAGCCAGAGCGGACGGCGTAAGATGAGGGGCGTCTTGGAGAACAACCGAGCCGGAAGCGTAAGCGAAGATTGCCTTCTTCGCTCACGCTTCCGGCTCGGATGACTATCTTTTTTCTGCTGGAAGGCAAGCGATTCATGGCACCGTGGCTGCTCTTGTTGCTGACACCCGGACAACTCGTCGAGTCGGAGGAGTTCAGCAAGGAATTGCAACAGCGGGCGGCGGCCGCGACGGTGCGGATCGTCAATCGTACCGAGAAAATCGAGGGCAGCGGCGTCGTCATCGGCCGGAAGGACAAGGCGGTCTACCTCTTGACGGCCGCCCACTTCCTCAACCGCCCCACGCGCCTGGAGATCAGCACGTTCTCCGCGGACTCGTACCCACGTCCGGCGAAGGTCCATGACAAAGCCGAGGTCGTCGCCCGCACCCGAGACCTGCGCGATCTCGCTTTACTTCGCCTCACTACGGACGATCCACCGCCGGACAGTCTTCCCCTCTGCTCTCTTGGGCTGGTGCCGAAGAAGGACGAATTTGCGGCGCTCAGCGTCGGCTGCGGGGTGGCGCGAGCGCCGGTGTGTCTTCTTGAAAAGGTGACGGCGGCCCGGCTCGTCCGCCGCGGAGAGAAAGGGAAGTCGGCCCTGTTCTGGGAGACGGCCGCCGCCCAGATGTCCGGCCGATCCGGTGGACCCCTCCTCGATCGCCGCGGCCATGTCCTCGGCATCGCCAGCGGCGCCAACCGGGGCAAAGGATACTACTGCCACATCACCGAGATCCATCGCTGGCTCCAGGCGACCGACTTCGCCTTTTTGATCCCAGCAGCAGAAAGGGAATAGGGAATAGGGAATAGGGAATAGGGGCAAGAGAGGAAGCCGCGCTCTATTCCCTATTCCCTATTCCCTTTTCCCTTTCCGATCGGCCCACTTCTCGCGCAGCAGTTCCGCCGTGACGGTCTCGATCAACTCCCGCGCCAAACCGTGGCTGGGATCCTGATTCAAGACGATGACCAGCTCGCGGCGCGACTCGTCCAGCTGGTGGAGTTCGTACAGGTAGCGGGCGAATTCGTAGCGCCATTCGACGCGGTGCGGCTCGCGGCCGAGCATCTCCCGATACGCTTCGACTGCCTTTTCCGGTTGGCCCAGCGCCTGGTGGGTCAGCGCTTTCACACGCCAATCGCGCGCGGCGAGCTGTCTCGATTTCGCGTCGAGCACGCGCAAGGCTTTCTCCAGGAAGGGGCGTCGTTCCTCGACCGCCTCGCTATCCGGGTGAAGGCGAGCCGCTGCGCTGAGCAACACACCCGCATCCTCCGGCAGTACCTTTTCGATCAGCTGCTCCGGCGTCAGACGCCGAACCGTCCGGGGCAGGATTTGCGACAGGTACGTATCCGACAGCTGCAGGGAACGCCTCCAGCTGGCCCAGGCGTCGTCCTCGCGTCCGGCTTCCAGCTCCAGCCGGCCGCACAGGAACCAGCGTTCGGCCTGGCTCGGAGAGAGCAGCTTGACACGGCGGAGGTATTCTTCTTGCGGATCCCCCTTCTCCAGACGAGGCATCAGGGCGGCGACGCCCAGCTGCGCGTCGGTCAGGATGGGACATGCGTCTCGCGCCCGCAAGTACGCTTGCAGCGCCTGCGCCGACGCCGCCGTCTCGGGACCACGCTGGGGCGGAAGGCCACGGGAGGTTTTCTCGAACAGACGTGTGCGGGCGTGTCCGAGTTCGCAAAGAAGGTTGGCGTCGTCCGGTACCAGGCGAGCGGCGGCGGCGAGCAAGGCAACCCGGCGACGAAGTTGGTCCTCGTTGTCCTCGCCCGCCCGGAAGGCCGCCTCGTGCAGACGGTTGATCTGATGGGCCTTCCAGCCGGCGGCGCTGAGCACCAACCCCAGGGACAGGGCCGCGGCCGCCCCCAGGACGGGGGCAGTCCCGCCGAGACGAAGGCCGTATTCGTCCTCGGCGCCGGCCGCCGCTGGGTCTGTCACCGACAGCTCTCTCGGTACACGGTTCCGCCGGCCCAGGGCGCAGAGATCGGGCGCAGATCACCGTCGCCATCAGGGTGATGGCCGGCACGTGAGACCCGAATTCGCCGAAGCTGTGCAGGACGAATGTGGTGAAGGCGAACAGCGCCCCCAGCGCCAGGCCGCCACGGCCGTCCCGGTGGACGCTCAGCGCGCGATAGCCGAGCCGGTAGACGATCCCGATGGTCAGCAGGGCCAGCAATAACCCCGGGATGCCGCATTCCACCAGGACTTCGAGATAGTCGTTGTGAGCGTGATCGTACAGGATGAACGCCTCGCCCGGAGGGACCTCGACGCGGTACATCGGTTCGACGTAACCATAGGTCCCGTAGCCCGTCCCCCAGAGCGGGAAATCGCTCACGATGGGCAGGGAGCGCAGCCACAACGGCAGCCGGGTGTCGAAGGCTTCGCCGGTCCAGATGGTGCCCAGACGCTCCTTGACGAGATCCAGCCCAAACCAGCCGCACAGGGCGAGGGCCACCGAGCCGACCAGCAGCACCGTACCGAGCCGGAATGAACCGGCCCGGCGCAGTCGGCCGAGGACGGCGCAGACCACGGCCGCGCCGGCCAGGGCCAACATTCCCCCGCGCGAACGACTGACGACGACGCTGCTGACCATAAGCCCCAGGGCGGCGCCGATCCACAGGGCGAGGGGATCGTGCAGGATGCGGACCAGGGCGTTGGGCTGCTCCGCGGAGCGTCGATCCGCCCGGCTGTGTCGTCCTCGGCTGACGAGCAGCCCAAACCCCAGGCCGATGCACAGGTTAACGTAGTAGGGGAAGTGATTGCGGTTGATGAACGGACCGAACACTTGCCCCAGAGTCGGGTAACGCCAGTAGATGGTGTGCGGAGGCGCGCTGAAATACTGGGCGAGGGCGAACAACGCCAACAGGGTGCCATTGATCAGAGCGGCGACACTGAGGCGGACCAGCACGGCCGGCGCGGTGAGGTTGTTGCGCACGACGGCGAAGACCAGGAACACCGCCAGCAGGCGGGCGAGTTCGCGCCGGGTCGCGCCGGGGTAAAGGCTGAGCGTCGAACCAGCGGTCGGGCGGTGAGTCGGTTGGTCGGTGACTCCCGAGACGGTCTCCGGCTGCTCGGGCAAGAGTTGGTGGTACAGCCGGGCCGTGGCCGGCGACAGAGGGTCGAGCAACGAACGGGGCAATGGTAGAATTTGCCAAACGCCGACCAGAAACAGACCGGCCAAACATAGAGCCACCGGACTCTTTTTCCATCTCAGCTGGCCTTCCAGGAGCATGCGCACGCCCCAGAGTGCCAGCAGCAGTCCAACGCCGCAATCGAGGAGGAACTCGAAGCCGGGATGGACGGCCCCGTAAGTCCACGGCGAGAGACAGATCAGGAGGAGCAACAGCGTTTCCATCCCCGCCACCACGGCCGCGACCGCCCGTTGACGCAGGCACGAGACCGAACGGGATCGCCCCTCCGTCCGGTGGTCTTTCTCAGGGGCTGTCCCAAGGGATGACATGATGGCGCGAAGACCCAAGCACGGTGGAGCGGGGAATCGAGAAAGCACAAGGGGCGCTGGACGCTTCGGCTGCCCGAAGCGTCCAACGCCCCGAAAATCAGCGAGAACCCTGTCCGGCCGGACACCCTCCCGGCGAAATCCGGCTCACGAACCGACAGGACGGAGTCACCCTTCTCTCCGACTTAATTCATGGGAGAGGCGGGCGTCGGCGGCGTCTGGAGCGTGATGTTCAGGATGCCCAGAAATTCCTGCGTGAACACGTTGTTGAACTGGAGTTCCAGGAGAAGGACCACGTCCACGTTGAAGGTCGGGGCGAAGAAGATCAAACCAAGGTCGAGGTTGACCTCGTTAATCACCAACGTGTTGAGGACCTGCTGGAACTGCGCGATAATCGCGATGTTCTGGTCGTTGGTCAGGCCCGTGTTCTGCCAATCCGTCAGGAGAACGGCCAACTCCAGCGGCATGTCCACCCGCTCCCGCGCCGAGGCGGAGTCTTTCTCCCGAGCCTGGAGCTGGGCCACGGTCGAAGCCGGTGCGTCGAACGTCAACGGCCCGCCGGCGGACAGGGTCGCCTGTTCCCCACTGCCGCCCTGCCAGGAAGCGAGCAGATCGGAACTGAAATGCGTCAGTCCGAAGGCAGGGACAGCGAGGAGAATCCCGACAGCCAGGACGCCCCGAATTGCTCGCGGCGCATCGCGCCGCACCCTCTGTCCGATCGTTGCCACGAAACTCACGATGGACCTCCTCTCGCAATGGGCCAGGAGTCCGGTTGATGGACTCCAGCCAAACCGTTCCACTCTTTCCGAACTACAACCTCTCCCGGAAGAGATTTCCGAAGAGCGCTCGGACCCGAATGCTCACCCCTAACGAGCACCGAGACAGTTGGGGATGAGTGTATCTTACCCAAATTGCCCAGTCAAGCGAATCGGTCAAGTTTTCTTATTTTTCGAAGCGCCGGAAGTGGAAGTGTTAACAGAGGTTTACAAACGAGGGCGACGTAAGCTATCCTAGTTCTAGATAGATGGGTTTGATTTGGACGCACTTTCATGATTGTCCAGACTATCCTGGCTGTCTTTTTGCTCGTCCTGGCGTGGTTCTTGCTGACCGACTCGGATCGGAAAACCGACGAGGAGGCCGGCGGGAAAGCCCCACGACCCGCATCGCGGTCCGCGGAAAGGACCGATCCGTTGCCCCAATCCTCCGGTTCGCCCTCTCTTTCGGACACCGCCCACGTCATCGAAGTCTTTCGAAAATAACCGTACCAACCGAGCCGCGACCGTCCCGAGCCGCGAGCGTTAGCGAGCGGAGAACGCACCGCTCCCTGACGGTCGCGGCTCGGTTGGCCGGTCGCGGCACCGTTGGCCCGGCGAAACGGCAAGCGCGCTGGACAGGAGCATTCCAGACCCTACAATCTCTTATTCGGAACGTCCTCTCGACGCGAGGGCGGACATGATCGCGACCGGCTCGATTTTCCTGGACATCAATCTGCCCAACGCCACGACCTGGTTCTACTTCTCGGCGTTGCTGGCGGTGGCCCTGTTTTTCAAGTTCACGCGCCTGCTGAGTGTCCGCAACGGGGACGTGCTGTCGCTGTTCCTTCTGATGCCGGGCTTGCTGCTGCTTCTGGAGGGCGGCGGCGCGAGCTTCTGGGGCTACCTGTGGCTGCTGGCCGCCTCGGGCTATTATCTGCTGCGCTGCCTGTTTGACCTGACCTTGGTTCGGCGGCCGGCCCTGGCGCCGAACCTCAGCCTGGCCGGTCTGATGTGGTTGGCCGGCGCCCTGTTCGCCAGCCTCATCGCCGTGGCCGTGCGCCATCCCAACGAACCGTCCCGTTACCGCGAGACGGCCCCGGCGCCCATCGACCCCATGCGACGCCTGGGCGAGAAAGTCATCTTGCAGCAGGCCCCGGCCGAGCTGGACGAATCGTCCCTGCATCTGTGGGTCGAACGCGGACTGACACTCGTATGTCACCTTCTGATCGTGCATGGCCTGCTGTTGATCGGCTGGCGGCACTTCGACGACCTGCACGCCGGCATGGCCGCCGCGACGTGTTACCTGCTCTTGCCGTACACCTATCTGCTCATGCCCGAGACGGCGCTGGGCGTCGGCCGCTGGGACCACGCCTGGCCCATGGCGCTGATTATCTGGACGGTGTTTTTCTATCGCCGTCCCACCGTGGCCGGCGCTTTCCTTGGGCTGGCGGCGGGTACGGTGTTCTTCCCCGCTCTCCTTTTTCCTCTGTGGCTGAGCTTCTATCGCCGCCGCGGCGCCTGGCGCTTCGGCCTGGCCTTCGCCCTGTCGGCTGGGCTGTGCCTGGCCGTCATCGGCGCCATCCTCTGGGTCAACGGCGAGATGCCGCGCACGCTCCCTTCCGGCTGGAAGCCGTCGTCCTGGCTGCGTCCCGATTCTGACACGCGCGGCCTGTGGCAAGGCATTCCTTCCCACTGGGCCTATCGTTTGCCGATCTTCCTGGCCTACGTCGTCCTTGTCGGCGCCACCGCCTTCTGGCCGTCGCCCAAGAACCTGGCCCACATGCTGGCCCTGTCCGCCGCCCTCCTCCTCGGCATCCAGTTCTGGTACGCCGACCAGGGTGGCGTGTACGTTCTGTGGTATTTGCCCCTCTTGCTCCTGTTGGTCTTTCGGCCCAACTTGTCGGCCTGCCAGCCGCAGCCGCCCGGGGAGGACTGGCTGGGACGCTGGGGCCGGAAAGTCGCACGCCTGGGACCGCGCGTCCTCCGATTGTTCTATCCTCTTGGCTCCCGTCATCCGGTCTCGCGCTCGCTGTCTTGAGAGGAGGCTAGGAAATGTTCACGCTGGATCATCTGCGGGGCTTGTTGGCGGCCCGTCCGTTCGTGCCGTTCCGGCTGCTGCGCTCCGATGGCGGCAGCGTGGACGTGCCCAGTCCTGAGTTGGTGTTCCCCGGCCGTCAGATGGCCGTGATTGGCCTGCTCGACCCAGACGCGGCGGATACCGCCTGGGACCGATTCGTCATCGTCGGGTACATGCACGTTACCGGCGTCGAGATGTTGGGGCCGGGCGCGGCGCCGTTTTCGTCGCCGCCGACGGGACCGAGCGGGTCTCCCGCCCCCGCGCGTAAATGGACACCGTTTTTCCGCATTTTGCCTGGCCAGCGCGTTCTTCTCTTGGCCTTTTTCCGGATCGATCCTCTCGCTACAATCGCCGCCCCACGTAACCGCCGGCGGCCCCCCTCGATCGCTGGCGACGTTCCAGGGAGGCATTGCCATGTTAGGCGCTGTGCGGGTTTTGCTGGGGAGTATCGTTGTCGTGGCCCTGATCGCGGGGCCGGCCGCCTGGGCCGTGCATCAGCAAGCGCAGACGCGCAACTTCCGCGTGGTGCGACCCGGTGTCCTCTATCGCAGCGGCCAGATGACGAAAGAGGGACTGCGGCGCATCCTCAACGATTATCGCATCAAGACGGTCATCAGTTTGCGCGACGGCACCACGGCGCGAGACCGGGCCGAGGAGGAATTCTGCCAAAGCGAAGAAGTGAATTTCCTGCGCATTCTGCCCAGTCAGTGGGGCGACGTTGGCGGCTCGGTGCCCGTCGAGGAAGGGGTGCGGAAATTCCGGGCCGTCATGAGCGACCCGCGCAACTTCCCGGTGCTCATCCACTGTTTCGCCGGCATCCACCGCACCGGGGCGTACACGGCGATTTACCGCATGGAGTTCGAGCACTGGGAAAACGCTCGGGCCATCGCCGAGGTCAAGGCGTGCGGCTACACGACACTCGACGAGGAGCTGGACATCCTGGGCTATCTGGAACAGTATCGGCCGACCTGGATGGGTGGGGTCGAGTCGTCCGAGTCCTCGCCGTCCGAGGAAGCGCGGGAGACGCCAAAGCCTTGGAAGATCCACAAGCGCAAGCCCACAACCAAGAGCAAGCGGAAGCACGACTGCCGGTCAGGCTGTCCATTGTGAGAATCGGCCGCCCACGCCTCTTGCGGGCTTAGGAGGCGTACCCGTTTAGCCGCGACGCGCAGCGGAGCGCGGGAGTATCCCGCGCTCCGCTGCGCGTCGCGGCTAAACGAAGGTGTTTCGATCAGTGTAAAAGGCGATCACGGCCTGAACAGCGCGATGCCACAAGCGCAGCCGCCGCTCGCGCTCCTCGGTGGGCAGCGCGGCTCGAAGCGCCTCGCCTCCGCTCCCAACCGGCGCAAGCTCGGCTCGTCGGACCACACACCCATCCGCAAACCCGCCAGGTAGGCCGCCCCGAGAGCGGTCGCTTCCGAAGACGACGATTGCAGGATCGGAAGACCGAGCATGTCGGCCTGACACTGCAAGAACCAGGCGTTGCGCGCGATGCCGCCGTCCACGCGCAGACTGCGCAGGCGCGCGCCGGCATCGCGTCCGGCGGCGTCGATGAGGTCGGCGACCTGGCAAGCGACGCCTTCGAGGGTGGCCCGGCCGAGGTCGGCGGCGGTCGTGCCGCGAGTCAGGCCGAAAAGCACGCCGCGCGCCTCTGGAACCCAGTGCGGCGCGCCGAGGCCGACGAAGCCCGGCACGAACACGACCGGCTGGTCCGCGTCGGAACGCGCGGCCAGCTCCTCAACGTCGGGCGCGTTTTGGAACAGGCGCAGACCGTCGCGCAGCCATTGCACGGCGGCCCCCGCGATGAAGACGCTGCCCTCCAGAGCGTACGGCACCGCGCCCGGTCCCCCGGCCGCTATCGTGGTCAGCAGACGATGGCGGGACAGGATCGGCCGAAGACCGAGGTGCTGCAAGAAGAAGGCCCCGGTGCCGTAGGTACACTTCGCTTCGCCCGCCGTGAAAGCGCACTGGCCGAACAGGGCCGCTTGCTGATCACCGGCCACTCCCGCGATGGGCAGTCCGGCGGGCAGGAACGGCAAGTCCGCCGTCACGCCGAAATCGTCCATGCTCGCCCGCACTTCCGGCAGCAGGCACTCCGGCACCTCGAAGAAGCGGCACAGGTCTTCATCCCAGCGCGTCGAGGTCAGGTTGAAGAGAAGGGTGCGCGAGGCGTTGGTGCGGTCGGTGGCGTGTATGCGGCCGCCGGTCAGTCGCCAGAGAAGGAAACTGTCGATGGTGCCGCACGCCAGCTGTCCGGCTTCCGCCCGGCGGCGCAACTCGGCGTCCTCCGCCAGCAGCCAGCGCAGCTTGGTGGCGGAGAAATAGGGGTCGAGCACCAGGCCGGTGCGCTTGCGCAGCCAGCCCTCCTCGGCCTGGCGAGACTGGCAGAAATCGCTGGTGCGACGGTCCTGCCAGACCACGGCGCGAGCGATCGGCCGGCCGCCGTCGCGCTCCCACAGGACGACCGTCTCGCGCTGATTGGTCAACCCCAGCGCCGTCAGCTGGCGGGCCTCGATGCCGGCGGCGGCCAGGGCGCCGGGCACGACCTCCACCACCGACGCCCAGATCTCCTCGGCGTCGTGCTCGACCCAGCCAGGCCGTGGATAGTATTGCGTCAACTCTCGGCTGGCGCTGCCGCGGGTCCGACCCTCCGCATCGTAAACGACGGCGCGCGTACTGGTCGTGCCCTGATCGATCGCCAACAGATAGGGAGTCGCCATATGGAGACCTGCTTCCTCGGACGGCCGGGCAAAACTGACCTATAGTTTCATGACCGCGTCGCCCTCGTCCTCGTCCGAGCGATGGGCGGGTACGGGACCGAAGGAGATCGCGCGTTGTCGAGCGGGTGACGGAATCATGGCGATGGTATGTCCCCAGTGCGGCACCACCTATGAGCAGCGGCTGCAATGCCCGCTGTGCGGGGGGCGTTTGCTCTACCACGACCCCCATCGACTGGGCGGTGGCGGAGCGCCGACGCGCTGGCAACAGAGGCCGTGGGGACGCATCCTCATCGGACTCCTTCTGGCGCAGGGTTTGTTCTATGGGCTGCGCCATCTTCTCACAGCCATCCTCATGGCGGTACAGGGGGAAGAGGCGGTCCAGCAGATGGGGACCGCGGCCTCGGGCATCCTGTTGCTGCAAGGAGTGCGCCTCTTCGCGCTGCTGTGTGGGGCCGTCCTGGCAGGCAGCGGACAACGCCCGGCCCTGTTCCTCGGCGCCATGGTCGGCGCCTGGAACGGCGTCCTGTCCGTCCTGCTGTTGCCGGGTCCGACGCAAGCGCTCACGACGGTCGCCATCCTGGGACAACCCATCTTGCAGGCCGTTCTCGGCGCCGTCGGCGCCTGGCTCGGCTCGTCGTTCTGGAAACCCCTGCCGTCCGTGACCCCCGTGGCGCTTCCGGGGCCGGAGACGACGCCGCGCAAACGCCGTCCTCAACGACGACCCTCGAACTTGCTCGCCGGCCGGGTGGCCTGGTTTCGCGTCGTCCTCGGCGTCCTCCTGGCGGTGATCGGCACGCTGACGGCCACGATTTGCTTTGAGAAAGTCCTGGAAGTCAGTCGCGGATCACTGGCGACCTCGGACGACATGCAGGACCGGCTCATCACTCTGGAGATCAAGGCGCTGGCCCTGTTGCTGGGCGGCGTCCTGGCCGGTTCCACCACCGCCAACGGCTTCAAACAAGGTCTGTACGTCGGTCTGGCCACGACCGTCATCCTCCTCGGCATTGAGATGAATTACGTCCAGCGCTGGCTCCAGGCAGGTGTACTTACGGCGGTCTGCTGCTTCTGCCTGAGCGTGGCCGGCGGTTGGTTCGGCAGTCAGCTCTTTCCGCCGATCATCAAGGCCCGACGCGGCCGGGGTATCGGACGTGCCCCGTCTTGATCCGCGTCCCCGCCCCCATTCTTCCTTTTTCCTCAATTCGCCGTGACCCGCCGTCGATAGGGAAGACGGGATGGAGGCGAAATTCCGGCTCCGCCGCGTTTGACCGCGCCTCAACCTCAGTCGGCCCGCTCCCGTATCCCGCCAACGGACCCGAGACAACGGATGATGGCCCCCGTGACGCAATCCCAGCGCAATTTGATGATGCTGTGCCTGTGCAGCGCAGGCTGGGCGTTCAGTTTCGGCCTGGGCGCTCCGCTCGCCTCGCTCTGGCTGCGCGACGCCGGCCACGGCGCCGGTACGATTGGACTGAACACCAGTCTCTATTATCTCGGCGTCGCTCTGGCCGCGCCGGCCGTGCCGTGGCTGATGCGGCGAGGCGGCCGTGCCTGCGTTGTCGCTGGCATCGTCGGCGATGCCGTGGTCACGGCCCTTTTCCCCTGGGTCGATTCGCTCCCCCTCTGGTTCGCCCTGCGTCTGACGGGTGGCATCGCTACTGCCCTCAGCCTCATCCCCCTGGAGACGCTGGTCAATCACAACGCCCCGCCGCAACGGCGGTCGCGCGATTTTGGGATTTACGCCGTCAGCGTCGCCCTGGGTGTCGCGCTCGGCGCGCTGATCGGCCTGCCCCTGTACCCTATCGTCCCGTATTTGGCGTTCGCGCTCGGGGGAGGCGTTACCTTGACGGCGGCAGGGATGGCCTGGTACGGCTGGCCCGCCGAAGCCGCACGGGATGAAGAAACGATGGGTGACGAGCCATTGTCACTGCGGGCGAACCGACTCAGTTATGGGACGGCCTGGATCCAGGGATTTCTGGAAGGCGGCCTCATCACTTTCCTGTCGATTTACTTGCTCGGGTTGGGCTACACCGAAGGAGAGGTCAGCTTCCTCGTGGGTGGGCTGTTCGCTGGTGTCATCCTCTGTCAAGTGCCGGTCGCCTGGCTCGCGGATCGCTGGGGCCGTCTGCCCGTGCTGGTGAGCTGCCACCTGCTTCTCGTGTCGGCGTTGCTGGCGGTGCGCTGCGGGCCCGGCACCTCTCTGTTATCCGTGTGGTTGTTCGTGCTGGGTAGTTGTTGCGGGGCGTTGTATCCCCTGGGACTGGCCTTGCTGGGCGATCGCGTACCCGCGTCGGGGATGGCGCGAGCCAACGCCTGGTATCTGGCGTGCAACTGCGCGGGCAGTCTTTCCGGGCCGGTGCTGTTCGGACTCGCAATCGATCACTTCGGGCAGCCGTCTCAGTTCCTGATGGGAGTGATGTCCGTGGCCCTGGTGATGGCCGTGTGGGGGCTGTGGGGTTTCCGCTCCAGGTCTGCCGCTGGAGGCGAAGCCCTGCCCCTCGGAACCAGACCGGGTAGCACGGAAGCCGGGGAGGTGCGTAGAATGGCAGGGTGAGGCCGCACGATTCGACGACATCATCCTAGGCTTGTCATGGCGTCTCCCATCCATCATTTACCCGTCCTGCAGAACTGGGACTGTCACGTCTGCGGCACCTGCTGCCAGGAATACCAGGTCACGATCACCGACGAGGAGCGGCAGCGCATCGAGGCCCAGGGCTGGGACCGCGACGCCGACCTGGGCGGCCGCGATCCTTTCATCCCACATGGAAGGCGCAAGGACCGCCGCTATCGGCTGAACCACCGCGAGGACGATAGCTGTGTCTTTCTCAGCGACAAAGGTCGTTGCCGCATCCACGAACGGTTCGGCTACGAGGCGAAACCGCTGGCGTGCCGGTTGTTCCCATTCGTGCTCGTGCCGGTCGCCGACGAGTGGCGCGTCGGCCTGCGCTTCGCCTGTCCCTCGGTCGCCCACAACAAGGGCCGTCCCGTCGCGGCCCACAACGCCGCGCTGGCCGAATTCGCCCTGCGCCTGGCGGAACGCGAGGGATTGACGCGCCGGCCGGACGGCTCGATGACGCCGCCGCCGCGCCTCGAACGCCGGCCCAAGGTCGAATGGCCCGAACTGCTCCGCCTGGTCGATCTCCTGCTCGGCTTCCTGCGCAACCGCCGCGATCCGATGGAGCGCCGGCTGCGCAAGTGTCTCACGCTGTCGGCGCTGCTGCGCCCTTTACGTCTGGATCGTCTCGAAGGCAAGCAGCTGCGGGACGTGTTTGACGTGATGGCGTCGGCGGCCGATCAGGACACGCCGGCCAACCTCATGACGCTGCCCCAGCCTGGCTGGGTCGGCCGCATGTTGTTCCGCCAGGCCGCCGCCCTGTTCACGCGCAAGGACCACGGACCCAAGCGCGGTCTGCCCGGTCGCGGTCGCGTCGCCCTGTTCCGAGCCGCCTGCCGCTTCACGCGCGGCCGCGGCCCGGTGCCGCGCATGCACCAGGACATCCCACCCATCACGTTTGAGGAGCTGGAAGTGCCGCGCGGGCCGCTGCCGGTGGAGGCCGAGGAAATCCTCGAACGCTACTACACGCTCAAGGTCGGCGCCCTGCAATTCTGCGGCGCCGCCTCTTTCGGCATGTCCTTCTGGGAAGGATTCGAGGCGCTGGCGCTGACGTTCCCCATCTTGATGTGGGTGTCGCGGGCCTTGCGCGATCGTCCGCGTCACGAGTCGGTCATGCAGGCGCTGACGATCGTGGACGACCATGTCGGCTTCAACCCCGTACTGGCCACGCGGCGGCAGCGTCTGAGCTTCCGCATCCTCGCGCGCCGCGGCGAGCTGGCGCGACTGATCGCCTGGTACAGCCGATGAGGCGGGTTCGCCCCAACTCAACTTGAGCTTGCCGCTCGGCCGCGTTCTTGTTCTTATCGCGTTCGTCGTGTGTACTCGCCGCCTCGTAGGAGGGACAACCGCGCGATGACAACGCGAATTCTCGATCTGGACGGCAGCATCGTCCGGCAAGAGGTACTGGTCCGGCGCAGCCGAGCGACGGTGCTTCCCCTGCACGATTGGGGTCCGTCGCTGCGAATCGCCTGTCGGCACGGCTCCTTCCGGCGCTTCGAGGACCGCCTGGCCCGGCTCACCGGCTCGGAGAGAGAGGACCGTCCCTTCCTGAACTTCGTCGGCTCCGGCGACTTTCATCACGTCAGCCTGGCTCTCCTGCGCCGCTTGCCCCGTCCCTGCAATCTCCTCGTCCTCGACAACCATCCCGACTGGATGCGCGGCGTACCGTTTCTGCATTGCGGGACGTGGCTCTATCACGCGGCCCAACTGCCGGCGGTGCGGCGGATCTTCCACGTCGGCGGCGACGTCGATTTCGACAACGCCTATCGCTGGCTGGCGCCCTGGCCGATGCTCCGCTCCGGCCACATCGTCGTCGCGCCGGCGCGGCGCGGCTTCGCTGGCCAAGGCTGGGCGCATGTCGTCCACCAGCCTTTACGCCGGCGCTCGGAGGAACCATCCCGGCGCGAGGCGGTCGAGGACTGGCTGGCCCCGTTTCGCGCGGAGCTGGCGGCGCGGCCGCTGTACGTTTCGCTGGATAAAGACGTACTCGTATCGGCGGAAGCGTCGGTCAACTGGGATAGCGGCCACCTGACGATGCGCGAAGTGCTGGACGTGCTGCAAGCCTTCCGGGACGCGGCCAACGGTGAATTCGCGGGCATGGACGTGGTGGGCGATTGGTCGCCGGTTCGGCTCAACGGTCTGCCGAGGCGGGTGCTGCACTGGACCGAGCACCCTCGTCAGGCGATCGACCCCGACGAGGCCACGCGGCGGAACGAGACACTCAACCTGCTCTTGCTCGAACGCTTGTGTTCCCAGCCGCTTGCGGCTTAGGGACCAGTTCCTCGTTTAGCCGCGACGCGCAGCGGAGCGCGGGAGTCTCCGCGCTCCGCTGCGCGTCGCGGCTAAACGAAGCCACCAGCGGCCGTGACAACGGCATGTCAGCACTTGCGAAGGACGCCAACCAGGACGCCGAGGATGCACGACTGCGAATTGGGATCCACGAGGATCGGCTGCATCTTGCCGTTGGCCGGCTCCAGACGCACTTGCCCCTTGTCGCGGTGGTAGCGCTTCAGCGTCACCTCGTTGTCGATCATGGCCACCACGCGCTCGCCGTTCTCCGCCGTGGCCTGCTTGCGGATGACCACGTAATCGCCGTCGTCGATGTGGTCCTCGATCATCGACTGGCCGCGCACCTTCAGGGCGAAGTGGTCCGGCCCGCAGAACAAATCGCTGAAGTTCAGGCGATCTTCCTGGGCCACGGCCTCGGTCGGCGGACCGGCGGCGACGGCACCGACGAGGGGCAGCTCCGCGCCCGGCGGCCGGTGATCGACCAGCTGGATCGCCCGCGCCGATTTGCCTTTGCGGAGGATCAGGCCCTTCTTGACCAGCGCGTTCAGGTGGCACATCACGCCGTTGGGCGACTGGATGTGGAAGCCGTCGCCGATCTCGCGCACGGTCGGGCCGTAGCCGCGCGACTCGATCTTGTCCTTGATGAAGTCGTAAATCTCCCGCTGTCGCTGCGTCAACGTGCTGAAATCCGGCATGGTCTCCCCCTCGTCAAGAGGTTCCTGTGAATGAGGTATGTCCGGGGTTGGCTCAACCCATCTTTCTACCCTGTCGCTTTTCTCCTTCTCGGCCCGCTTTCATGTGAACCTTAGTATATTAGACGCCCGTACACAAAAAAAGAGAAATTTTGGGGTTCAGCCTCCGCTTCGTGTATGGTCATGCGAAGAGACCCCGTTCGCCGGACTTGGGGCTGTCTTGCCTGGAGATCGTCTCATGACTCCTTCGTCGCCGCCGCCGTGGTTTGCGACGACGCTGGCCGCGCTGCTGGAGCGGCGCGACTTGTGTGCCATGCACATGTGCGAATTGATGCATGGCATCCTCGGCGGCGCCTGCGGCGACGTGGAGACGGCGGCGCTGCTGGTGGCACTGCACATGAAGGGCGAGACGGCCGACGAGCTGGCGGCGGCGGCGGCGGTGCTGCGCGAATACTGTGTGCCGCTGGCGGCCGGCCGAGACGACGTGCTCGACACCTGCGGCACCGGCGGCGACGGGACGTGTACGTTCAACATCAGCACGGCCACGGCCCTGGTGGCGGCCGGGGCGGGTGTGCCGGTGGTCAAGCACGGCAACCGGGCCATGTCCAGTCGCAGCGGCAGCGCCGACGTGCTGGCGGCCCTGGGCGTGCGCGTGGAACTGGACCCGCAGGCGGCGCGGCGCTGCCTGGAGCGCGCCGGCATGGCGTTCTGCCTGGCGCCGAGCTTCCATCCGCGCATGCAGCACGTCGGCGCCGTGCGCCGCCGGCTGGGCGTGCGGACGCTGTTCAATTGCCTGGGGCCGCTGGCCAATCCGGCGGGTGCCTCCTATCAACTTCTCGGAGTGGGCCGGGCCGAATGGCTCGACCGTCTGGCCGCGGCCCTGGCCCGTCTCGGCACGCGCCGCGCCCTGCTGGTCTGCGGCCGCGACGGACTCGACGAGGTGAGCCTGTCGGGGCCGACGCTGGTGCGCGAGGTGGTCGGCGGCGACGTGCGGATGCTGGAGTGGACGCCGGCGGATTTCGGCCTCGCCCCGTGCCGCGTCGAGGAGCTGCGCGTCGCCGGGCCGGAGGAAAGCGCCGCGGTGATCCGCGCCGTCCTGGACGGTGAGGAAGGGCCGGCCCGGCGCGTCGTGCTGGCCAACGCCGCCGCGGCGCTGCTGGCCGCCGAGCGCGTGACGTCGCTGGCGGAAGGCGTGGACAGGGCCGCCGAGGCCATCGCCGACGGCCGTGCCGCCCGCGTGCTCGCCCATCTCATCGCCCTCGTCGCAAGGGGAACGGATCGAAGGATAGGAATCCTACTCATGGCACGCAAAATCATCATCGTGGCCGACCCCGGCATCGACGGCGCTTTCGCCGTGGCCCTGGCGCTGCGCGATCCCGAGCTGGACCTGGTCGGCCTGGCGGCCACCGCCGGCAACGTGGCGGCGGAACAGGCGACGCGCAACGTCCACATCCTCATCGAGCAGCTCGACCCGCCGCGCTGGCCGCGCCTCGGCGCCGCCCTGCCGGTGGAGTACGGCTTCGACGCCGTCAAGCTGCACGGACCCGGAGGCCTGGGCGGCGTGGACTTTCCCTGCGTCCAGCTGCACCATCCGCACCCCAGCGACAAGCTCATCAGCGATCTGGTACATCTCTATCCCAAGGAAGTCGCGGTCGTCCTCCTGGGTCCGCTCAGCACCTTCGCTCGCGCCCTGGACCGCGACTCCGAGGTGGCCACGCTGGTCGAACGCCTCGTCATCGTCGGCGGCACCTGGCACGAGCCGGGCGACGCCAGCGCGGTCGCCGAGTTCCACTTCTTCTGCGATCCGCCCGCCGCGCGGCAAGTGCTGCGCTGCGGCGCTCCGATCACGCTGCTGCCGCTGGACGTGACGCGCAAGCTGCTGTTCTCGCCGACCGAAATGCTGCAATTGCCCGCTCCCGAGTCGCGGACCACCGCTTTCCTGAGGCGAATCCTGCCGCACGGCATCGCCGGCACGGCCGGACTTTACGGCGTCGAGGGCGTCTACCTGCAGGACGTGCTCGGCCTCATCCCGCTGACCCTGCCCGAAGCGCTGAGCAGCCGCGCCGTGGCGGCCGACGTGGAGATGCGCGGCGAACTGACGCGCGGCATGAGCGTCTTCGACGTGCGCTGGGGCAGCAACGCCAAGCCCAACGTCGAACTGGTGACGCACGTGGACGTCCCCGCCGTGCGCCAGTACATCCAGCGCACCCTCGCCGCCGAGTGACGGGGGAAGCTCATCTTGCATCTTTCGGCCTTTCCCACTAGCTTAGGCCCGATCGTGACGGCGGGGCTTGCCAGGATGGCGAGCCCGAAGGCCAACGGACCCGCATCCGTGGCCTTGCCGCCGGGCACGCCCGTGTGAGCGACCCCTGGTTTTCCCTTCTCGAACCGACCCGCTCCCCGTGTCTTCCTCGCCAACCGCCGGCCGCGCGGAGGGATCCGCGCCGGGAGCGCTCACGCGCCGATTGACTCCAGACCTCGGGCAAGGATGCTGTCATGGTCCGGAACGGACTCCGTGTGTGCGTGGGCGTCGCTCTGCTGTTGGGACTTGCGCTGTCGGGCGGACCAGCCTTCGGCGAGGACGGCGAAGGCCGGCTGCGCATGCAGCTCGCCGTGCAGACGGCGCTGCAACAGGGCCGCGACAACTTGCAACGCGGCAACTACCAGGCCGCCGTCTACTGCCTCGAACGAGAGATCGCGCGGGTGGACGGCAATCGCGAGTACATGAACGCCTTGCGCGAGGCGTATCGCGGCTACGTCCGGGAGTTGCACCAGGCCAACAATCACGCCGAGGCGAAGCGGTATCAGGAGCGTCTCCAGAATCCTCGACCCCGGCTACCAGCTGGAACGCAGTCCCTCCAGCGCTCCTTCCACTCCCCCGACGATCGCGGCCCTGGCCTCGCAACCGGCCCCCGTCTCCAAACCCGCGGAACCGGAGCGGTCGAAGTCCGCCACGGGCTACACGGCTCGACCGCAGATGCCGGACGACGCCGATCCCTTCGCGGACAGCAACAGCGCGGCCTCACCCCCGGCCCGCGATCTGCTCGACCGCGCCCGCCAGGAGTTCGAACGCAAGAACTACGCCGCCGCCAATCGACTCTTCGAGGAAGCCAACCATCTCGACGCGCATGCCACCACACCCTTCCGCGATTTCTGGGCCTTTTGCAAGCTGTACGCCGTGACCGATACGGTGAACAAGGCCGACGGCACGCCGCCGACGGACGCGGAGAAGGAGATCCTGGCGGCCCTGGCGCTGACCGCCTCGCCGCAGCTGGAACGGCACGGCAAGGACATGCTACGCACCCTCCAGGAGCGCCGCCTGGAAGTCCGTCACACGCCGGCACAGGGCCAGAACTGGGCCGTGGCGGAGACGGCCAACTTCCGTGTCATCCACAACCAATCGCGCGACCTGGCCGAGCAGGTGGCCCGTATCGCCGAGACGACGCGAACCGCCATGACCCGCAAATGGTTCGGCGAGGAGCCGGCGCCGTGGAGCCCAAGTGCCGCATCATTCTGTACGCCACCGCCGAGCACTATGCACGCGACACGTCCAAAGCGGCGGACTCTCCCGGACACACGACCCTGAAAACGGAGGGCGATCGCGTGCTCGATCGGCGGATCGACTTGCACTGCGACGTCAAGAACATGCTCACGCACGTCCTGCCGCACGAAACGACGCACGCCGTCCTGTCGGGCCGCTTCGGTCGTCATCTGGTGCCGCGCTGGGTGGACGAGGGCGTCGCCGTCCTTAGCGAGCCGCGCGAGAAGATCGATCTTTATCTCAAGAACTTGCCCGCTTACCGCCTCAAGCACGAGCTGTTCCCCGTGTCTCGGTTGATGGCCATGCAGGACTATCCCGAGCGCCGCCTGGTCGCGCCGTTCTACGTGCAGAGCATCGCCCTGGTGGAGTTTTTGTCGTCGCAGAAAGGCGGGCCGTCCGCGTTTACGCGCTTCGTCCGCGACGGCCTGGATCGCGGCTACGAGGAAGCGTTGCGGCGGCACTACGGCATCGAGAGTTTCCGCGACCTCGAACAGCGCTGGGCGCGGCAAGCGTTCCGGGACGAGACCGGCACCGCTGCCCTGTACGGGCCGCCGCGCTGAGTCGCCTTCGATCGAACCGCACTCATTTCTCTCCGTCGGAATCGATGTACAATGCCCTTGCCCGGCCTTCGCTGTGGAGGTCGGGTGGGCCTCTCCGAGACGGACGAGGAAGTGAGAGCGGATGGCGCTGCGTTACCCCACTTCACGCGAATTGGTCGAGGCATTGCAGCAGGGCGGCGACGGCGCCCGTAGGCAATTGCAGGAGATGCTGCGCGCCCCGGTGGCTCGCCTCATGGACGGCCTGCGCCTCCGCTACAACCTCAGCTACAACGAGGTATCGTTGACCCGGCACGCGCTGCACGCGGCCGAGACGTACCTGCGCACGCGCACCGGTCGAGCCGTTCGCATCCATGAGCTGGCCGGCGTTCCGGGCCGCCGTCCTGCTGCACCTCGCCAAGCTGGTCTCGCAGCCCTACGGCCAGCGCCCGGATCGGGTCTGTCGCCGGCGTCCTTGCCGTCCTCGCGCAGCTTCCACAGCGAAACCTTCTCTCTGCCTTACGAACGGGTCGGCGATTACTGGTTTGGCGGCGATTGGTTCGGCGGACACGAAGCGGGCGATGGTTCGCTGTGGGTACTGGTGGCGGACATCACCGGGCATGGCTATTACGCCTACCTTTTGGCCAGCACGTTGCCGGGCGTGTGGCGAACCTGCTGGGAGTCGGCCCCGTCCGCGCCCGCCGAACTGCTGGCCGCCATGCACGACCTGCTGGCCGACTGTCTGCCCGAGGGTGTCTACGTCGAAGGCACACTCGTTCGCCTTCACCCTGACGGCGAAGTGGTGGCGGCGCCGGCGGGCGGATCGCGCTTGCTCTTCCGTCGCGGACGGCAGGGGAGTCCGATCCTGTTGAAGCTCCGCGGCACCTGGTTGGGCCTGGCTCGCCCTTCCGCTGCCGATCAGCATCGCTACACCCTTGAGGACGGCGACGAGCTGTTGCTGGCGACCGATGGTCTGTTCGACCAGCTGCACGAACACGTCTCGAAGGACCTGGCCGAGTTTCTCGGGCAGTCCGCCACCGACGACAGCCTTTTCGAGCGCGTCCGCGATCTGCTGAGGCAGGCATTGGAGCAGGCGCCGCAGAAGGATGACATCACCGTGGTGCTGCTGCGCCGCCGCGACCGAGTGGTCGAGGCGCCTGCGCCGCTGCCGGGTGTGGGCCTTTCCTTTCCCAACGAGGCCGGTGATGTTCCCGTGTGACTGTCCGCCGGACAACTGCGCCGAGAAGGTCCACCTCTTCCTGGCCGGCGACCGAGCGGCGGGGGACGAACTGGCTCGCAAGTTCACGCCGCTGGTCCGCGGCATCGTACAGCGCGTGCTCGGTCCGGGGCGCCGCGAGGAATGGGAGGACGCTTGCCAGGCCATTTTCCTGCGTGTGTTCACCAACCTGAAAAAATGGGAGGAACGCTGTCCGTTTTGCAAGTGGTTGGCCGTGGTGGCGGCCCGGCGGGCCATCGACCTGAGTCGATTGCCCGATCCTCCCCAGCGTCTGCCGTTGGACGAGCTGGCCGATGTCCGGCCGCAGCCGCCAGACCGCGAGACCATCGAACGCATCGAGCAGGCCGTGGCCCGCTTTCCGCCGGAATGGCGCTGCGTTTGGGACGGTTGGGTCCAGGGCGTGCGGCGGGAAGAGATGGCCCGGCAAAGCGGCAAATCGCTGCGGACCATCCAGTACTGGCTCGCCGAGATGCTCGATCAGCTCCGCGAGTACCTGTCCGAGTGACGTGCCCATGTCCACCTCCTGGCTCGAACGGCTGAAGCGCGCCGGCCGCACCTTCCTGGCCGGCTCCCAACATCTCCTCTATCCCGGCTGTTGCCTGCTGTGCGGCCGGATGCTGCCGGCGGAGCCGCCGCATTTCTGCGCCGAGTGCCGCCAGAATCTCTTCACCGATCCTCATCCCTGTTGCCCGCGCTGCGCCGGCACCATCGGTCCCTTCGCCGTGGTCGATGGGCGTTGCGGCTCGTGCCGGCAGGAAGCGTTCCGCTTCGAGCAGGTTTTGCGCCTGGGACCATACGACGGGTTGCTCCGTGAAGTCATTCCGCGCCTGAAACACCAGAGGGGGGAGGGGCTGGCGGAGTTGCTCGGCGAATCCTGGGCCGAACATGCGGCGACACGGTTCGAGGAGCTGCACGTCGAGGCGATCGTCCCGGTGCCGCTGCACTGGCTGCGTCGGTGGCGGCGCGGCTACAACCAGAGCGCGGCACTGGGCCACGGTCTTTCGACGCGCTTGGGCATCCCCTGCCATACGTCCTGGCTGCGGCGCATCCGCAACACGCCGCAACAGACGCGGCAAACTCCGGCCGGCCGAAAGGCGAACGTCCGTGGGGCCTTTCAGGCCCGGCCCGGTTCCCCTCTGAAGGGGCGATCCGTCTTGCTCGTCGATGATGTGATGACCACCGGGGCGACGGCCGGCGAAGCGGCGCGCCGCCCTTCGGGACGGCGGCGCGAGCCGCGTCGTTGTCGCCGTGCTGGCGCGAGCGCAGGGTTGAAGGAACACTCGACTCCTCGCATCTTAGCCGTTTCCTCCCTTCGGCAAGACCGTCACGCCGAGAGGGCGAAAAATGGCGCTGGGAGCGAGAAACGATGCAGAACCCGCCCGCCGGCGGCGGTGCGCGGGAGATCGACAAGCCTCGCTTTGTAACGGTCGAAGGGAGAGCGCGGATCGGTTCTGTTTGGAGGCGTCGCCTCCGACCCAATTCCCGCCGGTGTCCTTTGACAGCGAGGCGTCCGGAGGGAATAGATTGAGTGACCCCGGGCGGCTCGTTTCTTCCGCGGGGCGTAGCACCAGGCGAGCCTCGGGGGTCGAAGCAGCAGGAAATGGTCACCATGTTGTTGCGGTACAGTCTGGTTGTCCTGGTCGGCCTGTGTACGACGGGGCCTGCCCTGTCGGCCACGTGGGCCGACGCGCTGTTTGAGGAGTTCTCGAAAGACTTCGGCTCGGTCCCCCGAGGACCGACGCTGTCGCACCCGTTTCGGGTGGTCAACAATACGCGGGTGCCCGTCCACATCGCCAGCGTCCGCGTCTCCTGCGGCTGCGTCACCGCCACCGCCCTGCAGGAATATCTCCAGCCGGGAGAGTCCACTCACATCCTGGCCCGCATGGACACGACGCGCTTCACCGGCCTCAAGACCGTGACGATCTACGTCCAGTTCAATCAGCCCGCCTTCGAGGAGGTCCGCCTGTGGGTCCAGGCCAACGGCCGAAACGATTTCGCCGTCGCTCCCGACACCCTGGCGTTCGGCCAGCTCAAACGCGGCGGGATGCCGGCCGTGTCCGTGCTGCTGTCCTTCTACGGCAACAGCGACACGCAAGTCACCGAGGTCAAGTGCGAGAGCAACTACATCCAGCCCCGCGTGCAGGAAGTGCGGCGGCAGGAATCGGAAGTCACCTACCAACTGAGCGCTCGGCTGCGCGGCGACGCGCCAGTGGGCAAGTGGTACACCGACGTCTGGCTCAAGACGAACAACCCCGGTATGCCGCCCATCCGCGTACCGCTGACGGTCGAAATCGAATCGGCCCTGAGCATCAGCCCGGAGGTCATCACGCTTGGCCCGGTCAAGTCGCGGGCGGAGAGCGAACGCCGCGTAATCGTCCGCGGCGTGACGCCCTTCAAGATCACCAAGGTCGAGGGCACCGATGACCAGCTCCTGGTCCGCGACAGCACGCCGCAAGCCAAGGCGGTCCACGTTTTGACCGTGAAGCTGAAGGCCGGTCAACCCGGCGAGCTGAACAAGACCTTGCGGGTGCTGACCGACCTGGCCGACGACAACAAGATCGACTTCCATGTCAACGCCGTGATCGTCCCGTGATCGGCGCACGACCTCGGTGGTGGTGAGGCGGGCGGGGGAGGCTCTCTGTGATGGAGCCTTCCCCGTCTCGTTTCTACCTTCTTGCCGACAAGCCCGGAGCGTCCGCGACGGGTTGCAAGAACCCGTCGCGGACGCTCCGGGCTTGTCGGCAAAGCGTTCGTGGCTCTTAACGTGAAAGTAGCCTCGTAATGTACGACATCTGCCCGCGATGCAGGGCGAAGTGCGCCACGAGATGCGTCAGGGCGTTCATCACCACACCCAGCCGCGCCTCGGGATGCGCCGCGGCCAACTGCTCGGCGCCGAGGCCGGATACGACGCGGCGGAACGTCGCCACCGCCTCGTCGAGCCGTCGCAGCGCTTCCGCCTTGGCCGGCACCTGCGCCTCGGTGAACTCGCGCTCGCGGTCGCGGACGTAGCCGCTGCCGCCGAGCTGGGCGCCGACGAAGTAATTCAGGTTCCCCGTCAGGTGCAGCACCAGATGGCCGACCGAGTTGCCCGGCTCAAGCGGTTTCGCCCAGAACGCCTCCTCGCTCAGCGGCTCGGCCAAGCTCCGCACCTCGTCGCGCAGCTTCTCCAGTTGCTCGATCAGCGCCGTTTGCGTCAATGCCGTCATGTCCGTAGCCATCGCCCGACCTCCTTCCCCTGAATAGCCCGTCTTTTTCATACATGCTCCGGGTGGGCCGCGGCAACGAGAATCCGACTTCACCGTCCGGACGTGTCACGCTAGAATCCAACGGCGTCGTCCCAGCGGGCTTTCCCCGAGTCGCGCACATCCATCGAATGGCCCGCAACCGCAAGCCCACGGAGCATCGTTTCGGGCCGATTCGTCGCGCCTTCACAGGAGGGGCAGAGACATTATGAGGCACGTTCTTGTCGCGTTGGTCGTGGTGGCACTGGGGGGGGCGTCGGCGTCGGCGCAATCGCCGTGGGCGGAGAAAATGTTCAAGGACGGCCTCAGTCACGATTTCGGCAGCGTGCCGCGCGGCGCCAGCTCGCCCACCGCTTCGTCGTCACCAACATTTACGCCGTGCGCATGGAAATCACCAGCGTCAAGAGCGGCTGCGGCTGCGTCACCGCCACCGCCGGCAAGCGCGTTCTCGAACCGCGCGAAGCGACCACCATCGACGTCACCATGGACGCCCGCCGCTTCACCGGCGCCAAGACGGTCGGCATCACCATCATGGTTGGGCCGGACTACATCTCCAGCGCCCAACTCCGCGTCAGTGCCAACAGCCGCGCCGACATCGTTTTCAACCCCGGCCAGGTCAGCTTCGGCACCGTGACGCGCGGTCAGGCCGTCAGTCAGATCATCGACGTGGAATACGCTGGCGTGCTCGATTGGCAGGTCACGGAGGCGTCGGCCAAGGATCTGCCCGTCGAGGTGGCGCTGGGCGAGTTGTATCGCCGGCCCGGCCAGGTCGGCTATCGCGTCAAGGTGACGCTGAAGGCGGACGCCCCCGAAGGCACCCTCAAAGGCAACGTCTTCCTCCGCACCAACGACCCGACCAGCCCGCTCTTGCCGGTACTCGTCGAGGCGACCGTGCAGTCGAACATCACGGTGGCGCCGGCGACGGTCAGCCTCGGCAGCGTCAAGGTCGGCGAAACACTGGCCCGCCGGGTGGTCGTTCGCGGCAACAAGCCGTTCCGCGTACTCCGGATCGACGGACTCGGCGAAGGCATCAAGGTCGAGCCTCTTCCCGCCGACACGGCCGCGCCGGTGCAGGTCGTCACCTTCAAATGCCAGCTCACCAAGCCCGGCGACTTCAAGTATGAAGTGAAGATCAAGACCGACTTGCAAGAAGCTCCCGTGACCGTCACCATCGACGGCAGCGCTGCGCCGTGAGGAGGATGATTCCATGCCATCGCGTCTCCGGTTAGAGCAACGTGTAGGTCCACACACGTTCGAGGACTTCTGCGCGCTGGTCCGCGAGGACCAGAAGGCGGACCTCATCAACGGAGTGATCTACATGGCTTCGCCGGAAAACACCGATGCAAACGAGTTGATTGGCTGGCTGTTCACCCTCATGAACTTGTATGTTCGGCGGAAGAAGCTGGGACAAATGTACGTCTCGCGCGTGGCTCTGCGATTGGCCGACAAACATGGGCCGGAACCGGATATCACCTTCGTTCGCACCGAACACCTGCCCCGCGTCAAACGTGGCGGTATTGAGGGGCCGGCCGACCTCGCCGTGGAGATGGTTTCTCCCGACAGCGTCGAGCGCGATTACTACCTCAAGCGCGAGCTGTACGAGCAGTACGGTATCCCGGAATATTGGATCATCGACGAGATGGACCAGTCCGTCACCCTCCTTCGCTTGAAGGAAGGCAAGTATCACGAGGTTCGCCCCCGTAAGGGCGAGTTGAACAGCAAGGTCATGACCGGCTTCTGGCTGCGGCCGGAATGGCTGTGGCAAGGACCGCGGCCGGATGAGATCGAGACGTTGGAGCAGATCCTTGCCCGAGAAACCGGCCGCTGATCGTCGTCACTTGTGAACGCCCATCTTGCGCGCTTCGCCGATGGCCTCGCGGATGCGGACGAATGGCTCAGCGAGGTCGAAGGCGCGATCCAGGCGCGTCAACAGTTCTCGCGCCAGGGTCTCATCGTCGGGGAAGTGCGAATGGCACAGGAGGGGACCATGCCCTCCTTCCGCTGGACTCACTTCGATGCCGCGCCCGTCCGCGGCCGATGCCAGCCACAGGACCGGACACTCCACCTTGCGGCGCAGATCGAGCACGGACGCGCAATCGGTGATCAGCAGTTGCACCGGCACAGCGGCCTTGTCTACCAGCGTCTTGCCGATCAACTCGGCACAGACATACGCCTCCAGGGTGCCGGCGTAAAGGATTTGCTGCACGCGGTTGGGCTGCACGGCGCTGCTGAGACGGAACTCCAGCGGCCGTCCCCACACGTTCGTCACCAGATAGCCCCCCAGATAACCGCTCGCCTCGTGGAGGACCGTCAGGAAGCCCAGGTTACTCAGGGACAGACTTCGCTCAGGCGAACCAGCGGGCGCGGCAGTCGGAACCACCGTGTTTACCTCCTACTTGATGCACAGCGGAGGACAATCGACGCAGGAGATGCGCCGGACAGGACGATCCGTCCTTCTTCTACACTCGGATGGATGCGGCAGCCGACTTGAGAAAGAGGAGCGACAGGGATTGTCAAAGGTTGGGGTATTCAGTATATGTAATTTGATCGGTTTAGTGAAGATTTATCCCGGAGACAGGAGACTGAACCCGTTTCCATCCAGCGCCGCGGAAGGCTGGAGGAGGGGTTTCGACACAGGGACCACGCATGTCTGTCGAAGCGCATCCCGCCGCGAATGGGCACGCCGATGCTGCCGCCAAGAAGCCGGCACGATCGGCGGTAGAAGGGATCAAGGAGAGCAGTCGCGCCCTGCGCGGCTCGATCAGCGAGGAAATCCACAAGGACAGCGATCATTTCGGCGAGCAGGACAAGCAACTGCTGAAGTTCCACGGCACCTATCAGCAGGAAGACCGCGACGCGCGGAAGTCCCGGCGCGGCGAAGGTCTGGGCAAGCACTACATGTTCATGGTGCGTTGCAAGATTCCCGGCGGCCGGGTGACGGCGGAGCAATACCTGGCGCTGGATCGTCTCGCCGACGCCTACGGCAATCGCACGCTGCGCTTCACCAGCCGGCAGGGCGTCCAGTTCCATGGCGTACTCAAGTCGCACTTGAAGGACACCATTGCCGGCATCAACGCTTGCCTGCTCACCACCCTCGGCGCTTGCGGCGACGTGGAGCGAAACGTCATGTGTTGCCCCGCCCCGCTGCATCACGACAGCGTCCGCGCCGAGATGCAGGCGACGGCCCGCAAGCTGGCCCTGCACCTGGCGCCGCGCAGCGGCGCCTATCACGAAATCTGGCTCAACGGCCAACCCGTGACGCACCTCAGCCAGCACCAGGGCAGGAACGAGCCGCCGCCCGGCGAGGAGCCGATTTACGAAAAGGTCTACCTGCCGCGCAAGTTCAAGACCGGCCTCGCCCTGCCGGAAGACAACTGCATCGACGTTTACGGCCAGGATCTCGGTTTGCTGGCCATCGTCGAGAATCACCGCATCGTCGGTTACAACCTGCTCGTCGGCGGCAGCATGGGCATGACGCACGGCAACGCCAACACGTTTCCCATGCTGGCCCGGCCGATCTGCTATGTGCCCGCCGACGGCATTGTCGAGTCGGTCGAGGCAGTCGTGAAGTTGTTCCGCGACCACGGCAACCGGGCCGACCGCAAGCGGGCGCGCATCAAGTACGTCGTCCACGATTGGGGCGTTGACAAGTTCCGCGACGTGCTGGCCGGCTATCTCGGCGGCATGCCGGAGCAGCCGCGGCCGGTCGTCATCAGCGGCTATCACCTGCACCTTGGCTGGCACCCGCAGGGCGACGGTAAATGGTTCTACGGCCTGAGTGTCGAGAATGGCCGCGTCAAGGACGAAGGTTCCCTCCGTCTCCGCTCGGGACTGCGAGCCATCGTCGAACGTTTCCAGCCGGAGCTGCGCCTGACCGGCATGCAGGACGTGCTGATCTGCAATCTCGACGGTACCGCGCTGCCGATTCTGGAGGGCATGCTCGACGAGTATGGCATCGTCCGGCCCGGCCAGGTGTCGAACCTGCGTCGCTACAGCATGTCGTGCCCGGCCATTCCGACGTGTGGTCTGGCCATCTCCGAGGCAGAGCGGGCACTGCCCGGCATCCTCGACGAGTTGGAAGGACTGCTCCAACGGCTTGGCCTGGAGCGCGAAACGCTCGGCGTCCGCATGACCGGGTGCCCCAATGGTTGCGTGCGTCCCTACCAGAGCGACATCGGCATTGTTGGCCGCAGCGGCGACAAGTACGTCCTCTATGTCGGCGGTCACGTCCACGGCGACCGCATGAACTATCCGCTCAAGGACCTGGTGCCGCGCGGCGAGATCGTGGCGATGCTGGAGCCGTTATTGCGGCATTATCGGGAAGAGCGCCGGCCGGGCGAGAGTTTCGGCGATTACTGCCATCGCCTCGGCCCCGACCACGCCCGCGCCCTTCTGCCCCAGGTCGTCGCGGCCACATAAGACCGAAGAAGAACTTCACCACGGAAAACACGGAAGACACGGAAAAAGACAAAAGAAAGAAAACCAGCTACGAAGAGACGCTGACTTCTACCGCGTCTGCTCTATTCTTAACTGCTGGAGTTCCTTCTTTGTCTTTTTCCGTGTCTTCCGTGTTTTCCGTGGTGTGTTTTGAGTTGGGAGAGCATGAAGGTACTCGTCATTGGCAAGGGCGGCCGCGAGCACGCCTTGGTGTGGAAACTCGCCCAGTCGCCTCGGGCCGAGAGGGTCTACTGTGCGCCGGGCAACGCCGGCACCGCCGAGGACGGGGTGAATGTTCCCATCAACGTCACGGAGTTCGATAAGCTCGTCTCCTTCGTCCGCAAGGAAAAGATCGCCCTGACCGTGGTGGGACCGGAGGAGCCGCTGGCGCGCGGCATCGTCGATCATTTCCAGAAGATGGGATTACGCATCTTCGGCCCGACGCGCCAGGCGGCGCAGCTCGAATCCAGCAAGGTGTTCGCCAAGGGCGTCATGCGTCACGCCGACGTGCCGACGGCCGAGTTTCGCATCTTCGACCATCCCGAGTACGCTCGCCGCTACATCGAGACGCGCGATTATCCGCTCGTGGTCAAGGCCGACGGACTCGCCGCCGGCAAGGGCGTCCTCGTCTGTTCGACCACCGAGGAGGCCTTGGCCGCCATCGAGCGCGTCATGGTGCGCGAGGAGTTCGGCCGCGCCGCCGGTCGGCAGGTAGTCGTCGAGAAACGATTGGAGGGCGAGGAGTTGAGCATCCTGGCCCTGGTGTCGGGACGAACCATCGTACCGCTGGCGCCGACGCAGGACCACAAGGCCACCTTCGACAACGACGCCGGCCCGAACACCGGCGGCATGGGAGCGTATTGCCCGGCACCGCTGGGCACGTCCGAACTGCTGGAGACGATCGACCGCGAGGTGCTGGTGCCGACCGTCCATGCCATGAAGCGCGGCCGCAAGCCGTTCCGCGGCGTCCTCTATGCGGGCATGATGACGACCAACCAGGGGCCGCGCGTGCTGGAGTTCAATTGCCGCTTTGGCGATCCGGAAACGCAGCCTTTGCTGATGCGTCTGCGCACCGACTTGCTCGATCTGATCGAGGCGGTCGTGGACGAACGGCTGGACACGTTCGAGGACCGGCTGGAATGGGACCCGCGTCCGGCCGTGTGCGTCGTCATGGCCAGCGGCGGCTATCCCGGCAACTACGAGAAGGGGCTGGCCATCAAGGGGTTGGCCGAGGCCGCGAAACTGCCGGACGTCAAGGTGTTTCATGCCGGGACGAAGCGCGACGGCGACCGCGTGCTGACCGATGGCGGCCGCGTCCTCGGCGTCACGGCCCTGGGCGATACGCTCGCCGACGCCAAGCGCCGCGCTTATGAAGCCGTCGCCTGTATCCAGTTCCACGGCGCCTTCTACCGCCGCGACATCGCCGACAAGGCGCTGCGTCCTGTCACGCTGCCGTCCGCGGCGACTTCGCCCGCGGTTTCTGGTCATCCGGATCAGGAGGTAACGCCCTCGAAGGAGGGCGTCGAGTAGTTCGCGGTCAACGATCCGTGCTCCCGGTGAAGGTCATCGTGAAAAAGCCAACGGGGGTCCAGAAGGGACCGCGGTTCCGGGCGAGCGAGTTATCGTCATTTCGCTTATGGGGAATAGGCCGATACGGCGTTGAGGGCATCGGCGATTTCCTCCAAGGCGCAGACGAACTCTACATACTCCAGCTCATCCAGGTACTGTTGCCCCCAGCGGACCATCGCCGCGAAAGCCGGGGGAGCGTTCTTTGGCACGATCTGAATGATCCTGCTTTTCCAGTTAAGGAAAGCGGACTCCACCCCACACTTGGGACAGTAGCGCGGATGGTGGTCCGCTACCAGAGGGCCAAGATCGATTACCTGTCCACAGGCCGCGCAGTGCAGGGTTGTGCTCTCGGGCGAGTTGAACGAGAACCAAGTGGGTCTTTGCGTGTTCATCGGATGAAATCATCCCAAGGAAGGTTCGGAAACTGACTCCGCCACCAGTTCTGGACTCTCGGAGACAACGAGTTCCAAACGACAACTCGGGCGGGTATGGTGATCTCTCCCAACTGTCCCATCGCCGCGGCTCGGTGATGGCCGCCGAGTTGAAGCAACCGTCCATCCGGCATTCGGGCGACCGGAATCGCTTGCCCCAGATCGTAGCCGTTTGTCCGAATCGCGTTCGCCAAATCCGATATGTGGTTGGGCGGCATTCCGAGCCGAGGAACCGGGTGCAAAGGGTGAAGGTCGGCGAGTGGGACTTCGGACACACCCAATCGAGGCGTACCGACGCGACGGACTATCGGTGATCCACCACGGTTCGGGGTCATCAACTCGCGGTTTTCCGTCACAGCTCCGAATTGCTCTCGACTCCCATTCGAGGATTCTACTACCGACCCGCGGATCGCCGCAAGCAAGAGCTTCCGTCCCTTGCATCTCCCGCAGCCGGCGCGGCCAAGGGCTGTCAGGGGGACAATGGGGCAAAGCCGCAATGGCGTCGTATAATCATAACCAGGATACGCGCAATGGTTCTGACCTTTTTCGAGGTCGAGGGATCGGACCTTCCGGGAGCAGTGATGAAGCGGATGAAAAGCGGCGGTGGTTGGAAGGCGATTGCGTACACGCTGCGCATGGCCAACCGTGTCGGCTGGTGGCAACTGTGGAAGGCGATGCGCTCGAAGAACGCTTGCAAGACTTGTGCGCTGGGCATGGGCGGCCAGGCCGGCGGCATGCGCAACGAGGCCGGACATTGGCCGGAGGTGTGCAAGAAGTCGCTGCAAGCGATGGTCGCCGACATGCAGAAAGGACTGCGGCCGGAGTTCTTCCAGCGCTACGGCATCGCCGAGTTGCGCACCCTGACGCCGCGTGAATTGGAATGGTGCGGCCGCATCACGCACGCCGCTGTACGCCGGTCGCGACGACACGCATTACCGGGTGATCGGCTGGGAGGAGGCGCTCGATCGCGTCGCCCGGCAGCTGCGCGACCAGCCGCCGGACCAGAACTTCTTCTACGCCAGCGGCCGCTCGTCCAACGAGGCCGGTTTTTTACTGCAACTGTTCGCTCGCCTGTACGGCACGAACTACGTCAACAATTGCTCGTACTACTGTCACCAGGCCAGCGGCGTCGGCCTGGGGCGATCGCTCGGCACCGGCACCGCCACGGTGACGCTGGAGGACGTGGAGAAGACCGACCTGTTCGTCCTCATCGGCGGCAATCCGGCGTCGAATCATCCGCGCCTGATGCGTACCCTCATGAACGTCCGTCGCCGCGGCGGACACGTCCTCGTCATCAACCCGGTCAAGGAAATCGGTCTCGTCAACTTCAGCGTCCCCTCGGATGTGCGCAGCCTGCTGTTCGGCTCGAAGATCGCCAGCCTGTATGTGCAGCCGCACATTGGCGGCGACATCGCGCTGTTGACCGGCGTGGCCAAGATCGTACTCGAACGCAACGCCGTCGATGCCCGCTTCCTCGCCGAGGCCACCGAGGGCTTCGAGGCGTACCAGGCCCACGTCCGCGGCACGAGCTGGGAGACGATCGAGCAAGCCTCCGGCGTGGACCGCGCGACGATGGCGAAGATGGCGGAGATGTACCTGCGAGCGCCGACGGCCGTGTTCGGCTGGACGATGGGCATCACGCACCACGAACACGGCGTCGCCAACGTGCAGACGATCGTCAACCTCGCCCTGCTGCGCGGCATGGTCGGCCGCCCTCGCGCCGGACTGCTGCCCATCCGCGGACATAGTAATGTGCAGGGCATCGGCTCCGTCGGCGTCGCCCCGGCACTCAAGCAGAAGATCCTCGACAACCTGGAGACGTATCTGAAGGTCAAGCTGCCGACCCGGCCCGGACTGGACACGATGGCTTGCATGGAGGCGGCCGAACAGGGAGCGGTGCGCTCGGCGGTGTGCCTGGGCGGCAACCTGTTCGGCAGCAATCCCGACGCCACGTTCGCCTTGCAGGCACTGTCCAAGCTGGAGTTGGTCGCCTATCTCAGCACGACCCTCAACACCGGCCACGCCTGGGGCCGGGCGCGTGAAACGCTGATCCTTCCGGTGCGGGCGCGCGACGAGGAGCCGGAAGCCGACGACGCAGGAATCGATGTTCAACTTCGTGCGCCTCAGCGACGGCGGACCTGCCCGCTACGAGGGGCCGCGCAGCGAAGTCGAGGTCATCGCCTCGCTCGGCGAGCGCGTGCTGGGCGCGAAAAGTCCCGTGGATTGGAAGGCACTGCGAAGGCACTGTCACCTGCGGCAAATGATCGGACAAATCATCCCCGGCTTCGAGAAGATTGCCGACATCGATCGGCACGCATGAGGAGTTCCAGATCGACGGGCGGACCTTCCACACGCCGCGCTTCGCCACGCCGTCGGGCAAGGCGCAATTCGCCATCCATGCCATCCCGGCGTCGGCCGGCTCCGACCGGCAACTCCGTCTCATGACCGTCCGCTCCGAGGGCCAATTCAACACGGTGGTCTACGAGGAAGAGGACATCTACCGCGGCCAGGACCGGCGCAACGTGATCCTGCTCAACCGCGCGGACATCGAGCGGCTCGGGCTGCGCGTCGATCAGCGCGTGACGGTGCGCAGCGCCGCCGGCTCGATGTCCGGCATCCTCGTGCGCGAATACGACATTCGCGCCGGCAACGCGCTGATGTACTTCCCCGAGGCGAACGTGCTGGTGCCGACGGACGACCGATCCGGACTCGAAGACGCCGGCGTTCAAGGCCGTCCTCGTCACGCTGGAGCCGAGACGTCGTTGTCGCCGAGAGCGCGGAGACGGCTGGCGGCCGCGTGCCGCTCGAACTGACGCGGTGAGGTTTGCGGTGGCGCAGCGGATCGACAACGTCGCCTGCACGGTCTGCGGTTGTGTCTGCGATGATTTACGCATCACCGTGGAGGACGGCCGTATTGTCCGTGCCGAGGGAGCCTGCCACCTGGCCGAGCCGTGGTTTCTCGCCCAGGGCGGCCGGCAACCGCCCGTCGCCGAGATCGAGGGACGGCCCGTCGCGCTGGAGGCCGCGCTGGACCGAGCGGCCGACATCCTGCGCGCGTCTCGTTCGCCGCTGGTTTACGGCCTATCGCGCAGCGATACGTCGGGGCAACAAGCGGCCATCGCCCTCGCCGACCGCCTGGGAGCGACCATTGACACCACGGCGTCGCTCGGCCACGCTCCCGCCATCCTCGCCCTGCAAGAAGCCGGCGAATCGACCTGCTCCCTCGGCGAAGTGAAGAATCGCGCCGATCTCGTCATCTTTTGGGGTTCGGACCCCATCGAAAGCCATCCGCGTCACTTTGAACGCTACTCCGCCGATCCCGTCGGCGAGTTCCTGCCCGGCGGTCGATCCGAGCGCACGATCGTGGTTGTCGATGTTCGACCGACCGCCAGCTCGGCGCGGGCTGACGTATTTGTGCAAGTGGAACCGGGGCGCGATTTCGAGGTGCTGTGGGCGCTGCGCGGCCTGATTCGCGGCCGGCAGCCGGCACCGGGGACGAGTCTTGGAGTGTCCCTGGAGACGTTGCGCGATCTGGCTCAACGCATGAAGACGTGCCGCTGCGGCATCGTCTTCTTCGGCCTGGGTCTGAGCCGGACGCACCTGGGCCATCGCAGCGTCGAGGCTCTGTTACGGCTGGTGACGGACCTCAACGACTTCACGCGCTTTTATGCCCGCCGCATGCGCGTCTCCGCCGACGTGACCGGCGCCGATAGTGTGCTGGCCTGGCAGACCGGCTATCCATTCAGCGTGAACCTGGGTCGCGGCTATCCTCGCTTCAATCCCGGCGAATTCACCGCCCACGATTTACTGCTGCGCGGCGAGGTCGATGCGTGTTTGCTGGTCGGCAGCTTCGGCGTGCGCCGCTTCACGCCGACGGCGATCGCTCATTTGAAGTCCATTCCGACCATTGTGCTCGATCCGCCGACAATGGAGTCGCGGACGCCGCCGACGGTGCGCTTCACGACCGCCATTCCCGGCGTGCATCGGCGCGGCACGGTGTACCGTATGGATGAAGTGCCCATACCTCTTCGCACGCTGCTGCCGTCGCCTTACCCCAGCGACGCGGATGTGCTGCAAGCGCTCGGAGGCCGTCTAGGATTTCCTCGTGCTGGCTTTGCCTATCCGGAAGAGTTACCATAATCTGATGGTGTCGCAACCATTCCCGAACCGAGATAGGTTCCCATGAAGCTCCCATCTTCTGGGTCGTGCTTGCTGGTTCCGCTGGTACTGATTGGCCTGAACGGGTCCATACAGCCCAGTTTCGCCGGCGAGCCGTCCCGAAAGCCGAACATCCTCGTCCTTCTCGCCGACGACATGGGCTTCTCCGATCTCGGCTGCTACGGCGGCGAGATTCGGACGCCGAACCTGGACGGCCTGGCTGGCAACGGTCTCCGCTTCACGCAGTTCTATAACACGGCCCGCTGCTGGCCTTCGCGCGCCGCCCTGCTGACGGGCTACTACGCGCAGCAGGTGCGTCGCGATACCGTGCCCGGTGTCGTCAGTGGTGCCAACGGCGTACGGCCCACCTGGGCGCCGCTGTTGCCGGAGATGCTGCGGCCGCTCGGCTATCGCAGCTATCACTCCGGGAAATGGCACGTGGACGGCCGGCCGACGGAGAACGGCTTCGAGCGCTCCTATCTGGTACAAGACCTGAATAACTACTTCCATCCGCGCGTTCACTTCAAGGACGATCGCAAACTGCCGCCCGTATCGGCGGACGCGGGCTATTACACGACGGTCGCCATCGCCGATCACGCCGTCGAGTGCCTGAAGGAACACGCCCAGCGCTTCGCCGACAAGCCGTTTTTCCAATACGTCGCCTTCAACTGCGCCGCACTTCCCTTTGCATGCGCTGCCGGAAGACATCGCCCGCTACCGCGACATGTATCGCAAGGGCTGGGACGTGGTGCGCGCCGAGCGCTGGCAACGGATGAAAAAGATGAGAATTATCAGCCATGATTTGCCGGCGCTGGAGCGCGACGTGGGACCGCCTTATCATTTCCCGGCGGCGCTGAAAACGCTCGGCCCCAATGAGATCAATCGGCCGCTGCCGTGGAGCGAGTTGACGAAGGAGCAGCAGGCGTTTCAGTCCGTCAAAATGTCCATCCACGCGGCGATGATCGATCGCATGGACCGCGAAATCGGCCGCGTCCTTCGACAACTGCGGAACATGAACGCTCTGGAGAACACGCTGATTCTCGTTCTTTCCGACAATGGCGCCAGCGCCGAGATCATGGTGCGCGGCGACGGCCACGATCCCAAGGCGGAGCCTGGCTCGTCGGCCACGCATCTTTGTCTCGGTCCCGGTTGGTCGAGCGCGGCCAACACGCCGCTGCGTCGGCACAAAACATGGGTCCATGAAGGCGGCATCTCCACGCCGTTGATCGTCCATTGGCCCAAGGGCATCTCGTCGCGCGGCGAGCTGCGTCACAATCCGGGACACCTCATCGACATCGTGCCGACCGTGTTGGAGATCGCCGGCGGCAAACCGCCGGCAATGTGGAAGGATAAACCCGTTCCACCTCCGCCCGGCAAGAGTCTGGTGTCGGTCTTCGCGCGAGACAACTCGGTCGCGCACGATTACCTGTGGTGGCAGCACGAAGGCAATCGCGCGGTGCGTGTCGGCGACTGGAAACTCGTCGCTGCCGGCGCGAAAGCACCTTGGGAACTCTACGACCTGAAGACCGACCGCGGCGAAGCGCACGACCTCGCCGACAAGCGACCGAAGAAGGCGCGCGAACTCGAAACGATCTGGACGCAACACCTCGACGAATTTCGCAAACTCGCCTTGCAGGATGTGCCCGCCACGCGCTCACCGAAGAAGGCCAAGTAACGCCGCACGCTTGCTTGAGGTTGTTAAGACAGCAGTGGCGTCGGTTTGCGTTCCGGGGCGTTGGGATCGATGCCGACGTAGACCACCTCCGCCTCGGTAACGTGCAGCACTTCGGTCCCGCGCTCCACTTCCACGCTGACGTGCATGGTGATGGAAGTGCGGCCCATGCGGACCAGGCGCGTCAGGAAGCGCACCACGTCGCCGACCAGGACGGGCTTTTTGAACTCGACGCGGTGAAGGGCCACGGTCACGACCACCGGCGGAGGACCGCCGGCGCGAATCACTTCCCGCCGCGCCCGATGGCGCCGGCCTGATCGATGTAACTGAGGAGGACGCCGCCGAAGATCGTCAGGTAAGAGGTGAATTGTCCACTTGGGTGCAAGGTGGGTTGAGGGTTCGCATCTCGTGGCATCATGACGACCTGCAGCGCTAGGTAAGGTTCGCTCATGCGGGTAGTCTATCAAGAGCGGGGAGACGTTGCGCTGCGCTTGAAGGCGAAGTAGCGACGCAAGAAAGTGAGAAGGACAGTGAACGAGATCACGGCCCCGGAACAATTCACACCAACACGAACGGCATTACCGCTCCCGATCTTCGCGGATCAAGGTGGTGCTGTCGGGAAGTTCGCCATAGGAGGCGAGGAGTCGTGCCCGTACGCTATCGATGTGCTGCACCGCTTGACGCCGCTGATTCAAGTCAACGTCCCGCGCTTGCCACCATTCGAGCAATTGCTCGATGCTGGACAAACCACGCTGGCGGGCGGCGTTTTCCAGGCGTCGATAAAGGGCGTCGGAGATGGTCAGCGTCTGACTCATGGCAAATGCTCCCTGTCGCGGGACTGAGGCAACCCCTTCTCGTGCGCGAAGCGTATTGCTCTTGCCATCGTAGTCGCCATCACCGTCTCTGCCAATCCGGTCGAATCCCGTCGATTTGCGACGATTCGTTTTTCACTTCTCGTTCCCACGCGGAGCGTGGGAACGCCGTCTGGGATGCTCCGCATCCCGACTGCGCGTTGGGCTTATCGGGACGCGGAACGTCCGGACGTGGATTCCCACGTTCCGCGTGGGAACGGGGGAAGACCTCCCCACAGCTCCCCAATTGGCGATTGTCCCGACATGTCACCAGGAGTAAAATGGAATATACAAGTAGACCGGCCATGCGAATAACAGTTGTATGCCCCTTAGTGTCCAGCCCGCGTATGCTGGCTGCTGATCTGGGGCGTTAGGCCACGATGCACGGAGGTTATCCAATGAGTGAGGTTCTGAGCGCGGAGGAAATCCGAGCCCAAAGTGTCGCTGCAATGCCAGCACCCCTCGGAGAGTTGTACTCCGAAATCCGCGATCAGGTCACGTGGCTTCACCTAAAGTGGAAGGACTTTTGCGGACTGTACGGAGCTGGGTCCGAGACAGTCGATCTCCTTAATGCCGCCGCACCCGCTTTCTTTCATAATTTGCAGCGGATGATGTCGGAGGATGTCCTTCTGCACGTTTGCCGACTCACGGACCCACCGAAATCAGCCGGCAAAGAAACACTTACAATACTCCGTCTGCCAGGGGCGATTCCAGATGCAGTTCTTGCGGGTTGCGTACAGACTCTTGCAGACAAGGTGAAGGGCAAGTCCGCGTTCGCCCGTGACTGGCGAAATCGCAGGCTCGCACATACAGAGCTTCCACCTCTCAGTGGCGAGACTGCTAAGCCGCTGCCAACCGCATCAAGGCAACATGTAGAAGACGCGCTTGCAGCAATCCGGGAAACAATGAACTGTATCGAGCGCCATTACTTGCCGTCGGGTGTCTCTTATGAAGCCTCAATTCAAGCGTTGGGCGGCGTTGACGCGCTACTCTGGCGTTTGCGGAAAGGAATCGAGTCAGAGAGAAAAGGCCTGTCCCCAACAGCCACACGCTCGCTCCTGGAAGTGCGATTCAGCGAACTCGATCTGGACCGCATGAACGAACTGGCGCAGAAAAATCAGCAAGGTCTTTTGAGCGACGCGGAACGAGAGGAACTCGAAGCCTACGTCAAAGTGGGCGACGTACTCTCTCTGCTTCACCTGAAGGTCCGAAAGTCACTCCAGCGCTGAAAACTCCGCGAGATCCCAGGGATGGACGAGGCCACCAAGGAGCAAGTCCGGCAGCGTGCCACCCGACAGTGTGAATACTGCTGCCTCCCCGAGACCCACGTCCTCACGCCTTTTCAGGTCGAGCACGTCATCGCCAAGCAGCATGGAGGTGGAGACACCCTCGGCAACCTCGCCTATGCCTGCCTTCGTTGTAACCTCCACAAGGGGCCAAACCTTACCGGAATCGACCCCAAGACAAAAAAGCTCACGCGGCTGTTCAACCCAAGAAGGCATCGCTGGTCGAGACACTTTCGCTGGCAAGGAGCGCTGCTGGTCGGCAAATCCGCTGTGGGGAGGACTACCGTTGCGGTTCTCGCCATGAACGACCCCGCTCGCATCGCCCTGCGCCAGGAATTGATGGACCAGGGGTTATTTTCGACGTAGCTGGAAGTACATGGAACACTCCTCATCAGGGATGTTCCAGAACTCACTGACAAGGACATGAGCGCACCAGGCGGACGCCTTGCACCATGCTTGTTAGCTTCCGCGTGGCGATGAATCGTGCCGTCTGCGAAAAGCCGCAATCCGGCGTGACGTGGACGCGCTCGACGTCGATGTAACGCAGTACCAGCCGCAGGCGCTCGGCCACCAGCTCTGGTGGCTCGATCCAGGTGTTTTTCACATCCACTAGCCCGACGGCCAGACCCATCGGCGCCTTGATCTCGCGGGCCAGCTCGATTTCGGCCATCTCGCGGCTGGCGAATTCCAGCGCCAGTTGATGGACCTTCGCTCGCGCCAGGTGCGGAAACAGCGGCCGATAGCTGCGATGGCCGACGGCGCGGCCGCGATAATTGCCGAAACACATATGCATGCTGATCGTCGCCTTCACGTCGGCGACGGTGCGCTCGATGAGGTCGAGAAACTCCTCGGGATGATCGGGGCGGCAGGCGAAACTCGGTTCGTCGAGCTGAATGAAGTCCACGCCGGCATCGACCAGGGCGCGCATCTCGCGGTTGACAAGCGGCAGCAGGGCAGCGGTGATCTCGTTGCGGTCTCGGTACACGTCGCCGCCTTGCAAACAGCCGGCCAGCGTGAACGGTCCCGGCACCGGCACTTTCACGGGAACGGACGCGATCGTCCGCAGACGTTTGTACTCCTCGACCAGGCCGAGACCCTTCGGCGCGGCGAGCGGGGCGACACAACGATAGCGGCTGCGCTGATCGTGGGCCGGCGGACCCCAGCGCCGCGCCGGCGGCAGCGGTTCGATGCCCGTCAGGTAATCGTAAAAGCCGAGGTTGAAATCGACGCGCTGCATCTCGCCGTCGGTGATGAGGTCGGCGCCGGCGCGGAGTTGGTCGTCCACCGCCAGCCGCACGGCGTCGCGCAGCGCCTCCTCGCGGTCGTCGGGTCCAAATAACTCGGGATGACGTGCCGCGTCGTCGCAGAACTTCGCATACCAGCCGGGGAAGGACCAGCTGCCGATGACCGTCGCGGGGAGAAGAGGGAGGTTCGCCATGCAGGCAATTTACGCTTGCGCCGCGAGGGCGGCCAGCGCAATCCGGGCAGTGATCTGCTGGGCGGCACGGCGGTTTCTCTCGTTCCGAAGCTCTGCTTGGGAACGCACGTCGGGAAGCTATGCTTCCCACCCCATCGGCGACGGGCCGCGAAGCAGAGCTTCGCAAACTTGCGTTCCCAAGCAGAGCTTGGGAACGAGAGGGAGTGTGCTGCGCAGAGGGTCAATACCGCAAGCCGAGCGAGCCGCGATGATCGCGGAGACTCCTTTTTTCCGTGTTGGCCGCTAGAAAAGCCCTTTCTGTTTCGAGTGCCGTGGTGAGGTGTCTCATGTTCGACGTGGAAGCAAGTCGCCGACAGTTTCCCGCCTTGCAGCAAACGAGAGAAGGGCGAACGCCGGTGTTCCTCGATGGACCCGGCGGAACGCAGGTGCCGCAACGGGTGATCGACGCCATGACCGAGTATCTGACCACCTGCAACGCCAACCACGGCGGCGTCTTCACCACGAGTCGCCTGTCCGACGCCATCCTGCACAAAGCCCACCAGGCCGCGGCCGACCTCCTCAACGCCCCCTCGGCCGACGAAATCGTCTTCGGCCCCAACATGACGACACTCACCTTCCAGGTCAGCCGAGCGTTCGGCCGCACGCTGCGTCCGGGCGACGAAGTACACGTCACGCGCATGGATCACGATGCCAACGTCAGCCCGTGGGTGCTGGCGGCGCGCGACGCGGGGGCCACGGTTCGTTTCGTGGACATTCACCCAGAGGATTGCACTCTCAACCTCGACGACCTGCGCCGGCGACTCGGGCCGAAGGTCCGTCTTCTCGCGCTGACGTGCGCCTCGAATGCAGTGGGCACGGTCAATGATGTCCGCCGGATCACGCGCCTGGCCCACGAGGCGGGGGCGCTCGTTTATCTGGATGCGGTGCATTACGCTCCGCACGGACTCATCGACGTGCAGGACTGGGGCTGTGATTTCCTGGCGTGTTCGGCGTACAAGTTCTTCGGCCCACACATCGGCATCCTGTGGGGGAGGCGCGAGCTGCTGATGAGTCTGCCGGCGTACAAGGTGCGGCCAGCGACGGAGGAGTTGCCGGGGCGCTGGATGACCGGAACGCAAAACCACGAGGGTCTCGCCGGAACCGTGGCGGCCATCGATTACCTTGCCGGCCTCGCCGACGGGACCGATCCCAAGGCCCCGCGCCGACAACGACTTGATGCGGCCTTCGCCGCCATCCGCGATTATGAATCGCAATTGGCCCGCCGCCTCCTGGAGGGACTCAACGCCCGGCCGCGCTTCCGTGTCTGGGGCATCACACGACGCGAACAACTCGACGAGCGCGTGCCAACCGTGTCGATCACGGCGATGGATCGCACGCCGCTGCAAATCGCGGAGCACCTGGCGAGCCGGGAGATTTACACCTGGAATGGCAATATGTATGCGCTGGAGCTGACCGAACGCCTGGGGTTGGAAGAACGCGGCGGATTGCTGCGGATTGGACTGGTACATTACAACACCTTCGCGGAGATCGATCGACTGTTGCAGGCGCTGGACGAACTGTGAGCGGATGCAAGTGAGGTTGCTTTTGCCCGGCGGGACGGCATGATAGAAGGTCCGTCGCCCTAGCGATGGCGAAATCAGGAGGTGCATGGATGTCCCAACCCGCCGGCGTATCGATCCCGCTATCACTGCCGCGACAACTCATCTGCGATTATCTGCATTTCGCGCGGCAAATCCCGTCGGTGCCGGTGCAGCGACGCATGAAGCTGGAGGCCGTCGTCGCCGCTCGCGCCGCCACCGGCCTGCGGCCCAGCTGGTGCGCCCTCTTCACCAAGGCGTATGGTTTCGTCACCGCCGCCCGGCCGCCGCTGCGACGCGCCTACATGTCCTTCCCTCGGCCGCACCTGTACGAGCACCCCATCAACGTCACGTCCGTGGCCATCGAACGCAAGTTCGGCGACGAGGACGCCGTCTTCTTCGCTCCCATCCGTCAGCCCGAAACGCTCAGTCTCGCCGACATCGACCTTCGGCTGCGGCGCTTCAAGGAGCAACCGCTGGAAACGATCGGCGATTACCGGCGCATTCTGCTGATGAACCGCTTTCCGCGACCGCTGCGGCGAATGCTGATGTGGATCGGCCTCAACGTCTGGGGACGCAAGCGCGCCGCCTTCATGGGCACGTCCGGCATTACGGTGTACGCCGGACTCGGCGCGTCTTCGCTGCATCCGCTGTCGCTGTTGACGACGACACTCAACTACGGCGTCATCGAGCCGGACGGCTCGGTCGATGTGCGCATCATCTACGATCATCGAGTTTTGGACGGCGCCACCGTGGCCCGGGCGTTGGCCGAACTGGAGAACGTGCTGACGCACGAAATCCTGGCGGAACTGCGTTACCTGCCCGCCGCGGCATAAATTCCAAGTTCTGAGTTCTGAGTTCTGAGTTCTGAGTAAAAAAAACGACTTTTCTTGTCTTTCACTCAGAACTCAGAACTCAGAACTCAGAACTTTTTTAGTAGCGGCGCACGGCGAAGGGCCGACCTCGCAGTCGTTGTTTGCGCACTTCCTTCCCGGCCCGATCGACCTCGATCACCGCATGTCCCTCGAATGAAGAGATCAGCGTGTGCCCATTGCGCAGCCGCGTGGCGAAGACGGCCGAGGGGATGGCGCATTGCCAGTGGACCTTGCCGGCGGCGTCGATCTCGATGACGCGGTTGCTGCCGCCCAGCGCCAGCAGATAGCGGCCATTGGGCAGCGGCTCGACGCTGGCCCAGTAGGTCGCGCCGGCGGAATGGTTCTCGGGCTGGATGACACGGATCTCATGCTTCCAGGATGCATCCAGCTCCACGAGTTGGCCGTTGCGCGTGACGTAGAGGACGTGGCCGTTGGGCAGCTTGAGAGCGTGGCGGAACTCCCGGCGGTCGCTGCGGCTGAAAACGCGGCTTCTGATCGATGGTCACTTCATACAGCTCGCGGAACGTGGCGATGAGCGTGTTGCCGTTGGGCAAGCGCTGGCAGGCGATGGGGTTGCCGGAAGCCGAGTGCCGCCAGAGCACCTTGCCTTGATGATCGCGCTCGGTGACGCGCTGGGCGTTGCGCTCGGCGATGAGGACGCGGCCTCCAGGGAGGACCTGGACGTCGTTGGGCCCCTCCAGGCGCGGGACCTGCCAGCGCAGCTCTCCGGCCGGTCCCCACTCCCAGACGCGGCCGCCATCCTCCGCGCCGTCGTACTCACAGACCACCGTCAGGCCGCGCGGCGGCGGCTCACGCGCAAGCCGGTTGACATCGGCGCGATCTCCGTGTTTTTGCCACCACGCTTCCCAGGCCGTGCGACAAGCGCGACGTGAGGCGCCATCGCCCTCATTGAGTGTCGCCGCCGGACCCTGGCCGTCGGCGAGCAGGCAAAGGAGGTATTCCGACTGACAGGCGATCGACAGCGGAGCATCGCTCAGCAGCATGGTCAGGACCGGCACCGCCTTTTGCTCGCCGAAACGGAGCAGACCGGCGGCGGCCTCGAAGCGGACGCGAGGATCGGGGTCCGCAAGGAGCGGTGTGACACGGCGGCGCAGCTCGGGCGCAGAGGTGCGGCCGAGGACGTGGGCGGCGGCGGCGCGGCGGATGGATCGTTTGTCGGAGAGGGCGGCCAGCAAGGCGGGGTCCGGCCGGTCATCAACCACGCCAACGACGCCGAGGACGTCAAACCAGGTGTCCTCGACCGGCTCCTCGTCGATGCAGGGCAAATAGGCCAACAAGACGGACGCCGACCCGAGCGGCCGGCGGTCCTTCACCAGCTGCGCCGCCGCCGTCATCAGGACCGGCGTCGGGCTGCGCTGGATCTCCTCCATGCAACTTCGTGAGCGGCGGGCGATTTCCAGGTCGGGGTCCATCAAGGCCGGACGCAGATGGGGCAGGGCGGCCCGGCCGGCGGTGATGAGACTCCGGCTGGCCTTCTCGCGCGCTTCAAACTCCGGAGAGCCGAGTTGGCGAACCGTGACGGCCAGGCGTTCCAGCTCCTCTTCCGAGAGGGTGTGTTCGCGGATAAACGCCAGGACACTGGATCCATCGGTCGCAACGCCGGCGGCGCGCAACGCTCTCTCCGCGAAAGCAACGTCCGCGTCCGGCGGAGGTGGATCCGTCCTCGCGGGCACCGAACCCATGCAGAAGGTGGAAGACAGAAGGCAGAATAAAAACCAACCACGACTCCCGGTTGCGCCGGGCTGCCTCGCATTCATTCTGCCTTCTGCCTTCCGCATGGGGATCATGCCGACGGAGGTTCGACCTCGACCAGCGTGAGCAAGGCAGCCTTGGCGACGGCCTCCGGCAGCGAGGAGGCATCCGTGCTCGCCAGCTGTTTGGCGATGGCGTTGCCTTTCAGCACGCGCGACACGCGGCAGTGACAATGGTCCGCATGCGCCTGCACTTCCACATAGTAACCGAGACGAGTCAGCGATTCGATCAATTGCTGAGTGCCGGCCCAGGTCGTCGAAAGTCCCGGCGAGTACATCTGGTGGCTCAGACGCGCGAAGGCTCGGCTGAGCTGCTCGTCCAGGGCGGGCCCGGCGCTCATGGAGCGGATCATGCCGGCCAGAGCGGAGGTCGCGTCCGAGGTCGAACGCGCAGCCCTTCGAGCGTCTCGTGAAGTCGCCGCGAGTTTCCGCGGGTTGCTGCTCATGCCAAGTCTCTCCGGCTGTGGTGGACCTCTTCTCCGCAACGATGCGGTGCGCGGTTCATCGACGCGGCAAGCGGCGTGAGGCCGCTCGGTTCGACGAATGACAGCGAATTCACATCATGAACCCATTGTGGCCCGTTGCGACCGCCGGAGTCAAGATGACCCTGGAAACCGCGGGCCGTTGTGCGGCGCAGGAGCCGAAAGGGCGAGGATCGGACTCAGGCATTCTTGAGGATTTCGGCGACCACGTGGCCGCCGTTGATGGTCGGGCGCTCATCGCGGCCGTCGTGCAGCAGGGTGAGCTTGCGATGATCGAGTCCCAGACAGTGCAGGATGGTGGCGTGCAGATCGTGGACGTGGACCCGATCCTCGACCGCGTACAGGCCGATGTCGTCGGTGGCGCCGTGGACGATGCCGCCCTTGACGCCGCCGCCGGCCAGCCAGGTCGTGAAGCCGTAGGGGTTGTGATCGCGGCCGTTGCCGCTCTCGCTCATCGGCGTGCGGCCGAACTCGCCGCCCCAAACGACCAGCGTGCTCTCCAGCAGGCCGCGACGCTTGAGATCCTTGAGCAATCCGGCGATCGGCCGATCGCTCTCGCGGCAATAGCGGGCGTGATTGCCTTCGACGTTGCTGTGGGCGTCCCACTTGCTGCCGGAGCCGCAGTACAGCTGCACGAAGCGCACGCCGCGCTCGACGAGGCGGCGAGCCAGCAGACAGTTGCGGCCCATGCGCTCCGTAGTCTTGTCGTTCAGGCCGTACAGCCGGCGCGTCTCTTCCGTCTCGCGCGACAGATCGACCGCCTCCGGCGCGGCCGACTGCATGCGATAGGCCAGCTCGTAGGAGGCGATGCGTGCGTCCAGGTCGTGGTCCTCGCCGCGTGCGGCACGGTGACGGCGATTCAGCTCCTGCACGAAATCGAGCTTGCTCCGCTGGGCCGGACCCGACTCGGACAGCGGCGGCCGCAGGTGCAGGACCGGCGTCTTGCCGTCGCGGAAGCGCGTGCCCTGGTAGGTGGCCGGCATGAAGCCGGTGGACCAGTTGCGCGCTCCGCCGGGCGGGTCTTCGGGATAGTCGAGCAGGACGACGAAACCCGGCAGGTTGTCGCTGACGCTGCCGAGTCCGTACAGCGCCCACGAACCGAGGCACGGCCGGCCGCCGAGGACGCTGCCGCTGTTCATCTGGCAGACGCTGCCGACGTGATTGAGTCCGTCCGCCCAGCAGCCGCGGAGGACGGCCAGGTCGTCGGCGCAGGTGGCGATCTCGGGATACCAGTCGCTGACCCACAGGCCCGATTGGCCGTGCTGTTGGAAGCGGCGTTTCGAGGCCAACAGTGGCGTGTAGGCCGTGCGCCCCATCGCCGTCACCGGCCGCTTGAACGAACCCGGCAGCGGCTGGCCGTCCAGCTTCGTCAGCGCCGGCTTGGGATCGAAAAGGTCGATGTGACTGGGACCGCCGTCGAGGAAACACCAGATGACGCTTCGGGCCGCGGCCTGCGAAACGCGGTTGCCGGGCGGCGAGAGGGTTGGCGTCCTTCGAGAGCGGATTCTCGCTGCCGCGTGCGTCGGTTTCGAGGAGGTCCAGCAGGGCCAGCAAGCCCAGACCGCCGCCGGCCCGCGCCAGGAAGTCGCGGCGAGAGTGCGCCGGTTCACGATGCGGCGTGGCGGAGAGGACAGGGGTGCGCGAGGTGGTCATGATGCCAGCATTTCGTCCAGGGAGGGTCAATCGATGAACAGAAATTCGTTGGTGTTCAGCAGGGCGTGGCAGAAATCCACGAGGGCGTCGGCGCGGGCCGTGGAGTGGTCGGACTGGGCTCCGGCGAGCGGATCGCGCGTCCGCAGGGTCTCCGCCTGCCTGCTGATGAACCGCAGTCCCAGGCGTATTTCCTCCGCGCTGGGCCGACGACCCCAGGCCAGGCGGTAGGCGTGTGTCACCAGGGCTGTATCCTCCACGCCGAAGCGCTCGCGCAGTATGGCGGCGAGACGGCGGCCGCGTTCGAGGCTGAAATCGCCGTTGAGCAGCAACAACGCTTGTGGGGCCGTGGTAGTCGTTAACCTCCGGGCGCAACTGTTGTGCATGTCGGGCAGGTCGAAGGCGTCGAACAACGGGTAACGCATGTTGCGGCGAGCGAAAACGTAGATCGATCGGCGATTCTGGTCTTCCGGTCGCGGGTCCGGTTTCCAGGCGTATTTGCTGATGCCGGCAGGGAGGGCCGGTCGAGCGCTGGGGCCGAACGTGCGCGAATTCAATTCGCCGGACAGGGCCAGCATGGCGTCGCGCAACGCCTCGCCTTCCAGGCGGCGCCGGCGCGCGTGCCAGAGCAGGTGGTTCTCGCGATCGATGTTCAGGGCACGGCGATGCACGGGATTGTTCGGATCGACCCGTGAATCCTGGCGGTAGGCGGCGGACAGCACCATCAGACGATGCACGTGCTTGAGGCTCCAGCCGTGTTCGACGAATTCGACGGCGAGCCAATCGAGCAATTCCGGGTGCGTCGCGGCATCGCCCATCGTGCCGAAATCGCTGGGCGTGCCGACAATGCCAACGCCGAAGTGATGCTGCCACAGACGATTGACGAGCACACGCGCCGTCAGGGGATTGTCCGGGTGCGTCAGCCAGCGAGCGAGGGCGGCGCGTCGGCCGGTGCTGTGTCGTTCGGGCAGCGAGCGGATGTCCGGTGCGGATTCATCGAGGAAATGCGGAAAACCCGGCTGGAGCAGGTCGCGCGGCTTGCGCCAGTCGCCGCCGGCCAGCAGATAGGTCGGAGGAGCGTCCAGGCCGATGTCGGTGACGGCCATCGCCGGAGCCAGCGCTTCGGGCCGTGCCGGTTGGATGTCCGCCAGTTTGCGTTCCAGTTCCTTATATCGTTTCTTCTTGTCGGCGGGCAGACGAGCGGGGGTCGCCTGTTCGGCGGCGCGCAACTGCTTTTCGGCGATGGCCGCGATTTGCCGTTGATACGGCGAGCGTTTGTCGTCCGGCATCAAGACCGCCTGCTGGATCTCGGGACGAAATTTCTCCAGCGCGAACCGGCGTTGTTCCTGTCGCTTGTCGGCAACCAGCGTCTCCATCTCGGCCCGAATGTCGCGGCTGGCATTCTCCCAGGCGGCGAGCCGGCGCTGGTAATCGTGCGCTGCGCCTCGGCCGTCGCCGCCGGCAGATCGTCGCGCGGCTGCATCGACGCGAAGAACGCCTGCAAACGGAAGTAATCGCTTTGCAGGATCGGATCGTACTTATGATCGTGACAACGGGCGCAGCCGAAGGTCAGACCGAGGAAGACTTGACCGGTCACGTCGGTCACGTCGTCGAGGATTTCTTGCCGTCGCTGCTCCAGGTTGGCCGCGTTGTACTCGTCGGGCCACAGCCGCAGAAAGCCGGTGGCGATCAACGCCTCCGGATTGTCCGGCTCCAGCTCGTCGCCGGCGAGCTGCTGGCGGATGAAGCGATCGTAGGGCAGATCGGCATTGAGCGCCCGAATGACGTAGTCGCGATAACGGTGGGCGGTGGGGCGAAGGTCGTCCGCTTTGAAGCCGTCCGATTCGGCGTAGCGCACGAGGTCGAGCCAGTGCTGCGCCCAGCGTTCGCCATAGTGCGACGAGTTCAGCAGGCGATCGACCACCTTGCGATAAGCATCCGGCGAAGGATCAGCCACGAACGCATCCTGTTCGGCGACCGTGGGCGGCAACCCGGTCAGATCGAAGGTGACGCGGCGGAGCAGGCGCAGCCGGTCGGCCTGCGCGGCGAAGGTCAGACCTTCCGCTTCCAGGCGAGCGAGAAGAAAGGCGTCAATCGGATTGACGATTCCACGTGCGTCCTTGACCGTAGGGATGGCCGGGCGGCGGGGCGGTTGGAAAGAGGCGGCATCCGCGGGCGGAGTGGGTTTCTCGGCTCGCGCGGGGATCGCTAACGAAAAAAGGATCGATCCCGCCAGCACGGGCAGGAGGCAGGCACGGCACATGGACCGCATTCCTCGGAGGGCTTTTCTCCTCGAACTCGTGGGCTGAGTTGATGGTAACGCGGGGACGGGCAATGAGCAAGGAACATTCGGCCGTTCCCGCACGAATTCGCATCGAACCGGAGCTACGGAACCGTTGGCGAGTCGGCGGCCACGACCCGGATGCTCTCGTCGCGGCGAAACTTGGAGTCACGAACCCGGACTCCAGCCCATCAGGATAACCAGCGGGATCGAGCAATTGCCGACGACGACGACGACGGCCACCACGGCGCCGAGGTTGTTCACCAACCTATCGTAGCCGTGGCCGTTCAGCCCCAGGTGCTGCAACCAACTGCTGCCGCCGTGCCACAGGTGCAGGCCGAGGAACAGCTGGGCGATAAGGTACGATACGGCAATGATCGGCTGCTGAAAGCCGGCGACAACCATGCCGGCCACGTCCGCGTATTCCTTGGGGTCATGGGGTATCCCTTCCTTGAAGTGGGAAGGATCAACGAGGCCGAAGGTGAAGTGCAGCAGATGGTAAATCACGAAGCCGAGGACGACGAGGCCGGTAAACAGCATGTGCCGCGACGCCCAGCTGGCCTGCATGGTGTTCTCGTGAACATAATGGACGGGCCGGGCCGACTGGTCCTCCTGCGTCAGCCGGACGGCCAGCAGCAAGTGGAGAAGGAAGATCGTCAGCAGACCGCCGCGAGCGGCCCACAGCAGGACCGGGTGCTCGGTCAGACCGTGGGCGTAGGAGTTGAGAGCGTCTTTGCCACCATAGATGAGAAGGTTTCCGCTCATGTGGGCGATCACGAAGATCATTAGCCCCAGGCCGGTCAGCGCCATGACGTACTTGGCGCCGACGGACGAGCGGACCAGTCGCGACAACCGATTCATCAACGTCCTTTCCGACGACCGATCGTGGACCGCCGCTCCCGACCGGACTGCCAAACCACCAACCTCTCGGCGGCCGGCCAGCCCATCACGCCGTGCTGGCCCCCTTCTCTTTTATAGGTGTCCGCTCCCCGAGAGCGAGAGATCCATTCCCGAGTGGGAGGAAGTGGTGGACAAGCTACTCAAGGAACATGCGGCCAAGCAGGCGAAGGGAGGATATAACTCGAACAGCCCGGCGTTGACAATCCCTCCGAGCCACGAAGGCGGGGACATTCCGAGAAACGTCATGAATCCGCATCGGATTGGTCATGGGAGGAGGGGAGTCTTCCTTGTCGGCCTGTTGGTGCTGGCCGGTGCGCCGGTCGAACCGGCCAGCGCCGCGGACAATGGGTTCTTCCGCACCGAGGTCGCCCCGATCCTTGAACAGCACTGCTTGCGCTGTCACGGCCCGAACACGTCGCGCGGCGGACTGTCGCTGGCGACGGCGATGGACCTCGCGGCCGGCGGCGACAGCGGACCCGTCCTCGTCGTCGGCAAACCGGACGACAGCCTCCTCCTCGAAATGGTCTCCGGCGAAAAGCCGAAAATGCCGAAAAAAGCGGCTCCCCTCTCGCGCGAGCAAGTTGCCGTCCTGCGGAAGTGGATCGGGCAAGGGGCGCCGTGGCCCAGGGACATGACGCTGCGAGAGCGCAAGGATAAGGCCGAAACCTGGTGGTCGCTGCGGCCGCTCGCCCGGCCACCGCTGCCGAGGGTCCAGATGCCGGGCTGGGTACGGATGCCGCTGGACACCTTTATCTTGCATCGGCTCGAAGAGCGCGGCATGAGACCGACTCCCGAAGCGGATCGCCGCACGCTCATCCGCCGGCTGTACTTCGACCTGCTCGGCCTGCCGCCGGCGCCCGCGGAGATCGACGCTTTCGTGCGCGATCGCTCGCCCAACGCCTACGAACGGCTGGTGGACCGCCTGCTCGCCTCGCCGCACTACGGCGAACGCTGGGCGCGGCACTGGCTCGATGTCGTCCACTACGGCGACACGCACGGCTACGACAAGGACAAGGTTCGGCCCAACGCCTGGCCGTACCGCGATTACGTCATCCGCGCCTTCAACGAGGACCGGCCGTATTCGCGCTTCATCGAGGAGCAAATCGCCGGCGACGTACTGTATCCCGACACGCGCGACGGCATCGTCGGCCTGGGTTTTCTCGCGGCCGGCCCGTGGGATTTCGTCGGCCACGTCGAGCTGCGCGAGGGCACGCTGGATAAGAAGATCACCCGCAACCTCGACCGCGACGACATGGTTGCCACGGTCCTGAACACCTTCACCAGCCTGACGGCGCAGTGCGCCCGCTGCCACGACCACAAGTTCGACCCGATTACGCAGGAAGATTACTACAGCCTGCAAGCCGTGTTCGCCGCCGTGGACCGAGCGGATCGCCCCTACGAGGTCGATGCGGAGGCGGCAGGCAAACGCATCGCCCTCAAGAAACGTCTGAACGAATTGGCCGAGCAAGCCGCCGCACCGTGCTACGGCAGGACAGCGAAACCATCGAGCGCGAGAGGAAGGACGCGGCTCGTCAACTCGCCGCCCTGCCGCCTCCGGGCCTCGTCTACGCCGCCGCCACGTCGTTCGCGCCGGCCGGCAGTTTCTCGCCGACACAGGGTAAGCCGCGGCCGATCTACCTCCTTCGTCGCGGCAGCGAGAAAAATCCCGTGCGTGAGGTTGGTCCCGGCACGGTGGCCTGTCTGCCGGGTCTGCCGTCGCGCTTCCCGCTCGCCGAACGGCCGGAGGGCGAGCGCCGCGCCGCCCTGGCCCACTGGATCACCGACACGCACAATCCGCTGACCTGGCGAAGCCTGGTCAATCGCATCTGGCTGTATCACTTCGGACAGGGACTCGTGGAGACGCCGAACGATTTCGGCCGCATGGGCGGCCAACCTTCGCACTCCGAATTGCTCGACTGGCTGGCCGTCGAGTTCCGCGACGGCGGCCAGTCGATCAAGCAGTTGCACCGCCTGCTCGTCACCAGCACCACCTACCGGCAAGCCTCGACGGACAACGCCGCCCATGCCCGTCTGGATGGCGGCAATCGGTTGCTGTGGCGCATGAACCGCCGGCGGCTGGACGCCGAATCGATCCGCGACGCCGTGCTGGCCGTCGGCGGCCGGCTCGACCCGACGATGTACGGACCCGGCTTCCGCACCTTCGGCTTCCTCGACGACCATTCGCCGCACTACAAGTACGAGGAGTACAATCCCGATGATCCGACCGGCCATCGGCGTTCGGTGTACCGCTTCCTGGTGCGTTCGGTACCCGATCCGTTCATGGAAACGCTGGACTGCCCCGACCCGTCGCTGCGCGTCGAGAAACGCAACGAATCACTGACCGCGTTGCAGGCATTGGCCCTGCTCAATGACAAGTTCATGCTGCGCATGGCCGAACATTTCGCGGCCCGCGTTGAAAAGAGGGGCGACGATTTGCCGGCGCGACTGACCGCGGCGTATCGGCTGGCGCTGGGACGAGGGCCGACCGACGATGAAGGACGGCGTGTTGATCGAGTACGCCCGCAAGCACGGCCTGGCGAACGCTTGCCGGTTGATCCTGAATACCAACGAGTTTTCTTTCATCGATTGACGTTTGCTCCCCTCTCCCCTGTACTCGGGGGAGAGGGGTTGAGGGTGAGGGGGCAAAGAGAAGCGAACCCATGACGGCACGCGATCCCAGCATTCACGGCGGCATCCACTACACTGATCGCCGGCAATTTCTGTGGCAATTCGGCGGCGGACTCGGCGGAATCGCCCTGGCCAGTCTGCTTGATGCCGACGGACTGCTCGCCACTCCGCACTTCGCCCCGAAAGCCAAGCGCGTCATTCAACTGTTCATGTCCGGTGCCGCCAGCCAGTGCGACACGTTCGATTACAAGCCGCGCCTGATCCGCGACCACGGCAAACCGTGGGATCCCGGCGAGAAGGTCGAGCTGTTCCAGTCTAGTCCCTGGCCAGACGATGCGAGCGCCGTGGAAGTGGCGGCGGTACGGCCAGTGCGGCAAGTGGATCAACGATTGCGTCGCCCCGCTGGGCGCCTGCGTGGACGACATGGCCTTCGTCCACAACATGGTGGCGAAATCGAACGTTCATGGCCCGGCCACGTTCATGCAGGCGACCGGCTTCGTCCTGCCCGGCTTTCCGAGCATGGGAGCGTGGATCAGCTACGGACTCGGCCGCATGACGCGACAATCTGCCGGCCTTCGTCGTGCTGCCCGACCCGCGCGGCTTTCCGCCCAACGGCCCGCAAAACTGGGGTTCGGCGTTCCTGCCCGCCGAGCACCAGGCCACGATGGTCCGTCCCAGTGCCAGAAACCCCATCGCCGATCTGTTTCCTCCGAAAGACAGCTACGTCACCCGGCGGAGCGACGCCGACATGCAGGCGGCGCTGGCGAAGCTCAATCGCCGTCACGAGGCGGAGCGTCCCGGCGATTCCCGGCTCGACGCCCGCATCCGCTCCTACGAGATGGCCGCCCGTATGCAGCTCGAGCGCCCCGAGGTGCTCGATCTGTCGAAGGAGCCGATGCACGTCCTGCGGATGTACGGGCTGGATTCGCTCGACATCCCGCTGCAAACGGGCATCAGCGAGAAGGCGGAGATCCAGTATTTCGGCCGCAATTGCCTGGTGGCGCGGCGTCTGCTGGAGCGCGGCGTGCGTTTCGTGCAGGTGTGGAGCGGGGCCGACAACGGCTTCCCGCGCCGCAACTGGGACTCGCACGAGGACATCGAGCGCGATCACTGGCCGCTGGGCCGCGGCCTGGCCGTCGGCGCGGCGGCGCTGTTGAAAGATCTCAAGCAGCGCGGCATGCTCGACGACACGATTGTGCTGTGGACGACGGAGTTTGGCCGGATGCCGTGCAGCCAGGGCAGCAAGGGCCGCGATCACAATCCGTTCGTCTTCACCAACTGGCTCGCCGGCGGCGGCATCAAGGGCGGCGTCACGTCACGGCGACAGCGACGAATGGTCGTACAAGCCGGCCGACCCGAAGAAGCCGACCTACGGCTACGATATCCACGCCACCATCCTGCACCTGCTGGGCATCGATCACGAAAAGCTGACCGTCCGTCACAACGGCATCGACCGCCGTTTGACCGACGTACATGGGCATCTGGTCCCGGAAATCATGGCCTGAATAGCCGCGAAGGAGAGAACATCTTATGAAGTATGCCGCGACGGTCCTGCTTGGGGCGGTGGTGTGGTGTTGCGCGGCGCTGACCGCCGCTTCGGCGGAGCCAAAGCCAGCGTATGATTCGAGCGACCAGTATGAGGCGAGGCGCCTGGAGGGGTGGAAAATCCTCGTCAACAAGCGCCTCCTCGCCGACGAGCAGCGGGCGCTGCGCGAGAAGACGCTACGAGTGCTGAGCGATCAACTCTTTCAGATCACCCGTGTCGTGCCCACCGAGTCGCTCGGCAAGCTGCGCAAAATTCCCATCTGGGTCGAGTTGGAGGAGGGGCATCATCCGTGCATGTGTTACCATCCGGACGCGCGCTGGCTCCGCAAGCACGACATGAATCCCGAGAAGGCCGGCTCCGTCGAGGTCGCCAACGCACGCAACTTCAACAGCTGGACACTTCAGCAACCGTGGATGGTCCTGCACGAGTTGGCCCACGGCTATCACCATCAGGTGCTCGGCTTCGATCATGCCGAGGTCCAGGCTTGTTACGACGCCGCCGTGAGCGCCAAGCTGTATGAGTCGGTGCTGAATGTTCGCGGCAGCAAGTCGCGTCATTACGCGCTGAACAATGCCAAGGAGTATTTCGCGGAGATGACGGAGGCCTATTTCGGGACAAACGATTTTTATCCGTTCGTCCGGGCGGAGTTGAAGAAGATCGATCCGCGGATGTACGACACGCTCGAAAAAGTCTGGGGAGTTCGGAAACCGGCCGCGAAGTAAGGCTCCTCCACTAGTTTTCTTTCTTGTGGCCGAGGTTGGCGAACAGGTGCGCCAGCGAGCGCATCAGGTTTTTCCAGTCGCCCTCGTGCAGGCTCTCGTTCGGGGCATGGGCGTTGCTGCGGGGGTCTTCGATGCCCAGCAGCAGGGCCGGGGCGCCGCCGAACAGTTCGGCCAGCGGGCCGACGAAGCCGATGGTGCCGCCGCAGCCGATCGAGATCGGTTCGCGCGCGAAGCCCTGGCGCATGGCATCGACAGCCGCCTCGAAGGCCGGGCCGGTCGGATCGGTCATCCACCATTTCACCGGCTTGCCGTGCTCCTTGACCGTGACGCGCACGCCCCACGGCGGGTCGGCGGTCAGCACCGCCTTCAGCTGCTCGTAGACTTCCTGCGGGTCCTGGTCGGGCACGATGCGGCAACTGACGATGGCCGGACGCGTGGCAACACCTGGTTCGACGCGCCCTTGATCGAACTGGCCTCCTGGGCGATGACCGTGACCGCGGGCTTGCGCCAGGTCTGCTCGTAGACGCCGGTTTGGCCTTCGAGGGCGAACTGCACGCCCGGCAGGATGCCGAGGTCTTCGCGGAACTTGGCTTCGTCGCCGGGCAGGGCCGCCAGCGCCTGTCGTTCGCGCGGCGTCAGCGGACGAACCTTATCGTAAAAGTGCGGAATCGGCAGCCGGCCGTTGCCCCAGTACAGGCGCGACAGAATGACGTTCAGGGCAAGGGCCGCGTCGGCCAGCGCGCCGCCGGCCATGCCGCTGTGGACCGGCAGCCGCGCACTTTCGACCTCGACCACCACGGCGACGATGCCGCGCAGCGAATAGGTGATGCTCGGCAAGCCCGTGTCGAGGTTCTCGGTGTCGCAGACGACGATGACGTCGGATTGCAGGCGTTTCTGGTGTTCGCGGAAGAACGCCAGCAGGTTCTGCGAGCCGACCTCCTCCTCGCCCTCGACGAGCATCTTGACGTTGACCGGCAGTTCGCCGCGCGTCTTCAGCCAGGCGGCGACGGCGGCGAGCTGGGCGGTGATGGCGCCCTTGTCGTCGGCGGCGCCGCGGCCGAACAGCCGGCCGTCGCGCGGCGTCAGCGTCCAGGCCGGCGAACGCCACTCCTCGACGTAGTTGATCGGCTGCACGTCGTGATGGGCGTAGAGGAAGACCGTCGGCTTGCCGGGCGCGCCGAGCCATTCGCCGTAGGCGTAGGGGTTGGAGCCGCTCGTCCGCAGGACGGACACGTTTTGCAGGCCGGCCCGGCGCATCTGCTCGCAGGTCAGCTCGGCCGTCTGTTCGATTTCCTTCTGATGCTCGCCGTCGGTGCTGATGCTCGGCACGGCGACCAGCTGGGCCAGGTCGCGTACCAGCTCGCTGTGATGGCTGGTCAACCAGTTGAGGACGGATGCGTCAGCGCCCATGATTGCACCTCACGAGGAGTTTCGACGTGACGCGCGGCGAAGCGGCGGGACGGTCCCGCGCTCCGCTGCGCGTCGCGGCTAAACGATTTGTACGAGGCGGCGGGTTACTGTCTACTCTGCAGGAGCGAGCCGCACGTGTCGATCAGGCGCGAGAGGAAGATCAGGCTGCCGATGACCGTGGCGGTGATGCTGGCCAGCAGCACGGCCCCGGCAGCGATGTCGAGGCACGGCCAGGCGCGAGCCTTGCTCTCGTCGTCGAGTCCGCGGAACAGCGTTTCGATGGCACTGTTGAACAGCTCGGCGGTCAGCACGGCCCCGATACAACCCAGCAGCAGGCACCACTGCACGAGGTCGCAGTGCAGCACGATGGCGGCGGCCAGCACCAGGGCGGTGAAGAAGAAATGGACGAAGAAGCTGGAATGGCCGCGCACGCCCAGCTTGATGCCGCGGAAGGCGGTGCGGAGCTTGTCGCGCCAGGGGCGACGCGAGCGCAAGCGGGCCGGCGCATCGTCGGTTCCGGCCAGCCGTGGTGGTGACTGCACAATCATCGGGAATACCCCACTTTGCATGCCGCATTCCGCATTACTGGAGAACTCCCGTCTGGGAGCCGCCGCCCTGCGCCCCGATGGGGCCCAGGGCCTTGTTGCTCGGCAGCAGGTTCGGGACGATGTTGAACAGGACGCCGAAGTTGTTCTGCAGCGCGTTGTAGGTGAAGCCGAGGCTGACCTGGATGTCCGATCCCATGCGCGTGAACATCACGGAGTTGGCGAGGGCTTCGCTGGTACCGAAGTCGTAAGTGCTGCTGGCCGTCGCCGCGTACTTGGGACTAAAAACGTAAGTCACCGATCCGGTGACGGCCCGCACCTGCAGCGGATCGATGTAGCGGAAACCCAGGTAAAAATTGGTGCGATCCGGACGATTGAAGTAGCCGCCCACCGTCCACACTCTCACGCCGCCGGGGAATGGATCGGTCCAACCCGTGCTGTTGAACGCCGTCCGATCGCCGATGTTCCACAAGAAATCGTACTGCAAGAAGGCCCAATTGTGGCCGAAGTTGTCGCGGTTGGGGGCCGGAAAGTAACTGGCCGACGTGTCCAGGACCATCCAATCCACGATGTGCTGATAACCAGGAAAGCCGCGCTTCGTCTGCCAGCGCTGGCGGAGGTCGAGTTGTAGCTGCTCGATGGTACTCAACGTGTCGATGCGATCGAACAACAATCGGCGGATGGCAAACGTCTGCGGTGTGTTGAAGTATGGCGAGGAAACCAGGCCCAGGCCGTGGTTGTCGAGGGTGCCGGTGGGATTGAACAGAAACTGATAGGGCCGAATGTCTCGCAGCGCCTGATTGGTGGCGTCGTCGTTAAGGCGGTCCAACTGCGGCAATTCGGTGTACGGCGTGTTGGTGTAGGCATAGACGTAGTTGGTGCTGAAGACCATCTTGTGATTGAGACCGTTGACGTTCCACAATTCGCTCTGGACGCCCGAATACAAGTGGGTGAACGGAATGCTGGCGCAGGTGCCGACGGCCCCCCAGGCGCGGCCGATACTGTTGCCGTACAGGTCGTTGGAGTAGGACGTCAGTTCGCTACGGCCGTAAGGCGACAACTTCAATGGGCCAAGGTAGAACGGCAGCTCCGCTTCCTGCATCCAGCTACCCCGGAAGGTGTTGTCCGGGCTATCGGTAACACTCACCTGCGGCAGCGGATCGGTTGACGTTTTCAGCGAGGCGTACTCCGCATTCAGATGGCTGGTATAGGTCAAGATATCAAGGAAGTTTTGACCGATGATCCAGCCGTCCAGGCGCGGCAAGTCTTGCGTCGTCGTGACCCAGCGGGGCAGCCGCGGTTGCAACAGGGCCGACCACGCCACGTTGCTCACCTGCTGGTTCAGAAAGGCGAAGTTCTCCGAGGGATTGGGGTCGAGATCGAAGATGCGCTTGTAGTATTGTTCGAGAAAATTACGATCGCTCAGGACGGATATTTGCGACAGAAAGCTAAACCCATAGGGCATGTCGTCCACGCTGTTGCGATTGAGGGCCCAGCCGCGGAAGTTGGTCGGGTTGAAATCGTTCACCGGCCGCGCTCCGCCCAGGTTGTCGTAGTTGCGGTCGGACATGCCAAAGAGGCGGGTCATGCCGGCGTAGCGCGACGGGATGCCGAAGGCATCGAGGCCGCTGTAATTGAAGTTGCTGCCGAAGCCCGGGCCGCGATAGCTCAAATAATCCAGGTTGAACAGCCAGCGCGTGCCCGGCTGCGGTTGCAGGCCGAGCAATTCATAGGCATTCAACGACACACCCAGCTGGACGCCGAAGATGTGGTTGTAGCCGAAGTTGAAGTTCTGAACCGGGCCGAGCGGCTCCTGCAAGGTGGTCGAGACGTGCGGCAGCCAGAAGAACGGAACCTGCTCCAGCTCGAAGAAGGTGTTATTACCCGTCAGCAGGGTCTCGCGGAGCATCACCGGCTGGCCGGTCTTGCGATCCAGGACCGGATTGCCGAACAGGTTCTTCATCGGCACCGTCACGTCCTCGATGACGCCGTCGCGCATGGACGAGGTGAAGCCGGGATCGGACGGCAGTTTGCTGGAAAAGACCAGGCTGCGATAAATCTCGAAGGTGTTGACGGACGTTTGCCGAATTTCGCGGGCGGTGGCGATGATGGGGTCGTTGAGGAGCGGCTGCTTGAGTTCAAGCCGGGCGTCGAGGGCGACGGCGACGTTGCGGTTGACGTCGTAATAGACCTCGTTGGCGGAGATGGTGCGCTGCTCTTTCTTGGGATTGACGATCGGCGCCTGGCGGACGAGGACGTGGCCGGACAGGTACACTTCCAGATCGTTGCTGGTGTGCCCGGAGGGTTGCTGGATGTTGGCGGCGAGCTGATCGCCCTCGGATCCCTTGGTCCAGATGACGATGCGGTCGGCCTCCATGTCGATCATGCCGATGTTGGGGGCGTTGCGCACTTGCAGGAAGACGCCGCCGGTGATGATGAAGATGGCTTCGCCGTTGGGACCGGGCTCGCGTTTGAGATTGAACGAGCCGCCCTGGCGTGGCGCGACCATGAAATTTCGCGCCGGCAGGATGGGCTTGCTCGGTGGAGGCGGCGTCGGTTTCGACGGCGGCGGCACCGGCGGCGTGCCCGGCGGCACTTGCGACGGGCCGGAGGGCGGCACGGAGCCGTCCGGAGCGCGCGGCGCTCCGTTGGCGGGGCTTTCCGGCTGGGGTGGCTGCGGGCCGGCCCCCGGCTGCGCCGTGGGAAGGACGGGCGCCGGTCCCGACGGCGCCGTCGGCGGCGCGGCCCCGACGAAGTCGGGGGCCTCTGGCCGCTCATGCCCGGCGTTATGCCCAGAAAGGGGTCGTCCGGAGGTCCGTAGCCGGAGGTACGTTCGATGGGGCCGGGTGGACCCGTCGAACTCCGCGGCGAGGCCCCCGGCAGGAACGTCGGCCCGCCGCCGGCCGGCGGACTCGGTTGAGCTGCGGGAGGGACCGGCTGAAGTTTCGGTGCCGGCGGCGGCGTTGCCGGCGGCTTCGGCGCCGCTCCCACAAAGGGCGGCAGGATGAGCCGACGTTCCTCGTGGGAAGTGCGTTGCAACGTCGGCGCGGCCGCTTGCGGGGCCGCCTTCGGCGCCCGCAGAGAGGGCGGTCCCAGCCCCTCCGCCCGGCCGCGAAGGACGACCGGATCGTCGGCCCGCGTTTGCTTGGCCAGGGGAGCGCGGTGGGCGTGCAGCCGAAATTCGCCGCGCGTCGTTATGTCGAGGATGGCCCGCGGATAAACGCGCGGCGTCGCGCCGTCCTCGATCCCCGAGCCGTCGTCGATGCGCACGTCGCCCTCGGCGTACAATTCCATCCGCAGTTTGCCCGTGACCCGGTAACGGCTCACGTCCACCCAGGCGACGCCGTGCGGAAAGCGTGCCTGCACGGTCGATTGCTGCACGAGGACCAGGCCGTGCATCAGGAACACGCAATACTCCGTCGAACCGTTCTTTTCCGTCCACGAGGCAATTTCGTCGGCGTCGAGGATGATCGGTTTGGAGTCGCCGGGCTGATCGCGGTGGAGGCGGAAGACGTTCTTGTCGGCTTCGGCGGCCGAGGCCGGGACGATGGCGGCGACTTGCTGTGTGCCGGACGCCGGGGCCGGTGCGAGTCGGTCCCACCAGTGGCGTGTCGGGTTCGGGACGGCGGCGTTGGCGGGAGGCGTGGCCAGGCGCGTCCTGGGCGAACAGCGCATGCAGGGCGACGCCGCCGGCCACAGCCATCAGCGTCAGCGGACCTGCCAGCCAACGGAACGAATACCTCACCACCGCGCCTCCTGAGGGGTCGCTGCCTGTCCGCCGCTGTGTTCGTTCGCCGGGCGAGGGATCACGAACACAACCTGAGCCGCGGCCATCGACAAGGCTTCACGTGCGAGCGGCGAAGTATAGAAAGTGCGGGGAGAAGTGTCAAGTCCAAGAGTGATTTTGCCGAGAGAGTACAAGAGATCCCGTTTAGCCGCGACGCGCAGCGGAGCGCGGCAGAGTCCCGCGCTCCGCTGCGCATCGCGGCTAAACTATTCCTCACCGTCGCGGCCGGCTTGGCAGCTCGCTGGGGAACAGCTTCACCTCGTTATTGTTGTTGTCGTAGCAGATGAACTCCAGCGTCTCGGGCGGCGCCCCGGCGGTGCCGCGGATGTGGACCTGGATAGCGCCTGCACTCCTCCAACCGCGCGATCTCGCCCCGCTTCTTGTTGAGCAGGTAGTTCGCCACGTCCTCGGCGACGCGGACCTCGATGTGGTGGACGTGATCGCGGTGCGCCGCCAGCTGAAGCATGCGCATCACGTCGATGCTCATGCTCTCGCACGTCTTGACCTGGGCCATGCCGTGGCAGTGCGGGCAGTCCTGGTAGACGCTGCGCTTCAGCGACGGCCGGATGCGCTGCCGCGTCATCTCGATCAGGCCGAACGCGGAGATTTTCAGGATCTTCGTCCGCGCCCGATCGCGCTTGACGGCGTCGCGCATGGCCTTCTCGACGGCGCGGCGGTGCTTCTCGTCGCGCATGTCGATGAAGTCGTTGACGATGACGCCGCCCAGGTCGCGCAGGCGCAAGCTGCCGGGCGATCTCCTTGGCCGCCTGCAGGTTCATCTGGTAGGCGGTCTCCTCGGCGTTGTTGTCCGCCCGGAAATTGCCGCTGTTGACGTCGATGGCCACCAGCGCCTCGGTCTGCTCGATGACGATGGAGCCGCCGTGCGGCAGCGGCACCTTGCGCTGCTGGATGCGGGCGATCTCCTCCTCGATGCCGTACTTGTGGAAGAGCGGCTCCTTGCCCTCGTAGAGCTTGATGCGGTTGGCGTAGCGCGGCATGACGATCTGCAAGAACTCCTGGGCGTGCTCGAAGGCCGCCGGTTCGTCCACCTAGATGGTGTCGATGTCGCTGGTGAAGGTGTCGCGGATGGTCCGCGTGATCATGTCGCTTTCCTGGTAGATCTCGGCCGGCGCCTTCAGCTTGCTGGATGCGACGGACGACGACCTGCCACAGACGCGACAGGTAGAGCAGATCGCGCTGCAGCTCCTTCTTGTTCTTGTCGATGCCGGCGGTGCGGATGATGAAGCCGAGGCCGCGCGGCGGCTTCAGCTCGTTGAAGATCTCGCGGAGGCGGCGGCGCTGCTCGTCGTCGTCGATCTTGCGCGACACGCCGATGCGGTTGAGGCCGGGCATCAGCACGAGGTAGCGGCCGGCGATGCTGATGTAGGTGCTCAGGGTCGGCCCCTTGGTGCCGATGCCCTCCTTGATGACCTGGACGAGCACTTCCTGGCCGCGCTTGAAAATGTCCTGGATGAGCGGCTTGGGTCGCCCGAAGCCGGGCCGGCCATGATCGCGTCCCGGCCCAGGCCGACCCCGGTCGCGTCCGTGGCCGTTACGACGGCGGTCGTCGCGGCGTCCGCCCTCGCGGCGTCCGCCCTCGCGGTGGCCGCCTTCGCGGTGGCCGCGAGGACCCTCGAACGGACGGTCCTCGTCGTGGCGTGGCTGCCGGCGCGGCGGCGGTTCCGGCTCGAAATCCGGTGCGCGCGGCTCGTCGATCTCTTCGTGGAACTCGATGGGAGGTTCGTTCGTCTCGCCGATGTGGCCGATCTCGGCGGCTTCCAGGTCGGCGGCCAGGTCGTCTTCGATGCTGCCGCGTCGATCCGAGGCGGAGGGGCGGGCACGCGGCGGAGGAGCGAGGGGGGCCGCCGGACGAACGTACTCCTCGGCGCGCGGCTCCGGTTCGGGCGGCGCGACCGGCTCCGGTTCCGGCGCGGTCGGCGCGCTCGGGCTGTCGGGGGAAGAACAGCAGTTCGTCCTCGCCGATGCCGGAGTCGCCCGACGACGACGTGACTTCGGGATCCCTGCTCGGTCGTGCGCCGCTCGGCCGAGTCCATGAAGCGCGGCCGCTCGGACTCCTCGGCCGAGGACGCCTCGCTGCTTTCCAGCGGGCTGGGCGGTTGCGTCTCCTGACTCGGCATCGCCTCGGCGCCGGACTCGGCAGCGGCAGCTTTGCGCGGCGAGCGCGAACGGCCGCGCGACCGACGCCGCCGCGTGGGTTCCTCTTCGATCCGCGTCTCCGGCAGTGCCGTCACCGGCGATCCGGTGTCGCGGCTCGATTCGGCGGACGCTTCCTCCGCCGTGGCTTCTCCCGTAATCTCTTCCGAGTGGGTTTCTTCCTCCCGACCCGGCTCGGCGTCGGTGATCTCGACGACTTCTTCCGCCCTTTGCACTTCGAGGGCGGCCTCGTCCGGCAAGAGCGTCGCCGCCTCGTCGAGCGGGGCGAGTTCCTCGGGGAAGGAACGGTCGAGATCCTCAACCTCGTACTCCATCGGCCGGCGCGGGCGGTCGCGGTCTCGATCTCGATCTCGGTCGCGTCCACGGCGTCCACCACGATCACCGCGATCACCTCGATCGCCGCGCCGCGGCTCCAGATGACGGTAATATGTCGGCTCCACGTCGGAGACGTGCAGGAAGCCGTTGCGGCCGACGCCGAAGTCCACGAAGGCGGCCTGAATGCTCGGCTCGATGTTGACGATGCGCCCCTTGTAGATGTTGCCGACGTAGCTTTCGTGGCTGGTGCGCTCGACGTACAGCTCTTCCAGAACGCCGTCCTCCAGAATGGCGATGCGGCACTCCTCGGGCTGCAACACGTTAATCAGCATCTCTTTTTTCATGCGATCCCTTTTCCAGTTCATCGGAAATCTCGAGCCGGCTGCGTTCGAGCACGGCACCGGCGTCGAGCAGGTCTTCAAGTCCCAGGAGGCCCAGCACTTCTTCAGGCCGAGCCGTCCCGGCAGGAGTCAAACGTAAAAACATCTCCAGCGCGAAGGGAGAGAGGTGAGAATCGATCCGCAGATCCACAAGAAAGGGACGTACATCGAGCCGTCGCCCGGCCTGGCGCGAATGGGGGCGATGACGCTCGACCCAACATTCGCGGGCGGCCAACACGTCGGCGATTCGAGCCGTCAGGTCCGGCAATCGTTCCGCCGGTATGCGCAGCGCGTAGGCGAGGCGACACACCTGGGCGTTGGTCTTCGGCGGGATGCGTCGAACCGAGAGGATTTCCAGACCGGGCGGCGTCTGGCGGGCCAGGCGAGCATGGACCTCTTCCGGAGGCAGCTCCCGAGCGAGTTCCAACTCCACGACCTCTTCGCGGCCGACGACGCCCAGCGGCAGCGACAGCGCGAAGATCAAGCGCGGTTTGGGATGGAAGCCCTGCGAGCGGTGGAATGGCAGCTCGCTTCGGCGCAGCAGACGCTCGAAGGTGCGCATCAGATCGTGGTGACTCAGCAGGCGCAAGGCGCCGTCCTTGCGAAAGCGGATGCGCACCTTGTCGGCGGGGTGTTTCGGTTCCGGCCGGCCTGCCGATGGCGGGACGGCGGGACTGGTCTCAGGCGCCCCAGACACGATTCATTCCCATCCGGGGAACAGGCGGGATTCGGACTCCCAGCGCGGGGGATGCACAGCATCGGCGAGCGAGTTGCGTAAGCGCTCCGAGAATTCACTTCGAGGCGCTGACGCAACCCCGCTCACCCGGTTGATTTCGTCAAACCCCATTGGGGACGATCCGTCGGGTCTGTTCCCGCAAGTAATTGTTTACATCACGCGCTGTTTCCAGACGCATGGCTTCTTGGGCGACCGCGCCGGCCTCTTCGGCCGTCACGGCGCGGAGGACACGTTTGATCTCCGGGATGTTGTGCGGCGTCACGCTCAACTGACGTAGCCCCAGGCCCAGAAGCAACATCGTATACAAAGGCTCGCCGCTCATCTCGCCGCAGACGTTGACGGCGATGTTGTACTTGGCGGCGGCCCGCACCACGCCTTCGATCAAGCGCAGCACGGCCGGATCGCCGGGGCTGTACAGCGCGGCCACGGTCTCATTGTTGCGGTCGGCCGCCAGGGTGTACTGGATCAAGTCGTTGGTGCCGACGGAAAAGAAATCCACCTCGCGGGCCATCTGCTCGGCCAGGATGGCGGCCGAGGGCACTTCGATCATGGTGCCGACCGGCAGCCGGGGGTTGAAGGCGATGCCTTCTTCTTCCAGGTCTTCTTTGACCTCGGCCAGAATCATCTTGCACTGGCGCAGTTCCAACAGCGTGCTAATCATGGGGAACATGATGCGCACGTCGCCGAATGCACTGGCCCTCAGAATGGCACGCATCTGCGTTTTGAACAAGGTCAAATTCCGCAAACACAGCCGAACGCTCCGCAAACCCAGGAACGGATTGCGCTCCTGCGCGGCGCGTTCGGCGCGCGGCAAGAACTTGTCCGCCCCCAGGTCGAGAGTGCGGATGACCACCGGCCGTTGAGGCCCCATCGTGCGCAGGACGGTCAGATACGCTTCCAGGTGCTCCGCCTCCGTCGGGTCGGTCTGCTTGCCCAGGTAGAGGAACTCGGTGCGATACAGGCCGACGCCCTCGGCGCCGCGGTCGAGGCAGGGTCCGCTCTCCTGGGGGAACTCGATGTTGCCCAGCAGGGCGACGCGAACGCCGTCGCGCGTCTCGGCCGGCAGATGGCGCAGCTCCGTCGAGCTGGTTCTCGTGGCTGCGGAAACTGGTGCGGGCCTGCTCGTAGCGCTGCCAGCGTCTCCTCGTCGGGATCGATGATGAGTAAGCCGTCGATGGCCGTCCACGATGACGATGTCGCCGCCGGAAACGTCGGTGATGAACGGGCCCAGGCCGACGACGGCGGGGATGTCCAGGACGCCGGCCACGATGGCGGTATGGCTGGCTCGGCCGCCGGCTTCGGTGGCGAAGGCGTGGACGCGGTGCGGGTCGAGCGTGGCCGTCTCGCTGGGCGTCAGGTCGTGGGCCAGCACGACGACCGGCTCGCGGAGGTCGCGCAGCTGTTCGCGGCGCTGGCCCAGCAGATGGCGGAGAATGCGCTTCTCGATGTCGAACAGGTCGGCGACGCGGTCGGCGAGGTAGCCGCCCTCGATGCTCTCCAGCGCCTTGGCGTAGCGGCGCATGACGCGGCTGACGGCGTACTCGGCGGCGAAGTGATCGGTCGCGGACGAGCGTCTCGATCTCGCGTCCCAGGGTCGGATCGGTGAGCATGAGGGCGTGGGCGCCGAAGATGGCGCCGTACTGCGGCCCGAGCTTGGCGGTGACGGCTTCCTGGTTGACGCGCGTCTCGCGGGCGGCCTGCGGCCAGGGCCTGTTGCAGCCGCGTGCATTCCGCCTCGACCTGATCGGCGGGAACAAGCCGCTGCGGGATGCGGAACCATTCGGTGTCCAGCACCAGGGCTGGGCCGATGGCCACGCCGGGAGAGACGGCGATGCCGCGTTTGATTTCCATGTCCCAAGGAAGCGGTCGGCGATCGGCGTTCCTCTTGTCGTTTGCTGATCGCTAAATGGAACGGTCCGGGCGAATCCTCCTCCGTCGGCGTCTTCAGCAGGGCCACCAGGGCGTCCAGGGCGGCCCGCGGCGTCCGGCCCAGCGACCTCCAAAGTCAGTTCCGTCCCCTGGGCGGCGGCCAGCATCATGAGATCGAGGATGCTCTTGCCGTTGACGCTCTGTCCTTCCCGGCTGACCTTGACGCTGCTCTCGAAGCGGGCCGCCAATTGCGCGAAGGCGGCCATGGGGCGCATGTGAAACCCTTGCGGGTTGCTGATGACCACCTTTTGTTGCAGGGGGCCCCGTTCATGGCATCCCGTCGGAAAACGAGGGAATAGGGAATAGGTTCCTTCTTCTCTTGCCCCTATTCCCTATTCCGCTATTCCCTATTCCCTTTTTTAATGGTCGGCCCTGTCGAGCAGGGCGGTGATTTCTTCCCGCGTCGTGGCGGCCCGCAGAGATCGGACGAAACTGTCGTCGCGCAGGGAACGGGAGACGTTCTCCAGGGCGCGCAGGTGGTCGCCGGGCCGGTCCTGCGGCGAGATGAGCAGGACGAACACGTGGACCGGCTCGCCGTCGAGGCTGTCGAAGGCGATGCCCTTGTTGCGACAGGGCGACGGTGCCGATGAGGCGCTCGACGCTGTTGTGCTTGGTGTGCGGGATGGCGACGCCGCGGCCGATGCCGGTCGAGCCGAGCAACTCGCGTTTGAGGATGGCCCGGATGATGTCTTCCAGGTCGGCGCCGCGAAATTGGCCGGCCGGCCCGCAGGCTCTCGACCATCTCGCGGATGACGCCTTCCTTGTTGGTGGCGGGCAGTTCCGGGATGATGGCGTCGCGCACCACGAAGTCGGACATTCGCATGCCAGCTCCTCCGTCACTCTTCGCTGGGTTCTTCGACCGTCGGGCGCGCCGGCCACCTCGCCGGTCGAGGGCGTCCGGCGATGGTCCTGGATTTTCTCCTTGTAGCGGCGCAGCTGCAGCTGACAGCTTGTCCAGGGCCAGATCGACCGCCGCCAGCAGATCGGGATGCTCTCCCGGGCGACGAAGTCGTGCTTGTGCTCGGCCTGGACGAGGAACTCGACCCATTTTTGGTCCTTCTGCAAGTCCACCGTCACCTCGATCATGGTGAGGCGCTCGAAGAAGTGCAGGAGTTTCTCGGCCTTGTCGCGGATGAACTGCTGGGTGGCGTCGTTGAGATGTCCATGCCGCACGGAGATTTTGATTTGCACAGACTCGCTCCTTCTCTCGTCGCCGCCGGCGGTCGGACCCGACCCGCCGACAGTTGGGCACTCGGGAATCAACGCAATTCTAACCCGCCGTGAAAGTTTCTTCAATGCCCCGCCTTGCGCCATCCTGTCCGAGCCTGAAGCGTTAGCGAAGAGCAACCTTCGCTAACGCTTCAGGCTCGGAGAAAAACTTCACGCCCGACACAGCGGATGTTTCAGGGACTTCCACGCCCCATTCTCGGCGGAGCTGGCGACGCACTGCGTGATGAAGTTCATGCCGTCCACGCCGTCGGCGACGTTGGGGTACAGGCTGCGGGCAGAGTCGAACTTCTGCCCCGCGGCGCGGGCGATCATGTCTTGATACGCAGCCGTGTAGACGTTGGCGAACGCTTCGAGGAATCGCCTCGGGGTGGCCGCTCGGAATGCGGGCCGAGCGTCCGGCCAGCTCGCACAGGTACGGGCCGCCGGCGCGAGTGTAGATCTGGTGCGGCTTGCCGTTGATGCGCAGGAGCATCTTGTTCGGCTCTTCCTGGTGCCATTCCAGTGATCCCTTGGTGCCGTCGATCTCGATCCACAGGTCGTTCTCGCGGCCGTGCGAGATCTGCGAGGCGGTGACGGTGCCCAGGGCGCCGTTGCCGTAGCGGAGGACGGCCGTGCCGTAGTCATCGAGGGAGCGGCCCGGCTCGAACGTCTTGAGCTGACAGGAAATCTGTTCGGGCAACAGGCCGGTGATGAAGCGGCCGAGGTTGTAGGCGTGCGTGCCGATGTCGCCGAAGCAGCCGGCCGCGCCGGACTTTTCGGGATCGGTGCGCCAGCCGGCCTGCTTCTGTCCCGACGCCTCCAGGCGCGTGCGCAGCCAGCCCTGGATGTAGCAAGCGCGGACGGCGTTGATCTCGCCCAGCTCGCCAGCCTGGACCATCTCGCGGGCCTGGCGGACCAGCGGATAGCCGGTGTAATTGTGCGTGACGGCGAAGACGACGCCGGTCTTCTGCACGACTTTCGCCAACTCCTCGGCCTGGGCGAGGTCGAAGGTCATCGGCTTGTCGCACATGACGTTGAAGCCGGCCTCGGCGAACGCCTTGGCGATCTCGAAATGCGTATGGTTGGGCGTGGCCACGGAGACGAAGTCGATGCGCTGCTCGGCCGGCAGCTTCGACTCGGCGGCGACCATCTCCTTGTAGGAGCCGTAGGCGCGATTCGCGGGGATGTCGTAATCGGGCGCGGAAGCCTTGGCCTTCGCCGGGTCGGAGGAGAGGGCGCCGGCGACGAGGGCGGCGCGGTTGTCCAGGACGGCGGCGATGCTGTGGACGCTTGCCGATGAAGGCGCCCTGGCCGCCGCCGACCAGGCCCATGCGAAGTTTGCGGTTGAGTGGTGCGTTGGTGCCCATGTGCTTGTCTCCCTCGGAAGTCGCTTCGGGGTGCGGGTTCGTATGGTGAGACAATAGCGACGGAGGGGCGGCGCGGCACCTGTTTTCTCGTCCCACGTTCCTCTCTTGACAGACTTCGGTCCCTTTGGCATAACGCCGCCCCTTAGTCTGAACGTCCATTGCCGGGGAGGCATTCGAGCAGACCGTGCGCGGAGACGGGCGGAGCGTGACGCCCGGCCGTTCGTGCTGCGCACGGAACGGCGCGGCGGACGCGCCTTGCGGTGAGGGGGCGGTATGGGGCGAACTCTGGGGACGGCATGGATCGCGACGGCGGCCGTCTGCCTCGCCGGCTGCTCGACCGGGCCGCTTCAGGAGAACCCTGCCTTCATCCGTCCCGACCGCCTCATCGCCCAGGAGAACCCGCTTTACATCCCCCAGGGTCCGGGGGCCTACGGCAAGGTCTTCGAGAAGGTGCTGGACACCATCGATGATTTCTGGGAGATCGCTTACAGCAATCGCTACGATGGCCGCATCGAGACGCACCCGGCCGTCGCTCCCGGCATCGAGCAGCCGTGGAAGCCCGGCAGTCCCGACTTCTATCAGCGCTTGCTGGCCAACTTCCAGACCATCCGCCATCGCTGCATCGTCCTCATCACGACGGCCGACGACGGCGGGTATTACATCGACGTCAAAGTGCTCAAGGAACTGGAGGACTTGCCGACGCCGACGCGGCAGACGGCCGGGGCGGCCTTCTTCCGCATCAATCCCACGGTCGAGCGCCAGTTTGAAGTGATCGAGACGCCCACCTATGACCCGATGTGGATCCCCATCGGCCGCGATTACAAGCTGGAGCAGGTCATCCTCCAGCGCCTGGCCCACTGCAATTACAACGACATCCCGCAGCCCAAGCCCATCAACGGACCCTAAGCCGACAAGGCCGGTGCGTCCGCCGTCTCCGCCCGCTCCTTGGGACTGCGGTAACACCACACACCCAGCAGACGGAAGAGAAACACCGCCCCGAGCAGGCCGCTGCCCCAGCCGAACGCGAGCAGCAGCCAGCCGAAGAAGGGGTGCTCGTGCAGTTCTCCCAGGGCGGTCCAGGCGACGGAAACCTGAGCGAATACCAGGGCGGGAGCGAGGAGGACCGGGACGGCGGCGCGGTAGCGCAGTCGATGTACCAACCGAGCAATGCGCACCGGGTTGGCATCGAGGAATCGATTGCTTTCGTTCGTCTTGACCACCGCCAGGAACCAGTATGCGATGGACAGCACGACCAGTTCGGCCACGATCAGCCAGTCCAGTCCCGTCAGGTCGCCGCCGTAGATCCAGTAATAGCAGGCGATCGCGGCCGGCACGACCGGCCCGGCCAGGAAGCAGACCAGCCAGCGCAGACAAGTTGCCAGGGCGGCTTCGAGGCGCCAGCCCGGCCAGTACACGCCCGGCCCCTTCCCGGCCAGCGCGGACGTGAGCGCACATTCCAATGTCCCGCACACGTAAGGCAGAACCAGCAGGGCCAGCAGGAGGAAGGGCAAGGACAGGTAGAGGGTCTGTCCGGACAGTTCGGGCCAACCCGGCATTTGCGGCAGCAACAGGGCGGCGATGCCACTGAGGAGAGTGAGCGCCAGGGTGAAGACCGCCAGAAGTCGGCGGCAGAGCCAGGGGTACAGCAGGCACTGTTGCCAGTGCGTCTCCAGCTGCCTGGGGCGAGGCAGCCGGCGCGGTCGTGGCTTTCTGGAAGGGGCGGAAAAAGCGGCGAACGGGTTCCACGGAGGGACCGTGGTGGTGACGACGGAGGGAGAAGTGGGTGCGATGAACGGATCCCACGGTGGGATGGTGGTGGTCTCGTCGGGCGGCTTGTCGCGGCGGATGCGCTGCCGCTCCTGCGGCGTCAGCGGCGCCGCGTCGGTGCCCGCATGGGTCGGCCGAAGCGAAGGGATGCCCACCGGCGCGCCGCAGCGCGGACAGACCGAGCGGCGCGCCGCCATCTCGTCGCGGGCACGCAGGTGCTTGCCGCAACTGCAATAGAATTTAATGGACATGGCCGAGGTCTCCGTTTAGCCGCGACGCGCAGCGAGCGCGGAGACTCCCGCGCTCCGCTGCGCATCGCGGCTAAACGACCTTTCACGGCGCCGCAGCGTCTTGAGGAACTCGATGAGCTGCGCTTCTCGGCGACGCTGAGGGCGGCGAAACTGCGCGCCGACCGTTCGCCCTGGCCGCCGTGCAGTTCGATCGCTGCTTCCAGCGTCGATGCCCGGCCGTCGTGCAGGTAAGGAGCGGAGTCGGCCACGCCCCACAACGGCGGCGTTCGCCATTCGCCGGGACTGGGACCGTCCTTGGGCGTGCCGTCCGGGTTCGACGGCGGCGGATCGTTGTACGAGCCGCCGCCCTCCAACGGCTGGCCCATGTCGTGCAGGAGCAGGTCGCTGTACAACCCCTCGACCTTGCCGACGTTCGGCGTATGGCAGTCGGCGCAGCCGACACGCTCGAACAGCCGTTTGCCGGCCGACGCGCGCTCGAGGGCGGAGCTGTCGTCGGGCAGGCGTTCGATCGGCCGCGGCAGCGAGGCGACGAAGGACGTGATCTGATCGCACTGCTCGGCGGTCAGGTCGAGGGCGACCGCCTGATAGTCGGGCCGGCCGAGCGGCCGAGGTTGGGCCTGACCGGGGTTGCCGAGTCCCAGTTCGTTGGCGCACGCAGCCTGTACGAAAGACGACAGACTGGCGCTCTGTGCCTTCCAGCCGAAATGGCCGACGCGGCCATCGGCCAGGCGCACGGCGCGGCCGACCGGCAGGTCTTCGCTCTTGGACGAGGCCAGCCCCCACTTCAACCGCTCTTTCCGCTCGTTGGCGATGAGGACGCGGTCGGGGATGGCGTCGATCAGGTCGGCGCCGAACAGGGCGGGCGTGTTGCGCTGCGACAGGCTGACGCGCGAGGGACAGTGGATGCGGCTCCTGTCGCTGCCGGACTGCGGCAATAACATGGCCAGCGTCGGCTGGGAGATGGCCGGCAACTGCGGATCGACCTGATTCAAGGTCTCGGGGAACTTGACGGCCTGCGAGTGGACGACGCCTTCGCGCCTTCTGGGCGTCGCGGATGACGAAGGTGGTGACGTTGTGTTCGAGTCCGCCGCCGCCGCCGGGTCGAACCTGGTGATGGCAGGCGACGCACGAGGTCGCATTGTAGACCGGCCCGAGTCCGTCGCCGCCGGCCGACAACGGATCGTTCGGCTTCCACTCGTGCAGGAAGAGCGTTTGCCCCGCCTGCGCCATCGCCGGATTGACCGCCGCACGGTGGAACCCCGGCCAGGTCAGGACGCGCACCCCCGCCGGCGCCAGCGCCACCAAACCGATCAGCAGATACCAACCCCAATGCAGCCCTTTCATGGGTAGTCTCCCGAGATGTGTTGACGGCCCTCCTCCGAACTGCAAGATCGATTATGTTCCGTCGGGCGAACCGAGGCAAGCATTTTCTTTACGAGAACAGCGGCAACGGTCGGCCGTCGCCGATTGTCAGCGGCCGTCCCTGAACGTCGATCAGCGTCGAATCGAGGGCAATGCCCAGAGCGTGGAGAATGGTGGCGTGCAGGTCGCCGGGTCCGCAAGGAAAATCGAGCGGATGAGCGCCCTGGCTGTCGGAACGGCCGTAAACCTGACCGCCGCGAATGCCTCCGCCGGCGAGGGCCACCGAATAGCAGAAGGGATAATGATTGCGTCCAGTCCCCATCATGCGAGGACGTGCGGCCGAATTCGGTCAGCCACACGACGAGGGTGGTCTCCAGCAGGCCGCGATCCGCCAAGTCGTCGAGCAGGGCGGACGAACCTTGATCCAACGGCGGCAGCAAGGCGTTTTTCAGACGCGGAAAATTCTCGCCGTGCGTGTCCCAGTTATCGCCGCTGCCGCCGTTGAGATCGCCGGCAGAGCAAATGACCGTGACGATGGGCACGCCCGACTCGACCAACCGCCGCGACAGCAGCAGACTTTGACCGCAGATGTGCTCGCCGTAACGGTCGCGAACCGAGGGCGGTTCCTGGTCCAGATCGAGCGTGCGCTGGATGTGCGGATTGCTCAGCAGATCGGCGGCGTTGCTCCTGGAAGCGCGTCCAACCGCGAACGTCGGCGTTGTCGGCGGTCGAGCTTTCCAGTCGCTGGCTCAAGTGACGCCGAGCCTGCAAGCGTGCGGCATCGACGTCGTCGGTCAGCCGCAGCAACATGCCGCCCGGATCGCGCGAGACGCCGGCATACGGCGTACCGCGCTAGGGACGCACCATCAGGGGAGCGTAAGCATTACCCAGCCAACCGGGAGCATCACCGGCCTGCAAGGTGTCGTTGTCCACCAGGGGATACGGAACCTGCACGGACCCCGGCATGCCCCGCTGGCCTCGCCGCTTCCGCGCCACCTGCGCTCCCAGGTCCGGCCATTCGTTGGCGGAGGGCGGCAGGTTGGTTGGACTCTCCGGCTGCGGCGGAGGATGTCCGGTTCGGTTCCAGTACATCGACTTGCCGTGCGCCGTGCAGTGATGATGCAGCGAGCGAACGACCGCCAGGCGATTCATTCGCCGAGCCAGCCGCGGCATGTGTTCGCCGAAGCGAACGCCGGGGACGGGGGTAGCGATGGTCCGGAACTCGCCGCGAACCTCCGCCGGCGCGTGCGGCTTGGGATCCCAGGTGTCGAGATGGCTGACTCCGCCCCAACAATACAGGACGATGCAGGCCCGTGCCTTTCCGAAGCCGGCGCCGGCCGCCGCTGGCTCCGCCGCCCGGCCGCGAAGAGCGAGATAGTTCGGCAACGACAGGCCGCCCAGCAAGCCAAGTCCGCAACGCTGAAGCCAGCGACGCCGTGTACACGAATACGCCATCTCGTGCGGAGAAGTCGATTGATTCATGGCGGGGCGCCTCAAGCCGGAAGGAGGGAGGGTTCGAGTTTCGCAGGCCGCTCACGAGGCGATTCTCGAATTAGACTCGGCCCCGATCTTTCGATCAAGAAGAAATCGGCAACAAAGCGTCTCTGCGAGCCGCCCTCTTTCCATCGAGGCTTGCGAGTCGCACAATAGCGCCACGGGACCACCCGACGCCGCCCCGCGAGCCACGAACCATGAGCAAGGAAACCCACCTCCGCCGCGTCCTCGACTGCGGCATCGTCGCCGTCGTCCGTTCGCCGGACAGCCAGCAGCTCGTCGAGGTGGTACGGGCTTGGCCGACGGCGGCGTCACGGTCGTCGAGATCACCATGACCGTGCCCGACGCCCTCGACGTGCTGCGGCAGGTGCGCCACGCCCTGGGCGACCGCATCCTGCTCGGCGCCGGCACCATCCTCGACCCGGAGACGGCCCGCGCCGCCCTGCTGGCCGGCGCCGAATACCTCGTCGCGCCGACGCTCAACCTCGACGTGATCCGCCTGTGTCAGCGTTACGACAAGCTGGTCATGCCCGGCGCCTTCACGCCGACCGAGATCCTGACGGCGTGGGAGGCGGGGGCCGACATCGTGAAGGTCTTCCCCGCCGAGGTGGTGGGGCCGGCGTTCTTCAAGGCGATGCGCGGGCCGCTGCCGCAGATTCGCCTGATGCCGACCGGCGGCGTGGACCTGACCACCGCCGCCGACTTCCTCCGGGCCGGCGCCTGCTGCCTCGGCGTCGGCAGCCAGCTCGTCGAGCCGCAAGGCCGTCGCCGACGGCGACTTCGACCGCATCCGCGACCTGGCCCGCCAGTACGTCGCCATCGTGCAGCAAACAAAGAGGGAATAGGGTGTCGGGAATAGGTAAAGAAGATTCTCCCTACTCCCGATCCCTATTCCCTATCCCTACCCATTTCCGCGAGTTGCCATGCCTATGACGTCGATCACCTTCGGCGAGGCGATGGTCCGCCTCAGTCCGCCGAACTTCCGCCGCCTGGAGCAGGCGCACAGCCTCGACGTGCAGGTCGGCGGCGCCGAGTTGAACACCGCCGTCGCCCTGGCGCGCCTGGGCCGCTCGACCGCCTGGGTGTCGCGCCTGACCGACAACCCGCTCGGCCGGCTCATCGCCAACCACGCCCGCGAGGCCGGCGTCTCGACCGAGCACGTCGTCTGGACGCCGGAGGACCGCGTCGGCGTTTACTTCCTGGAGTTCGGCGCCGCCCCGCGCGCCAGCAGCGTGCTCTACGACCGCAAGGGCGCGGCCATCGCCGACATCCGTCCGGGCATGGTCGCCTGGCCGAAGGTGTTCGCCGGCGTCAAGTGGTTCCACGTCACCGGCATCACGCCGGCCCTGAGCGCGACCGCCGCCGAGACGACGCGCGAGGCGCTGCAGGCCGCCCGCGCCGCCGGCGTGCCGACGAGCATCGACCTGAATTATCGCGTCAAGCTGTGGAGCCAGGCCGAGGCCGGCCGCTGCATGACCGAGCTGATGGCAGTTCTGCGACGTGCTCGTCACGACCGAGGAGGACATCGAGCGTGTCTTCGGCATCACGCGGCAAGGACTACGAGGACGCCGCCGCCCAGACGGCCCGCCGCTTCCCGCTCCGCGTCGTGGCCATCACCCTGCGCGACAACCCGCTGGTGTGGAAGAACAACTGGACGGCCATCGCCTACCAGGACGGCCGCGTCCTGCAGACGCGCGACCTACGAGGTGGAGATCGTCGATCGCCTCGGCGCCGGCGATTCGTTCGCGGCGGGCCTGATCCACGGCCTGCTCGACGGCGATCTGCAGAAGGGCCTCGATTACGGCGTGGCCGCCAGCGCCCTCAAGCACTCGATCCCCGGCGATTTCGCCTGGATCACGCCGCGCCGAGGTCGAGGCGCTGTTGAAAGGCCCGGGACTGCGGATCAGCCGATGACGACACGAGGACCGTTGATCCTGACGCGAGAGCAGACGCGCGAGCTGGACCGCCGCGCCATCGACGAGTTCGGCGTTCCCGGCGTCGTCTTGATGGAGAACGCCGGCCGCGGCATGGCGGAGTTGCTGCGTGGACTCGGCATCAATGGGCCGGTCGTCATCTGCTGCGGCAAGGGCAACAACGGCGGCGACGGCTTCGTGATCGCTCGCCACCTGGACAATGCCGGCATCGCCGTGCGCGTTCTGCTGTTCGCCGATCCCACCAAACTGGGTGGAGATGCCGCGATCCAGCATCGCATCCTCGCCGCCGCCGGCATGCCGGTGGAAGTCTTCGCCGGATCGGCCATTGAGGAGGAGAGACTGCGGCAAGAACTGGCCGGGGCCGACTGGATCGTGGACGCCCTCTTCGGCAGCGGTCTGGCCGGTTCAGTTCGACCGCCTTACGATCGCGTCATCGCCGCTCTCAACGTCGCCTCGGCCCGCGTCTTTGCCGTCGATGTCCCCAGCGGACTCGATAGTGACACCGGGTTGCCACTGGGAATCGCCGTGCGGGCGCGGCATACGGCCACCGTCGCCGTCCTGAAGAAAGGCTTCCTTCAGCCGTCCGCTGCCGCGTGGCTGGGCCAGGTCCATGTCATCGACATGGGCGTTCCCCGCCGGCTTCTGGAGACATTCCTTCTTTAGCCGAATCGGACGCCTTCAAGGAAGGCATGGATTCGGGTTGCGGCCACCCGATCAACTCAACACGAGTGTTCCTACAGAGGGATCGTTCTCGAACGCTTCGATGGCAGCGAAGCGAGCACGAAACGCCGCTTCCACCTGGGCGGTCGTGCAGTTCCCCAATTGCAGCCAGATTACCTTCGGTGGACTGCCCCGCAGCACGCTCAGGTTATTGTAGTCTGCGTCCTTGGTTACAAGGACGAACCCATTCAGCCGGGCATGCTCCCATACCTTATCATCGTCGGCGCAATCCAACCCCACCGACTGTACGTGACTGGAGCCAGGGAACAAGTCGGCCAAGCGGTTGACCAACTTCGGCGACAAGTTTTGGTCGAAAAGCAGCTTCATGCGACCGCGACCAACGTACTCCGCTCCCGCTCCGCGGCAAAAGCGAAACAGGCTTGGATGTCCTCTGGCGTGAGGTACGAGAAGTCATCGAGAATTTCGGCAACGGTCATTCCGGCTGCCAGATAGGAGAGGACGTCGTAAACAGTGATACGCATGCCGCGGATGCACGGACGGCCGCCACGCTTGCCCGGCTCGATGGTGATCCGTGATCGCCATGGCTCGTTCATAAGAAACCTCGGTGTACTTCGAGACGATTTGGTTATCACCGGGAAGCATTCCAAGGGAAGCCGGCGTCTCTACCGCAGTGCCTTCTTCAGCACTTTCTCCCTCAAAACTGTTCGTGAACCAACCGCCACACCTTCCCTTCTTTCACCCAAACGCGCGTATAACCAAGGTCGGCCCAGGTTGAGTCCCCACCATACTCCTTCCGATTGGCAGACAGGGTGCCTGTCTCAATGGCTGTGTCTCCAAACAGCCGGACACTCTCGATTTTCCCAGTCAAGCGCGTGAAGGTTGTGTTGGGGTCGGTCCAGTGAGCAATGGCTTGTACCTTGTCCCAGCTTGCCATTCCGGCAAGTCCAGGCAGGGATCGCCCCTCGTAACGTTTGTGGAGGAGGGATTGCAGCGTTACCTTGTCCCGTTGGAGCAGCGCGGCCAGGTACTTCTCCGCATTCTTGTGAACCGCTGCCTGATCCTCGTCTGCCGCACGGCCGGCGCTCACACACAGGAACAGAGTAGAACCAAGGACCATCAAAACCCGCATAACAGCACCTCCTTGTTCGCCGAACTTGTTCTTCGAGTGCGCGAGAACCCTCATACCCCGCTTCGGGTGCGCCCCAATACAGATAGCTCAAACCTGCGACCCCTCGCTGTCAAGGCGAAAAATCCTCAACCGTGCCGTCTGCCGTTTCCCGTGTACAAGACCGTCACTATCGTCCGTGGAGAGAGAGAGTGGGAGGAGGAGGTTGCGCCGGACGGACCTTCGTTTCGAGCCGAGGAGACGATTCGCGCGGGTTCTCGGGGGACGGCCCACGGATCGGCACAAGGACGGACCGGATAGCGTCGAGCTTGCCTTGCACGAGGAAGGAGATCACTTCGTCGCCGAAGCGGCGGGTGAACCGCGTCGCCCCGCGACGGTCCAGATGATGGCCGTCCGCGAAGTATTCGTCGGCGATCCAGTTGCGGGCATCGACGATCGGAATGTCCCATTCGCGGCTGATCCCGGTCAGATATTCCTCCAGGCAGGCGCGTGTCGCCGGCACGTACCAGCTCTGGAACAGGCGGCCTTCGGGCATGAGATACAGCACGGCGGGGATGCGCTCGCGCCGGCACAGCGCGATCAGGTCGCGCAGCGCCCGGTCCTGCTTCGGCATGATGTGAAAGTGCTTCAACTCGTCCTGATAGGTTTGGCGGGCCACTTCCAAGGCGCGCGGGTCTTTCACCGGGTTTTCGGTATCGACGCCGATGTCCGACCATCCCCAGGCGTCCACGGCTTTCCATTGATCGACGCGCAGACGCCAGGGGAGGAAATCGCGGGCGTATTCGTTCATGAGCGGGAAACGATGGGCGTACCAGGGGGCCAGTTGCGCCTCGATCCAGTGGCGCGCCAGGGAGCCAGGGTCCGGGACGTAAGGGGTTAGGCAGCGCACATCGCTCCAGGTCAAGCGGCTGACGCCGACGTCGGGATGGCCGCAGGTGTCGAACACGCGGCCCAGCAAGGCGGGCAGGATCTCGATGGCCAACCAGTCTGGGCGAATGCCCTCGTCCAGCAAGCGATGCAGACAGAGGAACTCCGCGAGCGGCCCGGAGCCGACCAGGCTGCAATTGAACGCGAACGGCGAACGACCGTCTAGCGTCCGGCACTCGGGCAGCACGCCGAGACGAAAGCCCTGTCCGGTGCGCGACGAACCCAGCACGACCAGCAGCGGGCGCTCCGGCTCGGCCGCCCGATGTTGGCGCAGACGAGCCAGCTTGTAGCCGAACTCCGGGTCGCGCAGCTCTCCTCGCCGCCCCTGCGTGGCGATCACCAGGGCGACCTCACTGACGGCGAGGAACGCCAGACCCCACAGCAGCGCCGCCCGAGCTGGGCGGGTCAGTCGCCGCTCGCCCCGCTTCACGGATGACAAGGTGACAAGGTGACAAGGTGACAAGGTGAACAGCCGAGCCAGGAACCAAGTGGTCCGGAGCGCGAATGTTGTAGGTTTCATTACCGTATCATTTTCTCGCCTTGTCACCTTGTCACCTTGTCACCTTGTTATCCGCTTGGCTCGGGCGATGCTCAGAACTGAAAGTAAATAAACGCCTTGCCGGCGTCCGGGGCGAGCACCTGCGCCAGCACGACGGCCGCCGCGTAGGCGAAGCCCTGGATCGGGGCCGGCACGCGCCACCACTTTCTCCACGGCACCCAGTAGGCTACCGCATGGCAGACCCACATAAAGAGCAGCGTGTCGATCAGACCGACGCGCGGCAGCGGCGATCCCAGGCCGTGACTCGGCACGACCAGCCGATGCAGGATGGTCAGCGCGGTGCCGAACGTCGGCGCGGAAGAACACCCAGCCGACGGCCACGCACAGGAACGTCAGCAACATGCGCAGCAGCGTGCCGGGCAACGTCCCCAGCGCCCAATCCAGCCACGGCCGACGCTCGCTGAAGCCGCGGAAAACACGATGGACAATCAGAAACAGACCGTGCAGCACGCCCCAGAAAACGAACGTCCAACTGGCTCCATGCCACAGACCGCCGAGCGTCATCGTGATCAGCAGGTTGCGGGTCGTCTGCCAGCCGGACCCCCGGCTGCCGCCCAGCGGGATGAAGAGATAATCGCGCAGCCAACTCGACAGCGAAATGTGCCAGCGCCGCCAGAAGTCGGCGACGTTAACCGATAGGTACGGCATGTGGAAGTTGCGCGCCAGTTTGTAGCCGAGCATGTGGGCGGTGCCGATGGCCATGTCCGTGTAGCCGGAGAAGTCGCCGTAGATCTGCACCGCGTAGGCGAGCACCGCGAACAGCACCGCTCCCGAACGGTACGCCGACGGATCGGCGAAGACGGGGTCGGCGTACTCGGCCATGCGATCGGCGATGGCCATTTTTTTGACCAGACCCATGAGGAAGTATCCCGTGCCCAGATACAGCCGCGCCCAGTCCCAGCGCTTGGGCCGCTTCACCTGCGGCAAAAAGTCACGGGCGCGGACGATGGGGCCGGCTACCAGGTGCGGGAAGAACAGGATGAAGAGCATGAAATCGCCGAGGCTGCGCTCGGCGCGGATGCGGCGGCGATAGACGTCCACCGTGTAGTTGATGGCCTCGAAGGTGTAAAAGGAGATGCCGACCGGCAAGATCACTTCCAGGGTGCGAAATTCCGTCGTCACGCCGGCCGCGCCGAGCGCCTGCGCCAGCGAATCGAGAAAGAAGTTGGCGTACTTGAAATAGCACAGCAAGCCGAGGTTCGCCGTCAGGCTCACACCCAGCAGCAGCTTGCGCCGCCAGCTCACGGCGGAACGTTCCATGCCCAGGGCGAGCAGGTAATCGAGCACCGTGGACGCGCCAATGAGGACGGCGAGTCCCTTGTTCCAGCTGGCGTAAAAGAAGAAGCTGGCGGTCAGCAGTAGCCACACACGGCCCCGCCGCCACGGGAGCATCCAGTAGAGAGCGAAGACGACGGCGAAGAACAGCAGAAACTCACGCGAACAGAACAACATGCCCATCCGCCCTCAATCCTCAGCCCCGAACTGCCGGATGCCGGGTCCACGGATGCGCCGCCGAGTGTACTCGGCACGGTGTTCCGGTCAACCCCAGCCCGCGCTCTCCCGCTGCTTGACCCCTCCGGGCACAGGCACTACCTTACAGGCTCCACCGGCCCCAAGACACGGCACCATCGAAGGGAGACTCCATGCCGCCAAGGGTTTATCGGACGCTGGCCGTCGCCTGCTTGCTGCTCGGCAGTTGCAGCCGGCCCGCCGACAACGCCAAGTACCGCATCGCCGTCATTCCCAAGGGACTGACCCACGAGTTCTGGCAGTCGATCCACCGCGGCGCCGAACGCGCCGCCGCCGACCTCGGCGCCGAGGGCGTCCGTACCACCGTCGAGTGGGACGGCCCGCAGAAGGAGAATGAGACGCGCGAACAGATCAAGCTCGTCGAACAGAAAAGTGTCAGCGGCATCAACGGCCTGGTGCTTGCCCCTCAGGACAGCAAACGCATGGTGGACTGCGTCGAGGCCGTGGTCGAGAGGGGTATTCCGGTCGTCCTCATCGATTCGGGACTCGATCCGGAACGGCTCAAGCAGAAGCCGAACCTCCTTGTCAAATACGTGGCCACGAACAATTACAACGGCGGCCGCCTGGCCGCCCAGCGTCTGCTCGACGTGCTGAGCAAGGAGGGCAAGACGGCCCCGAACCTGGTGCTGTTCCGCTATGCCGTCGGCTCGGAGAGCACCGAGCAGCGCGAACAGGGATTCCTCGATTACGTCCACGAGCAGATGGAGAAGCAAAAGAAGGCGGGCGAGCCGGCCATCACCCTGCTGTCCACGGACCAGTACGCCGGCGCCACCGTCGATGAGGCGAAAAAAAACGCCGGGCCGCTGCTGTTGGCCCACAAGGACAAGCTGGACGGCCTATTCGCCGTCAATGAGTCCAGTTCCACCGGCCTACTTATCGCCCTGCGCAGCCAGGGACTCAACGGCAAGGTGCGCTACGTCACCTTCGACTCGTCCGAGCCGCTGTTGCAAGCGATCCGCGAAGGCGACGTGGATGGGACGATCGTTCAGGATCCGTACCGCATGGGTTATCTCGGCGTGTGGACGCTGGTGAAGCACCTGGAGGGCTTCGACGTTTCCGCCGGCGGCACCGACCTCGGCACCGGCGAATACGTGGTCACCAAGGACAATCTCGACGCCGAGGCGACGCGCGAACTGTTCGAGCCGGAGTTGCAAGCCAAGCGCAAGATCCAGACGCCCGAGTTCACGAAGTCGAAGTAATCGGCATCGGGGACCGAGACGACAACCATGACCGATGACTTCCCCACCGCCAAGCCTCTCGCCGACCCGGCCCTGGAAGAGGCCGCAACGCCGCTTCCCTCCTCGATCTTCTTGGCCCAACCGCGCTGGCTGACCGGCCCCATGCTCGGCCTGGCGGCGGTGCTGATCCTGTTCGTCCTGCTGCTGTACTGGAAGGGGCAGCTGACCACGTTTCTGAGCCTGCGGAACATTCAGGTGCTCTTGCACACCAGCAGCGTGCCGGCGGTGACCGCCCTGGGCATGTTGGTCGTCATCCTCAGCGGCGGCATCGATCTGTCGGTCGGCTCCGTCGTGGCCCTGGTGACGGTGGTGTCGATGCAGATTTATCGCTTGCTGGAAGCGCGGCACGGGCCGACGACGGCGAGCCTGGCGTCGGTGAGCGTCGGCGTCGGCGTGGGCGGCCTGGCGGGGTTGGTCAACGGCCTGGCCGTGACGCGGTTGCGCGTGACGCCGTTCGTGGCGACGCTGGGCATGTTGAGCATCGCCCGCGGCCTGGCCGTCTGGCTGGCGGGCCGCAAGACGATCTCCTTTCCGGGGGCGCGGCCGGGCTGGGTCGATGCCCTGGCGCGGGCCACTGTCGATCGCTACCTGTTCGACCCCGGCGTGTGGAGCGTGTTGGCCCTGGCCGTGCTCATGGCCCTGGTGCTGCGGCTGACGGTGTTCGGCCGTTACTGTTACGCGATCGGCTCCAGCGAGACGACGGCCCGGTTGTGCGGCATCGCCGTCGAACGCACCAAGGTCTGGATCTACGTGCTGGCCGGCCTGTTGACGGGCTGGGCCGGCATCCTCGTCTTCGCCCAGGGCAGCGGCGGCGATCCGACCTCCAGCGTCGGCCTGGAGTTGGACGTGATCGCGGCCGTGGTCATCGGCGGAGCGAGCCTGTCCGGCGGCCAGGGCAACGTAACCGGCACCCTCCTGGGCGTGCTCATCCTGGCCATCCTCGAAAACGGCGTCAACCTGTTCGGTGTGGCCGTGGAGGTGAAGTACGTCCTCATCGGCGCTATCGTCATCGTCAACACGGCACTGAGCCAATGGCAACGAAGGCGGAGTGAGTGAGGAGAAGGGTGCGCAAAAAAACCCCGCTGAACTTCCTGCAAGCAGGCCGAACAGCGGGGCCGGAACAGAGAAGAGGCCGGAGAGATGGTTTGATGGTAACGCATGCCAAGGGGATGTCAAGAACAAAAGAAGATTTTTTGACAAGCCGACTCGGAAGGGCTTTTTTCCGTTCGCTCCGGGAACGGGCGGACCAAAACCCTAAACGGGGGCGTCTTCCCCCTAAATCGGACAGGAAGCGGCCGGTTTGGGCGTTGAGGAAGGTGCGCGAGCCGATGCCGGCATCGCGCGGCAGGGGCTGACCGGCGTACGGATCGCCGGCGGCCCCCGAGGTAGTAGGACGGGCTAGGAAGGTTCGTACTAAAGGCAGAACGTGTGTGCCAAGGTAAAAAGGTGTAGGACAAGCAAGGATACTTGTCTTCGATCGTCTCAAGAGAGTGCTCGCCGATCTCCCATCAAAACAGCAAATCCCGAAAAAAATCAACGAATCTCTTGCAATTGATTAGGAAGAGCACTAGGCTGTATCAATTGCTTCAATTAATGCAACACCCGCTGAGGGCGTTATGGCCAAGCACCGTAGGGGCGAGAAGGATCCTTTAACGACCTGGAAAGATGATAATCCGCTCCGTCAGTGGAGGCTCAATCAGCCGCCGGAAGGGTGGAACCGCTCGGTTTTGGCCCGCCGTCTCGGGGTATCTCACACAGCGGTCGGTTCGTGGGAAACAGGGAAGAGACGCCCAAAGGTTGATCGATTCGCCAAAATCGAGGCGTTAACCGGCATTACGACGAAGGCATGGATGGACTGGTACGAGCGCAGGCCAACAAAAGCTTGAGGTCGAGCGTTCTCATTGACCTGCGGGAGGAGAGACGAGATGCGGCTGGAGCGGCTTATTGAAGCGATCAACTTTACGGGTGTGGTCTCTGGACTGACGCACGATTTCTACCGCTACCCCGCTCGGTTTTCCCCTCTCGTCGCCCGCGCGGCTATCGAGTGCTTCACCAAACCAGGCGATACAATTTTGGATCCTTTCTCGGGAGGAGCAACCAGCCTGGTCGAGGCGCTTGCCCTCGGGCGGCAGGCCGTAGGCGTGGACATCAGCCGCCTGGCCGTGTTCTTGGCTCAGGTGAAGACGATCCTTCTTTGCCAAGACGAGTTGGACGCTATTCTTGATTGGGCCATCAATGTTACGCCGGAATTATCTCCCCACAAGCCCGTAGAGCGTCATGGGGAATGGAAAGAGCTAGGCTACCAAGAGAACCTGCCTTGGCGCTTCAGGAAGGTGGCGGAGCAAGCGATTAATGGTGTCAATCATCTGCCGGAACGATTGCAGCCCGTCGTCCGGTGTATCGTGCTCAAGACGGTGCAGTGGGCCGTGGACTGCAAGAAACGTCTGCCCACGGCGGCGGATTTCCGAGAGCGGATCATCGAGCATGCCATCTCCATGACCGCTGGACTCAAGGCCTTGGCCGAGCGAGTATCCGCTTTGGGCGGCAAGCCCACCACCATTGAAGCCTTTCACGGATCAGCGGATGAGATCAACACACTGCCATCGAAGCTGCTCTGCGAGTCACCGCCCAAGCTAGTCGTTACCTCGCCGCCGTACCCTGGAACGCACGTCCTCTATCACCGCTGGCAAGTTCTGGGCCGTCGCGAAACGTCCGCCCCCTTCTGGATCGCGGACTGCCAGGATGGCCAGGGCTCTGCCTTCTACACCTTCGGCGACCGCCGTAATCAGAAGCACGAGGAACTGTACTTCGGCAAGTTGCGGCTGGCCTTCACCGAGATACGCAAGGTCGTCAGGGATGACGCCTATGTCGTACAGCTGGTTGGCTTCGGCAAGCCGAACGAGCACTTGCCCCTGTACCGTGAGGCCATGCGTGAAGCAGGTTTCGAGGAGTATGAATGCGAAGGCCATCGACCCAGCCAATTCTGGCGATCAGTACCCAACAGGAAATGGTACACAGGGCTGAGGGATGAGACGAAGCATACATCTGAGGTCTTGCTTGTGCATCGGGTAGCACGCTAACACAGGTCATTCAGCTGCCTGGTCGCGCATGGTCTGGTACATCAGTTCGGCTGTGGACTTGGCCTGCTTCACCTGCATCTTGGCCACGCGGATACGGTCCTCCTCAAGGATTGTTTCCAGGGCTTCGTCCTCGATCGTCCCCTTCATGCCAATGCGGCTGTTCTCCTGTAAGATGGCGTGGTAGCCGATCCAGATTTCGTAGTTCGTGCGAAAGAGGGCCGGCAGCGCCGCCGCCGCGTTCTTGAGCCTCTCCACTTGCTCCTGGAACGGCCCAAAGATGGTCGAGTAGTATACGACGATCCCGCCGCCGACCGAGACCGGCTTGTAGGCCACCGAGGCCAGTTCTTCAGCCGAGGCATCAGTCCCCAAGTTCGGCCACGCCGCCTCCCACTGTTCCGGGTTATCGACCGGATTGATGGGGATAATATCGAACTGCGGGACGACGCCCTTGGCCTTTTTTACCGACTGCTCCAAGGCGGCCAAGACCTCGAAGTCCGTCGTGTCGCTGAGCTGGGAGCCATCCGGCTTGGTGAGCGTCACGATGATGCGGCCAACGTCCCCCGCCTTGGCCGTCTGTCGTGGTCGGAGTCGCCAGCGGATACGGCCGCCGCCGAGTGGCGACTTCCCGGCCAACTCCAGGCAGTCGGGTTCGGAGCGGATGGCAACCCGCGCCTGGCGGTCGAACTCGGAGTCGGCGTCCGTCTCAACGAGCACCACCTCGCTGTCATTGATGTGGACACTCATCTTCGGCTTGGGGGTGACGATGGTGAACTTGGTGACCTGGGGGAAGGGCAGGGTCGGCAGGGGCTGCGGCTTGACCGGCCTGCCTGGGCGGTGCTTCTTGACCGGCATCTTTTCCTGCCCCTCCCCCGGCACCAGGGTTGGTCCTTCGGATTGGAGCTTCAAGCCGGCCTCCTGTAGAAGCTTAACGACCTGGCGCTTGACATCCTCGCTTGTGGCCTGTGATTCCCTTTTCGCTAACTTTTCCGTCAACTCGCGCTCGATCTCCTTGAGGGTATCATCTTCACTGAGCATCTTTTCGAGCATGTTAATCAGACTGGTCAGGACGGCCCCGTCCTTGAAACCTTCCCGGTTCGTGGCGAACAGCTCCCGCCGGACCCGGCTGTCGGCCTTCGAGGCATCGATATGGATCACGATGTGCCGCGCTACCATACCGAGGCTCAAGTCGCGGAGCAGCTGAGCCGTCAGCTCCCCCTGATTCTGCCCGTTCAGGGTACCGACCACGGGGTGCCCGGTCATGACGAACAACTCATTGGAGTGCGGTCGCAATGTGGGCAGGTTCTTCTGCTCGCCTCGCCCCTTGCGATAGTTGAATACAACCCAAAACTCGATGCCGATGCACGGGTCTTGGGTGCCGTGCGGGGCGAAGTATTCCATCTCACGGTGGTAACGCAGGAAGGATCCGGTCGTCTTCGGACTGGTCTCTGAGTTCCAGGGAACCAGCTTCATGAGGCGGTTGCGACTGCCGGTCACAATCTCGTTGTCCGCCTCGTCGCGCCGCAAGTCGATCAGCCGAAAAGGCAGCAACGGGTCGAAGGCAGAGCAGTGCAGGTAGTGGTAGAGGTTGCCTGGGCTGGGGGCCAGGGTGCCGCTCAGCTTCGGGAGCTGGTAGCCAATGTGGCGCACCAGCGTGCCTTTCTTGAGTGTGGGGATCCGGGCTCCAGTATGCTGTTCATAGATCACGAGGGTCTCATTGCCCAGCTGGCACGACGGGACGCTGATGGTGCCCGAGGAACTTTTGAGGCAGAGGTAGGCGTAGCAGTCTTCCTTGTACTGCTCGTTTAACTTCAGCACCCGGATAATTGTAAAGCCGACGATGCTGGGGTTGTCCCGGTGGCGGGACACAATGACCGTGTAGTCCGCGAACGCTAGCGTGGAGGCACCGCCCTGCCCGAAGGCTCCGATCAAGTACCACTTGGTAATCTTGTTACCCGATTGTAGGCTGAGGATGGTAGAGGAAAACATGTCGGGCTGGATGCCGATGCCATCGTCCAACACGTCTACCGTCGGCGCGGTTTCGTCACCACTATTCAAGAGTATCACCGAGATGCGCCGGTCGTAGTCGTGCTCGCTGTAGTTCCAGTTAAACAGCCCGTCCTCGGGGCCGCTCACAGGCCGACCGAACCATTGCTGAGCGGCCTCCCGAGCGGATCGCGGGAGTGGCACGCCGGCTGGGGCACGGTCCTCAAAGATGCTGTCGGTCCCGTTGGTGTAGCGTTCGGTCAGGCTACGGCCGGGCTTCGTGCCCAGACCGATGGAGGAGATGTTTGAGGGGTTGTTGCCGAAGGCGTGCCAGCAAAACTGGAAGGGGCCGAACGGCTGGTCTAACTCTGCGCTGCCGTAGTCCCCGATTTCCTCCAGTATTTTACGGATGTCGCTACTCTTGATAGACGACAACAATGCCCGTAACAAACTCTCGGCATTGTCGAACGGCATGAAATGCTCCTCATTTGTTGGTGGAAACATTCGGGTTTCCGCTCTTGCTAATCCCGCACTGATAAACGAAATTGTACTGGTGTTCAGTACGCAAGGCAACTACCGTTGAGCTTGCATGCGACCGTCCGCCGCTCGTCGCCCTGAATCTCCCCGCGTTGCACGATAAAGGGTGCATGGCGGAATGCCTTAACCGGAACCACAAGCGAACGCGCATGTCCCAACAAGCGCAGCACTGGAGCCTGGCTGCCGAGGAGTACGAAGAGTCCTTCATCGACCCCTATCGGTCGGAGGTGCGCAACCCGCCGGACGGTCTCGTTTTTGCGTTGGAGACGTTCGCGGCGGATGCCATAATGAACTCGCCTTTCGCCTCTTCGGCAGCTACGGGGGAACCGTCTCGTGAAGGAGCCAACCTGCTCGCCCATCGGCCGACGCACTTTCGTCCGGGGCGGCGCGGCCGCCCTCCTGACGGCCGCCAGCTATCGGCCGCGTCCACGGCGCCGGCGAACGCCTTGGCGTCGGCTTCCTCGGCTACGGCCTGATCGGCAAGCGGCACGTCCTTGACTTCCAGGCCCAGCCCGACGTTGATGTCGTCGCCATCGCCGAGGTCCATCGTGGGCGGCGTCGAGAGGCCGAAGCGCTCATCGGCGGTTCGGTGCGCGGCCACGGCGACTTCCGCAAGCTGCTCGACGACCGCGACGTGCAGGCCGTCGTCGTCTCGACGCCGGACCACTGGCACGCCCTGATGACGATGATGGCCTGCGCCGCCGGCAAGGACGTTTACGTCGAGAAGCCCTTGACGCTGTTCGTCCGCGAGGGCCGCTGGATGATCGACGTGGCCCGGCGACATCGCCGCGTCGTGCAGGTCGGCACACAACAGCGCTCCGGCGTCCATTACCAGAAGGCGAAGGAACTGATCCGTGGCGGGCACCTCGGCACGGTGTTCTCGGTGCGGATGCAGGCGTACCGCAACATCATGCCCGGCTATGGCCGGCCGGCGGATCGCGAGCCGCCGCCCGAACTCGATTGGGACCTGTGGCTCGGCCCGGCCCCGATGCGGAAATACAACCCCAACCGTGCCCTCTATCACTTCCGTTGGTTCTGGGACTACTCCGGCGGACAGATGACCAACCTCGGCCAGCACGCGCTGGACATCGCTCACTGGTGCCTGGGGGCGAAGGGTCCGAAATCGGTGGCGAGCGTCGGCGGTCGCTTTTGTCTGCAAGACAACGGCGAGACGCCGGACACGCAGGACGCCCTGTTCGAGTACCCCGGTTGGACGGCGGTGTGGTCGCACCGCGAAGCGTGCAAGGGACCGCTCGGGGCCGCGCCGCTGGAGTTCTTCGGGTCGCGCGGCAGTCTCGCCCTCTCGCGCAGCGGCTTCACGGTGACGGCGGATCGCAAGCTACCGCCGGAGAACACGGTGCCCCAGTTCGCCGACGCTCATCCGGTCGGTGGGCCGGTCGGTGTCCAGGAGACCGGAGCGCCGCAATTTTGGACCAAATCGATCGCCGATAAGTCGGGAGACTCTCGCGGTCAGCTGCGACAGCACGTCCGCAACTTCCTCGATTGCGTCAAGTCACGCAAGGAGCCGGTTTCCGACCTGGAGAGCGGCCATCGCGTGGCGACCGCCTGTCATTTGGCCAATCTCGCGCTGCGCCTCGGCCGGCGCATCCGCTGGGACGCCGACAGGGAAACCATCTTCGACGACCCGGAAGCGGTGAAGCTGCTCGTGCGGCCCTACCGTGCGCCGTGGGATGCCGAGTTGAAAGCCCTTGGTGTGGGGTGAGATCATGAACCGGGACCGGCGACGATTCCTGGCATCCGCGGCGACTCTGCCGCTGGCGCAAGCCCTGTTCGCGGCCGACGGAGGCGAACAAAAGCGCCTGGGCGTGGTCCAGTATTCCTACGCCGTCCGTCTGTCGGCCGACCGCGCTGCCGGCAAGCCCGGCTTCAGCGATCCGATCGCCTTCCTCGAACATTGTCATGAGCTGGGCGCCGGCGGCGTGCAGATCGGCATCGGCATGCGCGACCGGAACTATCTCGCCGGGCTGCGCAAGAAGCTCGAAGCGTTCGGCATGTATCTGGAAGGCACGATCCGTCTGCCGAGGGACCGTGCCGACAGCGAACGCTTCACGGCGGAGCTGCACAGCGCCCGCGAGGTTGGGGCGAAGGTGCTGCGCACCGTGCTCTTCGGCGGCCGGCGATACGAGCAATTCGCCGGCGCCGACGACTTTCGCCGCGCGGCGGAGCAAGCCTGGCAGTCCGTGACGTTGGCCGAGCCGATCGTCACGCGTCACGACATGCTCCTGGCGATCGAGAACCACAAGGACTATCGCGCCGGCGAACTGATCGATCTGCTCAAGCGCCTGGACAGCCGGCACGTCGGCGCATGCGTCGATACCGGCAACAGCATCGCGCTCCTGGAAAATCCGCTGGAAGTGGTGCGGACGCTCGCCCCCCATGCTCTCACGGTACATCTGAAGGACATGGCCGTCGCCGAGTACGACGACGGCTTCCTGCTCGCCGAGGTGCCGCTGGGTGAAGGCTTCCTCGATTTGCCGAAGATGATCGCACTTCTCCGCGCGGCGCGGCCGGAGATTCGCTTGAACCTGGAGATGATTACCCGCGATCCGCTACGTGTGCCCTGTCTGACGGACAAATACTGGGCGACCTCCACGGGCGTACCGGGCCGCGACCTCGCCCGCACGCTGGCCCTGGTCCGCAAGCACAAGCCATCGCGGCCCCTGCCGCGCATCAGCGGCCGGACTCCGAAGGAACAACTCGCCATTGAGGAGGAAAACGTGCGCAAGAGTATGGCGTATGCGCGCGAACACCTGGGATTGTAGCTCGCCCTCTCACAGCGCCGCCGCCTGGCGGAAGGCATCGAGTGAATCGGCCGTACATGCCAGGTCGAACCACTTGCGCAAATGCTCCAGTTCGGTGGTCATCTGGATCTTGGCGGCCAGATCGAGCGGCGCTCCGGGCGGGAAGCGTTTCGCCAGCAAGCGCAGCAAGGCATTCGCTTCTCCTTCGGCCCGGCCCTCGGCCCGGCCCATGTTGATCCATTCCAAAACCTGCTGCGATTCGCGCATGTTCCACTCCTTCAAGGCTTCCTTCCAGATGGGGAGGCGATGCGCCGCGTCGGCGAAGACCAGCGCCAGACCGCCGAAGTCCGACCGCCGCCGGCTATCAGGTTCCAGGCCGGCCAGATCCTTCCATTGCTGGATAATACCGTCTTCGCCGCCGCGTTGCATCAGCGGGATCCAGGGCAGGACGCAGCGAGGCAGCGTCCCCGTGGCGATATGAGCGAGAGTCGCCTCTGCGTCCTCGTCGGCCAGATTGCGCTCCGCCACGGTGAGGCTGGTGTGGATTTCCGTTTGAAGAAAGCGCATCGTCCGCGAAGTTTGGCCGTGGCCTGTCAGGTTGACCACGATGGCGCCGACCGCGAACCGCTCGCCGCCCACATCCGTCGGGCGGACCTCCAGCCACAATTGTCCCAGGTAGACGAGCAACCGGCCGAACAGGCTGCCGTCCGGCTCGATGCAGAACTCGACCGGGATGGCCCATTCCACCGCCGGATCGGGATCGCTCAGCCAGGCGACCGTATCACAAATGCGTTCGGGATCGCCGGGGAAGGGGAGCGTGCGCGTGTCCAGCCAGCCTCGGAATCGCGGACTGGCCGGCTCTTCGTGCAGCAGCCATCCGAGGAAGCCCCGCGCATCCAGCTTGGCGGCGTAGCGGCTGGCCTGATCGAAGCGATTGATCGGCATGTGGGCGGCGATCCTTTACTTCTTCGCCGGCAGCCGCACGTCGCGCGGTTGCAAACAGAATTCCAGTACAGCATGTACGTCGCCCTTGGTGGGGACCAATTCGGGCTGGCGAGCCGTGCGTTTCAGGTGTTCGGCGAGCCGAACCGTGAAGTCCGCGACGAGCCGGGCGTGCTCGGGCTTGTCGACGAGGTTGGTCATTTCCTCAGGATCGTTGTCCTCGTCGTAAAGGCGGATCGTCCGGCCCGGCAGCGGCCGGCCGGTGGCGTAGCCGTCCTGCCGCGCTCGCTTGCCGGTGCAGTAGATGAACTTCCAACGCTCGGTACGGATCATCGCCTCTTCGTTCTCCGCGTACTCCACCACGACCTCCTCGCGGTGTCGCCGGCGCTCGCCGCGCAGCAGCGGCACTAGGCTCCGGCCCTGCATCGATTCCGCGACCGGCACCCGGCAAACGTCGAGCACCGTCGGCGCGATGTCGAGGAATTCGACGAGCGCCTTCGTGCCTCGATCCGCCTGGACGTGTCCCGGCCAGCGCAGCAGCAACGGGGCGCGCACCGCCGGCTCGTAGCAGCAGTGTTTCTCGAAGCGGCCATGCTGACCGAGCATGTAACCGTGATCGCCCGTGTAAATCACCAGCGTGTCGGCGGCACGACCGGACCGTTCGAGGGCGTCGAGGACCAGGCCGACGTTCTTGTCCATGAACTCGGTGGACGTGTGATAGGCGGCGAGGATGCCTTGCTTCTCGCGCTCGGTCAAGTCACGGAAGACGGCCGGGATTTGGGCATCGTCCTCGGGTCCGACCTTCGGCGCCGGGAACTGCTCGGGCCGATACTTGCCGCGATACTCGACCGGGAAGCGAAAGGGCGAGTGCGGCTCGTAGAAGCTGACCATGAGGAAGAACGGCTTGTCGCGGCGTTCGCGCAGATAACCGGCCGCTTGCCGGGCGAGAAAGGTGCCGGCCATGTCCTCATCGTGTGCCGCGAACGGCAGACACGCACTGTTGAGCCAGACGCGCGCCGGATCGCGGAACGGCCGCCACGGCGGCTGGACTGGGACATCGGCCGGCAGCGGCTTGGGCGGATGCTCCTTCAGCTGGCGCGCGTGCTGCGGCAGGTCGATGCGGAGGTCGAAGCCGTGCTTGAGGTTGCTGTTGAAGTGCATCTTGCCGATGGCGGCGGTGTCATAGCCAGCGGCGTGCAAGATCGTCGCCAGCGTCGGCTCGCCCTCGGGCAGCGGTGTTTGCAGCCGCGTTACTCCGAGGCTGCGCGGATAACGGCCGCAAAGGAACGACTGACGCGACGCCGTGCATACCGGCGAATTGCAGTAGGCGCGATCGAAGCGCACGCCCGCGGAGGCCAGGCGGTCGAGGTTCGGCGTGCGCACGGTTTTGTTGCCGTAGGCGCCGCAGACGTAGGGGGCGTGGTCGTCGGCGCAGATCCACAGGACGTTCGGCGCTCGCGACGTTTCGGCGCCGGCGACTCCGGCAGTTAACGCCGCAAGGACAATGGCCATCCCCAGGGGACGCATGGTGTATCCTCGCGCATCTCCTCCCCGCTTGCGACCTGATACAGCGGAGCGTAAAAGAGGTATCGAAATTCCTCACGGCCGAATTTCTAAGTACCTTTTCTATGCGCCGCTGTACGAAGTCGCAAGCGACTTGGGCAGACATCGCACGCCGCGCGGTCAACGATTCACTGGCCGGCTGGCGGGTTGACTTGCGTGACTGTCACGGAGGTGGGGCCATCGGTCTCTTCCATACCATCGGGGATCGTATCGAAGTGACCGCTGACAGCTCCCGCCGTCACCACCGTGAAGGCATCTCCCACCACCGGCGTGTAATTCAGCAGGATGAGGTTGCCCGACAATTGCGCCGTGCCGGTGACGGCCAGCACCGTGGGAAACTCCTCCGGCAGTTCATCCACGGCCAGCGTGCCCTCGGACAGCTGCTGGTACGAACCCAGACCCGCCGTGCTGCTGACCGCGTCCAATTGCAGCCGGCCGCCATTGATGACCTCGCCTCCTCCCGTCAGCGTGCCGAGGTAGGTCACCTCCAGGTTGCCGTTGACGCTGGCGACGGCACCGGCGCCCACCGTCAGCACGCTGGGGTTACCGGCATGGAGGTCGCCGACCACGATGAAGCCGGGGGCGGCGTCCTCCACGAACCCCGTCGGCGAATCGATCGGACCTTGCAGAGTCAGGTTGCCCATCAACTGCATCACGCCATCCAGGGCCACCGTCGAAGCGCCGCTTGGGTCGGTGCCGCCCACCAGCGTCAGATTGACGCCGCCGTCCACTGTCAGATTGCCGTTGTTGGTGAACGGGGAGAGGATGATTCGGCGCACCGTCCGGCGGGGCCGCCTCAAGGGTGCCCAGAGGAGAGTTGCTGATGCCGCCGCTGCCAACGACGCCAGCGATCAGGGGTAGCGACAGGGTCATGTGGCCCACGACGTTGCTGATGGACGCGGTAGAACTGGCCAGAAACAAGGGTCCGGCCCCGCCCAGGCTGGTGAAAGCGCTCTGGTTGCTCAGAGGGCCCGCGAGATACTTCGTGTCGGGGCCGCTGGCGGTAAGACTGCCCGACGAACCGACGTTGAAGCCGCCGGCCAGGGCGATGAAGCCGCCCGTCCAGTTGCAGGTGGCATTCTCGTTGACCGCGCCTGCCGTGGAGCCGGGGGCCGACATGAGGGTGCCGCCGGTGACGACGTTCAGGGTGGCGGTGTTGTCATCGAGGGTGCCGTCCACCTGGACGGGACCGGCGATGATGATGTTGCCGGTGCCGAGACCAAAGGTGGCACCGGCGACGAATTCGCCGGTGTTGGTGGGCGCAAAGGTGATGGAGGAGTTGGGTCCGGCGTCGAGGTTGCCGTTGAGGTCTCCGGGTCCGATGACGGCGCCGCCGCCGAAGACGACGCCGGTGCCGTTGAGGGGGTCGCTGGTGTTGGCGACGATGCGGCCCAGATCGATGACCGATCCCGCCAACGGACTGGAGGTGGTGCCCGGCACGTTGTTGTTGATCGTCAGTTGATTGCCGGCCGTGACCGTGAGGACGCTGCCGGGAAGGGTGACCAGGCTGTTGACGTTAGCGGCCGCCCCAGAGATAACGACGGTAGCGGCAATGAGGATGGACGCATCGTCCGACGCTCCGGGCACAACATTTGCACCGTTATTGAGATCGACCCAGTTATCGGGATCGTTCCAACTGGTGCCGTTACCACCGCCCGTGAAGGTGACGGCATCGGGCACCAGACGGTCTTCCAGAGCTTCCAAATGGGGGCGGAAGTACCAGGATGCACGGCGAACAGTCCTTGGCGGGATGCTCGGCAAAAACTTCTCGCGCAAACGTGTGAGCATGGACCACATAGAAGACCTCCTTTAAGAATAGAAGCGATGCACCAACTCTCCAGAGTTTGCATGGTCTCCGCCATCCGCCTGATCGCTCGGCATCGGCATCGACAACGCGCAGAGTATCTTCGGCTTCGCGTCGAACGCGGAGTAATGAATGGACTATCCATTAACCTGAGCGATTGGATCGTTCAGGGATCACGGACCTTGCTTGGACTTTCAAGGGTCTTGCTTTCCCTCGAAATTGCTCCTGTCTGTCCTGCGAGTTTCTTATCCACTAGCAATCGAGCGACCCCCTGATTCAGTTCCTTAGCGGTGAAGAGTAACTTTGGCGTCAATTCCTTCATGGGATGCGAGCGTTTGAGAAACAACAAGGCAAAAGACGTATTCACGATGGGACCGTGGTTAACCGTGGGTAGGCCGTTGATGCTAACCGAGAAAGCCCTCCACTCTCCGCTTGGCCTCTGACTGGTAACGAGGATCCCCGCTCCCCAACGATACCAGTCCTTATCACCGATGGTCGGTAGATTGTAGAGCATCGCCACACGCTCAACCGACCACAGATAATACGGGCCTCGACATGCGATATCGCCCAAACCGGCGGCCGCGACACCAATATCTTGACTGAGAGCCGCAAGACCTGCAATAACCGGGAGGTCTACCTTGTCCGACCGCAACGCTCCAGGCGTCGTGGACTTCAGCCCACGGCCGATAGCCAAACCAAGCAAGCCAACACAGATCATTGAAGGATGATGGTTATCTGGCTTCCCACGATTCCGATCGAGAAGATACATCCACCAGCCATTGGGCTTTTGCGTTCTCTCGAAGCGTTCGACCATCAGGCGGAACGTGGGGCCGACCGGCACATCATGCCGCTGGGCCGCCCACAACCCCAGCATGGCGAACTGCGTATTCGAGTTGTCCGTCGTGCCCACGATGGGAACGACACGCATATTGACCTCGGAATCCGGCGGATCCTGCCAAGGCAACTGACTCGGATCGCGGAACACAGCCAGAGCGCGTACCGAGGTCGGAAGATGGAGATCCTTCAAGAATTTGATCGTCAATTTGCCCCCCGCTTCCTGCCGCTTGTTCAACTCCACCAATGCCTTGAACAGAACGTCCTCTCTCTCCTTTCCCATGCGGATGCAGCCGTAATTCCATCCCCCCGTCACATGCTGCCCGGCGATCAACCGCAAGGCCAGAGTCCGGATCAGCGGCTTGTCCTTGGCATCGCCGAGACGATCAAAGAAGAGAAGGGCCAGCGAGACTTCGTAGGTCCGATCGTTGGCGAGGACCAGCGCGCGGAGAAAGTCAGCGGCCTTCTGGATGACCGGATCGTCGGCCGGTACGCCAGCTTCCAACAGCGCGTAAGCCGGCAGAGCGCATTGACCGACGAGATGCTGGGTTGGCCAGTATCGGGGCCAGTCTCCTTGTTTTGTCTGCGGCACGTTTCAAGAGCGCAACGGCGCGATCAATGGCCCGATCGACCTTGGCCTGTTCCTCCTTGGTCAGCGGCTTGGGATCGGCCCACGCCGGCGCGGCGCACACCAGCATCATCGCGCCGCATAGCGAGCCCGCACAGGTGCGCAGGCCAACAACCCGAATGGACAACATGATGCTTCCTCCCTCGAATGATCGTCAGCAAACCTCGGTGCGATACCTACGCCTGCGGCTTCGGCCCTTCGTCCCTCGCCTCCTCGGCTTTGTCCACCGTGCTCTCGTCGGTCGCCGATTTCATCACTTCCAACGAGGAACCCAACGTCACCAAGGCGCAGGGTTGGGGACCGGACCCGTCTTTGGGCGACCACATCAACGGGTCACTCCACAGCCCGGTCGAACTGGGATCGTCCGGACCATACCATAGGTACGACCCGCGCCCCGGTCCTCCAGACGGGACCGTGTTTCCTTGCGTGGCGAACTGGACTCCGCCAGACGCCGGGTCCAGCAACAGGGCCAAGCAGCGCAACATCGCGGCGAGCTGTCTACGCATGGCATCTCCTCTTCTGAGACATCCTGGGGCGAGGGAATCGACGGGGAACTTTACGGTTAAGGCAGACGGGAAAGGGCGTAACCCCACTGCATGGCGCATGGCGCATGGCGCATGGCGCATGGCGCGAGTGGCGCATGGCGCATGGCGCATGGCGCATGGCGCAGTGGCGCCATGGCGCATGGCGCATGGCGCATGGCAGGACATGGCGCATGGCGCACTGGCGCATGGCGCGATGGCGCATGGCGCATGGCGCATGGCGCATGGCGCATGGCGCATGGCGCATGGCGCAGTGGCATGCGCATGGCGCATGGCGAAGTGGCGCATGGCGCATGGCGCAGTGGCAGCATGAGTTTTCAGAATTGTTGTCGGTGATTGGACGGGACATAGGTGCACTCCATGGCAATTGTGCTCAGGAGTAACTGCACCATTATCCTCTTTCCCAAGAAAAGGCGATGGTAACAAGGGAGAATGAAGACTTCAAGATCCATTTTTCATTATCATCATTTTTTCATTACTTAGCGTTTCCGCAGCCTCGCCAAACCGCAAACGGCTTGGGCAACCGACCCTTACTTGGCAGCGGCGTTCGCTTCCATGCCATAGATACGGACAGCACCATCGAAGAAGGCCACGGCCAGGCGCCGGCCATCGGGGTGCAGGTCGAGGTCGCGCGCGTTGTTGGGAAGGGCCAGGGCGAAGAAGTCCTGAGCACTGTCGGGCTTCCAGAACCACAGGGCGCCGCCGTTGCCGCCGCCGACGCCGGCGACGAAGCCGGCCGGATGAACGATCACACCCCAGGCGGTGCCCTGGAAGTTCGCCTTCGGACGCAACAACTGCTTCGTCTTGCCCGTCGCCCAGTCGAACAGTACGACGAGCGGCTTGCCGACGCCGGCGAAGGCGTTGCTCACGTCCGTGATGCCGGAGCAAGCCAGCAGCGAGCCATCCGAGTTGAACGCCATACCGCGCACGCCGCCGATGTCCGCCAGGAAAGACGGATCGTATTTGTAGAGGATCTTCGCGTCCAGCTCCCGCGTCGACCTCGCCTTTCGCCAAGCCCCACACCTTGACGACGCCCTTGAGGTCGGCGGAGACCAGGAGTTTGCCGTCGGGGTGGAAGGCGGTGTTGTAAACGTGGCAGGCGTGGCCCGCCAGCTCGCGGACGAGCTTGCCGTCGGGGACCGACCAGAGTTTGACGAGGTGATCGTTGCCGCATGAGGCGAGCGTCTGGCCGTCGGGACTGACGGCCAGGGCGCGGACCCAACCGCGGTGCGCTTCGATGGTGCGCAGCACCGTCGGCTGCTCGCTATCCACCGGCCAAACGTGTACGCGGCCAGCGTAGTCGCCGGAGAACAGGAGCTTCTCCTTCGCCGCGAAGGCCAGTGTACGCACCCAGCTCTTGTGGCCCGTCAGCAGCGTCTTCTTGCCGCCGTCGAGGTGCCAGCGAATCACGGCGTTGTCCTGGGCGCCCGCGAAGACGAATCGCCCGGACGGGGCGAGCCTGCAGCCCAGCAGCGGACTGGTGTGCTTGTGCTCCTGGATTGGATGCGTCTTGGTTGGGTCGATCTTCGCGGCCGGGGCGGGAGTCATGCCAGCACCTCCGTGACGGGGGCGGCCTTCGGATCGGCGATGGCGATGGGCCGCTGCTCGACGTAGAAGTTCTTCTTCGAGTCGAAGCCGAGAGCACGGAGGTAGGTATGGAACAGGTGGCCGCCGTGGACCTGTCGATCGGTGACGGCGGTGCCCTCGGCGTTGGTCTTGCCGCTGACGGAGCCGCCCTTGATGCCGCAGCCGGCCAGGGCGATTGACCAGGCGCGCGACCAGTGATCGCGGCCGTAATTGCGATTGATCCGCGGCGTCCGGCCGAACTCCGACAGGACGACGACCAGCGTACTGGACAGCAGACCACGCTCGCGCAGGTCGTCGAGCAGCGTGGCGAACGGTCGATCGAACTCGCCGAGCTGCTCGATGTGGAAGTCGAAGTTTTCGTGGTGCGTGTCGTAGTTGGAGTGGGCCACCTTGACGAAGGTGGCGCCGCCTTCGAGCAGACGGCGGGCCATCAGGCAGTGCCGTCCGAAGTCGTGCCGGCCGTAGCGATCAACCACGGCCGGCGGCTCCTTGGCGATGTCGAAAAGATCGCGCCGACGCATGAGCTGGGCGGCCTGATCGTAAGAGTGGGTGTACGCCTCGGTCTGGGCCGTGCGGCGCGAGCGGCGGAAACGCTCGTCGGCGTTCATGCGGAACTGGTGCCGCTGACGGTCGGCGATTTCACTGAGCGCCGGCGGGCGGTCGAGGTTGGCCGGAGCGTGGCCATCGCTCAGGGACACGGAGGCGTAGCGCGGGCCGAGGAAGGCGGCGTCCTCGCTGTTGACGCCGCCGTTGCCGCGCGGCGTGATGTGGATGTAGCCGGGTAGCGGATTGTCGCCGTCGCCGAGCAGCTTGGCGCACACCGAGCCGAGGTGCGGCCACTTCATCGCCGGCTCCTGCCGCCGGCCAGTGTGCATGATGTAAGCGCCCTTGCCGTGATCGTCCTCGGCGGTGTTGAGACCGCGAATGAGGGCGAGATGGTGCATCTGCTTCGCGGTGTACGGCAGCAGCTCGCAAATGTGGATGCCGGGCACCGACGTCGGGATGGCCTGGAACGGCCCGCCAGTGCTCGTGCCGGGCTTGGGGTCCCATGTTTCGAGCTGACTCGCCCCGCCGTGAAGCCAGATCATGAGAACACGCTTCTGTTGCCTGTCCAGTTCACGGGCGAACGCCGGCCGGACGAACGAACCCAGCGACAGCGCCTCGAGCGCCCCCGTCGCCATGCTGGCGAGGAAATGCCGACGGGAAAGCAGATGGTCCGCCGAATCGCAAGCGTAGGAGCACCACATAGAATTCTCTCCGCATCGGGCGAGCCGAGTGTCAATGATTGAAGCGAAACTCCGCCGACGCCAGCAGAGCCCAGGCCATGTCTTGCAGCGCCGCCGTGCGATCTTGTGGATGACTCGCCAGGAAGACGGCGACCTCCTTGCGCTCCTCGACGCCGGGCCAGCGTGTGAACACACTCAGATACAGCTCCTCCGCCACGGCATCCGTGTTCGTCAGCCGCGCCAGGCGGTCGATCAAATTACCGGGCCGCGGCGACAGCCAGCCGCGCACGGTCGGCCCGTTGGCCAGGAACAACGCCTGTTCAAGTCGGGCGTCGAACTCCTCCGCTTTGCCGGCCGAACCGCCGAACGTCCGCACGAACGGCGTCACGTTGCCGGCCAGCCGCGCGTACAGCGTCGCCTCCGTGGCGTTCTTGCCCAGTGCCTGACGCTCGGCGTCGGTCAGGCCGGTTGCCTGCATGAAACTCCAGGCCAGTTGCTCCGGCGTCAGCGGCTTGAGCAGGGCGACGGTGTAGCTCGTTGGCGCCGCTTCCTTGACGCTAGGGGGCGGCACGCTCGAACGCTGATACGTCTGACTGAGGGCCAGCTCGCGGAGGAAGCCGCGCATGTCGAACTTGCGAGCGGCAATGTCGTCGGCCAACATTGTCAACAATTCCGGATGCGAAGGCGGGTTGGCCGAATGATCGAGGTCGAGCGGATGCACCAGGCCACGGCCCATCATCAACGCCCAGAGACGGTTGGCGATGTTGCGTTTGAACGACTCATTGTCGGCGCGGGCCAGTTCCGGGCCGAGCAAGGCGCGGCGACTGTAGCGCGGCACGGCCGGCACACCGGGGGCCGGGGCGACGACGTACTCCTTGCCCTTCTCGACGGCCGGTTCCTTGAGCGGCGGTTTCTCCGGCAGGCGCGGCCCGGTGCTTTTCGTCACCTTGGCCGGGTCGAAGACCGATTGAAACGTCACGGCGCCGTCGGCCTTCTCGGACAGCACGGCCAGCTTCCGCTTCGGATCGACGACGACCGAGCTGCGGCTGACGAAGGCGAACAGGCCGTAATAATGGAGCTGCTTGTAATCGTCGATGCGCGGATGGTCGTGGCACTGACAGCATTGCAGGTTGGTGCCCAGGAACAGGCGGCTGATGTCGCGCGTCAGCAGGTTGGGTTCGGCGTCGCGGTCGAGGTAGAATTTCGCCGCCGGCCGCTGTTTGGCGTCGGCGCCATTGGCGGAAAGGATTTCGCGCACCAACTCGTCCCACGGCCGATTCGCCGCCACGGCGGTTCGGAGATATTCGAGCCACGCCGCATGAGGCACGTGCTTGTCCGGTCGGCGCTCCATGAGCATGACGTCGAGTACAGTGGCCAGATGACGGGCGTGCTCCGGGCCGGCCAGCAGACGATCGATCAGCGCTTGCCGTTTGTTGGCCGAGCGGTCCTTGAGGAAGTCACGCGCCTGGGTCGTCGTGGGGAGGGTGCCGGTCAGGTCGAGAGAAAGGCGGCGGAGGAACTCGGCGTCGGAGGCAGGTCCGGCCGCGCGCCGGGTGAAGTCGGCTTGCCCCGCGGCGAGAACCTGGTCGATGCGCTGGTGCAGAGAGGTCTGTGCGGAGGCCATCATCGGCGACAGTGCCGTCAGGCAGAGAACGAGCGGGAGACGAAGAGGCGTGCAGGAGGGGAACATAACGCATCCTTTCGCACGGCGGGGAGGCGGCGGACGAGGCGGGAGGGCTATCTCCTTACTGCTATCCCACCGTAGCGGCAGAGTCAAGCATTTTTGGCGGAGGTAACACCCTGCGGGTGCGTGCGTTGATCCGGGGAGTAGGGGGTTGGTTTCGTTAGCTCAGCCAGGGCTGGGCTAACGAAAATACCCCAATCCGCTGCGGCGCCGCAGCGTCCTTCACTCTCTCTTCCCTCTCTCTGCTCTGTCGAGTACCATTTCGACGGATTCGACCGGAACCGTATCTTCAGGATGAGGTTGCATTATGGAGTTGCTGGCCCAGGCCACCGAGGGCTTCCGGGGGATCGAAGCGGACGCCGCCCTGAAGGACCAGGCGCTGAAGTTCTTACGACAGTGGCTGACCGAAACGGACTTCGCCCCCTACCGCCCCCAGCTGCAATGGCTCATCGAGTCGAAGCAGTGGGCGGGCCTGCTCGACCGCTTCTATCAGATCCTGCCCTTCGGCACCGGCGGCCGGCGCGGCGCCGTCGGCATCGGCCCCAACCGCATGAACCTCTGGACGCTCGCGCGCCTCCGTTCAGGGACATTGCGAATATCTGCAAGGAGCGTTTTCCCGGCGTCGAGCCGCTGCGCGTCGTCCTCGCCTACGACGTGCGCCAGTTCGAGGACCAGCGCCGGCAGTACAACCCGGCGCTGCCCAACCCGGTGCTGCACCTGTCCTCGCGCGACCTGGCCCAGCACGCCGCCGGCGTCTACGCCGCCAACGGCATTCACGCCCACATCCTGCCGCCGGACAGCAAGCACTACCTCGCCACGCCGGAGCTGTCCTTCACCATCCGCTACCTGCAGGCGCACGGCGGCCTGAACTCTCCGCCTCGCACAACCCGCCCGACGACAACGGCGGCAAGTTCTACGACGAGCGCGGCGGCCAGCCGGTGCCGCCCGACGACCAGATCATGGCCGACCTCGTCGATCAGGTGCACGGTCATCAAGTCGCTGCCGTGGCCCGAGGCGCAGCGCTCGCGGCCGGCTCCACTTCCTCGACGAGGCGCCGCACCGCGCCTACATCGACCTGTGCCGCAAGCAGAGCCTGGTGCCGCCGCCGAAGCTCGACGACTTCAAGGTCGTCTTCACGCCGCTGCACGGCGTCGGCGCGCTGACCGCGATGGAGACGCTCGTCGGCCAGGGCTTCCGCGTCGTGCCGGTCGCCGAGCAGATGACGCCCGACGGCCAGTTCCCCAACGTCACCAAGACGCCGAACCCGGAAGTGCCCGAGTCGATGGACCGCGCCGCGGCCACGGCCCGCGCGCACAAGCGCCGACCTGGTGCTGGCCACCGACCCCGACGCCGACCGCCTCGGCGCGATGGTCCCCGACCGAACCGGCCAACTGGCACGTCCTCACCGGCAACGAGATCGCCGCCCTGCTGACGCACTTCAAGCTGAACAAGCTGACGCAGCAGGGCCGGCTTGCCGCCGTCGCCGATCGTCGTCCGCACCGAGGTCACGACCGGCCAGGTCACGCGCATCGCCCGCCACTTCAAGGCGCAGGTCGTCGACGATCTGCTGGTCGGCTTCAAGTACATCGCCGATGTGCTATGGCACCTGGAGCGACGAGGGCGCTTACGAGGACGTGACCGGCACGCCGGACGATTTCGTCATCGCCGTGGAGGAGAGCCACGGCATCCTGGTGACGCCGCACATCCGCGACAAGGACGCGGCCGGGGCCGCCCTGCTGCTGGCGGAGCTGGCCCTCGACCAGAAGCGCCGCGGCCAGACGGTGCTCGATTACCTGGAACGGCTGTCCCGCGAGTTCGGCTATTTCCGCAACGAAGGCGTGTCGGTGTTCATGCGCGGCCTGGAGGGCAAGCAGCAGATGGCACGCATGCTGGACCGCCTGCGCGCGACGCCGCCGCGGCAGATCGCCGGCCTGGCCGTGACCGCCGTCGAGGACCTGCGCGACGAGCAAGGCCGCTTCGGGCCCCTCAAGGGCGCGACCGACGCCGCCTCGCGCAACGTGCTGGTCTTCCGCTGCGGCGAACAGGCGCGCGTCGTCCTGCGGCCCAGCGGCACCGAGCCGAAGGCGAAGATGTACCTCGAAGCGTGCTCGCCGCCGCGCCCCGCCGGCATGTCCGACGAGGATTGGCGGGGCGGCTGTCAGGAAGTGGATGAGTTGATCCGGCAGTTGGCGGCCGATTTCAAACGCCAGGCGCTGCAATTGATTGGATTGGATCCTTCGACGGTGGGATAATTCCCGTTTAGCCGCGACGCGCAGCGGAGCGCGGGACGCTACCGCGCTCCGCTGCGCGTCGCGGCTAAACGGGAACAGCGGCTCACCAATCGGCACCGGGTTGGTCGCCGGCACTGGGCGTCAGGACGGTCTTCCACGTGTCATGTGAAACACTGTTACTGACGATGCGCACACTTCCGTCGCACATGCCGATGACTACAAAGGACTCGAAGCTGCGCAGGGAAGAGACGCCGCTAACGCCGCCGCAACTGACGTCGGGTCGTTCGATCGTTGATCCGCAGCCGGCCGTTGAAGGTGCCTTGCAGGAAACGGCCGTCCATCCAACTGGCGCAGCGATCGCCGGCGATGTTCTTGTCGTCCTTGAAATACTTCACGCCGGTGTCGGCCCCGACGCCCTTCAGACTCTTCTTTCTTCAGCAGCACATACTGGCGGCGGACGTCGACCGCCTTGGTCTTGCCGTCGCCCTTGAGCGTCTCACCGGTCATGACGGTGTTGCTCGTGCCGTCCAGGATCGTCAACGGAGATTTCGATCTTGGAGTTGAGGAAGAATACCTGATCGTTGAAGAGATAATTGGTCGCGCCCCATTCCGCCTTCACCGACGGAATGGGATCCAGCGGACTGAGGAACATCTTGATCGAGCGCCTTGCGGGCCGGGGCGTTGGCCTTGTCGTCGATGGACTTCTTGAAATCGATCCGATTGAACACGTTGTTCTGTTCGATGAACGGCAAGAACTTGTGCGCGGCTGAAAAGTGGTTGTCATCGACGCCGGGCGGAAAGGCGTTGTTGACGTCGTGATAGTTGTGTGCGGCCGAGAGCCAATTGCTTGAGGTTGTTCATGCTCTGCGTCCGCGCCGCCGCCGCGCGCACCTTCTGCACCGCCGGCAGCAGCAGGCCGATCAGAATGAGCGAGATGGCGATCACGATCAGCAGTTGAAACAGCGTGAAAGCGGATCGCGGTTGTGTTCGCATGGTTTTATCTCCTGTCGAAAGGGTCGTTCGGTTCACCAGTCGGTGCCGAGCACTTCGCCGCCGGCCGGCGTCATCGGCGGCCTTCCAGGTCTTGTGCGAAATCGCCTGTGGCATTGACGGTGCGGACGCTGCCATCGCCCATGCCGACGAGGACGACTCATCGAAGCTGCGCAGGGCGGACACGCCGCCGACGCCGCCGCAACTCACGTCCGGCCGTTTGTCGTTGGGCTGCAGCCTGCCGTTGAACGTGCCTTGCAGGAAGCGGCCATCCATCCAGCTGGCGCAGCGATCGCCGGCGATGTTCTTGTCGTCCTTGAAATCCTTGACGCCGGCGTCGGGCTTGATGTCCTTCAGAGTCCTCTTTCTTCAACGAGCACATACTGGCGGCGGACGTCGGTCGCCTTGGTTCTGCCGTCGCCCTTGAGTGTCTCGCCGATGACGATGGTGTTGCTCGTGCCGTCGGGGATGTCGGCGGGGAATCTTCGACTTTCGAGTTGAGCGAAGAACAGCTTGATCGTTGAAGAGGTAATTCGTCGCGCCCCATTCGTCCTTCACCGACGCGATGGGGTCCAGCCGTGCTGAGGAACGTCTTGATCGTTGACCTTGCGGGCCGCGGCGTTGGCCTTGTCGTCGATCGATTTCTTGAAATCGATCGTGTTGTAGACGTTCGCCTGCTGCTCGATGAAGGGCAGCAGTTTGCTGGCCGCCGAGAAGTGGTTGTCATCGACGCCCGGCGGCAGGAGAGCCGATTGGTATCGGCGTAGTTGTGCAGGCCCAGAGACACAACTGCTTGAGATTGTTGGTACGCTCTGCGTTCGCTGCGCCGATCGCCCGCACCTTGATGATCGCCGGCAGCAACAGGGCGAACAGGATCAGCAGGATCGCCAGCACGATCAACAGTTGAAACAGGGTGAACGCCGGCCGGCTGCGCGGGGACATGACGAACCTCCGAAAACAGACCCAGGTTTAGCCGCGATGCGCAGAAGCGCGCATGGCACGCGCTTCTGCGAGTCGCGGCGAAACGAATTACGCCTTGCGCGGTTTCAGTCCTTCCAGGTGCTCGAACTTGCCGCCAAGGACGGCCTTGCTGTCGCAGTGCAGCCAGGTGTCGAGCAGCGTGGCGTAGACGCGGCGGAAATCGATGGCGTACTTCAGATCGCCGCTGTCGAGGTCCTTCAAGCTCGGGTGCTCGCCGACGATGCCGCCCTTGAGGGCCGGGCCGGCGACGAACAGACACGACGCCGCCCCGTGATCGGTGCCCTTGCTGCCGTTCTCCTGCACGCGGCGGCCGAACTCCGAGAACGTCATCACCAGGACGCGCTTGTCGTGGCCGCCGTTTTTCAGCGTGTTGAACAGGTTGGTGATGCCGTCGGACACCTGCGCCAGCAGCTTGCGATGGGCGTCGGCCTGCGTCGAGTGCGTGTCGAAGCCGTCGATCATGACGTAGAAGATGCGCGTGCCGAAGCCGGTGACAATGAGGTTGGCGATCAGTTGCAGCTGCATCGGCAGCGATTGGGACCGTAAAAGCCATCCGGGCCGAAGATCTGGTTGGGCCGTTGTTGCTGCTTCGACAAGCATTTCCTGCAAGCGTTCCACGCTGGTCATGGTCCGCAGTTGACGCAGGCGGACGAATTGCAGGATGTCGTCGGCGCTGTCGTCCTTCTCGGGAGCGGACAGTTCTTCGAGCAGTTTTCGCCGCGCCTTGTGCTGGGCGACGGTGCCGCCGCCGAGTTCGAGCTTGAACGGCTGGCGGTTGTTGATGCTGACGGCGCCGCCAGGTGTGCCCTGGACGGCCAGCGGCTGCCGGCCGCCGCCGATGTGCAGGATCGGCACGAAACCGCCCTGGCCTTGCAGCTCGTTGACGCTGCGGCCAAGCCAGCCGGTCTTGATGTTGCGGCGCGGGTCGGCCGTCTGCCAGATGTCCATCGACTCGAAGTGCGAACGGTCGGGATTGGGATAGCCGACGCCCTGCACGACGGCGAGTTGGCCCTTGGTCCCACATTTGCCGGAAGCTGCCCATGCCGGGGTTGAGGCCGAGGTGATCGTTGAGACGCACCACCTGGTCTTTCTTGTAGCCCAGCGTCGGACGATATTTGTGATACAGGTCGTCGGCGTAGGGGATGACGGTGTTGAGTCCGTCGTTGCCGCCGTTCATCTCGATGACGACGAGGACGGTGTCCTTGCCCTTTTCGGCGGCCTGCGCGGTGTTGGCGATGAACTCCGGCACCACCGAGCCGAGGGCCAGCAGCGACGAGCCTTGCAGCGTGCGGGTCAGGAATTGACGACGATTGAACATGAAGGACTCCTTGGAATGGAAGATGATTTCGCTCGTACTAGCCCGGAGCGCCAGCGATGGGTTGTAGACCCGCCGCTGACGCTCGGGCTGGTAACAAGCCACGTCACGCCAGTTGATACTCCGGCATGGTCATAATCGCATGGACGGTTTCACGGACGCGGCGATCCAGGGCCGGCCCCTTGGGATTGCCCGCCTCCACGAAGGCGATCAGCTTCGCCTCCGACGCCGGACGCACGCCGCCGGGCAGATACACGTCGAGCAGCAGATGAACGATGTCCTTGGCGCTTGGTCACCTTCTCTTCGTGGATGACGCGGGCCGGATCGAACGCCTTGTGCGGCGCCGGTTCCTCCGGCTTGTCCGTCGGCTTGGGCGGTGCGGCCGGCTTGGCGCCGGAGGAGCTGCCCGCGTCCGTGACATCAACCTGTATGACGTTTTCGTTGTCGATCGCCAGATCGACCTCCGTGAGGTCCACGTCCGTCGAGGAAATCCCTCCGAAGTAGACAGGGCCACTACGCCGCCGTTCCACAGCGTCCCCATCGCCAGCGCCTGCGCGAAGTTGTCGCGCGACAGCACGGTGGACGTGTTCAGCCACGCCTTCGCCCCGCGCCAGCCCTTGACGTTGGGCGGCGCGAACAACAACTGCCCCATCGCATCGATCTGCCGCACCAGAACCTGCTGCGTCAGCGGTTGATGGTACCTTGTCCTTCGGACTCGTACTCGCGGTACACCGCGCGCACCGCGCCGAGGACGTACTCGACCGGACTCTTGATGCGCTGGCGGAAGGCGTAGTCCGAGAAGAAGTGCCGCGACGACAGCATGGTCCGCAGCAGGGCGGCGATGTCGTAATCGCTCTTGCGGAACGACTCGGCCAGCGGTTCGAGGAAGCTGTCGGGCGGCTCGTGCGTCTCGCTGACGTAGAAGCGATACAGCTTGCGGACAAGGAAACGGGCGGCGGCGGGCTGTTGCAGGATGATGCGAACGACGTCGTCGCCGTTCCAGTTGCCGGTTTGCCCAAGGACCGTCTTTGCGCCGTCGTCGTGCAGGCGCGGCGTTGAACTCGAAGCCGAAGCCGTCGCTGTCGGTGTGCCAGCCGGTGAAGGCGCGGGCGGCCTCGCGGATGTCCTTCTCGGTGTAATGGCCGACGCCGAGGCTGAACAGCTCCATGACTTCGCGGGCATAGTTCTCGTTGGGCTTGCCCTTGATGTTGCTGTTGGAGTCGAGCCAGTGCATCATGGCCGCGTCCTTGCTCATGGCCAGCAGGAAGGGGCCGAACTTGCCCAGGGCGTGTTCGCGGAGGAGCTTGTTCTGGTTGAACATCTCGCGCGTGCTGTTGACCTTGGCGATGCTGGTGGCGAAGTGATTGTGCCAGAACAGCGTCAGCTTCTCGCGCAGCGGATGGCCGCTGTGCAACATGCAGTACAGCCACCAGCCGCGCAGCTGGGCTTGGTTGTTGGCCGCCGCCGTGTACTGCGCCGGCCGTCAGCAGCGCGGGCAGCAGCATCGTCGCAGTCCGGCTCGCCGCGAAAGAGCAGGTCGAGCGTGGCGCGGGGGCCGCGCTGCTCGGCCGCCCGCAGCTCGTCGAGGTTGGCGCAGAAAGCGGCGCGGCGATAGAGATGGCCGACCCATTTGCGGTCCCAGCGCCGTTGCGTCATCGGGCTGCCAGGCTTGCCATTCGCTGCGCGGCGTCGAGCCGGTCGAGGGGAAGCAGTGCGTTCGGAGCCATGTGGGTTCCTCGGTCGAAGGGTCGGGGCGACGGACACCATCATCCCTGACGGCTCGGGAGCGTGCGAACGGATAGCGCCGTTGACATCCCTGGAGCTGTATCTCAGATTATTCTCATTCGGTTAACCGAAGGCAAGAAAAATTTCGCTCGCCGAATTAGCGCACCTCGACCTCCACCGGCAGCACGTGACTGATGACGCCATCGCGGCGGTCGTCGTCGCGCTCCATCGGCTGGGTACGGCCGCGCTGGTCCGTCGCCCGCGCCATCAGCACCCGGCGTCCACTGCGCGGCGGCGTCTGCCAGTCGTACTCCCAGAAGCGCCAGGTGTACGCCCCTCCCTTGTCGAGCAGCCGCGCCGACGCCCAGGTCTTGCCGCCGTCGCTGCTGACGTCCACCTTCGTTACGTCCGACTCCCCCGCCCAGGCGGCGCCGTGGACGCGATAGCGCGATTTCGCCGCGACAACTTCGTGGAGGACGGGGCGAGCGATCTCGGCCTTGACCTCGATGTCGCTGGTCGGCACCAGGTCCGGCACGCCATGACGGCGCTTCCAGGTGGTGTACATGAACGTCTGGAAGAAGCCGTGGAAGGGGCGGTCGGTGACGACGATGCGCTTCAGCCATTTGACCGAGGCCATGCCGTACCAGCCGGCCACGACTGCACGCACCGGATAGCCGTGCGTCCGCGGCAACTCGGCGTCGTTCATCCGGTAGGCCAAAAGCACCTCGGGCCGGCGCGCCTTCGCCAGCGGCAGGCTGCGGGCGTAGGCAATCGCGCCAGGCGTCTTCGGGTTCGGCGACTTAAGCTCTCCCTTATCGGCTCCTTCCAGGATGACCTCGACAGCATCGGCCTTGACGCTGGCCTGCTCCAGCACGTCCGCCAGGCGGACGCCGGTCCACTCGGCGTTGCTGACGCCGCCCAGTTCCCAGCGGATACCGAGCTGGGGCGGCTTGAGAAAGACGCGGCCATTGCCCGAACATTCCAGCAGGGCCGTCAAGGTGTGCGACGGCATCTTCTTCAAGGCGTCGTAGCCGATCTCGAACGGCTTCTCGACGGTGCCTTCGACCTTCAGCCGCCACGATTTCGCCTCCAGCTCGGGTACGTCGAAATGGGTGCGGACGTAAAACAGTTCGTTGGGTGTGAGGAAGCTGTCGAGGTTCGAGAAGGGGAATTCCAGGTTGTCCGGGTTCCTCTGGCGGGTGATGACACCCAACGGTCGCCCGTCTTTTGCCGGCCGCTCCTCCCGATCGTGTCCTTCCGCCACCGCCGTCCGCCCCAGCGCCGCGCCGATCAGGGGGGCTGCTCCCAGGAAGACCCGTCGGTCGATCCGTGCCGATTCCTGTTCGTCATGCCTGGCGTCCATGGAAGTTTCCTCGTGAGTTTAGGGGCCGAGCCGCGAGCGTTAGCGAGCGCCGCTGCCTCCCGCTCGCTAACGCTCGCGGCTCGGATAATATCTACCGCGCGATGGGGAAAACGGCAGATGTCAGACCGCCGGTGCGCACCTCGACGCGCTGGGACTGCGTGAAGGGTTTGCCGTCACGCAGGAACGTCGCCTGCACGGCGTAGTGATAACTCTTGCCATTCTCCAGGTCGGGTGTCGTGAAGAGACGATGGCTGCCGGTCTGGCGGGTCTTGTGTCCATCGAACCGAACGACGGCATCGGCGGGCACGATCACCGCGACGGTGGCCGGTTGCCCCGCTGGCAACAGTCCGGCGACGGGAGCGGCCACCGGCGCCCGCGTGCTGTACAGCGGCGGATAAAAGGCCACATAGTTCATTGGATCGATGGCGATCGACGAGCCTACGCCGTAACCGGAATAGGGGCCGGAGACGGCGGCGCCGCGCCGACGAAGCGGGGCGCATAATACGTACCGCCCATGCCGTTGGGGGCGTAGAACCAGTCGCTGGAGTTGGGATACTGGGCCGGACTCGTACCCGCGCTCGCCAGCAGCAGCGCCAGCGCACCAGCGCTCACGACAGGAAACCCTCGCTTGAACATGTTGCACCTCGGTAGGGGGAGATAAAGCGCCCGAGGCCCATCGCTTTCGCCGTAGGAGACGCGAAGGACCGTTCGAGCCGCAACGATACCGCAGGTGCCTGCCGGCGCCACGGGATCCCCGACCGGACACCTCAACCTCTCCCGATTGTAACCCTTTTGGCGTCCGAACCACACTTTTTTCAGACGTGCAGTTCCACAACGTCCTTGTCGTGCAGCACGTGATCGCGCGTCACGGTTTGGCCGTCGTAGACGCCGGTGCCCCAGATGCGGGCCGACTTGAGCTTGTCGGCGAAATCGCGGTGGACCAACTCGGCCATCTGGAGGAGGGTGCTGCCGGCCGGACAGGTGAACGGCGACGTCATGTCCGGCGGCTTGCCGGGCTTCTTGCTGTAGACGCGGATGACGTTGAGCAGCCGATAGATGGCCGTGCGCAGCTCCTCCAGTCCGCGGCCCGATTCGGCATCCAGCGCTTGTACGGAGAAACGCGGGCCGAACAGCTCGCGCACCAGCTCCAGGCGTTCGGCCGCTTCGGGCAGGTCGAGCTTGTTGGCCACCAGTATCGTCTTGGTATGGTGCAGCGCGGGGTCGTCGCTTTCGGCCGGCGGTTGGCCGACGAGAAGCGTCTTGGTTTGGGCCAGCCGTTCGACGACGGCCTCGGCGGCGAGCGGCCCCTCGTCGTCGCCCAGATCGACGACGAGCAGGGCGGCGTCGGCCGAGCGGACCATGCTCGACAGGTAGCTCTCCAGGTAGTCGGCGGTGATGGGCGGCGTATCGAGGAGCTGAACGCGCACGTCCTCCCACTCCATCATGCCGGCGTGCGGTTCGCGGGTGGTGAACGGATAGGGAGCGACCTCCGGCGTGGCCCGTGTCAGTCGCGTCAGCAGCCGGCTCTTGCCGCCGTTGGGACCGCCGACAAGGATTACCTGTCCCGCCCCCTGCCGCGGGATTTTGTGACTGACGCCGCTCTTCTTGGGACTTTTGCGCTCGTGTTCAACCTCTTCGCGGGCATCGCTGAGCTTGGTCTTCAACTCCGCTTGCAGCTTCTCGCTGGCCTTGTGCTTGGGCACCAGCGCCCACATCTTTTTCAGACACTCCAGGCGTTCCTCGGCGGTCTGGGCGCGCTTGTACTCCGCCTCCGCCTCCAGATATTGCGGGGTCAGGTTGACGGCCATAATTCGTCTCCGCTCTCTACAATCCGCTGTACGCCTTCTGTCCGAGTTGCAGTTTATCAGGCGAAAGCGCCGCGGTGAACCATTGTTCTGCTAGAATGATCGGCGCCGACATCCAAGCCTCGGAGGTTCCCATGAACGTGACCTACCAAGATCAAACAAAACAGAGGTCCGAGGAATACGCCCTGCTGCAACAAGCGTCCGAGTGCCTCAAAGAAGTCATCGGACAAACCATCACGGAGGTTTCCGCCCGGTGGGAGCAAGGACAGGATGAGCGCGGCCGCAAGACATACACCTTAACGCTGTCCAATGCCGCTCAGCAGATGTCCGCTACCTTGGCCACGGACGAACTGCGGTCGCTGCGGCACCTGCGCAGCCGTCTCCTCGACTTGTGGGGCGATTTTCTGCAAGCACTCTCCGATGCCCAGATGAAAAAACTCCTGCAAATGATCGACGAAAGGGATTGATCGTGGTCAGACCAACCCATGACGAGATCATCCGCGATCTCAGTCGCGAGCTTGCCGTCCTCAACGAGCGCGTGAGGAGCCTGGACGAAAAAGTACAGGAAATAAAGAGAGGACTGGCGGAGGCAAGTCAAAGGCGCTGGTCGCTGCTTCCGCCCATCCTCGGCGCCATCGTCAACGCCTTGCTGGCGGCGCTGGTGGCTTAGGGGGTCTCGAAGCGGTGATCGTATGCTGGGATTGTACGAGCAGATCGAGGAAGCGAAAGCCGTCATCCGGGAGCGTTGGCAGGGTCGGCCGCGCGTCGGCATCATCTTGGGCACTGGCCTGGGCGGACTGGTCGAGGAGATCGAGGCCGAGGCGGCGCTTCCTTACGGTGACATCCCGCACTTCCCCCATTCGACGGCGCCGACGCACGCTGGCCGGTTGGTCTGCGGCCATCTCGCCGGCAAGGCCGTCATCGCCATGGAAGGGCGCTTCCACTACTACGAGGGCTATTCGCTGCGGCAGATCACGCTCCCCGTGCGCGTCATGAAGGCGCTGGGCTGCGAAGTGCTTCTCGTCAGCAACGCTTGTGGCGGCATGAACCCGCAGTTCGCCAAGGGCGACCTGATGGTCATTGAGGACCACATCAACTTGATGGGCGACAATCCGCTCATCGGACCCAACGACGATCGCCTCGGCCCGCGCTTCCCCGACATGGCCCGGCCGTATGACCGCGAGCTGATCGCCCTGGCCCGGCGCATCGCGCTGGAGGAGAAGATCGTCTTGCACCAGGGGGTGTTCGTGGCCGTGCCGGGTCCGAACCTGGAGACGCGGGCAGAGTATCGCTTTCTGCGCGGCGGCGGCGCCGACGTGGTCGGCATGTCCACGGTGCCGGAGGTTCTCGTCGGTGTACACAGTGGCCTGCGCAACATCGGCTTGTCCGTCATCACCGACATGTGTTTACCGGACGCCCTGGAGCCGACCAACCTGGCCGACATCATCGCCACCGCCAACGCCGCCGAGAAAAAGCTGCGCGTGCTGGTGCGGCGCCTCGTACACGAGTGCTGAGCGGCGTGCGGATCACGACAGAGGAACGCGCGATGAGTGACCCGGCGACGAGGCAAACGCGGCTGCTGACGGCCCTGGCGCTGTTGTTCGCCATGACCTTTCCGAGCGTCGCGGCCTGGAGCTACTTCCTGGGCCTGGCCGGCAGCGGATCGAGAGTCAATCCACAGCAGCAAGCGGCCTACGTCCTCGGCAAGATCATCCAGTTCAGTTTTCCGCTGGCCTTCCTCGTCTTTCTCGGTTGGCGGGCGCGGCCGCGGTCGCGGAAGCAACGTACCTACGCCGAGCATTCGCCCGTCCGCGATCTTCCTCCCGCTCCGAAAGACTGGGACGTCTCCCTGGAGAGCGGCTGGCGTGACCCACGCTGGCTGCACCTGACGCGGCCGCGCTCCCGCGCCTGGAAACCGGCCCTGATTTTTGGGTCGGCGGTCGCCGTCCTCATGCTCGCCGTTTACTTCGGCGGACTGCGCGGCTCGTCGCTGTTGGCGCAGACGCCGGCGCGGCTGCAAGCCAAGCTGCAGGAAGTCAACATGGCCACGCCGGCCTCCTACGCCTTCCTGGCCGTCTTCGTGGTGGCGGCCCATTCGTGGCTGGAAGAATACTACTGGCGCTGGTTCGTCTTCGGCGGTCTACGGCAGTTCATGCCGCTGGTGCCGGCGATGATCGTGTCCAGCCTGGCCTTCATGGCCCATCACGTCATCGTCCTGTACGTGTATCTGCCGGGCCGATTCCTGGGGGCGGCGCTGCCGTTTGCTCTGGCCATCGCCGTCGGCGGAGCCATGTGGGCGTGGCTGTACGAACGCGGCGGCTCTCTCGCGCCGCCCTGGCTCAGTCACTTGATGGTCGATGCCGCGATTTTCGCGATCGGCTGGGATTTGCTGTGGCCGCTTGCGGCTTCAAACTAGCAAAATGCCTCCGAGCCTGAAGCGTAAGCGAAGATTGCCATTCCTTCGCTTACGCTTCAGGCTCGGACAAACACATTGTCACTCGTCGGCGAGCAGGAAATCGCCGGCGTCGAACGTGGACGACTTCGGCGCGGAGCGGTCGGGCTTGCGCCGTTCCAGGCCGGCCTTTTCCAGCAGCGATTGGCTCATGATGTCCTCTTCCACCACCTCGTCGAGGGCACGGCGGTCGGCCGGCAATTCGTAGTCGATGATGTATTTCCGCTTGCCGATGGTGACCTCGTCGCGCGGGTGCAGCAGCTTCTCCTGGACGCGGACGCCCTGCACCTTGACGCCGTTGGTACTGTTCATGTCGCGGATGTACCAGTAGCCGTTGCGGAACTGCATCTGCGCGTGGACGCCGGAGATGTTGGGGAAGCGTAGACAGATGTCGCACGACTCGCGCCGCCCGAGAGTCAAGACCTCGCGGATGAGCGGGATGGCGTCGCCGCCGCCGATCGGTTGCAATTCCCCATGCACTTGGTAATTCATGGTTCACTTTCTCCCGTTCAGTGCCGGTCCCAAGGCTGCGTTACTTCGGGGCCACAAACTCGGAACGATGTCTTCATTGAGGGAACGTTCGGCTGACGTGACGAACCCTACACATGATTTCTTCATTATAACTCTCCCGCCGCCGAGGGGAAGGAAAAAGTCATCCGGCGACGGACGGCGGCGCGATCGCGCTTGACGGCCGCCTCCACTGGTCCCTACCCTGGAGAGAATTCGTCTGCGGTCGCCGTCTGTGAGGACTTGGGGTCTCGGCCATGCCGTCCGACGTCTGCCTGCCCGCCGGCTTCACGTCCGAGCGGCGTTATTATGCCTTCAGTCGTTTCCTGCGCGAACGCTTCGGCACGCGCGTGTACCGAGTGACCATTGATGCCGGCTTCACCTGTCCCAACGTGGACGGCACCGTCACGACCGGCGGCTGCGTCTACTGCGACAACCGCAGTTTCAGTCCCAATCGCCGCCTGCCGCGCGCCTCCGTCGCCGCCCAGGTTGAGCGCGGCGTGGAGTTGCTCGGCCGCCGCTACGGCGCCGAGCGCTTTCTCGCGTATTTCCAGGCGGCGACGAACACGCACGCCCCGGTCGATCGTTTGCGCCGCCTCTATGACGAGGCGCTGGTCCACCCGAGCATCGTCGGCCTGGCGGTCGGCACTCGCCCGGACTCGGTACACAATCCGGTGCTCGATCTGCTCCAGGAGTACGCCCGCCGGCGCTACGTCTGCCTGGAACTTGGACTGCAAAGCATCCACGATCGTTCCCTCGATTGGATGAATCGCGGCCATCATTTCGACGCCTTCCTCGACGCCGTCGCCCGCTGTCGGGGCCGCGGACTGGACCTGTGTGCCCACGTCATCCTCGGCCTGCCCGGTGAATCGCACGACGACATGCTGGCGACCGCCGACGCGCTGGCCCGTCTGCCGGTCCACGCCGTCAAGATCCATAATCTCCATGTTGTTCGCAAGACGCCGCTGGAAGAGATGTATCGGCGCGGCACGGTGCGGCTGTTCGACCGCGACGAGTACGTCCATGTCGTCTGCGATTTCCTCGAACGTCTGCCGGCGGAGATGGTGATCCACCGCCTCAACGGCGACGCGCCGCCGGATTACCTGGTGGCGCCGGAGTGGTGCCGCGACAAGCCCGCCCTGCTGGCGGCGATCCATGTCGAGCTGGCGCGACGGGATAGCTGGCAAGGCAAACACTGCCGGGTGACGAATACATCCGCGCCGGCGCGGCGCGCGGCGCGGATGTCGCTGCCTCTGATCGCGTCCCAAGCGTGAGAGACGAGCCGATCAGCGATCGTACCAGTAGCTCGGCACCTGTGCGGGGTAGCCGTTGGAGGAATAGCTCGTCGGCTGAAGGTAGGGGGGGACGGAAATTTGTGGCCCGGTTGGCGGTGCCGTTCGCGGCGCGGGAGCAGTCGCGGCGGGAGCGGGGGCGATGGCGGGCGGGGCGGCTGGTGCGTGCGGCGCGTACGCCGGCCCGCCGAGGGTCGTCCCCGGCAGCACCTGCGGGCCGGGCCAGTAGGGATAGCCCGTCGGCGCCGGGGTCAGGAAGTGCGCTTCCAGCGGCCAGTACAGATACCACGGGCCGGCCTGCGGGCGGGCGGCGCCCGCGTCCCGTAAAAGTAGAAACTGCCTCCCATCTGGACGTTAAAGGGCCAACCTTCGGCACAGGCCGACCCAGCCAACAACGGCAACGCCAGCAGAGCGGCGCCGAATAGCTTTTTCATACGAGATCTCTCCTGTGAGGGCGATGCGCTCCGGCGAACGAGCGCGGCTTCCTGAAAAAACACCCCAAGCGCGGACGCTCAACCATTCCCGGTGGATGGCCCGCCGTCCAGCAAAACGTCCGCGCCAGCGGCCTCCGATTCTCTCTCGCGGCCGCCGTCCCGGGCAGAGTTGGATCAAGAAGAGCCTCACGCAAAGGCGCCAAGAACGCAAAGAAAGACAAAGAAGGAGCTATGCGATCCTCCTTTGTCTTTCTTTGCGTTCTTGGCGCCTTGGCGTGAGACCTTTTCTGCTTCTGGGCCTCATCAATTGTCGTACCAGTAGTTCGGAGCCTGGAAAGAGCCGACCCCGTAGCCGTAGCCGTAACCCGCGGCATAGCCGTAACCCGCGCCGTAGCCGTAACCGGCGTTGGTCGCCGGAGCATAGTAGAAATAGCCTGCCTGTTGCAGTCCCGTCGGCGTCACCGAGGAATTGCGGGCGGGCGTCGGCTGCGGAGCGGTGAACGACGGCTTGGCGGCGGCCGGCGCCGCGGCGACGGGAACGGCGCCGTAGGCCGGGGCCGCGTAGGGATGGTAGCCGTCCCACATGGCCGGCCCGGCGTAACCGCCGCCCCCGTGGCCAGACAACGGGTTGTTATAACTGCTGTAGGAAAAACAACGCTTTTTGCTGGTGTGCTCGAAACAAATGTTCCGACACACGTTCCACTCGAAACGGCAATCCGCCCGCGCCGGCCGGGCGCTGGCCGCCACTCCCAGGGCCAGAAGGCCCACCAGCATCAATCGCTTCATGTACCTGATCCTCTGTGTTTCCGTTGGCCGGCCCGCGTCTCGCCGCGAGAACTGCCTGAGCCGGGACATCCCAAGCATTACCCATGAGGAGCCAGGCATCCAGGGAAAACTCTCCGGGACAGGGGGGAGAAAACACCTGTGCGGCGTTTTCCGTCGCGCCCGCGCCGTCTCCGGCGTTTTTCGCCCTTTCGCTTCAAGTCGCAGGAAGACTTTCTTGCGAGCCGTGGGCAGGACCGGCGCCAGCGCGCCGATGCGGCAGGAAAAAGTCGGTCGGGAGAGAGGGTTGGCCTTTACAGCCGCTTGGGACTTGGCCCGAACTTGCAGGCGTCGTAACGCTCCGAGTCTGTCCCACAAGCCCCCCTCTCCCCCGTACTCGGGGGAGAGGGGAAACAATAAGGGGGAGACGTGCTGCCTCCCCCCCTCTCCCCCGTACTCGGGGGAGAGGGGTTGGGGGTGAGGGGGAGAAACCGGCGGAAAGCACACTCCCTCACCCCAACCCCTCTCCCCCGGAGTACAGGGGGAGAGGGGCTTCCGGGACAGACTCTCAGTCGAAATCGACGCGCAGCTGCACGAGGTCGTTGCGTCCCACGTCGAGCAGGACGGCGTCGCCCTGGATGGGGGCGTCCATCTGCGCCTCGCCTCGGGCATCGAGCATCACAGCTCGCTGCGGATCGCGGACGCAGCGCAGCTCGGCGTGACCGCCGAAACCGCCGCACTCCAGCAGCCGCGCCACGATACCGGCCGTGCTGTCCCCCCTCACCCTACCCTCTCCCCCCTGGGGGGGAGAGGGTAGGGTGAGGGGGGTGCCGGCCGAAAACTGGTCAGCAGCAGATTGGGGGCGTCGAGGTGGAACAGCCAACCCTCGGCGCCGACGTGCGGCGGACCTTGCGTCGTCGCCGTCACCGGCGCCGGCGTCACCATGCCCAGGGCCGTCTGCATCGGATATTCGCGGTCCAGGCCAATGGCCAGGTCAAACGCCTGCGTCTTCTCCCCTGGACACACCAGCAGGACGTCGATCATGCGGCCGCCGTGGCGCTGGTGGAAGGGCAGACCGCCGGGAAAGAGCACCGTGTTCTCGCGGCCCAGGCGGATTTCGAGGTAATCGGGCGTCTCCGGCCGGGAATGGCTGGTGATCGAGGGGATGCCGTTGACGCCGCGTACCAGGGTGGCGCGCTCGTTGCGCCAGGCGAAGCGAGCGGCGTAATAGGCGTGCCAGGGATAACCTTGCGGGGGCTGGACCGGCGCGACTTCGATGCGCAGGTCGAGCACCGGCCGACCCAGCCAGGCGCGGAAACGCTGGCGGAAGTGGGCCAGCACCTGCCCCTGGGTGTCGAGCAGGACGCCCTCGCTGACAATCTCGCCGAGGGCCGGGCCTTGCGAGATGGTACGAATCTGCTGGACGCGCGGGCTGCCGCCGGGGTTGAACACGAGTTGCTGGCCGAGCCGGCTGACGCGCGTGCGCGGATCGCGGATGGCGCGCAGTCCGCCTGTCTGCGCATCGACCTCCGCCTCGAAGAACTCGTTGCGGACACAGCGCTCGTCGGCCAGCCGCATGCGCCGGGTCGGCGCTGCCGGGCGGTCCTTCCTTCGGTATCCAGGCGAACCCCAGCGCCGGCACTTCGACGACGACGCGCGCCGTCGTGCCGTCGAGCTGGCAGGCCTTGAGCGGGCCGGCCAGCGGCGGCAGCGAGTACACGCCTTCCAGCTCCAGGGCCACGCGACGCTTGAAGCTGCACGGGTTGAGCACCAGAAAGCCCGGATTATTCGCCTGCCCGCGCGCCACCAGGCGCTGAGCCAACGCCTCCGCCGTCCTCGCCAGTACCGCCGTCAATTCCTCTTCCGGCGGCGCCGACTCGACCTCCACGCGGTCCTCGACGTGGGCCAGATGCGTCAACAGATCGATGCCCTCCATCTCGGGAAGTGGGCCACCCAGGCTGCGCTGCAAGGCGGCCAGGGTCCAGGCCGTATCCAGCTTGCGGCGGGCGCGCACCTGGCGCGCGAACATACTGATCGGCTGGTCTCCGCCCCGACCGGGCGAAGCCGGCAATTCCGGCGTGTCACCGGCGTAGCCCTCGACCGGGCAGCGTTCGACGAGGTAGTCGCCGTGGAACTCGTCGGCCTCGGCGGCGGAAGTGTAATCGCCGGGCATGACCTCGCCGAAGTAATTCGACAGCGTTGTCCAGCGGCCGAGCACAGGAGCGAAGCGGCTCAACTCCAGCCAGTCGTCGTACCAGGGACCGGCCGGTTTGTCGCGGTGCAACAGTGCCAGCGTGGCGGCCTGGTCCTGCATGATGGTCTGGTGCAGGTGATAGGTCAGGTGGAAAAAGGTCTGGGCACTGTCGGCGGGGTGCGGCGCGCGGGTGAACGCCTCGACCGACTTGCCGTCCGGCGACGGCCAACTGACGACCGGCGAACGATACGACGGCAGCACGGCCTCGTCGAAGGCGACGAGGAGGGCGCGCGTAATGCCGACGTTCTGCAACAACAGCGGCAGGTGCGGATGGAAACCGAAGCGCCGGCGGGCGAAGACGCGCAGCTCCTGACCGAGCAATTCCCGATGAATTTGCCGCCCTTTCAGGAGGTTCCACGTCTGCGATTCGAGTGGCAGAAGGGCGTCCTCGCGTTCGAGATACGGGCCGCCGCAGACTTCCGCGATGTCGCCCTCGATGCGTTCGCGCAGTGCCGCCAGGCGCTGGGATTGTTCCTTGCCGAGCCGTTCGAGGAGGGCGGAGCAGGCGACGACGTTCAGGGGTATTCCCTTGTCGAAGCTCCGCGGCCAAGCGGCGTCGAGATGCTCGCCGTCGAGCAGGCACAAATCGAGTAGGTGCAGCGTGACGGGATAGAGGACTTCGCGCGCCGCCAGCAGGCGGTCGGCGGCCGACTGCAAATGACGGCGCGGCGCTTCCGGATCGGACTCACCCAGGGCTGTCACGGCCGCCGTCACGTCCTGCCAGAACTCCGAGGCGGCCAGCAGGTTCTCGTGCGACATCGCCTCGAACAGCGCCTCGACGTGCAGATGACCGAAGCCGATGCCGAAAAACGGTGCCTCGCGCTCCGGCCCCAGGTCGAGCAACGGCAGCGACGCCGCGGCGTTATCGCCCCATCCGCGCAGCGCCTCGCGCAGATTGGCCAAGGTGGACTCGCGTTCCTGGGTGGAACGAAACGCCAGGGCGCCGGCGGCGCGAACGCGCTCGTCCCAGTCGTCGGGCAGCACCAGCGGCGGATTGTCCGGCACGCAGTAAAGGTGTCCGGCCGTGGGCTGCTCGTAGTCGTAAGGAGAGCCGAGGCGCGGCGGGCCGGAAGCGCCGACCAGCGCGGCGGGGTGCCACAGCGCCGTGTAGCCGTTGAGGAAGGCGGACACTTCCTCGTCGCCGAGATAGAGAGTGTTTTGCGTCGGAGGCCGGTACGGACTCAGAAGGATTAACTCGCGCGCGTTCATGTTTTGGGTTTAGCAAAGCGGCGGAGCAAAAGCTAGGGGCCGCCGAGCGGGAAGAACGAACGAGCCGCTTTCCTTGCCGACATCGTGTAGAATCGGTCACAGAGGCTCCTCAGGCAAGGCCCGTGGCCCGAGCGGCGAAGATCCTGGTGCGGGCCACAAAGAAGCCTGTTCAACCGTTTCCGGTAGGGCAAGGAGCAGCAAAGCGTCGCTTGGGAGTTGTTCGTGAGACAGCCACGCATTTTGATGTGTCCGCCGGATTACTACGGCATTGAGTACGAGATCAATCCGTGGATGAACCGGGCGCGCGGCAGCTCGCGGGAGCGAGCGCGGCAGCAGTGGCAGCGGCTGCATGACACGCTCGTTGACTTGGGCGTGGCGGTCGAATTGCTGGCGCCGCAGTCGGGACTGCCCGACCTGGTGTTCACGGCCAACGCCGGACTGATGTTCGACAAGCGTTTTTTCAGCTCGCGCTTCCGTCACGAGGAGCGCGCCCGCGAGACGCTGCACTTCGACGCCTGGTTTGCGGCGCACGGCTTCGCCATCGAACATCTGCCCGAAGGGATGTACTTCGAGGGCGCCGGCGACGCCCTATTCTGCGGGACGACGCTGTTCGCCGGCTATCGCATCCGCAGCGACGTGCAGGGGCATCAGTATCTCGGCGGAATCCTGCAAAAGCAAGTCCTGCCGATGGAACTGGTCAATCCCTATTTCTACCATCTCGATACGTGCTTTTGTCCGCTGGCTCCCGATGAAGCGTTGTGGTATCCCGACGCCTTCGACGCCTACGGCCGGCGGGTCATCGAGAGCCACATCCCGAACCTCATCGCGGCGAGCGAGGCCGAGGCGCGGTGTTTTGGCTGCAACGCCGTCGTCGTCGGTAAGACGGTCGTCCTCAACGCCGGCTGCGACAAGCTGGCCGCCGACTTGCAGGCGCGCGGCTACGCGCCGGTGGCGGTGGAACTGGACGAGTTCATCAAGTCCGGCGGCAGCGCCAAGTGTCTGACGCTGCGCCTGGACGGCGAGGAAGCGGCGGTTTGGGATTGAGGCGTGGACAAGCCCGGAGCGTCCGCGACGGACCAAAGCACCCGTTGCTAGCGCTCCGGGCTTGTCACTCACCACACCAACTCCAGCTTGGGCATCGGGCGATGGGTGCCGCGCTGGTTGATCCAGAACATCAACACCGCGCTGAGGATCGCCACGAGGTGCAGGAACACGACCAGGCGCAGCCAGAACGTATGGCGCAGCACCTCCATCTTCTCTCCGCGTTGTGCCTCCGTCTTTTTCCGTTCCGGAGTGGTCGGGTTGTTCTTGGCTTCGCTCTTCATTTCCTTGTCTACCCATTCCGTGTATTGGCCATCAAGGCTGAAGCCCAGGAGCACCTGGAGGGCCAGGAAGAGGAACAGAATGAGATTGACCGCCGCCACGATGCCCCAGCGCCAGGGCAGCAGTTGCTCCACCTGGGGCGGCAATTTGACCTGGATCATGGTGATGGCCACGCTGGCGATCGTCACCACCAAAACAGGGAAAAACAGCAGCAGGTAGAAGACGGTCAAGATGCTCCAGCCGGGTTTCTGCTTCTCGTCCGCGATGAAGGGGACCTCCTGCTTCAGGTCACCGTCTACGTCGTACAAACCGAAGGCGGCATACCAGGCGTTGCCCGACATCGCCCGCACCCCGCCGGGGTAGAGACCTACCCAGTCGAAGATTTGCAGCACGAACACCAGCAGCAAACACGCCGGGGCCAGCCACGCCAGTACCTTCGGACTGAACCACACGGTCGCGGTGTGCTGATAGCCTTCCGGCGGCAGCGGCGACAGCGACGGCCCCGGCGAAGGCTTCGAGGTCACGGCCGACGACGACAGCGGAGGCGACGGTTCCAGGTTCGACAGCGGCGGAGGCGCAAGGGGAGGCGGAGGCGGCGGGGCCGGGTCGTTGCGAACCGAGTAGACGTCCGGCGCCGGAGCGCTTGGCGGCGGCGGCGCGCCGGGCAGACCGGGCACCGTGAAGGTGCCGTTGCACAGAGGGCACTTCATCAGCTGACCGGCGAACTCCTCCGGGACGGTGAGCATTTTCTGACAATTCGGACAAAGAAGGTTCATAAAAGTCCAGTCCTGGCGGGACCATGAAACGGTGGAACGTCTACTTCGATTGCGGAGCGTGGGCGAGGAATGCCTGCGGCAAAAACTCCAGCAGGTCCGAGGCGATCAACGAGACTTCGCCAACTTGCCGGCGCGCCGCATCGCCGGCCAGACCATGAAGATACACGCCCAGCTGAGCGGCCGCAAATGTTTCCAACTTTTGTCCGATGAGGGCCGCGATCAGACCGCCCAGCACGTCGCCGGTGCCGCCGGTGGCCATGCCGGGATTGCCCGTCGTGTTGACGTACAGGCGGCGGCCGTCCGTGACGATCGTGCCATGCCCCTTGAGGACGAGGACGACGCCGTGCGCGGCGGCGAACGCGGCCGCCAACTCCGAACGCCGCGCCTGCACGGTCGGGATGTCGCAGCCGAGCAGGCGGGCGAACTCGCCGGGATGCGGCGTGAGGACGATCGGTCCCTGATGCCGGCGCAGGGCGTCGAGACGGCCGACGAGCACGTTGAGAGCATCGGCATCCAGGACGAGGGGCGTGTTCGTCTGTTCGAGAATGGCAACGAGCATGTCCGCGAGGTCGGCGGTTTGTCCCAGCCCCGGGCCGAGCGCGGCGACGCTGTTGCCGCGCACCAGCTCCAGCAGTTGCGGCAGGGCCGCGCCGCTCAACCGGCCGTGATCGTCCTCGGGGAGAGGGGCGGTCGTGTAGCAGGAATTGGCGGCGGCGACGATGGGAAGAATGCCTTCGGGCACGGCCAGCCGTACCAGGCCGGCGCCGCCGCGCAGCGCGGCCGAGCGCACAGCACCGCCGCACCCGACATGCCGCGACTGCCGGCAACGATCAGGATGCGGCCGAAGGTGCCCTTGTTGGCGTCCGGCGGGCGCGACGACAAACGCGGCACGTCCGTAACCACGGTCAGCGGTGGCAAAGAGTTGGACATGCGATCCCGACCCATTCCGCTCGATAGCACGCCGAGGCCCACGAAACTCTTCGTCGTTATAGAGAGGGCCGCGGGTTTACGACCAGTCCGCATCCTTTCCGGGCGTCCCGTCGCGCAATTTCGGATTTTCGCTGGACAGAATTTGCTCCGGATGAGACGATCCGTAAGAGGTGTGAACTATCTATCAGTTTCTCAAGGACGCGGAGAGTAGTTCCGCTGGGCCGGCGGTCTCGATCCAGGCTCCGCTGGCCATCGTCGTTCCCGATCCGGTGCCGCCCGTCGTTCGACCGTCCGCTCTCGGTCGAGCCGGTGCGCGTCAAGACAAGCGCGGGGATCCACCTGCGCGGCCGGGTGGGCGAACGGCTTAAACACGTCCTGTCGGCGCGGCCGAAGATGCTGGGAGCCAAGCCGGTGCGCGCCCAGGCCAGCAGCGATCAAGCCTGGCTCGGCATCGGCGCAACGCAACTCGAGGACGCCCGCGCCACCATCGTCTTGGTGGTGCCGGCCGTGCCGAACCGGCCCGGCGAGACGCTGCACGCGCGCGTCCGCGTGACGGTGAACGACGCACAGAGTTTCGTCGTGCCCGTGACCCTGTCGGTCGGCGAGGGCGCGGAAGGCCCGGCGTCTGTTGTTTCCTCCTGACCTCCGCGCCGCGCGGCGCGGAGCAGCGGCGGCGGACGAATCGAGGGGGCCGATGCGATGTCGTTTCGCTGGTTCATTTACTACTGTGCCCTGTTCGGCGGTTGGGCCGCCCTGTTCGGCTGGTTGCTGGGCCGCTGGTTGGCCCCGGAAACACCGCTGGTCATCCAGGCCGGCGTCAAGGGCGTATTCCTGGGCCTGACCGTGGCGCTGGGCGTCGGACTGGTCGATGCGTTATGGGTGCTGTCGCTACGCCAGGCTGGTCAAGTGGCCCTGCGCGCGGCACGGCCGTGCTGGTTGGCTGTCTCGGCGGCTTCTTTGGCGGCCTGCTCGGACAAGCGTTTTTCGGCTGGACCGAGTGGTCGCTGTTCCTCGTCCTCGGCTGGACGTGTACCGGCCTGCTGGTTGGCCTGTCCATCGGCGTCTTCGAGGTCTTGGCCAGCCTGGTCCGCGGCGAGGAGGGGAGCGGCGCGGCGCAAGCTCCTCAACGGTCTGATCGGCGGCGCCGTCGGCGGACTGCTGGGCGGTGTCCTATACGTCTCGCTCCGCGGTCTGTGGAAGGTGCTGTTCGCCGCCCAGCCGCAGGAGCTGTTGTGGAGTCCCAGTGCCATCGGCTTCGTGGTGCTCGGCGTTTGCATCGGCCTGCTGATCGGTCTGGCCCAGGTGGTGTTGCGCGAAGCGTGGGTGCGCGTTGAAGCCGGCTTTCGCGCCGGCCGCGAGTTGCTTCTGAGCAAGAGTGAGACGCTGATTGGCCGGGCCGAGTCCTGCGACATTGGCCTGTTTGGTGATCCCGGCGTCGAGCCGCGGCACGCCCGCATCTTGCAGCAAGGCGGCCGGTATCTCCTCGTCGATGCCGACAGCAGCGGCGGGACGTATCTCAACGAGACTCGCGTTACGCAACCGTCGCCCCTCCGTTCGGGCGACCTGATCCGGGTGGGGCGAAGTGTCCTGCGCTTCGGGGAGCGCGGCCGTCGCGCCAAGTGAGGCTCCGGGAGGGCGCACCATGTCTCAGCTCGTTTCGTGTCCGCACTGCAAGCGGGCGTTGCAGTTGCCGACGGGGGTATCGGCCCGTCAAGTCCGCTGCCCGCACTGCCAGGGCGTCTTCGCCTTGCTGGCACCGGCACCGGCACCGGCGCCGGCGTCTGTGCCTTTGGCCCGCGCGGCCGTCGTGCCCGCGCCTCCGCCGCTGCCTCGGCCCTCCGCCATGCGTACCTGTCCCGCCTGTCAGGCGCCGTTGGCGCCGCAAGCACGGGCCTGCCTGGAGTGCGGCCACCTCGTCGGCAAGGATGCCGCACCGGCGGCCCGCCCGGTCCCTCCGCCTTCCGCGATCCCGGCATCCGCGCCGGCGCCACGGCTGGATTTCCGTCAGTGGCCGCCAGCCCTGCGCTTGCTGCCGGCGGGACTACTCGCCTTCGTCCTGCTCGTCTTCATGGTCCGCGATCGCTTCGTCGGCGGCGGACCGCAGGAGGAAGAGCCGGAAGCCCCCGTGGTCGCGCTGCCCATCGACCCCGACCCCCTGCTGGCCGTCAAGTTCCAGGAATCCCCGGACCCCCAGCTTGACACTCTGCGCTTCGGCTTGACCATGCTCAAGGAGAAGGACGACAAGGGCAAACCGAAGCGGTTGACCTTCCGAGACGATGGGGAGACCCATACCGCCCTGACGCAGATCGACGGCGAGACCTTCCTATTCGGCAAATTCGTTTTCGGGACCGGCGGGAGTGGTCGCAAGGGCGATACCGCTGGCTTTACCCCCGATCCCTCGAAGGAGCTGCCGATCCTGCGCGGCACCTGCCGCGACGCGCGAGAGCGCTCGGCATGGACCGCAGCGGACGCCAACGCATCGGCCGGGAATCCGTGTATTTCTACGATCAACAGCGCGTCGAAGTGACGCAGACCGTCGAGATCACGGCTGGCGAACAAGTCGCGCCCGGTCAAACCAAACGCCGTCTCGACACCTGCCTGGTGCGCTACCGCATCGAGAACCAGGACCAACGGCCGCACCGGGTAGCTTTCCGTTTCCTGCTGGACACCTTCATCGGCGGCAACGACGGCGTACCCTTCACCATTCCCGGAGCGAGTGGCCTGTGCGATACGTCGCGCGACTTCCGCACGGCGGCGAGCGTGCCCGACTTTATCCAGGCGCTGGAACGCCCCAGCCTCGCCAAGCCAGGCACCGTCGCTCACCTGACGCTGCGGCTGGGCGGACGCCTCGACAGTCCCGACCGCGTTACGCTGTGTCACTGGGTCAACCAGCTTCAGTGGGGGGCGTTTGAAAAGCCGCACATCGACTGGGATTTCCCCGTCCAGCCGATCCGCGATGATTCGTGCGTCGTCCTCTACTGGGACGCCAAGGAGCTGCCGCCGCAAGGGAAGCGCGAGCTGGGATTTGCCTATGGCCTGGGCCACGTCTCCAGCAGCGAGGGCGGCGGCAAGCTCGGACTGACTATCGGCGGCTCGTTCCGGCCAGGCGAGGAATTCACGGTGACGGCCTACGTCAACGACCCGTTGCCGCGGCAGATGGTGACGCTGGAGTTGCCGCGCGGTCTGACGCGCGTGGACGGCGAGGAGACGCAGGCCGTGCCGCCGCTGCCGGCCGGCGCCGTCAGCCGTAACAGTCCCGTCACCTGGAAGGTCAAGGCCGCCCGGCCCGGACGTTATACGCTGCGCGTCAAGGCCAGCAACGGCGTTACCCAGTCTCAGGCGGTGACGATAACGAGTAAAGGGATATTTGATTGATGGAATTCGATAAGGGGGAAGGCCCGCCGTGAATAAGTTGTGCCCCGGTTGCAACACGGCCTACAACGTGGCGGCCGCGGACATTGGCCGCGAGTTCTCGTGTTTCAAGTGCAATGCCGCCCTGGTGGTGCGCAAGGACGGCATTCGCCTGGCCAACGCCCCGGCTGTCGTCGAGACGGGCGTCCTGGCTGCGGCAGCCGTGGGCTATCTCCGCCCCGTCCAGCCGCCCATTCGCCGCGTCGTCGGCGCCATCGTCATCGTCGCCGAGGTGCTGCTGATCTTCATCAAGTTCGTCACTCGCACGAGTTGACCGCGGAAAAGAAAAAGCGAGGTTGGCGGAACTTTCGTGGCCTCGCCTGGTTGAATGAGCAGAGCCGCGAGCGTCAGCGAGCGGAGACCGTATTCTTGCAATCCATCCCCTGACGAGGAGTAATCGTATGTTCGCTCAAGGGTCGAAAGCTCGCACGTTCTCTCTGGCCGTTGGACTTCTGCTGACGGGGTTGACTGTCCCGGTCGATGCCGCGCCCACCAAGCCGCGCAAGTCGGAGCCGCAGAAAGTCTCCAACGCCCAGCTGCGCGAGGGGCTGCGCGTCTTGCACGCGACCAAGCAGACACTTGAAGCCGCCAACCACGACTACGGCGGCCATCGCGTCGTGGCCGTCAAGGCCATCGGCGCCGCCCAGCATCAACTGCGGTTGGCCCTGGGGATGCAGAGCAAGAAGACGGGCACGGGCAAGGCCGCCAACCCCGGCGCCGTCAAGGGCAAGGGCAAGGGTAACGAGCCGCAGGCCGTCTCCAACATGCAGTTGGCCGAGGCCATCCCCGTCCTGCAGCAGACGGTCGCGGTGATGGAGAAAGCCGATCACGATTACCACGGCCATCGCGTGGCCGCCGTCCGCGACCTCGGTGTGGCCATCCGCCACCTGAACAAGGCGCTCCAATACGAAAAGAAGAAACAGTAAGAGCTACTAAACCTAATGCACTTTGAACCACGGATAACACGGATAAAACGGATGTAACCGTTCACCACCCTCCGGCCTTGATTTTCGGCCCCGGACATTCTGCCTGGGTGGCTGGGACGACACTTTTCATGGTCAGACGGAATGTCTTTGACTGAAAAACTGCTGAAAAAACGGTGAACGGTTACCTCCGGGCTATCATCGCCGCATGCAGTGCTGGAAAAAAAAGTTGCTGACAGTGCGCCGTGCCAAGGTGTCTCTCTTCAGTGGGTGAAATTCCCACCCGGCAACGGTCGCTCCGGCCGGTAGCAATCGGAGCGGCAGGGGAGGTAACGATCCTGTCGAAGCCTCTGATGGAAAGGGTCCGTCGGGGACCCCGCGAGCAAGCAGGCCGTAACGTGAGTGAACGCTGAGCAGGCCCCGAAATATCTGATGGGGAGCCGACCCGGCTGTCAGACGGGGAAGGCCGCTGTCGCAGGTTCCACGGGAGCGACCCGATCCCACCTGCGGTCCCTCCGGGGCAACTCCCGCCCTGGCTCTTCGGAATCTGTCACAAGATTGCGGTACAGTTTCCGGCAGACAAACTCGGTCGCCGCTGGTTGCTTGAGTGTGCCAGCGGAGGGACCATTCGCACCCGCACGCCGCTCGCCGGGACACCCTGCACATCAGTCAATGCAGCTTCCTGCCCGGAAATACTCGTGAATCGCCGATGTGCTTGACCGCCAAGTCCGCGAAGTCAGCATAGAGTTCCCTGATGCGCGCCTCCGCGTGGTCAAGGTCCTTGACCATGCAACAGGCAAGGCGCTGAACGATGGTGCCCGGCACCGGCGACCAGCATCCCCTGGGCCCGGTAAGCGTTCGGGACATCGGCGTCCGACAGGTCGGTCCACAACTGCGCCAAATCTGTTGCCTGCAACGTACGCTCGCGCACCTGCCTTTCGGAAAACAGCGCCGCCCCTTCTCACGGTGACCTCATCCCCCCGACCTGCTCTAACAAAACCGGGAAAACCTTCAGCAGCGTGGGAGAAGAAATCGTTCGACAGTATCTTGGGTGGGGCTCAGCTAGGGTGTCAAGAACGCCGATGAGACATCCCTTGGCGTTCAACACGGCCCCGCCGCAATCGCCGCCGATGACATTGTTCCAGGTCGTAATCAACTCATCGAGGACGTACTGGACGGTTCGTACTTGGCGAATAGCGGGCTCGGAACGACCACCGCCATATCCTATGATCCAGGCCACCTGATCCTCGCTAACATGTCGTTCTTCCAGCCGAACGAAAGGAATCGACTGGTCCACGGGAATTCTGAGAACGGCGACATCGAATCGTTTACTTTGAGCAACCACGGTCGATGTCATCGCACGGCCATCGGCAAAATGGATATCGATACTCGAACCGCTCGAAGGAAGGACATGAGCAGCGGTGACAATCAATCCTTTTGGCGAAACGATCGTCCCCGATCCGCCGGAACCCACCCGCACAACACATTGGTTGGCAACCGGTTGCCAGGGCGAAAGAAGATTCAGCAACTCACCACCATCGACCTCACGATGGGACAGATCGCAGAAAATGACTCGAGACCTGCCCTCCGCCGTTGACCAATGAACGAGGACCCGATTGGGGTCCCCAAGGCTAGCTCCCGAACCGTGGTAACCAAACGTCGGGTCACTCCTTTGTAGTTTGGTCAACCGACCGAAGCCGCTGGCCGGTGACCACCCTGCGCAACGGGGAATTTTCAGTTTTTCTCTGACGGCTCCCATCAACTCATCCCCATAGAGGTATTCCACGTCCGGAAAGCGATTCTCAAATGCCTGGGCATAGAGTCTGAAGGCATCTGCGATTTGTTCGATCCACTCTTCCTCGCTAAATAATTCGTCGTGGGTCGCAGCCGCATCTTCGCTTGCCGGGAGAAAAACTCGTGCCAGGCGATAAGCGCTCCCGAACACAAGGATTGGAGTGAGGGCATAGATGATTACCTTGATCCTTATTGACCTGAGACGTAGCATCGATCGTCCCTCCCTTCCAATTAAGGCTCCACGCGATTAAGGTAGTGCATCGTTCCAAACAGGAATCCTGCCAAGCCGATGGACAAGCTGGCTGCCACCAAGATGGCCATGGGTTCTGCACTCTGAATCACGCGCATGATTAGTATCATCAGGATATAGGGCGATAAAAGAGCGAAGAGGATGGCGACGGCGTTGCTCTGTAAACAACAGGATGCCAGCCAACCGATTCCGGAAGCACAAAAGCCCATCGCCCAGATGACAACACACCCGCTCGCAGTCTTACGATAGATATCGACAAGGGAGGCCTTATCGAAGAACGCCCCCAACCCTGTCATCGCAAGAGGGATAAACAGCAAGAGGAGTGCCACGGCGCCAAGCACCGTTGCCTTGGCCCGCAAAACCATCCCCCGGCTTGGCGGCAGATAGGCGAGGAATTCGGCGGATCGACGGACGCGTTCCCCAGCGATCAAGTTTCCCGATAAGACCGCCAGGGATAAATGGGCCACGGCATAGCTCATCAGACTGCCGAAAAACAAAATCTCGGCCAGTCGTCGTCCCCACGACGGTTGAGCAGACATCACGGGATCTAGCAAACCCATGATCGCTGCCACGCCATAGGCTGCTACGAGCAAGATAGCTGCGAGCAAGAGCGAAAAGCGATTGGCCAACACATCTTTCCAAATCAGGGTGCGCAACATGGCGTTGCTCCTCGAATAAAGTCTTTGAAGACCTGTTCCAGGCCCATGTCGATCACCGTTAGGGATGAAATCGGGTTGGCTTCCCGCAAGGTATTGACCATGGTGGCGTCGAACGGATGCAAGGTCATCGACCAGGTTCGTCGATCGACTCGCTGCCACACAGTTTGTTGCAAGACACGTTCAGGAAGGCGGCCATCCAGCAAGACCGCCTCGACCCGCTTCGTGGTCCCAAGCAATTCATCAATGGACGCATGCACGAGCCGCTTGCCCGCATGGAGGATGACGACCTCGTTGGCCAGTCGAGTGACGTCATCAATCTGGTGGGAAGAGATAATGATGCACTCTGTCTCTTCACCTCTCAACTTGATGAGAATTTCTACCAAGTCCTCCCTGGCGAGTGGATCAAGCCCCGACATGGGTTCGTCAAGGATCAGCAAGCGGGGACGATGGGCCAGGGCCACCAAGAGCGCCGCCTTCATGCGCATTCCTTTAGATAGGTTTTTGACAGTACAGTCGGGAGGCAAATTCAGATTGACCAGAAGATCATCCGCCAGAGCGCTCGACCAACGCTCATACATGGATGAGGCGAAGCGGATGACCTGGCGAACGGTCATCCAGGGGTAGAGCCAGGGATCTTCCGGAACATACCCAATCTCCTGTCGGATCTTCGGACCCTCCAACCAGAGGTCCCATCCGAAGATGGACACCGAACCGGAGGTAGGCCGCAATAGGCCGAGCATCATTTTCAGGCAGGTGGTCTTGCCGGCACCGTTGGGACCGAGCAAGCCCACGGTGCTCCCCTCCCGGAATTGCAAACTCAGAGAGTCCAGCGCCCGATGGTTCTTGAACTCTTTTGTGACTGCGGAGAACTCTATGAGCATGGGGGTCATGGCGTGCTCCAGGTCGTGGCTGCCACCTGGCTGTCGAGGGCTTCGCGAAACAGGGTTCGAATTCGCTCGGGTGCAATTCGCTTCCTGAGACCATTGGCAATGACCCGGGAAAGCTGGCGATGAATTCGTCTCTCGGTTTGGGTCGTTCCGGCTGCGCTGGCCCGATCGGCCACGAAAAGGCCCGCTCCGCGCCGTGACTCAACGAGGCCTTCGCGGGTCAACTCGTCATAGGCTTTTTGAACGGTGTTGGGATTCACCTGAATGTCAGCGGCCAAGCTTCGCAGGGAGGGCAGTGATTCCTTCGGCTTATAGACCCCCAAGGCGATGTGTTGCCGCATTTGCGCCGCAATTTGTTGAAAGATCGGAATCGGGCTTTTCGGGTCAATGAGCATTGGCTTTCTCCACCCTAGTGCACTAATTCAGTTTAGTTGGGGGGAGGAGGGTTGTCAACAGTCCCTGGAAGTTTTTTTAACATTCGGAAAGAAGAGGCGTCAGGAACGTGTCAGGAACCTTTTCCTAGCCATTCTCCGGGCGTAACCGTTCACCACCCTCCAGCCTTTTTTCGGCCCCAGACATTCTGCCTGGGTGGGCTGGGACGACACTTTTCATGGTCAGACGGCATGTCTGGAACTGAAAAACTGCTGAAAAATCGGTGAACGGTTACAAACGGATAAAGAAAACGAGAACGCTTCTTTTGTTTTATCCGTGTTATCCGTGTTATCCGGGGTCAAAAATGCATTTGGTTCGTGCCTCTAACGCTCGCGGCCCTGCGGAACATCCTTGCCGGCCGCCTTCTTCTCGAAGAGGATAACGTGCTGCCACGGCAGCGAGTCGATCGTCTTGACGTGCTTGAGCGCGTGCGGCCCCATCTCCTTGAGCACTTGCTTCACCGTCATCTTGTGCGCCAGCAGGATCGGTACCTTCTCGTCTTCCCGGCGAAATTCGACGAACGCGATCCGGCCGCCGGGCTTGAGGGCCTTGACCAGCGCTTCCGTCATCTCATAAGGGAAGGCGAATTCGTGATAAACGTCCACCATCAGGATCAAATCGACGCCGTTGTCCGGTAGTTTCGGATCGGTCTCGGTGCCGAGGATCGGCTCGACGTTGGCCACCTTCTCCTTCTTCATGCGCTGGCGGATGATGTCGAGCATTTCCTTCTGGATGTCCACGGCCAGCACCTTGCCGCGTGGTCCGACCTTCTCGGCCATGCGGAAGGTGTGATAGCCGCTGCCGGCGCCGATGTCGGCGACGACCTGGCCCGGCTTGAGTTCCAGCGTCGCCAGCAGTTTTTTAGGCTGTTCTTCTTTCTCGCGCTCGGGACGTTCGAGCCAGCCGGCCCCCTGATGTCCCATGACGAAGGCGATCTCCCGATTCATGTAATACTTGCCGCTGCCGCCGGCGGTGCTCGAAGCGGCGGTCGTGTAGCGTGGCGACGCCTTGCCCGGCGTCCCTTGTCCCTCGGCCGCACGGAGTCGCCGCCAGGGACAGCACGGTCAGCAGGCCAAGAGCTCGAATCGGCAATCTCATGGAACAGTTCCCTTTTTCCAGGTGGCGGGCTTCTTTTATTTTGATATACGTTCCCGGTAATAGTGTCTCGTTTAGCCGCGACGCGCAGCGGAGCGCGGTCTTCGCGCTCCGCTGCGCGTCGCGGCTAAACGAAGTTATTGGGACAAGCCCCAAGATGGGATTAACCAAGATGGAGTTTCGGTCCCGGCCAGCCCCACAAGAGCACCGAGTCCAGCGTCTCCAGCGCCTGCTTGCCGGCCTCGTTGTTGGGGTCCAGCGTGAGGACGCGGAGCATCTCGGTTCGCGCCTCCTCCAGTCGGCCGAGCAGGTTCAGGGCGCGTCCGCGGAAATAGTGCGCCGATACGGAATCGGAACCGAGGGCCAAGGCTTCTTCGGCGTTGGCCAGCGCTTCCGCGCCGCGCTCCTGGGCCACCAGGACAGCGGCCCGGTCCTCCCGCAAGGCGATGATGTCCGTGGACACTTCCGCCCTCGTCAGGGCCGTATCAATCACGGCCAACGCTTCGTCCCACTTCTGTTTGTCGATCAGCAAACGGATGTAATTGACGGCATGGCTGACGCGGCCGGGTTCGAGGGCAATGGCCTGCTGATAGAGCGCATCGGCGGCGGTCGGATCGCCCATGCGGATCAAGGAATTGGCCTGGTTGCAGCAGGCGACTCCTGCCCACGGACCCGATGGCTCCCGTTCCAGATAACGCCGATAGGCCGCGACCGCTTCCGGGTGGCGATCCATCTGTTGCAGCGTGTATCCGTAACTGACCCACAACGAGGCCGGACCCCCGGCATCGAGGGCCGCTTCCAGCATGGTCACTTTCGTCTTGCGGAACCCCAGTGCATCGAGGAAGGAGCATTTGGCCGACCAGGCCTCCGCCAGACCGAGATCGCGCCGCAGGGCGAGGTTGAGGATCGCCAGTCCGCGGCGGATCAACCCAGCAGCGAAGGCATCGCGTGCGGCCGCCAGCGGATCATCCGGTACAGAGACGACGCCGAGAACGGCGGCGACGCCGTCGCGCGGCAACCCGCAGGCGCCGCAGCAGAGAGGGTCCGCCTCGCCGGCGTAGGCCGACCCGCAATTGAGGCAAACCGAGTCGGAGGGGACCAGCGGGCCGACCGGGCAAACGTCGAGCGTGAGTTTGAAGCACTGCGGACAGCGCCAGCCGACGCCGTAGGTCCGCTCATCGCCCTTGCCCGGATAGGGAGCCATGCGGTCGAACACGCAAGGCCGGTTGCAGTCCCGGCACGTCAGCGCCTGAACGGACATGATGATTTCCTCGGTCTGCGGGCGGGACGCCCGCGCTCCGGGGCACGTCTCGTCTCGCGGAGGACTCTCGAATCCCCAAGGTGGATACTTCAAGTGTAACAGAGGCCATTGAGGATCGCCATGCCGCCCAAGGACGCATTTCATAGGATACCCGGCGTTCCCGACCGGCGGGAGAAACGGTAACATCCTTCACTCAATCGCCAACATCATGCCAGTCAACATCACCTGTCCGAACTGTCAGAAGACCCTGCGTCTGCCGGAAAACCTCATGGGCAAGCGGGTCCGCTGTCCCGGCTGCCAGGAGGTCTTCACGGCCGAGGATCCAGAGGCAGGCGTGGAGCCAGTCGAGGAACAGGAGGAGGAGGCCATTCAGGAGGAACGCCCCTCCCGTCCGGCCCGGCGTCGGCGCCGCGAGCGCGAGGAGGACGAGGATTACGAGGACGAGCCCAGGAGGGCGCACGGCAGACCGCACCGCGGCGGAGTGATCCTGACGCTGGGCATCCTGACACTGGCATTGGGCTGTCTCTGTGTTTTCCTCAACTGGATTCTGGGAGGGATCGCTATCTCGATGGCCAATGCCGACCTCGCCGCGATGGCCCAGGGGAAGATGGATCGATCAGGCCAGGGCATGACCAATACAGGCAAGATTCTCGCCATCGTTGGCCTCATCCTCTGGACGGTGCTTTGGGTTCTCAGCATCATTCTGAGATTTGCCGTACTCAATCGCTGAGAATGTGTCCAGCAATGATGTCGCCTGTTGATCGGCGACTCGCAGAGCCGCCGATCAACGACAGTTGTTCCAGGATGGACCCGTATCGAAACCGGCAGGAGCGCGAAGCATGGCCAGCAAACTCCCTCCCGGCTTGCTGCGATACGCCTATGCCAAGGCGGCGAACGATTATTTACGCAGCCTGCCGCTGGAGCATTTCATGGAAGCGACGGCCCAGGCCCACCAACGCAAAATCACGCTCGAAAGCCTCGACCTCGTCCACGCACGCCGGCCGGACGTGCAAATCTTCAACGAACTCCTGGTGCAGTTCCCCGTGCGCGGCCGTCATCGACCGGCGAGGTCGTCCCCGACAACATGGTGGTCATCTGCAAAGACCCCATTCAGGCGGAGGGCAGTTACGATGTGCCGTTCCAGCCGGTGCGTCCGTTCTGGGTCTTCGAGTACGTCTCGCCGTCCAACCAGCGCAAGGACTACGAGGACAGCTTCGAGAAGTACGAGCGGTTGAAAGTGCCCTACTACCTGGTCTTCCATTCCGACAGCCAGGATCTGACTCTGTTTCACCACCAGGGCGAGAAATACGTCTCGAAGAGACCCAACCGGCGCGGACGGTTGGCCATCCCCGAGCTGAGCATGGAGGTGGCCCTGCTCGACGGTTGGGTGCGCTATTGGTATGAGGACGAACTGCTGCCGTTGCCGGCGGATCTCCAGCGCGAGGTGGACCAACTCCGACGGCAACTCGCCGAGCAATCGCGCCGCGCCGATGAGCAATCGCGCCGCGCCGATCAGGAGCATCAAGCGTGGCTGACGGCGGAGCAGGAAGTGGCGCGCCTCCGCGCCGAGTTGGAGCAGAGGCGATCCTCCCGCAACGGCGGTCGCTGAATCCCGATCACCAATCGCTCCGCATCACTTCGCCGCCCGACGGCGTAAAGGCGGACCACCAGGTAAGCGGCGAGATGCCCTGGTTGACGCTACGGGTGCTGCCGTCGGCCAGGCCGACCTGAACGCCGGACGTGTGCCCGCTGTTCGCCCGTGTGAAATCGCGGATCGCGCCTCCACCCATGAACGGGGTCGGCCGCATCTGAAACAGGGCGCCGGCGTTGGGACCGTAACATTGCGCGTTGTACTTGGCGAAATCCGGGGCCATGACGACCGGCCACCAGGATTGGCCGGAGTTGTAGCCCGTATGCGCCCACATACTGCCGCCGCCGGTCCCGCTACCGGGAGGATACTCGCAGTGCGCGTATTTCTCGGTAAACAGGACGGTGTTGCTCGTACCGTCGGGGAAGCTGGCCGGGATGCTGTTGGTGCCGAACCAGTTCCAACTCGCTACCGGATAGGTATTCGCGGCGGCCCCGAAGGCAAAGAAGTTGGCGGCGTAGCAAACCGCCGCCTGGGCCATGCCCGTGGGGAGCCCTCCAGATTGACTGGGGTCCGAGGGACACTGGAACGCCTTGACCGGCGTGGTATTCACCGCCGTCACCAGGCAGGGCATGTACGCTTTCACGCCGGTATAGTTGGTGAGCGAGGCGTTATACAGGTTCTGCTGCTCCACAAACGGCAGCAGATGGACGAAGACGGAGCCGTAGCTGGTGTTGTTCTGCGGCGTGTTGGCGGTGGAGGGGAACCAACCGAAAGCGGGGGGCAGCTTTCCGTAGGTATCGTTGCCGTTCTGTGCCGCCAGGCCGAACTGCTTGAGGTTGTTGGCGCATTGGCTGCGTGCGGCGGCCTCGCGCACTTTCTGCACGGCCGGCAGCAGCAAACCGATCAGAATGGCGATGATGGCGATGACCACCAGCAATTCAATCAGGGTGAAGCCAGGACGGCGGCCTCGCGGAACTCGACAGAGACGAGTCATGAGAGCGACCTCCGGAGAAATGGACAGACAAGGACAACGGGTTGAGGAAGCGGGGTTGCGTAAGCCTTCGAGCGCGCTCGGGCGCTTACGCAACCCCGCTCACCGGGTATTTCAGCCACGTTCCGAGGATGCGAGTATCTTCCTCTTAACAGGCATCGGCCTGGAAGCCGTCGCGGTTTTTCGGTCGCGCCGTTCCTTTGCTGTATTTCCGCTGAGCGTACAGCGACGACGGTAGCCTGTCTTGGCAGGTCGGGCAAAGTCGATTGGCAAATCGGGCAATCGAGATGAGGAGGCGTTCAGCGGTTGGTCTGTGCTCGCGCCAGGTCTGCGGCGGCAAGCCCTTGTGGCGCTTGAAGGCGCGATAGAAGCTCGACAGATCTTCGTAGCCGCTCTCGAAGGCGATGGCCAGCACGCCGCGCGAGGTCTCGCGGAGCAGCTGGCAGGCATAGTCGATCCGCAGTCGGCTCAGGTAGGCGGACCAGGACGTGCCGGTGGCCTGGCGGAACAGGCAGGTGAAACGCCGTCGGCTCATCCCCAGTTCGGCGGCGGTGTGATCGAGGTCGGTCGCCTCGAAGAAGCGGTGAGGCAGTTCCTCCAGGTAGCGGGCCACGGCTTGACGATGGCCGGAAGATGAGCTGCCGGCCGAGGGGAGAGGGTCCGGGGCCGAGTTGCTCCGCGCCAGCAGGGCGAGTAATTGCAGCGCCAGCCCCAGAACCAGGGTACGGCTGCCCGGCCGGGCCAACGTCTGCTCGAAGCGCAGCCGCCGCAGGTCGGCCCGCACCTGCTCCGCCAGTAACTTGCTGACCGGCAGCCGTCCGGCGGGTAGGTGGTCGAGCAAGGCCGGTTCGTGACGCCAGGCCGACGGGCCGACACAGACGCCGTACAGGGCCAGTGGTGCGGAGCGGTGGTCATCGATGCGGTGGAGGTGCCCCACCGGCACGACGACGATGTCGCCGCGGCGGCAGACGAGGCCCCGGCCGCCGAGGTGGAACACCCCGGTCCCTTCCAGCACGTAGAAGATCTCCAGGAAGTCGTGACACTGGTCGGCCATGCGGAAGCCCGGAGCATGATGGCTCTCCAGGACGAAAACGCCGTGCGGAGGCAGGGCGACCTCGACCGGCCGGTACTGATAGGCCGGTCCCGTGCCGTCGCCGCTCCGTGCTTCCCCCTTGTGCCGCTCATCGACGTGGTTGCCCTTCTGGGAGCCGCTTCTTCCAGGCCGGACAATCGTGCTCCAGCAGCTTCCGCGGCCAGTAGCCCAGCCAGGCATAGCCGTTGCGCCGTTCGTAGCCGATGGCCGCCAGGTCGTGACGGGCCACGCCGTCGCGGTCGGCAAAGAGCGGCCGATTCGTGCCGATCTCATAGAACCGCGCCCACATCGGCGCGGCCGACGAGTCCTTGACAACCACCTTGTTCTTGCCCGTCGGGGATTTCTCGTCCTTCCGCACGACCACCCGAATGCCAGGCAATTTGACGGACTCGAACCAGGCCGCCGCTCCCTCCACCGCGCCGCACGACCTCGGCACTCGGCTCGTCGAGGCTCATCAACAGGCCCACGATGCCCACCGACTCGGCCCCGCTGAGGCTAACCAGCTCGAAGCTGCGGCCCGGCCGGGGCCGATAATCCTTCTCGTCGTGCTGAGCGCACCAGGCCGTGAGCTTGCCGTCCACGCGCATCTGGCACTTGAGGATGCAGTCGATGCCGCGCGCGAAGGCCCGCCGCGCGGCCCGCCGGCGCTCGTCACCCACGAAGGCGAAGACGTCCGCGTCGCGGATCTCGCGCAGCAGTTCCATCAGCCGGACCATGGCGTCGTCGTTGAAGGTGATGTGGCGGTGGTAAGTCCGCGGCGGCGGCGGATGAAACTGCGGCCAGCCGCCCGTGGGATACTGCGCCTGCAGGACGTAATCGATCCCCTTCTCGACGGCTTTGCGGTAGTGCTCGTCCTTGGCGGCCTGGTAGGCGCGGGCCAGGAAACGTAGTTCGTCGGTCGTGGCGCCGTTGTCGAAGGTGGGCTTCAGCTGTTGGCGGTCGCCGCGGAACGGGGCGGCGGTGGTGTCGGTGTTCTTGGGCCAGCCGCCGAGGTCGGACTGGTACGACAGGATGGAAGCGGCGACGCGCCGGGCCTCGTCACTGGCAAACCAGTCGTCCGGCTTGCGAAGGTATTGCCGCGGCCCGCCCCCAGCCGAGGCGCCACCGCAGGCGCTCAGACAGAGGAGGAACGCCAGGGCGACCGAAGCCGCCTCGCGCACGTCGGTCCCGTTCCGTGCCATGCCGTTCCCTCCCTTCACCGAGCAAGAGAGCTACACGATGGCCGCTCCCGGTCAACCGCCGGAGTCGGTCGGTGCCTGGACCTCTAACTCCGTCACCAAATACAGGTCCACCACGCTGAACGCTTCCTCGGAGCGATAGACGATAATGGTCCGCCCACCGGGGATTGGGATACGAAGTCCCGATGGGGGACGGCCAAGGTCCGCCCATCGGCCAGATGAATCGTAAAGGGGCGGAACGGATTCGCCTCGCGCATGGCCCGTAGCCGTTCGGCCGTCATCGCCTACCTCCGAAACTAGCCCTTCTTCTTCTGGGCGCTCTCGATCTTAGCCCAGGTATCGCGCAGCGTCACCGTGCGGTTGAAGACCAGCGCCCGGGCTTGGAATCGAGATCGACGCAGAAATAACCCAGGCGCTCGAACTGAAAACGCTCGCCCGGCTTGGCGGCCGACAGGCTCGGCTCCAGCCGGCAGCCGGTCAGCGTCATCAGCGATTGCGGATTCAGGTTCGCTTTGTAATCCTGCCCCTCCGGGTAATCGTCCGGGTCGGGCTTCGTGAAGAGATAATCGTACAGGCGGACCTCGGCCGATAGCGCGTGCGCCGCCGAGACCCAGTGAATCGTCGCCTTGCACCTTGCGGTTGTCCGGGGCATTGCCGCCCTTGGTCGCCGGGTCGTAGGTGCAGTGCAGTTCGACTACCTCGCCGGTCTTCTCGTCCTTGGCGACGCCGACGCACTTGATGAAATAGGCGTAGCGCAGCCGGACCTCGCGGCCCGGAGCGAGGCGGAAGAATTGCTTGGGCGGATCTTCGCGGAAGTCGTCCTGCTCGATGTACAGCACGCGCGCGAACGGCATTTTGCGTGTGCCGGCGCTCGGATCTTCGGGGTTGTTGACGGCGTCCAACTCCTCGATTTGGCCCTCGGGATAGTTGTCGAGGACCACTTTCAACGGCCGCAGCACGCCGAGTACGCGCGGAGCACGGCGGTTGAGGTCGTCGCGCAGGCAGCTCTCCAGCCGGGCCATGTCGATGACGCCGTTAAACTTGGCGACGCCGATCTCCTTGCAGAACGCGCGGATCGCCTCCGGGGTGTAGCCGCGCCGCCGAATGCCCGCGATCGTCGGCATACGCGGGTCGTCCCAGCCTTTGACGTGGCCATCCGTGACCAGCTCGATCAGGCGCCGCTTGCTCAGGACGGTGTACGTCAGGTTGAGCCGGGCGAATTCAATTTGTTGCGGGTGATAAATGCCCAGCGCCTCGACGAACCAGTCGTAGAGGGGACGATGGTTCTCGAACTCCAGCGTGCAGATGGAGTGCGTGATGCGCTCGATGGAATCGCTCTGGCCGTGGGCCCAGTCATACATGGGATAGATGCACCATTTGTCGCCGACGTGCGGGTGCTCGGCGTGCAGGATACGGTACATCACCGGGTCGCGCAGGTTGAAATTGGGCGAATTCATGTCGATCTTGGCCCGCAGCGTGCGCGAGCCGTCGGGGAATTCGCCGGCTTTCATGCGACGAAAGAGGTCCAGGTTCTCCGCGACGGAGCGATTGCGATAGGGGCTTTCCTTGCCGCCCTTGAGGTCGCCGCGATACTGGGCGACCTGCTCCGGCGTCAGGTCGCAGACGTAGGCCTTGCCGGCCTGGATGAGCTGTTCGGCCCACTGCGTAGAGCTGCTCGAAGTAGTCGGAGGCGTAGTACAGGCCGTCCCACTGGAAGCCCAGCCAGCGCACGTCCTCCATGATGGCGTTGATGTACTCGATGTCTTCCTTGACGGGATTGGTGTCGTCGAAACGGAGGTTGCACTGGCCGCCATACTCGGCGGAGAGACCGAAGTTGAGGCAGATCGACTTGGCGTGACCGATGTGCAGATAGCCGTTCGGCTCCGGGGGAAAGCGCGTGCAGACGCGGCCGTCGAACTTGCCCGTCTTGCGGTCGTCGTCGATGATCTCCTGGATGAAGTGGCGGGCCGGGGCCGTGTCCTTGGGCGTCTTGTCTCGGTCCTTGCCCTTGCCGGTGTTCGCGGTGGTCATGGCTTTCCTACCTCGCTGAACGAATGGCGATTGCAGGCGTCCGCAATGCGCCATCGGTCTCTCGCCTCTTTGTTCAACATCTTAAAGAGACCGGGGCGCTTCCGCAACGCGAGGGCGCTTGAGCGTCTCGGCGTCATGGCTTATCATGGAAACATGGAGCGATCCGTCGAACCGAGGACAGACATGATACCCGCCACCGCCGCGAGCCTGCCGTCCGAGTTGACCGCCAAGCGCGACCGGCTGCTGGAGGTGCTGCGTGGCATGGGTCCGACTGTGGTGGCCTTCAGCGGCGGCATCGACAGTACCGTCGTGGCGCAGGCGGCGCGGCTGGCGCTGGGCGACCGCGCCGTCGCCGTCACGGCCGACAGTCCCAGCGTGCCGCGGGTCGAGATCGACGACGCCCGCCGGTTAGCCGAGCGCATCGGCATTCGTCATCAGGTGGTAGCGACCGACGAGTTCGCCGATGCCAATTACGTCCGCAATGACGGCAGCCGCTGCTACTTCTGCAAGAGCGAGCTGTATTCGCGCATCGAGGGGCTTCTGCCCGAGCTGGGAGCAGCCGTCATTTGCAGCGGCGCCAACCTCGACGACGAGGGCGACTACCGCCCCGGACTGAAGGCGGCGTCCGAGCATCGCGTCCGCCACCCCTTGCAGGAAGCTGGCTTCACCAAGGCCGATGTGCGTGGCCTGGCCCTGGCCTGGGGTCTGCCGACGTGGGACAAGCCGGCGTCGCCGTGCCTGTCGAGCCGTCTCGCTCCCGGCGTCGAGGTGACGCGCGAGCGCACGGCCCGCATCGAGGCGGCGGAAGAATATCTCCACAGCCTCGGGTATCGGGAGTGCCGCGTCCGTCTGCACGAGGGCGAGCTGGCCCGCGTCGAAGTGCCGCTCGCGGAGCTGCCCCGCCTTCTCGAACCCGTCGTGCGTCAGGAACTGGTGCGGCGGCTCAAGGAACTCGGCTTTCGTTTCGTGACGCTCGACCTGGAAGGATTTCGCTCGGGCAACCTCAATCAGCTGGTGGGCCTCGACTATCAGCGCCTCTTTGCCAGGCCAACGCCATGACCGATAACCGCTCCGTTGCCCCTCTGCCGTCCCGCGCCGCGCTGGATGCGTATTTCCTCGAAGCGCGCAGCAAGCTACTCGATCTCGCCGCCATCCTCGACCGCATCAGCCGCGGCACCGGCAGCGCCGAAGTGGACGGCGACGCGCGCCTCGAGCGCATCCGGCAGGCGCTCGAAGTGCTGCACGATGAGAGCGAGGGCCGCGCCGAACGCATCCAGCAGATTTTCTCGCTCGACTACGATCCGAACTGGGAACGTCCTCAGCCGCGATGAACGCCACTTCCTTTCTCGGAGGTTTCCATGCGGATCGTGGTCGTGGCTATCGTTGTGGCGTTGCTCACTCCGCTGGCCTTACTGGCGGCCGACGCTCGGCCGAACATTCTGCTTCTCCTGGCCGATGACGTGGGATGGTCGGACCTCGGCTGTTACGGCGGCGAGATTCGGACGCCGAACCTGGACGGCCTGGCGAAGGGCGGTCTGCGCTTCACCCAGTTCTACAACTGCGCCCGCTGCTGCCCGACGCGCGCCTCCTTGCTGACCGGCCTCTACCCGCACCAGGCCGGCGTCGGCAACATGACCGGCGACCAGGGACGGCCGGGCTATCGCGGCCGGCTCCAGCCCAACTGCGTCACCCTGGCCGAGGTGCTCAAGGCTGCCGGCTACCGCACGTACATGGTCGGCAAATGGCACCTGACCGGCAAGCCGGGACCGATCGACCGCGGCTTCGACGAGTTCTACGGCATGATCGGCGGCTTCAACTCCTGCTTCCGGGAAAAGCCCTTCTACACGCGGCTGCCCGCCGGCCGGCCGCAGCGGAAGTATCCGGCCGGCAAGTTCTACTCGACCGACGCCTTCGGCGACTACGCCCTCGACTTCCTGGCCGAGGCGCGAAAGCCCGGCGACAAGCCGTTCTTCCTGTACCTGGCGTTCAACGCCGCCCATTTTCCTCTACACGCCCCGAAAGAGGACATCGCGCGCTACAAGGACGTGTACGCCCGGGGATGGGACAAGGTCCGGGCGGAGCGTTACGCCCGCCAACAGAAGGCCGGGCTGATCGATCCCCGCTGGCCGCTGACGCCGCGCTCCGGCTACGAAACGCGGCGCGACTTCTTCCGAAGCGGCGCCAATCCGGCCTGGGACGCCCTCGACGCCGACCGCCGGGCCGACCTCGCGCGCCGCATGGCCGTCTACGCGGCGATGGTGGATCGCATGGATCGAAACGTCGGCCGCGTCGTCGCCGACCTCCGCGCGAATGGCCAACTCGACAACACCCTGATCCTGTTCCTGTCGGATAACGGAGCGTGCGCCGAGTGGGACCCCTTCGGCTTCGACGGCGGTTCCGGGCCGAAGAACGTCCTGCACAGGGGGGCCGACCTCGACCGGATGGGCGGGCCGGACACCTATCACAGCTACGGCTCCGGCTGGGCGAACGCCTGCAACACGCCGTTCCGGCTGTACAAGCACTGGGTCCACGAAGGCGGCATCAGCACTCCGCTGATCGCCCACTGGCCGAAGAGGATCAAGGGAGGGGGCGAACTCCGCAATCAGGTCGGGCACGTGATCGACGTCATGGCCACCCTGGTGGACGTGGCCGGCGCGAAGTATCCCGAACGAGTCGGCGAAACCGCCATCACGCCGGCCGAGGGGAAAAGCCTGATGCCGGCGTTCTCGGATCGTCCGGTCGAGCGCGACTTTCTGGCCTGGGAGCACGAGGGGAACAAGGCACTCCGTGCCGGTCGATGGAAGGCGGTGGCGACCCACGACGGACCCTGGGAGTTGTACGACATGGAGGCCGACCGGGTGGAGTTAACGAACCTGGCCGCTCGCCACCCCGACCAGGTGAAGAAGCTGGCTGCGGCTTGGGAGGCATGGGCGAAACGGACGAACGTCCTTCCGTATCCTCCGGTCAAGAAATAATAAGGACCAGCGAGGTAAGGGCCGCAGTCCAAGCGTCGCCGTCCAGGACGGCAACCCGCGCGCTGGAGCGCATTTGTCAGTGCTCGAAGTGCTGCACGAGGAGACCGACAGCCTGCGCCGAACGCATTCAGTGGATTTTCTCACTCGACTTCGAGCCAAGCTGGCAACGACCGCAACCGCTTGGAAACGATGGGATGGCCAATTACACTTCAATGGCTGCTGGCCAACTCAGACACCTTGTGAGGGTCAAGTCATGCCCCGCCAACGAATCGGTCCTGAATTACGCACGGGGAGCGTAAAGAAGGAACTCGCCGAGGAACTAGCCGCTGAGTTGAAAGGCAATCATGAATTCGGGCAGCCAGTGATTTATGAACATGCGTTTCGGACGGGTAAGGCCCGCGTCACCGTAATCTGGGATAAGTGGCAAGATGCTCCTTTACAGGAGCGCTCCGCCACGATTCTGCGTGCCTACGAGATGGCCGAGGGGCCGGAATCGCGCGATCGTATCGTGCTCGCCAGCGGGCTCACGGTCCCGGAGGCCCATGCCGCAGGGCTGTTGCCCTACCAAATAATCGCCGCCTTGCGCAAAGACGACCCCGTGACCCCCGATCAGGTGAAGCAAGTGATGCTGGATGAGGGAGGATCGCTGCTTTTCCACTGGGACAGACCCCAGTTGCGCTTTGCCACGGGGGAGGAGGCGGAGGCCGCCCGACAGCGCTTGATCCAACGATTTCCAGGAAGTGAGGACGTGTGGATCATCGACCGGGAGATTACGGCTCAAGACTTCGCCACGAGGCAAGATTGGTGCAGGCGGAAGAAAGTTAAAGGGGTGCTCCTTTGACGTTTTCCCGCACCACTCGCGAGAATCAGGAAATGATATGACGTAGAGCATTTCAACACGAGAGGTGGTGACGAGGATGCATTATATCGACCCGAACAGATTATGTCATTGAGAAATCACCTAAACTCCTTGCAACGCTTGAGTTAAGGCGTTCCACGATTTCCCAGTGCGTTTCATAAGGCCATTTTTTCCACTGTTTCCATGAGATTGGTCCCGAATTGGTCCAGCGAACCCGGCTAGTGTGGCGACTGAGTCGCTCGGAGCCCGAGCTGCGCCGGCGGCGTGGGGTCAGCTCTTGTAGGCAGCGGTGTCCAGCTCTGCTATCATGAACTGGGCTGAGCACGACGATTTGGCACTGGGAGCGTAAAGGTGACCCGGCTTGAGTGGCAGCAGCTGGCCGAGCGTTGGCTGGTGGACGCGAAACGCTTACTCGATGACCACCGATGGTCGGCAGCCTACTACCTCGCCGGGTATGCCGTCGAATGCGGCCTCAAAGCGTGCGTCTTGGTGCGCGTTGCTGCCGCACCGGAGGTCATTTTCGGAGACAAGAAGTTCTCGGAGAAATGCTGGACGCATAGTACCCTGGATCTGGTGAAGATGGCTGACTTGGAGGGTGCGCGGGCGGCCGACGCGGTCGCGAACGCAGCCTTGGGGAAGAACTGGTTGGTCGTGAAGGATTGGAGCGAGAAGGCCCGTTACAATACGACATCGCACCAGAAAGCCAAGAAACTCTACGACGCGATCGCGGATAATGCGAATGGAGTGATGCAATGGATCAGGGTCCGCTGGTAATCGATCAGATCGACGTGGGGGTCAGATTCCTCGGCGAATTCCAGAAGTACATGCCCGTCCAGGCTGCGTTCTGGCTCAAAGAAAGTGACGATGGGGAGTGGAGCCTGTACGTCGCGTCGGAGAAAATAACTGACGACAACTTCGACGTGGCGTATGGGGAGGTTCTCCGGATGGCGGGGTTGTTGCGCGACCCTCTCTTCGACCCCTTCCAGGTGAAACTGATCGGGGCGGATGACCCGCTGGCGAAGGCGGCATTGGACATCCACCGGCGCTACCCTGGACGGGTTGCCACCCGCTTCCACGGCAAGGTGTTCGGCGGCCTTCCGGTGGAGGAGGTGTATATCTACCCTTCACCGATACCCGTGCCGGTGACCTGACACTTCCAGTCGCATGGGGGGAACCCAGCCCGAGGGCTGGGTTTTTTCATGCGCCTGGGTAGCTATCGCGCCTGGCCGTCGTCCTTTGTGGGCGGCAAGGGCCGCTTCCCGAACAAGAACAGGAACGCCGACCTGGAGGGGGAGGCTTTGCAGAAGGTGGGGCCTGCACCGTGTAAGCTCTATCAGCGAAAGAGGGGCGAGACGCGGGTCATCCCGACGAGGAAGGTCATCAGATAGGTGAACGAGCAGTCGGGTGGGCAGGCCTCTGGTCAGGCCGGGAGAGTATTTGCCATACCGGGAAACATTAAGACCCCCCCTTTATGATTTTGGAGGAGGAGCTTGACGACCTCGACGATCACCGAGGCGACAATTCCCGACAGCACAGCCAGCACGAACTCGCCCACCGATCGACCCTCCCGCAAAAGGAGACAACGCCGAACAGATTCTTCTTCTTGATTCTCTTCGGCCGCCGCTTGCGGGGATTTCGATTCTTGTCGCTTTTTCTCATTCCCAGACCGAAAGACCCCGTCCTCAAAGAGGCTGTAGGCCAGGTGCCGGACGTACTCGCTGTGCCGGAGTCAGGAAGAAGAATGGCAGAGAAGCGGGCGAAGCGCAAGCGGTAGAGCGAGGGCTGGCTTGGTGCAGGTCGGGGGCGAACCTGATATGATATGGACTATAGTGGCGGCAAATTGGTCCCGCAATTGGTCCACGGTCGTAACATAAGTGGTTTCTCCATAAGGAGTTAAATCGATGCCGGCGTACATCGACCCCCACATCCACATGATCTCGCGGGTCACGGACGATTACCACCGCATGGCCCAGTGCGGCTGCGTGGCCGTGTCGGAGCCGGCGTTCTGGGCCGGCTTCGATCGCGGCTCGGCCGAGGGCTTCCGCGATTACTTCCATCACCTCGTCGAGGTCGAGCCGAAGCGCGCCGCGCAGTTCGGCATCCGCCATTACAGCTGGCTGTGCATCAACGCCAAGGAGGCCGAGAACGTCTCCCTGTCGCGCGAGGTCATCGCCCTGATCCCCGAATATCTCCAGCGGCCCAACGTGCTCGGCATCGGCGAGATCGGCCTGAACAAGAACACGCGCAACGAGGCCATCATCTTCCAGGAACACGTCGATCTGGCGATGAAGACCAACGAATTGATCCTCATCCACACGCCGCACCTGGAGGACAAGTACAAGGGCACGCGCATGATTCTCGACATGCTCAAGGGCGACCGCCGCGTCGATCCGGCGCGGGTGTGCGTCGATCACGTCGAGGAACACACGGTTCGGCTGGCGCTGGACGGCGGCTTCTGGTGCGGCATGACGCTGTATCCGACGACGAAGTGTACGCCGGAACGGGCGGTGGACATCATCGAGATGGTCGGCACCGAGCGCATCATGGTCAACTCGGCCGGCGACTGGGGCAAGTCGGACCCGCTGGCGGTGCCCGAGTTCATCCTGGCGATGCGCCGCCGCGGCCACGCCGAGGAGGTCATCCGCAAGGTGGTCCATGACAACCCGCTTGTCCTTCTTCCGGCAATGCGCCCGCTGGCAAGAGCCGGTGACACGGAGCGAGACCAACGGTGCGGCCGTCAAGGAGCGGACGACGGTGAAGGTGTAAGCGCGTCGTGACGTATTTCCTCGCGATCGAAACCTCCTGCGACGAAACGGCGGCCGCCGTCTTCACCGACGAGCCGGTGATTCGCTCCAGCGTCATCGCCTCGCAGACCGATCTGCACGCGCGCTTCGGCGGCGTCGTCCCGGAGGTCGCCGCCCGCGCGCACCTGCAACGCCTGCTCCCCGTCATCGACGAGGCGCTGAAGCAGGCGGGAGTGCGACTGGAAGACATCGGCTGCATCGCCGTCCACAACACGCCGGGACTGGTCGGCGCACTGCTGGTCGGCGTCAGCGCGGCCAAGATGCTGTCGGTGGCGCTGGAGGTGCCGCTGGTCGGCGTCAATCACATCGAAAGTCACATTTACGCCGCTCGCCTGGCGGCGGGCCGCGACATCTTCCCGTGCGTCGGCCTCGTCGTCAGCGGCGGACACACGATCCTGTTCCACTGTCGCTCCGCCCTCCATTTCGAGATGCTCGGCGGCACGCTGGACGACGCGGCCGGGGAGGCGTTCGACAAGGTGGCCAGCCTGCTCGGTCTCGGCTTTCCCGGTGGTCCCGCTGTCGAGCGCGAGGCGGCGCAGGGCGATCCGAATGCCATCGCGCTGCCGCGTTCCTTCTGGCACGAGGACCGGCTCGATTTCAGCTTCAGCGGCCTGAAGACGGCCGTACTCTACGCCCTGGCCGGGCAGAGTCAGCCGCGTCCGGCTCCGCCGCCGCCCGGTCCCCAGCGCGCCGATCTCGCGGCCAGCTTTCAGAAGGCCGTCGTCGATGTCCTGGTCGCCAAGTCGCGGCAGGCGCTACGCCGCACCGGACTGCGGCGATTGGCCGTCGGCGGAGGTGTCGCCGCCAATCGCGGTTTGCGCACGGCGCTGGAGACGATGACGAAGGACGAAGGGGCCGAGCTGTTCATTCCCCCCTTGTCCCTGTGTACCGATAACGCGGCGATGGCCGCCGTCGCCGTCGAAAAATGGCATCGTCAGGACTGGGCTCCCCTCAATCTCGACGCGACTCCCACCTGGACGCCGACCCCGCCGACTTGAGTTTTTCCGCGCGTTTTCTCCGGCCGGACCCCTGTTTTCGGATCGACCCGAGCCGTTGTGTGGGTCTCATCTCCTTTATTCATCCTGCCGCGTGATGCCCCGTCGAGATGAGGCAAAAATGCCTTGCCTGTCCGCTCCCGAGTCGCCGGCGCGGGTATAGTTGGGCGGAATCAGGGCGGGTGCCGACCATCAGGATGTTGGCCGGCCCCTCCCGTGGAAATCTCACGAGATCCCCACCACCATGAAGAAACTCCTTCCTTCCGCCCTGCTCGCCCTGGCCGTGTCCGGATTCGCGGCGGCCGAGTCGTTCGCCGGCGCCTTCGGACTGTTCCCCCACTGCGGCTGTTGCGGCTGCGGCGCCAAGTTCTGCGTGCGCCAGTACAACGCTTTCAGTCCCGTGTGCTGCGGCACGGTCTTTTGTGACGGCTGCTGCCCGTTCGGAAGCGGTTGCGGCCCGAATTTCGGCGGCGGCGGCGGCGGTCCATGCGCCGGCGGCATGTGCCCCGGAGGCGGCGGCGGTCTGAATTACATGGGCGTCATGGGCTGTCCGCCCGGTGGCTGCGATGGCGGATGCCTCGGCTCGCTGCCGCCGACCGAGGGCGCACCCGTGAGTGACGCCGCCCAGCCGCCCACCAACCCGATCATGAGTCCTTCCCCCCTGCCCAGCCAAATGCCGGCCGGCGCGACGTCGCAGGTGGCGAACTACCGTCCGATCCAGAATGCCTCCTATCGGTCGGTCAGCTACCCGGTCCCGAGCGTCGTTCTTCCCGCGGCGATGCAGGCCCGGCCGCAGATCATGGCCGCCCCATCCTACTGGAGTGAGTAAGTCAACGGACGCTTGCGCTGATCGATCGCCAAGCGCACCGGCCCGCGGTGAATCAAGGACACCTTGACTCACAGCGGGCCGATTTATTTACGGAGAGAAGGAGTATGAAACTGGAGCTGGAGTCGTTGGAGGAACGGATCGCGCCGAGTGCCGCGGGCCTGACGCCGATTTTCAACGCCGACGTAGCCGTCTTGCAATCCAGCCTCCAGACCAGCATGGTTCAGGTGGCCATCTGGGAAGCCCAACTGCCGGCACCGTTGCAAGGCGTCTTGACACCTCTCAACGCCCAGATGGAGACCATCATCAGCCAGCTCCCCGCAACCATGAATGCCTGGTGGCAACAGGCCACCCCGGACCAGCAGACGACGACAATCAATACCTTCAATCAGCTGTTCGCGGCCGGGCTGACGGCCAACGGGTTCGATCCGGTCAGCCTCTATCACAACTTGTTTCAGCAGCAACCCCCGCAAATATCATCGTAGGTGAATCCTCTCTGTTTAGCCGCGACGCGCAGCGGAGCGCGGGACAGACCCGCGCTCCGCTGCGCGTCGCGGCTAAACATACATCTTTACCGGACTTGTATATCACGCCGCCCGATCCAGACATTCTTCTTTCCCGCCGAGTCGTCGGTAGACGTCGAGGGTATCGGCGGCGCACTGTTCCCAGGTGAAGGGACGAGCCGCCTCGACAGCACCGCGGCGCAGCTGAAGCCACCAGTCCTCATCCGTGACGACACGCAGCATGGCCTGACGCCAGCCGTCAGCATCGAGCGGTTGGACGAGATGGGCCTGACGGCCGACGGTCTCGGCGACGGCGTCGGCGGTGGAGGCCAGCACGGCCCCGCCGCAGGCCAGCATTTCCGCCGGCGGCAGACCGAACCCCTCGTACAGCGACGGAAACACCAACGCCCGAGCCCCGTTGTACAACGCCGGCAAATCGTCCTCGGGAACGTAGTTCCGGTACAGCACGCCGCGCTGCCGTGCTCCGCTCTCCAGGAAGTCGGCGACGGCGCCGGCGTTCCAGCCCCAGGTGCCGACCAGGAGGAGCGGCCAATCGTTTCGCACGCCCTCGGGCAAACTGCAATAGGCGTGCAGCAGGGTCAGAAGGTTCTTGCGCGGCTCGATGGTGCCGACGAAGAGCAGGTAACGCGGCGGCAAATCCAGACGCCGCAGCCCCTCGGCCACGATGGGGGACGGCAGCGGGACAAAGGCTGGCCGAATGCCGTTGTAGGTCCGCGTCACCTGCTGCGCCGAGAGACCCAGCGTCTCGATCACCTGGCGTCGGATGAAGTCGGAGACCGTGAAAAAATGGACGCACTGGCCGAGGCTGCGGCGGAATCGCTGCTCGAACTGGACGACGCGCTCGGCCGGGTGCCATTCGGGGTGCAGCAAGGTGGACAGGTCGTGCAGCGTCACCACGGTCGGGCAATCGCAGGGCAGGGGAATGTAGTTGGGTTCGTGGTACAGGTCATACCCCTTCCAGCGGCACAATTGCCGGAAGGCGACCTCGCGGGCCAGCCGGCCGCACGCGCGCACACAGCCGAACAGACGCCGGCGCAGCGTCGGACGCGGCGGGATCGTACTCGTGACCGGCCCGGCCGGGAAAGCGAGTTGCTGGCGGCGGACGCCCATCCAGGCGCCGTGCAGCTTGTGCCCACGCGCCCGGGAAAGGTGTCGATCGCGTCTTCGCCCGATTGCCGGCGCAGACAGCGAACCAACTCCGCCGTGTAGTGACCGATGCCCGTCCGTGTCTCCAGCGCGGGCAGGTAATTGACAACAACGCGCATGGGATCCCCCTCCCCTCTGCTCACGAAGCGTTGAAGGAAATGATCGATCCGTGTTCCGTAGGACGTGTATGTCGCCGCCATCCTCCGGGCCGCTGTCCCCACAGCTCCCCGGTCGTCAAGCCGCAAGCGGCTCGGTGATCTGTTTCTCCCCGCCGAGTCGTCGGTAGACGGCGAGGGTATCGGCGGCGCACTGTTCCCAGGTGAAGGGACGAGCCGCCTCGGCGGCGCCCCGGCGCAGCTGAAGCCACCAATCGTCGTCGGTGACGACACGGAGCATGGCCTGACGCCAACCGTCGATGTCGAGCGGTTGGACGAGATGGGCCTGTCGGCCGACGGTCTCGGCGACGGCGTCGGCGGTGGAGGCCAGCACGGCCCCGCCGCAGGCCAGCATTTCCGCCGGCGGCAGACCGAACCCCTCGTACAGCGACGGAAATACCAACGCCCGAGCCCCGTTGTACAACGCCGGCAGATGACCATCCGCGACGTAGCCCAGGTGCATCACTCCCGACGCCTTCCCCTTGGCATCGAGAAAACCGGCCACGTCGGCGGAGTTCCAGCCCCAGCCGCCCACCAGCACAAGCGGATAGTCCCGACGGACCCGCTCGTCCAGTCCGCAGTAAGCCCGCAGCAGGGTCAGGAGATTCTTGCGCGGCTCGATCGTGCCGACGTACAGCAGATAACGGGGCGGCAGTCCCAGCCGCCTCAACGACTGCTGGACGTGAGGTTGCGGCATCGGGGCCAGACCGGGACGGATGCCCATGTAGGTGCGCGTCACCTGGTCGGGTCGCAGGTTCAGGGTACGGATCAGTTCTTGCCGGGCCGATTCGGAGATGGCCAGAAAGTGAACGCACTGCTTGAGACCGCGGCGAAAACGTCGCTCGAAATAAGCGACACGATCCGCGGGGTGCCATTCGGGGTGCAGCAGTACCGAGAGGTCGTGCAGCGTGGCCACGGTGGGCAGATCGCTGGGCAGCGGGATGAAGTTCGGTTCGTGGTAGAGGTCGTATCCGCCGCGCTGGTAAGCGGCGCGGAAATTCCGCGCCAGCAGCCATTGTCCCGAGGACCGCAGCGAGCGCATGGCCCGGCCGCGCCATCCGAGTTTTCTCGAAGAGTGCCTGGTCTGGGGGAGCGGAGCGGTGCTGTTGCCGCGATCCAGGCGCGAGCGGACCTGCGCCACAAGGAGCGAGCCTGGCACAGCCAGCGACTGGGGAAGGAGTGGACCTCCTCCGGCTCCGCCTGCTCGCTCAGGCAGCGCAGCAATTGAGCCGTGTAGTGGCCGATGCCCGTCTTGGGCCCGGCCGCGGCCAGACCGTTCACCAGCACACGCATGAAGTTCTCGTTCTCGTTCCGGGGTGGATCGAAATAACTTCGTTTAGCCGCGACGCGCAGCGGAGCGCGGCCATCCCCGCGCTCCGCTGCGCGTCGCGGCTAAACATGGAGACGCTCAGGCGCTCTTCGCCAGCGGCCGCGGCGCCTCGCCCTGCCACTTCTGGAACTCGGTCACGAACTGCTTGACCGCCTCATCCGTCTTGGGATGGCCGCACATCTGCGGGAAGAACTTGGGCGGCACGGTCAGGATGTCGGCGCCGGCCTGCATCGCCTCGTTGATGTCGGCGATGTGGCGGATACTGCCGACGATGATCTCCGAATCGCTGTGCCACTCGCGCAGCGTGTTGTGTACCTGACGCACGACCGAGCCGGCATCGTAGCCGATGTCGCGGATGCGGCCCCAGAACAGGCTGACGTAGTTGGCCCCGGCGCGGGCGGCCATGATCGCCTGGTTGTACGACATGCAGCAGGTGCAGTTGACGCGGATGCCGCGCCGTCGCAGCTCGGCAATCACCGCCAGCTCGTTCCAGCCGACCGGCACCTTGATGTTCAGGTTCGGATAATGGCCGAAATGGCCGAGAAACTCCTCGGCCTGCGGCAGCATCTCCTCGGGGTTCGCCGTGAACACCTCGACGCTGAGCGGGATGTCGCAGTTATACTTTTTCAGCAGGGCGATCATGTCGTTGATGTGCTCGCGGAAGTCGCGGCGTTGCTCCTTGGACAGGATCGACGGGTTGGTGGTGACGCCGCTGGGAAAGCCGCGCTTCAGGCACTGCTCCAACTCCTCCAGGTTGGCCGTGTCAACAAACAGCTTCATGCTCTTTTCCCCCTCTCATAACGGTAAGAATCCATTCCGCCGCCTCGGCGAGGTCGCGGACACAATGATCGGGTTGGCACCGCCCTCGCCCGCTGTAGGGCGTCTCGACCAGGACGGTTCGGCAGCCGGCGGCTCCGCCGGCGGCGACGTCGCTCCAGCGATCGCCGACGAGGAAACTACGGCCCAGGTCGAGTCGCCAGCGCCGCGCCGCCTCCAGCAACATGCCTGGCCGCGGTTTGCGACACGCACAGTCGTCTTCGTTGTCGTGGTAGCAGGCCAGCACGTCGAGCAGGGGCAACTCAGCCCGCAGCCGCTTGTGGATGGCCTCGACTCCTTCGCGCGTCTGCGTCCCACGAGCCACGTCCGGCTGATTGGTGACCACCACGAGCGGCAACCCCGCCGCGTGCAGGCGGCACACGGCCTCCGGCACGCCCGGCAGGAGTGTGAACTCGCCGACGTGGGCCGGCGGATGCGTCACCCCCTCGCGGACGAACACCTGATTGAGCACACCATCGCGGTCGAGAAAGACCGCCGCTTGCCGTGAATCCACCATGACTACTGTTCGCCTCGACCTCACGCCGCTCGACGGCCGGAGGATTCCCACTTCATTTCGACGGCGCGTAGGGCCGGATGCGAGACCATCAAGTGCCAGATGACGGCTTGGAACGCCTCGGCGTGCGGCGTCACCGTCGTCGTGTTGACCGTCGGCACGATGACGCAGGCGTCGGCGACGCGGGCCGTGTAACCGCCGTTACGGCCGACAATGCCGCAGATGGTCGCGCCGATTTCCTGGGCGTATTCCAGGGCGCGGACGAGATTGGGGCTGATGTTGCGCTCCAGGTCGCCGCCGCCGACGGAGAGGATGAAGATCATGTCGCGGTCGCACAACTTGCTGCCGGCCAGCCATTGCACAAACACCGACTCCCAGCCCTCGTCGTTGGTCCGCGCCGTCAACTCCGACACATTGTCCGTCGGCGCGTACGTCTCGATCTGGGCGATCTTGCGGAAATCGTTGACCATGTGCGAGGCGTTGGCGGCCGAACCGCCGACGCCGAGGACGAACAATCGTCCGCCGCGTTCGCGCAGCTTGACGAGCATGCCCACCATGCGGTCGATGACCTGGGTGTCGAGTTGGGCGAGGACTTGCGTGGCGTCGTGGATGTAATCGTTCGTATGAGACATGCGACCAAGCCTCTCTGTCGCGCACGGCGCGCGTGCAGGTAGACGGGAGCCGGTCCCTCTGCCTGTCTCGGCTGTTCCGTGCCGCGTGCCTTCCGTTCCGTACCGGGCGCCTCCACCCGGTGTCAAGCATCCCTGCCGTTACGCGCTGCGAGCTTGGAGATACCTGTGCGTCTCCTCCAGACCTTGAGGCGAGCCGATTTCGTAAAAGCGCTGCGTCACCTCATGCCCGGCCAACTCGCCGCGAGCCGCCATGTCGCTGAGAAGGTCGGCCAGGTCGGACGGTTGGTCGGCCGGCAGGGAGGCCAGCACTTCTCCGCGAAGCAAGGTCGCGCCGTAATCGATGTGCTTCATCTCGGGGGTCGGCGCGCGTTTGCTATAACACAACAGTCGGCCATCGCGGAAGACGACATTACTCTTGTCCCAGCGATTCTCATTTTGAATCACCGTCATCAGGCCGCGCGCCCGCTGACGCGAAAATGCGCCAGTACCGCTCGATAGTCGATGTCCATGTACGAGTCGCCGTAGAGTACCCAGAACACCGGCCCCAGCAGCGGCAGCGCGCGGCGGAGGGCGCCGCCGGTCCCCAGCAGTCGATCACCGTCGTGGGCGTAGCGCAGCTCCATGCCCAGCGCGCCGCCGTCGCCGAGGTACTGCTCGATCTGCTCGCCGAGGTAACCCAGGCAAAGGACGACGCGGCGGATGCCGTTGCGGCGCAGCAGGGCGAGCTGGTGATCGATGAACGGCCGGCCGGCGACCTCGACCATCGCCTTGGGAATCGTCGCGGTGATCGGCCGCAGCCGCGTCGCCAACCCGCCGGCAAGCAACGCCGCCGGCACCGTCGCAATGTCCACTAGAGCCTCCTGAAATCCGAAATCCGAAAGAAAACTCGTAACCGTTCACCCGACCTCGGAATTCGACACACTTGACGGTGCATGACAGCTGAGGCAGAGTGAATTTTTGGCCTCTTTTGTCCACAAATGGCTACGATGCCTGGACAATAATGGCACTTCCGGAGGTCGGGTGAACGGTTACGAAAACTCAAACTCGAATATCGTAATTCAAAACATCCCACGCCTCGTTTTGAATTTTGGATTTGATATTTTGGATTTCTTTCGGATTTCGAGTTTCGGATTTCGGATTTCCGGCGTTAGGCGGCGACGCACTTGGTCCCCTCGAAATCAAAGCGGAAACGCACCTCACGCAAGCGTGTCTCCGCCATGGCGCGGCGCAGGCGCGTCTTATCCTCGGCGTAGAACATCAGAAAACCGCCGCCGCCGGCGCCGATGAGCTTGCCGCCCAGCGCCCCGTTGGCGCGGGCCAACTCGTACCATTGATCGATCTCCGGATTACTCATGCCGCCGCTGCGCTGCTTCTTGTGCTCCCAATGCACGTTCATCAGTTCGGCGAAGCGGACCAAATCTCCGTTCTCCAGCGCTTCCTTGCTCTGGTAGCCCAGTTCCTTGACGAAGTGCAAATTGTCCACCATGCCCTGGTCGCGCTTTTTGCTCTTGTCGTCCTGCTCCTTGAGAATGCTCGACGCCGAGCGGCTGTAGCCGGTGAAAAATAGGAGCAAGTTGTCTTCGAGGTTGTACAGCGTCTCGGAGCTGATGCGCAGGGGCCACGCCTCGACCTGTCCGTTGGGCAGGAACTGGAAGCACGTCAGCCCGCCATAGGCGGCAATGTATTGGTCCTGCTTGCCGATTGGTTCCTTGAGGCGTTCGATTTCGATGTGGCAGGCTTGCTCGGCCAAGTCGCGCGGATGGACCAGGTTTTTCTTGTGTGCGTGCAGGGCCTTGAGCAGCGCTGTCGTGAAACTGCCCGACGAACCCAGTCCGGTGCCGGCCGGGATGTCCGCCATGCTGGTGATTTCCAGACCGGCGCCGTCGATCCCCACCAGGCGCAGCGACTCGCGGACGATCGGATGGTTGATTTCCTCGACACTGTTGACTCGTTCGAGTTTGGAATACTTGATAATAAGTTCCGGCGCGAACGTATGATGCAACGTGATACACACGTATTTATCGATCGCGGCCGCGAGCAGGAAACCCGTGTGCTTCTCATAGTAGGAGGGTAAATCGGTGCCTCCGCCGCCCAGGGAAATACGCAGCGGGCTTCGCGTGATAATCATATTGCTTTCCTCAACTCCGCACCGTAGTTGACAACCGGCAAGTGCCCCCCATGAGGGACCAATCAGCCGGCGTCCGCCAGCGGGGCCATTTGTCGCTGTCTTTCGGCTTGGCCGTACACACGCTCGATAATGGTCAGGGCCGCGACGGCATCGTCGAGCGTGCCAAGCGGCTGCCGGCCGGTGGCAATGCAGTCGCGGAAATGGCGGAACTCGTCGCGCCAGGACTGGTCTTCGCCGGGATACTCCCAGATGGTCGTCTCCGGCGGCCCCATCTGCGGCAGCATCCGGTAGAAGGACAGACGCTCGGTGCCATAGCTCCCGCCCAGGCCATCAATCTGCAATTTGCCGTCGCGGCCGAAGATCTCGAACGAAAAAAGGTTCTTCCATTCCGTACAGCTGGCGTGCAGCCATGCCATCTGTCCTTCCGCCGTCCGCAGGGCCAGGAAGCCATTGTCCTCGACCGGCATCTTCCAGAAATAGGTGTCGATGTGTCCCTGAACATCGTCGAAATCGCCGAGAAACCAGCGCGACAGGTCGATAAGGTGGACACCCTGGTCGAGCAGCTCACCGCCGCCGGAGACAGCGGGATCGGTGCGCCACTCGCGGTCATAGCCGATGCGTCCACCGTGGCCATAGCGGGCGCGAACGTAGAGAAGAGACCCCAGCTCGCCGGCATCACATAGACTTCGGGCCTTCTGAAAGGCCGGATGAAAGCGGTGATTGAAGCCGACCTTGACGAAAACGCCGGTTTCGCGGGCCGCCTTTACGGCGGGTTGCAGCTCGTCGGCGCGGCGTCCCGCCGGCTTTTCGACGAGGACGTGCTTGCCCTGCTGAACCGCGGCCAGCGTGACCGGAGCGAGGGCGGCATTGACGGTCGAGACAATGACGACCTCCACGTCTCGCCGCGCCACGCAGGATTGCCAGTCCGGCTCGACCTCGCAGCCGGAATACTGGGCGGCCAACTGCTGCGCCCGCTGGTGGTTGGTGTCGGCCACCGCCGTCAGCTTGACGTCCGAGCCGAGGGCCTTGGCCCGCTTCTGGCCGATGAGTCCGCAACCGATGATCGCTACGCGCAGTGCCATTTTTGTCCTCGATCTTCGGGGATAATCCGCCGCAGCGTGTAGATGTCGCTCCGCGCCAATTCCTGCTGGCGCGCGGGCAAATCGGCCCAGTTGTCCCAGACGGCGCTGAGGAGCCGGCCGGTGATGCCGTCGCTGGCCGCCGAGGCCAGAAAAACGGCCAGGGCCGCCGCTTTCTCCGGCGAGGCGCCGCCCTCGTCGCGCTGCTTGCGGGCACGTTCGTAGTAACCTTGCCCGACCCGTTCCGGCCCAGCCTCCAGGACTTGATCGAGTAACCGGGTGTTCAAGGCGCCGGGCGCGATGGCGTTGACATCGATGTGACAGTCGCGCGTCTCTTCGGCCAGCGTTTCGGTGAAACGGACGATGGCCGCCTTGGAAGCGGCGTAGGCGCTCATCCGCGGCATCGGCGCCGTGGCGCCGCCGCCGGAAAGGTTGATGATTTTGCCGAAACCTTTCGCTCGCAACAGCGGCAGCACCGCCCGGCACAGGAACACCGTGCCGAAGAGATTGATCTGGAGGGTCTGTACCCAGTCGTCCCAATCCACGTCCTCGACAGGCCCAGTCGGGCCAAGGACGCCGGCGTTGTTGACGAGGACGGCCAGGTTAGGCAGGATCTTTTCCGCGTGGGAGACTGCGGCCAGGCATTGTTCGGGGCGCGAGACGTCACACGGCCAACCGGCAACGATCTGACCGGGTCGGGTCCGTCCTCGCAACTCGGCTTCCACTTCGCGCAAGCGGTCCCGGCCCCGCGCCAAAAGCAGGACGCTGGCTCCCGCTGTCACGAAATGTCGGGCGATCACTTGACCGAGACCTTGATTGGCCCCCGTGATGATGGCCGAACGGTTCGTCAAAGGCATCGCGTCAATTCTCCCGTGTCGAGAACGCGAGGGGCCGACTCCTCGGTGATGGAGAATCAGGCCGCGTCGCGGCTCGGCTCAAGCACCCACGAGTTGGCTTGCAGGTAGTGCAGAGTGCGCAGCACCGCCTCGCGGATGGTCAGTTTCGGCCGCCAACCGAGCGAGCGGACTTTGGCCGTATCGAGGAAGATGAAAGGGTTGTCTCCAATCCAGCCGCGCTCGCCTCCGCTATAACAGCGACGCGGGTTCAGGTCCAGATGAGCGCAGATCCAGCCGAGCGAGTCATCGACCTTGCAATACTCCTCCGTACCCAGGTTATAGATGTTGATTGGTGCATCCGCCTTCTCGATCACCCGGAGCATGGCGTCGATGCAGTCCTGGACATATAGATAAGACTTCCGCTGCTGACCGTTGCCGAGCACTTCGATCTGATGCGGATTGTCCCGCAATTTGCGATAGAAATCGAAGACGTGTCCGTGTGTGTAACGCTCGCCCAGGATGGAAACAAAACGAAAGATGTAGACCTGGAAGTCGAAGCCCGTACTGTAGGCGGCGATCAGCCCCTCGCCGGCCAGCTTGGAGGCCCCGTAAAGACTGGTCTGGATCGGGAAGGGGGCGTCCTCGGGAGTTGGGAAGACTTGCGGCTCGCCATAAATCGAGCCGGTGGAGGAAAAGGCCAGGCGGCGGATACCGTTGTCACGCATCGCTTCCAGGACGTGGAAGGTGGCGAGCGTATTTTGCTCCAGGTCCTTGCTCGGATGGTGCGTGCCGAAGCGGACGTTGGCGTTGGCCGCCAGATGAAATACGAAATCGTGTCCGTCCATCGCCCGTTTCAAATCGGGCAGACAAAGCAAGTCGCCCTCCACCAGAGCGAAGCGAGGAGACAAAGTTGCCGAGGCGAGGAAGGCCCGCTGCCCGGTCGAAAAATTATCGTAAACCGTCACGGCGTGGCCGTCCGCCAGCAGACGGTCGGCGAGATTGCTGCCGATGAACCCGGCGCCGCCGGTGACAAACATTTTCATGGACGGATCTCCCTCTCCGTGAACCGAGGCGCCAAGCGAAGTCAGGCGGCTCGCCGCGGGACCGCCTTGAGGATCAAGCTCGTTCCGAAGGGCATGGGCAGAAGTCGATCCAGACGCAACAGCAAACGCAACGCTCGGGCCACGATCGGGTTGCCCTCCGTGTCGCCCGACGCTCCAACCGGGTACGGTTTGCGCAGCCACTTGCTGTACAGGTAACAGACGGGAATCAGACTCATACCGAAATAGCGGAGCGCGTCAATACGGCAAGAGGAAGACACCAGACGGCGAAGAGCGGACCACGAATATCGGCGATAATGCCCTAACTCTTCATCGTGATACCCAAAGAGCCACGGACCGGCTGGGACCGTGATAAGAAGAAAACCATCCGGTTTAACCAACGCAACCAGTTTCTCGAAGGCCACACTGTCATCGGCAATGTGTTCGAGCACATCGGTGGCCGCGACACAATCGAACGTCTCGTTGGTCGAGAGATCTTCGATAGACGAGACGAGGAACGAGCAATTGGTCAAGCCGGCGTGTTCGGCGTTGGTGTGCGCCAGGTCAATGTACTCGGGCGCGGGGTCGATGCCCAGAACGCGATGGCCGGCGGCCGCGAGCTGCAGCGACAGCTCGCCGGAGCCACAGCCGGCGTTAAGGATGGAGAGTTCCCTCTGATCGCCAAGGTACTCCTGGAGGATCTCGTACTTGGTATTGGCATATTGGTCGCGCGAGCGGACAAGCAAGTCCGCGTATTGATAAGGGTTGGTAAGGGTAGTCTCTGCCATTCCTCTTTCCCTTAGAAAAAGGGTGTCAAAATACGCACCTTGGAACTGCTCAGGCAAGCCAGGCGCCGAAGATGCATCGTTCACGCCGCTTGACGCTCGCTCGCCTTCTCGGCCAATGGCACGGCGGAGCGCGGTGGGCGGCCGAAACGGATGCGGAGTATGTCCAGCATGTTGCGCCAGTTCCCGGCGACGAGCTGAAGGCGACTGTCGCCATCGTCGCGCCAGCGGACGCCGACCTCCTTGATGTGGTAGCCGCTCCGCTCCGCCAAATGCAAGATTTCCACATCGAACATGTAGCCGTCGATGCGCTGACGGCCAAACAGATCGTGGGCGATCGGCGACCGGAAAAACTTGAAGCCGCATTGTGTGTCGTGAATGTGCCACAAACCCAATAGAAGGTGCATGGAGAGAGAGAAGGCGCGCGAGCCGAGCTGCCGATACAGCGGTTGTGGCACCTCGATACGCGAATCCGCCATGCAGCGCGATCCGATAACGATATCGTAACCCTCGCGGAACCAGGGCAGAAGTTTATCCAGCTCCTCGATTGGGGTCTTGTAGTCGGCATCGCAAAAGCCAATGATTTGGCCGCTCGCTCGTGCCACTCCCTGACGGATGCCGCGTCCCTTCCCATGCCGTTCGACGCTACCCAGGACACTCACACGCGGATCGCGCCGCGACCACTCGGCGATGGCCTCGCGCGTGCCATCGTCCCCGTCGGCCGCCACGATGATCTCGTACGCGAACGGCTGCCGGTCCAGGTAGTTCTGAACCAGCGTCAGGGTCTTACGGATGCTCCGGACCTCGTTGTAGGCCGGAAGGATAAGACTCAAAAACAGGTCCGCGGGCATGGTTCCTTCCTTTCGGGCGCGGGAACCGAGTGGGCGAGACGAACGGCTGCGCGAACGCCGCAGCCGCGAGACAACTCCTTATCGGAAATAAGAGTGCCGAGCAATACGAATCGAGGGGCCGCTTGCTCCTTTCGTAGCCAAAATCGAGCGGGGCACCTCTCTCAGACGGTGGTGAGAGGGAGCGTGTCTTGCCCTCTTTGCTACAATAACCAGACTCGGGGGCGCGGAGGCGCCGGAAACCCGGGCGGAATGCGGGGAGACGTCATGGGGCCGATCACGGCGGACGCAAACGAGGCGATGATCGACCTGTGCAACCTGTCCCGCTGGTACGGCACCTTCCGGGCGCTCGACGACGTGAGCTTCCGGCTGGCTCCCGGCCGGGTCGGTCTGCTCGGACCCAACGGGGCCGGCAAATCGACGCTGCTCAAGATCCTGCTCGGCCTGCTGCCGCCTTCCTCCGGCGGCGGCCGCGTCCTGGGCCACGTCATCGGACAGGACGGCGCCTCGCTGCGGCGGGCCATCGGCTACATGCCGGAGGCCGACGCCCTCGTCCCCGGCCTGCGCGGGGCCGAATACGTCGCCCTGGCCGGCGAACTGTACGGCATGCCGCGCCGCGAGGCCCAGCGCCGCGCTCACGAAGTGCTCACCTATCTCGAACTGGAAGACGCCCGCTATCGCCGGCTGGAGGAATACTCCACCGGCATGAAGCAGCGTCTCAAGCTGGCGCAGGCGCTGGTCCACGATCCGCCGGTGCTGCTGCTCGACGAGCCGACCAGCGGCCTCGACCCCGCCGGCCGCGATGCCATGCTGCGTCTGCTGCTGACGCTGGGCCGCGAGCACGGCAAGTCGATCCTGCTGTCCACGCACCTGCTGGGCGACGTCGAGCGCGTCTGCGATACGGTGCTGATTCTGCACCAGGGCCGGCTGCTCCTTCAAGGCGGCGTCGTCGAGCTGTGCCGCCGCCGTCAAGATCGTTACCGCCTGCAAATTCAGGGCGATGCCGCGACCTTCCGCGAAGAGTTACGCCTTGAAGGCGTGCAGATCCTTCACGACAATGGACGGGGCGAGTTGCGCGTGGCCGTGCCGCCGGGCTGGGTGACGCGGGCCTTCTTCACCCTGGCCGACAATCACCACGTCCTGCTGCGCGGCCTGCAGCCGGACGACGAGGATCTCGAAGAACTGTTCCATCGCGTTTTGAAGGATGAAGGATAAAAACCACGAATCACACGAATTACACGAATAAAAACAAACGGAGCGAAGTCAAAGGGAGATAGGCAAACATCTTTTCCTGATTGTGTTGTCTTTTATTCGTGTTATTCGTGTGATTCGTGGTTTTACTTCTTTGAGGAAGGGCGTGTCATGGGCGATAGTCCGAATCAGGCTGCGTCGCCTGAGTTGCTGCACTATCGTCCCTGGCGCGGCGACTTCCGCCGTCCGGCCGCCAGCGTCTGGCCGATCGCGCGCGTGGCGCTGGTCAGCATCTTCCGCCGCTGGCTGTTCTGGGTCATCTACGTCCTCGGCCTGCTCATCTTCCTGCTGTTCTTCTTCGGCCAGTACCTCCTGGCGTGGGCGCAGACGCAGGTCGGCGAGTCCGACGTGCAGGTCGGCGGCCTGGGCCGCATGAACCCGCGCCATCTCATCCAGCTCTTCCGCGTCTTCCTCAAGCTCGACGGCGGCGCCGAGACGTACCGCAACTTCTTCGCCTACCAGGGCTACATCGTCATGATCGTCCTGGCCCTGGCCGGCTCGATCCTCATCGGCAACGACCTGCGCTTCGGCAGCCTGCCGTTTTACCTGTCCAAGCCGCTGTCGCGCTGGCACTACCTGCTCGGCAAGGGGCTGGCCGTGGCCGTGTTCATCAACCTGATGACGACGCTGCCGGCCGTCATCCTGTTCGTGCAGTGCGGCATGCTCGAATCGTGGGATTACTTCTACGAGCGTTTCGACCTGCTGCTGGGCATCCTCGGCTACGGCCTGGTGTTGACCGTCACCCTGACGCTGCTGCTGCTGGCGACGGCGACCTGGCTGCGGCGGACGGTGCCGCTCATCATGACGTGGACGACGCTGTTCTTCTTCTGCCGGCTGCTGTCGTCGGCCCTGGTGGACGGTCTGCGTTTCAGCCCGCGCTGGCGGCTGATCGACCTGTGGAACAGCACCTATCTGATCGGCAGCGCCTGCCTGGGGATGGACGCCGCGGACGATTCGACCCTCGCATCAGCCGCCCTGGTACGAGGCGGCCCTGGTCCTGGGAGGAGTGAGCCTGCTATGCCTGACCTACTTGATTCTGCGGATCCGGGCCGTGGAGATCGTGAAGTAGGGGCGAGTGTCGAATGGCGAGTGGCGCAGGAAGAAGAAGCGTCTTCCCTTGCCCCTCGCCCCTCGCCCCTCGACACTTCTTCCGAAGTCCCTCGGCTGCTGTGCCAGCGCGTCTCCAAGTGGTACGGCCCGGTCATCGGCGTCAATCAGGTGACGCTGGAGCTGCGCTCCGGCATCACCGGCCTGGTCGGCTCCAACGGCGCCGGCAAGAGTACGCTGATGCGCCTCATCACCGGGCAGCTGCGGCCCGACCTCGGCCGCGTCGAGGTGCTGGGCCACGACGCCTGGAGCACGGCCGCCAAGCGGCACGTCGGCTACTGCCCCGAGGTGGACGCCTTCTACGAGGAGATGTCCGGCCGGCAGTTCGTCGAGGCGATGGCCCGGCTGTGCGGCTATCCGCGCCGCGAGGCACGGCGACGCACCGAGGCCGCCCTGGAGCGCGTCGGCATGGCCGGACCGCGCCGAGCGCCGCGTGCGCGGCTACTCCAAGGGCATGCGGCAGCGCGTCAAGCTGGCCCAGGCGCTGCTGCACGATCCCGAGCTGCTCGTGCTCGACGAACCGCTCAGCGGCATCGACCCGGTCGGCCGCTGGGAGTTCATCCGTCTGTTCCGCGACCTGGCCGAGCAGGGCAAGTGCCTGCTCGTCTCCAGCCACGAACTGGAAGAGCTGGAGAAGCTGACCGACCACGTCGCCATCATGGCCCACGGCCGCATCGCCGCCGTCGGCTCGGTGGCCCAGATCCGCGACCGCCTCGACAATCATCCGCTACTGGTCCGCATCGATGTCAAGAAGGTTCGCCGCGCGACCGCGAAGGTGACTCGGCCGACGGGGCCGAGCAGCGTCGTCTGGCCGCGGCGCTGTTGAAGCTGCGCGACGTGGTCGGCGTCGAGTTGCTGGACAGCCGCCCGGACGACGGCGTCAGTCCGGTGCTGGTGCGCGCCCGCAATCCCGCAGCAATTCTTCCAGGAGTTGACGCGCCTGGTCCTCGAAGAGTGGTACGAAATCAGCCGCCTGGAAACGCTCGACGACTCCGCCCAGGCGGTGCTCGGCTACCTGCTGCGCGGCCGCTCCGCGTGAAGAGGACAAGGTGAAAGAAGTATGGAAACCCGGCAAAAAGCAGTGGGGGAGATGACGCCTTCGCAGAGCGTAGGTTCAAGTCACCTTGTCACCTTGTCATCCGCCAGGGCCTGGTGCTACCTCGTCTGGCTGAGCTGGCAGCGGCAGGCGCGAGCGCGGCAGATGGTGTGGATCGCCCTGGGGCTGCTGGTGTTCGCGGTGCTGCTGGTGGCGATCCTGACGGCGGCGGGCACCTGGAGCATGAGACACTGGCGCTGGCCGTACCGCCGTGGGCCGACCTTCCTGCAATGGGCCGACGAGATTCAAGTGCTCACTGGGCGCGCTCGATCCGTCGGCGGGTGGCCAGGCCGTGCTCGGCGAGCCTGGCGGCGGCCGTGCGCGGCATCGTCGATCAGTCGGGCTTCCTGGTCTTTTCGCGCTGGATCGTGTTCTCGATCTTCCTGACCTTCCTGCTGCCGCTGTGGAGCCTGAGCTTCGCCACCGAGGCCCTGGGCGGCGAGCGCGAGAGCAACAGCCTGATCTGGCTGCTGACCCGGCCGCTGCCGCGGCCGGCGATCTACCTGGCCAAGTTCGTCGCCCTGCTGCCGTGGAGCCTCGGCCTGAACCTCGGCGGCTTCGGCCTGCTGTGCCTGGCGGCCGGCCAGCCGGGAGCGATGGCCTTCCGGCTGTACTGGCCGGCCGTGCTGTGGGCGACGCTGGCGTTCTCGGCCCTGTTCTACCTCATGGGCGCCTTCTTCCGCCGGCCGGCCGTGGTCGCCATCGTCTACGCGTTCTTCCTGGAAGTGATCTTCGGCAACATGCCGGGCTATCTGAAACGCATCAGCATCGGCTTCTACACGCGCTGTATGATGTTCGAGGCGGCCCAGCGACTACGGCGTCCAGCCGGAGCGGCCCGACATCTTCCTGCCGGTGGACGGCATCGACGGCCCTGGTCGTGCTGCTCGGACTGACGGTCGCGCTGCTCGGCCTGGGCATGGTCGTGTTCTCGCGGTCGCAGTATCAGGAAATCGTCTGACGTTGGGCCGCTTGCGGCCTGGCGTGAATCGAGGTGACGTCATGCACCAGCCTTCCTCCGCCGACGAGCCGCGTGAATCGCCGCGTCACGGCTTCCAGGGCGACCGCGGCGCGCCGCCGCCGCCGCGCTCGGGACCGTCCGCTCTGACCATCGCCTTCAGCCGCGAGGCCGGTGCGCGCGGCGGCACCATCGCCCGCCGCGTCGGCCGCAAGCTCGGCTGGCAGGTCTACGATCAGGAACTGCTCGAATACATGGCCCAGGAAGCGATCGTCAGCCAGGGCGTTCTCGACGTCCCGCCGGCGGCGCCCGCCGACTGGGCCGAGGCACGCTTGCAGCAGTTGCTCCGCGAAGGCAGCCTCAGCGAGCATCCGTCCATCGTCAACCTGGCCCGCGTGGTGCTGGCGCTGGGGGCGCAGGGGCAAGCGGTGCTGATCGGCCGCGGCGCCGGCTGCATCCTGCCGCGCGAGACGACGCTGAACGTCCGCATCGTGGCTCCGCTGCACGAGCGCATCGCCTACATGGGCCAGTGGCTGCGCCTGACCGTCGAGGAGGCGACCGAGCGCGTCCGCCTGCGCGACGAGCGCCGCCGCGAGTTCGTCGCCAACAACTTCCACCGCGATCCCGGCGACGTGCATCAGTATGACGTGGTGCTCAATTCGAGTCTGCTGGGCGAGGACGTGTGCGCCGAGTTGATCGCTCAGGCGGCTCGGGCACGCTCGGCCCAACTGACGCAGTCCTGAGTGCTCGTGCCCCTCCTGCAATCGTGATGACAAGAGCGTCCTCCCCCTTTCACTGCGCATCCGCGTTATTCTTTCTTGCCCCCTCTCTTCCAATCTGATAACAGAGAGTTAGGCTCACCGTCCGCGCCGATGTTGCCAGCCCGCCTAGGCTCCTACCCCAATGCGCCTCGATGTCTTGGGAGGCACCCTTCGTTATGACATTCCTCGGCCGTCCTCTGACCGCCCTCTGTCTGCTCGTTCTGGCGCCGACCTTCGGCGCGGCGGCGGAGGACTTCGTTGAGGTGACGGCCGATCCCCCTACCCTCCGCCTGCACGGCCCCACGGCCCGCTATTCCCTGCTGATAACCGGGCCGAACCGCCAACGGCCGGCTCGTCGATCGCACGCACGCCGCGCGGTTCGAGTCGCTCGATCCCCGTATCGTCCGCGTCACTCCGGCCGGTGTCCTCCACGGCAGTAGGAGACGGGACAACGGCCGTGCGGGTGCAGGCGGAAGGACGCACGCTGAACGTCGCCGTCACCGTGGAAGGCAGCGCAGAGCCGCGGCGTTTCAACTTCGAGAACGACATCGTGCCGATCCTGAGCCGCTTCGGCTGCAACTCGTCCGGCTGTCACGGCAAGGCGGAAGGGCAGAACGGGTTCAAGCTGTCGGTCTTCGGCTTCGATCCGCCCGCCGACTACGCCGCCCTGACCAAGGAGGCGCGCGGCCGGCGCGTCTTCCCGGCCGCGCCGGAGCAGAGCCTGCTGCTGCGCAAGATGACCGGGCAGATGCCGCACGGCGGCGGCGCCCGCATCGCGGCCGGCTCCGGCGACTACGAGACCGTCCGCGCCTGGATCGCCGCCGGCCTGCCGTTCGGCGACGCGCGACGATCCGAGTCGTGGCGTCGATCCGCGTCGAGCCGCGCGAGCGCGTCCTCGCCCTGCGCGGCCGGCAGCAGCTGCGCGTCGTCGCCCGCTACACCGACGGCCGCGAGGTCGACGTGACCGCCCACGCCAAGTTTCAGTCGAACAACGACGGCCTGGCCACGGTGCAGCCGAGCGGCCTGGTCATGGCCGGCGAGACGCCCGGCGAGGCGGCCGTCATGGCCAGCTTCATGAACGCCGTGGATACCTTCCGCGTCCTCGTGCCGCGCGCCGAACGCATCGAGCACTATCCGGCCGTGCCCGAGAACAACTTCATCGATCGCCTGGTGTTTCGCAAGCTGCGCAAGCTGAACATCCTGCCCTCGGAACTGGCCGACGACGCCGAGTATCTGCGCCGCGTCTATCTCGACGTGATCGGCACGCTGCCGACGGCCGCCGAGGCGCGGCGCTTCCTGGCCGACGAGCGGCCCGACCGCCGCGCCCGGCTGGTCGAGGAATTGCTGCGGCGGCCGGAGTTCGCCGACTTCTGGGCGCTGCAATGGGCGGACCTGCTGCGCGTCGATCGCGCGGCGCTGGGGCACGAAGCGGGCCTACGCCTATTACCGCTGGATCCGCGACAGCCTCGCCGCCAACGACCGCTCGACGAGTTCGCCCGCGCGCTGCGTGACGGCGGAAGGGCCGCTCGCCGAGGTCGGGCCGGCCAACTTCTACAAGGTCGTCGCCAAGCCGGGCGAGGCGGCCAGCACGCTGGCCCAGGTCTTCCTCGGCGTCCGCATCGCCTGCGCCGAGTGCCATCACCACCCGTTCGACCGCTGGAGCCAGGACGACTACTACGGCATGACGGCGTTCTTCACCGGCGTCGGCGTCAAGAACGCCGGCGGCGTGCGAAGCGCTGTCCGTGCGAGGGGGCTGGCGCAGGCGCGAAACCCGCGCACCGGCGCGGACATCCCCGCCCATCCGCTGGGCGAGAAGACGCCCGGCGACGGTCGAGACCGGGCGACCGCCGAGCGCAGCTGGCCGACTGGCTGACGCGTCCGAACAACCCGTGGTTCGCCCGCAACCTCGCCAACCGCGTCTGGGCCCACTTCCTCGGCCGCGGCCTGGTCGAGCCGGTCGATGACGTGCGCGCCACCAACCCGCCGAGCAATCCCGAACTGCTCGACGCCCTGGCCGACCATCTCGTCGAGAACAAGTACGATCTGCACGCCCTGATCCGCGTCATCACCGCCTCGCGCGTCTATCAGCTGTCGTCGCAGCCGAACGCGACCAACGAGCGCGACGAGCAGAACTACTCGCGGGCGCGCTTCAAGCGCATCGACGCCGAGGTGCTGCTCGACATGGTGTGCCAGACGACCGGCGTGCCGGAGCACTTCGCCGGCGTGCCGCCGGGCACGCGGGCGATCCAGCTGTGGGACAGCAAGGTGCCGCACTACTTCCTCAAGGCTGTTCGGCCGGCCGGAGCGCGTCAGCGCCTGCGAGTGCGAGCGCAACCACGAGCCGAGCGTCGCCCAGGTGCTGCACCTGCTCAACGCGCCGGAGATCCACGCCAAGCTCAGCCACGAGGGCGGCTACGTGGCCCAGCTGGTCAAGCGCCAGCCGGCGGACGAGCCGCTGGTCGAGGAGCTGTACCTGACCTTCTTCAGCCGGCTGCCGCGGGAGAGGGAACGGCAGGCGGCGCTGGCGTACCTGCGGGAGCACCGGACGAACCGCCGGCAGGCGGCGGAAGACCTGGCCTGGAGCCTGCTGAACTCGCTGGAGTTCCTCTTCAATCACTGAGAACGAGCAACGATGGCGAGAGGCGATCGCAAAGGGGGCTGCATCGTGACGCATCACCGAAGCTTTCTGCGACGGCATCGCCGCCGCGACTTCCTGCGTCTGGGGACGGCCGGCCTCTTCGGCCTGGGCCTGACGCTGCCGGAGCTCCTCGGCCCGCCAGGCCCGCGCCGCCGAAGAGGCGCGGTCGCCGCGCGACGTCTCGCTGATCTTCCTCTTCCTGCACGGCGGCCTGAGCACCATCGACACGCTGGACCTCAAGCCCGACGCCCCGGCCGAGTTCCGCGGCGAGTTCAAGCCGATCGCCACCAACGTGCCCGGCATCCAGATCGGCGAGCACCTGCCGCGCTCGCCCGGCAGATGGACAAGCTCTCGCTGATCCGCTCGTTCCGCCATCACAACTCCGACCACGGGCCGGCCGACCACTACATGCTGACCGGCTACTTCCCGCAGGCCGGCTTCAATCCCGGCCTGAGCCCGAACAACCAGCGGCCGGCCCACGGCGCGATCATCGCCCGCAAGCTCGGGCCGCGCGGCTCGGTGCCGCCCTACGTCTGCCTGCCCAAGATGCACCCCAGCACCGGCTCGGCCTACCTCGGCGCCGCCGCCGCCCCGTTCGTCATCGACGCCGACCCCAACGCCCCCGACTTCGCCGTGCCCGACGTCGTGCCGCCGCCGGCGCTCGACGCCGACCGGCTCGACGCGCGCAAGGAACTGCTCGCCCAGATCGACCGCTTCCAGCAAGTCGGCCGAGGCTGCAGGCCAATCCACGCGCCCAGACCGTCAGCGTCTTCCAGCAGAAGGCGTTCGACCTGATGACCTCGCCGGCAGGCCAAGAAGGCGTTCGACATCCACGCCGAGCCCGACAAGCTGCGCGACGAGTACGGCCGCAACACGCTCGGCCAGTCGTGCCTGATGGCCCGGCGGCTCGTCGAGGCCGGCGTGCGCTGCGTGACCATCGACCACAGCAACTGGGACACGCACGACGACAACTTCGCCACGCTGAAGCGGCAACTGCTGCCCTGGCTCGACGCCGGCCTCTCGACGCTGCTTCGCGCGACCTGGCCGACCGCGGCCTGCTCGACACGACGCTGGTGGTCGTCACCGGCGAGTTCGGCCGGACGCCGCGCATCAACAAGAACGCCGGCCGCGACCACTGGGGGCCGGCGTTCACCGTGGCGCTGGGCGGCGGCGGCATCAAGGGCGGCCGCGTCGTCGGCAAGACCGACGCCCGCGCCGAACGCCCGCCGCCGACCCGCACGGCCCCGAAGACCTGTCGGCGACGATCTGCCACCTGCTGGGCATCGACCCCAAGGACGAGTTCCTCACGCCCGAAGGCCGGCCGGTCGCCATCGTCAACAACGGCCGCGTCATCGATGATCTGCTGTGAAGAAGAGTTAACCACAGAGACACAGAGAACACAGAGAAGACAAAAGAGAAGCGAGAAAGCGGTATGCTCTCTATCGTCGATCTATCGCTCGTCCGGTTTGAATCGTTCTTCTGTCTTTCTCTGTGTTCTCTGTGTCCTCTGTGGTGAATCTCTCTTCGCCGAACCCGCCGGTGGCGTCGTACATCTTCCCGGCGGGCGGCCAGCGCGGCACGACGGTGAAGGTGCGCGTCGGCGGCCTGTACCTGTACAAGAACTGCTCCTTCGAGCTGCTCGGGCCGGGCGTCGAGGCGAGCAAGCAACTGCGGAGCACGCCAACGCGTGTGGTTCGAGGGGCCGCTGCTGCCGCTGCCGGATTCGCAGCAGGCGGAAGATTATCCGCGCGACATGGCCGGCGAAGTTCGCATCGCCGCCGATGCCCCGCTCGGGCGTGCGCCGCGGCCGGCTGTGGACCGCCGAGGGCGCCGCTGGCGGACTGCGTTCGTCGTCGGCGATCTGCCCGAAATCGTCGAGGACGAGATCGACGGCGATCCGATCCCGGTGGACGTGACGCTGCCGGTGACGATCAACGGCCGCATCTTCCCGCGCGAGGACGTGGACGTCTGGACGTTCGCCGCGCGCAAGGGCCAGACGTATCACCGCCGAGGTCCACGCCGCCCGCCTCGGCTCGCCGCTCGATTCGCACCTGGAAGTGTTCGACCCGCACGGCCGCAAGATCGCCGAGAATGACGACGCCGACGGCGCCGATTCGCGTCTGCGCTTCACCGCCCCGGAAGACGGCGACTATCAGGTCCGCATCCACGACGTCGAACTTCCAGGGCGGCCCGGCCTACGTCTATCGCCTGACGCTGACCGCCGATCCGTTCGTCGATCGCGTCTATCCCCTCGGCGGCCGGCGCGGCAGCAAGGTGCACTTTTCCCTTGCATGGGCAGGGCGTACCGGCCGAGGGCGTGGAACTGGACCTGCCCGCCGATGCGCCCGGCGACTATCGGCATCGTTTCCTCCTCTGCAGGCAAGGAGACGAACCCGGTCGTTGCTCGATCTCGATGATCTCGCCCGAGCATCAGGAGGCCGAGCCGAACGACGAGGCGGCGCAGGCGAAACCGGTGAAGTTGCCGTGCGTGGTGAACGGCCGCATCGACCGGCCGGGCGATGTGGATACCTGGAGCTTCCCGGCACGCAAGGGAGAAGCGGTGACGCTGGAGTTGCGGGCGCGTCAACTCGGTTCGCCGCTGCAAGGCGTGCTGACGGTGAGCGATGCCGCCGGCAAGGAGCTGGCTCGCGCCGAGGCGGCGACGGGCACGCTCGATCCCGATGCTGACGTTCACGCCGCCGGCCGATGGGACGTATCTCGTCCGCGTCGCCGATCGCTTCCGAACGCGCGGCGGGCCGGAGTATGCCTACCGCCTGCGTCTGGGGCCGGCCGTGCCGGGTTTTCAACTGCATCTGGCGGGCAACGGCCGGCAACGCGGGGCGTCGGCGGACGTCGTGACGCTGCCGCGCGGCGGGCAGGCGCGGCTGCACGTCGTCGCCGAGAGACAGGGCGGCTTCGCCGGGCCGATCGCGCTTCGCGTCGCCGGACTGCCGGCGGGCGTCACGGCCTCGAACGCCATCATCGCGGCCGGACAGAACGCGGCGGACATCACGCTGACGACCACGGCGTTCGCCGCCATCGGCACGGCCCATTTGACCATCCACGGCAGCGCGTCGGTCGACGGACAGACGGTGACTCGGACGGCGACACTGCCGGTGGCGCAGGGCGAGACGACCGATCGATTCCGTGCTGCTGGCGGTGGCCCTGAAGCCGCCGTTCAAGATCGTCGGCGCCTACGATCTGCGCCTGGCGCCGCGCGGCAGCGTGTTCCGCCGCCGCTACAAGATCGAGCGCAACGGCTTCACCGGCCCTCTGGAAGTGAGCCTGGCCGATCACCAGATGCGTCACCTGCAAGGCGTCACGGGGCCGACCCTCACGGTCCCGCCGGACGTCGAGTGAGTTCGAGTACGCCGTGCGTCTGCCGCCGTGGATGGAGACCGGCCGCACCTCGCGCGCCTGCATCATGGCCGTCGGCGTCGTCCGCGAAGGCGGGAGCCGAGTACACCGTCGGCTACAGCTCGGAGGGACAGAACGATCAGGTCATCGCCGTGGTGGAGACCGGCCGGCTCGGCATCGAGATCGACCGGCAATCGGTCGCCGCCGTGCCTGGCGGGCAGACGACGGTGACACGTGCGGGTCACGTCGCGGCAAGGGTCTGGCCGGCCCGGTCAAGCTCGAACTGATCCGGCCCGAACACGTGCGCGGCCTCCACGCCGAGCCGGTCGTCATCCCGGCCGAGCAAGTCGCGGGCGGACGTTCACCTTGCGTTTCGCCTCCGCCGCGCTGGGACCGTTCAACATGCCGGTGGTGCTGCGGGCGACGCTGGACGACGCGGCGGGTCCGGCGTCGCCGAGACGAAACTGGAGATCGTACCGCAGAGGTGAACCCTTCACCGTCAGGCGGCGACACCCTGGAGATGGAAGGCGGCGTTGAGCGTGTTGACCATCGTTTGGGCGCCGTCGCGGACGATGACCGAGATGCCGCAGTTGTCCAGCGTCACCTGCCGCGCCTGGTCGGGAGTCAGGCCGAGAAGCCCGGCAAGATACGTGCGGTTGACGATGTGATGGGCGACGACGAGGACCGACTGGCCGTCATGCACGCTCAGCAGTTCGTCGAGGACCGGCGTCACGCGCTGGTACACGTCGCGGAACGATTCGCCGCCGGGGTAGCCGAACTCCGCCGGGTTGGCGTGGAAGCGCTGGAAACCGTCGGCGTCGAGGGCGTGGATGGTCTGCCAGTCCAGCCCCTCCCAGCGGCCGACGTCGCACTCGGTCAATGCGTCGAGCGGCTGCGGCGACAGACCGTGCGGCGCGGCGACGATGGCGGCGGTCTGCACGGCCCGCAACAGCGGACTGGAATAACAGTGATCGATGGGGCGGATGGCGAGGAAGTCGCGCGTCGCCTCGGCCTGGCGCACGCCGAGGCGGGCCAGCGGCGGATTGTGGCGCCGCCCCTGCAAGCGGGCCGGACGAGCCAGGTTGGCCTCGGTCGCGCCGTGACGGATCAGGTACAGGACCGTCTTCTGCTCGACTCCTTTCGACATCGCTGTGGACCTCCCTCGGCCGGAGAGGACTGCCGCCGGGATTCCGGTTCGACAGCCGATAGGGCGCCGCGGATAATGCCCACATGGAATCGGAAAAAGCAAGAGGAGCCGCGCCTCCGCGCCATGCGGACAAGGTGACGAAGAGCTTGACAATTACGCGGTTGGCGCGTTATCGCCTGGGGTGGAGAACTTCTCACCCTGGCAGAGGGTTGTCATCTTGTCAGCTTGTCAGCTTGTCATTCGAGGTCGAGGGGGGCACTACACCCTGCTGGCCCTGGTGTGGGCCGCACTGTGCCTGCCCAACCTCGGCGGTCCCAGCCTGTGGGACATCGATGAGGGCAACAACGCCCAGTGCGCTCGAGAGATGTACGAGTCCGGCAACTTCATCGTGCCGACGTTCAACTACAAACTGCGCGTGGACAAGCCGGTCTTGCTGTACTGGCTGCAAGCGTCGGCCTACCACGTTTGCGGCGTCACCGAGTTCGCCGCCCGCCTGCCGTCGGCGCTGGCCGCCCTGCTGGCCGTCCTCGTTACCTACGAGCTGGGCCGACGTCTGTTCGACCAGTCCACGGCCCTGCTGGCGGGACTGGTGCTGGTCGGCGCGGTCGCGTTCGGCGCCGCCGCCCATTTCGCCAACCCCGACGCCTTCCTCAACCTGTGTACCGTGCTAACGCTGTGGTGCTTCTGGAACCACTACCGGCGCGAGGACGGCTGGTGGCTGCTGGGGTCCGGCGTCGCCTCCGGCCTGGGCATGTTGGCCAAGGGGCCGGTCGCACTCCTCTTGCCGCTGGCGACGGCGATACTGTTCCTGCTGGGACGCCGCGAACTGCGGCGGCTGGGAGACCTGCGCGTGTTGGGAGCTTCCGCCCTGTTCCTTCTCGTCGCGGCGCCCTGGTACGTCTGGGTCGGGGTGGAGACGAAGGGCGAATGGCTCGACGGCTTCTTCTGGAAGCACAACGTCGAGCGCGGCCTCCACGCGATGGAGAACCACCGTGGGCCGTTCTACTATTACGTCCTCGTCCTTTTCGCCGGGCTGACGCCGTGGTCGGTGTTCCTCGGCTCGACCGGCTGGCACTTCTGGAAACGGCTGCGCGGTGGGACAGGCGTCACGCCTGTCCAGGCTGGAGACAGGCGAGACCCCTGTCCCACTGGGGATTCGCGGGCCGCGGCGCAGTTCCTGCTGTGCTGGCTGGCGGTCTGGTTTGTCTTCTTCACCGTGGTGCGGACGAAGCTGCCCAATTACATCCTGCCGGCGTATCCAGCCGTGGCCCTGCTGATGGCGTCCTTCCTCGACGACTGGCGGCGCGGCCGGGTCACGCTGCCGGCCTGGGTGATGCCGACGAGCCTGACCTGCCTGGCGCTGATCGGCGTCGGCGTGAGCATGGGCCTGCTGATCGCGGGCGGTACGGTCCCCGTATCGTCTCTGCATGGCCGCTCTTTTCCGGGGTTAGAGAGAGGAGCTTGGCTGGGGGGTGTGTTCCTGGCAGGGGCTGTCGCCGCCGGATGGTGCCTGCGTCGCGGCCGGCGCGGCGGCCTGATCGGCTGCGTGACGGCGACGGGCCTCGTCTTCACCGCCGGGATCGCCCTTTGGGGCGCCGACGCCGTGGACCGTTTCAAGGCGCCGCGAGCGCTGGTCCAGTCTCTGCCCGAGGACCACAACCGCCGCGAGCTGCGAGTGGGGGCGTTCGACTATTTTCAGCCCAGCCTGGTCTTTTATTGCCAGCGTGAGGTGTCCTGCCCGCAGAACCTCCTCTATGCCTGCGAACTTCTGCGCACGCCCCTGCCGGTGTACCTGTTCGTCTCCCAGGAGGGCTGGGACCAGCTCCGGGCATTCGCGCCGCCGTCGTATCGATTGGTCGCCCGGCACCGCGATCTCTACAACGGCCGCGAAATCCTGCTCGTGACCAATGAACTGGCGGAGTAAGCGCGGTGGTCCTCGCGCACCACGAAACCCCAGCGAGAGAGGACGGCACCATGTCCGACCCTGCACCGGACGATCTGTCCGGCTTCGCTTATGGCGAAGACCTCGAAGGCGTATCGCTGCGCAGCCTGGGCTACCGCCTGCTGGCGCCGCCCCGCGCCGAGCCGTGGTGCGCCGAGGTGGAAGCGTTGGCCCGCCGACTTCAGGCGGCACCGTACTCCGACCACTGGCCGCCAACCGACCTGTTCTGCTCCGTGCTCTTGGCCGATGGCCGGCGTCTCATCGCGGTAGCGCGTTACGGCCTGGCCGACCACACACCCAGTCAGAGGCGCGGCGGCCTCGAACTGGTCGGCGTCGTGGCCCCGGCCGACCTGGACGTGGACTCCGCCCTGGCGGTTTACCACTGGCTGCGGCAGCGCCGGGCCGGCGCCGACGACCTGCACCCGTTGGGCGGACGCTTTTCGTTGGCGGAGGTCGTAGCCGGCGTCGAACTCCCGCCGCCGCACGCCGACCCGCTCCCCGTGCTGCCAATCCGCCTCTGGCAGGAAGGGGCGCTGCTGTTCGCCGCCAGCACGCCGGCCGACCCGGACCATCGACTGCGTCTGCTCGAACAGGGCGCCGGCACGTCCTGGCAGTGGCTGCCGCTGGTCGGCCCCGATTTCCCGCTATCCACCTACGCCCAGCGTGGCCCGCTCATCGCCTGGACGCCGCATCTGGCCGGCGTCGCCCTCAAGCTCGATCGCCCATCGACCGAAACCCCGGCGATCCGACCGGCTCACGTCTCGCGCGGTTGGCCAGTCGCCCTGGTCTTTCTGCTGCTGCTGCTCACCGGACTGCTCGCCGTCAACCTGTGGTCCACGCTGGCCCTGCATCGCCACCTGGCCGCGCTGCCGGCCCCGAACTTGCCGGACACCGAGAATACGTCCGCGCCTTCTCCGAAAAGCCAGACGCCGGCGCCGGCCGACGATGCCGGCCGCGAGCGTTTCGTCGCCGCGCTGCACCAGTTGTTGACCGAGCGGGGAGGCAGCCTCGAATGGGAGGGCCAGAGAAGTTGGCTGATGGCCCGCTATGAAAAACTGGTGCGAAGACACAGGGACTTGCAGGTCCGCGCCAACAACGTCCAAGGCAAGGAGACGGTCGCTGTCCTCAGCGTCCTGGCCGACCGTGGCGCCGACCGCATCGAGGAGGAGGTGCGCAAGGCGCTGAGCAACAAGGGTTTCAGCGATCGAGTCATCCGGGCCGCTTGCGAACACGTCCACGAGCAATTCATCGCGGAAATCCGGGAAACGCCGTAACGAAGGAATGAGGGCCAAGCGAGTGGCGGCCTTGGGGAGCCTTCGGATTGGCCAACACCGGTTCATTTCGCCCTACGCGGGTGTGTCTAATTGCTGTTGCACTTCATGGTGGTTTCAATAGGATATGAAGACTACAAACTAATGCCGACGTAGCTCAGTGGTAGAGCAATGCTTTCGTAAAGCATGGGTCGTGAGTTCAAATCTCACCGTCGGCTCTTCTTATTGCCGTAAAAATACCCCATTACGTTACAGGCTCTTCTCGCGGCTATCGCCCGAACCCAGATCGATACTTAGTTGACTACCAGGGAGAAGGAGTGTTCACATGGAGGGCCGGCGCGGCAACGGTTCCGTGGTCCTGGGGGCCAGCGCCGTTCTGTTCGGCCTGTTCGTGGTGCAGACGGCGTACCAGGCTTACCGCACTTACGCGATCCGCATGGACGTCAATGCCGATCTGAGCGCCGAACTGGCGGGCGCCGTCTTCATTGAGGAGGAGTCGGCGCCCGCGTCGGCGGGTTGGCCGCAGTGGCGCGGGCCACACCGCGACGGCGTTGTCCACTCCGCCGACCTGCTGACGGATTGGCCCGAAGAGGGACCGCCGCTTCGGTGGCAGAATCGCATCGGCCTCGGTTATTCCTCCTTCGCCGTCAAGGACGGCCGGCTCTACTCGCTGTTCCAAGAGGGGACGCAAGAAGTCGTGGCGTGCTGGCGCGTCGAGGACGGCAAGGAGGTGTGGCGGCACGCCTACGACTGTCCCTACACGGCGGCCGACTATCCGGGACCGCGCTCCACACCGGCGCTCGACGGCGATCGGCTCTATACCGTGGGCAGCGGCGGCACGTTCCTTTGCCTGGACGCGACCAGCGGCGTGCCGCACTGGAAGCACGATCTGCTCGCCGAATTTCACGCCACCGCACCCAAGTGGGGCATCGCCTTTTCGCCGCTGATCGACGGCGAGCGGGTGTTCACCAGTCCCGGAGGCAGTGGCGGCAACTCGATCGCCGCTTTCGACAAACTCAGCGGCGAACTGGCCTGGAAGGCGCTCGACGAGCCGGCCGGCTACAGTTCGCCGCTGGCCGTCACCATCGGCGGTACGCGGCAAATCGTCTTCTTCCTGGGCGAGAGCGTGGTCGGCGTGGCGGCGCGGGACGGCCGGCTGTGCTGGCGCTTCCCGTGGGCGACGAGCTATGACGTTAATGCCGCCACTCCCGTCGTCTTCCAGGCGCGCAAGGACGGCCAAATCCTCGACTACGTCTTCATCTCTTCGGGCTACGGCAAGGGCTGTGCCCTGCTGAAAATCGCGGCGACCGGCGCCGGCGGCTTCGAGGCGAAGCAGGTCTACCAGGGACAACAGATGAACAGCCATTTCGCCAGCCCCGTCCGTCGCGGCGAATACCTGTACGGCATCGACGATTCGCGCTTGATTTGCCTGAACCTCCGCACCGGCCAGGTGGCGTGGTCGCATGCCGGCGTCAACAAGGGGTCGCTGCTCCGCGCGGACGATCATCTGGTCGTGCTCGGCGAGAACGGCCGCCTTCTCCTCGTTCGGGCGACTCCCCAGGAGTATCAGGAAGAGGCGTCGGCGCGACCGTTTCGCAAACGCTGCTGGACCATGCCGGTGCTGGCCGAGGGCCGGCTGTTTCTCCGCGACGAGCGCCAACGGAAGTGCCTCGACCTGCACAAGCAATGATGAGAGGCCGATGGACACGGCCGGCGCAACCTTCCGCGACCATCGGCTCATTGTTCCGGCCGGACGTTATCGGGTCCACGACGTCAGGCTCGTCGGCCTGGCCGAATTCAAAGGCGGTTCAGCCTGCGGACGGTCGGGGTCGGTCGTCGGCAGCATCCCGATGGGCGAAGCCAGGGGTGGTGGACTCGCCTGGAGGGGACAGGGCGGCGGCGGCGGGGGCACGCTGTCGCAAGGACGGCAGCATTTGCAGCCCAAAGGGGCGAGGGTAGCCAGGCCAAGCAGTAAGGCGGCAAAGCGGAGACGCATAGCAAACCTCCTTCTCGGGTCACGGAACGGAGGCGACCGCCCTGGGCGCCACCTTCGTGTCCGATGAACTTGCAGGGCCGGCGCCCCTCTCCGAAAAACGCCGCTCGACAACGAGCGATTCCTCCTCGATTCGGGTGGCGTTTGTCGATCCTGACGATTACCGCGAAGAGGCGGTTGGGACAGGTACGGTTAACAAGACGGAATGGTCTGCAAGAGAGGCGCTGCCTCGAACAAGAATCCTCGGGGAGGAGAGAAAAGCGTGCTGGACAGGCTGCAAGTAGCGGAGGTAGCGGGAGGAAAGAGGGAGGGACCACGTGTGGGGCTGGCCGTTCGTAAGTACGTCAACATTTTTCGCGTCTCGCTCATCGAGCGCATGGCCTATCGCGGCGATTTCCTGCTGGGCACCGTCCTTCGCTTCTTCCCGGTCATCACGACCATCCTGTTGTGGAAGGCGGTCTATGCCGGTACTCCGCAGCGGCGCATCGCCGGCTTCAGCGAGCACAAAATGATCGCCTACTTGCTGCTCATCCACATTAGCCGCATGTTCTCCAGCATGCCCGGCCTGTCGGCGGCGATTGCCCGCGACATCCGCGAGGGCACGCTGAAGAAATACCTCCTCCAACCGCTGGACATGATCGGCTATCTGCTGTCGTACCGGGCCGCTCACAAGGTCGCCTACATTACGACCTCGGCCGGGCCTTACGCCGGCCTGTTCCTCCTCTGTTCCGGCTACTTCGTCGGCCTTTGGCCCGATGCGCTGACCCTGCTGGCCTACGTGGCCGCGCTGCTGCTGGCCTTCGTCATTGGCTTCTTTTTCGAGGCGTCGATGGGCATGGCCGGCTTCTGGTTCCTCGAAGTGACGTTGCTATTGTGGGTGGTCAACACGATGAATTACTTCGTCTCCGGCCAGATGTTCCCGCTCGATCTGCTCGGCCCACCCTGGGACACCGTGCTCAAATTCCTGCCCTTCCAGTACCTGGCGTACTTCCCCGCCGTCGTCTTCCTCCGCGAAGTGCAAGGCCCGGCCCTGGTCGAGGGTTTACTGCTGGAGCTGGCCTGGGCCGTAGTCCTCATCGCCCTGTCGCGCGGACTGCTCGCACGCGGGTTACGCCGTTACAGCGCTTATGGAGGCTAGAGGGCATGTCGCGCTACTTCCGCCTGTTCGCCGCCTTCACGCGCTTCGGCCTGGCGACCGAAATGGCCTTCCGCGCCAACTTCCTCGTCAAGCTGTTCGTCGAGGTGCTCTGGCTGGGCATTCTTCTGGTTTTCTACTGGAAGTTGTTCGAGAACACGTCGAGCATCGCCGGTTGGGGCCGCGGAATACTTCTTCTTCATCGGCTGTCACTACACGCTGGCCGGCATCGTCGAGACGTTCTTCCTGTCCAACTGTATCGAGTTCGCGGAGTTGGTGCGCTCGGGCAATCTCGATCTGTACCTGCTTAAGCCAATTGACGAACAGTTCCTCATCAGTTGCCGCTGGGTGGATTGGTCCACCCTGCCGAACATCGTGCAGGGAATCGGCATCATGATCGCCGCGCTGGTCGTCACGCACTGGACTTTCGACCCCCTTCGTCTCACCTTGTTCCTGGTGTTGCTGATTTGCGGCTGTGCCCTGGCGTACAGCTTCCTGTTGATGCTGACGTGTACGGCGGTGTGGTTCGTGCGCAACCAGAGCCTGATGGAAATGTGGTGGCTGTTCACGACCCTGATGCGCTACCCCCGGGCCATCTACGACGGCCCGTGGGCGCGGCCGTTCGGTTGGTTCTTTACCTTCATCATTCCCGTTCTCGTGGTGGTCAACGTCCCGGCCGATACGATGATCAAGGCGCTCGACCCGCGCTTCATCGCCTGGACGATCTTCGCGGCGATGGGGATGCTGATGGTGAGTCGGCGTTTTTTCCGTCGCGCCTTGCAGTCGTATCGCAGCGCCAGCAGTTGAACCGCCGGCGAAAGCGTTTGGCCCGTTCGGCGAGTCTCCGCAAACCTTGCCGCCTCTGCCGGACATGCGGCCACGTCGCGCCGTTTCGCCCGTCCCCCTTGCCCACCTGACTCTTCTCGCCGTGCGCGGGCCACTTACAATAGAGCGTTGCCTTTCCCATCGCCTCCCTGGCGAGGATGCTATCGTGCCGACGTCCTGCCTGCCACGACTGCTTGTGCTGGGCGTCCTCGCTCTCGCGGCCGGATGCGCCGGCCCTCGGCCGCGGCCGGTGGTGTGCGGCAGCCTGGCGCCGGAGTCCGACGTCGTCTTCGTCGCCGACGGCTCCGGCGACTATCGCACCACCTCGATCGCCCTGTGCCAAGCGATCCATGAGCAGGCCGTACCGCTGCGCATCGAAACGTTCGTCTGGTCGCATGGCTACCGCCGCCTACTGACCGATCACGTGGACCATTGCAACCACGTCGAACAGGGCCGCCGACTCGCGGCGCGGATCGCCGCTTCGTATCCGGGCTGTCCGGAACACGCCATCTACCTGGTCGGACACAGCAGCGGCTCGGCCGTCGTCCTCGCCGCCGCCGAGACGTTGCCGCCTGGATCAATCGAACGCATCGTCTTGCTGGCCCCGGCGGTGTCGAGGCATTACGATCTGCGGCCCGCCCTGCGCGAGCCGGCAGGGCATCGACGTGTTCGCCAGTCGGCGCGACGTGGGGGCCTTGGGCCTCGGCACGAGTATCATCGGCACGGCCGATAACCGCTGGTCCGCCGCGGCCGGGCGGGTGGGCTTCACTCCGCTTCTGACCTGTCCCGGCGACGAGTTTCTCTACGCCAAGCTGCGCCATCACCCGTGGGAGCCGTGCGTCGCATGGAGCGGCAATCGCGGCTCCCACTATGGCACGTTGCAGGATGGGTTCGTGCGCGGCTACCTGCTGCCGCTCCTCGTCCGTGCGCCGCGATGAGCCGATCCTCCCTCCGAGGCGACCCGCTGTTGCTTGACCGGCGCGAGCAGGCTTTAAGATCACAAGTATATCGGTGGGGAGCACGTCATTTAAGAGGGGATCGACATGCGGACCTTGTTGCGTTCACGTCTCGCCCTGGGGGTGGGTCTCTCCCTGGCCATGCTGGCCGGGACGGGCCGTGGCTGGGCCGCGGACGAGAAAGAGAAAGTCGAGTCCAGCCGCGTCACGATGCCGACGTTCGACAACATGGAGCTATCCGGCACGTTCTATCCCAGCGTGCCCGCGGCGGGGAAGAAAGACAAGGAAGCGACGGTGCTCCTGCTCCACGATTTCACGCATCGCGGCGGCGGCGGCAGTCACAAGGACGGCTGGGACAACCTGGCCGCTCGTCTGCAAAAGGAAGGCTACGCCGTCCTGCAGTTTGACTTCCGCGGCTTCGGCGGCAGCACCTCGGTCGGTATCAAGTTCTGGTCTTTCCGGTCCAACCACATCCTCAAAGAATTTCACGGCGGCGCCAAGCAGCCGGCGGCGGCGATCAATCAGAAAAACTTCCCCAACATTTATTACAACATGCTGATCAACGACATCGCCTCGGCCCGGGCCTACCTGGACGTGCGCAACGATAACGGCGACGTCAATACCTCCAACCTGTTCGTCATCGGCGCCGGCGACGGCGCCGCCCTGGGCGCCATGTGGATGGCCGCCGAATGCCGCCGGCAGAAGGACAAGGATTCCGACCGCCTGCCCGTGGGATTGGGACAGTTGTCCAATCCCCGCTTTCTGAACCTGGACGAGCCGGAGAGCAAGGACTTCGCCGGAGCCATCTGGCTGTCCATCAGTCCCTCGTTGGCCGGCCGCTCCGTCAGCCAGGCCGTCCGTTCGGCCCTGGTGGACGTGGCCCGCGAAAGCAAGATCCCCACCGCCTTCGTCTTCGGCGACGGCGACCAGAACGCCTTCAACCTGGCGAAGAACTACATGAACGCCCTCCAATTCGCCAACGGCAAGAAGGTCGATTTGAAAAACACCGGCACGATGACCATCGCGCGGACGAGCCTCAGCGGCGGCAAACTGCTGGACGACAAGCTGCGATCGATCGACTCCATCATCAAGCAACTGAACAAGGTGATGGAGGACCGCGGCATCAAGAATCCGCCGCCGGCACGATGAAGAGAAGTATGCCTATTGTTGGTCCGTGCCCTGGCCGACGAAGCCCGTTCGCAAAGTCCTGGCCAAGATGCCGGCCGAGGCGGTGCCGCATCCTATCCCGCCGGAGGTCATCAAGCTCGCCCCCTGAAAAAATCAAGTTCCGAGTTCTGAGTGAAAAAGAACCCTCGTTTTTCACTCAGAACTCAGAACTCGGAGTTGCCGCGCGGATGAAACTGGCGGTGGATGGCACGAAGGCGCTCTCGATCGACGTGCGTGTACTGCTGGGTGGTGCGGATGTTGGCATGGCCGAGTAGCTCCTGTACGGTGCGAAGGTCGGCGCCGCCGGCCAGCAGGTGCGTGGCGAAACTGTGCCGCAGCGTGTGCGGACTGACCTTGCCGTTGATGCCGGCACGCTGGACGTACTTCTTGACCAGTATCCACAGCATTTCGCGCGTCAGTACTCGTCCGCCGCGACTGACGAACACCCACGGTGCCTCCTGCGCCGTCCGCACCAGACGCGGCCGCAGTTCTTCCAGATAACTCCGCAGCGCGGCAATCGCCGGACGACCCAGCGGTACGATGCGCTGCTTGCTGCCTTTGCCGAAGCACTTGCAGAAGGCCGAATCCAGGTACAGATCCTCCATCTTCAGCCCGACCACCTCCGACGCCCGGCTGCCGGTGGCGTAAAGCGTCTCCAGAATGGCCCGGTCGCGCAAGAAATAGCGGTCCAGCGGCTGCGGCGCCGCCAGCAGTTTCGTCACGCTGTCGGGACTGAGCACGTGCGGGATGCGTTCCCACAGGGCCGGCGAACTGAGCAGCTCAACCGTGCTCTCCGTGGTGCGCTCCTCCAGGCGGAGGAAGCGGTAGAACATTTTCAGGGCGACGAGGTGACGGGCGACGCTCGGCGGCGCCAGACGTTCGCCGCGCAGGAATTCGAGGTAGTGGCTCAGGTCGCGCAAGCTGGGCGACAGGTAGGACGCCAAACCATCGCCGGCGACCCATTGCGCGTAGCGGTCGAGGTCACGGCCGTAGGCCAGCAGGGTGTTCGCGGCCAGGCCGCGCTCGGACTGGATGTAATGGCGAAACGCCTGGATGTCGTCGCTCAGGGCCGTGTACTGGGCGGCGCGTTCCGAGGGCATGGGAGCCTCCTTGCGATGAGGGGGACGAGGCCGTCCTCTGATTCTCGTCTCGGAGGCGAACCCTCCTGGAGACAACGGCCAAGCATGGCGGCTTTCGCTCGCCGACTGGGCCGTTCCCATCATCATACACCGAAAAGAGCCCGCAGCGTCAGCCAGGGTTGACCTTCCCTCGCTGACGCTGCGGAATCCGACGGTTTCCTGTCCGTTCGCTTTTTTTATTTCTTCTCGGCGGTCGCCGTCGGCACCTTGACCAGCACGAAATCCGTGGCGCCCTCGGAGGTCCGCACTTGCAGCAGAACGCCCTTGTCGAGCGCCGCCTTGGCGACGACCTCGCGCACGGCCGCGGCGTCCTTGACGGCCTTACGGTCCACCTTGACCAGCAACATGCCGCGACGCAGTCCCGCCTCCGCGGCCAGGCTGTCCGGCTGCACCCTCATGATGACGACGCCAGTGGTCCCCTCCTTGTGGCCGAGCTGCTTCGCCATCTCCGGCGTCAGGTCCGCGACCTCGATGCCGAGCTTGTCCAGCTCCTCCGTCTTCTTCTCTGTTTTCGGCCCCTGCCGCGGCGTCTCCTTGGCCACCCCGAACTCGGACGGCTGTTCCGCAACCGTCACGTGCAGTTCCCTGGATGCGCCATCGCGCACGATGGTCACGCTCACCGGCTTGTTCAGCGGGAGAGCAGCGACGACGGTTTGTAAATCACGGCCATTCTCGACCGGCTTGCCGGCCAGCGCCGTGACGACGTTGCCGTCCTTCAGGCCGGCCTTGGCGGCCGGCGAAGCATCGAACACCTTCGCCACCAGCACGCCCTTGTGCTTGTCCAGACCGAGGCGAGCGGCTACCGCGGCATCGAGGTCTTTGATCTGCACGCCGAGATAACCGCGATGCACCACACCATCCTGAAGCAGCTGCCGCGTGATCGTGCGGGTCAGGTTGGAAGCGATGGCCAATCCGACGCCCTGGAAGCCGCCGCTGCGGCTCTTGATCGCCGAGTTGACGCCAATCACTTCGCCGCGCACGTTGACCAGCGGGCCGCCGCTGTTGCCGGGATTAATGGCTGCATCGGTCTGCAAGAAATCCTCGTACATGTTCAGGTGAATGTTGCGGCCCTTGGCGCTGACGATGCCGGACGTGACCGTGCCCGCCAGGCCGAACGGCGCGCCGACGGCCAGCACGCGATCGCCAATCTCCATCTGGCCGCTGTCGCCGAACGACAGCGAGGGCAGCGGCTCCTTACTGTGGATGCGGACGATGGCCAGGTCGGTTTTCGGATCGCTCTTGATGTCGTGCGAGACGAACTTGCGGCCGTCGCGCAGCTCGACCACCACCTCGTCGGCGCCGTCCACGACATGATGGTTGGTGACAATCACGCCGCTGGGGTCGATAAGGAAGCCGGAGCCGAAGCCATGCTGGCGTCGCGGCGTCTCGGGCATGTCGAACGGCTGATTCTGGAATTGCTCGAAGAATTTACGCAGGTCGTCGGGAAGCTGCCGGTCGGTAGAGCCGGGCAGGGAGAATTCCTTGAAAAACTTCCGCATTTGTTCCGGTTGAGCGGCGGAATCGGATGCCCTGGTGTGGGCGACGGGCTTGAAACGCCGTTCGATGCTGACGACGGCGGGCAGGACTTTCTGAACCACGTCGCGGAAAGACGTCACTTCGGGCGGAGCGGCGGGGGACGGCTGGACCTGTCCCTTGAGGAATGAGCCGCCGAGGATGGTGCCGGCCAGGACGCCGGCCGAGAGACAGACGCTGACGATACTCTTTCGTCCCATCGATGTGGATCCTTTCAGGTGACGGCCCACGGTCAGGCCGGCGCGCGGACTGAGCGGGGCACGAAGGACCGGAGGTTGAGGGTTCCGTATGGAAGAGGGCCGTTCCGAGGCTTGCCCGCCGTCAAGACGTGTCAGGGGGCGAAGGCCGTGAGACCTCTTCTATTTCATTTTACGCAGTGGACGCTCGCCGGGTTCACGAAATGATCCGAGCCTGAAGCGTAAGCGAAGGGATTTCTTCGCTTACGCTTCAGGCTCGGATTTCGACCGGCAACAAGTCCCGATAACCGAAGCGCCCCTCGCGGAGAACGTACTCGCCGAGCGTGTACGGCACCGGCCGGGCAAAGTTCGGGCCGGCGAAGACGAAGGTATGGAACTCGCCGTTCTCGCCGCAGACATCGGCCGTTGGCGGTAGCTCGGCCAGCAAACTCTCGTCGTAGACGCGCCCGGCGAAACGCGCGTTGATGGCCTGCGTATCGACGCAACACAACACGGCGCGGAAACCCAGGCCGATGAAGCGACGGGCCAACTCGCCGCTGTCGCGCTGCCACAGCGGGAAGACGCCCGTGAGTCCCTCGCCCAGCAAGCGCTCCTCGCGGTAGCGTCGCACGTCTTGCAGGAAGATGTCGCCGCAGATGACGCGCGAGACGCCGGCCGAACGATGCCGCGCCAGCGCCGCGCGCATCCGAGCCTCGTACTCGTCGTTGCCGCAGCGCGGCGGAATGCCGACCTGCTCCAGCGGATAGCCCAGCGCCTCCGCCTGCTGTTCGAGCAGACACGTCCGCACGCCATGCATGCTGATGCGATCGTACTCGCTGGTCACGGTGGTGAGCAGTGCGACGATGTTGTATTCTTCGGCGGCCTCGTAGAGCGCCAGGGCGCTGTCCTTGCCGCCGCTCCACGATACGATGGCCTTTTCGCGCATGCTCCATTCTCCCTATTTTCGGTCCAGCGTGGTCTGACTGCGCCGCCTGCCCTGGAATTCTCTCTTGTCCGGCCGCATCAATCTGGTGTACACCCCAGGCCGCGCCCGGACTGCGCCTCTTCGGCGGGTCCACTCCTTTTCGCGGGATGGGGTAATGGTGTACGGATTCTCCTCGCTGCGGCTCATCGGCTGTCTGGTTTTGCTTGGCGCGGCTATCGCGTCCGGCTGCGAGGATAGCACCCCCCTTCCCGAGACACCGGCCGATCCCGTCCCGGAGACTGGCCGCGATTTCGACCCCGCGTCGGCCGGATCGATCGAGGGCCGCGTGACCTGGGATGGAGCGCTCCCCGTGGTGCCGCCCTATCGCGCCCCGGTCAGCCCGGGCGTGGAACACAGCGGCGGCCCCCGCCGCGATTGGCCCAACCCCAACGCGCCGCGCATCGATCCGCGGACGAAAGCCGTGGCCGGCGCGGTCGTGTTCCTGCGCGGCATCGATCCATACGGGGGGCGACCCTGGGACCATCCGCCCGTCCGCGTCGAGCTGCGCGACTACCAGGTCCACGTCTACCAGGGCGATGCGGAGCGCCCGTGCGGCTTCGTCCATCGCGGCGAACCGGTCACGTTGGTCTCGCGCCAGAATATTTTCCACGCTCTCCAGGTCCGGGGCGCCGCCTTCTTCACGCGCACCTTCCCCGACCCCGATCAACCACGCACGCAGCACTTCGACCGCCCCGGCATCGTTGAGCTGGCGAGCGGCTGCGGGTATTTCTGGATGCGCGGCCGGCTCTTCGTGGACGATCATCCCTATTACACCTGGAGCGATGCCGACGGCCATTTCGCGCTGGCACAGGTGCCACCCGGCCAGTACGAACTGGTCTGCTGGCTGCCCGACTGGCAGGAGGCCGCCCGCGAGCTGGACGCCGAGACCGCCCTCCTTTGCCGGCTGACCTTCCGGCCCGCCGTGGAAGTGGTGCGGCCCGTCCAGTTGTGCCTCGGCAAACGTCGGCCGTTTCCATTCTCGTCCCTGCCCAACGCTTCGACCGTGGGAAACCGGCAACCAGGAAGATGTCGCTTAGCGGAGGATCACCATGAGCTTGAGATAGCGGCGTTCGGGTGCGCCAGCACGCTCGAAGAAAGGGTTCGGAGAAGGAGGCCACGGATGGCAACCGCATCTGCTACGAGTTGGCTCTTCAAGCGGAACTGGATACTGCCCCTGCTGGCGCTTGGCTTCGTCCTGGCTGCTTGGGCGGTGGTGGCCGCTGGCGAGCAGCGGGTCAGTGAACTGGATTTATCCCAGTGGGGCACCGACCTCGACATCCCGGAGCGGCTGGCTATCGACAAGTACGTCGCCCGCCATTTCCGGCCGTACATTGGCACAGCGATAGCGATGGAGGGTTTGGCTTACGTGGCGTTGTGTTGGGCAGGAAAGCGTGGCCGGCTCGGAGTGTTCGGCGTGGTTGTAGGCGTTGTATGGTTGTTGTCCGCCGGTTGGCATGGCCTGAATTGGCTGGCAACTTCGTTCTTCACCGCGGAAGGGATTCGCTTTTAACCGCAGTCGCCTCTTGGCACGAGAAGAGTAAGCCGGTAACTTTGGTGTCCACACTGCAGTCATCGAGGCGTCGAAAGTCACAGTCGAAGACGCCGGAAGCGGTGTTAGGGTCCGCCGCCGCGCTCGAAGAAAGGGTTCGGCGGTAGAGGAATCCGCGGGGGATGAAGTTTCCGATGACCGCGCCTGAAAACCGGTAGCGATACGGTCGGTTGACGTGATACATCTACGGCATGAACACACTTCCACCCGTCGTCGAAATGGAAAGGGCGTATCTCCGCCGAGATCCCGCCTACGATGGCATCTTCTTCGTTGCGGTCCGCACGACCGGAATCTTCTGCCGCCCGACGTGCCCCGCACGGAGTCCATTGCCCAAGAACGTCGAATACTTCCCGTCAGCCGCCACAGCGCTCTTTGCCGGCTACCGACCGTGCAAGCGCTGTCGGCCGATGGCCCTGGCGAACCAGCCGGAATGGGCGACGGCGCTCCTGGCGCGGGTCGAGGCCGAGCCTTCCGCGCGAATCACCGATGGCAACCTTCAGGCTCTCGGCATCGATCCGGCGACCGTCCGCCGTCACTTCCTCAAACACTACGGCATGACGTTCCAGGCTTACACCCGTGCCCGACGGCTTTCGGTCGCCTTCACCGACATCCGAAACGGAGGGACGTTGGACGGCGCCGCCTATTCCAGTGGCTACGAATCTCTCAGCGGCTTCCGCGAGGCGTTCGGGCAGTCGGTCGGTTGCACGCCGGGCGACTGCCATGGCCACGACTGCGTGTTCCTCTCCTGGTTGCAGAGTCCGCTCGGCCCACTCGTGGCCGGTGCCACCGACGGCGGAGTCTGTTTGCTGGAGTTTACGGATCGGCGGATGCTGGAGGCTCAGTTCGAGACGGTGCGGCGGTTGTTCCGGGTGCCGGTGTTGCCCGGCGCCCACCCGCACCTCGAACGGCTGCGGGTGGAACTCGACAGCTACTTCGCCGGCACCCTCCGCGAGTTTTCGGTCCCGCTGGTGTTCCCCGGCACGCCCTTCCAGCGGCGAGTCTGGGAGCAGTTGTTACTTATCCCTTACGGCGAGACCCGTTCGTATCACGAGTTGGCGGCGGCCATCGGCGATCCGAAGGCGGTGCGGGCGGTCGGCCGCGCGAACGGGTTCAACCGAATCGGCATCCTGATCCCGTGTCACCGCGTCGTCAACAAGAGCGGCGCTCTCGGCGGCTATGGCGGCGGTCTACGGCGTAAGCAATATTTGCTCAACCTGGAACAGGCCAAGATCCCCAAGCCCATCTGACAAAACGCTGCGCCTGACCGATGGGGCAGCTTTGCAACGCATTGGCGAGCTGCAATGTTTTGAGGCTGGCTGCAACGCATTCAAGGTTGATTTCTATTACTTGACCGCTGGTAGCTTGTAGAATGCCTTGCTATCGCGCTCGATATTCGCGCTGTGGTGATGTTCAAGGATACTTCGCTTCACCAATCGTTCAAGAATCCGCTTGGCTGTTGCCCAGCCGACTTCGGCAATTCGAGCTGCGTCCGTTACATTAATTTTTCCGTGTTCAGCAGTGTAGTTGATGATTCGTTTCTCCTTTTCGTCCAAACTACTTGCAAGGGCAGCTCCGACTATCGCTACCGCATCAAGGTCAACCCACACTCGCCGCTGGCGGATATTGTTTCGCAAGGTAACGCGAACCCGCGAATAACTTATTTCCTCTTTCTGCGCGAACTCAGGTTCGGGAAGGTTTGCTGCTTTCATCGTATCTCGCATTCGTCTTGTTCCCTCTGCGGCCATTTTTACGAAATTCATGAAGTACATAGCTCCCATCAACTTCGGATTGCGCGGGTTAGATGTTCCGTAGATATTCTTGGGAGTCACGAAGGGCAAGAAAGGACCAGGACTTTCTATTACCAGTCTGTCGTCGAACATCTTCACATAAATGGTCATATTCCGCAGCCCATTCCCATACGACCTGTGAACGCAAGCGTTCACTATGGCCTCATACCATGCAGCCTTTGGATACTCTGGAGAGGCACGAAACTTCTTGTCCTTTTCAAGCGGTGCAAACGTCCTGATATGTGCGTCAAGAATCTGTTCGGCCTTGTGGATCAATCGTGGGACACTCAGACCTTCGATCCAAATATCTTTGACTGCATTGAACCTATCACCCGTACCTTCCGTTTCTCCGTCGAACCGCAGAAACCTAATTTTACATCCAGGAACCACCTTGTCCGGCTCATTTGCGAAGAGTAAAGCGCAAGCAATGTTAGGGAGGAATTTACCGTCCGTGCCAACAGTCCCCAAGTGCCTTACAGCAAGAACCTCTTCGTCAGAAATCTGAGTGACTAATTCTAGGCGTTCCCGGAGACTAGCCGCAAATGATCGAATCGCATCATGGTCGTAATCTTGCGGATATACGATCTGCTTGCACGGCTCTTGCTCGAATTGCACTTCGCCTTTATCAACCGAAAGCTCCCTGACTTCTTCTGCCGAAAGTTTGTGTTTGCGATCAGCGCGCCGGATAAATGCTTTGCCCTGCGGTGTCTTGGCAACTCGCTCTTTTTGGTAACGCACGCGGACAAGCACCACATAACTCGCGGTTCCGTCTGGCGTGCTAATGCCAATGCGCTTCGTCTCGCATCGGGCATCTGGGCACAGGTCTTGCAGTGCCTCTAATCTATTCAGTTGAATCTGGCTGAGAGAATGGCACCCCGTCAGTGTACCATCATCCTCCATTCCCAAGCAGATCAACCCTCCATCGGGCGCGGTGTTGGCCCACATGGAGAGGTACTCGCCTAGGGGTTCACCTGAGTAGCCTGGAGGCTTCCTTTCTAACCTCCGGTCTTCTCTGAGAGCCTCAAGCAATTGCTGGTCAGCTTGTTCAAAGATGTCCTCGACGGTGAGCAGTTCTAGCCGGCTTTGCGGCTCAGGATTCCAGTCGAATTCTAACTGTGGCATCGTCGAGTCCTGTCATTAGTTCATGGTTTTTAATAGGTTATATTCAACAAGAATCGTCGAGTATTGTTCTGTGCTATTCGTCGCTGTAGCACTCGCTACTTAGCTGCTATGCTCGACGATTCAGCGACGGATGAACCAAAAGACATATCGACGTGTCAAGCGTTCATGAGCCAGACCGAATCCGCGTCCTATTTCTGCCCGTTCTTTTTGGCCTTGCCCACGAACTTGCGAGGTCGATCCCAGTTCTGCTCTTGCACTTCGGACAGACGCGCGGCTTCTCTGCTTTGCGCGGCAACCACTCGTGACCACAGCGGCAGCGACAACCGAGTAGTTGCACCATGCCGATTTTTTTCTCGTCCATTAGTCAACTCCCTTAAAGGATATACTAAAAATATATCCTCTTGCCCTTGATTGTCAATAACTACCAATCTATACTATTAGTATAGATTGGTAGTCAAGGGGCAACTGATATGGACGCCAGAGAAGAACGCGGCCTCATCATCGCGGCGACCTGTCGCCTGAACCGTCTGAACGATGGCACTTGGCTCGTTCCGAGTCAATCGAACAAAAGCGGTAACGCGACGTACCGCGTCAACCTGGAAGCGAAGACCTGCACCTGCTTGGACCACACGGACGGCGGCAACACCTGCAAGCACTACTACGCCGCTTCAATCGTCCACAAGCGGGACGTGCTGCCGGACGGAACCGTGATTGAGACGAAGACGATTACGCTGACGGAGCGGAAGACTTACAAGCAGGACTGGCCAGCGTACAACATGGCGCAGGCTACGGAGAAGTGTCGTCTGCGCGTCCTTTTGCACGACCTCTGCCGCCTTGTGCCGGAGCGGGACGCCCGGCAAGCACGACCGGCCAGAAGCCGCACGCGGTCTCTGATGCGATTTTCACGATGGCCTACAAGGTGTACTGCGGTTACAGCGCCCGGCGTTTCTCCACGGACTTGCTTGAGGCTTACGAAAAGGGATTCATCAGCAGACCGATACCCGGCATAAAGGCGACGGCCTTTTTGACAGACCCGTACTACACGCCGATCCTCAAGGAACTCATCGGCTACAGCGCCCGACCGCTCCGCTCTGTTGAGCGAGACTTCGCCATCGACAGTAGCGGATTCAGCACTTGCGTTTATGAACGATGGTACGATCAGAAGTACGGCATCACCCGCGACGCGCGGCATTTGGGTGAAGACGCACATTGCCTCTGGCGTGAAAACGAACGTCGTTACCGCCGTCCGCATTCTGGACAAGGATGCACACGACTGCCCGCAATTCGTTCCGCTCGTGAAGGAGACGAAGACTCATTTCGAGATCGGCGAAGTCTCTGCGGACAAGGCTTACCTCTCCGTGGAGAACTTTGAGGAAGTAGCTGAAGTGCGGCGCTCAGGCGTTCATCGCCTTCAAGTCCAACAGCACAGGCGCGATCGGTGGCGCTTTCGAGAAAGCCTATCACTACTTCCAGATGCGGCAGGAAGAGTACATGACCCACTACCACAAGCGCTCTAACGTCGAATCGACCTTCTCGGCAATCAAGCGGAAGTTCGGCGACGAGCGTGGCCAGCAAGAACGAGATAGCGATGGTGAACGAGGTGCTGTGCAAGATCATCTGCCACAACCTGAGTTGCCTGATTATGGAGCAGGAAACCCTTGGCATCGTGCCCGGATTCTGGAAGGATGAGGAGCCAGAGGAGCGGCACGACGGCGAGCGGGCGATTCTTCGCTTTGCGCCGCCTGCAACGCATTAGGTTAAGCTGCAACGCATTGACATGAAAATAGGTCAATGCGTTGCAAAGCTCGATGGAGCTTACCCTTATTCCATCGGTTGTGGTTCCGCCGAAATCCGTGGCGTCCCGTTCGGATGTTTCTCCAGCGCCTCCCCTTTTCGCAATGTTTGCGATCTTCTTATTCACGGCCTATACTTTCGCGGCTCCGTGAACCGGTACTTTGGGATAATGGGGAGTCGCCATGAATGCAAACACCCTCTCGTCCGTGGGTGGTCGTCCGACCGAAGCAGGTGGCTCCACGGAAGGAGCTAACCTGTCGTGCTCCGCGAGCCGCGAACAGCTGCCCGGCCAGGGCGAACCGAACAGCGCCGTCGTCCGCGTCCCCCCCGTAGACGCCGTTGCGCCCTCGAACCTGCGGCCGCCGACCGCGCAAACGTTCGCGGAGTTGGAGATCCCGGACTCCTTCCGCCTGGCTGTCGAGAAGGAGCTGACCGGCGATGAAAAAATGCTCTGGCTGGGTCGGCCGTCGCGCAATCCTCAGGTCCATCCGCGCAATCCGATGCTGCCGGTGATGGGCGGGGGATTGATCCTCCTCTCCGTCATCCTCGTCGGGTTCATGCTGGTCTCGTCGGCAGGCGGGCAGCCGGCGAAACAGGGTGGCGGACAGCTGTTTGGCTACGTATTCGCCGGCGCCCTGGGGGTGATCGGACTGGTTTTCCTGCTCCCCTTGCTGGTCAACCCGGCGAAATCCTGCCGATATTGCTATGTCGTCACCAACCGCCGCGCGCTGCTCGTCGAGCCGTCGGTGTGGCAACGGGCGCCTGTGGCCCGCAGCTACCTCCCGCAGCAGCTACTCGGCCTGGAGCGCCGGGGCCATGCCACCGTCCCCGGCGCGGGCGATTTGATCTTGGGATACGAATTCGTTCTCCCCGGAAATACCCTCAATCTGAATACCGGCTCCTTCCTCCAGCAAAACTCGATCGGCGGCCTGTCCAACTCGCCCCAGCGAGTCCCGCGCGGATTCATGTGCCTCGACCAGGTGCGCGAAGTGGAAGACCTCATCCGCACGAGGTTGCTGCTGCCGCTCGAGCAAGCGCTGGACACGCCGCAACCCGCCGCGTCCAACCGCGACGATCGACAGCGGCCGGCCCAGGCGGCCTCGGTAGTCTGTGTTTGTGGCGCGACCATCGAGGCGCCGCCCGCGCTGCCCGGGAAGTTGGTCCATTGTCCCCGCTGCGCGGCCGCCGTCCCGATGGCTCCGCGTCAGGCCGATGCCGGTGCCGACGCTCCGATCTCCTGCCGGGCAGACGGCTCGATCCCGGCGGACCTCCAGGACAAGGCACTGGCGGGATTGGAGCCGAAGGAGATGCCGGTCTGGATCGGCCAGCCGCTTCCCAAGCTGGTCCTCGTCCGCGGCAGCGGCTACCTGGCGGTGGGCGGTGTCGGGGTTCTGATCGCGTTGCTCTGGCTGGCCGTCACGCTGATGCCGCCGCCCAAGGTCGCGCCGCCGCGCTTCCAGCCAGGCAAGCGGATGGTAGTTCCCCCGGCGACGCCGAAACGGGGCAACCCCCTGCTTCCGATTGGCCTGTTCTTCGTGTCCGTGGGCGTGTCGGCGGTGACGCTGGTGCGTTGGAAGTTGGCCCGGCGTACCTGCTACGTGCTCACCAATCGCCGCGCGCTGGTCTACAAGGAGAGCCTGTTTGGCCCGACGCGCGAGAGCTACTCGCCTCTCGAAGTCTCCGGCATGAGACGTAGCGGTTCCTGGCTGGTCGCGGACAGCGGGGATTTGATTTTCCGTACCGTGCAAGTCGTGACGCGGACGCAAATCCGACCGGGGTTGTGGAACAACGGCATAAAAACGATCCACTACGGCTTCCTGGCCATCGCGCAGCTCGGCCAAGTGGACAAGCTCGTGCGTGAGACACTGATCGACCGCTTTGCGGACAGGCTCCATCAGGCAAGTGCCCTGTGAGGAGGGGCCGTGTCGCTCTCTTGAGTTGGTAGCGAAGCACCGTAGGGAGGTCCGACAGGATGAAGGATTGACGATCCTTGCCGTCCTCGTGGGAGCCATTACTGAACGCCGCCTTCAACCAGGCGCGGTAGAAGGCCAGGAGGGATAAGAGCCACGAACAAAATGCACTTTGAACCACGGATAACACGGACAAAAACAAGAGAAACATTCTGGTTGTCTTTATCCGTGCCATCCGTGTTATCCGTGGTTCAAAATGGCATCGTGCGAAAGGGAACATTCAAGACTTCTCTGGCCAAACCAGGCGACGAGAAGCGACGATCGTTGAATTCCGGCAAAATAGAGTCGCTTTGCCGGGTTCGAGTGAGTAGACTGAACCAAGAAGCTCACCGCCAGGCCCGCCGGTTCACCCTACCGACTGGAAGTACTCGAATCCGCAAGAGGGCGACATCCCATGAACGGTTCGTTGCCGCGTTTCCTCCGCCCGTTCCTCGCCGGTTTCTTCGCCTGTTTGTCCGTCCTGCCCGCATCGGCCGGCACGCCCGCCGACGCCGCCGGCAAGGCTGCCGTCATCGGCCAGCCCACCGCGCTGCAGGTCCAGCCGCAGTCCATCGTACTCACCGGCGGACATGCCCATCAGCAGCTCGTCGTCACCGGCCGTTACGCCGGCGGAACCCTCCGCGACCTGACCGGCGTATGCGAACTGGCGAGCGAGGCGCCGGCCATCGCCACGGTCGATGAGACCGGCTTCGTAACGCCGAAAAAGAATGGCAGCACGGCCCTCGTCGTGAAGGCCGGCGGCCAGAACGTGCGTGTGCCGGTGACGGTCCAGGCTCTCGACAAGCCGCACGCGACGAGCTTCCGCAACGAGGTCATCGCCGCTCTCAACGTCGGCGGTTGCAACGCCGGCGCCTGTCATGGAACGCCTTCCGGCAAGAACGGCTTCAAGCTCAGCCTGCGGGGTTTCGACCCGGCCGCCGATTACATCCAGCTGACCCGCGACGTGCTCGGCCGTCGCACGGATCGCCAGGAGCCGGACGCCAGCCTGATCTTGCAGAAGGCCCTCGGCCGGGTGCCGCACGAGGGCGGCGCAGCGCTACCTTCCCGGCAGCGTTCCCGGACGCGCCATGCACGACTGGCTGGCCGAGGGGCTGCGCGACGACCCGGCCGACGCTGCCGGTACTCCAGAGCATCGAAGTCCTGCCCGGTTCGCGCGTCCAGGTCGGCGCCGGCGCGGTGGCAGCAGTTGACCGTGATGGGGCACTTCGCCGACGGCAGCGTCCGCGACGTTACGCGCCTGACCGTCTTCAGCAGCAGCGATTCCGCCGTCGCCGACGTCAACAGTACCGGCCTCGTCGAGTTCAAACAGGCCGGCGAGGTCGCCATCCTGTGCCGCTATCCTCATGGAACTGCAAACCGTCCGGCTGACCTATCTCGAACCGCGTCCGGGCTTCGTCTGGCCCAACCCGCCGGAGAACAACTACGTCGATAAGCTCGTCTTCGCCAAGCTGAAGATGCTCAGTATCCCGCCCTCCGACGTGTGCACCGACCAGGAGTTCATTCGCCGCGTCTACCTCGATCTGTGCGGCCTGCTGCCGTCGCCGAAGGAAGTACGCGCGTTCCTCGCCGACAACGCCTCGAACAAGCGAGCACAGGCTGATCGACACTCTTCTCGAACGGCCGGAATACGCGGACTTCTGGACGCTGAAATGGTCCGATGTGTTCCGCAGCAGCCGTAAGGCGATCCAGGTCAAGGGGACGCACGTCTTCCAGCACTGGCTGCGCGACCATCTCGTCAAGAACACCGGCTTCGACGCGGTGGTGCGCGAGTTGTTGACGGCCAGCGGCAGCACCTTCGCCAATCCGCCGGCCAACTACTACCGCATTGCCCGCGAACCCGCAGAACCTCGCCGAGACGACGGTGCAACTGTTCTTCGGCATCCGCATGCAGTGCGCCAAGTGCCACAATCACCCCTTCGAGCGCTGGACGCAGGACGACTACTACAGCACGGCCGCGTTCTTCGCTCGCGTCCGCCAGAAGAAGGACGCGCGGGAGCCGGGCACCGACACCGCAGCAGTCGGGCGCCGAGATCGTCTACGACAGCCGCTCCGGCGAGGTGACGCAGCCTCGTACCGGCCAGGTGATGAAGCCGAAGTTCATGGGCGGGGCCGTGCCGGTCATTCCGCCCGGCAAGGACCGCCGGCAAGTCCTTGCCGACTGGCTCGCCAGCGGCGACAACCCTTTCTTCGCCAAGTCGGTCGCGAACCGGATCTGGTATCACCTTAACGGCAAGGGCGTCGTCGATCCGGTGGACGATTTCCGCGACTCGAACCCGTCGGCCAACGACGAGCTGCTCGACGCACTGGCAAAGGATTTCGTCGCCAGCAAGTTCGACGTCAAGCACCTGATCCGCGTCATCATGAACTCGCGGACGTATCAGCTCAGCGCCCAGGGCAATGAGTTCAACAAGGACGACAGCAAGTATTTCTCGCACGCCGTAACGAAGCTCTTGACGGCGGAGCAGTTGCTCGACGCCCTGTGCGTCGTGACGGAGGTGCCGGAGAAGTTCACCGGCCTGCCGCTGGGTACTCATGCGGTGCAACTGCCCGACGGCGACGCCAATCACCCGTTCCTCAAGACGTTCGGCCAGCCGGCTCGCGAGCTGGCGTGTGAGTGCGAGCGCGAGAGCGACAGCAATCTCGCCCAGGCGCTGCAGCTCATCAACGGCCCAACGGTCAACGAGAAGCTGCGCAACCCCAACAATCGCATCGGGCGATTGCTGAGCGCCAAAACGTCGGAACGGGAGATCCTCAACGAACTGTACTTATCCACGCTATCGCGTCCGCCAACGTCCAACGATGTCAAGGTCGCGCTGGAGCACGTGGCGCGGGCGGCGGACAAGCGCAAGGCGTGGGAGGACATTCACTGGGCTCTGCTCAATGCCAAGGAGTTTCTGTTCCGGCATTGATTCCAGCGCCGCTTGCGGCTTAGCGATCTTTTCCGCGGAGACGTAGGTCTTGGCGCCGAATCCGTCGGGCATGGGCCCTATTCCCGATCCCCAAACGGGAAAACCTCGGATGGGGAGAGAACTGGGACGGGGTGCGGAGGGCGTCGTCTACGAAAACCTCGATCAGCCCGGTTGGGTGGTGAAGGAGTTCCACCCAGGCGGCACATCTCCGCTCCAAGCGGGAAACGAGTTCGCCAATCTGGCAAAAGCACGGGCCATTCGTCCGGATAACGTGGTCAAGGCTCAGACCCCTGCTGATCTCCGACAGGGCTTCCTTGTCAAAGAGAAAGTGCTGCCTACGGATGTGCCGGAAGATTTGGCCGAAAAAGCCAAGGTGCTTCAAGACTTCCTTCCCCAAATCCCCGATGCTGGAGGTAATTTGATGTGGGGCACTACGGTAGACAATCCTACGCTCCGATGGATATTACTTGAGTAGCAGCACCGTGTTTTCTGAGCGAGCGGAAAGGGCACGACGAATGGACCCTCTGGACAGTTTTCGAGCAACCGCACAAGAACTCGTTTCCTTTGCCCAACAGCAAGGAATCGATCTGGAGCCGTTCCGAAGGGATTTCACGTTTCAAAAGGACCGCAGATGGATCGATGTGTGGCGAAAGGATTCCTTACCTGGGACGGGCCCTGCCCAGGAACCGCTGGGAACTCTGCATTACAACATGCAGGGGGCCATCTCCGTGTTGCCAAGTAAACTGAAGGAGTCTGCCAGTGCTTTCCATGGAGCTTGGACCGAGGCGGGCGCTTTTGACAACATGGAACAGGCGTTCGCGTTGGTGAAAGCCTGGCTGCTCGATCGGAAAGAGGTGGATGATTTGCCCCATCGATCCGTTAGGCGATATGGAATTTGATTGGGGCGTAGTCAAGGAGTTCCTGTAGCGATCACCGCGCATGTCCATTCGGCACTTCACGGCCGGCACTATCCTTCTCGCCGACCATCTGCTTGTAGGCGGTTCAGTGACCGTGGAGGATTCGCGCATCACTGCGGTTGACGCCGCCTCCGTGCCGGCCCCCTCGGGTGCGGAGGTCATCGATCTGCAAGGCGGCTACCTATCTCCCGGCTTTGTGGATCTGCACGTCCACGGTGGCGCCGGCGCCGACTTCATGGACGGCACGGACGACGCCTTCCGCACGGTCTGTCGCGCGCACGCTCGTCACGGTACCACGAGTTTGCTGCCGACGACGACCGTGGCTCGGCACGAGCAGCACCGGACCTTTCTCGACGTGTGCCGGCAACTGAAGACGGAGGGCACCGGCGGCGCCGCCATCCTCGGCGCTCATTTCTACGGACCTTATTTCGCTCCGGAGGCGCGCGGCTGTCACCCCGGCGCGGCCGTGCGTCCGCCGGAACCGGCCGATTATCTGCCGTTCCTCGATTACGCCGACTGCATCGCCACGGCGACCGTCGCTCCGGAATTGCCCGGCGCCGAGGCGTTCGTCCGCGCCTGCCGCGCGGGGCATCCGCTGTAATGCCGGCCATTCCCATGCGACCTTCGATCAGGTGGAGGCGGCGGTCGGCTGGGGCGTCCGGCACGTCGATCACCTGTTTTGCGCCATGTCCGACCGCGCCCGCCTGCGGCCAACGCAGACGTATCCCATGCGCGGCGGACTCATGGAAGCAACGCTTTTCTTCGACGCACTAACGACCGAAGTCATCGCCGACGGCAAACACCTGACGCGCGAGCTGCTGCTTTTGGCCTACAAGATCAAGGGGCCGGATCGCCTGGCCCTGGTGACGGACTGCAATCGCGCCCTGGACATGCCGGATGGCGAATATCTGTTCGGCCCATCCGACGGCGGCGAGCCGATCCTGCGCCGCGACGGCGTCGGCGTGATGCCGGACGGCCAGGCGCTGGCGTCCGGCGTGATGGGCATGGATCATGGCGTGCGGACGTTCCGGCATCTGACGGGAGCGCCGCTGGTTGAAGTGATTCGCATGGCCAGCCTGACGCCGGCGCGGATCGCCGGTTGGAACCACGAACTCGGCAGCATCGCCGCCGGCAAACGGGCGGATTTACTCGTGCTGAACGAGGAGATGGAGGTTTGCCAGGTGTTCGTGGACGGACAGCCCCTTCGATAACCAGCCTCATCTGTCTGTGCCCCTCGAAGGAAACCCTTCCCCGCATCGAGGGCCGAGTTTCATAACATGCTAGGAGGGAGCACGATCGCGCCGCCCGCGGAGATGAACCATGTCCGAGCACGCAACCTTCACCAACCGGCTCAGCCACGAAACCAGCCCCTACTTGCGGCAGCACGCCCATAACCCCGTGGACTGGTTTCCCTGGGGACCGGAAGCGCTGGAGCGGGCGAAGCGGCTCGACCGGCCCATCTTCCTCAGCATCGGCTACTCGGCCTGTCACTGGTGCCACGTCATGGAGCACGAGAGTTTTGAGAATGAAGAGATCGCCCAAATCCTCAATGACTACTTCGTTAGCATCAAGGTTGATCGAGAGGAGCGGCCGGACCTCGATCAGATTTACATGGCGTCGGTGCAGATGCTGACCGGTTCGGGCGGCTGGCCGATGTCGGTATTTCTGACGCCGGACCTGCGCCCCTTCACCGGCGGCACCTACTTCCCGCCGGACGACCGCTATGGCCGACCCGGTTTCAAGCGGCTGCTGCTGCACATCGCGGAAGTGTGGAAGACGCGCCGCGCCGAGGTCAACGAGGCGGCGGCGCAGATCACGGGACACTTGCAGGACTTCGGCCGGCTGGAAGCCGAGGAAGGCGAACTCGATGCCACGCTGTTGCGGCAGGCGCTGAGCGGTCTATCGCGGGCGTTCGATTCGCGGCACGGCGGTTTCGGACAGGCGCCCAAGTTTCCGCATCCGATGGACCTGCGCCTGCTGCTGCGCTGCTGGCGGCGCTTCGACGACCCGCAAGCCCTGGAGATGGTTCGCGTCACCCTCGACCACATGGCGCGGGGGGGCATCTACGACCACCTCGGCGGTGGCTTCGCTCGCTACAGTACGGACGAACGCTGGCTCGTGCCGCACTTCGAGAAGATGCTGTACGACAACGCCCTGCTCCTGCCCTGCTACCTGGAGACGTTCCAGGCCACCGGCGAGCCGTTCTACCGCGAGGTCGTCGAGGAGACCCTGGGTTGGGTGCTGCGCGAGATGACCAGTCCCGACGGTCCTTTTTACAGCACGCTTGACGCCGATAGCGAGGGCGAGGAGGGCAAGTTCTACGTCTGGTCGGCGGCGGAGATCGAGCAGATCCTCGGCCGAGAGGACGCGGAACTCTTCAACGTCGTTTACGGCATCGAGCCGGAAGGCAACTGGGAAGATGGCAAGAATATCCTCCATCGCGTCAAGACGTTCGCCCAGTATGCACGTCTCCACGGACGAAGCGAGCCGGACCTGCGCGCCGACTCGATGTCTGTCGGCGCAAGCTCTTCGAGGTGCGAAGCCAGCGCGTCTGGCCTGGACGGGACGAGAAGGCGCTGACCTCGTGGAATGGCCTCATGATCGGCGTGCTGGCCCAGGCAGCGCAGGTACTTGACCGCCCCGATTACGCCGAGGCCGCCGCCCGCGCCGCCGATTTCCTTCTCACGCGCCTGCGCACCAAGGACGGCCGGCTGCTGCGCACCTGGAGCGCCGGTTCCGAGCCGAAGCTGAACGCCTATCTCGAAGATTATTCGTTCTTGCTCGACGGCCTGGTGTCGCTGTACGAGGCGACCTTCGCGCCGCGCTGGATCGAGACGGCGCTGGACCTGACCGAGACGATGATCGATCAGTTCTGGGACACGGCCGACGGTGGTTTCTTCTACACCGGACGCGATCATGAGTCGCTGATCGCACGCGGCAAGGATCCCCACGACAACGCCATCCCGTCCGGCAATTCGATGGCCGTGACGGCTCTCTTGCGGCTGGTGAAACTGACTGGCCGCATGGACCTGCAAGAGAAGGCGGAGACGACGCTGCGGCTGTATCGCGGACTACTGGCGGCGCATCCGCTGGCGGCGGGACAGATGCTCCTCGCCCTGGATTTCCATTTGGGACCGGTCCAAGAGATTGCGGTCGTCGGCGACCCAGCTTCCGAGGACACGCGCCGCGTCTTGCGCCTCCTCCTGCGCCTCGTTCCGCCCCAACTGCGTCGTGGCCCTGAAAGCCCCAGGTTCAGATGATAAAAAGTTGGAAGAGATGCTGCCGCTGCTCGCCGGCAAGACCGGCCAGGGGACGGTTACAACCTACGTCTGTCAGAACTTCACCTGTCAGGCGCCGCTTGTCGGCGTCGAGGCGGCGGAGGCGGCGTTGAAGTGAAGTCGGCCCGGTTCACAACAGGCTGTAACTCCAAGAGACCGGACGTCCATCGCGATAAGGCATGACGCCGTGGAATTGTCGCTCCGTGCGCTCGAAGACCAGGGGCAGGAAGTGGCGATCCCCTTCCCACAGCGGCAGCTCCAGCACGCGCGCCACCTCGACCCATTCGAGGCTGCCCTCCGCATTGCCGGCGAGAGGTTGGCCGTGGAAACGATCGACGCGGAAAACGAAGCCGAACCAATCCTCTCCGTATTTGCCGAAGCCAGGCCAGCTGACCGTGCCGCGGAGCACCAGTTCGTCGCACTCCAGCCCGCTCTCCTCGCGGACCTCGCGGCGGAAGCAAGCTATCACGTCCTCGCCCGCATCGATCTTGCCGCCCAGGCCGTTGTACTTGCCGAAGTGCGGATCGTCCGGGCGACGGTTGCGATGGATCAGCAGAACGCGCCGGCCGTCCGGCGACAGGATGTAACCCAGCGTGGCGAGGATGGGAGTGTAAGGCATGTGCGCGGTCTATTTCAAAAATACTAGCCCGGAGCGCCAGCGACGGGTTGGTCTGCCCGTTGCTGCGCTCCGGGCTAGTGAGGAAATACTTCCTTAGCGCGTGAAATGGCGAGTATTGAGATACACTTCCTGCTCGACATCCGGCCGGGGAATGAGGATTCCGCGCAGTCTGCTCGGCCGCTTGCCGGGCCGCTTCCACGTCCGAGAAAATCAACGGCTGATACGGCCGGCCCGGCTGCCGTCCGCACAGCAAGAGCGCGAACGTCCCCACGCGGGCGCGTACCCAGAAGCCGTGCCCATCTGGGCAAGCAACTTCCTCGATAATGGTCGTGCCGCCGGGCGTATCCGCCAGCGCGTGATACAACTGCTGGGCGATGGCGCCCGCCTCGTCGCGGTGCAGGTCGCGGAAAACGGCGGCGTCCTCCGAGCGGAGCAGCAGCAGATCCCAGGACAGTGCTCGCGGCCGGACAATCAAGAACGAGTGCCGGCCCGGCGGCACCAGAATGCCCAGGGCGGACGAACCAGCTCGATGATCCTCGACGCGGCGCAACGGACACATACTCCGGACACCTCCTCCACGTTTCGGGACGAGAATGCCTGGTATTCTAGCAAATCCGACGGCCGGACCCAAAGGGCTGAGCGTCAACACGCCGCGCCCGCCAGCGTCCACGGGGCGAGCAAGTCGTGCAATTGCCCCAGCGCCGTCTCCAGTTCTCCGCAGGCGTCCGCGGCGCCGTCGAGTTGGCGAGCGGCCCCCATCTGCTCCAGCCGCAGCGCCGCCGCCACCACGCGCCCTGCGCCGAAATTACCGGCCGTGCCTTTCAACTTGTGGGCCGAGCCCTTCAGCATCGCGGCATCGGCGTCCCGGACAGCCTGTCGAATATCGGCCAGAAGGACCGGATATTCCTCAAAAAAAAGCTCGATCAGCTCGCGTATCAGTTCGGCATCGCCACCGCAGCGAGCGCGGAAGGCGTCATCGCCCCATACCTCTTCCGCGGCAGACTCATCCACACACGGCGGCGTCCCGTCCGGCACGACCGTCGCCAGAACTTCCCACAGGCGCTCCGGCTGAATCGGCTTGGACACGTAGCCATCCATGCCGGCTTGTCGGCAGCGTTCTTCGTCGCCGCACAGGGCGTGGGCGGTCAAGGCGATGACGGGTACTGCGCCGGCCGGTGCCCTTCTCCCGATCGCGGAGGATTGCCGTCGCCTCCAATCCGCCCATGTCCGGCATTTGCAGGTCCATCAGCACGACGTTGAAGCGGCGGTTTTCGAGCGCGGTCAACGCCTCAATGCCATTGCCCGCCAGCGCGACCCGATGACCCTTCTTCTCCAGCAGACGCAAGGCCAATTTTTGATTGACCATGCCGTCCTCGACCAGCAAAACGTCCAGTGGCCGCAACGCCGGCTCGGCAACGGGACCCTCGCGGTTGGGGACGCGGAGCGGGAGTGCCTCCAGCGCCGGCCGATCGAACACGACGGTGAAGTGGAAGGTGCTGCCCTCACCCAGCCGACTCTCCACCCACAACCGCCCTCCCATCATCCGCACCAGGCGCTGCGTGATGGCCAGACCCAGGCCGGTGCCGCCGTACTTGCGCGTCGTCGAGCCGTCCGCTTGCTCGAAGGCCCGGAAGATCGCCTCCTGTTTGTCCGCCGCGATGCCGATGCCCGTGTCGCGCACCTGAAAATGCAGAATACATTCGGCCTCCTGCATGCGCACCGATACGACCACCTCACCCTGGGAGGTGAACTTGATGCCGTTGCCGACCAGGTTGACGAGGATTTGGCGCAACCGTCCGGGATCGCCGACCAGCACCTCGGGCACGTCCTCGTCGCGGCGGAGACTCAGGCGCAAGCCCTTGTCGCGGTGCGCGCCACTGGAACACCTTGAGGGAGTCTTCCAGGACAGGACTCAGGGCGAAGGGAATCGACTCCAGGTCGAGCTTGCCGGCCTCGATCTTGGAGAAGTCGAGGATGTCGTTGATGATGGCCAGCAGGGCGTCGGCCGAGGTCTTCACCGCGTCGAGGTAGTCGCGCTGTTCGGCGGTCAGCTCGGTATCCAGGGCGAGCTGCGTCATGCCGAGGATGCCGTTCATGGGCGTGCGGATCTCGTGGCTCATGTTGGCCAGGAACTGCCCCTTGGACTGATTGGCCGCCTCGGCCGCCTCCTTGGCCTGCCGCATGCGGACCTCGCTCGCTTGCAGCTGGTTCGTCAACTCGCGCATGCGCTCGGACTGCTCGCGCAGCTCGGCCGTGCGTTCGGCGACGGTGCATTCGATGCGCGTGCCGGTGGACTCCAGTTCGGCCCGTCGTTCGGCGATGGCGGTCATCTCGCGGACGCCCTGGACGCACGACCAGATGAGGAAGATGTCGATGAAGGCCACCCAGGCGGCGTGCTCCAGCCAGCGCCAATCCGTTCCGATCACCGTCCCATAGATCGACTGCGGCCAGAGGAGGCCGCGCAGGAAGTGATCTAGCCCGACGATCGCCGAAGCGGAAAGGAGGACGCGCCAATCGCGGTAGAAAGCCAGCAACGCCAGCGAACCGAAGACGTGGAAGTGGGTCTCGATACGGCCGCCGCTCAGGTGGATGAGCAACGCGCCCATGAGCATCTGACCGGCCCCGACCACGTGGCGCGTGACGGCGCGTCCCGGTTGAAACAACACAAGCAGCACGGGCAAGCTCACGATGACGGCGCCCAGCCATTCCGCCGAAAGCATGTGAACGTGCGTTTGCCGAACGACTCCCGCCCATTGATGCGGCGAGACCCACGCGGCCACCCCGATCGCCGCGAGCCACTGAAGGATCAGCAGCCACGCGAACAAGCGATCCGAGCGAATGTGGATGCGGCGCTGATGTTCCGCGAATAGTTGCGTCGTGCGCCGCGTCATGGCGGCGTGCTCGGTCGAACCTCCCCCTATCGATTCCATGTCTGTTCCTCCGCCGCATCCTCTTCGTCGGTGAAGAGGGAGCAGCCGTATACCGGAGCGGTACACCGCTCCGCGATCCCCTCTTGTAACCAGGCCAGCACGGCACGCCGGCCCTCACTTTCTCCGGCGTGTCCGCGTCCGTCCGTGATGCCGCCGCCGAAACGCAAGCGGCCGTCCGCGCCGTACAGGACGACGTGCCCCGAAATGCGCACGTGAAATCGCCGTGCCTCGGCGCCGTCCGAATCGACCACGACCTCCGCTCCAGGCAGCGCCCGCGCTCGCGCCTCGATGTCCCCGCCCACGCGATCCGACAGTGCATCCGAGGGCGCCAACAGGACAACCCGGACGCTGACCCGCCTCGAAGCGTGCGTCAGAATGTGTTCCAACTCCCCGAGGGTGGTCCGCGTACAGGGACAGTTCCGATGCGCGAAGAGTACGAGCGTCGGTCGCTCGCCGTCCAGCCGCAGCGCGCTGTCCGCCGGCCAGCGTTCGGGCACGCGCCCCGGCGAACCCGGCGTAAGTTGATGCCGCAGCAGGGCGAACCAGCCCCCCGCGAGGGACGCCACCCACAGGACGCCGAGCAGCCAGAAGAAACGTGGCGAACGCATAGGCTCCTTCGCCTCCCCGTCAGGCCGAATGAACGGCCAGCCATTCGTCGAGCGCCGCGCGAAAACCGGACAGCGATCCTTCGAGGGTCCGATAGGCGTCGTGAGCTTCGCGGAGGTTACCCTCGCGGCCCATGTCTTCCAGATGTTGCGCCGCCCGGACGACCTCCGACGCGGCGAAGTTGCTCACCGAGCCTTTCAGCAAATGGGTCGTGCGCTCGACAGACGCGGCATCGCTCGCCTCGACCGCCGCGCGGATTTCTTCGAGCCTGCGCGGACAATCCTCCTGGAACAAGACGATTAACTCCCTTACGAGATCGTCATCCTCGTTGAGGCGCTGCCGCAGCGGTCGCGGGTCGAAGGCGCCTGGCCGCGCGACGGCTTCGACCGCCACCTTGCCGGCGGTCAACGAATCCATGATCCGGACCAGTTCTGACACCTGGATCGGTTTGGACAGGTACTCATCCATGCCGGCGCGGAGACAATCCTCTCGCGCCCCCTTCATGGCGTGGGCGGTCATGGCGACGATGGGCACGTGGCCGCCCGTCTCCCGTTCGCCGGCCCGGATGGCGCGGGTCGCCTCCAGTCCGTTCATCTCGGGCATCTGCACGTCCATCAGCACCAGGTCGAACGTCTCTTGCTGCATCGCCCGGAGAGCGGCGGCGCCATTCACCACGGCGACAACGCGGTGCCCCAGTTTTTCCAGCACCGCCAGGATAAGCCTCTGGTTGACGAAATTGTCCTCCGCCAGCAACACGCGCAGACTGCGCACCGTGGACGGCTCGTGCTCCCCGTCCTTGCGGCCGACCGCGATGACAACCCCGTTACTCGGTGCCTGCGCCAGCAACGTCGACTCGGCGGACGCACCGCGCCCCGCACGGATCGAGCACGCGCAGGATGGCATCGAGCAGGTCCGACGGCTTGATGGGCTTGATGAGTCGATGACCGATCGCCAGGGCGCGGCACTTGTCGCCGTCGCCGGGCCGGTTGGCCGACGACAAGAGGATGAGGGCCGGTTTGCCCAGGTGCGGCCGGCTGCGAATCTCGGCGGCCAACCAGAAGCCGTCCTGTTCCGGCATGTGGGCATCCAGTAGTACCAGCGGGAACGGCCGATGGGCGGCGGCCGCGGATTCCAGTTCCGCCAGGGCCAGGCGCGCATGGTGGACCGTCGTCGGTTTCATCAACCAGCCGCCCAGCAGGTCCGCCAGGATGCGCCGATTGGTGGCGTTGTCGTCCACCACCAGCAGCGGCAGCCCTTGCACGTCCAGCGGCCGCCGCGGCAGCAGACGCGACGGCGAACGCTCCTGGAGCTTCAAACGCAGCGTGAAATGGAAGGTGCTGCCTTGCCCCTCGACGCTCTCGGCCCACAGCCGGCCGCCCATCATCTCGACCAGCCGTCCCGTGATGGTCAGGCCCAGGCCGGTGCCGCCGTATTTGCGCGTCGTCGACGTGTCCGCTTGCACGAACGGGTCGAAGATGTAGGGGAGCTTGTCGGCGGGGATGCCGATGCCCGTGTCGCAGACGCGGAAATGCAGCAGGATGTCGCCGCCCGGCTGGAGCAGTGCCGGGGTTGACCGTTCCCCCTCCTCCGCGACCACGCCGACGCGCACCACCACTTCGCCCTTCTCGGTGAACTTGATGGCGTTGCCGACCAGGTTGAGCAGCACCTGACGCAGCCGGGTCGGATCGCCGATCAGGAAATCCGGCACGTCGGCCGGGACGTGGTAGGCCAGCTCGATATTGCTGGCGCTGGCGCAAGCTCAGGCTGCGAAGCGTATCGGCCAGAGCGTCGCGCAGCTCGAACTCGATGGGGTCGAGATCGAGCTTGCCGGCCTCGATCTTGGAGAAGTCGAGGATGTCGTTGATGACGGTCAGTAGTCCGTCCGCCGACGTCTTGACCATTTGCAGGTACTCGCGCTGTTCGGCGGTCAACTCGGTATCCAGGGCCAGCTGCGTCATGCCGAGGATGCCGTTCATGGGCGTGCGGATCTCATGGCTCATGTTGGCCAGGAAATCGCTCTTGGCCTGACTGGCGGCCTCCGCCGCCTCCTTGGTCCGTTCCAGGGCCAGCGCCGCCTGCCGTCGGCCGGTCACGTCCGTGGCCACGGCCAGGTAGCCGGTGATCTCGCCCTGATCGTCGCGGATGGCGGTGACGGCGAGGTTGACCGTCAGGCAGCTGCCGTCCTTGCGTCCATAGGCCCACTCGCGCTCCTGGGCCTCGCCGCACCGCGCCTGCTCGGCGAGAGCGCGGAACCCTTCGATGGGGATGCCGAACTCCTCGGTTCGCGGCCGGGCATAGGCCGCTCCCTCCGCCGCGACGCGGAACAACTCCGGGGTGGACGTGCCGATAACCTCTTCCGCCTTGTAGCCGAGCATGCGTTCGGCGCCGCGGTTGAACAAGGTGATGGTGCCGGCGGAATCGGTGGCGATGATGGCGACCTGCGTGGCCGCATCCAGGACCGCCTGGAGATGGCCGTTGCTCTTGGTCAGCATCTCGGCCGTCTGCTTGATCTGACTGAGATCGTGTACGTAGGCGGTCAGCAGGGGCGGCTGCTGGGGATGCAGTACGGTCACCGCCAGTTCGATGGGGAATTCGCGCCCTTCCGCGTGCCAGCCGACGGTTTCGATTCGTCGCTCAAGCAAAGGCCCCTCGCCGCTGGCCTGGAAGGCGGCCATGCCCCGCCGGTAGGATTCGCGCAACGAGGGCGGAATGATCGTCTCCTCGATGGTCGTGCCCAGGACGGCTTCACGCTCATAGCCAAACAGCCGCTCGGCGGCGGGGTTGAATTCGATGATGCGGCCCAGTTGATCGATGGTGATGATGCCGTCCAGGGCGTTGTCGATGATGGCCCGCGTCCCGGCCTCGCTCTCCTGCATCTGCTCGGCGAAACGGGTCAACTGCCGGATCTTCTGCTCTTGCAGGGCCAGCATCGCTTCCAGTTCGCGGGTCCGATCTTGCATTGGTCCTTGCGTTTGTCGGTGCTTGCGCTGGGAGATCAGCCCGGTGAGCAGGAGCGATAGCGCCGCCAGCACGGCCAGGGCGGTGGAGATGCTGTAGAACAACATGATTGATCCTTCGCGGCTAGGCGAGTGGTCGCGGCGGGAGGACCGCCGGCCCTGCTCCGTTGCAGGGCGGACCAACGCGGAGGGAACAGGCGTGACGCCTGTCCTCATTCCGCAAGCCTAGCATGGGAACGAGACCGTGGGCGCGAGGAGGCGGGACCGAGGGCAAATTCACCCACGGTAATGCGGAACCGGAAGGGAACGAATGGGCGAGCGTCCGTTGGGGTCAAACAATTGCGACGTGGCGAGAAAGAGGCAGCAGCTGCTCAGGCGGCCAACTTGCGTGGGTCCGGCGCCTCGCTGAGACGCACCTCGGCGAAGCGCTGGCCGTTGGAGTCGTAAAAGAGAATGCGATCTTCTTCGCCGGCCCACACGGCATAGGTCTTGACCATGCGCGGCCCCTGCACCTGGAAGAACAGACCGCAGGGCCGGCCCGAGCGCGTGATGACGGCCTGGTGCATGGGCGTCTGCTCGGGGTCGAGCTGATCGTGGGCGCACAGGATTTTTCGGACATGCTCGCGGAGAACGTCGAGCGTAGGCAGACAAACAACGGTGCTCATGCGCGGTTCACGGCCTCCGAGACGGCGAGGGGAGCTGGGAGCGCCCTCGCGTTCGCCATTCTTTATCGGCTCGCACGTCCTTGAGATGCAGTGAACCCGCGCATCCCCCCTCTCCCCCGAAGCGGGGGAGAGGGGTTGGGGGTGAGGGGGAGGAAAAGCGTTTACCAGCCCTGAACCTGTCTCAGCGCCTCGTAGAGCACAATGCCGACGGCATTGGCGAGGTTCAAGCTGCGGACTTTGCCGCCTGGCATGGGGATGCACAAGGCGCGGTCGCCGTAGCGCGCGATCACGGAAGTCGGCAGTCCGGTCGATTCGCTGCCAAACAACAGCGTGTCGCCTGCCTGATAGGCCGCGCGCGTGTAGGGAGTACACGCCCGGGCACTGAAACAGAACATGCGACCGGCGCGCGGCTGGACTCGAACTCTTCGAGCGTGGCGTGACGGTGCAAGTCTACCTCGTCCCAGTAATCGACGGCGGCGCGGCGCACCGTGCGCTCGCCGAGCGGGAAGCCGGCACGGCCGATGACGTGCAGGGTCGCGCCGGTGGCCACACACAGGCGAATGATATTGCCGGTGTTGGGCGGGATTTCCGGTTCCAGCAGTGCGATGTGAAACATGACGCCCCGATCGAGAAACAACCTCGTTTTTTTCCTAGATGAAGCCGCCACGGCGGGACGATGGAGAGGGACGCGCCGTGTCAGGGCGCCTCCAGCCGCAAGCGGCCCGAACCCCTCGGAGTCTCTCCATGCCGGATCGTCGCCACTGGCGTCTGTACCTGGCCGCGTGCATCCTTCTGGGTGGCGGCCTGCTCCTGACTCTCAGCGTACTCGATTCCGCTCCGGCCGACGTGTCCGGCACGTCACGCAATCGTCTCGGTCCTCTCGGCGCCGGCATCGCCCATGAGCTGCGGCTAACGCTGGGCGTCGCCGTTTACGTCTTCCTCGCCGGCTGGTTCGTCGTCGCGGCCCGGCTGATACTTCGGCGGAGCTGGCTGAGTTGGTCGTTGCGGTCGATCGGCTGGCTGCTGCTGGTTCCCTGTGCGACCGTGTTCGCCGAACGCTGGCCGGCGCTCGTCCCTCCGGGCGCCCCTCCGCCCCTGGGACCGGGCGGTAGCCTGGGAGCCTGGTTGAACGAGATCCTGAATGCTTCGCTGCGGCCGGCGGGCCAGTATCTCCTTCTCGGTAGTTGCCTCCTGCTCGGCGTGATCCTGAGCCTGGATACGTTCCTACTACGTCTGGGGCGCCTACTCTGGTGGTGTCTCCGCGTCAACCTGGGCATCTCCGCCACGGCCGCGAAACGTCCTACTTCCCGAACGCTATCGTCGCCGACCATCGTCCGAACGACAGTAGCGAAGGAACCGGAAGACTCGGAACAAGCGGAAGAACCCGCACCCTCCGAAGTCGCCGAGGAGGACCGGCCGGCCAATCCCTCCATCATCCCCATTCACCATCACAACGAGATCGCCGGTCACGACCCCCAAGGGCCGCACCTGTTCGCCCCCGCGCGGCGGAAGGCGGCGGTCAGCGCCGTGTCCGACCAGGAGCGCTTCGCCGACTACGAGCTGCCGGCGCTGACCCTTCTGGAGGACGCCCGGCCGTTCGACTACAGCGAGCACGACGAACAGCTGCGCGATCGGGCCGCGCTGCTGGAGAAGACCTTCACCGACTTCGGCCTGAACGTCCGCGTCGTCGGCATCAACACCGGGCCGGTCATCACGCAGTTCGAGATCGCCCTGGAGACCGGCCTGCGCGTGAACAAGGTCACCCGCCTGGCCGACGACATCGCCCTGAACCTCAAGGTGCCGAGCGTGCGCATCGTGGCGCCGATCCCCGGCAAGAACACGGTCGGCATCGAGGTGCCCAACGAGCTGCCGCGCCGACGTCCGCCTCAAGGAAGTCCTCCTGGCCTCGGCCAAGAAGGTCGCGCAAGTTCAAGGTGCCGCTGTTTCTCGGCAAGGACAGCGAGGGCCGGCCGCTCGTCCACGACCTCGCCGACATGCCGCACCTGCTCATCGCCGGCACCACCGGCACCGGCAAGTCGGTCTGCCTGAACACCATCATCCTGAGCATCCTCATGACCCGCCGGCCCGACGAGGTCAAGATGATCATGATCGATCCCAAGGGCGGCGTCGAGCTGGAGCGTGTACGGCAAGATCCCGCACCTGATGCACCCGGTCGTCACCGACATGAAAAAGTCCGAGGCCATCCTGGCCTGGGCGGTGGACAAGATGGAGGAGCGCTACGATCTGCTTCGCCGCGCCCGCGTCCGCAACATCGCCGGCTACAACGAGCTGAAGCCCGATGAAGTCCTCCGCCGCGTCCAGCCCGAGGACGACGAGGAGCGCCAGCGCATTCCCCGGCACATGCCGTACATCGTCATCGTCATCGACGAGATGTCGGACCTGATGTTGCAGATGAAGAAGGAGGTGGAGGGCCACATCATCCGCCTGGCCCAGAAGTCGCGGGCGGCGGGCATCCACCTGGTCGTGGCCACGCAGAAGCCGACCGTGGACGTCATCACCGGCCTGATCAAGTCGAACCTGCCGTCGCGCATCTGCTTCAAGGTGACGAACAAGTCGGACAGCCGCGTCGTGCTCGACGAGATGGGCGCCGACAAGCTGCTGGGCAAGGGCGACATGCTGTTTTTGCCGCCGGGCACCAGCGACCTGATCCGCGCCCAGGGCACCTACGCCAGCGACAAGGAAATCCAGGATGTCGTCGCCTGCCTGGAGTGCGAGCCGTGCTACGCGCCGGAGCTGATGCAGCTGCAAGTCGGCGAGCAGGGCGGCTCGCTGAGCGATCGTCTGCGCAGCCGCAATGACGATCTGTACGAGCCGGCCATCGAGATCATTCTGCGCGAGGGGCGCGGCAGCGTGTCGCTGTTGCAGCGTGCCCTGGGCATCGGCTACGGACGGGCGGCGCGGCTGATCGATTTCATGGCCGAGGACGGCATCGTCGGCGGCTACAACGGCAGCAATGCCCGCGAAGTGCTGTACACGCCGGAGCAGTGGGCCGCCGTGCGCGGCGGCGCCACGGAGGAGGCGGGTTAAGAACTCCGTCGCCATTCGTTTAGCCGCGACGCGCAGCGGAGCGCGGGAATACTCCCGCGCTCCGCTGCGCGTCGCGGCGAAACGAGGGCCGCAAACGCCTCTTGAAATAGATTCTCATTTCTGGATGCAATACAGGTGATCGACGCCGCGGAGGATCAGGGCGCCGTGCGCGACGGCCGGCGACGACCAGCACATCTCGTCGAGCGTGTTGGTGCCCAGCAGCTTGAATGTCGGCCCGGCCTGGACGACGAACGTCTGCCCGTCGCCGGCGAGGCAGAAGATTTTGCCGTCGTAAGCCCACGGCGACGACGTGAAGCCGCGCGCTTGCGGGAGACGCTCGCGGCTGTAGGCCGGCTCGCCGGTACGAGCGTTGTAGCAGCTCAACATGCCGCCGTTCTCTTCGAGGACGTACAAATAGCCGTCCTGGTACAGCGGCGACGCCATCGAGGGTCCGGCCTGGCGGCGGAACCAGGCGACGCCGACGTTGGACTCCTCGCCTTCCTTCAGGGTGATGTCGCCGGAGGCGCCGGCACGCACGGCGAACAACGGCCGGCTGCCCCGTCGGCCCACGCCGAGGAAGAGCATGTCGTCGCCGGCCACCGGCGTGGCGTTGGCCTGGCCATTGAGGCCGCCCAGTTCCCAGAGTTGCTTGCCGGTCGCCACATCATACGAACGCACTCGGCCATTGCCGCAGGCCACCAGCTCCGTCCGATTCTTCGTCTTCCACACGAACGGCGTGGACCACGACGATCGTTCCGGACGTGGGACCCGCCATAGTTCCTTGCCGGACTTCGTGTCCAGCGCCGCCAGGAACGATTTCTCCTCATTATCGCACTGGATGAAAAGCCGGTCGCCGTCCAGCGTCGGAGAACTGCCCGTGCCCCAGCCCATCTGCATCGAATAGGCGCCGAGATCCTTGCTCCACAGAAGTTTCCCGTTGAAGTCGTAACAGTAAACGCCGGTCATGCCGAAATAGGCGTAGATGCGCTCGCCGTCGGTCACGGGCGTTTCCGTGGCGTAGGTGTTGGCGCGCTGGATGGGGATGGCCGGCTTGTGCTCGGCGGCGACCTGTTTCCACAGCACTTCGCCATTGGTGCGGTTGAGGCAGTAGACCTCCCAGCGATAGACAATGTCGGGCGTTCGGCTGCGGCCGCCGCGGCCGCCGCGCGGACGCATCGGCTGTTCGCTTTGCCCGCCTTCCGGGCGTTCCTCCGATCGACCGCCGGGACGGAAGCCGCCGCGTCCTCCGAAGCCCGCCGGCTTCGTCTGCTTGTCGGAGACCGCCGTGGTGACAAACACTTTGTCACCCCAGACGATGGGCGAAGACCAGCCATAGCCGGGCAGCTTCTTTTTCCAGCGGACGTTTTTGGTGGTGCTCCATTCGCTCGGTAGCTGCTTTTCCTCGGACAGCCCCATGCTGTTCGGTCCTCGGAACTGCGGCCAATCCCCTGCCCGCGCCGCGACCGTCAGGCCAGCAACGGCGAACACTCCTCCAACGAGCCACTTCCGATTCATGGCGGAATCCTTCTCTTCAAGCAAAGGGGAAATCGGCAGATCAGGCTAGCACAGCGCCCATGAGAAGGGGATGAATGGACGCGCCGTCTTGCCCGAACGATCAGCGTTTGACCGCTTCGACGGCCAGGCGCTGCAATTCCCTCCGCATTTCCGAAGCGTCGGAGTTGGGCAGGCCGGTGCGCTGGATGAGCAGGATGACGAACAGGCCGCGCTTGGGGTCGGCCCAGCTCTGCGTCCCGAAGGCGCCGCCGTGACCGAACGAGCCGGGCGACAGCATCGCCGTCACTCCCTGCGGCTGGCGCACCACGGCGAAGCCCAGGCCATGACTCATGCCCGGCGTGAAACCGCACTTCAACTCGCCGGTCTGCACGCTGGTCATGGCCTTGACGCTCGCCGCCGACAGAATCCGCTCGCCGTCGAGGGCGCCGCCGTTGAGCATCATGCGATAGAACCGCGCCATGTCGGCCCCGGTCGAGTACAACCCGCCCGCCGGGATCGGATGGCGCATGTTCTCCGGCGGGCCGATCAACGCATCGGGGGCGGCGACCAGTTTGCCGTCCTTGATGCCATACAGTCCGGCGCGGCGGCGCAACTGTTCCTTGTTCGGCCGAAACGTCGTGTCTTTCATGCGCAGTGGCGCGAACATGCGCTCCGCCAGGAACGTCTCGTAATCTTTCCCGGACGCTACCTCGATGACGCGGCCAAGCGTGTCGATGCCGGAATTGCTGTACGACCAACGGCTGCCCGGCTCGAACTCCAACGGCCGTTGCGAGACCGCCAGGATGGACTCGGCCAAGGTCCGGTTGCGTCGGCGATACAGGTCGCCCAGGCCCGGCGGATAGCCCGGCAGGCCGGACGTATGCGTCAGCAGGTCGCGCAAGGTGATCGGCCGCGGCGGCTTTTTCAGCGTCAACCGATCCGGCGTGCGCTCGGCCACCAGCATCTGGCCGCGGAACTCCGGCAGGTGCTTCTCGACCGGATCGTCCACCGACAGTTTGCCGTCGTCGGCCAGGATGAGGATACCCGTGGCGGTAATGGGCTTCGTCATGGAGGCGATGCGGAACAGGGCGTCTTTCGGCATCGCCTCCTTGGAATCGAGACGCAGACTGCCGACCGCCTCCAGGCTGACGATGCTCTGGGCGTTGCCGACGGCGGTGACAGCGCCGGCAATTTGCTGCTCGTCCACGAAGCGCTGCATGCGCGAACCGATGAGGGCCAGTTTGGACTTGTCGAAGTCCGTGGAATCGAGGGCGCGAACGGTCGGTGCCAGGACGGCCAGAGTCAGGGCAAGGAAGCAAGCTCCGCGGATGATCGGCTTCGGTCGCATCGAACATTCCTCCGAGTCGGGGCCACGGGTTTCAGGTTCGTCCTTGTTGTACGCGAAGGATGCGGACGCTGCCAAGGAAATCCAAACACCCCGAAACGGTCCTCACACGAACCGCGAACTTGGGGACCGTCTGCCGTGTCTGCCGTCTATCGTCGCCTGGCGCGGTGCGGTAGCATCTTAATATGTACGAGACCTTCGACCACACGGCCGACCTCGGCTTGCGCATCCGGGCGGCCGACCTGAACACGCTGTTCGCCGAGGCGGCGCGAGCTTTGTTCGCTACCCTCGTCGAGGACATCGACACGGTCGCGCCCGTCCGCCAGCTGGACGTGACGATCGCTGGGAAGGACCGCGATTACCTGCTGTTCGACTGGCTGAAGGAGCTGCTGTATCACTTCGACGCCGAGCATTTGCTGCTGTCTCGCTTCGAGGTTCGGATCGGCGACGACGGCCTGCAGGGCAGCGCCTGGGGCGAACCGCTCGACCGCGCCCGGCACCACCTGGCGAACGAAGTGAAGGCCATCACTTATCACGGCCTGCGCGTCGAACCGGACGCGGACGGTTGGTTGGCGGAATTGATCGTGGACATTTGAAAGGGCACGACTCATGGGCAAGGACACCTTTCGGGGGCCGCTGGAACAGGTTGACGCCTGCTGCTGGCGCATCCCCAAGAGTTACAAGCCGGGCATGCGCGTTGATGGTCTGATCTTCACCAACGAGCGCCTGCTCGCGCAACTCATGGCGGATCAAGCTCCGGAACAGGTGGCCAATGTCGCCTTCCTGCCCGGCATCCAGTACGCCAGCCTGGCCATGCCGGACATTCACTGGGGCTATGGTTTCTGCATCGGCGGCGTCTGCGCCACCGACCCGGATGAAGGCGGCGTCATCTCCCCCGGCGGCGTGGGCTACGATATAAATTGCGGCGTCCGCCTGGTCCGCTCGAACCTTTTCTACCGCGACGTCAAGCCGCACCTGCGCACGCTGGTGGAAGAGCTGTTCCGCAACGTGCCCAGCGGCGTCGGCCGTTCGGGACATTACAAATTCGACAAAAAGGAGCTGCATCATATCCTTTCGCAGAGGGCCGCGCTACCTGCTCGGCCGCGGCCTGGCGACGCCGGGCGACATCGAGCATACCGAGGCGGAGGGACGGCTCGACGGGGCCGACCCGGACATGGTCAGCGATCACGCCCTGACGCGCGGCGCCGAGCAGTGCGGCACGCTCGGCTCCGGCAACCACTTCCTGGAAGTGCAGATCGTCGATCACGTCTTCGACGAGGAGGCGGCGCGGGTCATGGGACTGGAGAAGGACATGGTGTGCGTCATGATCCACAGCGGTTCGCGCGGCCTGGGCTATCAGGTCTGCGACGACGCCCTGGCCCATGCTGCGCAACGCACCGCAGAAGTACGGCATCGACCTGCCCGACCGGCAGCTCGCCTGCGCCCCGGTCGACAGCCCGGAGGGACAGCGCTACATCGCCGCCATGCGAGCGGCGGCGAACTTCGCCTGGTGCAATCGCCAGTTGCTCATGCAGCAGGCCCGCGAGGTGTTCGCGGCCGTCTTCGGCCGTTCGTGGCAGGAATTGCAGATGAACCTCGTCTACGATGTCTGCCACAACATCGCCAAGTTCGAGGAGCACGTCGTCAACGGCAAGCGCAAGAAGGTGTGGGTCCACCGCAAGGGCGCGACGCGCGCCTTCCCGCCGGGACATCCCGAAGTCCCGGCGATGTATCGCAAGATCGGCCAGCCGGTCATCATCCCCGGCGACATGGGCCGAGCCAGTTGGGTGCTGGTCGGCCAGCCCGGCAGCATGGAGAAGACGTTCGGCACCACCTGTCACGGCGCCGGTCGGGCCATGAGCCGTACCGCCTCCGTCAAGGACGCCGCCGGCCGCCGCATCGACAAGGAGCTGGAGGCGCGCGGCGTCATCGCTCGGTCGCAGAGCCGAAAGGGTCTCGCGGAGGAACAGCCCAAGGCGTACAAGAACGTCGATGACGTGGTTGAGGTTGTCGATCAGGCGGGACTGTCGCAGCAAGGTGGCGCGCATGCGGCCGATCGGCGTCATCAAGGGTTGATGTCGCTTGCGGCTTGGCGCGAAGCCGCAAGCGATGTCGCGGGATCGTTTGTCAAGCATTCGCCTCGGCCAGAAGCTCGCGCACCTCGGCGACCAGCGTCTGCGGCTGCAGCGGCTTCGTCAGGTACGCATCCGCGCCCAGCTCCTGAACGCGCTGGCGCGAAGCGTCATCGTCCAGGGCGGTCAGCACGATCCACGGGATGCGCTTGAGCGAACCCTCGCACCGCAGCCGTTGCACCATCTCCAAACCGGACATATCGGGCAGCATAAGGTCAAGAAGGATGGCCGCCGGTCGAGCTTGCACGGCCGCGGCGAGTGCTTGTCCGCCTTCCTCGACGCCCTGGCAGACGACCCCCTCACGCTGGAGCAACTCGCAGAGCAACTGATTCGTTTCCGTCTCGTCCTCGACGACGAGGACCGGCGCCTCCCGGTTCATCGCCCGGCCGTCGCCGCCGGCGGCGAAACGGCCGACGCCGGGTCGAACCGCGCGATACCAGTCGCGGAAACGCACGGAGATGGCGACGTCCGGAGCGCCGGCCGGCAGGACGATGCGGCCCAGGTGCGCCAGCTCGCGGTCCATGAGGACGCGCACGTCGTTCCGCAGGCGGAACGGCGGCACGCTGCCCGGCTCACAGCCCTTGAACCAGCCGACGATCTCCGCCTCGGTCGCCAGGCGCAGCTCCGGCTCGCCCAGCACCGCCTTGACGCGGTCCAGGTCGAGGCGCGCGATCGCCGGCAGCACCACCATGATCGGATGGTTGCGGGCGTTGACGAATACCACCTTGGCCACGCGGCGGCCGGTGACGTGCTCGACGTGCGCCAGGTGAGAGGCCGAGAACACCGGCGGATGCGAGTGTTCCTGATACGGCACGCGATGATACTCGAGGATGCGTTGGAACCAGCGAGGGACAGACATGAGAGGACCTCCCTGAGCCTTCGGAGGAGATGAACCCGGATAGGGGGCTATATTCCACCGTAACCGCCGGCGCCCGAGGCGTCAACTATCTCCACGACAAATCCACAATGGCGACCGCGGAGGTCGCGTTGTCCCCGCCCGTCGGAGCCGCGACCGTTAGGGAGCGGTGTTCCCCGCTCCCTAACGGTCGCGGCTCGGTTTGGCCTTATCCTTTTCGCCCCAGCTCGCGCCGCAAGAGGGCGTTGAACGTCAGCAGTCCCGCCTCCTCCCAGGCGCGTTCGATCTCTTCCTTGAGGCGTCGATTGATCGTCTGAAACCGGTCCCAGCGCGGCGAGTCCGGGTCGCGGGGTTCGAGAGAGAGCGTGTCGTGCGTATCGACACTGAAGACGCAGTCGTCGTGGTCGTGGCTCACGATTTGCATTTTGAGGTGGGGGTGGAAAGCACTGCCCAGGCGCAGGCTGTAGCCGCGGAGGCCGCCGTCGCGGTCGAACAACGGCTGGCACAACGGCGGGACCAGCACCGACTCCAGCGGCCGATCAGCGTGGAGACCGAGGTAGGCTGTGCTGACGGGCGGGACCGAGGGGCCTCCCTCCGGGTAAGCCCGTTCCAGAAAGATGCGGCAGGCTCGATCCAGCAGAGGCAGTCGTCAACCCGTGCATGGCGCGACGGCCTCCCGGAACAGACTCTAGCATCCGAGGCGGCGACGGGGGATAATACTATTCAGTGTTCCAGCCGTGGCGGCGACTGTCAACCCTCGGCGGAGCTTGGAGTCATGGTCCGGCGTCACACGCTTCTGGTCGTCGATGATGAACCCGACGTGGTGCAGAGCTTGCAGGACTTGCTGCGCCGCGAGTACCGCGTGCTCGGCGCCACCCGCGCTCGGGATGGTCTGCGCCTGCTGCACGAGCAGCCAGTCCACGTCGTCATGACCGACCAGCGCATGCCGGACATCAGCGGCATCGAGTTCCTTCGCCGCGTCCGCCGCGATCGGCCCGACGCCATCCGTCTGCTGTTCACCGGCTACGCCGACATCAAGGCCGTCATCGACGCCATCAACGAGGGCCACGTCTATCGCTACATCAGCAAGCCGTGGGATCCCGACGAGTTGCTGACCGTCCTGCACCAGGCCGGCGAACAGTACGACCTGCTGCAGGAACGCCAGCGGTCTGCTGGACGATCTGCAACGCAAGAACCAGGAGCTGGAGCAGGCCAACGCCGAGCTGCGGCAGGCCAACGCCTTGAAGGAGGCGTTCATCCGCGTGGCCAGCCACGAATTGCGGACGCCGTTGACCATCCTGCTCGCCCTGCCCGAGTTGGCCCTGCGGATGCCGGGACTGAACGCGCACGACGGCGGAGTGGTTCCGACGCATCCGACAGGCGGGGCAGCGCCTGCACCGGCTGGTGGAACAGCTGCTGCAAATGCTCCAGGCCGGCCGCTTCGAGCGGCCGCTCGACCGGCGACCCACCGACGCTGCCGCCCTGGTGCGCGAGGCCGTCGAGGACGTCCGTCCCTTCGTCGAGCAGCGCCGCCAACAGCTCAGTCGTCGACCTCGCTCCCGACCTGGGGACCATGGAAGTCGAAGCCGGCAAGATCCGCATCTGCCTCGACCACCTGCTGATCAACGCCATCAAGTTCACGCCCGACGGCGGGTACGATCGAGGTAGTCGGCCGGCGCGACGATGGCGTCGTGCGTCTCCAGGTCCGCGACAGCGGCATCGGCATCGCGGCGGACGAATCTGCCGCACCTTTTCGAGCCGTTCTTCACCGAACGTGGACGTGTCGCGGCATGCCTCGGGACAGTTCGAGTTCGGCCGGCGCGGGCTGGGGCTGGGCCTCAGCCTGGTACGGGCGTTCGTTCGCATGCACGGCGGCAGCGTGGACGTGGCCAGCACGCTCGGTCGGGGTACGACGTTCACGCTCACGCTGCCGGCGCTGGCGGGTATTTGTCCGAGCCTGAAGCGTAAGCGAAGAGCGTTCTTCTTCGCTTACGCTTCAGGCTCGGATAAACACCCGCAAGCGGCTTGCATACCCGCCGGGACCGATGTAAGCTGCTGCTCAACCGGCCAACGGCGACAGAGGCCAGGCATCGGGAGAGGCTTATGACGACCGTTCACGAGCGCGACCTGCTGCACACGCTTATGGAGAACGTGCCGGACGCCATTTATTTCAAGGATCTGCAAAGTCGCTTTCTGTGCATCAATCGCGGCCTGGCCCAGCGTTTCGGCCTGGCCGACCCCGCCGAGGCCGATCGGCAAGACGGACTTCGATTTCTTCACCGAGGAGCACGCCCGCCAGGCTTACCTCGACGAGCAGGAGGTGATCCGCACCGGCCGGCCCCTGGTAGGCCGCGAGGAAAAGGAACAGTGGCCGGACGGCCGCGTCACCTGGGCCTCGACCACCAAGATGCCCTTCCGCGACTGCGACGGCAACATCATCGGCACCTTCGGCATCTCGCGCGACATCACCCATCGCAAAAAGAACGAGGCCGCCCTGCGCGAGCTGACGGCCAACGCCGAGGCCAGCGAGCGCCGCACTCGCCTCATCGTGGACAGCGCCTACGACGCCTACGTCGCCATGGACGCCAACGGCGTCATCATCGACTGGAACCGCCAGGCCGAGCTGACGTTCGGTTGGCCGCGCGAGGAGGCCGTCGGCCGGCCGCTGCACGAGACCATCATTCCGCCGCAGCTACCGCGAGGCGCACCTGAACGGCTTGCGACACTTCCTGGCCACCGGCGAAGGGCCGCTGCTCCGCCGCCGCGTCGAGGTGCCCGCCCTGCGCCGCGACGGCAGCGAGTTCCCCGTCGAAATGACCATCTCGCCCATCCGCCTTGGCTCCGACTGGGTCTTCAGCGCCTTCCTGCACGACATCACCGAACGCAAGCTGGCGGAAAAGGCCCTGTACGATTCGGAAGCCCTGTTTCACTCGCTGGTGGAGACGCTGCCGGTCTGCCTGTTCCGCAAGGACCGCGACGGCCGGCTCGCCTTCGCCAATCAGCCTTTCTGCGCCGAACTGAAAAAGCCGCTGGCCGACATCGTCGGCAAGACCGACCTCGAACTCTATCCGCCCGAGTTGGCGCGAAAAATACATGCGCGACGATCAGCGCGTCATCGAATCCGGCGAGGTCTTCGAGGACATCGAGGAGCACATCAGTGCCGACGGCAGCAAGAGTTACGTGAGCGTGCTCAAGGTGCCGCTGCGCAACGCGCAGCAGAACATGATCGGCATGCAGGGCATCTTCTGGGACGTCACGGCGCGGAAACGCGCGGAGGAGGAGCTGCGCCAGGCCAAGGAGGCGGCGGAGGCGGCCAGCCAGGCCAAGAGCGAGTTCCTGGCCAACATGAGCCACGAGATCCGCACGCCCATGAACGGCATCATCGGCATGACCGAACTGCTGCTGGACACGCCGCTCAACGCCGAGCAGCGCGACTACCTGGAGACGGTCAAGAAGTCGGCCGACTCGCTGCTGTCGGTCATCAACGACATTCTCGACTTCTCCAAGATCGAGGCCGGCAAGCTCGAGCTGGAGCACGCACCCTTCGACCTGCGCGACAGCCTCGGCGACATGCTCAACACGCTGGCCCTGCGCGCCCATCAGAAAGGGCTGGAGCTGGCCTGCCACATCGCCCCCGACGTGCCCGAGACGGTGGTCGGCGACCCGATGCGGCTGCGGCAGGTGCTCATCAACCTGGTCGGCAACGCCATCAAGTTCACCGAGCGCGGCGAGGTGGTCGTCGGACGTCAGCCTCGCCGGTCTGGCGACCGGTGGCCGACGACGACGTGGCGCCTGCATTTCGAGGTGCGCGACACCGGCATCGGCATCCCGCGCGGACAAGCAAGGGCTGATCTTCGAGGCGTTCGCCCAGGCGGACGGCTCGACGACGCGCCGCTACGGCGGCACCGGCCTGGGCCTGGCCATCTCGTCGCGGCTGGTCGAGCGGATGGGCGGCCGCATCTGGGTCGAGAGCGAGCCGGGCGCAGGGCAGCACCTTCCACTTCACCGGCCCGCTTCGGGACGCACGACGGCGGCGCTGCGAGCGTCCGTCGCCGCCGGAGCCGGGCCGGCTGCGCGGCCTGTCGGTGCTGGTGGTGGACGACAACGCCACCAACCGCTTCATCCTCGCCGAGACGCTCAGCCAATGGCAGATGCGGCCGACCGCTGGTGGAGGACGCCACGGCCGCGCTGCAGGCGCTGGTGCAGGCGCAGCAGGCCGGCGAGCCGTTCGCCCTGGTGCTGCTCGACGCGCACATGCCGGACGTGGACGGCTTCACGCTGGCCGAGCGCATCCGCGAAGCATCCCGACCTGGCCGGGGCGACGGTCATGATGCTGTCCTCGGCCTGTCAGCCGGTCGATGCCCGCCGCTGCCAGGATCTGGGCCTGGCCGCGTATCTGACCAAGCCCATCAAGCAGGCCGACCTGTACCGCTCCATCCTGGCCGCGCTGGGCAGCCCGGTCGCCGGCGCCGGCCGCACCGCCGACCGCCGGCGCCTGCTCGTCCCACGCCGCGCCACTCCGCATCCTGCTGGCCGAGGACAACGCGGTCAACCAGAAGCTGGCCGTGCGCCTGCTGGAGAAGCAGGGCCATCCGTGGTGCGTCGCCGGCAACGGCGCCGAAGCGGTGCAGGTCGGTCGAGCGCCAGCCGTTCGACCTGGTGCTGATGGACGTGCAGATGCCGGAGATGGACGGCTTCGAGGCGACCGCCGCCATCCGCGCACGCGAACAGGACACCGGCCGGCACGTCCCCATCCTGGCCATGACGGCCTACGCCATGAAGGGCGACCGCGAGCGCTGCCTGGCCGCCGGCATGGACGGCTACGTCAGCAAGCCCATCCAGCCGCGCGAACTGTGGCAGGCCATCGAGCAGCTGGTGCCGGCCGCAAGCGGCCGACGACGGACGGGGGCCATCCTTCCGGCGATGACATGCTGGACCGGGAGGAGGCGCTGGAGCGCGTCGGCGGCGATCCGGTGCTGTTGCAGCGAGTTGATCGAGGTGTTCCTGGCGGACTGTCCGCGGCTGTGGCACGACATTCACGACGCTCTGGCTGCGCGGCGACGCACGCAACCTCAGCCGGGCGGCGCACACCCTCAAGGGGGCCGTCAGCAACTTCGGCGCCATCGCCGCCCGCGACGCGGCCGAACAACTCGAACGGCTCGGCGACAAGGGCGACCTCGTCCCGGCGCCGGCGCCGCCGCCCGTTTGGAGACCGAATTGCAACGCCTCAAGCCCGCCCTGCTCGAACTGGGGCGGTTCGCCCAATCGCAAGGGTGAGGGTTCGGGACGGCTCGTCCCGCTCATCCTTCCGTCGAGTTCCGGGCGGCAGGCACAACGCCGTGCCCGCCCCGCAAGGAGAAACTCATGGCGAAGATCCTTGTTGTGGATGACACCCGGACGGATCGAGTCCTGGCCCGGGGCTTGCTCGAACGCCGGCCGGGCCTGGAGGCGCTGGAATGCCGCACCGGCCTGAGCGTCCTCGAAGCGGCCGACGGCGAGGAAGCGCTGGAGATGATGCAGCGCGAAGCGCCGGACCTGGTGCTGACCGACATGGTCATGCCCGGCATGAACGGCCTGGAACTGGTCGAGACCCTCCGCAGTCGCTATCCGCTCTTGCCGGTCGTGCTGATGACGGCGCACGGCAGCGAGGAGATCGCCATGCAGGCCCTGCAAAAGGGAGCGGCCAGCTACGTTCCCAAGCAGAACCTGGCCCGCGACCTGCTGGAGACCGTCGAGGAAGTCCTGCGCCTCAGCACCGCCGAGCGCAGCCAGCAGCGCCTGATGGAGTGCCTGACGCGAACCGAGACCGAGTTCCATGCTCGACAACGATCCGGCACTGATCCCGGCGCTTGATCGGCCATGTCTGCGAGAACCTGCGCCGCTTGAAGTGCTGCCCCGAGAACGAGCGGCTGCGCGTGACGGTGGCCCTGAGCGAGGCGCTCCTCAACGCCATGTACCACGGCAACCTGGAGGTCAACTCCGAGCTGCGCGAGACGCGACGAGAAGGCCTATCGCCGGCTGCTGGAAGAACGCCGTCGTAGCAAGCCCTACGCCGATCGCCGCGTCCACGTCCGCGCCCGCGAATCGCCCGTCGAAGCGCGCTACATCATCCGCGACGAGGGTCCGGGTTTCGACCCGACGCGCCTGCCCGACCCGACCGACCCGGCCAACCTGGAGAAGGTCAGCGGCCGCGGACTGCTGCTCATCCGCACGTTCATGGACGAGGTACGCCACAACGACAAGGGCAACGAAATCGTCCTGGTCAAACGACGGCGGCTGTGATCTCGGTCGTTCGCGGCTTCGCGCGAAGCCGCGAACGACTCCGTCTGCGGAGGTGATCGTGAAAGTCCTGATCGCCGAGGATGAACCGGTCTCCCGTCATCTGCTGCAAAGCTACCTGCAGCAATGGGGTCATCGAGGTCGTCGCGGCCCCGGATGGCGCCGCCGCCTGGCGGCTCTTTCAGGAGAGCGACTTTCCGCTGGTCCTCAGCGATTGGGTCATGCCCGAGATGGACGGCCTGGAACTGATCCGCCACATCCGGGCGCGGCCGACCGGGGCCTACGTGTACATCATTCTGCTGACGGCCAAGTCGGAGAAGCAGGACGTGATCGAGGGGCTGGAAGTCGGCGCCAACGATTTCGTGACCAAGCCGTTCGACCGCGGCGAGCTGCGCGTGCGCTCCGCGCCGGCGAGCGCATCATCGAGCTGGAGCAGGCGCTGGCGGCGCAGAACCGGGCGCTGCGCGAGGCGCAGGCGGCGCTGGTGCAGACCGAGAAGCTGGCCAGCCTGGGCCAACTGGCCGCCGGCATGGCCCACGAGATCAACAATCCCATCGCCTACGTCGCCAACAACCTCGCCGTGCTGCGCCGCGACGTGCCGGCCGCCCTGCAAGTGCTCGACAAGTACCGCGAAGGGCGCGACCGTCTGCGGAGCGTCGCCCCGGAGTTGGCCGCCGAGGCCGAGCGGATGGAGGAGGACATCGACCTGCCCTACATCCGCGACAGCCTGCCGCGCCTGTTCGAGCGCTCGCTGGACGGACTCAAGCGCAGTCCGCGACATCGTCAAGAACCTGCGCGACTTCGCCCGGCTGGACGAGGCCGACTTCAAGGAGGCCGACCTCAACGCCGCACTTGCAATCCACCCTGGAGATCGTCGTCCACGAGATCAAGAAGAACGCGATCGATCTGCGGACCTCCCTCGCCGAGCTGCCGCCGGTCCTGTGTCATCCCGGCAAAATCAATCAGGTGTTCCTCAACGTGCTGCTGAACGCCATCCAGGCGTCGGCGAAGGGCGGCGTCATCGAGGTGCGCACGCGGGTGGACGAGACAGGTCGCGGACGGCGGCGTCGCCATCGAGATCCAGGACAACGGCTGCGGCATCAAGCCGGAACATTTACCGCACATTTTCGATCCGTTTTTCACCACCAAGCCGGTCGGCCAGGGCACGGGCCTGGGCCTGTCGGTGAGCTACGGGATCATCCGCGATCATGGCGGGACGATCGAGGTCGAGAGCGAGGTCGGGCGCGGCACGCTGTTCCGCATCCGGCTGCCCTTGCGGCCGCCGCGTGGGACGGCGGCGCCATCACCAGGTTGAGAGGAGAAACAGCGATGGCCGAGAATACCAAGCATTCGATTCTGCTGGTGGACGACGAGCCGGAGATCCTGTTCTCGCTGCGCGGCCTGCTGCGCAGGGAGTTCGAGGTCCACACCGCCGAGAGCGGAGCGGAGGCCATCGAAGTCCTCAAGCAGCATCCGATCCACGTCATCATGACGGACCAGCGGATGCCGGGCATGACCGGCGTGCAGCTGCTGCATCGCGTGGAGGGCGAGTACCCGCAGGCGATCCGCATCGTCTTCACCGGCTACGCCGACATCAAGGCGGTGATCGACGCCGTCAACGAGGGACACATCTATCGCTACATCACCAAGCCGTGGGATCCCGACGAGCTGCTGAGCGTGCTGCGCCAGGCCTGCGCCGCCTACGATCACCTCGTCGAACGCCAACGCCTGCTCACGGAGCTGCGGAGTTACCTGGCCGCGTGCGTGCCGGTGCTCGGGGGGTTGCCGAAGGGGTCGGACGGCAGCGCCGACCTCGCCGCCACGGGCGGCAGAACTGCTGGAGCGACTGGACCAGGCGCTGTCCGGTCGAAGATCGTTCGACGATCCGGTCGGAGTGTGGAGTCGATCATGCAAGCAGAGAGCGTGCTGCCGAGGATGCGCAAGCAATTTCGGCTCTCGGCCGAACGAGTGGATGACACACTCTCTGCGCGAGCGGCGCGGACGAAGTGCTGGACGGCGCTGGAGCACTTCGCCGAGCTGTTGCCGGCGGAGGAACGGCCGGCGCGAAGCGCTCGATCTGCTCGACGATGCGGCCGGCACCAACGCCTTCGAGCCGCTGCGCCTGGAGCGGCGGCTGCCGGTGACGGTCCTCTTTTACGCCCGCGTCCATCCAGCTTATTTCGAGGGCGATAACCGCATCGGCGAGGCCGCCTGGCGGCTGTGCTACACCGATGGCGGCGCGGTCGGCCGCCTCGCCGGCGCGGACGCGGCTGCTCGATGAAGTGATCCGCCTGGCCGAGGCCATGCACGACAAGAACCCGTTCGGCGAAGTGCCCTTCGATGGCGGCAAAACGATCCTCGTGCAGGAAGGGACGCACTTCCAGGCCGTGACCGCCCTGTTCGGCGCGCTGGGCATGTCGCTCTTCATCCTCGGCAAAGGGCGGCGTGCGCTACTACACGAACGGCCCGGTCGGCACCGCGGAGAAACGGACGGCGCTGGAGCGCTGGGCGGCCTCGTCGGTGCTGGCCGGCGTGCTGTCGCAGCGCTACATCGGCGGGCCGGACATGCGCATGGGCGAAGAGGAGATGGCCTGGGTCGATGCGGCGGCGCGGGAGATCGGCGCGGTACGCGGCATCCGCCAGCATCCGCCTGTCACCGGCCTGGCTGCCGAGGCGGGCGGCTTTCCGCACCAGGCCTGGGAGTTGACCGGCCGAACCGTGGCCGCCTCGCTGCAGGAAGCGCTGCGCCATCCGGGCATGGCCCATTACGGACTCGCCGAGCGCCGGCCGATCCGCGTCCTCATCCAGGGCTTCGGCGACGTGGGCGGCTCCGTGGCCCGACTGCTGACCGAGGAGACGCCGGCGGGATCATTTCAGATCGCGGGAGTGGCCGATGAGTTCGGAGCCGTCTATCGGGCGGAGGGTCTGGATGTACCCGCCCTGCTGCGCCTCCGCGCCGCGCGTCGCCCCATCGTCGAGTACGCCGGCGCCGTGGATGCTTTGTGGGTCGCCGCGCCGACCGACGACGGATGCGGCCCGGCCCGGCTTCCGCGGTCCCGATAGCCGAGAGTTGATCGTGCAGGAGGCGGACGTTTTCATCCCGGCCGCCATCCCCAACGTGATCGACGCGGCCGTGGCCCAGCGGCTGCGCGTCAAGCTGGTGGCCGAGGGGGCCAACAACGCCGTTGTCCCGCACGTCGAGGACGTGCTGCACCGCCTAGGCATTCTCTATTTGCCCGGCCAAGCCCTCAACTGGGGCGGCGTCAAGAGTTCCACGCTCGAAGCGCTGTTCCGCGAATCGACCAAGTGCCGGCTGCCGTTCGCCGAGGTGGAAGAGCGCGTCCGCGCGGCGCTGGCGCCACTGAGCACGGACGTGGACCTGGGCTGGACGCTGGACTGGCTGCGCTCCGGCCTGCCGGGACCGCCGCTCGACCGCGACGAGACGCGCGCCTTCGCCATCGCCATCCTCGAAGACCTGGCCCGCAGCAACACGCGCTGGCTGATGCGCGAGCTGGTCGCGTCCGGCCATCAACGCACGCCGCTGGAGCTGGTGCGCTCCCTGGCGCGCGGCGTCCGTGCCCTGAAAGTGCAACTGCTCTCGCTCATCGAGCAGGGGCTGGGCGCGGAGTTCTTCGCCCCGGACACGTCGCTGCCGCGCTTGATGACGCTGCTGGACGAGCGCCTGAAGGAGTTGCTCTTCGACGCCGGCAGCGGCACCCTGACCGACATCCAGGTGGCCGAGCAGCGGCAAATGCTCCAGCAAATGCAGACGGACATCCCCAACGGTCTGTCTCCGGTCTTCGCCTCGCTGCTGGCCGCGCTGGACCTGGCGCGCAAAAGGTCATGGACTGCGGCGTCCTACTCGCGCGCCACGCTCGATCTCGACCTGGCGATCCTGCGCCGGCCGGATGCGCCGCCGCTGGAACTGGAGACGAGCCTGTATCGTCTGCAGCGCGTCCACCCCGGCCTGCATCGAGTCGCCTTCGTGCAGGCGCTGGCCGGACTATCGTCGAGAACGATCGCTGTCGCCGGTCGTGCGCCGCAATGCCGCCCTGGCCCTGGCCAAGCTCGGCAGCGGCGACCCGAGTCATCGGACCATCCTGCTCGATGGCCTGGCCGATCCGGAGTCTGTCGATCCGCGCCGCCTGCCGCTGGACGCTGCACCAGATGGCCATCCCCACGTCGAATGGCTGGTGAGGGCGGCGATCACAGGGCCAAATGGGGACGCGCATCCAATCGATATTCCGCGCCATTGTTTGATTGACAAGGACTTGTCAGAAGCGTCCCCATTTTTTGGCACATCCCCTCCGTTCCGTTGAACCGGGCCAAGCTCACACGGCGCGCCAGTAGGTGTAGGTCGGCGGGCCAGAGAAGGTGTCCCCAGCAACTCGGAGGGCCGACGACGGGCCGAAAGACCCGCCACCGGCCCTCCGAGTTGCTGGCTCGGAGATCGCCTTGCTCTGTCGAGACTCTGGCGAGCGGGGTTGCGATGGTTGGCCCGTGACCATGTCTGCATATGTCGGCTTCCTTCTTGCGAGCCGTCGGCGCCGAGTTCATGGCGTCGGCCCTAGTCCTCATCTTCAAGGTCTTCCGTCGCTTGACGAAGTGCCTCTTGGATGTCCTTCCAGTCCTGCCCTGCAATCGTGAAGCGCACAACGACATCAGCCTCTTGCCCTATCACGAGGAAAAAGCGACCCTTGTACTCATCGTCTCGGACAAGAATCACGGGAGTTTGTCGGTGCTTGCCAAGGACCAACGAGCCGTTCTCCGCGGGAAACCCAGCATATGGCCCCTTGGACGATGAGGGCCCGCCGAGGAAGTCGAGTGCCCTGGGAATCATCTCGGGTGAAGGAACCTCAAACGAAAAGCAGACCGACGGACCTTCGAGTTGGACAAACCAGCGATCCGGTCCCTTTGTGGTCTCGTCTACGGCAACCTCCCAGTCGCCCGAAGAACCGTTCGCCATCAGGCCAAGATCCTCGTTATCGTTTTCGGGTTGTCCCCGCTGCTTTCTCTGCACAGGCATCTCCTACTCCCTTGCTGCGATGGTCCCCGAATAGCGATAATGTGCTAGGGCAGCAGATTACCGTTCGGATCGACTCGGAAATACTTCTTGCCGCCGTCTTCTTGCACGTCCCAATGGTCCGGATCGCCCGCGTGGGCTCGGTCCTTTATCCAAATCCGTCCCTTGGTATCGACAAATCCCTAGTTCATGTTTTCGCAAAGGCATTCGGTCAGCAAAGCGCCCCGAGGAAAAGTATTCGGGGCGCCGATGCGACCTCGCTCGCCCGAAAACCACAGGATTTCGACGAAGCAAGATCGCTTTTTAATACGCCTTGGCGAACACCACGCGCCCCTCCGACGGCTGGCCCGTGACCATGCACTTGCCCGTTTCCTCCTTGCGATCGAACGGGATGCAGCGGATGGTCGCTTTCGTCTCGGCGGCGATGCGGTCCTCCGTCGCGCGCGTGCCGTCCCAGTGAGCCAGCAGGAAACCACCCGGCTCCTCGATCATCTTTTTGAACTCGTCGTAGGAATTGATCTCGTGCGTGTTCTCGTCGCGGTACTTGCGCGCCCGATCGAACAAGGCGGTTTGCATGCCCTGGAGCATTTCGCCGATGCGGGCCGCCGCCGTCGTTAGTGGCACGCCCATCTCTTTCGCCTCCTTGCCCGGCAGATCGCGGCGCGCCAGCACACAAGCTCCTTTGGCGAGGTCTTTTGGACCCAACTCGACACGCACCGGCACGCCCTTCAGCTCCCATTCGTTGAACTTGAAGCCCGGCTGATACTGCTCGCGGTCATCGACCTTGACCGTCACCGGCTCGTAGTTGAGCCATTCCCGCAGCGGTAGCTCGCGGATGCTGCCAGCCAGCTTGTGGGCCGCCTCCAGTACGGCGACCTTCTCTTCCGGCGTCTTGAAGATCGGCACGATGACGGCGTGAATCGGCGCCAGACGCGGCGGCAGCACCAGGCCCTGGTCGTCGCTGTGCGTCATGATGAGTCCGCCGATGAGCCGCGTGGACACGCCCCAGCTCGTCGCCCAGGCGTATTCGAGCTTGCCCTGCTGGTCCTGGAACTTCACGTCGAACGCCTTGGCGAAGTTCTGGCCGAGGAAGTGGCTCGTGCCCGCTTGCAGAGCCTTTTTGTCCTGCATCAGGGCCTCGATGCAGAGCGTGTAGACGGCGCCGGGAAACTTCTGGCCCTCGCTCTTGGGACCGACCAGCACCGGCATCGCCATCCATTCCTCGGCGAAGGTGCGATACACCTCGACCATGCGCCGCGTCTCCTCCTCGGCCTCCGCTTGCGTGGCGTGGGCGGTGTGGCCCTCCTGCCAGAGGAACTCGGCCGTGCGCAGGAACAGCCGCGTCCGCATCTCCCAGCGAACCACGTTGGCCCACTGGTTGATGAGCAGCGGCAAGTCGCGGTAGCTCTGGACCCAGGTGCGGTAGGTGTTCCAGATGATCGTCTCGGAGGTCGGCCGGACGATCAGCGGCTCGTCGAGTCTCGCCTCCGGATCGACCTCGATACCGCCGCCGGGCACGGCCTTGAGGCGGTGGTGCGTGACGACGGCGCACTCCTTGGCGAAGCCCTCGGCCATCTGCTCTTCACGGGCCAGAAACGATTTGGGGATGAACAGCGGGAAGTAGGCGTTGACGTGGCCGGTGTCCTTGAACAGGCGATCGAGCGCCCGTTGCATCTTCTCCCAGATGGCGTAGCCGTGCGGCTTGATGACCATGCAGCCGCGCACGTCGGAGTTTTCCGCCAGGCCGGCGCGGTTGACGATGTCCAGGTACCACTGCGAATAATCCTTGGCGCGGGGGGTGATCTTCTCGGCGGCCATGTCGTCTCCTGGATCCAGGGTTCGCGTTGGTGCGATTATAGATGACGGACACCGGAAGACCAACGGAGGTGCGCGGAGCTGTTTGCGTCTCAGAGTCTGTCCCGAAAGCCCCTCTCCCCCGGTACTCCGGGGGAGAGGGGTTGGGGTGAGGGGGTGCGCTTTCCGCGAGTTTCTCTCCCCCTCACCCCCAACCCCTCTCCCCCGAAGCGGGGGAGAGGGGCTTACCGGACAGACTCTCAGAGCCAGTTGGGAGAACGATTATTTATGCGTTTTTGTAAGGAGACGGCGGTGCGCAAAGCGGTATAAAGAAGCTACCGAGGTCCGCTTGGCCGAAGTAGGATGAAGGACACGGCGGAGAGGGCCGTCCGACGGAAGAGACGCCATGAACGATGCGGCAACGACAACCGATAGCGCTCCTCTACTGCGAACGCTGTCGCCGGCACTGCTCGGACTGGAACGCGGCCTGCGCGGTTGGCTCGATGTCCCTCACCGCTATCCCCTCTCGACCCTTAACCGTGCCACCCTGGAGGGCGTGGCCATCGACCTGCGCCGCCAGGCCGAGGCGCTGGACGTGGATCGGCCGTTGTTGGTCATCATGCTCATGGGCGGAACCGGCGTCGGCAAATCGACCCTGCTCAACGCCCTGGCCGGCGGCTCCATCGCCCAGGCATCGTTCGCCCGCCCGACCACGCGCAACCCGGTCGTGTACTATCATCAGTCGATCAAGCCCGACCGGCTCGACCCCGCCCTGCGCCACTGCCGGCTCGCCCCGCACGATCGACCGGCCCTGGAACAAAAAGTCCTCGTCGATACGCCGGACCTCGACAGCAACGACCTGAGCAACCGCGACAAACTCCTGCGCCTGCTGCCGGTGGCCGACATCGTCCTCTATGTCGGCTCGCAGGAGAAGTATCACGATCGGCTCGGCTGGGAGCTGTTTTTGCAGCAGCGCCAGCGCCGCGCCTTCGCCTTCGTCCTCAACAAGTGGGACCGCTGTCTGCACCAGGGCAACAGTGGCGTGCGGCCCGACGAAGATTTGCGGCGCGACCTGCAAGCCGAGGGCTTCGAGTCGCCCTTGCTCTTCCGCACCTGCGCTCAGTTGTGGGTCGATCGCGTGTCGAGCAACGGCGCTCCGCCGGCCGAATTGCCGGAGGGCGAGCAGTTCCGCGAATTGACGGACTGGCTGGAAATGGGCCTGACACGCCTGGAGATCGAGGCGATCAAGGCGCGCGGCGTCAGCCAGTTGTTGCAACACATGCAGCAGGCACTGGCCGCCGCCAGCCCGCCGGACCTGACGGACATCGCCGAGCGTACCCGCGCCGCCTGGGTCCGGCCGTTGACCGAGGAAGCCGCCGCCACCAGCGACGTCCTCCTCAACACGCTCGAACCCTATCAGCGCGAGATCGAGCACCACTTCGCCCTGGAGGAACAGCGCCGCTTTCACGGCATCATGGCCTGGTATCTGCACCTGTTCACCCGCGCCAAGTACGTCGGCAGCACGCTGCGCGACCGCATTCCGTTCATGCCACGCTCATCCAGCACCATTGAGACGCCGACCCACTGGGACCTCTCGACCTTCACCAAGGCATGCAGTGACGTGGCCGGCAATCGCCACCTCGACGCCCGCGGCAAGGCGCTGTCCAACCGCTTGCTCGTCGAGGCCGACCATCAGGGCTTTCCGCTCGACGTCCTCAACGAGCCGATGGAGTCGCGCGCGGCCCTGGACTGGCGGCAGCGCTACGCCGGCATTCTCAACGAGGTACTCCAGCAGGTCGAGCAGGAGTGGTCCCGGCCGACCGGCCTGCGCCGCGTCACGCAGGCCGTCGTCGTCTGGCTGGGCAACTGGGTGCCGCCCGTCGCCCTGCTGGCCGCCCTGATCGTCCTGCTATGGCGCTACTTCAACCCGACGGCGGAGAACGCCGTCCTCCACCCGGCCGACGCGCTTTTGCCGTTGATCGTCCTCTTGATTGTGCTGGTCATTCTGCATCTGCTCATTACACTGGTGCTACCACTGCGCTGGCCGGCCATCCGCGGCGAGTTCCGTCGCCGCCTGGAGCAGCGCATCGGCCAGGAACTGGAGACGATGTACGCACCCATTCCCGGCGACGTGGCCCAGGCGCTGCGCGACGAGCGGAAGAAGGTCGAGAAACTCGCCGCCGAAACCGGCGAGGTCGCGTCCTGGCTGCATCAGCGCGAGCAGTCAGCGAGCATCACCGGACTTTACGGACATTGAGAATCGTCCATGTCGGATGGGAAATGGATCAACGATCTGAAACCGGATAGCCCGCTGGACGAGGCGGCGCGGCACGTCCTGTTCGCACGCCTGCAAGTGGTGAAGGATAATCTGCCCCGCGCCGCCCTGGAAGCAGATCGCGACATCGAATACGTCCACCAGCTGCGCGTCGGCACGCGCCGCGCCGACGCCGCCTTGCGTCTCTTCGCCGCTTGCCTGCCGGCCAAGGCGTACCGCAAGGGGCGGCGACGCCTGCGCGAACTGCGTCGCGCCGCCGGCGCCGCCCGCGACTGGGATGTCTTTCTGGCCGACCTGCTCGCGCGCGAGGCGGAGGCGGACGCCCGCCATCGCGCCGGACTGGATTTTCTCATCGGCTACGCGGTCGGCCAGCGCACCGCCGCACACGCCCAGCTCGAAACGGTCTACGAGGAGCAGGGGGCCACCTTCGAGACGTTCCTCGCCCGCACCATCGAGGCGATCCGACCCGCTCCGGGCAATCCGTCCATCCTGGTGGATCTCGCCCGGCCGATGCTGTTCGAGCGACTGCAAGGCCTCGAACGGGCCGCGCTCGGCGACCTCGCGGATTACGCTCAGCTCCATCAAGTGCGCATCGCCGGCAAGCGGCTGCGCTACGCGATGGAAGTGTTCGCCGACTGCTTCGATCCGACGTTCCGCGGCGAACTGTATCCGCGCATCGAGCAGTTGCAAGAAATCCTCGGTCGGGCCAACGATAGCCACGTGGCCGCGGGCCGGCTTGCCTCCCTGCGCGAGAGCCTGCGCCGCACCTGCGCGACGGCCTGGCCGCGGCTTCAGCCCGGCATCGATCAGCTGCTGCGTTCGCACCAGCGGCGGCTACCGCAGGAACGGCGACGCTTTCTCAAATGGTGGGGCCAGTGGCATCCCCTTGGCAGCCAGGCCGTCATGAAGTCCTTGCTAACACCATTATCTTGAATAATTTCGTTTAGCCGCGACGCGCAGCGGAGCGCGGCAGCCGCGCTCCGCTGCGCGTCGCGGCTAAACGAGGAACAGAACTCCGAACTGAATTCGTGCCCACAGCGGCGGGCCGAGAAGGAGCAGGCCCACCACAACCGCGGCCAGAGCGGCGATCAGGACGGCCGCTGCCGCCACATCCTTGCCGACTTTCGCCAGCGGATGAAGGTCCGGCGATAAGAGGTCCACCACGGACTCGACGGCGGTGTTGACGAACTCGGCCACCCACACCAGCGCGACGGTCAGAATGAGAAGCGCCCAGTCGATCCGCCCCAACCGCAACCAAAGTCCGACGGCGATGACGGCGAGGGAAGCGACTGCGTGAATCCAGGCGTTGCGTTGGCTACGCAGGACGTACCACCAGCCCGCGAAGGCGTAACGAAACGAGGCCAGGCGCGAGGCAGCGCGTCGCCCAGCGACGGGTGCGTCGGAATTCATGACCGCCACGGTAACGACGATCGCACGAACCGACAAGACGGCAATCGTTACGGCAGTCGGAAAACCACGTCTCGTCGCTGCGCCGTCGTATCCGGCAAGAGGATCGGTTCGTCCTGGCCGTTGCGAGCGGTGTAGAGACGAACGCCCTTGTTCGTCCGCATCATGTGCAACGGGCCGCCATCCCACGGGTCGCGGGGCAAGCGGTTCAGCAAGGCCGGCGTCAGGTCTTCGAGTTGGTCCGCATAGTGGCCGTGCTTGGCCTTGTAGATCGTGAGGGCGATGGCGAGGCGGGCAAGCTGACGGAGCGTCATCACATCGCAGGCCCATCGGGCCGTTCCCCTCAGACGCGGTTTCATGGTGCTCATGTACCATGAGCCGCCGGGTTGACCCTCCAGCGCTTGCTGCAATTCTTGCCAATCGCTGAAGAGGGGCCGTTCCGCGCCTGGAGGGATTCCCGGCATTCCTTCAGCGAACGGTGAATGAACAGCAGATCGTCCGGTGCGAGATAAACGCGCCAGACGGGACCGATTGTGGCCTCGAACCAGAAGGGAGTGTCATATCCCTCCGGCTTGGGCTGCCCTCGGCGGTGGAGAAAAGGCAACTCGCGCGTCATGTCCCAGGACCGATACGACTCCCCTTCGGGCGACAGCATGACCAAGATCCTCAGCGCGTAGCCGGCCTGAGTACGCGGGAATCGCCGCAGATAGGCTTCGCCCTCGACCCGGGACAATGTGGCCAACTGCTCGGGGGACGGCAGGGACAAATGGAGAACGTCCGCCAGCGTGTCCCACCCTTCTTTCTCCACTCTCAGGTTGGAATCGTGGCGGGCCATGGCGAGGATGGCGGCGATGTCTTCCACGGCCCTGTGCGTATCGCCGGCCGCGGCCCGAACGCGGGCATCCAGGGACAGCAGCCGCGAAGCCTGGGAAAAAGGCTGCCAGAAGTTCGGCGGATAATGCAGACTCGCTCCTTCGAGCCAAGCCGATAAATCGTCGTCGGCGAAGTGACAAGCCGGTTTCGACGCCGCTTTTCGCAGCAGGGTCAAGGTCCGCTCCTGGCCGTGGAGAAACTCTTTCCACTGCTTGTCCCGCCAATCGTACTGATCCACGAACGGGCCGGGTAAGTCCCAATTATCGGTTTGGTTCTCCTTGTTATTCTCCATCTTCCAGCGCGGAGACAAGCGCTCAAGCGGGGGAAGGGCGGCGAACACCTCCTTATAGAGAGAGGCCGCATTGTCCTTGTCGGCGACCGAGGACGGCTTCATCGCCAACAAGACGGCGCCGGCCTCGATCCGTGTCTCGGCCAAGCGCACTTTCATGGCCAGGTCCATGTTGGATAGGGTGATGGCCAACAGGACCATCATTCCGGCCAGCGCGAGAGCCAATCGGCCTCGCGGCCAGGTTTGGACCGGAGGGATTGGTTCTGCTCCTGTCCGCCTCAAGCCACGAGAAAACAGCACCGTCGCGCCGGCCAGGAAGGCAATCGTCCATGCGAAGGTGTAGACGAACCAGTCGTGGGGAATGAGACCGTGGTAATGAAACTTCAGGATGGCGGTCACCCAGGTAAGGGCGGCGGCCAGAAGAGCGACCGGAAGCATGGCCAGTAGCGGCAGGACGAGCTGCCCCCAACGGCGTTGGCGGTGCGCCGAGTAGGAGGCGGACACGGCCGTCAGAAGGAGCATCGCCGCCAGACCTTCGATCCAGATCAAGGCGTATCCCATGACGCGCTCCGTTCCCACGAGAAAATCTCGTCTGGCGACGACGGCAAGGCCGCCACAGCAGCCAGAGAGGGGGCCGTTCGGCGGAGGACCACAACCTGATAGGCTTCTTCTTCGGACAAATCAGGGTTTTCTTGTCTCAATTCGCGGACGCCGGTTTCGACATCTCCATCCTTGTCCCCCTCTACCGGGGACCAGGCCCGATGGTTCGCCAGGCTCAGAGCGAGGTTGAGACATAGCAACACGGCCGCCACCAGGGCGGCCGCGAAGCGCCAGCCGTCCGGACGAGCGCGATCGGTTCGCATGGCCGTCAGCACGCGCCGGCGAAACGCCTCGGTCGGTTTCGGGACGGCGCGCTCGGCCAACTGGCGTTCCAGATCGGCCAGCTCCCGAGGGAGATCGGAAGGATTCATCACCTCACACCTCCAGGATGGTACGCAGTTTCTCTAAAGCGTAGCGGTAGCGGCTCGCCGCCGTGTTCGCGCTGATGCCGAGGACGGCGGCCATCTCGGCGAAGGTCAGACCGCCATCGATCTTGAGGGCGACCGCCTCGCGCTGTTCGGTCGGCAACATCCGCAAGGCTCGCTCCAGCTGCGCCGACTGCTCGCAATCCACGCCGGCCGTCTTGCCAGCGGAAAGCTGGACGAGTTCTTCCGGCGACAACGAACGTGTCCGCTTTGGGTCGGCGGCGAGCCGGGCGACGGCATGGCGAAGCGCGGCGAACAGGTAAGCCCGCAAGTCTTCGACCTGCGGCAAGCGCCGTCGCGCCCGCACCAGGCCGACGAACACCTCTTGCACCGCGTCTTCGGCGTCGTGCGGTGATCGCAAGGCGGCCAGGGCGACCCGAAACAACGAGGGACCGAAGCGATCGTAGAGCGCGGCAAACGCCTCCTCTCGCCCCTCGGCGAGGCCCCGGATCAATGGGTCGTCTGCGGGCCTGAGCATGATTCCGTCGCCCTCACCAGAAGAAGAGCGAAAACGGATGGAGATTTGTCTACGATCCAACGGTTGACGATCGGAGTCGGAGCCCGCAGCGTTAGCGAGGGAAGCTCTGTACTCTCCTCGCTGACGCTGCGGGCTCCGAGGGATTGGGGCTGGTAGCTCTTATTCTTTCGTGATCGTCTCATCCAGATTGAGAAGAAGGTTAGCGACGGCGGTATAGGCGGCCAACTCGGCCGCATCCAGCTTCTCCTCGCGTGCGGCCTCGCCTGTGCGGATGAGCTGGACCGCCGCCTGCCGATCCCGACGATAGCGTGCCAGTTGCTGATCCAGGTTCGCACGCAAGATCGCCAGTTCCGCCGGCCGCGGATTGCGGGCGGTCAGCAGTCGGAACATCCGCGTCAGACGCTGCTCGGGCGTCGCTCCGCCTTCGGCAAGCACGCGCTGCGCCAGAACGCGCGACGCTTCCACGTAGGTCACGTCGTTCATCAGCGTCAGCGCTTGCAGTAGCTCGGGATGAGTCGGCCATTCGCCCTGCGCGCCGAAGTCCTCGACCGTCCGCACCAGGCCGGCGCCGAACAGCATTTGCCAGTAACGATTGACGAGGAACCCCATGTGTCCGGCGAAAACAGGCCGCGGCTGCGCGAGGACGCTGAGGCAGGAACCGATGAATTGATTGTAAAGGCTGCGGAGGAAGGTGCAAGCAATTCGAGCCGTTTTCCGATGTTCGTCCCGGCCCAGGTTCACAGACAGGGAGCGGATCGCTTCCAGCGCGTCCGCGCATCGATGATGAGGGCTGCGACCCACGCCAGGAGAAGCACCATCTCGGCGGCGGCATCAAGAAGGTAGATGCGGGCGATCACGTCGCGGGCGACGAACACGACATCAACCGCTGTCAGGGCCACCGCGCTGCACACCGCCAGGACTACCACTTCCGCCGTGGCCCGGCGCCGCCAGGCACCAGCCAGCAGGGCCAGGCTGATGACCAGGATCAATACCCCCACCGTATCGACAAGCCAGAGGTCTGTCTTGGAACCCGTGACCATCTGAAAAGTGTCGATGCTGAGAAGCGGCCAGACGCCGGTGAGGAAGTAATACGCCCCCTGGAGCAGCAACACGTAGGCGGCGGGAGTGAAAGGAAGGGCTTGATCCGGAGGGACGTGCGGGCCGCGTGCCATCGCCGATTGCAGTTTCATGGCGGAACTCATAATAAATCCTCCCTCCGACGGACACCGCGAGCACGGCACCCTGTTCTCTTGGTTGCAAGCATTGTGCCGTCTGCGCGGTGACGAAGCCGGCATGGCAGTTGCCCCCATTTCCCCGCCCGGCTTCGGCCCTCTCGGAGTAAGTTACCTGCGTACCGAGTCACTTGATCCGCAAAGGAGGAAGTCATGGAACGTCTGGCTGGCGGCAAGAGCGATGCGAACATCCTGAGTTTTCTGCAGGGCATTGAATTCCCGGCTCACAAGGACGACATCATCCACGCGGTGCGCAAGAACGGGGCGCCCAACGACGTCGTCGCCGCGCTGGAACGACTGCCGGCCAACGAGTTTGCCGGCCCGCGCGAGGTGATCGACGCCTACCCTCGGCTCGATTAGAGAGACGGCGGCCACAATCCGCTTTGCCCGCTTGACAGTCTTTCGCTTTTTCGTTCACATGAACGTCCGTGGGAACGCGAGCGCGGCGAACCGTCGTGGCCTTTGCCCCGTAGCAACAACAGAGAGAACGTGGAGCTTCCGGACCCCCTCACTGCCTGCTCCGATGAGGATCTGCTGGTCCGCTATTGCCGCGGCCAGACGGAAGCGTTCGGCGTGCTGCTTCGCCGTTACGAGCGTGAATTGTACGGCTACTTGCGGCGTTACCTGGGAGACGGCAACCTGGCCGAGGACGTTTTTCAGAACACGTTTTTGCAGCTGCACCTCAAAAGCGGCCAGTATGAAGAGGGACGGCCGGTGCGGCCCTGGCTGTACACCATCGCTACCCACCAGGCCATCGACGCCCTGCGGCGGAACGCGCGCCACCAGGTCCTCAGCCTGGAGCAGAAGCGTGAGGAGGGCGCCGACGGCGAGCTGCGCAACTTGCTGGACACCCTGGAGGGTCGTGGGCCTGCTCCGCTGGAAAACGTCTCGGCGCAGGAACGCAAGGAGAAGGTTCGCGCCGGCGTCGATCGCTTGCCCGACTTCCTGCGCGACGTGGTGATCCTGGCCTACTACCAGGGGTTGAAGTACCGCGAGATCGCCGACATCCTGGGCATCCCCGTCGGCACCGTGAAATCCCGGCTACATGCCGCCCTGAACAAACTCCAGGAAGCGTGGAGCGAATCGCCCTCCTTGTTTGAAGTGTGAGCCGATGGACGACAATCTGGTCGGTTATCTGCTAAAGTCGCTCGACGACGAGACGCAGCAGCAAGTCGAGGCGTCGCTGCAAAGCTCGCCGGAGTTGCGGGCGCGGCTGAAGCTGATGGAGCGCGCCCTGGCGCCTCTGGCCGCCGACGCGGACACGCCCGAGCCGCCGTCCGGCCTCGTCCTCTCGACGCTGGCCCGTATCGCCGAGCATCAGTGCCATAAACTGCCGCCCGCTCCGCCGCCGCCGCGCTCACAAAGAGTCCTCCCCATGCGGCGCTGGGGCCGACGCCCCAACGTCCTGGTGGCCGCCCTGTTGCTCGTCGTCCTCGGCGGCGTCGGCGCCTCCGCCCTGGTCCATCTGTGGCGCGACCGCGTCTCTCGACTGGAATGCGCCAACAACCTGCGACTGATTGGCGAGGGCTTGCGCGGATACTGCGTCGGCCACGATGGCGACTTCCCTCGCGTGGAGGAGAAGGGGCCACGCAGCGTCGCCGGCATCTTCGTACCCGTCCTCCGCGACAACGGGATGCTCAGTCCGCAAGTATCCGTAGTGTGTCCGGCGCGGGGACGCACGCACCCTCAAGTCGATCCGTCCGTGAGCTGGAGGAGCTGTACGAGAACGAGCCGGAAGCGTTTCGCCGAGACGCCGGTCAGCTGGCGGGTGATTACGCCTATACCCTGGGCTACCGCGATGGGGCCGGGCATCATGGCTTACGCAGCGACTCCGGCGATACTCTGCCGCTGATGGCCGATCGCGTCGAATCGCTCCGCCAGCTCAACAGCGCCAACCACGGCGGTCGAGGTCAGAACGTCCTCTTCCTGGGTGGCCATGTGGACTGGCGCACCAACCGCAACGCCGGCGTTCGCGGCGACGACATCTTCGTCAACTGGGACAATCAGGTCCTCGCCGGCAAGGCGTGGGAGGACTCCGTTCTCGGCTCCAGCGATACCAGCCCGTGAAATAGGGAATAGGGAATAGGGAATAGGGAATAGGGTGGAGGGAAGAGGCTTCTTCTTCTCTATTCCCTATTCCCTATTCCCTATTCCCTTTTTTTAAGTGGCGGCCACGGCGACATCGCCGCGAGTGGTGACGGGTTGACCGCGCGGCAGCTTGACCACCAGCACCGAACAGGAAGCGTCGCGCAGCACCTTCTCGGCCACGCTGCCCAGCACCAGGCGTTCGACGCCGGTACGGCCGTGCGTGCCCATGACGATCAGATCGACGCCGGCATCCCGGCCGTAGCGCACGATCTCACTGGCCGGATCGCCCTCCAGCAAGACGTGCGTAACCGGAATACGCGTATCCACCGGACGAATCTGCTCCAGCTGGCCCTGCCAGTAGGAGCGGTCGGCCAGTTCATCGCCTTGCGAGCCGGGCGTGGTGGTGCCGTCGGAGTTGTAGACGAACAAAACCGTCAGGCTGGCTCCGTGGTTCTCGGCGAGGGTGATGGCGTGGAAGTACGCCTGGTTGGAATAGGATGAGAAGTCCGTCGGATAGAGTATCTTCTTGATGCGGATCACGCACAAACCTCCTGGCACCGAATGCCGCCGAGACCGAAGGATAGGATTGCCGGACGCCGGCGCGCTCTTCCTGCGCGGGCGGAGGACGCCGTGGGCCTCACCGAATGATCGTACCATTCGGCGCAGCGTGCGCCAAATGAGGATCATCGGAATTTGAGCGGGCCATCGCTTCTCGGTTGCAGTCCTCCTCCCGTTGCCTGGCCGTTTCAACTGGATTTCACTACGAAGAAAGAGGAAACCACCACAGGCGCCGGCCGCACACCGGACACGGCTCGCCGAGAAGGGTCTTCCGTCGATCCCTGTCGTTCATTTCTTGCTTAAGTCCTTTCAAGATAAGGAATAGAGGTTAATCCAGGCAAGGGGGCTGGAGGCGGTTAATTGTTGACAAAAGAGTACAGTTAAGTACAATGACGAGTAGAGCATCACCGCATGGCGGGGGAGAGGCGCATGAAGATCACAGCCCAGGAAGAGTATGGATTACGCTGTCTGCTGCGCCTGGCCCGTGCCGGCGACGGACAGGCCCTCACCATCCCGGAGATTGCGGAAGCCGAGAAGCTGTCGCCGCCGTATGTCGCCAAGCTGCTGTCGGTGCTACGGCAGAGCGGGTTCATCGGCAGTGTGCGCGGCCGGATGGGAGGGTATCACCTGGCCCGGCCAGCCGTCGAGGTACGTTTGGGAGAGGTCATGCGCGCGCTGGGCGAGCCGCTTTTCGAGGATCCCTCCTATTGCGAGCGCCACGCCAGCCCCGACAACGGCGGCGCCTGCGTCCACAATGACGGCTGCACCCTGCGCGTCATCTGGCAGACCCTCGAACAGTGGATGCGACATCTCCTCGATCGGGTCACGCTCGCCGATTTGCTGCAAAGTCAGGAACAAATCGCCGAGCGCTTGCACGCTCATCTTCAGGCCGAGCCGGTCGAGTCGCTGGGCACTTTGCTGACGCTCGGCTCGGCGGCCCGCGGATAAGGATTCAGGTTGAGACCCCAGCACAGGGAACACGATGACGACCGCGACCCATACGATTCAGGAACTCGCCAACCGCGAATATCAGCACGGTTTCGTGACGGACATCGAAGCCGAGACGCTGCCGCGCGGTCTCAACGAGGACATCATTCGCCTCCTGTCCGCCAAGAAGCGCGAGCCGGATTGGCTGCTGGATTGCGCGCTGAAAGCGTTCCGGCACTGGCAGACGATGCAGGAGCCGCGCTGGTGGCCCAAGCTGCGCATCGCGCCCATCGACTACCAGGACATCATTTACTACTCGGCCCCCAAGCCGAAGAAGACGCTCAACAACCTGGATGAAGTCGATCCGGAGCTGCGCCGCACCTTCGAGAAGCTGGGCATCTCGCTGGACGAACAGAAGCGCTTGAGCGGCGTCGCCGTCGATGCCGTCTTCGACAGCGTGTCGGTGGCGACGACCTTCAAGGGCAAGCTGGCCGAGCTGGGCATTATCTTCTGCTCCTTCTCCGAGGCGGTGCGCGAGCATCCGGAGTTGGTGCGCAAGTACCTCGGCTCGGTGGTGCCGTACAACGACAACTTCTTCGCCACCCTCAACTCGGCGGTCTTCAGCGACGGCTCGTTCTGCTACGTCCCCAGGGGCGTGCGCTGTCCGATGGAGTTGTCCACCTATTTTCGCATCAACGCTTCCGGCACCGGCCAGTTCGAGCGCACGCTGATCGTCGCCGAGGAAGGCGCGTACGTCAGCTATTTGGAAGGCTGCACGGCGCCGATGCGCGACGAGAACCAGCTGCACGCCGCCGTCGTCGAACTGGTCGCCGTCGGCGCGCGCTCGGAGATCAAGTATTCGACGGTGCAGAACTGGTATCCCGGCGACAAGGAAGGGCGCGGCGGCGTTTACAACTTCGTGACCAAGCGCGGCGCCTGCCGCGGCGCAGGCTCGAAAATCTCCTGGACGCAGGTGGAGACCGGCTCGGCCATTACCTGGAAGTATCCCAGCGTGATCCTGCAGGGCGACGACGCGGTCGGCGAGTTCTACTCGGTGGCGCTGACCAATCACAAGCAGCAGGCCGACACCGGCACGAAGATGATCCACATCGGCAAGAACACGCGGAGTACCATCGTCTCCAAGGGCATCTCCGCCGGCAACGGCCAGAACACCTACCGCGGCCTGGTGAAAGTGCAGAAGGGAGCGACCGGCGCGCGTAACTACAGCCAGTGCGATTCGCTGCTCCTGGGCGACCGCTGTGGAGCGCACACGTTTCCTTACATCGAGGTCAAGAACCCCACGGCGAAGGTCGAGCACGAGGCGTCCACGTCGAAGATTGGTGAGGACCAGATTTTCTACTGCAAGCAGCGCGGGCTGTCGGCCGAGGACGCCGTCAACATGATCGTCAATGGCTTTTGCAAGCAGGTGTTTTTGAACCTGCCGATGGAATTCGCGGTGGAGGCGCAGAAGCTACTTGGAGTGAGTTTGGAAGGCAGCGTGGGCTAACTGCAAGGGGTGGAAGGGGAGCGGCGCCATGACCATTCTGACTGCGAATGATGTTGTCCAGGCTTTCTTGACCCCCATCAAGGAGGCAGCGGAAATCCGCGATGAAGAGGGTAACCTCTTGGGCTACTTTACGCCCGCAGGCCGAGCCGAAGACATGCTCTATCAGCAGGACATCGCGCAGTTCGATCTGGAGGAATTGAAACGTCGTGCGGCATCCAAAGAACGGGGACATACGACGGAAGAAGTATTGAATTATCTCCGTGCGTTGGAGCATCCCGGATGAAATATACCGTGACGTGGCTGCCCGCCGCGCGCAATGAACTGGCGCGCATCTATAATCAGCCCTTGGATCGTCAGGCGGTCACGGATGCAGCTAACCTCATCGACCGGGAATTAGGTATCGATCCCGATCGCAAAGGCCGCTCGTTTGGAGGGATCTACTTTTTTCGAGCACCGCCTTTGGTTGTGGCATTCGAGGTACTTCCGGCTGATTGCCTGGCGAGGATCTTGCAGGTCTATCGGGTGAAGTCCTGAATCCGCCGATGGAATTCGCCGTCGAGGCGCAGAAGCTGCTCGGGGTGAGTTTGGAAGGCAGCGTGGGATAACGGGGAATAGCCATGAACTATCTGACCGTGGATCAAGAACTGCTGGAACGACTGGCTGGCATAATGGAGCCAGCCGAGATCCGGGATGTCAATGGCAAGGTGATAGGTCGGTTTACGCCCGTGTTCGCGGACGAAATCGACAAGAGCGAACGTGCTGCGAAGCACTTCGACCTGGCCGAAGCAGAGCGAACCTTGGCTGAAGAGCGTGACCAGGGTCTTAGCCTTGCGGAAGCTTGGAAGCAAATCCGCGCTGGCGCGATTCAGGGATGAAATACACGGTCGTCATGAATAAGACCGCGGTAAACCAACTGGCGCACATCTGGAATAGAGCTACGGATCAACAAGCGGTTGCCGATGCCTCGAACCGGATCGAAAGCGCGTTAGCGAATGATGCCCACACGAAGGGGAACCCGCGCGGTATCTTTCGCACGTACCGAGACGATCCTCTGGAATACCTCTTTCACGTTGATCCGGGGGATTGCATGGTGCGGATCATGCAAGTTCGGCGAATGAACTGACGAAATGTTGAGATCAACGCGATGCTCGAAATCAATAACCGCACACCCGAGTAGACCACAAGGAAACGCCGCGCGGCAGCGGGAAGGTGAACGCCCGATAAGTCCGATCCTGGAGAGGACCATGAACTACTTGACCATCGATGCGGAATTTTGCGACCACCTGCGGGGCGTCCTGGAGACTGTGGAACTCCGCGATGTCAACGGTAAGGTATTGGGACACTTCACCCCGTTGGTCTCAGCGGAAGAACTGGCGCTGTACGAAAAGGCCGAGAAGTTATTCGATCCCTTGGAAGTGGAACGTCGTCTAAAGGCGCAAGCGGGAAAGGGCGTGTCGCTAGAGGAAATCATGCGGCGCCTTCGGTCCCGGGAGACGCCTTGATGAGGTATACCGTCAATTGGATCCCGGACGCGGAGGATGAGTTGGCTAACCTCTGGAATCAGGCTTTGGATCGTCAGGCGGTTGCCGATGCGGCGAATCGAATGGAGCAAAGCCTCTTGCGAGATGCCGACCAAAAAGGGCGGGCGAAGAATGGTCGGCGCGTTCTCATTGATCGGCCGCTGGCTATGACCTTCACCGTCAGCCCGGACGACCGCCTCGTAACGATTGTTTGGGTGGAGCGCATCTGATCGGGAAGTAAGTGAGGTAACTGCAAGAGAAGGAATAATGCTGACCATCAACAACCTGCACGCCCGAGTAGACGACAAGGAAATCCTTCGCGGCATCAACCTCACCGTGAAGGCCGGCGAGGTCCACGCCATCATGGGCGAGAACGGTTCCGGCAAAAGCACGTTGGCCGGCGTCCTCGCCGGACGCGATGCCTACGAGGTAACGGCGGGCGAAGTCCGATTTGAGGGCAAGGATCTCCTGGAACTCGATCCGGAGGAGCGCGCCCGCGAAGGCATTTTCCTCGCCTTCCAGTATCCGGTCGAGATCCCCGGCGTCAGCAATACGTACTTTCTCAAGGCGGCGGTCAACGCCGTCCGCAAGCATCGCGGTCTGCCCGAATATGACGCCCGCGCCTTTCTCAAACTCGTCAAGGAGAAGATCAAGCTCATCCACATGAGCGAGGACTTGCTGAAGCGCCCCGTCAATGAGGGCTTCTCCGGCGGCGAGAAGAAACGCAATGAGATTTTCCAAATGGCCGTCCTCGATCCGAAATTGGCCATCCTCGACGAAACGGATTCCGGCCTGGACATCGACGCCTTGAAGGCGGTCGCCGATGGTGTCAACGCCTTGCGCGGCCCCGACCGGGCGGTCGTGGTCATCACGCACTATCAACGGCTGCTCAATTACATCGTGCCGGATCACGTTCACGTGTTGCTGCGCGGGCGGATCGTCAAGTCGGGCGGCAAGGAGTTGGCGCTGGAATTGGAAGAAAAGGGTTATGACTGGTTGAAAAACATCGTCCCCGAGCCGCAGCCGGCGTAAGCAGCGAGGAAGCAGCCGTGACGGAAGTGATCGAACGACAGAACACCTATCTCGCCGCCTTCGAGCGGCTGGAGCGCGAGTTGTCCGCCGCCGGCACGCCGGCTGTGCATCGACTGCGCAAGGCCGCCGCCGCGCGCTTTGTCGAGTTGGGTTTCCCCGGCCCGCGCGACGAGGAATGGCGCTTCACTCCGGTCGCCCCGTTGGCGCAGGTGCCGTTCGAGCCGGCGCCGCTGGATCCGGCGGCCGTCTCGTACTCGTTCCACGCTCCGAAACGGCCCCAGGGCGTCCTCGTCTGCGATTTGGCCGAGGCCATGCAAAAGCATGCCGCCCTCGTCGAACCGCACCTGGCGCGCCATGCCGACTGGAAGAAACACCCCTTCACCGCCCTCAATACGGCCTTTCTCCGCAACGGCGTCTTCGTGTACCTCCCGCCGGGCGCGGTGATTGAGGAACCGATCCTTCTCGATTTCCACGCTGGCACTGCGGCAGTGCCCCACGCTTGGCATCGCCGCTGCCTTGTTGTCGTGGGTGAGAAGAGTCAGGTGACGTTGGTCGAAAGCTATAGTGGTCCATTGGGACATCCGTACCTCACCAATGCCGTGACGGAAATCGTCGTCGGCGCTGGTGCCGTCGTCGATCATTACAAGGTGCAGCGCGAAGGCGATCGGGCGTTCCACCAGGCGACCATGCAGGTGCAACTCGGCCGCGCCGCCCATTTCTCGTCGCACGCCGTCACGCGGGGCGGACAATGGGTCCGCAACGAGATCAACGCCGTCTTCGACGGCGAAGGCGGCGAATGCACGCTCAACGGTCTGTATCAAGCCGGCGGACAACAATTGGTCGATAACCACACCTTTATCGATCACGCTTATCCTCATTGTGCCAGCCATGAGCTGTACAAGGGCATCCTCGACGGCAAGGCGCGCGGCGTGTTCAACGGCAAAATCTACGTCCGCCAGGACGCCCAGAAGACCGACGCCAAGCAGACCAATCAGACGCTGCTATTGTCCGACGACGCCACCATCAACACCAAGCCGCAGCTGGAGATCTACGCCGACGACGTCAAATGCACGCACGGCGCCACGGTCGGCCAACTCGACGCCGAGTCGCTCTTTTACCTGCGGCGCGCGGCGTCGGCCTGGCCGAGGCGCAGCCTGCTGACCTACGCCTTCGCCAACGACATCGTCAGCCGCATCCAGGTGGCGAAGGTGCGCCAGGAGTTGGAGCGGAGCTTGCTGGAGGCGCATCATCTGCCGTCGGCCGAGTCCGGCGAGGAGGACGCATGAGCATTCATCCGACCCCCGTGGCCCCGCGACGCTCCGTTCCATCTGGAGGCTTCGACGTGATGCACGTCCGCGAAGACTTCCCCATTCTCCGCCGCGAGGTCCACGGTCAAGCGCTGGTGTACCTGGACAACGCCGCCACCACGCAGAAGCCGCGGGCGGTGCTCGACGCCTTGCAGCACTACTACAGCCACGACAACGCCAACATCCACCGCGCCGTTCACCTGCTCGGCGAACGCGCCACCCGCGCCTACGAGGAGGCGCGGCAGAAAGTCCGCGCCTTTCTCGGCGCCGCCGAAGCTCGCGAGGTCGTCTTCGTCCGCGGCGCCACCGAGGGCATCAACCTCGTCGCCCACAGCTGGGGCCGGCCCAACCTCCGCGCCGGCGACGAGATCGTCGTCTCGACGATGGAGCATCACTCCAACATCGTGCCCTGGCAGATGCTCTGCGAGCAGACCGGGGCCGTGCTGCGCGTCGTGCCCATCAGCGACGATGGCGAATTCCTCCTCGACGAGTATGAAAAGCTACTCTCCGATCGCACCCGGTTGGTGTCGGTGGTCCACGTGTCCAACTCGCTGGGCACGATCGTCCCGGTTCGGCGCGTCATCGAGTTGGCGCATGCCCGCGGCGCGCTGGTGCTGCTCGACGGCGCCCAATCGGCGCCGCACTTGCCCATTGACGTGCGCGAGCTGGACTGCGATTTCTTCGTCCTGTCCGGTCACAAGATTTACGGCCCGACCGGCATCGGCGCGCTGTACGGCAAGGCGCATCTGCTCGAGCGCATGCCGCCGTACCAGAGCGGCGGCGACATGATCAAATCGGTCACGTTCGCCAAGACGACGTATGCCGACCTGCCGAGCAAGTTCGAGGCCGGCACGCCGCACATCGCCGGCGCCGTCGGCCTGGGCGCCGCCCTCGATTACGTCCAGTCGGTCGGCCTGGAGCGGATCGCGGCCCACGAGGAGGCGCTGCTGCGTTACGCCACCGAAAAGATGCAGCAACTGCCCGGCGTGCGCCTGATCGGCAACGCCCCGCACAAGACGGCCGTGATCTCGTTCGTGATCGAGGAGCCGCCGATGGCGTCGCTGGACATCGGCACCAAGCTCGACCTGGAAGGCATCGCCGTCCGCACCGGGCATCACTGCTGCCAGCCGGTGATGGACCGCTTCGACATCCCCGGCACGACGCGCACCTCGTTTGCGATGTACAACACGATGGCGGAGGTCGATTGCTTCATCGATGCGCTGCGCGACATCCTCGCCGGCGCCGCCTCGAAACACCAACCCACGGCGTCCGCAAGGGTCGCCGAACCGGCCTACCCGCGCGCCGCCGCCGACAGTCCGCAAGCCGCCGCCGACGAACTGGCCGAGGAATTCGAATTGTTCGACGATTGGGTCGAGCGCTATCAGTACCTGCTCGATCGCGGCGAGGAGGTGCCGGCGTTGCCCGACGTATTCCGCACCGAGGCCAATCGTGTCCGCGGCTGCCAGAGCACGGTGTTCCTGTCGGCGCGGAAGCGTCCGGGCAGCACCGACGTGGTCGAGTTCCTGGCCGACAGCGACGCCGACCTCGTGCGCGGCCTGATCGCCGTGTTGCAGCGCCTCTACTCCGGCCAGAGGGCCGAAGACATCCTGGAGTTCGACATCGAGGGTTTCTTCGCGCGCCTCGGGCTGGACCAGCATCTGACGCTCGGCCGCCGCAACGGCCTGGCCGCGATGGTTCAGCGCATCCGTCAGTTCGCGGCCACGCTCTCCGGCCGCAAGGAATGAGAGACCCCCACGATGGACGACCAACCCCGTCAGCGCCTCTCCCTGCCCCTGGAGGGTGACCAGTCCTCACCGCCGCCTGTCCCCTCCGCCGATGCGGACGCCAGTCTCGAAGAGCGCGTCCTCGCCGCTCTGCGCAGCTGCTATGACCCTGAGATTCCGGTCAATATCTACGAACTGGGGCTGATCTACGATCTGCACATCGATCCCTCGGGGGCCGTGGCCATCCGCATGACGCTGACCAGTCCCGCCTGTCCCGTCGCCGGCGCCCTGCCCGCCGACGTGCAGAACAAGGTGCAGGCCGTACCCGGTGTCACGTCCGCCAAGGTCGAACTCGTCTGGGAGCCACCGTGGGAGATGAGCCGCATGTCCGAGGAAGCACGGCTGCAACTGGGTCTGTTCGATTGAAGGGAGGTTAAACATGACCGCGACGCAAGCGACAAGCCTAATGACAACAGAGCAGCTGCTGGCCCTGCCCGACGACGGCGTCGAGCGCTGGCTGATCCGCGGTCAGTTGCGGGAGAAGCCGATGACCTATCGCAATCGCTGGCACAGCCGGGCCATGATTCGAGTCGGACACGTTCTGGATGCCTGGTTGGACCAGCAGCCCCTGCCGCGCGGGTCCGTCTTGGGTGGCGAGGCGGGCGTGCGCTTGACGCGCGATCCGGATACCACCGTTGGCATCGACGTGTTGTACGTCTCCGCCGAAGTGGCGGCGCAACAGCCCGACGATACCACGTTGATCGACGGAGTGCCTGTGCTGGCGGTGGAGATCCTGTCGCCCAGCAATACCGTGGAGGAAATCGACGAGAAAATCGACCAGTATCGGGAGGCCGGCGTGCCCCTGGTTTGGATCGTCGATCCGCACGACCGCACGGTGACCATCTACCGTCCCGATCAGGAACCGGAGTCGGTCAACGTCCGCCAGGAGTTGTCCGGCGAACCGCATTTGCCCGGCTTCCGCGTACACGTCGCCGAGTTGTTCGCCTGAGCCGGCCTGATCCTGTCGCACCCGCATTCCACCGCCCGAACGAGAACGGAGATAGGTCTCATGTCCACGGCTGCTCCGATGGCTGGCCCTCGGTTGGCCGTGCTGCGCGACATCGATTGGCGTCTCTATGGCCGCCTTCTGCGTGCCTTTGCGTCGCGGCGGGGATTTCGCCTCACCTACGATCGAGGAACGCTGGAAATCATGAGCCCGCTTTGGGAGCACGAAGAGTACGGCCGATTGTTGGGGCGATTCATTGACGTGCTCATTGAGGAGTTGAACTTACCCTGCCGACTCGGTGGTTCCGTCACCTTGCGGCGACGGCGGAAGAGTCGCGGTCTGGAGCCTGACAATTGCTACTGGATCGCCAACGCGCCGCGTCTGCGGGGCAAACGCCGTCTGGATCTGCGCACCGATCCACCGCCGGATCTGGCCGTCGAGGTCGATATCACCAGCAGCTCCCTCGACCGAATGAGCATTTACGCCGTCCTGGGCGTGCCCGAAGTCTGGCGTCTGAACAGCGGAGGAATTGCTTTCCACATCCTGGAGACCGGGACGTACGCCGTGCGGCCCAACAGTCTGTCCTTCCCGCAGCTGGCGTCCGCGGACCTGCCTCCCTTCCTCGCTCCGTGTGGGCAGACCGATGATGCCGCGCTCGTGCGCCAGTTCCGAGCGTGGGTTCGGCAGCAAATGTCGCAGCGGCCGACACTGCCGCTTCCCGGCCCTCCGTGACACGCGGTTGACGTCGATATTTCGCCAAGAGGCTTGCCAGCATTGGCCCCGCTTTCCCGTGCCCGTCGCCGAGTTATTCGCTGCAGCGGGGAAGAGTTACGAAGGGCCGTTCGCGTCTCCCCTTTGCACCGTGCGCCAACGCTGATAGGACGCCCACGCCCCGGCGAAATCGCGTTCCAGAAGAAAAGCCAACGCCGACAGACGCCGCGATTCCTCATCGCCGCGCAGCCAGTCCGCCGTCTCAAGGTAACGAGCTGCCGCCAGTCCGTCGCCGCGCCGCAGACAGCGTCGCGCCTGGGTCAGCACCCGTCGCCGCTGCGCCTCCAGCTCGAACAGCAGTCCGAGGTCCGCCTTGCAGCGACGGCACTGCGGCCCCTGGACGTTGTCGGCCTTGCACACCGGACAGCGCATGACGCTCAGAACGTCCTCCAGGTAAAACAGCGTGTCGGCCAGCTCGTTGCAGGCCGCCGTCACCTTGTCCCACTGACGATCGGTCAGGGCGGTGCGCACCTTGGTCATGAGACGCTCGACCTCGGCGCGGTCCTCCGGCTGCGTGCGCTCCAGAAGACGCTCGGCTTTCTCCAGAAGCGCCCGCGCCTGCACGGCCTCGCGCTGGCCTTCGCGCGGCCCCGGCGCCAGGCTCGGCAGTTCGTCCTCGCCCACTTCGTCCACCCCGTTGCCGAGTTCGTCCTCGTCTTCCTCATAGCCATTCTCGCCGCCCGGCAGCGCCCACAGCTGTTCGAGACGTTCGCGGGCCTGGTCGCGCTCCTCGCGCTCGAAGCGGGCCAAGGCGTTCTCGATGACCACCTGCTTTTGCAGCCCTGTGGCCCGTTCGCGGGCGGACACCTTCAGAATGCCGTCGAGGTTCAGGTCGAGCTGCACGACGAGCGGATTGCCGGACGGCACGCGCGATAGACCCTGCACCATGAAGCGGCCGACGCGATGATTGCGGCGGACGTCGCTCGTTCTCGCCCTGGTAGACGTCGATCTCGACCTCGGTCTGATTGTCGTGGAAGGTGTAGAAGACCTCGCTGCGCGAGGCGGGCAGGGCCGTGTTGCGGTGGATGATCGGCGCGAAGTGGTACTCAAACGGAAAACCGTGCTGGCTGTCCACGCACTTGATGCCCAGCGAGTGCGGCGTGATGTCCACCAGCACGGCGCCGACGTCGGCGCCGGCGATGATGGCCGACTGGATGGCGGCGCCCATCGCCACGCACAGATCCGGGTTGACCTCCTGGTGCGCCGGCTGACCGAGTCGTTCCTCCAGCAGCCGGCCGACCAGCGGCGTCCGCGTGCTGCCGCCGACCAGCACCACCTTGTCGATGGCCGAGGCGATCAGGTTGGCGTCGTCCAGCGCCCGCTGCACGCAATCCATGGTACGGTCCAGCAGCGGTTGGATCAGCGTCTCGTACTCCTCGCGGCGTCAGCTCCAGGTTGAGGTGCAGCGCCTGGCCGTCCTTCTCGGCGAGAAACTCCTCCTCAAGGCGCGCGAAGGGGTGATACGGAGAGATGGCGCTTGGCCGCCTCGACGGCGCGGAGGACGCGCGCGCGTGTCACCAGGCTGGCGCGGAGATCGATGCCGTGTTCCTGCTGGAAGCGATCGCAGACGAGGTTGAGCAGCAGGTCGTCGAAGTCGTCGCCGCCGAGTTGCGTGTCGCCGTGGCTGGCCAGCACCTCGACGACGCCTTCCTGGGCCTGCACGATGGACACGTCGAAGGTGCCGCCGCCGAGGTCGTAGACGAGCATGCGCCGCAGCTCGCGCTGGGCGGGGTCGTAGGTCAGCGACGCGGCGGTCGGCTCGTTGAGGATGCGCACCACTTCCAGACCGGCCAGCTCGCCCGCCTCGCGCGTCGCCTGGCGCTGGGCGTCGTTGAAGTAGGCCGGCACCGTGATGACCGCCTTGCTCACCGTCGCGCCCAGCTCGCGCGACGCCCGGTCGCGCAGCGCCTTGAGGATCATGGCCGAGATTTCCTGCGGCCGATATTCCTGCTCGCCGAGCCGGACCTTTACGTCCTGGCCCATCTTGCGCTTGATCGACTTGACGGTCCGCTCCGGGGCCAGCACCCATTGATTGCGGGCCGCCTTGCCGACCAGCAACCGGCCATCTTCGGACAGGCCGACGAATGAGGGCAGGATCGGATCCTCGTCCTCGGCGAAGACGACAGGTTGGCCGTCGCGCACCAGGGCGACCTCGCTGTTGGTGGTGCCCAGGTCGATGCCCACGATGAGATTGGAACCAACGCCTTGCGGCATCACTGAATTCGTCATCTTGGTAGTCCCCAGGTCGATGCCCACGATCGAATGTGCTCAACGCCTAATGGCGATCACTGCATCCGCGAAGTCCCAATCCTCATCCCTTGGCCACCCGTACCTGCGCGTAGCGGAACACGCGCCCGCTCCACAGGTAGCCGCGGCGCACTTCCTCGATCACCTCGCCGGCCGGCCGGCCGCTGTCGGCGACGGCTTCCAGCACTTCCATTCGTTCGGGATCGAAACGTTGTCCCATCGTTGGGATCGCTTCCAGACCGTGTTGCCGCAGCGCCCGCTCCACGCGCTGCAAGCTCATTGTATAGCCCGTCACCAGTGACGCGAGCGTCTGCCGAACGCGCGCCTCGCGCTCGTGTCGCGCCTGCAACTGGTCCTGGCGTTGTGCCGCGCGTCGTTCGATCTCCGCCGCGTCCGGCGCGGAGGGGCCGAACCATCTCGCCCAGAAGGAAGGCGGCGCGGGAGAGGGCAGCGGCTCCGCCTCGGCCGACCCCGCGGAAGTGAGCGGTTCCAGGGCCGGCTCGAAGGTTTCGCGCAGGCGCTGGGTCTCGCGGCCGGCAAGGGCGAGCGCGTCATACAGATCCACCAGCGTTTTCAGCAAAGGCCGGCTCGCCTGTTCCTCCACCTGCTGCCGTTCCTGTTCGGCCCGTGCCTGGCTCTGACGCAGCGCGTCCAGCGCCGCGGCGAGCTGGCGCAGCGTCTCGGCGTTCTGCTCCTGCTGCGCTCGCACTGCCCGCGTTTGCAGGTTGACCTCCTGCCGTACCGCCAGGAACTGACCCAGCAGCGTGTGCAGATCGACGCTCGCGGTCCTCGCCGGGGGCGGCGTCTCCTCCTCGGCTGGTGCGGACAGGGCCGTCAGCCAGGCATGAAAATCGGCGAGCACGGCAGCCACGGCGTCGGGCGTCAAGGCTTGCGCAGCAGGGACAGGAGCGTCGAAAGAGATACCCGGCGGCGAGGACTCCGACATGCATACTCCTCCACGAGAGCATCCACGGTTTCTTTCTTGCCCGCCTCGAAGAGGCGATAGTAGACGCGGGCGTTGCGGTCGCGCAGACGCTCGTAAGCGGCGCGGATGGCGGCGAACTTCTCAGGATGGTGCTCCGGCGAGAACTGCCGTACCAACTCCAGGTAACGACGACGAATGTTCTCATCGTCGCAGTCGGACGGCAAACCGAGTACGGCGTGAGGATCGTCCATGCGACTTCCCTTTCACCAGTCATCATCCGCCTCGGCGAAGGCGTCGCCGAGGTCGCCCATGTCGAACAGACGCCCGAGGAAATCGAGGTCGAAGGGGTTCTGTTCGCGCAGGTGCTTCTCGATGTCCGCCAGCAGACGGTCGCGGCGTTCTCCCGACGGTCGCGCCTGTGCCAGACGCTGCGCTCGCTGGAGCAAAGGCACCACCTGATAGGGCTGCAAGCGGCGCCCTTCCTGCCGGATCCAGGCCAGGGCGTGCAAATAGGGAAAAAACGGACTATCCGGATAGCGTTCTTCTCCCAAGTCGGCGAAGCGTCGCGCCTTGGGATAGGACTCCAGATCGAGCAGGTTCTGGCAGAGTTCTTCCAGCTGCGGCTCGGTGAAATCCAGGTTGCGGGCCTTGTGAATGTACGACAGGACTTTCTGGGCGTGGCCTTTCTGGCCGATGTATTTGACGTCGCCCGTGTGTAGCTCCGCCAGGATGCGCGTCAGAAAGACGGCGCCGGAGGCTGTCGGCGCGGCCAGGCCATCCTTCAGTTCCTGCTCGAAGCGCGTCTTGAGAGCGCGATCGAGCTTAAAACGAAGTACCTCGGTCAGCAGCAGATAGGCGATGCCCACCGGCGCATCCGTGCGGGCCAGCGCTTGCCGTACCAACTCCTCCGCCTTGGCCGCGTCGTCGGCCTTGAACTGCGCACGCCGCCCAGTGGGCCAGGATCATGCCGGCGTCCGAGCCGCTGCTCAGGTCCAGAGAAGATTGAAAGGCTTGGCGAGCCTCCTCGAAGCGACCGGTCTCGACGTGGCCGCGAGCGAGCATGAGGTAAGCATCGCTGACCTTGCGCCGGAGACGGCGATCGAGCGGATTGCCTTGCAAGGCTTTCTGGATCAGCTGCAAAGACTCCGCATGGTCGCCGTGCTTCCGTCGCAGATCGGCCAGCAACTCCAGGGTCGGAACGTGTTCGGGAAAGTGCTGGAGGAGTTGTCGAGCTGTCTTCTCCGCCTTTCCCTCTCTCTTGGCTTCCAAATGGTGTCGAAGCAAGGCCTCGTGCGTTTCGAGCAGATCGGGGGACAACTCCAGGCTGTGGAGAAAACACTTCTCGGCGGGGGGCTTCAGAGGCGTTTGCGGCTCATCTTCCCCGAACAGATCGAAACTCCGGCGTCGTTGCCCCCGGCGCGGCTCGGGGATGCGGGCGGCGTTGGTGCCCATGCGCTGCCAGATGAGGGCGCGAGCGTGGGCCGCTTGATCGCCTGGCCAGCTCTCCGGATGGGCCGCGATCTCTCGTTCGTACTTCTGCCAGTAGGCGTGCGCCTGCTCGAGGTCGTCGCCCTTCTCGTAGGCCAGGGCGTGCAGGCGGTTGAAGTTCGGATCGTGCGGCGGCTTGCCGAAGACGCGCTGATAGCGGAGCACGTCATCGGGGCCGGTTTCGAGGATGGCCCAGTAGAAGCATGAGGCCAGGCGCGGCAGCAGGTGCGGCGCTTCCTGACGCAGGGCCGGCAGCAGCGTCTCGGCCTGGCGGAAGGCCGAGGCCAGCTTGTGCTTGTCGGCCAGGGTCGCCCGCAGGGTGCGCAGGGACGGCAGCAGGGCCGAGCCTTGCACACGGTCGATCTGCTTCTGCAAGGCGTTCTGCGTGGCCGGAGGCTGGGCGGCCCGGAAGGCCGAATCGATGGCAAAGCGGAACGGCGCGGCCAGTCGCGCCGGCACGCGCTCCGGGCTGAGGCGCTGCCAGTTCTCCAGGGCGCGGACATCGTCGTTGTGCCAGTACGCTTGCAGGCCGCGCAGCAGGAGTTTCCATTCGAGGAAGGGCGAGCGCAGGCCGATGCCTTGCAGCGTCTCGCGGGCTGCGTCGTCCTGGCCGGACTCGACCTGGGTAAAAGCCCGGATGATGCGCTCGCAGTCCGCTTGCAGCGCCGGCGGCAGGGCGGCGCGATGGGCCGATTCGTGCTGCATGGCGGCATCGGCCGCGTGGCCCAGGATTCGGCTCGCGCCGGCCGCATCCGTCAGCGTGTCCGTCAGGGCCAGGGCGCGGCGGACGTCGCCGCACAGGGCCAACTCCTCGGCGACCCGTTCGAGCCATGCCGGTGTTGTTTCGTCCAGCCGCAGGGCCACATCGAGGATCGTCAGTGCGTCGCGCGTCTGTCCCTGGCCGCGCAGCTGGCGGGCGCGGCCGAGGTAAACGTCCTTGAGCAATTCGAGATGGGCCGGCGTCGGTTCGTGCTTGTGCAGTTGCTTGGCGAGGTCGAGTGCTTGTTGGAAGCGACCCTCCCGAGTCGCGCGATCGATGCGCGGTTGCAGGTCCGCCGGCGAGAAGGTCGAGGTTTGGCGGTGTTGGTGCTTCTTCTTGCTCACGGGACCTCCCGCGCATCGATCATCCGCAGAGAGTCTCTTGGGTTACTATACAGTCTGCGTTCATCCGTGTTCATCCGTGTTCATCCGTGGTTCATTTTTTAATTCCGCGACCAGAGCGCGGAGGAACGGCTCGGCGTCGGTGACGACGCCGACGGTCTGGATGCTGCCGCGGTCGGTCAGCTTGGTCACGGTCGCCGGGTTGATGTCCACGCACGCCACCTTGACCCACGCCGGCAGCAGGTTGCCGGTGGCGATCGAGTGCAGCATGGTGGCGACCATCAGACAGAAGCCGACGCCGTGGATCATCTCGCGCATGCGCCGCTGCGCCTCCAGCACGTCGGTGACGACCTCCGGCAACGGGCCATCGTCGCGGATGCTGCCGGCCAGCAGGAACGGGATGTCGTGCCGGACGCATTCGTACATGATGCCGCTCGTGAGCACGCCGCGCTCGACGGCCCGGCGGATGCCGCCCAGCCGCCGCATCGTGTTGATGGCGCGCAAGTGATGCTCGTGCCCCTCCGCCATCGGCAGGCCGCGCTCCAGCGAAATGCCGAGGCTGGTGCCGTACAGCGCCTGCTCGATGTCGTGCGTGGCCAGGGCGTTGCCGGCGAACAGCACGTTGAGATAGCCGGCGCGGATCAGGTAACTGATGTGCTCGACGCTGCCGGTATGGACGACGGCCGGGCCGAGCACGGCCAGGATCTTCTCGCCGGCCGCCTTCGTCCGCTTCATGGCGGCGGCGATCTCGCGCACGGTGACGCCCTTGGGCTTCTCGCTGGAGACCGGGCTGGCCATGAACTCGAACAGGTTCGATCGCGCCGTCGTCTCGGCCGGAAAGACGCGCAGGCCGTGCCGGCCGACGACGATGCGATCGCCGACGCGCACGTCCGTCATGGGGACGCAGCGAGCGGCCGTACCCTCGGCATCGACGAGGATGCCGCAGTCCATCTCCTGGTCCTCGACGTCGATCCATTCGCCGCCGAGGCGGACCTGCGTGCGGAAGTTGGTGGTGCTGTAGAAATGCTCGGGGAAGGCGCCGTCCATGTCGGCGGCCACGATCTGACAATCGCGGACGGCGACGGGGGCGGCGCCGTGGTCGTGGATGGCGTCGAGGATGTCGCGCAGCCGTTCGCTGCTGTCGGCGCGGACCTCGATGCGGGCGTGGCTGGGGTCGGCCTGCCGCTGGCCGATGCGGATGTCCTTGAGGACGTAGGAGCCGCCGTGCGTGAGGATCTCGTCGAGCACCTTGGGCAGCAGAAGCGAATCGATGATGTGGCCCTGAATTTCGACGTCCTCGACGAATCCCTGCTTGCCCGGTGGGGTCGAGACCATGACAGACTCCATTGTTCGGGGAACAATCCCTGGTCCAATCGGCCGCTTGATTATTCTATCCAGGCGGCGAATGGCGTCGAACGGCCAACCTCAGCCGGATGGCGAAAGGCCCGATTTGCCTCCTGAGCGATACTCCGCCTCCGATTATCGCCCATACTCCTCCGCACACGGCCCGTTACTTGCAGTCTTGTCTCTTGCTTCGCCTGCACCGATTCCGATTGTGCCGGCAGAGGAGGCGACAATGGTAGACTTAGGGCTTACGGGTCGTGAACTGGCCCGCATCGTGGACGCCTGCCGTTGGGTACGAGCATCGCCCGGGTTGCTTGTCCTGCTACGCCGCTTCCTGGACGTGCGCCTGGCGGACTCTCCGGCCCTGGCCGCCAAGGTCCGCGGTCTGGATGCGGTGGACGTTTACCGCTTGTGGGAACACATCCGGGACGAACAGGATAGGCACGTCCTTGCCGATCCTTCCCCCTCTTGGACAAGGAAGGCGCGAGAAGTATCACGATCCTAGCGAGGGATCCGGATGATCCAGACGATCATCCCGGTTGCACCAGCGCCAGCGGCCGCAACGGCGACCCCGTGGCCCCATTCAACTTCATCGGGATGCCAACGAACGCAAACAGATACTGCCGATCGCGCGACAGTTCTTCCAGGCTCAGGTTTTCGATGATGTAAATACCCTTCTGTGGCAGCAGGTAGAAATGAGCGAACAAGGTGGCGCCGGATTCCGGGTCGCGCTCGCCCGGGACGTCCCAGGCCATGTTGTCGGCGCCGACGGCGACGACGCCGCGTTCGGCGGCCCATAGACTGCCGGACTTCGCCACGCCCGCCGCATGGAGGTAAGCCGCTTCATCGTGCCACAACGCCGCGAAGCCGGTTCGTACCAGCAACACGTCGCCGTGACGCACCTCCACTTGCTGGGCCGCGGCGCAGCCTTGTAGTTCCTCGCTGGAGATGCTGTATTTGGGCGGCAATCGATCCTGGTCCTTCCAGCGGGCCACATCCAGGAGCACCCCACGGCGCAGAAGTGGCGGAACCGTCTCGACGCCCAGGCGGCGGAAGCCGAAGGGCGTTTCCACGTCCTCGATGGCCACGTCGCCGTGCAAGCGCAGGTTGCACGCCTGATGAGAGAGGGCATCGATATGGGTGCCGCTGTGCTCCATCATGTTCAGCACCCCGGAGGCGCCGGAACGTGGGCCGTTTTCCTCCGGATGGAAGGTGTCGCGGTGGCGGCGATGCAAGGCGTAGAAGTAACCCGGCCGGTGCGTTTCGTGAATCGGCATGCCGGCGAAACGGGGCTGTTCCAGATCGTAGACGCGAGCGGACTGCAACTGCTCGATCAGCGCGGTAGACATGGTCGCATTTCCTCAGGACCACGGAAAACACGGAACACACGGAAAGAAGACCAAGACAATCTGTTGTCTTCTTTCCGTGTGTTCCGTGTTTTCCGTGGTGAGTTGTTCGATCAATCTCCGCGCAGCGTGAGACCGTACTGGGCCAGCTTTTCGCGGACTTCGCTCAGCGACGTCATGCCGAAGTTCTTCGACTCCAGCAGTTCGTCCGCCGTCCGATTGACGAGGTCGCCCAGCGTATTGATTCCGAGGCGGTTCATGCACTTGCGGGCGCGAACCGACAGGTTCAGGTCGCTGACCGGCTTGTTGAGCACGGCCTGCTCCTGCTCGCTCAGCTGCTGCTGCGGGCGGAAGCGCAGATCATTTTGCGCACCTTCCTCCAGCGACTGCCCCAGGTGCAGCCCTTTGGTCGTCATCATCTCCTTGATCTCTTCCAGCGACGTTTCGCCGAAGTTCTTGCTGCTGAGCAACTGCTGCTCGCTGACGCGCGTCAGGTCGCCCAGCGTCTTGATGTTCATCTTCTTCAGGCAATTGCGGCTGCGCACCGACAACTCGAAATCGGTGACGGGGATCTCCAGCACCTGACTGAAGCGGCTAAAGGCGTGCTCTTCCTCGGGATTGTAGTACATGGTCTGCGAGGCCAGCGAATCGCGGAGAAAGAGGCGGGCCTGCTCGTCGGTCGGGTCGGAGGCGAGAACGCGGCGATAGCACTCGACCGCCTTGTCGTACTTTTCGTGGTCTTCGTAGAGGACGCCGAGGTTCTTGAGGACGCCAACGTTTACCGGCGGATGCTTCAGACAGCGCTCGTAAAAGCCGATCGCCTCGTCGTCGTTGCCGGCCAGGTCATTGGCGTGGGCCAACTGAAACAGCGCGCCGGTATGCGTTGGGTCGAACTTCTCGGCCTTCTCCAGATGTTCGACGGCGCGGAGGCGTTCGCCCTCGGCAAGATGGCAGCTGGCGATCTGGTAGTGATACTCGGCGCTGTGGCTGGCCAGGTCGCCGAGCTTGCCGAGGATGGCGCGGGCCTGGGCCAGATCGCCCTTCTGACGGTAGATGCCGGCCCGCTGCAACTGCACCTGACTGGCGTTGTAACCGGACTTCTCGGCCTTGTCGTAGCCCTTGAGGGCGTCGTCGAACTCGTGACGCGAGGCCAGGGCGCGGCCGAGGTAGAAGTTGGCCAGGGCGCCTTCGGACTGGCGCAGGTGGTCGGCGGCCTGCTGCATGTAGCCGAGGAAGAACGAGGCGATGCCGAGCTTGAGGTGCCAGCGCTTGGCCGCCGCCCCGGAGGAGGCTTCGATCTTCTTCTTGATCGCCTCCGTCACGTCGCGCAGGGTGCGGTACTGCGTGCCGCCCTGGGCCAGCGCCTCGCGCAGCTTCGACACCGTGCCGGCGTCGCAATCTTCGCGCTCGACCAGCAAGGCTTTCAAATCGATCAGCATCGGCTCCACCATGCAACGCTCTCCCGTGAAATCGCGGTCTTCGTCGGCCCCTAGGGGAAATTGTTAGTATAACGGGAGCAGTTGTTCGTGCAAGAGAAGCATCCGGACCAGCCCGGAGCGTCCGCGACGGGTCGGCACCTGTCGCGGACGCTCCGGGCTGGTGGGGTTTATCGATGTCTCGTTCGCGCGCAGCCCTCCCTGCCTCCCTGTTATGCCGTGGTCCATCCCGGTCTGGAGCCGATCGCCGCCGAGGAGATCGAACGCGACCTCGGCGGCGAGGTCAAGAAGATCGGACCCGGCCTCGTCGTCTTCCGCGTACAGCCAATCGACGACCGGCTGCTGAGCTTACGCACCACGGAGGACGTGTTCCTGTTCGCCTGGGGCACCGATCAGCTGACGCATCGGGCCGAGGACCTGGAGCGCATTCGCCGTTGGACGGCCCGCGACGCTGACTGGGCCAACCTTCTGCGCCTGCATCACGCCCTGCGTCCCAAGCCGAAAGGCCGGCCGACGTACCGTCTCGTCACCCAGATGGAGGGCCGACATGGCTACCTTCGCCGCGACGCACGGCAGGCGCTGGCGCAGGGGTTGACGGGCCAGGTGCCGGAGAGTTGGCGGCCGGCCGAGGACAACGCCGCCGTCGAGTTCTGGCTGACCATTCATGGAGCGATGGCGGTGTGCGGCCTGCGCCTGTCCGACCGCGAGATGCGACACCGGACCTACAAGCTGGAGCACCGGCCGGCGTCGCTGCGGCCAACCATCGCGGCGGCGATGATTCGCCTGGCCGAGATCCGCCCGCGCCACGTCGTCCTCGATCCGATGTGCGGCGCCGGCACCCTGCTGGCGGAACGACTGGCCGCGGCGGCACAAATGCGCGGCGATGGTTCGCCGGTCTGGGGCGGCGATCTCGACCTCGGCGCCGTCCGCGCCGCCGCCGTCAACCTGCGCCGCCTCGGCCCTTCCCTGCTGGCCCACTGGGACGCCACTTGTCTGCCGCTGGCCTCCGCCGAGGTCGATCGCATCGTGTCGAACCCGCCTTTCGGCAAGCAGATGAGTCGTCCCGAGGAGGTCGGGCCGCTCTACGCGGCCATGCTGCGCGAGTACGACCGCGTCCTGCGGCCGGGTGGACAAGCGGTACTCCTCGTCAGTGCGGCGGCGGCGCTGCGGGCGGCGGTCCGGACGGTCGGTTGGGAAGCGCGGCGGCCGCTAAGCGTCCGCGTACTCGGTCAGCCGGCCGTGGTTACACTCTGGCGGAAGCCGGAGACATAGGATAGCATGATCTACTAGCGACAGGGGAGAACCCGTCGCTCGCGCTCCGGGCTTGTTGGTCCTTCGCAATTCTTCCAGGGCGTACCATCATGGCGTCATCCCGCATCACCTGTCCCGATTGCAACTCGGTTTTGAAGCCCGCCAAGCCGGTGCCCGACGGCAAAAAGGTCAAGTGCCCCAAGTGCGGCAACACGTTCACGTCACCCGGTCTCGGGGCGGACGAGGAAGCGGAGCGCCGCGCAAGGCGAAGCCGGCCGGGCCGAAGGAGAAGGCCGGCCCCAAGAAGAGCGGCATCAAAAAGGGCGGCGTCAAGAAGTCCGTTGCCCCGGAAGCCAAGAAGAAAACCGACGACGACGACGAGGGCGGCGGCGTCTACGGCTACGTCTCGGAAAAGAAGGAAGAGGAGGAAGACAAGCCGCACATCGAGTACGCGCCGGACATGTCGATCAAGGACTTACGCGGCCCGGCCCAGGGGGCCGTGGTCAAGCCGTCCAACTACCTGATGCTCATCGGCGGCATCAGTGCCCTGTTGGACATCGTCATCTTCTGCGTGGCGATCTGGCCTTTCATCTTCCAGGAGTATCTCGTCGATCACACGGATTTCCTGGAAGAGCGCTACAAAAAGGCAGGCGTCAAGAACAAGACCCCTCCCAAGGAACGCAAGGACGTCACGCCGGAGGAGATGGCCGACATCCAGGCACAGACGAAGTTAATCGCCATCCGGAACAGCGTCGTCGCGGGCTTCTATTTCCTGATGCTGATTTACAACGGCCTCGCCGTCATGGGGGCGGTCAAAATGCAGAACCTGGAGTCGCGCGCCTGGGGCATCGCCTCCAGCATCATGACCATGCTGCCCTTCGGTTCGGCGGGGATCTCGGCCACGGTGGCCTTTCTCGCTTACCTCTTGTTCGCCATGCTCCTCGATGACGAGAGCATGGGCCAACTCTACTCCAGCGGCGTGGGCGGGCTGGTGTGGGCCGTTGCCATCGCCGCCGGCGTCTACGCCCTGCGCACTTTGCTGAGTCAGGAAGTGATCGAC
>CAWKHF010000009.1:0-487438 GCA_963849325.1 uncultured Planctomycetota bacterium | reverse complement strand
GCGGAGAGGACGGGATTCGAACCCGTGGTCGGGTGTTACCCCGACACCGGTTTAGCAAACCGGCGCTATCGGCCACTCAGCCACCTCTCCGACCCTCGAATGGAATGGTCCGGGAGCATTTCAGAACGGCATTCTAGCAGCGCCCGCGCAGCCCGGCAATCCCACGCCTACTCAACTTCGTAGGCCAAGTTCGGCGCCAGCCAGCGCTCGACCTCGGCCCGCGTCATGCCCTTGCGGGCGGCGTAGTTTTCGACCTGGTCGCGGGTGATCAGATCCACGGCGAAGTAGGCCGCCTGCGGATGGGCGAAATACAGGCCGCTGACAGATGCCGCCGGCGTCATGGCGAAACTCTCCGTCAGCTGGATGCCCGCCGTCTCCGCCGCGTTCAGCAGCGTCCACAACTTCGCCTTCTCCGTGTGGTCGGGGCACGACGGATAGCCGGCGGCCGGTCGGATGCCGCGATACTCCTCGGCGATCAACTGCTCCTTCGTCAAGCTGCTCGTCGCGGCCGAAGCCCCAATCGCGGCGAGCACGTTCGTGCAGCAGTTCGGCGAACGCCTCGGCCAAGCGATCGGCCAGCGCCTTGGCCATGATCGCGTTGTACGGATCCTGCTCCGCCTCGAAACGGCCGGCCAGCTCCTCGGCACCCTGGCCCGCAGTCACCGCGAAGGCACCGAGATAGTCGGCTCGACCGCTCTCGACCGGAGCGACGTAGTCGGCCAGGCTGCGGAACGAAGTCTGCCCTTCGCGCTGCCACTGTTGCCGCAGCATCGGCAGACGCAACCACTCGCGCGTCCGGTCCTCGTCGGCGAAAAGCACGATGTCGTCGCCGTCGCTGTTGGCCGGCCAGAAGCCGTAGACGGCGTTTGCCGTCAACGACCTGTCCGCGATGATCCGCTCCAGCAGCCGCTGGGCGTCGGCGAACAGCTTGCGCGCCTCGGCGCCGACCTTGGCGTCCGACAGGATGTGCGGATACTTGCCGCTCATCTCCCAGGCCATGAAGAACGGCGACCAGTCGATGTACGGCAACGATGTCGGTCAACGGGAAATCGCGCAGGACGCGCGACGCCCAGGAACGAAGGCACGGCGAGCGGCGCCGCCTCCCAGTCGATGCGGAATCGGTGCGTGCGTGCCTCGGCGTAGGACACCAGCTTGCGCTGGCGGCGGCGGGCGAAGCTCTCGCGCTCCTTGGCCTGCGTCTGTCGGTTTTCCTGGTCGAGCCGGCGTTTTTCGTCCGGCCGGGTCAGCCGCTCGACCACGCCGACGCTGCGCGAGGCGTCCTTGACGTGGATGACCGTGTCGTGATAGGCGGGGGCGATCTTCACCGCCGTGTGCTTGGCGCTGGTGGTCGCCCCGCCGATCAGCAGCGGCACGTCGAAAGCCCTCGCGCTCCATCTCCTTGGCGACGTGGACCATCTCATCCAGCGACGGCGTGATCAGGCCGGACAGGCCGATCATGTCCACGGCATGTTCGCGCGCCTTGTGCAAGATCGTCTCGCACGGCACCATGACGCCCAGGTCGATGACCTCGAAATCGTTGCAGCCCAGCACCACGCCGACGATGTTCTTGCCGATGTCGTGGACGTCGCCCTTGACGGTGGCCATCAGCACCTTGCCGCGCGCCTTGTGAACGGTGCCGGAGCTGGGCCCGCTCCGCCTCCATGAACGGCAGCAGATAGGCCACCGCCTTCTTCATGACGCGGGCGCTCTTGACCACCTGCGGCAGGAACATCTTGCCGGCACCGAACAGGTCGCCGACGACGTTCATGCCGTCCATCAGCGGCCCCTCGATGACCTCCAGCGGCCGGCTGTACAGATGGCGGCACTCCTCCACGTCGGCGTCGATGTACTCGACGATGCCGTGGATGAGGGCGTGCGTGAGCCGCTCCTGCACCGGCAGCTCGCGCCACGACGCCTCCTTCTCCGCCGATTTCTCCTTGCGGTCGAGGGTCTTGGCGAATTCGACTAGGCGCTCGGTGGCGTCGGGCCGGCGGTTGAGCAGCACGTCCTCGACGTGCTCGAGCAAGTCCTTGGGGATCTCCTCGTAGACCTGGAGCTGGCCGGCGTTGACGATGCCCATGTCCAGGCCGGCGCGGATGGCGTGGTAGAGGAAGGCCGAGTTCATCGCCTCGCGCACCACCTCGTTCTCCTTGCCGCGGAAGGCGAACGAGACGTTGCTGACGCCGCCGGACGTCTTCGCCTCGGGGAACATCTGCTTGAGACGGCGCACCGCCTCGAAGAACTCGACGGCGTAGTTGGCGTGCTCCTCCATGCCGGTGCCGACCGTCAGGATGTTGGTGTCGAAGATGATGTCGCCGGGCGCGAAGCCGACCTTCTCGGTCAGCAAGCGATAGGCGCGGGCGCAGATCTCCACCTTGTGCTCGGCGGTGACGGCCTGTCCCTGCTCATCAAAGGCCATGACGACCACGGCCGCCCCGTAGCGGCTGGACGAGGCGGGCCTGTTCGAGGAACTTCTCCTCGCCCTCCTTGAGGCTGATCGAGTTGACGATCGGCTTGCCCTGCACGCACTTGAGGCCGGCCTCGATGACGGACCATTTCGAGCTGTCGATCATGAGCGGCACGTGGGCGACGCTCGGTTCGGCGGCGAGCAGGTTGAGGAAGCGCGTCATGGCCTTCTCGCCGTCGATCAGCCCCTCGTCCATGTTGACGTCGAGGATGTTGGCGCCGGCCTCGACCTGTTCGCGGGCCACGGCCACCGCCGTCTCGAAGTCGCCGTCGCGGATCAGGCGAGCGAAGCGGCGCGAGCCGGTGATGTTGGTCCGCTCGCCGATCATGAGGAACGTGCGCGTGTCGTCGCGCAGTCGCAGCGCCTCGGTGCCGCTGAAGCTGGACCACTGCGGCAGGACCGGCCGAGGGCGCGGCGGCACGTCCTTGACGGACTCGGCGATGGCGCGGATGTGGGCGGGCGTGGTGCCGCAGCAGCCGCCCACCAGGTTGACCCAGCCGTTGCGAGCGAATTCAGCGAGGATGCCGGCCATGTGCTCCGGCGTGTCGTCGAACTCACCCATCGCGTTGGGCAGGCCGGCGTTGGGATAGCAGCTCGTGAACACCGGGGCCAGTCGCCGACAGGGTCTCGACGTAAGGCCGCATCTGTTCGACGCCCAGGGCGCAGTTGATGCCGACGCTGAGCATGTCGAAATGCGACAGCGATATCCAGCACGCCTCGATGGTCTGGGCCGTCAGCGTTCGGCCGCCCTGGAAGATGGTGAAGGAGACCATGACCGGCAGGCGGACCTGGTGCGTCTCGAAGTACTGGTCGATGGCGAACAGACACGCCTTGAGGTTGAGCGTGTCGAAGGACGTCTCGGCCAGCAGGATGTCCACGCCGCCCGCGACCAGGCCGTGAATCTGCTCGGTGTAGGCGGCGGCCATCTGGTCGAAGGTGACATCGCGGAAGGCGGGGTCCTCGACCTTGCGCGAGAAGCACAAGGTCTTGTTGGTCGGTCCCAGGCTGCCGGCCACGAAGCGCGGCCGATCCGGCGTGCGCCGGTTCATGGCGTCGGCGGCGCGGCGGGCGATGCGCGCGGCCTCGACGTTCAGCTCGTGGACGTGCTCTTGCAGGTCGAACTCCGCCATCGACAGGGCGTTGCTGTTGAAGGTGTTGGTCTCGATGATGTCGGCGCCGGCTTCGAGGTAGGCGCGGTGGATGTCCTCGATCGTGCGCGGCTGCGTCAGCACCATGACCTCGGTGCAATTCTTGCAGCAGCCGGGAGTGCGTGTGGAAGCGCGTGCCGCGGTAATCTTCCTCCGTCGGCTTGTGGGCATGGACCATCGTGCCCATGGCGCCGTCCAGCACGAGAAGGCGCTGGGCCAACAACTCTTCCAGCACGGCGCGGGTGCTGGTGCAGGCGGGGATCAACATCATCTCGTCCCTCGTCGGTCGGCCGCGGACGGCTTAGCGCTAAGCCGTTCGCGGCGGGGGGTTAGACGATAGTGTAACGGCGAGAGACGTTTTCGGGGATGGGAGATTGGGAAAAATGGCCGGCTGCCCCGAATCCTTCAGGCAGCCGGCCGCGGCCTCGATCATCCTGCGGGCCAAGTCGAGCGGAGCGTGGCGGAACCATCGTCCGCCACGCTCCGGAAGAAAAGACCTCAGCATCCAGCAGCACCACTTGCGAGAAGGGCCGTTGCCGGTCCCTCCCCTCGACCCCTACCTTCCCATGGTCGCTTATGGCGGGCCATCCTTGGCCCGGGTGGGTGCTGCGGGAATGCTGAAGTCTGGTCCCTCGTCCTCCCTCCTCGGCGCAGCGGGAGCCGAGAGAGGGATGGATGGTTAGGCGATGAGTATGTCGGATCAGCAAGAAACGAACAGGGCGGTTTCTCCGAGCTTGTCTGCGGTCACCTCTTCTCCTCCGTCCGTCGAGCACTCGCCCAACCCCTCCTCCGATCCCGCGGAAGTTGACGAATCGGCAAATGCTCCAACCGTATCTCCTTCGCAACAACAAACGTGACGGCGAGAAGAGACCGCCCTGGAATGCCCCTCTGCTCCCTAAGGGGCCGGGCGAATTCCGTGCCCCCTTTCGACCGCCTCGCTTCCCAGGCTCGTCTCCCGGTTGGGAGAAATGAAGGCGGGGAGTAATAACCACGAAGGCCAAGAATAATCACTTTCGTCCTCAAGTCAATCTTAAAAACCTGACATCTTGCTCTCGTCCGGCACGCCTGCGCGGAAGCCATTATCTGCCAATGGACAACGGCGTCTCTCTCGGGGAACTCGATCGGGACAGTCGCAGGAATAGATTATAATGCTTAAATATGTAAATCTTTTGCTTGTCTCACAACTTTTTCACATTGACCGACTTGGGGCAAATTCGCGTTTCGGAGTCCGACGCGAACGGACGAGGCCGCTTCGGAAAAAAAGTTCGCGGCGCGGTGAAAGTCTCGGAGGGCGGCGCGGAAAAACCTCCGCCTGTGCCGTGTCGGCGCTTTTGAGAACCCGCATTGACCAGGGGGCGCCTCAGGGCCGGTTTTTGGATCCCACTACCAGGGTGGGCTTGCAAGCCCCGACCTCGCTATTGGCTCCCAGCGGGTACTCCATCGGTTCGTCAAAAGGATCGCCGTTTCACGAACACCGCAGAGGTTTTGTACGGCCGTCGCCGGCCGCACAGAGCGACTTTATCACGTCCGCCGACGCGATGCAAGGCGGTCGAAGGCATTGCGGGTTGCCGGTAGTGGAGTCGTTGCGGCAGGACCGCCGGATCGGAAAAAGGTTGCCGCCTACAGGATGCCCTTCTACATTGTCATTCTGATAATCGTTTGATTGTCAGTGTATGGGAACCCGCCGACCCCAAAGGACATCCCATGACGTCTCCCCACCGTCTTTCCCGTCGCGTCTTCTGGTGCGCGCCCGACGTCCCCGCCTTCACGCTCATCGAACTGTTGGTGGTGATCGCCATCATTGCCATCCTGCTCGGCCTGTTGCTGCCGGCCGTGCAGAAGGTGCGTGCCGCCGCCGCCCGAAGCCAGTGCCAGAACAACTTGAAGCAGCTGGCCTTGGCATGCATGAATTATGAGGGTGTCCATCGCGGTTTTCCGCCGGCGCTGACGGGTTATTACAACCCGTCGGCGGTGCCGGTCAACTGGGGCACCTTCGTTTTGCCGTACCTGGAACAATCCGCCCTTTACAACCAATACGATTTCACCAAAGGCTATTGGCCGGCGAGTTCCTCCGGCAACGCGGGCATCACCGGCTCGAACGTCAACTCCTCGATCGTCAGCACGATGGTAAAAACCTTTCTCTGCCCGGCGGCGCCTCCCCGACCCAATCCCTATGTGGTCACCTGGGGCTATCCCGGTTATAGTTCGGTCGGGCCGTACCCGTGCGCCAATGGCGACTACTCCAACATTCTCAACGTGGACCCTGGCGAAATTGCCTATCTGGGCCTGGGCGCTCTCTATCCGGGCTACAACTCGGGTTCGTTCCCTCCTCCATCCAACCTCAACGGCGTCTTCCAACCGGACTCGTCCACGGCGGTGACGTTGATCACCGACGGCACGTCCAGCACGCTTTTGCTCACGGAATTCGCCGGCAAAATGGAGCTGTACAACGCCGGATTGAAAGATACGGGCCAGACCTTGCTGGGTGCGCCGCAAGCTCCCTATCCCAGTCCCACCAGCGGACCTCTTCTGTACGGTGGACTCGGCGGTTGGGGCGATCCGGCGAACGGAGCCGACGCGCTGTGGGGTTCCAGCGCGGACGGCAGCAGCGGCCCGAACGGGCCGTGCCTGATGAATTGCTCGAACAACTTCGGCATGTATTCCTTCCACGCCGGCGGTTGCAACGCCGCGTTCGCCGACGGTTCGGTTCATTTTTTGACGCAGAGCACGGCGGCAAACATCTTGATCGCCCTGGCAACGATGCAGGGCAATGAGACGACGGCCGACAATTATTAACCGAGCGGGCGAAACGATGGGGAACGAAGGGCTAGCGATGATCCCACCGACTCACGCCCCCATTTTTCGGCGAACCGTGGTCCCGGCAATCCTGGTCCTCTGTGTTCCTTCGTGCGGGAGCGACCGCCCGCCGTGCTATCCGGTGCATGGCGAGATCTTCGTCACACAAGGTAAGGACCGAACACCGGCGGCCGGGGCGGTCGTCGTCTTTCACCCGGCCGTCCCTGCTTCCGGTGATGTGCCTCGGCCCACGGCTCACGTCGGCGAAGACGGTAAATTTGTCTTGACCACCTACGTCAAGGGTGACGGCGCCCCGGTCGGCGATTACGCGATCACCATTGAATGGGTGCCGCCCCGGCCGCCACCACCCTACCGACCCAAACAGACCGGCGACAGGCTCCAAGGCCGATATTCCGACCCTCGAACGTCCCAAATGAGGTACTCCGTCGAGAGGAAGAAAGACAACAACGTGCCGCCGATCGAACTCAAACTCCCCTAGCCCGAGTTTACCGACTCCCAACGCAACCCCTTGGCGAACAGCCATGAGCCATACCCGCGAATCCGATCCGCTGCCGGCCTGGCGCTGGGTCCACGTCGGCGTGGCCGCCCTGGCGATGGTGGCCACGCTGCCCGGACGCACCCACGGGCTTGGCCTGTTCACCGAGCCGATCCGCAAGTCCCTCGGACTGGACACCGAGAGTTACGGCTTACTCAATATGGGGGCTACCCTGCTGGGTGCGTTGTTCTGTCTGCCGTGCGGTTGGCTGATCGATCGACTGGGAACGCGCCGCGTCCTGACCGGCGTGATGGCCGCGCTGGGGACCGTCGTCCTGACCATGAGCCAGGTGCGCGGCGACTGGGTCTGGCGCGGCAGTTTCCCGACGCCCCGGGGGACATTCTCGACGGTCCTGCTCGTGGACCTGTTTGTGATGGTTTTGCTGACGCGCGGACTGGGACAGAGCGCCCTATCGGTCGCCAGTCTATCGCTCATCGGCCGCAGCGCCTCGCGTCGCGGAGGCTGGGCGATGGGCGTTTATTCCCTGCTCGTCTCGGCCGGATTTCTCGGGGCGTTCTCGGTTCTTGGCAACGTGGCGAAGCAACACCCTGACGAATGGCGACCGGCCTGGGCCGGCATCGGCGTGGCGGTCCTCATCGCCGCCTTGATCCCCGCCGTGCTGGTGCGCAATCGACTTCTGGCGGCGGAAACTCCCGACAAGACAGCGTTGGCGAACGGCTCGGCCGAAACGAGTCGGACGCTGGCCCAGGCGCTGCGCAGCCCGGCGTTCTGGACGTTCGGCGTGGCCGTCTCGTTTTACGGCATGGTCGCGGCCGGCACCTCGCTGTTCAACGAGGGCATCCTGAGCACGCTCTTTCCCGACGACACCAAGCGGATCTTCGTCAACGTCACGCTCCTGGGCATCCCGGTCGGCCTGGCGAGCAATCTGCTGGGCGGCTGGCTGGCGACGCGCTGGTCGCTGAGCCGAATGCTCGCCCTGGCGATGGCCGCCCTCGCCGCGGCTCTCGGGGCACTGCCCTCCGTCCGCGCGGAAGGACAGGTCTACCTGTACGCGGCGGTCATGGCGGCGGCCGGCGGCATCATCACCGTCTGTTTCTTCGCCGTCTGGCGCGCCGGTTTCGGCCCGGCCCATCTCGGCAAAATACAGGGTGCGGCTCAGATGCTTACCGTCCTGTTCTCCGCCCTCGGCCCGCCGCTGTTCGGCAGCGCCAAGGCCCGCCTGGGTTCCTATTTGCCGCTGTTCCCTTACCTGGCCGCCGTTTCCCTCGCCCTGGCGTTGACCGCCTGGCTGACCGGTCTGCCGGGCGAACGCGCGTCCACGAAAATCTAAGGAGCAACGCATGTCGCAAACCCTGGACCGAGCCGCTCTCCCGAGCGAACAGCGCGACTTCTACCACGAGCAAGGCTACCTCATCCTCCGCGATTTCTTCCCATCCCAATTGATGGCGGAGGCCGCGAGCGAAGCTGACGCCCTTTGGCGACGACACGATCTCATCGCCATCGATAACCTGCGCTGCCGCTGGCAGACCAACATCCACACCGGCGTCCGCGAGTTCGAGACGTTCGACCCTGTCCTCGATCTCGCGCCGGTGTGCGCGCGGATCGCCCACGATGCTCGCCTACTGGCGGTACTGGCGGCCCTGTATGGCGACGAAGCCTGTCTGTTCAAGGACAAGCTGATCTTCAAGCCGCCGGGCGTGAACGGCTACGGATTGCATCAGGACTGGATCGCCTGGCCGGGCTTTCCGCGCAGCTTCCTGACGGTGCTGGTGCCCTTGGATGGCGCCGACGCCAACAACGGCTGCACGCAAGTCTTCCCCGGCTACCACCAGCACGGTCCCCTCGCGCCGGAGGATGGCCAGTATCATGAGTTGTCTCTGACGCTGATCGATGAGACGCGCGGCGTCAATCTGGAACTGGACCCCGGAGATGTGGCCATCTTCGGCGGCTTCACGCCGCACCGCTCGGCCCCGAATCGCTCCGAACGCTGGCGACGCCAATTGTATTTGAGCTATAACAAGCGCTCCGACGGCGGCCCGCAGCGCGAGCGGCACTACGAAGAGTTCCATCGCTGGCTGCGCGTCAAGTACGGCGAACACGGCAAGAACAACCTGTATTTCCGCTGATCGATTGGACCTCGCCCTGGGAGACGCCGATGGTCACTGCATTGCCGATGGCCCCCGCCATTCGCTTCCATCTGTCGCTCAACATAGCCAACCTGGAGCGGTCGATCGCCTTCTACCGCATCCTGTTTGGCCGCGATCCGGCCAAGTGCCGGCCCGATTACGCCAAGTTCGAACTGGACGATCCGCCGCTGGTGCTGTCGTTGGAGCCGTCGCCTCGCGGCGAGGGCGGAGGCGCTCAATCACCTCGGTTTCCGCATGCCCGACTCCGCTGCCCTGGTCATCGTGCAAAGGCGTCTCGAACAGGCCGGCATTCACACGCAGCGTCAGGAAGGCGTCGAGTGCTGCTACGCCCGGCAAACGAAGTTCTGGGTCCACGACCCGGACCAGACGCTGTGGGAGATCTACACGCTCGACGAGGACATCGATCATCGCGGCGCCGGTCAGACACGCGAGCAAATGCTGCCGCAACAAAACCCCTAGGGAGAAGAGGGACAAAGACACGTTGGAGCAGGACCGGCCGATGGGGTATGCTGGGAACGTGAGACCTGTCGGGACGCCCTTCTTCCGAGTCCGGAAGAGAACGGAAACGTGTCATGAGCGAGTCTTTGCAACCCGACCGCTGCGCCCGTACCCTTCGCGCCCTGGCCGACCCGGAGCGCCTGCGGATCATTCACTGCCTGCGCGGCGGCGGCCGCAACGTCAGTGAATTGGCGGCCCTGCTCGACGCCGAGATCGTTAATGTCTCGCACCATCTCGGCGTCCTGCGCCACGCCGGTCTAGTGCAGGACGAGAAGCAGGGCCGCTTCGTCGTCTATCGTCTGCACCCGGACGTTTTTCACGGATCGACTGCGGACGAGAACGCCGAGCATCTCGATCTGGGATGCTGCCGCCTCGAATTGCCGAAAAATTGAGGACGTGACGTTGTGCGACAGTTGAAGGACGAACCGCGCAGCTAGCTCGAACTTGTCCGCGGCATGGTTTCGATCAAGGCCCGGAGGATGGCATTGACGGACTCCGGGGTCGAAAAAACGGCGGCAACATCCGGGTCGAGGACCACGGCACGACTGCCGGGCTTGAGATGAGCCGCGAAACGGTTCGGCCGCGCTTTGCTGTAGTCAAAGCGGTACTCCGGCAGCATGTCTCTCTCGGGTTCCGGCGATTGCTTAGTGGTGCGGGTTTTCTTCATAATCTCGACGCTCCCTTTTCGTGGCACGGCGGGCACTAATGATCCGAACGGCTCCCGCTCGCTCGGTAAAACAGACCAACAGGAGTTGATGGTTGGCCGAATGGCCGATGATGATTTCGCGTTGCTCCTCCTCCGTGTGGGCTTCATCATCGAAAATGGCAGCGAGCGGATCGGCAAAAACCGTGGCCGCATCCTCGAAGGCTACTCGGTGCTTTTTCTGGTTGGAAGCGGCTTTGTCCTCATCCCACTCGAACTCCAGGCTCATGGGAGAACCCTATCTCTCAGCGAGGGGTCGAAAAGGTGTTAGGAACCTTTTGCGGTCTGAAAAGGTTTCTGACACCTTTTCCTGCCTGCACTCGCCTCAGCGCGACTTCGGCTTTCCCTTGCGACGCGGCGGCTTTTTCCGAGGCCGCAGCCCCTTCTCGTGGAGAAATTCCTCGGCCCAATCCTTCTCCGCTCCCAACAGTGGCGGGTCGGGGTCGGCGGTGTAATCCAACGTGCCTTCGTAGGCGCCATTACGGTAGCACTGCTCGACCAGAGACTGCAAGTCCAGCGGCACGTCGGCGTCCTCCGGTCGCAGGGGGATCTTCACGGTCGGCAGCCGTTTCCACAGCGGCATCGGATACACCTCCGCCTGGCCGCGTCGCGTGGCCCGCCGGACGCAGGCCATGTAACCCGTGCGGCCTGCGGGCTTGACGTGCTCCAACGGAAAGGCCAGCGTGTGGGTGCCGAATCGGTTCAGATCGATCTCGACCAGGTTGGCGTCCGAGGAGCAGATGTCGCGCTGCTTTCGTAGGTACTGCTCCCGGTTCGGGCCGGGAGATTTGTTGCTGGGGCTGAGGAACTCAATGACGGTGACAACGCGGTTGCCGCTCTCCCGGTCGATGATTTCGAGAAAGGTTTCGGTGGCAGGCTCTATCTCGACATCGACGACGAGCGGCTCCGCCACGGCCACGCCCGCTTCGGATCGCGTTTCCAGTCCGCGCTTCGACGTGTACTCGACCACGCGCACGTCGGGGAACAGCGGATGATCGCCGAGTCCCTGGGGGGTCTCCAGCAGAACACTTTCCTCGACGCGGGCGCGTAAGGAGCCGGGGAGGACGCCCTGGAGTGCGTCACGCGCGTAGATGATGAGACCAGCGTGGATGTCGCGCCAGTGAGCTTCGAGATACGGGTCCATCCCTGGAAAAGGGCTGGGCATCGGTCGGCCTTTGCGGGGAGCGAAAAGGCGTCAGGATCCTTTTTGGCTCTGCAATGATCTAAAAGGTTCCTGACACCTTTTCGCTGCCTTGGCGGCGCACCTATCAGCCAGAGACCAGACGTTCACGTAATGATTACTGACACACCAAACGGAACTTCCAGTGCGATAAATAGCTCCAAACATCTGTGGGAGACCTCGAACCCTGCGGTATCGCAATTGGAACGGTATCCGCAGAAAACATCAACCTTAAAGCGTTCCTTGAGCGACTTGAGATAGTCAACTACAGGCCGCGCGACTTGCCAGAGAGCCTCAATATGGCGCTCAAGTGGCTCTGTTTCAGGCAGTGATGGCTCAAAGTGCCACGCATCATCACGGTATGCGGGCGAGCGTGAGCCGCGATGCTCGCCCTTCCGATGGAGATGCGTTGGCTGTACGCCCAGCCGCCGACTGATCTCCTCAAAAGGAATGTCATCGCCGTAAATGCGCAGCGTGGCGCTGAATCGAAAGTAGTTCGTTTCGTCCGGCTCTTCACCATTGAGGAAGCCCCTCAACGTGCGGAACATCTTTGGCCGATCAGGAGTACCCATAACAGATACCGACCTCGCTAGCCTCCGGACATCGGACGACAAAGCCGCCGAACTATGTGCTCAGGGCGTGCCGGTGCGCCCAAACCGCTATCTCAAGCTCAGGGCGATTTTCTGTCAAGCGAAATCCCTGCCAGTTCGCCGGTGCGTCGGGACCGCGGCGCGTGCAGGGGATGCGCAAGCCGTCCTTGTACCCGGATTCGGACATCCCTATAGGTAGCAACACCGGGCAGGGGGAACCCATCCCCGATGATAACAGATGGGCGACGGCCCGGCGAACGGCCGGCCCTTCGCCTCGGCATTGAAAGGAGATCCTTCCCATGCTTTGGCCGCGTTCGTTGCTGTTGACCGCGCTCGCTGGCGTGACCGTCGCCGGCTCGGCGCTCGCCGAGGACTGGCCGCAGTGGCTCGGCCCGCGCCGCAACAATTCCTCGACGGAGAAGGTGGCGCCGTGGAAGGGCCGACTGAAAGTGCTGTGGCGCAAGCCGGCCGGCGAAGGCCACAGCTCGCCCGTCGTCGCCGATGGCCGCGTCTTTCTTCACGCCAAGGTCAAGGACAAAAACGAGGAGGAGATCGTCGCCTTCGACGCCCGCAGCGGTGAGGAGTTGTGGCGAACCGCCTACGAACGCGCCGCCTTCAAAAGCCTGTACGGCAACGGCCCGCGTGCCACGCCGGCCGTCGTGGGCGGCCGGCTCTACGCCTTCGGCATCACCGGCGTCCTCACCTGCCTGAAGGCGGACAAGGGCGAAAAAGTCTGGCAGGTGGACACACTGCGGCAGTTCCAGGCCAAAAACCTGTTCTTCGGCATGGCCTGCTCGCCGCTGGTCGCCGGCGAGCACGTCCTGGTGAACGTCGGCGGCAAAGGAACATCGATAGTCGCCTTCGATCGAGCCAAGGGCGAGGTTGCCTGGAAGAGCCTGGACGACCCGGCCAGCTATTCGTCGCCGATTGCCTTCGGCGAGGGCACGGGCCGGCAAGTGGTGTTCCTGACCGGCGCGAGTGTGGCATCGCTCAACCCGGCCGACGGCAGTGTCTGGTGGCGTTTCCCGCTGGTGGACAAGCTGCTGGAAAGCTCGACGACGCCGATCCGTGCCGGCGACCTCCTGCTGGCCAGCTCGATCACCTACGGCAGCGTCGGCCTGCGGCTGGAGACCAGGGACGGCAAGCCCGCCATCCAGGAGGCGTGGAAGAACAAGGATCTGACGTCGTATTTCTCGACGCCGGTGGCGGTCGGCAAGGAACACGTCTATATCGTGACCGGCACCACGCCGTCGCCGTTCGCCAAGCCGTCGGCCGACCTGCACTGCATCGAGATGAAGACCGGCAACAAGCTGTGGACGAAAGCGAAGGTCGGCAAGTATCACGCCTCGCTGATGCGCACCGGCGACGATAAGCTGCTGCTGTTGACCGACGGCGGCGAACTGGCCTTGCTGGAGCCGGACCCCAAGGGTTATCGCGAATTGGCACGGTCGAAGGTGAGCGGCCCGGAGACGTGGGCGCATCCGGCCCTGTCCAGCGGCCGACTGTACGTTCGGGACATGGCGGAGTTGATTTGTATTGAAATAACTCCCTGACCTTAGAGGAACTCGACTCGGTCCCGCATGTCCTCGGGATCGAGGAGTTCCCAGATCAAGATGAGCCCGTGGATAATCTCGCCGATGCTTCGGCTTTGTTGATGACAGTAGGCGATGCCGGAATGCGCCTCGCCGGCAGCGTGGAGGCGAAGGAAGTCCGCGTCCTGGGTGAAGATTAACCGTTGCTCGGCCCGAATGTAGTCGAGTTGAGTCGGGTCCGTCGCGCCGATCAAGCCCACATCGGAAGTCGTCGTGACATCGACACCGCGGCGACGCAGGCCGTCCGCGATGACCGGATCGACGTGCTCGTCAAGATGGAAGCGAATCGTCCGGGGCATGAGGGCGCCCTGTTTTTGCCGGAGAGGGGAGGGAGACCGGGCGCGCAACTGGTCCGCGAACGCCTCATCCGTCCGGATCTGGGCGCTGATCTGCTCGCGGTGATCGTGATAGTAAGCCAGGGCGGCGTAGACGTCCGCCAGTGTCAGGCCAGGGTGTTTGGATACAATCTCGTCGGGGCTGAGGCCGCCGCGTTCGTGCCAGAGCACGATGTTCTGTACGGTGATGCGGCGGCCAGCGAGCCGAGGCCGGCCGCCGCAGGTATCCGGCGTCAGGACGATATGACCGGCCACCGGATCGGGCACGGATGGCAAAGTCGAAGTTTCGTCTCCCATGTCCTTATGCTAATGCCGATGGTCGCCAAGGAAAAGAGGGAACGGATGAGGTCCGGCCTGCCATTGCTCCTTATCCCTCTGCTCGGCTTGCTGTTTTTCCACGACCTCGTCCGGCACCCCGATCGAGTGCTCTACTCCGATCACTCCGACCTGATCGCCCTGCACTTGCCCGGCAAGCAATTCCTGGCCCGCGCCTGGCGCGAGACGGGCGAGTTGCCCTTGTGGTGTCCCTACCAATTCGCGGGGGAGCCGTTCGTTCACGACATTCTGGCGGCGGTGTTTTATCCGCCGCACGCCCTGTTCTTGGTGATGCCGGAGGAGCGGGTCGGAATGGCCCTCAGCTGGCTGGTCGTGTTCCACGTCATCGTGGCCGGCTGGTGCATGTACGCCTACAGCCGAGAGCAGGGACTGATCGCGGCGGCGGCGCTGGTGGCGGCAGTCGGCTATATGTTCGCCGGCTCCTGGCTGCAGCGCCTGCTGCTGGGAGGGCATTACCTGCTGATCGGCCTGGCCTGGCTGCCGCTCGTGCTGCTGTTGCTGGAGCGGGCCATCCGCCGAGCGAGCGTGACCTGGGCGACGGCCGCCGGCGGTGTTTATGGCCTGCTCCTCCTCGGCACGGCCCCACAGTACACTTTCTACGCCAGCCTGTTCCTCGCGCTCTGGACGTTCGGTGCGGCCCTGGATCGCGCCGGCCGGGGGCACGACTCCGCACAGGCCAAGGACGGTGTCTCGCCATCGCGCCGCCTGGCGGAGGCGCTGGCGTGCTGGCTCGTCTTCGGGCTGTGGACGGCGCTGGTGGGCGTCGGTCTGGCCGCGGTGCAGCTGTTGCCGACGTTGGAGGCGGCCGGACAATCCAGCCGCGCCCTCGGTGTCGGCTCCGAACAAGTCGTGGCCGGTGGCTTGCGGTCGATCTTGTTCCTGGTCGGCCCGGCTCTGACGGCCGAGCCAGCCAACTTGCAGTGGGAGGATCGCGGCGGCCTCGCCTTCTTGTGGCTGTTTGCCGCGGTGACGGCCGGTTGGCTGGGGCGAGGCCGATTGCGCTACCAGGCCGGTGTGGCCGTGTTGTTGCTGCTCTTCGCCGCCGGCGGAGCCGTCGTCGTGCAGGGGTTGCCCGGCTTCCGCCTGTTCCGTCAGCCCGCTCGCATGTTCTCGATCCTCAGCCTCCCCATCGCCTTCCTGGCGGGGTCTGCCGTGCAAATGCTACTCGCGCCGTTGATTCGGCGGCGGATCGACGACAACGCAGCCGTCGTCTGCTGTTCCGCCTGCTGATCGCGGTCGCCATCCTGACGGGCGGTTTCGCCGTGCGGCAGCTGCTCGAAGACAAATCCCTTTGCTTCCATCCTTACTGGCCGTCGCTGCTGCTGACGGTGCCGGCCGTGTTCTGGTTGCTCGGTTCGACCGCGCCGACGGGGCGCCGGAGGCGCGCTGCGTCTGGGGACTGCTGCTGCTGCTCGACCTGTGGGCGTTGACCATGCCCCTGGTGGCGACGCGCCCGCAAGCAGCGCTGTACGCCTCCTCCTCGTGCGTCGATTTCCTGATCGGTCGTCGCCACGAACCGGGCCGCGTCCTCGACCGCGACGACCATCCCGGCGGCAGCGCTACGCCGCTGGGCACCGGAGCGCCGCTGGCAATGATGTACCGCCTGGAAGTCGCTGCGCGGCTACAACTCCATCGACAACTTACGCTACAAGGAATATCTGCAATTCATCGCCGGCAGCGACGCTCCCTTGCAGGCCCAGAGTGGCCCCTTCACCTACCCGGTCCTCGGCGATTTCCGCATCGTGAATAAACCACTGCTCGATCTGCTCGGTGTCCGCTATCTCGTGCAACCGGACATGCGTCCGCCGGAGCACGAGAGCGAGTGGCGGGCGGTGCGCGAAGACCCGCGCCCGCGAGCCTTCGACTTCATTGCCGGCGGCGTGCGCGAGCTGCCGTCGTACACCGTCTGGGAGAACCGCACCGTCCTGCCGCGCGCCTTCGTCGTCTTTCGCGCCGCGCCGCTGCCCGAACGAGGTGAAGTCTTGCCGCGATTGATCGCTACCGATTTCCGTGCGGAAGTGCTGTTGGAAAAGCGATGTGCCGTCATCGAACCCGGCAGCGCCGGACGGCACCGTGCGCCGCGCCGACATCCGCCGCTACGAGCCGAACCGCGTGGTGGTGGACGTCGAACCGGGGCCGGCCGGCTGGCTGGTCCTCGCCGACCTGTGGTATCCCGGTTGGACGTGCCGGATCGATGACAAGCCGGCGTCTGTCGAGCGGGCCGACTACCTCTTCCGCGCCGTGGCCGTGCCGGAGGGCCGGCACGAGGTCGTCTTCACGTTCGAGCCGGAGTCGTACCGTCTGGGCCGAAGGATCAGTCTCTTCACGCTGGCGGCGATGGGCGTGGTGCTGTTGCTCACCCGGCTGCCTCTGTGGGTATTATTCCGCCGTGAGGTCGGTGGATAATAACTGCTCCAAGGTGTACGGGCAGGTTGCGGGCAGCGACTCGACCGCCAGTCCTGTCTCGGCAGCCGCGCGCTCGACGGCCTCTTTGTAGACCTCCGGCAAGACCGTTTCCGCATGATTGCGCAACACACCGCGACTCGCCAGACGAGCCAATCTCTGTCGCTGCTCGATGATGGTTCCACGCCAGTTCCTTGTTCGGTGATCGGGCTGATACGACCACTTCAAGAGATGTGCGATCAGCACCATCAAACGGTCTTCCACTTCCCGTCGATCGCGCCGTGCCATGTCCGTTAGATACTCCTGAAGGTGCGGATAATCGAGTTCGCCCCATCGTTGCTGCTCAATCAGCTCGGCCATCGCTTCCAGCCACGCCGTTTCATCCGTCTCGTACAACTCGCACAGCGCCGCGGCAGCTTGTTGGATCATCTCAACTCCCTCCAGATGCCCGTCCTGGTGAAGATGGACGGCATGTTTCTCACGCCTCCGCAATTAATTTATCGTCTTGCCCAGCGGCTCGGCCAGGCGCCGCAGCGCCGACAGCAAACAGGTGAACGCCTCGAAGGGCAGCGATTGGGCGCCGTCGGACAGGGCGCGGTCGGGTTCGGGGTGGACCTCAATGAGCAGGCCGTCGGCGCCGGCGGCCAGCGCCGCCAAGGCCATCGCCGGCACGTAATCGCGCTTGCCGGTGCCGTGGCTGGGATCGACCAGGATCGGCAGGTGCGACAGGTGCTTGACCGGCGGAATCACCGACAGGTCGAGGGTATTGCGGCTGTGGTCGGAGAAGGTGCGCACGCCGCGCTCGCACAGCACCACGTTGGCATTGCCGCCGGCCAGGACGTACTCGGCGGCCATCAGCCATTCCTCCAGCGTCGCCGACAGGCCGCGCTTGAGCAGCACCGGCTTGGCCGAGCGCGATACCCGGCGCAGTAGGCTGAAATTCTGCATGTTGCGCGTACCGATCTGGATGACGTCGGCTACCTCCTCGACGGCGTCGGCGTTGTCGGTATCCATCAACTCGGTGACGATGCCGATGCCGGTGCGCCGGCGCACCCGTGCCAGGATGTCGAGTCCCTCCTGGCCGAGTCCCTGAAAGGCGTAGGGGCTGGTGCGCGGTTTGAAGGCGCCGTGCGCAGCAGGTTGACGCCGTGGTTGCACAGGAATTCAGCGGTGCGCAGGACCATGTCCTCGTTCTCGACCGAGCAAGGCCCAGCGATCAGCGTGAAGGTGCCGGGACCGATGGTTGTCCGCGGCAGGCGGACGTAGGTGTCGGCTTCGTGCATCTCGCGGCTGGCCAGCTTGTACGGCTTGGTGACGCGAATCAGCTCGAACACGCCCGGCAGCACTTCCAGCGAGCGCGGATCGACGGCGCTGAGGTTGCCGGTGATGCCGATGGCCGTGCGCGTGGCTCCCGGCATGGGGTGCGGCGTCAGGTCCAGGCGCCTTATGGCGGCGAGGACTTGCTCGATCTGTTGCGGCGTCGCGTGGCTGTGCATGACGACGAGCATAACGGACCCTCCCGATCCTGAGTTTCCGCTCACCATAGCACGATCCATCCCCGACTGCTAGCATAGACGCCGCGAAAGAACTCACCACAGAGTCACAGAGAGCACAGAGAAGACAAAAGGAGAAAACAATGCTCCGCCAGCGCACGCAACAACTCTTTCTTTTCTTGCCTGTGTCTTGTCTTCTCTGTGTTCTCTGTGACTCTGTGGTTAGCTCGGGGTCGGAACCGCCGTTTTATCCGGATAAAAACAAACTGCTCGTGGTGCGCGACGCCGAGGGACGGGAACGTCCGGTGCGCACGGCGGCGGACTGGGCGCAGCGCCGGGCGCACATCCTCGCCAACATGCAGCTCGTCATGGGACCGCTGCCCGACGATGGCCAGAAGGGGCCCCTCGACGTGAGAGTGACGGATACAGCCGAACTACCGCATTACGTCCGCAAGAAGCTGACCTTCGCCGTCGAGAAGGACGATCGCGTCCCGGCCTACCTGCTGGTCCCCAAGGAGCGCAAGGGCAAGCTGCCCGGTGTACTCGTACTGCACCAGACCATCAACATCGGCAAGGACGAGCCGGCCGGCCTGGGTAAACAGGAGAACAAACGCATCGGCGTCCACCTCGTCGAGCGCGGCTACGTCGTGCTCTGCCCCGACTATCCCAGCTTCGGCGAATACCCCTATGATTTCGCCAAGAGCCGGTTTTTGTCGGGCAGCATGAAGGCGATCCGGAACAACATGCGGGCCGTCGATCTGCTCGTGTCGCTGCCGGAAGTCGATGCCGAGCGCATCGGCTGCATCGGCCATTCGCTCGGCGGCCACAACACGATGTTCACCGCCGTCTTCGATACGCGCATCAAGGCGTGTGTGTCCAACTGCGGCTTCACGAGCTTTCCCAAGTATTACGGCGGCAAATTGAAGGGCTGGACCAGTGTGCGATACATGCCGCTTATTGCCAGTAAGTACGAGATGAAGCCGGAGAAAGTGCCGTTCGATTTTCCGGAGGTCGTCGCCGCCCTGGCGCCGCGGGCGTTCTTGGCCAGTTCGCCGTTGCACGATGACAACTTCGAGGTGTCCGGCGTGAGGGATTGCATCGCGGCGGCGAAGCCGGTGTATGAGTTGCTCGGTGCGGCGGATCGATTGGCGGCCAACTACCCCGACTGCAAGCACGATTTCCCGCCGGAAGTGCGGCGCGTGGCCTATGACTGGCTGGACCGCTGGTTGAAGAAGAGAGAGGCGGAGAAATGAATATCGAACGCCTCCGAGCCTGAAGCGTAAGCGAAGAGCGCGACAACCTTCGATTGTCGCGCTCTTCGCTTACGCTTCAGGCTCGGATGACAACCGTCATTGGCCGCTCCCAACCGCCGTCGCCAAGGCCGCTGGCGTCGGCTGCGGCCGACGTACCTCGCCATCGGCCTTGGGCATGGGATAGTTATGCCGAGTGGGGATGGCTTCCGGCCAGGAGCCGTCGCCGCGTCGCAGCTGGGGGTCGGGCAACGGCGAACACGGATGCGTCGGCAACAGGTCCGGCAGCACCGGCACCGCCTCGGTCGGCATCACCTCCTCGCCGAGGCGAAACATATCATTGGTCTGAATGAGATCGGTCACGTCCACCACCGCCTGCCACATCAGCCCGAGGGCGGTGACGTAATTGGCGATGTTGCTCGTCAACAGTTGCTGGGCCACCACCACGTCGTTGATGGTCGGCGGATTGATCTGGATGGCCGCCGGCACGCCGGCGGGAGGCGGCGGCAGGTTCACCTGTCCCTCGATCTGGTAGCGCTGATAAATGGCATCGTAGACGCGCACCAGGTCGGGCAGGATTTCATCGCGGTAGATAGCCAGGTTCTTGCGGTTGGTCTGGTAGCGCTGGAAGGCTTCCGACAGGCGCGTGTACAGGTCATTGCGGACGCGCAGCGGCTCCTCACCCATCTGGATGACGTTGGCCTGGGCGGCGGCGACGCCGCCCTGGTTGCGGTTCCACAACGGCATGGGCAGATACACCGCGAGGCTCGGGGCGATCGCGTTGGGCGGGCCGGTGAAGTCCTTCTGGATCAGGATGCGGGCGTTCACGTCGGGGATTGTCTGCAAGACCTGAGCCAGCAGCAGGGCGAAACGGGCCTGCTGCAGCGAGATGTCGGCGGTGGCCACGTCGGTGTTGTTCCTGCCGACGTGGGCCCAGACCTTGGCGAAGTCGAAGACGGGAACGGGCATGTCCACGCGGCCGGCCACCTGCGTCAAGGGCATGCCGGGCAAGCCCAGGGTGGCGACCAGCTGCTTCCAGGCCTGGGTGTAGCTGTTGCGGGCCGTGACCAGGTTGACGCTGGCGATGTTGGCCAGGGCGCGCAGATACATCGGCTCGTAGGCGGCGATGGTCAGCTCGGCCTTGCTGCGGGCCTGACCGGCCTGGAACTCGTAGACGGTGTTGGCGAAGGCAACCAGGATGCGGTTGACGCGCATGTTCTCGCGCGCCACCAGCAACTGGAAGTAAAAGGTGCGAATGCGCGTGGCCAGGTCCATCTGCGCCCGTCGCAGGGCGACCTCGGCGTTGCGCAGGTCCATGGCGAAGACGGCCCGACGTAGCTGCAGTTTGCCGCCGGTCACGATGAGCTGGTCGATGAAGCCGCCCGGGTAGCCGGCGCCGCCGGTGGTGCCGAACGTGTCGTCCTCGAAGCCGATGACGGGGTTGGGCGGCAGACCGGCCTGGAAGGCGTTGCCGCGGGCAACCTCGACGGCGGCGACGGCCTGCTTGATAAGCGGGCTGCTGCTCAGGCCGATGCGCTGCAGTTCGGACAGCGTCAGCGGATGGCCGAACGGGCCGGGCACGCCCTCGTAATCCGGGCCGGGCGGCCGCAGCGGCTGGAACTCGCGGCGCAGCCTCTCGCGCCGCTGCGACGTGTCCAGCTCTCCCGGCTTGAACGGCGGCGGCGGGCCGTTGGGCAGCAGGTCCGGCGGCACTTGCAGCGTCGGCCGGCGATACTTCTCTAGATCCTTGAAGGGGTCATAGCGCTGGCCCGGCTGGACGGGGCCGCGGTCAGAAGGCTGCGCCTCGGTCGAGGTTTCCTCCTCCTCGGAAGGATAGGCGGTCGGTGTCACCGAACCGTTCTCGGCCGGCGGCATGAGAGGCTTCTGGTCGGCCGCTTCCAGGTGCTGGAGGTCGAACGGTTGCTTGGCGATGTCGCACACGGCGGCGTCGATCTTGGCGCGGACGGGGAAATAACAGCCCATCACGGCGAGCAGCATCAACGGGATGGCCGACCGCGTCGCGGATCGAAGGGTCATGTGCCGTGCTCTCGTTTCCGCCGACAAGGGCCGCCTCCCCTTCCGGGTCCGCCCCGGTCCAATGCCCGCACGCACCGTCGGACGGCGCAAAGTCTGCCTATCGTATCGACCATGCCGGCAACCATCGGCCAGTTTTTTTCGCGGTCGGCCAAACAAACTCAAGTCCGGGACATCTCTCCCTCCGGCGGTGTCGGTATGATAGGCGAGAGAGGGGAGAGGAGAGGACCGGCGGGCTGGTGGAGTCCAGGCGATGGCAACATTTCTGCTGTACGGCGCCAACGGATACACGGGCCGGTTGATCGCGCGCGAGGCCGTGGTGCGCGGACTGCGTCCGGTCCTGGCCGGCCGCAATGCCGAGGCGATCGCCGTCCTGGCGCGGCAGCTGGGGCTGGAGCATCGTGTCTTCGCGCTGGAGGACGCGGCGGCGACACGGGCCGGACTGGACGGCGTGACCGCCGTACTCCACTGCGCCGGTCCATTCGCGCACACGGCCCGGCCGATGGCCGACGCCTGCCTGGAAGCGCGCGTCCACTACCTCGACATCACCGGCGAGATCGGTGTCTTCGAGATGCTGGCCGGCCGCGACACGGAGGCGATGGCGGCCGGCGTTCTGCTGCTGCCGGGCGCCGGCTTCGACGTGGTGCCGTCGGACTGCCTGGCTGCCCACCTGCACCGGCGCTTGCCGACCGCGACCCATCTGGCCCTGGGCTTTCACGGCATTGGCAGCTTCTCGCGCGGCACAGCCACAACCATCATCGAGAACCTGCACCGGGACGGCGCCGTTCGCCGAGGCGGCGTGCTGACGAGCGTGCCGGCGGCGTGGCGGACGCGCGACATCGACTTCGGCCAGGGACCGACGCGAGCCGTCACCATCCCCTGGGGTGATGTGTCCACGGCGTACCGCAGTACCGGCATCGGCGACATCGAGGTGTACACGGCCGTCTCACGTCGGCAATTGCGCCTGATGCGCCTGAGCCGTCATCTCGGCTGGGCGCTGCGCTCATCGCTGTTGCAGAACTTCCTCAAGCGCCGCATCCAGGCTGGGCCGCCCGGTCCCAGCGACGAGGAACGCACTCGGGGACGGACCTATTTGTGGGGGGAAGTGAGCGACGGCACCGGCCGCCGCGCCGTATCGCGTCTGCGGGGGCCGGAGGTGTACACGTTCACCATGCTGATGGCGCTGGCCGTGGTGACGCGCGTGCTGCAAGGCGACGCACCGCCGGGGTATCAAACGCCGTCGCTGGCGTATGGACCCGATTTCGTGCTGGCAGTGCCAGGCGTGGAGCGCATGGATGAGTGAGAGATAAGCCTGGAGTGTCCGCTACGGGTGAGGATCCATCGCGGACGCTCCAGGCTTGTCATGGGAAATTAACTCGACATCGGTATCAGCATCGAACGGTGGAAGTGAACGTGTCGCCAGTGACCGTCGATGCGTTGCCACACGCGCGTCTCGGCGTTGCCCACCGTCATCGCGTTGCCGTCCGGCCCGATGCGCTGCACTAGCCGCATGTACGCGATCACCGCCACGTCGCCCATCACACGAACATGCGGATTGCACATGGTCGTTTGATGCCGGCCGCGGATTCCGCCCAGGTCGAAGTAATAGCGATGGAACGCCATCCCTTCGACCAGATGTCCCAACGATTCCGGCTCCAGCGACGTCAGGGACGGGTCGCACAACGTCTGATACGTCGCCCAGTCGCCCTGGCTGATGCAGTCCAGCAGACGTTGATTCAATTCCAGCAACTCGGTGGTCGTCGCGTCGCTCATGGCCTTTCTCGGTTCGGTTTCAGGGGGTACGGTAGACGAACGCCGCAGGCAGTGCTCGGCGCAGCTCCGCCAGGCCCGCCTCGGTGATGCGCGTGTTGCTCAGGTCCAGTTCGCGCAGCTCGACTCAGTCCCTGGAGATGGGCCACGCCGGCGTCCGTGATGGCGGTGTCCGCCAGACTCAGCTCTTGCAGGTGCTTCAGCCCTTTGAGGTGAGCCAGTCCGGCGTCGGTGATGCGCGGCGAGGCCAGCGTCAATTCCTCAATGCCGCGCAGGCCGGCCAGGTGAGCCAGGCCGGCGTCGCCGACCGCGGTGCGGTGCAGCGTCAGGCGCTGGAGGTTAAGCAGTCCGCGCAGCCGGCCCAGGCCGTCGTCGCGGAGCGACACGTCCGACAATTCCAGCGCTTCCAGCCCGATCAGGCGTCCCAGGTGCGTCAAGCCGGTGTCGTTCAACTCCGCTCCCTCCAACCGCAGTTCACGGAGGGCGGTCATGCCGGCCAGGTGCCGCAAGCCCTCGCCGCCCGCCGCTGGGCCACTGAGGGCCAGGCCGCGCAGCTGGGGCAACCCGGTCAGGTGCTTCAGTCCGGCGTCCGAGATTGGAGCGCCGGTCAGGATCACGTATTGCAGAGTGGGGAAGGCGGTCAAATAGCTCAGGTCCTCGTCGCGGACGGGGCAATCCTTCAGATCGACCTTGACCACCGGCCGTTCGCGGTAACCGTCGTCGGTGTGGACCTTACCGCCCAGCTGCTTGATGCGGGCGAGGGCGCGTTCCTGATTGGGAGGCAGCAGCCACAACCAGCCCGCCGCGCCGGCGCTGAGCACGGCGCCAGCAATCCCCAGCAGAAGAACGAGACGTTTCATCGGCGCACCTCCTTGTGCGGTGAGGGAGACCACCAGCCCGGAGCGTCCGCGACGGGTCCAAACACCCGTCGCGGACGCTCCGGGCTGGTAGACAGAAAGATGGGGCCTCGAAACTCATTTGGACGGGGCGCTGGCCGGCACGAACGGCCCCTTGAGCTTGTCCGGGCCGCCCCATGCCTTGACGGTGTTGACGATGGCGTGGCGAAACGATTCCGGCTCCGGCACGCCGGTCAACTTCAGCACCACCTTGCCGCCGGACAGCACTTCCAGATCGCCGGAGCGGTAAAACGCCTCGTAGCTGTCGGCGACGAGGCGGACGTCGTCGATGTCTTTGAGGGCGATCTCGTGGATCGGGGCCGGCTTCCAGCCGCGGCGGACCATGAGGCGCCGATTGGTCAGCGTGTAGCGCTTGCACAGGACCGGCATGAACTTCTTGCCGAAGAGCAGGCCGTTGAGGAGCCAACCGAGCGGGGCCAGCACGATCGTCTTGATGAGCCGCGATCCCAGCGAAGCGATGGCGGATTGCGCATCCATGATCGTCGGCCACACTTCGCGGATCATGGCTTCGCCCAGCTGCGGCGGCATCAGTCCGGCAACGGCCTGGCGCGGCAACGATTGTCCGTTGGCGGCCGGTCCGATGTCTTGGCTCAAATCGTGAACCATGGCTTCGACACCCGAGGAACAGAAGAGGTTATCGTACCATCTTCCTACGGATCGCCCGGCGTTCGCCAAGAGGACTCGAAGTTCTGAGTTCTGAGTTCTGAGTAAGAAGAAGATCACTCTTGTCTTTCACTCAGAACTCAGAACTCAGAACTCAGAACTTTTCTTGGGCGGTCGCTTCCACAGGCCGACCGCCGCGCGGGCCGGGAAGCCGTTCACGGTCAATTCCCGCCCGCGCAGGCGGACCTCCAGCGTGTTGGGCAGCAACCAGCGCGGATCGTCGGCCCGATAGCGGTCGCTCAGAAAGTGGACGCGCTGGTTGGCCGAGCCGATCCAGCGCCGTCGCGTCTCCGGCTGCTCGCGTCGATACGGCCCATCCACGAGAATGTCGGTGTGGTCGAGCAACTCGTCGACGGCAGGGTCGGGTAGCCGCCGGGCCTCTTCGAGAGTGTAGCCGCTGAAGATCATCACGCTCAGGCCGCGTTCCTGGACGGCGCGAGCGAGGACGGCCGCGCCGGCGGCGTGAGCCAGCGGTTCGCCGCCGAGCAAGGTGATTCCCTCGACGCCCTGCGATCCGGTCACTTCCTCCATCGATCCGATCAGATCGGCCAGCGCAACCGTCGTTCCGCCCTCGAAGGGCAGCATCTCCGGGTTGCAGCAGCCGGGGCAGCGCAAGGGACAGCCCTGCAACCACACGGCGAAGCGACGTCCCGGTCCTTCCGCCTCGGTGCAGGGCACGATCTGCGCGATCGAGAGCGAGCTGTCCGACAGGATGTTTTTCACGGTATGCGAACCACTCCCGGCTTTCCTTCGACGCCCTCCCAAACGATGTCCCGTTCGAGGAAGCGACGAATGACGGCAATGTTCGTAGTCAGGTGCCGCGTCACCTCGGCGACCCGGTACTCCGACGGTCCCTCCGCCAGGGCCAGCGGCAAGACGAGCTGGTCGGCGCTGTGGGCATCGACCAGGGCGTCGCCGGCGTCGAGGTAGGCGAGGAGCTGATCGACGGCCTCGTCCGCCACGCGCTCGGCCGGTTTGCCGCGCGCCCCCAGAGCAAAGAATAACGTCGGCACCGGATGCGTGTCTAGCTCCACGGCCAGTACGGTGCCCGGTCCACCCTCCCACGTCTCCTCGCGGAGCTGAGCCTTCAAGCCGTACTGCCGCAGGCGGAACAGCGCGCGCCGAGCTTGCCGGCGGGCGATCGAGACATCGAGTCCGGCGACGGCGCTGAAACCGCTCGCCCGGACGGATGGTCGTGCTCCCAGGCGAACGCCGTGGAGATTGGCACACGGCTGGATGAACGCCCCGACCACGCCGCCGCCGCGTGGGTAGAAGCCGGGACGGTTCAGGCGCAGGCTCACGCGCAGACCGCACAACTCCAGATAACGGCGCCAGGTCGTGTTGAGGAAGTGAAAGCAAGGACTGGTGGAGACGTGCGTTCCGCCGATCAGCGTCAGCTCGCTGGGCGTGCGGCCGTGCAGGGCCAGAGGCAGATAGATCGTGTGCAATACCAGGCCGGTCGCCCCGGCGGTGCCGACGTCGAAGCGGTACGTGCCCGCTTGCACGGGGCCCGGCTCGAAGACGAGATCGCTGCTGCCCGGTGAGGCGCCGCGCAGTCTGAGCCTGGCCGATCGTCGCGGCGGCGCGGACGCTCATCAGGTGCTGCGGCTGCAATCCGGGTTTGGGCCGGCCGGCGCGGACGTTGCGCAGGTGAAACGATCGGCCGGTCCACAGCGACAGGGCCAGGCTGGTGCGCAGAATCTGCCCGCCGCCCTCGCCGAAGGAACCGTCCAGCTCCAGCATGAAATCGCTCATACCATGCAGGAGAGCAGAAGGCGCGCCGAAGTTCACGCGGATCCTTAACGCGATCGAGGGGCCAGTGAAGGAGGAGCCGGATGACGTGATCTCGCTAACGGCGGCGATGGCCTGCGGCTGGCCCTGTCGGCGACCGCACCCCGTTCGGCAACGGGCCGCTTGACCCGTAAGAAACCAAGGCCCATCAATTTTTCCGTAGTGTCAAGATGCGATGCCGCTCGAAGTCCGTGTAAAACTGGATGGTAACCGAGTCGCCTGGTTTCAATCCCTTGAGCTTTTCCATAAAGGCTTTGTCCTTGTAGTTGGCACCGGGAGCATACGCATCGGACGGTCCCTTCTTGGGCTTTACCTCGACCCAAAACTCGTTATAAACTTTGACGACTACTCCCGTCACCGTTCCCGAGGTTTTAAAAACCTGCTTCTTGATGCTGACCAGTTCTCGTGAATCGCCGGCTTGCTTGTACGTCAGTTGCACTCGGCTTGCGTTGAAGATGGTTTTCAACGCCTGCTCCAGTTTCTTGTCCGGCTTCTCGCCGACGCGATACTTGACCGGTTCCTCTTCACCATCGGCTTTCACCGTGATCCCGTCCGCTTTCTTGTCGATCAGAATGCCAGCGACCTTGCCTCCTTTCTTGGTGGCATCTTTATCCGATGCCGGTGCAACGGCAGGCGATAACAGGACGCGGAACAGCATGGCAGCACCAAACAACGCCAAAAACCGTTGCCATCTCAACATGGTCATTTCCCCTGCCTTGTCCTACGACAAGATTCTGCACAACCTCGGACATCCTTCCGCCATCCAACTTATCGAGAGGCACATTTTTCGGCCAACCGTAAGTTGAGGGCAAGGAGATCGAGCGCGGAAAGGCCGAAGCCATGAACATCCTCATCCGACCAGAAACCTGCGCGGACCACGAGGCGATCCGCCACGTCAACCGCCTCGCCTTCGGTCAGGACGATGAGGCCAGGCTCGTCGATGCCCTTCGGCAAGGCGGCTACCTACGGCTATCGCAGGTCGCCGTGCAAGATGGACAAATCGTCGGCCACCTTTTCTTCAGCGACTTGCCGATCATCACGGAGGCCGGGATGGTGCCGGCGCTGGCCCTTGCTCCGATGGCGGTCCTGCCTGAATTCCAAAACCAGGGAATTGGCTCGGCGCTGGTGCGCAGCGGGCTGGTCGAGTGCCGACAGCAGGGACACCAGATCGTCATCGTGCTGGGCCACCCGCACTTTTACCCTCGGTTTGGGTTTTCACCAAAGCTGGCCGAGTCCCTCTCGTCGCCGTTCGTCGGGCGGGAGGCGTGGATGGCGCTGGAGTTGGTGTCGGGGTCGCTGGACGGTGTGACGGGGTGGGTCCGCTACCCGCCGCCATTCGGGGCCGGGACGCAGGTCCGACCCGTGTACAAGCCCGACCGGGACGAGTGGGTACGGATGCGCACCGCCCTCTGGCCGGACGACGGGGCCGAACACGCCGAGGAGGTGGCTGCGTTCTTCGCCACCGGCACGTTTCGGTGGTCGGAGTCGTTCCTGTCGTGGAGGGTACTCGTGGCCGAACGGCCCGCTGGCGGCCTGTGCGGCTTCGTGGAAACCTCGATCCGACCGCACGTCGATGGCTGCTCCGCCCAGCCCGTGGGGTACGTCGAGGGCTGGTACGTGGACCCCGACGTGCGGCGGCAGGGGGTCGGCAGGATGTTGGTCGAGGCGGCGGAACGCTGGGCGGCGGCTCATGGCTGCCAGGAGATGGCGTCAGACGCCCACCTCGGCAATACGGTGAGTCACGAGGCGCACAAGGCGCTCGGCTTCGGAGAGTCGGAACGCCTCGTCCACTTCCGCAAGCGGCTGGACGGCCCCACGGAGAGGCGGCAGGCCACTCTTTCGGCGCACAAAAGGCATGATCGGCCATCGACAGAAGCCTCCATGTAGTCCTTTCTGACTTCTCATCACTTAGGTATTGGCCTAACTATCATCGGCGGTAGAATGCCGTCATGGTGTCGAGTCGAAAGTTGCCTGTTCTGCCACCATGACTCCATCCGCCGCCGTTGCCGATGACGTTTTCCGTGCCTTGGCCGATCCGACTCGGCGGAAGGTGCTGGAATGCTTGGCGAAGGGACCGGCCTCGGTCACGGAGTTGGCCGAGCCGTTCGACATGAAGCTCCCATCATTCGTCCAGCACCTCGCCGTGCTCGAACAAAGCCGACTCGTGAAGTCGAAAAAGAAGGGCCGAGTACGGATCTTCCAGATCAACCCGCAGCGACTCAAGGTCGCCGAGGACTGGCTGGCCGAACAGCGGCGGCTGTGGAAGACCCGGTGGGACCAACTCGACGAGGATCTGCAACGACTCAAGGACCGGGAGGAAAACCCGTGAGCACACTACCCGCTGCTCAATCTACAACCGCACGTTGAGGGGGGACGACATGAACCCGGCGATCAGCGGCCGCGTTCGCATTCGACACGTCGAACCGGACGACCTGCCTCGGATGTACCAGATGCAACTCGACCCGGAGTCCAACCGCTTGGCGCTGACGGTCCCCCGGAGTGCCGAGGCGTTCGATGCGCACTGGGCCGACGCCCTGCGAGACCCCAGCATCACGGCGAAGGCGATTCTGCTGGACGGGGTGCTGGCCGGGTACATCTCCTGTTTCCGGCGTGACGCTCAGGCCAACGTCGGGTACTGGATCAGTCGGGAGCACTGGGGCAAGGGTATCGCATCCCGAGGCTTGGAATTGCTATTGCTCGAAGTCGCCACCCGTCCACTGTACGCTCACGTGGCGACCAGCAACGGCGCATCGCTCCGGGTGCTCCAGAAGTGCGGATTCGTAGTCGAGAAGGTGGAGGTATCGCCCGGCAGTGACCGTTACCCAGAGTGCGAGGAGGCCGTCCTCGTGTTGAAGGGGTGAGCGTTCGGCGGTGTCGCCCCCGTCCGTTCACGACTGCAAGCTGGCTCAGGTCGTCGATGAGGTTCTCGACCTCCGATGCGGCTGGGACGACGAGGAAAGCAAGCGATGATCCCGCTCCACCGTGACCCGCACTTCACCTTCCGCTTCGCCGACGACCGGATCATCCCCCGCTTCCACCTTGAAGGCGTCGAAGCAGGACAGTGGGTTTCGGTCTTCAAGCTCGACCCCGCAACCGGCGAGGGGCTGGGGCTGATCGCCACGGCGGCGGTCGGCGACGGCGGCTGGGTGGACCTGCCCGAGCCAATCATCGTGCGGGCCGGTGGAGGGTTCGTCGCCGTGCCTGAGGAGTACAACCCATGAACGCAACGACCTGCTTTGGCCTGACGGTGGCCCTGCTCGCCTTCCCGACTGTGCGAGCGACGACGCCCTCATCGTCTCGGAGGCCAAGAAGGACGACAACGGCTTCCTCGTCCATGAGGTCCGGTCGCCGTATCAGGCCAAGATTACGCAGATCCGGATGCTGCCTCCGACGGGAAGTTACTCTGCCATGTGGTTGTCTCGCTCAAGAATCCGAGGATGGCGCAACGTTCAGCGCAACACATTTTATTCCAGCCGGAGCAGTGCAAGGTCGAATGGAAAGAGATGGCGGTCGAGCGGAAGGAAAGTACAGAAAAGTGGCAGAAAACACAGGGGAAAAAAGAAGAAGCCGATCGTTTGATCCGGTCGGCTTCCTGTAGTGCCCCTTGTAGGACTCGAACCTACAACCCACTGATTAAGAGTCAGTTGCTCTGCCAATTGAGCTAAAGGGGCAAAAGAAGCAAAAAACCGCGTTTTTCAGCCGTAAATCAGTTGCCATCTTAAACTTAAGGAATTACGTTAGTGTACAAAAAGCCACGTTTTACGGCTGACTTCGTGTTCGGGATAGTGACACGGTAGCGACACACGCTCAATAGTGACACATTCCCTAAGACGAACCTCCGCAATTCCTTAAGATCAAGCCGTTTCGCGGTTGTCTTGCTTAACCTCATTCTAGCAAGCCCCACGCCAGCAGGCCAGCGTTTTTCATTTCTTCCAGCCGGATCCGGCCCCAGAAAGGACTGACAGACACCGGATAGAGGGCGGAAGGCCCGCCTGAACACCTTCGAAAACCAGTGGCGGGCCTCCGCATTTTCAGAAGCCTTCCAGCCGCCAATCCCATTTCTCAAGATCAACAGAAGAGTCGGCTAACCCGATGGCAGGATCACCCTCCAGATGAAATACTCCATTTCGAAACCAATCTCGGCTGCCATCAGCCAACTCGACGGCAGGACCGTCTTCCCGGTGACGTGCCCCATCTCGAAACCATTCTCGGCCTCCATCAGCCAACTCGACGGCAGGACCGTCCTCCCGGTGACGGAGCCCGTTTCGATACCATTCTCGGCTTCCATCAGCCCACTCGGCGGCAGGACCATCATCCCGGTGACGGAGCCCATTTCGATACCATTCTCGGCTTCCATCAGTCCGCTCAACGGCAGGACCGTCCTCCCGATGGAGCACCCCATTTTGAAGCCATTCTCGGCCTCCATCATCAGCCCACTCGACGGCAGGACCGTCTTCCCGATGGAACCCTTCATTTCGAAGCCAGTACCTCGTTCCGTCCCACTCGATTATCTCTCCTACCGCATCTGATGGCATCGTGAAAAGTATAGCAAAGACCAAGAGAAGGCGCAAGAACAAACTTTAGCCGCAGATCTCCTGTAGCCGGGCCAGCAGCGCCTCCAGCTGCTCCCCGAAGGCATGGAACTGCTTGCTCAAAGGATGCGGTAAGGTCGAGAGCAACTTTTGGAGTTCGGTCGCCAGCGTCACGGCTCGCTGAAGCTGGTGCGGTGGGCGGCTCGTCGCAGTCGAGTGGCCGTCCGGTTCCTCGTCCGAGCCCGGTTTCGGAGGGCGGGACGGCATCGGCTGCGACGGAGAAGTGGCTGAGGCCCCGCTCGAAGACACTCCAAGGAGGTCTCCTTCCTCAAGCGGGGCAATGGCAGATTGGGTTGAGATGAACTTGCGGAACCTCATGCCTTATCTATCCGTTCACCGAAGAAAACTCTCGACGCAGCAGATCCCTTGACGCCGATAAATGGACAACAGTATACTGCACAGGTTGGGCGATTCCTTAATGGTGGAAGGAGGCGCGGGCCGTTGCCCGCAGCGCTAAGAAAGGTCTCCTCTGATGTCGATTGAAGTCACCGACTACATCAACGTGGAGCAACGGTTCTCCGACCTCGGCATCAAGCCGCCCGAAGGGCCGTGCATCCTGCCCCGGCACTTCGCTCACGCGAAGGACGTAGCCGAATTGTGCCACGAGTCGTCTGCCCTTGACCTGAAGGCGCTTTTCCGCGAGGCGGAAGTTCCCATCACGGTCTATCAACCGGACGGGACCAAGATTCCGTACCTACAGGAGAACGACATCACATGGGTTGGCCCGGTGCTGTTCTTCACCGCCGCCTCCCTCATCGAGAATCCCCTTCTCGTCAACATCGCAATCAAGGTCGTCGCTGACCACGTTTCGAATCTCTTCAAGGGCTTGCCGCAGCCAGCGCGGGTGAAGTTGTCGGTGCTGGTTGAGACGACCACCACCAAGACGACCACAAAAACCACGAAGAAGATCGACTACGACGGCCCGCCCGACAAGCTCTCCGAGATCAACGGGTTCCTCAAGGACATCCAGTGATGGAACAATTCACTGACGAGGACATCAACCGGGAGATTCTCGATGCCGTCCACGGCGCGATGCGTCATGCGCACTTGACCTGCGGCATCGAACTCCAGCGCGAGCACATCGAGAAGCTCGGTTCCATGCACGACCGGCTGGCGAGCCTCCGCGAGCACTTCATCAGCAAGTTTGACGAGCCACGCGCCAATGCCGCCTTCCGCGCCGAGATGGTCGTCTTCGGAATTAGACACTTCTTGGAGATGTGGGTGCAATTGAAGGAGGACAAGCCCAGCGAAGCGTGGATCAGTCTGGTGCAGGCTCAACAGAAGTTCGAAATCGCCCAGCGCATCCTCTTCGACCCGTTGACGGACAACCTCCTACTGCACCTGCTGGCCGTCGAGCAGACGGTCTTCCCGCCCCAGACCTTCTTCAGCAGCGCCTACACCTACACGGAGGCGTCCTGCTCGATCTGCGGCGACAAGTACGGGGAGTGCGGCCACATTAGCGGGCGGATCTACATGGGCCAAATCTGTCGCCGCAAGCCTCACGAGCCCAGCTTGACGGAATGCTCCATCGTCTTCACCCCGCGAGACAAGCGCTGTCGAATCATGGAATATGCTGACGACGGCAAAGTCTACTGCACCCTGACACGCCGGGAGCTACCGCAGACCGAGGCTGTCGATCCTGCGGCAAGATATGTCAGAGGCGTTATCCAATACTTTGACTGAGCGAAGGAGGTCAGTCATGGAGTGGGCGACCATCGAAGACATGGAGCGTGAAGTGCGGGAGGCGGTGGAGAACGGGCGGCTAATCTGTTATGGAAGCTGCTGCCACGATCTCCAAACGGAGGAACAGCACCGCCAGCACGCCCTCATCCAGAAGCTCGAAAGGTATCGGGATCAGGGCATAAAGGCCCGGAACGAGAATCAAGCGAACGCAGCGTTCATCTACCTGAACATCGCGGCTGCGTTACTGCACCAACTACAACTTTGGTTACTGATTAAGACTGACCGTATGGAGGAGGCGTGGAACGAACTCGTCGAGGCGCAGGAATGTTTGCAGTGTGCCTTGCGGTTTGTTGAAGATGCGATGCTCCAGCATTGGAACATGGAACTGTTGGCTGCTGAGAAATTGCTGTTCCCGCCGCAACAATTCGTCAGTACCTCGGATTACTTCAGTTATGCAACATGCTCTATCTGTGAGAAGGTCTACGGAGAATGCGGTCATGTGGCCGGGCGGCTATACATGGGCCAAATATGTTCGCTAGTAATCCATGATGTTGTCGGGGTCAATCATGTCGCCCTTGTTGATCATCCTCGTGACAAAGGGTGTCGATTGGTCAAGGTCAAACGTGACGGATACATGCACTGCACGTTGACCTATCGGCAACTGGAGAAGGCAGGGGATGATCGAGGTAATGCGGAAGGCATCCTCCTGAGAACAAGATGATTGACTTCTGTACTGCTTCAATATGCACGCCACTGAGCTTGCGCTGACCGCTCAGGCTGAGTAAAATGTAGGATGGATGTTCGCCCGAAGTTACTCAAGTTATCAGGAGGACAAATGAGTTCGGAACCATCTGGACCCGCGAATGCGACCCATGCCGAGGCTGAAGCAATTATCCAACTGTGCCGCGCATACGCCGTTCCCATTATCCTGCGACAAGGAACAGGGAGGCCGCAAGTCGTGGGCAGCGGGGTCTCGTTTCAGAAGCAAGACCGGCAATTTGTTATCACCGCTGCCCATGTGGTTGACTTAATGGCCCCCGGAGTGTCGTTGGTGATATTTCCCAATCTGCCGCAGCCATCATACCCCGAGCCTTTGCGTGTGATCGGGAAGTACAAGCACCCATATTCGGACATAGCTGTTATTGAGTTGGCCGATCCGTTGGCACAGTCCGACTGCGATGAGCACCACTGCGTTCGTATGGCTGATTTGTCGCAACATCCAGACGTTCACCAACTCACGTTCTTTGTCCACGGCTTCCCTACGGACTCGCAACAGATCAGTCCACTGATGCCGAGGATACTGCAATGCACGCTCGTCGCCGTGCCAACGAACTATCGAGAGATGCGTGATGGTCATTACGGGGATCGGTATCGTGGTCCGACAATCATAATGGAATACGGCCCCGAAAACTGGGAAAGATACGACATGGCCTACTATTCTGGTTTTGCCGATAAACGCCGCGCATTTGGCCTCAGCGGAGGCGGCGTCTGGTATGTACAAATGAAGCGCGGAGAGTTACTCGTGCCGCGCGACACTGCAAAATTGGTCGGCATCCAAAGCCACTGGGTAGAAGATAAGTACCTTATGGTCGTTCCGATCACAGAGGCCCTAGACCTAATCGACCGGGATATTATTGGGTGACGGCAAAGAGAGCTTTTGCGAACCCGCTTGGCCGCGAGACTCTCTAATCCGTGGAGGAAAAAGTGACCGACGAACGCAATCACCTTCGATTCTATGTTGCCCAACTTGTTCGGATTTGGACTGCCCTGTCCCTGATTAGGAAGGGCGAGGTTATAGAACTTGTGGAGGTCTTCCGCGACCTGTGTTCGGATAAGCTGCGCATCATGCTCTATGAGTTCATGGACAAGAAGAGTTGGAAATTGGGCTTTTCCCCGAACGGCAACCCGAAGTACGACCACCTTTACGCCCGGCTAGTTGAAGCGAACAAGTGGTTTGAAGGACACAAGAACAAGCTCCACGCCCGAAACTGCTCCGGGGCGCACATGCAGCCCCTCAACCGGGCCGACCACATGTTCCAGCACTTCGGTTACGGCGGCGAGCGGGAGTGGAAGCATCTGACGAAGGGAGTCGCCGCCTGTCTTGGGATGATGCGGATCGTTGACGGCAAGAGTCACAGGGATTTCTGGAAGAAGATTCGGGCCAAGGTCCGAGGCACAGTCAACGACGATATTCCAGTGACCGTTGACGGCAAGCAGATGATGGTCAGTCTGCCAATTGGCGTGGAGGCTCTCTTGCAATCCTTTAAGCTGGACGAGGAGCCATCGGTTTAACTCATGCGATCTCGCCGAAGCTCAAGTTCGGCTAACGACCAGCCCGCGCAGCAAAACAGGCCCGATACTCGACTGGGCCTGTTTTGCTTACGGCACTATCGAACGTCAGTAGCGTCACCCTTCCGCGATCAACTCTTCCGTTCCTGTCTCTGGGTCTCACGAGGTACAATCTGGTAACGGCTCTGAAAGTCTGAATGTTGCCAGTTTTTGCGGTCTGTTCCATCGCGGTTTTCACCTTCAGATTCGCCTTAAGGTACGCGAAGATTACAGGCCCCAGATCGACAGTGTGTGTCTCTGCCATAAATGCCTCCTTGAAAAACTGAAAAGCCACTCCCTATTATATAGCAAGAAGACAGCGGTTTTGGGGCTTTGCAGCTTTGCCTGAAAAATCGCTTTTGAAATAAAAAGCCCCAAAATGAAATGATAAGCCGAAACCCGTCTTACTGGACGGTCTGACCGCCCGGAGGGCTTACCGCTAGAATACCTCCCTGCCCGAAGCACGGAAAGGGAGGTCGAAGTGTACCAGATCGAGGCTCTGCAACAGGCACTCGCCGCCCTCGAAGAACACGTCGAGGGATTGCTCGTCACCGTCGAGTTCACGGGAGAGTCGGAGGCAACCGCCCTCGGCAACGTCCCGACCGTCGATTACTCGGTGGAGATGCAGGGGCAGGAGATCCAGCCGAAGATGCCGTTGCCGGTCCTGATCGCGCCGCAAACCTTGGCAGGAGACATTCGTGGACTGCTGGTCGATGTGCAAGACCCAGAAGTAGAGGCACTGCTCCAGATCGTCGAGAACTGCCCTGTGACCACGACTTGAACGCTTCTTCCGACACCGGCCTTCCGAACAGATACCAGAACTTCTTGCCGTTCGCCCAGACCGCTGCGGGGCCATCGTCGCGGTGTCTTCTGCCGAAGAGTGCCCATACCTGTCCGCCGTTCGTCCACTCAATCGCAGGCCCGCCGACTCGGTGCAACTTACCGTGCCGAAACCAGAACCGCGTCCCGTCTGCCCAGATGGAGGCGGGGCCGTCCTCGCGGTGAAGACGACCCAATTCATCTCGAAATCGTATCTCTTGCTTATCCATTGATCCCCCTCGGACTTAGCACGGTCTAAAAGAGTACGCTGCTTGCTTTTCAGCCTCTTGCTTTCTCATTTCTCGCGGTTTATCATCGTGGCGACTGGCAGAGGGCCGGTCGTTTACCGTTTTGCGCTGAAGGAGGATCGAGTTTTATGACCGTGGCCGTTGCGAGGGCCACGGAGACAACCTGATCGACGCGCGAGCGTCAAGAACTGCTTTCCTCAAATACGACCAACCTGTGCCGCAAGGCACTTGAAACCAGACGAAGCAGCAACTTGGACCGCGCCCCTCGCAAGAGGGGCGTTGGGGCCTTGTGCTGTTCGTCTGGCCCCTTGGTCGGGGTTGAGGGAGCGGTGCAGGTGTCTCAACGCTCCTTTTTTATTGCGCACAGCCAACCCGGAGACGCCCCATGAACCCGTTTGAACGAGCACTCGGCCTCGCTTGCGGCAAGACCGACGCCCAGATGATGCAAGAGGACATGCACCGCCATGAGCAGATGCAGACCTTCCTGCTCGGCCACATGGCAGGCACGCTCAACGGCCTCTCAAACGAGATGGCCCAAATCAGGAACCTGCACGAAGAAACCCTCGCCGCCCAGCAAGCATTGCTCCAGCAGGAGGCGATCCAGCAGCATCTTGAAGAACTGATCTTTCAAGCCGACAAGCTCGTGACCCAGTGCTCCGATCCCAAGACCGACATGCCGCCCTCGTCCCGATACTTCCTCCTCCAAGGTTTCCTCAAGACGGTCGAGGAGCAGAGCATCGGCACACCGATCATCAAGGGCCGCGATAACAAAGCCGCCTTCGAGCGGGTGGTGAAAGTGGCTACCGCGTTGGTGCAGAGGCTCCGCAAAGACCCAGAAGTCCAGCAGGCCCTCGTGCGGGTCAAGAAGCTCGAAGAACAACAGCGGCGGAAGCGAGAGCAGCTTGAGCAGAAGGCCGCGCCGTTCCGGGCAGAACTGGAGTCCTTGCAGAAGGAACGGAGAACGCCGGTCTCGATAAGGCATGTGGCGTCCTACTGGATTGAGCGGCTGAAGTCGCTCGTGCCTGCCCAGCATCGAACGCTGGCGCTCGTGCTGCTAATTGTCTTCCTCACTTGTCTGTTCCCGATCACTGTTCCCTTCATCCTCATCATTGCGCCGTTTCAGGTCATTGCCTTGTGGCTGGATCGAGGTCGTCTGACCCAAGAGCGCAACAAGAAACTGGATAAGGAAATCGCTGAGGTTGAAGACAAGATCCAAGCACTGCTGGCTGAGATGTAGATCCTGCTTTCGTGTATTCGAGGGAATGTCGCTAATTACCCAAGCTTGAGAGAGGGCATTCGCATGAAGCAAGAAAGGCATCGGCAGGGCGAGAGTGAACGTCGTCTCCATCGCGCCCTAGCACTTTTCACTGCCATTCAGTGCTGGATGCGCTGCCTTGACGGTGTGGTGTTCACCGAGCGGCAACTTTTGCGCATCCTCGGTCTCAAGGACAGGATAGTGGCGAGACGACGGGAATGGCTTTTCGAGGATTTCGGTGATTACTTCCTGTATCGCAAGATGACTATGTGGCATGGCAAGACAGACGAGAAAGGCCAGTTAAACTCCTTCTGTAGTCTTTGGGTGTGCAGGCGTTTCATCCCTCAAGAGGTCATGGCTGGAGTGCTTTCGGACGAGGAGAGGCTCAAGCGAATTGCCAGCAGCGGTCCACACATTGCCTTCTTTGAGATATGGCCTGACGCTTCCTCGCCAGACATATCAAGGACGACCCCGGACGCGAGACTTTTTCTTGGGACAGAAGGCAACTACGATGAGAAGCTCTTGGCATCTTATCTGTCTCTGCTCTGCCAAGGACTGATTTCCCCGAAGTCTGTGCCGTCATTGCAGTTTGACTTCGACGATGATGAGTTCCTGAACTATGGCAGAGACTAGAACGGCTGGTAACAAGAACAGTTGCCTTGTCCTTTGACGAGCGGACTCTCACGTTGACGTAACACTGGAAGATGACGGCGGGGGATTTCAGGGGCGGCGTTTTCTACATTTGCCTGCTTGCTCTCCAAACTGAGGGCAAGTAAAGCGTTAAGTTCAGCCAATTCCTTGACGAAGTGGTCACGGGCCGTTCATGTACAAGTCATTCTTGTAGTTTACGGCCAAGGTCGGCCTCCGCGACTGGAATGTCATCTGGGTTCAAGGCTCCTAATTGGAACGTCGGCTTGAAGTCCAAGAACTCCTGCACTTCTGCTGGCGGTAACTTTGTGGCCGAGTATACGGCCAGCCTGACCAATGCACCAATGCCGATATTTGCTGCCAAGGCGTCTGGAGATGCCAAAATCACTCCGAGTATTTCATCATAATGGTTCGGGTTTACCCCCATATCCAGAAAGATTTTTGGTGTTTCCATGATGTGCTCCTTTGCAATTTTTCTTGCAAAAAATGGCCTCTTCGGGGTTCTCGGTAATGAAATCTACAAACGGCTCGTCGTCCATGTACAAGCCGTCCTTGTCGTTCATGGTCCGGGTAGTTTCGCTGGCACAGCAGCAGGACGGCATCAAGTTGGTGGTGGCGAAGGGTCTTCAGGTTGTCCCTGTACAAGCGCGGTCACTCCGTAGAATGTATTATCTTTTGGTTGATCGGCAGGTCCATACTCAATGAACGGTGGCATCTCGTTGTTCGGGTCAACTACCGTAACGACCAATAATGAGTCGGTCGGGTCAGCCTTGACCGCAGCGACCTCCACATCTTTCGGAAGTCTCAACAACTTCTGTAGCGTGTCGTGACTGATGTAGAACTTCTTTATCGTTCGCATGGTTGCTCTTCCTGTTCATCCTGAACGGTTAGTTTTGCACCAAAAAGCAGAACCTCTTTCGGATGGCTGCACCACCATCTCTTCCTTCATAGTAGCAAATTCGTAGTAACAGCGCAAGCCCATCTTCATCAGCTTCTTGTTTTTTCATCATGCCACAGCCGTTTTTCACTATAGGAATACGCCTCTGCCTGCTACAGACATTTAGTCCAGTGACGAGCATTTTTCTGGTTCTCCTGCTACATACTGATGGACAATCATTGTGGGAGGACCATGATCGACTACAGCGCCCTCAAGAACGAAATCGCCACCGATCTGAAGGCACTCGGTTACGCAGCCCTCGTCGCCTCGGGCAATGACCAAGGCATCGCCGACCTCCTGAACGCCACGACCGGCTCCGGTGCGGCCACGGTGGGTCTGACCTCACTCACCAAGGACGAGTTCGTTCTCGGCTTCGCGCCAGCGATCTACACCAACCTGTCCACACTATCCACCACCAAGCAGCAACAGTGGCGCGACATCCTCAACATCATCAATGGCGCAACCGCCGTGGACTTGAGCACCAGCAACGTCCAAGCATTGCTCGCTCAAGGTGTATCGGACGGCCTCATCACCCAAGCAGAGATCAATGCCGTGACTCAGAAGACAGGCAGCAGGGCCGAGTTCTTATTCGGGGCCGGGACGGTCATCTCGAACAGCGACGTTTCTTTCGCCCTGCGTGGCGTTCATTAAGGAGGTAAATGAGCACAACGATTAAAGAAGTCCTCGGCACTTCAGCGACCATTCTTGCCAGCACGGAACTCGGCGGCTTGGCCAACAACTCCAGCGTCGTCGGCTCCGCACTCGGCGGCACTGGCGTCTACAACAACACGGCTGGCTCTGGTTCCAGCAGCACCACGGGCGACGGCTACGAGCGTGGTTACGTCACCTTCGTACCGGGCGGGGCATTTGCTTCTGCACCAAGCGCCAATACGTCTATCGACGTGTACTTCCTCAAGAGCATGGACGGCGGGACCACCTTCGAGGGCGGCTCGTCCAGTGTCTTGCCTGCACGTCGTCCTGACGCCGTTCTGCCGCTCAACTCGACCTCGACCGCTGCCGCCGACAACAAGGTCACGGTGGCCTGCTTCCTGCCCGCCTGCCCGTTCAAGGTACTCGCCAAGAACAATAGCTCAGGTCAGACCATTCCGACTGGCTCGACCCTCAGTCTGGTTCCTGCAACTGATGTTGGAGTCTAATGTCCCTGCCGTCTCGTGTCTATCTGCCTGAACCTGTGAACCTGAACCACTCGCTTGCACGAGGGCTGGTGGGATGGTGGATGGTGTTGCCCGGACTGGATGGTGGTCCCATGTGGTACGACCTCATGGGCCTCAACCACGGTACGCTCACCAACATGGGCAGCGGACAGGGCTGGACGGGTACGACCCGAGCAGAGGGTCAAGGGGCGATGTATTACTCCGGTTCCACGGGTTATGTTGCTGTGCCGTCCTCGCCGTCGCTTGCGTTTACCTCGGCCACGCAGCCTCGCACCTATTCCTGTTGGGTGAACATCAATGCTTATGGCGTCTTTCCCATGTTTATCTCACGCGGTTCTACTGGCGATGAGTTGCGTCTGAATTTCAATTCAGGACAACCGGAATACCTCTACAATGGTGGCTCGGCTATTACCTCACCTACTGCCATTCCGCTCAACACTTGGGCCTTGGTCACTGGGACGTATGATGGTACGACCGCGAGCATCTATATCAATGGTGTCTCGCAGGCGTCGGTAACGGGCACCAGTGCCTCTGTGACGAGCAGAATCGCCTTCGGACAGCGACTTAATGCTACTGGAGCTGATCCTTACACTGGTTGGCAGGACGACGTGCGGATTTACAATCGTGCGCTCACTGCCGTCGAGGTCTACGACCTATATGTGAACAGCAGACTTGGTTATCCACGGTTGCTGAACCAGACGAAGAGAATAGCGGGTCTTCTTCCCAGCGTTTACAACGAAGTGATGAGTGGTGAGATCTTGGCTGGCTCTGCGGCTATGATCCAGACGATCCACAACTCAAGTATCGTGTCGGCTGGCATTCTCGATGCTGGATCTGCGAGTTACGGGGCAGTTTTCAGCCAATCACCTGCTCAGGCTGGCGTCTGGATGACTGGAACCACGACGAGTACAGCCAGCTACAACCTTAACCTCGCCACCACTGGCCTCCTTGCTGCTGGCTCGGCAACTTACAGCGAGGTCGAAAACCAGACCATCATCACTGCCGGTGATTGGGCGGCTGGCTCCGCGACGGACACGATGATTGCGAACCAGATCGTGTCCTCGGCGGGAGTAGATGTTTCTGGTTCGGCTCCCAACACGGTGATCTTCGGCCAGCAGGGAACAGGCGGCATTCTCGCTGCTGGCATTGCCGCCATCGTCGATGACTACCTTGTGCCTACGACTAGTGGCGCGATGGGCAGCGGCACAGCAGCAACCAAGTTCGTATTCAGCCCGTCTCCAAACAGCGGTTCGTCCTGCGGCGGCTCTGCCGACCAGTCTATCGACTACACGAACCAGACTCGCTTGACCTATCACCGCTTCAGCATCGACGATGTGGTATTTGTGCAGTCGTTCACACAACTACGGTATATCCGCGATCAAGTGATGGCCATCTACTACTTCAACACCTTCGTCTACTATTACCTCAAAAGCGGACGCTATGTAGCGGAGCAGTACCTACTGTCCATTGAGGAGTATCGGGCACAACTCAACGGAACAGCGGCATGGATTCAAAGGAGAGCGGCTCGGAAACTCAGTCACCTGCAAAGTCTTCCAGTGACCCAGCCTTGAATGTGAGGTAAATGATGATTTATGACGAAGTAGGTAGCGGTGGCTCAACAGCAGCAGGCTGCATCGTTGTCGGGATGCTGCATCCATCGGTCACGACGTTCGGCATCGGCGACACCGTTTACAACGTCCAGAAGGCGCGCCGTGGCGTGCTGGAGAAGGTGATGATCAAGTCGATCAGGGCCGTCACATCCAGACGGACGCGCGGGGTGAATCGGGTTCTGTATGTGGACACATTTAACGGTCTTTGGAACGAGCGTGATCTGGTCCCGTTCGGCACGGCTATGGCGCTCGCCGAAGTGTACTACATGAACCTGATGAACGCGGCGGCTCAATTGGCCTCTTGCTGAGCCAGTTCCCAGCAAGTTCAGGATGGAGAAGAGCGAGCGGCGGGCAAGAGGAAGGAAGAGAAAGACGCGAAGTGAGGCGTATCTACTCCATGAAATCGAACAGCCTCAATGCGTACTTTGACGCCGCCTATGTCCTCACAGCCTCTTCCTTTTTGTCGAGGCATCGGCATATCAGAGAAGAGGTCAAGAAGCTCAATATGGATGTCTCGTTGTTCTTCGGCGTTGACGGTGGTGACTTCGCCATTGAGGAACTTGCTCACTATCCCAAAATGAGGCATCGCGGCGACCTCGGCAACGGCCTGACCCACTACAATTGCTGGAAGCATTGCCTGACCTCGGGTTACAAGTCAGTCCTTCTGCTTGAAGACGACATCCTTGTCAACGCCAACGCCAATGAGATCCTCGCGGGCGTCATGACGAACGTGCCTCCCGACTGGGCGATCATCCACCTTGGGGTTAATCACCCTCAGACGATCCTCGACGAGACGTTCCGACACCGAAGACAAGTCAACGAGTACGTCGTTCAGGGCGACAACGAGGGTGACGGCGCTTGGGCCTATGCCCTTTCGGACAGGGGACACCAGTACCTCGTGAGGTACTTCGCGCCCGACCACAGAAAGTCGATGGCAGACGGTATGACGTGCAGCTTGACCGCAGAATGGAACCGGGATAAGTGGGAACAAATCGGACGGGGATACGTTGCCATCCAGCAGGCTTTTCGTCATGCCGGTTCGCCGAGTGAAATATGTAAGCTGGCAGGGCAGGACAACAGCAGGCGACAGGGAAGTCACAAGACCTTGCCTCACGTCACGTTCTTGTGACGGATAGTCTTTCCTCGACCAAGCCTCTTTCCTTTTCCAAGAACACCAAATAATCTAGGAGTTACACAACCCGCTTGGGACCGCCTCCACGCGGCTGAGCCGTAGAAGGTACGTTCAGAGGGTTGTGCTATGCACGTCTCGCTTTTCCATCAGCACCGCCATCGCGGTCTCAAGAACCTTCTCCAGCACCAGCGCGACGGGCCAGCCGAAGCAACTCTTGCCGCGCCCATGCGGACGTGCTGCGGAACCCTCTCTGGCGAGCGGCTCGATCCACAACGGCACGCTCGGCCACCGTCAGGCGAATGCGGAGCGTGTTCTCGCGGCCCACACCGGGCGGCAGCTTCTTCCGACCCATGCCCTCTTCCTAAACCATTCAGAATAATTGTGGCACAACTATCCTTGAACGCGGCTTCGCGTTCAGGTTACGATGCAGCGGTGCTGGGGACGGTCCCCGGCAAGAAAGAAAACCCGCAGCACCGTTGGCGCGGTGCTGCGGGGCAGAAACACCGGGGCGTGTCGGCCCCAGATGCTCTTGGCACTTGCATTCTAGCCGACCCGTCCCCTGTTGAAAGGGGCGACCCTATGGGTAGGCGGTTCAAGGAGTTCTTCGAGATCCCTGACCACGGAAAGGTCGGCTATACCCTCTCGAAGCGCGGCAAGTTTTACTTCGTCCGCTTCTACGGGCCGAAGGGTGACTACGAGCGGATCAGCACTGGGATGCGTGAGCAGGGCGAAGCCCGCAACGAAGCGGCCAAGATCGTCGAGCGCGTCTACTGTCCGATGCAGTTCCAGAGGCCCGTCCACATCTCGTGGGACGAGATGCTCCAAAAATTGCAATCGGCCATGACGGCGAATGGCAATCGCCCGATCAGCTACGCCAACTACGCCTCGACGATCCGCGTGGTCCAAACCGTCTTGCCAGACACGACCGGGCCGCTGGACATCGGGCCGTATGAGGCCCAGCGTTTCAAGGACGAGTACCTGAGCGGCAGCTTCAAGCGTGGCAAGGCCGCAGACGCCAAGGTCTACAGACGGAGCACGCAGAGTTTCAACACCTATCTGCGGCAGACGCGGGCCATCTGGAGCAAATGGCTCAAGGAACTCAAGATGGTGAAGGACAACCCGTGGCTGGCGGTGGCTTACGCCAAGGTGGACCGGAAGCGTCCTGAAGCCCCAGATGAGGATGTGCTGCTTCAATTCTTCCAGTTCGTGAAGGACCGTTACCCGAACTGGGAGATGCCGATCCTGTACCTCCAGACCAAGTGCCTACTGGGCTGTCGCTTGATGGACTTGTGCTCGGTGCGCAGCGACCAGCTTCGGAACGGGGCCATTCATCTTGACCCAGAGCAACTCAAGGCACGCGACTTTCGCCGCGTTGAGTTGCCTCCCAAGCTGTACCGCGCCCTCGACGAGTTGAAGGGCACAGAGTACCTGTGGGAGCGATTTCCTGAGCAGTACCGGCAATGCCGGGAGGCACAAGGCAGACGGGTCGGTCGGCTGTTGACGGTGTTTTCGCCGAAAGCGCTCGCTACGTTCGTGCGGAGCCTGTTTCGTCTTTTCCAGAAGACGACCGGGAAGAAGCTCAAGTCGCACATGCTGCGGAAGCGGGCGATCACGCTGCTATTCGCGGAGGGTATTTCGGCTGAGGTAGCGGCGAGGATGCTGGGCATGGACGCGCAGACGGCGCGGCGGTACTACCTCGACATGGACAAGATCGACAGCGGCAAGAAGTTTGCTGAGTTTGCCGAGAAGCTGATACCGGAGGTCTGATCTTATGAAAAGGGCATGGATGCCTTTTTCGTTAAGTACGGGCGAAAAAGACACATTTTTGACACACGCATCAACAAGCGTGCATGTTTTTCTGTAGGTCGATTTGCAAAATCTTGCTATTTTTCTCGTATTTCTAGCCGTTTTGTGAGTTTATCGGCGGGTGCGTCATTGCTGACTTGGAGTCATTTGGTCTTCTTAAGAGTCAGTTGCTCTGCCAATTGAGCTAAAGGGGCGTTGTGCCACTCCGAATATATGGCAAATCCCGCGTCGGCTGACAAGGGCAAAATCAGAGCCCTTCAGTCGGCCCCGCTGGAGGTACGGCCCATGGCGACGTCGAACTCGCTGACCAGCGGCACCAGCATGGCCGCCACCGTGAAGCCGAAGGCGCCGACAATCACGCCGAACGGGATGAGCGGGTCGGCCGACTCCATCGAGCCGGGCTTGGCGACGAGCAGGTTCATCACCGTGTACAGCACGCTCAGAGGACAGAACCAACTCGCCCACGTCAGTGCCGCTGACGGCCGATCGCCCGACAGCACCCACCACAAGCCGCCCACGCCCGCCACCAGGAAAAAGACGAAACTGCCCCATTGATATTCGAATCGGCCGTTGATGAGGATCAAGGCGATGCACACCAGCGTGCCCACCGTCAAAAAGAAGATCGTGCTCAGCGTGTTGAGAATGGCGAGGCGGCTGTTGGGCGTGCGCAGGGCCACGTGAATGCCCAGCACCATCGCGAAGGCCAACAACACCAGACCCGAGCCGGCCACACACAACAACGACAGGGCATTCATTGAGCCGCGCATCTCCGGATGGCCCGACGGCGGCGTGGCCAGGCAGCCGTGGAAGGCGTACACCCCCGCCAGCAACAGCGGCGGCAGCAGATACTCCTTCGTGTTGTAGGCGATGCCGCCCAGCTTGCCGAAGATGAACTCCCTGGGCGTCAGGTCCGTGACCAGGAGCAGGTCCAGCGCTCCCGTGTCGCGCTCCGAGGTGATGGCCGTGGCCGCCTGCGCCGACACCAGCAGCAGGCTGAGCACACCCACCGGGATCAGGCCATAGGCGGCCACGAACGGCAAATGTTCTCGCTGCACGATCAAGGGCGTCAGCGCGTACCAGCAGATGAAGGCCAGCACCACGAAATAAGCCGTCTTGACCAGCAGCGGCCGACGACCGTAGGCCCGCGTGGCCATCTCGCGCCACAGGATCGGGTTCGGCCCGACCGGGCGCAGCACACCGGGAGCGGCGTGGACGCTGGCCCGCGTCTTCGAGTCGCCGGCCGGCGCATGGTCCCGGTCATCGACGTCCTCGGGCTGCTCGCGCTGCATGATCGGCTCGCCGCTGGGGTTCCAGACACGCAGACGCAGCAAGCCCCAACCGTTGAGCACAGCGCTGAGCAAAACCATGACCAGGGCGAAACCGTATGCCGGAGACAATCCCGGCTCGAGCAGCGCCGTCGGATCCTGCACGCTACGAAGGGCCAGGAACGGATCGAGCCACTCCTGCCAGCGCTGCACGTCCGCCGCGGAAAACCGGTCGCTCCAGGCCGGCAGCACGGATAGGCCGCGCACCAGGCAGAGGTAGAGGACCAGCAACAGCACCGTCAGCGCCAGCGATTGGAAGGTGCGGTCGCGCCACAGGGCGACCAGCCCTCCCAGGGAACCGGCCGCCAACGCCGCCGCCGCCACGATCACGAGGGCTTGCAGAACCTGACGCGGATCGATGCCGCCCAGCAGCAGCAACAGCATGAGCAGCGGCACCGTCGCCGCCAGTAGCAGGCCGATCGGCAGCACGCTGCCCAGCAGTTTGCCGAGCACAATCTCGCTGTTGCGTAGGTCGGTCAACAGGAGCAAGAGGAACGTGCGACGATCCTTCTCCAGGGCGACGGCGCTGGCGGCGGACAGGGCGGAGAAAAACAGCAACAGGGCCAGCTCGACGAAGGTGAGAACCTGAAACAGCAGCGGGCCGAACCGCGCCGTGTCGCCGAGCGTCGCCGGCCGCAGCCAGCCGCCTGTCGCCAGCCAGGCCGTCACGCCGATGATCCACAGCGCACCCAGGTAGGCCACCCGCGTAACGTAGTGACGCCAGCGGCGTGGCACTGTCAGGAATTCTCGATTGAAAATAGGTCCCAGCACGTTCGTAGTCCGTGGTCCATTCTCTGCCATCCGCAGTTAGTAGTACGAATTGCGAGCAACAATGGATCGGAGGGGAGGGTTTCATTTGGGAGCCGCGGACTCTTCCGGGAAGAGTGGTTTGCTGGCGTCGATGAAGACCCAGGACAGGGCGCCGAGGAACCAGGAGACGGCCAGGCCGGCGAAGATGATCCGCCAACGCTCGGCGGGACTGTACGCGGCCGGAAGACGGGCGAAGACGGGCGGAATCAGGATCGGGCTGAGGATGGCGCCGACGCCGCCGGCCATGTTCATGATGCCGGCCACGGTGCCGGCGTAGCGACCACCGACGTCGGCACAGGCAGCCCAGATGACCGGGATGGCCAGATCGTTGACCAGGAACGCCAGGCAAAGCAAAGTGACCGCTTGCCAGGCCGTGGTCGTGAAGCCGGTGCCAAGTACGCACAGCCCCGCCGCGGTGAAGCCGACCACGCCCAGCACACTACGCCCCCAGCGTCGATTGCCCGTTCGCCGCACCAGGGAATCGGACAGTCGTCCGCCCAACAGCGAACCGACCGCGCCGCACAGGAACGGCGCCCCCGTCAGCAACTCCGAACCCTCGTAGCTAATGCCGTAAACGTCCTGGAGGTACTGCGGCTGCCAGGTGGGATAGAAATACCAGCCGAAGCAGACGAAACAAGAAGCGGCACAGAACGACCAGATCGTGAGACTGAACACCAGGCGGCGCCACGGCGGCCAGGCATGTCCCGACTCGTCGGGAGACGGCGAGTTCTCCCGGCACTCTCCCCGATCCAGGGCGTCACCCTGGATGAGATCGCGCTCGGCCTCGTTGCACTCAGGTTTCTCGTCGGGTCGGTCACGGAACCACCACCAGAAGACAGTACACCAGCACACGCCGGCCGCGCCGAGCACCCAGAAGGCTTGCCGCCAACCCAGCGCCGCCGATAATCGGCCGATGAAGAACGGGGCGAAGGCGCCGCCAAGGCGAGCACACATCCAGATCGCACCCTGGGCGAAGGCGCGTTCGTGGAAGGGGAACCAGTGGCCCACGACGCGCGTCAGGTTAGGGTAGGCCCCCGCCTCGCCGACGCCGAACAGGAAACGGATCAGCAGCAGCGCCGCCAGGCTGTTGAGCACCAGCGAACCACTGCCGAGCGAAAAGCTCCAGACGCAGCCGGTCAGGGCGGTGAACAGCGACCAGCACACGACGATGCGCGCGATGACGCGCCGTGGACCCCAGATGTCGCCCATCCAGCCGCCCGGCACCTCGAAGAGCATGTACCCCAGGGTGAACGCCGAGAAGATCCAGCCCATCTCGACGTTACTGAAGCCGAGATCGTGCTGCATGTTCTCCTTGGCCCGCATGACGCAAATGCGGTCGAGGTAGGTCAGCAGCGACAGGCTGCACGCGAAGCCCAGCACGCCGAAACGTACCCGCGTGGGGCGCGGCGGTGCTCCGAAAGTCGAGAGGGTGCCCATGAGGTTCTATGATAAGGGCAACCGCGCTCCAGGGGAAAGAAAAAGTCGAATCGTCAAGGCGGCGAGACTGCGCTCTCCCCTCGCGGCCGTGGCGAGGGCGCGATAGAGGGCAAGGTCGATGGCATCGGAGATGAATCAAAACAAAAAAAACCCTGAGGAGAAGAGAGCGGTCCATGCCATGAGCAGAACGGATAGAAGGCTGACGACGCACCACGTTAGCCACTCCGCCCGATTCGCAAGGATGCGACCCATCACGAGATAGGCGGGGACGACGATGGCGGCGAAACGCGCATGCGAAGCCATCGACATCTCGTAGGCTCGTGTGACGTAAGGGATGCCGAGCAAGCCGAGACCAACTACGACTTCCGGACCCGACAACCAAGACTTGCCGGCGCCGACCAGGACCAGAACGACCATCCCGACGAAAAGGATTGGGTTCCAGAAGAACAGGTTGAAGAACAGGTTGTCGTGACGGTCGAGTCGCTTCCAGTTCCGAATCGAGTCCGGCACATAGACGCCCCAGACCGGCTCCGCCGTCAGCAGCGATTCAACTTTGCCGTCGAAGTCGCGTTTGGAGGATCTCGGGTGACTCCAGTGCTCCTGGGTCTGGGCGAAGGCGAGAGGAGTGTTAAATTGATAGCCTTGGTACGTCATGTAAGCCAATAAGCCCCACAGGGCGAGCGGCAAACACAAAAGCCCCAGATACAGGCGGCGGGAGATGGGGCCGCGCTGGACATCGGTAAGGACGTGCCAGAGCAAGGCCGCCGTGACGGCGACGCCGACCGGCCGCACGGCCGTGACGAGGCCGCTCAAGCCGGCGAGGATCGGCAGCGGCCAGCGGCGGACCATGCCAAGCAGGACCAGGAGCATGACCAATAGAAAGGTACTTTCCGAATAGGCCATGCGGAAGAAAAACCCCGCGGGCCACAGGCCGAACACGGCCAACACAACAAGCCGGCTGCGCCGGTCAGCATCGGGCCAACGCGAGCGGAGGTAGGCCGAGAAGACGATGAACGCGCCCAGCAGCATCAGGTTCGATACCACGAGCAGCGCCAGGCGAGCATCCCATCCCGTCAGCATCATGACAAACCGTCCCGCCAGGGGATAAGCCGGAAAGAAGGCGACCGTGGAGCGCCGCTGCGGCTCATAGGAATAACCGCATTCGGCGATCGAAGCATAGTGAATGCCGTCGAAGCGCGAGCAGGCTGTCAGGAAATCGGGTGCGGATTTGTCAGGGCAATTCCGGTTGAAGGGAACGAAGTCGTGGCCAAAGCTAAGGCCCAGCCAGAGAGGGATCGAGGTCAGCAGATAGGTCAGGAACCCGGTGCGGAAATCGCCGAGCCAAGCATACTGGGAAGACATGGCAGGCTGAGGCTCCGGTGTCACTCTGCGGCGAGCGGGGTTGCGTCAGCGCCCCGAGGGACTCTCTCGGGGCGCTGACGCAACCCCGCTCCCCAGACCCTTTCTCCATGCGGGACTCCGTAATGCCGCTCAAAGAAACACTCAAGAACAACTTCCGTCGCAAGTATATTGGGTAACATTGTTAGACAATAATGCTTGCCCGATACCATCCGTAATTTCTTGTATATATGAGGAGGGTGGGCTACCAATGGTACAAGCGGGCGTGGCATTGTCGAAGGTCCAACTGGAGAGAATAACGGGCGGGTTAGCAGCGGAAGATCCGGCACTGTCAAAGCATTGGGCCGTGACGTAATACAGATCGAGCGATTTAGTCGCACAGCCTGAGAGGCCGTCGAACGCCTGCGGATAATAGTTTTGGGTCGTTCCCTGCAGTGTAAACGTTATACTCATTCCTGCCCCTCCAGAGTAATACTGGGTATATTGGGCACACGTAGCACAATCGCCGCAACTACCCGATTGGGCATAAGCCCGATCGAGGCCAAACCAATAACCCGCCCCAACCATAACCAACCAGACCGCGAGGAAGAGCAACAGCGCTTTACACGAAGCTTTCATGTCCAGGCTCCTTTCAACCGTGAATGGTGGAGATGCGGGGCAACGGACAGTAACGTCAGCCGCATGCCGCATCTCTTGCAAGCGCAAGAGGTGGAAGCCATGAGGCTCGGAAGGCGTTCCAATTTTCCCTTGGAGGAAGAACGCAAGCCGCCCTTATTGCAATTGCCTTCTCCGCCTTCTTACCCAAAAGGCGGTCCCGAACCCGAGACCCGCCACAAGGAGAACCGCGAGAATCACCCAAGCCCATCGATGGGACTCAAGCTTCCTGTACTGATCGCCAATCCCATGGGCGGGATCCGGAATCTGTTCCCACCCACCATCGTCCTTCACTCGGTAAACAGATGATTCGCTTTTCGGAGCAGTTATTGGGTTATTTGTTGGCAGGTCGGTTCGTTTCGTAACAAGCATTCCCGGTTTAACATCTTCCAGTTCAAAATCCGCATCGGTTATTGGCGGATTGATGGCGATGTGCTTCACGCGCATGTCCTCGTAATAGAGCGTTTTACCTCGAAGATAAACAATCCAGCGCCAAGTTTCAGGAAGCCAGTGTTCATGGAATTTCTGGTAGCGAATTCCAATTTCCTGGGATGGATTTTTGCCGCTGTAGGCGAGATAACGAACGATTGCACATTCCCTCTCCGTGTCTACCCAATATTCATCGAAACTGGTCGTCATCATCTGCAAAGTTTGGGTGCGTAAGATCAAGCAGGCTCGGTCCTCGTACACGCCTCGACCGTGAATGTGGAGATAATTCGGGTCAGGCTTATTTTTTAAGCCCCCGGGAAGGATTGGCTCTATCGCCGTGTAAATGCGGCCATGAGCGAAGAAAATGGGGTAATAATTGCTTCGGAATTCACCGTTCTTCATGTTGCCAGAAACGATCGTCATTTCCGGTTGTGTAATGCCAACTTGCTGCCCAGGGTTTTGTTCTTTGGGAATGAGACATTTCATCACCGTACCGTTGAAGGCGTCCTTCATCGCCACAAGGCCGAGTTTGCCGGCGCCGGCATCGAACTGCTGATCCCGGATGTCCCGGCGATGACGCCCCTTTACGAAGTCGAGAAGTATCGTGAAACTCTCCGGACCCTCCACGTCTTGCGGAGGATTCACTCGGTTGTTAGGTGCCGCGCGAAGCGATGGATCGATGTTGGTGTAAGCCCCTCGCGGCACTTTATGTGTCCCGCTGACTTGATATTCAATAGCTTGGAACCAATTCTGACGCTCTTGCCAGGCGGCCAACACCTTCTCCAATTGCGGATCAGCACCCCGCACCGTCTGAGGAACGCACAAGAGGAGCCAACTCGCCCACCCAAAGACATACGCAAGAAGAACAATTCGTCTCATGGCTGCCTCCCCCCTTCGGTCCTTTTGGCCGAAGTTTTCTTGGCTGCTTCACCCCGATACGATACCTCAACTGGCAGCGTGACGATTTTGTGGCCCGGCTTACGGATGATGAACCGAACTGTGCTTGTCTGCTCGCCCTCCTTCGCCGCCCGCTGTCGAAGACGATAAGTACGTTCGGAGGAAATGCCCTCGATCCTCGCAGGCTCTATGTGCAACTCGGGATCATCGATCTCGATGTGATCGACCTCTACTCCGGCAACCGACGGATTTTGTAATGTTATCACCGCTTCCGACATTTCACCCACAGACGTTGGCCCCAGAAGAACCCGCGACGGCAGTAAACGAACCTCCGGCTGCATGTCTCCGGCAATGGGCAGAGTGGCCGCCAGTGCTCGCTTGCCGCTCGGTGCCACGGCGTAGATCTCGGCATTGGTCTGGAAGGAACCCGGTGGAAAATCCGGGTTCGCGGCGATGGTGATGTCAAACTGCGTTTCGTCCCCACGCTGCTTGACGGTTGCGGCGGCCACGAGAGGATTCACCACCACTTCCAGTCGCTGACACGGTACATGAACGGTCGCTCGCGCCTGGAGCGCCGCCGCTGGTTGTCCGTGAATCGGTTGATCGCCGAAATGGACGTTCTGCCTATCGAGTGTCACGCGACTGCGGACGATCCCATGCAGTTGCCAGCTCCCTCCACCACAGCGGATACCGGGCGCAATCGGCTGAATCGATACGGCGAACGGACGACGCTCCATGCCATATTCCGACAGAGAGCGATGCGTCAGGTCGATGGTCAACTGGACCGTCGCCGTCTCCCCGGCTGGGATCGATAAACTCCGCGGCTTGATGGCCGTGCAGCCACACGAAGTCTTGAACTCGCGGATGTCAATCGAGGTGGTCGTCCGGTTGCGAATCGGCAATCGCCAAACGACACCTTTCTCTTCCCAGACCTCCGCCATATCGAGATCCGCGGCGGAGACAGCCAAGCCGCCAACAAGTTTCTCTTCTTGGGCCTGGGTAACCTGCTTCCATTGCCTGGCGGCCAAACCGCCCCAGAAGGCGACCGCGAAGGAGGAAGCGAGAAGGGCAATCGCAAACAGCCATCGAAAGACCATTGCCATCCTCCCGTCAGCTATTGCCTTCGCCGAAACTTAGCAAACATGCTCGTTATGGGGTGACGCCATGATGGGTCAAGTATCGCTGCACCAATTTGCGCCTGCGCCAACCGGCTCGATACTGTACCTTCCTTCCAACCGAGTTTCTGGGCCGCTTCCGCCTTGCTGTTGCCCTCCAAGCGGCATAAAATAAATAGAGTACGGTATTTCTCCGGCAAGCGCGAGATTGCCGTAATTAGGAGAGTTTGGAACTCGTGAAACTCTACTTCAGCTAAAGGCTGCGGCTGCGGCTGCGGCTGCGGCTGCGGCTGCGGCTGCGGCTGCGGCTGCGGCTGCGGCTGCGGCTGCGGCTGCGGGCGAATCGCGAACCGTTCCTCGTGACCTTGTCGGCGTTTCTTGCTCTTACGAGCATTCATGGCGACGTGGTAAGCGACGCCTCGCAGCCAGCCGCCAATCATCTCCTCTGTGCCCAGGCTATTCGCTTTCCGCGTCAATACGAGGAAGGTCTCTTGGCGAGCGTCCTCGGCGTCCTGCGGATGGTGCAGCACGTCCCGACACACAGTCAACACCATCCGCGCGTACCGTGCGAAGAGTGCGGCGAAGGCCGCTTCGTCACGGCTGCCGATAAAGCACGACAGCAATTCGCCGTCAGTTCGTTCTCGGACCGCGAGTCTGTCGCTCAGTTGCTGAGACGGAGAGAGCCGCAACCTTGCACTCCAGGAGTCTTTCGACTTTCCTCTGGGCGACTTGCTCCCTATTATACTGTCCGCTCGGCGGCAAATAGGTCTGATTTTTTGGATTTTTCCTTGCGCCGACCTCATGGTCTTTACCCAAGCCGTCCTCCGTAACGCCACTTCCTCGCTCTCCGGAGGACTGTGGAAGTCAATAGATGCTCTCGATAACCAGCACCCATCTCCGTGTCTGCGCCCGTTGATACAGCTCGACCAGCACCGGAAACCACTCGCGGACAAAGGCCAGCTCGTCCGCCCTGTCGTCCTCATCGTCCACGCCGCGCAGTTCGCGCAGATCATCCACCGTCCAACTCTCCGGTCGAACCGCGGCGAGGTAGGCAGCGAGGCGAGCCACGTCGCCGGCATCGTTGTAACCGGCCTGCTCCGGACGATAGACAGCCGTGCCGAAGGTCAAATCGCGGCTGCCGTGCAAGGCTTGCTGGATGGGAGCGAACGGTTCGCGGATCGTGGTACCGTCGCGGTACGACTCGGGAGCGAGCAGGCAGCACAGCGTTTCGGCGTTGCTGGGAAACTCCGGGATCTCGGCCGCCGCGAACAGCAACACCTCGCCGACCAGCAGGCGCCAGCTGGCGCGATCGAACGACAGACCACGAGCGACGCAAGAGACGAGAGTTTCTTCGTCTCCAGTGTGGTAGCGCCGGGCGTAATCCAGGGCGGCGGGGAGAAGCTCGACACACAGGGCGCGGCACGGGTCGAAGCTGCGCTGTCGCCAGCTTGCCGCCAGGGCCGGACGGATATGCCGGGTGAACGTCTCCCCGTCCAGGCACAGGAAATACTCGGCCATCGCGGCTCCAGGACATCGGGGGGCTGGCCGCTGTTGGTCTACCGAAAGGCGATGGCAAAGACGAGACGTAGCAAACCGAGCCGCGACCGTTAGGGAGCGGAGAAAGCCCCGCTCCCTAACAGTCGCGGCTCGGACGGCATCCGGAGGTTGTCTACTTGGCCGCCAGCGTCTTCGCTGGAATGGGCCATTCACGCCATTCCGTGAACAGGCGCATGGCCTCCTCGGTATCCTGGGCGAAGATACGGACGCGCGTGCGGTCGTCGTTCCAGCTGTACGCTCCTAGAACCTGGCCGCGTGCGCTGTCCTGACGCCGCACGTAACCGAGATGGTCGAAATCCGCGCTCCAGGCCCGCTGCAACGCGGCGCCGACCTCCTCGAACTTCAGGTTCTTCGGTTCGCGGTGGCGGGCGATCAGGCGCGACACCTTGTCGTTGTCGTACCAGACGAGCAGGACATCGTAGGGACTCGTCGCCGGCAGAGCCATCACCTCGGCGCCGTTGGCCGCCAGCGGTGGTTTGCCGAGGTTCCAGCGCTTGCGCACGTCGGCGCGGCTATCGCCCAGTGTACAGCCCTCGACGCCCCGGCTGCAGAACAACAGCGGCGGCAACTCGACGCCCAAGGGCTGATCGGCCGGACAATCGCGCAGCACCACCTCGCTGCCGCCCTGGTCGTGCTGGTAAGTCCAGACCGTCTCGTCATCGATCCAGCGATGCAGGACCGGCGGCTTGCGGGTTGGCAGGTCGGTCCACAAACCGGCCCACGGCGCCGGCTGCGTATCGGGGGCGGCGTTGGTCTTCTTTTTGAGTGTGTCCAACAACGAGGGGGCGTTCGGGCCGGGGGCGTGCGGTCCCTCCTGGTAGCGGACGCGGACCTCGGCCACGCGGTTGTCGGCGCCGAAGCGGACGAACAGCTGGCGCGGCCAGTACGTCGCCGACGCCGGCGGCTCGTTGAGGAACAGGATGTTTAATCCGTCGGATAGGGGCTGGACACGGATCGAACGCGAACCGGGCAGGGCGGCCCGCACTTCCTCGCGGGTCATGCCCAGCTTCAGGGCGTCGATGCCGTGCGAGGACAACTCGATGACGCGGGCCAGGCGTGTCCGCGGCTTGCCGGCGGCGATTCTCTGCTGGCGTTCGCGGCGGTCCACCTGGACGGCGACCTCGGCGCGGGCCTTGAGCGCGGCCGGTCCCCGGCTATCCTCGGCCATCAACTCCGGCGCTTGTTCGTCAAACGGCAGTCGCAGACGCAGGCGGGTGGTGCCGTCCTCCCAGGAGAGGACGAACCGTCCGCCCGAGGAATCCTCCACGCCCTCAAAGCGCGAGGGGCCGAACGCCGACCACAGCGGCAGGGCCAGGCGGTTCAGGGCGTTGGCGTTCTGATTCACCGGCCAGTGCAGCGTCAGCCGGGCCAGCAAGTCTTCGCTCGGCTCGCGCCGCAGCAGGGCGTCGGCGAGGGCGAACTCCGCCGCCGGCTGGGCGATGTGGGAGAGTTCCTCCTTGTCCTTGACCTCCACGACGGTCCCGTTTTGTTCGGGAGCCAGTCCCAGGCGATTCTGCTCGAAGGAGCGATCGAAGTTGACGGCGCCGAAGTCGCGCGGATTGCGCGCGAAGTCGTCGGTCGGCGCCGGCGTCCCGGCCTTGCCGACGCGGACCAGCGCTCCGCCGACGTTGCCGCGCGTCAGCAGGGTGACGTCGTAGGACACGCCGCCGACCGTCCAGGTCTGGCGATGGAGTCCGGGTCCGGCAACGGTCTCCGGGTCCGGGTAGCCGTGTTCGGCCAGCGCGAAGGCCAGGTGCCTCGGCTCGGGAAGCAATTCGTTGATCTTGGGCCGATAGAGGACGATCAGTTCCATCAAGCCCTGCTTGTCGTCGAGGAAAGCGACGACGCTCTCGACGCCTTCGGCCGGCAGCGGCAGAGCGAGCAGATCGAGGGCGCGTTGCACGGCGGGCGGAGTGCGGGCCGTTATCGTTCGGCCAACGATCCGGTCGTTGAACAGGCGAGCCACTTCGTCCGGTTTGGCGCCGGCGACAACGGTGGGCAACGGGTCCGGCGCCGTACCCCAGTCGGCCAGGGCCGCCTCGATGTCGCCGGCCAGGGCGGTCTTGTTTTGGCGCGGCTCACGCCAGGCGACGGCAGCCTGCGTCAGCGCCTGCCGTCCGCGCGGCAGCAGCATTGCGCCCAGCGGTCCCGCCGCTGCTTTCGGATCGAGGACAGAGCGCAGCTCGCGGTGCAGCAACACCAACTCGGTCGCTCCGTCCGGCTCGCCGTTGGCCAACCGTATCTGAGCGTGTTGCAGGACCAGACCGACCAACCGCGTCCATTCGAGCGGGTAATTGCGTTCCGTCCGGCAGGCATCGATTCGGGCCAGCAGGTCCGTGTCGGCGGCGTCGGCGACTTTCCGGGCTGCCTCGCCATCGCCGAAGCGAGCCAGGTGCAGAGCCACCGCGGCGTCCTTCTGCCCTGCGTTCAGGTAGGGCGGCAGGCTGAAGCCGGCCTCCGGCGCGAAGTGCGCCTCGGCGAAGACGTCGGCCACGGCCGGCGGCCGCAGCTGCGGCAGCAGCTGCACCGATTCGATGTTGCCGCGCGCCTTCTCCTGCTGTTTGCGAACCGTCTCCTTCCATTCCTCGACCAGCTTGGCCAGATCCGCTCGCGGCAGCTTGAGCCAGTCGGCCAGCGCCAGATCGATCTTGTCGCCCAGATGAGTCGTCGTGTCCTCGGGCACCACTTCCTCCTCGACGACCGCCCCCTTGGGGCCGCAGCCGGCGAGGCCGAGCAGCATCACCAGGACCAAGGCACCAGACCAGCGCACCCTCATAACAAGCCTCTCTTCCACACGAAGATGTCAATGCGACGATGGATTTCGCGTCTCCTTCGCCAGCGGTCCCGACTTCCGCGGCGCCCATTTTCCCCCGTTGGAGTCTAGGTCATAAAAGGCGGCGAGGTCGGCAGTCCCCTCTTTCCGAGCCGGAAGCGGCAGCGAAGGAAGACCCCTTCGCTGCCGCTTCCGGCTCGGGGGTGCGTGCATCGTTTGGAATCGTTGCTGTCCGTCTGTCGCCGCCCGTCTGTACCCCATAGGTGGCGAAGTGGCAAGGAACTTCTCCCGTACCGGAGGGGATCAGACGCGCCACAGCGCCAGCAGACCGTGCCGCAGGAAGTGGCCGAGGGCGCGCAACAGGAGCCGGCTCTTGGCGGCGCGTAGGGGCTGACCGTGCAGACGCCGCCACGCATAGCGGGCGGCGTGGCCGAGCCATTGCAGCGGAGCATCGAGGGTGAGGGCGGTCTTGTAGAACAGTAGGCCAGCCCGCGAACAGCCGCTCTTGCGCAGAAAGCGCGTGACGCCGATCAGCGTGTGCGTGTAGGAGTAGCCGATGTGCTGACGGCTGCTGACGCGGCCGAAGTGCTCGATAGTAATGCCGGGATGATAGACCACGGCATGAAAGCGGCGCACGCGGTCGCACAGGTCGATGTCCTCGCCGCCGAAGGTGAAGTCTTCGTCCCAGCCGCCACAGGCGCGGAAGACGGCGCGCGGCATGAACAGGGCCGCCCCCATGAGCACCTCGGCCGGACGCGGTGTCGCGGCGTCCACGTCGCGGCCGCGGTAACGGCGGTAAGCGCGGCGGAACAGGCCGGTCCAGCGCAGCCAGGTGATGCGGTGCAGCAACGCTCCCAGTGTCGGACACGAGCGACACGACAACTGCGGCTGACCGTGCTCGTCGCGCAGCTGCGGGCCGACAATGCCGGCCTCGGGGTGAGCGCGAGCGTAGGCGAGCAGGCCGCGCAGCGCTCCCGGCGGCACGACCGTATCGTTGTTAAGGAAGAAGAGGTAACGGCCACGAGCCAGGCGTGCCGCCTGGTTGTTGGCCCGCGAAAAGCCGACGTTATCGCCGTTGACGATCAGCGTCACCTCGGGGAAATGCTCGGCCACCATGTCCGCCGCCCCGTCGCGGGAACCGTTATCGACGACGATGACCTCCAGGGCCACTTCCGCCGACGCCGCCCGCAGCGATTGCAGACAGGCACGCAGATGATCGCGGCAATTCCAGTTGACGATGCAGACCGACACCTCCACGCCGCTCTCCGCTCGCCGCTCTCCGCTCTCCGCTCTCCGCTCTCCGCTCTCCGCGACCGAAGTCTCAATGGGGATCAGGGACATCTCCTTACCTCTTCTTTCAAATAGCGGATAGCGGATAGCGGTCAGGCGGCCGGCCGATTGACGCAGCGGTTGTCCAGGCGTTCGCGCTGGAGGTAAGGGGCGAAGTGTCCAGCGCCGAACAGCAGCCGGCCGAGCTGGAGGCGCAGGTAACGACCCCAGGACAGCGGCATGCGGGCATGGTGATGCAGGCGCGTCTGGTAGAGGCGAAAGTCGTCGGCGGCGATTGCCGGCCTCCCTTCGCGGAAGGCCAGCGCCCAGACGTTGGCCGGACGCGCCTGGGGGCCGTGCCAGCCGATGATCTTGCTGGGATACGACGCCAACAGCAGTTCCAGCGCCTCCGGCGTGAAGCGCCAGTAATCGCACGGATGCGCATGCAGGTGGAAGTAAAACGGGCAGGCCAACAGCAGGGCGCCGTCGGGCCGAAGGACGCGGTGCATCTCCTCGAAGGCACGCCAGAAACGCGGCACGTGCTCCAACGTGCTGACGGCCAGGATGGTGCCGATCGAACCGTCGGCATACGGCAGTTGCTCGACGCTGGCCAGCACATCGACGCCGCGTCCGGGCCGAACGTCCATGCCCAGGTAGCGACGGCCGGGAAACAGATCCGCGCAGGTCGGCGACGGACTCCTGCCCCGCCACCTGGTACGAGCCGATCTCCAGGATCGGGCCGGGCAGCGTGAACGTCTCGGCCACGGATCGCACCAGGCCGCGCATGATGGTGTTCATGGTCGCGCTCCTCCTCTACTCCAGGTGAAAATCCTGCTCGACGGCCGTTCCCGCCTTGACCTCGCGGAGCAGGCCGGACTGTTCGGGATCGCTGTATTTGCGGGGCAGCTCGAGCACCGGCGTCGTCGCGGGGCCGGGCGAGGCGGCGGGAGAAGGGGGAGCCACCGTGACGCGATGCCATCCGGCGACGGTCCCGATGGTCTCGCCGGTGTGGAGCGTGAAGCCGCCGTCGGCTCCGATTTCGCCGCAGGCTAACGGGCCGCGTCCGCCGCGCTCCGCGTCGGGCGTGAAGACGATGGTGCCACCGGCCAGCGGTTGGCCGCGGTAGAAAACGTGACCGTGGACCGGCGTCAGCTTGTCGCCCCGACCACAGCCGAGCGACAGCCAGGCCCAGCAGGACAATACCGCAGCGGAGCGGCTTGCGTGGCGCGTTCACTCTCACTCCCCAATCCTTCGGGGCAACTCGTCGCGGGGCGTCCTCCGCTCCCTCGGAGCGGCGCGGCGGGCGAGTATAGCAGGACGGGGCAGCGGAGTGCAATGCTGCACTACTCCGAGCCTGAAGCGTTAGCGAAGGGATGTTCCTTCGCTAACGCTTCAGGCTCCGAGGCGTTTTGGTTCCCCTTGACCCGCGCCGGCGCCTGGAGTAGAACCCAGCGCTCACACGGAGAGGCAACCGGCGGAACCGGAAGTGCTTCGACCGACAGTGATCCTCCGGAAGGCGGTGTCGAGACCGCGGACTGTCGGCCATCTCGGAACAGGAGAACCGAACAGTGAAGAAGACGGTAATGACGGCAGGCGATCGTCCTCGCCCTGGGCGTGCTGGGCTACGTCGGCCGATCGTGGGGCCAGGTCCAAACGCCGCCCTCGGCTCCGACCCACGCCGCCCCGGCGGCCACGAACCGCGCACCCGCATCGCCCTGCTCAACCTCACTTACGTCATCAAGAATTACAGAAGTACCTCACCTTCCAGGAGGAGATCAAGGGCATCGTCAAGCCTTTCCAGGAGACCGACGCGCAGTATCGCAAGCAGGGGGAGGAGTTGGCCAAGCAGGCCTCGCCCACGACCCCGGCCGACAAGCGCGCCGAGATACGAGCGCAAGCTCAAGGACATCCAGCGCAAGGTCGAGGACAACAACGCCGAGGCCAAGCTGGTGCTCGGCAAGAAGAGCGAGGACCAGATGAAGATCCTGTACATGGACGTGCAGGAGGCCGCCCAGCGCTACGCCATCTCGCACGAGTTCGACCTGGTGCTGCACTACAACGACGCTGTGACCAAGGAGGACTATTTCAGTCCGAATAACATCGCCCGCAAGGTGCAAACCGGGGCGCTGATGCCGCTGTACGCCGCTCCGGGCATGGACATCAGCACGGAAGTCGTGAACATGCTCAACTACAACCTGCGTCCCGGCACACCGCCGGGCACGCCGGCCGGTGCCGCCGCGACGCCCACCCAGCAGTAAGGGCGCACGTCGAAAAAGCCGCTGGCGGCTTAGCGCAGATCGGCGTGAAGCCGCCAGCGGCTCACCGAACTGGGAAGGATGACGCGAACGTGAGAAGGCTCACTTATCGCTATCAACGCACCCTCGCGCGGCCGGCCGAGGTGCGGGGCGTCGGGTATCTGACCGGGGCGACGGTCCGTCTGCGCTTCCTGCCGGCGCCGCCGTCCAGCGGCATCGTCTTCGTCCGCACCGACCTTCGGCCGCGCCTGCACCTGTCGGCCCACATCGATAACGTCACCGGCACGCAGCGGCGGACGACGCTGGGCCATCCGCCTGGCCAGGTCGGTCTGGTCGAGCACGTCCTGGCGGCCCTGGCCGGTCTGCGCATCGATAACTGCCAGGTCGAGCTGAACGCTCCGGAGCCGCCCGGCCTGGACGGCTCGGCCCGCGATTTCGTGACGGCCCTGCTCGACGCCGGCATCTGCCGGCAGGGAGCGCGCCGTCCCGATCCTGTGCGTCGAGCAATCCCTCGTTCTGTCGGCCCGCGGCGCCACGCTGGCCCTCCATCCGTCCGCGTCCGGCCCGCTGTCCGCCGAACCGAGCGTGGCCGACCGGATCATGGTCTGTGTCTGAGCTACTTCCTCGATTACGGCCTGATTCGCCCATCGGCCGGCAAGTCCACACGCAGGCATTCACGCCGGGGCTGTTCGCTCAGGAGTTGGCCTCGTGCCGCACGTTCATCCTGGAAACGGAGGCCGCCGAGCTGCGCCGCCAGGGACTGGGAACGCGCACCACCGCGGCCGACCTGCTCGTCTTCGGTCCGCGCGGTCCGGTGGACAACACGCTGCGCTATGCCAACGAGCCGGCCCGGCACAAGGTACTCGATCTGGTCGGCGACCTGTCCCTGCTGGGCGCCGACCTGTGCGGCCACGTCGTCGCCTATCGTTCCGGGCATCCGCTCAACGTCGAGCTGGTCCGCCGCCTACGTCAGCAATGGCGGGCCGAGGCCGTCCTGCACGAGCGACGAGCCGCCTAATGGACGGAGAGGAAAGAAGGAACCTGTATGTCGCGTCTGCGCGTGGGAGTGGTCGGCGTCGGACATCTGGGCAAGGAACACGCCCGCATCCTGGCGGCGCTGCCGGACGTCGAACTGGTCGGCGTCGCCGACCCCAACGCCGCCCAGGCCGAGGCCGTCGCCCGGCGCTGCGGCACGCGCGCGTTCGCCGATCATCACGATCTGCTGCCGCTGGTGGACGCCGCCGTCATCGTCGTGCCGACCACCCACCATCACGCCGTCGCCGGCGATTTCCTGACGCGCGGCCTGCCGGTGCTGGTCGAGAAGCCGATGGCGGCAGACGGTCGCGGCAAGCCGAGCAGATGATCGAGTTGGCCCAGCGACAGGGTGCGCTCTTGCAGGTCGGCCACATCGAGCGCTTCAACCCCGCCTTCGAGGAGTTGCTGCTTCACCCCTTGCAGCCGAAGTTCATCACCTGCGAACGCTACAGCGGCTTTTCGGGACGCTCGACCGACATCGGCGTCGTCCTCGATTTGATGATCCACGACCTCGACCTGGTGCTGGCCCTGGTGCAAGCTCCCGTGCGCACCGTCGAGGCGCTGGGCGTGTCCGTGCTCGGCGGCAACGAGGACCTGGCCCAGGCACGGGTGACGTTCGCCAACGGCTGCGTCGCCGACTTGAAGGCCAGCCGCGTCCATCCGACGCCGGTTCGCTGCATGCAGGTGTTCGGGCCGGAGGGCTTCGCCGGCGTCGATTTCGCGCGCCGCCACCTGACGCTCATGCAGCCGGCCGAGCATCTGCGGCAACGGCAGCTCGATTCGCGCCGTCTCGACCCCGCCACGCTGGCCACATTGAAGTCGGAGCTATTCGGCCGGCACTTGCAGGTCCAGGAACTGGATTGCAACGCCGGCGATCAATTGACGAAGGAGTTGCAAGAGTTCGTTCGACAGTGTCCGAACGGGCCAGCGGCCGCGTGTCGATGGCGACAGCCGGACGCGACGCGCTCGCGCTGGCCGGCCGCATCCTCGATAGTCTGCACGCGCACGCCTGGGATGGGACGGCCGGCCCGGCCGGTCCCTGGCACCTGCCTGCAACTCAGGGCGCCCTGTTCATTCCTCCGTCCAGGCCGATGGCGGCGTAGTGCATCGTGCGCACCGAGCCGCGACCGTCAGGGAGCGGTTGGAAAACACGCTCGCTGACGCTCGCGGCTCGGATTCTTACTTCACACGCACGACCTCGACACGGACCTTGCCGGTGACGCGCGTGACCGGCAGCAACGGGGCCAGCGTCTGAATGTCCTGCCAGCTGTGGTCGGCGATCTTGAGATGACCCGCTCCCACGCTGCCCTGACCGAGCACGGCGTCGAGCATGAGCCACTGTCCCCGCACCCAAACCTCGGTCCACATGTGGAAGCCGAGCACCGGGCCGCGATCGGGGTCATCGACGTACACCAACCCGACCGCCGTGCGCGCCGGTACGCCGGCGGCGCGGCACAGGGCCGCCGCCAGCATGGCGTGCTGGCGGCAGTCGCCTTGCAGGTCGCGCAATACCTGGCTGGCCGGCGCGAAATTGACCTCGGCATTTTGCTTCATGTGTTCATGCACCCACTTCTCGATGCGTTGCGCCTTTCGCCACGGGTCCGTCTCGTCGCCGACGATGCGGGCCGCCTCCGCGCGGACCTTCTCGTCGCCGCTATCCAGGAAGTAACTGGCTTTCAGAAAGTCCTCCTTGACCTTGCCGGCTTTCTCTTCCTCGGCCGGCGCGCGGATCGGCCGAATCCGCAGGTCGAACGTGTTGCCGTTGACGTTCTCGACCGTCTGCCGGGCATCGCGGCTGAATGTCGTCGTCGGATCGTCGTCGTCCTGGACGGTGATGCGATAGACGATTTCGCGGGCCTGGTGCGGTTTCTCGATGGCGACGTTGAGCGGAATGAGCGACTTCAGGCCGAGGTCGGCCATCAGCGCCGGCGCAGCCCCTTCCTTCTCGGCCACGCGTGCGCGAGGTGCGATACAGGGTCATGCGGCCCAGGCCCGGAATGTTCGACTCCGAGCGCACCACGCGCAGCTTGTCGTCCAGCCACACGATCAGTCGCGGCAGGGCGATGGTGTTCTCGCCGACGGTGACCTTTTGCGGCTGGATTTCGGCGCGCAGCAGACGTTTCCGCACGCGCTCCGCCTCGCACCTCGTCGCCCTCTTTGCGAGTCACGAGCGAGTCCGTCTCCTCCGGCTCCTTGATTACAACCTGCGTGGGCACCGCACTCAGAAGCGGCAGTTGGTAGTCGAGGAAGCGAAAACGGTCGCCGGACTTGGCCTTGTGCGATCTGGAAGATCAACTCCTGGCCGTAGAAACCGATGACGCCGTCCTTCCACGGCACGGCCCGACCGTCGGGATCGCTCGGCGTCGTCACGATCAGCTTATCGCCCTCGACGCGGCCGCTCTGCACGACCTTCCGCCCCTTATCGAGGTAGTGCGTCATGGACACGCCGACGACCTTGCCGTCGGCCGTCTCGTCGGTGGTCATGGCCATGCGCTGCGTGATGACGCCGTCGTAGCGCTTCAGGGTCAGGTGCATGAGCTTGGTGGTGTGGAAGATTTTTTGGCCGTCGCGCTCGAGTCTCTTCGACGGTGACGTGCTGATAGCCCATCTTGGCGCCGTCGAGGTAGGCGGCGTCCCACAGGTCGAGGACGACCTTCGCGGCCGGCGCGCTTCCCGGGCACGCACCGGAGAAATGGCGAGCAGGACCACTCCGCACCACACGAGATATCGTTTCATCGCGTCTCCTTGGGATTGAGAACGATCCGAGTCTGTTCCGCAAGCCGCTTGCGGCTTAGCGCTGGCCGCTAAGCCGCAAGCGGCTTGCGGAACGGCGTCTTATCTTACCTTCTGATTGGCGAGAACCTAACCCCGATTGGCGGGCTCCGCTATAATGTCGGGAATCGTGTCCGTTCGATTCACGAGGGATCGCCATGCCTTCCAACGTGCCCGGCGTCTTCGCCGTTCAGTGTCCCAATCCAAGGTGCCGCAAGTTCATGCTCGTCGAGGAGCACGATCGCAACAAGGTCGTGCCGTGCCTGCTGTGCAAGACGCCCATCCGCGTCGGCGGAGGCGCCCCGCCGCTGCGCAGCTCCAAGGCCACGCCGCCGCCACGTCTCGGATAGACGCGGCGCTCTCATTTATCGGGCGACTGGGTCTTTAACAGATACTCCTGGATCTCCTTGCCCAAGTTGACCAGATCGGTGCTCACCTCCTTGATGAGCCGGGCCGGTTTCTCTTCATCGGGGTTCGTCTCGGGATGCAGTTCGCTCAGTTCCTGCGTCAGGCGGTCGGCGTGGATCTCGATGCCCTTGAGCAGCTTGCGGATGGAAAGGACGTCGCCAGCCGCCTCACACGTTTGGAACGCCTTTTGGGCCTTGGGTAAGTTGTCCTTCATCCGCGCCGTATCGAGCGTCGGCCAGACGCGATAGATGAAGTTCCGTGCATCCTGGTGCTCGGCGTTCGCGGTCTTCCACAGTTTCTGCAATTCCTTCAAATGGCGGTCCAGTTCCGCATCCTGGAAGCCCTCGCTTTTGATGTTGTCGTAGATGGCGATGGCCTTGCCGATCTCTAGGTCATTCTCCAGCAACTTCGCCCGCTCGACCTCGGAGCGCCACTTCTTTACTTTCGGATCGTTCTCCGACGCCTCGATCTTTTTCTGCTGGACGATGAACTCCTGCAACAAACTCTCGCCCTTCTCCATGTCCTTGAGGCGCTGGTCCTCGCGCGTCGTGTCCAGCGGCTGCGCCGATATCTCCGGACTCCTGCTGCAGCGCCGTCTTTTCGTCCATCAGGCCGGCGCGGTCGGTCTGGCAGCGCTTCAGGCCGCTTTCCGCTTCCTTGATGATCTCGCCGCGCTGTTCCGTCTGGGCGGACAGACCCTCGAGTTCCTTGAAGAGATTGACCTGCACGAGCAGACTATCCAGCACGTCGCTCTTCCAGGCGGCCTGGCGGACGGTGAAGAGGACATGGGGATCTCGGGTCGCGTTGACCTCGATAACGAGGGGCTGATCGTCATAGAGAGCCACCGGGATCTGCGGCTTCGGGTCCTTCATGCCATTGATGACGCTGACAAACGCGACGTGGTGGAATACCCCCTTGCCGTCATCCGGGGTGGTATCGAGGACACCGTTGCGTCCGACCGGCTTCATCATCTTGGTGGCCTCCTCGCCCTGAAAGCCGTGGCGTCGGATGTCCACGATCAGACTCAGCGAGGCATCCAGCGGCTTCAGGCCGCCGCCCGGCATCTCCTGCATCCAGCGTAGCCGCAGCGGCGCCCGCACGGTGCCGAGCTTGATGCAGCGATAACCGACGATGCTCGTCACTTTGTAGCGGTGGAAGAAGCGGCACGTACACACGCCGTTGCGGGACGCTTCGCCGGGCGACTCCTGCACCTGCAACAGCGCCCAATTCAGCACTTTCGGCAATCCGCCCTCCGGGGGCGCCAGGGCGAAGACCTCGTCCTTCTGCACCCAGCGCGACAGGTTGCCCAGGCCGCCGCCGCGCAGTTCGACTTTCACCGACTGTTGCGGCCCGTCCGGCCCGGACAGCACCGTGCCGAGCAGGCCGAAGTCCTGCTTGAGGAGCAGGGCCGCCGACTTGGCCACGAAATCGCGGTCGCGCGTGCGGTCGCGCCGCACCACCGGACTGGCGCGCCCTGTCGGGCCATCGTACTGCCGCGCCTGGATCTCGTAATGCACGCCGGAGAAATCGATGAGCACGAAGTGTGTCTTGACGTTGGAACGGTCCTTCCAGCCGTCGAGCGACTGCTTCAACCCCCGCGCCATCACGTCCGGCAAGCGCGGGTGCTCGTGCATGACGCGGACGTGCCCCACGTCGCCGAGGGCGGCCTGGAAGCCGTCGTGCAGTTCGCGCTCGATGCGCTCGCGGAACACGTCGGTCAGCAGACGGTTCTGGGCGACGTGAACGACGATGTGCAATTCGTAGGGTTTGTTCAGCTCGCTCTGCGCGTACGTCGGAGATTCACCACAAAGACACAAAGAGCACAAAGAAAACAGAACGACAAGACCGGACGGCGCATCAGAGGCACCGAGTTGCTTTGGCATCATGGTTTTTCCTCTTTTTCTTCTTTGTGTTCTTTGTGTCTTTGTGGTGAATCTTCTCGGCGGAGTCGTTCGAGGTCGGTGAAGAAATGCGGATACGTTTTGGCGACGCAACCGGGCTTTTTGATGACGACGCCCGGCACGCGCAGGCCGATCAGGGCCATGCTCATGGCCATGCGGTGATCGTTGTACGTTTCGATTTCGGCCCCGTGCAGCGGCCGCGGCGTGATGGTCAGGCCGTCGGCGAATTCCTCGACGCCGGCGCCGACGCGGCGCAGTTCGGCGGCCAGGGCGGCGAGGCGGTCGGTCTCCTTGTGGCGGATGTGGGCGACGTTGCGGATGGTGGTCGGCCCGTTGGCGAAGCAGGCGACGGCGGCGAGTGTCATGACGGTGTCACTGATGTCGTTCATGTCCACGTCGATGCCGCGCAGCGGGCCGCCCTGGACCGTGGCGCCCGATTCGCCGCGTTCGATGCTACAGCCCATGTCCGCGAGCACGTCCAGGAAAGCAACGTCACCCTGCAGGCCCTTCTCCGGGATGTCGAGGACGGTGACGCGACCGCCGGTGATCGCCGCCGCCGCAAAGAAGTAGCTTGCGGCCGAGGCATCGGGTTCGATGGAATAATCCTCCAGAAGCGTGTGCCTACGCGGGTCGAATCCTTCATGAAAGGCCGCGGACGCAATCATCCTCTCGGGATCGCGCCTTGGACCCGGCCAACCCCGAACGCGGAAGTCCGACGAACCCGAAAAGATGGGACCGCAGTGAAACTGGTCGATCATCTTCACAGTCATTCGCACATAGGGTTCAGATACCAGCGGGCCGTCCACGATGATCTTCACTTCGTCCTGAGCGAAGGGAGCTACCAGGAGAAGCGCGCTGAGGAACTGGCTGCTCACGTCGCCCTTGACATGCACTTCGCCGCCTCGAAGCCCATCTGCCTCCACAAGGACCGGAGGACAGCCGTTGTCCCTTTCACTGTACGCTCGGACGCCGAGCTGCCGCAAGGCGTTCAACAGATCCTCGATTGGGCGCTCGCGCATCCGCGGTGTCCCATCGAGCCGAAATCGGCCGTGACCCAGGCTCACCAACGCCGTCAGAAAACGCATGGTCGTGCCGGAGTTGGCCACATACAGGTCTGCCTGCGTCGCGGGAATGCGCGGCTCCTCCTCCTCGGAGCTGACGAAGATCGCTAACTCCGGCCAGTCGGTAAGCACGCGAAAACCGAGACCGCGAAGACCCTGGACCATTACTTCGGTGTCTTCACTTTGCAAAGCACCCCGCAAGGCGCAGGCAAAGCCCTTTGCCGTCAGCGCCGCCAATACCAAGGCCCGGTTGGTGATGCTCTTGGAACCCGGCACTCGGATAGTCGCCCGTGGCGGCCGTGACAGCGGCTCGATGATCCATTGCTCCGGGTAGGATGGGTTCGCGCTCGACATGTCGGTTGCTCAATCATTCATACCTAACGCGCATCAAGAACAGCCCCTGCGCCGGCGCCGTTGGTCCCGCCTGCGTGCGGTCCTGTGCGTTCAGGATGTCGGCGACGCGCCATTCAGGCCAGTAGCCGCGGCCGACGTTAATCAACGTGCCGGCGATGGCCCGCACCATATTGTACAGGAAGCCGTCCGCCTCCACATCCAGCCAGATCCAATCGCCCATGCGGTTGACGGCCAAGTGCGTGATGGTGCGGACGCTGGAGGCGCGGTTGGGCCATTCCGTCTCGAAGCAGCGGAAGTCGTGCCGGCCGCGCAGACACGCCGCCGCTCGCGCCATGGCCGCCGCGTCGAGCCGGTAGCCGCGTGTGATGACAGTAGCGCCGCAGAAACAGGTCCGGCACCGACCCATCGTGGATGACGTAGCGGTATAGCTTGCGCTTGGCATCGCGGTTGGCGTCGAACGCCTCCGGCACGTCGGCCGCCTCGCGCACCACGACGTCGGCGGGCAGATGAGCATTGATCGTGCGCACGAGCACATCGGCTGGCAGCTTCGTCTCGCTGCGGAAGTTGACGACCTGTCCGACGGCGTGAACGCCGGTGTCGGTACGGCCGCTGGCGTTGACGCGAAGACGCTCGCCCGTCAACGCGGCCAGGGCGTGCTCCAGCGTCTCCTGCACGGTGCGCAATCCCGGCTGCGTCTGCCAGCCGTGGAAGTCCGTGCCGTCGTAGCTGAGGGTGAGCTTGATGTTGCGCATGACTTGCAGCGATGCCTCCCGATGCGTCCATCTTGGGTCGTCCCCCGCCCTCCCGACAAGACCACTTCACGATCCGGAGGCTCATTCCAATGCCCTGGGCGAGCGGGGGGCGTCAGCCCCCTGTTAGAAGTAACAGGGGGCTGACGCCCCCCGCTCGCCACATACAGTAAGCGCATCATGGTTTTGTTCAGGAGTCCACTCATGCACTGTGGGAGCGTGAAGCGATTGCGTTGGTTCGGGCTGCTGGTCCTGGTGTTTCTTCCCGGCGGGATGACAGTCCATGCTGAGCCGGTCGTCCGGCCAGCGAAGAAATACGAGGCCGTCGCCGCGCGGTTGTCGGAGTTCATCGCGCGGGAGGTCCGCGACAAGAAGCTGCCGGCCGTGTCCATCGCCTTGGTGGACGATCAGACCATCGTCTGGCGCGCGGGTTCGGCTTCGCCGATCCCAAGGCGAAAGTGCCGGCCACGGCCGACACAGTCTATCGCGTCGGCTCGGTGTCGAAGTTGTTCACCGACCTCGCCATCATGCAGCTCGTCGAGCGCGGCGTCCTCGACCTCGATGCGCCGATCACGAAGTATCTTCCCGACTTCAAACCCGGCAACCCCTACGATAAACCGATTACACTGCGGCAGATGATGGCCCACCGTTCGGGACTCGTACGCGAGCCGCCTGTCGGCAACTACTTCGACCCCACCGGCCCGTCGCTGGCAAAGATGGTGCAAAGTCTCAACCAGACGCAGCTGGTCTACGAACCGGAGACGAAAACCAAGTACAGCAACGCGGCCGTCGCCACAGTCGGTTTCGTGCTGGAACAGACGCAGAAACAGTCGTTTGCTCGTTACCTGTGGCGAACGCTGCTCGACCCGCTGGGCATGAAACACAGCCGCTTCGAGCCGGACCCCGCCGTCACGAAAGACCTGGCCAGGGCGATCATGTGGACCTACGGCGGCCGCGAGTTTGCGGCGCCGACGTTCGAGCTGGGCATGGCCCCGGCCGGCAGCATGTACACCAACGTCCTCGACCTGGGACGCTTCCTCTACGTCCTTTTCGCCGGCGGCAAAGGGCCGCATGGCCCGATCATCAAACCGGAAACACTTGAACAAATGTGGGCGCTGCAATTCGTCAAGAAGGATGCCAAAAAAGAGGAGACGAAGGAAGGTTTCGGACTTGGCTTCTACCTGTCGGATCTGGACGGCCACAAGAGCATCGGCCACGGCGGCGCCATGTACGGCTTTGCCACGGAACTGCGGGCGCTGCCGAAGGAAAAGCTCGGCGTAGTTGTCGTCGCCTCCCGCGACGTGGCCAATGGTGTGACCAGTCACATCGCCAGTGTCGCCTTGCGGCAGATGCTCGCCGTCAAGGAAGACAGGCCTCTACCGGACATCGAGGAAACGACGCCGCTCTCCGTCGAGAAGGCCCGCAAGCTGGCCGGGCGCTACCAGAACGGCGACCGTTGGCTCGACCTGCTGGAGCGCGATGGCCACCTGTGGGCACTGCCCGATCGCGGCGGCTATCGACTGGAACTGCGGGCGCTGGGCGATCAACTCGTCGTCGATGACCGCATGGATTACGGCCTGAAGATCGACGTGAAGGATGGCAAGCTGCACATCCGCGATAACACCTACGAACGTGTCGCGGTGACGAAGCCGAAACCATGCCCGGAGAAATGGCGCGGTCTGCTCGGCGAGTACGGCTGGGACCATAACACGCTGGTCATCCTCGAGCACGACGGCAAGCTGAACGCGCTCATCGAGTGGTTCTTCCTGTATCCGCTGGAGGAAGTGTCGGCCAACGAGTTTCGGTTTCCCGACTACGGCCTTTATCTCGGCGAGAAGCTGATCTTCACGCGGGACGGCCCCAGCAAGGCCACCCGCGTCGAGGCGGCCAACGTCGTCTTCGAGCGCCGAAAGATCGACGGCGAGAACGGCGAAATCTTCAAGATCAAGCCGCAGCGCTCCGTCGAAGAGTTGCGCCGCGCCGCCTTGCAGGCCCAACCGCCCGAGGAGAAGGGCGACTTCCGCAAGCCGGAGTTGGTCGAACTGACTGCGCCTCGACGACACGATCAAGCTCGACATTCGCTATGCGACGACGAACAACTTCCTCTCGACGCCGTTCTACACGTCGGCGAAGGCGTACATGCAGAGGCCGGCGGCCGAGGCGCTGGTGCGCGTCCACAAAAAGCTGGCCGAACAGGGTTACGGCCTGCTCGTTTACGACGGCTATCGGCCGTGGTCGGTGACGAAGATGTTCTGGGACGCGACGCCGGAGAAGCTGCGCGTGTTCGTGGCCGACCCGCGCCAGGGATCGCGGCACAACCGCGGCTGCGCTGTCGATCTGACGTTGTACGACCGCAAGACCGGCACGGCGGTCGAGATGGTCGGCGGCTACGATGAGATGTCGGATCGTTCTTATGCGGATTACCTTGGCGGCACGTCGTTGCAGCGTTATCACCGCGACCTCTTGCGGCGAGCGATGCAGGAGGAAGGATTCACGGTGTATGAGGCGGAGTGGTGGCACTTCGATTACAAGGACTGGCAGAAGTATCCCATCCTGAACAAGACGTTCGAGGAATTGCGACCGTGAAACGGTGTTCACGCCGACTTTCCGATTTCCTCCAGAATCAGCTGCTCCACGACCTCCGGCCGCGCCGTCCCCTTGGTCTCGCGCATGACGGCGCCCTTGATCGCCTGGGCCGCCTTGGTCTTGCCGGCCTTGAAATCGGCGACCGCCTTGGCGTTGGCGGCGATGGCTCGCCGGACGATCTCGGCCAGTTGGCCGGCGTCGGCCGGCGGCTTGATCCCCAGTTCGTCCATCGCTTGCCGGGCGCCGCAGTCGCCCTCCAACATGCGGTTGTAGACCTCGCCGGCCATCTGCTTGTTCAGGCCAATCGCCTTCTGCTCCGCGATCAGCTCCGCCAGGCGCTCGGCCGTCAGGGAGAAATCCTCGATTTCGACTTTCTGCTCCTTGAGCGTGGCCAGCACCTGATTGGTGACCCAGTTGCACGCCGCCCGGGCGTCGCCGCTGCGGCGGGCCACCTCCTCGAAGTAGGCGACCAGCGCCCGCCCCTGTTGCATCAGCACGCCGGCATCGTAGGGCGACAGCCCGTATTGCTCGACCAGCCGCACGCGCTGCGCCGACGGCAATTCGCCCATCTCGGCCCGCACGCGCTCCAGCCAGGCCGCATCGACCACGACCGGCACCAGGTCCGGCTCGGGGAAATAGCGATAATCCGACGCCTCTTCCTTGCGGCGCTGCACCACGGTCACGCCGCGGTCCTCGTCCCAGCCGGCCGTCGCCTTCGACACCTGTCCCAGACGATAATTGCCATCGCGTAACGCTTCTTCGTACTGCCGCTGGGCCTCGTACTTCATGGCCCGCTCGACGGCGCGGAAGCTGTTGAGGTTCTTGACCTCGACGATCGGCGTCTTGAGCGACCGAGCCATCGGCTTGTGGGATGTGGACGTTGACGTTGGCGTCGCAGCGCAGGCTGCCCTCCTGCATCTCGCAGTCGGATACGCCGATCTCGCGCAGCAGCAGGCGGACCTCTTCGAGATAGGCCTTGGCCTCCTCCGGCGACGACAAGTCCGGCTGGCTGACGATCTCCAGCAGCGGCGTGCCGGTGCGGTTGAGATCCACGAGGCTGTCCTTGCCGGTGCCGTGCTCGTCGTGCAGCATCTTGCCGGCGTCCTCTTCCAGATGGACGCGGATGATGCCGATACGCTTACTCCCGGATGCCGCGGTTGATCTCCAGCCAACCGTCGTGGCTGAAGGGCAAATCGTACTGGCTGATCTGGTAGTTCTTCGGCAGGTCGGGATAGTAATAGTTCTTGCGGTCCCACTTGGTGAACGGGGCGATCCGGCAGTTGAGGGCCAGGGCGGCGCGAAGGGCGAGGTCGAAGGCGCGGCGGTTCATGACCGGCAGCACGCCCGGCATGCCGATGCACACCGGACAGGTGGCCGAGTTGGGCGGCAGGCCGAATTGCGTACTGCATCCGCAGAACAGCTTCGTCCGGGTGAGCAGCTGGACGTGGACTTCCAGGCCGATGACGATGCGATAGGGAAGGTCCGTCATAACTGACCTCGGTTCCTGCGAACGCGGCTGGGCGAAAGTGTTCAGTGTAGGTCTTTGCGCTCGCGGAAACAACGGCCGGTTCGTACCATGAAAGGCAGGAGAGGAGTTCGTTCGCCGACGGTCAAACGGCTTACCGCTGCGCGAGGACGTGACATGAACCAGCTCACCATCGTCGTCAAGCCGTTCCGGGCCGAGGCGGTGCTGCGGGCCATCGCCGAGTTGGACGTTGCCTCGGTCGTGGTCCGCGAGGCCAAGGGCTACAGCCGACAGAAGGGCTACCTCGACCGCTACCTCGGCAGCGAGTACAGCATGGCGTTTCTGCCCAAGATCGAGATCAGCGTCTGCGTCCGCGATGACCGGGCGGAAGAAGCGGCCGACCACATCGTCCGCGCCGCCCGTACCGGCCGTATCGGTGACGGCAAAATCTTCGTCGTGCCGGTCGCCTGGCCCGACGCGCTGGAGTTTTGAGTCGGCCCTCCGGCGAACGGTGTGCCAAACGGATTGCTCTCATGTCCACGACGGATCGTCTCCTCGCCGAGCAAGCCTTCCACGATCGCCAGGCTGCGGAACGCGCCCCCTCCTTTCCCCATGCCGACACCCTGCGCTTTGCGGACGGCGACTATCTCGATCATGAAACGTGGGTTCGTCCCGCGATCGAGCGTCTCGGTGCGGTGGACGGTCTACCCGTGCTGGACTACGGCTGCGGTCACGGCATGGCCTCCGTTGTGTTGGCGCGGCGCGAGCGCGGGTGACGGCGTTCGACCTGTCGCCGGGCTACCTGGCCGAGGCGCGGCGGCGAGCGTTCGTCAACGACGTGGCGGTCGAGTTCGTCCATGCCGATGCCGAGCGTCTGCCCTTCGCGGACGGCAGCTTCGCCCGCGTTTGGGGCAACGCGATCCTGCATCATCTCGATGTGCGGATCGCGGCCGGCGAACTGCGGCGCGTGCTGCGACCGGGCGGAATCGCCGTCTTCTGTGAGCCGTGGGGTGAGAACCCCTTGCTCAACTGGGCGCGGCGGCGCCTGCCCTATCCCGGCAAGGAACGCACGGCGGACGAACAGCCGTTGCGCCGGCGTCATCTGGGCGTGCTGCGCGAGGTGTTCCCGTCGCTGGAAATCGACGGCCATCAGCTGCTGTCGATGGTCCGCCGCGTGCTGCGGCCGAGTCGGGTCGTGGTCGGGCTGGACTGGTGCGATGCGACATTGCTGCGATTGGCGCCGGCGCTGTCGCGTTGGTGCCGTTACGTGGTGCTCACGATGCGAAAGGAAGTTTAGCCCGGAGCGCAAGCGACTGCCGTTTTCGTTTTCGAGAATTTCTTGGTTTCTATTGACTGCTCCTTAATTTCCGCTACGAATTAACCTTTACGGGGTTTTCTTATCTTCCAACAAGGGTTGGTGTTTTTCCCGGTGGAGAATTACTCGTGATAAGACCTCCTGAAGTAGACAAGTGGTCCGGAAGGGGTAAGCCCGCCTTCACGCTGATTGAGCTGTTGGTGGTGATTGCCATCATTGCCATTCTCATCGGTCTGCTGCTGCCGGCGGTGCAGAAGGTGCGTGAAGCTGCCGCCCGCAGCCAAAGCATCAACAACCTCAAGCAGCTGGGCTTGGGCATGCAGAACCACCACGACACCTACAATCTCCTGCCCAGCGCCGGATTTGGCCATTTGAACTGGCCGAAGTCTCAACTCGTGGGCACGGCGCAGCAGGGACCGTGGACCTACCAGATCCTGCCGTTCATCGAGCAGCAGAACCTGTGGGCGACAGCGGCGTATTGGATCGGCGGTACTACGGCACAAAAAACTCCGGGAGTAAAAACCTACATGGATCCCGGCCGCGGGCGTCCCCTCGTCGATAGCAGCGGTATCTCGCACTGCGACTATGCCCTCAACATCTACCCGTTCAATGGCGGCAGCGTCAGCACCGGTTTTGACAGCACCACATGGCCCTCCACGCCGACCGCGTTGACCTTGGTGGGCATCACGGACGGCACCTCCAACACGCTCTTCGCCGGCATGGGAGCTCTCGCTGCCAACCAATACAACGCCACCTCGGGGTGGTGGAACGACCCCACTTACTTGGTCGGCAGCTGTATGCGCGACGGCATTTATAGTTTCCAGGATTCCGCGCTCAACGCGCTTGCCAACGGCGGGGGCAGTGGGGACTATGACGGCGGAGCCATGTGGGGCGGTCCCTATTCCGGCGGTTTTCCCATCTGCATGTACGATGGCAGCGTCCGCATGGTGACGTTCGATGGCAGCGTCAACGGCGGCAGTCCCACGGGCAATGGCTATATCAAAGCCCTCATGACCCACAACGCCGGCGACATCAATCCCAGCAACTACTGAGAGCCACTAACTCAATGGCGAACGGCCGGCGTAAGTCGGCTGGTGGGGCTCCCACCAGCCGACTTACGCCGGCCGTTCGCCATTGAGTTAGTGGTCCTTCGTAAAGGTGACGTGTGCTCTCTCATCCCGAGGCCAGCAGCCGTTGCAATTCCTCTGGGTCAGCGGGTTTGACCAGATGGTAATCGAAGCCCGCCTCGCGGGAACGACGCTTGTCTTCGTCCGCGCCGTAACCCGTCAGCGCCAGACAGGCGCACGCGCGCCGTCGTCGGGTTGAGGCGAAGTTGCCGCGCCACGCCGTAGCCATCCAGGCCGGGCAAACCAATGTCGCACAGCACGATGTCCGGCCGCCACTCCTGGGCCAACGTCACGCCCTCCGGTCCCGAATAGGCGACGCGGACCTCGTGGCCCAGCAGTTCCAGCAAGAGGGACAGGCTGTTCGCCGCGTCCTGGTTGTCTTCGACGACGAGAATGCGTTGGTGTTTCCCGGACGGCTGCGGTGCGGCGGTACTTTGCAATAACGCCGCCGGCTCCGGTCCCCTCGGCAGGCGGATGGTGAACTCGGCGCCATGCCCTGGTCCCGCGCTGAACGCCTCCGCGCTGCCGCCGTGCAACTCCGCCAGCCCTTTCACCAGCGGTAGGCCCAGGCCGAGGCCCCCGCGCGAACGGTCCAGGCTGCGGTCGGCCTGGGCGAAGACGTTGAACAGGTGCGGCAGCATCTCCGTCTCAATGCCGATGCCCTCATCCTGGACCGACAGGACCGCCTGCTGTCGCCCTTCATCTATGCGCACCCGGACGGTGACGTGGCGTCCCTCCGCGGCGAACTTGGCCGCGTTGTCGAGCAGGTTGTTGAGCAACTGGATCAAGCGGGTCGCATCTCCCAGCACCCAGACGGGCGATGGCGGGATGTCGAGCCGAAGGGACAGCCCCGCCCGCTGGAGGACCGCACGCTGGTCCTCGGCCGCCCGACGGGCCAGTTGTCCCAGGTCCAGCCGCTCCGGACGCAGCTGGACCTTGCCGCGCAGGATGCGGGACACGTCGAGCAGATCATCGATCAGCCGGGCCAGGTGGCGCAATTGCCGTTCCATCATGTCGCGCGTCTGCTGCCGCGTCTGGGGCGGCGTCTGTGACTGGCGAAGGACGTGCAAGCCGCTGACGAGAGGGGCCAGCGGGTTGCGCAGCTCATGAGCGAGCATCGCCAGGAACTGGTCCTTCTGCCGATCCGCTTCCGCCAACGCCTCCGCGCGCGGCGCAGCTCTTCCTCCAGTCGCTTCTGCGGCCCGATGTCGCGGGCGATCTTGGCGGCCCCGATGATCTGGCCCTGACTGTCCCGGATGGGAGAGACACTCAGCGATACGTCCATCCGCGTGCCGTCCTTGCGCACGCGCACCGTTTGGTAAGGCTGGATGCGCTCGCCGCGCTGGAGTCGCTCCAGCAGGCCCGGTAGCTCGTCCGGCTGCTCCGGCGGGGCGAGGAGCGAGACCGGCTTGCCCAGCACTTCCGCGGCGGTGTAGCCGTAGAGACTTTCCGCTCCCTTGTTCCAGCTGGTGATGACGCCGTGCAGATCCTTGCCGATGATGGCGTCTTCCGACGACTCGACGATGGCTGCCAATTCCGCCCCGGCCCGTTCCGCCTCCTTCTGCCCGCTGATGTCGCGGTAGTTGACGACAATGGCCCGCACGTCCGGGTCGTGCAAGAGATTGGTGCCGGTGCCCTCGACCCAGCACCAGGAGCCGTCCTTGCGGCGCAGGCGATACTGCATCGTTGCCTTGGCGCCGGCTGTTTGCAGAACTTGGGCCAGCGCACCCCCCACGGCCGGGAGGTCGTCGGGGTGGACGAACTCGAAGCCGTTGTGGCCGACGAACTCCTCGGAGCTGTAGCCGAGGCGGTGCAGATTGTCGGGGATGTTGTCGAGGATGCTGCCATCGGCGCCCACCAAGGAGATGCCGTCCCAGGCGTTCTCCAAAAGGGCACGCAGCCGTCGCTCGCTCTGGCGCAGGCGGACGTTCTGAAAGAGGTCGATGAAGACGGCCACCTTGGCGCGAAGGATTTCCGGCACCAACGGTTTGACGAGGTAATCCACCGCGCCCAGCGTGTAGGCTCGCGCCGGCGCCAGGTCGTCGCTGTCGTAGGCCGTGATGAAAATGATGGGGGTGTGCTTGGACCTCTCCGCGGCGCGAATGGCCCGAGCGACCTCGAAGCCGTCCATGTCGCCCAGGCGCACGTCGAGCAGGACCACCGCGAAGTCGTCCTGGAGCAGCAGACGCAGCGCCTCTTCGCCGGAGTGGGACTTGACCAGGTTCTGACCCAGCGGTTCGAGGGCCGCTTCCAGGGCCAGCAGATTGCGCTCCTGATCGTCCACGAGCAGGATGTTGATACCCATGTTGTCGGCTTCGTTGACCGAGGAAGAATAACCGTGCCGACGACGTTGGCAGCGGAGCAATTGTAGCACTCTGGCTCGTCCTTCACAGCCCCAAAACCCGAACCGTCTCGTTGCACGCCCGTCCAGCAGTAGGGAACGGAGGGAAGTACGATTCGACCGGGCAACGGATCGTTTGTCCCCTGAGCCAGTGGACGAGCGAAACGAGCGATTTACCTGGAGCCGACCACGCACCGCACTTCCGGGCCTTCCCCGCATTCCGCGCCGATCGTTTGCGGCAGGCACAACTCGCGGAGCAAGGCTTCCGGATCGTGGACGAACACCACGAGAATGCGATACTTCCGCTCGCGCCGGTAATATGCCGCATCCTCAGGAAGTTGCTCGGTGATGTTCGGCACGGCGAGTTTGAGGGTGAGGGCGATACCTTCCGGCGCCAGCAAGAAATCCGTGCGCGTGCCGGCGGCGTAGCGCGGCGTGCGACGTTCCGGTCGGACATCGTCGAAGTGGAGCGGCAGCAGCGCCCGCATCAGGTCTTCCAGGTCTCTCTCGTCCTCAACGCGGAAGGGCGGACGCTCGCCCTGGCGTGTCCGCAATTCGCGGATGGTGCGCGGCAGACGGCGCAGCAGGTGTTCGAGGACCGCGAGCGGTGTCGTCGCCGGCGGACGGGGGCGCTCGGTCCAGGGGAAGGCGGCCCCGCATGTCGAGCAGTAGCGCGGCGGCTGCCGTGCGCCGACAGGTTGCAGGCCGGGGACGGCGATGGCGCCCGGCAGCTCCTGGCCGCAGGTCAGGCAGTGCTCGATGGTATCGGCCCCGCAGCGGTCGCAGTGCGACAGGCCGCGCTCGGGGTAGCTGTGCAACAGGTCCGTGATGACGTGGCCGTTGCGGCAGACCTGCATCACGTCCGGCATGCCCTCGGCGAGGGGAGACATCGGTTGGTTCTCCGTAGAGGCGAAGGGCCGCTGGCGGCTTCGCGCTGTGCCGCCAGCGGCCCTCTGACACTCTCGCTACTTCGTCGGGCCGTTGGCGGCGGGCTTCGATTCCGGCGGCGGCGCCAGCGATGCCTGGCGCAGCGACTCCAGGGCGTCGCGCGTCAGACGCTCGCTGATCTCCTTCAAACCGCTCATCTCGCCCACGTCCACTGGCTGGAAGCCGGATTTTTCGGCGACCAGCAGATTGAGCAGCAGCCCCAACATGCCGGAGGCGCCGGACGAACTGCCGCTGCTGTCGCCGTTGGCGCCGGCCATGAACACGCGCTCGGGCACCAGCGGCTGACTACTGTGTGTCAGCTGCTCCGTGATGATCGACAGGGCGTACAGACGTGGATCGCCGAACGAGGCGATCTTGCGCAGGAGCACGGATGCCTCGGATAGACCGACTTGCATGACGCGCTGGGCCTCGCCGCGGCCGGCCAGGACGCGCTGCCGGCCGTCGGCCTCGGCGGTCACGACCGTCTGCTCGGCCTGGCGGCGGGCGCGGGCTAGCTCGGCGTCGGCGTTCACGACCGTCTGCTCCGCCTGCTTGCGCGCCGCGCCAGGTCGGCCTCGCCCTGGCTCTCGGCGATCTGGATCTGCACGCGCGAGTTGGTCAGCTGCGTCTGCATGGCCGCCTGCGCCTGCGCCTCGTTCAGCATCCGCAGCCTGTCGGCGGAGGCACGTTGACGGTCATAGGTCTCCAGCTGCTCGATCGACAGTTGGCGGACGCGGAGTTGTTCCAGCAGCGTCTCGATCTTGCCGCCGGCCTCGGCCGTGTCCGGCTTGCCGATGAGCACGTCCACGCACTCGATGTCGAAATCGCGGAACTTGCGGCGCAGCTCTTCGCGCGACTCCGCCTGGATGGCATCGCGCTGGTGCAGCAACTCCAGCATCGTCTTCTTGTGGGCCACGTCGCGGAAGTAGGCGCTCAGCATCGGGTCGAGAGTCTGCGTGATGAGCTTCTTGACGTCGCCGAAGCGCTGGATGACGCCGGGCGCTTTTTGGTAGTCGATGTGAACGACGACCGACAGCGGCAACAGCGGCTCGTAAGCATCCTTGGTCACGAGGTCAATGGAGCGCAGGCTCTCATCGTAGCGATGCGCCTCGGATTGGCCGGTGATCCAGTGCAGGACGAAGTTGGTCGTCGGCACCATGATGATCTGGCCGGCGTAGGTGTTGAAGGGGTACTTGCCGGGGCCGAGCGGCCGTTCCCACACGCCGCGCTCGCCCTCGGCGACGCGCTCGCCGTGGCGGAAGGCCTCGCCGGACAGGTCGCGTCCGACTCGGCCGTAATAACTGACGACCACGCCGACGTAGCCAATCGGCACGACCGTTTTCGGGACGACCTCGACCGTGGTGAACCAGCGATTGAGGAAGTAGGTGCCGTCGGTCAGCGGCACGTACTGGCGGCCGCGACGGCCGCCGGCCCGCAGGAACGCCTCGGGATCCTGATAGTTGTTATGGTAGTTGGGGTCGTTGTTGTCGTTGCCGACGCCGGGGGCGATGATCTCGCCGGGCAGCAGCGATGGGCCGTCCTGGACGGTGACGATGGCGATGGTGTCCACGTCGCGCTGTGCTTCCACATCCAGCGGCACGGGGGACTCGGGGATCGGCGCACCGACGATGCGTCCGCGCTTCGCGCGGAGCGACGCTCTCTCCTCCTCGGCCTCGTCCAAGGCTTCGGCGTCCGCCATCGTTTCGCGCACCCGCATCGAGGCGCCAACCACGACCGGGCTAAAGCCGTCGATGCGGCGCAACTGCTGCTGCCAACTCAGCAGTACCTGTAACTCGCGTGCTCCGCCTCCCATGCTCAGTCGATAGACGGCGTCCTCGGTGATGACCACGAACAGGGCCGGATTGATGGCGTACACGCCCTCGCGCAGGATGGCTCGCTGCCGGCCGCGTTGGCCGCGCGCGTTCTCGGCCCCCGCCTCCGGCGCTTGGCCGAGGAAGGTCCGCGCGTCCTGGAAATTGTTGCACGTCACGACGCGGCCGAGCGTCTGGCTGGGCGGCAGCGATTCGCCGTCGCGGGCATAAACGTAACCGATCTTGCCCTGGGGGATGGTGACGAGCGGTATTTTGTGGAGGCGATATTGCCATCTCCAAAGTCCGAAATGTAGGCCGCCGCGCAGCAGATCGGCCTGGAAGCCGGCCTCGCCGTCCAGGGCGAGGATGCTGCCTTCCGGCACCGAACCGCGATTGGACCAGAGCTTTTCGACGACGGCCGCCTGCTGGTTCGGGATGTAACGCACCGTCAGCCAGGCGATCAGCAGCAGGATGCCCACGACGACGAGGAACCCCACGAGGATTTGCCCTGGAAGAGATAACTCCCAGGGCGCGGCGACTCCGCCGTTGGCGAAGACAAGGAGAGCGGACATGGTGACACCTGTGGCGACTATGCCGGTATAAGGAGCAGGCTCTTCGTCCGGAAAGCGAGACGGGTGTGCCTTTCACATAGGCCCGGAAAACGCTTCCAGGCTGCCTACGAGGTTAGCTGACGGGCTGGGATGGAAAGTATCCTGACCCACACGAGTCGGTCTACGCCCCGAAGGCCGGCCCTCGCCGACCTGATGGTTCCCCCGTTCTCACGCCGAGAAGCGTGAGATTCGGCTGCACTGTATCGTTATTCTAGGTCCAACTCCACATCTTGAAAAAAAATCGTCGCTGCTGGACTGTGCGCCCGTTCACGCAACGGAACGGGCCCGCCTCGGCACACTTTATCACCTATGCTTGTTTGACCCTCCTCGCTCCCCGAGGGAGAGAAGGTATCGCTCTCGTTCTGGGACCGTTTCCCCAGGGATGGATTTGGTATCGAGAACAAGGTTCGGAGGTCCGCGATGGATGCCGGCCGTGTTGTCCTTCGTCCCCTGGGCGTTCTCTGTGCGGTTTTCTTGGCCGGCAATTGGTTCGCTCAAACCGGCTGGCTCGACGGCGACATTCTCCGCCTGGAGGTTGTGCCCTTCTTCCGAATCGTGGACTTCGTGGGTCTCGGTTCGCTGTTGGGCGTCCTCGCCATCGTGGCCGTTCTCGGGCGGCAGATGCGGCGAATGCAGCAAATCGCCGAGCACGGCCGGGGCGTGCTGGAAGATGTCGCCGAGGGCGTCGTCGTCGTGGATGAGCGGCGGCACATCGTCGCCGTCAACGGGCCGATGGGCCGGCTGTTCGGTCATGAACCGGCGGAGCTGATTGGTCAATCGCTGGACACCGTGCTTCCCAGGGGACTGCCGGAATCGGGCCAGGAATGCCTGGGCAGGCGCAAGGACGGCGGCGACATCCACCTCGAAGTGAGCATCCGACCCTCCCCCGCCGGCTCGAAGGCGGCCGGGGCCACGCTGGTCCTGCGCAACGTCACGCCAACCCGCAAGGCACGCGAGACGCTGAGCACGCGCGAGACGTACCTGCGCCTGGTCGTCGAGCAGATGCCGGCGATCCTGTGGACGACCGACACCCGACTGCAAATCACGTCCACGGTCGGGGCCGGACTCGCCGCCGTCAATCTCCAGGCCAAGGATGTCATCGGCATGAGCATGTTGGAATGCCTGGAACGCGATCGGCCTGAGTGTACGCCGATCAGCGCCCACTTGAAGGCGCTACGCGGCGAAGCGCTCAGCTACGAAATGGAGTGGAAGGAACGGACGTTCCAGGTGCGCGTCGATCCGCTGCGCAACGCGGAGAAGCGCATCACGGGCACCATCGGCATTCTGGTGGACGTGACCGAACGCAAACAAGCCAAGGAAGCGCAGGCTCGCCTCGTCGCCGTCCTGGAAGCGACCACGGACGTCGTCGCCATGACGGGCCCCGACCGTCGCTTGCTGTACCTCAATCGGGCTGGACGGACCTTGCTCGGCATCGGTTCGGAGGAGGACGTATCCGCGTGCCGGTTGGGCGATTTCTACCCGCCCGCCTTGAGTCGCGTCCTCGACGAGTCGGTGGCGCGGGCGGTTGGCGACGGCACCTGGAGCGGCGAAATGGCGCTCCTCAGTCGGGCCGGCACGGAAATCACCGTGTCGCAGGTCATGCTCGCCCACAAGTCGCCGGCGGGCGCCTTCGAGTTTCTCTCGATCATCGCCCGCGACATGAGAGAGCGCCAGCGCCTGGAAGGGCAGTTGCGGCAGGCACAGAAGATGGAGGCGGTCGGCCGGCTGGCCGGCGGCATCGCCCACGACTTCAACAATCTGCTGTGCATCATCACCGGCTACAACACGCTGGTGGCGGAGGGTTTGCCGGCCGACGAGCCGCTGCGCGACTTCGTCGGCGAGGTCGCCAAGGCGGCCGAGCGGGCCACGGCACTCACTCAGCAGCTACTGGCCTTCAGCCGTAAACAGATGCTGGTGCCGCGCCCGCTGGACCTCAACGCCCTGCTCGCCGACCTGGAAAAGATGCTCCGCCCTCTCCTCGGCGAAGACGTTGAGTTGGCCCTGTCCCTCGGCCACGACCTGCATCGGGTCAAGGCGGACCAGAACCAGGTCGAGCAAGTGCTGATGAACCTGGCGGCCAACGCGCGCGACGCCATGCCGCGCGGCGGCCGCCTGCGCATCGCCACCGCCAACGTCGAGCTGGACGCCGCCGCCCTACGGAACAATCCCGACGTGTTGCCGGGCGCCTTCGTTCGCCTGGAGGTGAGCGATACCGGCTGCGGCATGGACCGCGAAGTGATGGGTCATCTCTTCGAGCCGTTTTTCACGACCAAGGGCCAGGGCAAGGGGACCGGACTGGGGTTGGCGACGATCTTCGGCATTGTCAAGCAGTCCAGCGGCCACATCGAGGTCGCCAGCGAATTGGGCCGGGGCACCACCTTTCGCATTTACCTGCCCTGCTGGCAACAAGAGCCGGCCATCGAGCCGGGCACGCCAGCCGGCGCGGCGGTCCCACCAGGCGGCGTGGAAACGCTGCTGGTCGTCGAGGACGAAGACGGGCTGCGCGCCCTGGTTTGCCATACGCTGCGGCAACGCGGTTATCACATCCTGGAGGCGTCCAACGGCGAGGAAGGCATGGAAGTCAGCCGCCGCCACGCGGGGCGTATTCACCTGCTGCTCAGCGACGTGGTTATGCCGAAGATGGGCGGCAACGTCCTGGCCGAACACCTGGTCGCTCAGCGAGCCGACCTCAAGGTTCTCTTCATGTCCGGTTTCACCGACAGCGCCCTGTTCCGGCACGGCATCGTGTCCGGTGAGGTCGAATGCCTGTCCAAGCCCTTCACTCCCTCTGCCTTGGCGGAGAAGGTACGCGAGGTCCTCGACCGTCCTGCCCCCTGCCTCGTCGCGGATTGAGGCGCCGCTGCTACAATGACGGCGGAGTGCGAGGAAATCTCCGTGGTTGGGCGAGGTGCGAGCATGTCCGGATCGATCGAGGATGGCGTTCTGCGCGAGCGCGTGGCGCGGGTCGTGGCCGAGGAGGTTGCCCCGCTGTTGCAGATGGATGGCGGCACCATTGAGGTGTTGACGGTCGAGGACGGCGTGGTGCAGGTGCGCCTGAACGGCCTGTGCGGTTGCTGTCCCAGTACCGTGCATGCCGTTGTCATGGGGATCGAGGACGAGCTGCGCCGCCGTGTGCCCGAGGTCGAATACCTTGAAGCGGTGCCATGACGGTCAACACGCGGCGTTGTGCTGAAGATGAGCATATCAGTCGGTTGACATTTCAGACACCATGTCTTACACTAGGGAGTCGAACGCTGCCTCATGGAGACTTCGTACCCTACAACCCGTCGCTAGCGCTCCGGGCTAGTAGGAGACGAATTCCTTCGCCGAGGGACGCAGGCATGGCCGACTCTCCAACAACGCGAGTCACCCTGCTCGTCCGCATCCGCGACAACCAGGATGCGGAAGCGTGGAACCAGTTCGTCGAAATCTACGCGCCGCTGGTGTACGGGCTGGCCCGCCGTCACGGCATCCAGGACGCCGACGCCGCCGACTTGACCCAGGAGGTCCTCAAGACCATGGTGCGCTGCGGCCCCACTTCGAGTACGATCCGGCGCGCGGGTCGTTCCGCGGTTGGTTGCTTACCGTCGCGCGCAACCAGGTCCGTAAGTGGGTCAACGCCGAGAAGCGCCGGCCGACCGGCAGCGGCAGCGACGAAGGGCAGCGCGTGCTCGAAGAGCAGCCGGCCCCCGCCGAGGAGGTCGCGTGCTGGGACCGGGAGTATCATCAGCGACTCTTCGACTGGGCGGCCGAGAAAGTCCGATCCTCGTTCCGCCCCCTCACCTGGCAGGCATTCTGGCAGACGGCCGTCGAGCACCGCGACGTGCGCGACGTCGCCGCCGAGCTGGGACTGTCCGTCGGGGCCGTCTACATCGCCCGCAGCCGCGTCCTGGCTCGCATCCGCGAACAGATTCAGCACATCCACGAGGGTTGAGATCCCGCTGGCGAGGTGAGCCATGAATGCCATCCGCTCCTGTCCTCCCCCACACCTGTTCCGGACACTCCTCGACGGTATGTTGTCGCCGGAGGAGGAAGCCCAATTGGCCGGACACCTGGACGTTTGCGGTCTGTGCCAGCAGTTGCTCGACCGTCTCAGCCGAACCGCGCAGGACGAGTTCCGAATCGATTCGCCGCCGGCCGTCGCGCCCGTCGCGGACGCCCTGCGTACCGCCATGCACGGCTTGAAGGCGTCCGCCCTCGTCCACCTCACGACAACGGACCTGATCGCGGGAGGCCGGGCGTCGCCGGCGCCGGCCGCGGAACCGGCCTATGAGGGATGGCTCGGCCCTTACGAAGTAAAGGGGGTCATTGGCCGGGGCGGCATGGGCGTGGTGCTCAAGGCGTTCGACCCGTCGCTGCATCGCTACGTGGCGATCAAGGTGCTGGCGCCGCACGTGGCTCATAGCATCGCGGCGCGACGGCGGTTTGCGCGCGAGGGACGCGCCGCCGCCGCCGTCAGCCACGAGCACGTCGTCGCCATCTACGGCGTTCACGAGTCCGACGGCGTTCCCTACCTGGTCATGGAATACGTGCCCGGCATCTCCCTGCAGGAGCGGCTGGACCGCGACGGGCCGCTCGACGTCCGCGCCATTCTGCGCATCGGCATTCAGGTGGCCGCCGGCCTGTCGGCGGCGCACGCCCAGGGGTTGATCCACCGCGACATCAAACCGGCCAACATTCTGCTCGAAAACGAGATCGAGCGCGTTAAGATCACCGACTTCGGTCTGGCCCGCGCCGCCGACGACACCACGCTGACGCAGAGCGGCGTCATCACCGGCACGCCGCAGTACATGTCGCCCGAGCAGGCGCGCGGCGAGGAGGTCGATCACCGCGCCGACCTGTTCAGCCTCGGCAGCGTGCTGTACGCCACGTGTACTGGCCAGCCGCCCTTCCCCGGTCCCTCGCCCCTGGCCGTGCTGCACCGAATCTGCACGGAAGGACCGGAGCCGATTGTTCGCCTCAATCCCGATGTACCCGAGTGGTTGTGTCGAATTATCTCGATCCTGCACGCCAAGGACCGCGGCCGGCGCTTCGCGTCGGCGTCGGAAGTGGCCCGCGTGCTCCGCCAGTGTCTGACGCACCTGGAGCAGCCGGCCCTGCAGCCGGCGCCGCCGCGCCTGGCCTGGCGCGCCCACCGCGCGCGGCATCGGCACCTCGGCCGGCGTTTGACCTTGCTGGCCGGGGCCGGGCTACTGGCGCTGGCTGTCCTCTTCGCGCGGCCGTTGGTGGAGATGGCCTCCCACTCGTTCGCTCCGGACCCCTCGCTAGACCGCGTCGGCTTCCCCAGGTCGCCCTTCTCTCCCGAGCATGTGCGCGCGACCCTGCCCCATCCGTCTCCGGTCTTCAAGGCGGCGTTCGCGCCGGGGGGCGAGACGGTGGCCACGGCCTGCGGCGATCATCTGGTGCGTATCTGGGATCCGCTGCGCGTTGCGCCTGCTACGAACGCTGAAAGGTCATCAGGAGTGTGTGTGGTCGGTGGCGTTTTCGCCCGACGGCCGTATCCTCGCCTCGGCGGCCGGCGACTGGTGGCGGCCGCTCAACAGTGGCGAATTGCACCTGTGGGATGTCTCCACCGGCGAACTGCTGCGGGCGCTGGACAAGTCGGCGGCCCTGTTCTTCGCGGTGGCTTTCGCGCCGGACGGACGCACGCTGGCCGCCGCCAGCTGGGACCAGACGGTGCGCCTGTGGGACCCGACCACCGGCCGTCAGAAGGGCGTCCTGCGCGGCCACACGGCTCCCGTTCGCGCCCTCGCCTTCTCGCCCGACGGTGCCACTCTCGCCAGCGGCGGCTTCGACGGCGGCGTCAAACTGTGGGACGTTGTTACCGGCGACTGCCTCGGCACCTTGTCGAGTCCGTCCTGCAAGGTCAATGGGCTCGCTTTCGCGCCCGACGGCAAGATCCTGGCCGTGGCGGAGGATCCGCCGGAAGGGCCGCTCCCGCCGCTCGGTCGCATCAAACTCTGGGACGTTGGGACGCAGCAGGAGATCGCCGTGCTGCATGGACACCAGGGGCGGGCCTTGGCGGTCCAATTCGCGCCCGACGGCAAAACCCTCGTCTCCACTGGCGGCGAAGGGGACCACTCCGGCGAGGTGCTACTATGGGACACTTCGATCCGCGGCGAGCCGACTCGCTTGCCCGGCTACCGCGTATGGGTCGAGTCCGCGACCTTTTCCCCCGACGGCCGTCTGCTGCTCACCACCGGCGGAACGCCGCGCTCCGGCGGCGACGTCAAACTCTGGGAATAAACCTCCTCGATCCAATTCGTGTAAGGCCCCCCGGCCGTCCGGCGTCATCGGCGCCGGGCGAAGTCTTTTTTTCCCTTTTCCGTTCGCACACGGGACCGGATTGATAGTATGATGGGAGGTCCATCGGTAATACTTCCGCAGCGAGATTCGGCTCCAGTGTGGGAAGGGGGATGATCGTGAAAAAGGATCGCCGGCGGAATGGTCTGCTCCTGGCCGCGGACGACCTGCAGCGGGGGCAGCTGGTCACCATCTATCACTGGCGCGATCGGCGCGAATGGGGCATGGGCGTCGCCCTGCGCATCGAGGCGATCAACCTGCCCTATCTGGTGGTCCAGCCGCTCAACGACGCCGAGGCGCGGCCGGCCATCCTCGACCTGCGCCGCATGCGGCTCATGCGCGTCAGCGAGGACTACGCCCGCGCCCAGGCGTCCGGCTCCCCCGCGCCTGCGCCGGCACCCACGGACGACATCCCGTTCTGAGACACGTGCTCGCTGATGACATCTCGTTTAGCCGCGACGCGCAGCGGAGCGCGGGATGCTCCCGCGCTCCGCTGCGCGTCGCGGCTAAACGGAGAGGAATGCGGCCGCTCGCCGGGTTGGAAACGGTCATGTGGATCAGTCGGCGGAACTGGAAGGCTCGTCGGGATAGACGTCGGGCAGTTGGTTGCGCTGCAACAACTCGCCGCCGGGCTTGTCCGCCTCATCGCTGTCGCCGTCCTTGTCCTGACGATGACGGGCCTGCCGCAGCATGTCGGCGACCTCGAAGGAATTGAGGTGCTGGGTATGCTCGTCGGCGGGAGGTTCCTCCGCCGCGTCGGGGCCGAGGAAGACGCGGAACCTGTAGTGGGCGATGCTGAGTTGATCGTTGGGCAGCAGGGCGGCGCGGCGGACGCGCGTGCCGTTGACACGGGTGCCGTTGGTGCTGCCCAGGTCGCGCAGCAGCAGCAAGCCATCGGTCTTGACGAGCACACAATGCATCTTCGAGACGCTCTTGTGCTCCAGGCGCACGTCGCAGTCTTCCTTACGGCCGATCACGACCATGTCCTTGGTGATCTCGATCGGGGCGCCGCCGTCCAGAGGCAGCAACTGGGCACGCATGAGGACTCCAGACACGATCCGAAATAGCGGGTGGATCGCACCGCCCTAACTCTTCCTTTATACCTTACTTTCATCCGTGCGGGAAGCGCAGCCGTCACGGCGCCGGCTTTCGGCCGGCGTACCTCTCGGGGTAAGGCGCTGCGTCGCCGCGCATGGCGTGCCACAGGATGCGATTGAGCGTGTCCTCCTCGGCCTGGTCCGCGTCGTCGAGATCCAGGGCCAGCGACTTCTCCGCCCAGTGCCGGGCCTGTCCCTTCAGCTTCTTCAAGGGCGGATTCATCTGGTCCAGCGGTACGCGATTGGGCCGGCACCGGTAGGGCGTCAGGTCGGGCGCGTCCTGGAAACAGCGCCGCATCGGCGTGGCGGACAGGTCGAGCTGGTTCATCGGCGGCAGGCCGAGGATCAGCTCGATGGTCTTGACCATGCCGGTCTGGTTGTAATTGGTGTGATCGACGTACTTGCGCCGGGTGTACGGGCTGATGACCAGGGCGACGGTGCGGTGAGCGTCGATGTGGTCGAAGCCGTTCTGCGGATCGTCCTCGACCACGAAGATGCACGTGTCCTTCCAGAATCGACTTTTGCTGACCGCTTCCACCACTTGCCCCAGGGCCAGGTCGTTGTCGGCCACCGATGGCCGCCGGCGTCGGCAGGTTCGGCGTGGTGCCGCTGGTGTGATCGCAAGGCAAATAGAGATACAGCAGATTCGGTAATTCGCCTTTTCGCTCGTACTCTTTCAGATCTTCGAGGAACAGGCTGCGCCCGGTACACGTCCGGCACCGTGAGCGGAAAGCCCGGATAGCCGGAGCGCGTGAACGGCGCCAGGGCGGCGACGTTGGCCTTGATCGTGATTTTCACGTCGCCGGTCTGGCCCTGGTAATCGCGGTACACGTCGGTCCAGGTCGCGCCCTTCGGGCAGCGTTGTTTTGACGAATTCGCCGTAGTTGCGGAAAGTCTTGCGGTGCAGCAGGGCGTTGTCCCAGAGGAAGCCGCTGGAGGCGAAGGCGAGGGGATCGCTGCCTTCGTAGGGATAGCTGCGCGTGAAGCCGCCGAACGATTTTTCCAGGTAATCGGTGACGTAGGCTTCGTTGACCCACTGATGGCCGTCGGCGCTGAGGACGCCGCTGCAATAGAAGTTGTCGAACAGCGTGAACTGCCGAGCCAGGGCGTGGTGATTGGGCGTCACCTCTTCGCCGAACAGGACCAGTCGGGCGTCGCCGTCGCCCTCCTTCATGTCGCCGAACACCTGATCGTAGGTACGGTTCTCCTTGATGACGTAGAGAACGTGCTTGAAGAGCGAGGGTTCGCCGTGGCGGCGAGGCACCGGCACCGGCGCGGCGCCGGGTCGCGGCTTTTCCAGGCCGGCCAGGCTGTACGCCAGGCGGTTGTTGGCGTTGACCTCTTCCGTGTAACGGGCCAGCTGCGCGTCGTCGGGCACGTCGAGGATCGACACGGAACCGAGATGATCGTGCGAGTTCTTGCCCTTGTCGGCCGGTCGCGGCTGGCTCAGGGAACCGTGACCCTTGACGTTGGCGACGAACAGTTTCTTGCCGTCCGGCGAGACGAGGACGGCGCCGGGATACCAGCCGGTCGGGATCAGGCCCGCCACGGCGCTGCGGGCCGGCCGGCCGGTCCCGCCCGTGGAAGCGCGGCGCTCGAGCCGAACGACGGCGAGGCAGTTGTTGGTGCCGTTGGCGACGTAGAGGGTGCCGCCGTCGGGGCTGAGGGCCAGGGCGTTGGCGCCGCTGCCGAACGGCAGACGCGCCTCGGGACGGCAGGAGATCGTCTCGATGACTTCTTCGGTGCCCGTATCGATGACCGAGACGGTATCGCTGTTGGCGTTGGCGACGTAGACCAGACGGCCGTCGCGGCTGGCGATCAGGCCGCTCGGATGCAGACCGACGCGGATCGACTTGCGCAGCCGCCATTGTCCGGACGCCGATTCGAGCACGGAGACGGTGCCGTGATTGGCGACGCCGCGCAGGATCGATGCGAACCGGCGTGCCGGACGACGGCGCGTGCAGTTCGCTTTTCGCCCGGCGGATCGCCGCCCCAGTTGCTGACGTAGACGCGCTCCGGACGCGGGCGGCAAATCGCGTAGGGAGCGACGCCCACCGGCACGGTTTGCTTCACCGTCGCGCCGTCCAGGTCGAGAAGCTGCACGTTGTTGCCGCGGCTGGAGGCGACCCACAGTTGGCCGTCGGCGCCGAGGCACAGGCCGGTCGGGTAAACGGACCCTCCGCCTTTCGGCTTGCTCGGTTCGAGGGACGGTAGCCAGGTGAATCGACCATCCTTCTGGCGCCGGGCCACGCGGACGCGATCGCCGGAATCGCTGACGTACACGTCGCCGTCGCGCAGTAGCAGCCCGACCGCACTGAAGCCGGTCGGCGACTTGAGCGTCTGCTGGATGGCGGCCGTCGCCACGTCGAGGAAAATCAAGTCGCGCTGGTTCTTGACGACCAACGTGCGGCCGTCGCCGGTCAGGACCAGATCGACCGGCCGGCCGGGGAACGTGATCTGTCGGCCGGCCGGCTTAAGGATTTGGTTGGTCGGCACCACAATGCGCCCGTCCGGCTGGACCCCGACCTTGAGCTGGTCTTGTTCGTCGGCTCGCAAAAAGAGAACGGCGCCGGCCAGAAGGACGACGAACGGAGAGGCGAGCGAAACACACCAACGCCACATCATGGGGGTCTCGTTCAGGAGGGATGTCTGCAGGGACCGCTCGCGCCGAAACAAAGATCGCTAGAGGGATATGATATGACCTTGGAACCCGCAGCGTCAGCGAGGGAAGTTCTGTTCTCGCTAACGCTGCAGGCTCCGATAAGCTGTCAAGTCGTGGACGCCGTCGAGGAAGCCAGAGCATTGTTCAAATACTCCTGCGATCCCAGCAGGGCCGCCACCACGGCGTCGTTGCTGCCGCCCTGCGTCAGGTAGGTGACGAACGAATTAAGGCTCGTGGGATCGGCGTTACGGTTCAGGTACGTCTGATAGTCATTCTGCACCAAATCCGACTGGTATTCCGCGGTGCTCAGGATGTCCATGACGACTTGCGTGCGGCTCTGGCCGCTCGTCAGGGCTTGCTGCCACTGCTGCAAACCGCTCGGATCGAGATTGCGATGCAGGAAGTCCTGATAGACGGCGGCGAGGAACTGGGGATCGGACTCGCTGGCGCGGTTCTGGTAATACTCATCGGAGCCGGCGATGAGGGCGTCGATCTGCTGGAGCGACGCACCCTGGGACATGATGTTGAGGAAGTACGTGAGGCTGGGCGCGTCGGCGGCGCGGTGCAAGAGCGTCTGGAAGGCGGACTCGATCTCGTCGGCGCGATACTCCGTGCTCGAGGCGATCAGGTACGCCACCTCGCCGCGCGAGGTGCCGCTGTTGAGCAGGCCGGTCCAGAAGGTCTGGCCGGACGGATCGACGGCGCGGCCGAGCAGCTGCTGGTAGACCTGTTGCAGCCATGCCTGGTTCGAGGCCTGATTCGTCGCATCCGAGCTGACCGTCGTGCTGCCGCTGCTGGAGGTGAGTCCGTTCGTGCTCTGGTACGTGGCGGTAATGTTGTGGGCGCGGAGTTGAAGGACGTCGTCAAGCTCGCCTGATACTTGCCGTTGACGACCATCAGGTTGGCGCTGCCCAGGGTCGTGCCGGTGGTCGTGTCCACGAACTGGACCGAACCCGTAGGCGTGGTGCCGGGGCTGGCCGTCACGATCGCCATCAAGGTAACATTCAGCCCGCCGGATGCGGTAAGGGAAGTGGTGGAGGCGAGCGTCGTCGTGGTGGCCGTGGTTGAGGTGGGCGTGGGCGTGGGTGTCGGAGTCGGTGTCGGCGTGGACGTGGCGGAGGTCTGCTGGAACGCACCCAGATCGATGGCATTGCCGCGTGGCTGGCCGCGTTGGTCGGTGGGAGGAATGTTCGTGCCGCTGGTGCCGGCCGCCAGGGCGGGACTTCCGGGCAAGAGGGCCATCGTCGGCGTCGGTCCGCCATAGTAACCGAGCAGGCCGACGAGAGGGTTGGCCGTGATGGGCGTGCCGTTAGTCGTGGCCCCGTTGAGGGTGTTCGTCGCCATGACGATGTTGGGCGCCGTGGCGTTGACCACGGCCAGGGTGCCGCTGGCATTGTTCTGGTCGTTGACCAGGTCGCTGCCGCCGATCGAGTCGGCCAGAATGCTGTCGGTGAGGTTGACGACGGCCTGCGTGGGCTGGCCGGTCGGCGAGGTGCCGAGGAAGAGGTTGTAGACGGCGCCGCCGCCGGTCGTGGCGCCGGCGGCGCTGCCGAGGGTCTCGTTGCTGGCGAGAGTGCTCATGGTGAGGTTGACGGTGCCGTTGAGGTTGAAGATGGCGCCGCCGTAGCCAGAGCCGTTGCCGGCGCCGGCGGCGGCGCTGCCGCCCTGAGCGAGGTTGGCGGCGAGCGTGCTGTTGATGAGGGTGGTAGTCCCATACATGTTGAAGATGGCGCCGCCGAGTCCGGCACCGCCGCCGCCGACGGTGCCATTGCCGTTGCCGGCGCCGAAGCCTCCGGTCCCGGCCGTGCCGCCGAGGCTGGCTCCGCCGCCGCCGCCGAAGCCGCCGCCGCCGCCCACGAAGCTGCCGCCACCGCCGCCGCCGCCGAAGCCGCCGCCGCCGCCGCTGGTGGCGCCTCCCGCCGCGGCATTGCCGGTGCCGTCGCCGCCACCGCCGCCGACCCCACCCCCGCCGCCGCCGCCGGTGCTCGAACCCGCGCCGCCCGCGCCGAAGCTGCCGCCGACGCCGCCCGCGCCCGTGGCTCCGCCTCCGCCTCCGCCTCCGCCATCGCCTCCGCCATCGGAGCTATTGCCGCCCGCGCCGCCTAGGCCGCTGCTGCCGCCGCCCGCCGCTCCGACATTGCTGGCCGCGTTCTGGCCGTTCTGACTGAAGCCGCCTCCGCCGCTGCCGCCGCTGGTCGTGGCCGAACCGCTGCCGCCCGTGCCGCCGCCCGTGACAATCGCCCCAAAGCCTCCGCCATTATCTCCCTGCGCATCCTGGCCGATGCCGCCGCCTCCACCGCTGCTGCCCGTGCCGCTGCTGCCGCCCATCGCCACGTTCTGCGTCACCGACACGCCGTTGAGTGTCAGCTGGCCCTGGTTGAAGATGGCCCCGCCCGCACCGAGGCCGCCGCCGCCCGTATCACTGCTGCCCCCCTCGGCCAACCCGCCCGCCAGCGTCACGTTCTCCAGCGTCAAGTTGCCTGCCTCCGAACCAGACGACAAGTCTCCAGAGACATAAAAGAGACGGAAAGGCGTTGTATTACCCAGCGATGGATCGCGTTCGATGACGGCGCCGTTGCCGTTGATGGTGAGGTTGCTTGTGATGGCAGGCAGACCATTCGGCCCGTACCAGGAATTGTTGACAGCGGTCAGGTTGTAGGTGCTGTCGGTGAGGTTGATGGTATTGCTCTGGCCGTTGCTGTTGGCCTGCGCAATGTCCGCGATCAGGGTCGTGACATCGCCCGCCCCCACGTTGAAGACTGCGGGCACGGTGCGATCCTCCAGCGCTTCCAGCTGCGGCCGCACCGTCCGCGCCGGCTTCCGCGCGGCCGTCCGGCTCCTTCCCCACCCGAATAGAGACATGGCCAACCTCCCTGCCATCCCGCACGTGTACAACGACGCAGACCCTACGAGGAAATAACGTCCTCGGCAAACGCCGAAAAATCGGCACAATCCCACCCTGTTCGATTGGATCGGCCCTTGAGGGGAACTTTCTTGAATCAACTTTTTCGGGCGAGGGCCGAATGGATTGTTCGAGGCGGGGGAGATACGGAAGATGGGCGATGCTCCATAAAAATCCAGGAATCACGCGAATAGAGAAAAATAACCGAATGGCGAACGGCCGGCGTAAGCCGGCTGGTGCGGGCCACACCAGCCGACTTACGCCGGCTGTTCGCCATAATGTCTAAAACAGCATTTCCTCGCGGATCGTCACGCGCCGCAGAGCCTGCGGATCGACGTTCATGCCCAGGCCCGCGCCCGTCAGCGCCGGCGCCCAGCCGCCCCAGCCGAACGTCAGGTCCGTCGTCGCCAGGCTTTCGCGCACCAGGTGGCGGTCGTAGGAGCCTTCGAGATAGCGCAGCCCCGCCACGCTGGCGGCGAAGTGCCGGCCCGCCGCCGACAGGATCGCCGTCTCGCCGACCTGGCATCCGAGCTGACAACCCAGCCCGTGCTGCTTGGCGAACACGGCCAGACGCAGCGACGGAATGAATCCGCCGCACTTCGACAGGCGCAGGTTGAACAGGTCGCAGGTCTGTCCCTCGACCGCGCGCTCGGCGTCGAAGCGACCGCACAGCGACTCGTCGAGCATGATCGGCGTCCGCACCTGGCGGCGCACGTCGCGCAGGGCGGCGGCCCGGGCGTGCGGCACCGGCTGCTCGACGGCGCTGATGCCGAACGGCTCCAGGACGCGGATGCGTTCAATCGCCTCCTCCGGCGTCCACGCCTCATTGGCGTCCAGACGCACGTCGATCTTTCGACCGCCCCAGCGGCGGATGACGTCCAGGCGACGCGGATCGTCGTAGCCTTCCATGCCGACCTTTAGCTTGACCTGGCGAAAGCGATAGATGCGGAAGGCGAGGGCGGCTACCAGCGTCTTGTTGCCGCGCGCGGTGGTGATGGCCCCGCTATAGCGGACGCGCGGTTGCGGCTGATGCGATCTCCGGGGCGAGCAAGCGTGTGACGTCGGACAGCGGCCGGCCGAAGTGTCGGCCGTAGGCGTCGAGGACGGCCAACTCGACGGCGCAGCGAGAGGCGTTGCCCTCGCAGCCGCGCTCGTCGCCGGCGACCGGGGCCAGCCGCAACCGCTCGGCCACGGCGACGGCGTGCTCGAAATCACGGCAGTCTTCCGCCTGCGCGGCGAGATCGCTACGGCGCAGCAGATCCAGCGACGAATCGATGGTCTCACCCGTGACGTAGTCGCGCGGCACGCCTTCCCCGAATCCTTCGGAGCCATCCGCCAGCGTGCAGCGGACGACAAGGTTGTCGGTCTCCGTGCGCGTGTGCGAGGCGTGACGGATGCGCCGGCGCAAGGGAATGCGGACGTGATAGGCGTTCAGTGCGACGATCTTCACACGACTCCTCCTCGCGGCCGCTGGGACCGGCCTCTCCATTACCTATACCAGAAGCGGACGAAGAGGGGAGAGTGCGCGGATGTCCTTGACCTACCCTGTAAGATAGTTTGCCGAACCTGGAAGGGTCTCGGGCCTGGTTCGCTCGGACGTGAAAGAATCTGGAAATCTTCTCCGGATTTTGGTTGCTCTCGCCGAGGTGCTCGTCTAGCATGGATCGCGTGAGAACTCGTTCGTCCGACGCGGTCTCGGAAGGACGTCCACGAAGAGACAAGGTTGCGCCGGGCGAGCCGATCGGGATCGGTCGGCCGGTTCTTCCAAACATCTACCTTGACTCACCAACGAGGACAGGGATGTAGGGGGCTTTTTGAAGGCCCGGCCTCTGGAGTGTCGAACCACGATCCGCGACATCGCCGTCGTTAGAGCCTCGCCGGGCCGCTCGTCCCGTGGCGTTTTGGTGCTTCCTGCTACGCAGGACATCGGCCGCGCTGGGCGAGAAGCTTCTTCGCCACTGTTTGCAAGGAGATTCGTGCGCATGTCCACTTCGACCCTGGAACAATCTCGGCTCGCTCTCGCCTTGCGGCACAGCCCCATCCCGGCGCTGCGCAAGCTCTTGCTGGAAGAGAGCGAATCGGCCGTCATCCTTCAGGGCAAGGTGTCCAGCTACTACCTCAAGCAGTTGGCCCAGGAGACCATCCTGCCGCTGCTGGACGGACGCGAGCTGCGCAACCGCGTCCAGGTCGTGACCGAGGTAATGCCGCCAAACAGTTAGAACGCGGAGCAGACTCGCGCTCCGCCGCGCTTCGCGGCTAAACGAGAGGTTCTTTGTCGGAATACGGCGCCTGCCGAGGAAGCAGCCAGGCCAGCGTTGCCGTCAGGCTTTCCAGCGGCAAGCCAATGACGTTGTTGATGCTGCCGCGCACTACGCGGACATACGGGTCATCCTTCTCTTGAATGGCATAGGCGCCCGAATGGCCCCGCCACGAGCGAGTGGCAAGATAAACATCCAGTTCGGCATCGCTAAGAGGGGCAACGGCCACGCGCGTTTGTTCCTGCCAGGCGACCTGCACGTCATCGGGACGACGCCACAGGACGACTCCGGTCCACAGGTCATGTTCGCGGCCGGCCATCTCACGGAGGATGCGGCGGGCGTCGGCCTCGTCGGCCGGCTTGAGGATGGGGTGATCGTTGATCCAGGCGATGGTGTCGGCGGCCAGGACCAGGCCGGCGTCGATCCGCGGGGCCACGGCGGAGGCCTTGAGCCAGGACACCGTCTGCACGAACGTGCGCGGATCGTCGAAACCGCTCTGCGGCTCGTCGATGTCGGCGGGCATTACCTCGAAGGGATAGCCGGTGCGGGCCAGCAGTTCACGGCGGGCCGGCGAGGCGCTGGCCAGAATTAGCCGCATCGCGTTCGACTCGACCATGACCGCAACACCTCGCGCAGTGGAAGCCACAGACGATCCGGCGTCAGCTCCCTCATGCACTCCAGCCGGCCGCAGCGTTTGACGTAACTGCCCTGGCAGCGGACGGTCGATTCGACCGCCCCGCGCGCGGCCGGGTAAGGGCCGTTGAGCCGAACCTTGGTGCAAGTATAGGGAGCGATGACCGGCCGGCCCAGGGCCGCCGCCAGGTGCAACGGCCCGGTGTCGTTGGCCAGCATCACGTCCGCGCGCTCCAGCAGCGCCGCCAGGCGCGGCAGCGTGGTGCGGCCGGTCAAATCGTGCGAGGGACCGTTGTTCAGCCGCGCTTGCACCGCCTCGGCCAGGGGCGTCTCGTCATCGCCGCCGACGAGGAAGACCGTGCCGCCGAACTCGGCCCCGGCGCGCCGGGCCAGGGCGGCGAAGTGCTCCGGCGGCCAGCGCTTGGTCGGCCAGCGCGCTCCGGGACCGATCATCAGCCACGGACGCGGACAACTCCGCGTCCGTTCGTCGGCCCAGCGCCGCGCCTCGTCCGGGATGGGGATGTGGAACTGCCTGGGTACGTCGCCGACGCCGAACGCTTCGGCGATCCGCCAGCAGCGATCGACGGCGTGGAGGGCGTTGAAGTCGGCCACGGCAACAACGTCGGTGTAGGACCAGGTAGCGCCTTCGCGGGCCGTACTCAAGCCGACGCGCCGCCTCGCTCCGCTCACCGCTGCCATCAAGCCCGTGCGAAAGAGACCCTGCAAGTCGATGACCAGATCGAAGCGTCGCCGACGCAACTCGCTCAGGAAGCCCAGCCACGACCGCGCCGCCGTCCGCCAACCGCTGCGCGATGCGCGCCGGTCCAGCGGCAGCGTGTCGTCCAGGTCGCGGTGACCGCTCAGCAGCGGCTCATAGACCCGGTTGACCACCCAGGTGATGTGGGCGTGCGGAAAACGCTGTCGTAGGGCTGTCAGTACCGGCAAACTGTGGATGATGTCGCCCAGGGCACTGGGCTTGAGCAGGGCGATCCGTTCGGCGGAACAGGCAAACAGAGGAGGTCGGCTTGGTCCGAACATGCGCGGCATCCTTGCCCCGGCTCGATTCGATCCGATAGGCCCGAGGGAGTGTCGCACAGCCAGCGTCGGGAGGCAACCCCACTCTCCCTCTTCCGTCCGTCGTGGCCGACCGTTACAATTTCGCAGGGACGGCACGCGCCGAGGCGGCTCGCCGCTCGTCTTGTTTTTCAACTTGCACCCCGACAACGGGATACGGCATGGCAGGCGGAACAGCCAAGCTGGTCGGCATCGATCTGGGCACCACGTTTTCGGCCATCGCCAGTCTGGACGATCACGGCCAGCCGGTGACACTGCCCAACCGCGACGGCGACATGCTGACGCCCAGCGCCGTGCTGCTGTTGGACGACGGCTCGGCGGTCGTCGGTCAGGCCGCCCTCGACGTGGCCCTGGAGCAGCCCGATCGCGTCGCCACGCTCATCAAACGGCGCATGGGCCATCCGACCCTCGGCCGAGTGGTCGCCGGCCGAGATTTCCGTCCCGAGACGCTGTCGGCCATCATCCTGCGCAAGCTCGTCCAGGACGCCGAGCTGCGCATCGGTCCGGTCAGCCGGGCCGTCATCACGGTTCCGGCCTACTTCGACGACACGCGCCGCAAGGCCACCAAGGACGCCGGCCGTATCGCCGGGCTGGACGTACTCGACATCCTCGACGAGCCGACCGCCGCCGCCCTGGCCTACTCGCTACGGCAACTCCAGCCCGGCACGCCGGAGCAGCCGGCCGGCCTGCTGCCCTGGGAGCAGCGCACCGTCCTCGTCTACGACCTCGGCGGCGGCACCTTCGATGTCACCCTCGTTCGCCTGTCGCAGCAGCACTTCCAGACCCTCGCCATTGAGGGCGATGTGCGCCTAGGCGGCAAGGACTGGGACGACCGCATCGTCGATCACGTCGCCAACCTGTTCAAGCGCCAGGCCGGCATCGACCCGCGCTCCGAAGCGCAGGCCCTGGTCAACCTGCAAAGCGCCGCCGAACGCGCCAAGCGCACGCTGAGCAAGCTGCCGCAGACCACTCTCACCTGCATGCACGCCGGCCGAGTGCTGACCGTGCCGCTGAGCCGTGCCGACTTCGAGTCGCTGACACGCGATCTGCTGGTGCGCACACGCTTGACCACGCAGCAACTACTGCGACAGGCGGGACTGAACTGGGAGCAGGTCGATCGCATCCTGCTGGTGGGCGGCTCGACGCACATGCCGATGACGCGGCAGATGCTCCACGAGTTGAGCGGCAAGGAGCCGGACAACTCGCTGGCCGTCAGCGAGGTCGTTGCCCGCGGCGCCGCCCTGCACGCCGGCATCGTCGCCGCCCAGGACTTCGGCGAAGACCTGCTCATGGAAGAAGCCGCTCGCCAGGCGCTGTCGAAGGTGGTCGAGATCAACGTCAACGCCCACAGCCTCGGCATCGAGGTCAAGCAAGGCCCGGAGCGCGTCAACGACGTACTCATTCCCAAGAACACGCAGCTGCCGACGGCGGCGAGTCGGGTCTACTGCACCGTCGGCGAGAATCAGCAGCGCGTCCGCGTCAAGGTGCTGCAAGGCGAGGCGACGCAGGCCGACGCCTGCATCAACATCGGCGAATGCTGGATCGAGGGACTACCGCCGAACCTGCCCAAGTCGTCGCCGGTGCAAGTGCGCTGCGGCGTCGGCAGCAACGGCCTGATCGACGTCATGGCCCTGGACATGACTAGCGGCAAGATGGCCCGCGCCGAGATCCATCGCTCCAGCGGTCTGTCCGACGAGGAGATCGCCCGCGAAGCGGAATGGGTCCGCAGTCTGCGCATTCAGTAGTTCCTCGTTTAGCCGCGACGCGCAGCGGAGCGCGGGAGATTCCCACGCTCCGCTGCGCGTCGCGGCTAAACATTGTTGCTCCGAGCGAAACATGGCTTTTCGTTTTGACCTGCTGGGCAGCGACGGCGCGGCGCGGCGCGGGCGGCTGCACACGGCGCACGGCTCCGTCGAGACGCCGGTGTTCATGCCGGTCGGCACGCAAGCCACCGTCAAGGGGCTGACCCCCGAACAGGTCCGCGACGCCGGCGCCCAAATTCTCCTCGGCAACACCTACCACCTCTGCCTGCGCCCCGGCGACGAAGTCGTCGCGGAACTGGGTGGGCTGCATCGCTTCATGGCCTGGGACCGGCCCATCCTCACCGACAGCGGCGGCTTCCAGGTTTACAGCCTGGCGCAGACACGCAAGATCGACGACCGCGCCGCCGTCTTCCGCTCGCACATCGACGGCGTCCTGGTGGACCTCACGCCGGAGCGCGCCATCGCCATTCAGGAGAACCTCGGCTCCGACATCGCCATGTGCCTGGACGAATGCCCGCCGCACGACACGCCACCAGACTATCTGCGCGTCGCCGTCGAGCGAACGATTCACTGGGCCGAGCGCTGCCGGACGGCGCACCGGCGACTCGATCAGGCGCTGTTCGCCATCGTCCAGGGCGGCACGGACCTGGAGTTGCGCGCTCGCTGCGCCCGTGCCCTGACGGACCTGGACTTCCCCGGCTACGCCCTGGGCGGCTTCAGCGTCGGCGAGACCGAAGCGCAGATGGTCGCCGCCCTGGGACCGACGGCGGCGCTGTTGCCGGCCGGCAAGCCGCGCTACCTCATGGGCGTCGGCCGGCCCTGCGATCTCGTCGCCGGCGTTCGCGCCGGCATCGATATGTTCGATTGCGTCCTGCCGACGCGCAACGGCCGCAACGCCTCGGCCTTCACTGACGACGGCGAAATTCGGCTACGCAACACCTGCCACAAGCGAGATCCTCGACCGTTGGAGTCCGGTTGTCCGTGCTACGTGTGCCGGCATTTCAGCCGAGCGTACCTGCACCACCTCTTCCTCGCCAGGGAGATGCTGGGACCGACGCTGCTGTCGCTGCATAACGTGGCGTTCTACTGCCGGCTGATGGCCGGGGTGCGCCAGGCCATCGAGGAACGCCGGTTCGACGACTTCGCCGCAGTCCGTCTTGCCCGCTGGGGCGGCTCGTCTTAAAATACCCCTTTTCATCCAGGATACCGCGTCGGCTGAGAGGTTGTTCATGCTGCAAGCGTTGATCGTGCTGGCCGAGGAAGAGAACAAGAATCAAGGCATGGGCGGCGGGTTGGGGTTCCTGCCGCTCATCCTCATCGCGGTCCTGGCCTATTTCCTGCTCATCCGCCCGCTCAAACGGCAGGAACAGGAACGGCAGACGATGGCCAGCAACCTCAAGAAGAACGACGAAGTGCTGACCGGCGCCGGCATCTACGGCACCGTGGTAGACATCAGCGAGACCGACGACCGAATCACCGTGAAGGTGGCCGACAATGTTCGCTTGAAGATGACCAAGGCGAGCGTCGTCCGCAATCTGACGAACGAAGAGGCGGCCAAGCAGGCCAAGGCGGCGAAAGAAGCCAAGGCGTAAATGCCGGCGAGCGGGGGGCGTAAGCCCCCTGTTGGGCGCAACAGGGGGCTTACGCCCCCGCTCGCCAGAGCGCGACGAAAGGCATGAAGTCCGATCATGAAATCGTATCTCAGTAGGATTCTGATTTGCGTGGTGCCGGTCGTGGTGGCCGTCGCCGTGTGTGCCTGGGCCTACACCGCCGGCAAGTTCCGCCTCGGCGTCGATCTGGTCGGCGGCACCATCCTCGTCTACGAGGTGGACAAGAGCAAACAGGGCGACCAGGAGTACAAAGCCGACGAATTGGCCGCGGCGCTGAAACGGCGCATCGACCCGGCCGACCTGTACAACGTCACCATCCGTCCGGCCGGCGGCGAGACGCCGCGCGTCGAGATCATCCTGCCGACCGGCGGCGCCGGCCAGCAGAACGCCGAGATCGAAGCCTGGCACGCCCTGCTCAACGACGTCGAGGCCAAGTGGCCACCCAAGGAGGAAGACAATCCCTACACCGGTGTACCGTTCGGACAGAAGCAGGTGCTCGTCGATCGCATCAGCAAGCTCAACCCCGACGCGAACATCAAGGACATTTCCGAGTTCGTTGAGGGCCATTACAAGGTGGCCAAGGGCCGCCGCGCCCTGACGAGCGAGGAAGTCGAGAACATCAAGAACCTCATCCAGCAGCAGGGCCGGTTGGAGTTCCGCATCCTCGCCAACCCCGTCGATGACATCGACGCCATCAAGCGGGCCGAGGACTATTTGAAGAACCCCGACAACGCGGACACGCTGCAGCATTTGGCGTTCGTCGGCGATCCGCCGCCGCCGCCGCGCCCGAGGACGGCGGCAAGAACTTTTCCGTCACCCTCAACGGCGAAACCATCAATCCGTCCTACAGCTGGGTCGAGGTCGGCAAGGAGGAGCTGTACAGTCTCCACCTGAACAACGACGCCGCCAAGGTTCCGGGGCATGCGCCACAGTGGCAGGCCGTCGCCAACGTGCGCGACAAGGAAGCGATCCGCTTTCCGCCGCTGGGAGGCGGACGCTTCTTGCTGTACAGCCGAGCCATCCCCAATCCGGATCGGCTCTCACCCAAGGATCGTCAGCAGGGCAAGCTCTACGAGTATTTCATCCTGACCCGCAATCCCGAGCCGGGCAAGGAGATCACCGGCGATTACCTGTCGCAGGCCATCGCCGGTCCCAGCCAGCGCGGCGAACCGGCCGTCCACTTCGGTTTCAACAGCGACGGCGCCAACCTGTTTTACGAGCTGACCAACCTCAATCGGCCGGCCAAGGCCGAGGGCAGCTTCGAGCGCCAGCTGGCCATCGTCCTCGACGGCCAGATCCGCGCCGCTCCCGGCCTGCGCAGCGCCATCCGCGACCGTGGCGAAATCTCCGGCGGCTTCACGCAGAAGACCGTGCAGGAGCTGGTTACCATCCTCCGCGCCGGCGCCCTGCCGGCGACGCTCAAGCCCAATCCGGTCAGCGAAAACAGCATGGGACCGACCCTGGGCAGCGACACCATTTTCAAGGGCACGCTGTCGGTCGGCATCGCCTTCGTGGCGGTGCTGGTGTTCATGCTGTTCTACTATCGTTTCGCCGGCATCGTGGCCTGTGTCGCGCTGCTGGCCAACCTGGTGCTGACGGTCGCGTTCATGGTGCTGGTCAACGCCACCTTCACGCTGCCGGGCCTGGCCGGATTGGTGCTCATGCTCGGCATGGCCGTCGATGCCAACGTGCTCATTTACGAACGTCTGCGCGAGGAGCGCGAACGCGGCGCCAGCCTCGCCCTGGCCATCCGCAACGGCTACGACCGAGCTTTTCCGACCATCATCGACACGCACCTGTCGAGCATCTTCACCGCCATCGTGCTGTACGTCGTCGGCAACGATCAGCTGAAGGGCTTCGGCATCAGCTTGACGATGGGCCTCATCATCAGTCTGTTCACGTCGCTGTTCATGACGCGGACGATGTTCGACCTGTGGCAGTCGAAGGGCTGGCTGCACAAGCTGAGCTTCTACCAGGGGCTGGTGCGGGTGCTGCACCGGCACCACTGGGACTTCATGGGCATCCGCTATTACTGGTTCACGGCCACCATCATCTTGACCGTCCTGGGAGCGGGCCTGTTCGTCTGGCGTCTGAATCCCGCCGAGCGCGGCGGCAGCGTCATGAACATCGACTTCATCGGCGGCACCGCCTACACCGGCAAGCTCGCCAAGCCGCTGGACATGACCAGCCTGCGGCAGAAGCTCGAACAGAACGTCCCGGTCCCCGGCCTGACGCCGCAGGAAAGCGAGTTGCCCGACCTCTCGATCGAGCAGATCTTCCTCACCGGCGACAAGGGCGGCGCGAGTTCGCTGTTCACCGTCCGCACGGCGGACAAGGACGCGCGCAAGGTGCAGCGGATCATCAACACCCGCCTGGGTGACGCCCTGGAGTACATCGAGCTGCACAAGTACGAGATCGACAAGAACAACAAGTCGGCGACGCTGGAGTTCACCAAGCCGAACTCGGACGAGGCGGATTACGCCTCCAAGGCCCAGGTGACGATGCTGCTGCGCGAGGAAGGGCTGAGCAACTTCCGCGTCGAGCCAGCCGGCGACGAGAAGAACGGCCGCTTCTCGAAGCTGAAAGTCGAGCTGACCGACCCGATCAGCCGCGAGCAGTTCGAGGAGATCCTCAAGCAGACCAAGACGGCGTTCGACACCAGCCCGCAGCCGGAGCGGCTGGAGAACTTCGACGCCCAGCTGGCCGCCAACACGCAAGAACGCGCCCTGTACGCCATCCTGGCGAGCTGGGGCGCCATCCTGCTCTACCTGTGGTTCCGCTTCGGCAACTGGACCTTCGGCGCCGCCGCCGTGTTGTGCCTGTTGCACGACCTGCTCTTCACGCTCGGCATCATCGCCGGCTGCCACTACCTGCACGGCACCTGGCTGGGCAACCTGCTCCTCATCAGCGACTTCAAGATCGACCTGCCGGCCATCGCCGCGCTATCTGACGCTGGTGGGCTACTCGGTCAACGACACCATCGTCGTCTTCGATCGCATCCGCGAGGTGCGCGGCAAGAACCCGATCCTGACGGCGACCATGATTAACGACAGCGTCAACCAGACGCTAACGCGGACCATTCTGTCGTCGATGACGGTGTGGTTGGTGGTGATCGTGCTGTACATTTTCGGCGGCGAGGGCGTCCACCTGTTCGCCTTCGTCATGATCGTCGGCGTGATCGTCGGTACGTACAGCTCGATCTACATCGCCAGCCCGCTGCTGCTGATCTTCGGCGAAGGCACGCCCAGCGCCCGCGATCGCGCCCGTATGCCGCAAGTAGCCGCGACAGAGGCGTGAAATAGGGAATAGGGAATAGGGAATAGAAATGAAAAATCTATTCCCTATTCCCTATTCCCTTTTCAAATCACCGTCCCATCCGGCATGACCGTGCCGCGCGGGATGGTGATGATGCCCTCGCGGATGACGTAATTCTCTGTCTTCGGCGTCTTCCAGGCCGCGTTGATTGGTGATGCTGCACATTGCGGCCGATGCGGCAATCCTTGTCGATGATCGCCTTCTCGATGACGCTGTCGTCGCCGATGCCGATGTCCGGCACGCCGCGCTGACGGTTGGCCGTGCGCTCGCAGGTCCGTCTCGAAGCGGTCGGCGCCGATCAGCACCGTGTCGCGCAGGACGACGTTGCGGCCGATGCGGCTGCGCACGCCGACGACGCAGCGCTCCAGGTTGGCCCCCTCCTGCACGACGCAGCCGTCGCTGATGAGGCACTGCTTGACCGACGCCGCGCTGATGCGCGAGGCGGGCAGGAAGCGCATGCGCGTGTAGATGACGCCCTCGGGACTGTGGAAGTCGAAGGGCGGGTTGTCGCCGGCCAGGGCCAGGTTGGCCTCGTGGTACGCCTTCACGGTGCCCAGGTCCTCCCAGTAGCCGTCGAAGAGGTGGGCCTGGACGTGGTGCGAGCGGATGCTGCGCGGAAACACTTCCTTGCCGAAGTCGGTGGCCAGCGGCTTGGCGGTGAGCAGGTCGAGCAGCGCCTTGCGGTTGAAGACGTAGATGCCCATGCTGGCCAGGTACGGCCGGCCCGTGCCCTGGACGCCGTGCCGAGCCAACCACTCGTCGGACATGCGCACCGGCTCGAGCTGCTCCTCCGTCTTGCGGCTTCTCGACGAAGCCGATGACCCGGCCGCTGTCGTCGAGGCGGACGATGCCGAAGCCCGTCGACCTGGCTGCGCGGCACCGGCAGCACGGCGAGGGTGGCGTCGGCCTTCGTGTCGCGGTGCGTCTGCAGCAAGTTGCCGAAAGTCCATGCGGTAGAGCTGATCGCCCGACAGGATGAGCACTTCCTTGCAGGGGTCCTCGACGACGTAGCGGATCTGCTGGCGCACGGCGTCGGCGGTGCCCTGGTACCAGTCGGCGGCCTCGTTGGTCTGCTGGGCGGCCAGCACTTCGACGAACGCCTGGCTGAAGGGATCGAACTTGTAGGTGTTGGCGATGTGGCGGTGCAGGCTGACGCTGAGGAACTGCGTCAGGACGTAGATGCGGTTGCAGTCCGCTGTTGATGCAGTTGCTGATGGGGATGTCGATGAGGCGATACTTGCCGGCGACGGGCACGGCCGGCTTGCTGCGCAGCTTGGTGAGCGGATAGAGCCGAGTGCCGCGGCCGCCGCCGAGGATCAGGCTGAGAACGTCGTGCATGGACCGCCTCGCTCGATAGGTCAGGGTCAATCACGGAAGTAGCGAGCAGCCGCGGCGGCTGCGAGTCCTTGCTATGCTACCACATCGGCCCAACGCTCGGGAAAGGGCATTTTGCGTTCCCATCCGAACGAAACGACAAGCCCGGAGCGTCCGCGACGGGTCAAAAGAACCCGTCGCGGACGCTCTGGGCTTGTCCCTATCCTTTCAATGATTGAACACGTCCTCCGCCAGCCCGACGTTGAGGCGCATGTTGGCGAAGCTGTACACTTCCACCAGTTGGCCGGGGTCGCCCGGCTGACGCGGCCAATCGTAGAACTCCAGGCGGATGGGCAGGTGCGTCTCCTTGTCGAAGTAAACCACGTCGCGGTAATAGAGGAAATGGCCATCGGGGCTGGGATGAACGGTTTCGACGCGCGTGCAGCGGCGGCGGTTGTATTCGTACTCGGCGACGTTGATCGGCTTGGTGAGACCGAGACGGCGTTCGTCCTCCCAGGCGCGCGTGAATCGTTCGATCATGTTGCCGATACCGGCCTCCGTGATGCTGCGCTTGCTGGTCTGCCGGGCGCGGGGGTCGTTGGGATCGAGCGAGACGAAACCGACCGCCCCGAGCATGCCCTTGAGGCGGACGCGCATCCGACCGTCGTTGCGGCCGGCGACATAACAGACTTCCTGCCCGGCCTCGGCGCGCGGTTGCAGCCAGTGCAGATACACGCTAAACGGCTGGGTCCGCACCTTCATTTCGATGACGCTCTCCGGCGGCAGCACGCCGCCGATGCGCTCGCGCTTGATGAGCAGACAGGTGTAATCGCGGACGTCCTGGTAGGCGCGACGGGCCTCGTGGATGAGTCGCAGCGGTTCGTCCATCGGCGAGGCGGGAGCGCTGGCCGGGGCCGGTTCCGTCATGGGCCGCGGGGCCGCCGGCGCGGCGGGCGGCGGCGCCGAACTCGGCGCCTGGCCGCCGCCGAGCAGGGCCAGGCCGAGCACGGCGACGCCGCTGTAGTACCACCAGCGCGGCGGCCGTTGGTTCCGAACCTGCGCCCGGATGTGCGAATGAATGGCTCCCTCTCGCCGGATCATGGACATGGCTGCCGCTCCTCCACTTCGGATTGGGGATTGATGATTTCAAATCATCAATCTTTCAATCCTCAATTCCAACGGGCCACTTCCGAAAGCAGCTTTGGTGCCGTTCTTCCGAGCAGCCGCTGGCTTTTTCGCACGGAGGAACAAAGGGTTTGGCCGGCAAGAACTTGCATCAAACCCCGTGACTAGGGTTGCCTGCCGCCGCCAGAGCCGTCTGTGTATAATTTACACGTCGCTTGCAAGACGGAGAAAAAAAGGGAGTGAAGGTAGGGGAAATAGCGAGGTCCGGGGCGGCACAATCCGCCGCCGTCTCGCCGTCGCACTCCCGAGGACGATCCTTGTTATCGAGAGAGTTTCACCATGATGGCGGCGCCGCACATCCGCACGCTGGTTTCGATGCCCTTCGAGGAGAACACCTACGTGGTATGGCAACCCGGCTCGACGGAATGCGTGGTCATTGATCCGGGGCTGGAGCCGGAGCTGATTACGGATTGCCTGCGCGAAGAGGGGTTGACTGTGCGGGCCATTCTCAACACGCATGGACATGCCGACCACATCGGCGGCAACGCGGCGCTGAAGCAGATGGCCCCGGACGCTCCGCTGATCATCGGCGCCGGCGATGCGCGGATGCTCACGGACGCCGAGGCCAACCTGAGCGCGTCGTTCGGCTTCGCCGTCCTCAGTCCGCCGGCGGATCGCACCGTGACGGAAGGCGACACGGTGGAGGCGGCCGGTCTCGTCTTCGCCGTACACGACATCCCCGGCCACTCGCCCGGACACGTCGTCTTCGTCCACGCAGGCGCGCCCGTCCAAGTGTTCGGCGGCGACGTGCTGTTCCGCGGCGGCATCGGCCGCTACGACTTCCCCGGCGGTAATGGTCCTCTGCTGCTCGACGGCATCCGCCGCAAACTCTTCACGCTCCCCGCCGACACCGTTGTTTACCCCGGCCACGGTCCCGTCACCACGGTTGGGCACGAGATGCGAACGAATCCGTTCCTGGTTTAGCCGCGACGCGCAGCGGAGCGCAGAGAGTCCCGCGCTCCGCTGCGCGTCGCGGCTAAACGAATGGTAGATCCATCGTCTGCGCCGTCTGCCACACTTCTTCGGTGCCGATCGGTAGCCAGAAGCTCGCCTCGACGACTTGCACGGTCTGGCGTTTGGCCAACGCGCTGACGTATTGCGTCACCTCGTACTCGCCGCGCGACGACAGGGTCAGGGGGATGTCGAAGACGCCGCGGGGGAAAACATAGGCGCCGGTGTTGGCCAGATGTCGGCCATCGAGGTCGGGCTTTTCGATGAGGCGATCGAGCGTGCCGTCCGGTTTGCGGAAAGCGATGCCGAAGCGGCGCGGTTCGTCCACCGGATGACAGAGAACGCCGGCCGGATGGCCGGCCAACTTCGCCAGGTCGGCGGCGCCGAAGAGGTCGTCGCCATTGAGGGCCAGGAAGTGCTCGGAGCGCAGGTGTTCGCGGCACGCCAGCAAAGCATCGCCGGTGCCGCGCGGCGTCCCCTGATGCACCGTCTTCCACTCGGCGAAGTGGTCCTGCCGGCGCAGGTACGCCTCGATCTGCTCGGCCAGGTAGTGCGTGACGACCAGCACCCGATCGACGACCTTCGGCAGGGCGCCGAGCGTCCAGTCGAGGATGGGCCGTCCCTGAACGGGCAGGAGCGGTTTGGGGGTCGTCAGCGTGTGCGGCCGCAGACGAGTGCCCAGGCCGGCCGCCAGAATGATCGCATCCATACGCCTCGCATCTCCTCTCTCGATTCGGTCCCCGGCCTTTGTGCCGATTGATCGGCTTGTGCATACTCGACGGTTTAGCAGGTCGGGGCGGATTCCATCAAGGCCGGTCCCTTGCGCCGTCGATGCAATCCGCGTTCGCGGTTGGCACCGTCCGCACGGCCAGGGATTGGCCGCCAAGGATGTCGGGTGTACACAGGAAAGGTAGGGAAGCTATGTATCGCGGATTGTTGCTGTCCATCGGCCTCGGCTTGCTCGGTCTGCTCGCCGGCTGCTCGCACCACCGCTGCCACGGCGTTTGCGACTGCCAGGTCTACCCGATTGAGCACGGCACGCCCTCGCCCTGCGCCAAGCCAGCGATGCCTTAGAAAATCCGAAATCCGAAATCCGAAAGAAATCTCAAACCCAAATACCGAAACTCAAAACCTCACACGTTTGTTTCGGATTTCGATTTTCTTCTTTGGGATTTCTTTCGGATTTCGGATTTCGGATTTATTCTAACTCGTTTGTCGTTTGCGGTGCCGCCGGGTAACGGGCTGCGGTTCCACAAACGGGATGGGCGGCGGCGGATTGTCGGCGAGCGGCCGAGCGGCATTCTGGGCCGCCATCTCCAGGAAGCGCTCCTGGCTGCGGACGCGCATCTGACCGTCCGATGGCCGGATGCGCTCGTAACTGCCGTCCGGCAGCAGCACGCGCGCCTTGGCGTTGTCGGCCAGCGACGTCGCCAGGATCTCGCGGATCAGCCGCTGTTTCAGCTCGGGCGGCTCGATCGGGAACACCACCTCGACGCGGCGGCTCAGGTTGCGGTCCATCCAGTCGGCCGAGCCGATGTACACCTGCGGGTCGCCGTCGTTGCCGAAGTAGAAAATGCGGCTGTGCTCCAGGAAGCGATCGACGATGGAGATGACGCGGATGTTGTCGCTGACGCCGGGCACGCCCGGCCGCAGCGAGCAGATGCCGCGGCAAATCAGGTCGATCTGCACGCCGGCCTGGCTGGCCCGGTACAGCGCCTGCACGATGGCCGGCTCCAGGAGGCCGTTGATCTTGGCGATGATGCGGCCTTCCTTGCCGTTCTGCTGCAAAGTCGTCTCGCGGCCGATCTTCTCGATCATGAACGCCTGCATCCGGCTCGGCGCCACCACCAGCTTGCGCCACTGCGGCAGCTCGCAGTAGCCGGTCAGGTAGTTGAACAGCGCCGACACGTCCTCGCAGAAGTCGCGGTTGCAGGTGAAGTAGCCGAGGTCGGTGTAGATGCGGGCGGTCTGCGGGTTGTAGTTGCCGGTGGCCAGGTGGACGTAACGGCGAATGCCGTCGTCCTCGCGGCGCACCACCAGAGCGACCTTGCAGTGCGTCTTCAGGCCGACGAAGCCGAAGACGACGTGGACGCCGGCCTTCTCCAGCTCGCGCGCCCAGACGATGTTGCGCTCCTCGTCGAGGCGGGCCTTCAGCTCGATGACGGCCGTCACCTGCTTGCCGTTGTCGGCGGCGCGCTGCAAGGCGCGGACGACGGGCGAATCGCTGCTGGTGCGGTACAGCGTCAGCTTGATGGCCAGCACGCGCTCGTCGTTGGCGGCGGCATCGATGAAATCGACGACGTGCGCTGAACGACTCGTAAGGGTGATGGACGAGGATGTCGCGGCCGCGGATGGCCGTCCACAAGTTGGCTGCCTGCGCGAACTCCGGTACCAGCTGCGGCACGAACTGCGGATCGCGCAGGTGCGGATAGCCCGGCAGACCGTGGATCTGAAACAGGCCGGTCAGGTCGAGCAGGCCGGGGTGACGGTAAACGTCGGTCGGGTCGAGGTCCAGCGCGGTCATAAGGAACTGCTCGACTTCGGCCGGCGCGTCGGCCTCGATCTGCAGCCGCACCGCCGCCCCACGCCGTCGCTTGCGCACCTCTTCCTCGATGGTCTTGAGCAAGTCCTCGACTTCGTCGTCGTCGATCTCGAAGTCGCTGTTGCGCGTGACGCGAAAGACGGTGGCGTGCTCGATTTGCATGCCGGGGAACAGCTCCGACAGGTGCATGCGGATGACCGTCTCCAGCGGCGCGAACACGTGCCGGGGCGTCGGGCCAGCCTCGGCCGGCAGCGGCACGAAACGCGGCAGGACACTGGGCACCTGCACGACGGCGAACAGCTGCTCGGCCTGTCCGGGCCGCTGCAAAATGACGGCCAGGTTGAGCGACTTGTTGAGCAGGTGCGGGAACGGATGGCCCGGGTCGATGGCCAGCGGCGTCAGGACGGGGAAGACCTCGCGGCGGAAGACCTCGGCCAGGTGCTTGCGGTCGGCTTCGCTCAGATCGCGTGGGCCGCGCACCGTGATGCCCTCGCGCTCCAGGCCCGGCAGCACCTCATCCATGAGGCAGCGGTAGGTCTGCTCGGCCACTGGCGCGCACGGTCAGGCCGATGCGCTCGAACTGCTCCTTGACCGGCATGCGGTCGGCGCCGGAGCCGTAGGCGATGCCGGACTGCACCTTCTGCTGCAGTCCGCCGACGCGGACCATGAAGAACTCGTCGAGGTTCGACTCGAAGATGGCCAGGAACTTGAGGCGCTCCAGCAGCGGCACGCCGAGGTCTTGCGCCTCTTCCAGAACGCGGCGGTTGAATTCCAGCCAGCTCAATTCGCGGTTGAAATACAGAGACGGGTCATCCAGGGCCGTCGCGGCAGGCACGGCAAGCCGTTGCATACGCCACCTCCAAGCGGGGAATTATTATTATAACAGTTCGGACTGGGGCGACGACCCGAGAATCCTTGCCCTTACCGCTTCTCCGCTTCTCGGCTCCTCGTTCGGGCGTTTTTTTCTGGGATAATCGTCATCGGCCGGCATCATGGAAGTGATGGGACCGGAGCAACTGGGCCAACTGCTGGACGTGTACGCGGCGGCACTGGTGCTGTATGCGCGGCAGTGGTGCGCCGCGCCGAAGACGTCGTGCAGGAGGCGTTCGTCAAGTTGGCGGCCCAGCGCCGCGCCCGGACAACCTCGTGGCCTGGCTGTATCGCGTCGTCCGCAACGGCGCTCTCGCGGCGGCGCGGGCGGAGCGGCGGCGCCGCCGTCACGAAACGACCGCCGCCCGGCGGATGTCGAGCTGGTTCCTGCCCACCGACGCAGCGCGGCTCGACGGCGAGGCCGCCACGACGGCGCTGCAAGGTTTGCCCATCGAACAGCGCGAGACGCTGGTCGCTCATCTGTGGGGTGGCTTGACCTTTGAACAAATCGGCGCGCTGACCGGGGTCTCGTCGAGCACCGCCCATCGGCGTTACCTGGCCGGTTTGCACGCCTTGCGGGAAAGGCTGCACGTACCATGTCCGAAAGACCCGAAGACCTGGAGTTGACGGCGCTAGAGTCGGCCCTGCGCGACCTGCGGCCACGGCCGGAGACAATCGATCCCGCCGTCTGGATGTACCGCGCCGGTCGGGCGTCGGCCCGCGGATGGGGTTGGCCGTTGGCCACTCTCGGCACGGCGGCGCTGGCCGTTGCCTTCGGCATCTTGTTGCTGATTCGTCCCTCTCCGGCCGTCGTCGAGCGCGTCGTCTACGTCCCCGCAGCGCAACCCGAGCCGTCCGCGCCGCGGACGGAGGAAAGCGCCTCTTCGCCGCCGTTAGAACTCATCGCGGCGGAGCCGAGGGATTGGGGTCCGCGATCGCCCTATCTCCAGATGCAGGAGCAAGTGTTACGCTGGGGCCTGGATGGCTTGCCCATGCCCTCGTCAGCTCCTTCCGCCGAGGAACCTCAAAGCGTCGAGCAATTGCTGCAATCCCTGTGATGTCTCTCCTCCGCGATCTATTTCCCCGGAGCATTGTCATGATACGTCATCTCGTATTCACATCTCTCATGGTGGTAATAATCCTGCTCGTTCCCTTTAGCCGAGCAGGCGACGACAAACAACCGGCCGCACCCGAAACCTCTCTGCCGCCGCCGATCCGGCTGGCCGTTCAGGCGACGGCCAGGCCGGCGACTGCTCTGCACTATCGCCTGCTACCCGAACCTCTCGAACGGACGCCGGGCAACGCCGCCCCGTTATGGCAGGAGGCCATGTTGGCCGAGCGCGGCAAAAACCAGAAGATCAGTCCGGAAGAGGACAAATGGTCGGATCGTCGCGAGATGCCGCTCAAGAACTTGCCGCGCCCGGCGGTCCAAGCGTTCCTGGCCCGCCATGCGGTCCCGCTCCGCCTGGCTCGACAAGCAGCCCGCCGCGAATACTGCGACTGGCAACAGCCGGAGCTGACGTTTCAGAACCTGCAGGACTTGATTCCGGGCAGCATTCAGGGGCTCCGTACCATTGCGTTCTTGCTCAGTGTTCAATGCCGGTATCAGCTGGCCGAGCGACGCTTCGACGACGCCATCGACACGCTGCGAACCGGCTTCGCGCTGGCGCGACACATCGGCAACAGTCAGACGCTCATCCAGGAGCTTGTCGCCATCGCTATCGCCCAGATCATGCTGGGCCGCGTCGAGGAGTGGCTGCAAATCCCCGGTTCGCCCAATCTCTACTGGCCGCTCACCGCTCTACCCAAGCCCCTTCTCGACGTGCGCCAGTCGATGGAGAGCGAGCTGAACACTCTCTATCGCTCCCTCCCACAATTACGCGAGCTGCACCAAACATCCCTGACCGTCCGCGAGGTCGATCATCTTCTCGAAAAGCTGTTCCACGCCTTGAATGATCTCAGCGGTTCCACCAAGGAGCGCGGAGACCTGATCGTCATGCAAAAACTCGGCATCGCGGTCCTGGCGGCGAAGGTCTATCCCGAAGGACGCAAGTCTCTGCTCGACCAGGGGCATCCCGCCAAGGAGGTGGACGCCATGCCGATGGCGCAGGTGGCCCTCATTTATTTTCTCGACCAGTACGACCGCATGCGCGACGACATCCTCAAGTGGCTGGCGCTGCCGTCATGGCAAGCCTTGCCGGCCCTGACGCAGATGGAAAAGGACATGCGAACCGTCTCGCGCAATCTTTCGATCTTCTCCGCATTGATGCCGGCGTTCAGTAAAATCTACGCCGCCAAGGTCCGCCTCGAAATGAACATCGCCAGCCTGCGCTGTGCCGAGGCGTTGCGTCTGCACGCGGCGGCGCACGAGGGCCAGCCGCCGGCGAAGTGGAGCGACCTCACCCTCGTGCCGCTGCCGCTGGATCCCGCTACCGGCAAAGGCTTCGACGCCTTCTACCAGGTCAAGGACGGTCGCGCCATTCTGGACGTGCCGCCGCTGCCTGGGCAGGGAACCCAGACGCGCCGACGCTTTGAACTCGCCACGAAACGCTGACAAGTCCCTGTCACTCCTCACGGAGAATACAAGCATGTATCGACTCCTCGCCGCGGCACTCGCCCTCTCGGTGACGGTCTCCAGCAACGCCGCCGAGTCGAAATTCGATCCCGGTCAAGTGGCCAAAACCATCGCCCCCTACCTCGACGATCGCACGATCCTCGTCGTCCACGTCGATCTGACTCGGCTGGAACCGAAAACACTTGTGGAGGCGTTCGCCCGGTTGACGGGCGGCAAGGAAAGCGACTTCGATCCTCTCCGACAGCGCTGGGACGCATTGCTGCCGGCCTTCCGCAAGGCCGGCGGCAAGGACATCTACATCGTCTTCAGTTTGATGGATCTGCTCGATGGCTCCTTCTTTGTGGCGCCGGTGGAGGGCGAGGGCAAAGCGCTGGCGACCTTCCTGAAGCGTCTGGTGAGACAGACTGATCAATCCGCGGAAAAGATTGGACAGGCCGTTGTCATCGGTCCCAAGACGGCCCTGCAACGCTTGCACAAGCTCCAGCCGGTCGAGCGGCCGGAACTCGCTCGGGCCATCGCGGTCGCCGGCGACGCGGCGTTGCAAGCGTTTCTGCTGCCCACGGCCGACACGCGCCGCGCCATCGAGGAAATGCTGCCCACGCTGCCGGCGGATTTCGGCGGCGGATCAACTCGGGACTTGACGCGCGGCTTGCAATGGGCGGCCGCGAGTGTGGACGTCGCGCCCTCGCTTCGGGCGCGCCTGGTCCTGCAAGCTCCGGATGCCGAGTCCGCCAAGGCGCTGCGCGCCGCGCTGGTTCGTCTCTTCAAGGCGCTCGGCCAGAACAAGGTGCTCGCCGAATACGCGCCCCATCTCGATGCGATTGTGCCGCTCGTGACGCCGACTGTGGCCGGCGACCGTCTGACGCTGACGCACGACGAGAAGGAACTGACGAACCTACTGCGACCGTTTGCCGAATTCCGCCTGCGGATACGGCGCGATCAGAGCACGAACGATCTCGGCCGCATCCTGCGGGCGATGCACGAGTATTACGATGCGAACAAACATTTCCCGGCCGCCGCCAGCTACGACAAACAGAACAAGCCCCTGCTGAGCTGGCGCGTGCATCTCTTGCCGTACCTCGGCGAGAAGCCGTTATACAAGGAGTTCCGCCTCGATGAGCCGTGGGACAGCGAACACAACAAGAAGCTGATCGCGCGCATGCCGGCGGTGTTTCGCTCCGCCGGTGCGCCCCATCTAGCGGAGGACGGCAAGACGACCTTCCTCGCCCCGCTCGGCGAGGCCACCCTCTTCCCCGACAAGCGCGGCGTGCGCCTCGCCGAGATCACCGACGGCACGTCGAACACGATTATGCTGGTCGATGTTGAGGACACCCGCGCCGTCGTGTGGACCAAACCGGAGGATTGGCCCTACGATCCAATGGACCCGTTCAAGGGGCTGGCGCGTGCGTCGCGCGGCTACGTGACGGGCTTCGCGGACGGCTCGGTACAAGTGCTGCCTCAGTCGATCACCAAGGAGACGTTGCAGGGACTGTTCACGCGCAACGGGGGGGAAGTAGTGAACTGGCCGTAAAACCTCCGTAGCGGTTGACGACGAATCGAGATTATCATAGCCGAAGATCTGTCTGGAACCCGAGGAGGAGAGATGACGACGATAACGATACCAGCACAATCCATGACGGCGGGTGAATTCTACGACTGGGTACATCGGCCGGAGAATCGTGACCGGTGTTTCGAGTTAGAGCGCGGAAAGGTGGTGGAAGTGTCGCGCCCCGGAGAAGTGCATGGCGTCGTCTGCCTCAATGCCGGATTCGTTCTCAGTACGTATATCCGGCAACGACGCAAAGGATACGCTTGTGCCAATGATACAGGGATCCTATGGGAATCCGGTCCCGATACCGTCAAGGGACCGGACCTCTTTTTCTACGACAAGAAGCGCACCTTCACGGATCTGAATCCAAAGTGGACCGAAGACATTCCTACCTTGGTGATCGAGGTCCTTTCCCCTAACGATCAACTGACCAAGGTGAATCGTCGAATCAGTCGATTTATCAAGTGGGGAGTGCCGCTGGTTTGGCTCATCGATCCGGAGGAACAAACCGTCACCATCTACCGGCCGGACTGTGTCCCTGAAGTTCTTGAAAAGGACGAAGAACTCACGGGTGGCAACCTCTTGCCCGATTTCCGCTGTCGCGTGGCGGACTTTTTCTTCATGCCCGGCGAGGCGAATGGAGGCGAAACGCCGCCCGCATCGTCGTAATCCGAGCCGCGAGCATCAGCGAGCGAAGCAAGCCCCGCTCGCTGACCAGTAGTTTCAAGGTTGTCGGAAGGGAGGAGTTTGAAAAACTCCATGAAAACCGCAGTGAATTGAGGCCAGGCGATGGCAGCTGCGCCGAAAAGCGCCGACGAGGGCTTCGGCGCTTTTCGGCGCCGTTAAACCCCTGCCAACAAACCACTTGCGCTATTAGCTCCTCCCAAGAAACTTGAAACTACTGTGACGCTCGCGGCTCGGCTCATCCCGCCGACTTGCGCTCTTCCTGGAGCTGATTCAGCTTGTTGTACATCGTCTTGAGGCTGATCCCCAACTCGGCGGCGGCGGCGGTCTTGCTGCCGCTGTGCTTTTCCAGCACGCGCAAGATGTGCTCCATCTCCAGTCTCGCGCAGCGTCCGCGCCGCCGAGCTGGCCGGCGATGCCGGCAGCGATGGCGCCGCAGGCGCCGAGTCGCCCGTCAGTCGGAGCGTGGCGCGCCGGCTGGTCGGCTGCGCACCGAGTGCGGCACGTGCTCGGGCAGGATCTTGCCGCCGCCGGCACAGGATGTAGGCGTGCTCCATCACGTTGGCCAGCTCGCGGACGTTGCCGTCCCATTCGTGTTCCAGCAGCACGTCGATGACCTCGGGGCTGAGCAGGTCGGCCACCTGATCGATCGGTCGCCGCGCGGCGCGGGCCAGCAGGTGACGGGCCAGCTCCGGGATGTCCGGCCGCCGTTCGCGCAGCGGCGGCAGACGCACCTCGAAGGTGTTGATGCGGAAATACAAATCCTCGCGGAACTGATCTTCGCGGATCATCGTCCGCAGGTCGCGGTTGGTGGCGCACAGCACGCGCACGTCGGTGCGGAACGGCTCGGTGTCGCCGACGCGGCGGATCTCGCCCGATTCCAGGAAACGCAGCAGTTTGACCTGGATGTTCTTGTTCAGTTCGCCGACCTCGTCGAGGAACAGCGTGCCGCCGTTGGCCACCTCGAACAGTCCCTTGTGATCGCGGTCGGCGCCGGTGAACGCTCCCTTGCGGTGGCCGAACAGCTCGCTCTCGACCAGGTGCTCGGCCAGGGCGCCGCAGTTGACCGGCACGAACGGCATGTCGCCCCGCTTGCTCTTCTGCATCAGCGTCCGCGCCGCCAGCTCCTTGCCGGTGCCGGTCTCGCCGAGGATGAGCACCGTCGAATCGGTCGGCGCCACGGTGTCGATGAGGCGATGGACGGCGGCCATGGCCGGCGATTTGCCGACGAGGATGGTCGGCCCCTCGGCGGCCTGCACGCGCGTTTGCAGGGCGAGGTTCTTGTGTTTCAGCTCGCGTTTCTCGGCCACCTTGCACAAGCACGGCCTCGATCTGGGCCAGCTTGCACGGCTTGGTGATGTAGTCGAGCGCCCCCAGGCGCACGGCCTCGATGGCCGTCTCCATGGTGGCGTGGCCGGTCATGACGACGGCCTCGGTGTCCGGGCTGACCTTCTTGAGGTGTTCCAGCACCTCGATGCCGGTCATGCCGGGCATGCGCAGGTCGAGAATGGCGGCGTCGAAGGTGGCCTTCTCCAGGACCTTGAGGGCGGTGGGTCCGTCGGGGCAGACCGTGACCTCGTGTCCCAGGCGCGGCAGCTCGGAGCGCATGAACTCTTGCAGCGGCTTCTCGTCATCGACGAAGATCACGCGCAGACTGCGATGCGTCTGGGCACGATCGCGGGCCGAGGTTCGATTGAGAGTGCTATCGGTCATGGCTTCCGTTCCGTATTGAGAATCCAGTCGAAGCCGCTGGCGGCTTAGCGGGGCCGTGGACGCGTCAAGCCGCCAGCGGCGTGTCCGCGTCCTGCCGAGCGTCGCGCCGGGTCCGGGCAGTAGGGGCCGGCGATTCCTCGGGGGCTTGCATGGGCAGGCGCACGATGAACGTGCTGCCCTGGTTGGGTCCGGGACTGGTCGCCTCGATCTCGCCGCCGTGCTGCGTGATGATGCGATGGCTGATCGTCAGTCCCAGGCCGGTGCCCTTGCCGGTGCGGCTGCGCGTGTAGAACGGCTCGAAGATGTTCTCCAGCACTTCCGGCGTCATGCCGCAGCCGCTGTCGCTGAACTGCAGTTCCGCCATGTCGCCGCGCTGGCTCAGGCGGATCGTCAGCCGGCCGCCCTCGTCCATGCTGTCCAGGGCGTTGACCACCAGGTTCAGCACCACCGACTTGATCTCCTCGCTGTTGACCCAGGCCGCGATCGCCGCGCCGGCCAAACGGTCGGCGCTCATCTCGAACTGGATCTCCTTGCCGCGATGGTTGGGCAAATGCTGCGTCACGTCGAGCACCAGCTGCACCAACTCGCGCAGGTCGGTCTTCTCGCGGCGACGCTCGCCGGGCCGGCTGAACGCCAGCAGACGCTCGGTGATGTTCTTGCAGCGAAACGCCTCCTCCTGGATCATCTTCAGATACTTGCTGAAGACCTCCTGCTCCTCGTCGAGCCAGCCGGACGCTCGCAGTTGGCCGAGAAGGTCGTGGAGGCGCGCTTCCAGCGCCTCGCTGCAAAAGGCGATGCTGGCCAGCGGATTGTTGATCTCGTGGGCCACGCCCGGCGGCCAAAAAGCCGACGCTGGCCAAACGCTCCGAGCGGACCAGCTGCCGGCTGCGCTCGTTGACCTGTCGGGCCAGGTCGCTGTACAGGTCTTGCAAGCGCTGCATCATGTCGTTGAAGGCGTCGCCGAGGTCTTCCATCTCGTCGCCGCTATGGACCTCGATGCGGTGCGCGAAGTCGCCCTTGGCGACCCGGCCGACGCCGGCCTCCAGGTCGCGGATGGGGTAGAACACCCAGGCGTAGAAGGAACCGAACAGGCCGCACACCAAAAAGAGACCGACAATGCTCGCCAGGCCGGCGATCCACGCCGTCGTCTGGTAATTGCGGCGCGAACGGTCGATGCGCAGGTGCATGTCCTGGTGGATGTAGTCGCACAGGTCGTCGGCGTCGCGCTCGATGCCCGCCATCTTTTCGGCCCGCTGGCGGCGCTCCTCTCGTTCGATGTTGCCGTCGCCCTGACCGGGGACCATGAAAACCTGGATCTGCCGGGGCAACTCTCGTTGATCCAGCGCCTGGTCGAGCGCCTGGAACGACTCGCGCAGTTTGCCGATGAGGGCGAAAGCCACCCGGCTGCTGGGCGAAGGGGAATCGTGCTGCGCGGCGTCTTGCAGGGCCGTTTCGTAGGCATCGAGCCTTTTGTTCGCTTCGGTGATGGCGTCCCGAAGGTTGGCGGCGTGCAACCGTCGCGGTCGTGGCTCTTCTCCTCCTTCCCCTGGCAAGGGAGGCAGCAGGAGTTCGCCGGCGGACCCTTTCGTCGCCTCCGGCTGTCCGGGTTCGAGCGATTCTTCTCCCGACGTGGGCGGGCGCTCGGCCAGGCGGGTGATGTCGCTGACGGCGGCCTTGAAGTCCTCGGCCAGGCGCAGCTGCGAGGTTTTGACGCGAAGACTATTCATGTCGAGGTAGTACGACCACAATCCGCGGACGGTGCCGCCCAGCAGCAGGACCATGGTCGCCACGACCAGGCCCAGTCCGAGCATCAGCTTGTGGCGAATCCGCCATCGCGAGGCCACGCCCGTCTCCTCCTCCGGACCCTCCCCGAGCCGAGGCGCCGTCACCGGGACGTCCTTGTCCCCGGAAGCCCCCGGAACCCACGGCTGGTACTGCCCGGCATCTGAAGCCCCGGGACTCTACCAAAAGCCGCCCCGCAAATGGAGACCAAGTTTTCGGCGCCGCGCGGACAGGAAAAACGCTCAAACTACCCCGATGGCGCGTACCGGCGTGCGACTCCGGCACGCGGGTAAGTCAGGGATTGTAGGCCGTCTCATCGCGGTGTCAGGGACCGGGGACGAGGAGGGGGCAGGCGTCCGGCGCGAAAGGGGCCAGGCGAGGGGCCATCCACTCAATGATACCGCCCAGGAGTTTCTCCGCCGTGGGCCGGTCGTGCTTGCCTTCCGGTTCGTAGCCGACGCCGACATCCAGGCCGCGTTGGCGTGCGACATACAGGAAGCTCTCGACCTGGGCATCGATGTTGAACTGGTCCTTGCCGCCGTAAGCGACGTACATTTCCAGCTGGCCCGGCTGCACGTCGTAAAGGTCGAGCATTTCGATGGGGTTGTTGCGGATGATGGCCGGCAGCGTCTCGGGGTTACGACGGCTGTACAGGGGGTTGATGATGGCGCCCAATCGGATGGGGATGCCGTAGAAGCGGGCCATGACCTCGCGGCGGTGCCGAAAGTCGCTGCGCCAGCCCCAGCACTCGGGATCGAAGTTGCCCTGGTAACGGCCGTGACAATCCAGCCAGCGCAGGTTCAACGGTGGAAACAAAGCGACGGCGTTGCGGAAATAGCGGGGGAACTTGATGGCCTTGTTGAACGCCGCTCCGCCTCCCATCGACACGCCGAGAATGATGTGCGCCTCCGGCTCCGGCCGAATAGGGAAGCGGCTCATCAGGAAATTCCACACATCGACCATCAAGTAGTCTTCAAAGCGGCCGGCCTCGCTGTTGAGGTAGAAACTGCCGGGGCTGAGACAGCAATCGATGCCGTTGACGCTGCCGTCCGGGGCGGCGATGATGACCGGCGGCAGTCGGCCGGTACGGATGGCCCCGTCCAGCCACACGACCACATCGCGCAGGAAGATGAATTCGTCCTCGGCGAGACCGTGCAGCCACATGAGGAGTGGATACTGCCGGCACGGATCGAAGCCGGGCGGCAGATATACGTACAGGTCGCGCTTGTGCTGCAAGGCCGGCGACCAGAAGCGGCGATCGGCGCCGTGGTTGCGCGTGTAATCGAGGACGCGGCCGGCGATCTGGGCGTTGACGCGATCGAATTGGAAGAACCGCCGCACCGGGTTCGCCGAGGCCGACGACCACGGGACCAGCGCCAGCCAAACAACCGTCAGCCAGCCTGCATGTCTCACGGGGGTCCCTCCCGAGGGTCTACGACCTGTCGCCGCGCCTCCGGCGCGATTCGGACGGACTTCCCTTTCCTTCGGCCTTCAGAAGACGGAGAGAGTAGCGATTCCAAGTTCGGAGTTCGGAGTTCTGGGTTCTGAGTCCCATCCACTCAGAACTCCGAACTCCGAACTCCGAACTCAGAGTCTGTTCCCTACGGGTTGTGGCGGCACGTTTCCAACGTGCTGGAGGGCCGGAGAATCCAGCAGATCGGCACGTTGAAAACGTGCCGCCACAACCCTTAGGGGACAGACTCTCAGAACTTCGCCAGCGTCTCGTTACCGCGAAAACAGAGACATGACGGTCTCCACCAGTTGGCGGGCGTTGAGGTACTGCCCGGCGCCGAAGTAGTCAATCAGGCCGAGTGTGCCGGCCACGTCCAGGGCGCCGAACGTGTAGGGCAGCTTGCGTCCCTTCCAGGCACGCAGACGATGGCGCAACTTGCTGAGCCGTTCGGCGCGCTGGTGCCAGGTGCTGTAGCGCGTTTCCATGCGGTCGCGCTTCTGGGCCAGCATGGCGAGCTGGTACTGACGCTTGGCGCTCTGATACGGGTCCTGGCGATTGCTGTTGCCGTCGCGGTAGTTGGACTGGCGCAGCAGATCGTCCGCGTCCTTGACGACCTTGGAGTATTTCTTCTCCAGGGCGGCGACCCGACGCTTGCTCAGGAAATGGGCCACCCCGACCAGGAACAGCAAAGCCGTGTACAGGAAAATCATGGATCCTCCCATCGAGTAGTTGAGGAACCCTGACCGGATAAGTCATCGAGGCCAGGGAGTTGTCAGGATGAGCCGCAGGCTTCCGCAAACGAGTCCGACGCCGACTGTGCTTTACTAGAGGGACGCAAACGGAGCGAGGTTCGCGTCCTTTCCGGTTATGCCGAAAGAATCGACCGAGAGGGCGCGGCGCGAGGGATTCTCTAAAATGACGGTATCGCCCACGCACCCAAGCACGAGGAATCCAGCCATGACGATCACCGCGACGGAATTGACGCACAAGCGCTGCCGGCCGTGCGAGGGCGGCGTGCCGGCCCTGAACGCGGAGCAGGTGCGCGAGCACCTGCGCGCCGTGCCGCAGTGGCGAGCCGGCGACGAGGGCCACTGCATTCGCCGCGAATGGCGCGTCAAGGACTTCCCGACCGCTCTTGACTTCTTCGCGCGGGTCGGCCAAGTTGCCGAGGCGGAGGACCATCACCCCGACCTGCACCTGACCGGCTACCGCAACGTCGCCATCGAACTGTCCACGCATGCCGTCGGCGGCTTGACGGAGAACGATTTCATCCTGGCCGCCAAGATCGATCAGTTGCCGGTGGAGTTGAAGACGTAGACCAGACGAAGTTCCCCGTTTAGCCGCGACGCGCAGCGGAGCGCGAGAAAGCCTCGCGCTCCGCTGCGCGTCGCGGCTAAACGAAGTTCTTTGACCAGGGAGGGCGAGTCCATGAACACGATGCGATCCGTGCCGATCGGCGATGCGGTCTGCGGTTCGGGCCGGCCGCTGTTGTGGGTGCTCGGGCCGTGCGTGATCGAATCGCACGAACTGACGCTGCGTATCGCCGACGCGCTGGCCGAATTGGCCGGCCGCTTGCAGATTGCGGTGGTGTTCAAGGCATCGTTCGACAAGGCCAACCGCACCTCCGGCAAGTCGTTCCGCGGGCCGGGACTGCGCGAGGGATTGAAGACGTTGGCCGCCGTCAAGGAACGCACCGGCCTGCCGCTGTTGACCGACATCCACGAAGTACACCAGGTCGGGCCGGTGGCCGAGGTCTGCGACGTCCTGCAAATCCCGGCCTTCCTGGCCCGACAGACGGACCTCGTGCAGACGGCGGGGCGAACCGGAAGGGTGGTGAACGTCAAGAAAGGGCAATTCATGGCGCCCTGGGACATGCGGCACGTCGTCGGCAAGATGGAGGAAGTGGGCAATCGCCGTCTGCTGCTGACCGAGCGCGGGGCCACGTTCGGTTACAACACTCTGGTCAGCGACATGCGCTGCATTCCGTGGATGCAAGACCTGGGCTATCCCGTGATCTTTGATGCCACTCACAGCGTACAGATGCCAGGCGGCGCGGGCGACAAGAGCGGCGGCGATCGCCGCATGGTGCCGTACCTGGCGCGGGCGGCCGTGGCGTCGGGGTGTGACGGACTCTTCCTGGAGACGCACCCGCGCCGGACCAGGCGCTCAGCGATGGACCCAACATGATCGCGCTGGCCGACCTGCCCACCCTGATCGAGTGCTGTTTGCGCCTGCGACAAGCCCTCGATGTGCCCGCGCCGGCGACGGCTTGAGATACGCAACCGGGAGCAGCTTTCATGCGCGATGACTACCCTTCGGCGCTCGGACCCTGGGAACGCCTCTTCGCACGGCGTTGGATTGTTGTCGCGGTCTCCGGTGGCATCCTGTTAGCGATCGTGGGCTTCTTCTTGCTGCTGCGCGGCTCCTCGGCGCCGACGATCAACAGCGGCGGCGGTCCCGTTCGTGTCGAGGAGAGCGGCCTGGAGCCGGCCCGTCAGAGTCTGGTCCGTCAGGCCGACCTGAACTCCTGTCGCAGCGCCTTGCAGCAGATCAATGCGGAGCTGAGGGAGAAGCCCGAGCGCCGCGCTCCGCTGCTGAAGGCGGAGCAGCGAGCCTGGCTCCGCGAGCAAGCTGGGCTGGACCGCGGCGCGCTGGCCGAGATCGACGGCAGCGATTACACGCGGTTGGATGGCCATCATCTGGACCGCTGCCTCCTGATGCGCGATGCGGCCGCTGGCCTGGAGGTGAAGGGCGTCCGCGGCGCAGGCGCGGCGGAAGCGCCGCTGGGCTGGGCCGCGCGAGCGTTCGCCTGGGTGGTGCGCGAGATTCAGCTAGGAGAGCACGGCGGCGAGCCGGTGCCGCCGGCCTTCGCGCTGCGGCGCGGCTGGGGCAGTGCCTTGGAGCGCGCTCTCGTCTTCCTGGCCGTGCTCGAACAATTCGGCGACCCGGATATCTCCCGCCCTGCACTGCTCGGCTGTCTGCTCTACATTCCCAACGAATCGGGTAGCATGAACTTCTGGGCGTGCGGCGTCGTGACAGACGATGACAAGGACGTGTATCTCTTCGATCCGCGCCTCGGTCTGCCGCTGCCGGGCTCGAAGGGCCAAGGTATCGCCACGCTGGCCGAGGTCCGCAAGCAGCCCGAGATCCTCGCCCAACTCAACGTCGGCGACAAGGAGGCGCTACGACGTGACGGCCGAACAGGCGCGGGCGGCCCACGTGCTGCGAGTCTGTCCGCTGTCGAGCCTGTCTCCGCGCATGCGTTTCTTGCAGGAACAATTGCTGGCGCCGGTGGTGCGCGTCCGTCTGTCCGCGGACCCGGCGAAGGATCTGGAGCGTCTCAAGGCGGCCTGCGGCGACAAGCCGACTCCGGTGGCATTGTGGAAGCCCAGCGTCGGCCTACTGCGGCGTTTCCTGTCGCGGGAGGAGGGCGGCGTCGATGAGGGCGAACCGCTTCAGCCGGGCAGCCCCGCGCGCTGTCGCGCATGGAGATTTTCAGCTTCGAGTTGGTGCCGTGGGCGGCGCTGCCGCCTCCGTTCCAGGACCGGGAACGCTTCCCGCCGAACATCGGCCTGGGTCAGCGCGTGCGAGCGATCTTTGCCACGCCGTTCCTCACCTCCGCGCTGGAGCCGGGCAAGGCGCGCGACTTACTACTACGCGGCCGCTATAGCAAGGCGGTGCCGGAACTGGTGCGCGAACGCGATCACTGGCACGATCAGCAGAAGCGACGGGCCAACGCCGTCGAGGTCGAGCGACGAGCCAACGAGTGGAGTGAGCAAGCCTTCCGCACTTACTTAACCCAGATCCGGGCCAAAACGCCCGGCGAGCGCGAGGCGGCCGAGCAGGAAGTGACAGCCCTGTGGCAGCCGCGGCGCGCCGAACCGATTTATGTCCTGCTCAACAGTGCCATGGCCGCCGCACGCGCCCCCCAGGTGACGTACCTGCTCGGCCTGTGCATGCAGGAGCAGGCCGAGCAGCTGCAAGCGCGCGTCGATTTGCAGACCCGGATGCCCGACGGCAAACCGCATCCCTCCGACGTCGAGAGAGCGAAGCAAGCCTGGCAGGACGCGCGGAATACGTGGAAGCAATACATCGAGGACTATCCCAACCGCGGCGACTGCGCCGCCGCCCGGCGGATGCGCGGCCGAGCCGAGGCCATGCTCGGCGACAAGAAGGCCGCCATCGCCTCGTGGAAAGATCTATCCGGGACCATGACTCCCCTCGAAAAACTGGCTTCGCTCTACGAGGCGCGGCAGTTGGAAAAAATGATGATTGATGAGTGAGGACTGCAACAACTCGGAAGAAACGGAGCGACGAAAAGGGATCGAGCGTCTGTCTTCCAATCGTCAATCCTCCACCTTCAATCCTCCCTTTTTCCAACGGCACTGGTTCCTCCTTGCCCTCGTGACGGGCGTGACGCTGGCGGCGGTTCGGCCGGACTGGCTGCGTCCACTGGTGGCGCCGGTGCCGCCGCGCGGCGTGGTCGGCGCAGCGCTGTTCCTGATGGCCTGGGGGCTGGAGAGCCGCAGCCTGGGGCGAGCCGTGCTTCGCCCGTTGCCGGCGCTGTGGGCGGCGCTGCTCAGTTACGCCGCGCTGCCGGCCCTGGCCTGGCTGACCGGCCCGCTCGTGACGGAACCCGATTACCGTATCGGTCTGCTCATCTCGGCGAGCGTGCCCAGTACGCTGGCCTCGGCAGTGCTGTGGACGCGCATGGCCGGCGGCCGCGAAGCGACGGCCCTGCTCGTCACTCTGCTGACCACGGCGACGAGCTGGCTGGTCACGACGGCCTGGCTGGGCTGGACCACCGGCGCCGCCGTCGGCGTGGACACCGCCGCCATGATGCGCGAACTGCTCGTCGTCCTGGTCGTGCCGGTGGGACTGGGACAACTGGCCCGGACCTCGCCGCCGCTGGCGCGGCTGGCTTCGCGCGGCAAGACCGCGATGGGCATCCTCTCGCGTCTGCTGATCTTCAGCATCATTCTCAAGGCGGCGACCGACGTCGCGGGCCGCTTGACGGCGCGGGCGGAGTTGCCGTCGCCCGCTCTCTTATTGGGGACCGCCAGCCTGTGCCTGGGTCTGCACCTGACGGCCCTGTTCGTGGGCTTGTACAGCAGCAAGGCGCTACGCTTCGACCGTCCCGACCGCATCGCCGTCGCCTTCGCGTGCAGCCAGAAGACGCTGCCGGTCGCCCTGCTGTTGTTCGAGACGTACTTCAAGGAGGCGCATCCGCTGGCCGTGGTACCGATGGTGTTTTACCATGTCGGTCAACTGATCGTGGACACGTTCATCGCGCAGGAACTCGCCCGGCGCACTCCCACGGCGGGGGACGTCAAACCGGCCTGAAGCCGGCAGCCATTTCTCCCTAAGTTTCATCGTCCAATTGCGGTGATTCCTTTGACGCGCGGAGTTCCCTCTGGATAGAATAGAGAAAGGATGACTCGCGGTTTCCCTACGGACGAAACGCGGCAAGGAACCTCGTTCCGCATCCCTCGGCGCAACGAGCTAGTCTCTCCCACCGGACGAGTGGAGACAACAAGGTATCCAGGCGATGAATGTTCTTGTGGTGGAAGACGATCCGGTAATGGGTAAATCGTTGAACAAGGGGCTGAGCGAAGCGGGGCACGCCTGCGCCTGGGTCAAGGATGGCAAACATGGAGTGGAACAAGCCCTCAGCCAGCGTTTCGACGCGATCCTCCTGGATTTACTGCTGCCGGGCATGTCGGGCCTGGAGGTGCTGAAGAAGGTCCGCGGCGGCGGCGTGCGGACGCCGATCCTGCTCTTGACCGCCCTCGGCGCGGTGGAGGACCGCGTCACCGGCTTGAAGGCCGGTGCCGACGACTACCTGGTCAAACCGTTCGCTTTTCCCGAACTGATGGCGCGGTTGGAAGCGGTGTGCCGACGCACGGTCGATCGGCCGCCCGTCGTCATGGAGGTCGGCGACATCCACCTCGACCTGACCACGCGGCGCGTCCAAAAGGGCGACATGGAGATCGACCTGACGCCCACCGAGTTCAGCATCCTCGAGTTGTTGATGCGACACGCCGGTCGGGTGGTCACGCGCAAGATGCTGTGCGAACATCTGTGGGAGACGGACTGGGAGGGCACCACCAACGTCATCGAGGTCCACATCAACCGCATCCGCAAGAAGATCGACCGCGAGGATTCCGCCTCGATCATCCAGACCGTGCGAGGGCGAGGTTATGCGCTTCGGGCCTCTTGAACACCTCTTTCGGACCCTCCGCTTCCAACTCACCTTCTGGAACACGATCGTCCTGCTCGTCCTGGTCAGCGCCGCCCTGTGGGGCGTGCGCGAAGGGCTGCGCTGGACGCTGCTGGGCGAGATGGATACGCTGCTGGCCGAGGAAGTGGAAGAGGTGCGCCTGAACATCGAGCGCTTCCACCCGAAATGGGATCTCATCAAGGACGAGTTGAACCGCAAGGCGCTCAGCCACCGCGATCGCGGCTGGTACGTGCGCATCTTCGACTCGAACGGCTCGGTGCTCTGGTCGAGCCAGGACGCGCCCGAGCTGCACATGCCGATGGTCAAGGCCGTCAAACACGGACCCTACAACCGCGACGAGTATCGTCTGCTGCAGCGGCCCATTCCGGCGACTGGCCACTCTCCCCAGCTGATCCTCCGCGTCGGCGCCAAGCGTAGCACGGTCGATGACGACATCTGGCGTTTGACCGAGATGATCTTGCTGGCGTTCGCCTTCATCCTGGTGCTGGCTCCCTTGAGCGGCTACTGGCTGGCGGGTCGGGCCACCAGTCCGCTGGCCACCATCTTGCAGATGACCGCGCGCCTGCACCCGGACAACCTGAGCGAGCGTTTGCCGCTACGAGGCAGCGGCGACGAGCTGGATCAGTTGTCGGCGACGATCAACGGGATGCTCGACCGCCTGGCCGCCCACCTGGAGCAGCAGCGTACTTTCGTCGCCAACGCGGCCCACGAGCTGCGTTCGCCGCTGGCGGCCATGCGCACCTCGGTCGAGGTCGCCTTGCAGCGCGATCGTTCGCCGGCGGAGTACCGCGACCTGCTCGCCGACCTGGTCGAGGAGTGCGCCGCCCTGGCCACTCTCATCAACCAGCTGCTGTTGCTGGCCGAGGGCGACGCCGGTCTGCTGCACGCCGACGGCCCGGTGCGACTGGACCAGCTGGCCAGCCAGGCGGTGGATATGTTCCAGGGCATCGCCGAGCAGCGTGGCCTGGAGCTGTGCGTCAAGGCCTCCGACCCCGTGGCGGTGCGCGGCAATAAGGTACATCTGCGCGAGGTAGTCCATAATTTGATGGACAACGCACTGAAGTTCACCCCGCCCGGCGGCCGCGTGACCATCGAGGTCAGCGCCCCGTCGCGCACGGAGCCGGTGCGGTTGTGCGTCCGCGATACGGGGGCCGGCATCGCCGCGGAGGACCTGCCCTACGTGTTCGAGCGTTTCTACCGGGCCGACAAGTCGCGGCAGCGCGCCCAGCCCACCGGCGGCACCGGCCTGGGCCTGAGCATCTGCCAGGCCATCGTCAACGCCTACGGCGGACACATCGCCGTCGCCAGCACCGTCGGCCAGGGCACTACCGTCACCGTTTCCCTTCCCCACGGTACGGAATAGGGAATAGGGAATAGGGAATAGGGAATAGGGAAGAGGGAAGAGGGAATAGGGAATAGGGAAGAGGGAATAGGGAAGAGGGAAGAGGGAATAGGGAATAGGAAAGCAGGGTCTCATCCCTATTCCCTATTCCCTCTTCCCTATTCCCTATTCCCTATTCCCTATTCCCTCGTTTTTATGGCTCCAGATCGAAGTCGAGGGTCTCGTTGCCCGAGTGTACCGTGAAGACAAGCCCCGACTCTTCCGGATGACTGTATTTCTCGGGAATCGGCGTGCAGATGGTCAAGATAGACGGACTGCGCGAGTCGCGGATCTTTGTGGATCGGTCGCTCCTCGAACGGGGGATGAACGGTTGGCCCCTTTGCAAGCCGGGAGGCACGGCCGGATGACTGACCACGGCGACGCGGACAGTCCCGGGTGCCACGCGCGGCACGTGATAGGTGCCGTCCGGAGCGAGAAGACTGGAGGACATTTCCCCATTGTCGGCGAGGAAGATCACGGTGCCGCTCTTCAAGAGCTGTCGGCGGAACCGGACCTTGCCCGACACCGACGCCGTCTCCGGGCCACAGCCGGAGACGACGAGAGAGCCGAGCAGGAACACCGCTCCGAGTCGAGCCGAACCGCTCGCGCCTCCTCGCCTGCTCATCGCGTTCGTCCTCCCCGCCGTCGTCCAACAACCCCGTGCGGTGCGGATGTCCGAGCCGCCGTCACTCGCCGTCGGGAGAAACCTCCTCCCCGCCGGGAGAAACCTCCTCCCCGCCGGCAGGGGTACACAGGGACCACCACGCGGAAGGCGTGATGCCCGCGGATAGACACCGGACGCTGCCATCGCCCATGCCGACGTGGATTCCACCGGGATGCGGCGACGAGGCTCGCGTCGGATCGCAGCCGCCCCGGTAGGGCGTCGGCTGCGACTGAAACTTCGAGCCGGGTCCGATGCTGGAGCCGTTCCAGGAGATCGCGAAGCCCGGATGACACGGACGGACGCCGGCGCCGGTGATCCAGTAGGCCCAGTAGTTGCCGCCCGCCGGATAGCTGTCGTTGTCGCAGTCGGCGTACTTTTCCGCGAAGAGGATGGTGCGGGAAGTGCCGTCCGGAAAGTCGGCGGCGAGACGCGCCTGCCCCTGAGCATCGAGAAAAACGCCGGCGCTTGAGACCTGGCAAAACACCTGGGCATTCCAGGCGTAACTGCTCGCCCCCCAGGTGACGCCGTCCGCGTCGCGGACCACTCCCCCCGGCCCGACGCTGGGATCGGAAGGGCAGCGATACAGCGCGAGGGGATGGGCGAAGAGATCCTCCCGCGCGGCGAAATAATACGGTCCCATCGCCGCGTTCCGGTAGAGATGGTCCTGCTCGATATACGGCAGGAGATGGAACAGGGCGGTCCCATAGGCGCCAGGGGGGAACGGGGAGGGGAACCAGCCCAGCCCGGCTGGCAGAGAGTGCCGCGTATCGTTGCAGTGATGGCCGGCGAGGGCGAGCCGGCGGAGGCGATCGCGGCACGTCAAGCCGCTGGCAGCCTCGCGGAATTTCTGCAAGGCGGGCAGCAGTAGAGCGATCAGCGTCACGGCGATCGCCAGGACAACCAGCAGTTCGATCGGCGTGAACCCGGCGCGGTTGCGTCCATCGTGCCAGCACATCACCACTCGCCTCCGGGCGGGAGTCGGGCGTTTCATGGACCCAGGCGAAAGGGGAGGAGGTGTCCTTCCAGGGGGGCGGAGACCACCGCAGCCGCCAACGGAAAGCAGCGCCGTTGCTGTTCTCCGCAGCCCAAGTTCCGTCAGGTACGAACTTTCATGCGGCAGTCGAATGTCTGTCGCCATCCGCGGCGATGGTTTTCACGGGCGTTCCGTTCTGACTATAGGTCGCGGCGAGAGGCCGGGCAAATCGATGCGGTAAAAACGGAAGGGAAAGAGGCAGGATCAGTCTGCGCCATTCAGATGGCAGCGGAAATCATCGAATGACAGACGAATGCTCGCGTGAGCATTCCGCTCGGGTTGCGGTTCCAGAAGTGGACCGATAGACTGTCCCGCGGAGAGCCACCATGAGCCGCCCCTTTCTGACCGCCGAATGGCGGAACCTGTTCCTCGCCACCTACGCTGTGCCGCCGTCCCTGCTCAAGCCGCGCCTTCCGGCCGGCCTGGCGCTCGACATGCGCAACGGGGACGCCTTCGTCAGTCTCGTCGCTTTCGAGTTCCTCAACATGCGCGTCCTCGGCGTGCCATGGCCCGGCTTCCGCAACTTCACGGAGCTGAACCTGCGTTTTTACGTCCGGCACGGCGACGACCGCGGGGTGGTGTTCGTGCGCGAGTTCGTGCCGCAGCGCCTCGTCGCCTGGCTGGCGCGGACGATTTACCACGAACCCTATCTCGCTGCCCCGGTGACAAGTCACTGTCAAGATGACGCCGGCAGCCGCAGCCTGGAGTATCGGCTGCGCTGGGCTGGCCGGGAGAACGTCCTCGGTGTCCGCGGCGGCAAACCCTCCTTCCTGCCGAGCGAGAGCAGCGACGAACATTTCTTCAAGGAACATCACTGGGGATACGGCCGGACCCGGAGTGGACAGCCGCTCCGTTACCAGGTAGCTCATCCGCTGTGGGAAGTGTTCCCCGTGCGTTCGTATCGCATCGATCTGGATTGGGTCCGCGTCTACGGCCCGGAATGGGCGGTGCTGGACAAGGCGACACCGATGTCCACCGTCTTCGCGGCCGGGTCGGTGATCGCGGTCTATCCCAAAGGCCGACTGCGGACGGGCTGATGCTCCGGTCGTTGCGCTCCCAGGCAATCGGACCCGCCGCCGATCGCCACGGGTTTCGGCTCGCGGGTGCGGAGAAATGCTGCCACCGTCTGGCCAAGTGCCTCCGTCTTTACTACTGTTACAGCTTCCGGCGGGTTGGTCCTTTTTTTTCTCTCTGGGCAACCGGAGAGATGGATTGAAAACACGGTTGAGCGAAAACATGTACGCAGTCTTTGAAGACGGTTCCCGACAATACCGGGTCAGCGAAGGCGATGTGGTGAAGGTAGACTACCGTGCGGGCGACAAGGGCGCCCGCGTCGAGTTCGGTCGTGTCCTCCTCTTTCAGAATGGCGACGACACGCGCATCGGTCAACCAATGGTCGAGGGCATGCGCGTCCTCGGCGAAGTGGTCGAGCACCCTTCGACGAAGCTGTACATCCAGCACTTCCGCCGCCGCAAGAACTATCGCCGTTTGCGCGGCCATCGCCAGCCGTACACCAGCGTGCGCATCCGTCACATCCTCTTGCCCGGCCAGGAACCGCCCGCCGCTCCGCCGCCGGAACCGGCCCAGAGCCAAGCGCCGGCGACTCCCGGCACTCCTCCGGCTCCTCCGGCGAGTTGAGCCGCCCATGCGAGTCTCTTGCTCCCCGGTTCCGATTGATCGTTTACGACCCGGCGCTGTATAACTTGCGTTGACGATGGGGTCTCACCTCGCCGAGGTGGGGCCATCCGTGGACGATCCGCCAGGAGGGAGGATCGCCGATCCATCGTGCGCTCTCGTGGGCAAGGAGGCCTGACCCATGCGCATTCGCATCCTCAGCGTCCTGCTGCTGGCCCTCGCCGGTGTCATGACCTTCTCGCTGACACGGGGCGAGGACCGCCCCACCATCCCCGTCCCGACAAATGTTCCCGCCGCCCGTTCCCCCGAAACAACCCTCCCGGAAGCTCCGATGGCGCCCCGTCCGGCTCCCCGAAAGGACACTCCCGCTCTCTCTCCGGCCTCGTTCCTTCCGCCCGCCAAAGGTCCGGCCCGCGACTTCTCCAAGCTGGGGCCGTTGCAGAAAGAGATGCTCGGCAGCTGCCAGCGCGGCGCCGACTGGCTTTACCGAATCAACGGACTCAAGGGCCGCTTCCTGTACGGCTATCTGCCGGCCTTGAAAACCGAGATGGAGGGCGATAATTACCTGCGCCAGGTCGGCGCCGCCTTCGCCCTGGCCCGCGCCGCGCGTTTCCTCGGCGAGGAACGCTACGCCGCCCGAGCGACTCAGGCCATCTTGACCCTGCTCGACGAGACCGTCACCGATTCTTCCGACCCGCAGGAGCGCCACACGGCGCTGCCTTCCGCCGTCGTCAATCGGCTGGGCGCTGCCGGCCTGCTGGTCCTGGCCATCAACGAGTTGCCCGCGCCGCAGCCGGATTTGCTGGACAAATCGGAGCAGTTGTGTAACTGGATTCACCGTCAGGCCCGTGTGGACGGCTCGCTTCGCTGCAACGACGCCGCCGACGGCGACAAGCCGGAAGGAGACGATACCGACTGCGTAAGCGAGTACCCGGGTCTGGCGCTGTTCGCCGTGTTGCGCAGCCAGAAGCACCGGCCGGCGTCCTGGAAGGTGGAGTTGGCTCGCAAGGCGGCGGCGTATTATCGCCCCTGGTGGAACGCCCATCGCAACACGGCCTTCGTACCGTGGCAGACGGCGGCCGGTGCCGAAGCGTATGCGCAGACGAAGGAGCCGGCCTTCGCCGCGTTCGTCTACGAGATGAACGACTGGCTATGCGGCTTGCAATACGATCAAATCGAGCCACACCGGCTGGCGTGGTACGGCGGGTTCATGGGCTGGTCGGATGGCAAGGCGGTGGATTCGCCGCCGACCGTTGGCTCGGCGGCCTGCGCCGAAAGCCTCGCCGAGGCGTGCCGGGTGGCGCGGTCGGCCGCCGACGTGCCGCGGCACCAGCGCTACACCGAGGTGCTGGAGCGCGGCTTGCAGTTCGTGGTGCGGTTGCAGTACACCGACGCCAACGCCCAGCATTTCGCCGAGTGGTATCGGCCTCGACTGGTCGGCGCCTTCCATGCCTCGTTCCGAGACGGCAACTTGCGCATCGACTACACCCAGCACGCGCTGTCAGCCCTGGTGGGGTATTTGGAGAACTAGAATGGCTTCTCCAGCCGCTTGCGGCTTCGCGACGGTCCCTGCTTCGTTAATCCGCAAGCGGCTGGGGAGAAACTAGCCAAAGGGAGCGGAGAGCGGTATAGTACGACTTGGTTACTCTCGCGCACCTTTTGGGTGCGATTGCTCGATCTCACTCCCGCGGTCTGGTCCCGGTCCCGTAGCAGGCGGCCCGATTTTCATGAGCGAAGAACGCATCCCACTTCCGCGCCCGCGCTGTCGCAGTCTGATGGGAGTGCGTGTGCTCGGGACGGGCAGCTACGTGCCCGACGCCGTCGTCACCAACGACCACCTGCACGCGCGGTTCGGCTTCGATTCCGACTGGATCGTCAAGCGCACCGGCATTCTCGAGCGCCGCCACGCCTTGCCGCACCAGGCCACCAGTGATCTCTGTTACGAGGCGGCAACGCGCTGCCTGAATAACGCCGGCGTCACGCCCTCGGACATCGACCTGATCGTGCTGGCCACGTTCACGCCGGACATGTCGTTCCCCTCGACGGCCTGCCTACTGCAAGATCGTCTCAAGATCAGTGGAGCGGCCCTGGAAGTGCAAGCGGCCTGCGCCGGCTTCATGTACGCCCTCATCACGGGAGCGGCCTACGTCGCCTCGGGCGCCAGCAGCACGGCCCTGATCGTCGGCGGCGACTGCAACTCGCGCATCCTCAACCCGACCGACATCAAGACGTATCCGCTGTTCGGCGATGGGGCCGGCGCGGTCGTACTGACCCGCGGCCGACCGGACCAGGGGCTGCTCAGCTTCAGCCTCGGCTCCGACGGCGGAGGCGGCGACCTGCTGAGTCGGCCGGCCTGTGGCAGCCGCATGCCGCCGACGCCGGAGTTGTTGGGCAAGGGTCTGCATTACATGTACATGGATGGCCGGGCCGTCTTCCGCTGGGCGGTGGCCATCCTGTCGGACACCATCCAGGACGTTCTGCAAGCCAGCGAGCTGCGGCCGCAGGACGTCGATCTGTACATCCCGCACCAGGCCAACATTCGCATCATCAACGCCGCCATCGACGTCCTGCACATCCCGCGCAGCAAGGTGTTCAACAACCTCGACCGCTACGGCAACACGTCCGCCGGCTCCGTGCCGCTGGCCCTCGATGAAGCGATCACCGAGGGGCGGCTGAGGGCGGGGCAACTGGCGGTGCTCAGCGGCTTCGGCGCCGGTCTCGCCTGGGGCACCGCCGTCCTCCGCTGGTGATGGGTTGCTCTCATGGCTCGCCTGGCGAAAGAGCCGCGCCGCTTCTTCCGCGCCGCGGAACAGCGGCTGCAAGAAGTTCAATTCCTGCTGCGACACGACTACACCACCGCCTCGGTTTACCTGGCGGGATATGCCGTGGAGTGCATCCTCAAGGCGCTGATCCTGGCGAGCGAGCCGGAAACTCGTCATGCCGAAACCATGAAGTCGTTTCGAGGAGTGCATGGACATGATTTTGATTGGCTGCGAAAGCAATTACTCCAGCGGCGGGTCTCCCTCCCCGCTACAATAACCACGGCCCTCACCGATGTGAGTCGATGGACGACGAACCTTCGTTACGATCCAACCATCCAAACGCGGAGGGACGCGGACACCTTTTTGACCGCTACGGAGGAGATTATCCGCTGGGGGCACGGGAGGTTCTAAGATGGGTGTCAACAACCGCAAACAGGAAGATTCGTATGTCCGCCACCTTCGCGAGGAGCTGACCAAAGCCTACGGGGCTAAACATCCTCGTGCCCAAATCGACGTGAAGCGATCCAACTCGGCGTGCGTTCGCGTCCGTGTCATCGATCCGCGTTTCGCCCGGAAGGATCAGACGGATCGCGGCAAAGCGGTTTGGGAGGCCATTCATACCTTGCCGGAAGAATGGTGGGACCAGATCAACTTGCTGATCTTGCTGACGCCCAAGGAAGCGAAAACCTCGCTCGTGAATCGCTTTGAATTTGAAGAGTTTACTCCCCTCTACTGAGTGCCGCTCGGGGACAGAAAAGCGTGTTCGGATTTTTTAACTGGAAGGAATCCCCATGCCGCGATTGGCAGGCTGCTTTCTCTTCGCCTTGATCTCCTTCGTCGCCGGGCCAGATGTCCCCTTATTCGCTCAGCCGGCGTTCCGCCTCGCCCCCGCCATCGCCCTCGAAGCCGAGGACTTCCACGTCGAATCCGGCTGGAAGGTCATCCCCAATGGCCACGGCAATTACATGGTGGACATCATCGGTTTCAATCACATTTCCGGCGAACGCCTGCTCGGTCTCGACAGCAAGGACGACAGCGCCTCCGCTTTCGCGGACGTAACGGTGCCCGAAACAGGCGCCTATCGGCTGTGGGTTCGTTACGAGTACCCGGGCTTCTGCGAAGCGCGCTTTCGTGTCGTCGTCCAACAGGACGGACGCAACGTCCTCGATCGCGTCATGGGTACGAAGAACAGTCCGCGCTACGGACTTGGCGAACCCGTCGCCAAGGCGCAGCACGATCCGTCCTGGGGACCGGAAGGTCTGTTCGCGGAAGCCGTCGCGGTCCCCGAATTGAAAGCGGGTCCGGCGCGGATCTACCTCCGAGGTTCGGCGCAACCGCAAGAACCGGGCAGGGCGGCCAACCGCAACATCGATCTGGTCTACCTGACGCGCGACACGGAAGACGCCTGGAGGAAGCATTACGCCAAGGCCACGAAGTTGTATCCGCTGCTCGACGCCTTCCGCGACAGTCGAGGGCCGCGCTACGAGGTGCGCTTCACCAATCGCGGCGACCGGCCGGCCGACTTCCCCATCACTCACGTTTACAATCGCGTTCCGTGGGGCGTCAGCGAGGCGGAGCCGGTGCGCGGCGTTGCGCCGGGGTCCGCCAGCGGATGGGTCTCGCTGCGCATGCAGGATACGGCCCACTTCAGCCTCGTCCGCTTCGGCGGCTCGGCGAAGACGTTCGACGTGCAAATCCGTCCCACCGGCGGCACGGTCGAACGCAAATTATCGGGAGAGGGGATTGTCCAGGTCTATCTGCCGCCGTATCCGGGCAAGGGCGATCGGCCCATCACGCCGATTGAGGAACTGGACGCCGTGCTGGCGGAATTGAAGAAGACACCAGCCATCGGCAAAAAACCGACGCAACCTCTCTGTTTTGGTGGTTGGATGCCGCTCGGCATCGACAGCGCATACGGCCGCAAGTACGCCGAGTTGTACGCCGCCCTTGGCTTCCGCTCGCTGCACCCGGCGCACAGCGGGCCGGCCGTCCTCCAGAACCTGCGCGACGCCGGCATCCCGCCGAGCCGAAGCTGGTCGGCCAGCGGCTACCGCAACCCGCCGACGCGCGGCAACATCGAACAGGCCCAGCGGACGCTGGCACGCAACGGCCTGAGAGGACAACTCCGCTTCTTCGACTACGGCGACGAGATCGCTTTCTCCGAGTGGATGCGGCTGCGCATCGACAGCGAGATCGAGAAGGGCGGGCCGGAGGGCAAGAAGGTCAAGCCGATCAACGTGTTGTCGAAGTTGTGGTTCGATTGGCTGCGGGCCAACCGGGCCGACGTCCCGCTCGCCACGTACTGGCTGGACAAGTGGGGTCCGTTCAACCCCGGCCGCATGCGGCCCGACAGCAGCGCCGCGGCGGCGGCGGCCAACGTTCGACTGTACGTCGATTCGCTGCTCTTCTACGAGGAGACCGCCATTCGCTTCGTCGCCGAGGGCAGGAAGGACGTCAAGAAGACGCTGGGCGACGACGTGCTGTGCGGGGCGAACTACTCGTGCCACCCGTTTTACTATCCGCACAGCACCCTATACGTGAAGTGGTTCCGCGAAGGAGCGGCGGACCTCGGCCGGCACAGCGAATACTTCTGGCAGGTCGCCCAGGCCGGGCCGATGATCAACGGCTACATCGCCGAGCACTTCCGCGCCGGCATGCGCGATAATCCCCAGGCCGTGATCCGCCAGTACACCATGCCGCACTCACCGGGCAACACCGAGGCGAACTTCCTTCGCTCCGCCTTCACGCACCTGGCGCACGGAGCGACCATGCTCGACTTCTTCGGCATCGGCATGAACGAGACCTTCACGGAAAACCACATCGACCACCGCGACCACGCCCGCTATCGCGCCCTCCGTGACGTGACGCACGCCGTCGGCCTGGTCGAAGACCTGCTGCCGAAGTCGCGGCCCGTGCCATCGCCGGTGGCTCTGCTCCTCAGCGCCAGCACCGAACGCTGGGACTTCGCCGGTGTCGCCGAGGATTCCGCCGGACACGCCCTGTTCGGCCCGAACTTCCGCAAGATGCGCCTGAACGCCCACATGGATCGACTCGGCCTGTGGACTGCCCTGACGTTCCTGGGCGCGTCGCCGGACCTCGTCATGGAGGAAGACGTCAGCGAAAAGGGGCTGAAGGATTACAAGGTGCTGATCGTTGTTGGCGATTGCCTGCCGCCGAGCCTGGCGACGGCGCTGGAAGCCTGGGTGCGCCAGGGCGGCGTCGTACTGGCGACCGCCAACACGGGGCGCTACGATCCCTATCGCACGCCGACGCCGGCGTTCGAGAAGCTGTTCGGACTGGAGGAGCGGCAGAGCGAGGAGCACACGGTTTTCTTCCGGCCGCGTCAGGAGTTGCCGTTCCTCAAGCCGCTCGACCAGATCGTCTGTCCCGGCGGCCTCCTGCCGCAATTGGCGACCCGCGAGCGCATCGTTCCCGCGAAGGACGCCACCGTCCTCGCGCGCTTCCAGCACGACGAGGGGGCGGCCATCGTAGAGCGGCGTCTGGGCAAGGGACATGTCTTCTATGTCGCCGCCCTGCCTGGCGTGGCTTATCTCTGGTCGGCATTGCAACCGCCGGTCGTGCCGGATCGCGGACCCCATACGCACTCGATCCCCACCGCGTTCAACCGAGGAACGCGAGCGCTGCTCCAACTGGTGCTCCAGGCCGCTCACGTGCAGCCGATCATCGAGGCGACGCCGGCGCTGGTGGACGTGCGCTTGCTCCGAGGGCCGGGAGGATACATCCTACCGCTCGCCAACTATCATGACCGGGTTGGTCAAAAAGTGACGCTGCGCATCCGCAGCGAGGACAAGATCGCCAAGGCGATCAGCGCCTACCACGGCGAATTGCCGGTGAGCCAGGAGAAGGGGCGCGTTGTCCTCACGATTCCGGCCCTGGGGTACGGCGACGTGCTGCGCCTGGATGTGGCAAAGTGAGATCGTCAGCCGTCTTCCTCCCGCACGATCGCCACGCGGATATAGCCTCCATCGGCCGCTATGGACGGAGACGTGGTTGGACAGACGTACAATACGGGAGGTTCGTTGACTGAAAGGGTTGAGCCGATGACGACGCTTGATTTCGAGCCTCTAACCGTTGCGGTGCCGCTCCGTGAGGAGCCAGCGGGCGTCTTTCGCGTGGGCAAGAGTCGTGTCCTTCTGGAGTTGGTCCTCCGTGCTTTCAAGGCCGGCTCCACGCCGGAGTCCATCGTCCAGTCCTATGACGCCCTCAACCTGGCCGACGTTTACGCGGTCATCAGCCGCTTCCTTGCAGACTCCACTCCGTTTGAAGCGTATCTGCGCCAATGCGACGAGGCAGCCGCGAAGACGCGCGGCATGATCGAGGCGTCCCAGGGTTCCCAGGATAACCTACGCGCGATCTTGCTATCTCGCGCGCATGTCGTCAAACGACGCGGGATGGCGGGGTCAGCTTAGATGCGGCTCGACGCGAGCCAGCATGTGCGCCTGCCCTAGCGCCGCCTTTCCGAAGCCGGGCGTCGCTCCCATCTTCACGGCCTGCGCCTGGGCGTCCTCGTAGTTGCTCACCAGCATGACGGGGACGTTACGCATCTCCTCATCGGCCCGGATCGCTCCGATCAGGTCCAGCCCGGACGAGCCGTCCGCGTCGAAGACGCGATTGACCAGGATTAGCGCGAAAGTCTCCTGACGAAGCAATTCCAGGGCTTCCCGCCGTGTGTCGGCACCGACAACTTCTGCTCCGAAAGAGCCGCGCAGCACCCGCGCGATGGCGGAATGATCGGCAAAACACTGGCCAACGCTCAACACACGTTTGGCGTTCTGTACCGACTCGGACATGAGGAACGATCCTCCACGGGCGTGCCGCAATCATTATATCATGGCATCATGACGGCATCCCCGAAAGCTCGGCCTTCCTTGGCGAAACTGCTGGTCCTCAACCGCACGTTAGCGGTCGTCCTCCTCGCCGTGCTCTGCTTCGGCCTGGGCGAGCAGTTGTGGGAGCCGTACATGCCGGTGTACTTGCAGGCACGGAGCAAGGACGCGATCCGGGCCGCGCCGTCGCCGGTCGGCCTGGCCGTTTCGACCCTGTGGACCGTCGGCATTTACACCTGCCTGCGCAACCTGTTCGAGGGCCTCTGCTACATTGGCGGTGGACAATTGACGGCCCGCCTGGGCGATCGCGGTTCGCTACTGCTGTTCGGTATGCTGACGGTCGGCGGATATGTTTTGTTGTTGGCCTGGGGAGCGCCGGCGGGGGCCGTGCTCGCCGCCCTGCTCATCCTCGGCTGGGAGCCGCTATCCGTGCCGGTCACGTTCACGACCGTCGGCGCCACTGTGAGCCGATCCGGCCGCGGCATGGCCTTCGCCCTGCAATCGATCCAGAAACGACTGCCCAAGGTGCTCGGCCCGCTCATCGCCGGCTTCGTGCTGACGCAGGCACAAAGGCTACGCGGCGACGAACAAGGGACCGTGGACGGCATGCGCTGGCTGGTCCGTGTGTCGTTGCTCCTGGGTCTGGTCTCGCTGGCCGTGCAGTGGCGATGGATGCCGCACCGTCAGCCGCCGGCGTCGGATCATTCCGTCGGCGAAGTCCTGCGGCGGATGCACCCGACGTTGCGGCGTCTCTTGCTGGCCGAGGTCTTCAAACGCTGGTGCGATTGGCTGGTGCGCGATTTCATCGTCCTCTACGTGTATTTCGTGCGCGGCCTGTCGCTGGAACAGTTCGGCGTCTTCGTCGCCGTGCAGAACACGGTGGCCCTGCTGACGTACCTGCCCATCGGCCGGCTGACGCGGACAGTCGGTTTGCAGCCGTTCATCGGACTGACGTTCCTCTTCTTCGCCCTGTTTCCGCTGGCGCTGGCACTGCTGCCGGGCGGCGATTGGCTGGTGCTGGCGTTTGTCGTCCAGGGTCTGCGCGAGATCGGCGAGCCGGCCCGCAAGGCGCTTATCACGTCGCTGTTGCCGCCGGAGGTGCGGGCGCGCGGGGTAGGATTGTACTGGGGCATCCGCAGCTTCGCCGTCTGCACCGCGTCGCTGGCCGGGGCCGGATTGTGGCTCAGCCTCGGCCCGGAGGTACTGTTGTATGTCGCCTGCGGTTGCGGCGGGGTGGGGGCCGCGTTGTTCTATCTGCTCTGCCATCGGCGCGCCGGAACAAGTGAGTTTCTATCCGAGCCGGAAGCGTAAGCGAAGGTTGCTCTTCGCTTACGCTTCCGGCTCGGACGGCCGCCCTACGAGCGGCGAAATGCTTACGAAGAAGTAATTCTTTCGCTCTTGCGGAGAGGTCAGGGTTGTGGCATCTTAGTTTTTGTCGTACTGATTGGGCGACAGTGCGACACAGGCCGGTTCCCCTTCGGGGGAGCCGGCCTTTGTGTTTCCCCAACCGAGCCGCGACCGTCAGGGAGCGGGGTTTTGGCCGCGAGAACCGCTCCCTGACGGTCGCGACTCGGCCTTGTCTTTCACGCCCCACATCTTTTGAATTAGGGCATAACCAGCCGGATCGTAGGTCTTCAGTTCGGCTCGATTGAACGGCCGATAATTGCAGCCGACGAAATACGCGCAGGACAGCTCGGCGAAGTATTCCAGCTGGTTCACCAGCGCATACGCCCGGACGATCTTCCGGCCCTCGGCATCCGGGACGCCGCGATAGAGGCGACGTTTGACGGCGTTTTTCCAGCCCTGGTAAATGTCCGGCTGGTCCTCCGGCCATTGTCCCAGATGATGAGCGTGGGCGAACTCATGCACCAGCGCCTTCAGCGCCCAGAAGTCCGAAATCCGCAGGTAATTCTCGGCACAATAAACGACCACGCAGTTGCTCCAGCGCGGATCGAGCGTGCGGTGATGCCTGGGTGCGTTCTTCGGGAAGTATTCGAGTCCGTTGTCGCGGCCGCCGCCCTTGGCTTTGGGTCCGTAGAGGAGAAAAAGCGGCAGTTTCCGCATGTCCGCGCGGACGGCGCGGGGAAGGGCCGCAAGCGCCTCACTCCATTTCTTCCTCAGTCGCGCCAGCGATTGTTTGGCAACGTCGGGGGCGTCGGAAAGCAGTTGCTTCTCGACCAGCACGGTCCCGTTGCCGACCCGGATGGCCTCGTAGACGCGGCGGGGTTGGCGATAATCGACGGGTTTCTGGGGCGGCGGCAAGGGCGTCTTCCGCTTCCGCGCGGCGCGGGTCGGGGCCGACGCGCTCTTTCGGTCTTCCGCAAATCCTGCGATCGCATGGGCCGATCATCCCCTGAAGCGCCGTCCCCACGGAGCCAGCTGGACCGTGCGGAGGTTGCTGCCGATACTCTAGCAGATCGGCGAAGGAGAGGAGAATCGATCACCGGGGACTGGTTCGACGGGTTGCCGTAGGTTACAACGAAAGGAATCGAGTCCATCCGAACGCGAAAGGAACGGTTGCATGCGCCGAATTCTTGTCGGCCTTCTCGCCCTTGCCTGTCCGCTGCCGCCGGCGTGCGCCGCGGAGCCGGCGTCGAAGCCGATCGATTTCGCGCACGACGTCGTGCCGATCCTCAAGGCCCGCTGCGGCGAATGCCATACCAACGGCAAACACAAGGGATCGCTCTCGCTGGATACGCGGGCGGCGGTGCTCAGGGCCAAGGTGGTCGTGCCCGGCAAAAGCGGCGATAGCGAACTGGTGAAGCGCATAACGTCCCGCGATCCCGACGAACGCATGCCGCCCAAGGGCGAACGGCTCACGGACAAAGAGGTCGCCCTCCTGCGCGCGTGGATCGACCAGGGGTTGCCCTGGCAGGAAGGATTCACCTTCCAGGCGAACGCCTACACGCCTCCGCTCCAACCTCGTCGGCCGGTCCTACCCCCGTCCGCGCCGGCCATGACCATCCGATCGACCGCATCCTCGACGCCTACTATGCTCGCAACCATCTGACGCCGCCGGCCGCGCTCGATGACGATGCCGCCTTCGCCCGCCGGTTGTACCTCGACGTGATTGGCCAGCTACCGGCGCCCGAGGAACTGAGCCGCCTTCGTCCACGACTCGACCGCCGACAAACGCGCGCGGCTGATCCGCCGACTTCTGGATGATCGCCGCGCCTACGCCGAGCACTGGTTGACCTTCTGGAACGATCTGCTGCGCAACGACTACCAGGGCACCGGCTACATCGACGGCGGCCGCCAGCAGATCACCGGCTGGCTCTATCGCTCGCTGCTGGACAACAAGCCCTACGATCAATTCGTCCGTGAATTGATCAGCCCATCGGCGGAGTCGGAAGGATTCATCAAGGGCATCAAGTGGCGCGGCCGGGTCAACGCCAGCCAGGTGCCGGAACTGCAATTTTCGCAGAACGTCTCGCAGGTGTTCTTCGGCATCAACATGAAATGCGCCTCGTGTCACGACAGCTTCATCGACACCTGGAAGCTGGACGACGCCTACAGCCTGGCGGCGGTCATCGCCGATCGTCCGCTGGAGATGCACCGCTGCGACAAACCGCTCGGCCGCAAGGCCGTGCCTCGCTTCCTCTGGCCACAGCTGGGCGGCATCGACGCTTCCCAGCCGCGAGCCAGGCGGCTCGAGCAACTGGCGCGTCTTGTCACGCACCCGGACAACGGCCGCTTCACGCGGACCCTCGCCAACCGCCTTTGGCAGCGCCTGTTCGGCCGCGGCATCGTTCATCCCGTGGACGTGATGGCCAACAAGCCGTGGGACGATGACTTGCTCGACTACCTCGGCGTGTACCTGGCCGATCATGGCTACGACATGAAGCAGCTCCTCGAACACATCCTTCTCTCGCGGACCTATCAGTCCCGTGCGGTGGTACACAAGGAGGAAGGGACGGCCGAGAGCTACGTCTTTCACGGGCCGGAGCTGAAGCGGATGACGGCCGAGCAGTTCCTGGACGCGGTGTGGCAGATCACGCGCACGGCGCCGGCGAAGGCCATCGCCCCGGTCGCGTCGCCTCCGTATCCTGTCACGACGCCGCCAGAGCGGCAATACGTCCGCGCGGCCCTGGTGAGGGCCGACGCCCTGATGCGCTCGCTGGGCCGGCCCAACCGCGAGCAGGTCGTCACCACGCGGCCCGATCAGCTGACCACGCTGCAGGCGCTGGACCTGTCCAACGGCCCCATCCTGGCCGATACCCTCACGCGCGGGGCGGCGAACTTGCTCAAAGACGAGTCCGAAAGCCGACGGCCGAGCAGCGGATCGAGCGGATTTACTTGCGGGCGTTGTGCCGCCGACCGACGGCCGCGGAGTTGGCCACCGGACGCGACATCCTGGGGCCGTCGGTCACGCCGGAATCGTTGGCGGACCTGCTGTGGGCGGTGTTCATGCTGCCGGAGTTTCAGATGATACGGTAAAATAGGATTGAAAAGGAGGAGTGTTATGACATCGATTCTGGTTCTTGAACCGAGGGCAGTCCCCTTAACCCGCCTGGACAACGGCGTATACCGGGTGACGGGTACGCGAATCCCCCTGGAACGGATCGTCGAGTCGTACAAGGATGGCGCCACGCCGGAAGAGATTGTGGACTCATTCGATACACTTCGCCTGGCGGACGTCTACACGCTGATCGGTTATTATCTGGACCATCGAGAAGCGGTCGAACAGTACCTCCGCGAACAGGAGGAGCAGGCGGAAGAAATTCGGCGGAAGATTGAGATGTCCGGGCGCCCGAAGGGCGTTCTTGAGGATGAGGAGGAGATCGACGGGATTGACGTCGGTGCTCTGATCGCGGATGCGATGCGCGAAGATGATGAAAACGATCCCTTACTAGAGAGCTATCAAAAGTACCGAGGCTCTGATGATCCGACGCGGTGACGTGGTGATCGCTGACGTTCCGTTCACGGATGCGGCACGGTCGAAAGCTCGCCCGGCGATTATCGTTCAGAACGACCGGGATAACGCCAGGCTGCGGAAGACAATTATCGTTATCATCACGGGCAATCAAAAGCGGCTCGGAGATCCCAGCCACTTCCTGATTGATCCCGCTGCTCCCGAAGGAGCCTCAGCTGGCATCCACGGTCCCTCGGTGGCGTCGTGCAACAACCTCTTTGTCGTCGAACAGGTAAAGATCCAACGAGTGATTGGTCATCTGTCCGACGTGTTGAAACAGCGGCTCAACGACTGTTTGAAGGCGGCGCTTGAGATCGCATAGAGTGGAGTATCCCCACCATGACAGCACATCTCCAGGCAAATCCGAATGTCACTCGCCGCGACTTCCTGCATGGCCTGAGCGCGGCGGCCCTGACCACGCTGGCCGCCGGCGAGCCGCGCCTGGTCGCGGCAGAGGAAAAAATCAAGCACCCCAAGGCCACCGCCGACACCTGCATCCTCCTGTGGATGGCCGGCGGCATGGCGGCGCCCGAGACGTTCGACCCCAAGCGCTACACCGCCTTCGAGGTCGGCGTGCCCGCCGACAAAATCCTGTGTACGTTCCCGACCATCGACACGGTCGTGGACAACATCAAGCTCGCGCAGGGGCTGGAAAACGTCGCCAAGGTCATGGACCGGGCCACGCTCATCCGTTCGCACGTCGTCGCCGACCTGGGCAACATCTTGCACTCGCGGCACCAGTATCACTGGCACACCGGCTATGTGCCGCCGCAGACCGTCGCCGTGCCGCACCTCGGCTCCTGGATCGCGCGGGTGCGCGGACCCAACAATCCCGCCATCCCCGCCTTTCTCAACATCGGCCAGCGGCTGGAGGGCATCGGCGAATCGGAGGAGCTGAAGGCGTTCACGACCGGCGGCTTCTTCGGCAGCGAATATGGCCCCTTCAACCTGCCCTTCCCGACCGACGCCGTCGCCGCCGTCCGCCCGCCCAAGGGGATGACGCGCGAACGGTTCGAGGGCCGGATGAAGCGCTACAAGGAGCTGGTCAAGCAAAGCCCGCTGGGCGAGATGGCCGGAGACTATCATCAGCAGTCCATGCTGCGTGCCGTCGAGAACGCTCACCGTCTGCTCAGCTCGAAGGAGCGCGACTCTTTCGACTTGACGAAGGAGCCGAAGGACAAGTTTCGACCGCTACAACACCGGCCGCTTCGGCCTGGGCTGTCTGCTGGCCCGCCGATTGGCCGAGGCGGGGGCGCGCTTCATCGAGGTGACAACGGAGTACGTGCCGTTCCTGCACTGGGACACGCACGAAAACGGACACACGACCTACCAGCGGATGAAGCAGGAGATCGACCGTCCCATCGCTCAGCTCATCCGCGACCTGGAGGCGCGCGGACTGCTGGAGCGTACCCTGGTCGTCCTCGCCAGCGAGTTCAGCCGCGACATGATGATCGAGGGCGTGCCCGGCAGCACGGCCCGAGATCAATCGCGGGCCAAGGCCGACCGCATGGAGAAGATGATTCATTACGGATTGCATCGGCACTTCACCGGCTCCGGCTCGGTCCTGCTTTGTGGCGGCGGCATGAAGAAGGGTTTCCTCTACGGCGAGACGGCGAAGGAACGGCCGCTGCTGGTCACGAAGAACCCCATCACCATTCCCGACCTGCATGCGACCATCCTGACGGCGCTGGGCATCTCGCCGCGCACCGCCTTCGACGTCGAGAAGCGTCCGTTCTACGTCACACTGGACGGCACGGGCCGGCCGGTGAAGGAACTGTTTGTGAGAGCTTTCTCCGCTCCCTAACGGTCGCGGCTCCGACGGATACGCCCTCTAAAAAGACTAGAAGCCGGTGACTTGCGTCACCGGCTCGCGGGAAGGGTTCGGGGGATATGGGTCGTAGGCGTGGGAGCAGGCCGCGGGAAACAGCCCGACAAGTTTTCGTTCACGAAGTTGTTGAAAAGCAAGTGCCGTGCCAGAATCGACAGGAACGAGGAGGTATCAGTCCGAAACCTTTTCCATGGAATCGTTTGCGAAATATGTCCGGGCGGCGGGAGAAGAACGGGCGCAGAGGGGTTGTGCAAGTTTTACCAGGAAGAATGTGCAATGCCGCCACCTTTGGGTAGAAGAATGCCCGCCGGCAAAAGGGTGTGTGGAAAACTTTTCCTTCAGCGCAGGTCTGCGGGGGCCGAAGTTGGCGGTATGGATTGACGGGACGCCGTCGATTGGCTATCCCCGTGGACGAACTCGGGAGAGTGCCTGCGCCGGCGTGCGACCCCGACAGGCCGGAGGCGGGGTTCCTCCGTGGCGGTTGGCCTTTACTTCCGTGGGCGGATGCGTTGAAATCGCCCGCGCGGACGGAAGGGCTTAGGGTTTAGAGCAGGAAGGTTTCGGGATGCAAAAGATTCAGGAGGCGGACGCGCCTTCCGGTTCTTCACCCTAAACCCGAAACCCCAAGCCCTAAACCCGAATCCGTGCCGGAGATCAGGAGAGAAGAGCAGCGCATGGATGCGACCCGCTTTCTCGTTGTCATCGCCGACGACTACGGCATCGGCCCGGAGACCTCCCGCGCCATCCTCGAATTGGCCGCCCGCGGCGTCGTCACCGGGACCGTCCTGCTCGTCAATTCGCCCCATGCCGAGGATGCGGTTCGCGCCTGGCGGCAGTGCGGCGTGCGCCCGGAGATGGGCTGGCATCCGTGTTTGACTCTCGACCCGCCCGCCGCTCCGGTTGCGCGCGTGCCGAGCCTGGTCGGTCCTGACGGCCGGATGCTGCCGCTGCGTCACTTCCTCGCCCGCCTCTATTTGCACCAGATTTGTCCCAAACAGATCGAGACCGAGCTGCGCACGCAATACGACCGCTTCCTGGACCTGGTCGGCCACCCTCCGGCGGTCGTCAACTCACACCAGCACACTTCGCTGTTTCCGCCGGTCGGGGCCATTCTGCGCCGAGGTACTGAAAGACCGCTGCGTCCCGCCGCCCTATGTGCGCCGTGTCCAGGAGCCGTGGTCGATGCTGCGGCGCATCGCGGGAGGCGCGGAAGAAGCGGACATTGTTGACCCTGCTGGGGCGGGTCGAGGCGCGTCACCTGGACGCGGACGGCTTCCCCGGCAACGATTGGCTGGCCGGCATCACCGATCCGCGCTGGGTGCGCGACCCGGACTTTTTCACGCGCTGGCTGACGCAGGTGCCGGGCCGGGACGTGGAGCTGGCCTGCCATCCCGGCCATTTCGATACGACGCTGTTCGGCCGGGACTGCACGCGGCACGACGGCCTGGCCCAGCGGCGCGTGGATGAGCTGCGCCTGCTGCGCAGCCCGAGTTCCTCGACGCCTGCCGGCGGGCCGGCTTCACGCGGGTGGCCCCCTCGGAGTTGAGCGCCCGACGACGGGGGAGGTTCGCCCATGCTGCCTGAAGCGCTACGAGGGCCAGGGAGGTGCCGCGAGCCGAGCGGCACTCGTTGTCCGGCTCGGCTCGCCGGACCTACTGGCGGCGGAGAGCCGTGGGTGCGAGCGGCAATCCTCGTCTGGATTGTCGTCGTCGGAGCCGTCTGCGTCCGTGCCGCCGTCCAGCCCTACAAGCGCACCCTGTATACAACCTGGGCGCAGGCCGGCGCCGACTGGGAGACTGGACGAGACCTGTACCGCACTTCCTGGGAGGCGGACCAGGACCAATTCCGCTACAGTCCGACGACGGCCGTGCTGCTGGTGCCCTTCAGTCATCTGCCGGTGCGCCTGGGCGGTGTCGTGTGGCGTCTGCTCAACGCCGGTGCGCTGCTGAGCGGTTTCGCCTGGTGGCTGCGCACGGCCCCAGCTGCGCGGACGCCGCGTGAGAAGGGCATCCTGTTCCTACTCCTGGTGCCACTATCGCTGAGCAGCTTGAATAACGGCCAACCCAATCCGCTGGTTATCGGTCTGCTGCTGGCCGCGCTGGCCGCGGCCGAGCGCAAGCGCTGGACGTCGGCGGCCGCGTTCATCGCCCTGGCCACCGCCTTGAAGGTTTATCCGCTGGCGGTTGGTCTGCTGCTGGCGGCCTCGTATCCGCGGCGCTGCACGCCGCGGCTGGTGCTCGTCCTGGCGCTGACGTTCGCGCTGCCGTTCCTCTGCCAACACAGCGATTACGTCTGCGGCCAGTACGCCCTTTGGCTGCAACGGCTGGGCCAAGACCAGCGCTGGCACTGGCCGCCGCACATGGCCTACCGCGATCTGTGGCTGCTCATCCGCGTGTGGCACCTGCCGCTGACGCCGCTCGGTTACGTCGGCGTCCAACTGCTTAGTGCCGCCGGATGCGCCGTGCTGTGCGTAGCCGCTCGGCTGCGTGGCCGGCCGCGTGGCGAGGTGCTGGGGACTATCCTGGCGCTGGGAACGTGCTGGATGACGTTATGCGGCCCGGCGACCGAGGCGTGTACCTACGTCCTGTTGGCCCCGGCCCTGGCCTGGGCCGTCCTCAGTGGCCGCTGCGACGGCTGGCCGCGCCCGGCACGGATGCTCGCCGGGACGGCTTTTGTGCTGCTGATGCTGTGCGTGCTGGCCGGCCTGCGCCACAGGCCAACCGCGTCCACGCCCTGGGACTGCACCCGTTGGCCGCCCTGTGCCTGACCGCCGCCTATGGGATGGTCCTCGTGCGGGCGCTGGCGGCGAAGTCCGGGGCGTCGGTGGATGCGCCCGGCGTCTCGGCCCACGCCGCATGAAGGGGAGCCGGCTTAGAACGGAGAAGGAAATGGCCGCGCCTGTTTGCAAGCTGAGCATCGTCTGCCCCGCCTTCGAGGAGGAGGAAGTGCTGCCCCACTTCCACCAGGAACTGTGCGCCGCCCTGGCCCCCCTCGAAGCCGAGTATGACATCGAGATCCTGTACGTCGATGACGGCTCCCGCGACGGCACCCTCGATTTCGTGCGCCGCCTGGCCGCCGCCGACCCGCGTATTCGCTACCTGTCCTTCAGCCGCAATTTCGGCCAGCAGGCGGCCCTGACGGCCGGCATGGAACACGCCGCGCGGCGACGTGGTCATCACCCTCGACAGCGACTTGCAGCATCCGCCCAATCTCATCCCCGCTCTGCTGGAACAGTGGCGCCGGGGACACGACATCGTGCTGACTTTCCGCGAGGACGATCCGCGCCTCAGCCCCTTCAAGCGCCTGTCGTCGCGCGCCTTCAACATGGTGATGCGCTGGTTGAGCGACACGCCGGTCAGCTCGGCGGCGTCGGACTATCGGCTGCTGTCGCGCAAGGCCATCGACAGCCTGCTGCGGCTGCACGAGAAGCACCGGTTTCTACGCGGCATGGTCAACTGGCTGGGCTTTCGCACGACGACGGTGGCGTTTCACCCCGCCAGCCGAGGCGCCGGTGTCACCAAGTACACGCTGCGCCGCATGCTGGCCCTGGCCGTCGATGCCATGCTTTCGTTCTCCAAGCTGCCGCTGCGGCTTTCGTTTGTGCTGGGAGGGCTGTTCGCGCTGCTCGGTGCCGGACACGGCATGGTCCTGCTGATGCGGGCGCTGTTCGGCGCAAGCATCGGAGGAGATTCGCTCGTGCTGGCCGCCCTGTTCCTGATGGGAGGCGCCATCCTCGGCTGTCTCGGCATCGTCGGCGAATACGTCGGTCGGATTTACGAGCAGGTCAAGGTTCGGCCGCTGTATCTGCTCAAGGAATCCTCGCCGGACCTGGCGGCGGTGCCGATGGGGCGAGAGGGCGCGGCGCGAAACGCCTACGTCGGCCGTCCCGGGCGCGATGCGTCGGCGGCTTGAATACCGACAGGGGAAAGCGGAGACGCGGTTTGCTTGCCTTGCGATCGCGTACTACAGTTGTGCAGCAAACGAAGCGGCCAGCTTTGGTGGCAGCTTTCGGGGGCGAACCTCGCTGTCGCGCTCGGATCGCAACGCCTTTCATCCTCGAAAAGGCAAACCACGGGAAACCGTGGGACGCAAAGCTCCGGGACTTGGGGAATCATCCCTGTGTCGGCCGAGCTACCGAAAGGGTGGATCGTGGCGAAGTGCCCGTCCATCCTCGACTTACGGCGACAGGATGACGCACGAAGTCGCTTCGATCCGGGGCCGGAAAAAATCCGGTATGGCGAGGTTTGCTCTGCTCTTTCCTCCGTATAATGATGTAGGGTACGGTATACCTTCCCGGCCCTCTCCCCCGGAGGAAACCATACCTCGCACATCCGACATCTGCTGGCGTAAATCCAAGAGCTGCTATTTCACCACCATCGACGTAAGCAGAAACGCCTTGTTAAAACGCTGAAAGAATCCAAGACCAAGCTCCAAAAGATTCTGCGCCGCTCCACTTGCCGTAAAGGGACATTCTTCTAGGCTTTCTCCTACTTGCAAGGAGGAAGCCTCATGGACGATTCCGTGGAGCAATGGAAGCCCGTCGCTGAATTCGAGGGGATTTACGAAGTAAGCAATCTCGGAAGAGTCCGTCGCTTGCCGTCTAATCCCGATAAGCTCCCTCGCATCCTCACCCCCCGGGACAACGGCCACGGCTACCGGATCGTGCGCCTCTCCCGCCACGGGAAGCCGATCAACCGGAAGGTTCACCGCCTGGTAGCCGCCGCTTTTCTCGGTCCCGTCGATCCAGACGTTCACGTCAACCACAAAGACGGCGTGCGTTCGCACAACGGGGTGAAGAACCTTGAATACACTGACCGATCTGGGAACATGCGGCATTATTGGTCGATGCCCTACGCAAAAGCAGGCGAGAAACACTGGTCATCGAGACTAAACGAAGCCACGGTAAGGCAAATCAGAAAAGTCGCTGGGAGAATGAGTATGCCCGCCTTGGCAAAAAAGTACGGCATCGCCATCGGAACGGTCTTCGCGGTCGTCCATCGCCACACTTGGAAGTCCGTGTCCTGAGAGGCCACCAGGAGGGCACGGAATGGGCACGGCATGCTGTACAAGACCGTGGGAAAGCGTGCCTTCTGTGTGATGCTTGGTAAACTGCAAACGCCTTGCCTCTAGGCGGTTAAGGCATTTACGGCGATTGACTGACGATTATCCTCGAAAAGGCAAAACCGTCGTGAGGCGGTGACGCAAAGAGACAGCTCTGGTCGAGCATTTCGGCCAGAGGGCTGCTCTGCCGAAGGGACGAAACGAGCGAAAAGCCCGTCCATCCCGCGGCTTACGGCGACAAGACAACGCACGAAGCCGTCACCATCCGAGGCCGGTAAATAATCCGGTATGGCAAGGTTTGCCCCGCTCATTCCTCCGAATAACGGGATCGGTGCACCTTACTGCACCTTTCCTATTATCCGGAGGTTTGTCATCCCGGGCTCGTGGGGACGGACATCGGCACCGTGGCGAGGGGCACCGGCTGTCCCTCGACCCACAACCAGGATGGCGGTCCCTCATAGGCGTTGTCGCCGCCGGCCCAGGCCGTGTTCCGCCGCCAGGCGTCCGGGTCCGCGTATCCCGTATAGCTGAGCAGGGCCGTGTGGAACGTGAAACGGTTGCCGCGAGCCCGGATCGCCAGGCCCGCCGGCAAGGCACGCAGGGCCGCTGTCCGCCCCGCCTGAATGGTATTGCCTTCCAACTCCAGCTCAACCGGCGTCGGCTGCGGCACCTCTGACGCCCACAACGACAGGGCCACCCCCATCTTCGCTCGGATGGTGATCCGGCTCTCGCGCACGTGAACGCGGCACATCGAACCCTGGCCGGCCTCCACGGAAAGCCCGACGGCCCCGGCATCGATGCGGCAACCGCACACGACCACCTCGGAGGCGGCTCGGGCGATGACGGCCACGCCATCGGCGCCGGTCGTCAACCGGCAGTCCGTCAGGTGCAAAGGCGCTCCTTCGCAGCAGATCATCGGCGCGTTGTCGGCGACGACCAGGTCCAGTCCTTCCAGGGTCAAGGCCCGATCCGTGTGGAAGAGCGCGCGCGAGGGATCGCCGGTCGGTTTCCGCTCCAGCCGCGGCCGCACTCCCTGCGCCGCTCGCACCGTCAAGGCTTTGCCCCGACAATTGAGCGATGCCGTGACGAACGGGCCGGAGCCATGCACGCTCACTACATCGCCATCGCGTGCGGCGGCAATCGCCTGCGCCAGCGAAGGAAACCCTTCCTCTCGACCTTCGATCCGAAACGACGGCGCGAACGTCCTCGCTTGCGCTGTTGCCGCGACAGGTTTCTCGACCACCCGTCGCGCCCCGGCGGCCGCCCCTACCCCGAGCAAGACGGCAACAAGCGCCGCAATGGCGAATCGAGACGAGACCATGCGTCGAGCTGCATTCGTCGGCTGCACCGCGCCGGCAATGCCGTCTCGATCCGATTTGGGGTCGTGGATGGCTGCGATGGCAGCGGCGACCGCGGCCGCCGTCGGATAGCGATCCTCCAGATCGCGGGCCATCAAACGCTCGACGACCTCGACGACAGCCGGCGGCGTCTCCGGCCGCACCTGCCGCAATGGCGCTGGCGCGTCGAGGCTGTGACGCAATAGTTTTTCCGTACCGCTGCCGCCGGGATAAGGCACCTGGCCGGTGAGCAGGAAATAGAAGGTGCAACCCAGACTGTACAGATCGCCGCGCACGTCCGCCGGCTGTACGTCGCGGCCCCATTCGGGGGCCATGAAATCCGGCGTGCCGCACAGCGGATCGTCTGCCGCCTCCTCCTCTTCTGGGAAAGAGGGATGCGCCAGCCGGGCCAGTCCGAGATCGAGCAGTTTCACGGTGACGCCCGGTGCGGCGAGCATGAGATTGGAGGGTTTGATGTCGCGGTGAAGCAGGCCGCGCTCGTGCGCATGATGCAGCGCCTCCGCCGTCTGCCGCACGATTTCGCACGCGAGATCAACCGAAAGCGGCCCGCTCTCTTCCACCAGTCGTTCGAGGTCGATCCCCTCGACGTACTCCATCGCCAGGTAGAGCCGGCCGCGCACTTCGCCGGCATCGTAGGCCGAGACGATGCCGGGATGATGGAGCCGGCCGGCCGCTTCCACCTCGCGGCGAAAACGCTTCCGCACGGCCGAGCCACGCGCTCCGTGCCGCACTCGACTGGCAATCTTCAACGCGACCACGCGCTTCATCAGCCGGTGCTCGGCCTTGTAAACGTGCCCCATGCCGCCGCGCCGAGCGGCTCCAGTATCCGATACGGACCTATCACGATCGGGAGAGTTTGATGCATCCTTGCACTCGTCTCTCTTGTTTGTCGTAGGAAGCCTGGTCGCAACAGCGTCCATGCTGTCGGGCGGCTACTTGGCGGCTGGTGCCGGCCGTGGCAGACTGTACCAGGCCAGGTTGCACACCTCGCGGTCCTCCTCGTCGAGGATGAACTCCGTCGCGGCGAGGCTGGCGTCGAGCTGTTCGGGCCGCGTCGCGCCGACGATGGCGGCGGTGATGCCGGGTTGACTCATCACCCAGGCGATGGCGGCCGTCACCAGGGACTTCCCGCGCGGCTCGAAGTGCCGGCGCAGCTCTTCCACGGCCCGCAATTGCGCCTGGTGCCAGTAGCGTTCGCGGTACAGCTCGCCGGTCTTGCCGAGGGTGAAGCGCGTGCCCGCCGGCAGCTCTTCCAAGTTGCGATACTTGCCGCTGAGGAACCCGCCGGCCAGCGGATTGTAGGCGATGACGCCGACGCCCTGATGGCGGCACAGCGGCAGCAGTTCGTCCTCGATCGGTCGATACAGCAGGTTGTAGCGCGGCTGCACGCAGTCGAACCGCGCCAGGTTGAGCCGGGCCGACAGTCCGAGGTTCAGGGCCACCTGCCAGGCCGGATAGTTGGAGCAGCCCAGGTAGCGCACCTTGCCTTGACGCACCAGGTCGTCCAGCGCCCGCAACGTCTCCTCAGGGGGCGTCTCCGGGTCCGGCGAATGCGTCTGATACAGGTCGAGGTAATCGGTGCGCAGCCGTCGCAGGCTATCCTCGGCCGCCCGCAGAATGTGCCGTCGAGACAGCCCCTCATCGTTGGGACTGTTGCCGACGCGCATGCGGCACTTGGTCGCCAGCACGAACCGATCGCGCTTGCCCTCCAGCCAGCGGCCAAGGATTTCCTCACTGCGTCCGGCCGTCTCCACGCTCGGCGGCACCGGGTAGACGTCGGCGCAATCGAGGAAATTGACGCCGCCGTCGGCGGCCCTGTCGAGGATGGCGAACGAGGTTCGCTCGTCGCACTGCTGGCCGAACGTCATCGTGCCCAGGCAGATGGCCGAGACCTTCAGCCCGGTTTGTCCCATGCGGCGGATCATCATGGTGCGTCACCGTGATCTGGTGAAGAGAGCATGGCCGGCTCCTACGGAGAGCGGGCCGTGGCGTAGGTTTAACATAGAGGAGGCAGAGGGGGCAAGATCGGGTAATGGCGAACGGCCGGCGTCAGCCGGCTGGTACGGACTCAACCAACCGGCTGACGCCGGCCGTTCGCCCCAATCAGAAGCGCACCATGGCGCGGAGGAATACGCCGTTGGTGTTGAACTGGCCGCGCGAGTCGAGTTGATCGACCTGGCCGACGAACCACCACTCCTCGAACTCGTAACCGAGCGTGAAACGCCAGTTGCTGAGGCTCGGCGGAATGTACGACAGTCCGGCCTGCGTCGTGAACACCGGCACCGTTTGCGTTTTCCGCTGCACGAACTCTCCTTCGGCCGTGCTGCCGTCGAGGTTAGTGTCGCTCTCGCGGAAGCGCTGGTGAATCTGGCCGACCAGGACGGAGAGGTCGGCCCGCCCGTAGAGGTCCAGGCCGGGTAGCAGGCCGATGTGGCGGCGAAGGTCCAGGCGGAGGTGCGGCCCGGCCCCGTAGTAATTGTTGCTGGCGTAGAGCGTCTGCGGGGCGCTGATGGCCTGGTTGTCGAAGAACACGTCGGCCAGCGTGACGCCGATGCGCGAGGCGACGTCCCAGTGGGGGGCGAACGAGAACGGCGCCACACCGTAATCGAAAGCGACCTGGTTGACATCCAGGCGCGTGCGTAGCGCGAACGGTATTCCTTCAAGACTGGTCGCGTCCTGCCGGCCGTCGGTGGCGAAGCCGCGATAATTCAAGGCGAAAAAGCCGAGACTATTGGGCAGAAACCACCCGACCTCGAAGCGCGGGGCGGCCGTCCAGCCCACCTGCGTCGTCGGCGGTCGAACCGTTGTTTGGCTGCCGTCGGCGAACGTCACGGCGTTGGACAGTGCCGCCTTGAGGTGCGGCTTGAGGATGTCCAACTCGACGTCGGCGAAGAGCGCCGGCAGGATGGAAGGACCGCCGTATGGTCCCCAGCCGTTGGCGCCGGGATCGCGTGGGCCGAAAATCGGGTCGGCGGACGCCGGCGAAGGGGCCGGGGGGAAAGGGCTGGGATTGGGCAGCGCCGTGGACGGTCCCGCCGGAGGCGGCGGGGCCGGTGCCGGGGGCGGCCCCGCACTCCGCGGCGGCGGCAGCACCACGTCCGAACCGGGGGGCGGCGAATCTTGAGCGGAGGCCGGCCGATTCGGCAGCAGCATCGCCGCGCCCAGCAGCGTGACGAGCAGCAGTCTTCGAGCCGTGGCCGCCATGCCGGTTTTCCTCAATTCTCCGAGCCTCGTCCGCGCCGGACGAAAGACGCGAAGACATATCTCCCACTACCGCATCGGTCAAGGCCAATCAGATGATGCGGTACAGTGGCCCACCCGGCACGCCCAGCGCTTCCACGCGGCGAGTGATTTCTGGATCTTCCTCCAGCGGCGGCGCATGATGCGGCTTGATGCGTGCGTCGATCACCAGCGGACCCGTGCAGCCCCAGTGTTTCTGATGCGTAAACCCCCCAACGCCGTGGATGTCCGCCGCGGGATTGGAGCGCGTAAACGTGACCCACAGCCAGTTCTTGAGGGCGTGAGCGGTGAACTCGCTATCGTCCACCAGCACGACGAGTGGGAAACCCATCGCCGCCTCACCGGAAGCGAGGGCGCGACAGAAGCGCTCCACGTCGGGCGGCGTGTCCTCGGTTCGCCCTCGCGGATACGCCGGTGCTTCCACGGCGAGCACGCCCGGCAAGCACACGCGCGGCTCTCGAAATCCCTCGGCGAGAGGCAGTTTCTCCGGCACCTCAGCGGCCAGCGTCCGGCGTTTGGGGCCGGCGACGGCGACGACCAACTTGGAGCCTTCGTTCAAGCCGCTGCCCGAATAATCGAGCGTGTCGATCGTCGTTCGCGTCTGGAAATGCAGGTCCGTCCGCCAGTCCACGCGCTCCAGGACGTGCCGGAAAAAGGCCGCGATGTCGTGGATGTCCAGCTCCGGGTCGTCCTCGCGGGCCACGAGGAACAGGTACTTGGCGAGCGAAAGCTGTCCCTGCCCGAGAACGGCGTTGGCGCAGGTCAGCAGCTCTTGCGGCCTCCGCTCGCGGGCATAAGGGACGTAACGCTCGCTGCCGATGGCCAGCAGCAGCGGATGCACTCCGGCGGCATCGACGGCGTGAACGGCGTGAACGCCCGGCACCACCGTCGGGATAATCGGGCCGGTCAGTTCGTGAATGAGATCGCCGAAACAGGTGTCCTCCTGCGGCGGCCGGCCGACGACCGTGAACGGCCAGATGGCGCCGGGCCGATGATAGACGCGCTCGACGCGCAGCACGGGAAAATCGTGGACGAGACTGTAATAACCGAGGTGATCGCCGAACGGCCCTTCCGGCAGCAGCCGCTGCGGATCGACCGTGCCGCGGATGCAGAAATCCGCCTCGGCCGGGATCGGCAGCGGAGGCGAGAGGCCGTCACCGTTTGGCGATGGAGTCACGAGGCCAATGCGCCGGCCGCCCAGGGCGCCGGCGAACGCCAATTCGGGCAGCCCCTCCGGCAGCGGCATGACCGCCGCCAGCGGCCAGCGCCGGCGGACCGCCGACAATCACGTTGACTCGCAACGGCTCGCCGCGCCGCAGCGCCGCCGCGTGATGCACGCCGATGCCGCGATGGATCTGGTAGTGCAAGCCGACCTCGCGGTTCGGCTCATACCGATTGCCCGACAGCTGCACGCGATACATGCCCAGGTTCGAGTGACGCCAGCCCGGCCGATCGACGTCCTCGGTGTACACCTGCGGCAAGGTGATGAATGCGCCGCCGTCGCGCGGCCAGCACTGCAATTGCGGCAGTTCGGCGAGGGTCGTTTGCTGCGCCAGAATCGGCCCATCCTTGACCCGTTTCGGCAGGGTGTGCAACAGCGTGCCAGGCACGTCGCGGTAGCGAAACGGCCGTTTCCAGAAGGCGCCGGGATCGACCTTCAGCTCGACCAAGTGACGCACGGCCTGGAGCGTATCGCGGAACAGGTAGCGGATGCGCGCCGGCGTGCCGAAGAGATTGCTCACCATCGGAAAGGCGCAGCCCTTGACGCGCGTGAACAACAAGGCCGGCCCACCGACCTCGTAAACACGCCGGTGGACCTCCGCCATCTCCAGATACGGGTCGATCTCGCGCTCGATGCGTACAAGCTGCCGGGTGCGCTCCAGGTCGGCGACACAGTCGCGGAGGTTGCGATAGCCCATGTGGTCCCCTTGACTGTCCGAGCCTGAAGCGTCAGCGAAGTTGTCATTCCTTCGCTGACGCTTCTCTGCCGGTATTGTAGTCAAGGAAAGATGGGGGTGCTGCCGCTGGCCAGGAACAAGCTTGTGATCAAATCATTCTGACTGATGCTGCTGCCGTGGCCATCGCAGTAGAGGACGTTGAAAACATTGGTGTGGCGCTGGTACGGGTAATGGCTCGGCGGCTTGGTGGTGTCCGGCCACGGCCAGGGACCGCGCGGGTTCGCCGCCGTGGCCGCGTGGCTGGAGTCGGCGCAGCCGGGCGTCTTGCCGTGGTCCCAGACGATGAGAATGTTGGAGCTGCCGTTGCCGTTGCTCAACGTCGCGAGGTTCTGGCCGTTCGGCCCTCCGCTGACGTAGTTCATGCCGTAGCTAACCTGGAAGACGGCGCCGGTGGTCGTGTCGATGCCGACAGGGCACTTGAAAATCTTCTGGTTGCCCTCGATGTAGGGCCAGAGAAAACCAGCGGGATAACCGCCGTTGTTGTACGAGTTGTTCGGGTTGGGACTGCCCTGGGCGTTGGTCGGACTGGAGGGCGCGGGACGGTTGTCGTAAGGCGACCACCAAACCTCGTTGGGTCCGGTCCAGATGGTGGCCGAAGTGAGGGAGTAGCAGTTGGCGTCGTAGGTTCCGGAGGTGGTGTCGCACTGGCGGTAGCGCGGGAAGGCGAGCAGGGCGTCGTGGTAGTTGTGGATGGCCAACCCGATCTGTTTGAGGTTATTCTGACACTGCGCCCGCGCCGCCGCCGCGCGCACTTTCTGCACCGCCGGCAGCAGCAGGCCGATCAGGATCGCGATGATGGCGATGACCACCAATAATTCGATCAGGGTGAAGGCGGAACGGCGTCGCATGGCAGGTCTCCACAAAGTTCGCGGGGAGCCGCAACGCCGGCGCTCCCCGGCAGCGGAAAGCCGCCGATGAGTGCCGACGACGAAGAATGGACGAAGGACTGGACGGTCGGCGTTCGGCTGTGGGTCGAACGCGATGGCGAGACCCTTCTCGGGCCGGGTCGGCTGGAACTGCTGGAGGCGATCGAGCGTTGCCACAGCATCAGCGCCGCGGCCCGCGACCTCCACATGTCGTATCGCCGAGCCTGGCTGCTGGTGGAGGGCATGAACCGGGCGGCGGGCCAGCCCCTGGTCCGCACCCAGACCGGCGGCCGAGACGGAGGCGGGGCGGAGTTGACTCCGCGAGGACGGCTCGCGGCCGACCTCTTCCGCCAATTGCAGGCGCGGCGCAGGACTCGGTCGCCGGACCTCTCTCCACGCCTCGGGCCGGCGCGGACTGCGTTCACGTCGCCGCCGCCGCCAGTCTCGAAGTCGTGTTGCGCCGCCTCCTGACCGAGTTTGCCGTGCGACAGCCCGCGATCGCGGTGCGAACCGTCTGCGGCGCCTCCGACGAATTGGCCGACCATCTGCTGCATGGGATCCACGTTGATCTCTTCCTTAGTGCCGAGGTCCGCCAACTCGACCGCCTGGCCGCCGCCCATCTCCTCGCGGCGGAGACACGCAACATCTTGGCAACCAACCGTCTAGCGGCCGTGGCCCTCCCCTCTTCGGTCCCGGACCTGCGCGGACCGCGCGGTCTGTTGCAACCCCGGATGAGACGGATCGCCCTGGCTCATCCTTCCTGTCCACTGGGTGGCTACACCCGCTCGTACCTGGAACCGCTCGGTATCTGGCCGGAGGTTTGCCGGAGGGCGATGTTCCTCGACAACCCTCGTGTGGTCCTGGCCGCGGTGGAGTCGGGTCAGGCCGACGCCGGCATCGTCTATGACAGCGATGCCGGCGCTGCCGCCCACTGCCGGATCCTGTTTCGTTCCCAGACCGATCGACCGTCGATTTCCTATACCGCCGTCCTGACGCACTGGGGCGAGCGCTCGCCGTCGGCTCGGGCTTTGCTCGCCTACCTTGGCTCCGCCGCCGCCCAATCTCACTTTCGCAGTGCCGGCTTCCGCACCGTCCAGCCGTCGCGCCGCGACCGGGGATGATGACGGAGACCATCGTTATATTCGAGTGGATATAACGCGGCAACACAAACGAACGGCCTTGTATGAAAACGCAACAATCGCATCGAGATTGCGGCAAGGTGCTCTATTTCGCGGCCACAAACAAGGCCGAAAAACATTCCGCGCAAGCTGGTATCGCTTTTGCATTAGGACTTATAGAGAGGGCAGATCGCTCTCTCAAATGAACAGAAGGAGGTGCGTCATGCGTTCGTTATTGGGATCGTTGATCCTCGGTCTCGGCGCCTTGGGTCTGTCGCTGGGGAACCCGTCGTCCGTGCGGGCCAACCCGTATCGTGGTCCCACCGTTGCCGGCACCACCGTCCCCGTGGCCCATTACGGACACGGCGGCAGGTACTGGGGAGGCCGCTATGGCTATTCCGGCTATGGCTTCTCCCGCGGCTACTACCCCTACGGAGGCTATGGCGGCTATGGCGGCTATGGCGGCTACGGTCGTTCCTATTACCCGCGCTACTACGGCGGGTACAATCCCTGGGGCGGCTACTATGGAGGCTATTACAGCCCGTACTCCCGTTACTATTACCGTCCCGGATACCGCTGGTAAGTCGGACCTTTCATCGCCCATCGCTCGGTGCCGGCCGTCTCAGCCGCCTTCCCTCCAGGCTGATACGGCCGGCCTCGTTCTCTGCGCTTTTTCCTCCCGGTCACTCGTCAGGGTGCAGCGGCCATTGTCATTTGTGGCGGCAGGGCTGAGAATGGAAACACACGGACGCTTGCTCCGGCCGTTGGGCCGTCCCTGCCTCCGAGGTGTCCATGACCGACGACGTCCAGGAAATCAACCGCGTGGTATGCGACCTGCGCGCCCGGCTGGATCCACTTTACGCCGAGATGGAGAAAGTCATCGTCGGTCAGCGCGGCATGATCGATCGCCTGCTGGTCGGCCTGCTCACCGGCGGTCACATCCTCCTGGAGGGTGTGCCGGGCCTGGCCAAGACCCTGGCCGTGCGCACGCTCGCCCAGGCGCTGCGCCTCAGTTTCAGCCGCATCCAGTTCACTCCCGACTTGCTGCCCGCCGACGTCATCGGCACGCAGATTTACAACCCGCGCAGCGGCGAATTCAGCATCAAGAAAGGCCCCATCTTCGCCAACCTCGTCCTCGCCGACGAGATCAATCGCGCTCCCGCCAAGGTACAGAGCGCCTTACTCGAAGCGATGCAGGAGAAGCAGGTCACTATCGGCGACAAGAGCTATCCTCTTGATATTCCTTTCCTCGTCCTGGCCACGCAAAATCCCATCGAGCAGGAAGGTACTTACCCGCTGCCCGAGGCGCAGGTCGATCGCTTCATGCTCAAGCTCAAGCTGACCTACCCGAGCAAGGAAGACGAACTGGTCATCCTCGAGCGCATGTCCGCCATCGAACCGAAATGGACGATCGACTCCGTCCTGGGTCCATCCGACGTGTCCTCCCTGCGGAGCGTCCTCGATCGGATTTACGTGGATGACAAGATCAAGCGTTACATCGTCGATATCGTCCACGCCACGCGCAAGCCGGCCGATTACAACCTCGACCTGGCGCCGTACATCCAGTACGGCGCCAGTCCGCGCGCGACGATCTTCCTGGCGCGGGCGGCGAAAGCGCAGGCGTTCCTCGACGGTCGCGGCTACGTCACGCCGCAGGACGTCAAGTCCATCGGCCCGGACGTGCTGCGTCATCGCGTCAGCGTCACCTACGAGGCCGAGGCCGAGGACATCACGTCGGAAAGCCTGCTTCAGCGTATTTTCGACTCTCTAAAGGTGCCATAGTGCCGGAAGAAGTGAGTGCCCGTCCGAGCCTGAAGCGTACGCTTCAGGCTCCGAGAGAATGTGTTCGCGGGAGGAGAGCATGGCCAGGAAGCAGTCGGCTGGAACGCTCCTGTATCGTCAGGGAGCCGATGGGCTGGAGGTCTTGCTGGTCCACCCCTCCGGCCCTTACAACCGCCGTGCGCCGTGGAGCATCCCCAAGGGAGTGCCCAACGATGGTGAGACGGACCTGGAGCGGACGGCCCGCCGCGAGACGCTGGAAGAAGTCGGCGTCATGCCCGGCGATCTCGTGTCCCTTGGTTTCATCGAGTACAAGAAGAGTCGCAAGGACGTGTACTGTTTCGCCGGTCTCGCCCCCGTCGATGCCGAACCGCGGCCCACGTCCTGGGAAGTCGATGACGCCCGTTTCGTCTCGCTGGAACAAGCGCGGAGGCTTCTGCACTCCGATCAGGTGCCTTTCCTCGACCGCCTGCTGGCTCATCTGGACGAACAACCATCCGCCCCGCGATAGTGGACTCGCGGCGCGTCGTATTCCGATGGCGGAGGGGCGAGGTTACACCCCACCCGAATGGCCCAGGACATCGCGCCAAAAAGAAGGAAAGGCATCCCAGGCCGCACGGTAGGTTGCGTCGAGTGGCGTCGGGATGTAAACGTCGGGAGTTAAGAACACGGGCATGTCCGGCAGAGGATCGCCAACGGCCACCGGCTCGATGAACGCCTCGGGAAACTGGTCGGCGCTGTAGGCCACCAGGGTCAGCGGCTTGTCGTCGGGAAGACGGAAGTCATTTTCGACCAGTTCATCCCAGATCGCCTTGTGGATGCCCTGGGGATCGCGCGGCCCCGGTGGAAACAGGTCCACCATCAGGAGATGGATGCCAGCCCGCAGTGCGGCCACGGCCTTCTCGACGAACGCGCGGATACCATGCCGGTTGTTTTTGTTGCCGGGAGAGACTAGCTCCACCATGGCGATGATCCGGTGGTTGCTCCGGTGGCGAATGACGACGGTCTTGGCCTTGGCCGCGTAGAGGTCCGGCTCGGCGCGAGCGCGGAACCGCGCCTTCGGAGGAAGGACTGTCACGGCCACTCCTCCACGAGGATCATCGAGGGAAACGGACTCGGTTCCAGGTCTTTGAAGGGTCAGGACATCCGGTCCCAGACCGCCCGCGATTTGTTCGGAGAGTGCATAATACTCCGGCGGCAATAAACCGCGGTTCAATGCCCGCTGGATCTCCTCAATCCACGAGTGATGGAAATGGTGGAAGATTCCCGCATCAACCAATCGCCAATCATGGATGGGCATGTGAATCACCTCCGATCAACGACCCTGTGCGTTGTGGTTATTGTATCCGCTCGATCCGCAGCGGATTCGCAGACACGAACGCCTCCAGTTCCGCCCGTGTGAACACGCCGGTCGTCGTGCCGATGGCGCGGACGCAGCTGGCTCCGACCGCACTGCCGATGCGCAAACACCCCTCCGCGTCCAGCCCGCGAAGCAGTCCGTCGATGTAGCCGGCGGCGAAAGCGTCCCCGCCGCCGGTGCCGTCCACGAACGGCATCCGATACGTCTCTGCCCGCAATCGCACCCCCTGCCCCACCAGTACCGAACCTTGATCGCCCATCGTGATGATGACCGTCTGCGCTCCCATCTGATGGAAGCGCTCAGCTTGCCGCAGTGCGTCCTTCTCGCCGGTAATTAACTCCGCCTCGTGGTTGTTCGGCAGAAAGACATCGACATGAGGCAATAGCTTCTGCAAGCGCGGCAGGTAATCGGCCGGGCCAGGCGTGACCACGTCGAGCACCGTCTTTGCCCCGGCGCGCGCGCCGCCGCGAACACGGGAATCAACTCTTCCGGATGAACGTTGCCCATCAGCAGATAGCCGCCCAGGTACAGCACGCGGCACGTCGCCACGCGATCCAGCGGGATGTCGGAGGCCCCGAAAGCGCCATTGGCCCCGAAGGTGTGGATGAAACGACGGTCCTGTCCGGCCACGTTCACGATCAGCGTCTGGCTGGTATCCAGGTCCGTACTGACCCCCAGGGCGGAGACATCGACCTGACGTTCGCGCAGCATGTCGGCGACGACACGACCGAAGACGTCGCCGCCGACGCGGCCGACCACCGCCGCCGATACGCCGAGCTTGACCAGGTCCACGGCCACGTTGGCGGCGCAGCCGCCGATGGTCAACAAAAGTTGATCGGCCAGAACCAGCTCGCCAGGGTCCGGCACGTGCGAAATCGGGGAGCTGACGTGATCGGCGACGATGATGCCCGCACACAGAACATCGGACGGTCCAGTCATAACCGCACTCCGCGCAAATACCAGGAGAGACATCCGGCCGCGTTGCAGGATAACAGAAACCACGTGTCCCGCCAGCGGTTGCAAGAACGTCTAGTCAAACGGGAGCGATTTGGTTATACCGGGGGGCCGAAGGGAATCGACGTGGAGAACGGGATGATTGGGCCGTCCCGATTCTCCAGTGGGAGGTCTCACCGTGGCCGCACCCTGGCGAACCTGGCTGGCGCGCTTCCAGGTCCATCCCTACGTCCGGCGGCAACCGCTCGTCCTCCTCAACGGACTGGCCGAGCAGGCGGAGAGCTGGTTCCGCAATGTCCCCTTCTGGCGGCGTCACTTCGACGTCTACCTGCCCAACCTGCTCGTCTACGACGGCCCGGCCCTGCACCAGCGCATCGACCAGGGACGGCCTATCAGCATCGACTACCTGGTCGAGCAACTGCATCAGTATCTCGAATCGTTCGTGCAGACGCCGCCCTATCACCTGGTCGCGGCGAGCCTCGGCGGCAAGATCGCCGTCGAGTACGCGGTGCGCTATCCCGAGCGCGTCACTCGACTTGTACTCCTTTGTCCCTCCGGAATGGGCGATGAAGAGCGCCTACCCCTCGTCGAGGGCATGCGCCGCCACGACCTGCGTTCGCTGATCGAAAGCGTCTTTTACGACACCAGCCGAGTGGACCCGCGCTTGCTGATCTACTACCGGCGCCAGTTCGCCAACCGCCGCTGGCGGACGGGGTTGCTGCGCACGGTGCGCGGCACGATGGCTCACTCCGTCCGCGATCGGATGGCCGAACTGTCGCAGCCGACGCTGCTGGTCAGCGGACGCGAGGACCAAATCGTCGATCCTCGGCAGGCGGCGGAAGTGGCGACGTTGCTGCCACAGGGACACTACCTGTCGATCCCGCGCTGCGGCCACGCCCCACAGATGGAGAGACCGCGGCTGACCAATCGCCTGGTGCTGCACTTCCTCAGCAGTGCTCGGCCGACTCTACAGATGACAAGGTGACAAGGTGACAGGGTGACAAGGTGAGAAGAAGGCCACCTTGTCCCGTCCTCACCGACCGCCTTGTCACGGGAGCTTTGTCACCTTGTCACCCTGTCACCTTGTCACCTTGTCATCCGCAGTCCGCCGACTCACCGACGTGTTCATGGGCCGCTATGCGGCGCATCGCACGGCCCAACTCGACCAGCGCTCGCCGGCGCAGCTCCAGCAGCAAACCTTGCTCCGCCTGGTACGGCACGCCTGGCGGACCCGTTTCGGACGCGATCACGATTTCGACGGCATCCGCGGCATCGCCGACTATCAGCGCCGCGTGCCGCTGCGCAGCTACGAAGCCTTCTGGTCCGACTACTGGCGCGCGCCCTTCCCCTGTCTCGCCGATGTCACCTGGCCCGGCCGAGTCCCGTACTTCGCCCTGTCGTCGGGGACGACGAGCGGTGCCACCAAGTACGTTCCGCTGTCGCGGCAGATGCTCGCCTCCAACCAGAAAGCGGCCCTGACGACGCTGTCGCTGTTCCTGTCGGCCTACCCCGGAACGCCGCTGTTCACGGGGCGTTTGTTTTTCCTCGGCGGCAGCACCGACCTGCGCAATCTCGCGGCCAAGGACGGTCAGCCCGCGCCCTACCCCATCCTGGCCGGCGATCTCAGCGGCATCACCGTGCGCGAGGCGTCCTCCCTGCTGCGGCCTTTTACGTTCCCTCCGGAAAAACTCGCGCTCGTCACCGACTGGGACGAAAAGATGCGTCTTCTCGCCGAGAACGGCGTGAATCTGCCTATCACCATGCTCAGCGGCATCCCCGCCTGGTTGCTGGTGCTGTTCGATCGGCTCAAGCAGATGACCGGCCGCGACCGCATCGCCGACATCTGGCCACGACTACGCCTGGTGATTCACGGCGGCACCAAGTTCGAGCCGTATCGTCCGCTGTTTCAGACGCTCCTCGGCGATGCGTCGGTGCGCTTCCTCGAAACCTATCCCGCCTCCGAGGGATTCATCGCCACGGAGGATTCGCGCTACGGCCTGCTCCGATTGATCCCCGATCACAACATCTTCTTTGAGTTCGTGCCCACGGAAGACCTCGACGCGGAACACCCGACCCGACACACCGTCGCCGACCTGGAGCCGGGGGTACAGTACGCCGTCGTCCTGACGACCTGCGCCGGCCTGTGGAGTTACGTCCTGGGCGACACCGTATGCTTCGAGCGCCGCGAGCCGCCCCTGCTGCGCTTCACGGGACGAACCCGCTACTTTTTGTCCGCGTTCGGCGAGCACGTCATCAGCGAGGAAGTCGAAAAGGCCATCGCGGCCGCCGCCTCCGCCACCGGCACCTCCGTTATCGATTTTCACGTCGGTCCCGTCTTTCCCGCAAGGCCTGGCCTTCCGGGACATCACCGTTGGTTCGTCGAGTTCGCCGCGTCCACCTGTGCCGACGTGCGCGCGGTTTTCGCGCGCGAACTGGACGCCGCGCTCGGCCGGCTGAACGAGGATTATTGGGCGCACCGCGCCGGCGATCTGACCATGCGAGCGCCGGAAGTCTGTCCGGTGCCGCGCGGCGGCTTCGCCGACTGGATGCGTTCGCGCGGCCGGCTCGGCGGACAGAACAAGGTGCCGCGCATGGACAACAGCGGGCAAATAACGGAGCAACTCGCTCGCTTTTTCCAGGTTGGGTCCATTGTTTAGCCGCGACGCGCAGCGGAGCGCGAGTCGTTCTCGCGCTCCGCTGCGCGTCGCGGCTAAACAATGGACCCCTCTCCCATTCGCCGGGCGGTTCCTCTTTTGACTCTGCCGTGCCGGCTGGTTATGATGATGGGGAGGAAGGGAGGAGGAACGGTCGTTCGGTTGGCCCGCCATCTCAGGCCCGTACCGAAACTCTCCCTTGCCGATGCGGGTCGGGACCGCCCACCGCAGCCGTCCTTGTGGAGTGGACGCGGAACATGTTGCAGGTTCTGGTAGGCAGGGCGACTCGGTTGCTCAACGATCTTCAGCGTTCGTGGCACCGGCCTCGCCCTTCGCCGACGCCTGCCGCTCCTCCAACATCGGCCCTCATCACCTACGCGCCGCTGGAGCGCGTGCTGCTGACGGATGGTGTCGGTCGCACGCTGTTCGAGGAGTTTGCCGGCCATCGCTCCGAGGCGCGCGGCGAGGAGGAGACGGGCTGGGTATTGCTCGGGCTGCGCGAGGCGCACGAGGCGGTGGTCCTGGCCACGTTGCCGGCCGGCGCCAAACGCGACGCCAGTGTCGCCCACGTTCGTTTCAACAGCAATGCCCAGGCGCTGGCCAGCCGCATCATTCGGCAGACGGATCGCCGGCTGACCATTCTCGGCGTGGTGCATACCCATCCGGGCTCCTGCGCCACCCCAGCGATGGGGACCTGCGCGGCGACGGCCAATGGGTCGTCAACCTGCGCGGCAAGGAGGGTGTCTTCGGCATCGGCACCGCCGACGGCGCGGACCATAGCGGCGGATTGTTCGCCTATCAGCCGCGCCCGCACGTGCAATGCCTGGGCGGCCTGCGCTTCTCCTGGTACTCGCTGCGGCAGGGCGATGGCACTTATCATCCCTTGCCCGTGGAACTGACCATCGGTCCGGATCTGGCACGTTCGTTGCATGACATCTGGACGACGTTGGAGTTCCATGCCGAGCGCATCGATCGTCTGTTCCGCCAGCAGTCGGGAATGCGCTTCGAGGTCGTGTGCGACAAGTGGGGTCCGGGATTGGTCCTCACGTTGCCGCTCGCCGAACCGGGCGATGCCGTCCAGGTGTTGGTGAGGCCCAAGGAGGTGCGCTACTATCTCCTCCGGCGCGGGGAACTGCTCGAAGTCCAGCACCATGAGGAGTGCGTGGACCGAGGCGTTTACCTGTTGCTCGCGGAATTGGCGGCCCGAGCGTGAGTGTGTGCATGGTCGGTCGCGGGACCGGCCGTATCTCGAAAACCCCTCCGTTCGCGGAGGGGAGGGTTGAACTGGAAGGAGAACTGTCCATGGACTTCCGTCCCCTGAACGACACCGAACGGCGGCAGCTGATTAACGCCCTGCGGGGCAACGCCGAAAGTGATCGCGCCATCCTCATGGACCGCCGCGACACCAGCTTCCTCGGCACCGCCGACGAAGTGACCGACGAAGAGGTGATTTCCGCCATCAAATCGGTCCCGTGTCACTATTAAATGAATGGACGATTGATGATTGATGATTGGCCCTGCAATCATCAATCATCAATCGCCCGTCATCCCTTGCTTATGAGCCTTCTCGACAGCGAGGCCGGCAAGCGGCGCTTGCTCAGCGTCGAGATTCCGGTCATCGAGCGCTACAACGAAGGGCGTGAGCCGGCCTTCCAGATCCGTCTCAGCCGACTGGGCGGCACGCTGGTGTTGCGCTATTGCCTCAAACCGTGTCACAACCTTTACCAGTTGGAAACGCGCTTGGTCTCCAGTTATCCAACCGTCCCGCCGGAGACACGGGTTCTGACGGCGCTGAAGCATTGTCCGCACTTGCTCGAAGGCCAGACCCTGTGCCTGTGGCGACAGGGCAGCACCCGAGCGACCAGCCGGTGGGATCCGGCACGCTTCACGTGCATCTTCGCCATTCAAGCCGCCTGGCGCTGGCTGGCCTGCTACGAAGTGTGGCACGAAACCGGGGAATGGCCACTGCCGGAAGCGAAATAAGGTTAGCCGCGACGCGCAGCGGAGCGCGGCCATCTTTGTGGTGAATGAGGAGATTCGGATGGCCCATCTCATCCAGGTCGGCGCGGGCAGCGGAGGGATGCCGGTGCTCGACATGGTGTGCCGCGATGCCCGCATCCGGCGCGTCACGCTCATCGAGCCGGACACGTACAAGCCCCACAACGTCGAACGCCACCTGTTTCCGCTGTCCGCCGTGGGCGAACGCAAAGCGATCCTCGCTCGCAACTGGCTGGTCGAGAGACGTCCCGACTTGGCGGTTGATCTGCTGCCCTGCGATCTGTGCGACCCGGTCCAGCAAGCGGCCATCGAGACCGCTGTCGCCACGGCCGACATCGGCGTGTGCGCGGCGGACAACGAGCCGGCCAAGTATCACTGGGACGCGCTGATGCGCCGTCACGGCAAACCGTGGACGCTCGGGGAAGTGCTCAGCGGCGGGGTCGGTGGCTTCGTACACTGGTTCGTGCCCGGCGGGCCATGCTACGGCTGCGTCGCCAGCCATTTGCAGCGCTCCGTCACCGTGGACAAGTCGCCAACGCCGGATTATTCTCAACCCGGCGGTCCCGTCCACGAGACGACGATCCCCGCCGGCAAGGCGTCCATCCAGGTCATCGCCTCGCTGCACGCCCTGGTGACGCTCGCTCTGCTGGACGATCCGGCCCATTACGCGCCCGGCTTCACCAGCCTGTTGCTGACGTTGCAGCGCGTGCCCGACGTGTTCGACGATGCCTTTCGACCTTACCGTTTCCGTGTGCCGCGCGCGGCGGACTGCTTGATCTGCCAGGCGCGCCCGACTCCTTCCTCGGTGGAGGAACTCGATGTGGCCCTGGATCAAGCGCTGGCGCGACTGGGCGATGCATGAACTCTGGCCGCTGAACCGCATCGGACCCCAGACGCAGGCCATGCGCTTCAGCTACGAAAAAGCCGGACGAACGGTGGACGATCAGCCTATCCCGTGGAACGCGGAGGCGGTGATCGTCGAGTCCCCGTGCGCATCCCCCGCAGCACGAACCGCCGCAAGGCCGACTTCCAACTCCGCGTGCCCGGCCAAGACCTCGTCCCGGCCGAACGCATGAGCGGGACGGACGGCAACGAGCGCTCCTCGGTCTTCTTCCGTCTCGTGCCGCCCGGCGAAACCGTGACCGTGGAACTTTTGTGCCGCGACAAGGTGCTGGGGTCGCTCACGTTGCCGTTTCTGAGCAAAGACGATTTTCTGCAAAACCTGCGCTTGATGATGCCGACTCTGTGCGTTCGCCTGGGGACGCAGACCGTCGCCTGTCAAACGTTCGTCTCCAGCCAGTGCCGAGGACTGCTCGCCAGCGCGGTGCTGACCAGCCCCACCAGCTTGGTGCCGATGCTCGATCTGGAACTGCAGGTGGAGTTCCGCTGCGAGCGCGGCGGCTCGGTGATGCGCGTGCCGGCCAGTTTGTGCAGCTCGCAGCTGGGCGGCCGGCAAGCGCTGGTCACGGTCGTGCCGCGCCGCTACCCGCGCCGCATCGGCACCTGGGTGGCGACCTGGATGCTGGGCGATCGACCTTTGGCCAGTCAGCGCGTGCGCGGCATCTCGCAACGGCACTTTCAGCGCTCGCTGCGTATCTCCGACACGCGCTTCGTCGTCCAGGCCACGCCCGACGCCGTGCGGCTGACGCGCCAGGTGCCGCCGCTGGAGACGACTAAGCGCGTCGGCCCCTGTTTTCTGGTCTCCAGCGGCGAACCCGGCATGGCCGGCCAGTGCCGCTTACAAATCACCGCTCAGGTTCCCGGGGCGGTCAACCCCCCGTTACTGCTGGAGCAAGACGTGCTTATCACCGACGGCCCCACCATGGTCGCTCCCGGAACGCTCGACGCCGCCGATCTGCAACAGGTCTCCGGTTTCGAGCTGAGCATTCGCGGCCAGCCGCTGGGCGTGCTGTCGCTGTGCCCGGCGCCGACGGCAATGTTCACCAATGAAGGCGGCTTCAAACCGCACCACGACTACACCTGGTCCGCCGCCGCCGAGGAAGAAATGAACGAACGACTCAATCGCTTGCTCGAAGGCCGTGGCAAAACGGAGTGAGACAGTCGCTTGCGGGTTCCGCGTTGCCAGGGCGCGAAGCCGCAAGCGGCGTATCCTCGGCATCACCCTTATTTCAACACTTTGAAGAGAACGCGATACTCCGCCCATTCTCCCTTCTTCGCTTTCAGGCCGAGCACGACGTACATGACCAGCACATAAATGGTCAGGGCGAACATAATCAGGCCGAACAAACCACTGACGATTGTTCCCACCGTCGAGGAGATCAAACCCGCCACGAAGGACAGTACGCCGGAGAGAAGGGCGAGCAAGAAGAACACCACAAAGAGGTTGATGACGAAATTGAGCCAGGTCTTGCCGTGGTGATCGATGAACGGCGACTCTTTCCGTTTGGAAATCCACAGAAAGAGGGAGATGAAGGTGCCGATGCCGCCGCAGCACCCGAGGACAAGCGGCAGCAGGTGAATCCACATCGCCGTGCCGCGCTCCTTGGCGGTCGATGGCCCGCCCGGGGGAGCGCCGGCTGCTTCCTCTTCTCCGTCAGTTTCGTCGTCACGCCGAGGTTTTTTCCGGGGTCGCGCTACCACCTCGTCCTCGGCGGGTGGGACTTCCTCGACCGGCTCATCGTCGAGGACATCCGGCTCAGGCGGCTTGACCGGCTGTTTCACCGGCTTCTTGGCGGCCGGCGCGGGGGCTGGCGTTGCAGCCTTCACCAGCACGGGCTTGGCGCAGCCGGGACATTTGACCGTCTTGCCGAGCAAGGAATCGGGCGCTTTCAGTTTGGCCTTGCAGGCGGGACAAACGACGGCAATCGGCATGGCTGTCCTCTTCGGATGCGGGGCTGGCGGCAGACCCCTTTGTGTGCCTCGATCACAGACCCATAGTCCCGCGCCGGGTCTCCTGGGATTCCAGACACCGTTCCGGCTGGAACGAACCACCGAGTTGTGAGACAATCTATCGTATAATCGATGCTCCTGGAAGGAAGCATCCATATTACCCTGCCTACCCAGCCCGTCAAGAGTTAGGTCGAGGATGTCGATTCTTCCGCCGAAGACCGGCTGATGGACCAAGGCTGCTCCGTCGCGGCCTCAAGCACCTGCGCCGGCACCTGCCGTCCGCCGAATGATTTTCTTTTTTCGTTGACGACCTCCCCACCGTCCATACACAATAGGGCGGAGATGCGAAGAGTGCTACCGCTGTTGATAGGATCACTCTTTGATCCGTACCGTGAACGGGTCGGGCCGCCATGACGCGGCCGCCAACGACCCGACCTTCGGGAGCCTGGGGAAAGTCACACCCCCACTCATGACCTCCGACGGCTCCCCGCATGGCGTCCGCGGGATTTGACGTTCTGCTTCTTGTCCACGCCGTCCTCGCCCAAGGGAATCGAGCGCTCGACGGAAAAGTACCGCACCCGTTCGCGGCTTTCCGAGGTGGTGTTTCGCCTCCTCCGGGCCGGACGCTCGTCTTGTTCATGCCACACGACCGCAAGGTCTTCGGGGGGAACCCGCCATGAATAGTCGATCGACACGTTCTTTCTCCGCCGCGGCGTTGGCCGTGGCTGCCGTCCTTTCGGGAGTGGCGCCGCTGGCCGCCCAGATGCCGCCGGACCAGGCCGCCGCTCTGCTGCTGGGCAGCGCCGCCGCGCCTACAACGAGAAGAACTATCCCTTCGCCGCCGAGCGCTTCCGCGAATTCCTGTCCAAATTCGGCAACCGCAAAGAGGCGAACGCGGCTCGTTACGGACTCGCCCTGTCTCTGATCGACGGGCCGGGCAAGGATTACAAGGGGGCGATTCAACAACTCCAGCCCCTCGCCGGTGACCGGAACCTGCCGGAACATCCGTTCGTGCTGTATTACCTCGGCCTGTCCCAACGAGGTCTCGGCACGCAAGCCCTGGCGCAGGCCGCCGCCAGACCGGCGGAAGCCAACCAGCACCGCAACGCCGCACAGCAACGTTTTGAGGAAGCGAGCAAACATTTCGCCGCCGCCGTGACGGCGTTCACCGAGCGCATCCCGAAGACCGAGCCGCCTCCGAAGGAGACGTCGATCGAACTGGAGTGGGCTGCCCGCGCCGCTGCGATCGGGCGGAGATGTTGTTGCGCTTGCACCGGACGAAGGAAGCGCAAAGCGTCGCCGCCCCGTTTTTGCGCGATGGCCAACTCCGCAAGAGCCGCTATCGCGGCCTGGGGCTGTACTATCACGGCTTCGCCTGCTTCCTGCTCAAGGACAATCTCGCCGCCGGCCGGTCGCTCAGTCTTTTGACCCCCTTTTCCGATCCGGTATTCGGCACTCATGCCCGTTACCTGCTGGCCCGCGTCCACCACGCCGTCGGCGAACGGCAGGAAGCGCTCGGCCAATACGAGGGCGTCCTGGCCGATCACAACAAGCACAAGCAGGCCGCCGCCGAGGAACTCAAGCACTCCGAGCGTTTCAAGAACGACCCGCAAGAGAAGGCCCGTCTCGAACGGCTGGTGCGCGGCCCGCTGCCCGACCACGTCGCCCGCGCCACGTTCTTCCTGGGCGTGATGCAGTACGAGGACGGCAAATTCGCCGAGGCGGTGACCCAGTTGAACGCTTTCGTCCAGCAGTTCCCCATTTCGCCGCTCGCCGCCGAGGCGAAGCTTCGTCTCGGTTTCTGTCAGGTGCAGCTCCGGCAGTTCGCCGAGGCGCAGAAGACGCTGCAACCGTTGGCGGAGAAGGAGCCGCGCCTGGCCGACCAGGCCTTGCTGTGGATCGCCAAGGCGCAGGCCGGCGCCGCCGATCCAGCCAACCGCGCCGCGTATGATCAGGCGCTGAAGACCGCGCTGGACACTTTCCGCAAGGCCGCCGAGCGCGCCGGCCAGCTGACCAACACCGATCCCGGCGCCCGGACGCGCCGCGGCGAGATCCTGCTGGAGATGGCCGACACGCAACAGCTGGCCCGCCAGCACAAGGAGTCGGCCGCCACCTACAACCTGATCCTCAACGACAAACTGCTGCCGCAGCGCGAAGAGGAAGTGTTGCAGCACCTGGCGACCGCCTAGCACCTCGCCGGCGATTACAACGAATCCGACAAGGTGTGCGCTCGCTTCCGCGAAGCCCATCCCAAGAGCGTGCTACTGCCGGCCGTCCTGTTCCGCCACGCCGAGAACGCCTATTTCCAGGCGCTCGCCGCCGAGAAGATGCCCAATCCCGCCGACCGGACCCGCGAGACGGCACGCTGGCGCGACGAGACGATCAAGCGCTACCAGGTCGTCGTCGAAAAGTATCCCGAGTTCGCTCAGGCCAACCTGGCCCGTTATGGCCTGGGCATGGCCTATTACCGCAAGGGCGATCTGGACAAGGCGAAGGAGAAGTTGGAAGCGATCCCCGCCGCCGACCGCAACGGCGATCTCGCCCTCGTCTCCTATCAGCTCGCCGACATCCTCATCCGCCAGGCGCCGGCGAAGGCCGACGACGCCCTCGCGGCCGGCAAGCTGGAAGAACAGCTCAAGACCGCCATCGAACTGCTGGAGGGCTTCGCCGGCAGCCAGCCGAACGGCCCGCAGACCGCCGACGCCCTGTTCAAGCTCGGTCACTGCCAGCAGCGTTTGGCCGGCTTGCTGGCGCAACCGCCCGATCAGGCGAAGGCGCTCGCCGCCGCCCGCGCCGCTTACGAGCAGATCTTGCAGCGCTTCCCGAAAGATGCGCTGCAGCCGCAGGCTCGCTTCGAGCGCGCCAAGGTGCTCGCTCGCTCCCGGGACGTCAACGGAGCAATCAACGAACTGCGGCGTTTCCTCAACGATCCTCTCAAAAACACCCGCATCGCGCCGATGGCCCTGCTGCATCTGGCCACGCTGCTCCGCGGCCAGAATAATCCGCAGGAGGCCGTCAAGGTTCTGGCGCAGTGCCGAGAGCAGCACGAACAGAACTTGCTCAAGGATCCCGCCCGCGCCGTTTGGGTGCCTCTGCTGCAATACCATCACGGTGTCGCCCTCCGCGAAGCGGGCAGACGCCGCGAAGCCCGGGACATTCTCGATCCTCGTGGTGAAGCAGTCGGCCGGACTTCCCGAGGCGGCCGACGCCGCCTTGCGCGCCGGTCAGTGTCTCAAGGACGACGGCCGACAGAAAATCGTCGAGGCGAGGAAGCGCCTCGGCCAGCCGAATCTCCGACCGGCCGAGCAAACGGCCGCCCAGAAGATGCTCGACGAAGGCATAAAGGACGTGCGCGACGCCGTGCAGTATTTCCTCGCCCAGGCCGAGCAGTTGCGGCAGAAGCAGCCGGACTCCGAGGCGCGGGCCCGCCTGTTGTACGAAGCCGCCTGGGGCAGTCGCGTTCTCGCCGAGCAGGAAGTCGAAGCGGCCCGTCGCCAGATACGCCATGACCTGTGGCAGAAGCAGCGCGACGAGGCGGCCCGGAAGACGCCGCCGGGACGGCAGCCGTCCTACGTCGCCGCCCCGGAAGTGCCGCTCCAGATGGTGCCTCTGCAACCCGCCGAGGGCCAGGCGCGGAAGCACTATCAAGCGCTCATCGAGGCCTTCCCCGACGCGGCCATCAACGCCGACGCTCGTTTCGAGTTGGCCGAACTCCTCGGCGAGCGCGGCGAGCACGACGCGGCCGTGAAGCTGCTGCGCGACGCACTGGACAAGGAGCCGTCGCCCGAGTTGACCGACAAGATTCGCGTTCGCCTGGGCGATTGTCTGCTGCGAAAGGGCGACGCCAAGGCCGCCCTCGCCCAGTTCGAGCCGATCGCCGCCAACGCCAAAAGCGCCATGGCCGCCCAGGCGAAGTACCGTGCCGGCGAGTGCTATCTGCAACTGGGCGCAGCCGACAAGGCCGTCAAACAGTTCACCGCCTTCCGCGATCAGGGTCCGTTGCAGAACCTCCCCGGCCTCACGGATCGGGCACTGCTGCGCCTGGGCTACGCTTTGGGCCAGCTCAAACAGTGGGACGCTAGCCGGCACGCCTACGAACAGGTGGTCCATCGTTTCGGCAACGGTCGTTGGACCCACGATGCCCGCTACGGCATCGGCTGGGCCTACCAGAACCAGGGCCAGTACGATAACGCGGTGAACGCCTACAAGCAGGTCGTCAACAACGTGGCGACCGAGTTAGCGGCGCGAGCGCAGCTGAATATCGGTCTGTGCCGGCTGGCCCAGAAGCGCTACGCCGAGGCCGGCAACGCCTTGCTGGTGGTGCCCTTCACCTACGATTACCCTCATCTCAGTGCGCTGGCCCTGGTCGAAGCCGCCCGCGCCTTCGCCGAGAACAAGCAGCCGGACCAGGCCATCAAGCTGCTGGAGCGCGTCCTCCGCGATCATCCCGAGAGCGATTGCGCCGAGGCCGCACGCAAACGGTTGGCCGAGTTGAAGAAGTCTTAGAATGCCCCACAAGCCCGGAGCGCCAGCGACGAGTCTGTACCCGTCGCTAGCGCCTCCGGGCTTGTAGGCAAAAAGTTAGGGTCTCGTTCACGAGTGCAACGGAGGATACAATTCATGTTCGACCTCCGACGATTTCTCTGCTGCCTGTCCGTTCTCCTCCTGGGTAGTGTGCTGTTCATCTGCCAGGATCGTTCGGCGCAGGCTTATGTCGAGGCGCCGCACAGTCTCGGACAGGTGATCGCCCTGTCCAGCCACATCATGGTCCTGCGCGTCGAGCAGGTCGATAAGACGAAGAACCTGATCGTCTATCGCAAGGTGCGCGATCTGAAAGGCAAGCACCCGACCGACATCATCCGTCACAACATCGGCCGCGGCGGCTTCAACCCGCGCGAATGGCAGTACACCATGGACTGGGCGGAGGTCGGCAAGACGGCGGTGTTCTTCCACAACGGCGGCGCCAGCGAGACGTGCCTGGGCACCTACTGGTATCAGGCCTACGCCGGCGGCGAGTGGTGGAACCTCAGCCACGGCGAGCCGTATCTGCTGCGCAGCTACGCCGGCAACGTCGAGAAGTTGGCGGCGGCCGTCACCGACATCGTGGCCGGCCGCGAGATCGTCGTGCCGTGCATGGTGGACGGCAACAAGGACGACCTACACCTGCGCCGCGCTCGTATTCAGCGCCTCAAGGCCAGCTTGAAGCTCGATTACAATCCCAAGCGCGATTTCGTCGGCTGGGGCGGCGAGGACTTCCGGCGTTTGCAAGGGATGCCGGGTTTCAGCCACTACTCGGCCATCGCCCGTGTCGATCCCGATGCCCAGGCCATCTCCAGCGTGGACGTCAACGGCGACGGCAAGGCCGACCTGTGCCTGGTCGGCGCCGGCCGCGTCGCCCTGATGCAAAATGGCGGTGAATCGCTCAGCGAGGTCAGCCTGCCCGGCGCGACCGGCTGCCGCGCCGCCGTCTGGGCCGATTACAACGGCGACGGCAAACCCGACCTGCTGTTGGCCACCCCGGCCGGCCCGAAGCTGTACACCAACCTCGGCGGCACCTTCCGCGAGGACAGCCATTTGTTGCCGCCCGAACCCGCTTACAACCTGACGGCCGCGGCTTGGCTCGACTACGACGGCGACGGCCGGCCCGATCTGCTCCTGGGCAATGGCTTCCACGGTCTGCGCCTGTATCGCAACAGGGGGCCGCTCGATCCCGGCGCTGCCCCGCTTCGCCTGGGCAAGTGGTCGTACATCGGTCCCTTCCCCAACCCCAATGGAAAAGGCTTCAACACCGTCTATCCGCCCGAGAGGGAAATCAACCGGACCCGCAAGTACGGCGGCAAAAATGGCGAGGAAGCCGTCTGGCGCGAGGGCAAGTTCACCGACGGTCAGGTTAACAATCTCGCCCTCTTCCGCCCCAACAACAACGTCGATGCCATCGTCTATCTGCAGCGCGAAATCGAGTGTGCCCGCGCGATGGAACTGCCCGTCTCGCTCGGCAGCGATGACAGTCTGACGGTGTGGCTCAACGGCGAAAGGCTCCTCTCCGAGAACGTCGCTCGTGCGTGTGCCCCGGACCAGAACCACGCCGTCTTGAAGTTGAAAGCCGGCAAGAACAACCTGCTCTTGAAGATCGGCCAGGGTTCCGGCGAATGGGCTTTCTATTTCCGGACGGCCGGCGCCGTCCCACAGGCTGTCTTCTGGAGCTTCGCCGATGTCTCCGAGGAAGTGGGACTCGGCCCGCAAGGACTTGGCAGTACGGTCAAGGGCGACACGCTGACTGTCTGCGACGTCAACGGCGATGGCCGGCCGGATTTCCTCTATGGGTCCGGCTCCGGCCTGCTGGCGCTCAACACGACGAAGGGGTTCGTCGAGTCCAGGGATTCCGGCATTGCGTACCGCACGGGCAAGGCCGGCCCCGTGTTCGGCGATTACGACAACGATGGCCGGCCCGATCTTTTCGTTCCCCAACCCGACGGCTGCAAGCTGTTCCACAACGATGGCGACGGCCGATTCACCGACGTGACGGACAGGACCGGCCTGAAACTGTCCACGGGCAGCACCTCCGCCGCCTGGGGTGACGTGGACAATGACGGTCATCTCGATCTGATCGTCGGTTGTCTGCGCGGTCCCAATCGGTTCTTCCGCAACAAGGGCGACGGCACCTTTGAGGACGCTACCGACGCGCTCGGCCTCGGCCAGCGTATCTTCAACACGCAAGCGGTCGGCTTGGTGGACTTCAACAACGACGGCGTGCTCGACGTTGTCTTCAACAACGAGGGTCAGGAGTCGTGTGTGCTGCTGGGCAATCCCGAGTTCGCGGTCAAGCGGACGCCGGTGACGTTGCAGGTGAAGGGCAAGTCCGGTGTCATCGGCAGCCGCGTGAAAGTGCTGGACCGGGCTGGCAAGCTGCAAGGGACGTACTTCGTCTCCGGCGGCGATGGCCGCGGCGGACAGGCCGCCCCGGCGGCGCGATTCGCCTTGACGCCCGGCACGTATCGCGTCGAGGTCCACTACAGTAGCGGCGAGCGCCGCGCCCGGAACATCCAGGTAGCCACTACCCACGTGCTCGGCGTCCTCGACGAACAAACGCCGAAGGCCGAATAACTCAATCACCACAAAGGCACAAAGGACACAAAGAGAATAAAGGATTGGAAATGCGAGCTGCGAAGTCTCCTTATCTGGCCGGTGTGATCTGCCTTTGTGTTCTTTGTGCCTTTGTGGTGAATGTCCGCGCCGCCGAACCGGAGGCAACTTACCGGGGCAATCCTCAGCGCACGGGCAGCGACGGCCTCGCCGGACCAGCGGCGCCGAAGGTATTGTGGAGCTGGAAATCGCCCGATCACTTCGTTGCCGCGCCGGTTGTGTACAACGATCGTCTTTTCGTCTCCGGACTCGGCGGTTTCAACGTGCCGACGCTCACCTGTCTGAACGTCGATCCCAAGGCGTCCCAGCGCGTCGCCTGGACCAAGGGCACGCCATACCTGAAGCTGCCGGCCGTCAGCTCGCCGGCCGTCCACGATGGCAAGCTCATCTTCGGCGATGGCATGCACCAGACCGATGGCGCTATTCTTCACTGCTTGCGTCTGGACAAGGGGCAGATGCTATGGCAGTTCCCCCTGCCCGGAACGCTGGTGCATCTGGAAGGCTCGCCGACCCTCGCCGGTAGTCGCGTCTATGTCGGCGCCGGGGCCGCCGGCGTCCTGTGCGTGGACGCCAACCGCGTCACCCTCGACGGCAAGGAAATGGATCTGCCCTCCATCCAGAAGATACTGGACAAGAAACGGGCGGAATTGCAGGCCCGGTACGAGGAGGACAAGAAGAAAGATCCGATGCTGGCGGTTCCCCCGAGCGAGGACGATCTGCCGAAACCGTCGTCGGTACGCCTGTGGCAGCAGGGCGAGGGGAAATGGCACGTCGATGCACCCGTCGCGGTGGCCGGCGACCGCGTACTGGCCGCCTCCGCCTTTCTCGACAAGGAAAAGGTCGGCGACCGAGCGCTCGTCTGTCTCGATGCCAGGACTGGCGACGATCGTCTGGCGCACGCCGTTGGCGGTCAATCCCTGGGGCGGTCCTTCGCTGTCGGGTGATCTCGTCGTCGTCAGCGGCAGTAGCATCGGTTACGCCACCAAGATGCTCAAGGGCGCCAAGGGTGTTGTCGCCGCCTATCGCCTCGCCGACGGCAAGGAGAAGTGGAAGAAGGAAGTGCCGGCCGGCGTCGTCTCGTGCGCCGCTCTGACGAAGGACCTTGCCCTTGCCACGGCCACGGACGGCAAGGTGCGAGCCTTCGATTTACAGACCGGCGAGCGGCGCTGGATCTACGACGCCCGAACGCCTTTCTTCGCTCCGGTCGCCGTGTCGGCCGGGGTCGCCTACGCCGGCGACCTGCGCGGAGTGGTCCACGCCATCAACCTGGCCGACGGCTCGGCGAAGTGGAAGCTCGACCTCGGTGCCGACCCCGTGAAGGCGCCGGGAATGGTTTATGGCGGCCCGGTCTTGCGGGGCGGCCGGCTCTTCGTCGCCACCTGCAACCTCGAAGGCTCCCATGCTCGGCAGCCTACCGTCGTTGTGTGTATCGGAGACAAATAAGATCACAGGAATACGCCATGACCTCCCCATGCCTCCGCCTCGCCGGCTTGATTCTTCTGTCTGCGGTATGCGCCTCCGCCCTCGCTGCCGAGCCGGCCGGCATCGCCGTGGACAAAGACAAGCGCACCGTAACCGTCGAGGCCCAGATTGCCCCGCGTAAGATCGATGATCCCCGCTACAAGGAGATCTATCCGATCGAGGTCATCGCGTGCTGGGCCTTCCCCAAGGGGCAGAAGGCGCACGAGACGGTCGTGACCATCGACGTCAAACCGAGCGCGGTCCACAACGCCCTGGAAAGCCTCGGCCTCAAGCCGGGTAAGCCTGTCATGGGCGAAAGTAAGGAAGCGCCGCAAGGCCCCGAGATAAAGGTGTTCCTCGAAGTTCCCGGCGCGGACGGCCAACCCAAACGTCTGCCGATCGAAAAAGTGCTGCTCGATCCCAAGACGAACAAACCGATGCCGAAAGTGCAGTGGCGCTTCACCGGCTCCGCCCTCAAGCAACCCAATCCCGACAAGGACGAGAAAGTCTACGGTGCCGATTTGACCGGCACGCTGATCTCGATTTTTCCCGTCACCAACGAGACGGTATTTCAGACGAATTTGACCATGAAAGAAGAGAAGTACGTCAAGCTGGAAACCAACAAGAAGCTGCTGCCGAAGGAAGGCACGGCGGTGAAACTGATCCTCGAAGTCCCGGCCAAATGACCGGAGCGACGCGCGATTTCGCGCTCGTCCGACCGGAGAGAACCAACCATGCTCCCCTGCCCTGCTCCGCTCCGGAAAATGTGCGTTGGCGGACTGTTGCTGGCCCTGGCCGGTTGCAGTCGCTCGGCCGTCGTGGTGGCCCCGGAAAACGCCTCGCGTGCGGACGAACCGGCCGCGGCGCGGCAGGTGGTACCCAGACAGGATGGCGAGACGGAGGACGTCCGCTTCGCCTTCCCCGAGGATGCCGGCGGTGATCTGCTGGCGAAGGTATTGCCGCCGAAGGAAACGGAAGCACCCCCCTTGGAGCGCGCCGAACCGCCTCGGCGCTCCGCCGCGTCGGCGAGATGGACCTCCCCTGCCCTGCCGCTGCCCACGACCCCGACCGCCATGCCGCGCCTGCCCAGGCCGGTGAAGACAACACCCCTCCTGCCCCGACTGGTGATCGAGGAGACACTGGGCGGCTTGCTGGAAACGCCCCTTTTTCCGCAGCCCCCGTCCCTGCCGGATACGGGCCGGGTGCGTGTGCCTTCGGCCAATGTGAATGAACCTATCCCCCTGCCGATCCAGGCGCAGCCCGTGTCCGACCGCGCCTCCCTGGACGACCCGACGGCGGAAGCCTCCACCGCGGCGGCCGTGGCGGCTCCCATCCCCGCACGGACAACGAAAGCTCCCTTCCTCAAGTTGACTCTGCCCGACCCTTACGACCATCGCCGCATGGATTCGGTGACCACCTTGGCGGAGCAGGCCGAGCCTGCGCTGGGGACGCCGCGGACGCCGACGAAGTGAGGAACTCTTCCCCAAGCCGCTTGCGACTTCGCGTAGACCACGGCCCGCGCGAAGCCGCAAGCGGCTCGCCATTGCCCTTGACAATCTTCCTTGAATTTGTCAAAAGCCCCCGCCACGGCATGGATGCCGTGCGTCCCTCGCTCTCGGTCCCAGGCAAGAGGCGAGGGGCGGCAGTCGAGGACCGACAGGCGGGACAAACTCATGGACGTGATTTCCGCTCCCGGAGCGTCCGCCAAGCCGGAGGAAGACCGGCCGGCCGGCTCCTCCCTGCGGCTGTTGTGGCAGGTGCCCGTGTTCTTCGTGGGCGTCGTGGCCCTGATCACGGTCTGCCTGGCTCGCGGATACGTCAAACCCGATCCGGTGCGCCACCTGCACCACGACCTCGCCGAGGCGCGTCGCCTCCTGCACCGTCACGGGGGCGACCCCGAGGGCGCCCGGACGCACGCGCAGCAGGCTGTCGAGGATCTCGGGTACGATCCGGATCGGTCCGCCGAAGCGTTCTTCCTTCTCGGTTCGGCGCACGTCCGTATCGCCGACGCCACCAACGAGGCAGACGACGGCGAGCACTGGCGCGAGGCGCGCCGCTGCCTGGAAGAAGCGGATCGCCTCAACCTCTCCGGCGACGACGCCGGCCGTCTGCACTACCTTCTCGCCAAGGTCGGCTTCCACACCAACGACGACCCCAACCGCGTGATCGCGCTACTCAAGGCGAACAAGGACCAGGCCGACGAACGCGCCGAGGCGCTGTCCATGCTCTGCCAGGCCTACTTGCGCCTCAATCCACCGAACGTCAAGGAAGCCCTGAAGACCAACATGGAGCTGCGCGAGAAGGTGCCGCAGATCGGCGAGGACGTCCTCGGCCCAGCCAAGCTGGCCGGCGCCAAGCTGCTCCTTCGCCTGGGTCAACGGGAGGACGCCCGCAAGACGTTGGAGAAGATCAGCGAGCAGGCCCCGTCGGCCGTCCTCGCCGAGTCGCGCCGGCTGCTGGCCACTCTGTACCAGGAAGAACAGAAGTGGCCGGCGGCGGCGGAGCTGTGGAAGACGGTGCTCAACGACAAGCACGTCCAACCGACGGAGTTGGGCGGCGTGCTGTACAACCTTGGCGTTTGCTACGGTCATCTCGACCAGTCCGACCGGGCCGCCGAGGCGTGGACGGACTGTCTGCGGCGCACGCATGGCCCCGAGGCGCAAGCCGCGGCCTTGGCCCTGGCCGAGCTGCGCTTGCATGAGGCCAACTCGGACAAGGCCATTGAAATGTTGGCCGAGTCCGTGGCCAAGGTCCGCAAGGCCGACGACTGGAAGAATGAATTCATGGATTTGTCGCGCGTGCGCGACCTGTTCGAGCGGGCCGTGCAGACGTTTCGCCAGGCCCATCGCTTCGATCGGGCCGTGCAAGCCGCCGAATTGTACGAGCGCGTGGCCGTCGCACCCCAGGCGCAAATCTTGCGAGCGGACCTCAGTTCCGAGTGGGCGCGCTCCCGCCGCGACAAGGCGAAGCAATCCCGCGACGCCGCCACGCGCAAGAAGGAAGAGGCCACCGCTTGCGAGTTGTTCCGCCAGGCCGCGGAGGCCCACGATGAGGCCGCCCGATCGGCCGACAAGGACGAACATCTCTGGCTCAGCGCCGTCTGTTCCTACGACGGCCAGGATTACGCTCGCGCCGTCGAGAAGCTCACGAAGCTCCTGGAAAAGGACATGGACAACGTCGATCGGCAGGGCGAGGGCTGGTATTTGCTCGGCGAGAGCCAGCGCAACCTCCGCCGTGTGGACGCGGCCGAAGCCGCCTACAAAAACTGCCTGGCCAACAACGCCCGCTTCACCTGTCGCGCCCGCTACCAACTGGCCATGATCGACATGGAAGCGGGCCGCATCGATCAAGCCGCCCAGGAACTGGAACAGAACCTCAAAATCGAGCACCACGAGCCGGATCAGGAGGCGCAAGACAAATCGCGGTTGGCCCTGTGCTCGCTGCTGTACCATGGCGGCTCGAAGATGCCGCAAAATTTTCGCCACGTCGTCGAGAAATTGGAGGGGACCATCGACCGTTTCCCCCTTTCGCCGGAGGCGGTGCGGGCGCGGTTCCAACTGGCCGACTCGTATCGCCAGTTGGCCGCCCAGCGGACGGTCAACCGTTTCATGAGCGGCCCGATCAGCCCCGACGCCCACCAGCATTTCCTGGAACAGAACCAGCGAGCCATGAACCGCGCCGCCGAGGAGTTCGCCAAACTGGAAGAGTTAATCGACGACCCGGAGCTGTCGTCTCTGCTGACCGACAAGCAACGTCGGGAGGTTCCCTTCATCGTGGCGCAGTGCCGCTTCAACCTCGGCGAGTACGACAAAGCCTTGAAGAAATATGAGGAGCTGGCGAAAAGGTGGGGCAACCGTCCGGAAGCCATTTGGGCCCTGAGCGGTACGGTCCAATGCTTCGGCAGCCTGGGCGACTTCGACAAGCTGCGCCGCCAGACCGAGCAGATTCCGCGCCCTGGTGAACACGGTCGAGGGTCTGACCGATCAGGATAAGCAACAGTGGCAAGACTGGTTGACTCAGGTGAGCAAAATCCCACCCCCGCAAAATTGAATAGGGAATAGGGAATAGGGAATAGGGAATAGGATCCAGAGAAGAAACCTATTCCCTACCCTGTCCCTAGTCCCTAATTAATGCAGGTGGTGGATGATGCGGTCGGTAAAGATCGAACTGGGCACGCCGGCCTTTTCGCCGTAGCCGGGGAACTGCCGGGCGATGTCGTAAGTCACGAATAGTTTGCCGCCCGGCCCCTTCTGGGCGATCTCCTCGCTCTCCGCGAACGTCGCCTCGACAGCCCGATTCACAAACTGGGCCGCCTCGCTCCATCCCAGGTGTTCCAGAAGCAGCACTCCCGACAAGAGGACGGCTCCAGGGTTGGCCATGTTCTTGCCGGTGTACTTCGGGGCCGTGCCGTGCGTGGCCTCGAACATCGCCGCCCGGTCACCGATGTTCGCCCCCGCCGCCAAGCCGATACCGCCGACCATGGCCGCGGCCGCGTCGGATAGGTAATCGCCGTTGAGGTTCGGCGTGGCGATGACGCTGTACTCGTCGGGCCGCAGCTGGACCTGCTGAAACATGCTGTCGGCGATACGGTCCTTGATGACTACCTTCCCCTTCGCGTCGCCGCCCTTGGAAACCTCGTCCTCGCTGATTGTCTGTTGAGAGAACTCCTGCCGGGCCAGCTCGTAGCCCCAATCCTTGAAAGCGCCCTCGGTGAACTTCATGATGTTGCCCTTGTGCATGAGGGTCACGCTGGGCAGCTTCTTGTCGATGGCAAAGCGGATCGCCATGCGGATGAGGCGCTTGCTCCCTTCGGGACTCATCGGCTTGATGCCGATGCCCGAGCTGGGCAGCACGTTGGAATACCCCATTTCCTTGAGCAGATCGATGAGGCGCTTGGCCTTATCGCTGCCGCTCTTGAACTCGATGCCGCAGTACACGTCTTCGGTGTTCTCGCGGAAGATGACCATGTCCACCTTGTTGGCGCGTTTGTTGGGCGCCTCGACGCCCTTGAAATAGCGCACCGGCCGGACGCAGGCATACAGGTCGAAACGCATGCGCAGGTAGACGTTGATGCTGCGAAAGCCGCCGCCGATAGGGGTGGTGAGCGGCCCTTTGAGTCCGAGACTGTAATACTCGAACGCCTTGAGGGTGTCGTCGGGCAGGTAGAGCTGGCGCTGCTGCTCCTCGCTGAGCGAGGCCACTTGCTCGTCCTTGACCTGGGGATGATAGCGTTCACGGGCGGCGTCGCCGGCCTGCACGTCGAACCAGTGGATGCGCCGCTTGCCGCCATAAACCTTCTGGACGGCGGCGTCGAGGACGCGGGCGGCGCAGGTGGTGATGCCGGGCACGTCGCCGACGTCGCGGCCGATGCCGTCGCCGCGCAGCAGGCAGACAATGGGATCGTCGGGGACGTTCCAGCGGCCGCTCGAGTCCACGGTGACGCGAGTCCCCTGGCTGGGAGGAGTCAGTTTTTCGTAGGTCGGCGCCGTCATGACAGGTTCCTTGAGGCAAGCAGCTGGTGACCCGCGGTCGCATCGCGGTTCGGCTTCCGCCGCGCGAACTGTCGGCGGATTGGGCTGTGACTGAAGACTTTCTTATCGAGCCGGGCCACTTCCGAGGAGGGGCGGCAAGAGGATCGAGAGCGTAGGTGAGGGCAGGAACGAACCGCGCTACCTGTCTGGAATCGCAGCCGGAGCGGTCAGAGACCATCCAACAAAGTTTAGCCGCGACGCGCAGCGGAGCGCGAGCCGATTGTCCCTGGAAAGCATTCTGGTCAAACCGCAGGGACTACGAGTCAACCGGCCACGCCCCGAGCAGTCGCCGGATCGTCACCAATTGCCCCAAATGGTAGGCGTTGTGATCGGCGACGAGCAATGCCTCGCGGAGGATGGTCTGACCTTCGCCATGCGGGATCGGCGCGAACAGGTCGGTCGCGGGGTCGGCCGCCAGTTCCTGCATCGCCACCAACTCGGCGCGGAAGGCGGCAACGCTCCTCTCCCAGGCGTCCGCATCGGCAGGGGCGTCGCCTTGCGGCCAGTAGCCGTCGGGGAACTTCGGCGAGACGTGCTTGGGGTTGCGGCTGAACTCCAGGATGTCCCACTGGGCGATGCGCATGTGCTCCACCAGTCGCCAGGGCGTGTGCGGTGCGCCGGCCGGCTTGGCGCCTCGCAGTCCCTCCGGCAAATCGGCAATCGCCGCCTCGAAGTCGAGGTGGGCGCCCCCTCCACGCAGCAGGTAAAGCAGATGATCGCGTAATGCCTGTTCGGTGTTCATCGAGGACAAGCGCCTCCGGGAGATAGACACGCTGAATCGCCAGCGATGCGAGTTCAATCCCACCAAACGGTCACCAATCCATATTCTCGCCGACCCGTCCCCAACGCCTGGTCGATTTCCCGCTGGTTGTCGCAAACGCGAACTACATCGCCAACCCAATCTTCCTCCTCGATGATCCGTGCCAGGCGGCGAGCTTGCTCTCCGGTTCGGGTCAGAATGAACAAGGTATCGGCGTTCCAGAGGTTATCCGGCATATCGCGGAGCTTGATCAGACCGGATGCCAGCAACAGGCTGGGTTCGGCATAGTTCGGCAGACCCGGCTGATCCAGTAGAACAGCCAGCCACAAATCGCGATGTCGGAGGAGACTGGCGACGATTCGTTCGCCGTGCATCGCATTGAATCGGGTGCGGCGAATCAATTCGAGTTGGATGTCCTGTACGGAGGCATCACGAAGGGAGAGTGGTTCATTCATCGGCTATCTCCATCGGGAGTGAAATCGGTATGGAATTCCTCCTCAATCGCTCTATTATCCTCGCCTCTCCCTCCAAAGAAAAGGTCAGCCGATTGCCTCCGGCGGCGGTGCGGCCTACAGTGACGAAGCCGCGATTGCTTGCTGTTCTTCGCACGGGGAGAAGACGATGCCGTCCGAGCGCAACCGCACCAGCCGCCTGACCACCGAGGGCCCCGGCCGCGCCCCCAACCGCGCCATGCTCCGGGCCGTCGGCTTTCACGACGACGACTTCGACCGGCCCATGATCGGCGTCGCCTCGCTGTTCAGCGACATCACGCCCTGCAACGCCCACCTCGACCGGCTGGCCCGCAAGGGCTGCGAGGGCATCCGCGCCGGCGGCGGCGTGCCGCAGATCTTCGGCGCCCCGACCGCCTCCGACGGCATCATGATGGGCCACCAGGGCATGCGCTACAGCCTCGTCTCGCGCGAGGTCATCGCCGACAGCCTCGAAGTCGTCGCCGGCGGCATGAACCACGACGGCCTGCTCGCCTTCGGCGGCTGCGACAAGAACATGCCCGGCTGCGTCATGGCCATGGCCCGGCTCAACGTCCCCAGCATCTTCGTCTACGGCGGCAGCATCCTGCCCGGCACCGGGCCCGACGGCGACGACATCGACATCGTCTCCATCTTCGAGGCGGTCGGCCAGCACCAGGCCGGCAAGCTCGACGACAAGGGCGTCCACAAGATCGAGTGCGAGGCCTGTCCCGGCGCCGGCTCGTGCGGCGGCATGTACACCGCCAACACCATGAGTTCGGCCATCGAGGCGATGGGCATGTCGCTGCCCTACGACGCCAGCCATCCCGGCCGTCTCCGCCGCCAAGGAGCGCGAGGCGTTCCTGGCCGGCGAGGCGCTGGTGCGGCTGATCGAGAAGAACATCCGGCCGCGCGACATCATCACGCGCAAGTCGCTGGAAAACGCCTACACCCTGGTGCTGGCCCTGGGCGGCTCGACCAACGCCGTGCTGCACCTGATGGCGATCGCCCGCGAGGCCGAGGTCGCCTGGACGCTGGCCGACTTCGACCGCCTCGGCGCCAAGGTGCCGCACCTGGCCGACCTCAAGCCGGGCGGCCGCTACGTCATGAACGACCTGCACCGGGCCGGCGGCACGCCGGCGGTGCTGCAAGGCGCTGCTCGACGCCGGGCTGCTGCACGGCGACTGCATCACCGTCACCGGCCGGACGCTGGCCGAGAACCTGAAGGACGTGCGGAGCATCTACCGGCGCCAGCAGGACGTGGTCCGGCCGCTCGACCGGCCGATGCACGCCACGGGCCACCTCGTCATCCTGCACGGCAACCTGGCCCCGGAAGGCGCGGTGGCCAAGGTGGCGGGGCTTGAAGACGCGTCGCATCACCGGCCCGGCGCGCGTCTTCGACGGCGAGGAGGCGTGCTTCGCGGCCATCCAGCAGCGCGACGATCAAGGCCGGCGACGTGGTGGTCATCCGCGGCGAAGGGCCGGTCGGCGGCCCCGGCATGCGCGAGATGCTGTCCGTGACGGCGGCGCTGGTCGGCCAGGGTCTGGGCGAGAGCATCGGCCTGATCACCGACGGCCGCTTCTCCGGCGGCACGCACGGCCTGGTCGTCGGCCACGTCGCGCCGGAGGCGTGGGTCGGCGGCCCGATCGCGTTGCTCAAGGACGGCGACCGCATCACCATCGACGCCGACGCCAAGCGGCTTGACGTGGCGCTGGACGAGGCCGAGTTGGCGCGGCGCCGCGCCGCCTGGGTCGACGCCGCCGCCGCGCGTCGCGCGCGGCGTGCTGGCCAAGTACGCCCGCTGCGTCCATTCCGCCTCGGAAGGGGCCATCACGAGCTGAAGGGCAAACGGGGAAAACACCCCAAAGATGGGTCGGTTTTTTCCTTGATGGCTGCTCAAGGTTGTGCGTAGATGAGAGGCGTGTTAGGTTGTGCAACGAAAGTGATAGGCTGCGCAGCTCACCGTGCTCGATCGCGTTGTGCGCGATCGAATCCGTTGCTCGGCGGAGATGACTCAATGCGTTTATGTTTGCTTCTCGGTCTTCTCGGACTATTAGGATCGCCCACGAGACTCAGGGCCGCCGAGGAACCCATGCGAGTGTTCCCCGCTCAGAAGTGCCGCTTTACACTACCGGTACCGGACTGGACTTGGATCGATATGCAGGCACCGAATATACTCTTCGTGGCAGGGAATACAAAAGGCTTTGTCATCAATCTGACAACGGTGAGTGTGCCCGTCACCGCGCAAATAAACGAGCAGTTCGTCAAAGAGTTTGAGAAATCCTTTTACAGTCCAGGTCAGATCGAGAAACGGGCAGGCCGGTTCGTCACGTTCCGAGGTTTGCCAAGCTACCAGGCGGAAGGTATCCTGGCAGATGGAAGAACGACAGCAACTCGGGTTTTCAAGGCTCATGGCCTCAGCTACAATCTGAGTCTTATAGGTGCGAAAGAGCCGGTCGAGGACGACCCACAGTTTGAGAAGCTGATGCAAGGTTTTGAGTTTACGGTTCCTCCCGAACAAGAAGCCAAGAATGCTGGCCCGGAGGACGCACAAGCGCCGGCACGTTCCGAAGGTCAGAGACAATCCACACCGGACACGGATTATGGGAGGGCGCTGAATATCTCAGAATTGATGGGGCGGATTGTCGGGGTGTGCATTATCGGGATACTCCTGCTACTTTTGTTTCGTTGGTGGAACCGCAAGCGAAAGACAGGCAAAACGTAAGGTTTGGAGGCCGCCGAACCATTCGCTGCAGCAGAGCGGGCGGCCATTCTGGTTTTTCGAGGTGCTACGTCTTTCTTGGAAGCCCTCCTGCTGAGCTTGGTGTTCGGCGAAGGAGGGGCAAATGGATCGTGCCACGCGGCTCGGCCCGATCATCTTCCTCCTGGCGGGGGCAGGTGCTGGCCTCTGCGTGGGGATGCTGACACACAACGATCCCCCATTTCGGGTCCCCCTCGAAGCCAGCATGCCGCTGGTGTTTCTGGGTGGTTTCGTGGGGGCGCGCAGTAGGGTGCGGTGTCACGGGGGTCTGTGCCCGCCAGCCCCGGCTGGTGCGCCCTCTGGGGCTGGCCTCGGTCGCTCTGCTCGGCGTGGCGATCGTGGCCCCGCTCGGCTGGATCGTTGGGACCGGGGTGGCGAGCGATCGCCTGCCGCGTGCGGACGTGAAGGAGGACGTGCAGCATCTGCCGCCGCTCGGGCTGACTGTCGGGGCAGGTGTCGGGTGCATTATGGGCCTGGTGCTGGGCGGTGTTCAGATGCTGCTGGATCGCCGCAAGCCGAGCGCCGCCCCAGGAACTTCCTCTGAGGGTGCCACGCCGGTGATATAGTATACCTTTGCGGTGCGCATTGTCGGCGCGCACCGTCTCCGCTCATCTCCCTTTGTAGCGGTTTGGCCGGACGATCCAGAACTTATCCTTATCTTCGGTGTTATCGACGGTCACAGCTTCGCCCCTCAACTCCGCGGCGAGAAGGGACAACCGCGAGAGTGGATCTATGTGCAGCTGGCGGACAAGTGGTACATCCGCGATCCGCGGTGGAAGTACACTCAGGCTGGTGAGCTGTTCGACATGAAGGACGCGCCGTTCAAGCAGATCCTGGCGGCGCCGGGCTCGACCGACCTGGAGAGGAGGGCCGCCCGCGAGCGGCTGAAGACGGCGCTGGACCGGCTGCGAGCATCGGAGCCGGCCTCGTCGGTGCCGAAGAAGAAGAAAAAGAAGAACCAGAAGCCATGAGTTCGGAAGGAAGCGAACGCTGCACCGGATGGGTGCGTGAATCGTTTCTGGTAGTTTTGCGGGTAGGCCGTAGCCCCTTGTTCCCAAGCTCTGCTTGGGAACACCCGTTGGGAAGCTCTGCTTCGCGGCCTGCCCTGGTCCGGACGGGAAGCAGAGCTTCCCGACGTGCGTTCCCAAGCAGAGCTTGGCAACGAGGACGACTACCAGAATCCACGCACCCCCCCCACCGGATGGCCAACAGAGTCGAGGATTGACGTCCTTCCACGAAGGGGCCTAGAATAACTAAGGACGGATACGTTCGTGGAACGAGCCGCAGCCGAAGGTAAATTGAACAAGGGCGATCGCAGATCGATTCTTTGAAGGAGGACAAGACCATGAAGAGCAGATGGCTTCCCGCCGGTTTTCTCGCGGCTTCGGGTATGCTCATCTGGGCTGTGCCGTCGCCCGCTGGAGACACGGTCCTCTTGAACCGCGTCGAGAACACACCGACGCAAAACCTGGTCGATGACGCACGCGGGGCCGACACGATTCGCACCTGGCATCATGGTGGTTTCGGTGGCTATCGAGGCTTCGGCGGTTTCGGTGGCTATCGAGGCTTCGGCGGTTTCGGTGGCTATCGAGGCTTCGGTTGGGGCGGCTACCGAGGTTTCGGCGGCTTTGGCGGCTACCGGGGTCTCGGCTGGGGCGGATTGGGCTATCGCGGTTTCTATCGCCCCTACTACGGCTATGGCCTGGGGCTAGGTTATGGCCTCGGTCTCGGTTATGGACTTGGCGGGCTGGGCTATGGACTCGGCTACGGCGGGCTGGGGTACGGGTTGGGCGGTTACTATCCCGGTTTCGGCATCGGCTACGGCGGCTATGGCTACGGGGGTTACTACCCCGGCTTTGGTTACGGCGGCTTTTATGGCTGCTCCGGCGTGAGCGGCGGCGTCTACACGCTGGCCGCACCGGCGACGACCGTCATAACCCCGGCCTTTGGCGGCTACGTCCAGCCGAACAACCGCGAGATCGCCCCGCAGATGCCGCGCGACAACGGCACCTATCCCTACGATGGAGGGCCGAAGAATCCGGCCTCCGATCCCAAGGCCACGCCGGCCCCCTCGGCCGACACGCCGCAGCGAACGGTCCCCCTCGAAGGCCGAGCGGTGTCTCTGCCGAAGCCGGCGACCAAGTGGGCCTTCCCCGCTTATGGCGAGACGGCCCGGCGCACTTCCTTCGCCCGCGATCGTACCGTGTTCACGAAAGCCGAGCCGAAGAAGGCCAACGCTCACTGAGGCTCTCGCGGACGCCGGATTTCACGAGCCGCTCCCTGGTCCTCCCGGGAGCGGTTTTTCTTTCCGGTCAGGCCGAGTATGCCGGTCCCAACGCGCCGGCGCCGATTTTTTTCCCGTTCGATGACCGGAAAGACTGGCACGCTTTGTCCGCCATGCGAGAATGGGGAACCATCCAGCCGAACGATCGCCACTACTTGATGCCACAAACCGGGGAGGACTCTGCATGCGTAGGGGGATGATTCCGTTCGCTTCGCTCATCGCACTCATCTGCGCCCACGTCGATGGCCATGCGCAGACCTTGCCGCCGCCGCGTGTGCTGCCTTCCGAAAGCGCCGCGCCGCCGCTTCTGATGCCGCTGGCCGATCAGCCGTTGCCGCCGCTGCCGGCCCTGGGAATCCATCCGCGGTCGCTCCCCCTGCCGCCGGTGTACTATCGTCCCTCCGCCTACCAGGTGTGGCAATACTACGGTGTGACCTATTCCGGTTACTTCCGTCCGCGCGTCATGAACATGGGCAACGGCGGCTATTTCCTCAACGGGATGCCCTACCCCTGGGTCCAGGTTTATCCCGGACGCCAGATCATGCCTTTTCCCCGCGATTGATGGGGAAACGTCTTCGCCGCTTGCGTCTTCGCGGGAAAGATCGCTAAGCCGCAAGCGGCTCAGCGCGACATGCCCATCCAGAAGTTGAAAACCTGCGTGATGTCCGACGGCGCCTTGACGAGCGGGAAACCGAAGTCGAGGGCGATCGGCACCGGTCCCAGCATAGGGATGGAGAAGCGGATACCGAAGCCGGCCGTGACACGGTAGGTATCGAATTCGTTGATGCGCGGGGACACCGTGCCGCTGTCCACGAAGCTGACCAGGTAGATCGAATCGTCCGCTTTCACGGGCACCTGGTATTCGAGGCTGTTGAGCAGCATGAAGTCGCCGCCGATCATGTAGCCATTGACGTTGGGACCGACGCCGCGGAACTGGAAGCCGCGGATGGTCGTGAAGCCGCCAGCGAAGAAGCGTTCGTAAACCGGCGTGGTCGTGCCCGCCCAGCCGGCCTGGCTGCGAGCAACCAGCACCTGCCGGCCGCTGCCGTCGGCCCGCTTAAAGGTCGTGAAGAACTGATTCAGCAGCAGATTGGCCAGCGGAAAGTTGTGCTCGCCGGTCATCTGCTCCCACGAGAACTCGACCTGCCTGCCCGTCGTCGGCCGGATGAACGAATCGCGGCTGTCGAAACCCACGGCGCCCGGAAACCGATCTGGAAATTGTTGCCTTCCGCCTCCACATAATCGATGGGTTCCCCTGTCGCCAGGCCGTTGACGGCCACGTTCTCGATGCGCGTGCCCAGCGAGACGTTCCAGAAGCGGTTGATTTGCCGGCCGAGGGTGATGCGACCGCCTTCGCGCTGCTCAGTGTACTCGTTGTAAATGCGTGTGAAGTAATAGAGACTGTCCGTCATGTTGTAGGGCGTGTCGAACAGAAACGGCTCGCGGAAGGTGGCCATGTATTGTTGCAGCTGCGTGCCGGGCATGGCCTGGATGCGGAACTCCTGTCCGGCCCCGCGCCAGGCCGTACCGTTGAAGAAGTCCTGCAAGCTGGTCGGCGGGTTCATGATGTCGAAGTTGCGCTCGTTGAGCACGATACTGCCGGTCAGACCACTGTTGGAGTTGACGCCGACGCCGAAAATCAGGCTGCCGGTGTTGGCCTCGTTGACATCGACGCGGATGTCCTTGAAAACGCTGTCCTCCTGATTGGGCATCACCGTCACCGACGGCGGAGCCCCATCCTGTCCGCTCGTGAAGATGCCCAGCCGTTTGAGGTTGTTCTCGGCCACCATCAGGTCGGGATAGGTGAGGATCTGTCCGGGGAAGAGCGGCACCTGGCGGAGGATGACGTTCTGCCGCGTTCGCGTGTTGCCGATGATGAAGATCTGGCCGACCCGAGCGACGGGAAACTCCTCCACCTGGTACTGCACCGTGCAGACGCCGGGGGTGTCCTTGGACCAGACCGGGATCGGTTCGACGCGGACGTCTTGGCCCATGTAACCGTAGTAGTTCTTGATGCGCTCCGCGTCGCCCTTGATCTTGGCCTCTTCGAGCCAGTCGCCGGCTTTGATCGTTGACAGCGCTTCCAGCTGCTCGTGAGGGATGCTCTTGGTACCGCTGACCTGTGGCACGTCCTGGATGCGGTATTGGAGTCCTTCCTGGATATGGAAAATCAGGGTGACTTCACAGCCGTCGGACGACCGCTCCTTCTCCAACCCCACCTTGACGTCCTGGAAGCCGAAGGCGCGGTAATACTTGATCAGTTCGATGGCGTCCGCCTCGGCCATCTCACGGTTGTAGGTGCCGCCGAACAGGTGGAACCACTCCGACGATGACTTGACCTTGGTGGCCAGGCGCTGTCCGCTGACGAAGGTGTTGCCGGTGAATTGGATGCTGCGGACCTTGACCTTGGGGCCTTCGGTGATGTCATAGATCACCTCGGTATCCCCCAACTTGTCGCCCTTGGCCAGGTCGCAATGGGCGAACCACCGTCCCTGCTCTTCGTATTTCTCCTCGATCTTGCGGCAGCCTTGGCGATTGAGATTGGGGTTGAGCGGCATGCCGGGGCGGATGCCGGTGACGTTGCGCAGATCCTCCTCCTTGATGTGCTTGGCGCCCTGAAAGGTGACTTTCTGCACCTGGTTCGGCAGGTCGAGCAGGATGAAAAAGACCTTCTTCTGGCCGGGTCCATCGTCCTGCACGAGCGTACGGATATTGCTAAACTGGTTCGTCTTGTACAGATCGCGGACATCGTCATCCACGGCCGCCGCGTTGTACTCTTTGCCGGCCTGCGTGCGCAGCCGCACTTTCACCTGCTCCGTCGTCATGCGCTGGTTGCCCTGGATGATTACGTCGCTGACGAGGATCTTGCCCGACGGAGAGGGACCTTGGGCCCGAGCGACCCAGCCAGCAAGAACGAGGCCGAGGATCACGGCGGCGCAGCGAGTCAGGGATGGAAGAAAGCGTTGCCTCGCCTGCATGTTTGGTCCCTGGCGTCGGGAGTACACAATCGCGCACGGGAGGGCGGACCGATAGTCAAATGGCGCGTTCCTGTCAAGGCGGTTTACGGCCGCCCAAACTTGAAGGATTCCGTCCGCCGTCCGTCACGACGGTGAAGTACAAGCTATGTTTGTCATGGACGGGACCTCCTCGATCCGGCCCAAGCGGCGTCGGATGGGAGGGAGACAGGGAGAAGAATTATGCGGACGATGCGCGTGCACGGTGCCGGGACGGGGGAAGGACATGGCGGCGAGGTGTATTCGTGCGTCTACAGCGGCGACGGCGCCTTCGTGCTCTCGGCGGGCTGGGACGGCTGTCTGCGACTGTGGCTGTCCGGCAACGCCCAGCCGGTATCGTCCCTTCAGGCCGCGGCCAAGCCCCTGTCCTGCTGCGCCCTGTCGCCGGACGGCACGACCTGGCTGTCGGCCTCCATGGATGGCGTGATGAGCTGGTGGGACGCGGTCACGCATCGACCACGCATGAACTTCATCGCTCACATTCGTCCGATCTCGGCCATCCAGTACGCGCCGGACGGCCGCTCGCTGGTGACGGCGTCGTGGGACCGCAAGTTGATGCTCCGCAAGGTCGGCGATGAACGCGATGGTCGAACGCTGGTCGGTCATTCGGACATCGTGTCTGGCTGCCGCTGGACGCGCGACGGCAAACAGCTGCTCTCCTGGTCGCACGACGGCACCCTGCGCCTATGGGACAGGGAGTCCGGCCGCGAGGAGGCGCGGTTAAGCGGTCATCAAGGCCGCGTCACTGCCGCGGACCTCACTCCCGATGGAAACGGGGCGGTCTCGGGTGGACAGGACGGAGCCATCAAACTATGGGACCTGCGCCAGCGGGCCGAAGTGCGTTCGCTGCGACTGAACGCCGAGGTCCGCTGCTGCTTCTGTCTGCACGACGGTCGTTCGGTCGTCACCGTCAACGCCGACGGATGGATGGTGTGGTGGTCGCTGCCCGACTTCGAGGTGCTGGCGGAGTTGGCGGGCAACATTCCCGTGATGTGCGGCGACCTCGCCCCCTCGGGGAACGAGATCGCCCTGGGAAGCAGCGATGGCCATGTCCACGTCATCGCCCTGGAGGGTGTCGATCCCGCTCCGATCCTGGTCAAGCCCACGCCGAGGAGCGCGTCGAAGACCGGCGTCTTCGCCCGAATCCTCGGCAAACCGAAGCCAGGCGGCTATCAGTACACCTGCCCTGCTTGTCAGCACACCGCCGAGGTGCCGAGCTTATCGGATCAACCCGTCCACTGTGGGGCGTGCCAACGACTCCTTCGTCTGAGCACCGAGGCGGAGCAGCTGCAGCCGCAATAAGAGTCTGTTCCATAAGCTCCCCTCTCCCCTGTACTCAGGGGAGAGGGGTTGGGGGTGAGGGGCGAGAAACCCGCAGAACACGCACCCCCTCACCCCAACCCCTCTCCCCGGAGTACCGGGGGAGGGGCTTTCGGAACAGACTCTCAACTCGTTTCGCCGCGACGCGTAGCGGAGCGCGATATCCCGCGCTCCGCTCGCGTCGCGGCTAAACGAGGATTTCGGTGGAACTATTTAGATCCTCTCCCGCTTCCATCCCGGCCCGCCGCCGAAGACCATGTTGGTCCCCGCCAGCGGCAGGCCCGTGATGAGCGACGCCTCCAGCGTCAGTGCCCGCAGGTCTTCCGGCTCCAGGTCGTGCACGTCGCGCTTGCCGCAGGCCCGAGCGAGAATCTGGATCTCGGAAGTCGTGGCATGCAGCCAGTTGGCCACGCGCTCCGCCGCGGCGTCGATCTCCAGCCGCTTCACCAACTCGGGGTCCTGCGTGGTGATGCCGACCGGGCAGCGGCCGGTGTGGCAGTGGTGGCAGGCATACGGCGCGGCGCCGAGGGCGTGATAATCCTCGACGTAGAGCGGCTTGTTGCAGTTCAGCGCGATCAGAGCAGCGGTGCCGACGTAGACGGCATCGGCGCCGAGGGCGATGGCCTTGGCGGCGTCGCTGCCGTGGCGGATGCCGCCGGCGATGATCAGGTTGACCTCGCCGAACAGTCCCATCTCCTCCAGGGCGGCGCGGGCCTCGCACACGGCCGCCAGCGTGGGGATGCCGGTATGCTCTTGCAGCAAGTCCGGCGAGGCGCCGGTGCCGCCTTCCATGCCGTCGATTACCACCACGTCCGCCCCGCACTTGGCCGCCAGCTTGACGTCGTCGTAGACGCGGCTGGCGCCGAGCTTGACGAAGATCGGCACCTGCCAGTCGGTCGCCTCGCGCAGCTCCTCGATCTTGAGCACCATGTCGTCGGGGCCGAGGAAATCGGGATGGCGGCACGGGCTGCGCTGATCGACGCCCGGCGGCAGGTCGCGCATGCTGGCGATCTCCTCCGACACCTTGGAGCCGAGCAGCAGACCGCCGGTCCCCGGCTTGGCTCCCTGGCCGATGGTCAGCTCGATGGCGTCGGCCTGGCGCAGGTGATGGACGTTGATGCCGTAGCGGCTGGGCAGCACTTCGTAGATGAGGACGCGGGCATTCTCGCGCTCGGCGGGCAACATGCCGCCGTCGCCGGTCGTCGTCGAGCTGCCGGCCGCGCGGGCGCCGCGGGCCAGCGCCACCTTGGCGTTGTACGACAGGGCGCCGAAGCTCATGCCCGTAATCATGACGGGGATGTCGAGTTCGATGGGTCGGGCCGCGTAGCGCGTGCCGAGGACGGTGCGCGTCGAGCACTGTTCGCGGTAGCCTTCCAGGGGAATGCGGGTCAGGCCGGCAGGGGATGAAGGTCAGGTCGTCGAAGGTGGCCCAGGTGCGCGGCCGCAGCGTGCCGAAGCCGCGGATGCGATAGCGGCCCAGCTCGGCCTTGGCCTGGATGTCCTCGATGATGCCCGGCGTGTACGTGCCGCTGGGCTGCGGCCGGCCGTTATCGTTCGGAGTTGGATTCATAGGGAGGGTCACGAGCGCAGCAACAAAGGGATCAGTACCATTCGATCATGTGTTCGCCGCCGTGTTCGGGGTTGCCGATGAGCCGTTGATGGATGGGATCAACGACGAAATCGAGAGATTCCAAGGGCATCTGACCGATCAAGACGGGACATTCATCAGGGATCTCCCCCACCTCCATGCGGCAATCGCGTCCCTGCACCGTTAACTGGACCATGCCGCACATGGGGATGTCGGTCATCCCTCCCGTGGTTCTTGCCCTGCGCGTTCGATACCGCTGCAGTCCCAGTTGCTGCACAAAGCGTCGGGGCAGCATGAGGTGCATGGAGCCGGTATCGACCAGGGCATCCGCCACCTCGATGCGGCGAACGTTTTCGGGTTGAAGTCGGCCAGTGCTTACATCGTACAAGTCGTTGAAGTTCTCGATCTTCGCCGACACAAGCACTTTTCCCATCGTTGAAATCTCCATTGCCTTCACCTTCTTTGTCTTGTGGATCAACCGTCAGACGGCGCTAACGGCAAGGCCAGCGACGCTTCATCTCCTTCGAGAAAAATCCGCAGACGAGGATGCACGGTCCCGTCCTCCGCCACTACCTGGATACGAAGAGACTCAATTCGATCCGCTGCCTCCTCCCAGAGAGGGATAATTTGGTCGTTACGCAGCTGGGCCTCCTCTTCAAAAAGAGGACGCAGGTCGGTGAAGGCTTCGTCCGCCTGAAAACGTCCTTCCGCCCAGTCATCCTCCATCCGCAGTATCTTCACTCGACCAAGCATGCGGCTATCCGGTAGGCGCAAGAAATAACTCTTGCCGATCGTGAGTGGATTCATAGGGCCGCCTTCCAGACTTCAAGCTCCCGACGATCGAAGTTCCACAGTTTGCGACCGGAGACGACCTTGCGAAACGATGTTGGACCCGCCACGCGGTACGTCACCAGCAACTCGTTCAATCCGGCGCGATCCTCAGCGGTCGGCTCCTCGATGACGGTATCGTTGCCCAGCGATGCGATCTGCCCGCCGACGAAAACGACGCCCTCGTACATGGAATCGGCCAGGGCGTCGCCGGCGTCGCCGCAGATGATGATGCGTCCCTTCTGCATCATGAAGCCGGCCATGTAACCGCAGCTGCCGCCGATAAGGAGCGTGCCGCCCTTCATCGAGACGCCGGCACGAGCGGCGGCGTCGCCGCGGACGACCACCGTACCGCCGCGGATCGACGCGGCCACGCCGCTGCCGGCGTTGCCGTCGATCACGACCGTGCCGTTCATCATCGATTCCGCCGCGCCCCAGCCGGCGCTGCCGTGGACCTCGACGTGTGCCCCGTCCATCATGCCGGCGCAGTAGTAGCCCACGCTACCCTCGAAGACCACGCGCACCGGCCGCAGCAGGGCCACGCCGAGATTGTGCCGCGCCTCGGGTTCGAGGACGTGAATGTGTTCGTGCCCCGAGGCAACGGCCTCGCGCAGCAGGCGGTTGATCTCGCGCGTCGTCTTCTCGCGGCAGTTGATGGCGAACGTCAAGGGCACACCCTCCTCATGGCGGTTATTCGTCGGCGGCAACGGCGGCCGGTTCCGAGTGGACCGACCAGATACGCACGGAGCCGGGCGCCGGTTCGCGGGCCACGAAGTCACGCCCCAGGGCGCGGCGCAGGGCGACCTCCTCGGTCGCCAGGGCCACGAATTCCTCCGTTTCGGCCAGCATCAGCGGCTTGAAGCCGAAGCGGTCCTTGACGAAGGCGAGACGATCCTTCGACGCCACCAGGTAGCAAAACGAGCCGTCGAAATCCTCCAACGACGCATGCAGCGCCCCTTCCAGCGTCCGCCCCGCCGCCAGGCGATCGCGCAGATAGACGCCGATCACTTCCGAGTCGTTGTCGGTGTAGAAGCGATACCCCTCCTGCTCGAAGCGACGGCGCAGCTTGTGATAATTCGTGATGTGGCCGTTGTGTACCGTCGCCAGGTCGGGTACGCCATGCGCCCAGAACGGTTGCGAATGGCTCAGGTCCACGCGGCTCTCCGTGGACATCCGCGTGTGCCCGATGCCATGCGTACCCTGGAAGACGCTGACGTGATAGGTCGCTTCCAGTTCGTCCGGTGAACCGACCTGTTTCGACAGGTCGAGGTGCTCGCCGAGACAGAGGATTTCGCTGCCCGGTAAGCGCCGGACCAGTCGATCCTCCAAACGAGTGACGTCCACTCGGGAGGCGATTAGCGCATCGTAGACGCCGGTTGAGTAAGATCGATGTACGGTCAGCCCTTCGTCGTGGAGGGTTTGATTCACCCGATCCGGATCCATGTCCCGCGGTACATTCAGGCGCAGTTGAAGCGGAGACGCTTCGCCGAACAGGGCGACGCCGGCCGAATCGGGGCCGCGGCAGGACAGGGCTTGCAGCATGGTCAGCAGAGTGCGTCCGAGCGGACGATCTCGTTGTTGGCGCCTGTCCAGATAACCGACGATGCCGCACATGGCGTTTCTCGCTTGAGTTTGGTCGTTGCAGCGATTATACACAAGCGATACCTCTCTCCCAACCAACCAGCGTCCGCTCGCAGCGCCGGCTCGGGTAAGGAGGTCGATCGTGGATCGTGGCACGCTCAAGATTCAGCTGCAAAAAGACGGCGTGGATTACCTACTCGTGCAGTTCGTGGACATCCACGGCTCGGCCAAGGTGAAGATGGTGCCGCGCGAGATGCTGGATGCGGTCGCGGACGCCGGCGCTGGCTTCGCCGGCGGCGCCGTCTGGGGCATGGGTCAGAACGCTTCCTCCCACGACATGATGGCCCGCATCGATCTGTCCAGCTACACGCCGGCGCCGTGGACGCATGGCCTGGCCCGATTCGCCGCGGACCTGTACGTCGATGACCAACCCTTCGCATACTGTCCGCGCGTCAACCTCCAGCGTGTTCTGGGCGAGTTGCGCGCCGCCGGCTACGTCTTCAACGTCGGCGTCGAGCCGGAGCACTTCCTCGTCTCGCGCCGCGAGGACGGACGCATCGTCCCCTGGGATCCCGCCGGCGTCGATACCCTGGCCAAGCCCTGTTACGATTTCAAGGGTCTATCCGCCGCCTACGAGTATCTGCGCGACATGAACGAAGGCCTCCGCAAGCTCGGCTGGGGCGTCTACCAGTCCGACCACGAGGACGCCAACGGCCAGTACGAGATCAATTTTCGCTACGCCGACGCGCTGACGACGGCCGACCGCTTCCTCTTCTTCAAGATGCTCGCCGGACAGACGGCGCGGAAATACGGCGCCGTCGCCACGTTCATGGCCAAGCCGTTCGCCGACCGCACCGGCAGCGGCGCGCACCTGCACTACCACCTGGCCGACGCCGAGACCGGCCGCAACCTGTTCGCCGCGGAGGACGACCGCCGCGGCCTGGGCCTGAGCGAACTGGCCTATCATTTCCTGGGCGGCGTGCTGAGCCACGCTCGCGCCCTGTGCGCCGTCACCTCGCCGACCGTGAACTGTTACAAGCGTTTGCAGGTCGGACAGGGCTTGACCGGCACGCGCTCCGGCTTCACCTGGACGCCGGCGTTCATCACCTACGGCGATAACAACCGCACGCAGATGATCCGCACGCCGGAGTCCGGCCACGTCGAGGACCGCACCGTGTCGTCGGCGTTCAACCCCTATCTCGCCTTCGCCGCCTACCTCGGCGCCGGCCTGGACGGCATCCGCCGCGGCCTCGACCCCGGCGAGCCGAACCGCGACAACACCTACGCCCTGGGTCTGGAGGAAATGGCCCGCCGCAAGGTACGCCTGCTGCCGCAGAGCCTGATCGAGGCGCTGGGCGAGCTGGAGCGCGACGAGGTGATCCAGGCGGCGCTCGGCCCGATCGCGGCGGAGTTCCTGCGCCTGAAGCGCGCGGAATGGGACGAGTACCATCGCCAGGTGACGGCCTGGGAAGTCGAGCGCTATCTGACCCTTCCGTGAGGCGTTTGCTACTTCGCATTTTGTGAGAACAAGAATGACTGCGCACATCTATGACGCGATCGTGATTGGTGTCGGCGGCATGGGGTCGGCGGCGGCGTGCGAGCTGGCCCGCCGCGGCCGGCGCGTCCTCGCCCTGGAGCAGTTCGCCCTCGGCCACGATCGCGGCAGCTCGCACGGACATACGCGCATCATCCGCCGCGCTTATTACGAGCACCCCGATTACGTTCCGCTCGTCGGCCGCGCCTTCGAGCGCTGGTACGACCTCGAACAACGTCAAGGCGTCCACTTGCTGACCGAGAGTCCCTGCCTGAGCATCGGTCGCCGCGACAGCGCGATGATTGGCGGCGTCCTCGCCTCCGCCGAACAACACGGTCTGCCGGTCGAGTCGCTATCTCCCCGGGAGTTGCGCAGTCGTTTCCCCGCCTTCCGCTTCGCGGACGAATACGCCGGGGTGCTGGAGCGCTCGGCGGGTTTTCTCTATGTGGAAGATTGCGTCCAGGCCCACACCTGCGAGGCGGTACGCCTGGGCGCGACCATCCACGACCACGAGCCGGTTGTCTCCTGGGAGGCCGATGACCGCGAGGTGCGCGTCGAAACGCATGGAGGGCGCTACACGGCCGCGCGTCTGGTCATCACGGCCGGCCCTTGGGCGGGCGAGGTGCTGGCGCAGCGCGGGACGTTCCTCCGCGTCATGCGTCAAGTCGTGCAGTGGTTCGGCACCAGCGACGATCGCCTGTTCCGCCGCGACGTCTTCCCGCTGTACATCGCCGACACGCCGCAAGGCCACTTCTACGGCTTCCCGGTCCTCAACGCCCACGGCGCCAAGGTCGCCCAGCATTACGGCGCCCCGGAGTTGAACAGCCCCAGCGAAATCGACCGCACGCCCTCCGCCGAGGACGAGGAGAAGGCCCGATCCTTCCTGCGCGAACATCTGCCGCTGCTGGATGGCTCGCGCCGCCGCGCCTCCGTGTGCATTTACACGCTGACACCCGACCGTCACTTCGTCATCGATTTGCACCCCGATCATCCGAACGTGGCCCTGGCCGCCGGCTTTTCCGGCCACGGATTCAAGTTCGCTTCGGTCGTCGGCGAGATCCTCGCCGACCTCGCCGACAAGGGCCGAACCGATCTGCCCATCGGCATGTTCCGCATCAATCGCTTTCAAGTATAGCGTAACGGAACTTATTTTTTGGCCGTACTCCCTTCCTGTCGGATTTCCGTGACAACGATCTGGTCCTCCATCACACGCAGTCGCAGGACCAGACGCATGCCGATCTTCACGGCGGCGAGGGTGTTTCCTTTCTTGACCCTGATTTTGGCATCGGGCGCTACCGGCAAGTTCATGATCGTGACTGGTCGATTACTCAGTGTAATGACCGAAATCGTGTGGTCGGGATTCACCGCGTCCACATGGACGTTCCGTAGCAAGACGCCGTTGGGATGGTTTGCCTCATCCTGCTCTCTCGGATTCTCGCTCTGTTTATGTATCTGTGGCTTCTCGGCTCTCTCCTTCCGATCCCACTCGACCAACCGTTGCCGCATGACTTGCTCCAGTTTGATGTCACGGCCTATGTCTTCCCAATGCGTTTCCCTAAAGGGACGAGACAGTTTGGTATCGAAACGGGAAGTCGTGACCTTCTCTTCGCGGTGGACTCGAATACCGACCCGGTAGCCGCCCGCATCGTCCACGCTGATCCAGACGACGGCTCGCCGCCGAACGGGCGGCGACGCGGTAGGTTTTTCCAGATGGTGAGTTTCGATGCGGCCGTCGTATCGGTTCGCGTAGGCAACCTCGAAGAAGTCATCCACGATGTCCAGAACCGTCTCAAAAATCGCATTATAGTCCTTGGATCCCCGTCCCAATCGCACGTCCGGAGTTTCGGTTGCGATCAGGTTGTCCAGGCCGATTCCGGGGAAGAGCAAGCTCGGCTGGCCGACGGTGCCGCCATCGACGAAGCCGACCCGTGGAAGAGGATTGTCGCCTTGCCGTCTCTCTTGTTTGTTCCGCGATTCCGGCGGCTTCGCCGTGTCAACGACAACCTGATTCCCTCGCTCGCCCTTGACCTGCTGCGCGATCGTCAGCCCTCCGCCGAGAACAGTCAGGCTCAACGTCGTCACCGCCAGGACCGCTGTTGCGGTCTTCAACTTGGTTAGGAACATGGTCCTCAGGACTCCTTCCGTGAGAGCGGCGACCGGGACCGAAATCAGGCCCGACGCCGCCTGTCCCGCCGCAAACAATCTTGCGGCTTCGATCGTACCCGACATGATCCGAGTCGGCACGAAGGCCGCTCGCGCTTGTTGCGATAGCAATACCGCCAACGCTCCACCCGACACTCCCAGACCACAGCGGACGAGCCGCTTCGCCAGCATCACCCGCGCCCGCGCCAGCCGTCCCGCCAATGTCCCTTGCGGCCAACCCAGGTGCCGGGCCGCGTCCTTGATGGACCTGTCCTCCAGGTCGCACAGGACAATCGGTACACGATATTTCTCGGGCAGACGGCTCAGTTCTCGGTCCAGCAGGGGCCGCAGGTCGCTCTCCAGGTCCGGCGACCTGGCTTCGGGTTCGGGCATTTCCGCCACCTGTTTTTCTCGGCGCGCCGCTTGGCGATCAGCCCCTTGGCCCGTAACGCCGTGGTGTGCGCGACGCCGTACAAGAAGTTGGCGACCTTCTCGCGTGGCACGACGGCAGGGGCCTTGCGGACCAGGACGAGGAAAGAAGCCTGGAAGGCGTCCTCGGCGTCGTGGTCGTTGCCGAGGACGCGACGGCAGACGCTCAGCACCATCGGGCCGTGTCGCCGCACCAGGGCCGCGAAGGCGGCGTCCTCTCGATGGCGGAGGTAACGCTCCAGCAGTTGGCCATCGCTCAGCCCCGCCCCGTCTCGCCGCAAGGCGGTTCGCTGGAGATGTTGAATGACCTTGCTCATCGGGTTGATCGCCATCGGGCCTCCTTGCCGGGTGATGCGGCCGATCTTCTATCCACTATTCCTCGGTCGGAGGCCGTTTTATACACTTTTTTCCCTCGAACGGACCAGGGCAACAACCTGTTCTCGTTCCGCACGAAGGGCGATCCTCTTGTCGGGCACGAACGAGGCATGGATAATGGCGGGAAGCAACCTTCTCGCGGAGGCAACGACCATGAGACGTTCCGAAGAATTGAAGCACTTGCTGCGGCAACGACCCTTTCGGCCCTTCCGCATCCATCTCGTCAATGGGAAAGTCCTGGACGTTGTTTGTCCGGAGATCACCCTCATTGGTGAAGACATGGCTATCATCGGTATCACCGATCCCCAAAATCCTGACCCCTACAGTGATGATTTTGAGCTTGTCCTGATGAACCAGATTCAGCAGGTGGAGGCGGACGCGACGATAAACGGTACGCCGACCCAGTGACGAAGGGACGCCGTGAGATACGGCATTCCTTTCTCCTTTTTCGCAGATGGTTCCAATGGATAAACCATGCGGCCCGATGATCTTCGTCGCCTTTTGACCAGCCAACCATTTTGCCCCTTTCGAGTCTTTGTCTCCGACGGCGCTACCTATGACGTCACTCACCCCGAGATCGGTACGATTGTCCACATGAGCCTGCGGATCGCGTTGCCGCCGAGGAGCGTCCTGGACCCTCCACGGCAACGCTTTGCCTTGATATCTCTCCTCCACATCACGCGCGTGGAAGTCTACTATCCGCTCGACTCGCCTCTGCCTGGATGAGGGAATCGCACGGGTCAATGAGGACCGCTCGATGGCCAGTTATCGCGGACACCTGACCTTCGCCGGGATGCTCGGCGCCGGCTATGGCAGCCTAGCCCTGTTGGAGTGGAACTACGATTGGGGTCCGGCGTTGGTGGCGGCGGGACTGACGACGCTGGGCGGACTGCTGCCGGACCTCGACAGCGACAGCGGCGTGCCGGTGCGCGAGCTGTTCGGCGTCTCCGCCTCCGTCGCTCCCTTCTTGCTGTACAAGCGCGTCTCCGAATGGCGCCAGCATTCCACCGAACAGACGCTCGTCCTCCTCGCCGCCGTGTACGTCTTCATCCGCTACGTCCTGTCCACGCTGTTCAAGCACGCTTCCGTACACCGTGGCATGTTCCACAGCGTCCCGGCCCTGTTCATCGCCGGCCTGGCGACGTACCTGATCTACCCCACGAACGATCTGCGTCTGCGCATCTTCCTCGCCGGGGCCGTCATGCTCGGCTTTTTGTCGCATTTGGTGCTCGACGAGATTTACAGCGTCGATTTCATGGGTGCGCGCCTGCACCTGAACAAGTACGCCGGCAGCGCCGTGAAGTTCGTGTCCAAATCGTGGCCGGCCACGCTGACGGCCTACCTGCTGTTGGCATTCCTGGTCTGGCGGACCTGGCTCGACTGGAGCAGCGTTCCTCCGGCGAGCGGGGGGCGTTAGCCCCCTGTTGCGAACAAACAGGGGGCTGACGCCCCCCGCTCGCCGGAAAAAATTGCCGGAAATTGCTTGACATCTCAGACGAGTCGTCTTAAATTCGCATCTATCCCCATCTTGACACAGGTGAAGGAAGATGGACGAAAGGCCGTTGGACGTGACCGACGCGGAGTTGGCGGTCCTGCAAACCTTATGGGAGCAGGGCACGGCGACGATCCGCCAGCTAACGGACCGGCTCTACCCCGCGGGCACGGCGGCGCAGTACGGCACCGTGCAGAAGTTGCTGGAGCGCCTGGAGACCAAGGGCTGCATCCGCCGTGATCGAGGGACGTGGCCGCACGGCTTCACGGCGGCGATCGATCGGCAGACGCTGATCGGCTGGCGATTGCGGGCCACGGCGGAGAAACTGTGCGGCGGATCGATGGCGCCGCTGCTGTTGCATCTGCTGAAGACCGAACAGTTCAGCTCGGCGGAGCGACAGGAATTGCGGACCTTTCTCGATCAACTTCGGCAGGCGCCGCGCGGCAAGGGACGCGGCGGCAGAGATTAATGGGCTTCATCAAGAGAGCCTCACGCCAAGGCGCAAAGAACGCAAAGGAAGAAACGAATAACCCAGTCGGCTGGTCTCCTTTTTGTCTTTGCGTTCTTTGCGCCTTGGCGTGAGGCTTTTTGGTGAGACGCTCCAGGCTCCCCGCCATGCGGGCTGAGGAAAGGAGCCGAACGTGCGCAGCCTCGTCGAGATCGGCGTACTCAACGCCCTGCTGGCCGGTGTGCCGGCGTTGGCGGCGTTGACGGCGCGGCGGTGGGGCTGGCGGCCGGCCCTCGTTCATGCCCTGTGGGTGCTGGTGCTGCTCAAGTTGCTGACGCCGCCGCTGGTTCACGTGCCGGTGCTGGCGCCGGCGGAAGAAGCGGCGTCCGTCCGGCTCGGCTCGCCGGACCTACCGCCGCGCGTCATCGCACGCGCGGCGCCGCGCAGGCACCGCGCTCGGCCGCCATCGGCCGAAAGTTTCCGCGCGGCAGCGACCTGGCCCGTACCGCCGCGGAGGGGGCGCCTCTCCCGCCGCCGACTGCGGAGAAGGACGAGCCAGCCGCCATCGACGCCGAAGTGATCGACATCCCCGCGCCGGTAATCGAGGCGGTCCCGTCGGTCGCCGCAGTCGTGCCGGTATCGCTTCGGGATCAGGTGTTATCCGTTCGCGCTCACGTCTTCGACATTCTCGGTCTGCTGTGGCTGACCGGCTGTGTCGTCTGGTTCGCCGTGATGGGGCGGCGCATCGTCCGTTTCCATCGCCTGCTTCGCTACGCTCTGCCGGCGCCGACGGCGCTGCAAGAGCGCGCCGCCGTGCTGGCACGACGCCTGGGGCTGTCGCGCTGTCCGTCAGTGTGGCTGGTGCCGGGAGCGCTGCCGCCGTTGTTGTGGGCGGTTGGCGGCCGGCCGCGTCTGTTCTTCCCGCGAGCGCTGCTGCGCCAACTCGGCGCCGAGAGTCGGGACGCGCTGCTGGTGCATGAATTGGCCCATCTGTGCCGCCGCGACCACTGGGTTCGCGTTCTCGAAGGTTTGGCCCTGGGCTTGTACTGGTGGAACCCGCTGGTCTGGTACGCCTGCCGGGCCTTGCACGCGGCCGAGGAGGAATGCTGCGATGCCTGGGTGGTGAGCGAGCTACCGCGCGCGGCGCCGGCCTATGCCGGGGCGCTGCTGCAAACGGTCGATTTCCTGTCCGGGCGCGAGCGGTCCTGCCGCCGGCGGCCAGCGCCTTCGGCCGCGTCTATTCGCTGAAGCGGCGATTGAGCCTGATTATGCACGCGGCCACGCCGCGCGGCCTACCTCCGGCCGGCCGGCTCGCCCTGCTCGTTCTGGCCGTGGTCCTGCTTCCGCTCGTTCCGGGCCGCGCTCAGCCTCCATCGCGTAAGGCCGACGACGCCGCGAACGTCCAAGAGCGGCCGGCGGCACCAGCCGCCGTCAAGTCCGGCGACGACGAACCGCTGACAATGGAAGCGCGACCGCGAACGCTGCCCGTCGGCGGCGAGGGGCGGCCAGAGAACTCTTTCCCGCTGCTGTCAATCGCCTGCTCACCGGACGGCCGGACGCTGGCCGTCAGCGGCGAGGAGAAGACCGTTCAACTGCTCGACGCGGCCAGCGGTCGGCTCCTCCGATTGCTGGGGGGGCACACCGACGTGGTGGGCCGGGTGGCGTTCTCCCCGGACGGCAAAACGCTGGCCTCCGCCTGCTTTGACCACACCCTCAAATTGTGGGACGTGGCCACGGGCGCGGAGCGTTTCACCTTGAAGTCTCATACGAACTGGGTCTTCAGCGTCGCCTTCAGCCCCGACGGCAAGACGCTGGCCTCGGGCGGCTACGACCGGACGGTTCGCCTGTGGGACGTGGCGACCGGCCGGTCGTTGGCCGTGCTCAAGGGCCACCGCGGTGGCGTCCGCGGCGTGGCTTTCAGTCCGGACGGCAAGACGCTGGCCAGCGGCAGCAGCGACCGCACGATCAAATTGTGGGACGTGGCGACGCGCGAGCTGATGGCGACGCTCAAGGGCCACGACGGCGCCGTCCGCTGCGTGGCGTTCGCGCCGGATGGCCGGGCGCTGGCCAGCGGCGGCGAGGACAACATGGTGCGCCTGTGGGACGTGACGGCGGCCCAGCCAGCCGGGGCGCCGCCGCCCAAGGGCGACAAGGTGCGCCTGTGGGATCCGGTCTCAGGGAAGCAAATCGCCTCGTTTCAGATGGGCGACCTGGTGCTGACCCTGGCCTACTCGCCGCGCGGCGCCATGCTCGCCTGCGCCGGCCAGGATCTGACGATACGCATCCTCGACCCGGTCAGCGGCCGCCAGCGGACCCTGTTGCGCGGCCACAATGATGCCGTCACCTGCTTGTGTTTCACTCCGGATGGGCGTTCGCTGTTTACCGGCAGCGCGGACAAGACCATCAAGCACTGGCCGGCCGCTCGCCCGCCGCTGCGGCCAGTCGCAGTCGTCCGCGCGCATGGCAATCAAACCTGGGTCGCCCTCCTCATGGCCGACGGCAAGGGTCTCATCACAGCCGGCGCCGACGGCACGGTGAAAATCCAGCCGCGGAGCCAAGTGGGCACGGACGTGGTTTTGCAGACGCCGACCGGCTTCGCTTACGCTCTCGCCTTCTCGCCGGGCGGCAAGATTCTGGCCGTCGGCAGCGGCGATCACAGCATTAAGCTATTCGAAACGCGCCACCGGCAAACCGTTATCCACGCTTCGCGGCCATGCCAACTGGGTCTGGAGCCTGGCCTTCTCGGCGGACGGCAAGAAACTGGCCTCGGCCGCCGGCGGTTGGCAGACCAAGGGCGAACCCGGCGAGGTCAAGGTCTGGGAAGTGGCGACGGGCGCCGAGGTGGTTTCGTGCCAGGGGCACACGGGCGCCGCCTTCGGCGTCGCCTGGTCCCCCGACGGCAAGACGCTGGCCTCGGTCAGTTGGGACCAGACGCTGCGCCTGTGGGACGCGACCACGGGCAAGGAGCGTCTGCGCCTGGAGGGGCACACGAAGGCGGTGCGCTCGGTCGCCTTCGCGCCCGACGGCAAGCTGCTGGCCAGCGGCGGCTTCGATGGCGAGGTCCGTCTGTGGGACCCGGCGAGCGGCAAGCAAGTGGACGTGCTGCACACGCCGGAGGCGGCGATCAACGCCGTCGCTTTCGCGCCGGATGGCAAGACCCTCGCCGTCTGTTACAACCCCTATACCGGGCCCGACGACAACCCCGTGGCCGCCTCGGACGATCGGCCCGGCGGCGTGCAGCTGTGGGACGTGGCCGCTCGCAAGGAGACTCGGCGACTGCAAGGGATACGAACCAAAGTTCTGTCGCTGGCCTTCTCCGCCGATGGCAAGAAGCTCGTCAGCGGTGGCGGACTTTCCTGGCAAGTGCAAGCGCGGTACGGCGAGGTCAAGGTATGGGACGTCGCTTCGGCGCGCTGCTGGCGGATCTGCCGGCTCCGCGCTACTGGGTCGAGGCGGTGGCTTTCTCTCCCGATAGCCGCACCGTGGCCGCCAGCGGCGGCACGACCGGACTGCCCAGCGACGTCAACCTCTGGGACCTGACCGCCTGGCGCAACCGCCGCATCCTTACGCTCAAGGGCCACACCCGTATCGTCGCCTGCGCCGCTGTCTCGCCCGACGGCAAGGTTCTCGCCACGGGCAGCTCCGACAAGACGATCCGATTGTGGGATCTGGCCGGCGGCAAGGAAGTCGCCCTCTTGAACGGACACGAGGACATGGTGCGCTGCCTGGCCTTCGCGCCGGACGGCAAGACGCTGGCCTCGGCAAGCACCGACAAGACGGTGCGCCTGTGGGACGTGGCCGCCGGCAAGGAAAAGGCGGTGCTGGCACGCTTCGAGGTCGGTGCGGCGGGCGTGGCCTTCTCGTCCGACGGCAAACTGCTGGCCATGTGCGCCAGCGACGATCGCAACGCTCGTCTGCCTGGCGGCATCAAGCTGTGGGACCTGAGCGCGAATGTCGAGCGCACGCCATTCGCTGGCGCCAACGTGTCGGCCCTGAGCGTGGCCTTTTCGCCCGATGGCAAACTGCTGGCCTCGGCCTCGCCTACGTCTCCCTCGGTCCACGTCTGGAGCGTGGCCGACGGCAAGCGGGTGACGACGATCCAGGAATCGGCCTCGGTGCGTCATCTGGCGTTTTCGCCCGACGGCAAACTGTTGGCGACCGGCCACGGTGGCGGCGCCCGCCGCGGCGACGGCAGCGTGCAACTGTGGGACACGACGACCTGGAAGGAGATCGCCTTCGGCCAGGCCCACCGTGCCCTCGTCGTATCCGTCGCCTTTTCCTCGGACGGCCGCACTCTCGCCACGGCGAGCATGGATGGCACGGCAATGTTGTGGGATCTGAAGGCGGCGCGGGCGGTGGCGCGGAAAGACAGGTAGATTAACAGTCCACGGTGGTAAGAACTTAAGGGGGGTCGTCTTATGAGAGTAATTTGCCATCTGTGGATGCGTTGCGGCCTGGCGATCAGCAGTCTAAGTCTGATCGGCGCGGTTGTCTTTGCCGAGGGCGATGCAAGACAAGGAGGGAAAGCTCCTGCTAATGGGCAGGCGGCGAAACGCGACGCGAAGGAGGCGGCCAAATTGGTAGATGCGATTGCCAATCGCAATAAGCCGCCAAAGATAGTGAAACGTCGCAGCCGCTTTCCGAGTGAGCTTCCTCTATTCCCTAAAGACTACGACTGGAATGAGGAGGAGCGCGTCTACGAGGCGCTTTCTAACCTGTATCAGGACGAGAGCGTCGAATTGTGGGAAGCATTGGTGCAAAAGGCAAACGATCGGCGTTACTGTATTACTCTCTACAGTGGAAACACCTCAGATGCCTATATCGTCTCCGTCGGACGCATATGTCACGGACTTGCTTACGGCACGTTGTGTCACGTGTTTTCACAGCACCTACCTTCCTTGCCGCCACATGGTTGCCCCATTCAATTGGGCATCAACGATCTATCGTTCTGGCGCGAGGAAAGAAAAGACAAGTCTTTCTACCAGTTGCAAATCGAAGCGTGTGAGATTGCCCTCCGTAAACTCCCGAAGGTACGCGTTACAATTCTTTCGGACCAAGAGAAGGTTAAGGCACGGAAGAAGATCGAAGCCGAGATGGTGAATTTGCGCAAGACGAAACGACCGTCTCTCGCTGAGCCGGGTAGTGGATTTCCTGCCGCGTACCCTCGCGGAGAAGCTGAGCGAGTTCGCGATAGCTATGAGAAAGGAACCTTGGAAGAGTTCAAGAGTAATCTTAACAAGTAAGCCAGTTGGTCGAATACCGGGTGCGTGCGCCGGTTGGGGGAGTAGGGGATTTGTTTCGTTAGCCCAGCCCTTCAGGGCTGGGAAGGGGGACGGGATGAGACACCTTCGGGGCTTTAGCCCCTCCAGTGGAAGCGCAGCGGAGGGTCTGAAGGCCCAATTCTCCCTCGTTGCCCGACTATCCCCAGCCCTGAAGGGCTGGGCTAACGAAAAAGACAACACCACAAACCCTGCACGCACCCTCGAAAACCTTGACGGGAACAGCGCTGGTGGGGCATAGTGGACCTCATCCCGCACCCACCCTAGAAGAGCAGGAAGTTGCTCCAATGAAAGGCAACAGGCGCGTCATCCCGAATCGATTCTTGGCCCTCCCGGCGCTCCTGCTGGCAGCGGGCCTGACGGTCGCGGAGCGGCCAGCCGCCGGCGAACCGGGAGATCCATTGCAGTTCGGGCCGAACCCGATTGAGCTAACGGCGCCGGCCGGCAAAATTTGGTCGCTGGCCCTCTCGCCCGACGGCAAGACGTTGGCCGTGGTCAGCGGCATGAACGACAACCGCGGAATGCTGACCTTGCATGACCTGCCTAGCGGCAAGGTGCGCGTGCGCCTCCGTCAGCCCTTCGGGATACGCAGTGTCGTCTTCGCCCCCGACGGCCGAACACTGGCCACGGCGGAAAAGTCCGACCGAACGGCCAAGATACGCGACGCCGCCACCGGCCGCGTCCTCCGCGTCCTCCGTGGACATCAGGGCGGTGGCATCAACTGTGTCGCCTTCGCGCCCGACGGCCGCACGTTGGCCACGGCCGGACTCGATCAAACCGTCAGGCTGTGGAATCCGGCCACCGGACAGCTCAAGGCCACTCTGCGCGGCCATACCGGCAGCGTCCACAGCGTGGCCTTCGCGGACAACCATACTCTGCTATCCGGCGGAGGCGACGGCACGGGCCGCGGAGGCACCGGCCGCGTCTGGGACGTTTCGACCGGCAAGCTACGCTTCACGCTCCAAGCCCATGAGAAACCCATCGAATGCGTGGCGGCGTCGCCGGACGGCAAGACGTTGGCCACCGGCAGCTGGGACAAGACGGTCAAGCTGTGGGACACGGCCACCGGCAAGGAGAAGGCCACGCTCGAAGGACACGCTTTTCAGGTGTTATCGCTGGCGTTCGCGGCGGACGGCAAGACGCTGGCGGTGGGCACCGGCCGCTGGAGCGACCCGGCGCCGACCGGCTCGCCCAACGGCGGCGACATCAAACTGTGGGACGTGGCCACGCACCAGGAGATCGGCTCGCTAGAAGGCCACACCGATCGCGTCTTCACCCTAGCCTTCGCGCGCGACGGCGGCCTACTGGTGTCGGCCGGCTGGGACCAGACCATCCGGCTCTGGGACGTGGCCGGCCGCAAGGAACGAGCGACGTTCCGCGATCCGCAAGTTCCCGAGATCGGCCCGGTGCTCGCCATCGCGCTGTCGCCCAACGGCAAGACGCTGGCCCTCGCCGGCGAGGACCGTGCGGTGCGGCTGCTGGACCCGCGGACGGGCGACGTGCCGCGCCGTCCTCGAAGGCCATGAGGACGCCGTTGACGGCCTGGCCTTCAGTCCCGACGGCAAGACCTTGGCGACGGCCAGCTGGGACCAGACCATCAAGTTGTGGGACGTGGCTACCGGCAAGGAGCGCCAAACCCTGCGGGGACACAGTAGCACCGTCTTCGCCCTCGCTTTCGCGCCGGACGGCCGGACGCTGGCCTCGGGCGGCTACGACAAGACGATCCACTTGTGGGACATCGCTGGGGGGAAATCGCTGGCTGTCTTGAAGGGTCATCGAGCGGCGGTGCGCGTTCTGGCCTTCACGCCGGACGGCCGGACGCTGGCCTCCGGCAGTAGTGATCGGAGCGTCAAACTGTGGGACGTGGCCCAGCGCGAGCCGCGCGAGACCCTCAAGGGTCACGAGGACGCGGTGCGGGCACTGGCGATTGCGCCGGACGGCAAGACGTTGGCCAGCGGCGGCGAGGACGGTTCGCTACGCCTGTGGGAATTGCCGACGGGTAAATCAATCGCCGAACAGAAAGTGAATTCGCTCACCGGGCGAGGTCAGAGGATCAACGGGCCGGTGCGGGCGCTGGCGTTCTCGCCGAAGGGCCGAACGCTGGCCGTCGCCGGCGGCAGCCTGTCGCTGCACGATCCGCGCACTGGCGCCGAACGAGCCTCGCTGCCCGGCCATACCGATGTCCTGACCGGCATCGCCTTCGCGCCCGATGGGCAAGCGCTGTTCAGCGGCGGCATGGATCGGAGCGTCAAACGCTGGGACGCCGCCTTTGCTCCTCTTCTGCTCCGCCGTACCTCGCCCGGCCCGGCCGGCGGAGCCATTGTTGCCGTCCTATCGCCGGACGCGCGCTTCGCGGCGACGGCGGGACAGGACCGGAAGCTCCGCGTGCGTCCGGTGTTCGTCAAACCTTCGCGGACTGGACCGGCCCCATCCGGCTGGGAAGTCGCCGACACGCACGGAGAGGGAATTCGCTGTGCGGTTTTCTCCGCGGATGGTAGGATGTTAGCCACGGGCGGAGACGATCGCGCGGTGCGTTTGTGGGACAGCGCCAACGGTGCCGTGCGCGGCGTGTTCAAGGAACAGGGTTCCCGCATCCGCGCCCTGGCGTTCGCGCCGGACGGCAAGACGCTGGCCGTGGCCGATGAGGACCAGACGGTGAAACTGTGGGACGCAGCCACGGCGACCGTGAAGGCGACCCTGCCCGCGCAGGCCCAGCCCATCGACGGCATGGCGTTTTCGCCGGACGGCAAAACGCTGGTGACGTATGGCGACGGCACGGCGGAAAAGGGGTCCGACGTTCGGCTGTGGGACGTGACATCGCGTACGGCGCGAGCGCGGCTCAAGACGCAGCTGTGGAGGGTAGGAGCGCTCGTCTTCGCCCCGGATGGCAAGACGCTGATCCTCACCGGCCGAGGTTCCTCCGTGGTGCAATCCTGGGATCCCGCCACGGGGACCGAGATGTTTCGCAAGAACGTGGGGCCAGGGTCGAGGGGCATTCTCGCGGCGGCGTTCCACCGCGACGGCAAGCAGTTCGTCCTGGGATTGGCCGATGGGGAGTTGCGCCTGTGGGAATCCCTTGTCTGGCAGGAACGCGGCAGCGGACGCGGCCGTGGATCGATCCGCGGGGCGGCGTTCGCAGAAGATGGAAAGACGCTGGCGACCATCGCCAACGACGGGGCGGTGACGTTGTGGGAATTGCCTCGATCATCGGAGAAACGGGCGGAGAGGTAGGCGGCCGCTCGCGGCCTGGCGCTGCCGAGGCGTCCGACTGCGAACAGCTTCACGACGAACGGTTTTCGACTTCATCGCGGAGGTGCCTGTTATGAATCATGCTCGATTCTGGATCGCGGCATTGATGGCCGGCTGTTTGGCCGCGCCAGCCTGGGCCGATCCCGCCCCAACAGACGACGCTCGCACGCTCGCCGCTCGCATCGATCAGTTCGTCGCCGCGCGCTGGTCGGCCGAAAAGGTGACGCCGGCGCCGCTGGCCGACGACGGCGCCTTTCTACGCCGGCTATCGCTGGACGTGATTGGCCGCATTCCCTCGGTGGCCGAGGCGCGGCAGTTCCTCCGTGATCCGAACTCCGACAAGCGCGCCGGCGTCATCGAACGTCTGCTCGACAGCCCCGGCTACGTCACCAATTTCAGCAACGTCTGGCGCGACCTGCTCTTGCCGGAGGCCAACGCCGACTTCCAGCAGCGCAACCTCAGCGCCAACATCGAACGCTGGCTGCGCAAACAGTTCGCCGACAACACCTCCTACGACCGCATGGTACGCGAACTGATCACGATGCCGCTCAATGGGATGAACCAGCAGAACGTCTACTTTAGCCCCCAGTCCGGCAACCCGTCGCCCCTGGCGTTCTACCTGTCCAAGGAGGGCAAGCCGGAGAACCTCGCCGCCAGCACGGCCCGCCTTTTCCTGGGCGTCCGCCTGGAGTGCGCCCAGTGCCACAATCACCCCTTCGGCCGCTGGACGCGCGAGCAGTTCTGGGGCCAGGCCGCCTTCTTCGGCGGCATCCGCGCCCAGTTTCCCGGCAACATGTACTCGCCGCTGAACGAGAAGGCCGACCGCCGCGAGCTGGCCATCCCCGGCACCGAGCGCGTCGCCCAGGCCCGCTTCCTCGACGGCAAGGAGCCGCAGTGGCGCTACAAGGTCAGCGCCCGCAACACCCTAGGCGACTGGATGACCGCCGCGGACAATCCTTTCTTCGCTCGCGCCGCCGTCAACCGCCTGTGGGCCCACTTCTTCGGCGTCGGCATCGTCGATCCGGTGGACGATTTCAGCGACGAGAACAAGCCGAGCCATCCCGAGTTGCTCGACGAACTGGCCCGCCAATTCGCCAGCCACGGCTTCGATTATCGTTTCGTCATCCGAGCCATCGCGCTCAGCAAGACGTATCAGCTCGCCAGCAGCCATCCGGGGCCGAGCCAGCCGGACATCCACCTGTTCGCGCGCATGCCGGTCAAGGGACTGTCGCAGGACCAGCTGTTCGAGAGCTTCCTCCTGGCGACCGGCACCCCCAACCCCAACGGCAATCAGCGCCGCTTCAATTTCAACTCGTCCACGATGTCGTTCGAGTCCAAGTTCACCAGTCAGGAGAAACGCACCGAGTACCAAACGTCGATCCCGCAGGCGTTGGCCCTGATGAACAGCAATCTCGTCACCCAGGCCACGCACCCCCAGCGCAGCGAATTTCTGACGGCGGTGGCCCACGCGCCGTTCCTGGACACGGATGGCCGTGTCGAGACGCTTTTTTTGGCGACGCTGTTGCGCAAGCCGCGGCCGGACGAGGCCGAATCCTATCGTCGTTACGTCGAGAAGGGCGGCGCGGCCAAAGACCCCAAGGCGGCGCTGGGCGACGTGTTGTGGGCGCTGCTCAACAGTACGGAATTTTTCCTCAATCATTGACCCTGGGCGAGCGGGGGGCGTTAGCCCCCTGTTCCGAAGCAACAGGGGGCTGGCGTTAGCCCCCTGTTCCGAAGCAACAGGGGGCTGACGCCCCCCGCTCGCCAAACGCAAGGAGTTCTCATCCATGTCTCGTTCTTCGTTGCAGTTGACGCGGCGGGAATGGCTGCGTTTGTCGGCGGCGGGCGTGCTGGGCGGATCGATGTCGGGCTGGCTGGAGAACCTGGCGACGGCCGCGGCCCAGGCTCCCCAGCGCCAACGCGCCTGTATCCTCTTGTGGATGGCCGGCGGACCCAGTCAGACGGACACCTTCGATCTGAAGCCCGGCCACGCCAACGGCGGTCCCTTCAAGGAGATCGCCACCAGCGTGCCCGGCATGAAGATCAGCGAACACCTGCCGCGCCTGGCCCAGCACGGCAAGCACCTCGCCCTGGTGCGCTCGATGTCCACCAAGGAAGGCGATCACAGCCGGGCTACTTACTACCTGCGCACCGGCTATCTGCCGCAAGGTCCGGTGCAATATCCCCCTCTCGGATCGACTTTGTCGAAGGAGTTGGGCGGCGCCGAGGCCGCCCTGCCTGGCTTCGTCAGCATCGCGCCGGTGCCGTTCTTCAGTCCGGCGGCGTACACGCCCGGTTTCCTGGGACCGCAGTACGCTCCGCTGATGGTCGGCAACCAGGGGTTCGGCTTCGGCAACCAGGGGACCGACTACGACAGGGCGCTCCAGGTCGAGGATCTGCAACCGCCCGGCGACATCAAGACGCCGCAGATGGACGCCCGCATCGACCTGCTGCGCGGCTTGCAGCGTGATTTCGTTACTCGCCATCCCGGTGGGCCGGCCCTGAGCCATCAGTCGGCCTACGAGCGCGCGGTACGGTTGATGCGCACGTCGGCCGGCAAGGCGTTCGATCTGCACGAGGAAAATCCCAAGCTGCGCGACCGTTATGGCCGTAACCTGTTCGGCCAGGGCTGTCTGCTGGCGCGCCGTCTCGTTGAACGCGGCGTGCCGTTCATCGAGATCACGCTGACCAATGTTCCCGGCAACAACGTGTTCGGCTGGGACACGCATCAGCAGAACTTCGACCAGGTCAAGAAGCTGTGCGCGGTGCTCGATCCGGCCTGGGCGACGCTGCTCGAAGACCTCGACGAGCGCGGTCTGCTCGACACCACGCTGGTCGTGTGGATGGGCGAGTTTGGACGAACGCCGCAGATCAATCCGCAGCAGGGCCGCGATCACTTCCCCAATGCCTGGAGCACGGTCCTCAGCGGCGGCGGCATCAAGGGCGGTGCCGTCTACGGCCAAACCAGCCCCGACGGCGTGACCGTCAAGGACAAGCCGGTCAGCGTGCCGAGCTTCCTGGCCACCGTGGCCAGTGCCGTCGGCGTCGATCCGACCAAGCAGAACATGTCCAACGTCGGCCGGCCCATCCGCATCGCCGACGCCGGCTCCAAGCCGATCAAGGAGGTGCTGTCATGACGACACGCGGTTTGTTGGGCGGCCTCGCGCTGCTGGCCGTTCTGTCCTCGGTGCCGCTGACGGCCGACGGGCAGACAGCCAAGGTCGCGCCGCCGAAGAAGGACATGCCGAAGATGGCGCCGATCAATCTCGACATCGATTCTCTCGATTTCGTCTTCGCGGCCAGCGATCGGCCGGTGCTCGTGCGTCTGCACCTGCGCAAGGACGGCCGGCCGTATGCCACCGCATGGGACGACTACATGAAGAAGTTTTTCGCCTACTTCGACCAGAACGGCGACGGCGTGCTGGACAAGAAGGAAGCCGAGCGCGCGCCAAACATGCAATTTCTGCGCTTCCATCTGCAAGGTTCGATCGGCTTCCCCTACGATGGTCAGACCGTCCGCATGCAGCAGATCGACACCGACAAGGATGGCAAGGTCAGCTTCGCCGAGTTCACGGGCTTCTATCAGCGCGCCGGCTTCGGCCCGCTTCAGTTCTCCAACGGCTCCAATCGCGCCAGCACCGACGCGGTGACGAACACGTTGTACAAGTATCTCGACGCCAACAAGGACGGCAAGCTCTCCGCCGACGAATTGGCCAAGGCGCCGACCGCGCTGCGGCGCCTGGACTTCGACGAGGACGAGATGCTGACGGCCAACGAATTGCGGCCCGGCGGCAACAACTCTTCTGGTGGCGCTCTCCCCAGGGCGAGGGGAGCGATGGCTCCAAACGCCGACATGGGGTTCCTCGAAATCAAGCCTGGCACGGTTGAGGGCGTGGCTCGGCAAGTGCTGACCCACTACGACAAGAACAAGAACGGCAAGTTGGATCGGGACGAGTTGACCGTGGACGAGGCGCTGTTCGATCGGCTGGACGCCAACCGCGACGATCAGCTCGACGCCAAGGAGTTCGCCGGCTTCTTTCAGCGCGATGCCGACCTGGAGTTAATGGCCCGTATCGGCAACCTCGATCAAGCGAAGGGTCTGTTCGCTTCGCTGGTGCGCAACCTCTCCAAGGAGATGGGCGGAATGAAAGCGGTTCGCGCCGAGGTCTTCAACCCGAGCAAGCGTTCCATGCCGCTGGCCGCCAAGGTGCAACGGGACAACGGCTCTGGCCTCTCGTTCGGCCTGGGCGATGCTCGCATCGAGCTGTCGGTCGGCGAGCAGACGAACTACCAGTTCAACAACATCAAGCAGTTCTACACGGAGCAATTCAAGCAGGCGGACACCGACAAGAAGGGCGTGATTGATCGCAAGAAGGCGAAGGCGGCCCAGTTCCTCGATATGCTCTTCGTCCTGGTGGACCGCAACGGCGACGGCCAACTGACCGAGAAGGAACTGACCGCTTATCTCGACATGCAGGTGCAAGGCGGCGGCTGCCAGATGCAGCTGAGCATCACGGACGAGGGCCGTAGCTTATTTGACGTGCTGGACGTGGATGGGGACGGTCGATTGTCCATCCGCGAGCTGCGCACGGGCTGGTCGCGGATGAAGCCGCTGGCCAAAAGCGAGGTCGGCCTGTCGCCCGGCGACATCGCGCGTCGCCTGACGATCTCGACCGGCCAGGGAGGGTTCCGGCGGATTCGCACCGCCGTCCAGGCCTACCCCGGAGGGCCGACGGCGCAGGCCAAGGGCAGCAAAAGTCCTCCTCCGCTGTGGTTCACCAAGATGGACCGCAACCACGACGGCGACCTGTCGCCGCGCGAGTTCCTCGGTACGGACGAGGACTTCCGCAAGCTCGACGCCGACGGCGACGGTCTCATCAGTGCCGACGAAGCTGGGCAATTCGAGGCGCGGCTGAAGAAGGAGAAACAGGTGAAGCGCCGACAACATCACGTCACGACGCTACAAGTCCGGAGCGCCAGCGGCGGGTAACAACCGTCGCTGGCGCTGCCGGACTTGTTTTCACAGCGTCCACACGCCGCCGCCCCAGGTCAGACCGCCACCGAAGGCGATCAAGAGTACACGGTCGCCCGGTCCGATGCGCTTCGTCCGCACCGCTTCATCCAGGGCAATCGGGATCGATGCCGCCGAGGTGTTGCCGTAGCGGTCGAGGTTCACCATCAACTTTTCCGTGGGGAAATTCAGGTCGGCGAAGGCGGCGTCGATGATACGCTGATTGACCTGGTGCGGAATCACCAGGTCGATGTCGGCCGGCGCCAGGCCGCACTCGGCCAGGCTCTCGCCGATCAGCTCGACAATGGTCCGCACGGCGAACTTGAACACCTCGCGTCCATTCATGCGCAGATAATCGAATTCATCCGACACACGCGGGTCGGCCGGCGAGGAGGCCGGCGCGCGCAGGCGCACGCCGTTGAGACGGATCAGGTCGCCGCGGCCGCCGTCGGCGTGCAGGCGGAACGAGTGTTGGCCGCGCCGCGATCCCTCGGCGGCGCCGAGCACGACGGCGCCGGCGCCGTCGCCGAACAGCACGCAGGTCGAACGGTCGCTGAAATCGACGACGCGGCTGAGCGTCTCGCTGCCGACGACGAGGACGTGCCGGCAGGCGCCGGTACGGAGAAACTGCGAGGCCACGGACAGGCCGTAGAGAAAGCCGGTGCAGGCGGCGTTGAGGTCGAAGGCGGGGATGGGCGGACAGCCGAGGCCGGCCTGAATGAGACAGGCGGTGGCCGGAACCATCATGTCGGGCGTGACGGTGGCGCAGATGATCAGGTCCACGTCGGCGGGACCGAGGCCGGCGGCTTCCAGGGCGCGGCGGGCCGCCGCCAGGCTCGAGGCTGGCCGTGGTCTCGCCGGCGTTGGCGATGCGGCGCTCCTGGATGCCGGTGCGCGAGCGGATCCATTCGTCGGAGGTGTCCAGGCTGGCGGGGAAATCGCAGTTGCGCAGCACGCGCGCGGGCAAACTACTGCCGGTCCCCAGCAGCACGACACCGAGGGAACTACTCATGGGTCACCCGGACAATAATGGCACACCCGGCCGCGCCCGGGCGTGCACGACCCGCCGCGGCCATGCTCCAAGTATATTAAGGAATGCCTCCGGGTACGCGGCGAATTCGCAAAAAAACCGGGACAGAGGGTGGGTGTCGCGCCGGCGCTGCCTTCTGGCGAAAGAGGGCGAAGTTTCGCGATCCCTGGGGACCGCCCTGTTCGGCTCGCGGGGTCTACTCACGGATCGCAAACCCAGCGGCGCGGCTCCTCCCAGCATGGCTTGAGGTCGAACGGCTGATCGCAAAACAGGTCGCGCGGGTAGACGGTGTTGGGCTTGATCACCTGGGGATCAACCACGCCGGCGATGGCCAGGGCGGCGATCGCCAGCTCCGAGCAGAACCAACAACGGCGATCGACCCGAGCGCTGCCGAAACGTTGGCTGCCGTGGGCGCGGAACGGCGTCGCCTCCAACATGATGCGGAACAGCGCGAAGCCCTTGCCGGTCTGCGCCAGGGCGAAGTGCGTCAGGCGCGCCGATTGTTCCGGCGTCAGGGGCATGCAGCGTCGGCGTATCCACAGCGGCCCTTCGTGCGTCCGCAGACGCGGCCGCAGGTCCATCAGGTAGACGTTGACAAGGTCATACGGGCCGGCTTCGAGGATGGCGGGCCGGCCATCGAGCAGGTTGACGACGATGCCGACGTGGTAAGGTTTGCCGGTGTGGGCCAGCGCGTACAGGCAACGCGAACGCAACTTGTCGTGGGAATAGAAGACAAGATCTCCCGGTTGGGGCAGGTAAGGTTCTCGCCCGGCGCACGGATCTTCCGGGCAGGCGCCGGAGCCGAGCAGCCAGCCGGCCGTCTCCGCGGCGCGCGGTCGGCCCATTCCCCTGCCCGTGCAACTCAGGGCAATCAGCATGACCGCAACCAGGGGAGAGCGTCGTGACATGCGCGTTCAGGGTGTTGACCGCCAGGCAGAGTATCGACCGCTCGACCGCGAAGGCAATGCCCAGGGTAGATCGGCACACCCGCGGGCGCCTCTTGATCCCATCTGGCGGCCCGCGTCGGATTTGGCCCCCGTCTTCGGCGCCTTCTTCCCTCTTTTTTTTCGCGTGTCGGTGGCGGAAGCGCTCGCCGTGTGATACGGTACGATCTCCGCCCAAGCATCGTCCGCTGGATTGTTCCCTTTATCCGGAGGACCGTACCATGATCGCTGTGTGCCGGCTGGCCCTGGTTGGGGTTGCCGTGTCCGTGCTGTCCCTGTCGCCGGCGCGCTCCTGCGCCGCCGAACCCTCGCGGGGCTTTCTCCACCGCGTTCACAAGGACACCGACGGCAAGGAGTTCAAATACGTCCTGTTCGTGCCGCACGGCTACAAGGGCGACAAGCCCTCTCCGTTGATCCTGTTCCTGCACGGCGCCGGCGAGCGGAAGGGCGGCGAGAAGCAGCCCGTCGAGGTGGGCATCGGGCCGGCGATTCGGAAGCGCGAAAAGACCTTCCCTTGCCTGGTCATCATCCCGCAGGCAGAGAAGACCTGGAAGGCGGACTCGCCCGACGCTAAACGGGCGCTGGACATCCTGACCGAGGTCGAGAAGGAATACAAGGTCGATCCGAAACGTATCTATCTGACCGGCCTGTCGATGGGTGGCGCCGGCACCTGGGGCCTGGCCCTCGCCCAGCCGGACAAGTGGGCGGCGATCGTGCCGATTTGCGGCCGAAGCGATCCGGCCCAGGCCAACAAGATCAAGGATATCCCCTGCTGGTGCTTTTGCGGCGACGCCGACCGGGCCGCCACGGTCGAGGCATCGCGCAAGATGACCGAGGCCATCAAAAAGGCTGGCGGCCAAGCGAAATATACCGAATATCCGGGCGTCGGTCACAACAGCTGGGACCGCGCTTACGACACGGACGAGCTGTATGAGTGGCTGCTGAAACAACACAAGAACTAACCGAGTTCGGAGTTTGGAATTCTGAGTAAATACAGAACTCCAAACTCCGAACTCCGAACTTGATGAGGAAAGGGAGGGTTGCTTTATGTCCACCAAGAAGAATCGTCGTGATTTCCTCAAAACGACGGCCGCGAGCGCCTCGGCGCTGGCGCTGACGGCGTCGTCGTATGCCAAGGTGGTCGGGGCCAACGACAAGTTGCGCCTCGGCTTCCTCGGCGTCGGTGGCCGCTGCCAGCAGCACATCGACGTCATCCTGCAAATGCAGAAGGAAGGCAAGGCCGTTACGCCGGTCGCCGTCTGCGACGTCTGGGACGGTGATCCCGAACTGGGCAGCAAGAAGGGCCGCGGCCTGTACCCGTCGGCCAATCGCTGCGGCATCAAGGAAGACAAGGACCACGTCACCAAGGACTATCGCAAGATCCTCGATCAGAAAGACGTGGACGTCGTCGCCATCGCCACACCGGACCACTGGCACGCGCGCATGAGCATCGACGCCCTGGCGGCCGGCAAGGACGTCTACTGCGAGAAGCCGATGACGCGCACCATCGCCGAGGCGCAGGCCGTCGTGGACGCCGCCCAGAAGCACAATCGCGTCATGACCGTCGGCGTGCAGTCGATGGCCGACCCCACCTGGCGCGAGGCCCACAACTACATCCGCGAAGGCAACATCGGCAAGGTGCTGCAAGGACAGACCAGCTACTATCGCAACTACATCGGCGGACAGTGGCGCTACTATCCGCTCAAGAAGGACATGACGCCCAAAACGATCGACTGGAAGATGTGGCTGGGCTACCAGTTCGACGTCAATGGCGTCAAGCTCGGCCCGCCGCCGGAAAAGGTGCCGTTCGACCGGGCCGTGTGGGCGCAGTGGCGCTGCTATTGGCCGTTCGGCGGCGGCATGTTCACCGACCTGTTCGTGCATCAGACGACGCACCTGATCTCGGCGATGGGCGTGCGCTATCCGGCTCGTGTGGTCGGCGGCGGCGGCATTTACCTGGAGTACGACAATCGGGACGTGCCGGACGTGGCCACGGTCGTCGCCGACTACGACGAGGGCTGCCAGGTCCTCATCTCGGCGACAATGTGCAACGACACGCAGTTGGGCGAGGTGATCCGCGGCCGGCTGGGAACCATCCAATTCATCGGCCGCGGCGATTACGTCCAGGGCTTTGAGGTGTACGCCCAGCAGTTCGCCGGCGGCCCGGCCAAGCCGAAGGATGGCTTCGGAAAGCCGGTCCACGCCTTCGACAATCCTCGGTGGAAGGAAGAGGAGGAAAAGAAGAAACGGAAGGAGCCGGAACATAACGCCACCTATTCGCTGTACGAGAACTTCCTGGAGTGCGTGCGTTCGCGCAACCGCGAGACGCTGAGCACGCCGGAGCTAGGAGCGGCGGCGTTCACCACGGTCAACATGGGCGTACTCAGCTACCGTCACGGCAAGGTGCTGTTCTGGGACAAGGAGCAGCGCAAGACGCGGGACGTCGATCCAGGCTGGGCCCGCAGCTGGGAGGCGCGGAGCAAGAAGCGCGGCAAACCCAGCCACATCCTCGGCTGGAAAGGCGGCGACAAGGGCAGCACCCTGCAGCCGCCGGACTATCAGAAGCTGGAAGGTCCGTGGACGGACGGCAAGGACCCGGCCGAGACGACCGGTGGATGAGGACGCGCTGCATCCGAGCCGCGAGCGTCAGCGAGCGGGGCAAGTCCGCTCGCTGACGCTCGCGGCTCGGACGGCGATTGGAGGGAACCATGTCCCCGGCAAGCGATCCGTTCGACCTGACGGGCCGTCGCGCCCTGGTCAGCGGCGCCAGCCGGGGCATCGGCCTGGCCGTGGCCGAGGCACTGGCCCGGCGCGGCGCCGCCGTCGCCATCACCAGCCGCAAGGCCGACAACCTCGCCCTCGCCGCCGACCAACTCCGGGCCGGCGGCGCCGACGTGTATCCCTTCGTCTGCCACCAGGGCGATCCGAACGCTATCGCGCAGCTGTTCGAGAAACTCGATCGAGCGAATTTTCCTCTCGACATTGTCGTCATTAACGCCGCAACCAACCCCGTCCTCGGGCCGCTGCTGGATACGGACCTCGACGCCTGGCGCAAGATCCTTGACGTGAACCTGACGGGGGCGCTGTTGACGGCGCAGGCGGCGGTGCGGGGCATGTTCGCGCGCGGCGCGGCGCGATCGTGTTCATGGCCTCGATCGCCGGCATTGATCCATTACCGGGACTGGGCGCCTACAGCGTCAGCAAGGCGGGGCTGCTCGGCCTGATGCGAGCCTTGGCGAAGGAGCTGGGACCGGGCGGCGTCCGCGTCAACGCCGTGGCGCCGGGACTGATCGAGACGCGCTTCTCGGCGGCGCTGTTCCAGGACCGCGAGGCGTATGAGCGGATCATGCGGCAGACGCCGCTCGGCCGGCACGGACAACCCGACGATGTCGCCGGCGCGGTCGTGTTCCTGGCGTGCGACGCGGCGGCATACGTGACGGGACAGGTGTTGATCGTGGACGGTGGCGGCCGCGTGGGCTGAGGCGCGGCATTGGTTAGTCCCGGCGGCGTCTCGTCTTGGCCGGCTTGGGCGGGCACGCCGGCATCCCCTGCAACATCCCCCGAGCACTGATGTCTTCGTCGAGGTCGGGCCAATGGACCCCTTCGCCGACTCCAAGGATCTCAAAATGGCTGCGCTGCGCGGGCGTCGCGTTCGCCAACCGCCACGACCAGGCGAGCGGCACGCTGATCGTTCGCCCATCGGCGAGTTGGGCGACCAAGGCGTCTTCCGTGACTTCCAGGGCGACGATGCGCGGTTCATTATTGACCGCAGTGTTCATCCCAAGCCTCCCGAATGCGGGCCAAGTTGTCGAGGACGATCTTCCGAATACGGTTCAATTCCTTCGCCGAGAAGCCATTATTTTAGGCTAAAACGACGGGTTCGAGCCAGAATTTACAGACGGCTCGGTCGCGCTGAACGTGGACGTGCCACGGTTCGTTACAGTCGAAGCTGTAAAAGAAAAAGCGGTACTGACCAGGGATACCGGGGACCGTCGGCAAGATGGAATACTCCCAGTTGGGATCGTGGACGGCGGTGGCCGCGTGGGATAAAATGACGCGCGAAGATGAGACCATCAAAGGGTGGCCAGCTGTTTTTTGAGCAGACGAATTCTTTTCTCTCGTCCCTCATTTTTCGGCTGAGCTTTCAAATGTGCAATCTCCCGCTCCAATCGGTGCCGCTGCCGAACCTTCATAAGCCATGCTCGTTCACGCTCGGCAAGAGAAAGTTCGCCCAACCACTCTTGGAGTTGTCGCCACGCCTTGGAACTTCGCTTCGGAGGCGCCGGAACCTTCGTCCCCAGGTATTTGCATGCTCGTCTACACACCGGGCATGGAACTTCGGCAGCGTACTGCGTGGAGCGACGAATCGCTTCCCGGCAATCAAAACAGACCCAGGTTCCATTCCCCATGATGTCCTTCGGTTTGAGGTATTTCTTGGCGCACTGCTGACCGTGGAAACACATGCCATCATGCAGAGGAGTTCTGCTCCGGCCGATGACCCAATCGGATTCGGCTTTTCGCACCCACTCCTTTGTGGTTGGCTTCATAAAGCACTTTCCCTTTGGACACGATCTCCCGGAGGAACGAGTCGCCTTCTTCGAGACGCCATGCCATGTTTTCCGGCGTGCGGACGAGGATGTGCAAGGGGAACGGCGGCCGGATCGCCCAGTGGATCTTGAACGCCTGGTCGAGCTGGTTACGAGCCGGCATGACGACGAGAATATCCACGTCGCTGTCTTCGTGCGGCGTACCGTAAGCATAGGAGCCGAACAGAATAATCCTGTCCGGCTGAAAGCGCTCGGCCACCTCCCGAGCGAAGCGACGGATGACGCGCATGGGGATGTCGGCGCCGCGATACCATCGCGGAGCGGGAACCTTCTTCGGTGTACGCGGTTTTCGGTTCATGCTCCCATTCTACGCGATCCGAAGTAGCAGATGCCTGGTATAATGAAGGTTCGCCCCATTCTTCAGGGAGGGTTGCCATGCGACAAGCCGTTGTCATCGACGCCGTCCGCACGCCTATCGGACGCGCTCATCCCGAAAAAGGCATCTACCGCGATGTTCGCGCCGACGACCTGTCGGCGGACCTGATGCGGGCGCTGCTCGATCGCGTCGGGGTGCCGGCGTCGGCGGTCGAGGACATTCAGTGGGGCTGCGTCAAGCAGCAGGGCGAGCAGGGCTATGATGTGGCCCGCATGGCCGCCCTCATCGCCGGATTGCCGATCGAGGTTGGCGGCGTCACCGTCAATCGCAACTGTGGCTCCAGCTTGCAGGCCATCAACAGCGCCGCTCAGAGCATCGCCGCCAACGCCGAGGACGTCCACATTGCCGGCGGCGTCGAGCACATGCAGCACATCCCCATGGAGGCCGGCTTCGACGCCAGCCCGCGCCTGTGGTTCCGCCACAGTCCGGCCACCATGAACATGGGCCTGACCGCCGAGAACCTGGCCCTGCGCTACAAGATCAGCCGCCGCGAACAGGACGAGTGGGCCTTGCGCAGCCATCAGCGCGCCGCCGAGTCCACCGACTCCGGCGCCTTCGCCAAGGAGATCATTCCGACCTGGGGCCGCGACGAGGAAGGGCGGCGCAAGATCCTGACCGAGGACCAGTGCATTCGCCGCGACACCAGCCTGGAAGCACTCGGGCGCTGAAGCCGGCGTTCATGCCCGAAGGCGGCAGCGTCACGGCCGGCAACGCCAGTCCGCTTAACGTCGGCGCCGCCGCCACTCTGATGATGTCCGAAGCGAAGGCGAAGGAACTGGGACTGAAACCCAAGGTCAAGGTTCGCGCCATGGCCGTCGCCGGCGTCGATCCCTCCGTCATGGGCATTGGTCCGGTGCCGGCGACGCACAAGGCACTTCAAAGAGCGGGATTGAAGCTGGAGGACATCGACCTCATCGAGATCAACGAGGCGTTCGCGGCGCAGACGCTGGCGGTGATCAAGCTGCTCAAGGCCGACCCGGAGAAGGTCAACGTGCGCGGCGGCTCCATCGCCATCGGCCATCCGCTCGGCGCCAGCGGCGCCCGCATCTCGACCACGCTGATTCACGCGATGGAGGCGCGGAAAGCACGCTTCGGCTTGGCGACCATGTGCATCGGCGCCGGCCAGGGCATCGCCACCATCTACGAAGCCATGAATTAACCACAGAAGAGCACAGATGAACACGGATAAAAACATTTATTGAATTGATCCGTGTTCATCTGTGCTCTTCTGTGGTTCATTTTCTTTCGCATAGCCGTACTGCCGGATGACGTGGCCCCAGCGGCGCGTGATCTCCACGCGCAGCGCCGGATCGAGGTCGGGATAGCGGTTCGTTTTGTAGCCGGCGTTGGCGTCCAGATAGTCCTGCAAACGCGGCAAGAAGGAGTCGAAGCCGCCCAGTTCCAGGCGCTCGTACAGCAACCGCATCTGACTGATCGGATCGGCGAGCAGATCCTCGTAGCGTAATTCATGGAAGCGGTTGGGGGCGAGCAGGGGCTTGCTCTGTTCGAGGCGAGCGTAGAGGTGGTTAAAAGTGTCGAAGACATAATCTTCCAGGCCGGCATAGTTCGGTCGTTGCAGGCCATGCGTCAGGTAGAGCGACTTCCACAGATTGATCGTCGAGGGAAAGACGACGTAGGGATCGCGGACAATGTGGACGAAGCGAGCATCGGGGAATAGTTCGAGCAGCGCGGGAATGCGGCAGGTGTGTGTCGGCGACTTGAGCACCAGGCGACGCGCGTCCTTGACCGTGAGATGACGCAAGAAGCGCAGGAACGCCGTCTTCCACGCTCGCCGCGACCGCGGCGGCAGGCCGTCGAGGTCGAGGGCTTCGCGGTCCTGCGGCGGATGGTTGGGAAAGGCGATCGTCAAGTAGGGCGACGGCTGACCCATCATGCACAGGGCGAACTCATCCTCCTGCGGCCGCTCCCAGCCGGCCGCCATGTTGTCCATCGGTCGATGTGACGGCAGCAGGAAACGGAACCAGCGCTTGAACGACTTCTCGGTTAATAGGAAATGGTTCGGCTCCAGGCACTGGTACGTGTTCGGATAGGTGTGCCGTTCGTCGAGGATGAGCAATTCGTGCAGCAGTGTCGTGCCGGTGCGCCAGTGGCCGATGATGAACAGCGGATCGTGGCGGATCGGCGTGCGGTCAATCCGGCTGCCGTACCACGAATCCTGCACCCAGCGCAGCAGCGTATGGCCGAGGCTGACGAAGGTGACGATGACGGCGACGTAGGCATGCGCCGGAGAAATGGCGAGGTGGTTGCGGAGAATCAAGCGCAGCCAGGCGAAGAAATCGCAACCCTCCCAGATGTGCGGCATCCACTCGCGCGGGGCGGGGGGTGGGTTCGTCATGTTCCGGCGTCTCGAGGTTCGCGGAGTCAACCGGCCATTTTCTCACGGCCGCCCTCCGCCGCAAGGGCAGATTTTCCGGCGAGACAACCCCTTGACGAACTCGGTACAATAAAAGTGAAGAGCCGCTTCTCCCTGCTGACCAATCCTCAACATCGCGAAGCGGCTCTCACAAGGCGCGGCGTGGAGCAGTGGTAGCTCGCCAGGCTCATAACCTGGAGGTCAGTGGTTCGAGTCCACTCGCCGCAACTTTCTTGGGGCCGCAAGGGGTCAAGCCACTTGCGGCTCAGTTCATTTTATCGGGGCAGACGAAGCGGCCGACCAACTCCAGACGATGGCCGGTGATCTCAAAGCCCTGCTGTCGAAGCATCTCGACCAGTTGCGGATCAAGCTTGTCGAGCAAGCTCGGATCGTAGGGTAAAGGTAGGTCGATGACCTGTCCGGTGTGCTGGCCGCGGAGGTGATAGTGCGGTTCACTGCGACCGTCGTAGCGGGTCGGGCCGCTGTCCCCGGCGATGCGATTGGCCAGGCGGGCATCAACCAGCGCTTCGAGTGCCTTGTACACCGTGGCCAGGCTGATGTGGGGCAGATGGCGACGGACGGCGGCGAAGACCTGCTCGGCCGTGGGGTGGCCCGATGCGGCGTGCAGGTAGGCGAACACCGCCGCCCGCTGGCGCGTGCAGCGCCAGCCAGCCTGTTCGAGGGCGCGGCGCAGGTCCGCATCCTCCAGGGGACCGGGAGCGGGTTCGCGGTGAAACATGTTCATGGGGTTCATCTTAGGTAGGTCGGGTAAGAGCGTCAAGCAAGGCCGCCGGCTCGACGGCATCGGACTTGCGGTCGAATCTGTATAATCTCCGATATTGGTCCCTGGCGGTCAGGGATCCCTTTTGGTGCATCTTCAGGGAACGAGGAACCTGCTATGACCGCACTCCGTATTTCCCTCGGTTTGGCGACGGGACTGGTCTTTACCGCCGCAGCCATCGCGGACGAGGCGCGCGGCCGCATTGTCCGCATCGACCCGGACAAAAAAGAGCTATCGCTGGAAACGCGCGGCCCGCGGCGCGGCAGCGTACTGGACCTCCAGGTCGGGCCGAAGACACAAGTTCTCGTCGGTGGACAGACGGCGACGTTGAACGACCTGGCACCCGGCCGGCGCATCCGCGTCGTCTTCGAGAAGCGCGACGGCAAGGCAGTGGCGCAGGTGATTCGTACCTTTGGCCTGGGTTTGGCCCAACCTCAGCCGCCGGCTCGGCCGCAGCCCAAGGCGGATCTGCCCACGCCGCGCAAGGTGGGCGAAGGCGTGACCGGCACGCTCCAGCGCGTGGCGCTGACCGACCGCGAAGTGGTTGTGGTCGGACCTGGCGACAAGGGACCGCAAACGGAAACCACCATCGTTGTGCCCGACGAGGCGTCGATCCTCCGCGACGGCAAGAAGATTTCGTTCGATGACCTGCGCGAAGGTGAGACGGTGACGATCAAGACCGCGTTTGTCAAGGGCCGTCTGTCGGCGGTGTCGATCCAGGTGGGGCAGGCCGCCGCTGCGGCGACGCCAACTATGCCGCCGCGCCGCGCCTTCATCCCACGCTTGCGGCAGGCACTGAAATTGGCGGACGAACTGTTGCAACAGATGGAGGAACGCGGAAAAGAAGCCGCCCCGAATCGGCCGTGAGGGTAATTCCCCACCAGCCCGGAGTGCCAGCGACTGGCCGTGACGGATTTTCGCTGATATGGCGAGAATGTTTTCAAAAGAGTTTGTCCGTTCAGCTTTGTTAGTGGTCGCTAACTTTAGCTCTTGGTTGGCAAGGCCGGGATGACTCTGCTTGCGTGTTGTAGTTGGGTAGTCGTAGAATCGCAGGGGATGTGGAGGGCGGCGGGAATCGAGAGTCCGAAGGGCAGAAGGCGGGTGCGGGTGGAGTCCCGGCGGTTCCCTCCAACAGCGGTCTATCCGCCGTGCCTTTTCAGGGTGCGGAGAAGGTTTTCGGCTGGACGGCACGGCGGATAGACCGTTCTTCGTTCGGCCACACTGGACACGTCAAGCCTCGGGATCGAGGTCAGTTATGAATATCGTCGTCCAGCACAAAGAAGAATTGTCGGACAGTAATTACATTCTCCACCCTGAACGTGCCCGCGCCTACTGGGCCAACATTTCCGGCGGGCGATTAAAGGAATACCTCGGCCGCTGTGGAGAAGCCTTCAACATCGTAATTGTCGGCAATTCCGATGCTCATGGCGACTTCTACGCAATTCCGTATAGGGTGTTGAAATCTGCACTTGTGGATGAGTATCGGAGCGGGGACAAGACCGGCCGGGTGCGCCGGGTTGCGTACATCCTGCATCACCAACTTAAGCTTAGGATAGCTCCTCTGATCGATGTTGGAGCTTTCTACGGAAATGTTGCAATCCTGACAAATCCTGGCGAGGTCGAGCCAACCTCCGTAGCCGATACAAACGACTACGCCATCGAAAATCGCAGAATTGAGATAGAGCAACGGCAAAAGCAGTCGTTGTTCCGCAAGAGGGTCATGCAGAACTTCGAGGGGCGGTGCTGCCTCTCAGGAATCAGTGAGGAGGAGCTGCTAGTTGCCGGCCACATTGTCCCCTGGGCCAAGCGCATCGACACGCGGCTTGACCCGTCGAACGGGATTCTCCTGTACTGTCCTTACGACCGCCTGTTCGACAAAGGTTTCATCTCGTTCGATGATAAGCTGCAGATTGTTGTCTCCCCCTCGGCCGATCGATGCAGTGCTCCACTCCGCACGATCCTCAAGCAACTAGCTGGCCAGCAGGCCCGCCTTCCGGTCAAATGGCCGATCAAAATGGAGTACCTCGCCTACCACAGGGCGGAGGTTCTACAGACCGAGCCGGCGACCCCGGAGTGTGTAGTTACAGCCTCGCCGAGGTAGCGTTACCGGCCGACCGCAGGCGGCGCTGAACCATCTCTGGGTCTATATCGACCGGGTGTAGGAGGGTAACATGCCTCAAGGCACATACTACATCATCAGCGAGACGACAGAAGACCGTTTCGATGAGACGGATAGTCTCGATGAGGCGCTCCGGATCGCGCGGGACTTGGTGAAAGAGAGCCAAGCCGGTGACCCGGTTTCGATTGAGCATAATGGGAGAGTGATCCGACAACTCGTGTTGACTGCGGATGGGGAAATCGAAGAAGAACCCATCAGCTAATCGCTCAGGGTGCGGCCCGCGCCGGCCGGCCGGGCCACCAGGCGTCCAGCCGTGCCTTGAGCCGAGCGACCATCGCTTTCTCGTCGGCGGCGCGGTTGTTTGTCTCGTCAGGGTCGCGGGCTAAGTCGTACAACTCCGGCTTTCCCGTCGCCTCGTTCCGAGCCGCCGGCACGATCAGCTTCCACGAACCCTCGATCATCCAGCGATAGCGCAGGCTGCTGGCGGGATCGTGGATGTCCACCGCGTTGTGCGTGAAGCACTCGCCGAAGATCGCCTTACGGGCCTTGATTGCATCCTCCTCGAGCAAGTTCAACCCCGGCATGTCCTCATCCGGCTTCAGCTCCGCTGCGGCCAGCAGCGTCGGCGCGATGTCGAGTGAGCTGGCCAGCTCCTCGCACTTGCGCGGCTTGACGCGGCCCGGCCAGCGCACCAGGATCGGGGTGCGCAGACCGCCGTCATAGGGCGATTGCTTCGACTTCGCCGCGTAACGATTCGCCTTCGGATCCTGAATCCAGCCGTTATCGGTGACGTAGACGACGACGGTGTCGCTCGGCCACCTTCTTGCGGTCGAGATGATCGAGCAGCTGGCCGCACGTCTCGTCGAACCACTCGCACATGGCCCAGTATTTCGCCACCGGCAGCGTGGGCGCCTTGTCGCGGTAGTGGGCGAGGAAGCGCTCCGGCGGGTTGTGCGGCTGGTGCGGCATCATCGGCGCGTACCAGACGAAGAACGGCTTGCGATCGCGCTCGGCTCGGTCGATGAAGTCGAAGATCGGCTGCATGGTTTGCCGGCCGATCCGAAGTCCCTCGTCGCCGTGACGTCCGCCCCGGTCGGGGTCGCCCTGGCTCATGCCGTCGGTGAAACCGCCGTGGCGAAAATGTCCCTGCCACCATTTGCCCGTTTGAAAACTGACGTAATCCTTCCGCCCCAGTAGGCGCGGCAGGGTCGAAACCTTGTCGATGAAGCCGATCATCTCGCGCCGCTGTGCCCGGTAGCCGGCGTCCTTGTTGATGGCGGCCCCCGAAAGTCCGGGCGGCAGGGGCGGGTCATTGCTGGTGATCTTGTGCTGGTGCGGATAACGGCCGGTGATGAGCGAGGCCAGGCTGGGACAGCACAGCGAGCAGGGCACGTAGCCGCGCGGGAACGTCAAGCTCTGCGATGCCAGCCGATCCAGGTTCGGCGTGTGGACCTGCGGATGTCCCATGAAGGAGTAATCGCGCCAGCCCTGGTCGTCGGAGATAATCAAGACGATGTTCGGCGGCGCTGGCTCGGCGGCGACGAGCGGCCCAGCGAGGACGGTCGCCAGCGTGAAAGAGGCGAGCATCCATCCGGAGAGCGCGGAGCGCATGGCGGTTCCCTTCAACTGCGGCGCGTTGTCTCGTTCTTGGTCTCGCGGCAGACTTGCAGGTAGCCGGCGCTGGACTGGAAGAAACGTCGGCGGCGTTCGCGGGCATGCGGGGCCGGTTCCTGTTGCAGAGCCTGCAAGTCGGCAAGGTTGGCCACGCAGTAGGCACAGCCGATCACGCGGAGATGGAAGTCGAGATAATCCTGTTCACCCTCGTCGAGCACTTGCAGCAGATAACTGCCGAGCTGTTCCCGCGTCGGGCAAGTGAGGCGTTCGCGGCGCCAAATGGCGCCGAGCGAGTGTTCGCCGCGGTCGCGCTCCTGCATGGCCTGGCGCAGCGAGCGTCGCAGCGGTTCGGAGTCGCGCAGGGCTTGTTCGACCTTGGCCGTCTCGGCGTCGCTGAGGGCGTCATCGAGGTAGGCGTGCAACTGTTCGCGGCTGATTTCGCTCATGGTCATCGAGGGTGTTCGAGGGATGGACGGACTTCCCAGCCTCCCATTCAACCATCCCCCCCGCCCGGGGTCAACAAATAACCCGTGCCAGCGCCGGCGTTGCAACAAACGGCGTCTTTTCTTATAATTGGTGGTTTGCCGTGTTTTCGGAGTGCGTCCGCGCTCGGACGGCTCCGTGGCTCCCCTCCGGCACGAGGAGGGGAGGGGTGAAGTTATGTTTGAAGGCATCCAGCGCAATCTCAGCGAGGCCCTCAAGAAGCTGCGCGGCCGCGGACGCATCACGGAAGCCAACATCCGTGAGGCCATGCAGGACGTGCGCAAGGCCCTGCTCGATGCCGACGTCAACTACACGGTCGCCAACGATTTCGTCCAGCGCGTCACCGAGCGCTCGGTCGGCCAGGACGTGCTGCGCACCCTCGACCCCAGCGAGCAGATCTTCAAGATCGTTTACGACGAGTTGGTCGCCCTCATGGGGCCGGTCGATCCGGGTTTCCACTTCGCCAAGGATCGGCCGACCGTCCTCATGCTGTGCGGTCTGCAAGGCCAGGGCAAAACGACGACGGCCGGCAAGCTCGCCCTGACGCTGCGCGAGCGTGGTCGGAAACCGTTGCTCGTCGCCGCCGACTTGCAGCGGCCCGCCGCCGTCGATCAGCTCCAGGTGCTCGGCGAACAGATCGGCGTGCCCGTCTACAGCGAGACGCCGCCGGCCAATCCCGTCGAGGTCTGCCGCAACGCCGTCGCCCACGCCAAGAAGAGCCTTCTCGACACCGTCATTCTCGACACTGCCGGCCGGCTGCACATCGACGAAATGCCGATGGACGAGCTGCGCCAGATCGACCGCCAGTGCCGGCCAGATCAGGTCTACCTCGTCTGCGACGCCATGACCGGCCAGGACGCCGTCAACAGCGCCAAGGCGTTCAACGAAGCGCTTGACCTCAACGGCGTCATCCTCACCAAGATGGACGGCGACGCCCGCGGCGGCGCCGCCCTGTCGATCAAGTCCGTGGCGCAAGTGCCGATCAAGTTCATCGGCGTCGGCGAGAAGCTCGACCGGCTGGAAGAGTTTCGTCCTGAGGGCATGGCCCAGCGCATCCTCGGCCAGGGCGACATTTTGTCGCTGGTCGAGAAGGTCGCCTCGGTACAGGCCAAGCTGACCGACGAGGAACGGTTGGAGCAGCAGCAGCAAGCTGGAGAAGGGCGATTTCACGCTCGACGACTTTCGCAAGCAGTTTGCCCAGCTCAAGCAGATGGGGCCGATGAAGGACCTGCTCGCCAGCATGCCGGGCATGAGCGAGATGATCCCGGAGGGCGAGGATCCCGAATCGGCGATGAAGCGCATCCAGGGCATCATCGATTCGATGACGAAGGAGGAGCGTCGCAATCCGGACGTCATCGACATTGGCCGTCGTCGCCGCATCGCCGCCGGCAGCGGCACCGAGCCGCACGAGATCAAGCAATTTCTCACGCAGTTCGTGCAGGTGCGCACCTGATGCGGCAGATGGCCCAGATGAGCATCTGGGAACGCATCAAGATGGTGACCGGCATGGGAAAAATGGGCGCCTTCCAGCCGGGAGCGAAGCTGTTTCATAAAAAAGGTGACACCGGGCATCGCAAGAGCCCCAAGGAACGCGCCAGGGAGCGCAAGAACAAACGCAAGAAGAGATAGGGGTCAGGGGTCAGGGGTCAGGGGTCAGCGAACAAACACGTCGTGTGTTTACTTACTGACCTCTGACCCCTGACCCCTGACCCCTGGAAAGGGTGGAACTGTGGCTGTTCGTATTCGCATGAAGATGATTGGGCGCAAGCATCGTCCCTATTTTCGCATCGTCGCCATCGATTCGCGCCAGCCGCGCGACGGCCGGATCATCGAGGAACTCGGCTCCTACGATCCGATGGTGCGCGACACCAACGAGCGGGTGAAGCTGAAGCTCGATCGCGTCGATTACTGGACGGGCGTCGGCGCCCTGCCGTCGGAGAACGTGGCCGTCCTCATCAAGAAATACCGCAAGAAGGCAGCAGCAGACGCAGGCCGCCGTCCCCAGCGAGATGCCGCCCGCGCCGACCGCCTGAGCGACATGCGCTTCGACGTGCTGACCCTGTTTCCGGAGATCTTCCAGGGCTATCTGACGCAGAGCCTGCTCAAGCTGGCGCTTCAGAACGGGACTGGTCGAGGTCCACCTGTGGAACATCCGCGACTGGGCGCAGGGCAAGCACAAGAGCGTGGACGACCGCCCCTTCGGCGGCGGTCCCGGCATGGTCCTCCTGCCGGAACCGATCTTCGCCGCCGTCGAGTCCGTCCGCGACAAGGCCGACGAGCCAGGCCTGCTGGTGATGCTGACGCCGACCGGCGAACGGCTGACGCAATCCCTGGTGCGCGAGTTGTCGCAGCAACGGCGGCTGCTGCTCTTGTGTGGCCGATACGAGGGCTTTGACGAGCGCATCCGCCTGGGACTGCGGCCGCGGGAAGTGTCGATCGGCGACTTTGTCTGCAACGGCGGCGAGGTGCCGGCCATGGTGGTGATCGACACCGTGGTGCGCTACGTGCCAGGCGTGCTCGGCGATCCGGACAGCCTGGCGGAAGAGTCGCACAACGATCCGGGCCGGCTGGAGTATCCGCAGTACACGCGGCCCCGCGATTTTCGCGGCATGGCGGTGCCCGAGGTACTGCTCAGCGGCGATCATGGGGCCGTCGCCCGCTGGCGCCGCGAGCAATCGCTGGCCCGCAGCCGACGGCCGACCGAGACGAGCAATCAACCATCCACGATGAAAGAAGGTGAGGATCATGAAGAACCGACTGATCGCCCTGGCGGAGGAAGCCTCGCTTAAAAAAGAGGTTCCTCAGTTCGAGATCGGCGACACCGTCGATGTCCACCAGCGCATCCTGGAAGGACAGAAGGAGCGTGTGCAGATCTTCAATGGCGTGGTCATCGCTCGACGCGGCGAGGGCATGCGCGCCATGTTCACGGTCCGCCGCATCGTGCAGGGCGAGGGCGTCGAGCGCCAGTTCCCGCTGCACTCGCCGAAGATCGCCAAGATCGAGGTCAAGCGCACCGGCAAGGTCCGCCGGGCCAAGTTGTACTACCTGCGCGATCGCGTCGGCAAGGCGACGCGCCTGCGCGAGCGCAAGGCCAAGCCCGGCGAAGGCGCCGCGAGCAAGAAGGCCGCAAAGGCTGCCAAGACCGCCGAGCAGCCGGCGACGTAACCTCGCTGGGGTCCGTCATGCCCCCGTCTTCTCCGGCGAAGCAACCCTGGTGGCGGCGCTGGTTCGGCACACGCTCCGAGCGCGCCGCCGCTCGTTTTCTGCGCCGCCAGGGTTTCCGCATCCTGGCCCGCAATTACACCTGCCCGCACGGCGAACTCGACCTGATCGCGCTGGACGGCCGTTGCGTCGTCTTCGTCGAGGTCCGCTCGACCGGCGGCGACGACCTCGATCGTCCTGCCGCCTCGGTGGACCAGGCCAAGCAGCGCCGACTGACCCGTCTGGCCCTGTATTATCTGCAAGAACATCACTTGCTCGACGGCGCTGCCCGCTTCGACGTGCTCGCCCTGAGTTGGCCGGCCCAACAGCGCGAACCGCGCATCGTCCATTACCGTCAAGCCTTCGAGGCCATCGGCCGACTCCAGATGTACCACTGAAGAAGACTTTCACCACGGAAAACACGGAAAACACGGAAAAAATCAGAGAGGAGACCGTCCGCAAGTACGAGAGGACAATGGCAATCGCGAACCCATCAATGGTATCTTTGGTTTTTCGCTCTTTTTTGTCTTTTTTCCGTGTTTTCCGTGTTTTCCGTGGTGAAATGTTTTTGGAGAGGAAACGCACTGTGAAGAGTGTCGCCGAACAGCTGGAGCGGATTCGTCGAGGCGCCGAGCAGGTCGTGCCCGAGGCGGAGTTGGTTCGCAAGCTCGAACGCAGTGTGCAGACCGGCAAGCCGCTGCGCGTCAAGTACGGCATCGACCCGACCGGCATCGACGTTCATCTGGGCCATACCGTACCGCTGCGCAAGCTGCGTGTCTTCCAGGAACTGGGCCATCAAGCGGTGCTCATCATCGGCAATTACACCGCCCTGGTCGGCGATCCCAGCGGCCGCGATCAGACCCGCGCCCGCCTGACGCCGGAGCAGGTCGAGGCCAACGCACGCGATTACCTCCAGCAAGTCAGCAAGGTCATCGACATCAATCGGGCCGAGGTCGTTCACAACGGCGACTGGTTCGGCCGAATGACGTTCCTCGACGTGCTGGCCCTGACCAGCAAAATCACCGTGCAGCGCATGCTGGAGCGCGACGACTTCACCAAGCGTTTCCGGGCCGAGCCGTCCGTGCCGATCTACCTGCACGAATGTCTGTACCCGCTGATGCAGGGACAGGACAGCGTCGAGGTCCGCGCCGACGTGGAACTGGGCGGCAGCGAGCAACTGTTCAACCTGATGGTCGGCCGTCGCTTGCAGGAGGACGCCGGCCAGGAGCCGCAAGTGTGCCTGACGCTGCCCATCCTGCGCGGCCTCGACGGCGGACGGCGCATGGGCAAGAGCCTGGGCAACTACATCGGCGTCGGCGAACCGGCCTATGATCAATTCGCCAAGACCATGAGCATTCCCGATGACCTGATGCACGAGTGGTTCACGCTGCTGACGGATCGCTCGTCCGAGGAGATAGCCCGGCTTATCGACCCGCAAGCGACTCATCCGCGGCAGGCGAAGGAGGCGCTGGGCAGGGACATCGTCACGTTCTACCACGGCGAGCCGGCGGCGGGGGCGGCGGCGGAGGAGTGGCGCAAGCGCTTCTCCCAGAAACAAGATCCGACCGACATCCCCGAAGCCGTCGTGCCTGCGGCGAGCCTGACCGACGGCAAGATCGCGGTATCCAAACTGCTGGTGGCTCTCAAACTGGCACCGAGTAACAACGAGGCCCGGCGTCTCATCCAGGGTGGCGGCGTCACGCTCGGACCCGACCGCGAGAAAGTCACCGACGTCAACGCCGTGGTCCTGGTCACGTCCGGTTTGATCGTCCGTGTCGGCAATCGCAAGGTCGTGCGCGTTCGCCTGCAGTGACAGCTCCCGGCACCGCGTTTGCTGAATGGAGATCATGGTTGAGTCCCCGGCACCGGCCACGTCACGTGGATGAGGCCGTCCGGTCTCCAGCCCAGCAATAAAGGAGGATAGTATGGGGCTTTTTAGCAGCAGTGCGGCGTTGAATTCGTTCGACGACCTATTCGTGGAGCAGCTGCAAGACCTGTACGACGCGGAGCAGCGGCTGACCAAGGCGCTGCCCAAGATGGCTGCGGCGGCGCACAACCCCGCCCTGAAGTCCGCTTTCGAGGAGCACCTTCGCCAGACGGAGAACCACATCACCCGTCTGGAACAGGTGTTCAAGGGTCTGGGCAAGAGCGCCGAGTCGAAGACCTGCGAGGCGATGAAGGGACTCGTGGAGGAAGGCTCCGAGGTCATCAGCGGCACGGGCGACCCCAACGTCAAGGACGCGGCGCTGATCGCGGCGGCGCAGCGCGTCGAACACTACGAAATCGCCGGCTACGGCACGGTTCGCACCTTCGCGCAGCGACTGGGCAAGTCGGACGCCGCCCGCCTGCTCCAGCAGACGCTGGACGAGGAAGCCGAGACCGACCGCAAACTAACGGGATTGGCCGAGAAGGGGATCAACCCCAAGGCCGCGACGGCACGATGAGTCGGTGACGGGCCTGTGGTCGAGAGAGCGGCGGCGTTCGCCGCCGCTCCTTCGCTCACGTCGCTCAGCAGAGAGTGGGTCCGATGCGGATCGCCATCCTCACCAACGAGTATCCCCCCCACATCTACGGAGGGGCCGGCGTCCACGTCGAGTACCTCACGCGCGAGTTGACACGCCTTGATGACGGCACGCATACGGTCACGGTGCTGGCCTTTGGCGAGCAGTCCATCCAGGAGGGCAACCTGACGGTTCGCGGAGTACGGTCCAACTTCGTTCTACCGTACCAGGACTCGCGCCACCAGAAATTCATGGATACCCTGGCCCGCGATCTCCTCATGGCGGGCAGTCTGGACGGACTCGACGTCATCCATTGCCACACCTGGTATACCCACCTCGCCGGCTGCCTGGCGAAGCAACTGACCGGCGCTCCGCTGGTGCTGACCACGCACTCGCTGGAGCCGCATCGTCCCTGGAAGGTGGAACAGCTGGGCAGCGCCTACCGCGCCAGCACCTGGATCGAGCGCACCGCCTACCAGAACGCCGACGGCGTGATTGCCGTCTCCGAGGCGATGCGTGCCGACGTCCACGAGTTGTACGCGGTGGCGTCCGACCGCATCCGCGTCATTCCCAACGGTATCGACCTCAACCAGTACAAGCCCACGCCGGACCCGGCCGTCCTGGCCCGTTACCGCATTGACGCCGGCATGCCTTTCGTGCTGTTCGTCGGCCGCATCACGCGCCAGAAGGGAATCATCCATCTCGTCCACGCCATCCCGCACATCCGTCCGGGAACGCAGGTGGTCCTGTGCGCCGGCGCCCCGGATACGGAGGAGATCGGCCGCGAGATGGCCGAGGCGGTCGAACAGGCCCGGCGGGGCACGTCCAATCCGATAATCTGGATCGCTCAAATGCTGACCAAGGAAGACATCATTCCGCTATACTCGCAGGCGGCGCTGTTTGTCTGTCCTTCGGTCTACGAGCCGTTCGGCATCATCAACCTGGAAGCGATGGCGTGCGGAACGCCGGTCGTCGCCTCGGCCGTTGGAGGCATCAAGGAAGTGGTGGTGCCGGACGAGACCGGCCTGCTCGTGCCGTTCGAGCCGCGCGGCGGCACCGACTTCGAGCCGCGCGACCCGGACGGTTTCGCCCGCGGCCTGGCCGACGCCGTCAACAGCCTCCTGGCCGATCCCGAGCGCCTGCGGCAGATGGGCAAACGCTCGCGCCAGCGCGTCGAGCGCTTTTTTAGCTGGGCGAGCATCGCCCGGAGGACAAGTGATTTTTACCGTGAGATCGGCGCGGGGATGACGGCGGGTGGTGGGAATATCCCGTTCGTTTAGAGCGCTTGCGACGATGGCAAGCAAGAGCATCCTGTAGGACGGGCTTCCCAGTCCGTCCTAACGGTGAACTCAGGCAAGCGGCGCCACCAGGCAGGCAGGTTGGTAATAGAGCACCAGCATCTCAAAAAGCTTGTAATTCGGAATCGTCCCTAGCTCCACCCGATGGATGTCGTTAAGGTGCAGATGGACCATGTTGGAAATCCGCCTATCCGGCCCTTGGGGGATATTGTTGAATCCGAACGACAGGGATTGGAGGTGCTCCCACGGCAGTGCTTGGCCGAAGCAGACCACTCCGGATCGATCGGCGGAAATGGGCCCGCATTTCAAAGTAAGGCCCGACTCGATTTGCTGCACGGCCCCGGGCAACTGGACTTGAGCCGCCCGCTCCGCAATCACTTTTCCCAACTGGGTATATTTCCAGATCTGGCTGGTGAGGGTCAGTACCCGGCCCTTGCGCGTGGCTATCTCATACTTCTGCCAGCCTGGATGCACGGAGTGGATGACTGCTCGGATCTGGTCCCAGGTGTACGTGGTCGTTTCCCCGTTCTGGGCATGGACGAAGTGGTCCGGGAAGATGAGATACTTCATGCCCACCAGACGCAGACCGGCGTACGCCATCGCGAGGCCACCGCCGCCGAACAGGACGGTCAGGGCTAACACGGTCCCGGGCTTGGGCGGCCTAATCGCTGACGCACGAAGATACTGGTGGACGGCGATGGCGACAATTCCGAAACACACGAACGACACCAGCAAGAACAGTGCTTGCCACAGGAAGTTGGGCCGGAAGACAAACTCAGGATCGGTGCGCGAGGTCGCCACCGCGGGGTGGGAGCCAGCCGAAGGGGCCAGGGTGGAGGTGGATGCGGACCCGTCTCCTATCGGGGTGGCGGCGATTGGCGATGGCTTCGCGAGCTGGGGCCTTTCGATGCCGGAAGCCCCGGCCATCACAACCTGTTTCGGCGGGGGGCGAGACGAGAGTTCTCACATCCGTGCCGCAATGGGGACACCAGAGCCGAGGTCTTTCATTTGGTCCGACGGCCAGAGAGGTATAGCATTTCGGACATTCCAAGAGCATCGGCACGTCTCCCGTTAGATTTGGAAAGCCTCGCAAATCCATCGGCCCAAGAAGCCGGATTGTTGCGCAGGATCCACGCAAGGCTATGTCGCCAATCAAGCCTAGTTCAACATCCGGGAGAGGTCAAAGGTGCAGAGAAGAACATTTATCGAGGAGATTTGTACGGGGCCGCGATGAGACAACAACGCGTCCTGCCCGGAGCGCCAGCGCCGGGCGGACGCAACCCGTTGCTGGTGCTGCGGGACGATGGCGCTGATGATAACGTGTCGAACGGGGCGAGGCAAGCAAGTGCGCGTCGAGGAGTTCGAGCACGGCCGGACGCGAAAACTAACCTTCGTCCTTCTCGCGGAGCTTCGCCAGCACCGAGTAATCCTCCAACGTCGTCGTATCACCACTGGTCTCCTTGCCGCCGGCGATGTCGCGCAGCAGACGCCGCATGATCTTGCCCGAGCGCGTCTTGGGCAGGTCGCGGGTGAAGCGGATCGCGTCCGGCCGGGCCAGCGCCTCGATCTCGCGGGCGACGTGCTCGCGCAGCTCCTTCTTCAGTTCCTCTGACGGCTCGATGCCGCCCTTGAGGCTGACGAAGCAGGCGATGCCCTCGCCCTTGATCTCGTCGGGCTGACCGACGACGGCAGCCTCGGCCACCTGAGGATGGTGTACCAGGGCACTCTCGATCTCCATCGTGCTGAGGCGATGGCCGGCGACGTTGAGCACATCATCGACGCGGCCCATGATCCAGTAATAGCCGTCCTCGTCGCGGCGGGCGCCGTCGGCGGTGAAATAGCAATGGGGGATCTGGCTCCAGTATTGTTGGCGGTAGCGCTCGTCGTCGCCGTAGAGGGTGCGCAACATGCTCGGCCAGGGCTTACGGATGACGAGCAATCCGCCCTGGTTGGCCGGCAGCGATCGGCCCTGCTTGTCCACGATGTCGGCGACGATGCCCGGCAACGGCCGCGTCGCCGAACCCGGCTTGGTGGCGATCACTCCCGGCAGCGGCGCGATCAGGATCATGCCCGTCTCCGTCTGCCACCAGGTATCGACGATGGGGCAACGGCCCCGACCGATATGTTCGTGATACCACATCCACGCTTCGGGGTTGATCGGTTCGCCGACCGTGCCCAGCAGACGCAGGCTCGACAGGTCGTGGTTCGCCGGCCATTGGTCGCCCCACTTGATGAAGGCGCGGATGGCCGTCGGCGCCGTGTAGAACAGGCTGACGCGGTATTTCTCGACGATCGACCAGAAGCGGTCCTCATGCGGGTGGTTCGGCGCCCCTTCGTACATGACCGTCGTGGCCCCATTGCACAGCGGGCCGTAGACGATGTAACTGTGTCCCGTCACCCAACCGATGTCGGCGGTACACCAGTAAGTATCCTCCTCGCGGAGATCGAAGACCCACTTGTGCGAGAGGGATACACCCAGAAGATAGCCGGCCGTCGTGTGCAGCACGCCCTTGGGTTTGCCGGTCGAACCGCTCGTGTAGAGGATGTACAGGGGATGCTCGCTATCGAGGGAGACCGGCGGACAGTCGGCGGAGGCGTCGGCCATCAGTTCGTGCCACCACAGATCGCGGCCGGACTTCATGTCCACCGCCTGCTGGCAGCGGTTGTAGACGATGCACTTCTCGACGGTCGGCGACTTGGCCAGCGCCTGATCGACGTTGTGCTTGAGCGGCACGACCTTGCCGCGGCGCCAGCCACCGTCGGCGGTGATGAGCAGTTTCGCCTTGGCGTCATTGTTGCGATCGGCGACGGCGTTGGCGCTGAAGCCGCCGAAAACGACGCTGTGCGTCGCGCCGATGCGGCGCAGGCCAGCATGGCGATGGCCAACTCGGGGACCATCGGCATGTACAGCGTCACCCGATCACCGGCTTGAATGCCGAGCTTCTTGAGGACGTTGGCGAACTTGCAGACCTCGCGGTGCAGCATTTGGTAGGTCAGTACACGGCTGTCGCCCGGCTCGCCCTCCCAGATGAGGGCAGCCTTGTTGCGGCGCGGGCCGTCGAGGTGGCGGTCGAGGCAGTTGACGCTGGCGTTGAGCCGGCCGCCGGCGAACCATTGGGCGTGCGGCTCCTTCCAGGCGAGAACCTTGTCCCAGCGGCGGTCCCAGCGTAACGATTCGGCCTGCTCGGCCCAGAAGCCCTCCGGGTCATCCTTGCCGCGCTGCCACAGACGCTCATACTCGGCCGCGCTCTTGATGTGCGCCGCGGCGGCGAAGTCCGCCGACGGCGGGAACGAACGTGATTCCTTGAGGACGCTGGTGATGTGCGCGTTGGCTGACGAGGACATGGCTGACATCCGTAGGGTGGAGGGTCGATCGATTCGGGCAAGGTCAGAGATAAACGCTGTTCGGCGGGGCGTCAAGGGCCGAGTCGGCCGAGAGGCCTTTGGACCATTTCCGTTATTGCAGCCGGGAGCCCAGCGCGAGATAACCAAGCCAGCCCGACCCTCGTTTCCGTATCCTGTAAGCTGGATGGCGAAGTCGCCGCCGCCCATCGATTCCGGAGAGGCTCGAATCGCATGGTCCCTTCCACCACCTCCTCCCCCCAACGTCTGCTCAGCGCCGCGGAGTACACGCAGCTTCCCGACCGGGGGGTTCCGACCGAGTTGGTCCGCGGGAGGATCGTCGAGATGAACGTACCGGCACCGCGCCACGGGGAGATTTGTGCCAACATCACCACGCTGATTAATCCTTACGTCCGGGGTCGGGGAATGGGTCGGGTCGTGAGTAATGACGGGGGTATTCTCACCGAGCGCGACCCCGATACACTCCGCGGCGGCGACGTAGCCTACTACAGCTATGCCCGCGTTCCACAAGGGCCGCTGCCGGCCGGCTATCTCGATGTCGTGCCCGAACTCGTGTTCGAGGTCCGCTCGCCGACCGAACGCTGGTCGCGCCTAATCGCCAAAGCGGGAGAGTACCTGGAAGCGGGAGTTATCGTCGTCGGCTTGCTGGACCAGGTGAGCGAAACGGTCCAGGTGTACCGGGCAGATGAGCTTCCGCGCACCCTGCACGCGGACGACGAACTGCACTTGCCGGACATCCTTGGCGAGTTGAGCGTCCCCGTGCGCCGATTCTTCGAGTGATCGCCGAAAGACAGGACCTCTCGGAAAAAAAGAGGATAGACGATGCCGGAGAGCAACGGCCAAGCGGCCATCTGGGACGTGGACGGCACGCTGGTCGATACGGCCCAGCTGCACTTTCAGGCGTGGCAGGCGGTATGCCGCGAGCACGGCCGGGACTTCACGCGCGCGGACTTCGCCGCGACCTTCGGTCAGCGCAATCCCGAAATCATTCGCGCCCTTTTCGGCGATCGTTTCAACGACCAGGAAATCGCGTCCCTCGGCGAGCGCAAGGAAGTCCTCTATCGGGCCGCTGCCGCCAAAGGAGTGGGCCTGTTGCCGGGAGTTCAACGGCTTGTGGAAGACCTGCACCAGTACGGTTTCGCCCAGGCCATCGGGTCCAGCACCCGCACGCCAATCTCGAATTGATCCTTCGGCTGACGGGCATCGAACGTTTCTTCGCCGCCGTGGTCGGCAGTGAGGACACGCAGCGCGGCAAGCCGGACCCGCAGGTCTTCCTTGTGGCCGCCCAGCGGCTCGGCGTTGCTCCGGTTCGTTGCGTGGTCTTCGAGGATGCCGTTGCCGGCGTGCAGGCCGCTCGTGCGGGCGGCATGAAATGCGTCGCCGTCCGTTTCGTCGGGCACCACGCCGAATCGAGTCTGCGCCAAGCCGGCGCCGACCTCGTCGTCGAAACGCTCGAACAGGTCTCGGCACGCCACGTAGTGGACCTGCTCGCGTGAAGACGATCGTCCGTCTCTCTTGAGCGTCCTCACGCCAATCGCGGCACGGACACGCCGCGTTCCTCGGCACAGCGAATCGCGTCGTCATAGCCGGCATCGACGTGGCGCAGCACGCCCATGCCGGGATCGCTGGTCAGCACGCGCTCCAGTCGAACGGCAGCCTCGGCGCTGCCGTCGGCGACGACGACCATGCCGGCGTGCAGACTGTAGCCGATGCCGACGCCGCCGCCGTGATGCACGCTCACCCAGCTCGCCCCGCACGCCGTATTGACCAGCGCGTTGAGGATCGGCCAATCGGCGATGGCGTCCGAGCCGTCGCGCATGCCTTCCGTCTCGCGGTGGGGCGAGGCCACCGAACCAGCGTCGAGATGATCGCGGCCAATGACGATCGGCGCCTTCAGTTCGCCGCGCGCCACCATGTCGTTGAAGCGAAGGCCGAGACGGCGCGCGCTCGCCGTAACCCAGCCAGCAGATGCGGGCCGGCAAGCCCTGGAAGTGAACGCGCTCGACGCGCCAGCGGGATCCAGCGCGCCAGCGCTTCGTCGTGCGGAAACGTCTCCAGCACGGCTCGATCCGTGCGGTAGATGTCTTCCGGATCGCCGGAGAGCGCCACCCAGCGAAACGGCCCGCGCCCCTCGCAGAACAGCGGACGGATGTACTCGGGAATGAAGCCGGGAATGCGGAAAGCGTCGGCCACGCCGGCCGTGACCGCCTGGGCGCGAATGTTGTTGCCGTAATCGAAGGTGATCGCGCCGCGCGCTTGCAGCTCCAGCATCGCCCGGACGTGCAGCCCGATCGATTCGACGGCGCGGCGAACGTACTCCGTGGGGTTGTCGCGGCGCAAGCGGTCGAGGTCTTCGCCGTGGGAGCGCGGCAGCGGGACGTAACCGTTGAGGGTATCGTGAGCGGAGGTCTGGTCCGTCAGCACGTCCGGCACGACGCCGCGCCGCACCAACTCCGGCAGCACCGCCGCCGCGTTGCCCATCAGGCCCACGGAGAGAGGCTGCCGGCGTTGCTTCGCCTCCAGCAGCCAGGCCAGCGCCTCGTCAAGACTCTCGCTGTGGCGATCGAGATACCCGGTTTGCAGACGGCGGGCGATGCGCTCGGCGTTGACCTCGACGCCGAGGAAAGCGGCGCCGTTCATGGTCGCGGCCAATGGCTGCGCTCCGCCCATGCCGCCCAGACCGGCGCTGACCACGAGACGGCCCGCCAGGCTGCCGCCGAAGTGCCGGCGCGCACAGGCAGCGAACGTCTCGTAAGTGCCCTGCAAAATGCCCTGCGAACCGATGTAGATCCAGCTGCCGGCCGTCATCTGGCCGAACATGGTCAGGCCCATCGCCTCCAGGCGGCGAAACTCCTCCCACGTCGCCCATTTCGGCACGAGCAGACTGTTGGCGATCAGCACGCGCGGGGCCATGTCGTGCGTGCGCATCACACCGACCGGCTTGCCCGACTGCACCAGCAGCGTCTCGTCGTTCTCCAGCTTGCGCAAAGTGGACACGATGGTGTCGAAGTCGTGCCAGCTCCGCGCCGCCCGGCCGGAGCCGCCGTAGACCACGAGGCGATCCGGGTCCTCGGCCACCTCCGGGTCGAGGTTGTTCATCAGCATGCGCAGGGCGGCCTCCTGAACCCAGCCCTTGCACGTCCGCTCCGGGCCGCGCGGAGCACGTACTCGGCGCGGGCCGGACACCTCCGCTGCCTCGTCGCGCGCCCGCTGCTCAAGCGATGTGCCGGACATGAGAACTCCCTCTATCGGCCGCTGTCGCCGGGCTGGGCCAAGTCCGATGGCTTGACGCCCTTCTTGTAACCACCGAACTTGAAGGGCGATGGCTTATATTCGCCGACGATTTCCACGTTGAAATCCGCGGCGATCTTGTCTTCCATGCCGACAGTCCAGTAAGCGGCGTTGACGAGCAGCCGGCGCAGTCCTTCGCTCTCCAGGTCCGTCGCCGCTCCCATCGTGGTCGTGAACACGCGGCCGGTCTTGTCCGACTCCCCTTTGTACGTCTTCGTCCACGCCACCGGCATCATCGGATCGTTCTTCTTGCCTTCGAGGGGCGGGTCGGTCGGTTTCATGCCCTGGAGCACTTGGCCGAGGACCAGCGGCTTGCTGTCGCCGGGCAACGGCAGGTGGACCTCATAAACATCCGTCGGTCCCCAGATGTCGCCATTCTTGATGCCGCGGAGGATGGGATTGTGTTCCTCCTCCTTGACGAGGATGCCGCGCGTGCTCTGCGAACCGTGTCGGCCCCAGTGATTGACCCAGGTTTCACCGAGGACCTGCCGGCCGAAGCCGCCCGGCCACTCCTTGTTGCCCCATGAATATCGAGCGTAGGTCTTGCTCTTGAGGTTGAAAGCGTGCGTCGCCGTCCGCATGCCGATGATTGGCCGGCCCGATTCGACATACTCGACGACGTGTTTCATCTGCTCGTCCGGCAGGTTGCGGAAGCGCGTGGCGAGAATCATCAGATCGGCTTTTTTCAGCGCGTCCAGGCCGGGGATGTTGTCGTTCTTGTTCGGATTGATGGTGCCGTCCGTGGGGTCGATGGCGAACAGGACGGTACATTTGAAACCGTGATGCCGCGCCAGGATTTTGCCCAGCTGCGGCAGCGCTTCCTCGGAGCGATACTCCTCGTCGCCGCTGACGAGGACGACGTGTTTGCCCTTACCCGGCCCATCCGAACCTTGGTAGACGACCCACGGGTCTTCGGCCCGGACCCGCAGGCCGCACCAGAGGAGGGTCAGTACCACGATTCCCGCACGAATGGCCAGTGTCTTCGTTTCCATGCTCGCGCCTCTGGAGAAGAAGGTGGGACGGTTTCGGTTGGCAAAGCTAAACTATCTCGGACCACCGGGTTTTACAAGCACGCGCCCCCCTGTTGACCACCCTGCGAGCGCTATCTTACAATCGGAAGGCGCGAGGTGTGTCGCTCGCCCGCCGAGCCGGAGACAAAAGTTGCGCGGCCTCCTTACGGTTATCCTGCTGACGATGGCTCTGCTTCCGGCCGCTCTCGCCGCCGCACCAAATGGCCCCAGTGACGCCGAGAAGGTCCACTGGTCCTTCCGCAAGCGCGAGAGACCGGCCGCGCCCGCCTTCCACGATCCGGCGGGACGGGTGTGGGTGCGTAATGGGGTCGATGCCTTCATCCTGGCCCGTCTACGGAAGGAAGGGTTGCGGCCGGCCCCGGAAGCCGATCGACGGACGCTGATCCGCCGTCTCACGTTCGACCTGACCGGCCTGCCGCCGACGCCGGAGCAAATCGCCGCGTTCGTCTCCTCGCCGGACCCGCGTGCTTACGAAAAGCTCGTCGATCAACTGCTGGTCAGTCCGCACTACGGCGAACGCTGGGGCCGCCACTGGCTCGACGTCGTCCGCTTCGCCGAGACGGAAGGGTTCGAGTACGACCGTCCTCGGCCCGGCGCCTGGCGCTATCGCGATTACGTCATCCGTTGCTTCAACGACGACAAGCCCTATGACCAATTCGTCCGCGAACAACTGGCCGGCGACGAGATCGCTCCCGGACAGCCCGACGGCGAAGTCGCGGTCGGTTTCTATCGGCTCGGCCCGATCCGTCGCAACGCCGGCAACCCGAAAGTGGCCTTCAGCCGCAACGAAGTCCTCACGGAAATGACGGATAGCGTCGGTGCGGTATTTCTCGGCCTGACCGTCGGCTGCGCCCGCTGCCACGATCACAAGTTCGACGACTTCTCGCAGGCCGACTACTATCGGCTGCAAGCGTTCCTGGCCCAGACGCAGGAGCACGACATCGTCCTGGCCGACGCCAAGACGCGGGCCGACTGGGAAACGCGCACGAGTACCATTCAGGGGGAGATCAAGCGCATCCGGCAGGCGCTGGAGACGGCCGAGGGCGGCGAGCGTCTGCGGATGCGGGCGCAGCTGACCCAGATGCAGCGCCGCCTGCCGCCGCCGCTGCCGACCATGAGCAGCGTCCGCGACGTGATGGCCGAGCGCACCGCCATCCACGTCCTCAAGCGCGGCGATCCGGAGCAGCAAGGGCAAGCCGGTCGGCATGCGTGTACCGTCCGCGCTGATGCCGGCGGAGACGACGGAGCTGCCGCCGGAAACGAAGAAGCCGCGAAGCATCCTCGCCGCCTGGATCAACGACCCGGACAACCCACTCGCCGCTCGCGTGTTCGTCAATCGCGTCTGGCTGTATCACTTCGGCCAGGGCATCGTGGCGACGCCCAACGATTTCGGCGTCAACGGCAGCCCACCCAGCCATCCCGAACTGCTCGACTACCTCGCCAACGAATTCCTCGCCGGCGGGCGCCGCCTCAAGCCGCTCCACCGCCTGATCCTGCTCAGCAACACCTACCGGCAAGCATCGCGTTCTCCCAACGACGATACCTACCGGCGCAAAGACCCGGATAACCGCCTGCTGGGACGCTTTCCGCGACGCCGCCTCGACGCCGAGGAGGTCCGCGATGCCATGTTGGCGACAGCAGGCCGGCTCAACCTCAAGGCCGGCGGACCCAGCGTCGTTCTTCCTGTCGAGGACGACCTCGTTCACCTGCTTTACGATCCGGGACAGTGGCAGGTGACGGCCGACGTTAGCGAGCACGATCGGCGCTCGGTGTATCTGCTGGCCAAGCGTAACCTGCGCCTGCCGTTTCTGGAGGTATTCGATCAGCCGGACGCGGCGACGAGCTGCCCGCGCCGCGCCGCCAGCACGCACGCCTTGCAAGCCCTTGAACTGCTCAACGGCACGACCTCGCATCGTCTCGCCGAGGCGTTCGCCCGGCGACTGCGGCACGAGGCGGGCGTGGACCCCGACCGGCAGATCGAACGCGCCTACCGGCTGGCGACCGGCCGTGCCCCGACGCTGCGCGAGCGCGAGCTGGCGCGAAAGTTCCTGGAACGACAACCGCTGCGCGAGTTCGCCCTGGCCGTGTTCAACTTGAACGCCTTCCTCTACGTCGATTGAGCACCATGAGCACGATTTCGGATCGCCGCGCCTTTCTGCGGGACGCCTTCTGCGGCTTCGGCACCCTGGCCCTGACCTCGCTCTTGCATGAGGATGCGGTACGGGCCGCGTCCGTAAACCCGCTGGCTCCCAGGCCGCCGCACACGCCGCCATCCAGGGCGAAGGCCGTGATCTTCTTGTTCATGGCTGGCGGGCCGAGTCATCTGGAGACGTTTGACCCCAAGCCGCTGCTGAACAAGCTCGACGGCCAGGCGCGTCCGAAAGAGTTCGGCGATGCGAAATATCAATTTATTTCGCGCGATGCTCGCCTGCTCGGCAGCAAGCGCTCGTTCACGAAGTCCGGCCGCAGCGGCATCGAGGTATCCGACCTTTTCCCGCATACCGCCCGCCACATTGATGACATGGCCGTCGTTCGCTCCTGTCATGGCGACTCGGTCGTTCACTCAGCGGCACAATATGAATTGTTGACCGGCCGTGTGGTGCCGGGCTTCCCCAGCATGGGTTCCTGGATCGTCTACGGACTCGGCTCGGAAAGCCAGTCGCTGCCGGCTTACGTCGTCATGCCCGATCCCGGCGGCGCGCTCGAAGCCGGTCAGCCGATGTACGCCAACGGCTTTCTGCCAGCGGTCTATCAGCCGACCATGTTCCGCGGCGGCGCCCGCCCCGTCCGCAATCTCGATCTGCCGCCCGGCGTCCGCCTACCGCAGCGCCGCGCCACGGTCGATCTCATCCGCGCTGAACGAGGCGGCGCGGGAGCCGGATGACGACGAACTGGCCGCTCGCATCAGTTCGTATGAGCTGGCCTTCCGGATGCAGACGGAGGCGCCGCAGGTGTTCGATTTATCCGGCGAGACGCGCGAGACGCTGGCCCTGTACGGCGTCGGAGCCGAACCGACGGACGATTACGGCCGGCGCTGTCTGCTGGCCCGGCGGCTGGTCGAGAAGGGCGTTCGCTTCATCGTCGTTGTCTCCGGCGGCGGCGCCCGGCAGTGGGACGCCCACAAGGACATCGAGTCCAACCACGGGCAGATGGCGGCGCGGGTCGATCGGCCGATCGCGGGTTTGCTGGCCGATCTGAAACGGCGCGGCCTGCTCGATTCGACGCTCGTGCTGTGGGGCGGCGAGTTCGGCCGTTCGCCGGAGGCGCAGGGCGGCAAGGGCCGCGACCATCACAACCTCGGCTTCTCGATGTGGCTGGCCGGCGGCGGCATCCAGGGCGGTCGCGTCGTCGGCGCCACCGACGACATCGGACTCCGCGCCGTACAGGATCCCTATCACTTCCGCGACGTCCACACGACCATCCTGCACCAACTCGGACTCGATCAGGAACAGCTCACGTACCTGCACCTGGGCCGCAAGGAGCGGCTCACGTCCGTTCTCGGCAAGGTCATTCGTCCGATCGTATGAAACGAAGGGAGGGACTCATGCGTTACCGGCACGGGTTGATGGTTCTGGCCGCCGGCGCGGTGATGCTCGCCGCGAACCTGCGCACCGACGACAAGGGAACGCCGGAAGGCTTCACGTCGCTATTCAACGGCAAGGACTTGATGGGCTGGAAGGTGCCCGAGGGCGACAACGGCCACTGGAAGGTGAAAGATGGCGTGATCGATTACGACGCCCGTAGCGAGGCGAAAGGCGACAAGGCGCTGTGGACCGACAAGTCGTTTCAGGATTTCGTGCTGCGCGTCGATTGGCGTCTGAAAACGGAGGCGGGCGTCAAGCACGCGGTCGCGGTCATCGGGCCGGACGGCGAGACGAAAAAAGGAGCGGACGGCAAGCCCGAGACGGTGGAGATCGACGATGTCGATTCGGGCATCTACCTGCGCGGCTCATCCAAGAGCCAGGTGAACATCTGGCTGTGGCCGGTCGGCTCCGGCGAAGTGTGGGGCTACCGCACCGATCGCAAAATGCCGGCCGAGGTGCGCGCCGGCGTCACGCCGAAAAAACGAGCGGACAAGCCACGCGGCGAGTGGAACACGTTCGAGATCACCATGAAAGGCGATCGCTTATGGGTGAAGCTCAACGGCGAGGAAGTCATCGCCAACGCCCAGCTGCCCGGCGTACCCAAGCAAGGGCCGATCGCCTTGCAGCACCACGGCGCCTGGGATGCCAAACAAGGTAAATGGGTGTCGCCGCCCGCCCTGGTGCAGTTCCGCCACATCGCCATCAAGGAGCTGAAATAGTCCACCATCCGCACTGGAGGTTCCCATGCGCGACTTCGCCATCCACCTGACGCACCGGCCGGGCGAGCTGGCCCGCGTCACGCACGCCCTGGCCCGCAAGGGCGTCAATCTCAAATCGGTGTCCGCCATGGTCATCGACAACAAAGGCATGTTGCGGCTGATCGCCGACAACGTCGAGGCCGCCCGTGCCGCCCTCAACGAGGGCCACATTTCCTTCGAGGAGAGCGAGTTGGTGACGGTGATGCTGGAGAACCGCGCCGGCGAACTGGAAGACGTGGCTGGCAAGCTGGCCAACGCCAACGTCAACGTGCAGGCCATCTACGTCGTCGGCCTCGACGGCGATCTCGTGGACCTTGCCTTCGCCGTGGACGATCCGAAGAAGGCCAAGAAATTGCTGGAATGACCGGCGGCGCTGCTCCCGCATGTGTGGAGGTTATTGCGGTGAGGCGGCGTCAGGTGGTATGACAATGCTCCGGCGGGATGCCGACCAGCGTCCGCGACGGATTGACCGTCACGGCCATCTTGTCCTTGCTCAGCCGCATCTTGTCCTCGACGCGGTACGACAGCGACATGCCCGGCGTTTCGACACGGGCAAGACAGGTACGGACTACGTTTTCCCACCAAGCAGGTACGACGCCGTGAGGAACTCTGGGGCAATAGCCCGTTCGCGGGGAAGGTAGATGGCCACCGGAATGTCGATGTCGTGGAGATACCGGCACATGATCGGACCGACGGTCGCCCAATCGAGGCCTCCGAGTCCGCACCCGAGAGCGGGTATGGCCAGTGATTGTACGCCTTCCGTGGCAAAATGGTCCTTGAACCAAGCCAAGCCGGCCTCGATGTCCTCAATGCGGGAGTTGTCCCGCCACTTCCGTTTGGTTGCGAAGAGAAGGAACCATTTCACCGCGTTCGGAGTGTCCAGCGGCGTGCTAGAATCCGCAAGGTCTTCGTCGAGCGAGGCCTCGCGTTTGTACAGGTAAGGTTTGGTCGCCGTAATCCGCCTTGCTCGGCAGGCATCTTGGTAGACAACGTACACATCGGGAAACTGGTACTTGGCACGCGAAGCCAACCCCTTGCCCATGATCCCCTGCAAGTTGACGCTAACCGTCAGCGCTTGCATGTCGGAGAAGAACATGTCCCCGTCGATTAGCGAGATGTTTGAGCCAATGCGCACAGCGTACAAGGGACGGAAGAACATGTGCGGCTCAGGAACAACATGTACCCGGCAGAGACCGAGGAGTTCATCAGCCCGCTTTTTCGTCTCCTGATCGGCCACATAGATTGAGTGGATGTGCTCTACCTGGATCATGTCCGGTACGAGACACTCCGCCATGATCTTCCGCTTGGATCCGTCATCCGAGCACCAATACTCGGCCTGGATCACGGACCACTGACTCTCAATGACCTTCAGTCCCTCGGAGACTGAGTAGTCCCGAGTCGGCCCATTTGCCGCGTTCCCATCTGTCAGCAGAACGCCAACCCCATTCAGAACGTCAGGCTTAACGGCGACGACGGCCAGGTTCTTCCAACTCTTTTCATGAACCACTCGGTACATCATCGGATTGCGCGGCTGGAGGAAGACGTTGGCGTAGTCCCACAAACTTCTGCCGGTGGACGTCTTCTTCTCCTTGCGGTGGTTGACAATGCCGATGTCGTAAATCGCCTTGTAGGGGACATTCTTCGCCTCGACCTGCGCGTGCGACAAGATGCCGCGCTGGAGAATCGAAGGAAGGTTCTCGACGTGCGTAATGTAAAACAGACTGCTGATTTCGGCCTTCTTCCGCATGCGCTGTCCTCCCTCGTGTACCTGCATGGTATTCTACCTCCTGTGCATCAACGAAGACCACCGCAGTTGGCAGGCGAAAAAACGAGGCCGAAAGCCCTCGTCACGCCGCTTCCTTGACGCCCGCCGTGGTACACCGTAGCATCCCGAACAGGGGGTTTCCGCACGGGTAGAGGACGCATCATGCCGCATGCGACGCAAATGTCGGCCGGCGACACCGGCTTGCTCGTCATCGACGTGCAGGAGAAACTCGTCCCGAAGATCGTGGACGCCGATCGCCTCGTGCGCAACATCGCCTTCCTGATCGATGCGGCCCGTCTGCTCGACATGCCCATCCAGTGTACCGAGCAGTATCCGCGCGGCCTGGGGGCCACCGTGGCGGAGTTGGCCCAAAAGTTGCCCCAGCGGCCGGACAAGGTCGCCTTCAGTAGTTGCGCCGTTCCGGCCGTCGTGCAGACCTTCCACCGGGCGGCGCGGCCCAAGGTGGTGCTGTGCGGCATCGAGACGCACGTGTGCGTGCTGCACACTGCCCTCGATTTGCTGGCCCTGGATTTCCGCGTCTACGTCGCCGTCGATGCCGCCGGCTCGCGCTACCGCATCGATCACGACGTTGCCGTGCGCCGCCTCGAGCAGGCCGGCGCCGTGCTCACGACCTGCGAGATGTGCGTCTTCGAGTGGATTGGCGGCGCCGACCATCCGCAGTTCAAGGCCGTCAGTCGGCTGATCCAGGAACGGATGAAACAGTCATAACTCGTGGTTCGTACATCGCGAGCCACGAATCATGAGTCCCCAACAACGAGAACCATGAACCTACCTGGCCAACTGAATCCGCCGCCGCGTCTGTTGCTCGGTCCCGGTCCCAGCGACGCTCATCCGCGCGTCCTCCGCGCCATGGCCACGCCGCTCCTGGGTCATCTCGATCCGCAGTTTCTGGAGATCATGAACCGCGTCCAGGAGATGCTGCGGGCCGCGTTCCGGACGAACAACGCGGTCACGTTTCCGGTCAGCGCCACCGGCATGGCCGGCATGGAGACCTGTTTCGTCAACCTGGTCGAACCGGGCGATGGCGTCGTCGTCTGCGTCGCGGGCTTCTTCGGCCAGCGCATGGTCGAGGTGGCCGGCCGCGCCGGGCGCAGGTCACGGTACTCGAACGACCCTGGGGCGAGGTGTTCGACCGCAATCAACTCCGCGAGGTGCTGCAAAAAGTACGGCCCAAGCTGCTCGCCATCGTGCAGGCGGAGACCTCGACGGGGGCATGGCAGCCGCTGGAAGGATTGGGCGAATTGTGTCACGAATTCGACACCTTGTTGCTCGTTGATGCCGTCACGTCGCTGGGCTGCATTCCGCTGGCCCTCGATGGGCTGGGGATTGATGCGGTCTACAGTTGTTCGCAGAAGGGGTTGAGCTGTCCGCCGGGGTTGTCACCGGTGTCGTTCAGCCCGCGGGCCGTCGAAGTGTTCAGCAAACGCAAAACCAAAGTGCAGAGTTGGTATCTCGACGTCAACCTGGTCGAGCACTACTGGGACAGCGATCGCTTCTACCACCACACCGGGCCGATCACGATGGTCTACGCCCTCTACGAAGGATTGCGGTTGGTGCTGGAAGAGGGATTGGAGCGCGCTGGGCGCGGCACCAACGCAATCACGAGGCGCTGAAGGCGGGGTTGAAGGCTCTGGGCCTGACGTATACCGCCAACGAGAACCATCAGCTCCCCCAACTCAACGCCGTGCGCATCCCGGCCGGAGTCGATGACCTGGTGGTGCGCAAGCGACTGCTGAGCGAGTTCGGCATCGAGATTGGCGGCGGTCTCGGCGAATTCAAGGGCAAGGCGTGGCGCATCGGCTTGATGGGGTTCAATAGCCGACCGGAGGTGGTGCTGCTGTTTTTAGGGGCGCTGGAGCAGTGTTTGGCGAGCCAGGGAGTCAAGGTGCAGCCCGGCGGCGGCGTCGCCGCTGCGAACCGCGTTTACCAGGGGTGATACCCCGACAATCAACCGGAAGCACTCATGAGCAACTTACGAGAACCAGTCGATGGCGGGCGAACGTACCGCACCACGGTCCTGCTCGTGGCCGCTCACGCGGCCCTGTGGGTCGTCTGGCTGCTGGGATTGTTCTTCTTCGTACCTCGCTGTGAAAGAATCTTTCGGGATCTTGGCATGAAGTTGCCGTCAATGACCGAACTCGTGATTTCTCTGACGCACGGGATCGTGCCCTTCGCGCTGCTGGTCGTGCTCACTTTTCTGGTCATCGATGGCGCCGTGTACTCACGCTTGCGGAAAATGGGCGGCCGAGTGCTGTGGTCGAGCCTCATGACCGTCCTGCCTGTCATCGCCATCCTCCTGACGGCCGTGGCTGTCTGGGAGCCGACGATTAAAGTGTTGGAAGGAATTACCAAGAGGCCATGAACCGGCTTCCGCCTACGAGGATTTCGAGCATGACAACGGATCCTCCTTCCGACTACCCACGCCCCACCAGGGAACCTTCCCTCACTGTGCGGCCGAGGCGCCTGCGCCATCATCCACTGATCCGCAGCCTCGTCCGCGAAACGTCCCTGACGGTCGAGGACCTCATTCTGCCGCTGTTCGTCCGTCCCGGTCACGGCATCAAGAAAGAAATCGCCTCGATGCCGGGCAATTATCAGTTCAGCATCGATCGACTCGTGGAGGAAGTCGGGACGTCCCTCGACCTCGGCGTCCGTGCCTTTATCCTGTTCGGTATCCCGACGCACAAGGACGCCACCGGCTCCAGCGCCCTCGATCCCGAGGGCGTCGTACAGCAGTCTCTACGCACCCTGCGGAAGCAGTACGGCGACCGTGCCCTCTTAATGACGGACGAATGTTTCTGCGAGTACACCGATCACGGACATTGCGGAGTGCTGAGCGAGACGACGGGTCGGCTCGACCTCGATAACGACGCCACGCTGCCGCTGTTGGCGAAGCAGTGCGTCAGCCACGCTCAAGCCGGCGCCGACCTGGTCGCTCCCAGCGGCATGCTCGACGGCATGGTCGGCGTCCTCCGCGCCGCCCTCGACGCGGCCGGCTTCGCGCATCTGCCCATCATGAGCTACTCGGCCAAGTACGCCTCCGGCTTTTACGGCCCCTTCCGCGACGCCGCCGAGTCGCCGCCGCAGTTCGGCGACCGCAACAGCTATCAGATGGACCCCGCCAACGGCGACGAGGCGCTGCGCGAGGTCGAGCTGGACCTAGCCGAGGGCGCCGACATCGTGATGGTCAAGCCGGCCCTGGCGTACCTCGACATCATTCGCCGCGTCAAGGATCGTTTCGGTGTGCCCGTGGCGGCGTATAACGTCAGCGGCGAGTTCGCCCTGGTCAAGGCGGCGGCGCAAAAGGGCTGGATCGACGAGCGCCGCGTCGCCCTGGAAATCCTTACCAGCATCAAGAGGGCCGGTGCCGACATGATCCTCACGTATTTCGCCCGCGACGTGGCTTTGTGGCTGAAATAAACGGCCGTCAGGCCCGACGCGATATTGGTTGCCGAAGATCGACCGGCTACAATTATTCTGAACTCCTGACGGTGAGGACCGGGAATGCAAGTCCGGTACTACCGCGATCCCGAGACGGGGCTGCCCCATATCTACGACCACGGCGTAACCGAGGCCGAGGCGGAATGGGTCTTGGCCCATCCCGGCGAAGATGGCCCGTCCTCTCGTGGCTCGCGGCAAGCACTCGGCCGAACCGAGGCCGGCCGGTATCTGCGTGTCATTTACGTCCCGGACGAGGAGGGCGAGGGGATGTTTGTGGTAACGGCTTACCCGCTGGCCGGCAAGCAACTTCAAGCCTTCCGGCGGCGGCAACGGAGACGCGGACGATGAACGAGCAGCGGTTCCCCACCGGCTGGGATGAGGAGCGAGTCAAGCACCTGTTAGCCGAATTGGACGCACGGACGGAAGAGGAGTGGATCGCGGCCGACGAGGCCGCCGCCGGCGGCGATCAGGCGGTCGTTATCGTGCCAGCGACCCTTCTGCCGGAGATTCGACGCTTGCTCGCCGCGCACAAGACGGCCTGACTACTCTGGATTTCGCGCACTTCGAGCCGGACATCCCTCCCGCCTTCGGGTCCGACGGGCGTTGCTTGGCCGAAGCCCTTGCGCACGTACTGGCTCGTGTCGAGCCCGGATTGGCCTTTCGGATTTCGATGTTTTTTCGGAGCAGGCCATGCTGGTCGGACAATCCTTCGGACCGTTCACCATCGACAAGGAACTCGGTTCCGGCGCGATGGGCACCGTCTACCGCGGCCGATTCACCAAGACCGGGCAGATCATGGCCATCAAGGTGATGGCTCCCGGCATCGGCTCGACCAATGCGGCCGCCACCGATCGCTTCGAGCGCGAAATCGCCATCCTCAAGCAGCTCAACCACCGCAACATCGTCCGCTTGTACGGCGCCGGCAAGCACAAGGGGGCGCGCTACTTCGCCATGGAGTACATCGAGGGCGAATCGCTCGACAAGGTCATGGCCCGCCGCGGACGCATGACCTGGGAGGAAGTGGTCGCGCTGGGCCAGCAATTGTGCGCGGCGCTGCAGCACGCCCACGAGCAGGGCATCATCCACCGCGACCTGAAGCCGTCCAACATCATGGTCCTGTCCGACGGCACCCTCAAGTTGACCGACTTCGGCATCGCCAAGGACATGGACGTTGAAGGGCTGACGGCGACCAATTGCACGGTCGGCACCGCCGCCTACATGTCGCCGGAGCAGTGCAAGGGCCAGACCGATTTGACGAACAAGTCCGATCTCTATTCTCTCGGTATACTGTTTTACGAATTGCTGACCGGCCACAAGCCGTTCCAGGCCGATAACCCCATGGAAATGTTCATGCAGCACGTCCAGGGCACGTTCGAGCGGCCTTCGCGGCAGGTGCTCGACATTCCCGTGTGGCTGGATACGCTGGTTTGCCAGCTGATGGAAAAGAAGCCAGAGCAACGGCCGCTCGACGCCAGCATGGTGACCGCCACGCTCGGCACGATCCGGGAAAAGGTCGAGGCGCAGCAGAGCGCCGGCGTCGAGGCCGTCCGTCGCCGTCTGATCGATCGCGCGCCCGGTCAGAAGAGACCGGACGACGAGGACAAGGACGCTGCCCGTACCTTGATGACGGGCAAGGGAAGGGCGAAGCGAAAACAGGCCAAGAAAAAGTTCTATGAGAAAGTGTGGGTTCAGGCGCTCGGGCTGCTGCTGGCGCTGGGCGTCGTGGCGGGACTGCTGTACCTGGCGTTCCGGCCGCCCTCGGCCGACCGGCTCTACCAGGAAGCGAAACAGTTGATGAACACCGGCAATCCCGACGACCAGCAGCGCGCCCGCGAGGGACCGATCAAGAAATATCTCGACTCCTACTCCGACCGAACCGACGAGCAGAGCAAACAGGTGCGCGCCTGGGCCGATCAAATGGACATGGCGGAGAAAGAGCGGATACTGCAGCGACACATCCAAAGAGCGCGAGACAAAAAGCCTCCCCTGGCCGCGCCGGACACCGATACGGAGAAGAACGCCTTCAAGGCGGCGGAAGCGGAAGAGGAGGGAAATCGAAAGAAGGCCGACGAACTCTGGAAGCAGGTCCAGGAGGACGGTGTGCGGAGTTGGGGTCTGGTAGCGGCGAAGCACCTCGCCGAACTGAGCGCGCTCGATCAGATCGATCCGCAGTTCCAGAAGGTCTACAAGGAACGCATTCACGATTTCGGCGAGGACAAGCCTTGGTCCGATCCCCTGGGGCAGCGAGCGTTTCTCGCCTGGCGAGCGGAGCAGTTCGGCGATAAGCTCCAGGCCCGCACGCGCTTGACGTCCCTCAAGGAAGATACGGCGCAGGAACCGAGTCAGCAGGGCTGGCATCTCTACGCGGCCTGGAAGTGCCGCGACCTGCGCGACGTAACTCAGGACACGAAGGAAATCAAAGAGCTGGTCCAGAAGCATCTCGATGAGGCCAAAGAGTTGCGCGACATCGACGCACTGCCGACCTACTTCGACATCCTGGTCCTCTACGACAAAGACGAAAACCTGAAGCCGTTCGTCGAGGAGGCCCGTAAGCTGCGCGATGCTATTTATACCCGTAAGGGTCTCAAAAGCCCGCCATGAGCCGTCCTTCCTTGCTGTCGAGGAGCATGTTATGCCGCCGCCGCGCGTCCGCAGTCGAGAAGCGTTTCAACGCGCCTGTCGTCTCATCCCCGGCGGCGTCAACAGTCCGGCGCGGGCCTTCGGCGCCGTCGGCGGCCAACCGCTGTTCATCGCCCGCGGCGAAGGCCCGTACCTCTACGACATCGACGGCAACCGCTATCTCGATTACGTCGCCTCGTGGGGTCCGCTCCTCCTCGGCCATGCCCACCCGCGCGTGGTCCACGCCGTCGAGGAAGCGATGCGGCGCGGCGCCAGCTTCGGCGCACCGACCGAGGCCGAATCGCAGTTGGCCGAGCTGATTATCGATGCCGTGCCGTCGATCGAGATGGTGCGCCTGGTCAGCTCGGGCACCGAGGCGTCGATGAGCGCCATCCGCCTGGCGCGCGGTTTCACGCGGCCGCGACGGGATCGTCAAGTTCGCCGGCTGTTATCACGGCCACGTCGATAGCCTGCTGGTGCAGGCCGGCTCCAGCGCCACCACGCTGGGCGTGCCCAACAGTCCCGGCGTGCCGGTCGGCTGCACGGCCGACACGCTCGTGCTCCGCTACAACGACGTGTCGGGCCTGGCCGACGCCTTCGCGGCCCACGGCGATCGCATCGCCGGCGTCATCCTCGAACCCGTCGTCGGCAACATGGGCCTGGTGCGCCCGTCCGACGAGTTCCTCGCCGAGCTGCGCCGCCTGACGGAGAAGCACGGAGCGCTGCTGATCTACGATGAGGTAATGACCGGCTTTCGCCTGGCCTACGGCGGGGCGCAGCAGTTGTATCGGCAGATGCCGGACCTGACGGTGCTGGGCAAGGTCGTCGGCGGCGGGATGCCGGTCGGCGCCTACGGCGGACGCGCGGACGTGATGAAGCACGTCATGCCGGCGGGTCCGGTCTTCCAGGCCGGCACGCTCTCCGGCAACCCGGTGGCGATGGCCGCCGGCATCGCCACCTTGCAGGAGCTGCGCGACCATCCGCCCTATGCCCGACTCGACGAACTGGGCGAACGGTTGGTCCGAGGGCTGGATGAGGTCGCCCGTGCGGTCGGGCTGCCGCACTGCATCGGTCGAGTCGGCAGCATGTGGACGCTGTTCTTCACGGCCGGGCCGGTGGTCGATTACGACACGGCCCGGCAAGCCGACACGCTCGCGGTTCGCCCGCTTCTTCTGGGCGATGATGGATCGCGGCGTGTACTTGCCGTGCAGCCAGTTCGAGGCGGCGTTCCTGTCGGCGCTGCACACGGACAAGCACGTCGAGCAGACGATCGCCGCCGCGCGGGAGGCGCTGGCCGAGGTCGCGGCGGGGTGAAACGGTCTCGTTGGGGAGAACGCCATGGACGAACTGACACAACGCACGGTGAATCACGCGGCCTATCAGCGCTTGAAGGACACGCTCGCGCCGACCTTCGGGGCCGGCCGGTTTGTGGCCATCTCGGAGGGCCAAATCCTTGCGGACGCGGACAACTTTGCTCAACTCCGCGATCGTTTGACGGCCCTGGGCAAGGAACCGAGCCTCGCTCTGATCGTGCAAACCGGAGTCACCTATCCGGAGGAGGCCGTCATTTTTTCCGTTGGCGGGCCATAATGACCGTTGTCGCATTCCGAAATACCTTCCCCGTTTAGCCGCGACGCGCAGCGGAGCGCGACAGCCCCGCGCTCCGCTGCGCGTCGCGGCTAAACGAAATTCCTTTTCGATGATTCTGATCGCGTTCCGGGTGCCGCGCCGCGACATGACCACTCCAGAAGGTCGCGGTCCTCTTTTCGCGGTGATATGCTATCCGCCAGCGCGTTTCGTTCGCCACTTGAGTATCATGGAGGCCAGAAAAGTCCGGACGAGCGCGGTTGCCCGTCCGGCCACAGGACGGGACTGGCGATCATGACGAAACCCGCCGACACGCCGCCGCGCTCCGACCCGGACTTGGCCGAGCAGTTCGCCGAACTGTGGGACCGGGAGCCGCCGCCCGACCTGCGTCGCTTCCTCGCCGACGCCGGCGAACTCCGCCCGGCGCAGCTAGGCGAAGTGCTGCGTTTCGATCAGCGCCAGCGCTGGCGGCGCGGCGAGCGGCCGCGGGTCGAAGAGTATCTCGGCATGTTCCCGGCCCTGGGGGACGACCCCGACCAAGTGATCGAGTTGCTCCGGCAGGAAATGCAACTACGCCGGCAAGCGGGGGAGTCGCCGGAGCCGGACGAATACCTGCGACGATTCCCCGAGTTCGCCGAACACCTTGGGGGTGGGTCCGGCGGATCGAAGTTTTCCGAAGGCGGTCTGCCGCGCGGCCCCTCGACGAAACCAGCCGAGTCCCGGGCGACGCTGCCGACCCTCACCGCCCCGCCCTGCCCCGAAGCCCTCGGCCTGCCCGATTTCGCGGGTTTTGACCTGGTCCGCGAACTGGGGCATGGCGGCATGGGCGTCGTCTACCAGGCCTTCGACCGCAAGCGCCAGCGGATGGTCGCCCTGAAGACCATGCAGGCGATGGACGCTCGCGCCCTGCTGCGCTTCAAGCAGGAATTCCGCAGCCTGGCCGGTTTGAATCATCCCAACCTCGTCACCCTCTATGAGCTGATCGGCGGCGGGGCGCACTGGTTCTTCACCATGGAGCTGGTCGAGGGAGTCGATTTTCTCGACTACGTTCATGGGGACGCAGCGGATCGGCCTCTCCTGCCGACGCTGCTGGATGTCCGGCCCGAGGGCGGTTCGCGTTCGGGTCGGCCGGCGCCCTTGAATCCCCAGCAGGAGGAACGACTACGCCAGGCGTTGGCCCAGCTGGCCGCCGGCGTTCATTTCTTGCACCAGTCGGGCAAGCTGCACCGCGACATCAAGCCGGGCAACGTGCTGGTGACACTCAAGGGCCGCGTCGCGCTGCTCGACTTCGGCCTGGCCGCCGAGATGGACCGCGATCAGCAACACCGCAGCGTCCATCTGCTCGGGACCATCGCCTACATGGCCCCCGAGCAGGCGGCGCGCAAGCCGGTCTCGCCGGCCAGCGACTGGTACGCCGTCGGCGTCTTGCTCTATGAGTCGTTGACCGGAACGCTGCCCTACGAGGGCGAGGGCTACGAGATCCTGCACAAAAAGCAGAATTTCGACCCTCCTTCCCCGTCCGAGCTACTGCCGGGGACGCCCGAGGACCTCTCGACCTTGTGCCGGGAGCTGCTGCGCCGCGATCCGCAGGCACGGCCGACGGGAGGAGACGTGCTGAGCCGGTTGACGCGGCTGACAGACTCGCCTGCGCCCGCGGAGCCGCAGCCGGCCCCGCGACGGCTGGAGGTGCCGTTGATCGGCCGCCAGAGGCATTTGCAGGTGCTGAGCGATGCGTTCGAGGACACGCGGCGCGGCGGGACGGTGCTGGTAGACGTGCAAGGTCGATCCGGAGCGGGCAAGAGCGCCCTGGTGCAGCGCTTCCTCGACGACCTCGGTGAGCGCGACGACCTCGTGGTGCTCCGGGGCCGATGCTACGAGCAGGAATCGGTGCCCTACAAGGCACTGGATAGCCTGGTCGATGCCCTGAGTCGCTACCTGGAGCAGTCTGCCGCCGCTGGAGGCGCAGGCACTGTGGCCGCGCGACCTGGCGACGCTGGCCCGCGTTTTCCCGGTGCTGCGGCGCCTGAACGCGGTAACGGAGGCGCCGCGGCGCGTTCTGGATGTCTCCGACGCCCAGGAGGTTCGCCGCCGCGCCCTGGCGGCGCTGCGCGAACTGCTCGCCCGCCTGGGCGACCGCCGGCCGCTCGTTCTGGCCATTGACGATCTGCAATGGGGCGATGAGGACAGCGCGGCCTTGCTGGCCGATTTGCTGCGTCCACCCGATCCGCCGGCCCTCTTGCTGCTGCTGTGCTATCGCAGCGAGGAGAGCAACAGCAGCGCCTGCTTGCGAACCCTGCGGAATACGCCGGAGCTGGCCGGGCTGGATCGACGCAATCTGCCCGTCGAACCGCTGACGCCGGAGGAGCGACGCGAGCTGGCCCTGGCCCTGCTCGATCCGCGTGACGAGACCACGGCGGCCCGCGCCGACTCGATCGCCCGTCAGTCGGGCGGCTACCCCTTCTTCGTCTACGAGCTGGTGCAGTTCGTGCAGGGCCGGGCGCCGAGAGCCGCTCGGCCATCGGATTCGGTCAGCGACATCTCGCTCAGTGAGGTGTTGTGGTCGCGCATCCTTCAGCTGCCCGAGGAGGCGCGGCGGCTTCTGGAGGTTGTCGCCGTCGCCAGCCGGCCGCTGTCGCAGGCGGATGCTTGCCGGGCCGCCGAGGTCGTCGAGGAACACACGACCCTCGCGTGCCTGCGCGCGGCCGCTTGCTGCGCAGTAGTGGGCCAGGCGAACAGAACGAGATCGAGACCTATCACGATCGCATCCGCGAAACCGTGCTTCTCCATCTCGACCCGGCCGTGCTGCGTCAACACCACCGACGCCTTGTCACGGTGCTGGAGTCCTCCGAAGTGGTCGATCCCGAGTTGATGGCCGTCCACCTGGTCGGTGCCGGCGACAAGGAGCGGGCCGGCCATTATTACGCCCTGGCGGCGGCGCAGGCGGCCGAGGCCCTGGCCTTCGACCGCGCCGCCAAGCTGTACCGCCTCGTCCTGGAACTGCAAGCCCCCGGGCCGGAAGAAGAGCGCCGGCTGCGAACGCAGTTGGCCGAGGCTCTGGCCAACGCCGGCCGCGGCGCCGAATCGGCGCGGGCGTACCTGGCGGCCACAACCGGCGCCGAACCCTCCGAGACGCTCGAACTGCAGCGCCTGGCCGCCCTGCAATTCTTGCGCAGCGGCCACATCGACGACGGCCTGGCCACGCTGCGCACCGTGCTCGATGCGGTTGGGCTGCGCCTGCTGCCCACGCCGCGCCGCGCCTTCTGGTCGCTGGTCTTTCAGCGCGTCCGCCTGTACCTGCGCGGCATCCGCTTCCACACGCACTCCGCCGAGCAGATCGATCCCACCGAGCTGACTCGTCTGGACATTTGCCAGTCCGCCGCCATCGGCTTGAGCATGGTCGATACCTTGCAAGGCGCCTACTTCCAGACGCGCGGCCTGCTGCTGGCGCTGCGACTGGGCGAGGTCGAGCACCTGGGGACCGCCCTGGCGATGGAGGCCGCCCATCTTTCGGTAGCCGGCAGCTTCAATCGGCGGCGGACGGCGCACTTCCTTCAAACCGCGCAGGACCTGGCCCAGCGGGCCAATCGCCCCTACGTCCACGCCATCGTCGCACTGGCCCGCGGTCTGGCGGCGGCCCTCGCCGGCGAATGGCGCGACGGGCTACGCCTCTGCGACGAGACCGAGCGCATTCTGCGCGACTCGTGTACCGGGGCCTCTGGGAGTTGGGCACGGCGCATCGCTTCGCTCTGTGGCCGCTCATGCTCATGGGCGACGTGGTCGAGATCAACCGCCGCCTGCCGCGTTTGCTCAAGGAAGCCCGCGAACGCGATGACTTGTATGAGGAAACGAACCTGAGCCTGGTCATCCGCACCTTCCTTCGCCTGGCCGCCGACGAGCCGGAGCGCGCCCGTTCCGAACTGGCTGAGGTCATGGCGAAGTGGTCGCACCAGGGCTTTCACGTCCAGCACATGAATCGCCTGTTCGACGACGTGCAAATCGACCTGTACCTGGGCGACGGCGCGACCGCCTGGCGTCGCCTGGCGGACGAGTGGCCGGCACTGCAACGGTCGCATATGCTGCGCGTGCAGCAAGTCCGCATCCTTATGCTCCATTTGCGAGCGCGTTCGGCCCTGGCGTTTGCGGTCGGCACCAAGGACGCGGACGTTCTGGCTCCGCGCCGCCGCACGCGATGCGCGGGCGCTGCGGCGTGAGAGAGCGCCGTGGGCCGAGCGCACTGGCTCAACTCGTCGAGGCCGCCGTCGCGTTTCGACGCGGCGATGCCGAGCGTTCGCGGCAACTCCTCGCCGCCGCGACGGTCGCCCTCACGGCGACGGACATGCACTTGTATGCCGCCGCCGCGCGACGCCGACAGGCACAGCTGCTGGAGGGAACGGCAGGGACAGGAATTGCGGCGACAGGCCGAGGAATGGATGGGGGGTCAGAAGATCCGCAATCTCGATCGGATGACCGCTCTGCTGGCGCCGGGCTGGGGTGGAGGGTGAGAAAGGTCGGGCGGATGGCGGAGGCTTCTCCCAGTCTGATCGTGCTGGCCGGTCCCAACGGAGCGGGAAAGACGACCGCCGCGCGCACGCTGCTGGCCGAGACGCTCCAGGTGATGACCTTCGTCAATGCCGACGTCATCGCTCAGGGATTGGCCGGGTTCGATCCCGAGAGCGCGGCCCTTGAGGCGAGCCGCATTATGTTGGAGCGATTGCACGCCCTCGCCGAGCAGCGTGCCGATTTCGCATTCGAGACGACCCTGGCCGGGCGAACTCTCGCTCGCCTGGCTGGAGGATCTGCGACAGACAGGCTACGTTGTTCATCTGCTATACTTCTGGTTGAAGAGCGCGGACCTGGCCGTTGCTCGAGTGGCAGATCGGGTGCGAATGGGTGGACACAACATACCGGAAGTAACAATTCGCCGACGTTACCCGCGCAGTCTCTCGAACTTTTTTCGGCTCTATCGCCCTTTGGTCAAGCTACTGGCAAGTTTATGACAACAGCGTCATCGCTGTTCCGCAGCTGGTCGCTCAAGGCGATGCGTCAGGGGAATGAAACCGGATTGATGGAACGAGACATGGCGGCAGATACAAGGTAGGGCATAATGAGCGAACAGGATAGACCTTCGATTACGGCACTTCTCTCGAATCCCGCGCTGGTTGAGGCGGCCTTGCGTCGAGCGTTCCAGGAAGCGGTTCGCCGGCACGCCCAAGCGGGGTTGCCGATGGCGACCTGGCAGGACGGGGCGGTGGTGTGGATACCAGCAGCAGAAATCCTCGCGCGGCTCGTCCAAGAACCTCAGACGTGACAAGTATGCCGAAAAGCCCGACCGGCGGAGCCTTACGGCATCTGTTCCGTCCACACCGTTTGATACGCGCCCGATTTCCTCGAAATACTCGAACAAACGCCGATAGAACGGTAAGACGGAGAGCGTGGCGCTGTCGCCGATGACGAGCAGCTTGCGGCGGGCGCGCGTCAGGGCCACGTTCAGACGGCGCACGTCGGCGAGAAAGCCGATCTCACCCTCGACGTTGCTGCGGACCAGCGACAAAACAACCGCCTCCTTCTCGCGTCCCTGAAAGCCGTCCACGCTGTCAATTTCCAGTCCGGGCAACGGCAGTAGCTCGCGCAGACGGCGCACCTGGGCGGCGTAGGGGGCGATCACGGCGATGTCCGCGGGCGAGACGCCGGCCCCCACAAGGGCGTGGACCTTGCGCGCGACCAGGGACGCCTCCTGCGGGTTGAGCCGACTTTCACCGTCGGGTTCGACTTCCTCGTCGTAGCCTGCGCCGGCCGTGTCGAGAAACTGCACCGGCTGCTCGGTCAGCGGCTCCGCCCGCACACCAGGCAAGTCGCACAGGCGATGCCCGGCCACGGTAGAGTCGGCGACCAACTCGTCGTCGTAGAACTCGCGCGAGGAAAAGCCCATGATGGCTTCGTTCATGCGATACTGCACGTCGAGGCGGCGCGTCACCACGTTGCCGTACAGGGCCACCAGTCGTTCGAGCAGACTGACGCCGAAGCCCCGGCCAACGGCCTCCCGCGACAGCACGGTCGGCGGCAATTGGCAGTGATCGCCGGCGAGCACGAGGCGCGCCGAGCGCAACAACGGCACCCAGCAACCCGGCTCGGTCGTCTGACACGCCTCATCAAGGACCAGTACGTCGAACGGCCGGCGGCCGATGATCGCGCTGTCCAGTCCCGTCGTCGTCGAGCAGAGGATGGGGGCCGCATTCAGGATGCTCTCGACCGCCTGGCCTTCCAGGCGGCGAGCGTCGGCCAGCAGCGCTCGCGCTTCCTGACGCTGGTCGCGCCGGCGCCCGGCTCGGGGCGTGCCCGCGTCCACTTGCGGGCTTGCCGAAACAGGGCGAACGCCTCCTTGGCGAACTTGCGGGCCAGCTTGACGTTGGCGTGGTTCTCGACCATCAGGTCAAGCGTATGCTCGCGCAGCTGCGGCAATACACGAGCGGGATGGCCCAGGCGGACGGCTGGCTCACCGTGAGCCAGCAGGCGTTCGAGCAGGTTATCGACCGCGAGGTTGCTCGGGGCACAGACCAGTACCTTGTCGCCGCGGCGCACGGCCTGGCGGATCAGTTCGACCACCGTCGTCGTCTTGCCGGTGCCTGGCGGCCCGTGGATGACGGCGACATCCTTTGCGGCCAGGCCCAAGCGCACGGCCTCGCGCTGCGATTCGTTCAGGGAGGCGTCCAGCGGAACGAAATCGGACAACGGAGCGAACGACGGCGGCGTCTCACCGAGCAACACGCCGCGCAGCTCGGCGAGGCGGTCGCCGCGCGCCGTGCGGGCGCGGTCCAGCGCCTGACGCTGGCGCATCCGGGCCGCCTCGTCGTGGGCGAGATCGAGGCGATACAGGGCTTGCTCGCGCTCCTCGTCGGGTAGTTCGTCGAACGCGACGCGAAGGAACGTATCGCCGCGCTCGCTGACAACGCCTCGCCAGTTCTTATGGCCTCCGGCCTGTGGCGACAGCAGCACGGGCGTGCCCGCTTGCAGGCGTGTCCACGGCAACGGCTGATTCTCCTTGCGCTTGCCCAGCGTCAGAAGTGAGCGACCGCCCAGTCCCGCGTACTCGTCGCGGACGAGGAGATCGACAAGGCAATCGCCGCTCTGCTCGGCCGCGCTCCCCTTGTGGCGACGCACTCGCTCCAGGATTTGCCGCGCCTCGGCTTCCGATTCGAGTTCGAGCAACTCGGCGAGACGTTGGAGATGATCGAGGGACATGAATAAATAGAGAAAGAAAATGAACCACAGATGAACACGGATAAACACAGATATTCATTTATGTTTTATCCGTGTTCATCTGTGTTCATCCGTGGTTCATTGATTGAAGTTACTTTAGCGGCGAATAATCGGTGGGTTCCATGTACACCGACTCCGGCGGCCGCGCCAGCAGTTTGCCGTCCTTCTCGGACTCCTTACGGACCTTCTGCCATTCAGGATCGCCCTGGAACGCCTTCCAGCTCCGTTCTGCGGCCTGCCGGCTCGGATAGGCGAGGATGTAAATCAGTTTCTCCTCGCCCTCCTTCTGCGTCGTCGGCATCCAGAAGCCGACGATCGTCATGCCATGCTTCTCGAACAGCCGATTCGTGTGGTTGCGGAAGCGGGCGTTGAGGGCGTCCATCTTGCCCGGCGCGGCCGTGTACGTCCGCAGTTCGAAGACGCGTCTATCCACCTTTTTCTCTCCCTTATCGGCCTTTTCCGCGTAGGCCAGGGGAACGGCGACCGCCAGTACACCCAGGCCCACGAGCAGCACGACCAGCAGACGTTTCATCGCTTGCACTCCTTCCGATAGACGAGACACGCCAGACCGCCGATACGCCGGGCTTACTGCCCCTTGGCCACCGTTTTGCCGATACAGAACAGATGTTGCTGGCCGCGGATGAACAGGCGATTGTCGGCCACGGCTGGCGTGGACGAAATGGCTTCGCCGATCGTGTTCTTGGCCAGGAGCTTGAACTTCGGCGCCGCCTCGAAGACGTACACCGTACCGTCCTCGGCGGCGGCGTAAATCTTGCCGTCCACCAGGATCGGCGAGGCGGTGAAACCGGCGCTGCCCAGCCGTTCGCGCCAGACCTCCTCGCCGGTGGCGGCGACGTGGCAGGACGCCATGCCGCCCTTGTCCTGCAGGTTGTAGAGGTAGTCCCCCCGCGCCAGAAGGCACGGCACATACGAGAACGGATACTTCGCGCGGTTCTCCCAGACGAAGTTGGTGGAGGTAACGTCGCCCTTGCCGCCGAGCTTGACGGCGATGGTGTGCCGCGCCCCGGAGCCGTCGCCGCTGTTGGCGAAGACGAGTCCGCCCGACGCGATCGGCGACGCCACCGTTCGCAGGGCCATGCCCGTGAACGACCACGTGTACCACCAGTTGGCCGAGCCGTCGGCCGGATTGTAGCCGGTGACGCCGGCCGTGCTGGCGACGATCAACTCCTTCTTGCCGTCCGGCCGGACGTTGACGAAGGGCGTCGAGTAGCAGGTGCGGAAGGCCTTGCGCTCGCTCTCCCATGCCTTGTCGCCGGTTTTGGCGTCGAAGGCCAACAGGTGCGCCGACCCGTCCTGATCGTTGGCCAGGATGACCTTGCCGTCAACCAGCATGGGCGAATGGCCGACGCCATGCTGGCTGGTGAAGCGGCCCAGGTCTTTCTCCCAGACGGGCTTGCCGTCCGCAAAGGCGTAGGCGCCCAGGTGGATGTTCTTGCCGTCCCAGAAGAGGGCGTAGACTCGTTCGCCATCGGTGGCCGGCGTCGAGGAGGCGAACGAGTTGAGAGGATGCTTCCGGGCGGCCTGACCGGGTGAGGGCGTTTTCCAGAGGAGGCGTCCGGTGGCGGCGTCGAGAGCGAGCAGCCAGCGCGATTGGCCGTCCTTCGACGCCGATTCCAGGAAGACCCGTCCGCCGTGGACGATCGGCGAGGAGTGGCCGATGCCGGGCAGGGCCGTCTTCCACAGGACGCCGTCGGCGGCCGTCCACTTCACGGGAACGTCCTTATCGGCGGCGATGCCGGTGCCGTTGGGACCGCGGAAGCGCGGCCAGTCGCCGGCGCCGACCGGGGCGCTGGCGAGCATCAAGGCGGGGAGGAGGAGAACGAAACGCCGGTTGCGAGATCGCGGTGGCATGATGACAAGGACCTCTCGGGTTGGAGCGACGAAATACGGCTGCGCGGACGCGGAGAGCCAGGGATCACTATACCATTCTGTCCTCCGCGCCTCCACTCACCGTCTCGATTCCTCGCGGCAACAGGAGCACGACAGCCGATCGGTGTCTCAGGGTTGCTGGATCGGGGTCGCGTTCTGCCAGGACCAAACCTGATTTTGATACTGCGTGAGCCAGGCGTGGGTGATCGACTGGACGTGGGCATCCGCGAAGAGAACCAAGTTGACGCCCGGGTGCGGCGAACTCAGGTCGGGAGGAGAATAGCTATTGGGCGACAGGTACGCACCGGTCGGCATCTGGCTGTCCGGCACGCTGGCGCCGCCCGTTGCATTGTTACAATTGTACCAGGTGGTGGGGCCATACCCATACTCCACCGGATTGACGCCCAGGTGAGACAGCAGCGCCGTGTTGGAGGAGCCGTTCGCGTTGCTGATCTGCGACAGGCCGACCCCCGTGGGGCTCCAGAGGATGCACTGGGCACCGGCAACGTCCCAGGGGACAAGAACGTAGTAGCCGTAGTCGCTGATTCCTCCATAAGGAGGCGTTGCCGATGCTGCATTCGGAGAGGCCTGCCCCGCCCGAATGCCCCGACTTGGGCAGAGAAAGAGTTTCAGCGTGTCCGTCGCGGCATTCACGGGCGTCAGTACGCCATTTATATTCCGCACTTCGTTCTGCTGTTCTATGTAGGCCATTATCTGGACGTGCCAGTCCTGGTCCGGATACGGATAACCCGGGTCGAGCGGCGGCTGGTCGGGGTTGGGGACGTATTCGGTCGGCAGATAGCCGAACGTGCTGCTGAAGTTGTGGGCCCCGAGGCCCAGTTGCTTCAGGTTGTTGTTGCAAGAGGCCCGGCTGGCCGCCTCGCGCACTTTTTGCACGGCCGGCAGCAACAGGCCGATCAAGACGGCGATGATGGCGATCACCACCAACAACTCGATCAGCGTGAAGCCACGACGATTCGTCATGGTCTAATCCTTTCGACAAAGTTTTCCGTGATGATTCCTGGTTCCCACGCTCCGCGTGGGAACGCCGTCTGGCACGCTCCTCGTCCCGTCAAGCGCAACGCGCGAACGGGACGCAGAGCGTCCGGACGTCGGTCCCCACGCGGAGCGTGGGGACTCGGGGGAAGCGAACGGCATCAACGAGGATCAGACGAGAGACAGTCGTGGAGGGGGAGCGAGAGGGGTGCGCGGCACAGCGCGGGCGATGGCGTTGTTGAGGGCGAGGGGCGACGGCGGGGACCAATCGGGGCACCACGCCGGAGGCAGGACAGCCGGCAGGACGGCGCCGATGCTGACCCACAGTGTCGTCCCGCCCTGGCACTGCCAGGCGGCCATCGCCGTGCCCCAGCGAACGCGCCCGCTCTGGGCGGGAAGCGGCTTCGCGGGGCGATCGGAAGTCGTTTGGCAGCAGGCGGAGCGCCCTGCCGATGGGCGGCAGCAATTCTTGGCAACCGGCTCCGTCTTCGGCTTGGCGCGATGGCGGAGCTTGACGGTGTTCCAGCCTCCTGGCGCAGGTTGGGGGGCCGGCTTTTCGACGGGCCTTTCGGCGTAAGCGGGCGGCTCGACGTGATGAGCGCGGGCCCAGGCCCAGCGCTGTTCGGCCGTGAAACAACAGCAATGACGCCAGCATTGCTCGGCGGTTTGACAACCGCATGGATGGTCCTGGCAGGGGAACGGCTGGCTGGCGTCCTTGTGGACCGAGGCGGGCAGCGGCATGTCGAGCGTGACGAGCAGGTAGGCGAGGAAGGTGCCGGCGACAGCACAGCGGTGTCGCAAGGCTCGCCAAAACCTCGGCCGCGTCAAGGCACGCATGAGAGGAAACTCTGCTCGCCGGTGGATGCCGCGAGAACATCTTACGAGCGGCCGGCGCCGCTGTCGAGTCCGTGGTTATTTCCCTGGCACCCGAGGCTGTTTGGACGGAGCGGAGAACTTGGCCGGATCGATGCGCGACAGGGCGACGCCAGCCGCCTCGCGGACCCTGGCGTCACGATCGCGCTGCGCCGTCTGGAGGGCGGGAATGGCGTCCCTGGCTTGCTCGCCAAACGACCCCAGCCCGATGGCGGCACTCCAGCGGATGTCGCCCTCCTTGTCCTGGAGGGCTTCGATCAGCGCCGGCACGACCTTGGCCGCATCTCCTTTTCGCTGCGGCAAGAGGCGAGCCGCTATGACCCGCTCGCGCTCCTGAGGCGCCTTCAGGTCCGCGATCAGTTCGTCGGTTGATTTTTTCTTGGCGCAGCCGCCGCACGCCAGCAAGCCCAGCAGCAGAACCAAACCTGTCCGCACCCGCATCGCTGAACTCCCCCGCCGGGACCAGACGAATCACCAATTGTCGGACACTTCGCCGCCGGCGATGGTGCAGAGCCATTGATACGTGTTGGGGTCGATGCCGCTGGTGAGGAAATGCACCGACCCGTCGCCGAACAGGAAGTTCGCTCCTCCCGTGTGCATACTGTAAAACGTATCGGGGTCGAAGATCGGGAAGTCGGCGTTGGGCAGGTGCGAGGCGTTGCCATGAGCGAGGACCAGGGCTTCGTCGTAGTCCGCATTGTCGTAGGCGGCCTGGTTATTGGCGGAGTTGGAATAGGGGGAGGGGGGCTGGACCGCCATCCAGGCGGGGCACCTTCCTCCCGTCACGGCGCCGGTCCAGGTGCTGGGGGAATGGTTGCCGGAGCGCTCGCCGACGACGATGGTGTTGCTCAGTCCGTCGGTGACGCTGGCCATGTTGTAGTGGCTGTTGCGATAAAACAGGCCGTTGCCGGCCTGGCCGTATCCGCCGGAGAAACCGTCGGAACCGCCGCCTTGACCGTTGCCGCCGGCGTTGTTAAAGCATTCCTCCCAGCCGTTGCAGCCGACGTAGTTGCCGTGCGCCACCACGACATTCGTGGGCCAAACGGTGAAATTTTGCGGGTAGGCATCCGCGGGACACTGGTAGATCGGCAGGGCCATCTGCGCGACCGCCGCGTTACTTCCGGTCCCGATCCCCTGGCTGAAATGGATCTGGTTGTAGACGTTGCCCTGTTCCAGGTAGGGCAGCAAGTAAGATGCCCAGCCCCATCCCGGTCCCACGTCGTTGTCGGGAGTGCTGTTGGGGTCCGTGTTGCCATCGCTGTAGCCGGGAGGGAAATAACGGTTGGCGTCGTGATACGAGTGCAGGGCCAGGCCGATCTGTTTGAGATTGCTGGTGCATTTCATGCGCACCGCCGACTCACGCACCTTCTGCACCGCCGGCAACAGCAGGCCGGTTAAAACGCCGATGATGGCAATGACCACCAGCAACTCGATCAGCGTGAAGCCGTCCCGTCGCGGATGCTGTTTCATGGCCGTCTCCTTGTCAGTCTAACCTGGTAATACTCGGTTATACGAGGTTATACCAAGAATAGAAAGGAGCCGTCCGACCGTCAAGGATGTGCGTGCGTTTTCATGGAAGGTTCACGGTTTCGTCGCAACGCGCGGCGAAACACGGAGTGCATTCGTGGATTATCGATGGAAAGGAGCGGACGTTCGTTGTTCAAGCGACGACGCGGTTCCGGCCGTCGCGCTTGGCCTCGAACAGCTTTTGATCGGCCTCGCCGATCAGGTCGGAGGGCGACAGACTGCCGTTCGCCGCTGGTGGCGGCGACGCCGACGCTGACCGTCACGGGATAGGTCTTGCCTTCGTACTGGAACGGATGTTTTTCGACCATGCTGCGCAGCCGTTCGGCGACGACGACGGCGCCGGCGAGGTCGGTCTCCGGCAGGACGATGATGAATTCCTCGCCGCCGTAGCGGGCGAACAGTTCCTCTTTGCGAACGCAGGTCTTGACGCAGGCGGACATCTCGCGGAGCGTGAAATCGCCGCCGAGATGGCCCAGCTCGTCGTTGATGGTTTTGAAGCGATCCAGGTCGAACATGATGATCGCCAGCGGCCGAGTGTAGCGCGCCGAGCGCGACAGTTCGCGGTCGAGGAACTCGACCAGGTAGCGCTTGTTGTGCGTGTCGGTCAGGGCGTCGATGATGGTCAGGCGGTAAATCTCTTCGTGGTACTCGGCCTCGACGTTGCCGCCGGCGAGGAAGCGATAGATGCAGTTGCCGACGCGGAGATAATCTCCATCTTTCAACTTGCAAATGGAGGCCGGCACGTCGTTGACGAAGGTGCCGTTGGTGCTCTGCAGATCGACGGCGTAGTAGCCGTCGGCGCCTGGCTGGATGCGCGCGTGGCGGCGTGAGACGGAATGGTCGTTGATGCGGATGTCGCAGTCGTTGCCGCGGCCGAGTACGACGGGGCTGTCCGTCAGCGGATAGCGCGCCCCCATGCCGGTCCCGGTCGGATAGATGTGGACGACGCAGGCATCGCGGCGCGTGGTCGAAATCAGCCGATCAGGTGCTGTTACCCAGGTTTCCGTTGCCTTTTCCATGCGTGCTCCCCCGCGGCCCTCGACGCTCGATCCGCGGCTCCGGGCCAGACCGGCACCGCTACCGATGGCCGACTACCGAGATGGGCCTACGCTCGATTCTAGTTCACAAACGGAGCTATGCAAACCAGCAAAACGGGTGGAGGAGCTAGGGAATAGGGAATAGGGAATAGGGAATAGGAGCTAGGAGCGAGGAAAGAGGCCTCGCCCCTATTCCCTATTCCCTATTCCCTTTTCACCGCGTTGCCGGCGCCACGCCGATAATGTTCGTCTCCGGCACGCTCAGGTCGATCAGTTCCGGTTTGTCCGTCTGGGCCACGGCGACGTTGCCGGCCGAGTCGCGCACCGTCAGCCGCAGGTAGACGTTCGCGGGGATGCGTTCGGGCAGACGCCAGGGAAACTGACCGATGTTGGGTGATGGGCCGCCGCTGTTGGGTAATGGGCCGCCGCCGATGGTGTTCCAGGGACCGTCTTTTTGCTCGGCCCATTCCAGGTTGACGGGGTTGCTCGGCAGATTGCGGTCCACGGCGGTCCACGACAGGAGGAGAGTGTCGCGCTGGTTGGGGTCGGGCATCGGCCGAATCAGCTGCGCTCGCGGAGGCGTGGCGTCGAGTTCGAGACGGACCTGCGGCGCCTCTCCCGGCTTCGGCGCCGGCCGGGCCCGGCCGGCCTTGCTCTTGGTCGCCACGATGAAGCCGTAAATGGCCGCCTCGGCCGGCAGCTGCACCGTTACGGAGCCATGGACCGTGGCCGACAGGTGGGCGTCGGCGAGGGGCGGCAGGGCCACCGGCACCTCGTTGGGCAGCCGGCTCCACGTCGCGCCCTCGTTGACGGTGACGTAAACGTCGGCGGCGCCGCTCAGGCCGGAGGGACCGATCTTGCCGACCTCGAACTCCAGCTTGACGTCGCGGCGATTGACAAGGCGCACGGGCGGCAAGGCGCCTTGCGGCGTCTCCGATGGGGCTGGCGGCCGGTCGGAACTGGCTGCCACCGCCGCCGGCGCGACCGGCGGCCGAGCGGACGAAGTCGTGTCGGGCGGGGCCGCCAGCGGCGCATCGCCGAACGGACGCGGCTCCGTCTGACGGCTGGTCAGCATTCCGGTCGGCGTGGCATGTTCGGCCCGCACGGTGGGAATGACCCCGAACGTCGGCGTCTCCGCACCGACCGCCGGAGCTGGGGCCGGGGCCGTGCCGGTGCCGCCGAGCGTCGCTTCGCCCTGCCCCACGTTCTGAGCCTGGTCCTTGATCTGGACCCGGATGCGGATGTCTCCGCCGTTGCCGGGGTTAAACTGTTTCTCGTTCCGACCCGACAGGGGTTCCACCGGCAGCGGCGTCCACTGATCCGGCCGCATGGCGTCGGTGTGGTAGTCCAGACGCAGACTCTGCGGGTCGGGATGGTCCTCGGTAATCGCCCAGCGGGCCAGTACCTCGCCGCTGGGCAGACGCTCCGCCGTCACGCGGACTTGCGGCTTTTGCGTATCCACCACGATGCGCTGGTTGGGCCGGGCGCGATTGGGGTTCGCCGGGTTCAGCCGATGGGCGCGGTCCTCCTCCTGGACAACGAACCAGTGAGGGCCGTCGGCCGCGGCGCGGTAGACGAAGGCCCTCTCCGTGGGCGGTTTCTTGGCCACCAGCTCCCAGGTCTGCCCCTGGTCGCGCGAGACGTACAGCGTCAACTCCTGCACCTCGTTTCGCCGGCTGGGGTTGATGGTGATGGGGATCTCGAAATCGCGCGAATCCAGGTAATAGTCGCGAGCCGGTCCCTGATGGACGGTCAGCGCCAGACATGCCCAGGTGATCGCTCCCATGCCCATCGGCGGTCCTCCCTCGTCCGTCCCAAACGCGAAATCTCTCGGGTCATCCGTGTCGGTTGTTGGAAGGTATCGGTTGGGACGGCGGCGATCTTGAGAAAAAGGTCGGCGCGGAGCAAAAAAATTCAAGAATCGATTCCCGCAGACGTGACTTGACCTTGCCGGGACGGCCGGGATATACCAGCAGAGTGTATCTTGACCCGTTTGCCGCCTCGTGCTCCGCCGCGAGCGGCGCCTGAGAAGCACGAGGCACCCCCATGAACGAACCCCATCCCGAGCACGCTATCACCATTCCCGGCGGCCCCGGCGGTGCGCCGCTGCACTTCACGCCGGAACAATGGCAGCAATTCCGCGATAGCGACCTGGCCGCGGCCCGAACGGTCGTGTTGCTCATGGGCAGCATCTTCACCGTCGGCCTGCTGCTGTATACGACCATCGACTACTTGATTCTGTGAGCCTGGAACCCTCTTTCCGAGCCTGAAGCGTAAGCGAAGGGATTCCCTTCGCTTACGCTTCAGGCTCGGAATGGACCTCGCTCGATTTGGCAGTAGACAGCGCCGTGGGCACGACGAGGATGGGAATTTGCAGGCGGTGCAGCACGGGGGAGACCGTCTGTCCCAGCGCCAGGTCGGCGAAGAAGCGATGCCCGTGCGTGCCCAGGACGAGAAAGTCCAGCTGCCGTTCCTTCGCAATGCGCACCAGTTCCCCGGCCGGCTCGCCATAGCCCAGCACCCCCTCGGCTCGCAGTCCCTCGCCCTGGATGTGTTTGACCAACTCTCCCATCCGCAGCCGATCCGCCCGGCTTTCCTGATCGTCGCCGGCGGCACCGTAGAAGTCGGCGACTAACCCCTCGACGACGTGGATGAGCAGCAGCGGCGCCTGATGCGTCCGCGCCACGGCCGCCGCCTGCGCCAGCACCGCGTCGTCAGCCCCGGCGAATTCGACCGCCACGCCGATCCGGTGATAGCGGACGGCGGGCAGTTCCGGAGCGGGCAGCAGGGCCGGCCGGACCTCACCGCGGCGGTAACGGGGATAAAACGTCACCCACACCAGGAAGCCGGCGAGGACGGCCGCGACAGGCCCCACGGTGCCATAGATCCACAGACCCTGCCCTCCCACCTTCTCGACCGCCTCGGCCCACTCGCGCATCTGCAAACCGATCAGCACGACGTTCAAGGCCACGACGATCAGGGCACACACCCAGGCCAGTCCCTTCAGCCATTCCGGGCTGGCGAAGACGCCCATGCGACGCCGATCGCTAGTGAACTGCACCAAGGGGATGATGGCGAAGGGCAGCTGGAAGCTGAGCACGACCTGGCTGAACACCAGCAGATGCAACAACCGTTCGTCCGTGGCGTTGGCGCCTCCCTCGTCCGCCGAGGCCAACGACAGCACGAACACGGCCGGCAGGAGGGCGGCCAGACGAGTCACCAGCCGGCGCACCCACGGCCGTACGCGCAGCTGGACGAAGCCTTCCATCACCACCTGTCCGGCCAGGGTGCCGGTCAGCGTCGAACTCTGTCCCGAGGCCAACAGCGCGATGGCGAACAGTACGCCGGCCAGGTAACCGCCCCAGACCGACGAACCGATCAATTCGTGGGCCTCCTGCAACGTCTCGACTTCCGTCTCGAACTTCGTGGCTGCCAGGACGAGGATGGCCGCGTTGATGAAAAAGGCGCCGTTGAGGGCCAGCGTCGAATCGAGCAGGTTGTATCGGCAGGCCAACCGCTTACCTTCGGTCGTCTGGGCGAAAGCGCGCGTCTGCACCAGGGCCGAATGCAGATAGAGATTGTGCGGCATGACGGTGGCGCCAAGCATGGCGATGGCGACGTACAGACTGCCGGTGTAATCGTGCGGGGCCAGGCCCGGCGCGAAGCCGTGCAGTACCGCCGCCCAGTCCGGCGCGCGAACACAATCTCGGCGATGAAACTGCCGGCGATCACCGCCACCAGGGCGAGCGTCAACAACTCCAGTAAGCGCACTCCGCGGCGCTGCAAGGCCAAGAGCAACAGCGTATCCGCGGCGGCCACGGCCAGGCCGAGCAAGTAGGGGAAGTTAAAAAGAAGTTTGAGAGCGATAATGGTGCCGATGACCTCGGCCAGATCGGTGGCGGCGATGGCGATTTCCGTCAGCACCCACAAGCCGAACACGGTGCGTCGCGGATAGCTCTCCCGGCACGCTTGCGCCAGGTCGCGGCCGGCGACGACGCCGAGCCGGGTGGCGAGACCCTGCAGGAGCAACGCCATGAGGTTCGACATCAACAGCACCCAGATCAGCCGGTGCCCGTACTTGGAGCCGGCCGACAGGGCGGCGCCCCAATTGCCCGGGTCCATGTAGCCGACGCTGATCATGAACGCTGGGCCGGAAAAGGCGAGAAAACGCCGCCAGCCGCGCGTCGGGATCGGGACCGAGCCGTGAATCTCTTCCAGCGAAGGTGCATTCGATGGGGACGCCATCAAGGAATATCCTCCCAGCATCGGGAGCACTACTGCAATTAGGTTAGCCTAACTCATCAGTTAGTCAATACGAAATAGGAGTCGGATTCCGTGTGGACACATCCGGCCGCGGTACAGTTCGTGGTGAGCGCGAGCGGAGAGAAAATCAACCGAGCCTGAAGCGTTAGCGAAGAGTGCGCTCTTCGCTAACGCTTCAGGCTCGGACAAACACCGAAAAAACGGAAAGGGCGAGCAGTCGGCTGCTCGCCCTCTCCGCCTTGGGTCTGTAGTTTTTTTCGTTAGGACTGCTGGCGTCGGGACTTGCCGCGGCGCGAGCGGGGCGCGGGAGAAGGTTTGGTCCACGATTCGAGTACGGCGTGTCGCACGGGGTCGCCGACGAAGTTCCAGTAAACCACGTCCTCCTCGCCGGGCCGCCACGAGAAGAAAGCGCGGCGTTCATTGACGATGGTCGGGAAACCGACCAGGCCGGATGGGCCGTGCAGGACGGACACGCCCAACGTCTCCAACTCGGTGTACGCCTGGCGAAGCTCCTTTTCCACGGCGGCGATCTCTTCCTGAACCTGATAGCGGCGGGAACGTTCGGGCCAGGTCAGCGTGGAGCGCTGACGGTCGAGACGTTCCTGCTCCGGCCGGAGCTGGGCCAGTCGTTCGTGATCGTGCATGACGTCGGCCACGATGCGTCCGACCAGGGGCAGCATGGCGTGACTGGCGCCCCACGTCAGCACCTGTCCGTTGGGTCCCGGCCGCTCGAACGCCCCGCTCGCCCTGTTTTCGGTGTAACCGTTCATCAATCATTCCCCCTAGGCCATGGAGCCAGGTGTGTTTTTCCCACCTGCTATTCTACGGTCGGAGATCAAGGGCGCTGGCCTGAACGGAAACGGAACCGTCCCGGTCGAAATCCGAGGAGGGGGAGAGGGAACAACGCGAAGGGTTCGCCAGGTTCACCCAGTAGGGACTAGGGACTAGGGACTAGGGACTAGGGGCGAGCCTTCTTCTCTAGTCCCTAGTCCCTACTCCGAATGCCACTGGACAAAGCCTTCCAGGGCGTAAAACTCGGGCAGGCCGAGCTTGTCGTAGACACGGGCGGTGTGACGGTTGCGGTCCTCGGCGCGCTGCCAGAATTCGCGGCGGTCGGTGCCGCCGGGAAACATTGCGCGGTCCTTCTGCGACTGATGGCGGAAGATGGCCTGTTTCTTGCGTTCCACGTCTTCGGGACTGAGCGGGACCACACGCTCAATGTCGTGCGGTTCCCACTCCTCCCAGGCGCCGCGGTAGAGCCAGACCTGGAAGTTCGGACCGTGTTGCCGCACGGCGCGGACGGCCTCGAAGATGGCCTCGGCGCAAACCCGGTGCGTACCGTGCGGATCGGACAGTTCGCCGGCGACATAGATTTGCGCCGGCCGCAGCCGTTCGAGCAGGGCGGTGATGTCGGCGATGTCCTGCGGATGGATGGGCGCCTTGGCGATGGTGCCGGTGCGGTAGAAACGCAGATCCATGAATTCGAGTTGTTCGGGCGGCACGCCGCAGGCCAGGGCCGCCGCGCGCGCCTCCGTCTGCGCGGATGAGCGCCTTGACCTTGAGTAAATCTTCGGAATCCGCCTGTCCCGGTTTCTTGGAGTGCAGAAAAGTCTGCATCCGCTCCTGCAGCTTTTCCGTCTGTTCCTGGTCGATCTGGAACAGACGGTTGAAGGCGACGGCGAAATCGACGAAGCGCCAGGCGTCGTGATCGAAGACGGCGATGTTGCCGCTGGTCATGTAGGCGACATGGACGCGATGACGCTGCTCGACCAGGCGGATGAGGGTGCCGCCCATGCTGATGACGTCGTCGTCGGGGTGCGGGCTGAAAATCAAAGCCGTACACGGCTCGCGCCGCCCGGCTCGGTACACAGGGTCGCCATCAGATCGTCGAAGACGCGCCGGCCCAGGACGCTGGCCGGCCCGTATTCGCGGAGCAGTTCGTACAGCTCGTGTTCGCGGAAATCGTCGTCGGACAGTTTGAGCAGGGCTTTCTCGACTTTGAGACTGAGCCAGATGACGGCCTTGCGGATGAGGGCGGGCGTCCAGTTGACCGGCCCGAGGCTCCACGGCCGGGCGAAGGCGGCGAGTTCGGCGGCGGCCGCCTGGTCGAGAAGGAAGGTGGCGTCGGGGTGCTGCTGCAAGAAGCTGGCGGGCACCGAATCGGTGACCGGCCCCTCGACGGCCCGTTGCACGATCGGCGACTTATGTTCGCCGAAGGCCAGCAGCACGATCTTGCGGGCGTCGAGGATGGTGCCGACGCCCATGGTCAACGCCTGGTGCGGCACGTTGTCCTCGCCGAAGAAACTGCTGGCCGCGTCACGGCGCGTCACCGGGTCGAGCGTGGCCAGGCGCGTTCGACTGTGACGGGTCGAGCCGGGTTCGTTGAAACCGACGTGTCCGGTACGGCCAATGCCCAGCAGCATCAGGTCGATGCCGCCGGCCCGGCGGATTTTCTGTTCGTAGCGATGACAGTAGTCCTCGGCGTCCTCCGGCTTGATGGTGCCGTCGGGGACGTTGATGTTCTGTGGCGGAATGTTGACGTGCTGGAAAAACGTCTCCTGCATCCAGCGCCGGTAACTCTGCGGGTCGTCCGGCTGCATGGGAAAGTATTCGTCGAGGTTGAACGTGAGGACGCGCGAGAAGTCGAGAGCGGCGTCGCGGTGCAGACGGATTAGCTCGCGGTACAGGCCGACCGGCGTGGAGCCGGTTGGCAGGCCGAGCACGGTGGGCCGGCCGGCGGAGTTGTTCTGACGAATGAGGCTTTCGATCATCAGGGCGACGTGCCGTGTCGCCTGGGCGCTGGTGGGGAAGACGAGCGTGGGGACTTTGGTATGCGCGACGTAGTGCGAGGACATGACGATCATGGGATACCTTCGATTCACCGATCCGATCCGCCTTCCGTTTCGCCGCGACGCGCAGCGGAGCGCGCGGCTAAACGACACGCGGCGTAGTGTGTATAGTGATAACGTAGGCGCCTATCGAGCAAACGGCCAACGCGGAGAGGAGAGACGGCACATGCTGACATGCACGGTCAACGGCGAGGCGCGCACCCTTCCCGAATCCCTGACGGTGGCCGAGCTTTTGCAACGTCTGGGCTACGACCGTCGCCGGGTCGCCGTCGAGGTCAACGGCGAGGTCGTGCCGGCCGTGCGGCACGAGGAACAGACACTGGCGCCGGCCGACCACATCGAGATCGTTACGCTCGTCGGCGGCGGCGCCCCGGACGCGGAGCCGGACGACAAACCGCTCGTCATCGGCAAGTTCACCTTCCACAGCCGCCTCATCACCGGCACGGGCAAGTACGCCAGTTACGAGCTGATGCGTGATTGCCTGGCGGCCAGCGGTTGCGAGGTGACGACGGTGGCGGTGCGCCGCGAGCGCTTGGTGGACAAGCAAGGCCGCAACATCCTCGATTACCTCGACCTGAAGCGCTACACCATCCTGCCCAACACGGCCGGCTGTTTCAGCGCCGAGGACGCGGTTCGCCACGCTCGCCTGGCCCGCGAGCTGTTAACCAACCTCGGCAACCGTGGGGCCGACTGGGTCAAACTGGAGTGCCTCGGCGACGTCAAAACGCTGCTGCCCGATCCGATCGCCACGTTGAAAGCGACGGAACAACTCGTCCAGGAGGGCTTTCAGGTCCTGGTCTACACCAGTGACGATCCGATCGTGGCCCGCCACCTCAAGGCGGCGGGGGCCGTCAGCGTCATGCCGGCCGGCAGTCCCATCGGCAGCGGCCAGGGCGTCCTCAACGCCAACAACCTCCGCATCATTCTGGAATATTTGAAGGATGGCGATCCGGATTATCCGGTAATCGTTGATGCCGGCGTGGGCACGGCCAGCGACGTGGCGGTGGCGATGGAGCTGGGCTGCGACGGCGTGCTGCTCAACACCGGCATCGCCCATGCCCGCGACGCCCTGCGCATGGCCCACGCCATGCGCCACGCCTGCGCCGCTGGACGCTTAGCCTTCCTGGCCGGCCGCATCCCGCGCAAGCTGTACGCGCAAGCGTCCAGCCCGATGGAGGGCCGCATCGCGTCCTCGGCATCGTGACGCTACGACGCTGGACTTCGGCGATTCCAGGCGACAGAATGGCTCCGTCAACGAGAGGGCCATTCCTCCATCCCAGCCGGGAGAAGCCATGAGTCGCCGCGAGTTCCAGTTCCGCGAAGGTTCGTCGGACAAGTTCTGGGCCATCACGGTCGAAGGCAAACAGTTCACCGTCGAGTTCGGCCGCATCGGCAGCCGCGGCCAGGAGCAGACGAAAAAGTTCTCCAGCGAAGACGCCGCCCGGCAGGCCGCCGACAAACTCATCGCCGAGAAAACGAAAAAAGGCTACAACGAAGTCGGCACCCCCGCAACCGCCGCGCCGCCTCCCTCGCCTGCGAAAACCAAAGCCAAGCCGAAGAAGCCATCCGACGAGACGGTGACTCCGCCGCCGCTACAAGCCGCCGTGGTTCCCGTGATGACGCGGACGATCGCCCTGGACCCGGAAGACTGGCACCGCGCGACGTGGCGGCCGCGCCGGCCCCTGCCGCGACCGGACCCGAAACCTCTCCTTGTCGGCCATCCGATCCTGGCGAGTATGTCCATCCAACTACTCCGCGAGGACATTCGCGCCGAGGATTTCCTCACCGTCCTCGACGAGCGGCACATTGGCAAAGGCGTCATGGACGGCACATACGGAAATGGTCTCCTGGATGGCTCGTTTTCTATTCCCTTACCTATCGGATCGCCTATGGCGAGAATTGCGGCAGCAGCTCCGTCCTCACCTGGATCCCTCGCTGTGGCCGAGGGACTATTACAAACGGCCGGCGATGGTCTATTTCCTGGCCGCGCTGTGCGGCATGCACGACGAGGTGCTCGCCGTCGTGGAGAGCTGGCCCGACGATTTCTACCAGGGTCAGGAGTGGCAAGATGTCTACCACATGCCGCAGCAAATGATCTTCGGGCTGGGCACTCCGCAACGGGTTGATCGCCACGTGCGGCGTCTTCGGCTGCGCTTTCGCAGCCCGGAACACATCCGCGCCTGGCTGGCCCATACCGAGTTCAGCGGCCTCGACTACGTGCGCGACGCGATCCAGGCACAGACCAATAAAGACGAGGCCCGCAAGCTGCTCGAATCTTTCTGCCTGGTCCAGGCACCGGAAGCGGCCCCGTACATGCTGGAGCTGAAAGCCAGTTCCAAGGCTCCGACATTGGCGCGGCAATGGCTCGACGAGAACCCCGGCAACGCCATCGCCGGTCTGATCCCGGTGGCTGTCGGGCGCGGCAAGCTCGCCGACGCCGCCCTCGATTCCCTGCGCGAGGCGAAGCAGGCCGGGCACGCGGACTTCATCCAAGAACAACTCCAGCAGGCCGCTCCGGAGGCCGTCGCCAAGGTGCGTCACGAGGTGCTGGAGCGCGTGGAGATCGTCCGCGAAGCTTTCGACGACGCCACGACGCCGAAATGGTTGCGCGACGCCCTGAAGACCGCCGGGACGGCGACGGTGCCCGCGTGGGTGCGACCGGCGACCCTGCCGCCGTTGATCGTCGGAGAACGACGGTTGAACGAGGACCAGGTCAAGGCCGTTCTGACGGCACTGCGGCAAAGTCCGCTGGGAGCGCCGGCCCCGCTGGTGACGGCCATCAAGGACAACCTCGATCCACCGGCCCGCGACGCCTTCGCCTGGAAACTGTTCGAGTCGTGGTTGAACGAAGGCGCTCCCTCGAAGGAGAAATGGGCCTTGCTCGCCGTGGGCCATCTCGGCGGCGACGGCTGTGCTCTCCAACTCACTCCCCTGCTCCGCGCCTGGCCGGGTGAGAGCCAGCATCAACGGGCGGTCACGGGCCTGGAGTGTTTGCGTAGCATCGGCAGCGATACGGCGCTGATGCAACTCAACGGCATCGCCCAGAAGCTGAAGTTCCAGGGGTTGAAGAAGAAGGCCCAGGAATTCATGGAGGCGATCGCCAGGGATCGTGGCATGAATCGCGCCCAGCTCGAAGATCGCATCGTGCCCGACCTTGACCTCGACGAACGCGGCACGCGCGTTTTCGACTTCGGGCCGCGCCGTTTCACGATCGTTCTCGACGCCGATCTGAAGCCGCTGGTGCGCGAGGAGTCCAGCAAGCTCAAGAGCGACCTGCCCAAACCCGGAGCGAAGGATGAAACGGACAAGGCCCACGCCGCCCTCGCCGACTGGAAGATCCTGAAAAAACAGCTGCGCGACGTCCTCAAGGTACAGGCGTTTCGTCTCGAACAGGCGATGGTCACGGGGCGACGTTGGAACATACAAGAATTTGAGCAACTACTTGTCCGTCATCCTCTGATGATGAACCTGGTGCGCCGCCTCGTCTGGGGCGGCTACGACCGGAAGGGCGGTCTGGCATGTACCTTCCGCGTCACCGAAGAGTGGGAGTACGCGGACAAGGAGGACCGTCCTTGCAAACGGGATGGCTTGACCGCGGTCGGCATCGTCCACCCTCTGCACCTGAGCGAGGACGACCGTTCCGTGTGGGGCCAGGTACTCGGCGATTATGAGATCATCGCTCCCTTTCCGCAACTCGGGCGGCCTGTCTTCGCGCTCGAGCGCGAGGAGACCAAGGGCAGTGAAATCAAGCGCTTCGACAAGGTGAAGATCCCGGCGGCGGCGCTGATGGGCACGATGGAGAAGCTCGGCTGGACGCGCGGCAGTGCCGACAATCACGGCGTTATCCTGGAGTTTTCCAAGCCGTTCCCCGCCGCGGACGTGACGGCGATCCTCGAGAACGCGGACGGCGTCATGCTCGGCATGATGAACGACAGTGGCGATCAGAAGATCACGCGCTGCTTCTTCTTGCAGGGCACGTATACTCCGGAGTCCTATCCGTCTCACAAGAATCTCCTGCCCCTGAAGGAAATCGATCCGCTGGCCGTCAGCGAAGTGCTGGCGGATCTGACCGCACTGGCGTCCAAGGGCAAGTAAACGTCCCAACCAGATCCCAGAGAGTGAACCATGAGCGCGCTCGTCACCACGGTGGAGCACACCAATACGCAGCCCCCCTCCGGCACGGCCCGCTTTCCATTCGACGACGTGACGACGCCGGGATGGCTGCGAACCATCCTCGCCGACATGCGGAAACAGCTTCCCCCCCTCCTGCCCAACTGGGTGCGACTCGCGGCGCTGCCGCCGCTGACCATCGGCACGCATCAACTCAACGATTACCAGGTCCAAGCGGTCCTGTCCGCCCTGCGCAAGAGCACGCTGGACACTCCGCAGCCGCTGGTAACGGCCCTCCCGCACCACCTCGATCGCGCCGTGCTGGATGCATTCGCCTGGGAATTGTTTGAACTCTGGCAGGCTGGCGGTTCGCCATCACGGGACAAGTGGGCGCTGGTAGCCCTGGGACTCCTCGGCGGCGACGGCTCGGCCCTGAAATTGACGCCGCGGCTCCGCGCCTGGCCCGGCGAAAGCCTGCATCAGCGGGCGGTCCTCGGCCTGGAATGTCTGCGCACCATCGGCACCGACACGGCCCTGATGCAGCTCAACAGCATTGCCCAGAAGGTCAAGTTCAAGGGACTGCAAAACCGTGCGCGCACCTTCATGGACGACATCGCCACGGCGCGCGGTCTGAGCCGGACGCAGCTGGAGGACCGCATCGTCCCCGATCTCGACCTCGACGAGCGCGGCGGTCGGGTGTTCGACTTTGGCCCGCGACAGTTTTCCTTCGTGCTCGGTCCCGACCTCAAGCCGTTGGTCCGCGACGAGTCCGGCAAACTCAAGAGCGATCTGCCCAAGCCGGGAGCGAAGGACGATGCGGACAAGGCCTGCGCCGCCGTGGCCGCATGGAAGTTGCTCAAAAAGCAGGTGCGCGAGACGGTCAAGGCGCAGGCGTATCGGCTCGAACAGGCGATGATCTCCGGCCGACGCTGGGGCGTTCCTGAGTTCGAGGCGCTGTTGGTACGCCATCCGCTGATGATTAACCTGGTGCGCCGCCTCCTGTGGGGTGTTTACAACGCCGACCGCAAGCTGGTGTGTGCCTTTCGCGTCACCGAGGAGCGCGATTACGCGGACATGCACGACAATCCCTGCACGCTGGACGGTGCCTGCGCCGTCGGCGTGGCGCACCCGTTGCAGCTGACGCCGGACGACCGGGCGGCGTGGGGCCAGGTTCTCGGCGATTACGAGATCCTCGCGCCCTTCCCGCAATTGGGCCGGCGCGTTCACACGCTGGAACCGGGCGAAGAGGCGGCCCGCGAACTGACGCGCTTCAGCGGCAAAGACATCCCGGCCTTGATTTTCCTTGGCATCTTGAAGTCGCACGGCTGGACGGATGGTCGCTGGCAGGAGGGACTGTACTTCGGCGGCCATTACAAGAGCTATGAAGGCTACCGGATCACCGCCATCCTCGATCACACGGCCGGCTCCGGTGACAGCCTGCGGATCAAGAGCGCTACTTCCTGCGCGATGCGGATTGGGGCGTGGACAAGGCGTTGTCGCTGGGCCAGGTCGATCCGGTGGTGCTCAGCGAAGTGCTCGGCACGCTGGCCGTTCTGGCGTCGAAGGGAACGTAAATCAAGTACAATGAGTCCAAGCCGGGTTCTCAAGGAGAAGAAGCATGACACAGAGTATGACCGTTCAGGTTGGGGCCGATGGGATGTTGACCTTGTCGCTGGGCAAGGAGAACGCGAACAAGGTCGTTCGCGTGACGGTTGACGTGCCGGATCAGCCGTCGATGAGTCGAGAGGAATGGTTAAAGTTCATCGAGGACACGGCGGGGAAATGGGCGGGTGAATTGGAACGGCCGCCGCAGGGCGAGTACGAAGAACGGGATCCGCTGTAATGGTCTATCTTCTCGATTCCAGCGCCTGGATCGCTTACTTGCGTCAGAAAGATCGCGCGTTAATTCAGAAGATACAGCAGACCGATCCAAAGGATATCCGCCTCTGCTCGGTGGTACTGGGCGAACTGTACTTCGGCGCCATCCACGGTGCGCCCGCCATGCAAACGTACAACCTCGGATTGTTGGCGCAGTTGCGTCAGCGTTTTTCTTCCGTGCCCTTTGACGATCCGTGCGTGGAGCATTACGGTCGAATCCGCGCCGACCTCGCCGCCAAGGGCACACTCATCGGCCCCAACGATTTGATGATCGCGGCCATCGCCTTCGCGCACGGTTTGACACTGGTCACGCACAACACCGCCGAGTTCAGCCGCGTCATCGGCCTGCCCCTGGAAGACTGGCAGACACCTTGAAGACGTCTCATCGCGAAAGGATCCCGATGGCCCGCAAGCGCAGCAAGATGGATGAGGCCAGTAACGTCGAACCGCTGGAGGACGGCGCCGCCGATCTGCAACGGCCGCCGGCGGAAGTACTGTACGCTGCCGAGTTGGTGAAGCTCGCCGAATCCGATGCCGACCATCCGCGACCGAAAGGCTGGAAACTGTCGCCGCAGTCGGTTGTGCGCTTCGTGCTGGGCGACGACACACTCGACATCGCGGCGAAGTTCGTCGGCAAACGCAGCTTCGTCGAGCGCTGCGTCGTGGCCCTGGCGACGAACCGCGGCCTCATGCTCATCGGCGAACCGGGCACCGCAAAATCCTGGCTGAGCGAACTGCTGGCGGCGGCCGTCGCCGGCGATTCGACGCTTACCATCCAGGGCAGCGCCGGCACGACCGAGGACGCCATCAAGTATTCGTGGAACTACGCTCTGCTGCTGGCGGAAGGACCGAGCGAGCGCTCGCTGGTGCCGGCCCCGCTCTATCGCGGCATGAAGGACGGCAAGATCGTCCGCTTCGAGGAGCTGACGCGCTGCCCGCTGGAGATGCAGGACATTTTGCTGTCCATCCTCAGCGACCGCGTCATGGCCATCCCGGAACTGCACGACGACGGCCGCACTCTCTTCGCCCGCACCGGCTTCAACGTCATCGCCACCGCCAACACGCGCGACCGCGGCGTCAACGAGATGAGCGCCGCCCTCAAACGCCGCTTCAACTTCGAGACCGTCCATCCCATCGCCGACCTGCAAGAAGAGATGGCCCTGGTGCAGCGCGAGACGGACAAGCTGCTGGCCCGCGCCGGCATCCCGCAGGCGCTGCCGCCCGAGATGACCGAAGTGCTGGTCACGACGTTCCACGAGCTGCGCACGGGACAATCCGGCGACGGCAACGCCCTGGAGACGCTGACCACGGCCATGAGCACGGCCGAGGCCGTCTCGACCGGCTACGCGGCCGGCCTGCACGCCTGGTACTATGACGCCGGGTCCGTGAAGGCCGAGCACCTGGTACAGCACCTGATCGGCACCGCGCTCAAGGACGCGCCGGACGATCTGAAGAAAGTACGGCACTACTTCAACCACGTCGTCAAGGGCCGCGAGGGCCGCGGCTGGAAGGCGTTTTACGAGGCGCGCGAACATCTGCCGTGATCGCGGCGGCGGGACACCGATGTACACCTACGATCTGCCGCACTGCTGGACCTGGATGCCCGCGTCGTCTTCTTCCCCGTGCGCCACCACAGCCCGACGGCGGCGCGCCTGGTGCGCGAGCTGACCCTGCGTCTGCGACCGGCCGCCGTCCTCATCGAGGGGCCGGCCGACTTCAACGAGCGCATCGACGAGTTGTTCCTGCCGCACCGTCCGCCGCTGGCCATCTACAGTTATCTGCGCCTGCCGACCGGCCAGCGTCGCGGGGCGTATTATCCCCTCTGCGAGCACTCGCCGGAATGGCAAGCCCTGCTCGCCGCCCGCGCGATCGGGGCGGCCGTGTACTTCATCGACCTGCACTGGGCCGACATCGCCGCGGCGGAGGACGAACCCGACAATCGCTACAGCGACGCCGAGTTTCGCCGCAGCGGCTACATCGCCGCGCTGTGCAAACGTCTCGGCGTCGAGGACTTCAACACCCTCTGGGATACGCTCTTCGAGCTGGACGCGGAGCTGGGAATCGAAACGTACCTGCAACGCTGCCATCACCTGTGCGGCAACATGCGTTTGCTCGAAGGCGCCGGCAGCGCCACGGATCGCCGCCGTGAGGCGTTCATGGCCGTCGAGGATCCGGCAAATGCTGGACGAACACGAGGGGCGCGTCCTCGTGGTGACAGGCGGATATCACAGCATCGCCCTGCACGCGCGGTTGACGGGGCAGGGGCCGGCGGACATGGCGGAGCCGGCCGAGTGCTGCCCGGTCCCGCCGGACCCAGGCGAGGAACGCGGCATCGCGCTGACGCCCTACTCGTTCGAGCGCCTTGACAGCCTGACGGGCTACGAGGCCGGCATGCCCAATCCGGGCTTCTATCAGCAGGTGTGGCGCGACCGGCAGAAGCGGAAGACCGACACGCACCACACGCTCCTCAAGCGGGTGGCCCAGCGCCTGCGCGAGAGCAAGCAAGCGATCAGCGCCGCCGACCTCATTGCCGCCGAGACGACGGCGCACGGCCTGGCGGCCCTGCGCGGTCATGCCGAGGTGTGGCGAACCGATCTGGTGGACGGCGTCATCGGCGCGCTCATCAAGGAGGAGATGTCTCGCGGCGGTCGGCATCCGCTGCTCGATGCCGTGCATGAAGTGTTGCGCGGCGGGGAGCGCGGCCTGCTGGCCGAGGGCGCCAGGCTGCCGCCGCTGGCCGCCGACATCCAGGCGCAGCTGGAGGCGCACGAGTCTGCAGGCGCGGAGTCAGCCGCGCGAAGTCGAGCTGGATCTCGCACCAGGACAGCCGACCGTCAGCGCAGCCGCGTCCTGCATCGACTGCGACTGCTCGACGTCAGCGGCTACGCACGCAGCGGCGGCACGGACCTGAGCGTGCGCGACGACCTGGCGAACGTGTGGGAGCGCTGGCACATCGTCTGGAGTCCCGACTTCGACGCGCGGTGCATCGAGTCGGCGCGGTACGGGCCGTCGCTCGCCGAGGCGGCGGCGACGCGCTTGACGGAAGCGGCCGGCGGCATCGAGCGCGACGCCGGCAAGGCCGCCCTGCTCCTGCTCGATGCGGCCCTGGCCGGGTTGACCGAACTGGCTGGCGGTTTACTCGATCGCTTGAAAGAGTTGGTCCGTACGGCGACGGCAGTTTCTTCTCCGTGACCGGCAGCGCTGGGCCACCTGCTCTACCTGTACCGTTATGACGCGGTGCTGGAGACGGCGGGGCGCGGCGAGATCGGCGCCCTTGCTCGTCGAAGACCTATCAGCGCGGCCTGTGGCTGCTGGAAGGTCTGGGCCAGGTGACGGGCCAGGACGCGCCGCTACTGCGAAGGACTGATCGGCCTGCGCGAGACTTTCGAGCGCTGCGAGCGGTCCCTGGAGCTGGATCGTTCCGAACTCGTGCAGGTACTTGCTCGCATCGGCGTGGATCGGGCGCAGCGACCGCTGGTGCGCGGCGGCGCGATCGGCGCCCAGTGGTCGCTGGGGGCCGCCGACGCTGACCAGGTGCGGACGGCCCTGCGCCAGTTCGCCGACCCCGACCATCTCGGCGACTTTCTGACGGGACTGTTCGCCCTGGCCCGCGAGCAAGTGCAGCGGCAGCGCGATCTCGTGCTCGGCATCAACGACCTGCTCGGCAGCTATGGCGATGACGATTTCCTGACCGCGCTGCCGGCCCTGCGTTTGGCGTTCACCTACTTCACGCCGCGCGAGAAGCATCACCTGGCCCTGACGCTGCGCGAGGCGTTGGGACTGGAGAAGGTGCCCGAGTTGGCGGCGCTGACGGTGGACCCGGCCACGGCCGCCCGCGCCCTGGCCTTCGAGGCTCGCCTTTTCGCCGCCCTGGAAAAATACGGAGTGCGAGGGACACGCTCATGAATCCGCGTGAGGGTCTGATCCGCTGGCGCCTGGTGCTGGGCAGCGACGCCGAGCAGGGACTGGGCTGCGGGCTGGAAGGCGCCGAAGCGCAGCGCGATCAGGCGCTGGGCTTCCTCTACAACCGCGAGTACGGTTCGCGCCGGAACGTCCGTCCGCAGCGGCTCCGCCGGCCAGCGCGGCGGCCAGGAAGATTCGCAGCTGAACGTGCCGGAGTGGATCAACGCCGTCCACACGCTCTTCCCACGCCGCACCATCGAGCGCATCGAGAAGGACGCCCTGGAGCGCTACCAGATCCAGGAGTTGGTCACCAACCCCGACCTGCTGTCGCGCGCCCAGCCGAGCCCGACGCTGCTCAAGGCCGTCCTGCACACCAAGCACCTGATGAACCAGGAAGTGCTGGCGCTGGCGCGCATGCTGGTGCGCAAGGTGATCGAGCAGATGATGGAGAAGCTGGCTCGGCCGGTGCGGTCGGTGTTCCTCGGCGCCGCCGACCGGCGGCGACGCTCGCACCTGAAGGTGGCCAAGAACTTCGACGCCCGCACCACCCTGCGCCGCAACCTGGCTAACTACGATCCGGATAGCCAACGTCTGTTCATCCGCACGCCGTACTTTTATTCGCGCGTGCGGCGGCAGGCGGATCGCTGGCAGGTGATCGTCGTCGTGGACGAGTCCGGCAGCATGGTGGACAGCGTTATCCATGCGGCCGTCACCGCCGCCATTTTCGTCGGCATCCAGAGCCTGCGCACGCACCTCGTGCTGTTCGATACGAACGTCGTGGACGTGACCGAGCACTGCGCCGATCCGGTCGAGGCGATCATGAAGGTGCAGCTCGGCGGCGGCACCGACATCGGCGGCGCCCTGGCCTACGCCTCGCGCTTGGTGGACAACCCGCGGCGAACGATCGTCGTCCTCATCACGGACTTCTACGAGGGCGCCCCGCTGGAACGCCTGTTTTCCGTGACGAAACATCTGATCGAAAGCGGCGTGACGCTGCTGGGGCTGGCGGCGCTGGACGAGCGGGCCGAGCCGAACTACGATCGCGGCACCGCCGAGCAGCATGGTCGCCCTGGGGGCGCACGTTGGCGCGATGACGCCGGGCGAGCTGGCTGAATGGGTGGCCCAAAAGGTGCGATGAGCATGGCCCGTAACGATCTGCTCGTCCTGTCGCTGGACGATCTCGCCGCCCTGACCAACCGCGGCACGGTCAAGCGCGCCCAGCGCGAAATCGAGGCGAACGAATGCCGTGTCGAGCTGATGGAATCGGCCGAAGGCGAAGTGACGGCGAAGTGGTCCGACGGAGTCGAGTGCCGCATTCCGGCCGGCGCCGTTGTGGGTGACGGCCGCTGTTCCTGCGCCGCCGTCGGCCTGTGCCGGCACCTCGTCCGCACGGTACTGGCCTATCAGCGCCAGGCGCACGAACCAGACGACGGACAGGGCGGTCCGCGCCGGCGGAAGCGTGGGATCCGGGCACCATCTCGGATGAAGAACTGGCCCGGCACTACCGACCGGCCGCGTTCACGAAGGTTCCGCGCAGTTTGAGCAGGGAGTCCTCGTCGAGTTGGTCCGCAGCAGCAAGCCCAGCGCACGCTTTCACCTGCAAGCCTGTCTCGTGCGCTTCCTCGTGCCGGGCGACGTGCGCTACACCCACTGCGATTGCGCGGAGCCGACCCCTTGCAGCCACGTCCCGCTGGCCGTGTGGGCGTTTCGCCGCCTGGGACCGAACCAAAGCGCCGGAATTCTCGCCACCGGCGAGAAAACGCCCGCGGCGCCGACCGATCTGCTCGACGAACTCGAAAACGCCGTCCTCGACTTCTGCGAACATGGCATCTCGGGGGCGGCGTCGGCCTGGGGCAGCCGGCTGACGCGCCTCGAAGAGGCTTGCCGGCAGAACGATCTGATCTGGCCCGCGACGATCCTCGCGGAGTTGGGTGAGCAGCACAAGCGCTATGCCGAGCACGACGCCCTGTTCGCCCCGGAGCGCGTGGCGGACTTAATCGGCGAATGGCTGATTCGCCTCGACGCCATCCGCCACGACACGGGGGCGCTGCCGCAGTTGCTCCTTCGCGGCACCAGCGCCGACCGGCCGTTGAACCTCGGCAGTGCGCGTTTCATCGGCCTGGGCTGCGGGGTCCGGCTGAAGAAACGCAGCGTCGAGCTGACGGCCTACTTGCAGGACAGCGATTCGGGCAGCCTCGTGGCGGTGTGCAAGGAGTTCGCGGACGATCCCGACCCGGCCAAGCCGCCGCGCGCCTTCGGTGAACTGGCCCAGGCATCGGCGGCCAAGGGCAGTTCGTTCGCCACGCTGGGGGCGGGACAACTGCTCATTCGCGGCGGCAAACGGACGGCGAGTTTCCACCTGATTCCCGGCCGCTCCGACGCCAGCGTGCAGCCGCAGGCATTCGCGTGGGAAAGTCTGCGTCCTCCCGTCCTGGTCGAGGAGTTCGCCGAACTGGAGGCACGGCTGAGCGCGCTGCCGCCGGCGTCGCTACGGCCGCGGCGCGTGGCCGAGGACTTCCACGTCTGCGCCGTGACCGCCGCCGACAGCGTGCAGTTCCACGCCGCCACGCAGAGCGTGCAGGCCGTCCTTCTCGACCGACGCGGCCAGCGCATGCGGCTCGTCCATCCGTACACGTCGCGCGGCCAGGCGGGCGCCGAGGCGCTGCTGGCGTGCTTGGGCGAAAAACCGAAGGAGTTGCGCTTCGTCTCCGGCTCCGTGCAGCGCGGCGCCGTCGGGCTGATGATCCATCCGGTATGCCTGGTTTGGCAGGACGGCACGAAGCGGAGCACCTTGCAACCCTGGATCGAGCGGCACCGGGAGACAGTGGGAGCTGACATCGAATTGTCGGCAATGCCACAAGGGGCGGACCCGCTTGGCGACTACTTGCTGAGCCTGCAAGCGGGGCTGGGTGAGCTGTTCGTGCTGGGTTTGCAGCGGAGCGATCCGCTCGTCGCCCGTCGCTGGCGGGACTTACAGCGTCAGGGCGAGGCCGTCGGACTGGCGCGGCTGGCGGAGCGCATCGCGCCGTTGGCCGAGGCTCTGGAACAGAAGAGTCACACCCTGCGTTGGGAAGGACGCCGTGCGGGGCATCATCTTCTGCGTGTGGCGGCGTTCGTCCGCATGGCCCGAGATTTGACGAGCGATTGAATTCTAGGGGGTCCGAAAACGGGACCACCCGGTAAGCTACGGACTTGGGCTACCTGTGTCCGGTCGAGTAGGAACCGTCCGCGTAACCCTTAACCCCGCGCTCCTCTTTCGTGGAGAACTCCACTCCCATCGTCTCAACGGCTGTTGCCGTCCCAACGGCGCATCGGATAAGGTGCATACGATCGTGAAGGCTCCGATCGCCCATCCCGCAATGGAAGGACCATGTCTGAGCCGCCGAGTCTGCTGTTATGGCTTGGTCTGTCGGCCCTGGCCGCGGGGATGATGAACTCCGTGGCGGGCGGCGGGACGCTCCTGACCTTCCCGGCCCTGCTGACGGCGCTGACGCCGCTGCTGGGCGTCGAGGCCGGTGTGACCGCCAACGCCACCAGCACCGTCGCCCTGGCTCCTGGCTCGCTGGCGGGAGCGTGGGGCTACCGCCGCGAGATGCACGCGGCCCGGCGCTGGACCGTCCTCCTCATCGGACCCAGCCTGCTCGGCGGCGTCGCCGGCTCCCTGCTGGCGACGCGACTCGACTCGACGATTTTCATGGCCCTCGTCCCCTGGCTCCTCCTCCTTGCGGTCGTGCTGTTTCTCATCCAGCCGACGGTGTCGCGGCTCACCCGGCAGTCGCACGCGGCGCCTGCCTCGGGCCGGACGGTCGCGGCGGTGGTGCTGTTTCAGTTCCTGGTAGCCGTTTACGGCGGCTACTTCGGCGCCGGCATCGGCATCCTGATGCTCAGCGCCCTCGCCCTGATGGGCCTGCCCGACGTCCATCAGATGAACGCCGTCAAAACGTTTCTCGCCTTCTGCATTAACGGCGTCTCCGTGGTGATTTTCGTGCTGGAAGGTAGGGTCTTCTGGCTCTACGCCCTGGTCATGGCCGCCGCCGCGATCCTCGGCGGCTACCTCGGCGCCCGCGTCGCCCGGCGCGTCCGTCCTTCGGTGATGCGCTGGGTCATCATCGCCATCGGCCTGGGGCTGTCGATCTATTTCTTCCACAAACAGCTTCGCGGCGGAGGCATCGTCTGAGACGTTTGTTCGTCATCGCCGACGCACGGAACAGGACATTCGAGGGCTTCCATGTCGGGAGACAACGCCGTCAAATCGCCGGATTCCGCGAGGCAACGCCTGCCTCGCGGCATCAAGAATGCGTTCTCCTTCCTGTTCTGGGCGCTGGTGTTCGGCGTCGCCTACACGCAACCTCCCCTGTACTACTCGAACCAGAACCAGTATTTCCTGCATGGCCTGGCCCGCGGCGGCGACGGCTTTCTCGGCGACGATTGGCTGGCCCACACCGCTGATCCCACGCCGCTTTTCAGTGCGCTGGTCGCCTTCACCTATCGACACCTGCACGAATCGCTTTTCTACGTCTACTACGTCCTCCTCCTGGGGGCCTACTTTCATGGCCTGGTGGGCATCGCCACTCTCCTCGCCGAGCGCCGGCCGGACAACCGGGCGCGTCTCGGTTTCCTCACGCTGTTCGTCGCCCTGCACGCCGCCTTGCCGCGCTGGCTCTCGGCGCGGCTGTTCGGCGTGGATTATCCCTGGTACTTCCAGGCCGGCGTCGCCAACCAGTATCTGCTCGGGGCCGGATTGCAGCCGTCGGTCTTCGGCGCCCTGCTCGTCCTCTCCATCCACTCGTTCTTGCAGGACCGGCCGCTCCGGGCCGTCACGTGGTCGTCGCTCGCCGCGGTGATGCACTCGACGTACCTCCTCTCGGCCGCTTTTTTCACCTTGTCTTATCTCTATTTACTGTGTCGGGAGAAGCGGGTCCGAGAGTCTTTCGTCGTGGGCGGCTGGGCCTTCGCCGTCGTCGCGCCGGTGCTGGTCTACAATCTCGTTACGTTCGCCCCTTCTTCTCCGCAGGCGTTCGTGGACGCCCAACATTTGCTAGCCCATTTTCGCATCCCCCATCATGCGGAACCTCAACGCTGGTTTGACGGGATCGCCCTGGCCCAAATCGTTTGGGTTGCTGTCGCCCTGTTCCTGGTACGGGGCGAGCGCTTATTTCCGATCTTGTTCCTCCCATTTGTCCTCTCGTTCGTGCTAACCCTGGTGCAGCTGGCGACCGGCAATGACACGCTGGCCCTGCTCTTCCCCTGGCGCACCTCGGCCGTCCTGGTCCCCCTGGCCACGACCATCGTTCTGGCCCGGCTGGTGAATCGGCTCGCCGTCTGGTTTCGTCCGCGCACCCTCGGCGGGGAGCGTGTACTCCAGGCCGTGTCTGTCGCCGTCCTGGCCGTCCTCGTGGCCGCAGGAGCGACGATCAACGCTTTCGAGCTGGGATACCAGACCAACGCGGAGGACGGCCCGCTCCTGGAGTACGTCCGCGACCACAAGTCGCGGGGAGAGGTCTACCTGTTGCCCGTGGAAGTGCCGAAACAGACTTCCGGTCCCAAGGGCGCCGCCTCCCTCAATTTCACGCCGCCGCCCCGACGCAATCAGCAGGGCCGGGTCATTTCGATCGATCTGCAACGCTTTCGCCTCTCTACCGGCGCGCCGATCTTCATCGATTTCAAGTCGATTCCCTACAAGGACGTTGAAGTGTTGGCATGGCACGAGCGCGTCCGGTGGGGCCACGACCTGTACGAGCAACGCAACTGGGACCGAGAGGAAATCATCTCCGAACTGGTGCGCCGCGGCATCACCCACGTGATCGCCCCCACCGACCGCGACGTTCGCTCCGAGGCGCTGGAGCTGGTGTATGAAGATGCGAGTTACCGGCTCTATCGTGTGCGGAGTTTGGCCGCGTCTGGGAGCGCGGGACGCGGCGAAACCGAATAACTTGCGCGGCAATGGTCCGAGACTTGCATTCCTCTCTCGGGGTGATGAATTGGCTGAGGTCCAGCCTATTGATTCGGCGGTGACAAGCTCCTATCACGAGGAGACGGAAGCCATCTGCGAGCGAGCCGCTGCGCGAGGGAGAGTTCCGCATGAGGTTGAATCGGGAGGACGAGGCTACGACGACGACCGATGGCGATGTCACGTTGCTTTCCTTTTATGGGGAAGTCCGCTCCCGCACGGAGCAGCTGTGCGCCCCTCTGGCGATCGAAGATTTCGGCGTGCAATCGATGCCCGATGCCAGCCCGACCAAGTGGCACCTGGCGCACACGAGCTGGTTCTTCGAGACCTTTGTGCTCGCCCAGAACGACCCTGCTTATCGCCCTTTCCATGCACAATTCGGCTACTTGTTCAACTCGTATTACCACCGCATCGGCGCCTTCTGGCCGCGCGGGCAGCGAGGGTTGCTCTCGCGGCCAACGGTTGCCGAGGTCTTCCGCTATCGCAAGCATGTCGATGCCACGATGCTCCGAATGATGGGCGCCGGCGAGCAGGAGATGGCGCCGGAGGTTCGTGAACGGATTGTGCTTGGCCTGCACCACGAGCAGCAACATCAGGAATTGCTGCTGACCGATCTCCAGCACGCCTTTGCCGGCAATCCCCTGCGGCCGGTCTTCCGTGAACGGCCGGCCGAACCGCCGGCTTCACCCGCGCCGTTGAACTGGCATCGCTATCCTGGGGGGGTGCGCTGGATCGGACATAAGGGGGACGGCTTCGCCTACGACAACGAAAGCCCTCGGCACCGGGTATTCGTGGCGCCGTTTGCGCTGGGTTCGCGCCTGACGACCAGCGGAGAGTATCGCGCTTTCCTGGAAGATGGCGGCTATCGGCGGCCGGAGCTGTGGTTGTCCGACGGCTGGGCGGCGCGGTGCGCCGAGGATTGGCAGGCGCCCCTGTACTGGGAGCGACAGGACGATTCCTGGTTCCGCATGACGCTCGCCGGCCTGTGGCCCGTGCGTGACGATGATCCCGTTTGCCACGTGAGCTATTATGAGGCCGACGCTTACGCTGCGCTGGGCCGGGCGCGCCTGGCCACGGAAGCGGAATGGGAGACCGCCGCCGAAATGTGTCCGCTGCACGGGTCGTTCCTCGACTCGGAACAGCTGCATCCCCGGCCTCTGCCCGCAGCCGCCCCAAACGATCGGCCGGCCCAGATGTTCGGCGAGGTGTGGCAGTGGACCGCCAGCCCCTACGTCGCCTATCCCGGATACCGGCTTCCGGAGGGCGCCCTGGGCGAGTACAACGGCAAGTTCCTGTGCAATCAGATGGTCCTGCGGGGCGGCTCGTGTGCGACGCCGAAGTCGCACTTCCGTCGCAGTTATCGCAACTTCTTCCCGCCGCACGCCCGCTGGCAATTCACCGGCATCCGCTTGGCGAAAGACTCATGACCCATCAACTCCTCTCCGCTTCGCCGGCGTCCTCGCCTGCGCGGTTGACCGACGCCTTCCGGCGCGACGTGCTCCAGGGCCTGGGCCGCACGCCCAAACGGCTGCCGTGCAAGTACCTCTACGACCAGGCCGGCGGCGAGCTGTTCGACCGCATCTGCGAGCTGGACGAGTATTACCCGACGCGCTGTGAATTGGCGATCCTCCAGCGCCATGCGGCGGACATGGCGGAGTGCCTGGGCGGCGGCGTCGCCCTCATCGAGTACGGTAGCGGCAGCAGCCGCAAGACGTGCCGGCTCCTGGAGCACTTGCGGGAGCCGGCCGCCTACCTGCCGGTGGACATCAACGGCGAACAACTGCGGCAGACGGCCCGCAACGTGGCCCGGCTGTATCCGAACCTGGTCGTGCGGCCGATCGAGGCGGATTTCACGCGCCCGTTCGCCCTGCCGGCCCCAGGCCGGACCGCGGCGCGGAGGGTGGTTTTCTTTTCCGGCTCGACGATCGGCAACTTCGAGCCGCCCGCAGCGCGCGACTTGCTCGCCCACATGGCTTCGTTGTGCGGCCCCGGCGGCGGTCTGCTGCTGGGCGTCGATCTCAAGAAAGATCCTCACATCCTCCACGCCGCCTACAACGACCGTCTCGGCGTCACGGCCGCTTTCAACCTCAACCTGCTCGCCCGCATCAATCGGGAACTGGACGCCGACTTCGTGCCGGCGCGCTACCATCATTACGCCTTCTACAACCCCGGACCCGGCCGCATCGAGATGCACTTGCTGAGTCGGGCGGCGCAAACCGTCCGCGTCGGCGGCGAGGACTTTGCCCTGGACGACGGGGAGAGCATCTGCACCGAGTATTCCTACAAGTACAGTCTGACGGACATCGAGCGCCTGGCCCGCAGTGCCGGACTGCGGGTGCGTCAGGTGTGGCTCGACGAACGCGACTGGTTCAGCGTCCAGTATCTGAGTGTCGAGTGCGCGTGAGGGAAGAGGTTCAGACGGGAGGATGAGACCCGGACTCGTGCGGCGACAGTTTGGGATAGACGTTGCTGTTGGGCATCAACTCCAGTTCGTCGGGCAGGATGACCGATCCGTCCGAGCCGGCCGCCGGCAGCGGAGGCGGCGCAGCAGCGCCGGCGCCCCCCGATGGGCCGAGGACGGGCCGTCCGCGCCGGGTTCGGCCAGGGGGACCGGATCATCGCAGGATTCGAGGATGTCGTCCTCGACGGCGACCGCCGCGGTCGGCGCCGCGACAGTCGGCTTTTTCTCCGGCCGCGGCGAGTGGACTTGGGCCGAAACGTTGTCCCAGGTCACCTTGAAGCGACTATTGCCGATGGTCAGTTCATCGCCGCCGGTCAGGCGACCCTCGGTCAGACGCACGCCGTTGATGCGGATGCCGTTGGTGCTGTCCAGGTCGCGGACCACGAGGTAATCGCTGACTTGGGCGATGCAGCAATGGCGGCGCGAAATCTTGCGCGAGTCGATCTGGATGTCGCACTCGGGATGCCGGCCAAGCAGCAAGATCGGTTTATCCAGCAGAATGCTGGGACCGTTATCCAGGGACACGAGCTGCGCAGGCATGGGTTCTCGCCACCGGAAAAGCAGAACCGACGGAACGCGCCACTCCCAGATTAGTATACCACGCGGGGCCGCGAGACCATATAAATTCCTGCGCCCGAGTGACCCCATACGAGCGAAGCAGCCATGAGCGCCGCGAAGAAACCCGGCCCGAAAGGCAGGAGGAAAACGGCGCCGCCTGCCGGCAAGCGGCCCTTCGACATCGAGGAAGCGATTCGTCTCCTCCGCGAAGCGACGGCCCTTTATCCCAAGGCGGCCCTGTTCGAGTTGTACGCCGAGGGACATACCTCGGTCTTTGAAATCCTCATCGCCTGTCTGTTGTCGATTCGGACTCGGGATGAGACCACGCTGCCGGTTGCCCGCCGGCTGTTCGCCCGGGCCCGCACCCCCGCCGAGGTCGCCGTCCTGTCCGAGACGGAAATCGATCGCCTGATCGGCGCCTGCACCTTTCACGAACCGAAGGCGGCGACCATCCGCGCCATCGCCCGCCGCGCCGTGGCGGACCACGGCAGCACGCTGCCCGGAGACCTCGATGTGCTGCTTTCGTTCAAGGGCGTCGGGTCCAAGTGCGCCAACCTGACCCTGGGCATTGCTTGCGGTCTGCCGTTCATCGGCGTGGACATTCACGTCCATCGCGTCACCAACCGCTGGGGCTACGTGGAGGCGAAGACGCCCGAGAAGACGATGGCGGCGCTGCAGAAGAAGTTGCCGCAGTCCTACTGGATCGAGATCAATGCGCTGCTGGTGCCCTTCGGCAAGAACGTCTGCACGGGCACGCGCCGAAGTGTTCGACCTGCCCGTTGCTGGAGATGTGCCGGCAAGTCGGCGTCACTTCGTATCGCTGAACGAACTTCTTTCCGAACCAGGGAGGGAGAGGTGGCCGCACCCTTTCCCAACTCTGGCGGAAGCGGTATAAGGGAGGAAGGGCCTGCGGCTCGAACACATCCTCAGCGGACAGGACAGAAGGAGTCAGACGATGGCACTATCTCACGTCGAACAGGAACTGCGGGACCATTTCCTCCGATTCCTGCGGGAGTCCATCCTGCCCTTGAAGGGTGGTCCCGATCCCGAGGTGGCCCTGGAGGCCCTGGCCGAGGCATCCGAAATGCTCGCCGAACAACTCCGGCAGGAACTGGCCGAACTGCGGCTGGAGCAGGTCGCCTGACCCGAATTATTCATTGCCGCCATCGCCGGCGGCTCGCTGAAGCGCACAAGGCAATGGATCGTCCCAACTTGTGTCGATGGATCGTGACGGACCCGCGAAAACCGGCTGCTCGGCGATGTCTTGCCCGCAGGCGCAGTCCGTCCAGGCAGGGCCGGGGCCAACCTTTTTCCGTGGGGTCAGCAAGGACAACCGCCGGCAACCGCCGCGCTACTCCTTGAACTCCCCCTTGTCGTAGCGCTCCCAGAACTCCGCCGCCGGCCAGGTATGGTCCCAATTTGTGCCGATGGTTTTGAGGCTCTTCATGTCGCGGAGCATATCCAGGCCCTTGGTGATGTTCTTTGGGGTCAGGCGGATGTCTTCCAGCGGCATGCCTTGCAGGGGAGTCAGGTCGGTGATACCGGTGCCTTGAATCCACAGCAGCTTCAGCGGCATGCCCTTGAAGTAGGCCAGGCCCGCGTCGCTCACCTTCGTTCCGTTCAGGGCGAGGCGCGTCAGGCTCTTGCAGTCCTTCAGGTGGGCCAGGCTCGTGTCGCTCACCTGCGTGCATTCGAGACTCAGGCCACCCAGGTTCAACCCCTTCAGAGCCGTTAGGTCCGCTAATTGCCCGTTGGACTTGCCGGTCCACGTGCCGTGGCAGTTGAGTACCCGCAGGGCGCCGAAGACTCGGATCGGGGCGATGTCCGTCACCTTGTCGGTCACGATCCTGAATTCGGTGACTACGCCGCCCTCGATCTTGGTATTCATCTTGCCGTCGAAGCCGGGGTTGCGGCGTTTCAGCTCCTTCCGCACTTCCTCGACCTGCTGCTCGGCCGGCAGGGCGGCGATGCGCTGCACGTCGGCGTCGGTAAATGGGCCGACGGCAAGCGGCGGCGTCTTCGTTTTGGGCGACGACACGACCAGCGCGACACGAAAGCCGATAAAGTTGGCGCGGCCCGCGGGATTGTGTTTATGGCGCATTGCGGAGCGGCTCCACCACGCGTCGTCCCACAGCCAAAATCCGCCCCGTGCCACGCGCTCATCGCCGGCAGCTGGTCCAGGCGGGTCTTTCGGTGGACTGGTCTTGTAGTAATTCGGATCGAACAGGTCCTGACACCACTGCTCCACATTCCCGTGCATGTCGTACAAACCCCACGCATTCGCCTTCAATCCGGCCACCGGCCAGGAATGATGCTGCGAGTTGCCGCCGACCCTTGCGTAATCCCCCAACTCGCCCTCGTCGTCGCCGAAAGACCATCGGCCCCTTGATCCGGCCCGGCAACTATATTCCCACTCGGCTTCCGTGGGCAAGCGGTAGGTTTTTCCCTCCTGCTTGCTCAACCATTGGCAAAACTCCACGGCGTCATTCCAACTGACGCACACCACCGGATGATCGTCGGTTTGGGCGAAACCCGGATTGAGCCAGTCCGTATTCGCGACCTCTTTGAATCCCCCATTCGGGAAACCGCGGACAGCGCTGCCTTCCCGCTCGGCCTGCGTCTTGTATCCCGTTGCCTTCACGAACTGCCGAAACTGCCCCACCGTGACGTCGGTTTGCCCCATGCAAAACGGCTGCGTGATCCCGACTTCATGCTGCGGACCTTCGCTGAGCAGGAGTTCCTTGTACCAGCCATCCTGCTTGAGCTTGAGCCAGAAGTCGATTTCCTCCTTTGGCGATCCCATCATGAACTTGCCGGCCGGGATGAGTCGCAACTTCATGCCGATGCTGTTGGTCGTCTCGACCGGGATGCCCCATTGCTTCGCTGATGCTTCCTGGGCTTCCTGCGCGTCGAACGCGGTGTTGGCCACAAGCTCGACCCGCTCATTTTTTGATTGTCCCACACGGGAGTCATGCTTCTTCTCAATGGGGTACGCCATTGCGGCCAGGACCAACACGATCACGGGAAGCAACAGGGCAAGCAGCACGGCCGCCGCCGCGGCAAGCAAGACGGCCGCCGCCACAACAACCCACTTCCGACGCCCGGATCGCTGCGGCTTACTGCGGGGAATGCGGCTGTAATCCTTCAGCCTGGAGTTGGCCTTGAGCTGGGCCTCGCAGTCGGCGAGCACGTCGGCCACTTCGCGGGCCGACTGGTAGCGGTCGTCCGGGTCCTTGGCGTGCAGCTTGGCGATGATGTCGCACAGCCACTGGGGCGTTTCGGGGATGATCTCGCGGATGGCCCGCGGCTTGTCTTCGGCGACACGCTTGAGCACCGCGACTGCGGTCGTCGCCCGGAACGGCGGCCGGCCGGATACCATCTGATAGAGCACGCTGCCGAGGCTGAACAGGTCGGCCCGCTGGTCGAGCGTTTGGCCTTCGGCTTGCTCGGGGGCCATGTACATCGGCGTGCCGGCGATGATGCCGCTCTGCGAGATGCTGGCATCGTCGGCCGCACGGGCCAGACCGAAGTCGGTGATCTTCACCTTCTGGTGACCGCCTTCGAGGAGCACGTTGCCCGGCTTGATGTCGCGATGGATCAGGTCCATCGCATGGGCGGCGGCCAGCCCCTCGGCGATTTGCCGACCGATCCGCAACACGTCCGGCACCTCGAGCGGACCGACCCGGTCGAGCCGTTGCTGGAGCGTCTCGCCGGGGACGAACTCCATCACCAGATAGGGCAAGCGGTTGCTCGGCGACCTCGTACACCTGCACCACGTTCTCGTGGCGGACCTGCGCGGACGATCGGGCCTCGCGCAGAAAGCGTTTGCGCGCCGGCGACGTGGCGGCGAGCTGCGGGGCCATGACCTTCAAGGCCACCACGCGCTGCAGCATCTCGTCGAACGCCCGGAAGACGATGCCGAAGCCGCCCTTGCCGAGCACCTGGAGTACCTCGTAGTGCCCGATGCGGCCCAGCGCGTCGGGGCGGGTGGGAGGGGCCAGGAACGTCAGCGGCTCGTCATCAGAAGCGCCGTTTTCGCCGCCGGTGGTTTGTGCGGCCGCCACGCCAGGCTCCGGGGTTCCGGTCAAGGCCTGGGTGGCACCTTGGTTCGAGTCGGGCGCGGCGGCCGGCGGACGTTCGAGGAAACGGGCCGCGCGGGCGTGCGCCAGCAACAGCCCTTCCAGGCGCTGGCGGCGTGCCGAGTCGTCGCCGCAGGCTTCGGCCAGGAACGCGGCCCGTTCGGCCGAGTCCGCCTTTTCCAGGGCGGTCGCGAAGATCGTTTCGTCGGTCATGGCGTGCCCCCGTGACGGTTGAGGTGCCAGTAATGCGAGAACGGGGTCGCAATCAGCTCACGGATTCTCGAACTTTTTTTCCTCGCCCCCCAGTGCCTGAAACAGCCACGCCTTGCTGTACGCCCAGTGCCGCTTCGCCGTCGCCGGGGAGATGCCGAGGGCTGCCGCGGTCTCCTCGATGGTTAGCCCCACGAAATAGCGGAGCTTCACGAGTTCGGCCTTCTGTGGCTCGATCTGAGCGAAGCGGGTGAGCGCCTCGTCGAGCGCGACGAGGTCGTCCTCGACGGGCGGCGCGGCGAGGGGCAGGTCGTTGGCGTCGTGTCGGTGCAGTCCGCCGCCGTGCTTGGTGGTCTTCTTGCGGCGCGCGGCTTCGACGAGGATGCGCCGCATGGCCTCGGCCGCGGCGGCGAAGAAGTGGCCGCGATGGTCCCACTGGTCGCCGTCGGCTGTGCCGACCAGCCGGAGGTATGCTTCGTGGACTAGGGCGGTCGGCTGGAGGGTGTGGCCGGCCGGTTCGGCGGCCAGACGGGCGGCGGCGAGACGGCGAAGCTCGTCGTAAACCAACGGCAGCAACTGCCCGGCGGCGTGGGTGTCGCCCCGTGTAAGGTTGGACAGGATCTGGGTGACTTCGTTCATCGGCGCTCTCTCGAAAGCGCGAGTGCGGTGCAGACAACTGCGACGGCCACCCTCCGGCCGGTTGGGGAATGGTAGCGCTCGCTTCCGCGTCCAACCGGTTGAGCGTCCGGTTCGATTCTCTCCCACGGAGACTGCCGATGAGTTTACCATCCGCGTGGCGACAAATCCTCGTTTTTCCTGGCACGCCACTCGTCATTGAGCCGTCCGAGGGCCAACTGTCCGGCGACGCCGGATTGCTCCGCATTCGCCAGTTCGACCAGCGCATCGGGCTGACCCGATCCAAGGGAGCGGTGTGTCCTCGGGGCCGGTCCTGGCCGGAGTTCCATGACCAACGGGCAGGATGCCCTTGGGCGGCTGTCCTGCGGTGAGGGGTTTGAATAATCCGGGCGAATGCAGGTCCAAGAGCAAGGAATCGGAGTCGGAAGTCATCTGGAGGGCTTGAAGCCAGTAGGTGCCATCGGCAACGAGCGGAGACGCACTCCCGTGGCCTGGCAGATGGCGTTGCCCACGGCCGGCGCCAGGGTGATCATCGGCGCCTCGCCGGCCCCTGCCGAGGGGAGATCCTTGCGATCGAGGAGCACGGTCTCCAGGATGGGCGTGTCGCGGAAGCGGGGCACGCGGTAGTCAGAGAAACGCGGGTTGAGGATTTTGCCGTCCTTGAACTGGATCTCCTCGAACAGCGCTCCGCCCAGGGCCATCAGGGCAGCCCCCTCGACCTGGTTCTTCAGGTGATCGGGGTTGAGGATTGCCCCGCACTCGAAGGCGGTGACGACGCGAAGCACCCGGATGACGCCGCTGGGCCGGTCCACCGATACTTCGGCGCAGGTGGACACGTAGCCGCCCTTCTCGGTGCCGACGGCGATGCCGAAGCCGTGGCCCGCGGCGGGCTTGGTCTGGCCCCAGCCGAACCGGCGGGCGGCGACCTCCAGGACCGCCCGCAGCCGCGCGTCCTTCAGGTTTTTCAGACGGAAGGCGAGCGGATCGATGCCGAGGGCGCGGGCCAGGTCGTCGAGGTGCGACTCGCGGGCGAAGTGGTTGGCCGTTGCGGCCAGGGCGCGGTACGATCCCTGTTTCAGCGGCGAGTCGGCGGCATGGAACTCGACGTGTTGGTTGGCCACCTCGTAAGGGGGCGCCAGGGCCGATGCCCCCGAGTTGTAGTTGTGGAACTCCCAGACGGTCAGAGTGCCGTCCTTGCGTGCGCCGGCCTTCACCTCAATGACGCCGGCCGGCCGGAAGTAGGCCCAGGTGAACTCCTCCTCGCGCGTCCAGACGAGCTTGACCGGCTTGCCGGAGGCCCGCGCCAGCCGCGCCGCCTCGACGGCCGCCTCGCCGGTGTGCTTGCCGCCGTAGCCCGAACCGGTATCGGGCACGATGACCCGCACGCGCTGGGCGGCCAGATCGAAGGTGCCGGCCAGATCGCGCTGCACTCGGAAAGGCATCTGCGTGCCGGTCCACACGGTAAGTTGACCATCGGACCACTCGGCCACCGCGGCCCGCGGCTCCAGGGGGGCGTGGGCGATGTAGGCCATCGTATAGGTCGCCTCGGCCGTCCGATCCGCCGCCTTCAGGCCATCCTTCACCGAGCCTTGCGTTCGCCGGGAGGCCCTGCCGAAGCCTCCCCGAGCCGCCCCGGGATGCGACTGCAAATACCGGAACAATTCGTCGCTGGAGGGCTGCGGGGTGGTCTTCCACTCCGCCCGAATCGCGGCCAGCGCCTGGGAAGCGGCCTGCTCGGTGGGCGCCGCGACGCCGACAAAGTCGCCTTCCTTGACCACGACCACGCCGGGCATCGCCTCCGCCCCCCGCGTGTCCGTGGACAGGAGTTTGGCCTTGAAGGCGGGCGGACGCAGGACCTTGCCGAACAGCATACCGGGCCGCTTGATGTCCGAGGCGTAGCGGTGCGCGCCGGTCACAAAGGCCCGCCCGTCCACCTTCGGGACGGAGGTGCCCGCCACGGTCCACTTCTCGGGAGGCGTCGTCGGGGCCTTCTCGTTGATGACCTTCAGGAGCTTCTTCCCTTGGGTCAGCCGGCCGAACTCGAAGGACGGCCGACCGTCCGGACCCAGGATCTTGCCATCCGAGACGCGCAGCGACTCCCGCTTGAGGCCCCCCTGCTCGGCCGCCAGGTCCAGGAGAAGTTCGCGGGCGGCGGCGCCGACGCGGCGGAGTTCCGAGGCCATGGCCGGCGTCGTCCGGCTGCCGGCCGTGCCGAAGTCGTAGGGAGTCTGCGCCGTGTCCGCCATGACGAGGCGAATGCGGGCGGGCGGCACGCGCAATTCTTCCGCGACGACCTGCGTCAGCGAGGTGCGGATGTTCTGGCCCACCTCCACCTTGCCCGTGTAGACCGTCACCGTGCTGTTCTCCCCGACGTGCAGCCAGGCCCCCAGATCCTTGGGCTGAGGTCCGCTGGAGGGACGCTGCCTCCGGCCGGTCGGGGGCTGCTGGGCCGCGGCGTCCGGGAGCAGAAGCGCGACGACCATCCCGCCGCCGACGATGCGGAAAAACGCACGCCGGTCCAGTTCGAAAGAGATGTTGTCGTCCTCGAACAACTCGTAGCGTTCCGGTTCGAGGAGGAAATCGTTGGGTTGCCGCGCGCTCACTGACCGCCCTCCTTCATCACCCGTGCCGCCTTCTCGATGGCCGACACGATCCGCGCATAGGTGCCGCACCGGCAGATGTTGCCGCCCATGAAACGGACGATCTCCTCGCGGCCCGGCTGTGGCTCGCGGCTCAGGAGTCCCACGGCCGACACGATCATGCCCGGCGTGCAGTAGCCGCACTGCAAGGCGCCCATCTCCAGGAACGCTTCCTGTACCGGGTGAAGCTTGCCATCCTGTGCCAGTCCTTCGATGGTCTGGACCTTCTTGCCCGCGGCGGCACGCACGAGCGTGGTGCAGGACCGAATCGGGCGACCGTCGAGGAGTACCGTGCAGGCACCACAGCGGCCTTCGCCGCAGCCGTACTTGCACCCCGTCAGATCCAGGTCGTCGCGCAAGACGCTGAGCAGACTGCGCTCCGCGTCGGCGTCGAGGGTCCGCCGCGCGCCGTTGACGTGAAGTTCCTTGATCGTTGGCATAACGTCACCCCGCACGGAAAATGCTGACGAAACTCGGGAGAGGACAGGGTGCGGAAATACTTCCCCCGCGCGATCGGACACGCGATCCGCGCGGAGGAGCGACCCGGCGGAGAATGTAGGCTACCCATCGTGAGAATCTGATGAGAACAGAGTCGCTCCCGGTAAGAAAGGACCGCACCCGGAGGACCACGGAGAACACGGATAGCACGGGAGGGAAAATAGGGACGGTGGGTGTCGCGCTGCCTCTCTGCTTTTCTTATCCGTGTTATCCGTGGTTGAGGATTCTTCTTGATAGCGCCAGGCCGATTTTCACTAGGAAGATCGTATTGGTGACCCGGTAGCGGCGCCAGAGCCGTCCCGGCTCCTGGCTCAGCCGGTAGAGCCACTCCAGTCCCCACGGCGGCATCCAGCCCGGCGCCGTCTTCCTCAGCACGCGGCCGAGGTCGTCGGTCCCGCGGGGGAATGTCTTGCGATGAAGGGTTCGCGCGGACTGCCCGGGGCGACTCGGACGAGACGATACGGATGCTTTACGTTGTTCTGTTAATCGGATTAAGAATCCGCGTCCGTTCGAGGTCCGGACCCATCCGGATAGTGACCCGCTCTGCGGCCCGGGGGTCCGACCGGACGGCGAAAGTAGAATCATTGCGAAGACTTGCGATCGTCCCGATCACTCCGTGCCCCGCGGCGGGTTTCTTCCCGGATATTTCTTCCTGGCGGGGAGATTCGCAATCCGTTTGTTCATCTCGACTTAGGCGTTCCCGTTCCCGAACGTCCTTACGTATGTCCAAATGTGACTAATTTTCCGTTAATGTCCTTGACAACCTCCGTCCCGACTTTGTAAGGTGTTCCTGTCTTACCGAGTTTACCGTTAGGTTCTCCGCCACTCTGATGGACGGAGGGAAGGAAACTTTGGCAAAGGCCCGATGCTGGAGTAAGTCCCTCCGCCATGGCCGGCTTCCTTATTGACTCGTTGACCGTTCGGGATGAAGTGACTCGCCGTGTCTGACGGCGAATCCGTGCTTTTTTTGTCGTTGGCGTTCCCCTTCAGGATGCTGGGGAAGAAGGCGATTCCCGTAGCCAGGACGGACTTGGGGGTCGATGAAACCGAGATCCCCGACTGATGCCTCTACTGCCCCTGGAGCCGTTCGTCTACCCGGCTGACCTCTTGACCCCGCCCGGTCCAGGTCCGAGGGTAGCAGGAACTTGGTGGGTCCTCCATAGCCGACCCCGAGCAGAAAAGTCCCTGGCTCGCAAGCTCCTGACGCTCCGACAAGACTTCTTCCTCCCCCTCTACCGAAAACAATGGCAGAGCCGTGGTCGGCCGCTGGTTTCTCACGTCCCTCTCTTCCCTGGCTACGTTTTCCTGCGGGGAGACGAGGACGCTCGTTTGGCGGCCCTGAAGACGAATCAAGTCGTCCGTGTGCTCCCGGTCCCTGCGGCCGAGCAGCTGGAGGTGGACCTGGCGCGGATCTACCAGCTGATGGAGTGCGGTGCCCCCGTGGCCCCGGAGGACCGCCTCCAGCCCGGCATGTCCGCGGTGCTGACGGCGGGACCGCTCGCCGGACTCCAGGGAAAAATTGTCCGCCGCGACAGACGCATGCGATTTGTGATTGAGGTGGACTTCATCCAGCGTGGGGCCTCCATCGAGGTCGAGGGCTGGATGCTCCAGCCTCTGGGCGCCCGGCCGGCCCACGCCGCCGGCGCCTAAAGGTTTGTCCGACAATTACATTCGTTCCACCGCGATGCGCAGCGGAGCGTCGCCGTGAAACGCCGAGGTGAAGTCCTTCGGGAGCAACGCGCCGTCGGAGCCGCTGGGGCGGCTGCGGACCGTGGCGTTTTGCCGCGGGAGTGGGCAGCGCTGTCTGCGTCTGGGCAAGCACGAGACCGATCGGATGCACGCGCTTGTCCTCTGCAGTCTCCGGTTCCTCTGGCTCGGCCATAAAATCCGCGCCGGCGAAGCGGCGGTTGAGCCTTCTCAGTCGGGGCAACGACCACTTCTGCAGGCCAAGGCTCAAGGTCGTCGGCAAGCCGAGCGTCTGAAGCAGGGCCACCTCCTTGATGTGCGGCGGGGCCAACAGTACGCCGACAATTCTCGGGAGCCTGGAGGAAATCCCAGGACGCCGGGAACAGTAGGGGCGGGCAGTGGGCCCAGCACGTGCTGGTAGACCGGAGCGAACGTTCCTACCATCGGTACCTCATCGGCGGGATTCCATCCCCGAGTCTCCTTGTCGAACAGGTCCAGGCCCGTTTCCACCAGCCGGGGATGACTGACCACCACGTCGAGCTGCGGCGCGTGCCGGGCGATCCACTCCTCGCGTCGAGCAAGGGGGACGCTCGAACGCAGCACGCCGACCTGAAATGAAGATCAACCCAGCACGATGCGGACCTCGTGCGTCCGTCCGTCGTCGGCCAACTCGACATCCTTGTCCTCGTGCTTCTGTCCATCGACGATGACTTCCGCGACGCCGTACTCGACGCCGTGCAGGTTTTCGACATGGATGCGATACGTCGCCGAGCGGTGCCGATAGGTGAGGGTGAACGACTTCCACTCCTTCGGGATGCACGGGTCGATGCGGAGACGGTCGCCGCGCGGCTGGAAGCCGAGGATGGACTCGACGCACGACGCGGTACAGCCAGGCGGCGGAGCCGGTGTACCAGGTCCAGCCGCCGCGTCCGGTGTGCGGCGGCTCGCCGTAAATGTCGGCGACCACCACATAAGGCTCGACGTGATAGCGCGCCACCTGCTCCGGCGTCGTGCGTGTGCCGCACCGGACTGAGCAGATCGAAATACTCCTTGGCGCGATCGCCCTGGCCCAGCAGGGCCGCCGCCTGCACGACCCAGGTGGCGGCGTGCGTGTACTGGCCGCCGTTCTCGCGGATGCCAGGAACGTAGCCCTTGATGTAACCGGGGTGCAGCTCGCCCTTGTCGAAGGGCGGCGTGAACAGGCGAATCAGGCCGTCCAGCGCCGCACCAGCTGCTCATCCACGGCCGCCATCGCCTGTTGTGCCCGCTCCGGATCGCCGGCACCGGACAGCACCGCCCACGACTGGGCGATGGAGTCGATGCGGCACTCGTCGTTCTGGGCCGAGCCCAGCGGCGTGCCATCGTCGAAATAAGCCCGCCGATACCAGGCGCCGTCCCAGGCGTGTTCCTCGATGGCGCTGCGCAGGTTCTCCGCCTGCTCGCGGCAATCGTCGGCCCACGTCCGTGTCACCGTGGGCCTCGGCCAGCTCGGCGAAGTGACGCAGGCATGTCAGCAGGAACCAGCCGTTCCAGACGCTCTCGCCCTTGCCCTCGGCGCCGACCTTGTTCATGCCGTCGTTCCAGTCGCCGGTGCCCATCAGCGGCAGTCCGTGCGACTCCGAAATGCAGCCCGTTTTTCAAGCGCGCGCACGCAATGCTCGTAAATGGTGCCGGACTCGTCGGCCAGCCTCGGTTGGCCGTAATCCTCCTCCTGCCCCGGCTTCAGTATCGGCGCCGACAGAAACGGCACCTTCTCGTCCAGGATCGCCGTGTCGCCGGTGACGGCGACGTAATGGCAGACGACGAAGGGCAGAAACAGGTAATCGTCGGAGATGCGCGTGCGGACGCCCTTGCCGGCGGGCGGGTGCCACCAGTGCTGCACGTCGCCTTCGACGAACTGGCGAGCCGCCGCCCGCAGGATCTGCGCCCGCGTCTCCTCCGGGGCGCCGTAAACGAGGGCCATCACGTCCTGTAACTGGTCGCGGAAGCCGTAGGCGCCGCCGGACTGGTAGAAGGCGGATCGGCCCCAGACGCGGCAGCTCGAGCACCTGGTAGAGCAGCCATCGGTTGAGCAGCACGTCCATCGCCGGGTCCGGCGTGCGCACCTGCACCGCCGTCAGCACGCGGTCCCAGCGCTGCTGCACGTCGTCCCAGGCAGCGCGGACGCGGCCCGGTCCCTTGCAGCGCCGCAGCAGGGCGCGGACGATGCCGACATCGCGGGCGGAGCCAAGGAAGAAGACGACCTCGCACTCTTCGCCGGCCGGCAACTCGAACGCCGCTTGCAAGGCGGCGCACGGGATCCAGCCCCGGCCCGACCCGGCCGGATAGACTCCACCCGCCCCAGCGCCGCCGGCGCGTCCACCGAACTGTTGCGACCCAAAAACTCGGTGCGGTCGCCGGTCAGGGTGCGCGGCCGCAGGTTCACGTCGGCGAAGGCCACCTGGTCGGCGAAGTCCGCCGCGAACGGGTTCCGCGCCAGGAGCGCCCCGCTCTCGCTCATCGATCTCCGTGCGCACGTTCATCGCCGCCTGGTCGCGCACGCTGCCGAGGACCCATTCGGCGTAGAACGTCGCCGACAGGCGGCGCGGCTGGCTGCCGGAGTTCCAGCACGCGCAGCGGCGATCATCTTGACCGGCTCGTCGGGCGACGACGAAGACGCGCAGCTCCTGGTTCAGGCCGTGACTGCGCTGCTCGAAGCGCGTGTAGCCCTGGCCGTGGCGCACCAGGGTCGGCCGCGCCCCGACCCAGCGGTCGCGGCGTCGGCGTCCAGACCTCGCCGGTCTCCTCGTCGCGCAGATACACCACCTCGGCCGGCGGATCGCTGACTGGATCGTTGCTCCACGGCGTCAGCCGATACTGCTGGCTGTTGCCGGCCCAGGTGTAGCCCAGGCCGCTCTCGGAGACCAGAAAGCCGCACAGCGGGTTGGCCACGACGTTGATCCACGGCGCCGGCGGAAAACAGCGAGGATCGTGCTGCGGACAGCGATACTCGTGCCGTGGCGAAGCCCGAGACTTCTCCCTCGTCCCTCGCTTCTCGCCTCTCGCCCCTCGGGCTTGCGGTAGGGCAGGATGCAGTATTCTCGACCATCCGCGCGTGAAGCCGCCCAGTCCATTGGCGAACAGCAGGTCCGACGGCAGCGACACGTTCGGTCGTCGGTCCCGCCGCTCTTGCGTGGCCCTCGCGCCGGCGCGAAGCGCTCCGGCAGCGGCGCCGCCGGCGCGGCCCGGTCGCCCAGTTCGCCCAGCTGCACCGCCAGCGACCCGCGCCGGCCCGTCAGCACCACGCGCGCCGCCGCCTGCAAGAGTACCTGGTCCTCCTCCGGCATCTGTGCCGCCTTGCGCACGAACACGCCGCCCGGCTTGTCCACCAGACCGTGCGAGTGGCTGGACCGCACCGCCTCCTGGATCTGCTGGAACAACTCCTCGACGTAGCTGGCCGGCTGCTCGCTCAGGATGACGAGGTCCACCGCCAAGCCCTTCAAGTGCCAGTACGAATGGGCCAGCAACAGGTGGCGGACCAGCGGCAGATCCTCGCCGGCGCCGACGCGGACGAGGAGGATCGGCTTCTCGCCGGAGATGCCGTAACGCCATAGTCCGGGCTGGCCCTGACGATTGGCGGCCAGCACTTCCGGGGCGGCGCAGCGCCGGGCCGGCGTACAGCAAGTGCGTCGCCAGCCGCTGAAACAGATGTACGTCGGTCGTGCTGATTTGCAGGTGTCGCAGTTCGACCTGGCTGTGCGCCCAGGCCAGATCGAAGACGCGCGAGACGGCCTGACCATCGCGGTAATGGTCGGCCAGCGACAGCGCTTCCTCGCGGCCCTTGGCCACGCCCGTGCACAGCAGCACGCGACAGCGCCTCGCCCGCCTCCAGGCGGAAACGCCGCCGAATGCTGAAAATCGGATCGAGCACCGGGCCGGTCGTCTTCGACAGCGACACGCCCGGCTCGACCGCAGCCGGGGCCGCCGGCGTCCGCCCGCGCCCCAGGAAGCGCGCCCGATCCGTCTCGTATTCCACCGTCGAGTCCGTCTGCCCTTCCAGCGTGACGACGTGGACCGCCCAGATCGGTTCCTGCCCCGCCTGTCGCGGTCGGCGCCGGCACAACAAGGCGTGGTGCGAGTCCACCCATTCGGTTTCCAAAAACAACTTGCCGAACGCCGGGTGAGCCAGGTCCGCCCCGTGCGGCGCCAGCACGACCTCGGCATAGCTGGTCAGTTCCAGGTCGTGCGCCCGCCGGTCGTGATTGGTCAGCGTCAGGCGGCGCACCTCGGCGCAGTGCTCGGGAGCGACCGTGATCTCCAGATGGGTGGCGATGGCCCCATCGGTACGGCGGAACTCCGCCTTGTCCGCCGAGTAGACCACCTCATAGTGCTTGGTCGGCCGGCATACCGGCTGATGTCCCGCCGACCACAACAAGCCGCTGCGCAGGTCGCGGACGTAGCAGAACTGGCCGTAATCGTCGCGCGTGCAGTCCTCGCGCCAGCGCGTCACGTCCAGGTCGCCGCAGCGGCTGAAACCGGAGCCGGCGTTGGTGAGCATGACCAGATAATTGCCCGTTGGACAGCAGATGCGTGCGCGGCCCCGGCGTGTTGGGCGTGGTCAATTGCCGGCTAAGCAGATCTTGCCCGCCCTGGCCGACCGGCCGCGGCACCACCTCCTCGTCCGGCGTGTCCACCGGGCGCGGCGACGCTGGGCACGCGTTCCTGCAACAGTAGCTCCGTCGCGCGCACCATCGGCTCGGCGTGGAAGCGGCGCACCATGCCCCGCCCAGCAGACAGTTGGCCAGCGCCACCAGGCTCATGCCCTGGTGATGGGCCATGAAGCAGCGCACCACCAGGGAGCGATGATTCTCCGGCAGCCGGCTCGCGCGTGTAATCGATGGCTTCGTAAAAGCCGTACTTCCCGGTCGCCCCCTCGGCCGCCAGGACACGGAAGTTCCGCAGCGCCTCGTGCGGGCGCACGATCGCGGCCAGCGCCGTCGCGTAAGGCGCGACCACCAGATCCAGACCAGCCCGCGCTTGAGTCCCAGGGTCGGCACGCCGAAGGTCTGATACTGGTAATCGAAGCTGACGTACTGGCTGCTGAAGGCCGACTCGGAGATGCCCCACGGCACGCGGCGCTGATGGCCGTAAGCGATCTGCTCGTCCACCGACGCCTCGCAGCTCTCATCGAGCAGAGTGCCAGGGTATCGGCGGAGAAACAATTGCGGCATCAGGTACTCGAACATGGTGCCGCCCCACGACACCAGGCACAGTCGGCCGCCGGCCCGGACCACGGCCCGGCCCAGGTGGAACCAGTGACGGCGCGGCACGTCGCCGCGCGCGATGGCCAGAAAGCTGGCCAGGCGAGCCTCCGAGGCCAGCAGGTCGTAGCACGCCGAATCCAGCCGCGCCCTGCGCCACGTTGTAGCCGATAGCAAACAGGTGCCGATCCGGTCTTGTAGAGGAAGCGAAAGTCCATGGCGGCCGCCATCTCCTCCGCTCGCGCCATCAGCCGGCGGCAGCGCTCCAGCAGAGGCTCCGCCGAGGAGTGCGACACCGCCTCGCGTACCTGTCGCAACCAGTCGGCCGCGGCCTCGTCTTTCCCCGCCTTCTCCGCCAGCGCATCCAGGTCCGCCAGCAGATCCTTTTGGTTGGCCTCGAACTCTGACAGGGTGAAGATGCCCGCGAGTTTCTGTCGCAGCCGCCGGCCAGCGCTGCGCCGACTCCACGCCGGCCTGCGTCAGCGTCGCTTCGATCCGTTCCGCTTGCGGGTCGGCCAGCAGACCCACCCAGGGGGCCAGTTCGGCCAACTCGCGCTCGCGCTGATCGAACAGGGCCGTCAACCGTCGCATCCACAGGTCCAGTTCGACGGCGAAGGGATGGCCCGACTCGACCAGCACGTGTACGCCGGCCGACAGGGCCGCGGCCCGGGCCTTGCGGTCGCGCAGCCATTTCGCCCAGTCGGGCAGGTCCGCCGGCGCGTCGTGAAGGCCCGCCTCCAGGGCTTTCAGGCCGGACCCCATTTCCGCGCGGATACGACCCACCTCTGTCCCGGCCAACGCTCCCAGGTTGTACCACGCCTCGCGCACCACCTGCAGCGTGTCGCCCAGGCCGCTCAGCACCGCGGCGCCGAGCAACGGCTCGCGCGTCTTCTCCCGCAAACCTTGCTTGAGCGTCAGCAGGCAGCCCACCAGGTTGCCGCTGTCCACCGTCGAGATATAGGTCGGCTGCAACGGCTGCAGGGTGCGCGTGTCGTACCAGTTGTAGAAGTGGCCGCGATGGCGTTCGAGCCGGTCCAGCGTGTCGAACGTCTTCTCCAGTCGCTCCACCAGGGAACCGAGGCTGAGATAGCCGAAATCCTCGGCGGCCAACGTGGCCACCAGCAGTAAGCCCTGGTTGGTCGGCGAGGTGCGGTGGGCCACCTGATGGCGCGGTTCCTCCTGAAAGTTGTCCGGCGGCAGCCAGTGGTCCTCGGCGACCGACGAACGACTCAAAGAAGCCCCACGTCTTGCGGGCGATCAGCCCCAGCTCGACGCCGCTCGGCAGTCGTGAGCGGCTTTTCGCGCACCTGCCGCTCCTGGCTGGCCCACCAGGCGACCAGCGGCGACAGCAGCCAGGCGAGGAGAAATCCTCCGGCCGCGATCCGGGCGTCCGGCCGAACCGCCAGCACCAGCGAGCCAAGCCCCAGGCGCCAGCGCCGGCGCCGGCCACATGTTTCTCCCGAACACGATCAGGCTCGCCCCCAGACGGCGATCCGCCGACGCCGCCGTCTCCCATTCCAGCAACCGTCGCCGCGTCGCCCACAGCCGCGTCAGCGTGCGCACGATGGCGTCCACACTCAGGTAAGCCTGGTGCAACAGGACGACGGCATTCATCAGCACCTGGGCGGCGGTGATCCAGCCATTGCGGACCAGATCGCGCAAGCCGGCCAGCGATCGGTCCTTCGCGGAGTGGATCAGCGCCCCGGAGACCTGTTGCAACAGCGGCAGGGCCAGCACCAGCAAGGCCAGACTGGAGGACAACCCCGGCGACAAGGGCAGCACGGTCCAGCCCAGCACCAGCCAGACCACCAGCGCCGGCGGCACCAGGCTGCGCCGCAGGTTGTCGAAGACTTTCCAGCGCTCCAACAGCGGCAGCGGGTTGGGCCGGCGAGCGGGGGCGTCAGCCCCCTGTTGGGAGCAACAGGGGGCTGACGCCCCCCGCTCGCCTGCGCCGGCACCTTACGCCCCAGCCAGGGCAACAGCTGCCAGTCGCCGCGGACCCAGCGATGTTCGCGCCGAGCATAGACGTGGTAACGCACGGGGAAATCGTCAAACAACTCGATGTCCGTGACCAGGCCGCAGCGCGCGTAGTTGCCCTCGATGAGATCGTGACTGAGGATGTGGTTGTCGGGGAAGGTATCGCCGGTGGCCGCCTCGAAGGCATCCACGTCGTAGATGCCTTTGCCCGTGAAGCTGCCGGCGCCGAACAGATCCTGATAAATGTCCGACACCGCCGCCGAGTACGGATCGACGCCCGCCGAGCCAGCCCACAGGCGCGTGAAGCGCGAGCGGTTCGCTGCCGGCATGTGGAAGCTGATGCGCGGCTGCAAGATCGCATAACCTTCGACGACGCGCCCTCGGGCGGGATCGAAGCGAGCCTGGTTGAGCGGATGGGCGAGCGTGCCCACCAGTCGCCGGGCGCTTTCGTGCGGCAGCTGCGTATCGAGATCCAGCGTGAGGACGTAACGGATGTACGGCAGCGAATCCAGCTCACTGCTCTGTACCGTGTAACTGGTGTCGCGGACGCCGCGGAGCAGCCGGTTGAACTCATCCAGCTTCCCGCGCTTGCGTTCCCAGCCCATCCAGCATCCCTCCGACGGGTTCCACTGGCGTCGGCGGTGGAACAGGAAAAAGCGCGGCGGGCCGTCGGGGGCGTAACGGCGGTTGAGGTCGGCGATACGCTCGAGGGCGTCGCGGACATGGCCCTCGTCTTCCGGCCGATGTTCGGTCGGCGCGTCGGCGAAGTCCGTCAGCAGGGCGAAACGCAGCTGCGGGTCGGGATTGGCGAGATAGTGGATCTCCAATTTCTCCATCAACGATGCCGCGCTCTCGGGGCGGACGAGCATACTGGGCATGACGATGAAGGTGGCGCACTCCTCGGGAATGCCTTCCTTGAACTCCAGCTTGGGCAGCGTCCGCGGCGGCAGCACTAGGGTCAGCAGATAATTCGTCAGCCCCACCGCCAGTTCACTCATCGGCAAGAGTGCCGCCAGACCAACGAGCAACCACACCCACGCATGGACGGTCTCGGCCGTCATCATTCCCACGCCGAGCAGCAGGGCCAGGAAGAGGACCAGGAGGCTGGCGATCGAACCGAAGTAAACGGTGCCCGGATGATGGAGGACGGCGTTGAGCAGGCGTTCGCCGACGCCCGGCCGATAACGCAACTCAGCCTGAAACTCCACTTTGCCCGGCCCGATGAGGTAATAGCCGACGTGATGGCGCGGCTGGAGGGTGGAGGGTGGAGGGTGGAGGGTGGAGGGTGAATGGGTCCCTCCACCCTCCACCCTCCACCCTCCACCCGTTTGGGCACGTTGCACGAGCCGCCGAGCGATCTCGACTTCCTCCAAGTCCGAGCCGCGAGCCAGCCTCTCGATGACCTGCCGGTAACGGTCGCGCGTGGCGAAGTCCTGGCGGGCGTAGGCGCCGGCCGGATCCTGACGCAGTATCGGCTCGACGAGGTTGGTGCGCTCGAAGAAGACGTTCCAGTCCAGCGCGGACAGCAGACGCAGGCTGGTCATGCAGTTGCCGACCGAGACCTGGTTGATGGCCTGCCGCTGGTTCTCGCGGCGGACAATGTCGTTGACGTTCAGCCCGCGCGCGACAGGTGGGCCTCGACCTGTTCGAGGGCGGCCGGCCGGCCTTCCTGGCGCAGCACCTGCAGAGCGCGGACCACGAAGGCGTCGCCGAAGGAGGGTGGAGGGTGGAGGGTGGAGGGTGGAGGGACCGCATTCCCCCTCCACCTGCCCGGGTCGCAACAGCGGCTCGACCCAGGACTCGGCGCGTCGCCGTTCGTCCCAGACGCGCCGCATGTGTTCGGACAGCCGGCACAGGTTCTCGATCAGCCCCAGCCGCAGCATCGTCGGCACCGCCCACAGCTCGCCGATGGTCAGGGGAGCGACCGTCTGGAAAGCCTGCACGAAGTAGGTGATGTGGGCCTCGTCGAGGTTGCTGTCGGTGTGGGCGATGAGGGCCAGGGCCAGGGCGTAGACGCGCGGGTAGCCGGCCAGCGAACTGCCCGTCAGCTTGGGCAGCTTCTTGTAATAGCCGCGCGGCAGGTCGTGGCGCACTTCGCGCAGCACTTCCTCGACGATGTAAAAATTATCCAGCAGCCATTCGGCGTCGGGCGTCAGGGTCGCATTCCGCCCCGCCGCTTCGGCGATGCGCCGATACGCTTCGACGAGGAGCCGGCCGTTGCGGGCCAGCTGTTGCAAGAGCGGGCCTTCCGTCGGCGTGCGCGGGGCCGTCCGGCACGCTCCCGCTAGGAGGCGAGCTTGCAGGTCGAGGGCTTCAAAGCCGCACGATTCGCCGCGGATGGAATCGCGACTGTCGGGATGCCAGGCGGAAGGGATGGGCTGGGGGGAAGAGGGCGAAGAAGACGGGGCCGCCTGCTCAAGTGTAAAGGTGCTCATAAATGCATCACTCTCCATGCGCCGCGGTTGACCTCCGTGCGCAGCTCCAACTCGGCAGCTCGCGTCCACATAGCAAACAAGATGCCGGCACCCGGCGCCATGCGCCGGGTGCCGGTATCGTCTCGCCCTTGCTCGGCTCACACGCCGGACGGATACGTTTCCGGCAGCTCTCCTTCGACACGGGGGACCAAATGCAGCGGATGCAGGGCCTCCGTTTCGTCGAGGTAAAGGAGGGCATCGTAACGGCGCGGCAGTACCGTCGGCACATAATTGCCGAGATGTTCATACTTGGGATGATATACGACCCCGATGGCGCGATGGCCGCGCCGCTCGGACATCGGACCCGACGAGTCCGCGGAGGAGAAGAGGAGTAATTTGTCGTCCGCCCCGGCCGCGTGCAGGACGGACTCCCAGCTGCCCGCTCGCGCCGGCGGGACCGTCATTCGCTCCATCGGCGCGTCCCATTCGTCGCCGGCGATGACGCTGCCGTGATGGCTGCCGAAACCGACGAGTACCACGCCCTCCTCCCCGTGCCCTTCGCGGATGAGCTGGCCGACGTTCACCATGTCGTCCTCGGCCATGTCGGTGAAGCGGGCATCGCCGATGTGCGTGTTGTGCTCCCAGACGATCGCCTTGGCATCCGGCCCATGATGGCGCATGAGCCGCTCCAGGGTCTCGGTCATGTGGCGATCGCGGATGTTCCACGACTCCGGCCCGCCACGCACCATCGCCCGGTAGTACGACTCGGCGTTCTGGACGACCAGAGCGTTCTGCTCCGCCTGGAAGTAGCTCTCCCGGCCGTCCTGGCGGTACTCCCGCGCCTTGCGGCGCAACTGGCCCAACAGGCCGACGACTTCCTCGGCGCAGGACGTAGGCACCAGTACGGTGGCCCGCGCATAACGCTGCACGTCCTCGCCATACGGCTCGAAGCAACGAAACGCCTTCCAGGCGGCCGGCAGCGTGGACGGGTCTACCCGCTGGAGATAAGAGAGGATGGCATACAGCGACTCCCACAGGCTGTACACGTCCAGTCCGTAGAAGCCGACCTTCCTGTCCGGGGGCAGCAGGTCGTTGTGTCGCCGGAGCCACTCGACCAAGGCGACGATTTCCTCGTTGGCCCACATCCAGGTCGGCCAGCGCTCGAAGGCGTGCAGTACGTCGCGGGCATTCGCGCCCGAATCGGGTAGGCGCTTGACGTAGCGGTTGACCTGGTAGCAATCGGGCCAGTCGCCCTCGACGGCGAGGAAAGAGAACCCCTTCTCACGGATCAGTCGCTGCGAAAGGCGCGTCCGCCAGGTGTAGTATTCCGCCGTGCCGTGCGAAGCCTCGCCGAGCAAAACATAGTGGGCGTCGCCGATGCGCTCCAGCAGAGGGTCGAGGTCGTCCGCCGTCCGCAGCGGCAGGGTCCGTTCCCGCACGTGAACGATCAGTGCCTTCTCAACAGAAGGGGACGAAAATCGTCTCGTCCGGTTCATACGGATGCCTCTCCGTGGAAGTTCAAGGAAGGTCCGGCGATCTGGGCAAAGTGGGTGCGGGCGCCTCGGCCCGAGGATTACGCGGCATTGGATGCGTCTCCTTACGACCCATTGGCCGGCCCCAGAGGAGGTACTGAAGGCAGCCAAGAAGAAGGAGACCACCCAGCACGGCCAGCACCGCGAAAAAGTATTGCCCGCTGACCAACAGGAAGAAGAGAGTTACCATACTGGCCAGCGCGACGGCGAGGACCAGTGCCAAAAAGGTCTCGCGCCGGCGGGGAACGGTCGGTGGATGGTTCATTACGATTCTCCCGAGACGGCTCGTTTAGCCGCGACGCGCAGCGGAGCGCGGGAGCGTCCCGCGCTCCGCTGCGCGTCGCGGCTAAACGAAGATTTTTCGTTACGGCGTCGGCTCGGAAACCGCTTGCAGGGTTTTACCCGACGTGTGCGTGTCGCCGGTATTCAGGGCCACGTCGCCGAGCGTGAGGATGCCGGCCAGTCGCTTGTCGCGGTTGAGTACCGGTAAACGGCGCACCTGCTTTTCCCTCATCAGACGGGTTGCCACGGTGATGTCGTCGTCCTCGTAGCAGTAGGCCAGGTCGGTGCTCATGACGTTGCGGACTCGGCCCTCGAAGCAGTCCTGCCCCTCGGCCACGGCTCGCACCGTGATGTCCCGGTCGGTGATGATGCCCACGAGTCGGTCCCCGTCGCAGACCGGCAGGGGGCCGACGTCCAGGCGCTTCATCATGTCGGCGGCCTCGCGCAGGGTCGCATGCGGTTGCGTCACCTGAACGTCGCGTGACATAACGTCTCGAACTTGCATGATCGTCTCCTCTCACTCTTTCAGGTTGTAGCCGGGGTTCTTTCTTCAAAGGAGTGGGTGCAAAAGAAATGCCGCCGTCCTTCGGGGGACGGTCCAGAAATCTTTCCCCGTGGCGATACGGGGGCGGCACTTCTTTTGCATTCTACATAATAATGCTGACGGGACCGAGAAGAGCACTTTTTGCATCGTTAAATGATTATTAGAGCGAGGAGCGACCCTCACCCTGCCCCGCTTGCAACTGTCCCGGAGGGATGCTTGTCTTTTCAACTCCAAAAGGGCGAGTCCGTACCGCGCGGCATCAAGCGGATTGTGCGGAACGAGATCGACCAGGCGCTGGAACGATTGTCCGGCCTGGTCGAGGGCGACCAGGATGAGACGGTCCACGATGCGCGGAAGCGATTCAAGAAAATTCGGGCCGTTTTGCGCCTTGTCCGCCCCGACCTTGGTTCTCGCGTCTACCAGCGGGAAAACGCCTGTTTCCGTGCCGCCGGCAAGCCCTTGACCATCGTGCGCGACGCCTCGGTACAGGTCCAGGTCTTCGACGAACTCCTCGGCTCCTTCGCGGAGGAGGCGTCTCCGCACAAGTTCCACAAAGCCCGGCAGGGTTTGCTCGACCATGATGCCGAAGTACATCGGCAAATGTTCGACGAGCGCGACGCCTTTGCCGAAGTAGGGGTCCGCATCGCGGTAGCGCGCGACCGTTTGAACGACTGGACAATGGAGGACGATTGGGCACCGCTGCGCCGGGTTACAAGGAATGTACAAGCGCGGCCGCGAGGCGTTCGCCGAGGCGACGGCGCAGGCCTCCGTGGAAAAACTGCACGAGTGGCGGAAGCAAACGAAATATCTCTGGCATCAATTCCAGATCCTGCAACCGATTTGTCCCACGATGCTACAACCCCTGGCCGACCAGCTTCACGACCTCAGCGATTACCTGGGCGACGATCACGACCTGGCGATGCTGCGTCAAAGGGTCGAGGAGGACCGAGAACGGTTCGGCGGCGATGCCGTCGTAGGGCCGCTCCTGGACCATGCCGAGCGGCGACGGCAGGAGCTACAACGGAAAGCTCACTTGTTAGGCGAACAACTCTACCAGGACAAGCCGCGCGTCTTCGTGGATCGTCTCACGCCGTACTGGATGGCCTGGCGCTGCCACAAGAAGATTGTGGCCGTATGAGCGGCCTTTCCCGGTCGCGCCTTCACGTCTGATCGCGTCCGTGGATGACGGCGGGCGGACAGGTCGCCTCCACGGCCGTGAAGGGTTCGAGGACCTTGTACGTATGTTTGGCCCCCCGGGGCACCACCCAGCTGTCGCCCGGCTCCAGCAGGACCATTTGCCCCTCGATGTGCAGTTCGGCACGTCCCTCAATGACATAGCCGACCGTCTCGTAATCGCGGGAGGTTGGCGCCTTGCCGTCGCCGGGCTGCTCTCTCTCCCACAGACGCATGCCGAGGTGAATGCCGATGGCGAGATGCTTCTGCCCCATCTGTCCTCGTGGGGAATGCTTCGATTGAATCTTCGTCACACTCGTGTCGCCCATGACTGCCTCGCGGAAGAAGGATTGTTGGTCATTACCCACAAGGATGAGCAAAGAGGATGCCGCCCTTCTGCGTTACTCGCGCCGCACGCCCAGTTCGTCCAGGTGTTGCAGCAGGTCACCGGGACCTTCATAGACGCGGTAGGCGCCGGCACGTTCCAGTTCCTCGCGGCCATAACCGCCGGTCAACATGCCTACGCCCAGCGCCGCGCCCGCTGGGCGGACAGCAGATCCCACACGCTATCGCCGATGCAGGCGCAATCGCGGATGTTCACGCCGAGACGGTGGGCGCCGGCGAGGAAGGCGTCCGGTTCGGGTTTGGCGCACTGCACATCGCCGCGCGTCACGACGGGATCGTCGGGACCGACGCCCAGCATCTCCAGGGCGTGCTTCGCCTTTTCCGGCCGACTGCTGGTGACGATGGCCCAGCGCAGCTTCAGCCGCGATAATTCGGCGAGCAACTCGCGCGCGCCCGGCAACAGCTTTACCTCCGCCATCCGGCGGCCATACGCTTCTCCGTGCCGTTCCTCGAAGCGCTTGACCTCCTCCTCATTCACGTCCCGTCCGCTTTCACGCAGGATCGCCCGGACCAGCAGAGCGCCGCTCATGCCGATCCGCCGATGGATGCGCCAGGCAGGTAGCTCCAGGTCTCCCTTTCGGAAAGCCTCCTGCCATGCCAAGACGTGCAGGTAAACGCTGTCCACCAATGTTCCATCGAGATCGAGTAGGAAAGCCAGTCCGCCGCCCTCCTCGGATTCTCGTGCGGCGTTTTCCTTTGCATTCGATGATGGCATGAGACCTCCAGCTTGCTTGTCTCCCGCGCCGTCCAGCGGCACCGCTTGCTTTTATTTGCAAATCACGCGCCTCCTTTTGGTCTCCGAGGGGTGGTACAACATTTGCCTCCGAAATCTCTGCACGCGAGAGAGCGCTACCCCGACGTGCCAACGAGAATGCGATTCTTCCAGGAGGACAACATGGCGAGTACACGAAAAAGTCCGCGTCGCAAGGACAAGGAAAAGACCGACCCCGTACCTCCGGGCGCAACCAAGGCCGCCTCCGACCACGACCTGCGACCCGGCGAGACACCGGATCGGACGCCCTCAGGAGAAGAAGCCGTGGGCACTCCCGGCGGCGGCACCGAGGTTGGCGGCCTAGCCGGCACCAATATCGACGATGGAGACCCGGCGGGTGCCAACCTCGATCGCGCGATGGGCAGTGACGCGCGCGGCGAGGACAGCGAGGAGGGTGGTCCCCCTTACGCCGGACACGCCGGCGGCGCCGCGGGCGGCGCCATCGCTCAGGGCCGCGCTTCCGGCGGGCATCAGCGCCACGGCATCGCTCCCGGAGGCAGACATCACGGCGACAGCACTATCGGCCAAGATCCCACCGCGCGCTGAAAAAAAGCTGAGAGGAACCCAAACGATCTCCTTCCCTCATCGGAGCCGAACGAGAACCTGTCATGAAAAGGATCGAAAAACGCTGGGCGCTCACCGCGCTCGTCGCTGTCCTGGGCCTCACGGGGCTAATCGTTTATTCCCAGGAGGCCCAGAAAAAATCACCCACTCGCCCCCCACGCGATGCCATCGCCGAGGCTCAGCGGCCGCGCGACGTGAGAGCGGAGCGTCCAGAGCAGGAGAAGTCGAAGCACGATAGCTCCGATGTCTTTGACCCGGCCAATGCGCAGCCTTCCTCCACCGTGTTGAAGGACCAGCCCGAAGAGGGGAAGTTCCTCGGCTTCGATTTTTCCCGCGACCCCCTCGGCGCCAAGAAGCCGATGCAGACGTTCGAGGAGATCTACAAGGAGGACGTTGGCCAAAAGTCGAAGGTGATGACGGCTCAACGGAAGCTGCTGGAGAAGCGTTACAACCTGAAACCGAAGCTCGACGCCTCGGCGCGGATGTCGCGCGGTAAGCCGCTGGCCGTCGGACCGACCGCTCGACTTCCCGAGGACGTGACCTGGACCAAGCTGGCGGACATGAGTCCCGCCGAGATCCGCAAAGCCGGCATCTTCCCGTACCCGTCTCTACCCCATCCCAAGCACACGCCCGGCGGCATGGTGTTTCCGAAAATGCAGATCGCCATGTTTCCACGGCTGGAGCGGTTCGACGTGGATTTCGATCTGCCCGAAGAATTTCTGCCGGAATTTCCGCCGGCGATGTTTTTGCAAAACCGGCCGGAACTGGGCGACGTGTCGCGCGGCGAGGTCGTCTCCATCAACAATTTTGATCGACTGTTCAAAGGCATCCTGACGCCGATTGAGCTGGACGGTTTACGGCTGCTGTTGACGCCGATGCCGCAGGAGGAGTTCAACGCCACCGATGATCGCAAGAGTAAGGAGCCAACGCAGGGCGTGACCTGCCTCGATTGTCACGTCAACGGCCACACAGCGGGACAGATCGAGCTGAACCCGGACAATCGGCCGCAGCAGCGCCGTCTGCGTCTGGACACGCCGAGCCTGCGCGGCCTGTACAATCAGCAGATCCACGGGTCCAAGCGGAGCATTCGCTCCGTCAAGGATTTCAGCGAATTCGAGCAGCCGCGAGCCGCCTACTTCAACGGTGATCAGATGCACGCCGAGAAGAAGGGAGCTTTCCTTCTTTTGCCGGAACAGGCCGTGCGCATGGAGCGCGTGCAGATGATGTTCGACTGGCCGCCGGCTCCCAAGCTGACCATCCTCGGCCGCCTCAACCGCAACAAGGCGACGGAGAGCGAGCTGCGGGGCGAAAAGCTCTTTTTCGGCAAGGCGCAGTGTTCCGTCTGCCATCCCGCGCCGTTCTATCTGGACAATCAGATGCACGACCTTCATGTCGAGCGGTTCGTTGCGGATGCACCGGGGGGACCGATCAAAACCTTTACCTTGCGCGGTATCAAAGACAGCCCGCCTTATCTGCACGATGGTCGCTGTCTGACCCTGGAAGACACGGTTGAGTTCTTCAATCTCGTTCTGGAGCTGAAGCTGACCAAGGAAGAGAAAGCGGACCTGGTCGCGTTCATGCGAGAGCTTTGAGATACCACAAGCCCGGAGCGCCAGCGACGGTTTACCTGCCCGTCGCTGGCGCTCCGGGCTAGTAGGCTAGTCGTGCGTCGATGTCCTGAAACGGCGTGAGTTCTTCTACTCCGTTGGCCGTCAGGGCGATCATATTACAGTGGCGGATGCCGCCATAACCTTCGAGGTAAACGGCTGGCTCGACATTGAAGACCATGCCGGTTTCGAGGACGTCAGGCGATTGGGGGTGCAAGCGCGGCCGAGCCAGATGATTGATGGCGGCGAAGCCAATGCCGTGGCCGGTGGAGTGCTTGAACGCTTCGCCGAGACCACGTTGCTTGAGGAACGTCGCGCGCTGCTCGGTCTACGTCGGCGGCACGGGCGCCGGGGCGGATCACTTGCCGGGCCGCGCGATGAGCGGCGGCGATGGCGTCGTACAAGGTACGCTGCTTCTCGTCCGGCTCGCCCAGGCAGTAGGTGCGCGTGATGTCGGTCCAGTAACCGTCCGCATAGGAATTACAGTGGACGAGCACCAGATCGTTCTCGGCCAGACGACGAGCGCGAGAGCGAGCGAAGGCGCCAGAAGCGTTCGCCGAATTCGGTCCCGACATGCAGAACGTAAAGCCGCCAGCCCGCTCCACGCCGTCACGCCCGACACCGTGTACGGCCAGCGGAGCGCGAAACAGCTCGGCTGCCTCCGTCTCCTTCATCCCGATCCGCATTTGTCGATGCCCTTCCTCGAACGCCTCGGCCGCGATTCGGCAGGCCAGGCGAAGGCGCTCCAACTCCTGCGGCGTCTTGAGTGTACGAAGATGAACCAGACGATCGTCGGCGTCGATTAGATGGGGATGGTCGAACGTCCGTTCGAGCATCTCAGCTATGCTCGAACGATACAGGTGCATCGCCGCGTAGGAAGACGCCTCGTACCAGCCGCCGTGCTCGTAGCCGATCCGCTTGCGTCGCAGTCCAAGCTTGTGGGCCAGCTTCGCCAGCGGCGGCGACTGCGCCTCGATCAGCGTCGCCAACGAATCCAGCGGGGCCGGCTTGTACGTATGGACCTGATCGGCCCCGCCATGCTGGGCCAACTCCTGCTCGTCCTCCGGCACCAGCAACGCCGTTGGCCCGCCGCGCACCACGATGGCGAGGCTCGTGCCAACAACCGGCCAGTAACCGCTCAGCAGCAGGACATGCGCCGGTAGGGCGCAGACGAAGGCATCCATGTCCGCCCTGGTCAGCTGCTCCTGAATCCATGCTCTCCGCTCGGGATCAACCGGCATGTTATCCATCCCCAGAAGGACAGCAACGAACACTCAGCCGCAAGCGGATGGTGGAATGGACTTTTAGGAGCCGTCCAACAACAAGTTCCAAGTTTAGCCGGGACGCGCAGCAGAGCGCGGGGCCGACGCGCTCCGCTGCGCGTCGCGGCTAAATGAAGTTATTGGTGGACGCGCCCTTACAGTTGGATGAGGGCCAGTCCACTCTGCGGATCGTGCTTCCGTCGCAGGTGGCGCGGCGACTCGACGAGCATCACTTCCAGCGTCGGCCGCACGCGCGCCTCGACCAGATGGCCGCCGCGCGTCGAGCCGTCGGAACGACCGAGGACCACATGGGCATGGATCTTCGGCTCCCCCTTCTCGGTTTGCGTGACATCGCCGATCAGCGACAGTACTTCGACCTGCTCGCGCACGGGAATCTTGTCGTAGTCCTTCTTGTCGAGGTTGAAATAACCCAGCGTCGCTTCCTGAAAACCGCCGATGGCCGTGAAGTGGCTGGCGGACAGCCCTTTCTCCTTGGCGAACGTCGTCAACCCTGCGATTGCCTCATCGCCGGCGGCGAAGATCAGTACGAAGGTCTTCTCGCCCCCCTGTTCGTGAAGCAGCTGCGTTTTCATGAGTTCCCTCCGAGCCGCTACGGTTTCGTCGCCATCGGAATACGCTCGTGGCGTTCCATGTGACCGGATGTCTGAGCGCCTCCAGGAACCATACCGTCGCCGCGAGAGGCTCGACTGCCGCGTTTCCAGAGAAGCAGTCCGCCCACCAGACCGAGAAGTCCGCCCACGGCCAGCAAGCCGCGATGCTGGTCCGCCCACAACTGGAAGCTGAAGTCGTGGGCGATGCGATCGAATCGGCCATGCGCGCCGTGATCGCCCGGCAACGGGTCGTAGAGGTTGTTCGGGGCATTAGGGTCCGCTGGCTCGTCGGTCTGCTGCGAGTCGATGCCGGTTTTACCCAGATACCAGTCACCCAGTGCGGGGGCCATCTTGTTGCCGACGACGACAGTGGCGGTGGAGCCGCCGACGTACCACTCGCGGCGGTAATGATGGGCCGCGTGGTAGATGGCCTCGGCGGCTACGTCGGGTTGATAAACCGGCGGCACTGGCTGCGGCTTCTTCGGCAGACGGTTCTTGACCCAATCGAATTGCGGCGTGTTCATGCCCGGCATCTGCAACATCGTTACCTTGACGTTGCTCTTATCGTAGAGCAGTTCGCAACGCAGCGACTCGGTGAAGCCCTGGATGGCGTGCTTGGCGCCGCAGTAGGCCGACTGCAAGGGAATGCCGCGATAGGCCAGCGCCGAACCGACTTGCACGATGATGCCGCGATCGCGTGGCAACATACGCCGCAGCGCCGACAGGGTGCCGTGGATGAAGCCGAGATAGGTTACTTCCGTCACGCGCCGGTAGTCCGCGGGCGTCATCTCCTTGACGGGAGAGAAGACGGACACCATGGCGTTGTTGACCCAAATATCAATGGGTCCGAGCTTGTCTTCGACGGCGCTGGCCGCGCGCTCGACTTGTTCGGCGTCGGACACATCGGTCGGCAAAACCAGCCCCTTGCCGCCCAACCGTTCCGCGTCGCGCCGCGCTCCTTCCAGGCCGTCCTTACCGCGAGCCAGCAATCCGATGTGTGCCCCTCGCCGAGCGAAGGCCTGCACGGCGGCGCGGCCCACACCGGCCGATGCCCCGGTGATGACGACGATTTCCGGTTTCTTCATGGACAATCCTATCGCTTGCGGTTCCGTGGGCGTTGAGGGTCAGCCTTACCAGTAACTCAGCAATTGAGATGCCATAGTGCCGTCCTCAAGTGTTTCGCGGCGGTTCGCAAGCCTGCGACCCCGCGTGGACGATGGGAAACGGGATGCCTCGGCGACATAGAGCTTCAAGACGCCAGCGCACCCCGCTGCGCTCCATTGCGTACCACTCTTCCTCAAAGTTCGCGTTTCCTTCCCGCCTTGCAGTCCGAAAAAAGCCCAGCATTTTCATCGGGCACGAAGAGAGCTCGTGGCATCGGCATTGCACGGAATAAGGAGAACATGCCGTCGCGGGTCGCAACCGCGATCGGCTTTGTCGCAACCCTCACGAGAAATCTCCCATGAAAAACGCGAACAGGCAACGCACGCGCCAGGGAGCCAACGGCAAGGTCCGTTACGCCGTGGTCGGCCTCGGTTACATCTCGCAGGTGGCCCTTCTCCCGGCTTTCGCCAATGCGAAAGAAAACTCGGAACTGACCGCTCTCGTCTCCAGCGATGCCGACAAGCTCAAGGAACTCGGCCGGCAGTACGGTGTGAAACGCCTCTATTCGTATGAGCAGTACGAGGACTGCCTGAACAACGGCGAGGTGGACGCCGTCTACATCGGTTTGCCTAACAGCATGCACCGCGACTACACGGTGCGAGCGGCGCGAGCCGGTGTTCACATCCTCTGCGAAAAGCCGATGGCCCTGACCGAGGAAGACTGCGAGGTCATGATCGCCGAGGCCAAGGACAACGAGGTGAAGTTGATGGTTGCCTACCGTCTCCATTTCGAGGAGGCGAACTTGAAGGCCATTGAATTCGTGCAGTCGGGCCAGCTGGGAGACGTTCGCCTTTTCAATTCCACGTTCACGCAAGAGGTGAAGCCGGGCGACATCCGGCTGCGGAAGGAGACCGGAGGCGGCACTCTCTACGACATCGGCATTTACTGCATCAACGCCGCTCGCTACCTCTTCCGGGCCGAGCCGAGCGAAGTCTTCGCCGTCTGCGCCAATAACGGCGAGGAACGGTTCCGGGAGGTCGAGGAGATGGCCAGCGCTATCCTGCGTTTCCCCGGCGATCGGGTGGCGGCGTTCACGTGTAGTTTCAGCACCGCATCGGTATCCGCTTATCGCGTGGTCGGCAGCAAGGGCGACCTGCGGCTCGACCCGGCTTACGATTTCGTCGGCGAACTCAAGCATTATTTGACGATGGATGGCAAGACGAAGGAGACGGCCTTCTCGAAGCGCGATCAGTTCGGGCCGCAGCTACTCTACTTCTCCAACTGCGTTTTGAAGGGCGAAGCTCCGGAGCCGTCGGGCCAGGAGGGTTTGGCCGATGTCCGCGTCATCCGTGCCCTGTACCAGTCGGCCCAGTCGGGCCAGCCGGTGCGACTGGGGCCGTTCGAGCGCGAGCGGCGACCGGCGCCGGACCAGGAGATTCAGCGCCCGCCGATCAAGAAGCCCGATCTGGTTCACGCCGAATCGCCTTCGGGAGGTTCGTGACGTCTTTGACGGAGAGGTTGTGTCATGAATAAACAGAAAGCGATGCTGTTGGCCGGGGCGGGCCTGGCCTCGTGGCTCGCCTACCGTGTGTACCAGGCGCGTACGGCCTACTGTTTTTGCGACAAGACGGTGTTGCTCACCGGCGGTACGCGGGGTCTGGGCTTGGTCCTGGCCCGCCAGTTGGCGCACGAGGGAGCCAAACTGGCGGTGTGTGCCCGCGACCCCGAGGAGGTTCGCCGCGCCCGCGAGGATCTCACCGACCGCGGTGCTCAGGTGGTGGCCCAGACCTGCGACCTGCGTTACCGCGATCAGGTCGGCGCGTTCGTGGACGAGGTGCGCCGGCATTTCGGCGCCATCGACGTGCTCATCAACAATGCCGGCATCATCGGCGTCGGACCCGTCGAGACGATGACGCGAGAAGACTTCTATGATGCCATGGCGATTAACTATTTCGCGGCGGTGCATACGATCCTCGAAGTGCTGCCGGAGATGCGCCAGCGCCGCGCTGGCCGCATCGTCAACATCACTTCCATCGGCGGCAAGATCAGCGTGCCTCACCTGCTGCCCTACAGTGGCAGCAAATTCGCGTTGGTGGGACTGTCGGAGGGCTTGCGAGCGGAGTTGGCCAAGGACGGCATCGTCGTCACCACCGTCTGCCCCGGCTTGATGCGCACCGGCAGTCCGCGCAACGCCACGTTCAAGGGACAACATCGGGCGGAGTACGCCTGGTTCACTCTCTCCGATTCGTTGCCGATCTTCTCCATCAGCGCCGAGCGCGCCGCCCGGGACATCCTCGATGCCTGCCGGCATGGCAAGGCGGAGGTCGTCCTGTCGTTGCCGGCGAAGCTGGGGGTGCTTCTGCACGGCATCGCTCCGGGTCTGGTCTCCGACCTGTGCGGCTGGGTGAATCGATTGCTGCCGGGACCGGGCGGCATCGGCAGCGCACCCGCCTATGGCTGGGAGAGCGAATCGCCGGCCGCGCCTTCGTGGCTCACCGCCCGAACCGAGCGAGCCGCCCGCGAGAACAACGAGATGGGATTGCCCTCACGCCCGTAAGTTTGTTTAGCCGCGACGCGCAGCGGAGCGCGGCAGCCGCGCTCCGCTGCGCGTCGCGGCTAAACAAACTTACGGTTATGGCGCCGGGGGGCTGGTCATCCGGGACGGATCGACGAGGCGGTCGAACTCCTCGGCCGAGATATGACCGCCGACGACCGCTACCTCACGCAGTGTCTTGTTTTCCACGTGCGCCTGGTGGGCGATGGCCGCGGCGCCATCGTAGCCGAGGATCGGACTCAGTGCGGTGACAAGCATGAGGGAGCGGCCCACCATCTCGTGGATACGCTCCTGGTCGAGCTGGATTCCCTCCGCGCAATGCCGGCGGAATGTTTCGCACACATCGGCGAGCAGGCGGATGCTGTGCAGCGTGTTGTGAATCAGGAGAGGACGGAAGGTGTGCAGTTCAAAGTTTCCCATCGCGCCGGCGAAGCCGACGGCGGCGTCCAGTCCCATCACCTGAATGCAGATCATCAGCATCGCCTCGGCCTGCGTGGGGTTGACCTTGCCGGGCATGATCGACGAACCCGGCTCGTTCTCCGGTAGGACCAGTTCGTGCAGTCCGCAGCGTGGACCGGAGGCGAGCCAGCGGACGTCGTTGGCGAATTTCATCAGCGCCGCCGCCAGTCCGCGCAGGGTGCCGTGAACGGCCACGATGGCGTCGGTGGCGGCCAGGGCCGCGAACTTGTTCGGCGCCGTCACGAACGGCAGGCCGGTATACTCGGCGATTCGAGCGGCCGCCGCCTCGGCGAAGCCTTCCGGAGCATTCAACCCGGTGCCGACGGCCGTGCCTCCCATCGCCAGTCGATAGAGTCCGGGCAAGACGTCCCGGACTCGCGCCAGCGCGTCGTCGAGCTGGGCGACGTAGCCGGACCACTCCTGGCCGACGGTCAGCGGCACCGCATCTTGCAGGTGCGTCCGGCCGATCTTGACCACGTCGGCGAACTGCCGCGATTTGGCCGCGATCGCGTCCCGCAGCGCCGTGACCGAAGGCAGCAAGCGCTGGTGAATCTCCCGCGCGGCGGCAACGTGCATGGCCGTCGGAAAGGTGTCGTTGGACGATTGGCTCTTGTTGACGTCGTCGTTGGGATGGATGGGCCGTTTGCTGCCGAGCGTGCCGCCGGTGAGCTGGATCGCACGGTTGGCGACGACCTCGTTGACGTTCATGTTCGTCTGCGTACCGGAGCCGGTCTGCCAAACGTATAGCGGAAATTCGTCGTCGAGCCGGCCGGCGATCACTTCGTCGGCGACGCGCGCGATGAGGTCGGCCTTCCAGCGCGGCAGTCGGCCGAGGTCGGCGTTGGTCTGCGCCGCCGCCTTCTTGACGAAGCCGTAGGCGTGATACACCGGCAGCGGCATGCGATCGGCGCCGATGGAAAAGTGGATCAGCGATCGCTGCGTCTGGGCGCCCCAGTAGTGTTCCGCCGGTACGGCGATCTCGCCCATCGAGTCCGACTCGATGCGCGTGCCCGTCTGTCCCGTCCCGACAGGGAGGTCAAGGATTGGTGGGGTGTGCTCCTTCTCGAAGGTTTTGACGTGGGACTGAGTCATGGGAAGTGTCCTCCGTTCGCTGTTCCGTTTCGGGAGCATACGGCGCGCCGTTATCCTCGCTGTGGCATCGGGTTTGCGTTTAGATTCTGCATCCGGCCGATGATGTCGGCTCGATTTTTGCCTTTTCGGACCTCGGAGCGGCGTGGACGAATCCCAAGAACGGAGCGATCGCCATGATGAACCTCATCCCCTGGAAGCATCCGCGCGGCTACGATTTGTCCGCGCGCGGGTTTCACCCCCTGGACGAACTGCGGCGCGAGGCCCGTGCTCTGTTCGACCGTTTGGTCGGCGGTCGATCCGCACAGGGTCCGATGCCGTCCGGTATGCTCGACGTGGATACGCGCGATACCGAGATGGTGGTCAAGGCGGCCCTGCCGGGCTGGGAGGTCAACGACTTCGACGTGACCCTTCACGATGAGGTGCTGACCATCCGGGCCGATCGCCGGTGGACAGGAGAGGAAGGCAACCGCTACAGCCATTATGAGGAGACGCTTCGCGTCCCGCACGGCATCAACCCGGATCGGGTGCAGGCTTCGTACCGCAATGGCATCCTCGAACTGCATCTACCGCTGCCGGAAGAGGCCAAGGGCCGGCGCATCCCCATCCGCCGTCAGGAACCCTCGGCCGGGCTAGAGGCCTCCGTCCCTCCACTCGGACTGTGACGTCCGGGTCGCTGACCCTCGCCCGGTGAAGCTGTGGCCACGCCCTTGGAGGACCGCGGTAGGCAAGGACCCATGCGCCTCTTCAAACATCCGTTATGGCGGCGATTCGCCACCATCGCCTGGCCCTTTTTTGTGTCCGAGGCCCGCAAGAAAGCGGTCGCCGCCCTCATTATCCTCGTCGTCCTGCTGCTGGTGGTCACCGGCCTGAACTTCTTCAACAGCTACGTCATGCGCGACTTCATGACGGCGCTGGAGCAGCGGCATGGCGCTCGCTTTTACCTTTTCGGCGGCGTGCTGGCGGGCGTATTTGCCCTCGCCACGATCGGCGAGGTCTTCTCCTATTTCACCGAGCAACGGCTGGGGCTATTCTGGCGTGAGTGGCTGACGCGCCGTCTGCTCGACCGTTACCTGGCCCACCGCGCCTACCATCGGCGAACCGTCAACCAGTCCATCGACAACCCGGACCAGCGCATCCAGGAGGACGTCAAGACGTTCACCACGTCGAGCCTGTCGTTCATCGTCCTGATCCTCAACGGCATTCTGACCTTGCTGGCGTTCCTGGGCGTGCTGTGGTCGATCACGCCCTGGCTGGTTCTGACGGCCGTGCTTTACTCCGCCGCCGGCTCGCTGGGCACGATTCTCCTGGGGCGCCGCCTGGTGCCGCTCAACAACCGCCAGTTGCAGAAAGAGGCCGACTTCCGCTTCGCTCTGGGCCGCGTCCGCGAGCGCCGGCAGACGGACGCCGACCGCGATGGTCCCCGTGACGAGAAGTCGCGCCTCCTCGATCGGCTGAACGCGCTGGTGGCGAATTTCCGCGCTATCATCGCCGTCACCCGCAACGTCGGCTTCTTCACCAAGGAGTACAACTACCTGATTCAGATCCTCCCCGCCGTGGTGGTGGCGCCCTTGTACTTCCGCGGCGTCGTCGAGTTCGGAACGATCCCGCAGGCCGCCGTCGCGTTCGGCCAGGTGGTCGGCGCTTTCTCGCTCATCGTCACGAAATTCCAGGAGATGTCCACCTTCGCCGCCGTGGTCAACCGCCTCGGCTCCATGTGGGAGGCGACCGAGTCGGCGCCGCCGTCCGGCCGTGGGGAACCGGAGCCAGCGGCTCCCTCTGCCGAGGAACCGGCACAGCCCGAGAAGCCGCGCCCGGCATCGAGACGGCCGAGGACAAGCACCGCATCGCTTACGAAGGTTTGACGCTGTGGACGCCTGCGGACAAGCGGGTCCTCGTCCGCGACCTCACCCTCGAAGTTGCGGAAGGCCGCAGGCTGCTTGTCAGCGGGCCATCTGGCTGCGGCAAGACGGCGCTGTGCCTCGCCACGGTCGGACTCTGGGGCGAGGGCGAGGGTAAGGTCTTCTGCCCACCTTCGGGCGACGTCGTGTTCCTGCCGCAGCGGCTGTACACCGCCACCGGACGATTGCGCGACCTGCTCCGTTACGGGCTTGACGACGAGGAAGCGGATGACGAAACATTGCGCGACACCCTGCGCGATGTGGGTCTGGATTACCTGGCGCGGGACGAGGGCGGACTGGACGGCGAATGGGACTGGCGCAACGACCTCTCGGCGGGAGACCAGCACGCCCTGGCGCTGGCGCGGCTTCTGCTCGCCAAACCGCGCTTCGTCTTCCTGGACGGCGTACCCTGGGCCTTGGGGTCTTCACGCTTGCAGCACCTCTATGAGGCGCTCGTCCGTTCCTCGATCACCTACGTCAGCGTCGGAGACCCCACGGGATTGCAGCCCTATCATGACCAATGGCTCGAATTGTACGGCGACGGCAGATGGCGGCTGAGGCAGACCCAGCCATCGGAAGAGGCCGTCTCCTCCCTGAGCGAGGATTTGTCCATGCGAGCGAAGTCGGAGCCGGGAGCGTAAGCGAAGGAATGTCTTTCTTCGTTTAGAGGCTCTACCAAAATGTGGCAACACGTTTTCAACGTGTTGGATTGTACGGCACGTTACAAACGTGCCGCCACATTCGGTTCGTGCCTCTTACGCTCCCGACTGCGAAAGACCATGTTCGCGGATGGCGGTCAACAACTCCTCGACCTCGAATGGCTTGCGGACGTGGCAGACCGCATCCACGGTCGCGGCCTGGCTGGTGGCGGAAACGACGATGACGGGAATGGAAGCGAGGTCCGGGTCGCGCTTCTGCTGCCGGCGAAATTGCTCGCCGTCGAGCACGGGCATCATCACATCGAGCAGGATGAGCGAGGGGCGATGGCCGGCCCGGAGGAAATCGAGCGCTTCCTGTCCGTTGGTCACGCAATCGACCGGATAACCTTCCCACTCCAGGACCATCTGCATGGCACGACGAACGATTTCGTCATCTTCGACAAGCAAAATGCTCCTGCCCGCTTGATAGACGCTCATGGAGGAACCTCATTCCGGGCAATCATCAGGAGTCAGTCGAGCGAAACCTCCACTCCTGGAGGATCCATCCGACTGGGGAGGCTCCACTCTCCCGGGATGCTTCATTGCAGATTCGTCGCCAAACCTCCGTGCTAGGGTCTTCCTTTTCGGCATAACTTACCCGCTCAACTTCAGCAATTCATATGCCGAAACAGACCCTTCCGAGCCGCGACTGTCCGAGCCGCGACCGTCAGGGAGCGGAGAAAGCCCCGCTCCCTGACGGTCGCGGCTCGGATAGTCGCGGCTTGGTCGATCCTCAGTATTTGCGCTGTTGGCGGTCGTGCTCGGTCAATCCCGGCTCGCTGTTACGGCGGTCGGAGGCGCGTTCGGCGGCGACCCACTCTCCCGTCGGTTCCTGGTTGTGCGGATTAGTTGGGTCCGTTCCCGGAGAAGCCGGCGGCTGCGCCGCTTCGGGATCCAGGGGTTTGGACGACCCTCCCGTCGCCGGCCCGTCTCGGGCTTTCTTCTGCTGGCCCATTGGTCCTCTCCTGTAAGAGATGTTCGGAAATCCACTTCTCCCTTCCGTGCAATCGCCATACCCGTCCCCGTACCCTGAGCCAGGACTCGGGACCGAAGGGAGTGGTCGTTTCGGTCTGACGTTTGCACGTAGGAGAAGAGAAACCCGGCACAGGTCCGGGTCGGACCACGATGCTGTTGCCACGGGAGAGGTGATTCATGAAACTGCATTCGCTGGAGGATCTGTTCTTCGAGCAAGTGCGCGACACGTATGACGCGGAGAAGCAGCTCATCAAGGCGCTGTCGAAAATGGCCAAGGCGGCCTCGGCGGACGAACTTCGTGCCGCCTTCGAGGAGCACCTGGACCAGACGCGCGGACACATCGAACGTTTGGAGCGCGTCTTCGACCTGTTGGGCAAGAAGGCGCGCGGCAAATCGTGCGACGGCATGCAAGGGATCATTGAGGAGGGCGAGGACATCCTTGATGCCGATGGCGAGCCGATGGTCCTGGACGCGGGCCTGATCGCCGCCGCCCAGCGCGTGGAGCACTACGAAATGGCCGTCTACGGTTGCCTGCGCACCTGGGCGCGGCAGCTGAATCACCACGAGATTGCCGACCTCATCGAGCAGACGCTGCACGAGGAGAAGGAGGCCGACCACAAATTGACGCAGATTGCCGAAGGCATGGTCAACCTGGCCGCCCAGCATCAACCGCAAGGGGTTTGATCCGCCCTCTCTCATTGGGGAGGGGCACGGCACCTTTATTTGCTGGCCCCTCCCGTTCGTTCTCGCCAAGGAGCCGCGCCATGCAGACGGAGACCCGGCAGCACCTCTCCTACTGGTCGGCAACGTCCTCCCATTTGCGCCAAGCGCCGCTTTTCCACAACACCAAGGCTGACGTCTGCGTGGTCGGCGCCGGCATCGCCGGGCTGAGCACGGCCTACTTGTTGGCCTCCGCCGGCAAGTCCGTCGTCGTCCTCGACGACGGACCCATCGCCGACGGGCAGACTCGCAAAACGACGGCGCATCTGTCCAACGCGCTGGACGACCGCTATGTCGAGATCGAGCGCCTGCACGGGTCCGAGGGTGCTCGCCTGGCCGCCCACAGCCATACCGCCGCCATCGAGAAGATCGGTGAGATCGCCCGACAGGAACAAATCGACTGCGATTACGAACGGCTGGACGGCTACCTGTTCGTTCCGCCCGGCGAATCGGCGGACATTTTGGAGCAGGAACGAGACGCCGCCCGCCGCGCCGGTCTGACTTCCGTGGAGTTGCTCGACAAGCTGCCGTCACCGTGGCCGGAACGGCCCTGTCTACGCTTTCCGGGACAGGGGCAGTTTCACCCCCTTCGCTACCTGAGTGGATTGGCGTTGGCCTTCACGCGCAAGGGAGGACGCATCTTCATCGGCACCCATGCGCAGCAGATGGACGGCGGCCCTTCGGCGCGGGTGAGGACGGCGGACGGAGCGGAGGTCGCCTGCTCCGCCGTGGTGGTCGCCACCAACACGCCTGTCAACGATCGGCTCGCCATCCACACCAAGCAGGCGCCCTATCTGAGCTACGTCATCGCCGCTGCCGTCCCGCGCGGCTGGGTGACGAAAGCGCTGTACTGGGACACGCTCGACCCTTATCACTACGTTCGCCTGCAGAAACTGGAAACGTCCGCCGCGGCCGAAGGAGGCACGGCGCTGGACCCGGACAAAGAGGAGTTGCTGATCGTCGGCGGCGAGGACCACAAGACGGGCCAGGCCAGCGATCAGGAAGAGCGCTATCACCGCCTGGAAGCGTGGGTGCGCGAGCGCTTTCCGCGCATGGGGCCGGTGTCGTTTCGCTGGTCGGGGCAGGTCATGGAACCAATCGACGGCGTCGCCTTCATCGGCCGCAATCCGGGGGATGCCGACAACGTGTACATCGCCACCGGCGACTCCGGCATGGGAATGACGCACGGCACCATCGCCGGCCTGTTGTTGACCGACCTCATTCTGGGGCGCGACAATCCCTGGGCTGCGCTCTACGATCCGTCCCGTAAAACGCTGGGGGCCGCCAAGGAATTTCTGAGCGAAAACCTCAACGTCGCCCGGCAATACGCCGACTGGCTCACCGGCGGCGACGTCGGTTCGGTCGCGGACATCGCCGCCGGCTCGGGCGCGGTGATCCGTCACGGCGCGAGCAAGGCCGCTGTCTACCGCGACGATTCCGGGGTCGTCCACGCCTTTTCCGCCGTGTGTCCCCACCTGGGCTGTATGGTGTCCTGGAATGCGTCGGAGAAGACCTGGGATTGTCCCTGCCACGGCTCGCGCTTCCGCTGCACCGGCGGCGTTGTGGTCGGACCCGCGAACAAGGGGTTGGAGCCGCTGCCGAGCAAGCCGGAATGATCTCTGCTTCGACCATCAGGGCGAGAGACTTCCCGCCTTTGAGTATCAGGGTGCCCACGAGTTTCGCCGCGACGCGCAGCGGAGCGCGAGTTTGTCCCGCGCTCCACTGCGCGTCGCGGCTAAACGAATGGTGCTCACTTCCCTTTGCGGAAACGCTGCATTCCTTCCTGGAGAAGTTCCATCGCCCGCTCGGGTCCATGACGCCCAATCGGCTCAAACTCGCGGCCTTCCATTTGGTTGTACGAAACGAAAAAGTGCTCCAGTTCCGCCAAACGGTTATCGCTAATCTCTTCCAGAGAATGAACCTCCGGCGGATTGAAAGGCGTTTCGAGGACGGCGATCAGACGGTCGTTGCGGGCCGTCTCGCCCTTGGCGGTCTGCTTGGCCTCGATGACGCCGAGGAGGCGAGCCGGCACGATGCAGCCGGGGACAGCCGGTTCGTCCATAAGCACCAACACGTCCAGGGGATCGCCGTCCTCGGCGCGCGTGGACGGGATGAACCCAAAGTCGAAGGGGAAATGGGCGCCGAGAGGCAGTACTTTGTTGAGCCGAAAGCAACCCAAGTCTTCCTCATACTTGAACTTGTTCCGGCTCCCCTTGGGCGTTTCGATGACGACGTGAATCAACTCGCCGTCCGCTGCTTTCGCGTCCAATTGGATGAGGGATTGCGGCGCCGCCATGCCTTCCTCCCGAACCCCTCCAAGCCGGAAGCGTAAGCGAAGAGACACCTTTCGCTTACGCTTTCGACTCGGATAACTCCCTGTCTTCTGTCAATTTGACAGAAGTATGGCACTTCCTTTGCAAACACCATTCCGCACGGCAAATGTCTATTCGCTCTGCCGCGTCCGTGCGCGGTTGTCGGACGCGCCAACGGTTAGAGAAGGATCTTTATGACGGATGGATTCGGCGACACTGGTAGGGCGGCCCCTCGTCGTGTGGTGGTGCTGCGCGCCCTCCAGTTGGGCGACCTGCTGTGCGCCGTACCGGCGTTCCGCGCTTTCGCGCGGCCTGGCCGGAGGCCGAAATCGTCCTCCTTGGGCTACCGTGGGCCCGATCCTTCGTCGAACGTTACGATCATTACCTCGACGGCTTCCGCGAATTTCCGGGTTATCCCGGACTGCCGGAGCGCGAACCGGATGTCGCGCGGCTGCCTGGGTTTCTGAGCGAAATGCAAGCCGAGCGCTTTGATCTCGCCATCCAGTTGCACGGCAGCGGCCCGTTCGTGAACTCGCTCCTCGTGCTTTTGGGCGCGCAGCGGACGGCCGGGTTCTACCTGCCCGGCGATTACTGCCCGGACCCGGAGCAGTTCCGCCCCTGGCCGACGCGAGGGCGCGAAGGGAGCCGGCTGCTGCGGCTGGTGGAGTTCCTCGGCCTACCTTCGCAGGGCGACCATCTGGATTTTCCGCTTCGGGACGAGGACTTTGACGCCCTCGCCCGTGTGAAGGGGATGGCGAACCTGCGACGGGGCGAATACGTGTGCCTGCATCCCGGGGCCAGCGTGCCTCAGCGGCGCTGGCCGCTGGAATGGTTCGCCAACATCGGCGCGGTGCTGGCCCGACGCGGACTACGCCTGGTCCTGACCGGCACGGCCGCGGAGGCGGGGTTGACGGCGACGGTCACATCGGCGTTGCGGTCGCCGGCCCTTGACCTGGCCGGCAAGACAGATCTCGGCGCCCTAGCCGCCCTGCTCAGCCGCGCGCGCCTGCTCGTGTGCAATGACACGGGAGTGTCCCACCTCGCCGACGCGCTGGGTATCCCCAGCATCGTGCTTTCGACCGGCGACAACCCGGAACGCTGGGGTCCGGCCGACCGTCGCCTGCATCCTGTGTTCTCCGACACAGACCGCATTTCCCTCCCGGATGTTCTGGCTCGGGCCGAGGCACTGCTGGACGAAGCCAAGGATCGCACCGGGCATTGTGTGCCCGCACCGGCGGTCAGTTGATGACCCTTCGAGGCAAGGAAACCATGCCGCCGCTTCGCGTCTTCACCTGGCACATTCACGGCAATTACTTGCTCTACCTGTCGCAAGCGCGGGTCGAGTTCTACCTGCCGGTGCGTCGCGACGGCGGCGAGGGCTACGGTGGGCGCGGCCAAACATTCCCCTTCGGCGTGAACGTCCACGACGTACCCGCCGACGCGGTGCGCGAGCTGGATTTCGACTGCATCCTGTTCCAGACGCGGAAGAACTACGAGGTCGATCAATACGAGATTCTCTCCGATGCCCAGCGCCGCCGGCCGCGGATTTACCTGGAGCACGATCCGCCGCAGGGACACCCAACCGACACGCGCCACTGGTTCGACGAACCCGAGGGACTGCTGGTCCACGTGACGGCATTTAACGCCCTGATGTGGGACAACGGCCGAACGCCGACGCGGGTGATCGACCACGGCGTCCTGATCCCAAGGGGGGTCCGCTACAGCGGCGAGGCCGCGCGCGGCCTGGTTGTCATCAATCACCTGCGGCAGCGCGGCCGGCGGTTGGGGTTGGACGTCTTCGAGCAGGCGCGGCGGGACGTCCCGCTCGACCTGGTGGGGATGGACGCCAAATCGCTGGGAGGTCTCGGCGAGGTGTCGCCGCCGGAGCTGCCGGCCTTCGCGGCCCGCTACCGCTTCTTCTTCCACCCGGTTCGTTACACCAGCCTCGGCTTGGCCGTCCTGGAAGCCATGACCATCGGCCTGCCTATCGTCGGCCTGGCGACGACGGAGCTAGTGACGGTCATCGAGAACGGCGTACACGGCTACGTCGATACGGACGTACGGCGGCTGATCGAGCCGATGCGGCGACTGCTGGAGGAGCCGGCCCTGGCGCGACGGCTGGGCGAAAACGCTCGCCGCCGCGCCCTGGAACGCTTCGGCATCGAGCGGTTCACTCGGGATTGGGAAGAGACGTTTGCCCACATAGCTATCCGAGCCTGAAGCGTAAGCGAAGCCATTCCTTCGCCCACGCTTCCGGCTCGGAGGAGTCTGGTCGGGGTTACTCGTTGGAGGCATCCCATGCGCATGCGGATTGCGATGATTAGCGAGCACGCCTCGCCGCTGGCGGGGCTGGGCGGCGCCGACGGCGGCGGCCAGAACGTCTACGTCGGCCAGGTGGCTCGCCACCTGGCGCGGCGCGGCCATCGCATCGAACGTCCTCACCCGCCGCGACAGCCCCGAATGGCCGCCCGTGGTGGAGTGGCTCGACGGCGTGCGCATTCTCCACGTTCCGGCTGGGCCTCCCGAGCGCCGTCCCAAGGAGCAATTGCTACCTCTCATGGGGGAATTTACGATTCACGCCCTGCGCCATGCCCACCGAGTCGGTTACGACCTGGTCCACGCGCATTTCTTTCTGTCGGCGCTGGTAGGCGCGGAGTTGAAGAAAGCACTCGGCCTGCCGCTGGTGGTCACCTTCCACGCCCTTGGCCGGGTGCGCCGCCTGCACCAGGGCGGCGCCGACGCCTTCCCCGAGGAGCGGCTGGCGATTGAAGAGCGCGCCGTGGCCGAGGCGGATCGCCTCATCGCCGAGTGTCCGCAGGACCGCGACGACCTGTTGCGACTGTACGCGGCCGATCCCGGACGCATCCGCGTCATCCCGTGCGGCTTCGACCCGGAGGAGTTCGGGTCGATGGACAAGCAGCAAGCTCGCGTCGCGCTGGGGCTGTCGCCGAACGAATGGATCGTCTTGCAACTAGGCCGCATGGTGCCGCGCAAGGGCGTGGATGACGTGATTCGCGCCGTGGCCCGGCTGCGCCGCGATCATGGACAGGCGCCCGCCTGCTCATCGTCGGCGGCGAATCGCGCGAGCCGGACCCCGCCCTGACGCCGGAGATCGGCCGACTCCGCGCCATCGCCGCAGGCCGAGGGCATCGACGACGTCGTGACCTTCACCGGCAGCCGCGGCCGATCCGAGTTGCGGACCTACTACGCCGCCGCCGACGTGTTTGTCACCACGCCCTGGTACGAGCCGTTCGGCATCACGCCCGTCGAGGCGATGGCGTGCGGCACGCCGGTGATCGGCTCGGCCGTCGGCGGCATTCAGACGACGGTGCGCGACGGCATCACCGGCTACCTGGTCCCACCGAAGTCCCCCGATGCGCTGGCGGAACGTCTGTCCCACCTGATGCGGCAGCCGGCCCTGCTCCGCGAGTTCAGTCGGCAAGCCATCCGCCGCGCGCGCAACCTGTACACCTGGCAGCGCGTCAGCACCGCCATCGAAGCGCTGTACGCCTCCGTGATCCGCAACTCCACGTTTCGCCGCGATGCGCAGCGGAGCGCGCGACACGCTCCGCTGCGCGTCACGGCGAAACGAGAAGTTATTTCCGGAGAGTTTCCGAAGAGGGCTGTCTTTCTCGATAAGGATGGCACGCTCATCGAAGACGTTCCCTATAATGTCGATCCGCAAAGGATTCGATTCGCTCCGGGGGCCGTGGAGGGGCTGACGGCGCTGCATGAGAACAGCTATGCGGCTCATCGTGGTCTCCAACCAATCGGGGGTGGCTCGCGGCCTGTTTCCCGAGAGCGGCGCTGCGGGAGGTTGAGGGTTCGTTGCGGCGTCTGCTGGCCGTGTTCGGCGTCCCGCTGGCCGGTTTCCACTACTGTCCGCACCATCCGCAAGGGAGGATCACGTCCTACGCCGTCGCCTGCCGCTGTCGCAAGCCCGCGCCGGGCATGTTGCGGCGGGCCGCCGCGGAACTCGGCGTCGATCTCGCCGAATCGTGGATGGTGGGCGACATCCTCGACGACATCGAGGCCGGCCGCCGCGCCGGCTGCCGGACGGTATTGATCGACAACGGCAATGAGACGGAATGGCGGCGCGGCCGCGGGCGTCGGCCGCACCACGTCGCCGCCGACCTGGCCGAAGCAGCCCGGCTCATCCTGTCGGCCGCGCCCGTCACCATTGGAGGGCGGTCATGACTTCTGCGCTGGTGAAACACCTCGACGCCTTCCGCGGCCTGCGCGTCCTGGTCCTCGGCGAGGCCATGCTCGACAGCTACCTGGAGGGCGGCAGCAGTCGGCTGTGCCCGGAAGCTCCGGTGCCGGTCGTGTCCGTCGCCGCTCGCCGCGACGCCGCCGGCGGCGCGGCCAACACCGCCGTCAACCTCCACGCTCTCGGTGCGACCGTTTCGTTCCTCTCCGTCCTGGGCGATGGTGTCGAGGCGTTTCTTCTGCGCCGTTGCCTGGAGGAGCATGGCCTGTCCACGGACCACTTGCTCGTTCAGCCGGGCCGACGGACCCTGTCCAAGCAGCGCGTCTGCGCGGGCGGACAGATCCTGGTTCGCTTCGACCAGGGCGACACCGGCCCCATCGATGCCCCGAGCGAAGGACAGTTGGTCGAGCGGTTGGCATCCCTCTTTTCGCGTTGCGATGCCGTGGTCATTTCGGACTACGGCTACGGCGTGCTGACGCCGACGGTGATCGCGACACTGACCGAACTGCAAGCGCGGGTGCCGCGCCTGCTCGTCGCCGACTCGAAGCAACTGCGCGCGTACCAACAAGTGGGCCTGACGGCAGCGAAGCCGAATTACGCCGAGGCCGTGCAGCTTCTGGGACTGCCCGACGACGATGTACCCACCGCTCGCGCCGAACGGATCGTGCGATACGAAAAACGTCTGCTGAAGGCCACCGGCGCTCGCATCGCGGCCGTCACCCTGGACCGGGACGGCGCCGTCGTCTTCGAGCGCGGCCGAGTGCCGTACCGCACCGGCGCTCGGCCTTCGGCACCCGGTTGTCCATCGGGGGCCGGCGATACGTTTCTGGCCGCCTTCACTTTGGGCCTGGCCGTGGGGGCCGATTTCCCGGCGGCGGCGGAAATCGCTTCGGCGGCGGCGGCCGTGGTCGTCGCCAAGGAGGGCACGTCCATCTGTTCGACTGTGGAATTGCACAACGCCCTGACCGCCGACGGCACGGTCAACGGCTGCCGCGCTCGCCTCGCCGCCGAACTGGCCGAGCACCGGCGCCGCGGGCGGCGCATCGTTTTCACCAACGGCTGCTTCGACATCCTCCACCGCGGCCACGTCAGCTACCTCCGTCGTGCCCGCGAGCTGGGCGACGTCCTCGTCGTCGGCGTCAACTCCGACGCCTCCATCCGCCGTCTCAAGGGTCCGACGCGGCCCATCAACACGCTGGAGGACCGTCTGACCGTGCTGGCCGCCCTTCGCTGCGTGGACCATCTGCTGCCCTTCGACGAGGACACGCCGCACGAACTGGTTCGTCTCGTCCGGCCCGACATCTTCGTCAAGGGCGGCGATTACACGCGCGATCGTCTCCCGGAAGCCGCGCTGGTGGAGGAGTTGGGCGGCGTCGTCCGCATCTTGCCGCTGGTCGAGGATCGTTCGACGACGAGCATGATCGACCGCATCCGCAGCGGCCTCGACGCCAAGCCGCAAGCCGTATTCCCTCTGCTGAACGGACACATAACCTCATGAACGCTCTCCCGGACTGGCAGCAGGCCGACAACGTGCTGTGCGTGCGGCTGGATGCGCTGGGCGATGTGCTCATGACCACGCCCGCCTTTCGCGCCCTCAAGCAATCGTGTCCGGGCCGGCGTCTCACGTTGCTGACTTCCCCCGCCGCCGCGGCGCTGGCGCCGCTGCTGCCGGAGATCGATGACTCCATCGTTTACGACGCACCGTGGATGAAGGCGACGGCGCCGCGCGCCGACAGCCGGCCCGAGTTTGCCATGATCGAACGGCTGCGCCAGCGCCGTTTCGACGCCGCCGTCCTCTTCACGGTCTTCAGCCAGAACCCCTTGCCGGCGGCGCTGCTGTGTCTGCTGGCCGACATCCCGCGCCGCCTGGCTCATTGCCGCGAGAACCCTTACCAACTGCTGACCAATTGGGTACCGGAGTCGGAGCCGGAGCCGTTCATCCGCCACGAGGTGCGCCGGCAGCTCGATCTCGTCGCGGCGGTCGGCTGCCGAACGACGGACGAACGACTGTCGCTGCGCGTCCCGTCGCAGGCCACCCACCGCGTCCGCAGTATGCTGGGCGATCTCGGTCTGACGCCGCATCGACCCTGGGTGCTCATCCATCCCGGAGCCTCGGCTCCCTCGCGCCGCTACCCGCCCGAACGCTACGCCGAAGCCGCTGGTTTGCTGGCGCGAGTGTACGATCTTCCCCTCGTCTTCTCGGGTTCCGAAGCGGAACGCGAGCTGATCGAGGACATCCGCGCGGCGATGCGTGCCCCGTCGCATTCGCTGGCCGGCCAACTCAATCTAGCCGAGTTGGCCGCCCTGGTCGCGCTGGCGCCGGTGCTCGTGACCAACAACACCGGGCCGGCGCACATCGCGGCCGCCGTCGGCACGCCGGTTGTAGATCTGTATGCACAGACCAATCCGCAGCACACGCCCTGGAACGTGCCGCAGCGAGTGCTCTACCACGACGTGCCATGCAAAAACTGCTTCAAAAGCATCTGTCCGCAGGACCATCATGACTGTCTGTCTCGCGTGCCGCCGGAGTCAGTGGCGCGGGCCGCCCTGGAACTATTAGCCACCCCGCGGCGCCGCTTGCGGCTTAGCGCTAAGCCGCAAGCGGCACCACGGTTTCAAGATGGAGGACTGTGATGCACACACTGGGGATCAACGCCGCCTTCCACGATCCGGCCGCCTGCCTGGTCAGCGATGGCCGCGTGGTGGCCGCGGCCGAGGAGGAGCGCTTCACGCACATCAAGCACGGCAAGCGCCCCGTGCCGTTCTCAACCTGGGAATTGCCCTACCACGCTATCGATTTCTGTTTGCGCCAGGCCGGGCTGGCGCTGGCGGAGGTGGACCACGTTGCCTACTCGTTCGACCCGCAGCTGCTGCTGCCGCGCGACTGCGGCGAGGCGGTGCCGGTCCCCTTGAAGCCCGGCCCCAAGGAGGCGCCGAAGGGTTTTGATTCGGTGTGGGACCCGCTGTTTTTGGCCTCGATCTCCCATGCTCCAGGCCACCTGTGCGACGGCGTGCCGCACCATCTGCAAGGGCGGCTCCGCGGCGTGTGCGTGGATCAGCTGCCGTTCCGCTGGCATTTCGTGCCGCATCATCTGGCGCACGCGGCCAGTGCCTTTCACGTCTCGCCGTTCCCGCACGCGGCGGTCCTCACGCTGGACGGCCGAGGCGAGAAGGCGACCACCGGCTACGCCGTCGGCCGCGGCACCAGCCTGGAGTGGCTCGGCCAGGTCCACATGCCGCACTCGCTCGGTCTTCTGTACGAGGCCGTCACCGGCCATCTCGGCTTTTTGCACTCCTCGGACGAGTACAAGGTGATGGCCCTGGCCTCGTTCGGCAAGCCGAACTACCTGCGCGACTTCCGCGAGATCGTGCAGCTCGGCGAGAAGGGGCAATTTACCATCGGCGCGCTGCGGCTGGAGGAACGATTCGGGCCGGCCCGGCTGCGCGGCGGCGAGATCGAGCCGAAACATTACGACATCGCCTCGTCGCTTCAGGTGGTCCTGGAAGAGACGGTGCTGGAGTTGGCCCGCTGGCTGCGCGAGGCGTCCAAGGAGGAGGATCTATGCCTGGCCGGCGGCGTGGCGCTCAACTGCGTCATGAACGCCCGGCTGCGCGATCACGGTCCCTTTCGTCGCATCTGGGTGCAGCCGGCCGCCGGCGACGCCGGCACCGCCCTGGGCGCCGCCCTGTGGATCGACGGCCTCGAACGCGGCGTCTCGAGAGCGCTCCCACGTCATGCACCATGCCTACCTGGGGCCGGCCTACAATGACGCCGAGATCGAGGAGTTCCTGCGCTGGACCAAGGTCCCCTTCCGCCATCTCCACCACGTCGCGGAGGAGACCGCCGACATCCTGGCCAAGGACAAGATCATCGGTTGGTTCCAGGGCCGCATGGAGTTCGGGCCGAGGGCGCTGGGGGCGCGGTCGATCCTGGCCTCGCCGATCCACGAGAACATGCAGGCCCGGCTCAACGAGATCAAGGACCGCGAGGACTTTCGGCCGGTCGCTCCTGTCGTGCTGGAAGAGGAGGCCGGCAACTGGTTCGTCGGCGCAGAAAGTTCGCCGTTCATGCTGTTCGTGCATCAAGTCAGGCCGGACAAGGCCAAGCGCATCCCGGCCGTGCGGCACGTGGACGGAACGGCGCGCATCCAGACGATCAACCGCGAACAGTGCTCGCGCTATTACGATTTGCTCAAGGCGTTCCAGGCGCGAACCGGCGTGCCGGTGCTGGTCAACACGTCGTTCAACACGCGCGGCGAGCCGATCGTATGTACGCCGCGCGACGCGGTGGAGTGCTTCTGGACGTCGCCCTTGGACGCCCTGGTGATCGGCTCGTACTTGCTGGAGAAGCCGTCGGCATGAGGCTGCGCGTTTCCGTCGTCGTGCCCACGTTCCGCCGTCCGCACCTGCTCGGGCCGCTGCCTCGCCGCCCTCGCCGCCCAGGAGATGGCGCCGGACGAGTATGAGGTACTCATCGCCGACGATGCCGCGAGTGAAGCGACGCGCCGGCAGGTGGAAGACTTCGCGGCGGAAGGGATGGGTGCGGTTCGTTATCTGCCCGTCACGAAGACGCACGGCCCGGCGGCGGCGCGGAACGTGGGCTGGCGCGCCGCCCATGCTCCTCTGATTGCCTTCACCGACGATGACACAGTCCCCCACGCCGGTTGGCTGGAGGCCGGGGCCGGCGCGCTGGAGCGTGATGCCGAGTTGGCTGCCGTTACCGGGCAAGTGGTCGTGCCCCTGCCGCCGACGCCGACGGACTACGAACGCAATGAGGCCGGACTGGAAGGGGCCGAGTTCGTCACCGCCAACTGTTTCTGTCGCCGCGATGTTCTCGAAACGCTGGGCGGCTTCGACGAGCGCTTCACGTCCGCCTGGCGTGAGGACAGCGACCTGCATTTTCGATTGCTGAAGCATGGGGCCAAGTTGAGGAAAGTGCCTACCGCCGTGGTCGTACACCCTGTCCGTCCGGCGCCGTGGGGCGTCAGCTTGCGGATGCAGCGCAAGAGTCTGTTTGACGCTCTGCTGTCCAAGAAGCATTCGGCCCTCTACCGCAAGCACATCCGGCGTTGGCCCCCGCTGGATTACTATGGCATGATCCTGGCCGTCTTCGCCGCCCTCGTCGCGGCGGCTTGCGGAGTGATGATGGCTTGCCTCGCTGCCTTCGTGGCGTGGACGGTCCTCCTGCGCACTTCCTCGCCCGGCGTTTACGCGGCACCTCGCACGCGCCGGCTCACGTTCTGGAAATGCTTTTCACTTCCGTGCTCATCCCGTTTCTCTCGGTCTACTGGCGGTTGTACGGAGCCGTGAAGTTCCGCGTTTTGTTCTGGTGAAGAGCCAACGTCAAGCCGCTCGCAGCTTAGCGGGCATCGCTAAGCCGCAAGCGGCTTGAGACCTCAGCGGTTAGTCGGCGGTTGTGGCAGCGCAGGTGGAGCGCGAGGGTTCGTCAATGGTGCCGTACCCGGAGCACCGAAGCCACGCGCCGGAGCGGCGGGGGCAACTTGTTCGTTGTCCCGATTGGTCCCCGCGAAATTCAGCGTGACCTCGGAAGTGCGTCCAGCGCGGACCTCGACGGTCTTCTCCGTTTTGACCCAGCGGCCATCGCGGTGTACTTCACCCTGGAGCGTATAGGTGTAGGTCTTGCCCGCCTCCAGCGGCGGCGACGTAAACACGCGTGTGCCCGCCATCGACTGCGTGGCCTGTCCGTCGATGCTCAGGGTGGCGTCGGCGGGCAGATGCACTATGATGGTCGCCTCCGATCCTCGATTGGCTGTGCCGGGATTGAAGTAGAACGACTGATTCATTCCCAGCCGGCCGGAAGGGATGTTGCCGGCGTACATCGGGGCGTTGAAGGTGGGACCGATATTCAGGGGGGCGACGGCATATCCGCTCGTCGGCGCGAGGCCGCCCCAGGCGTAGCCACTGTAACCGCCATAGCCGCCGCCCCAGGCGTAGCCGCGGCCCATGCACCCCCCCCAGCCAACATAACCACCATGACAGCCCCCATAACCTCCGCCCCAACCACCGTAGCAGCCACCGTAGCCTCCACCCCAGCCACCGTAGCCGTAGCAGCCGCCGTAATACATACCGCCGTAACAACCGCAGCAGCCGCCATTTTTGCCCTTCCGACCCATGTCGGGCATGTCGGTCCCCGTCGTCAGGGCTGCCATCAACACCATACTGTACATTGCCTACCTCCTCTGAGCGAAGTACCAAGGAAACACCACGTCAACTTCCGTTCGGGGCGTTTACAGAATTTGGGCAAAATATGTGCCGCTCGGCATGGAGTGCTTCAACTACTGTCATGGCGTTGACAGTGCGGCCCTCAGGTCGAAAACGTCGAGGGAATGACACCTGCCCTGCGCATGGTTGAGAACAGGAAGGATAAGATGAGTGGAACGAGGTTGATGAGGCTGAGAAAAAACAGCTCCGGGCGAGCGCCCGGAGCTGTTTGGAAGTGCGATTTACGGCCGAAGCACACACTTGATGCATTCGTCCTGCTTGTGCTTGAACGTCTCGTAGAGGCGTGGCGCGTCCTCCAACCGCCCGCGATGGGTGATGACGAAGGAGGGGTCGAAGTCGCCCTTGGCGATGAGGTCGAGCAGCTGAGGCATGTAACGCGGAACGTGCGTCTGTCCCATGCGCATCGTCGAGCCCTTTGCCGAAGGCCGAGCCGAACGGCAGCTTATCGATCAGGCCGCCGTAGACGCCCGGGATTGACACGGTGCCGCCCTTGCGGCAAGCCTGGATGGCCTGCCGCAGCACATAGGCGCGGTCGGTCTCCAGCATCAGCAGCGTCTTAACGCGGTCGTATTTGCCTAGCAGGCCAGTCCCATGCGCTTCCAGACCGACGGCATCGACGCAGGCGTCGGGTCCGCGACCGCCGGTCCTTTCCTTCAGCGCCTCAAGCACGTCCGTCTGTTCGTAGTTGAGGATTTCGGCGCCGGCCTTGTCGTGGGCCATGCGCAGCCGTTCCGGGAAACGGTCGATGGCGAGGACGCGCTCGGCACCGAGCAGGTAAGCGCATTTGATGGTGAGCAGGCCGACCGGCCCGCAACCCCAGACGGCGACGGTATCGCCGGCCTGGATGCCACAATTTTCCGCCGCCTGGTAGGCGGTCGGGAAGATGTCGGACAGGAACAACACTTGCTCGTCGCTGAGGTTTTCCGGCACCTTGATTGGGCCGACGTCGGCGAAGGGGACGCGAGCGAACTCGGCCTGGCCGCCGGCGTAACCGCCCATCATGTGCGAATAACCGAACAGGCCGGCGCCGGAGTAACCGTACAGGGTCTCGGCAATCCAGGCGTTGGGATTGGAGTTGTCGCAGACCGAATACAACTGCCGTTGACAGAAGAAACAGCGGCCGCAGGAAATCGTGAACGGCACTACCACGCGATCTCCGGGATGGAGGTTGGCGACCTCATGGCCAACTTCGACCACCTCGCCCATGAACTCATGACCGACGATGTCGCCTTTCTCCATCGTTGGAATGAAGCCGTCGTACAGGTGCAGGTCGGAGCCACAGATGGCCGTCAGCGTGATGCGCACGATGGCGTCGCGCGGGTTGAGGATGCGCGGCTCGGCGACCTGCTCGACGTGCATCGAGCCGGTGCCGCACCAGCAAACTGCTTTCATGATCCAGTCCTCCTGTTAGTGGCACTGGCCTCGCGGCTGCCCCTCGGTGGTGGCGACCTCGCCGGTCTCCATGACTTGCTTGAACCGCCGCAGGTCTTCATGGATCTGCTGGCGCGGCGACGCGCCCATCAGCCGAGCCAGCGGCGCACCCAGCTGGGCCGAATGGGCGTCGTACTTTAGCACCACGCGCACCTCCGTACCTCGGTCGTGCGGCAGCTCGCGGAAATGCACGGAGCCGGCGGTGTCGATCTCACTGCCTTCCACCGAGCGCCAGGCGATCAGCTCGTTTTCCTTCTCGTTGATGATCTCGGCCTCCCAGTGGAACTTCATCCCCATCGGTCCCCGCGCGACCCAGTGCGAGTGGCCCCCGTCGCGCTCCTCGACGCGCTCCAGGTGGGACATGAAGCGGCCGACGTTCTCCAGGTTGTGCCAAAAGCGGTACAGCGTCGCGGGATCGCGGTTGACGATGACGCTCTCCTCGATCTTGACGCCGTGCCCGGCGCGGATGCTGGTGGACGGGGCCAGTTGCGGGGCGGTACTAATGTCGAGTGCCTGATAGAGGGAGCAATGGCCGGTCGCCCCGCGATAGACGAGAGAGCCGCCGGCGGCGGCGAGGGCGAGACCTCCCAGCGAGCCGCGCGATAGGCCGAACAGGCCCAGGGCGGTGCCGCCGACGAAGGACAGCAGGCGCTCGGTATCGCCGACGTTGACCGTGGGCGCCGGCCGGGGGGTCTGTCCGAACGGTGGACGGCGCATGCGAGCGGGAGCGGTTGCAGTGGTTGCCATCGGAAACTCCTTGCAAACGGCAATGGGGGGCCGGTACACTCGCGCCAGACGGCTGAGGCCGGCCATGAGAGGAGTCTTTATGGCAAGTTTCATACCATCGGATGAACGGCCAAGCGAGCTCCTCTCCGAGCCTGAAGCGTAAGCGAAGAGATACTCTTCGCTTACGCTTCAGGCTCGGAAAGATCGCTTGCACTATCTCCGATCATATCCACGGTCGTAAATCGGTCTTGCCTTCTCCCCCCGAGAAGCTGATAGAGTAACAGCGGTATCGAGGCGGCGTGTCGCTGCGCCGTCAACACCGGTCAAAGGTGATCGTAAGCAACATTCCGTGAACACGATTCATTGCATTGGGGGTCTGTTGCGTCCCCACCGGAGGCGCGCCGCGGCGGCCCTCCTGCTCACGTTCTCAGCCTGCTTGCTCAACTTCCCGGTCCCACCCCTCGTTCGAGCGCTGGTTGACGAAGCCGTGCCGGCGGGAGCGTGGACCGTCGCCGGTTATGCCACGGCCCTGCTGGCGGTCTTCGCGGCGCAGGCGGGCGTGAACCTGCTCGCCACCGGCGTCACCGGCGAGATCGGCCTGGCCGTCGTCCGCGATCTGCGCCACCGGCTGTACGCACGGCTCCAGCGGATGAGCCTGGCCTACTACGACCGCACTCCGACCGGCGCCATCATCTCCCGGCTCATGGACGACGTGTCAGCCGTGCAAGCGCTCATCACTACGCAAACGCTAAGCGTGCTGACCGACCTGGGCGCCGCCGTGGTCGTCGGTTCGTGGCTGTTGGCGCAAAGCCCTCGGCTGTTCCTGGTGGTGATGGGCGTCTTGCCGTGTTACGTCTGGATCTTCCGCGCCTACACGCGGCCGATCCGCGAGGGCAGCACGGCGGTTCGCGGCCAGCTCGACGGCATCTTCACCCGCCTCAAGGAGAAGATCGACGGCGTTCTCGTCGTCCGAGCCTATGCCCGTGAACGCGACGAGATGGCCGGCTTCGCCGCCCAGATCGGCCAGGCGCATCGGCCGCGTCTGCGCGTCGGCCTGCTGGGCGCGGCGTTCTCCAACCTGAGCACGACGGCCGCCGGCATCGGCACCTCGCTGGTCTTCGCCGCCGGCGCCCTGGAAATCCTTCGCGGACGTCTGACGCCGGGGACGGTGCTGTCGGCGACGGCGATGGCGGCGCTGCTATTCGGCCCATTCAGCCGGCTGGCCGACCTCGCCGCCGTCTTCCAGCAGGCCGCCGCCAGCATCGACCGCCTGCGCGAGATCCTCGACCAGCAAGCCGACGTGGTCGAACCGGTCGATCCCGTTCCCCTGGGACGGGCCTACGGCCGCGTCGAGTTCGATCAGGTCGGCTTCGGTTATTACCCCGGTCAGCCAGTCGTCTGGGATGTGCGTCTGCGGGTCGAGCCGGGGATGAAGGTGGCCCTGGTCGGGCCGACCGGCTGCGGCAAAAGCACGCTGCTGCACCTGCTGCAACGCTTCTACGATCCGACGTGGGGCGAAATTCGGCTCGACGGCCTTCCGTTGCGCCGGCTGGCCCTGGCCGACCTGCGCCGCCAGATCGGCATCGTGCCGCAGGAGCCGGTCCTCTTCCAGGCCAGCCTGGCCGACAACATTCGCTATGGCTGTCCCGAGGCGGACGCCGCTCGCGTCGAGGCGGCGGCCGCCGCCGCTCGCGTCCACGAGTTCGTCGGCCGACTGCCGGACGGTTACGCCACCATCGTTGGCGAGGGCGGCTACAAGCTCAGCCAGGGCGAGCGACAGCGCGTGGCCATCGCCCGCGTCTTCTGCAAAGACCCGGCCCTGGTTGTGCTCGACGAGGCGACCAGTTCGCTGGACCCTGAGAGCGAGGCCCGAGTGCAGAGCGCCCTGGTCGAGCTGTTCCGCGGTCGCACCGCCTTCGTCGTCGCCCATCGCCTGGGCACTGTCCGCGATGCCGACCTTCTCGTCGTCCTGGAGGGCGGCCTGGTCGTCCAGTGCGGGACACACGATGAGCTGCTGGCGGAGCGGGATGGCCTGTATTACCGGCTGTACGTCCGGCAGTTCGGCGGCATCGACCTGGCCCGCGATCTGTCGCCGTCGGCCCCGTCGCGCCGGCCTCACTTCCGTCCGACCATCGCCCTGCCGGCGTACACGAGGGCTTCCGCCTGAGGGGAGACGTATTCATGTCGAGGGAATCGCTGTCGATCCCTCCGTCGAGCCTCGTCGCCCGGCTACGGCGCCTGGACGCGGAGTTCTTGCGCCCCCACCGCCGCGCCATCCTGTTCGCCCTGGCCGGAATGTTCCTCGGCTCGCTGCTTCTGCTGCCGGTATCGCTGCTGCAAGGCTGGACGCTCGACTACCTCATGGAGCACGGCGGGACGGCCGACCCCTCGTCCGCGACGAGGGTGGTCCTGCTGGCGCTGGGCGCCGCCCTCGGTTGCCACCTGGCGCGGATGGCCCTGGTCTGGCGCGGCCACGCCGTCATGAACCGCGTCAGCCTGGAGGTGGTGCGCGAGCTGACCGACGCCCTGCATCGCAAGTTTCAGCGTTTGCCGTTGGCCTACTTCGACCGCGAGCAGACCGGCCAGCTGATGGCGCGGATCACCAGCGACGTCGGCTCGCTGATGATCTTCCTCGGCAGCGGATCGCTGCAATTGGCCTCGGATCTCGTGCTCGCCGCCGGCATTGCGGGGGCGTTGCTGTGGCTGCGCTGGCAGCTGGCCCTGGTTTGCTTCGTGGTCGTGCCACTGTACGCCGTCAACCACCAACTGTTCGCCGCCCGCTTCCGCGTCTTGTCCGAACGCCTGCGCCACCAGATTGGGGCCGTCTATGCTCTGCTCAGCGAACGCATCTCGGCCGTGCGCGTGGTGCGCTCGTTCGCTCGGGAGGAGGCGGAGGTGCGCTCTCTGGACGAGCGCATCGATACTCACCGCGAACTGAGCCGGGCCGGCCTGTGGGCCGGCGCCTGGCAGTCGGCGCTGGCGGCGCTGCTCAGTGGCGGCGGCACGGTGGCGATCCTGCTGGCTGGCGTCCTCCTCCTCCGCGCCGGCCGCCTTTCGGTCGGCGACTTGCTGGCCTTCTGTGCCCTGAGCGCTCAGCTCTACAACCCGATTGTTCGCCTGGTCCAGTTCCAGGGCGGGGCCGCCGCCACGCGCGTCGCTCTCGATCGCATGATAGAGGTGCTCGAAGCGCCGGAGGCGCTGGTGGACTCGCCCGACGCCCAACCGGTCCACGCCCCGCGCGGCCGGCTCGTCTTCGACAACGTCACCTTTCGCTATCTGCCGGCCGGGCCGCCCGTGCTGCAGAGGATCAACCTGATCGTCGAGCCGGGCATGACCGTCGGCGTCCTCGGTCCCAGCGGTTCCGGCAAGAGCACGCTGCTGCTGCTGGCGCCGCGGCTGTACGACGTGGACGCCGGCCGAATCGTGCTCGATGGCCGCGACGTGCGGCGCCTGCGACAGAGCGATCTGCGACAAGCGGTGGTCCTGGTGCCGCAGCAGGCCGTGCTGTTCGAGGGTACGCTGCGCTCGAACTTGCTGTACGCCGCCCCCTCGGCGTCCGCCGCCGACATTCGCCGCGTCCTGGAAGCGATGGAGCTGGAAGAGTTGGTCCAATCACTGCCGCGCGGACTGGAAGCGCCGGTCGGAGAGCGCGGCTACAGCCTGTCCGGCGGCCAACGGCAGCGGCTGGCCCTGGCTCGGGCGCTGCTCGCCAAACCGTCCGTCTTGTTGCTGGACGACTGCACCAGCGCCCTCGATGCCGAGACCGAGGCCCGCGTCCGCGCCGCCCTCGACGACCTGCTGCCGGGACGAACTCGCCTCGTCGTCTCGCACAAGACCGCCTCCGTCCGCAAGGCCGACTGGCTCATCGTCCTGGAGGGCGGACGCATCATCGCGCAGGGCCGGCCGGACGACCTGCTCGACGCCGACGGCTTCTATGCCGAAACGCACGGGTTGCAAGCCACGCCTCTTGCTGGCTGACACAACGTTCCCGTTTAGCCGCGACGCGCAGCGGAGCGCGGGAGTATTCCCGCGCTCCGCTGCGCGTCGCGGCTAAACGAAGACGCGGAAGAGGTCGAGCCGTATACTCTTCAACAATCAAACTCCCTACTCCCTTACGGATTGCTGCCATGACGCCGACGGTGGAACAGCTCTGCGAGATGATGACTGGACTTCAGCTGCTCTCCTCCGCCGACCTGTCTCGCTTGCGGGCCCGTTGGTTCCAGCCCGGCCGCGCCGATGCGGCCAACCTGGATCGATTTGGGCAGTGGTTGACCGTCAACGGCTACCTGAGCGGCTTCGCCTTTCGGATGCTGCGCGACGGCAAGGGCGAACTGCTGCGTCTGAACCAATATCAGCTCGCGGACCATCTCTCGAGTGGTCCCTTCGCCGGGGCGTACCTGGCTCTGGACCCCGTGCGTCGGCCGGTGGTGCTGGAAGTGCTGTCGGCGGATTGGGCTGCCCGTCCCGAGGGCGTGCGGGCCTTTCGCCTCGCCGCCGAGCGGGCCATGACCGTCCGCCATCCCAACGTCGGCTTGACGCTCGATTTCGGCGAGGCGCACGGACGGCATTACCTGGTGCGCGAGTTCGATGAGGGCGATACCCTGGCCGACATCCTCGCCCGCCGCGGCAAGTTGCAGCCGATCCCCGCCGCTCGTCTTTTCGCCGTGGCCCTGCTCGGGCTGCAAGCCCTGCACGAGAAGCAGGTCTCGACGGGACCGCTCGATGCGGAGTGCTTTCTTCTGACCGCCGCCGGCAAATCGACGGCGAGCAAGGCCCGCACGGTCAAGATCCTCCATGCGGGAGTGCCGCGTTCCCTGTTCGACCCGTCGGCCCTCGATGACACGGGAATGTCATCGGCCGGCCGCGATCCTCTGTCCGGCGACGTCGAAGTGCCTTCTCCTCCACGCGACGATCTCTTCCGCCTGGGTAGCGTCTTCTATCGCAGCTTGACCGGGCAGTCTCCTTTTGCGGCGGACGCGCCGGCGGGAGCGGCCTTGCGGGCTGTCCCCCTTCGCCAACTGGCTCCCGATGTCCCCGACATGCTCGCTTCGTTCGTCGAGTCGCTGATCGATCCCGATCCCGCGCAGCGGCCGAGCACGGCCGCTCGGGCCGCCAAGAGTCTGCGTGTATTGCTGGCCCACGAGGAAGAAAGTCGAAATGTTCAGCCGGAAGAACACCTGGCCCATCTTCGTCCCGCGCCCGCTCCCATCGCGGCGGCGGAGGAAACGGACGCCGACAAGGGCGAAGCGGCGGCGGAGGCGGCCGAACCTCGCGGCGGCGAAGGCCCGTTGAGTCCGCAACTGAAAGCGGCGTGGCAGGAGCTGCGCCCGGACAGCGCGACTGGGCGTTTTTGAGCATCGGGGCCGCCGCCGTCATCGTCCTGGCCCTGTTCTTCAAACTGCTCACGGGCATCCAGTTCATCAACGTGGTTTGCCTTCTCACCGGCGGCGCTCTGTCCTTCTTCGTCGAGCGACTGCTGCGTTTGCGCGAGGAGCAGCCGGAGTGAGGACATCGGCTCAAACGGCTTCCGTGACTTTTTGCACGCCGAGGACTTCGTTCCACTTGTCCTTTTCGACCCGGACTTCGCGTGTGAAGGTGGTCTTGTCCAGGTAGACGGCCAGTCCCAGGAAAATCGTTTGTCGGCCCAGGCGAGCGGCGCCGGACAGCAGCATCCAGGGCGAGCGTCGCCCTTTCGTCTCCGGCGCCTGGACCAGCTTGGGGAACATCTCGTCAAACCGACCGGCGCTGGCATAGCGCGGCCAAACCACCACGCGCGGGCTGTCGCTGGCGACGATGTCGCCCAATCCCGGCTGAAGCCAGTCCAGTAAGCTCTCGGCCATCTCGGGCAACAGGTCGCCGACGTAGCTACTGGACGGCGACAGGACCACGAGCCGCAGTCGGCCCGGCTGGCCGCGCACCGTGATCTGATGTGATCCCGGATCGGTGAAGGCGTCGCTCACCAGATCCAGGTCGATGACCAGATCTTGCGACCGCTTCTTGTGGCCGCGTTTTTTCCTGCGAAACAAGGCTCGTTTCAAGCGTCGCGTCAGCGCCCGCAGCCACAGCACGGCGACGACGGCCAATGCGGCCAGCACCAGCCACCAACCGCCGTCATCGAGGAATTCCTGGACTACTGGCGGCAGATACGTCGTGTACGGTTGGCAGGCGGTCTTGATCGGCTCCAGATAGGGTCCGAAATTCTCATCGAGGGCATGAAGTTGTCCGCGCATCTGCTTGACGAACGATCCGGCCTCGCCGTGATGGTCGGCGAGAGCACCCCGGAGACCCGAGCCGTCGGCAACCGGCTGCGTCGGGGGCTGGAGCGAATGGCCCACGAATCCGACGGTCACGGACAGCAGGAAGGTCAGCACCGCCATCGCCACGACGTTGAGGGTCCACTGAACCAGCAGGATCACCGCGCAATTGCGGAAGGGTTCCTTGAGAATCAAAACATAAAGCGTCGCCGCCAGGCACAGGGCGAAGGCGACGGGCAGGTAGCGGAGCACGGGCACCAGGCCCATGACGTGCCATTTCAGGTAGAGTGGTTCGCGCAGCCAGTTGCCGTAACCGTAGCCGGGCGGCAGGTTCAGATTCACCGTGTCCCGTGTGCCCAGGACAATGCCGTAGCCAATCAGGTCGAAGGTGAAGAAGGCGGCCGCCGCAACCAGAAGCGAGATGAGGCTGGCGCGACGAAGCGAAGGCGCGTCGGCGCCGCACATGTTGCACACGACTTGCAGGAAGAAGCCGGCGATGGGGACCATCGCCGCTCCCAGCAGGGACCACGCCAGCAGGTTGGAGCCGGATGCCATAAGCATGAGTCAAGAAGCTCTATTCATTCCCAAAACATTTCACCACGGAAAACACGGAAAGCACGGAAAAAAAACAAAAAATCAAAAAACTCCTTCGGCAATGCGCGGCCTCACGGTCCCCCAACGGTATCGTTCCACGTCCTTCTTGTTATGGTTTTTCTTTTTGCCTTTTTTCCGTGTTTTCCGTGTTTTCCGTGGTGAAATGTTTTGTCTTTTCTTCGTGGTTTATTCTTGGAGTCGGAATAGTTTGCGCAGCGCGTCGAGCAGCGTGTGGCTGCCGGGACCGCTGTGCGTTTCTTCGGCCAGCGCCGTGATGGGGCCGTGTAGCAGGCGGTTCTGGAATAGGCGAAACGCCCCTTCGATCTCGCGGCGGTCGGCGTCGCTGAGCCGGCCGTTGAGTCGGCCCAGCAGCTGCCGCACGATCTCGCGGCGCTTGGCGTCGGAGTCCTGCGTCAGCCGCGCGATCAACGGGCCGTTGCGCCGCCGCGCCCAATCCTTGAGGAACGTCTTCGTCTCCTCGTGGACAATCGCCTCGGCCGGCTCGACGTGCTTGAGGCGATCCGCCAACGTCGCTTCGCGGATGCGCTTCAGGTCGTCGATGTTGAACAGACAGGTGCGATCGCCGTCGTGGATGCGCGGATCGAAGTCGCGCGGCACGGCGATGTCGAGGATGACCAGCGGCCCCCCCGTCCGCCGGTTGGCGATGTGCTCGAAGCGCTCGCGCGTGACGATCGGCTCGGGAGCGCCGGTGGTGCTGAGCACGATGTCGGCGCCGGTCAGCAGATCGTCCAACTCCTCCCACGGTTTCGCCTCGCCGCCGCAGCCGCGCGCCACGGTCATCGCCTTGTCGGGACTGCGGTTGGTGACCCAGATGCGCCGCGGCTGCAACTGCCGCAAGTGCCGCAGCGTCAACTCGCCCATCTTGCCGGCGCCGATGACCAGTACGGTCTTGTCGCCGAAGTGGTCGAAGACCTGCTTGACGTAATCGACGGCGGCACTGGAGACGGAAACGTGGCCGCGCGAGATGCCGGTCTCGGTGCGCACTCGGCGAGCAACGCGGCGGGCATGGCGAAACACGGCATGAAGCAGCGTCCCGACGCTGTCGTCGCGGACGGCCTGCTCGTAAGCCTTTTTGATCTGCCCGGCGATCTGCCCCTCGCCGACGATCATGCTGTCGAGGCTGGCGGCGACGCGGAACAGATGATGGACGGCCTCGGCCTGGCGGTGAACGTACAGGTGGGGGCGGACAACGGAGGCAGGCAGGCCGTGAAAGTCGGCGAGGAACTCCGCGATCGACTCCGCATCCAACTCACGCGACGATTCGGGTCCATCGAGAACGCAGCCGACGTACAGCTCGACGCGGTTGCAGGTGCTGAGGATGACGGCCTCGCAATCGAAACCACTGCACAGTTCGGTGTGGGCGCGGGCCAGGTGATCGTCCTTGAAGGCCAACCGTTCGCGGACATCGACCGGCGTGGTCTTGTAACTGCAACCGATGGCGAGGAGGATCATCGTCCACCCCCTTGCCCCGGCCAGTGCGGCAAGATGAGGCAGCCGACCAGCAGCACGAAGGTCAGGATCGTCAGCAGGGCGACCGGCCGGCCGCGCAGGTGGTAGCCGTAACGCAGATACAACAGCACGGCAAAGCTCAGCCACAAGACGACGGAGGCCAGCACGCGCGGATCACTCCAGTCGGACAGGTGGTCGTGGAACATGAGGACGAGACCGACGAGCATTCCCGCCGTCAGCAGCGGGAAGGCGAGGACGATGGCCCGGCGGTTCATCGCTTCCAGGCGTTCCAGGCTCCATAGGCGCAGTCCGTGGCCGGGTAGTGTTTTGGCCCGTAGCCGATGGGCCTGCACCAGGTACATCAAGCTGGCCAGAAAGCCGACGCACAGACCGACAGCGGCCAGGAGCAAGAGTCCGCCGTGGAGAGCGCCCAGGCGTCCTGGATCGGCAGCACGTTGTCGCCGCGTGCGTTGTCGCCTTCGGCCGGCCGGCCGAACGCCGCACCCAGGCCGACCAGTCCCAGCACCAACGGCAGCACGAACAGCCCCCACGACAGGCGACGGTGATGCACCGAGCCGATCAGGTAGAAGATCGCCAAAATCCAGGCGAGGAACAGCATCCAACCGAACTGCCGGATCAAGGGCGGCTGCTGCACCGCCAGGAAGATCGTCTGGGCCGCCAGGCCCGCCGCGCCGAACGCGACGGCCAGCCAGCGGAACACGCGCCGCGGCCGAAACTGATACAGCAACTCCAGCACGAGGGCCATCGCATAGGAGGCGAGGAAGCAGACGATGGTAACGCGATCCAGCATGGTGTTTCGCCCTCCGCTCTCCTCGGAGGGTGCTCGACCAGGGGAGTGTCGGGTTCAGGGTTCAGTGTACCGGATGGCGGAAGGGGAGCCAAGCAAGCACGGGATAACTCGGAGGAGCAGGCACGATGCGACGACGCGCGAAAGAGGTCGGGCTAGATAGCGGATCGGTTAGGCGATGTTCGGTTGGGTCCGCATCTCACCGGAAAAGATGCCGGCGACCTCCAAACTCTTGAAGAGCGCGACGATCACTTCTTCTTCGCCGGCGCGGACGATAACACTGTAATGGCTAAACGGCTCGGAGGGAGTGGGGGGAATAAGCTTCAAACCATGCCCGTGAACGAAGATGCTCCCCTTGTCTTTCAACAGGATCGTGAACTCCTTCAATTCGTCGCCCTGGCCCCATAAGTCCAGATAGTTGGCGACCAGGTGCGTGCGCACCGTCTCGCCGCGAGAGCACGTTATGTTCGCCGGGATCTCTGCCTCATCCACGTACTCGCCAACCACGAGACACCGGATATTCCCACCGCTTTGGCTGGTCATCAATCGTCACCTCAGCAAGAGAGATTGCTGCGCGATCATCTGCTCATTGTACCAGAACTGAACCCAGTAAAGCCCCGGCTGTTGGAAGTAGCAATTCCGAATGCGAAAGATGACACCCACAACCTCCAGCGGGTCGTCACCGAGTGGAAGAGTGCGCGTGCGGGTGCGGAATACGACCTGGCCGGAATCCGCGTGCTGGATCTCGATCCGCCCGTCGCCCGGGCCACGACATTCGGTCAGCTGGAGGAAAACGCATATCTCCGGATATAGCAGCGGAAAGGGAGGTTTTTCCAGCGATCGAATAGCGTTGATCAGATCGATGAGCGTGACGCGATGCGGATTGTCGGGAGCGGTCAGAACGTCCTCGCAGATGATCAGATAGCGAACGGTTGGATGTACCTGGTTCATTCCTCCGCCTCCAGCGGGCTTCGCGAGTTGGTCTGGATGTCCCCGACATTCTTCTTGTTTCCATTGTTAGTCTATTCCCGCGCAGGATTCCACAATCGCTTCGATCGACGACTGCATGGCCTCGCGCACCGTATCCGTCTTCTCCTCGCGGAGACGGAGCAGCCATTCCCACTGACAAAAATGTGTCAGTATGACCCGTCGTTGTTCAGCATCGGCGATGCGCTCTCGAACCAGAGGCCGCAGTTCGGCCAGTAGCCCCGCCCAGACGCCGAATGCCTCGTCAAACTCCGCCTCCAAGCGATCGCGGACAATCTGCGTGAGGATCGGCGCGGCCCCGCCCGTGCTGACAGCTAAAACGAAGTCGCCGCGGCGAACGGTCGCCGGCAGGAAGAAATCGCCCTGGCTCGGCTCGCTAGCCGCGTTCACCCATACGCCGCGCGTCCGGGCGTCGGCAACGACGCGCACGTTCACGTCGGCGACCGCGGCGGCGAAGACGAGAGACGCCCCGTCCAGATGGTCCACCGTGTACGCCGCCGTCCGCCATTCGAGGAGGGGTTCGATCATCTCCGCCGGTCGCGGCTCCAGGCAAATCAGCCGCACCCGGCCGCCGGCCGCCAGGACGGCCGACGCCTTGCGGCGACCGACGGCGCCGCCGCCAACCACCACGGCGAGGCGATCCGTCAGGTTCAGCAAGAGAGGGAGCATCGTGGAATCTTTATCGCTTGCGGGGAGCGCACGGAAGGCGAAGCCGCAAGCGGCATTTTACGCCTCCTGACGCTGTCCGCCAATCTCGGCTAACCGCTGGCGGATTCGCTCGGCGTATTCCTCCGACAGCTCGATGCCGAGGTAACGGCGGCCCAGGCGCTTGGCCACGGCCAACGTCGTACCGCTGCCCGCGAACGGATCGAGCACCAGATCGCCCGGATTGCTCGATACGCGCGACGATGCGCTCCAGCACCGCCTCCGGCATTTGGCACGGATGCCCGGTGCGCTCCTTGAACGTGCCGCACACGCGGGCCGCATACCAGGTGTCGCCCTCCGGCGCGAAACAGCGGGCGTCCTCTTGGGGCCGCAGCACCCAGGTATCGTCGGGCAGTTTGCCGGTCGGGTTGGCCCGGCGGTCGGCATACGTCGTCTGCCGCGCCGACGGCACACGCACCGCCGCCGCGTTGAAGGTGAAGCGCTTCTCGTCCCGCACATAGTAGAGAATGTGGGCGTGGCTGCGGTTGAACTTGCGCTGGCAGTTGACGCCGAAGGTGTAGTGCCAGACGATCCAGTTGCGCAGGACCAGCCCCAGCGCGTCGAGCCGTACTTTCAGCTCGGCGACGTATTCGTCGCCGATGGCGACGTAGAAGGAGCCATCCGCCTTCAGAACGCGCCGCACCGCTGCCAGCCAGCGCTCCGTCCACGCCAGGTACTCCTCGCGCGTCTGCCGGTCGTTGTAAACGTCATACTCGTAACCGATGTTGAAGGGCGGGTCGGCGAAGGCCAGATCCACGCTCGCCTCCGGCAATTCGGCGAGATGACGCAGACAATCGCCGGTCCAAACCTGATCCATGTGCGCGGCCTCGAAACAGGAGAACAGCGAGCCGGGGCAACGTCTCGCGGCGGGTACGTGCAGTGTCGCAGGTGGCGCTCCCCGAGAGCAAAACGTCCTGACGCCGCTTCGGTCCGCGACAACCGGCGGCCGGGAGAATGGGGGCGACATTAGCGGTTGTGCGGGAGAAAAGACGGGCGCGGCTGGCACGACGGACATTCGCACTCTAGAGTTGAGCAGGCCGCCCTCTCGGAACGGGCCTGCAATCGGACAGAGGTTTTCGAGGCATTCATCATGCTCGGTCGCGTCCTGCTCGGTAAGTACCGAGTTTCCCGTCTGCTCGATCAGGGGGGCATGTGCCAGATCTGGCTGGCCCGCCAGACCGACGCGACGCGCGAAGTGGTGGTCAAGGTGCTGCAAGAGCAGTTCCTCAGCCAGTCGCGGCCGCGCGAATTGCTCCGCCGCGAGATTCACATCTTGTCTCGTTTCCAGCACGCCAACGCCGTCGGCTATTGCGACTCGTCGCCCAACGAACCCGGCGGTCCGGTGCTGGTGATGGAGTATCTGCGCGGCCTCGACCTGGGGACGCTGCTGCACCGCGAGGGCCGGCTGACGCCGGAGCGGACGGGCCGGCTGCTGGTGCAGCTGTGCGACGTGCTCGGCGCCGCCCACCGGGCCGGTATCGTCCACCGCGACATCAAGCCGGGCAATCTGATGGTCCTGCACCCCTGCTCGCCGCAGGAGACGCTCAAGCTGATGGACTTCGGCCTGGCGAAAATGGCCTCGCTGCTGTACATCGGCGCCGACGACCTGGTGAATGCGGCCGCGCCGACCGCTTCGGGCACACCCGAGTACATCGCGCCGGAGCAGGCGCGCGGCCTCGACCTCGACGCTCGCGGCGACCTGTACAGCGTCGGTGTCGTGCTGTACGAAATGCTGACCGGCCGGCGACCGTTCGAGCACGCCTCGGCCGACGCCCTGCTGCGCGCGCATGCGCAGGACGCCCCGCCTCGCTTTGCCGAACGGGGCATCACGCACGTCCCGCCCGACGTGGAAACCGTGGTACGCGATTGCCTGGCCAAGCATCCCGAGCAGCGCCCCGGCGATTCCGCGGAACTCGCCCAGCGCTACGAGTCGGCCGTCGGCAAACGATTGTCCGCGCCGCGCCGAGAAGGAGCTGAACTCCTCAGCCGGAAGTCCTTCCGGGACGTGCCGGCCGGCGCCGAGGCGTCGCCGCGGCCGTCGCCCACTACGCCGCTGCCGGCCGCCCTCGACCGACACGCCCTGCGCCAGGATTTCGAGGCCGACATGCCCGAAGCGATGGCCATGCTCAAATTGAAAGGCTTTCTGCACGACCTGGGCAGCGAGGTGGTCGAGACGCTGCCGGGGCTGGTCCGCGTCCGCCTGGGCGAAGCGGCGGCGCCCAAGAAGAAGAGCGGTCTGTTTTCCCTGCTGGACCGAGGCGCGCGCAAGTCCGCCGTCTTGCCGGCGCCCGCCGCGACCGATCTGGAGCTGCGCATGGAGCGACGGGATCCGGCGCGGCCCAGCTCGCTCCGCATCACTCTCATCATGCGCCCGGGCAGCGGCACACCCACGCCGGAATGGCGCAGCCGCTGCCAGAAGATCGGTATGGATCTGAAAGCCTACCTGATGGGGCGCTGAATACCAAACTCCTCCGAGCCTGAAGCGTAAGCGAAGAGCGCTCTTCGCTTACGCTTCAGGCTCGGATTCGGCTGTTCACTTCGGCGAGAAGGGATGTTTCGCCGAGTCCTTCTTGGACAGAATCTCGTCGATCTTCGGCTCGCCCTTCATGGCCCGCTGAATGGCCAGCTTGGTCGCCGCGTAGTTGAAATCGTAGATCTTCGTGTCATCCTTGGCCTTGGGATGGATGAAGACGCCGCACACGATCACGAGGTTGTCGGCGTCGCCCTTGGGGATCACGCCACTAACGACACTGTCGGCGACGGCCTTGGCGACACTGGCCTGGGCGGGGCCAAACATCTGCGCCACCTGGTGCATGCCTTCGATGGTCACCTTGGTAATCAGCACAGTGGCCGGCTTGCACGGCAGGTTGGGCGTCAGTAAGGCCAGCAGGTTCGTGAAGCCCTGCTTCTGATTCGCCAGGGCGGTGGCGAAGGCCACGCCCACCGGGCCGTCCTTGGAGCCGATCAGCAGATCGATGTGCGCCACTTCATTCCCTTCGCCGACCAGCGCTTCGCCGATGAACATCGACATCGCTCGTTCTCCTGTAAGAAGGTTCGTCTGAGTCGTCCGGGTCGATGTGGAGGACTATATGCGACGGGAGCGATGAAGGCAAAAGAGAAAAAGGCGAAAGGACACGCCGAAGGCGGCGGGGGCCGTCTCGGAGTGTCCTTGACGCCTTGGCGGCGGTCGCCGCGCCGGCGGGCGGTGCGGGTCTGGACCGCGCGGGCGGGAGGGCCGGCCTGTCGGCGTGACGGCGACTCCCACGGCCGGCGGCGTCCGCCGTTCGGACCCGTCCACGACCGGACGGGGCACCCACCGCCGCGGAAGGGTCGGGGGTGACTGCCTTCCTCATCGGCAATCGGACCCGGCGACGATGAGGACGAGCGCACGGATTTCGTCTTCGGCGGCGGCGCTTGCTCCTCTCGCCGCCACACCTAGAATGACTCCGGTTGTGAACCGGAAAAAAGTTCTTGACACGAGGCTCCTTCCATGTCGCAAGGTCGTGCTCTCACCAGCGTCACTCGCCTGCTCGGACTGCAACTGACCCCCGGCAAGCTGCGCGGTCTGCAACGCATTTGCAACGACAACGGCACGCTGACCATGGTGGCGACAGACCAAAACAACTCCATGATCCGCATGATTAAGGACAGCCTCAAAAAGAAGGGCGAAAACCGCGAGCCGACCTACAGCGAACTGGTCGAGGCCAAGATCGTCCTTGCCGACGCCCTGAGCCAGCACGCCAGCGCCGTCCTGGTGGACGGCTATTACGGCGCCTGGAACACCATCGCCAGCTTTCATCTGCCGGCCCACGTCGGCATGTTGGTCCGCGTCGAGAAGTCGGCGGCCCGCGAGAGCACCGTCGGCGCACCGTTGGGCGAGATCGAACCGGGCTGGGGCGTGGACAAGATCAAGCGCATCGGCGCCGACGCCGTCAAGCTGCTGGCCCAGTTCGAGCCGACCGAGCCGGAGAGCGCCGAGCATCAGTTCGCCCTCATTCAGCAGGTTTACGAGGAGTGCCGCCGGCACGACATCCTGCTGCTGTTGGAGACGATCGCCTTCCCCTTCGGGGGCGAAAAGAAGGACAGCAAGAGCTTCCTCGATCGCAAGGCCGAGACCGTCATCGAGAGCGCCCGCCAACTCAGCCGTTATTGCGACATCTACAAGGCCGAGTTCCCCGGTTGGCTAGGCAAGGACGGCGAAGGTAAGCTGATGGAGAACCTGCGCCAGCTGGACGCCGCCTCGGAACGGCCGTGGGTGCTGCTCAGCGCCGGCGTCGATTTCCCTGCCTACAAGCAGCAGGTCGAGATGGCCGTCGCCGCCGGCGCCAGCGGCGTGCTCGGCGGTCGTGCCTTCTGGAAGGAGTATTTCCAGCAGGATGGCCCGGCGGCCCGCGAGCGTTTCGCGCGGGGTGAGGCTGCCGATCGCGTCCGTCAGATTGACGATCTGGTCAAGGAGAGGGCCAAGCCCTGGTTCGCGCGCTACGGTCTGACGCTCGACGAACTGCACGGCCTGCGCGCCGCCGAGGGGTGGCACTTCCGCTACGGCGGCGAACTCAATCCCCTGCACGGCACCACTCAGGGCGAAGGCTACTAACACCAATGCAGAATGCAGAATAAAAGAAACCTGTCTTTCATTCTGCATTCTGCATTCCGCATTGATTTTTCCTCTGCCCTCTGCTAACCCCCGCTGAGATCGTTTCGAGGGGTGTCATGTCGATCGAGCGCCGATCCTGGCTCGTTCTTCTCTGCCTTCCGCTGTTGACGACCCTCGACGTTTGCCTGCGTGCCGACGAATGTCCCGACCCGGCGGACGATCTTCTCACGCTCTGGCAAACCTACTCCGACGCCGCCCAGTCGAACGCTTCGGCCTCCGGACTCGACCCCACGAACCCTCATCCGTGGTTGGCCCCGGACTCGTCCGGCTTCGGCGCACCTCGTCTTCTGCCGGCGCAAGCCGGCCTCGATCCCGACTCGGTTGCGCCGGCCGGAGGGACCGACGCCTCGACGCTCAGTCCCTGGGAGCAGCCCGACAAGAAGCCGCGAAAGGTGAGCCAAACGAGTGCGGGACTGCTGGGTTCGTTGAATTCCCAGGTCGAGGTGACCGACGCCCCGGTGGCGAAGGTTTGGGACGATCCGTCCTGGAAGCGCACCTGGCAGACGAACGATTCCTGGCAGCTGGGCGTCGCCGGCCCCCTCTCCGTCTTCGGCCAGGTCGGCGCCAACAGCGACGAGGCCGGCCAGTCCAACATGAAGGTCAGCGGCCGTACCGGCCTGGCCTGCAAGCTGCCGGTCGGCTCGCTGGCGGAGTTCACCTTCCGCAGTGGACCGGGCGTCAGCTACACCGATCCCCTCCACCCCGTGCGCACCCAGGGGCGCTCCGACTGGCTGCTGGAGGTACAGGGCCGATGGCCTCTGCTGTACGGCATCGGTCTGGAGTACCAAGGCAGCGCCACGCCGTCCCTGACGCCCCTTCAGCAAGACACGATCAACCAGGACGTTCGCCTGGCCGTTCCCGTCGGCAGCGGCGGCAAGTTCAAGGTCGGCGCCAAGCACCAATGGACGGGAATGCTCGATCAGCGAACCGTCTCGACCGATAACATGCAGCTTTACCTGGGACTGGAATTGAACCACTGACCAGAGAGAAAAACAACGTGGCCGCTCGCGGCTTCGCCTTCCGCCGCGAACGGCCCCATCACCGAATGGCTTCCGACTTACTTGTTCTTCTTTTTCTTCGGCGCCGCCGTCGTCGAGTACTGCGGCGCATCGCTGTCCTTGACAATCAGAATCAAACGCACCTGCATCTTGTGTTGGACCGAAGCATCGGCGTCTTTGTCCTTGTCCTTCTCGGCGTCTTTGTCCTTGTCGGCGTCCTGGTCCTTATTGCTGGCGACGGAGGCGATGAGTTTGTTCGCCGGTTTGGGATCCTTGTGGACGCGAAGCGAAACCAGGACGATCTGCCCAACCTTGAGGTTGTCGATCGAGCTTTCGTAGCCGACCAGGGTCTTGTCCTTGCCTTTCAGCTCGGACTTCTCCTGCGCGGTATAGCTCTTGATGTTGCCCTTGTCGTCGAACTGTTCGGGCAAGTCCTTGATGCGCACCTTGACGGTCTCCTCCGCCTGGAAATCGAAGTTGCGCGTCGCCGGAACGACCTGATACATATTTTGGATGGCCCGGATCTCTTGTTGTAAGAGCTGGAGTTCCTTTTGTTGGGCCCGCGCCATCGCCTGCGCCATCCTCTGCTGCCCCTGCACGTACATCTGCTGCATGTGCATCATGTTGCTGAGGGCGGAATAATGCCCTCCGCGATGATAACCGCGGCCGCCGCGCGTCTGCTGGGCTTGGTGCATCTGCTGAAGGGTCTGATGCATGCCCCGAGCGTGCATGTTGTTCAGGTTGGGCATCTTCGCGCCCGGCTTGAGACGCACTTCGGGATAGGTGATCTTAAGAGTGAACATGCGATCGCTGCCGGGCAAATTGACGACGGTGCCGGCGAACTGTCCGGGCGGCAGTTTATCGCCATCGACGGACGGCAGGGTTTGGGCAGTTTTGGGCTTCGCCTTGGGATTGGGAGCGGCCGCCTCGACCGAGGCCAGTCCCCCACAAATCAGCAGGAAAAAACCAATCGGAACGTGACGCAGGAGCATGTGCGATCCCTGTACTTCAAGAGGACAGACGTTCACGAGAGAATTCGAGGCACAGCCTCTCGGGCGGGAATCCGGAACATTAGACCCCTCCCGCCGACAAAAGTTCCGTCGGCGCGGAAAAAACGGCTCAATCGTCCTCTGCGGCCCACTGTCCCGCCAGCCAGCCGGTACTCCAGGCCGCCTGGAAGTTGTAGCCGCCGATTGGCCCGTCGAGGTCGAGCAGTTCGCCGGCGAGGAACAGGCCCGGCACGCGCTTGCTGCGCAGACTGCGGGAATCGACCTCCTCCAGGGCGACGCCGCCGGCGGTCACCTCGGCCTTGCCGAAGCCGAGAGTGCCCGTCACCGGCAGGTGCAGACGCTTGACGGTGGCGGCCAAACGGACGCGGTCAGGGCGGCTCAGCGCCGCTGCCTTGCGGTCGGCCGGCAGCCCAGCCATCTCCAGCAGCGTTTCGCAGAGCCGGCGCGGCAGATGAACGGCCAGCACGGCCGCCAACTGTTTCTTGCCGGACGCCGCCGTCTCCACGCGCAGGTGTTCGTCGAGAGCGGCCTCGGCGATGCCGGGCAGCAGGTCCACTTCCAGGGCCAGCGTCTCGGGCCGGGCGTGTCCGCTGATGACCCGGCTGAGGTCGAGAATGACCGGGCCGGACAGTCCGAAGTGCGCGAACAACAGAGAGCCTCGACGGGAGATCAGTGACTTCCTGTCCTCGACAACGCGCACCGCCACGTCCGGCAGGGTGACGCCGCGCAGGTCGAGCACCCGACGATCCGAGACCGTCACGGGCACCAGTGCCGGCCGTGGCGGCACGATTGTGTGTCCCAGTCGAACCGTGAGGTCGTAGCCGTCGCCGGTCGTGCCGCAGCCCGGATAGGATTGGCCGCCCGTCGTGAGGATGACGTGTTTGGCGTCGAGGATGCGCCGTGGCGTCGTCAGGGCGAACCCGGACGGACGTACTTGCAAGTCGCGCAACGGCTCCTCCAAGGCGAGAACCGCCCCGCTCCGTCGCAACCGCCGCAGCAAGGCTTCGAGTACGTCTAGCGCCTTGTTGCTGACCGGGAATATTTTGCCGGTCTCCTCGACCTTGGTGGCGACGCCCTCGGACTCGAAAAAGTCCACCGTGTCCTGGACGCTGAGGGCGGCCAGCGCCGAGTGAAGAAAGCGGCCGGGCGGACCGAACGCCTCGACGATGCCGCGGTTGTCGGTGGCGTGCGTCAGGTTGCAGCGCGTGCCGCCGGACATGAGGATCTTGACGCCGGGCTTGCGGTTCTTCTCCAGCACCAGCACGCGCCGGCCGCACTCCGCCGCCCGGATGGCCGCCATCAGCCCCGCCGCCCCCGCGCCGACCACCACGATGTCCCAAACCTCGTCCGCCATGTCCGCGCCGCCGCCTCTTCCCCAACGAACCCTGACCAGAGGGAGAAAAGGATTATAGCGGATGCGAGGAGCCGATTCGGGGCGAACCGTAGTTTGGAACGGCTACCCACCGAGCCTTATCTGGGGTCGCGCCGCCGTTGAATCGGATAGGGATCCAACCCCAGGGCCGTGTTCAGCCAGGAGAGGTCGCCGTGATCGGCGAGCACGCGCTCGCGGTCGAGCAGGACGAAGACGAGGTGGCGGCTGGCCGGGTCGCCGTTGCGGACGAAGAAATATTCGGCGCGGCTGTGGCGGTAATCTACGTCGGAGACGGCGTGGATGCAGTCGGTAGTCAACGAGCCGCGCGTGAAGGGATCAATGGCCTTGTAGCGGTAGATGCCGCTTTGCATCCGCAGATATTCGTTGTAAACGAGGTGCCAGAACTCGCCCTCGATCTCGTATGGTCCCCATTCGGACACGCGCATGCGGTTGGCGCCGGCCCAGCGCAAGGTCGTCTCCAGGTCCAGGTTCACCCCCGGCTCATTGGAGCAGCGGAAGGGCCGGACCTTCAACGTCTGAGGCAACCAGCTGATCGTGTACGCATGAAAGGGCGGCGCTGCGCCGTCGGCTGGGCAGTCGCCGACCTTGACGAACGTGGCGAAGGTATGCGTGTAGCGGGGCAGTTTCGGGTGCGATTGCGCGCCGAAGATGAGGAGGTAATGGCGTTCGCCCGTCCACCCCGGCCGCGCTGCCAGCAGCAGCATCCATGCGGCCAAAATCGGAACCCCGCAGCCTCCGGACATTCTCAACATGAACACGGCCGTGGGTCGGGGAAGGATCGTGACACCCTGGAATTATTCTCTCCCTTCAAGCGGAGAGAGAACGAATCGGAAAAGTTCCCCGCGTTTCGGCGCCTGTTCGCATGTTCTGTCCGGATTGCGTAGGATAGTCCGTCGCGCCGCCGAGATGACGCGGCTCCTCCGCGGTTCGTTCTGGCAATTCGTCACGCGGTCGCGGACAATGATAAAGAGACGCGCTCGGGGATAATCGAGGGAACAAGGGACAAATGGCGGACCTGACGCGAATTAGCATCTCCCTGGAAGACGTGCTGCTGACGGCATTCGATCGCAGCATCACGGCGCGCGGCTACGCTACGCGCAGCGAAGCCATCCGCGATCTCATCCGCGATCACCTCGTCCGGGAAGAGTCCCAGGGCGAGCAAGACGAGACGAGCGAGCAGGTGGCCGTCCTCACGCTCGTCTACGACCACCATGCCCGCGAACTGGCGGCCCGGCTAATCGACAAGCAGCACCATCACCACCATCTGGTGGTATCCAGCCTGCACGTCCACCTGGGCGAGCGGCACTGCCTGGAGGTATCGGTACTGCGCGGCCCGGGGACCGAGGTGCGTCATCTCGGCGAGGAGTTGCTCTCCGTGCGCGGCGTGCTTCATGGCGAGATCACCTACACCAGCGGCGAGAACGCTTTCGCCCGCTGGCATTGAACGCGAGCGGAACGAACCGAGCCGCGACCGTTCAGCGCAAGCCGTGTTCGCGGAGCACCTTGTTGGCCCAGGCGGCGTCCGCGCGCGACAGTGGCGACGACGGCTCGCGGCGATAATCGATCGACAGATCGTAGGCCGCATGGTCGTAGGCGGCGCGCAGCACGGCGTTCAGATCGAGGGGTACGTCCGGATCCTTGCCGCGCAACGGAATGCCGATGAACGGCAGGGCTTGGCGCACGTTCACGGGCCAGAACTGGCCGCGGCGCCAGTCTTCACCGCGCGAGACAACGATCCGGTAATCGCTGGACGCCGCGGCCAGCCGCGCCAGGGACAGCTCGCCCGCTCGCAGCAAGTCGATCTCGACCCAGTGGACCTCCGAGGCGAGGACTTGCCGCCGTTTGGCCAGGAAACTCCTCCGACCCGCTGAGCCGCGAACCTTGTTCGACGGACTGAGGACTTCCAGGACCGTGACGGTGGTCTTCGATTCGAGATGCCGGATCTCCAGAAAGGCTTCTTCGATTTCGTCTTCGACCAGAAAAGGGATGGTCAGCGGTTCGGCGACGGCGACAGTCTCCGCCCCCTTCGTCGCTTTCGCCCCCTTGCGTTTCGTGGTCCGATCGATGCGGACATCTGGGATGCGGGGAGACTCTTTTCCGGGATCGTCTTCGTCCGAGACATAGACGCGCAGTTCGACCCGGGCGACGTAGCGCGGCCGCAAGGCCGGATTCAAGAAGCTCTGGATTTCGCTGATCAGCCGACTATGCACGTCAGGCCACAGATGCGGCGTCTCCAGGTACGGGTCCATACCGGGGAATGGTGAGGGCATAGGGAATCCTCCTTAATCGCTCTCCGACCTACTCTTTTTGCGCCGGCAGCAGGCGCAGACCGATGGGCAGCGAATCGCCGAGCATCTGCCCCTGTTCTTCCCGCTCCATTTCCGATACTTCCTCAACCATGCGCCGCCAGTGATCCGGGATGGATTGGCCGCGCAGCACGTCGAGCACGCTCTGTCGATGAGTGTCATCAATGTCGAGGGCGCGTTGTCCGGTGCGGCGGGCCAGTTGCGTCAGGCAGAACGCCCAGGCCAACCGTTCGCTCTGATTGCCTGGCTGGAACGGTAAGATCGATTCCAGCCACTTCTCGACGACCTGATGATGCATGACTGCGTTAAGCGGCCCATACAGAAGTGCTCGCGCTCCGAGACGGGTCAGCGCCCAGAAGCCGTAGGTGGGCACAGGACTGCGTCGCAGCGGTTTGAGCAGGGCGGCCCCGAGGGTTTCCTTGTGCTTGACGTCGAGGCGCTCGAAGGCGGCCGCCGCCCGCCACATCTCGGCCAACTCATTGGCTCCGGGACGGGCAAACGCCTTGCCCTTGGCCGGCAGCAGTACCGGGCGCAGTCGATCGTATAGCGCTTGTTGCAGGGTCGAGTGCAGTCCGCCGGCCACGCGCCGCCACATGATCCAGGCGTCGGCGCCCGTCTCGGTCAAGCGCGGCGCCGTCCCTCGTGCCCCCTTGCCGGCGTCGGCGCGCGGCGGCGCGGCCATCATCTTCCACAGCTGCTCGATGCGAAACTTGTCGAGGGGATCGCCGAAGCCGGGGCGCAGGCAGTAGCCGGTCAGGTTGTACCAGCGGCTCAGGTGCGACGGTGAGCGGCGCCGCTCCTCGGCGACCTCGGACAGAAAATCCCATAGTCGGCGGCACAGTCCGGTCGGCCAGGCGTGCCGCGGCGCGTCCAGCGCCGACTCCAGCGCTTTCGTCAGTTCCTGTGGTGTCAAGGGATTGTCACTCGTCTCCACGGGTGCGGCGACAGGGTACACGGATCGAATAAGCCGGCCGGCTTCCTGCACCTGGGCCTCCGGCCAAACGTCGGTGACGGTCGGCTCCGCGTCGCCGTCGGCCTCGCCGCGCGGAGGCGAGTCTTGCACCAGGTCGCGGACGTTGAATTCCAGTCGCCAGCGGTTGGCACCGTCGCGGGCCACGCAGAACAACTCCAGCGTGCCGATGGCCGTCGAGCGCGCCGCCAGCGTCACCGGCACCGATTTGGTGCCGCTGCGCTTGCCTCCCCGCAGGACCGTATGAAGCGGCGGCATGCGCAAGAGTTGGTCCGGCGCCACCGTCAGCAGGTCGCCGGCACGGTCGTCGCCGCGCACCGTCGAGGTGTACAACGGAAACATCACCGGCTGTCCCAGGGCCAGCTCCAGCTCCGGCCTGTCCAGTACGATGTCCTGCCCCTCCTCCATGTGCTGCGGCACTACACAAACCACCGTGATCGCCTCGTCTGCCCCGTCGCTGGCGCTCCGGGCTTGTTGGACGCCGACGTAGTAGGAACGCGCAATGCCGCCGCCGATGCGACGGCCGCCGGTGTGGCGCAGCCAGGCGAAGTACGCCGCTCCCCAGGCGACGGCCAGGTCCAGCGATGGGTTCGTCAAGGCCAGCGGCTGCCAGGGGTGCTCCGGTCGATCGTACCACTGGCGCAGAACCTCGACGACGCGCTGGCGCAGGGCCGGCGGCTGGAAGACGCCGCCGTTGAACAGGATCGCCGTCGGCGCACCGGCGCCGGGCGCGGATTGATGTTGAAGAAAGGCGGCCAGGTGGCGCGTGATGGCCGGATCGCTGACGTAAGGCAGACCCATTTCGTGCAGACCGGCGCGGGCGCCGCGCTGCGGGGCCGCGTCGGACGGCACCACCGGGAAGAAACCATCGAGGACCACCTGCCGCACGTCCGCCGGCGTCAATTTCGTGTGCAAGGTGCCGCCGATGACGGCGCGGCCTCGGCCGATCACCGTTACCGTGTGGCTCTCCGGCGCGTTCGGACTCAGCAGCGTTTCCTTCGCCAACCGACATGCTTGCGTCAGCAGACCGTATTGCACCGCGTCGAGTCGGCCGGCGCCCGGCAACTTCGTCTCGACAAACTTGGCCAGGGCCAGGTCCATGTTGTCGCCGCCCAGCAACAGATGATCGCCGACGGCCTGGCGCACGAAGCCCAACTCGCCTTGCTGCTCGACCGCCTCGATGAGACTGAAATCGCTGGTGCCGCCGCCGACGTCCACGACCAGGCAGCGCGTCCCCGGCTTGAGGGAGGCGGCCTCGGTCGCCGAGTGCGTCACCAGCCAGCAGTAGAACGCCGCCTGCGGTTCCTCCAGCAGGACCAACTCTTCCAGCCCCGCCTTGCGCGCCGCCTCGACCGTCAGGTTGCGGGCGACGTCGTCGAACGACGCCGGCACGGTCAGTACGACGGTCTGCTTCTCCAGCCGATCGTCGGGCCGGCCCTGAGCCATGACGTGGTTCCAGCTTTCGACCATGTGTCGCAGATAGCGGGCCGATGCCTCGATGGGCGAAACGCGCGGCACATCGGGCGGCGCGGTCCACGGCAGCAGGCCGGCCGAGCGATCGACGCCGCCATGACACAGCCACGACTTGGCCGAGCTGACGAGTCGGCCGGGCACCTTTCCGCCGTGGTTGCGGGCGAACTCGCCGACGGCGTAGCCGCGCTGGGCGTCCCACGGCAGGGCGGTCGCTCCCGGCGGTAAGTCGTGCTGGCCCGGCAGGTACAAAAACGACGGCAACAGCGGCCGCTCCTTGACCTCGCCGGCCGCCACCAGCTGCGGGAGAGGGAACGGCTTGATGTCCAGCCGGTCGCCGCGCCGCGGATGCTGCAAGTCGAGGTACGCCAGCGCGCTGTTGGTCGTGCCCAGGTCAATGCCGATCAGGTAACGTGCCATGAGTCGTGGGTCTTGTCTGGAGTTTCGGGTCCATGTTTGCTTCCCTCATCATACGATCCCGCACGGCCGTCCTACCAGGCGAGGGGAGTTCCTCCGCCGGATGAGGAAAATTGGCACCAGATTTGAATAACATCTCTGCGGAGTCGCAAAACGTGATGCGACCGGGGAGCCATCCAGGAACAGGAGAGACCCATGACGCGAAAATACGGCGCGAAGGCCCAGGAGACCGTCCACGAGGCGATGGACAAGTTCAAGCATGGAAAGCTGAAAAGCGGCAAGACCGGCAAGAAGGTGACCAGCCGCAAGCAAGCGGTCGCCATCGGTCTGTCGGAGGCGCGGCAGAAAGGCGCCAAGGTGCCGGCGAAGAAGAAAGCCAGCAGCAAATAATCGCCGTCCCTCGGTTCGCTGGGCAGACCCTATTCGGCCTGAGTGCCGTCGCCCGCTCCGGTTCGTTCGTGGCACTGTCCGCCACATCTACCCCCTTATCCCCCCACGCCGCCCGACCCGGCCGATGGCCGGGTCGATCGGCTTTTGGCTGCGTGCGCCGTCCCGGGTGAGGTCCGCGCACGCACCTTTGAGGAGAAGCCCATGTTGAGATCGCTCTTTTCCATCGGACTGCTCGCTCTATCTTCCGGCTTACTGCCCTTCCCCGTGGAGGCTGGCGGCGAGAGGGAGTCGAAGGGAACTACGCGAGGGAATGCGATTCCCGCGGAGGAGACCGCCACGAGTGAGGTCGAGAACGCCGTGTATCTGGGGATTTTCACCGTACCCACCGTGAACATCAGCCGACGAGTGAAGACACGTTTGCGACTGAAGGAGGACGCGGGCGTTGTCATCGTCGAGGTATTGGCGGACTCGCCGGCGGAGAAGGCCGGCCTGCGCCACGCCGACGTCATCACCCGCGTCAACGGCAAGACCCTCTCCTCCCAGGAGGAACTGAGCACCAGGCTCAAGCGTCTCGGGTCGGGCGCGGAGGTCACGTTCTCGATCCGGCGCGCCGGCCGTAAGCAGGATGTCATCGTCCAACTGGAAGAAGTCTCGGTCGAGGTACTTACTTCCCTCCGGTTTGGGAAGTCCGGGGGCGCCACCCGTGCGGGTACGGATGGGGCTGTCCGCCAGCGCGAGCGCATTCGGCAGATGGAACGCGACGTTTCTCGACTGGAAAAACGGGTAAGGGAGATGGAAAAAGCCCGACGGCCGTAAAGGCGGGCATGACCTTTGCACAACCATCCCCGCAACCGCGAGTCTCCAGGAGGCTTCCGGGAAGCGGATAGGACCGGGGCGGGGCCGGACAAAGACGGCCCGAGCAGGTGGTTGCTCGGGCCGCATTTCTTTCGGGCAGCCGGCCGTTACAGCGAATGGACCATTTACCCGAGGAGTCCCTCCATGACCCCAGAGGAACGAGACCGTTACCGGCAGCGGCTGCTGGTTCTGGCGGCCCGATTGAAAGGGGATGAGGCCGGAGTCAGCGGAGAGGCATTGCGCCAGGCCGGCGGCGACGCCAGCGGCAACCTCTCCAATGTACCGCTGCACTTGGCGGACATTGGCACGGATGCGTTCGAGCAAGAGATGAGCGCCAGCCTCTTGCAAAACGAGCGGCAGATGCAGACCGAAGTCGCCGCCGCCTTGGATCGGATTGAGCAAGGAACTTATGGGACTTGTGGTCGGTGCGGCCGGGAGATCGGCAAGGACCGCCTTCAGGCCGTTCCTTACACGCTCTACTGCGTCGATTGCGCCGAAAGTGCGCAAGACGACGGCGAGGCGGGTTTCCGGCCGACCTTACTTTAAGTGCCGCGAAAGAGGACATAAGACTGCGAGAGAAGAGGAGAACAAACCATGACCGAGTTCGTCGGATACCGTCACGGTTGGAACAACGACAATCCGAGATTCGTCAACGAACTGCCGCGGAAATTGCCGGCCTGGCACATTGATGTCGGCGGCGTTGAGGATGTCTGCCGACGAACGGTGCCGCGCGGGACGCTCGACGAAGGCCCCTACGTGTGGTTGCACTGGCAAGTGTTGGCCCGTCGTCAGCGCGCCGATCAGCGGATCGACTCGGGACGTTTGAATTTGCGCACGATGCTGGCGCGGTTCCTGAGTTCGGCACCGTGAAAGACACCAGCCCTCAGTCAACGAGGCTACGTTCTCGCAAGCATTCTCCTTCTCATCAACAAGTCTTGACGTTCTCGCGGCACGCTCGCATGGCCCTCTCGACCTGCGGCACGGCATCGAGTCCGACGAAGCGATAGCCTCGTGCCTTCAGTTCCGACACGAGTATTTTTGTCGCCGGCATGGTCAGGTTTCGACGACGCACCATTTCCTCTTCCGAACTGTCGTGCAGAAGGATGATGCCACTGCCGACGCGCTCCGTCTCCGCCAGGTAACGCCTGGCACACTCTTCCGCCGATAATCCCTGACGCCAGCACGCCCAGTCCTCGGCGACGATGTCCCAGTTGATCGGGCCGACGTAATCGCGGAACGCATCACCGCAGTTGAGAAGATCGGCGACCAGCGATGTGGTCTTGTCCTCGTCGCAATCCGGGCCGACCTTCTCGCGCCAGTTGCCGTAGGGGCGCGAAAGAAAACCACGTTTCCCGAGACGAACGGCCGGATAATGTCGTCGGTCTTCTGGAGTTCTCCAACCACGTCGCCGCCGGCAAGGGCTAGGGACACCAGTCCGGGATGGCTGTACGTATGGTTGCCGATGAAGTGGCCCCATTCCTGGAGCGACGCCAGGATGTCGCGGTGGCGTTCGGCGTGGCTGCCGACCACGAAGAACGTGGCGGCAATCTCTTGCTCGAAAAGATACCGGCCCAGTTCCCGCGTATGCGGGCCGGGTCCATCGCCCTCGGTCGCGCCAGGTCCGTCGTCGTAAGTCAGGCAGACCGTGCCGCGCGGCAGGCCGCCGCCCTTGATGTCTGGATGAAAGAACATAATCAGGCCGTGAGGGAAGGAGGAAACGAAGGTCGGCGTTGTTCCAGCAAGCGGAGTTGTTGCTCCACCCGAGGCGGCACAACGCGACGCTGACGGAGGATCCAGGGCAGACCGGCGACGGCCGCGGCCAGTCCGCGCCAGGTTTCGCGCGAGCGCGGCGCCGTGCGAACGACGTGGCCGGTCTTGCGCAGGGCGGCGGACAGCGGTCGACGCAGCCAGGCGGACCAGAGAGCGTTGCGCAGGATGTGCCAGCGCCGCGAGACGGCATCGCGGCGCGTGGACGGATAATGATGAACGACCAGTCGCGGGACGTAGCACAGCCACCAGCCGGAGGCGACGAGGTCGGCGGCCAGCAGTTCCTCCTCGCCGCCGAGGAAGAAGCGCGGCTCAAAACCGCCGACGGCGAGGAAGGCCGAACGCCGTACAACCGACGCGCCAGCCATGAATCCCAACAGCGGCCGGCCCGGCATGTCCGGCTCGCAGGGCAAGGGACTGCGCGCCAGTTCGGCGCAGATGGGGTCTTCCACTTCCTCAGGCCCGACGAGAATGCGCGCGGTCGCCACGGCCAACCGAGGGTGCGCATCCATCAGGTCGGCGGCATGGGCCAGCGATCCCGGCTGCCACCAGGTATCGTCATCGCACAGGGCGACGTAAGGCGCCGCGACGTGCCGCACGCCCAGGTTCCGCGCCGCCGCTCCGAGATTGCCGCCCGCCGAAAGGACTTCCACCTGCGGGAAGCGTTCGATCACCGCCTCCGCCGTGCCGTCCGTGGAGCCGTTGTCCACGACGACGAGGCGCGGCCGTTCCGGCAATCGAGTGAGCCGGTCGAGGGAGGCGAGCACTTCCTCGCGCCGGTTGTGGGTGAGGATCACCGCCGCCACCCGAGGGTCCGCGTCTGCCATCAATCGTATCCTCCATGCCGAGGGGCGTTCCGAGAAGCGGAGACGCGCTCGCAGCAGTGCAAGAGACATGCCGCCGGAGAAGCAGAGGTCGAGCATTCGGGCGCCACAGCGACGACTTCTCTTCCCTCTCTGGGCGGATTTGCTACACTAATGCACTTCGGATCGGAGACGGGCCAGGAGTGGAAGTCATGCCAAGGACGGCACCCTTCACCACGGCGGAGCGTCGTCTGCTGCTGCGCTTGCAGGCCCAGGCGATGCAGTACTTCCTCGACAACCAGACGACGACGGGACTCCTCCTCGATCGCCAACGCAACCACGGGCCGCTGTCGCCGCACGGCCTGTACAGCACCGCGGCCACCGGCATGGGCTGGATCGCCCTCGCCCTCGCTTCGGCCGAGCCTCATCGCCTTTTGACGCCGAGCGAGGCGATCCTGCGCATCCGCACGGGGCTGGAGACGGCCCTGCACGTCCTACCGCACGATCGCGGCATCGTTCCCCATTTCCTCGACTCGCGTACCGGCCGCGTCTACGGCGCGGATCGGCTGAGCACCATCGATACGGCTTGGCTTGCGGCCGGGGCGTTGTGGGCGTCCGCCTTCCTGCGCGATGCCGAGCTGGAACGTCTGTCTCGGGCGTTCTGGGGACGTATCGACTGGCACTACTGGACGGTTCCCGCCGAGTCGGACACGTCTCTAATCCGGCACGGTCAAGGTCACGACGGACGTTTCCTCCCCTGCTCCTGGGACCGTCTCAATGGCGAGACGGTGTTCCTGTACGTCCTGGCCGCCGGGGCCGACGAGGGACGCGCCTTGCCGGTACGAGCCTGGCAGCATTTGCGGCCATTCTACGGGACCACGGCCGGACTGCGCTTCAACAACAGCGATCTCGGCCTGTTCGTCTTCCAGTATGGGCTGGATCTGCTCGATCTGGAGAGCTGGCTTGTTCCCGGCGGCGTCGATCTGGAGGCGGAGGCGAGCATCGCCGCGGACGCCAACTATCGAACCTGCCGCGAGCGGGCCGGCGTCTACCGAACCTATCGCGATTACTGGGGTCTGTCGGCCGGCGATGGTCCCGCGACGCCCCCGGCCGAATACGTTTATCGCTGCTACGCCCCCAGCGGCCCGATCGACGGCACCGCGCACCTGACGGCCACTCTCGCCTCGATCGCCCGTCGGCCGGACCTCGTCCTCGACAATCTTCATCGTGCCGTCCGCGATCGGCGCGGAAACCTCCTCGGCCGCTACGGCTTCCGCAACGTCAACGTGGATCGCGGTTGGCTTGGACTCGACATGGTTGGCATCGACGCTGGGGCTGCCATTTTGGCACTCGACAACGCCCTCGTTGACAATCGCGTGCGCAACGTCTTTCACACTTTGCCGTGCGTCGTTCGCGGTCTCGCCCGTTCGGGCTTCCACACGCGCGTCGCTGCACTGCCTCAGGCGGCTTAATTTTCGGCTCCTTTTTCATCCTTTCCCTTTGCCGGAACGAAGGTTCGGGGAACTTCTGCGTCCTGTCCCCCTTCCTGGCATGTCGTTTGCTGCCACGACAACACAGATTTAGTGTGAAGACCTGAATTTTTTCAAGGAGTGGACTATGCCTCGCGATACCGCTTCGACTCCGGAAACGGTCTCCACGCGCCGTCTCGCTTCTCCGCCTCAAGAAACGCTGGTTCACGACTCGCGGGCAGGCTTGACGCCGGCCCAGATGGTCGAGCGCAAGCTCGTGGCGCTGTTGCAGAGTACGCTTTTGCCTGCGAGCCACTTGCAGGCCAATCGGAATCGTCGTGCTCTTTCGTAGGAAGTGAAGTTTACAAACGGAACGACCTCCCATCGTCGGGAACCTGGGCGAGATCGTCCGGGGTGCGAACCCTTTTGTCTTTCCAACCGATCCAACGCCATGTCCACGCATCCGCACGGGAAGGGGATCGCGGCCGAGATACGCCTGATCCTGCGTCGCGGCCATCAGGTTTGGCGTCTGGTGCCGGCGCGGCACAAGCTGGGCTTGGCCGGCGCGGGGGCCATCATGGCCGCCGTCAGTTTATGTAACGTGACCGTAAACTTGTTGCTGGGCAAGCTGGTCGGTGCCGTCATGCACGGCATCAAGTCCGACGGATCGCACGCCGCCGCCTACACCCTTGTTGTCGAGGTGCTCGGCCTGATCGGCGCCGCCTACGTTTTGCGCGAGGGACTCAACGTCGCCCGCCGCTACCTGGTCGAGAACAGTTGTACGCGCCTCAACCGCGACATGAGCGTTCGGGTGGTCAACCACCTGATGAAGATCGACCTGGCCAGCCTGTCGAAAGAGAAGGTCGGCGCCCTGCATGGCCGTATCTATCGGAGCGTCGAAGGGTTCGTACGTTTCCTGCGCCTGAGCTTCCTTGACTTCGCCCCGGCCGTACTGACCGGGACGTTCGCCCTGATCGCCGCCATCAGCAAGCAGCCACTCTTGGGCCTTATCATGGTCGGCGTCATCCCCACGGCCGTCTTCCTCACCATCCGTCAACTCATCTCGCAGAAGGGCGTGCGTCTGAAACTGCTGCGCAGCTGCGAGGAGATTGACGGCGCCGTCGTCGAGCAGCTGGGCGGCATCGAGTACGTGCGGGCGGCCAACACCTATGCTCAGGAGATCAAGCGCCTGGCCCGCGCCGCCGAGAAGCGCCGCGCCATGGAGATCCGCCACCAGTTCCAGATGTCGCTGTTCGGCTGCGCCAAGGCGCTCAACGAGGGGCTGTTCCACATTATCGTTTTGAGCGTGGCCATCTATTACGCCATCAACGGCCAGATCGATCCCGGCGACGTGGTGGCTTTCTCGGCCCTGTTCCTCAGCGTCATGACGCCGTTGAGCGAGATCCATCGCGTCCTCGACGAGGGGCACGAGAGCAGTCTGCGTGTCGGCGACCTGCTGGAGTTGTTGGCCGAGCCGTTGGATCCGTCGTTCACGCTGCCGCGCTCGTATGAACCGCGGTTGCGGCCGGACGAACCAGCCATCGTCGTCCGCGACCTGAACGTGGAATACCTGACGCCGCAAGGCAAGCACGTACACGCCTTGAACAACCTGTCGCTGAAAATTCGCCTGGGCGAGATGATTGGCATCGCTGGCCGATCCGGCTGCGGCAAATCGACGTTCCTCCGCGTCCTGCTGCGTTTGTTGCATCCCAACAGCGGCGAGGTGATGCTGGGCGGCGTGCGCATCGAGGACGTGTCGCGGCCCGACATCAGCAAGTTCCTCGGTTATGTCGGACAGTCGCCGTTCGTCTTCGCCGGCACCGTCGCCGAGAACATCGCCTACGGCAACGAGAGCGTCACCCGAGAGGACATCCGCCGCGCCGCGGAGTTGGCCAACCTGCACGAGGAAATCCTACAAATGCCTGGAGGCTACGACGGCGTCCTGACGGAACGGGGCGGCAACCTGTCGGGCGGCCAGCGGCAGCGGTTGGCCCTGGCCCGCATCCTGCTGAGGATGCCGCCCATCCTCATCCTCGACGAGGCGACGTCGGCCCTGGACAACATCAGCGAGCGGGCCGTGCAGCAAGCCCTGGGTGTCACCAGCGCCGACCGCACGACGATCCTCGTGGCCCATCGCCTGTCCACGCTGCGCGACGCCGATCGTATTCTCGTCTTCGACGATGGGCGCATCGCGGAAGAGGGCACCTATGTGGAACTGGTTCAGCAAGGCGGCTTGTTCAGCGAGCTGGTGATGTCGGCCGAGAACGGCTTGACCAACCCGACCACCGACGGAGCAGCGTCCACTGCGGAGCCGGTGGCACTCGCAACAGGGAATAGGGACTAGGGAATAGGGACTAGGGAATAGGGACTAGGGATATAGGGCGAGAGAGGAGGATTCTTCTTCCCTATTCCCTAGTCCCTATTCCCTAGTCCCTATTTTCGGGACAACGCGCGCCACCGAGACATCCGTGCGTCTTCCGCCACATCCCCCCGCCTTCCGCGGCCTTGCATTCAAGCCGGGACCGTTTACAATCGATGATGAGACGTGCAGGGAGCACCGCTGCCGCACGCTCACGAGGAGCCTCTCTTTGCCCGTGGCCGTTGGGGTCCATACCGATGGTGCAGTACTACACGCTGGAACAGGCCGCGCAGATCCTCCGCATCAATCCCGAGCAGCTCAAGGAGATGGCGCGCAAGAAAGAGATCCGCGCCTTCCAGGACCGCAGCGGCTGGCGTTTCCGCGCCCAGGAGATCGATGAGATGGCCCGTGTGCGCGGCCTCGGCAGCGACCCCGAACTGCCGCTGGGCGACGCGGCGCAGGCCAAGGCCGGCGGCAAGGACGTCTTCAATTTCAGTCTCGGCGGGGACGACAGTGACGAGGTTCCCCTGGGCAAGGAGCCGGCGGCCAAGCCGGCGTCGCCGCCGCCCGCGCACAAAACGAATGCCTCCAAGCTCGGCAAGACGTCGCCGCCCAAGGCGTCCAGCGACAGCGACGTTCGCCTGGTCATGGACGGCAGCGACATGGATTTCGCCATCGCCGGGGACGACAAGCCGCCGGCGTCCAAGGCGCCGGTGTCGCCGCCGCCGAAAACGGGGTCGAGCAAATCGCGGATGGCTGGACCTCCCAAGGACGACAGCGGCGTCCGCATCGTCCCGCTGGACGAACCCAGCGATAGCGACGTCAAAATCGAGCCGTCCTCGCCGCACGACAGCGACGTGCCCATCGGCGAACACCCCGGCAAGAAACCGTCCGATAGCGACATCCGCATCGAGGAGATCGTCCGTCCCGGCAAGCGCGACCAGATGGTGACCGAGGAGATCGATCTCGACGCCGAGCAGCGCAAGGCGGACGCGGCCGCCAAGGCGCGCTCGACCCAGCACAAACCGAAGGGGGGCGCAGCGCCCAGGCTGCCCACCTCGTCGCCGTTCGAGTTGTCCGAGGCGGACATCGACGTGAACGGCCCGGCCGCGAAAACGCCGGCCGACACCGACAGCAGTAGCGACTTCGAGTTGAAGCCCCTGGGCGATTCCTCTCCCCTGGAGATCGGCAGCGACGAACTGGATGCGATGAAAGCGGACGAGGAGGTTGGCCTGGGCGAACTGACCGGACCCAGGGGCGGCAGCGGCATCAACCTGCAAGACCCCGTCGATAGCGGCATCTCGCTCGAAGGGGACGGCAGCGACGAAATCGAGTTCGAGCTGAGTCTCGATTCCGGCAACCCTTCCAAGTCCGCCCCCTCCGCGGGCACCCCGGATTCCAGCAGCGAGTTCGAGCTGAGCCTGTCCGAGGAGGACGCCTCGCCGACCGACGGCAGCAGCAGCGAGTTCGAGCTGAGCCTCGACCCGGAAACGTCGGACCTGGCCATCGATGAAGGCTCCTCCGATCTGGCCCTGGAGTCGCCGGGCGCCGACAGCGATAGCGAGTTCGAGCTGACGCTGGACGAGAGCGGCGGCCTGTCCGTCGAGGACGAGGAAGGAGCGGAGGCTTCGGGAGAAGACCAGGACGTCTTCGAGACCGATTTCGAGGTGCCGGCCCTGGACGAGGAGTCCGGCTCGGAGGCGGTCGCCCTGGACGAGGCCGACACCGACCTGGAGAGTTCGGAGTTCGATCTATCGCTGGAGGGCGACGAGGAGAGCGGCAGCCAGGTGGTGCCGCTGGAAGACGAGGAAGAAGCGGACGACGCCGCCGCCACGGTGCAGCGCGCGGGCGGCGAGGTGGTCGAGGACGATGAAGGGCTGGAGGACATCGGCGAGGCGCTGGACGAAGACCTCGATCAGGAGCCGGCCCTGGAGGAGGAAGAGGTCGAGTCGGCGGCCGTCGCCGCCGCGGCCGCGCCGCCGGCCGAATGGGGCGTCATGCCCGCCCTCGTCATGCTGCCCTGCACGATCATCCTCTTCCTCGTCGGCCTGATGAGCTTCGAGCTGATCCAGGGCATGTGGGGCTATCACAAGGGCAACAAGGTCAGCAACCTCGTCATCCACCCCATCGCCAAGATGTTCGACGACAAGCTGCCCGACAATTGAGTTTAGCCGCGACGCGCTCCGCTGCGCGTCGCGGCTAAACGCGGAAAATGCGTCGCACATTCTCACGAAGAACACAGCGCGCAACTCGACGGCCCCCGACTCGTTGAGGACTCCCGGCCGCACGAAGTCGTCGGCCAGCACTCGCGCCAGTATCCGGCGGTACATATTGAACTTCGGTAGTCCGAATTCCAGCTTGTACATATCGCTGTAATAACCGATCTGTTTTGTCTTCGGCACCGCTTGCAAACGTGCCCGCAGATCAACCTCGATGTACGCCGGGATGTTCGAGTACCACCAGTGGCCGCTCGTCACGACGTTGGGGAAGATCCAGCTATAGCTGACCAGTTCCTGGTTCTGACCGCTGGACAGCACCGAGATGCAGAACGTCACTTCGGGGAAGGCGTTGAACAGTTCGGCGTACTGAATCAGCGAGGTGCGCTGATCGAACAGATCTCGGCCCTGGTAAACGCCCTGGCGGTAGACGCCGCGGTTGACGCCGATCATGAGGTCGAAGGGCAGGCGAAACTCGCGGCAGTGCTCGGCCAGCATCCAGAAGACGCCACGGGAAAGATCCGGATGCGAACGGAGTGCGTCCGGTTCCCGTGCCCTGCGCAGGGCCGCTTCCATGTCGGGCAAGGCGACCGGATGTGGAGAAAAATCCGGTGGCAGCGAGATGGCGCAGGCCCGAGCGCCGTGCCGGGTGAAGTGCTGGAATAATTTGCCGATTGCCTGTCGCAAATGGGTCGTGTCTCCGACCTCGATCTCGGTCGCCTTCGCCAAGCGCTGTCGCACTTCGGGCTTGTCGAGATGGAACACGAGGTCATCGGTGCGCAGGCAGGGAACGTAACGGCTGGTGTCGAAGCCTTCCAGCGGATCGTCGAAATCGTTGGTGAGAAACACCTTCTCGATGTTGGAGCGGCGCAGTACCTGCTCCTCCCAATCGGCCTGGGCCATGAGTCGGTCGGCCGCGTCCCACAGCGTATCGGAGTCGGCGGCGGTGACGCGGTCGCCCTGGAAACCGAGGAAAGTACGGGCAATCTCCAGGAACCAGGCGTACTGCGCCGTGTTGTCGAAGCGCTCCAGGTGGGCGAGAACGGCGCGGCACGCGCTGGCGCGGTTCGACGGCGGCGGCCAGCGGCGCCTGGTCCATGCCGGCGGAATGGGCCAACTCCGTGTAGTAGTGGTAGCCCAGGATGTCGTCGAGCGTCCGAGCCGCCGGGCTGTGCGGATTGATGTGCGAGTGCGGATCGATCAGCGGAATCCGGCAGATTTCGGTACACAACTCGCGGGCCAGGGAATCCGTCGGCATGGTGCTTTCTCCCAGGCCGCTTGCGGCTTAGCGCTTAGCGTCTGTCCGGTAAGCCCCTCTCCCCCGGTACTCCGGGGGAGAGGGGTTGGGGGTGAGGGGGCGGCAAACCCTGGGAAACCGCACCCCCTCACCCCAACCCCTCTCCCCCGGAGTACCGGGGGAGAGGGGCTTACCGGACAGACACGAAGCCGCAAGCGGCTCTTTTAACTCTCCTCCGTCGGCTGGCGCTTCCGGCGGGCGAACAACTCGACGGCGGCGGCCTGCTCGTCGGTCTCGACCGAACCGGGACGGAGCCGGCGAATGCGCGCGATGGCGTTGCCGGCGCTGAGGCCGCGAGCGACGAAATAGGCGGCGAGGACGACGCCGGTGCGGCCCAGGCCGGCGCCGCAGTGGACGGCCACGCCCATCTTGCGCTCGTTCGCGCGCACGATCGCCGACACACAGCGATCGAGTTGGTCCTGCGCCGGCGGCTCCATGTCCTCCAGCGGCTCGTGATAGACCAGCAGGTTGGCGTCCTCGACCCAGTCGCGGCGCGGCCGGTCCTCGGTCAGCGACAGCAACACCTCGATACCGTGCTCACGCAGCCAGGCCAGATCCTCCGGACCCGTTGGCCGCGCCATGGCCGCCAACAGCGGTTTTTCGATCCAGGAGAAACCGGAGGGTGTGGCCATCACAGACGGATCCTGAGAAGGGTTCATGACATGCGATCCTTGCTGTGGAGCGATCAATGCAGCGGTTTGTGACCAAAGCGTACACGCAACTGATTGGCCTGCTCCCATACCTTGTCGTCGCGATGCAGGAAGTCGATCAGGTTGCCGGTCGAGGTGCCCAGTACCTCGGCGGCCTCGCCGACGCGGGCGGCGACGGCCAGCAGCACGTCGAGGACGACGCCGACGGCGGGCCAGAAGCGCGGATCCTTGCGTCCCAGGTGCAGTCGGCCGTCGCCGTCGCGGGCCGGGCCGAAGTCCGGCCGCGCCGCCAGGCTCACCGGCGTCCGCGTCTCCGGCGGCAGTTCATCCCGCACTTTAAGATATCGCGCCTGACGCAGACGGCGGAGGGCGCGGGCCCGGTTTTCGTGCTGCGAACGGCTCTCCTCGGCGATGACGAGCAGACCGCTGGGCGGATGGCGCAGCCGCACCGCCGAGCTGGTCTTGTTGCGCTTCTGCCCACCGGGACCGCTGGCGCGGTAAGTGTCCACCGCGCACTGCGCCAGCAGCTGCGCATCGCTCAGGTCGGTCCACACGGCTCGCCGGGTGTTCATCGCCGTCTCGACCTCAGCGCCAGGCCGCAAGCGGACTTCGCATTCTACGCTTCCAGTTTCCACGGCGCACGCAGGGGCCGGCTCAGCATCTTGTTGGCCTCGTCGTCGTCGAAGCGTTCCTTGGCCGGATCCCACTTGAGACGTTTGCCGGTGCGCAGGGCGATGACGCCGAGGTGGCAGACGCTCACCGAGCGATGGCCGACCTCCGCCGGACAGACGGGGGGTTTACGGCTGCGCACGCACTCGATGAAGTTGCCCATGTGGTTGCTGGACGCATAGAGGCGCACCGCGTCCTTGCCGAGCGGCTCCGCGATGATCTTCGGATCGCTGGCCTTGAACTCGGCCTTGTTGCGGCTGACGAACAAGGTCTTGCCCGGATCGCCGCGAAAGCGCACGCCGTTCTCCAGGCAGGAGCAGACCAGCTGCACGTCCTTGGCGTACTGGTAGAAAATGGTGAAATTCGGATGGCAGTTGTAGCTCTTGCCGTCGGTCGGCGGCGGTTCGCCGATGGCCTCGACCGCGACCGGCCCACTGCCGTCCATGCCCAAGGCCCACTGGGCGATGTCGTTGTGATGAGCGCCCCAATCGGTCATTTTGCCGCCGGAGTATTCGTACCACCAGCGGAAGTCGTGATGACAGCGCTGCTTGACGTAGTGTACCGGGCCGGTTTGTCCCTGCCAGAAATCCCAGTTCAACTCCCCGGGCGGCTCCTCTTCCTTGAATGGACCGCCGCGAGGGTTGGCGCCGATCAGCGTCTCGACGCGGCGGAGCTTGCCGAGCCGGCCGTTGCGCACTAGTTCGCAGGCCAACCGGAACGTGGCGTTGGAGCGCTGCTGCGTACCGACCTGGAAGATACGTCCCGTTTGCTTCGCCACTTCAACCAGCACCTGGCCCTCCTGGATGGTCAGGGTCAACGGCTTCTCGCAGTAGACGTCCTTGCCCTTGCGCAGAGCGTAGAGGGCGATGAGCGTGTGCCAGTGGTCGGGAGTGCCGATGGTGACGGCGTTGATGTCCTCACGGTCGAGCAGTTGGCGAAAGTCCTCGTAGTCCTTGCAATCTTTGCCGACCTGCTGAGCGGTGTCCTTGCGGTGCCTGGCATCGACATCGCAGACGGCGACAACCTCGACGCCCTTTTGGCGGCGGGCGTCGTTGAGAATGGCGCGTCCCCGGCCGCCGCAGCCGATGGCGCCCATTACGATGCGGTCGTTGGCCGTCACCTTTTTCTTCGCCGCCGCCTCTTTCTCCTCCTCGGCGGCGAAGGTCTCCCGCGCGTACCACATCGGCAGTCCCGCCGCGGCCATCGCCGTCAGCGAACGCTGCATGAATCCCCGCCGCGATAAATGGCCCCGGTCCATGTGTCAGTCCCTCCAGAAAACGGAACCCTTCTGCCGTCCCCTCATGGTAACGCCGTTTGACGGCGGAGAAAGAAAAAAACTGCTCTCGCCTCCCGGGAGGAGGATCGCTATAAGTCGCCGCCAAAGATTTCATTCTCGACGGCCGAACTCGGCCAAACAGGAGGTACGGATGAGAGGGCGAAAGTGGATAGTCGCGGGGGTGTCGGGCGCGCTGGTGCTCCTCTGCGCCGCGGGGGGCGCGTGGGGACAGGCGCCGGGTAGCGGCCAGCCGGCGGCCATCGTCAACGGCGAAGCCATCCCGATGGCCGAGCTGGAAGCCATGCTCAAGCAGGCCGGCCCCATGCCGGTGGCCGTGCCCGAAGCGGTGCGCAAACAGCAACAGCGCTTCGCCCTGGACGCGCTCATCAACGAGGCGCTGCTGCGACAGTTCCTCAAGCAGAACGCGCCGGTGATCGATCCCAAGGAACTTCAAGCCCACCTGCACGACCTGGCGGCCGGACTCAAGATGCAGAACAAGACGCTGGCCGACTTTTGCCGCGACATGAACCAGACGGAGGAGCAAGTCAAGGCGAACGCCCTGGCCACGCTCCAGTGGAACGCCTACGCCCGCCAGCGCATCAGCGATCCGGACATCGAGAAGTATTACCAGGAACACAAGGACATGTTCGACAAAGTCCTCGTGCGCGTTAGCGAGATCATGCTGCGCATCGCGCCACAGGGCGGCGATGCCGAGAGGGCGCGGGCGAAGACGCAATTGATGGAGCTGCGTGCCCGGCTGGAACAAAGCAAGGAGCTGTCGAAGGACTTCGCCGAGGCGGCCCGGCAGTTCTCGCAGGGACCGACGAAGAACGAGGGCGGCGACCTCGACTGGTTCCCGCACGTCAAGGGCATCTTGCCCGAGAACATCCTGCGAACCGCCTTCGCCCTGCAGCGCATGCAGATGAGCGACCCGATCGATACGGAGATGGGCGTGCATCTTCTGCTGCTCACCGACCGCAAGGCCGGCCAGCCGTCCGACTTCGCCAAGATCAAGGAAGAAGTTCGCCAGCTGTGCATCGAGGAGATGCAGCAGACGGTCCTTCAGCAGTTGCGCCAGGACGCCCAAACCCAGGGGCGGGTCAAGGTCTTGCTGCCGTGAACATTTCTGAGTTCTGAGTTCTGAGTTCTGAGTTCTGAGTGAAGAACGCAGCATCCAGCGTTCTTCACTCAGAACTCAGAACTCAGAACTCAGAACTTCTTTTTCTGCTCCCGCCAGGCGGGTTGATCGTCTATCATACTGAGGATGATCGTCCCGGACGCCGCGCCAACGCTGGCCGCGCCCCCTGGCACGCGGAGTATGCACCCATGACCCTGGCCCCGCTGGCCTTGCTGTTCGCCGCTCAGCTGCCTGCGCAGAAGGTGATCTTCAAGCCGGTCCAGCCGGCCCCCGCCCCGGCCGTGACCTCCCTCAGCGACGAACAACTCTTCAAGAACGCCCACCTAGACGCTACCGGGCGGGGTCTGCTCGATTTCTTCCGACGCCGAGCGTCCTCCGGCGTGGACCGCGAACGTCTGGCCGAGCTGACCCGACAGCTGGCCGACAAGACGCCCGCCGTCCACGACAAGACCGCCGCCGAACTGGTCGGCCTCGGCCCGCTGGCCCTGCCCGCGCTACGGCGAGCGATCAACCACGTCGATGACGAGCCGACGGCCGCCCGTGCCCGACAATGCCTGGAGTCCATCGAGGGCCACAACGGAGCGAACCTGGTGCAAGCCGCCGTGCGCGCGCTGGCCGCCCACAACCCCGCCGGTACGACCGAGGCGCTGCTCCACTACCTACCGTTCGCCGACGACGAGTCGGTGATGCGCGAAATCGAGATGGCCTTGCTCAACGTCGGCGTTCGCCAGGGTCAAGCGGAATCGGCCCTGACGCGGGCGCTGACCGATCCGGTGCCGGTGCGGCGCAGCATCGCCGCCCGCGTGCTGTGCCGCGTCGGCGGCGCCGGCGGACGCGCGGCGGTTCGGCCTCTGCTCAAAGACCCCCGAGCCACTGTCCGTATGCAAGCGGCGCTGGGTCTGGCCGAGATGCACGATGCCGAGTCCGTACCCGTGCTCATCGACCTCGTCGGCGATTTGCCGCCGGAGGAGCGCCGGCAGGTGGAAGCCTACCTCAGCGACCTGGCCGGCGAATGGGCGGTCAAGACACCTCAGGGCAACGATGCCCTGTCGGGCCGTCTCCGCCGCGAACTGTGGTCCGCCTGGTGGCGCAGCCTGGACGGCCAACATCTGCTGGAAGAATTTCGCGGCCGGACGCTCGGCGACGACGAGCGAACACACATCCTGGAGCTGATCGGCAAGCTCGACGACACTTCGCCGGAGATCCGCGCCCGGGCGTCCGAGGAGATCATCGGCCTGGGACCGCGGGCGACGTCGCTGTTGCGGCAGGTCGTCGGTCAGGCGGATTCACGCCGGACGGGACCGGCCCGTGAATGTCTCACGGCCATTGAGCGCAACGCGCCCCGACCGCTGGCCGAGGCCGCGCCGCGCCTGCTCGCCCTGCGCCGGCCGGAGGGCACCCTGCAAGTCCTACTGGGGTATCTACCCTTCGCCGAGAGCGAGGGCGCCGCCGCCCAGCTCACCGAGTTGCTCGCGGTCGTCGGTTGCACGGACGGCAAGGCGGACCCGATGCTGGTCCGCGCCCTCGACGACAAGGTCGGCATGCGCCGCGCCGCCGCCGCCGTCGCCCTGTGCAAAGGCAGAGCCGACGAGGAGCTGCCCGCCGTGCGCAAGCTGCTGCGCGACCCTGACCCCTCCGTCCGCATGAGGACCGCCGTCGCCCTCGCCGAACACGGCGACAACAGCGCCCTGCCCGTCCTCATCGCCTTGCTGAAAGATCTGCCACTCGAACAGGTCTGGGAGGTCGAGGATTTGCTGATCCACCTGGCCGGCGACAAGGCCCCCGGCGAGCGCGTCGGCAATGACGCGGCCAGCCGCGCCGCCGCCGTCGCGGCGTGGAAGACCTGGTGGAGCAAAGAGAAGAAGACCATCGACCTCGCCCGCCTGATGAGCGGCAACCGCGAGCGCGGGCTGCTGCTCGTCATCGAACAGCAAGGCCCAACCGGCCAGGGCCGCGTGCTGGAACTGAACCCAGCCGGCAAGGTCCGCTGGCACGTCGATGGTCTCGCCTGGCCGTGGGACGCCCAGGTCTTGCCCAACGGCCACCTTCTCATCGTCGAGCAGCAGAACCGCGTGACCGAGCGCGATCGGCAGGGTAAGGTGCTGTGGACGAAGGTGCTGAACAACCCGTTCTCCTGCCAGCGGCTGCGCAACGGACACATTTTCGTCCTGGGCCGCAATCAACTTTACGAGTTCGACGCGGCCGGCAAAGAAGTGTTCAACCATACCTTCCCCGGCCACATCGTCGGCGGCCGCAAGTTTCCCGATGGCCAGATGGCTTTCCTGACCTACCAGGGCCAGTACGTCCGCCTGGACGCGACCGGCAAGCAGGTGAAGACGTTTCAGGTGCCGTTCCAGTGGCAGAACGGTGTCATCGGCGCCGAGGTGCTGCCCGGCGATCGGCTGGTGGTATCGCTGGGCATCGGCAAGGTGGCCGAGTACGCCGACGGCGGCAAGCTCGTCTGGGAAGCCACCGTCTTCTCTCCCGGCTTTCCGCATCGCCTGTCCAACGGCCGTACCCTCGTCTCCAGCAACAACAACACCGTCCTGGTGGAGCTGGACCGCAACGGCAAGGTCATCTCGGAGAAGAAAGACCTGGGATATCGCCCTTACCGGATGCACCGGCGTTAACCTCTTGGTGGATCGAGCCATGTACCGCACGGTTTGGACTTCGCTGACCCTCGCGTGTCTCCTTGGGAGCGTTCTCTCCGCGTCGGCGCAGGAACGAGAAAAGCAGGTCCAGGAGAGGAAAGCGCGAGAGGAGAAAGCGGAAGAGGCGAAAGCAAGAGACGAAAAGGCGAAAGCGATCGAGTTGGACCGGATAAAGCGGCAGATCGAGCTGATGGAGATAAAGAAGCAGAGGGAGATGGCGGCGATGGCCCAAGCGCGTTCCGCCAGCACGACAGCCGTGCCGAAGACGGAGCCGCAAGACGCGGGCCGGGACGAGGCGCTGCTGCGTTCCGTGGGCGTGTCCACGGACGGACCCGGCTTGCTGACATTCCTCCACCTGCGCGGCCGGGGCGAGGCGAAACCAGATCGCCTGGCCGCCCTCATCGAGCAACTGGGCGATAAGTCGCCGACGGTGGCACAGAAGGCGTCCGGCGAACTGGCGGCGATCGGAGCGCCGGCCATTCCTATGCTGCGTCAGGCTGTCAAAGATCCCGACCGGCAGCAGATCATGCAGCGGGCGCGGCGCTGCTTGCAAGCATTGGAGGAGCATCCCGGCCGGCTGTCGGCGGCGGCGACCCGCCTGCTCGGTCAGCGCCGACCGCCTGGAACTGCCGCGGCGTTGCTGGCCTTCCTGCCCGCCGCCGAGGACGAGGGCGTGGTCGAAGAGATTCGTCTCGCTCTCCTGGCCGCGGCCTACGCGGACGGCAAACCCGACCCCGCCCTGTTGCAAGCGCTGTCCGATGAGACGCCGATCCGCCGCGCCCTGGCCATCGATACGCTCTGCCACAACGGCATCAACGCCTCGCTGCTGGAACAAGTGCCGCTGCACAAGCTGCTGCAAGACGCCAAGCCGTCGGTTCGGCTGCGAGCGGCCCTGGCCCTGGCCCGCGCCCCGATGCCCGCGCCGTGCCCACGCTCATCACTCTACTGAGCGAATTGCCACTCGATCACGCTCGCCAGGCCGAGGACTTCCTGGCCGAACTGGCCGGCGAGCAGGCTCCGAAGGTAGCGCTGGGCGCCGACGACGCGGCGCGGAAGAAGTGCCGCGATGCCTGGGCCGCCTGGTGGCAAAGCAGCGACAACGCCGAACGCCTGCTCGACGAGTTACGCAAACGCACGGTGACGGAACCCGTGCGGCAGAAGTGCGAAGACCTCATTCGCCGGCTGGGCGATGGCGAGTTCGCCGTCCGCGAGAAGGCGCAAGCCGAGATCAAGACCATGGGCGCCGCGATCGTGCCGCTGCTGCGCCAGGCCGTCCGCGACAACGACCTGGAGGTGCGCAGCCGTGCCCGTGCCTGTCTGAACGAGATGGAACGCGACAAGTCCCTGCCCTTGTCGCCGATCACCCTGCGGTTGATCGCCTTGCGCAAGCCGGCCGGCGCCGCCGAGACGCTGCTGGCTTATCTGCCCTACGCCGCCGACGAACCGACCCTGGGCGAGGCGCAGCTCGCCCTCAACGCCGTGGTCTTCAAGGACGGCAAGCCCGACCCGGCCGTGGTCCGCGCCCTGACCGACGCGCTGGGCGTGCGGCGTGCGGCGGCGGCCGAGGCCCTGTGCCTCAGCGGCGACCGCGAACACTTGCCGGTCATCCGCAAACTGCTGCACGACACCGATCCGGCGGTACGCCTCAAGACGGCCCTGGCCCTGGCCGGTTCGCGCGAGCGCGACGCCGTACCGACCCTGATCGACTTGGTTGGCGAGTTGACTACCGCTCAGTCAGAGCCGGCGGAGGAATACCTGCACCGTCTGGCGGGAGATCGGCCGCCGGCGGACCTGCCGGTCGGCGACGACGCCACCAACCGCAAGAAACGCCGCGATGCCTGGGCCGACTGGTGGAAGGCCCACGGCGAGCACGTTCGCCTTGTCGATCGCTATCCCCCGGCGGCGACCGAGCGCTATCACGGCTATACGCTGCTGGTCCTGGCCAACACGGGGCAGGTCGTCGAGCTGGGTCCGGATCGCAAGGTGCGCTGGCAGTTGAACGGCCTGCTCAACCCGCGCGACGTGCAGGTGATCGGACCCGACCGCATCCTGGTCGCCGAGTACAATGGACAGCGTGTCACCGAGCGCAACCGCCGCGGGGAAATCCTGTGGCAGAAGCACCTGCCGGGCACGGCGCCGCTGGCCGCCCAGCGCCTTCGCAACGGCCACACCTTCATCACCGGCCAGAACAAGCTCGTGGAGGTGGACCGCGCCGGCCGCGAAGTGTTCGCCATCAACCGGCCGCAGAACGACGTGGTCATGGCTCGCCGGATGCGCGACGGCCACATCATCCTGGTCAACACCCAGCGCTTCGTCGTCCGCATGGACACCACCGGCAAGGAATTGAAGAGTTTCCAGGTACAAATGGTCTGGCAACACAACGGCGTGAACATCTCGCCCAACGGCCACGTCCTGGTCCCGGCCCAGTGGATCAACCGCGTGACCGAGTACGACGCCGACGGCAAGAGCGTGTTCGACGCCGCCGTGATGCAGCCGACGGCCGCCGCCCGTCTGCCCAACGGCAACGTCCTGGTCACGCCGCAGCAGTGGCCGTCCAAGGTCGTCGAACTGGACCGCACCGGCAAGCAGGTAAGCGAATTCACCACGAGCACATACGTGTATCGCCTTCGCCATCGCTGACCGACGAGAAGTTCTGAGTTCGGAGTTCTGAGTTCTGAGTGAAGACAGAACTCAGAACTCCGAACTCCGAACTCAGAACTCAGAGGACTGTCATGCGTCACCGCTATCTGCTGGGGTTGAACGCCTGCGTCATCCTGCTCGGAGGGATACGTCCGGCGGTCGCGGCGGACGCGCCGGTCAGCGACGAGCAAACGCTGCGGCAGGCCGGCATCGCCGTGGATGGACCCGGTCTGCTCACCTTCTTCCGGCAGCGAACCGCCGACGTGTCCGACCAGACGCGCATCCAGACGTTGGTCCGCCAGCTGGGCGACGATCGGTTCCGCGTTCGCGAACAGGCGTCGAAGCAGCTGGTGACGATTGGCCCGCGCGCCGACTCCCCTTGCAGGCGGCGGTCAAGGACTCCGACCCGGAGATCGCCCGCCGCGCCCGCGAATGTCTGCAACACATCGGCGAGGGGGCGACGGCGGCAGCGGTGATGGCCGCCGCGCGTGTCCTGGCGCGAGAAGCCGGCAGAGTCCGCCGCCGTCTTGCTGGCCTATCTGCCGTCGGCCGAGGACGAGGGTGTGGCCGAGACCATCCGCCAGGCGCTGGCGGCGCTGGCCGTGCGCGACGGCAAAGCGGAGCCGGCCCTTGTCGCCGCCCTGGCCAACAAATCGGCCGTCCTGCGCGCCGCTGCCGGGGCGGCCCTGGCTCGTGCTCGGCTTCCGGACGTGGTGCCGAACGTGCGCAAGCTGCTCCAGGACCGCGACCCGCGCGTCCGCCTGCGCGTCGGACTGGCCCTGACGGCTGGACGTGACAAGGACGCCATGCCCGTGCTCATCCGACTGCTCGACGAACTGCCGCCGGAGGACACTGGGCTGGTCATGAGTCTGCTGGACCGTCTCGCCGGCGACACGCTGCCGCCGGTCCTGCCCGGACCCGACCAGGCCGCGCGTCGCCGCTACCGCGAAGCCTGGCAGACGTGGTGGAAGGACCATCAAGCCCGCATCGAGCCGGCCCAGCTCGAACAGGCGTCGCGCACCCTCGGCTTCACCCTTATTGTCCTTCTGGATCTTGGCCGAGTCGAAGACCTCGATACCACCAATCGCATTCGCTGGAAGATCGAGGGTCTGGAACGGCCGCTGGATGCGCAGCTCTTACCCGGCGAGGAGCGCGTGCTCGTGGCCGAATACCAGGCCAACCGCGTCAGCGAACGCAACCTCAAGGGCGAGATCGTCTGGAAGAAGATGGTGCAGGGACCGCTCGCCGCTCAGCGATTGCCCAACGGCAACACGTTCATCACCACCGAACACCAGCTCGTCGAAGTGGACAAGAACGGCAAGGAATTGTTCACCTACGTTCGGCCGGACGGCGCTTCGTTCATGCGCGCGGTCAAGCTGCGCAATGGCGATGTCGTTTCGATCATCCAGCTCGGCGTTCCACGCTACGTGCGGCTAACGCCATCGGGCAAGGAATTCAAGGAGGTCAAAAGCTGGGGCGTGCAGGTGCGTACTTCCGGCGGCCGGATCGATGTCCTGCCCAACGGACACGTTCTGATCCCGGAGATGGACAATAACCGCGTGGTGGAATATGACGCCGATGGACAGGGCGTCTGGGAAGTCGCCATCGACCAGCCCATCAGCGCCGTGCGCCTGCCCAACGGCAACACGATGGTCACGCTGATGCGCGAGAATCGCGCCGTCGAGGTGGACCGCGCGGGCCGGGAAGTCTGGCAGTTCAAGGCGGACACGCGCGTCACCCGCGCCTTCCGCCGCTAAATGTTCCAAGAAGAAAACCACCAGGGAAAACACGGAAAACACGGAAAAGAAGACAAAGAAGAAAGCAAAAGATGATGATGAGCCAGAGGGGCTTAAGGAATACCCGCTCGACAGACTTTCTCGTTTTTTGTGGTCTTTTCCGTGTTTTCCGTGCTTTCCGTGGTAATCTTCTTCTGGGGAGGACGTCGCCATGCTGCCTCGTTGCGTCGCCCTCGGTCCTCTGATCGTCCTGTCCGGACTGTCTGGTCTCGCGTCCGGCGCGGAGCCGGAGGTCGCGGCGGATGAGTCCGTGTTGCGCGCGGCGCACCTGCCGGCGGACGAGCTAGGGCTGCTCGCTTTCTTCCGCATACGTACCATCACCGATGAGACGTGCGCCCGCATTCAGACGCTGATCGCGCAGCTGGGCAGCGATTCGTTCGCGCTCCGCGAACAGGCAAGTACGGAGCTGGTATCGATGGGACCGGGGGCGGCGTCGCTTCTGGCCGCGGCGGCGCGGCACCACGACCTGGAAATCCGCTGGCGCGCTCGGCAGGCGTTGGCCGACATCCGCCGCGATTCCGACCCGGACGTACTGGTGACGGCGGTGCGTGTACTCGGCCGGCTGCGGCCGGCGGAGACGGCCGAGGTACTGCTGGCGTACCTGCCTTGCGCCGAGGATGCCGACGTCGCCGAGGAAGCGTGCCTGGTCTTGGCGTCAGTGGCCGTGCGCGACGGCAAGGCCGAACCGCTCCTGGTACGAGCCCTGACCGACCCGGTGGCGATCAAGCGCGGCGCGGCCGGGGCCGCTCTGTGTCGCGCCGGCGGCGGCGCGCAACAGGCTGCCGTGCGACGGCTCTTGCGCGACCGCGATCCACTCGTCCGCCGTCGCGTCGCCTCCGCTCTGCTGGAGGCACGCGAAAAAAACGCCATCCCCGTCCTCATCGCCCTGCTGGCGGAGGTGCCGCCGGCCGAGGCGGAACGCATCGAGGAGTTGTTGTTCCTGCTGGCCGGCGACAAGGCCGCGCGGGAACCTGGACGGCGACGCCGCCGCTCGCCGCAAGTACCGCGACGCCTGGGCGGACTGGTGGACGCGCCACGGAGACGGCCTGGACCTGGCCAAGGTCGAGGGGCTGGGCCGTCCGCTGGGGCACACGGTCCTCGCTCAGCTCAGCTCGGGCGGCGGCAACGTCCAGGAGATCGACGCGCGCGGCCGCGTCCGCTGGCAGATCGACGGTTTGCAGTATCCCATGGCCGTCCACGTCCTCGACGCCCAGCGCGTCCTCGTCGCCGAGTACAGCGGCCGGCGCGTGACGGAACGCAACCACAAGGGCGAAATCCTTTGGCAAACCCAGGTCGATAGCTCTCCCCTCAGCGCCCGTCGCCTGGCCAACGGCCACACCTTCATCGTGACGCGGATGCGCGTCTTCGAGGTAGACCGGGCCGGCGCCGAGGTATGGACGTTGGACCAACCGTTCGGCCGCGTCGCCGCCGCCTGTCCGCTGCGCGACGGTTCCGTCGGCGTGATCTCCTCCACCGGCCAGTACCAGCGTCTTGACCGCTCCGGAAAGGTGCTGAATTCGTTTCACGTCGGGAAAATCATGCGCTCCATCGGCACCCACATTGAGGCCCTGCCGAACGGTCATCTCCTCGTCCCGTTTTACTCGGGCAACTGCGTGGTCGAGTACGACGCCGACGGCAAGGCGGTCTGGACGGGCAAGGCCTATCGGCCGACGTGTGCGCATCGGCTGCCCAATGGGCATACGCTCATCTCCAGCCGCATGGATGTCGTGATCGTCGAGCTGGACCGCAAAGGACACGAGGTCTGGAGTCACCGCTGCGAGGGCCAGCCGCTGTGCGTGCAACGACGCTGAGCGCGGACGATCGAGACCTTATTCGCCATCGCTGTCGTCGAGATACTGCTGCCGCGCCAACTCCTCGGCGGTCTGCTGACGGTTGGCCCGCAGCTTGGCGCCGAGGACGCGGCGCAGGGCATCGATGCCCATTTGCGTCAGGCCGTTGCGGTCGATGGTGAGATGCTCTAGCCGTCGCAGGTCGGGACAGTCGGCCAGGATGCGAGCCCCCGCGTCGGTGATTTCGCCGTGGCCCAAGTCGAGCAACTTGAGCTTTTTGAGGACGCCCGAAGTCACAATTTCCGTGCAGCCCACGTCGCCGAGGTCGGAGCCGCGCACCTGCAAATGGGTCAACTTGGGCAAGTGCGGCGATTGCACGATGGCGCGCACGCCGGCCAGGTTGATGAGCGGCGTCGGGCAGGAGAGCGGACGCAGCAGCAGATGAGTAAGGTTGCGCAACGATGGATTGCCAGCCAGCAGTTCCAGCGGATAGGGCAGATCCTGACAATAAATCTTGAGAACGCGCAATTCTCTCAGAGTGGATAGGGTGAAGAGTCGAACCGGATCATAACCGTAGGCGTGTAAGTGCAATTCTTCGAGACGCGGCAATTTCGCCACGAACTCCGGGACCGACACGGAGTGGACGAGGGTCTCGAATCCGGCACCGAGTTGGAGCAGCCGCAGATTGCCCAGAAAGGGCGAACGGATTAATTGTTCGACCGCCCCCACATCGCATTCGAGGACCAGTTCCCGCAGCAGGCGACAATCCGGGTCCCGAGCCAGCAGCCGAGCCAACTCTCGGGCTAAATGGCTCCCTGTATCGCCGAGGACACATCGGTCGAGCCATCCGCGCGCGAAGTGGATCTCCTCGGTTTGGCCGCCCCCCTCCCGCGAATAAAATACCGCCCGCGCGAAGTCACCCAATCGCCCACGCCTCAATTCGGCCAACAACGCCTGCTCGCGCGCCTGAAGTCGCTGGCGTTGCTCCGCGGTCCTCTCGGGATCTTCGAGGGCGAGCTGCACCTGGATGAATTCGCCGCGCGGGTCGCCCTGTTCCTGCAGGTAATCGGCATAGGCCATGTGCGCGGCCCGGTCGTCGGGATCCTCGACCAGGGCCGCTTCCAGCGCATCGCGGAGAGAGGACATGGCGGCACTCCCAGCAAGCCGGGCGAAATGCGGCCAACGATCAGTCTACGTGAAATCGCCGTGCTGCCAACGTCCTGTTCTCTCCCTCTTCCTCGCCCCCTTCTCTCTGGCTCTGCTTGCCGCCCGTGTCGGGAGCGGCATCCGCTTTCCGGCGCGGCATCGCGGCATGAACGCTCTCACGCCAGGCGGCCAGGCCGGAGTTCCCGAACCCGTCCACCCCTCGACAGGTAAGGGGCGAGGTTCGATGAGAATAAATGAAGTCCGGAAGAACCGCGTTTCTCTTGACGGCCTCCAACGGGCGCCGGAGAATCCTTCTTGGCCTGGGTGTAAGCGGTGTGAACGGTTCCGACGCTGGATCCCTAGGAGACCTGTCATGTACCTGATGCGTTCGTTCGTCTTCCTCCTTGTCTGGACTCCCTTCGTCTCGGCCGCGGACTGGCCCCAGTGGCGCGGCCCCGACCGTGCCGCCGTGGTGACGGAATTCCAGTCTCCGGCGACATGGCCGCAGCAGTTACAGAAGAAGTGGTCCACCTCGGTCGGGGAAGGGGTGGCGACGCCGGCCCTGGTGGGCGGCAAACTCTACGCCTTCGCCTACCAGGAAGGCGAGGAGGTCCTCCACTGTCTGGACGCCGGCACCGGCAAGAAACTCTGGAAGAACGGCTATAAGGCGCAGCCGGCAGGCTGGCCCGCGCGCGGCTTCCCCGCGGCGCGGTCGTCGCCGGCCGTCGCCGACGGCAAGGTGGTCACGCTCGGCGTCCAGGGCACGCTCTCTTGCCTGGACAGCGCCAACGGCACCGTCGTCTGGCGGAAGGACAATACGGGGAGACCTCCCGGGTTTTCGGCCTCCTGTTCGCCGCTCCTGGCCGACGGACTTTGCGTTGTCCAGGTCGGCGGCGATCGCGGCGGCTCCGTCGTCGCATTCGGACTGGCCGACGGCGCGAAGAAGTGGGAGTGGTCCTCGGACGGCACGAAGTACGCCTCGCCCATGCTGCTGACTCTCACGGGCCTCAAGGCGGTCGTAGTGGAGACGGCGGGCACCATTTCGGCCGTCAGCCTCGCGGAGGGCAAGCCGCTTTGGAGCACGAACTTCGCCACCCGCTACAACGCCTCCACGCCGATGATCTACGGCGACGTCCTCTACTACGCCGGGTCGAAAAAACCGACCACGGCGGTGAAGTTGCAAAAGGAGGGCGAGAAAGTCGTGGCCAAGGAGTTATGGACAAACCCCGACGCCTCGGTCATCTTCAACACGCCGGTCGTCAAGGAGGGGCTGATGTTCGGCCTGTCGGAGCAGAACGAGATCTTCTGCATCGACACCAAGACCGGCAAGAGGCTCTGGTCGCAACGGCTCGATGGTGGCGGCGGCGGTCGTCGCGGACGAAGTGGATACGGCTCGATCGTCGCCGCCGGCCCGGTGCTGTTCGCGCTCACGCCGGCAGCGCAGCTGGTGGTCTTCAAGCCCAACCGGGAGAAGTTCGAACGGGTGGCCGGCTACAAGGTGGCGGACGGAGACACCTATGCCTACCCGATCGTGACCAACGAAGGCGTCTACATCAAGGACCGCGAGGCTGTAACCTTCTGGACGTTCAAGTAGTTCATCCGTACTAGGCCCAGAAGGAGAACCCGACGCTGGAATCGTTGCAGGAGAGATCACTCCGATTCCATCCTCGTCCCGCGGACGCGCTCGCGCTCGACAAGGCACAAGAACAACTCGCGCGTCCGCGTGCGATGCTGTTGGAGTTCGGCGAGGAATCGGTCGCCGGTCTCGTAGCCGAGGCGGCGGGCCAGCTTGTCGATTTCCTCCGACGATTCCGGCAACTCGTCGAGCGTGCGGTTGTGGACGATGCGCAGCCGGCCCTGCACGCGCAGCAGAAAATCGTAAGCGGCCGACAGGGTCGTCTGCTCGGTCTCTGACAGCAGACCGCAGTCGTGCAACGCCTCCAACGCCTGCCAGGTGTTGGGCCGGCGCAGCTCCGGCAAGTCGTGGCCGTACTTGATCTGAAACAGCTGCACGAGGAACTCGACGTCGGCGAGTCCGCCGGGGCCGCGCTTGAGGTTGCCGGGCGGCCGGCTGACTTGCAGGCGCTCGCGCATGGCCAGGATTTCCTCGGCAATTTCGGGCCGCCAGGTCAAGCCGTAGGCGCCCTCGGCGACGGCGGCCATCACTTCGCGGCCGAAATCGGCGTCGCCGTGAACGACGCGGGCGCGCGTCAGCGCTTGCCGCTCCCACAATTGCGCCCCGCCTTCGGGGTGCGCCGAGCTGTCCTGCTGCGTGACGAAATAGCGGCGGAACTCCGTCAGGGGAATGACGAGACTGCCCGACTTGCCGGTCGGCCGCAGACGCATGTCGATCTGGTACAGCCGGCCCATCGGCCCGAGATAGCTCGTCGCCTTGATGATGTGCTGGGCCAACTCGGTGAAGAAGTGGTAATTGTCGGTCGCGCTCGTGGCGGTCGAAGCGCGTGGCACGGGGCGGCGGCTCGGTTCGGCCATCACCCTCGTAGACCATCATCAAATCGAGATCGCTGTGGTAGTTCATTTCGCGGCCGCCGAGCTTGCCCAGGGCGAGGAGGGCGAAGCGGCTGGGCTGGCCGGCCCGCTCGCCCTCGGCCAGGATGGGCACGCCATAGCGCTTCGTCAGAGGTCCGTATTGCGGGTCGGCGATTTGACCCAGCAGCACCTCCGCCAGGTCGCTCAGCGCGGCGGTCGTGGCCTGGATGGTGTCCTTGTTAAGAATGTCGCGGACGCCGATGCGCAGCAATTCCTTGTCTCTGAAAACTGTGCAGGATCGGTTCGAGGTCGGCGGCGCCGCGACACAGGTCGGCCAACTCGCCGCGCAGCTCTTCGGCGCTGCGCGGCTGGTTGAGGACGAGGCTGTCGAGCAGCTCGTCGATCATGCCGGGGTTGTTGATGAGGATTTCCGAGAGAAACTGGCTCCAGGCGCACAGATCGACGTAGAGCTTCAAGCTGGGCGGGTTGAAGCTGAACAGCTCCCACAGTACCGTCTTGGCGCCGAGCGAGTTGGTCACCTTTTCCAGGTTGACCAGGGCCATGTCCGGGTCGGGCGTGTCAGCGACGGCGCGGAGCAAGGCGGGAGCGATGCTGGCAAGGAAGTGTCGGCAACGGCGCGTGGACAAAAACGGCACCGACTCCTGAGCCAGTTGGACCAGGTTGTGGTACGCCCCCTGTACGTCGCGGAAAGGATAACGGCCGAGCACCGCGCGGATGGTCTCCGGTTCCGGGTTGGTGTCGAGGAGCAAGTCGGATTCCGGTTCGGCCTCACCGGCCTCGCCGGCGAAGGTCTGATGCAGCAAGTGATCGAGAATGCGCCGCGTCGGCTCGGTCTTGTCCTGGTAAGCGCGCAGGAAGGCGGCGGCGGGATCCGCGCCGCGATCGTCCGGCAGCGAAGGCGAAGCCACTTCCGCACGGTCGCGGCTGGGATCCATGCGCAGGGCGAGCTTGCGCATCTCCTCCTCGCCTTCAGGCAGACGGTGCGTTTGCAGGTCGAATAGGAGTTGCAGGCGGTGCTCGACCTTGCGCAGGAAGCGATAGGCGTCTTCGAGGACGCGATACTCCTGGTCGGTCAGGCAGCCGACGCGCTCGAGGGCGGACAGGGCGAGCAGAGTGTTGCGCTGACGGACCTCCGCCAACTCGCCGCCGTTGAGCAGTTGCAGGAACTGGATGGTGAACTCGATGTCGCGGATGCCGCCGTGGCCGGTCTTGACCTCGGTGCCGCTGACGCCGGCCTGGCTGGCCTTGTGCTCGATGCGCCGTTTGATGGCCTTGATCTCGTTGATTTCGGCGAAACTGAGATATTTACGGTAGACAAACGGCTCGATGGACCGCAAGAACTGCTGGCCCAGCGCCAGGTCGCCGGCCACGGGACGGACCTTGATGAGCGCCTGCCGCTCCCAGGTGCGTCCCATGGCGTCGTAGTAGGCGAGGGTGCTGGCCAGCGAGCGCGCCAGCGGGCCGCGATGGCCCTCGGGGCGCAGGCGCAGATCGACGCGGAAAGCGTGGCCGCGATCCGTGTGCGACGACAGCAGGCGCACCACCTCGCCGACGACGCGGGCGAAGAATTCGTCGTTACCGAGGCTCGTGATGCGTTTGCCGCGCGTGACGCCCTCGTCGCTGTAGACGAACATCAGGTCGATGTCGCTGGAGTAGTTCAACTCTTCGCCGCCGTGTTTGCCGAAGGCGAGGACGGTGCAGGTGACGGGCCGGCCGTCTCCTCCGTGGGGCTGGCCGAAGCGCTTGCCGACCTGGCGCAGGGCAACCGTCAGGGCCGCCTCGATGGCGGCGTCGGCGACGTGCGCGATGTCGCGGGTGATCTCTTCCAGCGGTCGATCGCGGATGATGTCGTTGGTGCCGATGCGCAGCAATTGCCGCTGGCGAAAGCGGCGAAAGGCGCGCAGCACGGCCGAGTCCTCGTAGGCCGCGTCTACCTCGGCTTGCAGCTGGGCGGACAACTCGGCCGGGCTGGGGCTGCGCCGCAGCGGCACGCGCAGCATGTCGAGAGAGTCCGGATGGAGACTCAGCAGGTCGCTGAAGGTCTGGCTGGTGCTGAACAGCTGCAAGAGGATTTCCAGGACGCGAGCGCGGTTCTCCAGCAGGATGGGCACCTGGACGGACGCGGCCGGGTTGGCGAGAAAGCGTTCGAGGTTGTTCAGGGCCATGTCCGGGTCGGGGCAACGCGGCAGCAGCCGGCCCAGCGGCGTACAGATTTCGCGCAGGCCGTCGAGCGAGACCGCCTCGGCCAGGCCGGTCAGATTGCGCCAACCCCGCTCGGGGTCGCGCAGGTTCCAGGTGTGCAGCAAGGCACGAGCGCCGGCGAGCGAATCCAAACAGGTGCGCAGTTGTTCCAGGTGCATATCGGCATCGTCGGAGAGGAAGCCGTGGTCATTTCATGTCGAGAGCCTCAATTATGGCTCGCTTGACGTCATCCATCTTGGCGGGGGATAGCTTGCATATTCGTTTGATGAGCCAATCCTTGGGGATGGTATTGATGGAATCGAGATTGACCACGGAATCGTGTTTGACGCCATCGGCCGCCGCCGTCAAGGCAACCTCAACCCATCGATTGCGTGGCTTCGTGGTAAGATAGGCGACGGTGATTTCCGGCCGCGAAGCTGGCATGGTGTCGCGGGAAAGGATCAAGACCGGCCTCCGGTTAACAGGGAACGGTATATCCGCGTCCCAAACTTCGCCTCGTTTCACGGTTGCCGCCTCTTCTCTTCTTCTTCCTTATAGAGCTGTTCCCATTCCTCCGCGTCGTCCCAATCGCTGGGGCGTTCTCGGTAAGAGCGTTCCAGTTCTTCCATGTGCTCTCGCTCCCAGCGATGTCCCTCCAAAACATGCACGTATGTTCGGCAAAACCTTTCAACAAGCTGCTGAAGGCTCTGAGTGCGATCTCGCTCACAATCTTGTTTCAGTTCCTCCATCTTGGCCACCAAATCGGCCGGCAAGTACACGGCCACCTGCGAAGGGATTGGATTGCTCACGGCATTCTCCTTCGTATTCTTATTCCTTCCGAGGATCGATCAAACGATCCGCTATAGCAGGGGCAGAGGAACCCGATTCGATCCTCTCTCTATTCCCCGATCTATCGAGCTATCATCGCCGGCACGATCATCGTGAGCAACGCCAATCTGTTCGCCGGTGACTATCCTACCGAACAGCGTGAACACCGTCGCCTCCTCGACGTGGACCGGCACCGTCCGACCGATCAGCCGTTCATTGCCCGCGAAGACGACGATGTGATCCGTCATGGTGCGGCCAGTCAGTTGCTTCGGCCCCGGCCCGGTTTCGTGTTTGAGGGACGTCTTGCTCGGCCCCTCGACCAGCACCTCGACGGTCTGCCCGACACGGCCCCGGTGGTCCGCCAGGCTGACGGCGTTCTGAATCGCCAGCAGATCGTTGTTGCGCCGCTTCTTGACCTCTTCCGATACATCGTCGGGAAACAACTCGTCCGCCTTGGTGCCCCGACGGGGGCTGTACTTGAAGATGAAACTATTCTTGAAGCCGCCCTCGCGCACCAGGTCGCAGGTGCGTTGAAACGCCTCCTCCGTCTCGCCGCAGAAGCCGACGATGAAATCGCTGCTGATCGCCACGCCCGGCACACGCTCGCGGCAGCGATGCAGCATGTCGCGGTAGAACTCGACCGTGTACAGCCGCTTCATGCGCTTGAGAATGTCGTTGCAACCCGATTGCGCCGGGACGTGCAAATACTCGCACACCTTCGGCAGGTCGCGCACGGCGTCGAGCAGGTCGTCGCTCATGTCGCGCGGGAAGTTGGTGATGAACTTGATACGCTCGATGCCGGAGGTGTCGTGGATGCGCGCCAGCAGATCGGCCAGCCGTTCGCGGCGGCCGTCGCCGTGGACGAACTCGTAACTGTTAACGGTTTGGCCGAGCAGGGTGACTTCCTTGCAGCCCTCGGCGGCGAGTTGGCGAACCTCGGCAGCGACGTGCTCGGGCGGACGGCTCTGCTCCGGGCCGCGCACGCTCGGCACGATGCAGTAGGTGCAAAACTTGTCGCAACCGATCATGATGCGGACGTACGCCTGGAAGGGCGACGGTCGCATCGACGGATCGCGCATAGGATCGTAGCTCTCGAAGCTGCGTTCGACCTCGATGCGCGAGCCTTCCTTGCGATCAAGACTGAGAGCGAGCTGTGGTTTTCGGGTCTCCCGCACGGCGGCGATCAATTCGGGCAGCTGGGCGAGCTGGCCGGTGCCGCAGATGATGTCCACGTGAGGGGCGCGGCGCAGAATTCCTTCCTGGTCCTTCTGGGCCATGCAGCCGAGGACGCCGAGGACCTTGTCGGGATGGCGGCGCTTGTGGGCGCGAAGCCGGCCGAGGGCGCTGTAAATCTTGTCCTCGGCGTGCTGGCGGACGCTGCACGTGTTGAAAAAGATCACGTCGGCGTCGGTGGCCTCATGCGTCAACTCGTAGCCCTGGCGGCGCAGGGCGCCGACCACGAGCTCGCTGTCGAGCACATTCATCTGGCAGCCGACCGTTTCGATGTACAGTTTTTTGGTCATGACTTGCGCCGTCGTCCTTTTCTCTTTTGTTCCTTCGACGATGCACCGCGGAGGCGGGCCAATTCTTCTTCGAGCGCAACTACTCGATCCGCCATCGACTGCGCCTCCTCCGGTCGCGCGTAGCGCTTCCCGGTTTGGACATCGATCATCCGCAACTGCCCGTCGTCCTCGATCACGATACGGAAACCCAGGCGGCTCGTGACGCCGCCGTCCTCGTCTTGCTCGTCCTTCCAGGTGGAATCAATCCGTAGGCACTTCAACAGTAACCGTTGCGGCAGAAAATGGCTCGTCGGGTCCGCCAGGATGTACTCGGCTACACGTAAATCGGCGTAGATTTCGGGTTTGTTCGTCAGATCCTGCTGCTGAAAGGAGCGCCGCGAGAGCACTTCGACGACCAGCATCGGCGCGGGACAGCCCGCGCTAATCCGGTACGAGGTCACGGGTTCAACGAGGGGCTGCCCGGGGACGACAACCATCACATCGGGGGAAACATAAGCCCAGCGCTGAACGGGATGATAATAACAGTTCAAATCGGAGAAGACCTGATACTCCGAGCGATCGGCCAGATGGGCCTTCAAACCCCAGAAGACAATGCCCGTTGCTTTCGTGTGGATCTCGGTTTCACCCATCTCCTCCTGCCCTTCGTCCTCGAAGAGGACTGGCATGTCGATGGCTACGGTCGGGAGCCGTTTGCGCTGGCCATCGGGCATCGGTCCTTCGGGCATCGGCTCATGACCCACGACTTTTGTGGTTTCACTCATGGGTAGGTCCTTTTACGTCTTTCGTCGGAGTCGCGCCCAGTAACCCCCATCACTCGGCATCCCTGGCAACGCCTCCTCCTCCGCCTCCAACCGCAAGCTCGGCGTCTCGTGCAGTACCGCCTCGATCACGCGGCGATTCTCCTCCGGCTCGATGCTGCACGTCGAATAGACGAGTGCGCCCCCGCGACGGACGCGCTCGGCAGCCAGGCGAAGCAGGCGCGATTGCAGGGCCACGAGTTGCCGCAAATCGTCGGGCCGCAGCCGCCAGCGCGCTTCGGGACGCTTGCCCAGGACGCCGGTGTTGCTGCACGGCACGTCCACGAGCACGCGATCGAATGGACCCGGCGGCACGTCCGCGTCCTCCTCGCCCCCCACGCGGCGCGTCTCGATAATGGACAGCCCCAGGCGCCGGACCAGGGCATCAATCGTCTGCAAGCGCTGCTCGTCCACGTCGCCAGCGACGATGCGGCCTGTGTTCGCGCATCAACTCGGCCAGGTGCGTCGTCTTGCCGCCGGGAGCGGCGCACAGGTCGAGGATCGTTTCGCCCGGCTCGGGCGCCAGCGCCGAGGCGACGCGCATGGCCGACTCATCCTGCACCGTGAACCAGCCCTCGGCGTAGCCGGGCAGGTCGCGGATCGGGCCGGACTCGTGCAGCCGCACGGCCTGGGGATGTTCGCCGGACTCTGCGGTGTGGCCGGCCTCGCGGAGTGCCGCCAGCAGCGGCTCGCGCTCCATACGCAAAGGATTGCAGCGCAGCGTCAGGCGGGTGGGACCGGCGAACCAGAAGCCGAGGCAACGGCATTCCTCGATACCGTAACGCGGCAGCCAGCGGCGAACCAGCCAGTCGGGCAGACCAAACCCGGCCGCGAGGTATTCTACCGGATGGGCCGTCGGATCGGGAAGCACAGGGCGAGACAGGCGGCGATACTCGCCGTGCTCCAGCGGCAGGGCGTCCGCGGCGGCGGTCGCCGTGTACTCGTCCGTCACCAGTCCGGCGAGCTGGCGCAGCACCCCATTGAGAAAGCCACGCGCGCCGGGACGGCCAAAGCAAACGGCCAACTCGACGGTTTCGTGGACGGCGGCATGACGGGGTATGTGGGTGAGCAGGGCGAGCTGGCAGGCACCCAGGTAAAGAGCGTCCCACAGCCAGGATTCGACCTTGTGGGCCGGCCGGTTGACGAGCGGTTCCAGCAGTGCTCGCAGAGTGCCGCGGCGGCGCAGGACGCCATAAACGAGCTGCGTGACGAGTCGGCGATCGGCGGCCGAGAGCGCCGAGGGTCCAAGCTGGCGATCGAGGATTTCCTGGACGAAAGCGTCGTGCTTGCGGCAATCGAGGAGGATTTGCAGAGCCAGACTGCGGGCGTTGTGTGCGGTCCCCTGAAAAGACGGCATCGCGCGCTTCATGGCGTCTCCGGGCCGAGCCGGTCGCCTTCACGAACTGGCCGGCCATTGAAGTATTCGTGAGCTGACATCTTCCGCTTCCCCTCGGGTTGTACCTGAATAATCTGGACGAGCTTTCCATCGCCAGCTTCAACCAGCAGATGCAATCCAATAGTCGGCCTGGTAGACATCCGACCGGGATGGATGGAAGCAGAGCGGGAGACCGACACCTGGGCCACTGTTGCTTTAAGGACAATTAATCGTGATGACGGTTGACCACGTGTGTGACGGAAAGTGTAAGCAGTCGGCCAAGGCTGCATCGCGCGGATTTGATTGCACACCTGCTCGGCGGTACGGTTCCAGTCGATCAGACCGTTCTCCTTCTTCAGCTTCGGCGCTTTCGTCACCTGACTGGGATCTTGTTTGCGGCCCTGCACCGTGCCCTTCTGGATCTGTTCGATCACGTGCAGCGCCAGCCGCGCTCCGAGCGGCGCCAGACGAGCCTCGACTTCGCCAGCCGTCTCCTCCGGGCCAATATCGATGGCTTCCTGGGCCAGCATGTCGCCGGCATCGAGGGACACGGACATCTTGATGATGGTGACGCCGGTGCGCGTCTCGCCGTGGTAGATGGCCCAGGCGATCGGCGCCGCTCCGCGATACTTCGGCAGCAGCGAGGCGTGGACGTTGATGCCGCCGCGCGGCGGCACGGACAGCACGTCGCGCGACAGGATCTGCCCGTAGGCGGCGACGACAAGGAGGTCCGGTTGCAGCGCCTGCAAATCGCGGACACCCTGGGGAGTGTTGATGCTCTCCGGTTGCAGGACCGGGACGCCGTGTTCGACGGCGATGTTCTTCATGCCGCGCCCGGTCTGCCGCGTCGAGCCGCGCTCCGGACCGACGGCGCGATCCGGCTGCGTGACCAGACCGACAACCGAATGAGGTGCGGCCAGCAAAGCTTCCAACGTCGGCTCGGCGAACAGGCCGGTGCCCATCATCACGACGCGCATGCCGGATCATCCCTGGGTCAAAGGGGGGGAGGCTCGTCCTGCGGCGGTTGACCGTTTTTCTCCATCGCCTCGGCCCGCGCTTTCACGAGGCGTTCCAGCTCGGCCATCGAAGGAATTTCTCCCTTCTCCTGGCCGCGCTGGAAGTCCTGCTCGAACTCCTTGAGCTTGCCGCGGCTGGACAGCTTGGCGATCGTGCCCATCTTGTCGATGAACAGGATGCCGTCGAGGTGATCGACCTCGTGCTGCCACAGGCGCGCTTCCAGGTCGCTGACGACCTTCGCGACGACCTCGCCCTTGAGGTTGTACGCCTGCACGGCGACCGTCTTGGCCCGGCGAATCTTCTGGAACAGATCGGGGAAGCTCAGGCAGCCTTCCTCGCCCTCGATCGAACCTTTGCGCTCCAGGATGGCGGGGTTGAGCAGCACTTCTTCCTTGTCGCGCTGCTGCGGATCGCCGGTCGGATTGAGGACGACGATGCGATAGGGCAGGAACACCTGATTGGCGGCGAGGCCGAGTCCGCGATGTTCGTACATCAATTCCAACATGCGGGCCGCATCGAGGTGGACCTGCTTGTCGATGGCGGCCAGCGGCTTCGCCGGCTGGCGCAGGGCGGGATGCGGATAACGGACAATCTTCATACCACTTTCACCGGGGACAACGCGGACTTCGGCTCACGAGGGGATTATATCGCACGGTGGGAACGGGCGAAAGTGAGAGGGACCGAGCGGCATCTTCCACTGGTTGACAGGCTCCTCGCTGCGCGCTAGGGTAGGGCCGTGGCGGCACGCATCGCATCGGAGGCGGCATGTTCGGCATCGGTACTGCCTGGCTCGTGATTGCTGGGCTGGGCGCTCTCGTCGCCCTGCTCGGCGTGGGCACGTTTCTGTTCCAGGCCGGATGCGCCCTGGCGGACGTACCCGAACGCGGTTACTTCCGTTCGCTACCGATCTACTCGGCGACCCTCGTGATCTGCCTGCCCCTGGCGGCGGTGCTCGTCTGGTACGCCGGCAGGTACGACGCCGACCCCGGCGATAGCTTCGGCGGTATGCGCCTCGCCGCCCTGGCCGCGTCGCTGATGCTCACCTGGATGCTGTCGGCTGTGATCTACACTTTGCTCCTGTCCGCCTCACTCCAGAAGGGATTGCTGATCGCCGGCGTCGAGTTGCTGCTGATGACCTTGCTCGCCGCGCTCCTTTCCGCAATCGTCCTCGTCGTCCTGGCCTTTGTCCAGATCGTCACCCGGCCCCCGCCGGTCAAAACCGACCTCACTCCGCTTCCCGTCGTCCGTGTCCTGACGCCGGCCGAACCGTCATGATCCTCGAAGGCATCGTCACCACCGTTTCCGCCGCGGGCGAGGTCAACATCGCCCCGATGGGACCGCACGTCGGTCCCGAGGCCGCGACGGCGGAGCTGACGCGCTTCGTCCTGCGTCCCTTCCGCACGGCGCAGACGTATGCCAACCTCGTGGAACACGGCGAGGGCGTCCTGCACGTCAGCGATGACGTGTTGCTGCTGGCGCGGTCGGCGCTGGGGGCATTGGAACCGCGGCCGGCGCTGCGACCGGCGACGCGGGTGCGCGGCTGGGTGCTCGCCGATGCCTGTCGCTTCCACGAGTTCCGCGTCACCTCCCGCGACGACAAGGCTGAGCGCGCGTGTTCGAGGCGGAGGTGGTGCATACCGGCCGGCTGCGCGACTTCTTCGGCTTCAACCGGGCCAAGCACGCCGTCGTCGAGGCCGCCATCCTGGCCACGCGCACCGCCTTCCTGGCGCTGGACGAGATTGAAGCCGAGTATCGCAAGCTGGCCATCCTCGTCGAGAAGACGGGCGGCCCGCAAGAACACGCCGCGTTCGCGCTTCTGTGTGACCACCTGCGGCGAGAGAGAGAACGAAAAGTTCGAGGTCCGTGATCGCGCGGCGAAGGATGGGAACATGGTACGTGTGCAGGCGTATGGCCGATTGCACTTTGGTTTGCTGAATCCAACAGGGACGGAGACGCCCACCGAAACGACGAGGCTGCGCCGCTTCGGCGGCGTTGGCGTGATGGTGGAGCGGCCGGGATTGCGGCTGCGCGTCGTCGCGGCCCCTTCATGGTCGGCCGACGGGCCGCTGGCCGATCGCGCCCTGGCCTTCGCTCACCGCTTTGCCCAGTGTACCCGGCAAGAAGAGGGCGGACGTGACTGTCCCCCCCGGCGTTTGTTGAGCGAGCAGGCGTTGCCGGAACACGCCGGCCTGGGCAGCGGCACTCAGTTGGGGCTGACGGTGGCCCGAGCGCTGGCGGTCTCCTGGGGTCTGAAGTGCGATCTGCCCAGCCTGGTACGGCGAGTCGGACGCGGACAGCGTTCGGCCCTGGGAGCGCACGGCTTCGAGCAGGGCGGCTTGCTGGTGGAGTCCGGCAAGCACACCACGGACCAGCTCGCCCCGCTGGTCGCCCGTCTCGCCTTCCCCGAGCCGTGGCGCCTGGTGCTCGTTCTGCCCGACGCCCGCGATCGAACGACAGGAATACACGGCGACCGCGAGATTGAGGCCTTCGCCCAGCTGACCGAGTGTCCGGCCGCGTCCGGCGGCCCCGACACGCTCTGCCGTCTCGTGCTGCTGGGTCTGTTGCCCGCGCTCGTGGAGCGCGACCTGGATGGTTTCGGCGAGGCGCTGTACGACTTCAACGCACGGGTCGGCGAGACGTTCGCGCCGGTGCAGGGCGGCGTGTATGCCAGCCCGCGCGTGGCGGAACGGGTGGCGTTCGTGCGCGGCCAGGGGGTGCGCGGCGTGGGACAGAGTTCGTGGGGACCGACGGTTTTCGCCGTCGTTGCCGATGAGGACCACGGCCAACACCTGGCCGCCCGGCTGCGCGATCGCTTTGCTCTGGAAGACTTCGCCGTGCTGGTGACGCCGGCATGTAACCACGGCGCGACGCTCGAAGAAGAATAATCACCACGGAAAACACGGAAAACACGGAAAAAAGGCAAAAAGAATGTAAAAGAAGCATAGCAGTACCGTATCGGCCGCCCTCCTCTGTCCTGGCTTGTCCTCTTTTTCTTTTTGTCTTTTTTCCGTGTTTTCCGTGCTTTCCGTGGTGATAAATCTTCTCTTGATCCGTGGTCACCAGCGGAAGTTCGTTCGCGCGTCGGGGTTGACCACCTTCTCCGTCGGCCATTCGCCGCGCGACAACGAGACGATCGCCTGCGCCGCCGACAGGGCCATGTCATCGCGCGATTGCACGTCCACCCCCGCGGCGTGCGGCGTCAGCAACACGTTGTCCAGACCGAACAGAGGGTGTTGGCCCGGCGGTTCCTGCTCGAATACGTCAAGCCCCGCTCCCGCCAGCCGCTTGTTCCGCAGCGCGTCGAGCAGGTCGGTCTCGTTGAGGATCGCGCCCGCGCCGTGTTAATCAGGAAGGCGGTCGGCTTCATCCGCGCCAACGTCTGACGATTGATCAGGTAGCGCGAGTCGGCGCTGACGGGCAGGTGCAGCGTCAGGTAATCCGACTCGGCCAGCAGGCGCTCGAACGGCACCAGGGTGACGTGATGATGAGCGGCGAAGGCCGTGTCGGGCACCGGGTCGTAGGCGAGCAGATGCATGCCGAAAGCCTGGCCGCGCACGGCCACGGCCTTGCCGATGCGTCCCAGTCCAGCGATGCCGAGCGTGCGGCCGCGCAAGGGCAGGTTGCCGCCGCGCGGCCAGCCTCCCGCCTTGACGGCGAGATGCTGGGCCACCAGGTTCTTGGCCAGGCCGAGGATCATGCTGAAAGTGTGCTCGGCCACGGCGCCCTCGTTGGTGCCCGGCGTGATGCAGACGGCGACGCCCTGTTGCGTCGCCGCGGCGACATCCACGGCGTCGAAACCGACGCCGGCGCGGGCGATGACGCGCAGCGACGGATGGGCGGCCAGCACGCGAGCGGTGTACGGCTCCGAGCCGGCCAGCGATGCCTTGATGCCGGGCAGCACCTCCAGCAGTTCGTCCTCGGTCAACTGTGCCGCCTTGTTGGGGTAGACCAGCTCGAAGCCGGCGTCACGCAGCGCTTGTGCGTAGGCGCCTTCCAGTCCGGCCAGGGTCATGGGAGCGATGAGAATTTTGTCCATATGAGGGATCTCAAATAACGGGTAAACATTTGGGTGGGGGCGGACCACCTTTCATCTTATGAAGCGAATACCTCCGCCGTCCGCAGGCGGGTACACCATTCGCGCAACTCGGCCTGCTTCGCCCGGTACAGCGCCTCGGCTTCTTCCTGCTTGACACACCGAAAACGGATCGTCGCGCCCGGCGCAACTGCGCCAGTTTGTCGAGGTCGGCACTGATGACCTGGGCGATCTTGGGATAACCGCCGATGGTCTGTCCATCCACGCCGAGGACTATGCACTGCCCGTCGCGCGTCGTCTGGACACTGCCGGGACAGACCGGCTCGGACACCAACTCACACTCCGGCAGCGTCAGCGGCTCGCCCCGCAAGCGCAGCCCCATGCGGTTGCTCGCTGGCGTTACCGTGAACTCTTGCCGATAGAACTCGTCCGCGCGAAACCAATCGGCCTGCGCTCCGTCCACGACGCGCAGCAGACGTGGCTCGGCGTTCCAATCAAATTCATGCTGGAAATGGCGGACGTGAATGACACCGGCTTGACAGTTCAGTTTCGCGCCGGCCCGCAGCGGTTCGAGGCTGGAGCGACTGCCGAGGAGAATGGGCGTCAGCAGGCCGCCGCGCACGCACAAGTAGGCGCGCATGCCGCGCGGCGTGCCGCCGATCCGCAGTTCCTCGCCGCGATGCAGCGTGAAGGTCTTGCCCACTTCCCAGGCGAGACCGCCCAGCATCATCTCGAAGGGAGTGCCGTAGAGAACGCAGGCCAGTTCGCCGTCGGCCGCGAGCGTCGGCCCGCTCAGGCCGATTTCCAGGGCGGCGGCGTCGGGCGGATTGCCGACCAAGGCGTTGCCGACCGCCAGGGCGAAGCGATCCGCGGCGCCGCCGACCGGTACCCCGAGACGGCGCGTTCGCGGCCGGCCGTGATCCACGACCAGCGTACACAAGCCGGGGTTGGAAACGATGAGCGCGGCGATGGCGTCACTCCGGATTGCCTTTGCCGCTGAGGGTGGCCATCGCCTCCAACGCCGCCGGAGCGATGGATTGCTCGATGAAACGAACCGAGCCGTCGGCGAACACGGCGTTCGCACCGTGGGGATGGTTGCCGCCGAACTGGCCCTCACTCCCAATGTACGGCGATCTATTCGGGTCCAGTCCGCGCGTCGTCGGTGGTCCAGCGGCCGTCCATGCACCACTCGCACGGCTCGTCTCAATGAGCATCAAGAGGGAACCGGCACGACCTTCCACATCCGCGCGTTTGATGGTCCTCTCATATCCGAAGAAGCCAGCGCGACCGTCTTCCAACGGCAGATCGATGGCCCTGTCCCCGATGCCGGCCATACCGATATAGTGCGTCGGAGCGAAGGTGCTCGTCGGCGGACGCTCCGGGTAGGCTGGGCATTGCAAAAACTTAACTACCAACAGGGCGGCGAAGCGGTTTTCCTCGGCGTCCCATGCTTTCTCGTGATCCATTTTGTTGTAAAGTGGACTGGCTTCAACGAACGGCACAATAGCAACGATCCAGCTCTGGCGACTGTCCGGCCACCGTGCCGGTTTCGGCATGGCTGCTTGGGGGAACTCGGCGTAGGTATCGTGGTAGTTCAGGATCGCTAGGCCGAGTTGCTTGAGGTTATTGATGCATTGCGAGCGCGCGGCCGCTTCGTGTACCTTGGCGACGAAGAGAGTAACGATGCCTCCGCACATCAGCAAGATCAGGACTACGATCAGGATCTGGATTACCCTCCGCATATCCTGCTCCTCCCTCGTCATTCCATTTCCTAGCCGATGCTTCTCTTCAGAACTTGCGAATTGTGAAGCCACATCGGCTCAAAACATCGCGCAGTTCGCGGACAAATGCCAGCGCCTGCGGATTATCACCGTGGACGCAGAGTGTGCGCACTCCCTTGTCGCGCAGCAGTCGTTCGGCCTGCTGCACGGCCTCGGCCAGCTCCACCACGAACGCATCCGGACGCCCGCGCGGCACGAGCGATCCATCCGACAGATCGCGCCGATCCGCGAAGCCCTCACGGATAAATGGACAGCGCCCACCACTCAGCGACTCCAGCCGCGAATCCGGCAGGGCCATCAGTGCTAACCCGAACAGCGCCACCGCCTCGACAATCGGCCGGGCATAAGCGTCCTCGCGGCAGGCCATGTTGTACAGCGCCCCATGCGGCTTGACATAGGACAGCGACACGCCGGCAGCGCGAGACAGACCGGCCAACGCGCCGATCTGGTACACGCACTCCTCGAAGATTTGCTCTTCCGTCCGCGCCAATTCGCGGCGACCGAAGTGTTCGCGGTCGGCGAAGCCGGGATGGGCGCCGACCTGAACGCCTTGCGCGCCGCCAGCTTCAGCGTGGCATGGGCCGTGGCCGCGTCGCCAGCGTGAAAGCCGCAAGCGACATTGGCCGACGTGATCAGCGGCATCAACTCGGCGTCGTGCGGGCAGCCTTCGCCCAGGTCGCAGTTGAGATCGATTTCCACGGCGACAAACCGCGAGCGGCCCTCCGTTCATTTCTTCGGCCGAAACGCCTTGACGACGGCCTCGTTCGTCGTCAGGTACGGACCCTCGATCAGATCGATGCAGTAGGGGATGGCCGGGAACACCGCCAGCAGACAATCGCGGATGGCGCTGGGTTTGCCCGGCAAGTTGACGATGAGCGAATGACCGCGGACGCCGGCAATCTGCCGCGACAAGATCGCCGTCGGCACGAACTTCAGCGACACGGCCCGCATCTGTTCGCCGAAACCGTCGAGCAGCTTGTCGCAGACGGCTTCCGTCGCCTCCGGCGTCACGTCGCGCCGCGCCGGCCCCGTGCCGCCCGTCGTCACTACCAGGCAACAGCTCTCCTTATCGCACAACTCTTTCAAGGTCGCCTCGATGAGCGACCGTTCGTCCGGGATAACGCGCGGGAGCGGCTCCCACGGACACGAAAGGATCTCGCCAAGGCAATCGCGGATGGCGGGTCCGCCGAGATCCTGGTACTCGCCGCGACTGGCCCGGTCGGACACGGTGACAATGCCGATGCGAACGACCTGGTTGACGCCCATGATGCTCCTCCCTTCGTCGCTGTCGATTGTACGCTATCCTTCGGCGGCGTGTGCGTTACAATACCGCCTGCTTGCCTACGGAGGTACTTCATGCGCACCACCTGGACGTTCCACTCCGCCGGCCAGTTGATTTTCGGCCGGCACGCCACCCAGCAGCTCGGCGACGTCGCCGGCCGGCTCGGAATCCGCCGCGTCCTGCTCGTCACCGACCCCGTTCTTGTCAAGGCCGGACTCGTCGAAGCGGTCCACGTTCCGCTCAGCGAAGCGGGCGTCGTGGTCGAGGTGTTCTCCGGCGGCGAACCGGAGCCGTCCATGCGCGCCGCCGCGGCGGCGATCGCGCGCGGCCGCGAATTTCGGCCCGACGCCGTGCTCGGACTCGGCGGCGGCAGCAACATGGACCTCGCCAAGATCACCGCCGTCGTCCTGACGCACGGCGGCAAACCGCTCGATTACGTCGGCGACGACAAGGTTCCCGGCCCGGTCCTGCCGCTGTTGTGCCTGCCGACCACGGCCGGCACCGGCTCGGAAGTGTCCGCCGCGTCCGTGCTCACCGACACCGAACGACAAATCAAGGTCGGCATCCTCAGCAACCATCTGCGGCCGAGCGTGGCGCTGGTCGATCCGCTGCTGACCGTCTCGTGTCCGCCGAAGGTGACGGCCGACAGCGGCATCGACGCCCTGACGCACGCCATCGAGGCGTACACCGCCGTGGACAACGCCGTCTTCCCGCTGCCGCACGGCGAGCGTTCCGTCTACCAGGGCCGCCATCCCTTCGGCGACCTGTTCGCCGAGAAGGCCATCGCCCTGGTCGGCAAGTATCTCCGTCGGGCCGTGCGCCCACGGCTCCGACCTCGAGGCCCGCGAGGGCATGGCCCTGGCCGCGACGCTGGCCGGCCTGGCGTTCTCCAACGTCGGCGTCGCCGTCGTGCATGCCCTGGAGTACCCGGTCGGCGGCGCCACGCACTGCTCGCACGGGGCCGGCAACGGCCTGCTGCTGCCGTTCGTCATGCGCTACAACCTGCCGGCCCGTCGTCCTCAACTCGCCGTCATCGCCCGCCTGCTCGGCGACGACGTGGACGGCAAGAGCGAGGCGGACGCCGCCGAGCTGGCAATCGCCGCCGTCGAGCAGCTGCGTCGGGACATCGGCATCCCGCTGCGCCTGCGCGACCTGGGCGTGACGGAATCGCAACTGCGGCCGTTCGCCGAGAAGGCGTTCGGCATCCAGCGCATCCTGCGCGTCAATCCGCGGTCGGTGACGGTGGATGATCTGGAAGGCATCTTGCGGGCGGCGTTCTGATACACCTGCCCGGTGACCGTGTCTCGTTTAGCCGCGACGCGCAGCGGAGCGCGGGTAACGCGCTCCGCTGCGCGTCGCGGCTAAACGGAGAGGAAAGACGACGCTTTCTTTTCAACATCAACCGTCAATCTTCTGTTTTCCCGAACCGATCTTGTAGCGCACAAACCGTCCACGGCCGCTGACGGCTGGCGCGGCAGGCCTCGACGGCGGCCTGGGCCGCGGCCAGCGTGGTGATGCACGTCACGCCGTTGGCCACCGCCGCCGAGCGAATCTTGCCCTCGTCGGTGCGTGCCCCCTTGCCGCTGGGCGTGTTGATAATCAGGGCGATCTGCTTGTTCTTCATGTAGTCGATCAGGTTCGGCCGGCCCTGCTGCACTTTGTTCACTTCCTCCACGGCGATGCCGGCCGCCCGCAGCACCTTGGCCGTACCGCGCGTGGCCATCAGCTTGTAGCCCATCTCGGCCAGGCCGCGGGCGATGGGAAGGACGTCGTGTTTGTCGCGCTCCGCCACGGAGATGAACACCTGTCCGTCTCCCGGCTTGCGGCAGGGCGCTGTTGGCGGCCATCTGGCTCTTGGCGAAGGCCAGCGGGAAACGTATCGTCGATGCCCATCACCTCGCCGGTCGAACGCATCTCCGGCCCGAGGATGATGTCCACGCCCAGGAACTTGTTGAACGGAAACACGCTCTCCTTGACCGAGTAATGTTTCGGCACCACCTCCTCGAACAGTCCCAGTTCGTCGAGCGTCTTGCCGACCATCACCAGCGCGGCGTACCGTGCCAGCGGCACGCCGGTCGCCTTGGATACGAACGGCACCGTCCGGCTGGCGCGCGGGTTGACCTCCAGGACGTAAAGGGTATAGCGGTCCTGGTGCATCGCGCCGCGCTCGGCGAACTGCACGGCGAACTGGATGTTCATCAGTCCCTTGACGCACAGCTCGCGGGCCAGTTCGCGGGCCTGCCGTTTGATCTCCTCGACGACGGCGGGCGGCAGGCTGTGCGGCGGGATGACGCAGGCGGAGTCGCCGGAGTGGATGCCGGCCTCCTCGATGTGCTGCATGACGCCGCCGATGAGCGTGCGCGTGCCGTCGCTGAGGCAATCCACGTCCACCTCGACGGCCGACTCCAGGAACTTGTCGATGAGGATCGGCTTGCCCGGCGACACGTCCATGGCGTAGGCGACGTAGCGGCTCAGGGCCGTCTCGTCGTAGACGATCTCCATGGCCCGGCCGCCGAGCACGTAGCTGGGCCGCACCAGCACCGGATAGCCGATGCGGCGGGCGACGTGGATGGCCTGCTGCAAGTCCAGGGCGGTGCCGTTGGCCGGCTGCTTCAGGCCGAGCCGCTCGACCATTTCTCTGAAACTGCTCGCGGTCCTCGGCGCGGTCGATGCTGTCCACGCTGGTGCCGATGATCGGCGCCCCGGCCGCCTCCAGGCCGCGGGCCAGGTTCAGCGGCGTCTGCCCGCCGAACTGCACGATCAGCCCCTTCGGCTTCATCACGTCGCAGATGTTCAGCACGTCCTCGGTGGTCAACGGCTCGAAGAACAGATGATCGCTGGTGTCGTAGTCGGTCGAGACCGTCTCCGGGTTCGAGTTGACCATGATGGTCTCGTAGCCCGCGCGCTTCGAGCGCGAAGGCCGCCTGGCAGCAGCAGTAGTCGAACTCGATGCCCTGGCCGATGCGGTTGGGCCCACCGCCGAGGATCATGATGCGGTCCTTGCTCGGTCGGCGGCTTCGTCTCGTCATCGAAATGAACCACAGATGAACACGGATTAACACCGATGGAAGAACTCGGGACTTCCATTTTTGCTTCGTTCATCTGCTGTTGATCTGTGTTCATCTGTGGTTAATCTGTTGTTCACCTGTGGTTAATTGTTCGAATCGGCGCTTCATACGTCGAATAGTAATACGGCGTGTACGCCTCGAACTCGGCGGCGCAGGTATCGACGCGCTTGTAAGCTGGGCACGACGCCCAGCTCCTTGCGCAGCCGGCGGATCTCCATCTCGGTCGAGTGCCACAGAAACGCCAGCTGCTTGTCGGCGAAACCGTGCTGCTTCGCCTCCAGCAGAAGGTCGCGCATCGCGCTCATCGCGCACTCGCGTCCGCACCTGGTCGGCCACGCCGCGCAGCCGCTCCTCCATCTCGACCAGCTCCTGGATGTTGTGCAGGAACCAGCGGTCGATCTTCGTCTGCTGGTGGATGTCCTCCAGGCACAGGCCGGCCTTGAAGGCGTAGCGGATGTACCAGATGCGTTCGGCCGTCGGCGTGGCCAGGCGAGCGAGGATGTCCTCGACGGCCGGCTGCCGTGGTCGTGCCCCACAGGTCGCCGCGCGAGCAGCCCAGGCCGAAGCTGCCCGTCTCCAGGCCGCGCAGCGCCTTCTGCAGCGACTCCTTGAACGTCCGGCCGATGGCCATCGTCTCGCCGACCGACTTCATCTGCGTCGTCAGCGTCGGGTCGGCGTCGGGGAACTTCTCGAAGGCCCAGCGCGGCACCTTGGTGACGACGTAATCGATGGTCGGCTCGAAGCACGCCGGCGTCTCGCGCGTGATGTCGTTGCGCAGCTCGTCGAGTCGATAGCCGATGGCCAGCTTGGCGGCGATCTTGGCGATGGGAAAGCCGGTCGCCTTGGAGGCCAACGCGCTGGAGCGACTGACGCGCGGGTTCATCTCGATGGCGACCATGTGGCCGTTGTCGGGATTGATGGCGAACTGGATGTTGCTGCCGCCGGTCTCGACGCCGATCTCGCGGATGATGGCGAGCGCGGCGTCGCGCATGCGCTGATATTCCTTGTCGGTCAGCGTCTGCGCCGGGGCCACCGTGATCGAGTCGCCGGTGTGGACGCCCATCGGATCGAAGTTCTCGATCGAGCAGACGATGACGACGTTGTCGGCCCGGTCGCGCATGACCTCCAGCTCGAACTCCTTCCAGCCGATGACGGACTCCTCGATGAGCACCTCGCCGACGGGGCTGAGGTCGAGTCCGCGGGCGATGAGCTGGTTGAACTCCTCGCGGTTGTAGGCGATGCCGCCGCCGGTGCCGCCGAGCGTGAAGCTGGGCCGCAAGACGCACGGCAGACCGACCTGGTCGAGCATTTCCAGGGCGTCGGAGAAGGAGCGGGCGACGCCGCTTTTGGGCACGGCGATGCCGATGTGCTGCATGGCCTGCTTGAACTGCTCGCGGTCCTCGGCCTTGTCGATGACGGCCGGCGTCGCCCCGATCATCTCGACCTTGTACTGTTCGAGGACGCCGTGACGGTGCAGCTCCATCGCCGTGTTGAGGGCGGTCTGTCCGCCGAGCGTCGGCAGCAGGGCGTCGGGTCTTTCGCGCTCGATGATGCGCGCGACCATGTCCCAGGTGATCGGCTCGATGTAGGTGCGGTCGGCCGTCTCCGGGTCGGTCATGATCGTCGCCGGGTTGGAGTTGACCAGGACGACGCTGTAGCCTTCCTCGCGCAGAGCCTTGCAGGCTTGAGTGCCGCTGTAGTCGAACTCGCACGCCTGACCGATGACGATGGGGCCGGAGCCGATGAGCAGGATTTTGTGCAGGTCGGTGCGTCGCGGCATGGGTGGGAGCTTCCTCGCGGTCGTGCGTGACCCGGTAGTCGGTTGCTCCTCATATTATGGGAGACGCGCCGTTCAGACAGGGTGCGGCAGGCCGACACCCGGCAGCAAGAGGACGTTATGGCCCGGTGCTGGCAGGATGGCCTGCATCTCCTCGACCTTAACGTCTCGAAAGTGGAGCGCGATTTCCCAGCCGTTGCTCAGCAGAATGGCTTGCCGCCAGGTCGGCGTTTCGCCGGGTGCCTTCTCGATCTCATCGTATTGCCACTCCACCAAGTCTCCCTGCGAGCGAGCCGATTCGGGGAGGATCTGCGGATCGATCCGCGGCGGCTCGACCAGATCGTAGGTGAAGGTCAGCAACGAATGCGGGGGCGTGTCGAGCTGGAGGACAACAACGAACGTCCGATCCCGGCATCCCATGCCGCGTACCTTGGCATCGTGCAGGTAATAGTTGTCTTCGATGTGCCGCAGACCGGGACACAACTCGTCTCGGATCGATGCCAGGTAGGCGTTGTAACGCTCGCAGCGTTCGTCCCAGAGCGTTTCGACTTCGTTGAGGACGCAACTGTCATCACTCTGACCGCGGGCAATCAGATCGGGGGTGAAGTATTTCATGGCGACTTCCTCGCTTTGCGCCGGGTCGTCTCGTAGAACGTGTGGCCGTTCGGCGGCCGAGATTGCGGCTGGTAATGCGGTAAGGCATGGGGACCGGCGCTGCGGTGAGGCTCGCCACGGCGGCACGGCCCCACGGCGGATTCGATGGAGGCAGCGAGGCGGCGATTGGCATCGACATCATCGCCGCGCACCACCACGTTGCCTCCGATCCGGCGACGCGCCACGGCAGAGGCAAAGTCGATCTCGGCCCCATATTCCACTGCTCCCGATGGACCGGATGCCAACTCCGCCTCGTGGATCGATGGCGGTAGAGGTGGAGAGGTTGCCTCCGCGCCGGCCTCTGTGCCCATCCTCATCGTGCATTCCTTCACCTTCCTGCGTCACGGTCACAACCGGCTTCCATCGTCACGTTGCCCTAGGTATTGTAGTATGCCTTAAACAACTCGGACAACACCGCTAGCCGGAAAGGAGGCAACAGATGGATCAGGAACTTCTTTATCCGCGGTTCCAGACCGGAGACAGGGTACGCTACACCGGGGAACATGGCCGTGGGGGCTGGGATGAGGACGGTAGGCATCTCCTGCTCGAACCAGACATGATAGGTCGAATCCTCCGTGGCCCCGAAGCCTGAAGTATTCCCTTGAACACGCCGGAACGGGCGTTCTACTATGTCCAGTTTGGGGATACTGCGTATTGGGTCCGTGCTGCGGACCTGGAGAAGGAGTGATCGGGCCGTCAACCCTGCCTTTTGACCGCGAAGCGTTTCTGAACTACTTTTTGGGTGCCGCAAAAGAATGCGTGCCAGTGGCTGGTAACTCATACGCTCAACACGAGACGCTTATGAATGGCACCCAGAAGCAGATAGTCGGTTGGGGTCTCGCCCTCTTCGTCGCAATGGTAGTATTCCCGCCGTGGGCCAACCAGGGGCTGGGAGCTAACCGAGGGTCCGGGAAAGTGCAATACAGTTTCCTGTTCGACGCCCCCTCGGGCGGGCTTTTCAAGGATCCTCACACCAACAAGTGGCTGGAAGACCGCTAGGAAATTTGCGGCCCCAGGCTGGCTCTCCAGTGGTTCGTCCTAGGGATCGTCTGCGCCGGTCTTTTCGTGATGAACAAAGAACTTCGCACTTCGCCTTCTCTTCCGGAGGAACGCACCTCGCCTAACCACTGTCCCGTGCCTGACACGCCGGCCGTTGCCGTAGCGCCGCAGTCGCGGGCGAGCGAAGGCGTGAAGATTCTGAAAGCCGTTTGCTTCGTAATGGGATTTCTTTTCCTATCCACCCTGGTACTGGGCTTGGTCCTGAACGCGAAGTAAGGACGGAATAGCTGTAGGAGGTAAAGAGGCGGTCGGGACCATTTGATGCGTGATCTGCTGTGCGTCAGGCTGCCGTTCCCTGGAGCATCGCCACGAGGATGCCGACCACCCGTCCGACCTCTTTGATGTGATACTCGGCTAGGTCCACGTTCGCCATGTCGCCGGCAAGACGCAGAAACTTCCAATTGTTGCCGGTCGTCACCGCTCCATACACGGCCGGCAAATCCTGGCCCTTGCGTTGATTGAACAGCCGCACGGCGACCAACTCGGCGAGGCACTGGCCGATGCCCGCCTTCATGTTCTCATTCTTGGCCTCGACCACCGCCACCACGGGCGCCTCAATGGTCAGTTGCTCCGGCGATCGGCTCAACAAGTAATCGCACACGCCGCGTAGTCCTTGCTCGGCATCGACGGTGAAGTCCACGCCGGAGAACAGACTGACCGATGGTTTCACCTGACGGCGGACTTCCAGCAAGACGGGGGTAATAATCAACTCCGCACGCGCCTTTTCCGTGCTGATGGCAAGAGCCAAGGGTACGCTTTCCGCGAGGGTCTCGCGCAGCAGCGCGCTGATCTCGACAGGAGGGATTGAGCCGTAGAGATCCTCCTTCTCGTTAAATTGCAGGTTAAACCGCTCTTTAATGTCTTCCAAGGAGAAATCGCTGTACGACACGCTGCCCCCAGAGAACAAAAGACAAAATAACGGCGCGAACACAACTGGACGATAGTTCCCGTGGCCGGCACGGTCAAGCGGCCGCCGGCGCGGATTTATCACTCATCCCAACCCGGATACTGCTCCGGTGCTCGGCCGTGGCTCTCCAGGATTCGCGGCGGCTTGATTTTCACCTCGGGCGGCTCGATGGCTTCCAGCTTAACGTCAAACCGCCAGTTGTCGCCGAAATCGTACACCAAGGTCATCGACTGCCCCGGCCCCACCGGCAACTCGCCGAGCCGGACTGCCGCGCCCGACGGCCCTTCGCCCTCTTCCTCCATGTGCGGGTGGAGAATGCGGATCGTCCTGCCGAAGCGGTCGCGGCAGAGCAATTCATAAAGATGGTCTCGATCGAAATTGAACGACTTCAGAACCCAGGCCACCAGGTCATCGACGGTAGCGCTGGCGCGGAGAGCGAGGCGTCGCCAGGCCTTGCCGAGTGCCACGCGGAAAAGAAAGGTGCCTTGACGCGGCGCGGTCTCTTGACTGTGCAAGTTCTCGCGCCACTCGGGGAAATAGGGCTGGAAGATCGACTGCCACTCCCCGAAGCGCGGCAGGCTGCGGAGAAATGTCCTCCGCGATAAAGTCGTCCAGCGAGGAGAGCACTCGCTCCGTCAGGAGCGTCAACACAGCATCGCCGAACGGTACAGGCCGAACGGCGGCTGGACACCACGGCGTAACTCCCGGCGGCGGTTGTTCCACTTCAAGGAGACCAAACAGGTCCATCAGGGCCAGTTGGTAGAACTCTCGGCCGAGCAGGGAAAAGTAGACCTGTTGCGGTTTCTCGACGTTGAACCGCTCGCCCTTGGCCGGTAGGTATTGCCAGCTTTGCAGGACCGGCAGCAGAAGCCCTCCGAAGGATCCCCTCCCTTGTCCGCCGACCATTTCCGCGCGGCCGATTCGCAGCCACGTTTCCAGCAGCGTGAAATACTGCTCCGTGAGGTTGAGCTGTTGCCATTGGGCGAGCAGGGGCGGGTCGAGGACCAAACGAGTCTGCGTGCCCGTCCCTTGCAGAAGACTGAGGCCGCTGGCGCGGAGCAACAGGTGAAGTCCCCACAGGTACGGATGCGAGCGAAGCTGCGGCCGCTTCAGTTCCAGGCGCAGCGGACGGCTGAGCCGCCCCTCCAGTTCCGCAAGCGCTTCGATGGGCAGCAAGTTGTACTTTCCCGCCGCCTTCACGCCTTGGACACCCACGAAATCCAGGACGGTGCGAAAGTCCCGCAGCACCGGGCCGGGGCGCTCGGCGTCGATGACCTGCTCGCGCAAGATTTGCTCGTGGGACTTCATGAACTTGACGGTTTTCATCTTCACCTCGGACAAACGATCCGCCGCGGACGCGGGGCTGATGAGGATGGGGCGCGAGGCGCCTTCTTCCCCTGGCCGCCCCGGTTGCGAACCCTTTGGTTTACCGGAGAGTCGTTGTCAGGTACGGTAGAAGTGTTCTCTCTCCAACGCGCCATCGGCAAGAGGTGCGGTGGAAGGACGACGTGCGGAAGAGGCTGGCCATGCTCGATATCAATGACCGCATCCACATCCCCGACGAGGAGTTGTCCTGGAGCTTCGTTCGTTCGGGCGGACCAGGCGGCCAGAACGTCAACAAGGTCGCCTCCAAGGCCGTGCTGCGCTGGGACTTGGTCGCCAGTTCCAGTCTGCCCGCCGATGTCAAGGCCCGGCTGCAAACGCAGCAGCGCCGCCGCATCACGAGTGAGGGCGAGCTGCTCCTGACCTCGCAGCGCTACCGCGATCAGGAACGCAACCGCGAGGATTGCCTGGAGAAACTGCGGCAGATAGTGTTGCAGGCGTTGACGCCGCCGAAGGTTCGCAAGAAAACGAAGCCGACGCGCGGGGCGAAGGAGCGACGCCTGGCGACGAAACGGCGTCGAGCGGCTACGAAGGCGTTCCGCCGCAGGACGGAAGAGTAAGGTCGAAATCCTCGGAGCCGGAAGCGTAAGCGAAGTCATTCCTTCGCGTACGCTTCCGGCTCCGAAAAATCGTCGCTGGATCTTGCACTAGGCATGTCCGGTATCCTCTTCCTCCTCCACGTCCTCCATGATGAGGAAGTCTTCCGAGTTGAAGGTCAACTCGCGCAAGCGGCGCTCGGCCTCCTCCTTCGTCTCGACTCCGGATCGGGTCAGGATCACGTCATACATCGCCACCCGCGCCGACCAGCCGGCCGCGTGCAGCTTCTCCAACGTGTCGGCGGCCTTGCCCAGCCTCTCTTGCAGTTCGGCCGCCAGCTTGCGGAGCTGCACGCCTTTGACGTCCAAACCCTCTTCCAACTCGCGGCCCGGCGGGCCGAACAGCGGCAGACAAACGGTCACTCCCATGTCCGTCCTCCTCGGGGCGTAATGGCTCCGGTCATCTTAGCGGGATGCCGTGGGAATGCGAAGCCGCGGAGGCTTGGACGCTGCCCGACGCAATCCGTACATTGCCTGCAATGTACTGACGTTACGGCGACGACACGAACGTCGTCGCGGGACCCCTGTGAGGCCGGTTAGCATGGCAAAGAGCAAATACGTCTACTTCTTCGGCGGCGGCAAGGCGGACGGCCGGGCCGACATGAAAGACCTCCTCGGCGGCAAGGGCGCCAACCTCGCCGAGATGTCCAACATCGGCCTGCCCGTGCCGGCCGGCTTCACCATCACCACCGAGGTCTGCACCTACTACTACGCCCACGACCAGCACCTATCCGCCCGAGCTGAAGGCCGAGGTCGAGACCGCCCTCAAGAAGACCGAGGAGGTCATGGGCGCCAAGTTCGGCGACGCCAAGAACCCGCTGCTCGTCTCCTGCCGCTCCGGCGCCCGCGTCGAGCATGCCGGGCATGATGGACACCGTCCTCAACATCGGCCTCAACGAGTCCACGCCTCCAGGGGCCTGATCGACAAGACCGGCAACGAGCGCTTCGCCTGGGACAGCTACCGCCGCTTCGTGCAGATGTACGGCGACGTCGTCCTCGGCCTCAAGCCGCAGGCCAAGACACGAGATCGATCCGTTCGAGAAGATCCTGGACGAGCTGAAGCACGCCAAGAGCGTCAAGCTCGACACCGACCTGACCATCGGCCGACCTGCAAGAGCTGGTCAAGCGCTTCAAGAAGGCGGTCAAGGAGCAGACCGGCAAGGACTTCCCCGAGGACGCCCATCGAGCAGATGTGGCAGGCCGTCGGCGCCGTGTTCGGCTCGTGGATGCAACGACCGCGCCATCGTCTACCGCCGCCAGTACGGCTATCCCGCACGAGTGGGGCACCGCCGCCAACATCTGCTCGATGGTGTTCGGCAACATGGGCGACGACTGCGGCACCGGCGTCGCCTTCACGCGCGACCCGGCCACCGGCGAGAAGGTCTTCTACGGCGAATACCTCATCAACGCCCAGGGCGAGGACGTGGTCGCCGGCATCCGCACGCCCAAGAAGATCGCCGAGCTGCAGAAGGACATGCCGGAGGTCTACAAGCAGCTCGACGACATCCGCGGCAAGCTCGAAAAGCACTACCGCGACGTGCAGGACATCGAGTTCACCATCCAGAAGGGCAAGCTCTGGATGCTGCAGACGCGCAACGGCAAGCGCACCGGCTTCGCCGGCCGTGCGCTTCGCCGTGGACATGGTGCGAGGAGGGGCTTATCAGCAAGGAAGAGGCCCTGGCCGCTCGGCGGATGCCGCCGGACGACCTCAACCAACTGCTGCAGCCGATCTTCGACCCGGCGGCCAAGCGCAAGGCCATCGCCGAGGGCGCCTTCTGCCAAGGGCATCAACGCCGGCCCCGGCGCGGCCACCGGGCGGCATCAAGTTCCTCGCCGACGACGCCGAGGCGTGGGTCCACAAGCACGGCAAGGAGCACGCACCGGACGGCCGCGTCATCCTGGTCCGCCGCGAGACCAGCCCCGAAGACATCCGCGGCATGCAGGCGGCCGACGGCATCCTGACCGCCTTCGGCGGCGCCTCCAGCCACGCCGCCCTGGTCAGCCGGCAGATGGGCAAGGTCTGCATCGTCGGCTGCGGCGCCCTGCAAATCGACTACGACAAGGGCACCGTCACGCGTCGGCGACAAGGTGCTCAAGGAAGGCGACTGGCATCAGCATCGACGGCTTCACCGGCGAGGTGATCGCCGGCCAGGTGGCCACCAAGCCGAGCGAGGTCGTGCAGGTGCTCATCGACAAGACGCTGAAGCCGGAGCAGTCGAAGGTCTATCAGCAGTTCGCCGAGCTGATGAACTGGGCCGACGCGGTGCGCAAGCTGAAGCATCCGCACCAACGCCGACCAGCCCGGACCAGGCCGCCCAGGCCGTCGCCTTCGGGGCCGAGGGCATCGGCCTGTGCCGCACCGAGCACATGTTCTTCGACCACATCCAGCCGATGCGCGAGATGATCCTGGCCGACACGCCGGAGGCGCGCAAGAAGGCGCTGGACAAGCTGCTGCCGTTCCAGCGGCAGGACTTCGAGGGACTGTTCAAGGCCATGAAGGGCCTGCCGGTGACGATCCGCACGCTCGACCCGCCGCTGCACGAGTTCCTGCCGCACGACGACAAGGGCCAGGCCGAGGTGGCGAAGGACATGGGCGTCGAGCCGGAGGTCATCGCCGAGCGCGTCAAGGAGCTGCACGAGTTCAACCCGATGCTCGGCTTCCGCGGCTGCCGGCTCGGCATCGTCTACCCGGAGATCACCGAGATGCAGTGCCGGGCCATCTTCGAGGCGGCCTGCAACGTGCAGAAGGACGGCGTCAAGGTCGAGCCGGAGATCATGATCCCGCTGGTCGGCTTCCTGCCCGAGCTGAAGGCGCAGGCGAAGATCGTCCACGAGACGGCCAAGAAGGTGTTCGCCGAGAAGGGCGTGAAGGTGCCGTACCTGGTCGGCACGATGATCGAGCTGCCGCGGGCCTGCGTGGTGGCCGACCAGATCGCCAAGGAGGCGCAGTTCTTCAGCTTCGGCACCAACGACCTGACGCAGACGACGCTGGGCATGAGCCGCGACGACTACGGCAGCTTCATCCGCCACTACCTGGAGCACGATCTGGTGCCGCGCGACCCGTTCCAGTCGATCGACTTGGACGGCGTCGGCGGCTTGATGAAGATCGGCGTCGAGAAGGGCCGGGCCACGCGCGGCGACCTGAAGATCGGCATCTGCGGCGAGCACGGCGGCGACCCGGACACGGTCAAGTTCTGCCACAAGATCGGGCTGAATTACGTCAGTTGCAGCCCGTTCCGCGTGCCGATCGCCCGGCTGGCGGCGGCGCAGGCAGCCCTGAGCAAGTGAGTATCTTGGCGAACGGCCGGCGTCAGCCGGATGGTGGAACGAACACCAGCCGGCTGACGCCGGCCGTTCGCCAAGACGCGGTTTCTCGGATGGAGGATCCCTATGTCAAGGCAAGCCGTCCATCTGCCGCTGCTGGGGACCATGGCCGGCTTTCGACGTTTCAGCGTGGCGGAATACCACAAGCTCATCGACATCGGCCTGCTTACCGAGGACGACAATCTCGAATTGATCGAAGGCTACCTGGTCCTCAAGATGTCGCGCAATCCGCCGCACGATAGCTGCATCCACCTGGCCTTGCGAATGCTGCTCCGCTGTCTTCCGCCGGATTGGAGCGTGCGGGTTCAGTCGGCGATCACCCTCAGCGATAGCGAACCGGAACCGGACCTGGCCGTGGTGCGCGGCGACGAACGTACCTATGCGGCACGTCATCCCGCGCCCGCCGACGTGGGACTTTTGATCGAGGTGGCCGACTCGACCTTGCTCGGCGATCGCGCCGACAAGGGACGTATCTACGCCCGCGCCGGCATCGCCGTTTACTGGATCATTAATTTAATTGATCGACAGGTGGAGGTATACTCCTCGCCTTCGGGTTCGGCTGTCTCCGCCGGCTACGGACAGCGAACCGATTACGGGGCGGCCGATCAATTGCCGTTGGTGCTGGACGGCACCGTCGTGGCGAGCACTCCCGTCCGCGACCTGCTGCCATAATCAGCGAACCGTCAACCTTCATGGAGAGATCGGGGAGGACGGCATGGCAGTCGATCCGGGCCGTTCCTTCCTGCTCGACCTGCAACTCCTGCGTGACCGTGTTCCCTCGTTCGCAAGCTATCCGTTTTGCCTGCCTGCGGTGCGTCAACTTCAGACGCTCGCCTTCCATCCGCGCGTGACGTTCCTTGTCGGCGAAAATGGCTCCGGCAAATCGACGCTGTTGGAAGCCATCGCCGTGGCCTGCGACCTCAATCCAGAGGGCGGAAGTCGCAATTTCAACTTCGCCACTCGGGCTTCGCATTCCGGCCTGGATCGCTTTCTACGGCTGGCGAGGTCGCCTCGTCTGCCGCGCGACAGCTTTTTCCTTCGCGCTGAGAGCTTTTACAACGTCGCTACCGAGTTGGAGCGGCTCGACCGCGAACCGGGCGGGCCGAAGCTGATCGGGGCCTACGGCGGCCAGTCCCTGCACGAACAATCGCATGGCGAGTCGTTTTTCGCGCTGTTCGAGCATCGTTTCCGCGATCTCGGCCTGTATCTCTTAGATGAACCGGAATCCGCCCTCTCACCGGCACGACAGATGAGCTTTCTGACCGTGCTGCATCGTCTGTGCGAAGGCGGCTCGCAACTCATCATCGCCACGCACTCGCCGATCATCATGGCGTATCCACACGCTTGGATTTACGTCCTTAATTCCGAAGGTCCGGTTCGTGTTGCCTACACCGAAACCGAGCACTATCGAATCTCCCGCGCCTTTCTGACGAGGACGGAAAAGATGCTGGCGGTGCTGCTCGAAACCGAGGACCATGCCTGACCCGGCTCGACGCCCTGTCGAAACCTTGGCGAGCGGAGGTGTCAGTCCCCGGACTGCCGCCGTGCCACAAAGCGGACATAGCGGCCGGCCGGCCAGTGCGTCGCCATCGCTTCGTCCGACATCGGCGCGACCTCGCAACCTTGGTGACGGAAGAAGTCCATCAAATCGTCGCCGTGGAAGAAATAACTCGTCTCATTGACGCCGGCCACAAACGCTTGCAAGTGCTCCTTGTACGGCTTGACCCGGTACGTCCGGCCGCGATAAGCCATCGACTCGTAAGCACAGTCCGGGCGGTCCTCCGTGGCGCAGAGTCCGCCGACGAAAATGGTATCCGAGAGACGGAGCAGGTTCTGCAAAAATAGCGTCGGCGCGATGCTGTGATAGTAGACGCCGTGCGCGAAGGCCAGGTCGAAGCGACCGTATTTCACGGCGTCGGCGTTGTGGAAGTCGTCGGCGACAACCTGAACGTGGTCCCAACCGAACACCCGGCTGGCCAGCGTCGTCTTGAGGACGTTCTCCGGCCGCGACTCGATGCAGACGATGCGCGCGGCGCCGGCCTTGACGAGACCGGCCGTCTGCGAGCCGTCGAGCGGGCCGAACTCGATGACGCTCTTGCCGGCGAGAGAACAGAGTGCGTCCAGCTGATCGATGGGGCCGAAATACCTCTCGCCGAGGTAATACTCCAGGATGCGATCCAGCGATTCGCAGTAGGGCAACAACGACGCCGTCTTGTCGAGCAGGGCCAACGGCAGGGCCAATTCCTGAATGCCGATCACCCGTTCGCCGTAGCGCTCCTTGAGTCGATGGATCGTCCACCACTGCTCGGCCGTCACCGGCATGGGACAGACGAGGATCGGCGCCTCGGCCGGATAAGCGTCCAGGCGGACTTCGCCATCCCAGGCCCAGACGACGCCGTCGGCGACCTTGCCCTGGGCGCGAAAGGCCGGTTGCAAGAAGGCGAGCTGCTCGGCGGTGCCCAGCAAGACGGCGCGATTCGTGTGGGGAGCGAGCCGGGACAGCAGCAGGCGGGCGAAGACAGGCCGTTCCCAGATCGGAGGCAGCACACAGTTGTCCGCCTTCTGCCGGGGCGATGGGGCTGGGTGCGCCCGGTTATGGAATTCCTCACTACTGAGGATGCCGAGCGCCACCTTGGACCGCGCGCCGCCCCGCGAGAGGTAGCGGCACCACTGTTCCAGGTCGGCGGGGTCGGCCTTGCGCTGGAGTAGATCAAGGTAGAGCTGAGATACGAATTGTCGATCACTGGCGCCGGCCCCGTAGGTGGCCCACGCCGGCTTGCCGAGCAAATGCTTGAGCGCCTTGAGCATGCCTCGCTCCTCCGAGAGCTTCTCGTCCTCGGCAAGCCCCGAAAGGGTCGGGGCGAGGAGGACGGGATCGTTAGACGTTTGCTGAGTGAGGGGAGGGCTATAATGAATTCGGACAATTCGAGCAAGAGCAAATGGGACCGTTCTCTTGAAATGGATTTCTTTTGCTCTAGTTTCCTTTGGAAGGATCGGGCAAAATACGTGGGATCGCTAACGGATTAGTCCGCGCTTTGTCATGGAGGATGAAAGCATGCGCGCCAAGATTGCCGTTCTGATCCCTTGCCTGAACGAAGAAAAAACGATCGACAAGGTAGTCAAGGACTTCCGCTACGAGCTGCCGGAGGCGGAGATCCACGTTTTCGATAATGCCTCGACCGATGCCACGCGGCGGATCGCGGAAGAGACAGGGGCCATCGTCCATAGCGAGGGCCGAAGGGGCAAAGGATACGTCGTCCAATCGATGTTCGAGACCATCGAGGCGGACACGTACATCATGGTGGATGGCGACGACACCTACCCGGCCGAGGCGGTCCACGCCCTGCTCGAAGACGTCGTCGCCGGCGACGCGGACATGGCGGTCGGCTCGCGCTTTCTCTCCTCCGAGAGTTCCTTTCGTCCCCTGAACCGACTGGGCAATCAATTCTTCTTGCGGGTCATCAACACGATCTTCGGAACGCGGTTAACCGACGTGTTGAGCGGATATCGCGTCATGAACCGCCGCTTCGTCAAGGGTCTGCCGCTGTTCGTCACCGGCTTCGAGGTCGAGGTCGAGATGACGATCAAAGCCCTGGAACGAGGTTTCCGCCTATGCGAGAAACCGGCGTGTCTGCGCGATCGACCAGCGGGGAGCCACTCGAAAATCCGCAAATTCCGCGATGGCTATCGCATCTTGTGGACGATCTTCGCGTTGATGCGCGATTATAAACCGATGACTACTTTCGGTACGCTCGGAGCAATCCTCATGCTCCTCGGTCTTGTGCTGGGGATGACGGTCGTTCAGGAATATGTTCATACGGGCCTGGTACTTCGCCTGCCCTCGGCGGTGCTGGCGGTCGGCCTGGTGCTATCCGGCATGTTGGGGACCGCGGCCGGAATGGTGCTCCATACCATCAATCGTCGCTTTCAGGAGATCGATCATCTGGTACGCGCCCGAGGATTGAAAGAGGGTCGAGGCCGAGCGCGTCGGCAATCGCGCGTGCGGCGCAGGGGGCAACCCGCCCGCATTCCAACGACCGAAGAGTAGCGGCTGCCTTGCTGGCCCTGGCGCCCAAGAGTTTGATGACCGTCTGTATCAAGGAGGATGTGAGGGTGACGAAGAATGCGTTTCTGATACTCGGCATGATTGTGGTGCTCGGTGCTATTCATCTGGCGACGTTGCGAGCCGGCCACGAATGGGGCGACGATTTCAGCCTCTACGTCGCTCATGCGCGGAACATCGCCGAAGGACGCCCCTACGCGGACACGGGCTATATCTACAATCCCCGCAACCCTGTCGTGTCGCCGCGATCCTATCCGCCGATTTTTCCGCTGCTGCTGACGCCGGTATATCTTCTCTTCGGCATGGATCTCACGGCCATGAAAGTGTCCGTAGTGCTGCTCTTCATGGTCATGCTGGGAATACTGGCCCTGGTCTACCGCAAGCGCCTGCCGCTTCCCTATACCCTGGGATGTCTGGCGCTGTTCGCTCTGAATCCTTATGTCTGGCAGCACAAGGATCGTCTTCTGTCCGAGACGCCCTTCATGCTGTTCGCCTACCTCGCCCTCTTCCTGACGGAGAAGGCGCAGGCAGGGGACGGGTCGAGAGCGCGGAGCCTGAGTTGGGGACTTCTCGCCGGCCTGGCCGCATACCTTGCTTTTGGCACGCGCACGGTGGGAGTGATCCTGATCCCCAGTATCGTTGGCTGGGAACTCCTACGGTGCCGCCGCCTGGGGGCGGCGTCCCTGTCGATCGTGGCGGCCTTCGCCGGCGGCGTGGTGGCGCAAAAGTGTCTGCTACCCTTTGATGGCAGTTACCTGGATCAACTCGTCTTCGACCCCTTGCGCTTTGCGCGGATCGCGCTGTCCTTGGTCCGGGCGATGGGTTTTTTCGTGGAGAATGGCTATAGCGGCGTGGCCTTTGCCTTTCTCTATGGCTGCCTGCTCACTCTGGCCTGCGTGGGCTATATCAGGCGGCTGCGCAACGAGCTTACTGTTTATGAGTTATTCGCCGCCTTCAACTGTCTGCTGCTGGTGTTCTGGCCGACGGCCGAGTCCGACCCACGTTATCTGATGCCGATTTTACCTCTCTTCTTTCTCTATATTAGTGAGGGTTTGTGCTGGCTCCGTTCCACAGCTATTAACCGCGCCGAAACCGCCGCTGCTGCCGTGCTGACGCTCGCTGTCCTGGTTTCTTATGCCGGCCGGTACGCCCGCCTCGAAGTCGGCCCGGTTCGGGATGGCGTCAGCACACCGGAGTCCGTCGCCCTCTTCGACTGGATCCGGGAGCGAACGGAGCCGAACGACGTGTTTCTGTTCCCGAAGCCGCGGGCGCTCGCCCTGTATACGAAGCGACACGCGGTCGCCCATCACAAAACGGCCGACGAAGAGCAGCTGTGGCACGTTCTGCGCACGGACGGGCGGCACCCATGTTATCGTGTCTTCGTCGTCGCCTTCCGCGTCGTTTCAAAATAGCCGGCGGATACTCGAACCATTTCTCGAACGTCACAACGAGAATTTCGAGAAGGTGTATGCGAATCCGGGTTTCCGCGTGTATCGCGTTCACGGAAGTTCCTTCGCTTCACGCTGAACGCCATGACCCGACCGCGAGGACACCTATAATAGAAGAGGTATCCTCATCCCGATGCCGCACGACAACCGGATACATCGAGGTCACTCGGCATAGAGTTCGTCGAACTGTCGCGCATACTTGGCGAGCACAACATTGCGGCGCAGCTTCAGGCTCACCGTCAGCTCCTCGTCGGCGATGCTGAACGGTTGCGGCACGACCAGGAACTTCCGAACCTGCTCGGCGCTGCACACATCGACCAGCGCCGCCCGAACGCGGCGCCGCAGCAGGTCCAGCACCGGCGGAGACACAGGGTTTTCAACGTGGCTGTTGAAGGATATCCCCTCGGCGGCGAGGGCGGCGCCGACGTTACCCCAGTGCGGCACGATCAGCGCCGTGAGGAAGTTACGGCCCTCGCCGCAGACCACGGCCTGGTCGATGCACGGGTCGGCCTGTAACAGCCCTTCGAGGAAGGCGGGCACGACCTTCTTGCCGTTGGACAGGACGAGCAGCTCCTTCTTGCGGCCGGTGATTTTGAGGAAGCCGTCGGCGTCCAGTTCGCCGAGGTCGCCGGTGTGAAACCAGCCGTCGCGGATGGACTCGGCCGTCGCCGCCGCGTTCTTCCAGTAGCCCTTCATGACGTGCGGGCCGCGCGTCAGCACCTCGCCATCCGCGGCGATCTTCACTTCGACGCCCGGCAGCGGCCGGCCCACGGTGTCGAGCTTGTACGCTTCCTTGGCGTTGAACGAGATGACCGGCGATGTCTCGGTCAGGCCATAGCCTTGCAGCACGAGCACGCCAGCGTCGGCGTAGGCTCGGGCCACCGGGTAGGGCAACGGCGCTCCGCCCGACGATAGCCAGTCCACGCGCGGGCCGAAGATGTCGCGCAGGCGCTGGGCCGTCACCTTCGGGTCGGCGTCGGCCGCCGCCGTCAGCACCTTCTCGTAGAAGCGCGGCACCGAGGCCATGTGCGTCGGATGCACGTCGGCGAGATCCTGGACCGAGCGTGTCGGCAGACTCGGCGACGCACAGGAGTACGCCGGAAGCCAGCGTACTGTAGTGATCGATGGTGCGAGCATAGATGTGCGTGTACGGCAGCCAGCTTAGCACGACATCGCCGGGCCGTTGGCCCGAGCGCTCCAGGGTGGCCCGGACGTTGCTCAGCAAATTGCCGTGCGTCAGCATCACGCCCTTGGGATTGCCGGTCGTGCCGGACGTGTACATGATCGTGGCCAGATCGTCCGGCCCGAGGTTGGCCTCGCGGCGAGCCAATTCCACCGCCACGCGCGGCAACGTCCGCCGGCCGCGCTGACGGAACGTCTGCCATGAAAAAAGATCGCTATTGTCCGATATGATCGCGCCGTCAAAGACGACGATACCGCGCAGGCGCGGCAGCCGCGAACGGATGGACAGCACCTTCTCCAGCTGAGTGCGGTTGGACACGAAGAGGAAACTCACCTCGGCGTCATCGAGTTGGAAGTGGATTTGTCGCGCCGTCAGCGGCGCGTGCGGCGGGACGTTGACGGCGCCGGCGGTCAGGATGGCCATGTCGGCGAGGAGCCAATCGACGCTGTTTTCCGCGACCATGCCAACGCGGTCGCCCGGCGCGACGCCGGACTTCGACGAGCGCCGCGGCGGCGGCGACGGACTCGGCCCGGTATTGTTCCCAACTCAGGTCGTGCCAGATGCCGTGTCGCTTCCAGCGAAGTGCCGGCCGCGGGCCGAGGCGCTCGGCCTGTCGGCGGTGCAGTTCGGCGAGGTTGCGTGCGTTCATGGGCTTGCCTCTCCCTCCTCCATCACAAGAGCAGCGGTCGCAATTCGCCGGCCAGGTAGACCGAGCCGGTGATGCAGATCATGTCCTCCGAACCCGCGGCCGCGAGGGCCGTGCGATACGCTTCCCCCGGCGTGGGACAGAGGGTGGCCGGCAGTTGGCCGTTCTCGCGGAGCAGGTCGGCCATCTGTTCGGGAGACACGCTGCGCGGGTTGTCGGTGTAGCGCGTCAGGAAGGCGTGCTGGAAGTGCGGCGACAGGACGCGGAACATCCCGGCCAGATCCTTGTCGCTGCTGCCGGCGAAGACGAGCAGGCGGCGTGCCGGCGGAAAAGAGGATTGCAGCGTCCGCACCAGCGCCAGCGCCGAGGCGACGTTGTGGGCACAGTCGAGGACGACCAGCGGCTTGCGGCCGACGACTTCCAAGCGAGCCGGCCAGCACACCTCCGCCAGGCCGGCAGCGACGGCGGCGTCGGGCAGGTGCCAACCTTCCTCTCGCAGCTGCTCGACACAGGCGATGGCCACGGCGGCGTTGGCCGCCTGATGATCGCCCAGCAAGTTCAGCTCGAACTCCGGCCAATGGCGGCGGTCGGTGACGACCCTCACCCGCGCCCGCTGGATGTGCGTCGCCGTGACGTGGCCGGGAACACAGGTGTAATGAAAATCGACGCCGAGCTGGCGCAGCGGAGAACGGCGCTCGCGGCAGACTCGTTCGATGACCGTCCGCGCTTCGGGGACCGTCGCGCCGCTGACGACCGGACGCCGCGGCTTGACGATGCCGGCTTTCTCCGTCGCGATGCTGGCCAGGCGATCGCCCAGCAGGGCCGTGTGATCGAAGCTGATGCTCGTGATGAGGGCCACGGCCGGATCGCACACGTTGGTCGAATCCAGCCTCCCGCCCAGACCGACTTCGATCACGGCCGTCTCGACACGGCGGCGGACGAAGTGCAGAAAACCGACGGCCGTGGCCACCTCGAAGAAGGTGTACGGCACGCCGCCGCTCCGCCCCTCCGTCTCGACGCAGTGGCGAACCTCGTCCAGAAGCGTGGTCAATTCGGCGCTGGTGATGGGCTGGTCATCCACCTGAAAGCGTTCCTCGACCCGGCACAGGTGCGGCGACGTGAACAGGCCGGTGCGATAGCCGGCCCGGCGCAGGATCGAGGCGAGCATGGCCGACGTCGAACCCTTGCCCTTGCTGCCGGCCACGTGGACGACGCGCAGACGTCGCTGCGGATTGCCCAGCCGCGCCAGCAGGGCGCGCATGTGATCGAGCTTCAGGTCCGCGGCGACGGGCGTACGCTGCTCGAAGTTGATGAGGCCGTACCACCAGGCGCGGGCTTCATCCGGCGACAGAGAGGGCAGCGCGGCGAAAGGATGGTTCATGGTGCGACGCAAGGGACCAATCGCCGTTTGCGGCTTGGCGTGCCTCGTCAAGCCGCAAACGGCGGGGACATGCTCTTACTGTATCAACCCTGGACGGGCATGCAGACCTGCTCCAGCAGCTTCTCGCATTTGTCCTGGAGGAGGTCCGCGAGGTTAGGCAGCGGCTGTCCCTCCGGCAGCGATTCGGTCAGGCTGGCCACGAAGCGCGGCAGGGCCGACAGGGCGGCGAAGCCGTCCAGCGACACCGGCTCCAGGCGGGCGTGCCGGCCGCGCCGTTCGGCGTCCTGCCACAGCGTTTTGCTCTTGCCGGACAAAGCCAGGTCGTCTTCCGGCCGCAGCAGGATCAGGTGATCGATCGCGCTCGGCTCGACGTCGAGGGCGGCTAGCTTGGTGCTCAGGTCGCGCGGCTTGGCCGGACCGCGGCCGAGGAACAGGCCGATGCCCACCTTCCACGGCTGACCGTCCTTGCAAACCCAGTGCGCGATGGTCATGACGCCGTAGGTCGGATGATCGCCGAACGTCCATTCGCCGACGACGTGATGCAAGCGCCACGGACCCACCTTGGCACCGTGCTCGTGACACAGCTGCAAGAATGCCCCCAGGCCGGACTGCAATTCGCGCGTCGCACCCGTCAGCGCCCCCTCCGGCTCCAGCTTCCGCCGGGCGGCGCGCAGCTCCTGGTCCCACAGCGAAGAGAAGGTCGCCAGGGAGTCGGCGGGTGTATTTTCCGAGGGACGGTCAGGGAGCGAGACGGTCGGGGATTCCACGACGACGACGGACTTGACTTCGGGAGGCAGCTCGGGAATCGCCGGCAGGCGATCCTCATGGGCCGGGAAAGTCCCTTCCATCGCCTTGTCCGCTTGTCTCTCCATCACCTTGTCCTCTTCCGATCCGAAGACGACGTGATCGAACTGGTGGCGGAACTGCTGGAGCATGTCGCGCAGGGTCGGCTCGGTGCGAGCGACGCGAGTGATCTGCTCCTCGGTGAAGGGGAAGACTGGCGACAGGTCGGCGAAGTCGGGCAGCTTCTCCAGGGCCGGCCGCAGACGCGCCTCGACGATGCGGCGAACCAGGTCCAGGGCCGGCGCTTCCAGTCGCAGCGTCTTCAGGGTGCCGTGGTTGGGCAGGTGGATGGGATTGTTCAGGCGATCCTGAATGTAGCCGTCCAGCGACGGTACGAAGCGGTTCCACAGACCGCGCTCGGCGAAGATGAGGAAGCTGATGCCGTCCAGATGGTGCATCGATTGGACGATGCCGGCGAAGAAGCTCTCGGCGGTGCGATGACCGTCGTCGGTACGGCGGGCCAGCAGCAGATCCTCCAGCTGGTCGAAGGCCACCACCACGGGGATGCGCAGCTCCTGCAAGACCTGCATGATCGCCTTGAACAGCGCCAGCACGAGGTCTTGCCGCGTCGGCCGGACGTGGAAGTCCAGTTCCGCGAAGCCGTAGGTCAGGAAGCTGGCCAGTTCGGATTCGTCGTGCAGCAGCACAACGCGGGCCAGGCCGTCGAGGATGTGACGGCGCATGAGGCCGGCGGTGTCGTGCTTCTCGGTGCGGAGGATGTCGGCGCAGACCAGCTCGCATGCCTTGGCCGCTTCGACGCCGGCCTCGCCGCAGGCCCGCAGGACGACGCCGGCCTGGAACGGCAGAGGGCACGGCCGCGACAGGCTGTCGAGGAGCCATTGCGTGCGCTCCTGCGCCTGCGAGCCTCCCAGTCCCAGACGCCGCGCCCAGCGGCCCAGGCCGGGGGCCGGGAACAGGTCGAGACGCTCCGCCGCCGGCAACTGCGCCAGTGCGTCGCGCAGCAGGCCGCGGACCAGCTGTTCGCCGATGTACTCCAGCGGCCGCGTGTTCTTCTGCTTGCCGCCGCCCAGCAGCGTGTCGATGAGCTGGAACAGCAGATATTCCAGGAAATCGGTGTCGTGCTGGTACGTCCCCGGCGTCACCAGCAGTTGCCACGTCCCTTCCGGGTCGTGCTTGATGGAGTGCAGCAGGTGCGTCTTGCCGGAGCCCTTGCTGCCCAGCACCGGGACGACCTCGGAATGCGTCGTCGGCGCGTAGCGGTACAGATCGACCACGCCCAGCAGTTGCTCGCGTTCTCGTGCGAACAACTCCGGCACGTGATAGAGCGCACACACCTCGTCGTCGGGGTTGCGTGCGAAGTAATTGCGGAAGGGATTGCCGGCTCGGCGCAACATCTCCAGGGCGCGCTCCGGCAACGAACGAGTGATGGCGGCGGTGGACATGAAAAACCTCCGAGGTCCGCGGTCCCAGCAGCCGCTTGCGGCTTCGCGTGTCGCGCGAGGCTGCAAGCGATTGCCGGTCGAGGGACTACTTGCGAATGCTGGCGTAATAAGCGATTTCGTGACCGATGAGCAGGGCGTAGGGCGGTTCGGGGATGTCGTAGAGCGGCCCGGTCCACGGATGTAGATAGATTTTGCCGAGATCGTGGAGCTGACGAAGCGAATCGTGAAACGAACCGATGGTCCGCGCCGGTAGTTGGCGGAACAGGTGCGGCAGTGGGCAATCCTCCGACGCTCCGCCGTCCAGCCAGCGGGTCAACTCGGCCAGAAGGGCGTCGTGCGTCGCCGTAGGTGACATGCCACTGTCAGCATCCGTGGACGGCGGGCGCGGCGGGGAGGGTCGGCCTCGTTCCGGAAGTGAGCGAAGAGTATTTTCAGACCGCCGCGCTCCGGCGTGGCTTCCGACCGACAGGTGTGCTGGAGTACCTTGTCGGCATGGATCTTCAGCGCGTCGAAGTCCTGCTGCATCCGGCGGGCCAGCGCCAGCAGTTCGTCGGCCTGCTTTTGCCGCGTTTCCAGGGCGCGGACGAAATCTTCCAGCACCTGCCGCGGGCTGACCTGGGCGAGCAGGTACGTCAGGCCCTTTTCGGTGATGGTGCAAAGCGGCGAGGCGGAAGCCTTCTTTTTGACCAGCGTGGCCGTGCCGCCCGCGGCCTCCTCGCGGTCGGGAGCGTCCGCCGATCGCGGGGCGAGATAGCCGTCTTCCTGGCAGCGCTGAGCGGCCTGCTTGCCGGCAGCGTTGGCGGGGAAAAGGCCGGCGACGCTCTTGCTGCCGTGCAGGGGTACGCCGTCGGGGGCGGCGGCGGCTCGGCTCAGGGCCGCCAGGATCAGTTGACTGGATTTATCGGCCACGATCCCCTCCTTGGGTTGACGATGGACCTTCCTCTCGGAACCCGCATTATCCGAACTCGTCGAAATCACGCAAGATCAAGGAAATACTTCTTTCCCCGCCTGCGCCGCTTTCTTACAATCGCAGCACCTGCCGACATCGCCCCATTTCCCGGCGTTTTCGTGAGCAGATGGTGAAAGGAGAAACGTGTATGCGACAGTTGACAAGATGGGGGGCCATGCTCCCGACATGTCTGGCGCTGGTGTTGGCGGCCGGCGCGCGCGGGCCGCGGATGACAAGCCCGCTTCGGGACCGCTGGACCGCAAAGACCTCGATGGCATGCTTCACGCCAACCTGAAAGAGGTCATCAACCACGGCGCCGACCTGTACAACAGCGGCGACTGGAACGGCTGTTATCGCCTCTGGGAAGGCGCTCTGATGAGCATCAAGCCCCTGCTGGGGCACCGGGGCGAATTGCAGAAGGCCATCGACACCGGCATCGCCAACGCCCGGCAAGACCCCATGCTGTACCGGCGTGCTTTCGTCCTGCGGACGGTCCTGGACCAGATTCGCAACGACCTCAAGGGCAACGCTCCGGCCAAGAAGGAGGGCGAGAAGGAACCGCCAGTCACGACCAAACCCAAGGATAACGACAAGCCCATCGTCAAGAAGCCCGAGAAGAAGCGCACCCTCTGGGACCGGCTCGGCGGCGAGACTGGCGTCACCAAGATCATCGACGATACCGTCAACGCCGCGGCCCGCGACCCCAAGGTCGATTTCTTCCGCCACGGCAAGTACAAGTTGGACGCCGAGGGCGTCGCCAAGATGAAACGCGAGATCGTCGAGCAGGTCAGCCAGGCCACCGGCGGGCCGCTGAAGTACAACGGACCCGACATGAAGAAGGTCCACAAGGGCATGGGCATCACCAACCAGGAGTTCGACGCCCTGGCCGGCCATCTCGAAAAGGCGCTGGAGAAGAACAACGTTGCGTCGCAAGACGTGGAGAATGTTCTCGGCGCCATCAACACGTATCGCAAGGACATCGTCGAGCCGAAGAAGCCAGCAGAGAAAAAGCCCACGGACAAGAAACCCGCCGAAAAGAAGTCCGAGGACAAAAAACCGGCACAGAAAAAGCCCACGGACAAGAAGCCGTCCGACACGAAGCCGGAGGCCAAGTCTGCCGAGCCGCGACCGTAAGGGAGCGGTTCTAGCTCCCAGCCGTCCGCTCTTACGGTCGCGGCTCGGTTGGGTTCGATGGCCCAAGGCAACGGGCCGCCGATTCTTCGGCGGCCCGCTGTCGTTAACCCGGCTTTCCGCCGCCGCGGCGAGGGGTTATACTGCGCGGCGACATTTCCCGGTCGAGGAGAGAACGAACATGGCGACGACCAAACCGCCGCATTTGCTGTCCTTGCAGTACGACAAATATGCCGAGGAGTACCTGCGCAGCCTTCCTCCGGAGCACTTCATGGAAGCGACCGGGCAATCCATTCAACGCGAGATCACTCTGGAAAGCCTCGCTCTGCTGCGGGCACGCCGACCCGAAGTGCAGGTCTTCAATGAACTGCTGGTGCAATATCCCCATGGCGACGCGACCCGACCCCGCCAGGTCGTACCGGACAACATGGTCGTCGTCCACGACAAGCCGATCAAGGCCCGGGGCAGCTACAAGGTGCCCCTACAGCCCGTCGGCCCATTCTGGATGCTGGAATACGTTTCCAAGGAGAAGCGCGCAAGGACTACGACGACAACATGCAGAAGTACGAGCGCGAGCTGAAGGTGCCGTATTACCTGATCTTCTATCCCGACGAGCAAGAGCTGACGCTGTATCGGCACACGAAACGCAAGTACGTCTCGGTGAAGCCCAACGAGCACGGCCGTCTCGCTCTGCCGGAGTTGGAGCTGGAGTTGGGGTTGCTGGAGGGATGGTGTCGCTTCTGGTATCGGGGCGAATTGCTGCCGCTGCCGGCCGACTTGCTGCGCGACCTGGAGCAGACGCGGCGACGAGCCGATCAGGAAAAACAACGAGCCGATCAGGAAAAACAACGAGCCGACACCGCGGAGCGCGAGTTGGAATTATTGCGTGCCCGGCTGAATCGAAATCGCGGCAGGCGCGGAGAAGAGTAAGGGCGAGCAAACCAAACCGAGCCGCGGCGAGGTATTATACTGCGCGGCGACATTTCCCGGTCGAGGAGAGAACGAACATGGCGACGACCAAACCGCCGCATTTGCTGTCCTTGCAGTACGACAAATATGCCGAGGAGTACCTGCGCAGCCTTCCTCCGGAGCACTTCATGGAAGCGACCGGGCAATCCATTCAACGCGAGATCACTCTGGAAAGCCTCGCTCTGCTGCGGGCACGCCGACCCGAAGTGCAGGTCTTCAATGAACTGCTGGTGCAATATCCCCATGGCGACGCGACCCGACCCCGCCAGGTCGTACCGGACAACATGGTCGTCGTCCACGACAAGCCGATCAAGGCCCGGGGCAGCTACAAGGTGCCCCTACAGCCCGTCGGCCCATTCTGGATGCTGGAATACGTTTCCAAGGAGAGCGCGCAAGGACTACGACGACAACATGCAGAAGTACGAGCGCGAGCTGAAGGTGCCGTATTACCTGATCTTCTATCCCGACGAGCAAGAGCTGACGCTGTATCGGCACACGAAACGCAAGTACGTCTCGGTGAAGCCCAACGAGCACGGCCGTCTCGCTCTGCCGGAGTTGGAGCTGGAGTTGGGGTTGCTGGAGGGATGGTGTCGCTTCTGGTATCGGGGCGAATTGCTGCCGCTGCCGGCCGACTTGCTGCGCAACCTGGAGCAGACGCGGCGACGAGCCGATCAGGAAAAACAACGAGCCGATCAGGAAAAACAACGAGCCGATCAGGAAAAACAACGAGCCGATCAGGAAAAACAACGAGCCGACCAGGAAAAACAACGAGCCGAAGCGGCGGAGCGCGAATTGGAATTACTGCGCACCGGCTGAATCGCAATCGCGGCAGGCGCGGAGAAGAGTAAGGGCGCGTGAACCAAACCGAGCCGCGATCGTCAAGGAGTGGGGACAACACCGCTCCCTGACGGTCGCGGCTCGGAACGCATCATGGTACAATCGCAGCAGCGCCATGCCGATAGATCGCCGAGCTTGTCTGAGGTTCGATCGGCTGTGCGGATCGTGTACGGAAAGCGTCTCATGACCGAATCCTCCGCCGGAGGGATCCTCACTCTCCGAGGCGAGTACATCACGCTGGCCCATGCGATCAAGGCGATCGGCCTGGCCGACACCGGCGGACAAGCGAAGCTGCTAGTGCGCGAAGGACAGGTGACGGTCAACGGCGAGCCGGCCGCGCAACCGGGCCGCAAGCTCCGCGTCGGCGACCGCTTCGGCATGGCGGGAGGACCGGAGTGGACGATCCGCGGCTGACCGACGCCCCTTCCGGCGCACCGCCCCGGCCTCACGATCTCGTCCCCGTCGCGGAGTCCGACGCCGCGACGGCCCCGCGTCTGGATCTGCGCCGGCCGACGTGGTATCTGGTGCTGGTCCTGGCGCTGCCGGCCCTGCTCCAGCAGATGCTCGTCCTGGCCGTCAGCCTGTCCGACCGCTGGCTGGCCGGCCACGCCCACGCGCCGGACCCCGACGAACAGATCGCCTTGCAGGCCGCCCAGACGACGGCCAATTACCTGGCCTGGTTCATCAGCAGTTACACCGTCCTGGTCAGCGTCGGCAGCACCGCCCTGGTGGCGCACGCCATCGGCGCCGGAGACCGGCGTTCCGCCGTCCACGTCACCAACCAATCGTTGTTGCTGGGCGTCCTTCTGGGATTGGCCGGCTCGGCCCTGGCCTTGCTCGGTCTGCCTTCGCTGGTGGAGATGTTGCAACTGCACGGGGCGACGGCCCGCTTCGCGGTGGCGTACCTGCAACCGTTGTTCGCCCTGCTGGTCTTCCAGGTAATCGAGGCGGCGGGCATCGCCTGCCTGGTCGGCGCCGGCGACACGGTGACGGGGTTGTGGGTGCGTGCCGGCGTGGCCGTCTTCAATGTGCCGTTGGCCTGGGGCTTCTTCCACGGTTTCGGCCCGGTGCCGCCGCTGGGTTTCGTCGGCATCGCCCTGGGCACGGCCGTCAGCAACGTGCTCGGCGCCGCCGCCGTCACGGCCGTGCTGCTGCGCGGCCGGGCCGGACTACGGCTCGAATGGCGACAATTGCGACCGGACTTCGAGATTATCCGCCGTCTGCTGCGCATCAGCGTGCCGGCCGGCGTGGATAGCCTGTCAGTGGCCGTCGGCCAGCTTTGGTTTCTCAGCATCATCAACCATCTCAACGACGCGGCCAAGGCGGCGCACGGCATCGCCTTGCAGTGGGAGGCGCTGGGCTATCTGTCCGGCGGCGCCTTCGGCACGGCGGCGATGACGCTGGTCGGCCAGAACCTCGGCGCGCGCAACCCGCGACGAGCCGCTCGCAGCGGTTGGACCGCTCTCGGCCTCGGCGGAGCGCTAATGACCTTCATGGGCGCTGTCTTTTTCCTGCTGGCCGCGCCGATGTTTCGCCTGTTCTGCCCCGATCCCGGCCAGCAGCCGATCATCGACGAGGGCGTGCCGGTCCTGCGCCTGGTGGCCTTCGCCATGCCGGCCCTGGCCTCGTGCATCATTTTCACCAGTTCCCTGCGCGGCGCCGGCGATACCCGCGTGCCCGTGCTGTTCACCTGGTTCGGCTTCTTCGTCCTGCGCATCCCGCTGGCCTACCTGCTGACGCGGCCGCACCTCGACCTTGGACCGCTGGGTGTCCACGGCGGGTTCGATCTCGGCTTGTTCGGCGCCTGGCTGGCGATGTTCGCGGATTTGCTGGTGCGCGGCGTGTTCTTCCTGGGACGCTTCGCCGGTGGGCGCTGGCGCGGCTTGCGCGTTTGAGAATGAGCGGACCCAACCGCGACCGTTAGGGAGCGGAGCTTTCGCCCGCTCCCTAACGGTCGCGGCTCGGTTCGCTTCCATTGTGCCTCACGGATGGGCGGTTTTCGCCGACTTGAGCAGCACGTAATTGGTGCCGCCCTGCGGCGTCTGCACTTGCAGCAGGACGCCCTTGTCCAGCGCCGCGGCCGCAATCGCGTCCTTCAGCTCCTTCGCCGACGCGACCGCCTTCTTATCGACCTTGGTGATGAGCATGCCGCGTGTCAGGCCGGCGTTGCCCGCCAGGCCGTCCGCGTCCACGCGGAGGACCAACGCCCCGCGCGTCTGCTCCTTGTAGCCGAGATTGTCAGCCAGTTCCGGCGTCAGGTCTACCGCCTCGACGCCGATCGAGTCGATGGTCACGCCCTCCGCCTCGCGGCCGAAGCGGCGCGGCACCCGGACGCGCGTCGTGCCGAACTGCCTCGGCTGTTCCTCGATCGTTACCTGGAACGTCTTCGGCTGTCCGTCGCGCAGCGCCCGCACCTCGACGGCCTTGCCCACCGCCAGGCGAGCGACGATGATCTGCAAGTCATGGCCGTTGCGCACCGGCTTGCCGTCCAGCGTGGTCAGGACGTCGCCACTCTGGATTCCGGCCTTGGAGCCGGGCGTGTCGTCGAAGACGCGCGTCACCAGCACGCCGTGCTCGCCGTCCTTCAGGCCCAGCCGCGACGACACCTCCGGCTCATTGATGTCCTTGATCTGCACGCCGAGGTAGCCGCGACGAACGACGCCGTTCTTGAGCAGTTGCGGCATGATGGCCTTGGCGATGTTGCTGGAGACGGCCAGGCCGACGCCCTGCCAGCCGCCGCTGCGGCTCTTGATGGCCGCGTTGATTCCGATGACCTTACCCTCCAGGTTGATCAGCGGGCCGCCGCTGTTGCCCGGATTGATGGCCGCGTCCGTCTGCAAGAAGTCCTCGTACATGTTCAGTTGCAGACTGCGGCCCTTGGCGCTGATGATGCCGTGCGTCACGGTGCCGGTCAGACCGAACGGCGCGCCGACGGCCAGCACGCGGTCACCGATCTCCATGCCGTCGCTGTCGCCCAGCTCCAAAAACGGCAGAGCGGCCGGCGCCTCGATACGGACGATGGCCAGGTCCGTTTTCGGATCGCTTTTGACGTCTTTGGAGGTGAACTTGCGGCCGTCGCTCAGTTGCACGTGTACCTGGTCGGCCCCATCGACGACGTGGAAGTTGGTGAGGATGACACCCTTGGACTCGACAAGGACGCCGGAACCGAAGCCGCCGCGCGGCGCGGGACTGTCGTCGTCGAAGTCGAAGAAACGGCGGAACTCCTCGGGGATGTCGTCTTCGAGCGGCCCGCGACGGCGCGGCCGGGCCGGGGCCGCCTTGGCCCGCGATTCGATGCTGACGACGGCCGGCAGCACCTTCTTGACCACGTCGCGGTAGGACGTCAGTTCGCGGGGAATGGCGGGGACGGCCGGGTCCTTTCCGTTGAGCAGCGGCCCGGCGAGGAAAGTGCCGACCGAGCCTCCGAGCAGCAAGCAGCCGAGGATCACGGAACAGCGTTTCATGTCGATGGACCTCCTGAAAAAACAACCGGGACGGCTGGCAGCGTGTTCCGCCGCACACCCATCCGCGTTGATGAGGAAAGGGAGGCGCCCTGCGCCGGAGAAAGTAGCCGGTCCCGACCCGCGAGCAAGCCGCAACAAGGAGGCGTGTGGGACATCCTCCCCCTTGCATGATGCGCGGCGCGTACCATCTCCGTCAAGAGGACCGGGAGTCTCCTCGGCTCGGTTACGAAGAGGTAATCTTCTCGCGGTCGGGCTTGACGTGCAGGGCCGGCTTTGCGATAGCCGGATACTCCCCGGAGGATGAGTCATGCGCCGAACGGCGACGATCTGCCTCGCGGCCGTCTGGGCTTGCGCTGGGCGGCTGCGGCACGGCGGTGAACTGCGCGGGGGTCCGAGATGGTGGCGCCCCCAAACAAATCTACGGCGGCGTCGCTCTGGATCGGCGCTGGAGTTCGCACTTCTTTGGACAGGCGTTCCATGGCCCCTGCGCCGAGGACGCGCCTTGGAGCAAGAAGCTTCTGGCTGGTTCATTCGCGTTCGGCTGCGGCGTCGGCGTGCTGGCGGTGGACCTGCCGCTGTCCGCCATCCTGGACACGCTCACTCTCCCTCTCACCGTCCCGGCCACGATCCGCAAATGGAACTGGGCGATCAACGCGGCCCACTTCGACTTCGACGCCGGTCCCGCCACGGAGGCGCCGCCATCCGAGCCGCGACCTGCCGAGCCGCGACCGTAAGGGAGCGGAGAAAGCCCCGCTCCCTTATGGTCGCGGCTCGGCAGGTCGCGGCTCGGCAGGTCGCGGCATCGTCGCCACAGGTCAAAACTGAGAAGCGTTAATCGGCTCGCCGCCGTTCATGGAGCCGAGAGCTTGCCAGGTGGGGAGAGTGATGCTGTTGGTGATGAAGTGTACCGAGCCGTCGCAGAACAGGGTGTTGACGCCGCTGACGTGTCGGCTGCGCGCCGCCTCGAATTCCGACCCCGAACTGGTGCAGGGGGCCCTCGGGTCGTTGTTGGTGCCGCAGAAGATCTGGTCGGGCGTCGCGCTATTGGGTCCGGTCACCGTCATGAAGGCCCAACCGACCTGGGTCGCATCGTCGTTCTGGAAGTCGCCGTGGGAATTTTGGTCGCTGTCGTTGAGCGCGATGATGATCTCGGACATGAGCAAAGTGTTCGAGGTGCCGTCCGATATTTGCTGGATGGTGGTGGGCTGCACGGTCCCGCCGGTGTTGTTCGGGTCGTTGAACGGGGCCGCGGGGTTGCCGGCGTCGATATCCGAGATGGTATGCGTTCCGGCGTTGGCCACGTAGTTGCCCCGGCAGCGATAGTAGCTGTCGTGGGTATCGTAGGCGCCGGGGCGATCACTGGGGCAATAGTACAATTTCACCTGCATGGCGCAGGCACCGGTGTAGGCGTTCTGGATGATCGCGTTGGGCTGGTAGAACTGCTGCGTGTTTACGGGGCCGTACAGGTTCGCGATGTTGTTTTGTTCGATGTAAGGCCACAGGTACGGAACCCAGGTGTGGCGCGGATTGTGGACCGACCCGGCCGGCAGAGAGCCCATCGTGTCGTTGTACATGTGCATGGCCAGGCCCCATTGCTTGAAATTGTTCGTGCATTGCGACCGGGCGGCGGCCTCGCGGACCTTCTGCACGGCCGGAAGCAGCAGGCCGATCAGGATGGCGATGATCGCAATCACCACCAGCAACTCAATGAGCGTGAAACCAGGGCGGGCCTTTCCAGCATGGCGCGGCATGGGACACCTCGGGATGTGACCGATGAAGTTAGGTGGGAAAATCTCGTCTACTAACATACCGGAAAGAAGTCTCATGTCATAGAGGACAAATGTTCACAAAGACAATTACCTCTCGAAATTCCTGAATCGCGGCTTTCGTGTCGTCCTCGCGCCCGCTTCCGGGCGATTGACGGTGGGCGTCCCGTTCTCTAAGTTGGCCGAATCCGAGGCGCTGCCCAGCGCCTCACGCCATTCGCAGCGCTGCCGGGAGGGACGGCCTTGAAACGCTTACTCTGGGTTGCGGGCATCTCACTGGTCATCTCCCCCCCAACGGCCACGGCGGCAGGACCGCCTGACCCGCTCCTCCGCGGCCTGCATAACCCCGCCGGCGTCGCCGTCGATGCCGCCGGCCGGATTTACGTCAGCACGCTCGGCGAGATCGGTAAGGACGGCGACGGCGCGGTCATCGCCATCGACAAGGGCAAGGCGGTGCCTTTCGCCAGGGGACTGGACGACCCGCGCGGCGTGGCGGCGCGGGGCGGATGGTTGTTCGTCGCCGACGGCCGGCGCATCTGGCGCATCGACGGCAAGGGCCAGGCGACCGTGTTCGCCGCGGCCGCCGCCTTCTCTCCTCCGCCGCGTTCCCTGCGCGACCTCGACATCGACGAGCAAGGGACGCTCTACGTCTCGGACGCCGGCGAGGGCGAGTCGGGAGGGACCATCTACCGCGTCGATGCCAAGGGCAAGACATCCCTGGTCACGGATGCCAAGCGTTCGCCGGCCCTGAAAGCGCCGGCCGGCCTGGCGATGGACGGCTTCACGCATTTGCTCGCCATCGATTCCGCGTCGGGTCGGCTCCTGCGTCTGCGCCTCGCCGACGGCAGCACGCGCAACTGGCCGAGGGCTTCGGCCACGGCCGCCTCGCCTGGGACAAGCACGGCCGGCTCTACGGCAGCGACGGCTCCGGTCGATTGTTCGTGATTCCGCGTCCGGGAGAGAAGCCCATACCGCTCGGCGCCGACTTTTCGTCGGTCGGCGGACTCGGCCTCGGACCCGCCGGGAAATCGATCCTCGTGACCGACACGAAGGCGGGAACCTTGACCGCCTTGCCCGCATCCGTCCCCGGTCAGGAGGTGGACCAGCGTCCCTTGCCCTTGAAAGCAGTCGTGGCTTTCCCCAACTTGCAGTGGACCGGCTGGGAACCCGTCAATGACAAGGGCAAGGCCGTGCCGCTGCGGCCGATCGTCCTGACGCACGCCGGCGACGGCAGCAATCGCGTCTTCGTCGCCTCGCAGCGCGGCGTCGTCCACGTCTTCGCCAACGATCCAAAAGCGACGAAAACACGCATCTTCCTCGACCTCCGCGACCGCATCTTCTACAGCGACGACGAGAACGAGCAGGGTCTTCTCGGGCTGGCCTTCCATCCCAACTACAAGAAGAACGGCGAATTCTTCGTCTTCTACACGCTCAAGAAACCACGGCTGACCAACGTGGTATCGCGCTTCCGTGTCCGCCGCGACGATCCGAACCGAGCCGACCCCGACTCCGAGGAGGAACTGCTGCGCATCAACCACGCCTTCTGGAACCATGACGGCGGCACGGTCTGTTTCGGGCCGGACGGCTACCTGTACGTCGCCCTCGGCGACGGCGGTTCGGCCAACGATCCGCACGGCAACGGCCAGAACCTGCAAACGCTGCTCGGCAAAATTCTCCGTCTCGACGTGGACCGGAAGTCCAAGAGCAAGAATTACTCGATCCCTCCGGACAATCCCTTTGTGGCCCGCACCGACGCCCAGCCGGAGATCTGGGCGTATGGTCTGCGTAACGTCTGGCGGATGGCGTTCGACCGCCAGACGGGCAAACTGTGGGCGGCGGACGTGGGGCAGAACCTCTACGAGGAAATCGACCTCATCGTTCGCGGCGGTAATTACGGCTGGAACCGGCGCGAGGGACTGCATCCCTTCGGCGCTCGCGGCGCCGACGTGAGCAAGGATCTCCTCGATCCCATCTGGGAATATCATCACGACGTCGGCAAATCGATCACGGGCGGCCTGGTGTACCGCGGCGAGCGTCTGCCGGAGCTGCGCGGATCGTATCTGTACGCCGACTACGTCTCGGCCCGCATCTGGGCGCTGCGCTACGACGAAGACAAGCGGCGCGTCGTCGCCAATCGGCCCATCCGCGATCCGAACGTGCCGGTGATGTCGTTCGGCGAGGACGAAAGTGGGGAGGCGTATTTCTTGACGTACACGAGTACGGGCCGGGGGATCTATTGGTTCGGAAAGGACGAGGCGGGAAAAGGCGAGAAGTGAAGGGATCAATCGGGCGAACAGGGGTATTGCCGATGATTCGTACACGAATGAGCTGGATGCTGCTTGGCGGGCTTGCCCTTGTCGTTGGGATTGGCAGCGCCGGGATCAACCGAAGCAATCTATCAAGGTCGAATCCTTCGACAAGGATCCAGGTTGGGAGGGGCACAACAATCGGCTTCTGCCCAAGATCTTGCCGAGCATCACTCAGGACTTCGGTTACAGCGAAACCCATTTCGCCAGCACGAAGAAGGGGGAGTTGGGCGGCAAAGTCGTCCGCTGCATGACGCCGACCTACTACGCCGCCAAGATCCCGTCGAAGACGCTGAACGACAAACTTCGCGCTTCCGGTACATTCGCTCTCAAGGCGGCTGCGGGCAGCAGTGGCGTCTTCTTCGGCTGGTTCAATGCCAGCCAGCCCCGGGGTGGAGGTCGGCCGAGGGGTTCGCTGGGAATGGACTTCGATGGCGAACCCACCGGGGCCCGACTGGCGGTGCGCATGATCAGCGAGGGCAACCGGAGTTGCGGCACGTTCATTACCCCGTTCATCCCCGGCAAGTTCCGCCCCACACCGCTCAGGTTGGACGGCACCCGCTACTCGTGGACGATGAGCTACGATCCCGCCGCGAACGGCGGAAACGGCCGATTCCACTTCACCATCAAGAGCCACGGCGCCAAGCCGGAACCACTCAATGCCAAGCGGTTGCCGGCCGATTTTCCCGAAGCCCACAAGAAGGAAGCCCTCAGCCGAATGGCGTTCGGTTAAGCGTAGCTTCTTTTGGGCATTGACGTTCGGTCGATCTTGGAAGGTTGGCGGCCTCCTGCCATGATGGAGTTGTTCGGCCAACATCATTTCAGGAGGCCACCATGTCCAATATCTCGCAAGCGCTCCAACGCATCAAGGGCGATACCGCTCGATTCGTGGACCCACCCCTCATCCACTCCCTTTGCCGGCAACTGCAACTCCGCGGACGCAACCGCCTGCTAACGCCGGTCGTCACTACCCACCTGTTCGTCCGACAGGTTCTGGAGGGCAATACCCCTGTTCCCGAACTCCGGCGACTTGCCAAACTGCCCTTCGCCGACTCGTCCTACTGTGCGGCGCGTCAACGCCTTCCCGTACCCTTCTTCCAACGATGGAGCGACGCCGTCCTCGACCGCTGCGGTCGCTACGCCGACAACGACCCGCGCGCCCTCTGGCATGGCCACCGCGTCTTCTTCCTGGATGGTTCGAGTTTCTCCATGCCGGACACGCCCGACTTGCGTGCCGCCTTCGGTCAGAGCGGCCAGCAGGCCCCAGGCTGCGGCTTCCCGACGGCCCATCTGCTGGTGCAGTTCCACGCCTATACCGGCTATCTGATGAATGCCATGCCGGCCCCCTTACGCACACACGACCTGGCCGACCTGACCTGGACCCATCGCGGACTGCGGGCCGGCGACGTAGTGGCCGGTGATCGCGCTTTCTGTTCCTACGCTCATCTGGCGATGCGGCAGAAACGAGGCGTTTTCAGCCTCTTTCGTGCCCCTCAGCGTCTTATCATCTCCTTCAAGCCGCGACGGACGCACGTAGCGCCCAACCGCCAGCCCCGTAAGGCAGAAGCGGGCTTGCCCCGGTCGCGCTGGCTGCGACGGCTGGGCCGCGACGATCAACTCGTCGAGTACTTCAAGCCGGCCGAGTGTCCGGCCTGGATGGACAGCCAGGAGTATGAGTCCTTGCCGTCGTCGCTGGTGGTCCGTGAGTTGCGTGTGCCGATCCGGACGCCGGGTTGCCGCGTCCGGGAGTTGACGCTGGTGACCACCCTGTTGGATCGGCGGCGTTATCCGCCGGAGGTGTTGGCTCGGCTGTACGAGAAGCGTTGGAGCGTGGAAGTAAACCTGCGTCACCTCAAGCAAACCCTCGGTATGGATGTGCTACGTTGTGAGACGTGGCGTGGCGTGTGGAAGGAGTTGTTGGTCTTCGTGTTGGTGTATAATCTGGTGCGGCGGGTGATGGTGGAGGCGGCACGGCAGCAAGACGTGGAACCGGAGCGCATTAGTTTCGCGGATGCGTGGCGTTGGCTGCGCGAGGCGCGGTGTGGGGAAGAATTGCCGCCGTTGCGGGTAAACCCGCGTCGGCCCGGTCGGGTGGAGCCGCGTGTGAAGAAGCGGCGACCCAAGCCATACGATCTGATGAATAAGCCACGCTCCGTGCTGCGCCATAAACTGTTACACCAAACCTCACCACCACAAGAAGATGCGGCTTAACCGAACGCCATTCGCGCAAGCGAAGTTATTTCTGCACTTACATTACACAAGTCGCCTCTTTCGTGGTTCGCTGGCCGATAAGCGACCTCTGGGGACGGCGTAATTCCTCGGGCGCGGAGCAGAGGTAAACAAAGATCCTCTGCCAGAAGGACTGATTCGTCAGTGCTTAGCTTGACTTTTGCAACGATCTTTTTTCTCCACTAATCCTTTATATCGGTCTCCTGGAGCCCGGTCGCGGTCAACCAGAAGGGCCTCCGGTGCGGTAGCATGAAGGTTGGAAGCCCATTCACACTCCCCTCACACGGGGGGGAGGTGGCTTGCCCCCATTTTATGTACCAGGCGCTGTGAGAGTCGGATCAACCGTTACAGATGTGTCCTCGTCCCGGCGTAGCGCAGCGGAGTCGGGACGAGGACACATCTCCCCGAACTCCGCTGGCGTCCGATACCCCAACGAACTGTGAGGACGGACATGGTTGTATTCCTGACGCCACTCCTTGGCTAGCACCTTCGCTTCTGCCACGCTGCCAAACTCCTCCGTGTTCAACAGCTCGTCCCGCACCTTGCTGTTGAACGACTCGGCGTAGCCATTTTCCCACGGTGCGCCCGGAGCAATGTACAACGTCTCCAACCCCGCAGCCGTCATCCACGTCCGGATGGCGGCGGCGATAAACTCCGAGCCGTTGTCGCTGCGGACGTGCATCGGTACGCCACGCTGCTGCACCACGCTCGCCAGCACCGTCTTCACCGCCTGGGCCGTCATGCCCCGATCCACCTCCAACGCCAAGCACTCGCGGCTGTACTCGTCGATCAGCGTGAACCATTTCAAAGGCCGGCCATCGCTCGTCCGATCGTGCAAGAAATCCCACGTCCACACGTGGTCCTTGTGCTCTGCCGGCCGCCGCACGCAACTGTTGCCGCTGTGACCCAGCCGCCGTTTTTTTCGCTGCTTTCGGGGTACTTTCAGCCCTTGCTGCCGCCACAGTCGGTACACCCGCTTGCGGTTGACACGCCAGCCTTCCCGCCGCAGCAACACCGTGATGCGGCGGTAGCCCCAACGCGGATGCTGCCGCACCATCGCCAACATCCGCTGCACCAATCGTCCCTCCTCCTCGGAGGTTTGGGGCGTCTGCCGCTGCGTGGAGCGTGGTTGCCTCAGCACACGGCAGGCGCGACGTTGCGACACGCCGAAGGTCTCTTGGAGTTGACGCACGACCTGACGACGCTGGTCGGCGCTCAGCACTTTTTTTGGGCGACCTCCTGGAGCATCTGCTTGTCCAGGGCCAGTTCCGCGACCAGACGCTTGAGGCGTGCGTTCTCGGCTTCCAGTTCCTTGAGGCGTTTGGCCTCGTCTTGCTTGAGTCCGCCGTACTGGTTGCGCCAGCGATGCAGGGTCTGCTCGCTAATGGCCAGGCGTTGGCAGACCTGGGCGAGGGTCAAGCCTTGGGCGAGGTCGGCCTCGGCTTGTCGCAGCTTGGGGATGATCTCTTCGGCCGTGTGTCGTTTCATGGTTCGTCTCCTGCCCGCGAAGAGCCTCAGAGACTCTCATAGCACCTGGACCACTTTTTGGGGAGCAGTCCAGCTGCCATCGACACCGGCAACACGACCACGGCGACTCCCCTGCAAGCGGCAGTCGCCGTTCTGTCCACCACTCCAGAGAACGCTCGGCGTATCCAGGAGCGACACGGAGCCCAACTCCGGTTCCACGTCTTCGACATCCTTCAGACCCAAGGGAAGGACGTGAAATCATTGCCGCTGCAGGACCGGATGGACTTCCTGGCCCGGACACTACAGGCAGCGGACAATTCGCATCTGGAAATCGTGCAAAGCTTCGTGGTCACCAAGGCCGCCGTTCACCGTAGCATTATCCAAGCTGGCGGCGAGGGTTCCGTCTGGAAGCGAGTGGACCAACCTTACCAAGCGGGCCGTAGGGTGAAGCACTGGATCAAGAAGAAGGCCGGCATTGAGGTCGAAGCCTTCGTCAGCGGCTTCAAGACGGGCAACAACGGTCACACCGGGATGGTCGGTGCCGTCGAATTCAGTGCCCGGCAAGTGGACGGTTCCTCGATGCCAGTCGCCTGGGTGAGCAGCTGGACTGACGACGAGCGACGGGCCATGACCATGCTTGAGGATGGCAGGGTGATCCTGAACCCCAGCTACCTGGGTCGGAAGGGTGTTATCATCGGGCACAATGAATCGGCCCGCTCCCATCGCATCCGACACGCCCGGCTGAAGCAGTGGGCGAGTTGATGGTGGAACTGCGTCCGTGAGCAAGGAGGCCCCAGAAGAGCCGTACTATAAAGTCCTTCATCTCCGGCTGGACCGCAGGTGAACCGGGATCCTGATCAACAGTCGAGGCCAAGACGATGCAAGATTCCCTGAACGGTCCTTGCTGTCCAAGGCCGGCCGGTACGGCTCCGCACGCCTTCGGCATTCAAGTGATCGGCGATCTCACGAAATGACCGCCGCTTCAAGACAACGCTCCCCCTCCTTCGCCACCTGTCTTTCGGCAGCACCCGGTAGAGTTCGCAGATGCGAGCCAAGGACGTAGACTCGTCCTCGCGTGATCCAAACGGCATGCGTCCGGTCCGGGACTGTAGATGTAGGCGGGTGGCTAATCCCTTCCATAGTCCCACAAGCCGCCGGGCGACCTTTAACTGGGCCGATCCGCGTACAGCAGCCACATCTTCTAATTGCAGCACCTTGGAGAGGTCGAGGCCGGTGCTGGCCTCCAAAATCCGGACGCCGATCTCCCGAAATGCATCGACGAGCAGGCTCTGTATGAACTCGTTATCATCCAGGCGTCGGCGGTGATCGACCAGGACCGTTCGGACTCCAAGCCGCTTGACCGCCAAATAAAGGGCGGCCAACCTGGTCCGCCGCGGAAGCGGTAATGGGTCGTTGAGTTTCGTCGGTCTGCCTTCCGGCTCAAAGAACCGTCTCGGCACCTTGAGACTTTCCCTCCTCGCAAACCGCCGGATGCAGTTCCACTGCTCCTGGAACCATCGGTTTTTCGTGGACCGCGACGGATAGACCAGGTCCAGCGAGAGGTAGAAGTCCTCCCACTCCGGCGGAAGGCCGCAGCGGACATAGGCGAACGCAGTCCGCTCGTCAATCTTCAGGCTTTTCTTGCGGCGTCTCACTTCAATTGCTCACGATTCAAGGCACAAAATTCGTCCAAATAACATCTTATGACTGATGACGCCGTTTCAAGAGAACATCCGGGTCGGAACCTGATATACCTGCAGACGGATCGACGATGTGTGCGGCCGGTGTAGCAGACTATGTCCTTGACAGGGAACAAGTTATGGATCCGGCACGCGACGCTAGCAAGGTTTGGAACGCGAGTTCGTCCCACTTCCTTGTGATGAGACTCAACAGGCTATTATCCGGGTGAAAACATGCAGCAATTCCTCAGTCTCAAGGAGGCTCGCCGAGGTCTTCGGCGTCTCCGAACGTCATTTGTTCCGGTTGAAAGCAGCTGGCAAGCTACCCAGGCCAATCCGCATCGGACGGTGCGATCGCTGGGGCCTGGATGAGTTTCGAGAGCACTTTGCCGAGGGTAAGAACGGCAAGCCGACCCGCGAAAGGAGGGCACTCTCGTGAGAGTTTTCAAGATCACCGACGTCAAATACCTGGACCCCGACGGCCGCAGGTGCAAGAAGGCCGAAGCCGTGCGGGTCGATTCGCTCGGCCGCGAGGTGTTGCGTCCCGGCTACCAGGTCGTACGGTCTGAGTCCACGAACTGGTACGGCAAGTATCGGGACGCGGAAAACCGGCAGAAGCGGGTTCCGCTCTGTTCTGACAAGAAGGCTTCCCAGCAGCTCCTGGCCAAACTAGCCGCCGACGCGGCCAAGGCACGCCACGGCCTCCGCGACCCTTTTGAGGAACACCGGTCGGTGCCGCTGGACCAGCACCTGGCCGACTTCGTGAGGGAACTGGAGACAAAGGGGGGAACTGAGGCCCACCGCAAGCAGGTCTTGTCTCGCCTGAAGAAGGCATTCCAGGCCTGCGGTTTCAGTCGTCTCGAAGATTTGTCAGGGGCAAAGCTCGGGGAGTGGTTGGCCGGTCTCCGCCGCGGAGGACGAACCCGCGTCAGCCTGGACCCCAAGAAGCAGTCGTACACCGTCCGTGAGGTCGCCGCCATCCTTCAGGTCAAGCCCCCAGCCGTTCGGGCCATGGTGCATCGGCACCGGTTGGAGGCGACCGGAAAGGGAAAGGCCCGCCGTTTCCCACGAACGACCGTCGAGGCTCTGCAAGACCGGCTCTGCCGCGGCATCAGTGTGCAGACCAGCAACTACATCATCGTGCATGCCAGGTCATTCGGCCGCTTCTTGGTAAAGCACCGCCGGCTGCCGGAAAACCCCTTCGTCCATCTTCAAAAGGGAAGAATCGAGGTTGACCGACGCCACGACCGGAGAGAGTTCACCGCCGAGGAGATGAAACGACTGCTGGAAACTACCCAGGCGAGCAAGCGTCTGTTTCGGGGCCTGTCGGGGTTGGACCGGTCCGTTCTGTACGCGATGGCCGCCAGCACCGGGTTTCGGGCGGCGGCCCTCGCCAGTCTCACGCCCGAGAGCTTTCAGCTGGACAGCGAACCAGCCACAGTCAGCCTGGCGGCAAGGTTCAACAAGAACAGGAAGCCTCGTGTGCAGCCGCTCCCGGCAGAAATGGTGAAGGTGCTGCCGGAGTACCTGGCCTCGAAGCCCCGCAAACAGCTCGTGTGGGGAGGAACCTGGGCCTCTGATCATCGGGGGGCCGAGATGATCCGCAAGGATTTGCTTGAGGCCGGAATCCAGTACGTCGTCGAGGGGCCGGACAGTCCGCTCTACGCCGACTTTCATGCGTTACGGCACACCTTCCTGACCCTTCTGGGTCGGAACGGGGTGGACCTGCGAACGTCACAGGAGTTGGCCGGTCACTCCAGTCCGCTTCAGACGGCCCGGTATTCCCACCGGGGTCTCGACGATCTGGCGAAAGCCGTGCAAAAGCTGCCGAGCTTCCTCCCGGACATGACCGGGAAAAACGGGGAGGTCGAGAAGACTTCCGAAAATGTTTGTCCCAGGCTTGACCAAACTGCGGACGGTTCTGGGCATCGCAGGGCAGGTGCTGTCAGGGACGACGGGTCGCATGCAGTCGATCAGACAAAGACGCAACCCCTGGTTTCCCAGGGGCTTAGTCAGCGTCAGTCATCTGTAGTCAGGCCTGTTCATAAACGAGGGCGACGGGACTCGAACCCGCAACCACCGGATCGACAGTCCGGTGACAAGCACTTTCGGCCACATTGCGTCCGCGTCGGTTTCACGCTGCAATTACCTATTTTCCATTGGTTTGCGCCGTTTCGTGCGTATAATGCACTGGAGCGATATTGCGGTCACGTTGACCAATGTTGCTACCAAATTGCTACCAAACCCCGGTGCAGCATGGCTTGGCTCCAATGCAGGAACGGCAGCTGGCGAGTCCTCTTCCGGTACAAAAAAGAACAGCACACCTTCTGGCTCGGCGAGGTCGAAGAACACGAGGCCAGGGCGGTTTCCGCCAAGGTGGACTACTGGCTCATGCGGCTCAAGCAGAACCTTGTCAACCTACCCCCCGGCTGCGACCTCGTCACCTTCGTACAGCACGACGGCAAGCCACCCGACCAGCCGCCTCCGCAACAGAAGGAATGGACCCTCGCCGACCTGCGAGAGGTCTACTTTCGTTCGCAGGAGAAAAAGCTAGAGCAAACGACTCTCGACGGCATCCGCCTGCACTTCGACCATCTTACCCGAATCCTCGGCCAGAAACGACTCATCACTCCACTGACCCGCGCCGACCTTCAGGGCTATGTGGACAAGCGATCAGAGGAATGGATCGATCCCAACATCTACCGGAAGAAACGCCGCGCGAAGCTGGCAGATCATCCCCCGAAACGGAAATACAAGCGGAAGACGCCCCAGCCGCCTGAAGCCCCGGATAAGCCGCTGCGCCACCCATCCGCAGCCACGATCAAGAAGGAGATCATCAGCCTGCGTACCGCGTGGAATTGGGCGAGACGGCATCTGGGTCTGCGTGAGGAGTTTCCGGGCACCGGCCTTGATTACGCGAAGATCGAAGAAGGCTTGCCGTTCATGACGTGGGAGGAGGCCGAGCGCCGCATCGCTGCCGGAGACGATCCGGAGAAGATTTGGGATTGTGTCTACCTTCGGCCGGACGAGATCGCCGGTATGCTGGAATGGGTCAAGGGGCGGCCGGTCAGTCCTTGGGTGTATCCGATGTTCTGCTTCGCGGCCTACACCGGCGCCCGCCGCTCCGAGGTCGTTCGGGCGCTACCGTCCGACGTGGACCTGGCGAACGGGGTGGTGACTATTCGGGAGAAGAAGCGCGACAAGAGGAGGCTGACCACGCGGCGCGTGCCGCTCACGCCGTTCCTAACGGACGTGCTTGCCAGCTGGATGCAGGAGCGGGGAAAGGGCAAGACGCTGTTCTGCAAGATGGACGGGACGCAAATCACGCCTCGTGAGGCTCACAATTACTTCCAGAGGGGCTTGCGCGTCTCGAAATGGGGAGTGCTGAAAGGTTGGCACGTCCTCCGGCACAGCTTCATCTCGGCGTTGGCGAGCCGTGGCGTCGATCAGCGGATCATCGACGACATGGTTGGGCACTCAACCGAGGAGCAGCGGAGGCGCTATCGGCACCTGTTCCCGGATGTGAAACAGCAGGCGGTGCTGGGCGTGTTTGGCTAGGAAGGGGAACGCGGGAGCGGTAGAATAGGTCAGATAGAGTGCAGGGCCGCCGGATGACGCTGGGTCTTGGATCGCGGAGGTGGATGATGAAGGTGTTTCGGGATCTGTTCCTCCGGGGCGACCCGGAGCGGCTCCTTGCGACGATGGCGGAAGTCGAGCGCCATCTCGCGGACGGCTGGTCGCGCGATGCGGAGGCCGAGGGGAACCTGCGGGCAATGGCCCTGCGAGGGGAGCCGACGTACTGCTTCGCCTGCGAGTGGCGGGAACACCGCCCGGCTGCGGTCGTCTTCGTCACCCAGAAGGAACCCGGCCTCTTCTACGTCCCGAACGTCGTCCCCCGCGACCGGCGTGAACTTTCGCACGATGAGTACAACGAGATTCTGACCGAGTTCTGCGACCGCTTCGTGCGGCCCACAGCCGACCACACCGGCATCCAAGTCGAGTTGACCGACACTCAGGCCGACCTAAGCAGCTGGCTCTCGCCGACCGCAGCCCAGAAGTTGCGGGAGTTCTCAGCGGCGGCGCACCGGAGTACGGGTTCGTCCCACCCCTGCGACCAGGACCACTGGATGGACTTCATCGTGGCGGTCCACCGCGATGGTAGCCGGCTTGACGCCCACACCTTGCGCCGCTGGCTGATCGAGGTGGAGAACTGGCCGCCCGAGGTGGCGCAGCGCCTGGCGCTCGAATACGAGTTCGGCAGAGAAGTCTTGGCCTTCTCCGAAGGCCGCCGCCGGAGCGCCTGACGCCATGCCCAGCATCACCGCCGTGGCCGCCCAGCTTCACGCCGAGGGCTGCCCGGCCCTATTCCCCGACACATGTATCTTGCTCGACATCATCCGCGCGACGTACCGCTGCCTGGGTGGCTGCGTGCAGCGGGCGTCGGAACTGCTGGGCATGGTCACGCCCTCCCCACCTCAGTGCCGACTGGTCCTCCCCTCCCTGATTCCGGGCGAATGGAATGCGAACGCCCCGAACGTCCGCGATGAGGTGCGGAGGCACCTGGCGAAGATCGAGGACCAGGCGAGGCACTTCCATGATGCGTGCCATGTTCTCGGGATTTCGCTGGGATTCGGACGGTCTGCTTACGCCGGCGCTGGCCTGGCCGACCGGCTCTACGACCTATCGAAACAACTCCTCGACAACGCCCTGATCCTGGACTCGGACCCTGGATGCACGTCCAGGGGGGTCGGGAGGGTGGTCGCCAAGATTCCGCCTTCCAAACAGGGCGGCGAAGTGAAGGACTGCGTGATCGTGGAGGAATGCCTGGAACTGACCCGGCAGGTGCGGGCACTCGGCTTCACGAAGAAGTGTGTATTCTGTACTTCAAACCTGGACGATTACGGGGGGCCGGCCGGCGGATTACATCCAGCGTTGGCTGCCGCCTTCACGGCGGCCGGCCTTGGCTTCACGGCCAATCTGCCCTGGGCGGTTCACGAAGTGCGGACGTAACTGTCGCTGGAGAGATGTTCCGACTCGGGCGGCAGGCGGATCAGGCCGGACCCTGGATGGGAAGCAGTCCTTCTCTTTGATACCGCAGTAGCTCGGCGTGACTGATGACCCAGGCCGGGTGGGCGCCACGGCCCGACATGCGCTTCTCGGCCTTCAACCGGCCGTGCCGGCACCACTCCCGGACGGTAAACTCGGCCTTGCCGACGATTTGAGCGACCTGCTCGGTGGTGTACCACTCGCGGATCGTTTGTCGTTCGACCAGCACCGCGAGCATGGCCTCGATTTTTTCCAGCCTCTCCTCAACGGTCATGCTCCACCTCTACTCTCGATGCCTTGACCTTCTCGTTTCCTGAAAAATGGGCGATCCCGGTAGCGTCACAGAAGGCCGGCGGCCTTCATCTTGACATCGAACTCGTGTGCCTCTTTAACCATCGCCTCGCAGATGATCTTGAAAGCCGCAGCGTCCAAGCCCGCGATGAGGGCACAGTAGGCCAGCGCGAACTTCACGTTCCCGCCGTTATCCATGACGGACGCCTGCCACGCGCCGGCTGCCAGCTGCGTGTTCCGCGTGAGCAGATAGCCCATGATCTCGACGGGCAGACGCGCGGCGGGAACCACGGCCCCGCTGAACGTCGAGATCAGCATGACCTTGGCGCCTTCCGTCACCAGCACCTTGCGGACGCCGATGGCGGGATCGTTGAAGTACAGGACGACGCCCTCGCCGTTGCGTTCGTCAATCGACCAGCCGAGTTCCTGGCAGAGGCGCTGGATGTGCCCCGACGCCTGGACCTGCGGGAGCAGGCTCTTGGCCACGGCGGACGCCGTGGCGTTGAGGAAAGCCTCGAAAGCATTGCCGAGCATACCCATGATTGATCCTCCTTCTGGAAAAAAAGCCTGACCGAGCGTCAGGTAGACTTCACGTTGGCTAACAACTCTTCACACTCTTTCAGAACCTCCGCTGCCTCGTCCCGCCGGTGCTGCCGGACCAGCATTTCGGCCCGGACGAGGAGCGCCTGGAGCCGGGCACGGAGCTTGCGCTTGCGTTCCAGCAAGGCAATGCGGCCCGCGACCCAGGCCACAAAGACAGCGACGGCGGCCCAGGCCCACAGGTACACCTGTGGATCATCCGCCGAGCCGGGACTCCAGTTCTCCGGATGGTGAAAGTCCCACCAGGCGCGGAAGGGGAAGACGACGCCGACGAAGACAAGGACTCCGGTGAGAGTCCAGGTATCAACACGATTCATGGCAGACCTCCTGATGCAAAAGGCAGAGGGGAAGGTGGGCGAGCCTTCCCCTCATGCTGCACTCACTTCTTGCGGATCGACTCCAGCCAGGCGCCGAGGATGCCCTTGCCGGCCTCCTGGACGGTTTCGTTCTCCGCGATCTTCTTGACGACCTTGGTCGCATCCTTGGCGGTTTCCTTGACGGACCATGCAGTCCAGCAGAACAGGCAGAGCATGATGAAAAGGAACCCGTCGAACGACCAGTCGAACGGCCAGAATGCTGCGAACATAAACGCTCCTTTGTATGGGCGAAGGTGGTACGTACTCCCGGCGACACGCGCCGCCGGGAATCTCACGAAAGCAGTTTGAACACGAGCTTTACCGGGCTGGGAGCCATGCCGCCTGCTGAACAGACGGGGGCGATCTCACGGCTCTCGCCGCTCTTTCAGAGATGCGTGGAGAAGTTCTTCGCGTAGCGAAGGATCGCTTCCCGGAACAATCTTGCGCGCGGGGCTGGACGCACGCCCCCCAACCCGTTACGACATCAGCCAACCCATGAAGGCCCCGGCCAGAGACGCTTCCAGCATCCGGCGCCGCTCCGATGGCATTTTCATCAGGTGTTCCGTGATGTACTCGCTGGCGGCACGAAACGAGTCCGTGTCACCGTTGAAGCGATAGGCGGCCCGCGTGATGCGGGCGAACAGCGTGGTCTCGGGCAGCCTCTCTAAATCGCTTTCCGAGCGGGGAGCGGTCTGGATTAGCTCGACGATGGCCGCCGCGATGCCACCGGGGATGTTGGCTAGGCGTAGCAGCACGCCGGAGTGGAACGCCGCCCGCTCGCATTCGACCCGCCAGGCTTCCGGGGAATCGTCCGGCGGGGTCTCCGTACTCTTCGCCTCGGGATTGGCGACGGTGTGTTCGTCCGGATCGCCCGGACAGCCGGCCGTCGTCTCAGGCTCACCGCCGAGCGGGGAGCCGCACTTGGGATCGAGAAAGTTCATAAGTACCTCACTTTCGTGGTTTGGGGAAAAGGCGGGGCTGGGCGCACCCCGCCGGGGAGCTACTTCAGCCAGCGTGTGATCCACGCGGCCAAGCCCTCGTTGGCCTTCTTCTTGATCTCACCGTCATCATCAATGGCGGTGAGGATCTTGAAGGTGAAGAACAAGAGCAGGAACATGGCGAGCATCAGGTTGACGAAATGCTCGCCGAGGGTTGTGGCGAACAGCATGGCGGCCTCCTTACTTGAACAGGCGGCCCAGGATGTTGAGAACACCCTTCTTGGCCGCGCCGCCGACGATGCTGTTACCCTTGAGCCAGATGCCCCACTGCCGGATGCCCATCAGCATGAGGAACATGACGATGAGGAACCCGATGGGGTTGCTTTCGGACGCTTCGGCAAACAGGTTCATGACGAACTCCTTGAAAAAAGGGGCGATAAGGTGGTTGACAGACACGGTTACAGTTCACGGCCACCACGGCTCTGCTCCTGTTGCGGCACTTCCTGCGCTTCCTGCTGCTGGCTCTCGGTCTGGTTGGTGCGGGGATACATCACGAACGCATCCCCACGGAACAGGGCCGAGGCCATCTCGTGGGCGCCATGATCGAACGTCGGCGTCAGGCCGTCCCAAATCTTGCCGCCGATCTCCTTCAACGCGGACGCCGCTTCCCGGATGGACTCCACCAAGGACGGCTGCTGGCCGGACTTGAGCTGCTCGAAAAACTCTCGACTTTCTTTGGACATGGATTCTCCTTTCATTGGAACCAGTGCTGAAAAAGCCCCGCCGTCCACAAGGCCGCCAGCATGGCGGCGGCAAGAAACAGGCAGGCCGTATCGAAGACCATCTTGGCCGGACTCAACCCGGCGGGCTGGCCAAAGCCCCTTTCGTAGTACCGCACCAGCCAGGTCCAGATTGGCGGGGCGCCGGGCGTGAAGGTGATTGCCACCCTCGGATCAAGACCTGCTACCTCTTCCGGTTTCAGGAGCTTGCGGCCATGCTGCTGCCAGTTGTGGCTGGTATTCGTGGAGTAGCTGGTGCTGCCGCTTCCCTGCTGGGACGCCTGCCGAGTGGTGCCCGAGCTGGTGCCCCCGCTCTCCACGATGATCGTTTCCTCGCCAAGTCTTCCCGAGACGTACTCAGCAGTCTGAATATCGTTAACCCCAAAAAAGACCTGCTAAGTATTTTAAAGCACAGTCTGATCCTGGCCATCGGGCCAGCACTTCTTGAGCTGGCCGAGCGACTGGTAGTACAGCTGGAGCCGGACGCCGTAACCGCGGAACTTGTCTACGGCATCGTCGAGAGCGTCCATGTGCCCGAGGGAGGCCGCCTCATCGAGGACAAAATGAACCTTGGTCCGTTCCTGCAAGCCGCCCTTGACCACGGCCCGGAGCAACGAGCCGATCCACAACCGCAAGAGCGCCGACTGCGCCCGCATATGCTCCGGAGGAAGAATCAAGTACACCGTCATCTTGCCGGTGAGCAGATCCGCCGGGTTGAAACTGCTCTGCTTGGTGCTTTCCGCGATGGCGATGGTGTCCAGGAACCGCAGGAAGCGGTTGGTGGTGGTCAGCGTCGATCCCAATTCCTTGTCCTTGAAGTGCGTCAGCTGGTGGCCGAGCCGGGCCAGCATTCCTTGCCAGGCGTCGGACTCGCACATCATCTTGATCGCCGCCTGCATCCTGTCCGGGTTGGTGAGCAAGGCACGGACGGTTTGCAAGGACTTCTCCTCGCCTTCCGTGAACCAAACCACCGCTGCGGTCATCGCGGCAATCCACACCTCCGCGGAGTCGTTCCAGAACGGCTCCTTCTCCTGCCCCGTCCGAATCACCAGCGCCTCGGCCAAGTCCCGGCACTCGTCGATGACCGTGGGCGATTCCTTGTCGATGAACTGGAGCGTGTTGAACGTATCCGGCTCCGGTGTGACGATCTGGAACGGATCAAGAAGGACGATTTGATGTCCCATCCGGCGCCGGGCCGCCGCCGTAATCTTGGCCAGCTCGCCCTTGAAATCGACCACGACGGCGGATTCGTCGCACGTCATCAGGAAGGGGATCGCCACCGCCGTGGACTTCCCGACGCCTACCGGGGCCACGATCATGCTGTGGATCGCCGTGGTCAGCCGCACCAGGAATTTGGGTGGCGCCCGCTGGAACGCCATGAGGAACTTCTGACAGGCGGCCTTGGCCGAGAGCCGGGAGTCGAACAGTGCCTGGACGGCTGTGATCTTGCTCGGCTTGCCCTCGATGTGGCCGACCATCAGGCCGTTGCCTTCGAGCAGGTGCGGGATGTCGCTGGCATCGGCCCACCGTGCCGTCCCGTAGGCGGTGTAACGGTGCGTTCTGCGGCACAGCAGGACAATGCCGAGGACGACGGCTACCAGCCAGGCGTAGGGCACGAGGTAGACGACCAGGGCGGCCAGGTAGCCTAGAAGCAGCACGGTGACGATCAGAATGCGACGCAGTATCTGGTACATGGTTTTCCTCAGTTCTTGCTAGGATGCAGCCGCTGCTGCATACGATCCACTTGCAGCTCGTAATCCTCGATCCCCCGCTTGGCGACTTGGTAGAACAGATCCCATGCTTCCTTGTGCAACCCCGGATGGAGAAGGTGCGAGACGACATAGAGGCACGTCGTAGCGATGGACTCGGCCGGATCGTGTTGAAGTCGCTGGTTCCTCATCCGATCACCCCTTCCTGGCTTTGTCCCGGAGGACCGCCTGGAACGTGCGTGCGTCCAGCCCTTGCTCGCGGGCCTTTTTGGCCTCGCGCTGCGCTTCGCCGAGGCTTTCGATCAGGTCATCGAGGGTCAGAGCTTTCCCGCTGGCGACGATGGACACCCCAGACGGCAGCACCGCCTTGATGCGCGATAGCTTGATGGCCGGCGTTGCGTTGTTCCGTTTCTTGCGGCAGAAGTCCGCGATTTGGCCGGCGGGCGTTCCGGCGAGGTACATCTCCAGCAAGCCGGCCTGCTCTGCTTCCGGCAGAAGGCTGATTTGATACCAGGCTTTCGGCCCGACCTTGCCCTCCTCCGCAGCCTTCTGGACAGCCGGGACGGTCTTCCACAAGGAGTTCAGCCGCGTCAACATGCTGGCGTCGCGGTCGATCTTCCCGGCCAACTCCTTGGCGGTCGCTCCGGAGTTCTGGTCCAGCCACTCCTTCGCGGCCAAGGCTTGGTCGAAGGGGGATAGGCTGGTCGAGTGCATCGCCGAGATCAGTTGCAGTTCGCAAACCTCGCCCGGCGCCAACTCGCGGTCCACGACGATCACGTCTACCTCGAAGTCGGGGTTTTCCAGCATCAGACCGCGCCAGCGGCACTCGCCGTCGAGGAGGGTGTCATCGGGCAGGATGATGAGCGGGTGCAGCTGCCGCTTCATCACCGAGCGGGCCAGCGAACGCCAGTCCGCTTCGGGCGGAAAGGTCTTGCGGACCTGCGGCCGCGTCTTCAGGACGCGGGCACGGCGTTTTTCAATCGACTTCTTGACAAGCGGGGGCATGAGAATCTCCTTCCTAAACGGAGCCTGACCATTGGCACGTTCCGCACGCGCCATGGATGAACAGCTTGTCCTGCGTCCGGTATCCTTTTCCAGCCAGGTCACGCATCAAGGCCGTCAGTTCGGCGTCGGTAACATCGAGCCGATGAACTTCGATCCGCGTGGCCAAGGCCCGCAACTCGGGCAGGTCGGCCAGCGGCCGGTTGCTAATCAGGATCAGGCTGCCGCGAAAGATAAAGCGCAGGGGTCCGCCGGTGGCGGTGGTCCAGGTGACGGCCCGCTCGTGTCCCGGTTGTGACCATAGCGCCGAGCGGAGGACGCCCTGCGCGTCGGGGTCTTTGGTCAACCGCTCCATGTCCTCCAGGACGTGGATGGCGTCGGGGGCATTGTGCAAGGTCTGGAACAAGCCCTTGGCGGTCATGCGCGAGTTGTACAACTGGTAGGGCACGTCGGAGCTTTCCAGGTGCCGCAAGACGGTGTGCGACTTGCCGACGCCGCCCGTGCCATACAGGAAATAGCCGGCTGAGCAATCATGGCCACTTCCGCGTCGTCCAGAGGCTTCTCCGTAGCGGCAGACCGGGCGATGGCCCAGACGCTCAGATCGGAGTCGGCGAGCCGCCGCAGCAGCTGGGCGAAGGCTTCGGGATTGCTCCGAGCTTCCTCGAACTCGGCGCGAACTTTCTCGATACTGCGCAAGGCGTCGCCGCGCGCGGGAACGACCGCGTGACGTCACTTCACCTCGTCGGGAGGGCCACGACGCCAGAAAGGGGCCGTGGCAGGAAGACCGCAACGAAAGCCGCTGTAGGTGGCTTTGCCGCTGGTCGAATCAGGAATGAGAGGCGCACTGCACGGTGATGGGGTGCGTCAGATCAGGGCCGTCGCCCCGTCTGCATTTATTATCTCGTGGCCGTCGATTGTGCGCCGCGCGCACGATCCGCTGGAACTGGCCGAGCCTCTTCATCGACGCCCCGAGCGCGAGAAGGTCGGCTTGCGCAGAATGCTTCCGGGGCCGGTTTGGATCGGCCTTGATGAACGCAAGCGTTTTCAAAGTCCGTTGCGGCACCAGCGTTCTCCTGCATGGCGTTTCGGGCGATCCGCCCTCGGCGGTCGCCTGGAGGCAAGCCCGCGTACCCTCGCACGAGCGATTGGGCGGGGTTCTCGCCCCGTCTGCCTTTATTATCTCGTGAGGTCGATTGTGCGCTGCGCGCGATCGGAGCGCTAGCGGGCGCGGCTATTGATACGCTTGCCTCTGCTGTGCTCCCTGCTCCTCGACTTGTCGGATCAGCAGCCGGTCTGAGGTTGGCCGTAGAAAATGGATGCGCGCGCTTGCATTTTATCCGTCCGTAACGGTCATCTTTGGCAGACACTTCATGATGGAGAGGAACCGATCCACATAATGGAATGCCTTCCGTGCTCTCCGCGTCCACCGGCTCTCGCGACGCTTCCCCCGCATATGCGTGGCCCGAAACGTCAGTTCACGCTCTTCGTCCGACCAGGCATTGGAGAAGAACGGCTCCTTGTCCAACAGAACGTGAACCACTTCGAGACAGCCATCGCGGATGTAGCCGTTGCTCGTCGGCAGTCGGATTTCGGCGTAGGTCGGTTGAAGCTGCTCCAGCGTCGCTTGAAGCTTACTATACCCGATGGCCCGATCTTCCGACTCGATCGCATCACGATCCACTTGGGCAATGCACCAAAAAAGCTGGAGCGGTGTCAGATAGACCGTCAGGTCCACATCTTTGAACCAGGTGAGGATTCGTTGGTCCTCCGCGCTGAGAATGGGTCGCTGCGTCGTCGATGCCATAGCCTCCTGTACCATTGGCTCCACCGGAATCCGACTCAGAAGTTCCACGGCAAGCTGTCGGTTCTCTTTATGGTGACGCTCGGCATTGTGATAGCTCTCTCACCAGTAATCGTAATCGTCACCGTACCCACTTGGCGGTTTTCCGGGGAATGAAAAGGTGCTGGTTGCAACCTGACGAACTGCATCATGCACCGACTGGTCAAATGACCCAATGCTCTGCAGGGCGAAAATGGCCCACCCGCAAAACAACGAATGAGCATTGCCCAGGAGATTTACCAAGCCCGCTATCACGTCTGGAGAGGGTGCGCCGATGTCGCCCAGGGCTTTGACTGCTTCAAAAACGACGTGAGGCTCTGAATCGCGTAGAGCGGCAGCCAGACCTTTCAGGACAGCCGGTGCGGCGACCCGTAGTTCGCTCAAGGCGCGAGCGGCCTCAGCGCGAATATTGTCACGCCGGTCGCCAAGTGCTTGGACCAGTGCATCCAGCACTACGGCGTGAGGCGGGTTGATTCGTTTGCAAACCTGGATGGCCGCTAGCCGAATAGAGCCGCCTGGTCCAACCACAGCCTGCGCCAGACCAGCGAGCACGTTAGCATCGGATAAACCCGCTTCATTAATGACTGCCGCCATATCATCGTAGCTATACGAACCATCCCACGGATCGCATTGGGGTGAGGCGAGCAGCTCTCGAATGGGCGAGCCGAGCCGGACAAGCGCCTCGAAGGCGCACTTGCTGGCTTTCTTGTCGGAACCCTGGAAGTCCTTCATCAAGCGATTGATCGCCTTGGGGGCGGGTTCGTCGGACGGCCGGGCAGGCGGCATGGGCTGCTCCTTTCCTGATTCCACTATGCCCATGATTGTAGCCGGCAGCCGGCGGGCCAGTTCTACCGAGTCGCCATTTACAGCCGGTGACTGTCCAGACGCCCAAGCCCTGCTCGCCACGCCGAACTCGGCTGCTGTCCTGACGCTCCTTTCTCCTCCCCTTCGCTCCCAGCCCGCATGCGGCCTTACTCTTGGCACGGCTGAAGCAGCCGCCGGCCCGGTCAAGCTCCAAGGTCCGTTTCGAAACAGCCGCAGCCGCGGCCTTTCGCTCTCACCCGGAGCCTGACGCTACCGGACCCGTCTATGGCTGCTTCGGTCGGCGTGCCGTAAGGCCCCGATGAGCGGGGCCGGAAATGCAAAGAAGGAGAAAGAATCATGTCAGACAACGCAGCACTCGATACCGGCGTGAAGAACCGCAAGCCCAGCCTGATCGCCTACCAGGTCCGCGACGGCAAGGACGGCGACAGTTATTGGGACCGCGTGGGCATCGCCTGGAGCAACCGCGACGGCGGCTTCACCGTCCAGCTTCATAGCATCCCGCTCGACGGCCGGATCGTCCTCACCAAGCCCAAGAGCAACAGCTAATCCCACATCAACCGGGCGGCCTCGCAAGGGCCGCCCCCAACCGAAAGGAATCACACCATGAAACACGAAACCGTCTACGTCGAGGCCATCGACGCCACCATCCGGGCACTCCGCGCCCTGCTCGCCAGGGCGATGGTGGACGTGACCGTCGCCCGCAAAGACCTGGAACAGAAGCAACACCTGGCAGCCGTCGGGGCCATCATGCCGCTGACGGAGACCCTGCAATCGGCAGCCGCTCTGCACGCCGCCGTCCTTGTCCTCAACCGCGAGATACGGTAGGAGGCGACGATGGGCAATCGAGCTTTAGTGATCTTCACCGACGGCGAGCGCGTCTCCCCGGTGGTCTACCTGCACTGGTGCGGCGACAAAGTCCCGGCTTGGCTGGATGATCTCAAGCAGCTCATGCACGGCCGGGAGGGCGACGTGGACTATTCCTGTGCCCGGTTCATCGGCCTGTGCCACACGCAGATCGCCGGCAACCAGTCGCTGGGAGTCTGGAACGTCCCGCTGCCCATTGAGCGGGCGGTTCGGGCCTTCCCCTGCACCGACAGGTCACGCGAGCAGCTGGCCGCGTATGGCCACGGCAACGCCGGGGTCGTCATCGTGAACGTCCGCGATTACAGCTGGCAAGCCTGCGGCGGCTATCTGCACCGTTCCAATCCCTCATCAACCACGAACGCATAAGGAGGTTTCTATGCACCCATCGATCAACAATCCGTTCTACGCGGCCCGCCTCCAGCGGGTCGCACCTTCCCGACCGGAGGAGCCGGCCAAGCCCGTCTACGCCAAGCTGCCGGCGGCGCCGGTCAACGCCAGTCCGGTTCCCCACCTGACCAGCCTGTACCATTCGGCCGAGGCCGGCGACTACGGCGACCGCAGCTATCCCGGCAACTGCGGCGGCAATCTCATCAAAGACTTGCTGCAGGTACTTCAAACCGTTCAGCGTCCTCGACCCCATGACCGGCAGCGGCACCTGCCAGCGATGTCTGCGCTGAATTGGGCATCTACTGCTACTCCAGCGATCTCCACGAAGGCGCCGATGCTTGCGATCCCTCGCAATTCCCCCGCCAGTGCTTTGACTTCTGCTGGGTCCACCCGCCCTACTGGCGGATGAAGCTCTACACCGAAGACCCGCGCTGCCTCTCCCGCGCGCCTACGTTGCCAGCCTTCCTGGAGCGCTACCGCCTGCTGATCGACAACTGCGCCGGTTCGCTGGCGCCGGGCGGCAAGCTGGCCATCCTGATGGGCGACTACAGCGACCGCGAGGCGGGGTACGTTCCGCTGGTGTTCTACACCAAGCTGCTTGCCATGCGGGCCGGCTTGCGGCAGCATTGCACCGACATCATCCGCTTCAGCCACGGCAACAGCAGCTCCAAGAAGGTGTACCGGAGCAGCTTCATTCCAGGGCTGCATGATGTGTGCATGATCTTCGAGAAGCAGATGCAGGGAGGCGAACATGGAAACGAATAAGGCGATCCTCGCGGACATTGCGAGAAAGCATCTGGCCATCGACACGCTCGACTAGCCGCCAATCGGATCGGCTCGACTTCCACGACCTGGCCGTCTGGAGCATCGAGCAGGCGCTGGAGGCCGCTTTCCAGGCCGGCCTCGCCGCCGCCGAAGATCGGCGCCGGGCCTGGGGTGAGGAACTCCTCGGCCAAGCGCAGAACGCGGAGGCGTCGGAACTGGCGTACCCCGGCCGGGGGATCTTCGCGCAGGTGCTGACCGCCATGCAGGACGCCGAGGAGATCGGCGGCCCGGAAAAGTCCGACTACCTGGACTTGATGGTCGCCATCATCCACGAAGCGTCCGAGCGAATCTCGTGCTACGCCTCCCATGCCTTCGAGGAGTACCGGAGTGAAGTACGCATGACCATTGCAACAACCAACCACGGAGGAGACCAACCATGAAAGCCTTTGACGATTACGAAATCCACGGCGTCGCCGAATTCACCGACCTACACGGCAACCGCTACTGCGAGACGGTTCCCGACGACGAGGCCCACTTCTGGAGCCTGTACGGCCACATCCCCGGCCAAGGGCTGGAGTGCATCGGCGACTTCAAGACGCGGCAATTGGCCGAGGAGGTGCTGGCCCGCATCACGGGCGGACCCACGGCCCGCGAGCTGCTGCACGCCCTCATGGCCTGCATCTGGTGGTGGGACACCCAGCCGGCAATGGTACGCAACCTGGACGAGCCGGAAGCCTTCGTTCGCGGCCGTGCCCTCGTCGCCAGGGCGCTCGCCGCATGACCACGGACCTCTTCACCGACCTTTTCCATCACTGCGTCCTCGTCGCCTTCGTCGAGCAGGCGGCGGCGCAGGGTGGCTGGCCCGATCCGGAGCTAACTCGCCAGCGGGCCTACAAGCTGTACGAAACCGAAAAGCGAAAGGAATCGCCCCATGACTGACCCCTACCGGATCGAAGGCCCCGCCCTGATCTCCTTCAGCGGCGGCCGCACGTCGGCCTACCTCCTCAAGCACGTCCTCGACGCCTACGGCGGCACGCTGCCGGACAACGTCATCGCCTGTTTCGCCAACACCGGCAAGGAGATGCCGCAGACGCTCGATTTCGTCCGCGACTGCGGCCAGCGCTGGAACGTCCCCATCGTCTGGCTGGAGTACGATCCGACCGGGGAAGCGCAGCGGAAGTTCCGCATCGTGGACCACAGCGAGCGCCAGCCGCCAAGGCGAACCCTACGAGGCGTTGCTCCGCGAGCGGAAGTACCTGCCCAACCCGGTCACGCGGTTCTGCACGACGACCTTGAAAATCCGCGTGATGCGCGACTACGCCCGCTCGCTGGGTTGGGAGCATTGGACCAACGCCATCGGCCTACGCTTTGACGAAGCCCGCCGCGTCGCCAAGATCAAGGACCAGCGCGAACGCTGGGAGACGACCGCACCCCTCTACGACGCCGGCGTGACGAAGGAGATGATCGCGGCGTTCTGGGCGGAGCAACCCTTCGACCTCGCTCTGCCGAACATCGGTGGCAAGACCCCGGCCGGCAACTGCGACCTCTGCTTCCTCAAGTCCGCGAAGACTATCTCCGCTCTGTTGCGGTACGATCCGTCGCTGGCCGACTGGTGGATCAGGATGGAGGAAGAGGCCCGGCCGTCCAAGCCGCTCGGCGCCTTCTTCCGCAAGGACCGTCCCAGCTACCGGCAGCTGCGTGAGGCGGTCGAGCGTCAGCGGGATCTGGACTTCGGCGAGCGGGACGGCCTGGCCGAGTGCTTCTGCCATGACTGAAGCGGCAGAGCCACGCCCATGCCGCTGGAGTTACTGCCCCTCTCGCTGGCCGAGGCCAACGCCTTCGTCCAGCGACACCACCGCACCACCGGCCCGTCGTCGGTCACAAGTTCTCGCTGGCCGCCGTCCAGGACGGGAAGGTTGTCGGCGTGGCTATCATCGGCCGGCCCGTGTCCCGGCTCCGCGACGATGGCTTGACCCTGGAAGTGACGCGCCTCTGCACCCTTGGCAGTCGTAACTGCTGCTCGTTTCTCTACGGCGCGTGCGGCGCGGGCGGCGTTCGCCCTCGGCTATCGGCGGATCGGGACGTACACGCTCCCCGATGAGGGTGGGGCCAGCCTGCGGGCTGCTGGCTGGCAGTTGATCGGCCCGCGTGGAGGCGGTTCGTGGAGCCGCAAGGGCAGGCTCCGAGCGGACCAGCACCCGCTTCAGCCCAAGCTGCTCTGGGAGCGGACGAAACCAGTTAATTGACATTAACCGGATTTCGCGCTATGGTTGACAAGGCCCGAGGATGGGCCGCTTCAACCAGCAAGGAGGCCCTATGCCCAAACGCAAATCCCCCGACGAACCGGCGAGCGACACCGCCCAAGCGTCGAGTTCCGAAGTCAACAACTCCACGGCGACCGCCACGCCACCTACGCAGGAACGGCAGCCCGGCGACGATTCCGAGCCGCCCAAACGTAAATTCGCCCCCGATCCCTTCGGGGTCGCCAGCGACTACCTCGCCGGCGTCCACCTGCGACAGAGCCGCATGAATCGGCGTGTTGAAATCGGCTTCGACGACAAGCCGCCGCAAGAGGTGATCGACAAGCTCAAAGAGAACGGCTACCGCTACAGCAGCCACGATAAGGTCTGGACCAAGCCGATCCACGAGGACAGCGCCATGCGGACCCGCATCGAGGCCGAACGACTCTACAAGGAAACCGCCGACATGGTGCGCCAGAGCAAGGGCATCGCCGCCAGCCAGAGCGTCCCCTTCTAACTCCGTCTACTCCATCTCCCACCAAAAAAAGGCTCCTTCGCACGTAGCGAGGGAGCCAAAGAGTCAGTTATAGCAGCGACCACAAGAGCCGCAGTTTTCCGCCTTGTTCGCCTGATGAGGGCATAACAAAGGCAGACCAACGCGCTGGGCGTGACGCCGAACCTTGCGGACCACGAACAGCAGGTCCAAAAGCTCCGGTTCTTCGTCCATATCCACCTGCAAGTAGGCCAGGCGGACACCGACGGGAACCTTGGCCGGAACGCCGGTCTCGCGGTCGATGCTGTACCAGACCCGGCAGCACCGCAATGCCGCCATCTCTTCCAGCACCCCAGCGATGTCCTCGACCCGCCACGACCGCGAATAGAGGTAGAAGCGGACCTTGGGACAGTGGCGCATGATTTCCAGCCACTTCCGCGCGTAGTCGGCGCTGTAAAAGTCGCCGCTACAGTGGAGCCTCAAGACGAGGACTCCCTTGCGTTTGATCTCGGCAATCACCCGCTGGGCGAAGTCGGCCCGCAGGGACTGCTTGTGACACCAGGCCAACCGCTCTTTCACCGAGGCGAAAGCGTAGTGGCCGGTCTGAGCGTAGCACACGCGCTCACAGGTCGATGAACGACCAGGGCACGTTTTGACCGCCGGGAGATCGAAGTGGTGAATGGCTTCCCCTATCTTCCGATTTCCCTGTACCAGGAGCGGTCGAACACTCCAAGTCACGTTACTCTCCTTTCGGAACTGCGACGGAGAAGTGCGAACATCCGAGGACGTAACAGACCGAGCGTAGCGCGAATTGGAGAGACGCGCAAGCAATCAAAACGCTTGACTTGTGCGGGGAAATGCGCGTAGGGTCGGCGGATGACCCCATCGCTCTGGACACTTCACCCGGACGGCGTGAGGCTGCCGGAACGGATATGACCGACTCACCTGCCGCCCGATCCTCCCCTGAACGTCGCGTTCCTGGCGGCGTTCCTGGACAAGAGCCGCTGGATGGCCAAGCACGGGAACTGGAAAGAGCGCCTGCTCTACCGGCTGGCGTTGGCCTACCTGGACGTGCTGACGCGGGAGGCGATCACGGGCAGCAGCGGTGCCCAGGGTGCGGAGACGGTGCCCCAGCCGGAAGGCAAGTGGACGCGGCGGGTCAAGAAATGAGCTGAGCCATGTCCACATACGATATTCACTACGAATCGCGTGAATTGGCCCGTGAATTGGGCGATCCGCTCTTGGGGACTGTCGAGGCCGATAGTCCCGCCGAGGCCGTGCGGAAGGCGGAACGCGACCCACAGATCCGCCGCAGGGCCATGCCGTGTGCGGCGCTCTGGGCCGTCCGTGCCCGCCAGCGTGGCAACCATGAGCGGGGAAGGTAGCTCCCGCGAAGGTCCGTCCCTGCGATACTGCCCTCTCAACGGCGATGACCGCGATGATCGGCTGGAAACGCAGCCAGTCGGTCGCTGATTCCCTGTTGCGATGACGCTGATTCCTTCGCGCGGGCTGCCTGTCTGCCCGCGTTGATGTTTTTCTGATCCACCCACTGCCGGACACGGCCGGGCAGACCGAAGCATGTCCCCTCTCGCCCTGGCCGTCCTATCCAGCAAGCCCCCTCTGCGGCCATACTCCTGCCACTGGCTCGCGATCCTGATCGCAGGCTGGCTTGTTTCGGTAGCACTGCCGTTCCGTTTCGTACTCAGGCCACTCTCTCCTTTTCGACCTATTCCTTCGCCGGCGCCATACGGCCTTTCGGGTCGGGGTTGCTAAACCCGTCGCCGCCCTTGGCAAGCAGAAAAGCCGCTTTCACGACATTGAATTGTGGATTTTCAAAGCGTGAACCTTCGGCTTTTCCGCTTGTGGTGTCCAAGGTCGGCTGGCCGGGCTTGGGGCGCATCCCCGGAAAGGCCGCGAGGGCGCGGCCTCAGAAGCAAAAGGAGAAAGCAAATGTCTGAGAACACGAACACGGAAAACGGCAGCAAAGCCACCAAAAAGCCGAGCCACACCGCCTACTCGATCCGCGAGCGCGAGGGCAAGGAGTCCAAATGGACCGAGATCGGGGTCGCCTTCCCGCACAAGGACGGCAAGGGCTTCGACATCCTCTTCGACGTGGTGCCCCTCAGCGGCCGCGTCACCATCCGCGTCCAGGACCAGAAGTAAGCAACATCAACCGGGCGGGCCGACGTGCCCGCCCCCCAAGGAAAGGAATCAGATATGACTACGCTCAACTCACTACACCGCCGACATCTGCTACCAGCTCACCGTCCACGCTCGAACAGTTACGCCGACGCTGGCATCGACCCGGCCTTCGACGCCGACATGGAGGAGCTGGAACGCCAGTTCGCCGAACTCCGCCTCACCTTCAACCACAACTAACCGGAAAGGACATGGCCCATGACCGATCCCCTGATCGAGATGACCGAGGACGAGTTCGACGCCCGCTTCCCGCTGCGGCGGAACCACCTGAACCCCCACGCCAGCTGGGGGTTCGATGACGACGGCGGCTGCCTCTTCGAGACCTACGGCGAAGAACTCGCCTTCGTGCGGCAGCAAGACCCACGCACCGTCTGGACCTTCGTGGACGGCGACGACGGCGACCAATACGTCGTCAGCGGCTTCCATTTCGTCAACCGCATCGGCTACCTCCTCAGCACGGTCCCCGCACCCGAAGGGGTGGACATCCTGGTCCACATTCCGGGGCCGGACGAACCGGACCTCGAAAGCGACGAGTAGGAGGCCGCACCATGACCGCCGCCAACGCCCTACACCACGTCCTCGAAGTCGATGGCCGTGATGATCGGCTCTTTGTCGGCGGCGAAGTCCCGATCCGCCCGCATGATCCACGGCATCCGGTGCTGGTGCAGATAGTCGTACAGCCGCCACAGGTTCCGGCCCCGAATCGTCACCTGCACCGACTTCAGCCCGGCGAACCGCACCACGATGACCTGGCCGCTGTTCCCGGTGCGGAACTGGCTGTCCGAGTCCAGATGGACGTACTGGAACGACCGCACGCCCTCCTTGCCCAACAGAAAGTGGATGGACTGGACCGACTTGTTGGACGGCCGCGCGTGGGCCTGGTAGGCGCCGTCGAGGTCCACCAAATCGGGAGCAAGTTGGTCCGCCGCCGTGTCCGCCTGGCTTGCGCTGCGGCTCTGGACTTCTTTCAGGGTGTCCGTAAAGGATTTACCGTTCATGGCCTACCTCTCTGTCTTTCCTGTTTCCCATTATGAACTCAGTCGCTTTCTCGCGCAACTGTCGATACGTTGCCTGCACTCTCTTGACGAACTTCCGCGTCTTCTCTTTCAGCGTGGGCGTGGGTGTCGCCTGCCCCATCAGCTCGGTCGCCGACAGGCGGGGGTCGCTCCGCTGGATCGACTCCCGAAGCACGGCCGGCGCCATGTCGGTATAGATCGTGGCCTTCTCGCGTGCCCGCGACACGGAGACGTAGAACTGCTGGGCGTTCATGGCCGGCCGGCTCTCGTGGCCCATTGCGATCAGCACACGATGCACCGTCTTGCCCTGGCTGGCGTGGCTCGTAGCCGTGTAACCGTGCGTTAAGCCCCCGAAATCCTTGGCAATTACCCAGCCGTTGGCCAGCACGATGTCATCGCCCGCCGTGAAGCCGGCGACCCGATAGATCGAACCGTTCTCCAGCCGGTGCTTGCCGTCCTTGGTCTTGCCCTTGGCCGTGATGCGGATCACGTCACCGGCAGCGACGGTGGTTTCGCTACGGCCGTAGACGGCAAAGTGGGCGGGCCGACAGCGCTGGGCCTGCAAGTCGGTGGCTTCCACCTGCTCCCCCGCCCGGTAGGGGCCGGAGTTGCGGACAAAGCGAATGACCTCATCGCCGGCATACCGCGACGGATCGCCGCGTTCCGCCTCCGTCCAGCCCAGCGGTTTGAGCGTCTGGAACACCCGCTCGTTGGTGCCGAGAAGGCCCTTCTCTTTCAGCCGCTTGCGAAGCTCCGCCGTGATTTCGTCGCCTTCTTGGTGCGTCGGGGCCACGATCAGGACTTCGGACTTTTTGCCGTCGGCCCGCTTCTCCTGAATGGCTTGCAGGTAATCCTCGACCAGCGGCCGGTTGTGGTCGAAGGCCGGCGTCTGTTTGACCCAACCGAGCTTGGCGAGAATGTCGTAGGCGTCCAGCAGCTTGCCGTCATCGATGGCCGCCACGGCACGCTTGTACTCCTGATGCTCTTGCCGGCGGATTTCCTTGAGCTGGGAGACCGGCAGGCCGGCGAACTCCTCCAGCACGCGCAGCGCCGCCCCGCGTTCGACGCTGCCGTGCTGCTTGCGGTCGCCCTGGAGGATGACGCGGGCGTTCAATTCCTTTGCTTTGTCAAAGACCTGGGCCAGCTGCCGGATGCCGAGCAGTCCGGCCTCGTCCACCCAGATAACGCCGTCCCGCGCCTCCTGCTGGAACTTCTCGTCGATGAGGAAGCGGGCCACCGTGTCCGCTTCCTGGAACCCTTCCGCGCGCAGCGTTTTCCGGCTGGCGTCCGCCGAGGGGGCCAGGACGACCACCGGCCTCTCGATGCCGTCGACGGCCTGCCGCATCATCCTCGTCTTGCCCGTACCGGCACCGCCACGAATCAGTAGCACCCGATCCGGCGATTCCCAGACGTGCCGGACGGCCGCCTGCTGTTCAGCACTCAACCCCTTGAGATTCGGCTCGGATTCGCCGTGCGGCGAACCCAGCGACCGGCACGTCCCTCGGCCGTCGCGGGCAAAGGCGATGACGCGGCCCTCCTCGGCCAACACTTCCTTCGTCGTGGCCTGCCCGTCCCGCATCAGGACACCTTGCTTCTTCGCTTCGGGCAAGATGTCGTCGGGCAGCGCCGCGCCCATGCTCCGCTCCATCGCGGTCACGGCCAAGTCGTGGTAATCGACCACGGATTGCCGCTCGAAATGGTGCTGAAGGGCGTAAGTAACCGCCTTGTCGGCGTTATTGGTCGGGCGACTGTTCTCGCCCGCGAGCGCCGCCTGGATCGCCTCCTCGACCTGCTTGTCTTCCTCCGGCGTCATGCGGCCGAGCCAGTATTGGCGGTAGTCCTCCAGTGTCAGCCCCTTCCGCTTGTGCAGCCGCGAAGTCGCCCCCAGCCGGTCCTTGGCCCGCGCGTCCTCGATGCCGAGGTCGGCCGCCAGCTTCTCCACTTCCGCTGAACGCCGCGAGAACTTCTTGACCACCGAGGCCGGTATCCCCTGGATGTCCCAGCCCTCGTACTTGCGGCCACCCTTACCGTCCGCCTTCCACTTCGCTTCAACCTCATAGCCCAAGTCCACCAGCTTGTGGGCGAAGCGCTGGTTGAAGCGGCGGTCGAAATACTTGCGTAGGTCCATGATCGGCCGGAACTTGACCGCCTTCCACTCGCCCTCGGTCTTGTCGTAGGTCAGGTTGAAGACGACAACGTGAACGTGGCGGTGGGGGTCCGGCATCTTGTCCTCCTTGGCCGGCCGCGTCTCGGGATGCTCGACGGCGTACCAGACGAGATTGCCGGTCACGCGGTCTTCCTGCTTGCCGCCCTTGCGGACCCGCGTGGTCGCCAGCGTCTCGATGTCGGCTATCGCCTCCCGCACCGCTTCCCAGAACGCCCCCTGAATCCTCGTATCGCCGCGTTCCAGGGCCACGGTGACGCCCTTGGAACAGTGCAGGTTCACGTCCCAGGCCGGGATGCGGTGTTCGACCAGCTTGGCCGTGAGCTGCTCGCCGGTGTGCGGGTCGAGTCCGTGGATGAGACGCTTGAACTGCTCGTAGTCCGGCGGACCAGCCAGACCGAGGGCGGCGGCACCCTTGCCGCCCCACTCGCGGCCGAGGTCGTCGGCTTGCAAGTAATAGCCGCCGTCGGACTTCGAGTAGTAGCTCTCGGCTGCCTTGGCGTCTGCGATAGGTTGGATGCGGAGCATAAGAGACAATCCAGGTATGCGTTACCCAATTGTACGCGGGAAATCAGCAGGAGCAAAGTGACAATGAAGCTACAGACTGATGCCCTTCGGCGTGCCGAAGGAGAATGGAACCGTTCCAGCGGCACCGGCCAGCCGCCAGACGGCTTTTTCACCGCTCGGTGAAGCGGGGAATCGCAACTCGGTCGGAGTTGGCAGCAGCAACCAAGCAAATCTGCGGACATGCTTGCTTGTCATCAGGATTTCGAGGCAGCGCAAGCACCTCGCATGGAAAACCTGCTGATGTGTCTACATGCTGACATGCGGGCCGGCTGCCTTGTTGGCCTGCTTCGCTGCCATCCTGCCGCCGCGCTGGCACATAAGGGAGACAGCCAGCGGTCTTGTCGGGCAGGTTGCTTTCTTGCCAGATGGTATGCTCAGTAGTTTCCGGTGAGTGTGAATCATGATACCATGCCCCAACTCATTCATACATCCGATGTTCCGTGGCGATTTCATCGTGGATACCCAAGCGTGCTTCGGCCCAGTGTTGCAACCACACCAGCATCTTGCGAAAGCTCAAACGCCCCAGATTGATCCGCCGACCGCCACGCTGACGACGCGCCAACACCTGCCCATGCAACCACACCCAGACGTTGCGCAAGAGCAACGCCACCCCCACGTACAACAAACGCAGCAGCGGATCGCGCGTGCAGGTCCGAATCCGCGCTTGGTGCATCTGACGGTAGCTCGTCTCGATGGCGAACCGACTCCGATACGTCTCCTTCACCCACGTGTACGACGACGGACGCAACGGCCCGCCGAAGGCATACACCAACGCCTCACGGCCATGCCGCCCCCGCTCGCCGCGACGGTTGCGACACTTGATACACACCCGGAACCGCGCCCGGCGTTTGGCGGCGTTGGTCATCGTGTACTCGGCCCAGCCGCTACGCTTGCGGCCGGCGAAAACCCGGCTGCCCGATGGTCCCTTGGGGTGGTCGGCCTTGAGCCGCGCAGCACCAACGGCATCAACCAGGCGTAGCGGGCATTCTGCAGGTAGCGGATGACGTCCACGCTGCAA
>CAWKHF010000008.1:0-254608 GCA_963849325.1 uncultured Planctomycetota bacterium | reverse complement strand
CACGTACAACACGTTATCCATCGGGACCACCTTGAGGCCGGCCATGTCGGCGAGCATCCGTACCGCCGTGTCCAGCGGCACATTTACCAGGTCGGCCGTCACCAGCATTGCACCTTCCTTAGCGGTTCGGCTGTCGAGGACCACGTTGCCCGAGCTGCCCAGCTCTTTGAGTGCCGCCTCCAAAGGCGTCTTGTCGAAACTACAAGAGATCAGCGGCGGCAGCGGGCCAACCAGAGTTGGCCGATCTAAGAAGAATTCTTTACGGATCGCTTTTATGGTTGTGACTTCGATCGTGTCATCGCGGATGATGTACATGGTCGAGGGGGAGACGCGGAGCAATACCCTCTTGAGCGCCGTACCCAGCCTCATGCGCATCTCAGGGATCGGGTTTGGGGTTGCGATCTCCAACCTTCCAACCTCCTTGATGTCGGCGTTCTTAAACGCCTCCTCGTTGATGTGGAACGACAGGTTGTAGCGCTTGGACAGGCAATCGAGCGCCTCTTGCAGCGTCGTCTTGGGATCGTCAAAGCCTGAAAAATGAATGGGTTGACTCAACAACTGACGCAATTCTCGGCCGCGAGCGCTCTCCTCGGCGTGGAGCGCGGACGTTCCGGCCGACAGCAGCAGAGCGGCACATGCCAGCACCGCTAACCTTCGTCGCTTGTTGGGACACATGCGAGCGATCCTCCCGGAAGAAGGACGACAGGCGGAGAGTCATTCATTCGGGACGCGGATCAGGGTGCCGGACGGTCCCGAGATCATCCACGAATAGGCGGCGTTGTTGACGGGCTTTTGCGGCCGGGCCTTCTCCATCGCCTCGGCGGTCGCGGCGCGGGTGACAAACAGCACGTTGTCCACCCGTACCGGCCGCAGATCGACCATGCCGGACAGCAGCAGCACGGCGCTATCCGCCGGCACGTTGTACAGCTCGGCCGTGATGGGCGTTTTCATCTTGTCGGCTTCGCGCCCGTCGAGCAGGACGTTGAAATTCGCCTGCTCGGCGAGAGATTTCATCACCTCGTCAAACGGCTGCTTGTCCACGACGACTTGCACGATCGGCAGGTGCGGCCCCTCGGGATCGTTGAACCACACTTCGCCCTGGAGGAAGGTGCCGGTGGTGATCTCGACCGCGTCGCGGCGCACCAGGAAGGCCGCCCCGGACGGCACCGGGATGCGACCGAGGATTTTGCGCAGGATGACATCGACGCGGGAATTTTTTATCGCCGGAATGGGGACCGGCGTGGCAATCTCCGTTTTGCCAACGTCCATGATGTTCTCGTACTTGAAGCCTTTCTCATTGAGCAGGAACGGGACGCCGTATTTCTTGGAGAGGTCCGCCAGGGCGTCATCGAGGGTGGTCCGGCGATCGTCGTAGCCGGGAAAATCGACACGGCGGGACAGCTTGGCGGGCAGAGAGTCTCGGTCGTCGGCTCGCGGCTTCGACGGCTCGGCGGGCTTCGATGGTGTTTTCGCGCGAGGCTCGGCGGCTCGGCTCCAGGCGAGCAGGTCAGCCGGCGTGGAAGGCCGGTTCGCCCGCGACAGAGATTTATCCTTCGGTGCGGGCTTGTCTCTGTTGGGGGGTGTCACGGTTGGCTTGGCCGGAGGCGGCGATTTGGCCTTGGGCTTGTCGGGGGCGGGCTGCTTGGCCTTGGGCAGAGGCGGCGTCAACGGCACGGGGTTGGCCACCCCGCCCGCCATGCCAGCCACGCCGCCGCCCATACCAAGGGCCCCCAACCCGCCGGCGATCCCCCCCATGCCGCCAAGTCCGCCGATACCGGCGCCACCGGCCACGCCGGCGCCGCCCGGCGTCGTCAGACGGAAACCGCCTTTGCCGTCCGGCCAGACCTGCCAGCCGCCGCTCGGCGCGGTCACGGCGGGGGCCGGCTTCCGTAACTTCTTCGCCCGTGCCGTGCTGGTCACGTACAGAACATTGTGCAGCCGCACGGATCGCAAGCCGGACTCGTCGGCCAGCACCTCCACGGCCGTCTCCAGCGGCACTTCGTCCAGGCGCACCGTCAGCTCGGTCTGACCTTCCTTGGCCGCGTGAGGATCGAGGACGACGTTGGCCCCCGTCTCCCGCGCCAGCCGCTTCAGCACGTCGCGCACGGTCTCGCCCGCGGCGTTCACTGACACAGACTGTTGGAGTTGCCGTTCCATCGCCTTGTCGGGCGTGGTGATGTACACGGTATCGCCGACCAGGACATGCGTGAGGTGGTGCGCCCGCAGCAGCTTGCTCAACGCCACACGGAGCGGCACTCCGTGCGACTGGATGTTGATAGCTGGATTGGCCATGCCCATGACAACAGTGGGCACCAGGGTGGCCGGATCGCCGACAAAGTTGATGCCGGTCTGTTCGCGCAGTTGGTTGATGGCGACGTCGAGCGCGGGTGCCGTGATGTCCAGATCGCAGGGTTGATCGAGCACTCGGCGGAGTTTCTCCGCCGCCGTCTCGCTGGCCGCTGACAAGGATTTGTCCGCGGCGTACGCTCCGAACCGAGGGGCGGCGAGTACCAGCAGGATCGCCAGACAGGGAGCGAAGGAACGCGATGTCCGATACATGATGGTGTCCTCCACTTACGCGCCCTTGGCCGGCGAAATGGTGAGATTGCCTGGTCCCGAACCTTTCCGCGGAGCATACTCGCTGCCCTCCCCCGTCGCATTGTCATCCAGGGGGTTGGTAGGCATCGTCGCCTTCAGCAGTCGCGCCTCCAGAGCGGCGGCGTTCTCCTTGGTTGTGACGTACAGGACGTTGTCGATGTGGACGGAGCGTAGGTCCGTCATGTCGGACAGCAAACGCAGGGCCGTGTCCAGCGGCATGTTGAGCAGCCTGGCCGTGACGGGCGTTTTCGCCTTGTCGGCCGCCCGGTTGTCGAGGATGACGTTGAAATCGGACTGCTCCGCCAGTTCCTTGACGGCGTCTTCCAGCGGCGTCTTCACCAGCGTGGCATTGACGAGCGGCAAGTGCGGCCCGCCGTACTTGCCCCAGATCTCCACGCCCTGGAACGTGCCGGTCGTAATCTCGATATGGTCGGTTCGTACGCAGTAGACAGCCCCCGAGGGGACGGGGATGCGCGAGAGGATCTTGCGCAGGACCGTACTCAGACGGACGTTCATCGCCGGCAGCGCGTTGGGCGTAGCGATCTCCGTCTTGTCCACGTCCATGAGGTTCTCGAACTTGAACGCTTTGTCGTTGATGTCGAAGGTTACGTCATAAAGGTTGCTGAGCTTGTCGAGAGCCTCCCTCAAGGTAGCCTTGGGATCGTCGATGCCGTTGAAGGTGACGCGCTGGGCCAGCTTTTGCGGCATTGACAACGGCGGCACCGGCGCCGCCGCCGGCGGCGGCGCCGCCCGGTTCCAGCTTCCCACTCCCACGATGACACAGGCCGCCAACAGCATTCGACGCATGGCTATACTCCCTGTTCAAGATTGGACCCGTCGCTAGCGCCCAAACCAACGAGCTTCTGTCCGAGCCTGAAGCGTAAGCGAAGAGCACTCTTCGCTTACGCTTCAGGCTCGGACAGATGGCCCTTGGCTCTTGCACTAGCGCTCCGGGCTGGTTCTGGTTCAGTCGGCCGCGAAATGCGCGACCAGATGATCCAGGGCCGACGCCAGATAGACAATCGCTCCGTAATGGGTGCAGTCGTACCAGACGATTTTCTGCCGCCCCGAGGCGTTCCACAGCGCCTCGGCCATCTTCGGCGGCACGATGTCATCGCGTTTGCCGGCCAGGATGAGCAGCTTGTGCTCCTTGAGATTGGCGGCACAAGTGAGCGGATCGGCCGGCGCGATGATCCGAGCGATTTTCTCCTTGCTGCCGCCCAGCGCCTCGTAGACCTTGCGATAGGGCGCCGCTCGCGGGTGATCGTAATAGGCATCGACGAAGCCGCCGCCGCCGAGCAGGACGGCGACGCGGCCGAGTTTCGGCTCCATCTCCGCCGTCAGCGCCGCCATGAAGCTGCCGAGGCTCGTGCCCATGATGCCGAGGCGCTTGCCATCGAGTTCGGGCCGCGATTCCATCCACGCCGCCGCCACGCGCAGATCGAGCACCGTCTGCCGGACGGCGGCGAGGGAGTGGTTGATGTCCGGCATGAGCAGGCGCAGCTTGCTGCCGGGAGGCCGGCGCGGGCCGTAATAGGCCATCTGCACGAACAGGGCGGCGATCTTCTTCTGAGCGAGGAAAGTAGACAGGCTGCGCGACAGGCTCTGATCGCCAGCGGTGATGTCGAGGACGATGACGCCGGGGAACGGCCCCTTGCCGTGCGGCAGGTAATACTCGGCGTGGACCGTGTTGTTCTCGGGCGTGGGCGTCTGGACCGGCGAAGGAAATTGCAGACGGAACACGCGCACGCCGCTGCTGGGCAGGTCGCGCTTGAGGCTCATCTGGTATTCGACCGGGCGGGCGTCGAGGCGGTAGCGTTCGGGGATGTTCGCCTGATCGCCCTTCGGAGTGAAGCGGAAGCTGCCCGTTTCGACGGCCGACGATTCCGCCGCCCAGAGGGGCGTGACCGCGAGACAAAAGAGGAGAGCAAGGGCCATCGGACGCATGCGACAGGTCCTCCGTGAATGAAAACCGCGAGCGGCCCCGGACGTTGGCGCGGAGATGCGGTGGGGCCGATGGTTTTCAGTATCAGCGAAGCGACCCGACGATGCAAGGGATGGCCGGCTCGCTCTCGTTCGCACGAATGCACTCGACACGGCGATGGCCGCGTCCTCGCCGCGCATCCGGACTCGGTTGCCCAAACACTTCGCCCTTCGGAGATCATCCGGGCACAAAATGTAGAAGAGCTGTCACAACCGGGGTGCGAACGGGTAATAGAGGAGGCGTGGCCTCCACGAGCGGCGATCCCGCCCGCGCAGCTTGGCCACGACAGCGAAGCGGTTTTCCCCCCTCCGGAGCAGCTCATGTTGATGTCTTTCTTTCGATCCTGGACCAGACGCGGCGAGCGGAAGGCCCAGCCCATATGCAAATACGCGACCCCGTCAAAGAAGAAGCCGACGATCCGACTGAGCCTGGAGGCCCTTGAGGATCGCCTCGTGCCGACCGTCGTCTTCACCCCTCAGTTCGGCTCCGAGACCTACACCGGCTCCCATAACGGTATGCAAGACCCCCCCGTACATTTGATTTTCTCGGGTCCGTACTGGAATACGGCGCAAGGCCAGCAGAACGAGCAAACGATAATCGCCTCCACCAAGAACATCGTCGGCGGCCCGTACCTGAGCGGCCTGAAGCAGTACGGCAGCGACGGCAAGGCTACCTACGCCAATAGCTGGAATGCGTCCTCGACTGTGGCGGGCAATCCCACCACCACCGCCCTGCAAAGCTTCCTCCAGAATGAGATCGATCTGAATCCCGCAGGCCAGCCCGATTTGCTCGCCGATTCGCAGCACGCGCCCATTTATGTCGTTCTCTCCGATCCGACTTCCTCGGGGGCGGGGCAGAATGGCGGCTACAACGCCAGCGGGACGTATGACAGATACATATTCGCCGCGAACGTCCACATGATTTGGGTCGGAACGGGCAAGTTCGCCGGCGAGACGAACGCGCAATGGAAAGACATCCTCACCAGCGCGATCTCGCACGAACTGGCGGAGACGATCTCCGATCCATCTCTCCCGGGAAACATCACTCCGGGGAACCGATTGCCGGCTGGTATCGGAGCATCCGCTGTCCCACAGATCGGCGACTTTGAGCCTGAAGGGTCCGGCGGGTCGAAATACGGCTACCGGCTGAACGGCGATCTCATGCAACCCTACTGGTCCCAGAATGACAAAGCTTTCATCGTTCCCGACGGCAACACCCAAAATTTCTACTTACAACCGATCTGGAGCTCCAACACCTTCAACGGCCAGTACAACCTCTCCGTCTCCGGCGATCAACGCGGGACGAACTACAACGATCAGATCGCCATCGGACAGACCGCTTCGGGACCCCAGGCTGGCGGCGTCGCGGTCAATCTGAACGCCGAAACCGCCGCCTTCGATCCCGGTACGATCCAGGCCATCAATGTCAACACGTTCGGCGGCACCAATCAGGTGAACGTAGCTGCCGTGCCCGCCGGCGTGGCCTTGAACATCACCAGTTTCAGTTTCAATGTTTCCTCTCCGAGCACCGATACCGTCACGGTCGGCTCCAATAGCTCGCTGGCGAACATCGCCGGCACGGTGAATGTGAGCAACAGCTCCGGCCAGACGCATCTGATCGTATCGGACGGCCTCGATTCCGTCGGGCGATCCGTGGGGGTCACGAATAACGCGGTGACGTTCGCCGGCCTGGCAGGGGTGAACTACACCGGCGCCTCCACCGGGGTGAGCGGCTCGACCGTGGGCGTGACCTCGGTGGAGGTCGATGGCGGCCACGGCGGCAACACCTTCACGGTGTACAGCACCGCCGCGAACACGCCCCTGACGCTCGGCACCGGAACCCAATCGTTCGGCGTGGGCGGCAATACGGTCTACATCGAGGGTTCCAGCAGTGCGGTCACGGTCAATAGTCCGGCCAACGACAACGTCGTCGTCGGCAATTCCGGCTCCCTCGCCGGCATCGGCGGCCCGGTCACCATCAGCAACGTCTCCGGTCACGATGCGCTGACCATCGACGATTCCAACGACAGCCGCGCTCGCTCCATCGACATCACCAAAAACGCGGTGAACTTCGCCGCGACCGTCTCCGAACCCGCCGTGACCATCAACTACACGCCGGCTCAGATCCTCAGCAACGGCGCGGTGGCCGGCGTCGCCCAGCTCACGCTCTTTGATGCTCGGGCCGCCAACCAAATCGAGGTCGATAGCGTTGGACCGAACACCGCAACGACAATCTACGGCGATGTCCAGGACAGGCAAACCGGCATCGCGTCCGCCCAGGTCCGCGTTTTCTACCGGACGTAAGAGTTGACCGGCCAGCCAGGACATGCTCGCGGGTGGCGATCCATCCCGCGGGCGGAGACCCCATCTTCTCTTAGCTCGGAGACAAAGCCATGACTTCCACCGACCTCCTCGATGAACGAACAACACTCCCGGCTTCTTGCACCACTCCGCCGCACGACGCGGAAGGATGGAACCAGCTCGGCATCGCCCGTCTGGGTCAGCGCGATGCGGCGGGCGCACTCGATGCGTTCAGCGAAGCCAAGCAGCGCGATCCCGGCTACGCCGAGGCCTGGAACAACAGCGGCCTGGTCCGACAGATGCTCGGCCGTCTCGTCGAGTCCATCGCCGATTTCGATCAAGCCCTGGCCATCCGGCCGGCCTACCCGGAGGCGTTGAACAATCGAGGCCGTAACCTCCAGGCGCTGGGCGACGAGGCCGGCGCGTTGGCCGACTTCGACCGCGCCCTGACCTGCGCCGACGGCCTTTTCTCGGCCTCCATCTTGCACAACCGAGGCATGCTGCGGCAAGCGCGCGGCGAGCGTAAGGAAGCGCTGACCGACTTCAATCGCGCTCTGGAGATCAACCCGGCGTATGTCTGCACTCGGCTCCAACGCGCCACGGCGCCAAGGAAGCCGGCGACCTGGAGGGGCGCTCGTCGATGTCGAACAGACGTTAGCGGCCCTACCGGCCGATGAGGCCGCCGCCGCCTATCACTGTCGGGGCGGCGTCCGCGCGCTGCAGAACGACTTCGCCGGTGCCGTGGCCGATTATAACCAGGCTCTCGTCCTCGAACCTGACAATGTGTGTTTCTACGTTTCGCGGGGCCACGCGCGCTATCATCTGCGCGACCGGCGCGCCATGATCGATTATCGCATGGCCTTCCGTCTCGATCCGGACCTTGCGGCCCAGGAGATGATGCGCGTCTTGACGATCCTGGATGCCCCGGACGTGCTAACGAACTGCGACAAGCACCTGCGACTGAATGACCGAGATGCGATCGCCTACGCCCGCCGCGGATTGACGCGGATACTGCTGGGCCGAGAAGCGGAGGCGAAGGCAGACTTCATCCGCTTTCGCGCGTTGGCGCCGGACATGGGGACGTATCTGGCGCGGGTGATCGACCGCCTGCGCATCCGCTTCACCGCGCTGGGGGCGAGCGTCATCCCATCAGCTGGCGAAATTCCTCGAACAGATAGCCGCTGTCGTGCGGCCCGGCCGACGCCTCGGGGTGGTACTGCACGCTGAACAAGCGGCCAGCGCTGGTGCCGCATGCCTTCGAGGGTGTGGTCGTTGAGGTTGACGTGCGTCGGCTCCAGGTCCGGCGGCAGGTTGTCCAGGCGCACGGCGAAGCCGTGGTTCTGCGTGGTGATCTCGACCTGGTTGGTGCGCTGATTGAGCACCGGCTGGTTGGCGCCGCGATGGCCGAACTTCAGCTTGAACGTCTCGCCGCCCAGGGCCAGGCCGAGCAGCTGATGGCCCAGGCAGATGCCGAACATCGGCTTCTTGCCGGCCAGGCCGCGGATGGTGTCGATGGCGTAGCTCAGCGGCTCCGGGTCGCCGGGGCCGTTGGACAGGAAGATGCCGTCCGGCCGCTGCGCCAGCACGTCGTCCGCCGTGGCCGTGCCGGGCAGCACCGTCACCTTGCAGCCGACCTGCACCAGGCAGCGAAGGATGTTGTGCTTCATGCCGAAGTCGAGGGCGACGACGTGATGCGTCGCCGGCCGCGACGGCAGGTAGGTGACCAAGGGATGGGTGAAGCCCTCGCTCCAGGCGAACGACTGCGGCGGCACCACCTCGCGCACCAGGTCGCGGCCGACGATGTGCGGACTGTTTTGGGCCTTGTGGACCAGCGAGGCGTCGTCGAGGTCGGTGCGTGGACAGCACGCCGTTCATCGCGCCGCGCACGCGCAGACGCCGGACCAGGGCGCGCGTGTCGATGCCTTCCAGGCCGAGGACGTTGTGCTCCGTCAGATAGTCGTCGAGCCGGCCTTGCGAGCGGAAGTTGCTCGGCAGCCGCGACAGCTCGCGGACGATGAAGCCCTCGACCTGCGGCCGCGACGATTCGCGGTCGTCGGCGTTGATGCCGTAATTGCCGATGAGCGGATAGGTCATGGTGACGATCTGGCCCTTGTAGGACGGGTCGGTCAGCACCTCCTGATAGCCGGTCATGCTGGTGTTGAACACGACCTCGCCGAAGGTCTCGCCGGCCGCGCCGAAGCCGCGGCCGGTGTAGACCGTGCCGTCTTCCAGGGCCAGTTTCGCCGGATGTCCCGCCATCGCACCCTCTGCAACCGTTCGCGCCGACGCCGCCTCGCCCGGAGGAATACGGCGCGTCCCCTCTTTTATACGAAGGAAGGCAAGGGCCGTTTCGAGCTACTGGACGCAATTCGTCGGTCGGAGCCCGCAGCGTAAGCGAGGGTGGTGGACATTCCCTCGCTTACGCCGCGGGCTCCGACGAGCTGTGTCGCGCATCTTTTCGTCTCTTTTTTTGAAAGAATCACCAGGCCAAGCGAATATCTCTAGTGGGGCCGTAAATACTCTTCTCCGGCTCCCCTGCCTTGTGAATGGAATGCTCACCGGCCGCGCCGCCCGCAATGGCGGCCACGCCGCGCCTGGAGGTCCGCGCGATGACGTTGCTACTCCGGTCCCTCACGCTCGCTACGATTCCGCTCGCCGTCCTCGGCGGCGGGATCTTTCTGTCCGTCAACGGGCGCGGCCCGGGGAGCGATATCTTCTCCGAGTGGTGGCAGATCCTACAACACGGCCAGCGCCTGCAAGCCGACGTGGCCTATCTCTGGCAAAGTCGGGAGGCGATGGACGCCGTCGTCGCCGATTTGATCGCGGGTCGCCTGTCCCTGCGCCAGGCGGCCGACGCCTTGTCGGCCGAGAGCGAGAGTCGGCCCACCCGCTATCGCATCTTCCTGGGCGACTTCCCGGGTCGATCCGAGGAGGAACGCAGCTTGTACTGGGCCCTTCACCGGGCCGAGGCCGTCCTGCCGGACGACTCGCGGCGGACGGAGATTCTTCGCCGACTGCGGGCCGAACTGCAAGCCTGCCTGGACGACCAGCCCGAACCGCTCGCGCAAGACCGCTGAGCACCCTCCCTTGAAGCATCGAATTCTCGCACGCACCGACCATGACCTCGTTTCGCCGCGACGCGCAGCGGAGCGCGGGAGAGTCGCGCGCTCCGCTGCGCGTCGCGGCGAAACTGGACCTTTTTGTTGGACCGCTCCTATGATAGTTGGCGGTTTCTTTCGTGGTGCCTCTTGGCATCCCTCTTGGCAGGAGCGAATAATGTCCACCTCCCAACCCGCCCCCGACTCTCCCCGCCTCGATCGCCGCGACGTGTTGTTATCCGCCCTGGCCGGCGGCACCCTCGCCCTGGCCGCGAGCGACGGTGGCGCGGCCGGTCCCGCCGCGCGGCCCGATCCGCGCCGGTCCTCGCCGCGCCGCTACGACATGAAAAAATCCATCAACCTGTGGGCCTTTCCGTACCCGCAGCGCATGACCCTCAAGGAGTGCCTGCAGCTGGCCAAGGACGCCGGCTTCGACGGCATCGAGCTGAACTACGACCTGGACAACGACCTGTCGCCGAAGAACGGCACCAAGGAGTACCAGGCCATCCGCCGGACGGCGGCGGACATCGGCATCGCCATCAGCGGGATTTGCTCATTTTTGTACTGGCCCTACTCGCTGACCAGCAACAACGCCGCCCAGCGTACACGTGGCCTGGAGTTGGCCGGCCTGATGACGCAGGCGGCCCACGATCTCGGTACGGACAACCTGCTCGTCGTCCCCGGCGCCGTCGGCATCCCGTGGATCAAGGACCACGATCCGGTCGCCGCCGACGTCTGCGACCGCCGCGCCCGCGAAGCCATCGCCAAGCTGGTGCCCAGGGCGGAGAAGCTCGGCGTTTCGCTGAACATCGAGAACATTTTCTTCAACGGCTACCTACTCAGCCCGCAGGACATGAACGACTTCGTGGATAGCTTTCATAGCAAGAGCGTCCGCGTCCACTTCGACACCGGCAACATCATGCTGTTCCAGTTTCCCGAGCATTGGGTGCCGATCCTCGGCCGGCGCATCAAGAACATCCACTTGAAGGAGTTCACCAAGAAGGGCACGGACCATTCGCTGGAGTCGTTTCGGCCGCTGCTGGACGGCACGACCGACTGGCCGGCGGTGCTGGAGGCGCTGGACCACATCGGCTACCGCGACTATCTCACGTTCGAGTATTTCCACCCGTTCCCGCATTATCCGGAGGCGCTGATTTACCAGACCTCCGATGCGCTGGACCGCATCCTCGGGCGGAAAGGATGATGGATGGCGAGCGGGGGGCGTCAGCCCCCTGTTGCTTCCAACAGGGGGCTGACGCCCCCCGCTCGCCTTAACGTTTGCTCTCACCAGGCCCGCGCCCAGCCGTCGGGCGTCCAGTAGTAGTGAATGACCGGCGCGGGGACCCAGCCATCCGGCGTCCAGTAGGGCACCACCGCCGGGGAGCGATCTTTCGTGCTCTCCGGCACATGGTAATAACTGGTGTAGCTGGTTTGGTTCCCGGACGGCCTCGTCACATAGGCATAGTCTTGACCGTCGGGTGAGCTGGAGAGATGGCCGTCGGGCGCAGGAGGTGTAGTACGTCGGCGGATCCGCGCTGTCGTAGGTGCGCTTGGAACGGGACGCGGCGCTGGTGGGAGAGATGAGCAGCGCCTGACTTCCGAGGACCGTGGCGACCATCACCAGGATTCGTAAAGGCCCACGCATGGGGGACCTCCTCTCGAAATGAGGGCGAGCGAGGACCGGGAGGTGAAGGGGCCTCGCTGCGGTCCTCCCCATCACATTGTATGGCAACTTTTCTAACCTGTTAAGAGGGTTATGGCACCGGAGACGAAAGCAATCGCCTCCCCGCTTACTCCAGGCGAAACGTACCCTTCTCGACGACGATCGTGTGTTTGCCCTTGTAGCGATCGTACACTCGTTGCATCTGGGCGATGTCGTCGAACCAGCCGACGACGTAGGCGGCGCCGAACGTCTCGCCGGCCTTGACCTTCTTGCGGTGCAGTTCCTCGATGAAGCAGACGTAGCCGCGCTCATGGCACCACGCCTCCGACACTTCCGCCGGATCGAGCGTCATGCCCGCCAGCCACGGACCCGGCTTGCCGTCGAGCTTCACCTGATAGGCGCGGATCATCCGCTGGGGGACCGCGCCGTCCTTGCGCTGATACAGGTACTTCGCGTCGGGAGCGAAATCGTCCTGGAATTGCGCATGCGGAGATCGGCTTGTCGAGGTAACTCAGGTAAATCCGCGTGAAGTTGTCACCGCTCTTGTGGCGGATGTGTCCCGGCATATCGATGCGATAAAACAGATCGTCCACGTCGTTGACGCTGGTGATCCGTTCGCAGGAAAAGAAGTAGCGCAGTCCCGGTTTGAAAACGAGCGTCTGCTCCCAGGTCGAGCCGGTCTTGTAGCCGGCGCCCGGCTGGTGGAAGGTGTAGCGCTGGCGGACGGCGACGAAGTCCTCGCCTTTGATGACCTCGGGCTTCAGTTCCTTGGCCTGCGTGCAAATCTGCGGGCCTTCGACATAATGCTTCGGCAATTGCCCATGTACCTTCGGATCGCGCGGATAGCCGTCATCGCGCCAACCGGGGGCCATGAGGAAGTCCATGATGTGCAGCCCGAAACCCCGTTCGCGCGCCCCCGTCTTTTTGTCGAGGAAACTGCCGCGGGCGACGCCGCTGACGTAGCCTTTTTTCTGGATGCGTGCTTGCAAGGCGTCAGTGTCGATCTGGATGGCGGCATCCGTCTGTTCGACGCGGATGGGTTTGTCGGCCCCGGCGCCGATTGCCGGAGCGGGCGCGAGCAGGGCGAGAGGCAGAATCACAACGACGGTGGGGAGCCAGCGCATAAGGAAACCTCCCGGACGGCGATAGGGTATGCGTATCAGCGTACCGGGAGGCGGCGAGATTACAACGAAACTTTCGCGGCAGCCGCCCTCAGGGGCGCGGCGGCCCTTTCTTCTCGGCTTTCGTCTCGAAGACCAGCAGGTAGGGAACGGCCGAGCGGCCGCCGGCGTCCTTGAAGTTGACGAACTTCTCCGAGTTCAACCAGAGGACGTAGGTCTTGCCCGGCTCGAGCTTGACCGGCAGGATGCAGGTTCGCCGGTCCTTGTCGTAATGGATTTCGCCGGCGACCTTGGGGAAGGTCGTGTTGGAGATGGAGGACCAGGACCAGCTCTTGTCCCTCATCTTCTTGCTGAAGGTGACGCGGATTTCCGTGACCTTGTCGGCCTCGACGCCGGTGTCTCCGGCCTCCGGCACGGTGCGCACGATGACGGGCGGCATCTCCTTGACGGACACCGCAGGCTCCTCGTCGTCGGCCGCTTCGTTCTTATCGGCCGCGACTTCGGCCCGAACGAGGATTGGCCCCGCCGGCTCCGCCGCCTTCGACTCGTTCGCGCACGGCGGCTGTCCGGCCAGGCCGTAATAGGTCGTGCCGCCCGCGAGGCTGATTCCCAGCACCAGAGCTACAGCCCATCGCAATTTCATCATTCCCATGGTTCGCACCACCTTTTCCACGAGGGCGACAACGTCCGCGCCGACGAGGCCGGCCGCTGTCTGCCCCGCCGCCATGCGCACGGCGGCCTGGATCGTTGACACCACCAACGGCGCCGGCACCGCCGCCGGCACCGCTCCCTCGGCCAGCGTTCCCGTCAGCGCCGCGGCAGAGAGGGCGAAACCGTGGCGCTTCAGCCGCCGCGCCAACAGTTGCCGCGCTCGCGACAGCCGGCTCGACATCGTTCCTTCCGCCCAGCCGAGTTGCCGGGCCGCTTCCTTGCGGGTCAGCCCCTCCAGGTCGCACAACACGAGCGGCAGACGATAGCGTTCGGGCAATCGGCTCAGCTCCTGATCGATTACTGGCCGCAGTTCCGCCCCGATGTCCTCCGTCGATCTGCTTGGGGACATGGCACACGCTTCCTTCCGTCGCCGCCGCGCCGCCGCCCGCCGAGCCTCTAGTGCCGTGCGGTAGGCGACACCGTACAGCCAATTGCCGACCTGGCCGCGCGGCCGGATGCTGTCGCCGCGACGCACCAGGACGAGAAACGTCGCCTGAAAGGTGTCCTCGGCGTCGTGGCTGTTCCCGAGGATGCGCCGGCAGACGCCCAGCACCATCGGGCCGTGCCGCCGCATCAGCAGCTCGAAGGCGGACTCGTCGCGCTGGGCGAGGAAGAGGTCCAGCAGATGACCGTCGCTCTGCTCGCCGACCGCCTGGCGGCCGAGGATGTTGCGCAGGCGCGCGAGTACGTGGCTCAGTGACGCGGTCGCCAAGGCACTTCCTCCAGCGTCGTCTTCCGTTTGCGTCCGTCTCTTATTGGTCGGAGACGGCGAGATTCATCCATCATTTTTCGACGATTTCGGGGTGGGATGCAACGAGACACCGAGGAGTGGAACGCGAGAACGCCGATTCCGGATTGCCGCGCCTCTATCTCTGGTGTACCCTAGAGGTGTTGGACCTGCCGGAGCCATCCCCCCGCCCCCCTGCCGCTGCCCAGCCGAGACTTCGCCCCACTCGCTGTTGCGAACGTACCAAGGGACGAGTTGTCATCCATGAGGCCAAGCATCCCCTTACCGAACGCACTCCGCGTCCTGCCGGCCATCCTGATCGTGCTGGCTGCCGCCTCCGGCGCCAGGGCCGGCGGGCTGATCTGCGCGCCCACGGCCCTTTCGTTCGAGGACGCCTACGCGGGCCGGCAATTACTCGTCTCCGCGGACGGACAGGACGTCACGCGCGACGCACGTTACGAGAGCGGCAATCCCTCCGTCGTCCGCGTGGACGCCGCCGGATACGCCACGCCGACCGGCGATGGCTCGGCGGTCATCCGTGTCCTGCGCGGCGATGCCCGCCTCGAGATCCCCGTGCAGGTGAGCGGTTTCGGCTCCGGTCGCCCGGTGGACTTCCGCCGGGAGATCGTGCCGCTGCTTGAGTCGCCTCGGCTGCAACGCGGGCGGCTGTCACGGCAAGGCCAGCGGCCAGAACGGCTTCAAGCTCTCGCTCTTCGGCTTCGACCCGACCTTCGATTACGACGCCATCGCCAAGGAGGCGCGCGGCCGGCGCGTCTTCCCGGCCGCCCCCGATCGAAGCCTGCTGCTGCTCAAGGCGACGGCGCAGGTGCCGCACGGCGGCGGCAGACGCCTGCAGCGCCGACGGCGAGGAATATCAGCTGTTCCGCCGCTGGATCGCGGCCGGCACGCCCGGCCTCGGCCCCCGACGCTCCCCACGTCGTCAAGCTCCGCATCACGCCGAGCGACCGCGTCCTGCGGCGCGAGCAGTCGCAGCAGCTCGCCGTCCTCGCCGACTACAGCGACGGCTGCGTCCGCGACGTGACCCGGCAGGCCCAGTATCCGAGCAACCTCGACGTCGTCGCCGCGCGTCGACGCCGACGGGCTGGTCCGCACCCTCGACGCTGAGCGGCGAGGCGGCGATCATGGCCCGCTACCTGGGACAGGTCGCCGTCTTCCGGGCGCTCGTGCCGCTCGGCGAGCCGCTGACGACCATCCCCGACTTCCAGCCCGCCAACTACATCGACGAGCTGGCCCTGGCCAAGTGGAAGAAGCTCGGCCTGCGGCCCTCGCCGACCTGTGCGACGACGGCGACGTTCCTCCGCCGCGTCACCCTCGACCTGTGCGGCCGGCTGCCGACCCCGGCCGAGGCCCGCGCCTTCCTGGCCGACACCGCCGCCGACAAGCGGGCCAGGCTGATCGACCGTCTGCTCGACTCACCGGACTACCCGGCCTATTTCGCCCTGCGCTGGGGCAGCATCCTGCGCAACTCGAACCTGGCCGGCGCCGACGCAGGCGGCCTACGCCTTCCACGACTGGCTCAAGGACATGATCGCCCGCAACCGGCCCTACGACGAGTTCGTGCGCGGCATCGTGGCGGCGGCCGGCGAGTGGCAGGACGCGCCGGCGATCAACTGGTACTGGCAGAGCCGCGACGACCAGCTGCACCAGGTCGACCGCCGACACGGCCCAGGTCTTCCTCGGCGTGCGTCTGCAGTGCGCCAAGTGCCACCACCATCCCTACGAGCGCTGGGGCCAGGAGGACTACTACGGCCTGGCCGGCTTCTTCACGCGCCTGGGCCGCAAGAGCTTCGGCGAGCCGCCGCCGTACTACGCCGCCGCCAACGTCACCACCGGCGAGAAAGACCCGCTGACCGGCAAGACGCCCGAGCCGAAGTACCTCGACGGCCCGGTCGCCAAGTTCACGCCCGGAGGAAGACCCGCGGCACGCGCTGGTGGACTGGATGGCCCGGCCGGACAACCCGTTCTTCGCCCGCGCCCTGGTCAACCGCATGTGGGGCCACTTCCTCGGCCGCGGCCTGGTCGATCACGAGTGGACGACCTGCGCGAGACGAACCCGCCGTCCAACCCCGAGCTGCTCGACGCCCTGGCCCAGCGACTTCGTCGCCCACAAGTTCGACGTCAAGCACGTCATCCGCACCATCTCAACAGCCGCGTCTACCAGCTGTCGCGCGACGCCGACGCCGTACAACCAGCAACGACCGCCAGAACTACGCCCGCTACTACGCCCGGCGGATGATCGGCCGAGGTGTTCCTCGACGCCGTCAACCAGGCGACCGGCACGCGAAGGCGGTTTCAGCGGCGTCAGCGCCAAGCCCGCGCCGTGGACCTGCCGCACGAGGGGTTCGGCTCGTACTTCCTCGACACGTTCGACCGGCCGCGGCGCGTGACGCGGCTGCGAGTGCGAGCGCTCCAGCGGCGCGACGCTGGCGCAGGTGCTGCTGCTGGCCAACTCGGACGAGATCGAGTACAAGATCGGCGGCGGCAACGGCCGAATCGCCCGCTTGCTCAAGGAGAAGAAGCCGATCCCGGAGATCATCGAGGAGCTGTACCTGACCGCCTATTCGCGTCCGCCCAGCGCCGACGAACGGCGGCGGACCCTGGCGCACGTCGGCCGCCTGGACAACAAGCAGCAGGCGCTGGAAGATGTGTTGTGGGCGATCGTCAACACGAAGGAATTCATGTTCAACCATTGATACGGTTCCGCCGCCAACGGCTGACCGAGGGGGAAGACGATGCTGGAATTCATCGGACGTGGTTCTCGTACTTGTGACGGCGTCAGCCGCCGCACGTTCCTCAAGGTCGGCAGCCTGGCCCTCGGCGGCCTGACCCTGCCCGGCCTGCTGCGCCTGCGGGCCGCGCAACCGGCCTCCGGCTCCGCCACACCACGCCGCTCGGTCATCCTGCTCTGGCTGGCGGGCGGACCGAGCCACATCGACATGTACGACCTCAAGCCGAGCGCCCCGGCCGAGTTCCGCGGCGAGTTCAAGCCGATCGCCGACCAACGTGCCCGGCATCCGTGATCGGCGAGCACCTGCCGCACCAGGCCCGCATCATGGACAAGCTGGCCATCGTCCGCTCCGCCTACCACACCAACGCCGGCCACGGCATGGGCGCGCACTGGATGCTGACCGGCTATCAGCCGACCATCGAGGTCAACGACAACATCTATCCCGTCGTGCGGCTCGGTCGTGGCCCAGATGCGCGGCCCCAACGAGCCGGGCCTGCCCGCCTACGTCAACCTGCCGCGCATCCTCAGCCTGGGCAAGGCGGCCTACCTCGGCGCCTCGTACAACCCCTTCGCGCCGGACAGCGACCCCAACTCGCCCGGCTTCCAGGTGCGCAACCTGAAGCTGCCCGGCCGCGTCGATGCGTCGCGGCTGGGACGGCGCCGCGAGCTGCTGCAAGACCTCGACACAGATCCGCCGCGACATCGACACGCGCGGCGACATCGCAGGGACTGGACACGTTCTACCGCGACGCCCTGGAGATGGTCACGAACACCAAGGCGCAACAGGCGTTCGACGTCCAGCAAGGAACCGGACAAGCTGCGCGACCAGCTACGGCCGCAACGACCTGGGCCAGTGCTGCCTGCTGGCCCGGCGGCTGGTCGAGGCGGGCGTGACGTTCGTGACCATCCAGGCCGGCGGCGGCTGGGACACGCACGGCGACAACTTCAAGCAGCTCAAGGTCAACCTGCTGCCGCAAGTACGACCAGGCCGTCGCCGCCCTGGTCGAGCGACCTGTACGACCGCGGCCTGCAAAACGACGTGCTGGTGATGGCGATGGGCGAGTTCGGCCGGACGCCGCGCATCAACCCGCAGGCCGGCCGCGACCACTGGCCGGGGGCCATGTCGATCCTGTACGCCGGCGGCGGCCTGAAGATGGGCCAGGCCATCGGCACCACCGACGCAAGGCCGAGTACCCCACCAGCAAGCCGGCCACGCCCGGCTGCGTGCTGTCCACCATGTACCACGTCCTCGGCATCGACTACCACCACGCCTTCTACGACCAGGCCCAGCGGCCGCTGCCGATCCTCAACGAAGGCGAGCCGATTGAGGATCTGGTCGGGTGAAACGAGACTAGCCCGGAGCGTCCGCGACGGGTTCTTGTAACCCGTCGCGGACGCTCCGGGCTTGTTACATGGTCATCGTGAGAAATGAGCAGCGAAAGAGGATTTCTTCATGCCGTCCGCGTGTCTTTCGCCTCGCGCCTTTGTCGTCGTGTTCCTCGCCTGGACATTTTTCGCCCGACCTTCGCCGGCCGAGTTGCCCTCGCCGCGCTTCGACCGCCTGACGCCGCTCGGCGCCTCCGCCGGCGCGCCAGTGGAAGTTGAAATCGCTGGCGCGGATATCGAGGATGTCAAAACACTTCTTTTCGACCATCCCGGACTCAAGGCCGAACATCTCAAAGACCGCCGCTTCCGTGTCACCGTCGCCGCAGACGTGCCGGAAGGGACGTATGACGTGTGGCTTGTGGGACGCTTCGGCGTCAGCAACCCGCGACTGCTCGCCGTGTCGCATGGGCTGACGGAAGTGGCGGAGAAAGAGCCGAACGACGACGCGGCCACGGCCCAGTCGATCGCCGTCAATTCCGCCGTCAACGGCATGTCCGACGGCAACCGCGAGGACGTTTTCCGCTTCGCCGCTCGCAAGGGCCAGCGCGTGGTGATCGAGTGCCAGGCCGGCAAGCTCGATTCGCAGATGGACGCGACGCTGACGCTCAACGCCGCCGACGGCAAACAACTCGCCTCCAATAGCGATTACCATGGCCGCGATCCGCTCGTTGATTTCGTCGCTCCGCACGACGGCGATTACCTGGTCCATGTCCACGACCTGTCGTTCCGTGGCGGCCAGCCCTACCGCCTCGTTGTCTCCGACCGCCCGCAGGTCGAGAACGTCTTTCCGCGCGCCGTGCAGGCGGGCCGGCCGACGGCCATCACCGTCTATGGCCGCAACCTGGGCGCGGCGCGAAGCCGTCCTCCTGGCGCGTCCAGGATCTGCCGCTGGAGGAATACTCGGAGTCCGTCACGGCGCCGGCGGACCTGCCGGCACAGGGGGCGTACCGCTTCTTCGAGCATCCGACCACTCACAGCGTCCTGCCGACGGCGGCGACCTGCACGCTGACCGGCTTCCAGTTCCAGCCGCATCCTGGCGGTGTACCCGCCAATGCGGTGCCGCTGCTCGTCGTGGACACCCCGGTGACAGTCGAAGTCGAGCCGAACGACGATCCGAGCAAGCCGCAGACGATCCAGCTGCCGGCCGTGGTCAGCGGCCGATTCGACCGCGAGCGCGACGCCGACTGGTACGAATTCGAGGTGCCGGAGAATGGGCTGTTCGCCCTGGAAGTGTACTGCGAGCGCATCGCCGGCCGGGCCGATCCGTATCTCGTCGTCCTGGACGACAAGGGCAACCGCGTGACCGAACTGGACGATTTCGGCCAGCGCATGAATGCCTTCGACGGCCATCTGCGCGACCCTTCCGGCGTGGTGAACCTGACGGGCAAGCGACGTTATCGCGTGCTGGTGCAGGACCGCTACCGCCGCGGCGGAGCCGCGTTCGCAGTACGTACTGGTGGTCCGCAAGCCGAGGCCGGACTTCTACGCCGCCGCCATCCATCACCAGAACCCCGGACCCGCCGGCGCCAGCGTCCGTCGCGGCGGGGCAACCTACCTCGACGTGATTATCCACTACAAAGAGGGGTTTAGTGGTCCAATCACGCTGACTGCCGAGGGACTGCCGCCCGGTGTGCATGCCCGGCCGACGACGATCCGCGACAGTCGCGGCACGTTCGTCTTGTGGGCCGACACCGATGCCCGCGACTGGGCCGGCCCGGTCAAGCTCGTCGCCACGGCCAAGGTCGGCGACGCCACCCTGCGACACGAGGTCCGGCCCTACACGCGCGTATGGGCGCAGGCCAACCTGAGTTCCAGCCGGCCGATGCGCGAGCTGATGCTGGCCGTCCGCGAGTCGGCCCCGTTCGCCGTGCGCTTCGCCAGCGAACGCCTGGAAGTGAAGGCCAAGAGCAAGGTCGAACTGAAACTGCACGTGGACCGGCTATGGCCGGACTGCAAGAACGCGGTAACTGTCTTGCCGTTGTCACTCTCCGGCCCCTTCCGCATGAGCAACGTGCAGGTCACGGCGGACAAAAGCGAGGTCACGGTCCCGATCGAGGTGCAGCCCGGCGCCAAACCCGGCGAGTACACCGTGGCGGTGATCGGCCAGGCCCAGGTGCCGTACAGCAAAGACCCCGCCGCCAAGCAGAAGTCGAACACCCTCGTCACACAGCCGTCCCGGCCGCTGACGCTGGTGGTACTGCCGTAAGTTGACGATCCGAGCCTGAAGCGTAAGCGAAGAGAGCGGCAACCTTCGGTTGCCGCTCTCTTCGCTTACGCTTCAGGCTCCGACGGAGCGACGCATCACTGGGCGCGAAGAGAGGGGTCCAACTCAACGGCCTTCTTCTGGTCGGCCTGTGCCCGCTGGCGGTCGCCCTGCCACGCATAGGCCAGCCCGCGATTCCAGTAGGCCAGGGCCAATCGCGGATCGAGTTCCAGAGCGCGAGTGCAATCGGCGATGACCTCTTTGCAATTCCCCCGGCTGAGGGCGATTGCGCTGCGGTAGGCGTAGGCCGGCGCCAAGCGCGGCTCCCGCTCGATCGCCCGGTTGAAATCTTGCAGGGCTTTTTCGGAGTCGCCGAGGCGGAAATAGGCGATGGCGCGGTTGGCGTAGGCCACGGCCAGGTTCGGATCGCAGCGGATGGCCTCGCTGGCGTCCTCGATGGCCAGCTGCTCCTCGCCGCGATTGGCGCGGGCGTTGCCGCGAACGACGTAGGCGCGGGCCAGGTTCGGATTCAGACGCAGGGCCTGGTCGCAGTCCCAGATGGCGCGGTCGGTGTCGCTCTTGGCGAGAAAGGCGGCGGCCCGGTTGAGATGGGCCAGGGCCAGGTTCGGATCGCACGTCAGCGCCTGGCCGCAATCCGCGATGGTCTGATCCAGGTCGCCCTTGTTGAAGTAGGCGGCCCCACGGTTGGCATAGGCCAGGGCCGACTGCGGGTCCAGCTCGATCGCGCGATTGCTGTCGGCGATGGCCTGGTCGAAGTCGCCCTGGTTGAGATGGGCGGCACCGCGATTGGCGTGGGCCAGGGCCGAGTTCGGGTCCAACTCGATGGCCCGGTTGCAGTCGGCGATGGCGCGTTCGAGTTCGCCGCGGTTGAGATAGGCGCCGCCGCGATTGGCGAAGGCGAGGGGCAGGTTCGGGTCCAGCTCGACGGCCCGGTCGCAGTCGGCGATGGCGTGCTCCATCTCCCCCTGGTTGAAGTACGCCGAGGCGCGGTTGGCGTAGGCGAGGGCGCACTTCGGGTCGAGATGGAGGGCCTCCGTGTACTCGGCGATGGCTCGGTCGTTCTCGCGGGCGTTGAAATATCCCAGCCCCCGGCTGAGATACTGATCCCGCTTCCGAGCCGTGTGACCGCGAACGGCGCTGAACACCGCGCCCGCGATCACCGTCAGGGCGATGGCGATGCCGAGGACGCGACGCCACGATCGGAAAGGCATGGGCGTATCCTCCATGAGAGATAGGTAGTCGATTCGATCAGGCGGCCCCCCGATCCGCTGTCGCCGGCGGAGGCGGAAGATTTCGCTTGCTCTGTTTTCCGGAAGGGGTGCAACAGTTGCCCCCAGAAATCCTCGGGGAAATCCGGCTCGCCGTTGCCGAACTGCTCCGGCAGCTGGCCCGGCGGCATGTAGAACGTGCCGAACATCACGTCGAGGAAGGGGAAGGTCGAGGCGAAGTTTTTGTCGAGTCCTTCCTCCTGCGTGGTGTGGTGCCAGCGGTGGAACACGGGGCTGGCGAAAACGTGGCGCAGCGACCCGAACGTCCAGTTCAGGTTGGCGTGCGTCATGGCGGAATAAATCAAGTTGAACGGCGCCAGGACCAAAAGCGCGGCCGGCGCGAAGCCCAGCAGCAAGACGACGACGTCCGCCAGGGTGAACGCCAGCAGGTTGTTGAGCGGATGAAAGCGCGCAGTGGACATCCAGTCCAGCACTTTCGGCGAATGGTGGATGGCGTGGATTTTCCAGGCCAGGCGCGTGTGGAAGAGACGGTGGATCGCGTAGAGCAGAACGTCCTGGAGGAGCAGGATCGCCACGACTTGCAGCCACAGTGGCAGTTCTCTCACCGGCAAGGGCCGCGGATCGCGGCCGCCGAACAGAAGTCTCACTCCCGCCATCAGCATCAGCGTCCGGCCTAGATGCAGGAACAACGGCACGATAAACCAGTACAGGAAATCCGTGGCCGCGCCGCGCAGGTCTTTCCACCAGTACATGCCGGGATTGCAGGGCATCAGACGAACCAGGACGCCGAAGGCGAGCGTCAGCCCTGCCACCCATTCCAGCGTGTTGAGCCAGTAATCTCCGATGCCGGCGATCCAATCCATGCGGTCAGGACTCCTCCCTAATCCGTTGTTCGTTTCGCCGCGACACGCAGCGGAGCGCGGGTCTGTCCCGCGCTCCGCTGCGCGTCGCGGCGAAACAAAGGGATTCTTGTTTCAGGCCGCGTGTTTGCGGGCGGCGGCCTCGGCGAACACCGCCAACATCTGCCGATAGTGATGCTCGAAGGTCCATTGCGCCGCCGTCCGCCGCGCCGCCTGGGCACAGGCCGCGCGCCGGGCCGGGTCGAGCAGCTGCTTCAGGGCGGCGACCAACTCGTCGAGGTTGTGCGGATCGTCGATGACATAGCCCTCGCGCGGCGGATGCATCACCTCGGCGGCGCCGTTGTAGCGCGACGTGATGACCGGCAGACCGCAGGCCAGCGCCTCCAGCACGACCAGCGAGCACGGATCGTAGAAGGTCGGATGGACGAAGAAATCGGCGGCGAAATAGCAGTTGCGCATGTCGGGGCAGTAGCCGGCGAAGCGGACGCGGTCGGCGATCTTCAGCCGGCGAGCCAGGCGCTCGAAGCCGGCCGTGTCCGGGCTGCCGGCCACCAGCAGACGGAACGGCGTCGCCGCCGGCAGGAGGGCGACGGCGCGCAGCAGCGGTTCCAGCCCCTTGAGACGATAGTTCATGCCCGCGAACAGGGCGACGGTGTGCTCCGGCGCCAGGCCCCAGTGCTGTCGCCACTCCAGCCGGCGGCGCGGCCGATCGCACTCGTCGAAGCGGTCCAGGTCGATGGCGATGCGGACCATGCGCAGGTTGGCCGGGTCGAGCTGGTAATACTGCTCGAAGTGGTGCCGTACCATGTCGCTGATGGCGACGACGAGCAGCGGCTGGCGCTGATATTGATGGCGGTCCAGGGCCAGGAACGAGCGATGGGCCGGATCGATGAGCTTGAGCAGGCGGACCAGGCGGCGCGTCAGCGGACGGCGGTACTTGAGGAGATTGTGCTCGACCGTGGCGGCGTACAGGCCGCCCTGCGGATAGAGGACGTCGAGTCCGGCGATCTTGTCGAAGCCGACCGTGACCTGATGGTTGGCCGCCGCCAGGGCACGGCGGCAGGCGGCTCCGAAGAACCACGGCCGCAGGAAACGCGGGACGTGCGGCACGTTGACGCGATGGATGTGCAGCGCCGCCGGCAATGCGGACGCATCCCATCGCCGCGCATACAGGTGGACGTCGTGGCCGTCCGCCACCAGTCGCCGCGCCAGGCCGGCGATGTAGGTCTCGCATCCGCCCCGACTGGGCAACACACTTTCATAACAGAATGCGATGTTCATGTCGCTTGGCCCCCCTCCCCGGCCGAGACCGATCCCCTTCGGCTCCCGACCAGCACCCGCCTCCCCAGCCCGGCACGCCGTCGCGCGTGGCGATCCGCCGCAATGGGGGTGTCCGCCTGTCCGGTCGAGTCGCGGGAGGGACGGCTATCTCCTATCCGCAATCGAAGGTCAAGATCACTTCACCCCGCGAAAGATCACGTCGCTCCTTGCGCATCCTGCCTCCTTTGCTGGTTGCGTGCGTTGTGTTGGCGGTAGCGCCGCCATTTGAACAGGACGAAGCGGCGGAGCCAACGGCTGTCCGGGCGACGCGGCCCGGCGCCGCGATAGGCGCGCCAGAACGCCAGGCGGTCGCGCGCGTCCACGCCGACGATCTCGGAGGAATAAAGGAGTTGAGCGAGGTCTTTCGTCTGCCACATCCGCCAGGTCCACGAGTGATGGCCGAGGCGGTGCAGGTCGATCAGGTAGACGCGGCCGCGCCAGCCCTCGGGCGGGACGGCCCGCGTGTCCGTCGCGGGCGATGAAGAAATGGCAGAGGTACAGGTCCTTGTGGAAGCAGCGGCGGTCGTGCAGCATGCGGACCAGGCGGGCCATCTCGGCCACCAAGCTACGCTTCCAGTGCCGGAAGGCGGCGGCGTCCTGGCGAACGGCGGCGAGCGGGATGGCCTCGTGCAACGGCAACATGCCGGCCAGCTCCTCGACGGCGAGAAAGCTGCGCAGGCGGCCCCAGGGTCCGATGTACTCGGCGGCGGCGACCGCCTCCGGCACGGGCACGCCCTGCCGCCGCGCCCATTCCAGGTGTCGCCATTCCTGCAAGGCCGGCGACCAGCCGCGCCCGGGCCACAGCGTCGCCAGCACGCCGTGCCACCAGGGCAGCTCGTAATGCCGTTTCAGGTACACCGACAGCCGCCGCGACGCGCCGGTCGCCGGCCGCGTGCAGGATCCAGCGGCCGGTCGAGCGGCCCTGCTTGGCGATGGAAGCGATCGGTGACGGCCACGTCCATGATGCGATCGGCCCAGTCGGGTCCGGCGAACCGCGGCCAGTCCGGACGCTGGCGCAGCCGAGCGAACGCCGTACCGCAACCGTCGCCACCACGAACCCGGTTCCGGCGCCGTCTGCTCGGGCCGATTACGAGTTGTTTCCCAAATGGCGAGCGGGGGGCGTAAGCCCCCTGTTGCTTCCAACACGGAGTTTATGCCCCCCGCTCGCTGATGCCCTCCGTTCGCATCGGCCTGACGATAGCCGGCGCGGAAGCGACACAGATCGGTACGGCTGCAACCGGCGGCGTGCAAGATCTGCTGCATGCGCCGGACGTCCCGGCCGCCGCTCGCCGGGGTTGCCGGCGCCGGCGCGGCGTCACAGTCTCCACGCCTTCCAGCACGACCGTCGCTTCGCGCCCGTCCGGCGCACGGCCAGGCCGCAACCGGCCGAGCCGATGTCGAGATAGCAGCTCGCCTCGTGCAGGCGACGAAGCAGCGCTCCCGCCTGACGCAGCACCGACCAGCGCCGCATCTGTCCGGCCCGCGTCGCCCGGCGGCGCATCTGACAGGCCAGCCACGCTTCCAGGCTGCATGTATCGCTCAGCGGTTCGGTGAGCAGGAACGATTCGACCTGACCATGAGCGTCCGTCCGCCGTCCCAGGGCGAGCACTTGCGGTGCCGCCACGCCATGCCGCTGAAGACGCAAGAGCAAGGCCGCCTGTCGCTGCTCCGGCGAGTGGAACGAACCGCGCGGCCACCGTCGGCGGAAGGCGGCGAGCGATTCGTGTTCGCGCCGCCGCACGAGCCGAACGCGGGCGGCATCCGGCAGCGCCGGCCAGCGCCGGAGCAGCCCGTCGTCGGCCGGCCTTTTTCCCCGCGCGATGCGTTCATTCATAAGATGATGAAACCACTCTTGGATATCTCCTTCGCAGCGCTGTCGCATGACCGGCGTCACGCACAGGGCCTCGCCGTCCAGGCAAATCCACGCCTGCGGCTGCGCCGGCGGCTGTCGCTTCTCGCGGATGTGCCGCCGTCCCAGCAAACGCCGCGCTTGTCCCTCGATTCCCGCCGCGGCACGACGCCAGGAGATCGCAGAGCGAATGACCTGGCTGTACGCACGCAGACAGATCAGACGTTCGCGCGGCGTGGCCAGCGTATCGTCGAGCGTCGCGTGCAGGGCGGCCAGATCGCGGCCACGCTCGCGCCAGGCGAGCGTCGGAGTTAGCCGGGAGCGCTGCCAGTCGAGTACGTGGACCGAATCGTCGCTGATCGACAAAGACGTGATTGGCGTACAGATCGGGATGGCGGAAACCGGCGCCGTGCAGCCGGGCCAGAGCGGCGCCCAGGTTGCGGGCGATCCGCCGGCGCCGGGCCGAGTCTTTCTCCGCACGCAGGACGGCCCGCAACTCCACGCCGGCCACCTCGCGCACCAAGACGAACGCCCGTCCCCGGCCATCCTCGCCGGCGGCCAGCCATTCCGGACCGGGCATGCCCTCGCGTCCGAGCGCTTGCAGCGTCCGCGCCTTGCGCAGCGACCGCGACCGGAAACCGAAGCCGCCCAGGGCGTGCCGCAGCCGCGTCCGCCAGGTGACGCGATGTTCGCATTTCAGGAACGCCGTCCAGCGCCGCGGTCCCGTGCCCAGTTGCATACGCGCGACGTGTCGATCCGGATGGCCGCTGACGATGTGCGGCACTTCGCCGGGCAGACCCAGGAAGTGCTCGGCGTCGGTCAGGCCGTGCTGACGGAAGAACGAACGATAGCGAGGCGAGATTTCGACGAAGCCGCGCTTCCGCGCTGGACGCCGGCCGCGAACATAGACCACGAGCAGACCCAGGACCAGGCAACTCGCCGCCAGCATCGGCAGGGCGGAGGGGAACAGGTTCATGGTCCAGGTCCTTCTCCTTTTCCGAGCCTGAAGCGTAAGCGAAGGCTGCCGTTCCTTCGCTTACGCTTCAGGCTCGGAGGAGGCTCGTTTGTTCGGGCCCTAGTGCAGCAATCCCTCGGCAGCGGTGAACACCTCCTCGGGCGTCAACCGCAACATGCAGCGATGGTCCAGCGGGCAGACGCGCCGCTGGCACGGGCCGCAATCCACCTTCTTTTGCAGGTGGACGGCGCGCGGATGATACGTCTCCGTCCAGGCGATGTGCGTCGGCCCGAACAGCGTGACGACCGGCCGGTCGAAGGCGGCCGCGAAGTGGCGCGGCCCGCTGTCGGTCGTCACCAGCAGGTCGGCGCGGCGCACGCACGCCTTGGTCAAGCCCGAGCGACAGACGCGGCCCCTCCGCCACGGTCGGGGCCGTCAGATCGACCAGGCCGTGGACGCTCGGGTGACAAGCCTGTGTCACGATGGCGCGGACCAACTCGCGTTCCTCCGGGCCGCACAGCACCAGGACGCCGCTGCCGCGCTGCTCGGCCAGGTCGCTGGGCCAGGCGGCGAAGTAGTCGGCCGGCCAGTGCTTGGCCGCGCCGAACGCCGCGCCGGGGTTGAGGCAGATGACCTCCGGGTAATCGTCGAGGCCAGCCCGCTCCCAGACCGCGTCGGCGGCGCGCTCGTCGGCGGCGGTGGTGAACAGCTCCATCAGCTGCGCCGGCCGCGGGCAGCCGGCGCGCTCGGCGAGCCGGTTGTAGGCGTCGAGGACCGGGCTCGGCTTCCGCCGGCCCAGCTCATCGCGCACGGGCTGCAGAGCATCGGTCAGCAGGACGGACCGGCCGTAGCGGGCGTAGCCGATGCGCCGCCGGCAGCCGCCCAGCCAGGCCATCAGGGCCGAGCGGAACGAGTTGGGGAAGAGCACGGCCAGGTCGATGCCGCGGCGACGCAGCCGCCAGGCCACGGCCGACACGCCCTGCGACCAGGGACCGCCGTGGGCCGAGCACGATGGCGTCGAACCAGTCGCCGCCCTCGAACACGTCGGCGACGTAGGGCTTGCATGACGCCGACCAGGCGCGGCGCCGGGAAATGGTCGTCGCAGCGCCCGCAGCGGCCGGCGTGGCCATCACCGCGTCGCCGATCCAGTTGGGCAGGAAGACCGCGAGGTTCATGTCGGACCCACAAGTAGTTATCCGAGCCTGAAGCGTAAGCGAAGGGATGCTCTTCGCTTCGCTTACGCTTCAGGCTCGGATACGTCACGCCGCACCCAGACGCTGCAACAGGCGCGTCGTCGAATATCCCGCGCGCAGCGGCGCGAGGTGGACGCGGCCGCCGTAGGACTCGACGAACTCGGCGCCGACCACCTCCTCGCGGCGATAGTCGGCCCCCTTGACCAGCACGTCGGGGCGCAACGTCGTGGATCAGCTCCAGCGGCGTCGGCTCGTCGAAGACGGTCAGGTAATCGACCGCTTCCAGGGCGGCCAGCACCAGGGCGCGGGCCTCGACGGGTTGACCGGCCGGTCCGGCCCCTTGAGCGCTCGCACGCTGGCGTCGCTGTTGAGGCCGACCACCAGCAGGTCGGCCTGGGCGCGGGCCTCCTGCAGATACTGCACGTGGCCGGCGTGCAGCACGTCGAAGCAGCCGTTGGTGAAGGCGACGCGCTGGCCGAGGCGCCGGCGCTGCTCCAGCTCGCGGCGCAGCGACTCGCGCGACGCGCACCTTGTCCAGCCCGGCCCGTGCCCGGCCGCCGGCCGCCTGCGAGCAGGTCGTGCAGGATCTCGTCGCGCGTCACGGTGGCGACGCCGATCTTCTCGACTTCCAGGCCGCCGGCGATGTTGGCCAGGCGGATGGCCGGGTCGTAGTCGGCGCCGGCGGCCAGGGCCATGCCGAGCACGGCCAGCACCATGTCGCCGGCGCCGGTGATGTCGTAGACCTGCCGCGGCCGGGTCGGGAACACCTCGGCGCCGGCCGTCGCGTGGGCCAGCGCCATGCCTTCCTTGTCGAGCGTGACGATGGCCGCCTCCAGGTCGAGCTGCTCGCGCAGCTCGGCGGCGGCCGCCAGCGCCGTCGGCCGAGTCGTCGAGCGACGCGGCCGGTCGCCAGGCCCGCTTCCAGGCGGTTGGGCGTGATCGCCGAGCAGCCGTGGTACTTGCGATAATCGCTGCCGCGGATCGGGTCGGCGAGCGACGCGCACGCCGCAGGCGCGGCGCCGCGGCGATGATCGCCGCCAGCAGCGCCGGCGTGCAGACGCCCTTGTCGTAATCGCTGATGAGCACGATGTCGGCCTGGCGCGAGCTGCCGTGCGATGGCCTGGCGCAGCTCGACGTCTCGACGCGCGTCGCCAGCGGCGTGCGGACCTCGTAATCGACGCGGATCATCTGCTGCGGATGGCGGTGCTGGGCCCGGCCGATGTAGCGCTCCTTGACCGTGCTGGGCCGGTCGGGATCGGTCAGCGACGGCCTCGTCGTCGATGCCCAGGTCGACGAGCAGTCGGCGGATGCGGCCGCCGTCGGCGTCGTCGCCGACGACGCCGGCCAGCGCGACGCTGGCGCCCAGGGCGCGCAGCATGGTGGCGACGCTGCTGGCGCCGCCGAGGCGCTCCTCGCGCCGGTCGGCGTGCAGCAGGATGACCGGCGCCTCCTGGCTGATGCGCTCGGCGTCGCCCCAGACGTAGCGGTCGAGCATCAGGTCGCCGACGACCAGCACGCGCGGCTGGCCGAGGTTGCTGCACCAGCTCGATCAAGGTCGGCTCGACATGAGAGGTCTCCTTCGCGTTCAGCTCGCGACTGCGCAGCGGAGTCGCGGATGAGCGATCCCGCGGCTCTGCTCGCGCGTCTGCGGCTCGACGAGCCGGGATTACGCCGCGTGCTCCAGCGCCGCCTGGCTCGGCAGCATCGGGCCGCCAGCTCGACACGCCACCGCCGCGTGCAGCAGCGGCAGCAGGATCTCGTGATGGCCGATCAGCTCGATGCCCTCGGCGCGCCGGCCGGCTCAGCACGTTGACGCGTGCTGCGGTACTGCGACTCCTTGTCCAGGTTGACCGTGACCAGGCCGTCGAGGTCGTGGCCGAAGTTGCGGACCACGCTGACCGCCTTGAGAAGCACCTCCGGCATGACGACGGCGCTGCCGAGGTTCATCCAGACGCCGTGCGCCATGCGTCGGCGACGACGCTGCACAGCCGGCGGAAGTCGATCAGCGACGCCTCGCCCAGGGCCGCCCCGGAGACGTGCGGGTGCATGTGGACGATGTCGGTGCCCAGGGCGACGTGGACCGTGCAGGGGATGCCGGCCCGGTAGGCGGCCAGCACCAGGCTGCTACTCGGCGTAGGGGCAGTCGAGCTGCTCGATGTGCTGGCCCAGGGCGGCGCCGAGGCCGAGCTCGTTCTCGGCGCCGGCGCGGGCGGCGACGGCGAAGGCGTCGGCCGTCTCGCGGGCCATGCCGAACTTGCCCGGCGTGCAGGCTGGCGCGCCACGTCCTCGCTGGTCTTGCCGGCGAAGGCCAGCTCGAAGTCGTGGATCGCCGCCGAGCCGTTCATCGCCACGGCCTTGATGACGCCCTGTCGATCCAGTCGATCAGGTACGGGGCCGCAGCCGGTCTTGATGACGTGGCCGCCGAGGGCGGCGACGACGGTGCGGCCCTCGTCGTGGGCGCGGCACGAGGTGGTCGCGCACGCTGGCGGAGGTCGTTGCCGGCCAGCTGGCGCGGCAGGCGAGTCGAGCCAGTCGCCGACGCTGGCGCCGGCGGCGACCGGCCGGCCGAGGTCTTCGTGGAAGACCTTCGACGGCCGCGAGTCGAGGTCGTAGGTCTTCAGGCCGTTGCAGGTCGAAAGGTTTCATCGTCTCGCCTGCTCTCGGGTTTAGCCTCCGCTCACGCCTACCGTCTCCTCCGATTCGGGGGAGAGCGGTCGGGGTGAGGACGGCGGAAGGACGGATTCGCAGCTGGCCGTCCAGAACGTCCTGGCCGGACTCGACGTGGAGCCGAATGCGCAGCGCACCACAGCGGCCGGTCGCCGAGGCGCGACAGCCGCAGCTTGACCAGGTCCTTCTGCGTGGTCACGACCACGCGCGCCGTCGGGCAGCGCTCGCGGCCCAGCGGCGCAGGTCCTCGACGTCGTCGCGGTCGTAGGCGTGATGGTCGGGATAGGCGCGGAAGGCGATGCACGTCGGCGCCCGAGGTCGAGCAAGCGTGCGGCGAAACGCCTCGGGTTGCCGATGCCGCAGAACGCCGCCACCGGCCGGCCGCGCAGCACGTCCAGCGGCGCAGCCTCGCCCGTCGCTGTTGACCAGCCCGACCGGGCCGATGCGCTCGTCTCGACCACCGGCACGCCCGGCGCGAGGCGGGCGACTGGTCTGCCGCAGATCGCTGGCGCTGCTCCGGCGCCGACCTGATCGCAGCGCGTCAGGACGACGACGCCGGCCCGTCGCAGGCCGCGCGGCGGCTCGCGCAGCAGGCCGCGCGGCAGCAGGTAGCCGTGGCCCCACGGGGCGCGTCGCGTCGATCAGCACCAGGTCGAGGTCGCGGGCCAGCCGGCGGTGCTGGAAGCCGTCGTCGAGGACCAGCACTTCGCTCTCCAGCTCCTCGACGGCGGTGCGGGCCAGGGCGACGCGGTCGGCCCCTTGCAGGTGCGGCACGTCGGGCAGGTTCTCTTCCAGCACCAGCGCCTCGTCGTTGCGGCCGCCGGCGCCGCCGTAGCCGCGGCTGAGGATGGCCACGCGCAGGTCGCAGGCCGCGGTAGAAGCGGGCGACGTACTCGACGCACGGCGTCTTGCCGGTGCCGCCGACGGTCAGGTTGCCGACGCTGACGACCGGCACCGGCACGCGCTCGCTGCGCAGCCAGCCGCGGTCGATAGGCGGCATTGCGGAGCCGCACGGCCAGGCCGTAGGGCAGACTGGCCGCGTGCAGGCCGAGCCGCTCCAGTGCCGGCCACAGGCCGCGCGCTTCGCCGGACAGCAGACGCAGGTAATGGTTACGCGAACCGCCGCTCATTCGCAGGGTCGAGGGAGGGACGGCACAGGTTGGGACGCCGGGTGCGAACAACGGGGGTCCATCCCCTTTTTCGGGTCCAAAGGCATGAACGACAGGACATATCCTTACGTCCTCGTTCCTACGACGGGCGGTGTGCGGCCCGCCAAGCGAACGGTGTTATAGCCCGACTGTCTTCGCGGTGTCAACCGCGATCCACTTCGATAAGAACTACCGGGTAGTGTCTCAGTTTGAACTGTCCCAACCCGACTTCTCTCTTCCCGCTTGGCCCAGTTTCCGGTAGCGTCGGGTGATGGTGAAGCAGCGAAAGAAGCCGAAGGTCCGCGAGGACATCAACGCCTTGGCGCACCGGATCGTCAAGGAAGCTACCGGACAGACTCCAAAGACGCCTGACCCGGAAGCGGGGAAAGACGTTGCGCGAGGCCAGCTTGGGGGCCAAAAGGACGGCAAGGCGCGGGCAAAGCGGTTAACCCAGAAACGACGTTGCGACATTGCGAGGAAAGCGGCGCAGGCCAGGTGGAAAAAGTCGGCCAAAGCGCATGGTCAAGGCTGACCAGTGATCGCGGACGCTGATCCGCGGAGTTTGCGGGCGAAGTCATCCGATTTTACGTCACCCAGCGCGGGCTTCCGACTTCCTGAAAACTGTGTTCGGTCCATCGTCCCTTGGATTGACCCCTCGACCCGGTGCAAGAACAACTGGCATATCGCCATCCCCGGAGAGATAGCTATAGGTATCTCCCCCACGTTCGTCAGTTCCAGGGTCAGACAGCCGGTGAATCCAGGATGCACGCCCGTAGCGGTAGCAATGATTAGCCCGCGTCTTCCCCAGCTGGATCGGCCGGTAACGTAGGCACCGAACTCCCTTGGCAGGCGTATCCATTCGAGCGTGACGCTCAGCACGAAACTGCGAGGGTGTAGATAGTATTCCTCTCCAAAAGGAACGTATCGGGTCTTTGTCAACTGCTCGCCGTGCATTTCGTCCGCTCTGAGGCAGAGCATGCGCGCCTGTCGTAGCGTGACGAACCACGTTCCTAGGCGAAGGTCAACCGAGGCTGACCCGGCATCAGAAATGATTGGCCGCGGGGTTATCACTAGAGGGTCTTTGGTTTTTGGCTTGTTTCCCTCGTCAATCAGCCTGTGAATTTCATTAGCGCGGATCATCTATGGGGCACCTCTTAATCGTTGTTCAATCTCAAAAATCTCAATATTCTTCAGGACAAGTTCCTTTAATACTCGATCCCTTTTCTCGTGTATCTCAGGAACCTCTTTCCAAAGGTCGGGTGCATCGTAGAGCTGCCAAGCCGCGTTGACAATATCAGGCAGCCCACAAGCGTTTTCTCCCGGCACGATCAATCGCATGCGTTTGGCAAGGCGGCTAACTTGGTCTGGGGTGGATGAGGCTAGGCCCGATTGCGCGACAACCGAGTCAGCCTCTTTAGCGAGCTGTTTTACAAGGCCGTTAAGGGAAAGATCAGCTATCTTGATCAGAAACTTATTAGCGTCCGTAAGCGGCGGCTCCGTATCGTTCTTGAACAGACTCACATAACCCGGAGGCGGGCTAAGCTGGTACTTCGCCGCGGCTACAAGAAGGTTGTTCACGCGCGGCACCATGTTCGGGTAGAACTCGCTGCGCTCGCCGGCAAAGCACGGCGCGCTAGTAGATAAGAAAAGGCCCGGAGAAAACAGATTCCGAATATGCGAAGTCCAATGAAGTCGCAGAAAGTCTCCATCGCTTGCGACATCAACCATATTTCAGACGGCTCGTAGAGTTGAACGATATCCGCGTCGTTTTCTAGGTCCGTGGCCGTCACCGTAGGCAGGAGTTTGAACACTTGCTTAAATGCCGCGAGTTCCTTCCCTATGGACTTGACGGTTTGTCGATGCACTTCAGCCTCAAGCGACTGCTCAAGCCCACGCTTTAGCCATACCGAATGTCCTAATTCGTGACCGGCGAGAGGGAGTAGTAGCGGGTTGGACGACTCTGGTGCTGGGAACTCGATCAGTACGAAGTCGGGTAGGTCCTGAGCGACAGAGTACATCAGGGGCGAGTATTCCCAACCGGAGGAGAGAACCAATTGCGTTTTCGCTTGGTCGTGAGGAACACCGGGTTCAAGGACAGCGCGAGCAAGCCGCAGGAGCGGTCCATAAACTTCAAATGCGTTCCGGACTTGAGTAGACCTGAGAACTATGCCAGTTACCGGCAGGTAGTCGAATATCAAGCCGAGAGCGCTGGCTCAAGCCGTCTTGACTGTATTTGGATCGCTTTTATCGTCTAGCGTGTTGAGATACGAGAGGTTGTTTCGGAAGAGGGTTTCGAGTTCTTGGAGGAGCTTTTTTGGCTGCTCATAGGCGAACTCTGCTTCGCCTACCCGCTTGATTTCCGCGAGGATTTCCCCGATCCGTTCTCGGGAGTACCTCAACAAAAACACGCTTCACCTCCTGTGACGACGCGGTGGTCTGTTGCCTCGTAGCCTCTTGGCCCCGGAAGCTTGTTCAGAGTAAGCAACGCAGAAGGACCGCATCCTTGCCACTTCGGCGGGATTCTTCCTCTTGAACCCTTCCGGGTCAGCGACGATGCTTTTCAGAGACTGCGTGACCTGTCCCGCCTGGGTCACTACCTCATCAACCCGCGACGTTGGGGGAGTGCCGCCGTTGGCCGCAGCGAGGGCGCGTCTCATCACACCGACCGCAGCCGCACCGTGCGAATGCGTCCCGGTGCCCGTACCCGTCTGGAACTCGCTTTCGATCAACTCGGCAAGTTTCTGGACGGCAAATAGGCCGGACGCTCGGCCCAGCAAAAGATGATCCAACTCGATGGCAGCTTGACTTGCGATCACGGAAGGGCCGCCGCCAAGCCCCGGAAGCAGAGGCTCGTTAATCGCCATCCTGGCTCCTCTCGTCCTGTTAGGGACCATCCGGTCAACGAAGTGGCGTCTTGGCAGTCCGGCTTTTATCCGGAGATCGACATTCGGGCGACTCCTACTGAAATAAACTCCAGACACCCCTTCGGGCATGGCGACTCTCCTCGCTTGCGGTGCTGGTACGGCTGGGACAAATGAGCAATGATACAAAAATTCAGTGGTGGTTCAATCGGATTTTCTCTCCCGGTTGCGCAGCGATCAAGCTTCTTTCGCAAGCCTTTTTCCGTAAAAGACTTCTGCCTCATTGTACCCTTGACTGTTTGCGAATCAATACCTACGGACCTTGACCGTGGGGCTGGTTCTCAAGCAAAATGTCAATATGAATCGTCTCCCCTAGAACGCCGCAGCGCCATCCTCCGGGCCTTGACCGAGGATTGCTCCTCCGATCCACGTCCCGTATGGTCGGAGTGTCGATCAATACCGTGACGAATCTGTTGATCGATGCGGGCCGCGTCTCGCGCGCTTCCAGCATGAAGTTATGCGGAACCTGACCTGTCAGCGGCTCCAGTTCGATGAAATCTGGGACTTCGTCTACGAAGGATCGGTTACAGCCCTTTACCATCGCTCATCGGCGGCTGTAGAGTGGGGGTACGCCTCGCCACGCCTCGACGAAGACTGGACAATCAGAACGCCAGGAGCGACACCATGTCCGACGAAAACCCCCGGCCCATCCCTCCCGCGATGAATGCCGGTCCGCGCTGCACGCGCCGGATCTTCCTGGCCGGTGCGGCCCTGGGCGCCGTGGGAGGCGCGGCGGCGGGCTGGGTCGGCCGACAACTGGCGACCTCGAAATCCCAACCGGGCGGCGGCCCTCCTCTCGCCGCGCCCACCATCGCGGCGAGCAATCCGCCGGCGATGCCGGGTCCGTTCCCCGGCCGCGTCATTGAGGTACGTCACGCCGGCGCCGTGCGGGCCGGTAAGAAGAACAACGGCTACAGCGAACGCAACCGCGAGGCCATCAAGGCCATGATCGACCGCGGCATGACCGAATTGACCGGCAGCGAGGACGCCGTGCAAGCCTGGCGCCGCTTCTTCTCTCCCGGCGATCGCGTCGGCATCAAGGTGGTGCCCGTCGGTCGGCCCGACTCCATCTCCAGTTACGAGGTGGTGCTGGAAGTCATCGACGGCCTGCGCGCCGCCGGCGTCCGCGCCGGCGACATCCTCGTCTTCGAGCGCTACAAGCACGAGTTCCTGCTGTGCGGTTATCCCGAGACACTGCCCGACGGCGTGTACTGGGAATGCGCCTCGGCCCGCTATGACGACTTGCAACTGGAGATCGACGGCCAACTGCCCGGCCAACCGCGCGAGGACCACGTCGCCGGCTACGACCCGGACATCTACCGCGAGGTCGCCTACTGCCATCCCCAGCACGACCCCAAGGACGACCGCCGTTTCCGCTCGCACCTGACGACGATCGTGTCGCGGAAGATCGACAAGCTCATCACCATCCCGGTGCTGAAGGACCATCGCTCGTCGGGCGTGACGCTGGCGCTGAAGGACCTGTCGCACGGCCTGGTCAACAACGTCTGCCGCAGTCACATCCTCTACGGCAAACAGCGGCCGGCCGACAAGCCGGGCGGCACCTTGAACCAGTGCGGCACGTTCATCCCGACCATGGCCTCGCTGCCGGCCACCCGAACCAAGGCGGTGCTGCACATCCTCGACGGCCTGGTCGGCACCTGGGAGGGCGGCCCGCAGACCTCCAACAAGACCTTCGCCACCTGGCGTTACAACAGCTTGTTGTTCGCCACCGATCCGGTGGCGCTGGACCACGTCGGTTGGGACATTATCGATCGCAAACGGGTCGAGGAGGGCTGGCCGGTCGTCGCGGCGATGGGACTGGATGCGCGAGCGGCGTGGCCCAGATCGACGGCAAACCCTATCCCGAACAGCTGCACATCCGCCAGCCGCAGCACATTCCCCTGGCCGAGACGTTGGGCCTGGGCGTGTTCGACGCGCAGCGCATCACGCACCAGCGAATCGAACTGGCGTGAGGTCGGCCCCGAAGCCGTAATTCCCCTCGCCATTCCTGAGTTAGAGCTTGTCCGATAGGGACTTACCATTGCTGGACCAACGAGAATAAGCTATACTTGCCACCATCCAAACGCACTCAACGGGGTCTATGGCAGCCCTCGGCACGCGAGCGTCCGCGCGCCGGGCGCGTCATTTGCACGGAGCACGACCCAACCCGCTGAGCGTCCTTGGCTTGGCGGCCCCGATTGGCAACGACGCTTTGGGGAGAAGTTTTCATGCCAGCTCTTCAGGAATCCGCATCCCCCACTCTGGATACCACCACCCTGCTGACGGCCCTGACCGCCCTGAAAAAAGGCGACTTCACCGTCCGCCTGCCCGTCGACTGGACCGGCCTGGCCGGCAAGGTGGCCGACACCTTCAACGAAGTGGTCGAGCTGAACCAGCGCATGGCCCGCGAGCTGGACCGCCTCAGCCGCGTCGTCGGCAAGGAAGGACGCATCAGCCAGCGCGCCTCGCTCGGCGACGTCAGCGGCTCCTGGGCCGACGCCATCGACTCGGTCAACGACCTCGTCGGCGACCTCGTCCACCCCACCAGCGAGACGGCCCGCGTCATCGGCGCCGTCGCCCAGGGCGACCTGTCGCAGACGATGGCCCTGGAGATCGGCGACCGTCCCCTGCAGGGCGAATTCCTCCGCACCGCCAAGACCATCAACAAGATGGTCGATCAGCTCGGCTCGTTCGCCTCGGAAGTGACGCGCGTGGCCCGCGAAGTCGGCACCGAAGGCAAGCTCGGCGGACAGGCCAAGGTCAAGGGCGTGGCCGGCACCTGGAAGGACCTGACCGACAGCGTCAACTCGATGGCCGGCAACCTCACCGGCCAGGTGCGCAACATCGCCGAAGTGACCACCGCCGTCGCCAACGGCGACCTGTCGAAGAAGATCACCGTCGATGTCAAGGGCGAGTTCCTGGAGCTGAAGGGCACCATCAACACGATGGTCGATCAGCTGCGTTCGTTCGCCTCGGAAGTGACGCGCGTGGCCCGCGAAGTCGGCACCGAAGGCAAGCTCGGCGGACAGGCGCGTGTCGAAGGCGTGTCCGGCACCTGGAAGGACCTGACCGATAGCGTCAACTTCATGGCCGGCAACCTGACCGCCCAGGTGCGCAACATCGCCGCCGTCACCACCGCCGTCGCCAACGGCGACCTGTCCAAGAAGATCACCGTCGATGTCAAGGGCGAGATTCTGGAGCTGAAAAATACCGTCAATACGATGGTCGATCAGCTCAGCTCGTTCGCGGCGGAAGTGACGCGCGTGGCCCGCGAGGTCGGCACCGAAGGCATCCTCGGCGGACAGGCCCAGGTCAAGGGCGTCGCCGGCACCTGGAAGGACTTGACCGATAGCGTCAACTTCATGGCCAGCAACCTGACCGCCCAGGTGCGCAACATCGCCGAAGTGACGACGGCCGTCGCCAATGGCGACCTGTCCAAGAAGATCACCGTCGATGTGAAGGGCGAGATTCTGGAGCTGAAGAACACCATCAATACGATGGTCGATCAGCTGCGCTCGTTCGCGGCGGAAGTGACGCGCGTGGCCCGCGAAGTCGGCACCGAAGGCAAGCTCGGCGGACAGGCCGACGTCAAGGGCGTCGCCGGCACCTGGAAAGACCTGACCGATAGCGTCAACTTCATGGCCGGCAACCTGACCGCCCAGGTGCGCAACATCGCCGCCGTGACGACGGCCGTCGCCAACGGCGACCTGTCGAAAAAGATCACCGTCGATGTCCGCGGCGAAATTCTCGAACTGAAAGACACCATCAATACGATGGTCGATCAGCTCAGTTCGTTCGCGGCGGAAGTGACCCGCGTGGCCCGCGAGGTCGGCACCGAAGGCAAGCTCGGCGGACAGGCCGACGTCAAGGGCGTCGCCGGCACCTGGAAAGACCTCACCGACAACGTCAACCTGATGGCCGGCAACCTCACCGGCCAGGTGCGTAACATCGCCGAAGTGACCACCGCCGTCGCCACCGGCGATCTGTCCAAGAAGATCACCGTCGATGTGAAGGGCGAGATTTTGGAGCTGAAAAACACCATCAATACGATGGTCGATCAGCTCAGCTCCTTCGCCGCGGAAGTGACGCGCGTGGCCCGCGAAGTCGGCACCGAAGGCAAGCTCGGCGGACAGGCCGACGTCAAGGGCGTCGCCGGCACCTGGAAAGACCTGACCGACAGCGTCAACTTCATGGCCGGCAACCTCACCAGCCAGGTGCGCAACATCGCCGACGTGACCAAGGCCGTCGCCACCGGCGATTTGTCGAAGAAGATCACCGTCGATGTCAAGGGCGAGATTTTGGAGCTGAAGAACACCATCAATACGATGGTCGATCAGCTCAGCTCGTTCGCGGCGGAAGTGACCCGTGTCGCCCGCGAGGTCGGCACCGAAGGCAAGCTCGGCGGACAGGCCGACGTCAAGGGCGTCGCCGGCACCTGGAAAGACCTGACCGATAGCGTCAACTCGATGGCCGGCAACCTGACCGGCCCAGGTGCGCAACATCGCCGAAGTGACCACGGCCGTCGCCAACGGCGACCTGTCCAAGAAGATCACCGTCGATGTGAAGGGCGAAATCCTGGAGCTGAAGAACACCATCAATACGATGGTCGATCAGCTGCGTTCGTTCGCCGCCGAAGTGACGCGCGTGGCCCGCGAAGTCGGCACCGAAGGCAAGCTCGGCGGACAGGCCGACGTCGAAGGCGTGTCCGGCACCTGGAAAGACCTGACCGATAGCGTCAACTCGATGGCCGGCAACCTCACCAGCCAGGTGCGCAACATCGCCGCCGTCACCACGGCGGTCGCCAACGGCGACTTGTCGAAAAAGATCACCGTCGATGTCCGCGGCGAAATCCTGGAGCTGAAAGACACCATCAATACGATGGTCGATCAGCTGCGCTCGTTCGCGGCGGAAGTGACCGCGTGGCCCGCGAGGTCGGCAGCGAAGGCCGGCTCGGCGGACAGGCGCGTGTCGAAGGCGTGTCCGGCACCTGGAAAGACCTGACCGACAGCGTCAACTTCATGGCCGGCAACCTGACCGCCCAGGTGCGCAACATCGCCGCCGTCACCACCGCCGTCGCCAACGGCGACCTGTCCAAAAAGATCACCGTCGATGTGAAGGGCGAAATCCTGGAGCTGAAAGACACCATCAACACGATGGTCGATCAGCTCAGCTCGTTCGCCTCGGAAGTGACGCGCGTGGCCCGCGAGGTCGGCACCGAAGGCAAGCTCGGCGGACAGGCCCAGGTCAAGGGCGTCTCCGGCACCTGGAAGGACTTGACCGACAACGTCAACTTCATGGCCGGCAACCTGACCAGCCAGGTGCGCGGCATCGCCAAGGTCGTGACGGCCGTGGCCAACGGCGATCTCAAGCAGAAGCTGACCGTCGATGCCAAGGGCGAAATCGCCGCTCTCGCCGACACGATCAACAGCATGATCGACACGCTGGCCACCTTCGCCGATCAGGTGACGACGGTGGCCCGCGAGGTCGGCGTCGAGGGCAAGCTCGGCGGACAGGCCAAGGTGCCCGGCGCCGCCGGCACCTGGAAGGGCCTGACCGAGAACGTCAACCAGCTGGCCGCCAACCTGACCACGCAGGTCCGGGCCATCGCCGAGGTCGCCACCGCCGTCACCAAGGGCGACCTGACGCGCTCCATCACCGTCGAGGCCCAGGGCGAGGTCGCCGCCCTGAAGGACAACATCAATGAGATGATCCGCAACCTCAAGGACACGACGCTGAAAAACAGCGAGCAGGACTGGCTCAAGACCAACCTCGCCAAGTTCAGCCGAATGCTCCAGGGGCAGAAAGACCTCAACACGGTCGGCCGGCTCATCCTCTCCGAACTGGTGCCCGTCGTCGGCGCTCAGCAGGCCGTCTTTTACGTCCTGCCGCCCGGCAAGAGCGAGGACACGCCGCATCTGCCGCTGCTGGCCAGCTACGCCGACAAAGGCCCCAGCGTCATCGCCCGCGAGATCGGCCTGGGCGAAGGACTGGTCGGCCAGTGCGCCCTGGAGAAGCAGAAGATCCACATCACCAACACGCCGCCCGACTACATCCGCATCTCCTCCGGCCTGGGCGCGGCCGCCGCCGCAGAGCATCATCGTCCTGCCGGTGCTCTTCGAGGAACAGGTCAAGGGCGTCCTCGAATTGGCCTCGTTCGAGCGCTTCAACCCGACGCACCAGGCGTTCCTCGATGAGCTGACCGAGTCCATCGGCATCGTGCTCAACACCATCGAAGCCAACATGCGGACGGAGGACCTGCTCAAGCAGTCGCAATCGCTGGCCCAGGAATTGGACAGCCGGCAGGAGGAATTGCAGAACACCAACCAGGAGCTGCAAGAGAAGGCCGGCCTGCTTGGCCCATCAGAACCAGGAAGTCGAACGCAAGAACCAGGAAGTCGAGCAGGCCCGGCAGGCGCTGGAAGAGAAGGCCAAGCAGCTGGCCCTGACCTCCAAGTACAAGTCGGAGTTCCTGGCCAACATGTCGCACGAACTGCGGACGCCGCTCAACAGCCTGCTCATCCTGTCCGATCAGTTGTGCAAGAACCCCGAGGGCAACCTGTCGCCGCGGCAGCGCGAGTTCGCCAAGACCATTCACTCGTCCGGCAACGACCTGCTCATGCTCATCAACGACATCCTCGACCTGTCGAAGATCGAGTCGGGCACGGTGGTCGTGGACGTCGGCGAGCTGCGCCTGGACGAGCTGCACAGCTACGTCGAACGGACCTTCCGCCATGTGGCCGAGGCCAAGAGCGTCGAGTTCTTCATTCGCATGGCCCCGGACCTGCCGCGGTCGATCTTCACCGACGCCAAGCGTTTGCAGCAGGTCATCAAGAACCTGCTGTCCAACGCCTTCAAGTTCACGCACCACGGCCAGGTGACGCTGAACGTGTCGGCGGTGCAGTCGGGCTGGAACCCGGACAACGAGGAGCTGAACCGAGCGCCGACGGTGCTGGCCTTCTCGGTGACCGACACCGGCATCGGCATTCCGCCGGACAAGCAGCAGATCATCTTCGAGGCGTTCCAGCAGGCCGACGGCAGCACCAGCCGCAAGTACGGCGGCACCGGCCTGGGCCTGGCCATCAGCCGCGAGCTGTCGCGGCTGCTGGGCGGCGAGATCCGCCTGGTCAGTCGGCCCGGCCCAGGGCAGCACGTTCACCCTGTATCTGCCGCAGGTGTACACGCCGCGCTCGGCCCGCAAGCCGATGGCCAGCCCCAGCGGCGAGACGCCGACCGCGCCGGTCGCCCCCATCCCGACCAACGGCACCAGCTCGTCCGGTGGGGCCGGCGTCCTGCCGGTCCAGGGCTTTGACCGGATGCGTGCCGGTCCCCGCGCGGCCGGCGTCGAGTCGCCGGACTGGGACACCATCGAGGAGCCGCTGCCGTCGCGGCTGATGATGAACGAAGTCGGCGACGACCGCGACCACATCCAGCCGGGCGATCGCGTGCTGCTGATCGTCGAGAACGACCTGGGCTTCGCCCGCGTCCTGCTGGAGTCGGCCCGCGAGAAGGGCTTCAAGGGTCTGGTCACCTCGCTCGGCGCCGCCGCCCTGGCCTTGACGCGCGAGTACAAGCCGCACGCCCTGACGCTGGACATCTTCCTGCCCGACATCGACGGCTGGCGCGTGCTCGACCGGCTCAAGAACGACCTCGCCACGCGCCACATCCCCGTCTGCGTCATCTCCACCGACGAGGCCCGCGAGCGCGCCCTGCTGTCCGGGCGCTGGGCTTCGTCGCCAAGCCCATCCAGACCAAGGACGTGGTGGACCAGCTGCTCGACGACTTGCAGACGTTCCTGGGCCGCGAGCGGCGGAGCTTGCTGGTGGTCGAGCCGGATGCCTCGCGCCGCGACCGCATCCGCGAGTGCCGTCGCGGCCGACGACGTCGAGGTGCTCACCGCCAGCGACGGCGAGTCGGCCCTGCGGATGCTGCGCGAACGGCCGATCGACTGCCTGGTGGTCAACCCGCGCGCACCGGCGTTGGCTCCGTCGGTGCTGGCCGAGCAGCTGCCCGGCCGGCCCGGCGCCTGCTCGGCTGCCGGTCATCGTCTTCGCCGACGGCGACGGCGGCGACGACGGCGGCTGGAGGAGCTGCCGCGACATCCTGCCCGTTCGCCGCGTCTACTCTCCCGAACGTCTGCTCGACCAGGCCGCCTTCTTCCTGCACCAGGACCTGAGCAAGCTGCCCGAGGAGCAGCGGCGCATGCTGACGGGCCTGCACACCTCCGACAAGGTGCTGGCCGGCAAGAAAGTGCTGATCGTCGATGACGACATGCGCAACATTTTCGCCCTGTCCACCGTCCTGGAGGAGCACGACATGATCATCGTCTCGGCCGACAACGGCCGCGACGCCATCAAGATCCTGCAGCAGCAGGAAGACATCGACATCGTGCTGATGGACATCATGATGCCGGAGATGGACGGCATCGACACGATGCGTGAGATCCGCAAGGTGCCGCGTCTGAAGACGCTGCCGATCATCGCCGTGACGGCCAAGGCCATGAAGGGCGACCGCGAGAAGTGCATCGAGGCCGGCGCCTGGGACTATCTGTCCAAGCCGGTCGACACCGAGCAGATGCTGTCCGTGCTGCGGGCCTGGCTGCACCGCTGACAGAAATAGGGAATAGGGAATAGGGAATAGGGAATAGGTGTGAGGCTCCTTCTTCTCTTGCCCCTATTCCCTACTCCCTATTCCCTACTCCCTATTCCCTATTCCCTTCTTTGGGGGTGTAACCTCGGGAGGCCTGGTGCTAAGCTGGAGGGTCATGGGCGACGCCGACAAGATCAACATCCTGATCGTGGACGATCTGCCGGAAAAGCTCCTCGTCCTGGAGTCGATCCTGGAGGAGTTGGACGAGAACGTCGTCACGGCCAGCTCCGGGCAGGAGGCGCTGCGCCGCGTGCTCGAGCACGACTTCGCCGTCATCCTGCTCGACGTCAACATGCCGGGCATGGACGGCTTCGAGACGGCGGCGCTGATCCGCCAGCGCCGCAAGTCGGCGCACACGCCGATCATCTTCGTCACCGCCTTCGCCGACGAAATGCACACCGCCCAGGGCTACTCGCTGGGAGCGGTCGATTACATCCTGTCGCCGGTCGTGCCGGAGATCCTGCGCACCAAGGTCAAGGTATTCGTCGATCTGTATCGCATGACGCAGCAGGTCGCGGCAGCAGGCCGACGAGCGCGTGGCCCTGGCGCGCGAGCAGGCCGCCCGCGCCGCCGCCGAGGAGGCCACGCGGCGCCTGGCTTTCCTGGCCGAGGCCAGCACGGTGCTGTCCAGCTCGCTCGACTACGAGGCGACGCTGCGCGGCCTGCTGCGGTTGGTGGTGCCGTACCTGGCCGACGTGGCCGGCGTCACACTGCTGGGCGAGACGAGTCCGACGTGGCGAAGCGAACTGGCCTGGTTCTCCTCGGCGGCGCAATCGATCTGCTTCGGTTCGCTGGCCGGCTCCGAAGGCCCCGCCGACGAGGTGCGGGCGGCGCTGGAGCGCGTTCTCGCCTCCGGCAAGGCCGAGACCCTGAACGATCTGGCCGTGCCGTACCCGCCGACGGCCTGCGCAGCGACGAGCCGGCGGGCGAGGGCGAAAGGCTTCACTCCGCCGTCCTGCTGCCGCTCCAGGCTCGCGGCCGCACCCTCGGCGCCCTGACTCTGGGACAGGGCAGCTCCGGCCGTCGCTTTGGTCCGGCCGACCTGGCCCTGGCCGAAGACCTGGCCGGACGCGCCGCCATCGCCCTGGACAACGCTCGGCTGTACCACAACGTCCAGGAGGCCGACCGCCACAAGAACGAGTTTCTGTCGATGCTGGCCCACGAGCTGCGCAACCCCCTGGCCCCCATCCGCAACGCCGTTCAGGTCCTCCGCCTGCGCGGCGGCGACGAGCCGGAAGTCCGCGCCGTCCAGGACATGATCGACCGGCAAGTGCAGCAGCTGGTGCGGCTCGTGGACGACCTGCTCGACCTGTCGCGGATCACGCGCGGCAAGATTCGTTTGCAGGAGGAGTGCGTGGACCTGGCCGGCGTCATCGCCCGCGCCGTCGAGACGAGCCGGCCGCTCTTGGACGCGCGCAAGCACGAGCTGACGGTGCTGCTGCCGTCCGAGCCGCTCCTGGTGCGCGGCGACCCGGTGCGGTTGGCCCAGGTGCTGGCCAACCTGCTCAACAACGCCGCCAAGTACACCGAGGAGGGCGGCCGCATCGCCCTGGCGGCGCAGCGCGCACGACGGCGAGGTGGTCCTGCGCATCCAGGACAACGGCGTTGGCATCCCTTCCGACATGCTGTCGTCGATCTTCGAGCTGTTCACGCAGGTCGATCGCTCGCTGGACCGCGCCCAGGGAGGGCTGGGCATTGGCTTGACACTGGTACACAAGCTGATCGAGCTGCACGGCGGACGAGTGGAAGCGTTCAGCGAAGGACCGAACCGAGGCAGCGAGTTCGTGGTGTATCTGCCGGTCCTGTCCGAGGGGCTGCCTCCGCCGGTCAACGGCTCCGCCAAGCCGGCGGCCCAGCCTCAGCGCAGTCGAGTGCTCATCGTGGACGACAACGCCGACGGGGCGCGGAGCCTGGCGATGGTGCTGGAGCTAGTCGGACATGAGGTACGGACCTGTCATGATGGGCCGGCCGCCCTGGTCGAGTCCGAGGCGTTCGAGCCGGAGGTGGTGCTGCTGGACATCGGCCTGCCGGGCATGGACGGCTATGAGGTGGCGCGACGACTGCGGGCACGGCCGGGATCCCAGCCGCTGCTGGTGGCCCTGACGGGCTACGGACAGGCTGAGGACCTGCGCCGCTCGCGCGAGGCCGGCTTCGACCATCATCTCGTCAAGCCCGCCGACCCCGAGACGCTGACCTCCTTGTTCGCAACCGCGCCCACGCGGCCACGACAGAACTGCCGTGTTTAAAAAAATGAACCACGGATAACACGGATAAACACAAAAAGAAAAATGATACCGAGGAACGTTCCCTTCCGGTCTCTTTCTCTATTTTTGTCTTTTATCCGTGTTATCCGTGGTTCATTTTTTTAAACACGATCACTCGCCGCGCACGGTGATCTGTCGCGGCCGAACCGACTCGACCTTGGGCAGATGTACCGTCAGCACGCCATTCTTGCACTCGGCGCTGATCCGGCCGGCGTCGATCGATTCGTGGATGGCGAAGGCGCGATAGAAGTCGCCTTCCTCGTACTCCTGCAACAGCACCGGCTGCTGGCCGCGACGCGGTTGCACCCGCGCGTGCAGCACCAACTCGCCCTGCTCGTAGTGCAGATCGACGTCCTCGGATCGCACGCCGGGCACCTCGGCGTATAGCGTCAGCTCGGCATCGCTCTCGAAGATGTCCACCCGCGGCGTGAAGTGGACGCCGCCGCGCGTCACCTCGGGCAGCGCCGCCTCCGCTCGGTCTTTCGTCGGGGTATTCGTGATGTTCGCCATGATCGGTTTCTCCTTCTCTTGTTTCCTCTTTACGGATCAACTTACTCCGCCTTGACTGGGATCTTGCGCGGCCGGGCCGACTCGTGCTTGGTCAGCTGGACGTGCAGTACGCCGTTCTCCAGACGGGCATCGACCTTGTCGGCGTCCACCGGGAACGGCAGCGTCAACGTGCGCGTGAAGGCGCCGAAGGCCCGCTCTTGCCGATGCCATACGCCCTTGCCCGGCACCAACGGCTTGCGCTCGCCCTTGACGGTCAGCTGATTGCCGCCGCTGACGTAAATCTCCAGGTCCTTGAGGTCCAGGCCCGGCAGCTCGGCCTCGACGTGGACCTCCTCGCCGTCCTCCCACACGTTCAGCGGCGGGAAAGTGGCCGGCCCGGCGAACGAGTCGCCGACGTTCCAGCGATGGAACAGACGGTTCATCTCCTCCTGGAACTGCTGCAACTGATTCCAAACCGGGTTGAACGACTGCCAACGCGATGATCTCATGTTCCAACTCCTTCGTTTCTCGATGTCCACAATTCGGACGCGGCAATCCGCGACCGCCCTCGGGATGAAGATGTTGCGTGTGTTAAGCGTCTCTGTCCAAGGCGGCCTTGACGTGTGCCGCCTCCAGATAGAAAGCAAGGAACGTGCCACGAATTTTCCAACTGGAGACGCTGGGACGGCCCCATTATCAAGCCATTATGCGGCAAGAACTTGGGAAAAACCCTCTCGGCTGAGGTTTGACGCAAGAGCACGGAGGAGGCGATTCGTGCCGCCATTTTGACAGCCGCGGCCCGCCTTTCGCACCGTTCGTCCTGTCAAACCGGGATTGCCTGCGCGGCTCCCGGAGAGGTATGCGAGCTTTTTGACTTCGCGCGCACGGCCTCCTTAGAATGAAGAACAAGGGATGCCCCTCGTCGCCCCGAACAAGGAATCGCATGGCATGAAGGTCCTCACCGCCATCCCCGTCTACAACGAAGCGCGTCACGTCGAGAGCGTCCTGCGCGAGGTGCGGCGTTACAGCCCGCACATCCTCGTCGTCAACGACGGCTCGACCGACGGCACGGCCGACATCCTGGCCCGGCAGGACGGACCTGGAGGTCATCACGCACCCGGCCAACCGCGGCTACGGCGCGGCCCTGATCTCGGCCTTCGCCTACGCCCGCCGGCGAGGCGATCGACGTGCTGGTGACCATGGACTGCGACGGCCAGCACGAGCCGTCGCGCATCCCGGTGCTGCTGGAAGCGATCCACGACGCCGACATCGTCTCCGGCAGCCGTTACCTGCGCGACTTCCGCCAGGACACGCTGGCGCCGCAGGACCGCCGCCGCATCAACAGCGAGATCACGGCCGAGTTGAATCGACGCTTCGGCCTGCACCTGACCGACGCCTTCTGCGGCTTCAAGGCGTACCGCCGCGAGGCGCTGGAACGCCTGCACATCACGGAAACCGGCTGGGGCATGCCGTTGCAGTTGTGGGTGCAGGCCGCCCGCCTGGGCCTGCGCATCAAGGAAGTCGGCGTGCCGCGGCTGTACCTCGACCCCAACCGCGCCTTCGGCGGCGTGCTCGACGACGCGGCCGAGCGCCTGGCGTACTATCGCCAGGTCATCGCCGCCGCCGAGGCGGAACCGCTGTCGAAGGCCGAATGCGCCATGCCGGAGAAGATCTGTCCTTCTGCTTTCTGCACTCGGCATTCAAGAGGACCTGTCCGTGAGCGAGCGGACCGTCCCGCGTGCCCCGGACGACGACGGAGCCGTCGTCGCCGAACCGCCCTTGCACGAGGCCGGCACCGCGCTGGCGATCAACCGCCAGCGCCTGCATGCCCACGCGGACGGACCGTACCTTGCTCGGCCGGCCCTGGACCGACCTGCGCCGCCAGGCTCGCCAGAACGCCGTCGCTGCCGCCGCTCGAATATCTCGGCGAGAATGCCGACCCGCCGACATCCGCGATTCGACCAGCACGACGCTACTGGTCGCGGGGCATCAGCCGGAGTTGTTCCATCCCGGCGTCTGGGTCAAGAACTTCGCCCTGTACGGCCTGGCCCGCGCGCACGGCGCAACGCCGCTCAACCTCGTCGTCGATAACGACACGGTCAAGACGACGGCTCTTCGCCTCCCCGCGCCTGCGGCGCAGCCGGAGGACCGGCCGCACTTGCGGAGCGTGCCGTTCGACCGCTGGAGCGGCGAGGTCCCTTACGAGGAGCGGACGATCGCGGATCGAGACAGCTGTTCGCCAGCTTCGCCGAGCGGGCCGGCGAATTGCTGCGGCGGCTGGTCCTACGAGCCGATGCTGCCGGCGTTCTGGGCCGAGGTGCTGCGGCAGGCGGAACGGACGCCGCTCCTGGGCGAGTGCTTCGCGGCGGCGCGGCGGACGTTCGAGCGCGCGCTGGGGCTGTCACAACCTGGAAGTGCCGCTCAGCCGCTCTGCCGCACCGAGCCGTTCGCCTGGTTCGCCTGTCATCTGCTGGCGCGAATTGCCGCGTTTTCACACGCTGTACAACGCGGTTGTCCAGGACTATCGCCGTCGCCACGGCATCCGCAGCCGCAATCATCCGGTGCCCGACCTCGCCGCCGAGGGCGACTGGCTGGAGGCGCCGTTCTGGGCCTGGCGTGCCGGCGGCTCGCCGTCGAGAGCGGCTGTTCGCCCGCATCGGCGGAGATCATTTGGAACTGCGTGCCGGCGAAGACCGCTGGCCGTCGTTGCCGCGTCGAGCCACAAGCGGCGGTCCAGACGTGGCAAGGGCTGGAATCGCAGGGCTTCAAGGTCCGCAGCCGGGCGCTGACGACGACGCTGTACGCCCGGCTGTTCCTGGCCGACCTGTTCATGCACGGCATCGGCGGCGGCAAATACGACGAACTGACCGATGAGCTGATCCGCCGTCTTCTACGACTGCGAGCCGCCTATCTACCTCGTGCTGTCGGCGACGCGCTGGCTGCCGCTGCCGCGCGCCGCGGTGACGGCGGAAGACCGTCGCCGCCTGGCCCGTGCCGTGCGCGACGTGCATTACAATCCGCAGCGTCATCTCGAGGAGGCCGCGAGCGACGGCGACGCCGCCGAGTTAGCCGCGCGCAAGCAAGCGTGGATCGCGCGCGAGCCGGCGACCGCCGCCGAACGCCGCGAACGCTGCCGAGTGTTGCGGGAACTCACCGACGAACTGCGCCGCTTTCTGCATCCGCGCGAGGAACAACTGCGCCGCGAGCTGGCACGATGCACGCGGCAGTTGCGCGCCAACGCCGTCTTGCAGCGACGCGATTACGCCTTTTGCCTGTTCCCCGCAAATATCCTACGTCCCTTCTGCACGCAATTCCTGGATGTCCCGGACTGGTGCTGACAGCACCGACCGCCTTTGCTATGGTCCCGCCCCGAACGAGGTGTACTTATCCCCTCGGCAAGGAGGCTCGACCTATGTTGGTGAAATGTTGGCAGACCGCGATCCTCGCGGCGACTATGGCCCTGATGAGCGGCACCGCCCGCTCCCAATGTGCGGCCCCGGAGCAAACGAGCGGCAACATCCTGAATGTGAATCGCAACGACGTTTTTTACGTTGGCGAAGACAAAGCAACCGTCACCTGCGTGGGCGGCGAGTCCTGCTCGGGCTGCTGCGCAAGGAAAAATGCTGCAGCGCCAAGGACGACAAGACCCGCGCCTCTGGCATGACCGACCGTAACTATGACGCTGCGAAGAGCGTGACCTATGACTTTGGCTTTCCGGTGGCCGGTTGCAAGTTGACCGGAACCTGCTGTGGCTCCAGCTGCAAGTTGAAGGATGCCTGCTGCGATAACGGATGCGGCGGCGGGACTGCTGCAAGGACAAGAAGTGCTGCAACACCAAGACTGCCTGCAAATGCAAGGATGATTGTAAATGCAAGGAGGATTGTAAATGCGGTGATTGCTGCAAGAACAAGAGCGTGGCGAAGCTGATGAAACTGTACAACGAGCTGTTCAAAGGCAGCAAGTACGCCGAGGCCGAAGCCGTCGCCCGGTGTATCAAGGAGTTGGACCCCGATAACGCGATGGCCGTCGCCGCCATCACCATGGCCCAATTCGAGCGTCGCAAGGGCGAGTCCGAGACCAACAAGGAAAACAAGGAAAAGTGCTGCAAGGGAGCGTGCGGCGCCGACTGCGGTTGCTGCTGCGGAGACAAGGGCAAGCAGGGGAAGAAGCCCACGTTTGCCACGCCGGTCATCGTGGTCGTGCCGCATCTGATGGGGCCGATGGCGATGCCGTTGCCGTGCGGATACCACTTCAATCCGGCGATGCTGCCGCCTTGCGCCGGCTGGAGTCCCGAGTACGGCATGATGCCGCACCCGTTGCCGCCTCCGCCGGTGCCGCCCGGCGTGACGCCGCCGATGCCGCCGCAGACCGTCGCCCTGCCGGTGCCGCCGCCGACGTGCTACGGTGGTCCGATGACCCTGCCTCCGGGGTCGTGCTGCCCCTGCGCCGTGCCCGGCGCCCGCCGCATCGAATGCGGACCTGAATATCGATACCTGCCTGTCGCTGCTGGGTATGGTCGCGGACATTTGCAGCTCGCACGTGCAGCCGCCCACCCTGCCGTCGATGTGCGTGTCGGCCCTGGGCCTGCTGGCCGACCTGTGCGGCGATCCCGGCCCATCGGAGCCGACGCCCGCGGACAATATGTATGTCCAGCATCCGCCACAGTATGCTCCGTGCTATCCGGGGACGCCCGCCCCTGCGGCGCGGGAAGTCGCGGTCCTGCCGCCGCCGACGGAGACGCCGACGTATGGAATCACGCCGGTGCTGACGTGTACCAGCACGACCGCGGCGAAGTCGTCGGCCGACACGAAGGTCCGTGTCGTGGTCAACGCCGACAGCCAGCAGCTTGAAATGAGCGTCGGCGACGACGCCTGCATGAGCTGCAAGAAGATGATCGTCAAATTGGGTGACAACGAGTTGTCACTGACCCGCAGCGACGACCGGGTATGCGTCCGCATGTCGCAGCTGAAGGCCAAGGCCGATTGCGTCCGCACCGACCGCAAGGACCGCCTCATCCTCGAAGGCAATGCCGTGCTGCACTATTGCAAGGACGGCCAGTGCGCCGACGTGACCGCCGATCGCATCGAGCTGAACCTGTCCAACGGCTCCGTGACGATCAAGCCGTCCGCCACGATGGAGCGCATCGGCGTCAACTTCCGTTGATGTTCCGCTGACCGGGAAGTACCTCCGAGCCGCGAGCGTCACGGGCGGGTTGACCCGCTCGCTGACGCTCGCGGCTCGCCTCTTTCCGTCTTCCGGGCCGCTGTTTAACATAGCTCGGTGAGGCGGGGCCAGGACGTTTTCGTCCGAGCCTGAAGCGTAAGCGAAGAGTGCTCTTCGCTTACGCTTCAGGCTCGGAAGGATTTGATCGACATGCAATTTCAGCGTATCTGGATCTTGCGTGGCGCCAACATCTCGGCGCGCTGCCCGGTGCTGGAGGTGGAACTGGAAGCCGGCGAGTTCGCCGCCGTACACGACGAGCGGCTCGCCGCCTGCGCCGCCCGCTTGCGCGCCGAATTGCCGTCCCTGGCCGGCCGATCAATCGGACCCGACCTGCCCGCCCTTCTCCGCGACGTGACCCTGGAATTGCAGCGCCTCGCCGGCAGTCCGGTCCAGGTTGGTCTGGTTCGTCCCACCGGCCGCGACGGCTTCTTCCGCGTCGTCATCGAGTATGAGGAGGAGGAGCTGGGCCGCGCCTGCCTGGAGACGGCGCGGCAATTCCTCCTGGCCGCCCTGGCCGATCATCCCTTCGACCTCGCCGCCGAACTGGTTCGGCTGCGCGAGCTGGCCAACGACGTGCGCCTCGGCCCGAGCACCGCGGCCATCGTCCGCGCCGCTCTTGATCGCGGCATCCCGGTGCGCCGCCTCAACAGCGGCAGTCTCGTCCAGCTCGGCCACGGCTCGTTGCAGCGCCGCATCTGCACCGCCGAAACCGATCGCACCAGTGCCATCGCCGAGATGATCGCCCAGGACAAGCAGTTGACGCGCACTCTGCTGCGCGCGGTCGGCGTGCCGGTGCCGGAGGGCCGGCCCGTCGCCGACGCCGACGACGCCTGGAGCGCCGCCGAGGAACTCGGCCTGCCGGTCGTCGTCAAGCCGCAGTACGGCAATCACGGCCGCGGCGTCGCCACCAACCTGGGCACGCGCGAGCAGGTCGTCCGCGCCTACGACGCCGCCCGCGAGGAAGGCTCCAGCATCCTCGTCGAGACGTTCATTCCCGGCGCCGATTATCGTCTGCTGGTCATCGGCGACCGTCTCATCGCCGCCGCCCTGCGCGAGCCGGCCCACGTCGTCGGCGACGGCCGTTCGACGCATCACGCAGCTCGTCGCCGAGGTCAACCGCGATCCGCGCCGCAGCGACGGCCACGCCACGGTGCTGAGCTTCATCAAGCTCGACGCGGTCGGCCTGGCGGTGCTGGCCGAGCAGGGTTACACGCCGGATTCGGTGCCGCCAGCCGGGCAGTGCGTGCTCATCCGCCGCAACGGCAACCTCAGCACCGGCGGCACCGCAACCGACGTAACCGATCGGATTCATCCGGAAACGGCCGCGCGCGCCGTCGAGGCGGCCCGCGCCGTCGGCCTGGACATCGCCGGCGTCGATGTCGTCGCCGTGGACATCGGCCGGCCGCTGGAGGAGCAGCGCGGCGCCGTCGTCGAGGTCAACGCCGGGCCGGGCTTGCGGATGCACCTGGAGCCGTCCGCCGGAAAGCCGCGGCCGGTCGGCGAGGCCATCGTCGGTCTGCTCTTCCCCGACGGGCAGACCGGCCGCATCCCGCTCGTCGCCGTCACCGGCGTCAACGGCAAGACGACAACCACGCGCCTGATCGCGCACCTGCCTGCGCCGCCCGGATCGACTCGTCGGCATGTCCTGCACCGATGGCCTGTACGTCGGCGACCGCCGTATCGACGCGCGCGATTGCAGCGGCCCGCAGCGCCCGCAATCTGCTGCTCAATCCGCGCGTGGACGCCGCCGTGGTGGAGACGGCGCGCGGCGGCATCCTCCGCGAAGGACTCGGCTTCGATCGCTGTCACGTCGCCGTCGTCACCAACATCGGCCAGGGCGATCACCTGGACCTGCGCGGCATCGATACGCTGGAGGACCTGGCGCGAGTCAAGCGCACGGTGGTTGAGGCCGTCGCTCCAGACGGCGCCGCCGTGCTCAACGCCGCCGAGCCGCTCGTCGCCGCCATGGCCGCGCATTGTCCCGGCCGCGTGATCTTCTTCGCCCGCGATCCGGCACATCCGGTCCTGACTGCCCACCGCGCTCGCGGCGAACGCGCCGTCTTCGTCCGCGGCAATGAGATCGTGCTGGCCGAGGGAGAGCGCGAGGAAGTGCTGGCGGCGCTGGAGCGCGTGCCGCTGACGCACGGCGGACGCGTCGCCTTCCAGGTCGAGAACGTTCTGGCCGCCGTCGCCGCCGTCTGGTCGCTGGCGCTGCCGCTCGACGCCGTGCGTCGCGGCCTGGTCTCGTTCCCCGGCGACGCCCGGCAGGTGCCCGGCCGCTTCAACGTCTTCCGCGCCGGCGACGCCACGGTCATCGTCGATTACGCTCACAACCCCTCGGCGCTGGCGGCCCTGGTCGAGTCGCTGACCGCCTTCCCGCACCGCCGCCGCTGCCTGGTCTTCACCCCCAGCAATCGCCGCGATGCCGATGTGCTGGCGATGGGCCGCATCATCGGCGACGGCTTCGATCGCGTCCTCCTCTATCGGGACCAGGGCAACAGCGACCGCGCCGACGGCGAGTTGACGGCCCTGCTGCGCCGCGGCATCGCCGCCGGTAGCCGCGTTACCGAGACCACCGAGATGCGCGGCGAACTGCCCGCCATCGAGGCGGCGCTGGCCGATCTCCGCTCCGGCGATCTGCTCGTCCTCGGCATCGAATCGATCGAGGAGGCGCTGGCGCTCGTGCATGCGCGTCTGGGATTGTAAGAGCGAGCGGTCCAAATCCTTGCCGCCCCTCGGAGCCGTACAAGGTTCCCCCTGGGGTGCGCTCTAACCCCAGCGGGTTTTGCTGGACAATCGGCGCAGTGTTCGGTATCTTCGGAAGTTGCGCCGTCTGGAACGGTTCTGGACCTTCCGCATTAGAGCGCGCCGTGCGCTCTAATCAGTTGTTCGGCTCCTGATCGATCATGACTATCGGAAGGGAGGGGCGTAATGCGAATCCGATTCAATGGCGGCCCCTGGGACGGTGTTGAGTTCGACTCTCCCATATGCCCTCATGCCATTGGCTTTCGCCATTTGGACGTCCGATTCGAGAAAACTGAAAAACCATTGGTTTCGCAGATGCACTCTGCCCGGCGAGATCATCACCACTATCTCTTCGATCAACCAAAGATTGAGGAAGGCACTCAGTTAGTCGTCGGCGAGAACTTGGAACGGGAGCCGAAGGAGGGGGAGAGTCTACTTGACTTGGTCGATCCGAAGTTAATTGTTTGGCATTATCGTTATGCGCCAGGTGAAGAATACGAGTTTGAGTAGCATATACCGCCGAACAAGTCGCTGCAGCAGAACGGCCACGCGAAGAAGGGTTCAGCGCGGCACCACGCCTTCTTCCGCGTGAGCCGGCTGCTGCGCCGGGTTGTTCGAGAGGAGATGCAGACCGACGGGCTGGCTGCAGGCGGAATCACTCCTGCGTTCCGGTTGTTAAATGGCTCAGGCAGGGGCAACAGCAAGCTCTGCTGGTCCTCGCGAAACGGAGGCAGCGATGAGTTCGAGTGCCATCACCTCGCAAGTGCCGAAAGACCCAGAAGAACCACCTCCGGGATCAAGGCGTTGCCTGCGCTGTAGCGGAGAGAGAATGGAACCGGGTGGCCTTCGCGCCCTCAACTGGCTGTCCTTTTACCCCGCGAACACCACGTTCTGGAAATGGCAACCAGTTGACACCCAGGCGTTCCTTTGTCTTGACTGTGGGCACCTTGAGTTAGTTGGGGATGTGAAGAAAGCCGAGGCATTGGTTGGACGGGGCAAACCGAAGTAGGGACGGGGCAAAGCGACCTCTCGCCCTGTGGCCCAAGCGGTCACAATCCGGATGAGCGGCTGCCTTAGACCGGTGCGCCTCGTTTCCTGGAAAGCGGAAGCTCGAACAAGACGCTTCTCGTGATGGGGGCCGCGGTACGGTCTTGCAGGGTCAACGGCTCTCCAGCGGCCCCCGCACGAGAGCTGAGTCGTTCGGCAGCGTATAGCCGGGCATGCGGTATTGCATGAAACCTTTCCATGACCTCACGAGAATTGCCCAACTGCGACGCCTCACCGCTGTCGTACGCCACGCTCTCCGGGACTACGCCTTGGAGGATGCTTCACTTTCTCTCCTTCAATATCGACTCAACGCGACCTGGAGCGTGCAACGCCCTCGTGGCCACAGACCGACCACGCGACGAACGCTTCCTCGTGGCGCAGCGTCTTTTCCCGTGTGAGTCGGCTGCTGGGCTTGTTGTTCGGCGAAAGGGAGAGTGCAGAGATGAGGACCGCGCGGTGACATTTTTGATCGTGACAGCTGTTGGTTTCGCTGCCGCAGCGACGGCGGTAATCCTGAAGACAACGGCTACGGCATCCGCACAAGCAGAGCGGAAAGCGGCACAGACTTTACGTTCCGCGCTCACGGTTTTGGCGCCGGCGCCGCATCCGGACGGCGGAGCAGCAGCACGGCCAGATCGTACTCGATGAAGTCGCGGTTGCCGTTGTCACGCACCCACACAAGATGTTCCTTCGCCTTCTCGGCGGCGTCGGACAACCACAGCACGACGCCAACGTAGGCGTGCGCCTCGGTTTGCTGATCGTTGTCGGCGGCAGCGTCGAGCAACTCCTCTTTCTCCGCCGCGAGTCAAGCACCGACTGCCGCCAAGAGAGAGCGCCCTGTCGTTTCGCCCGAGCCGGCATAAAATCGAGGGGAGGTCCCCCCTTCGCACGTATGGTCCCGGAGCCGCGTCCGCATGGCCGATGAACCGCCTCAATCGCCGGAATCGGACGCGGCGGCCCAGCGACACACGGTCGTCCTGCTGGCCGTCCTCATCGAGGGCGGCCTGCTCGCCGCCGCCTCGCTGCTGGGCTGGATCATCGACCAACCGCCGCTGCGCTACTTCGCCTGGACTCCGGCAGCGGCCCTATGGGGCGTCGCCGCCACCGTCCCGCTCGTGGTCCTGTTCTTTCTGTTTCTGCGCTGGCCGATCGGGCCGCTGCGGCGCATCCAGCATTTCAGCGAGCAGGTCATCCGGCCCTTGCTCGCTCCCTGTACGCTGCTCGACCTGCTCGGCATTGCCGTGCTGGCCGGACTGGGCGAGGAGATGCTTTTCCGCGGCGTCTTGCAGGAGGCGTTCACCGGCTGGTTCAACGTCTGGGTCGGTGTGGTCGTGGCCAGCCTGCTGTTCGGCGTCCTGCACTCCATCACGCCCACCTATGCCATGCTGGCGGGCCTCATGGGCGCCTATCTCGGCGGCATCTTCCTCTACGCCGACCACAATCTGCTCGTCGTCATCATCGTGCATGCGCTGTATGACTTCGTGGTGCTGCTGTGGCTGCTGCGCGGCCCCGGCGCCGCCGACGCTCTCGCCGCCCGCGAGTCCACCGACAAGCCATCCGAATAGGGAATAGGGAATAGGGAATAGGGAATAGGGTGAAGAAGCAATCGCCCTGTACGTCGGAGATCAAAAAATCACCGCTTCCGACTCTTCTGTCGCTGCGGTCGCCGCTCCCTCCAGCAGCGTGCGCAGCAAGCGCGATGACTGGTAGCGCCCGTGACGATGATACGAGTCGATCACTTCCTGCTCCGTGACGGTGCGCGCTCGCCCCGGCCGCGGCTCGACTTCCAGGTCGCGCGACTTCGCCAGGCCGACGACGCGCTGCATCGCCTCCAGCTCGGCGTACTCGGCGAAGGTCAGCTCCAGCGTCACGAAGCGCTGCGGTCCTTGTTGTCGCAGGTCGTCGAGATACTCGCGTCCGCGCTCACCCAGCGACAGGCCGACGCGCCGATCCGTCACCAGCACGACGCGGTCCAGTGGTCGCGAATCCTCCAGCAAGCGGCGCAGGAAACCCGCCACCGAAGTGGCGCTGGGGGCCATGACGAACACCACGCCGGTGCGCGTGTCCGCCGCGTCCGCTTCGCCGCGCTGGCGGACGGACAGATCGTAGGTCGGCCGGGCACCCTGTCGCGGCGGCGGAAGACGGTCCACCTCCCACACGCCGTAGTGATGCCCGCCATCGCGGCACGGCACCAGCAGAGCGTAGACCAGTCCCGCCAGATGGTCGGCGTCGGCCGGCAGCGTGTGCGGCTCGCGCTCCAACTGCTCGCGGCTCGTCGCCAGTTTCTCGGCGATTTTGCGATCGATCGCTTCGCGGACCTCCTCGGTGGTCGGCTCGTCGGGCGGCCCGGCCCCGTCGGCGCCGTCCCTGGGCCAGCGCGTCAGCCAGTCGAGCGGGTCGTGTCGGGCCAGCGTCTCCTGCTGCCGCCGCCAGCCTTCGCGCGCCCAGTTGATCGCGTCGCGCGGCCGGATTTCGATGCGGTCCTGAAAGAAGCGCTCGCGCCACGCCTGGCCCAGCGGAAACAGTGCGTCTTCCTGCCGTCGCTGCCGCACCAACTCGATGTCGGCGAACGGTCCCAGGAAGCGCTCGAGCCGGCCCTCGACGATGCGCACCGCCTCGGCCGGCGTCACGCGCTGGAGCGTGATTTCTTCCTGTGCCAGCCGGTCCCAGGTGGATTTGTGGATGACGCCGGTCTGGACCCAGTCGAACAGCGTGTCCTTGACGCCGGTGGTGACGACGAACAGGTTGGGCGAGCTGTCGATCAGGGCTTCGAGGAAGCGGGCCAGCGCCGACGCCTGCTCGGTGTCGAGGTTATCGACCTGATCGAAGACGAGCAGGAACGGCTGCCGCGCGGCGGCCGCCAGGCGCGTCAGGGCGACGAGCACCTGCTTGATCTGCTGATTCTCGACCAGCGCGACCGGCTCGTCGGCCCGTCGCGGCGGCGGTAGTCCCAGCGATCGGGCCTCCTCCGGATCGAGCGCCTGCCCGGCCAGCCAGCGCACGGCCCGCGCCGCGTCGGCGCCGTCCTCCTTGCCCTGGGGGGCGCGGTAGGCGGAGCGGTAGAAGCGGAACAGCACGTCCCAGACGTTGCGGTCGATCAGCGCCGCGCCCGGCAGATCGCGTCCGGCGATACCCTCGATCATCCGTCCGTACGCTCGCTCCAGTCGCGGCCAGCTGTACTGGCCGAGCTGGTGGCCCAGCGCATCGAGCAGGCCGGCGTGTACGAGTTGGAAGAGTCGCGTACCGACGAAATGACGGCTGCGCCCGCCGGTCAGGATGCTGAGGACGGCGTGCAGCAGCGAGCGCGGCAGGTGCTCGGGCGCCGCCTGCAAGTTGTGCAGGTAGACGAAGCAGGCCCGGTTATCCGAATTCGCCCAGCGGCCGAGGCGCGACAGCAGATGACTTTTACCGACGCCGGCCTCGCCCCAGAGTACGGCGCCGACGCCGCGGCGGCTGTCGCACGCTTCGCGCGCCAGCCTCGTCAGCCGCGCGAACGCCGCCTGGTGGATGGCGTCCACGTCCACGTCGTCCGCCGATGGACCGTTAATGCGGTTGTCGAGAAAGGGGTTCAGCGCTTCGAGGCGGCTGATGAACGCCGCCAAGTTATCCGTATCGCCCATGAGTTGCTTCCCTGGAATGCCTGCATGATCCCGGCTGTCCTCATCATACGATCCCCTCCCGGAGCGTGCATGTCAAAAGCCGATCTCCGTCTACCGAGGAACTCCCAAAAAATCGGTTATTCGCATTGTGCCGCTGCGGTTGGTCCTCCGGAACAATCCTCCACGAACTCCGAGGCGGAGAGCAGTCATGTACGACGTGGCCATCGTCGGAGCCGGTATCGCGGGCATGGCGACCGCGGCGCGCTTGCAGGCGCGCGGACGCAAGACGATCGTCTTCGAGGCGCACGGTCAGCCGGGCGGCTGTGCCGGCTTCTTCCGTCGCCGCGGCTTCGCCTTCGACGTGGGCGCGACGACGCTGGTGGACTTCGAGCCGGGCGGCGTCGGCGGCGAACTGCTCGCTGACATCGGCATGTCACCGATGGACGGGGAAGCCCTGCCCGGTTACGTCGCCTGGCTGCCGGATCGGACGGTAACGCTGTATCGAGAGGCTTCGGCCTGGCACGCCGAGCGTCTGCGACGGCTGGGAGGTTCGCCCGCGCATCGCCGCTTCTGGCGCTGGATGGATCGTCTGGCCACCGTCTTCTGGCGCGCCAGTCGGGCCGGCGTCCGCTTGCCGATCCGCGGCCCCTCCGATGTCGTCCGCGCGATTCGCTGCGTGGGCTTGCCGCACCTGCCGCTGGCCCGCTACCTGCGCTGGACGATGGGCGACGCCCTGCGCCATTGCGGCCTGCGCGACGATCGGCCGCTGGTCGGACTGCTGAGCATGCTTCTGGAGGACACGGTTCACGCCCCCATCGACGATGCTCCGCTTGTCAACGGCGCCCTCGGCATCACCATTCGCGGCGCCGGTCTGACCCGCGCTCGCGGCGGCATGTACGGCTTCTGGCGGCGTTTCCTGGCCCATTACCGCCACCTGGGCGGCGTCCTGCGCGTCGGTTGTGCCGTGCGGCAGATCGACCGCTTGAGTACCCACGAGGGCGGCGGCTTTCGTCTGCACACGCGACGCGGCGACTTCCGCGCCCGCCAGGTCGTCAGCGCCCTCCCCGCCGACCTGACCGCCCGCATCGCCCCGCCTCCAGTGGCCGAGGCACTGCAACCCTACCTCCGCCGCGACGCCGGCGCACGCGGCGGCGCCCTGATCGTCTTCCTGGGCGTGCCGGAGGATGAGGTCGCCGGCCAGGCGTTCACGCATCACCAGTTGCTGTACGATTACGACCGCCCGCTGGGCGACGGCAACAACATGTTCATCTCCGTGTCCGCGCCGGGTGACACCGAGAGTGCGCCGCCCGGCTATCGGGCCGTGATGATTTCAACCCACTGCGAGTTGGCTGGCTGGTGCGCATGCGGCCCGGAGGAATATCGACAGCGGAAGGAGAAAAGGAGCGAACGCCTTGTCGCCCTGGCGCGGCATGTCTATCCGAACCTGGGGCGGCGCCCGGTCGTATGCGAAGCGGCGACGCCGCGGACGTACGAGCGCTTCACGCACCGCCTCGGCGGCGCCGTCGGCGGTCTGCGGCTGAACCTCGGCAACAGCAACCAGCACGCCATCCCGCACGACATCGGCGTACACGGCTTCTGGCTCGCGGGCGACACGACCTGGCCCGGACTCGGCACCGTCGCCTGTGTGCTGAGCAGCCGCCTCATCGCCGAGCGCGTGCTGGCTCATAGATGCAGAGCAGGTCTCCCGCCCGTCGAAATCACTCGGCCGATCACCAACCCGGTCCCGGAGGACCGCCATGAGCCAGCCCTCCGCTGAGGAAGCCCTGCCGCGCCTGAACAGCCTGGGCCACGATCTACTGGTGACAAGCCGTCGTCAGCGCTGGATCGTCTGCGCCCGCCCGTTCCTTGGCTTGGCCATCTGCGTCGTCACCCTCTGGTTTGGCTGGTGGTGGCTAATGCCGCCGCTCGTCTTCCTGATCTTCGTCGCCGTCGTGACGGTGACGCATGACGTGGTCCACGGTTCGCTCGGCCTCGGCCCGCGACAAACCGAGTGGGCGCTGTTCGTCTTCGGTGCCGTCCTGTTGGAGAGCGGCCATGCTTATCGGCTCAGCCACCTGCGCCATCATCAGGCGTTTCCCGGACCCGACGACCCCGAGGGGATTCCGGCCCGGATGAGACTCTGGGGCGCCGTCCTGCACGGCATCATCTTCCTGCCGCGCCTGTGGTGGTGGAGCTATCGCCGCGCTCACGGCCGGACGGACCAGCGTCGCTGGTTGTTGCTCGAAGCCAGCTGGGCCATCGCCGTCCCTGTGGCCGGAATCGTGCTGTGGCCGTGGACACCCGCCGTCCTCGTCTACGCTGTACTGGCCATCACCGGAAGCTGGGTGTATCCGCTACTCACGGTCTATCTGCCCCACCACGACTACGGCGACACGCCATTGACTCAGACCAGCTCGCTGCGCGGCCGTCTCCTCCCCGCGTTGTTCCTGGAACTGACGTACCATCTGGAGCACCACCTGTATCCGGCTGTACCCAGTCATCATCTGCCGGAACTGGCCCGGCGCCTCGACCCGATCATGCAAAGGGCCGGCGTGAGGCTGCGGCGCGTGCCGTGAGCCCCCGAACATCCTCGGATCTCACCCCCAGGACTGTCTTCATGAGAACTCGTTACCCTCCGGGACCGAGAGATCTCCTCGGAGGCCTCCGCCTGGCAGGACGCTTGCGTGCGGACCCGCTGCGCTTCGCCATAGAACTCACGCGCGGTTACGGTGATCTAGCCTCTTTTCGGCTCGGCCCCTTCCGGGCTTACGCGGCCAATCATCCGGGCCTGATTTATGACCTTCTGGTCCGGCAGGTTGGCTGCTTCCGCAAACTACCGCGCGTCATGCGCGTCTTGCGCCAGCTGAATGGCGATGGCGTGGTCACCCGCGAGGGGCCCGATTGGCTGCGGCATCGGCGACTGCTCCAGCCCACCTTCCACCCCGAGCGCCTGGCAGGCTGTGTGCCTGTCGCTGTCGAAGGCGTCCGGCAATTATCGGTCTCCCGTGCGCCGGTGAAGTGATCAACATCGCCGAGGTGATGAGCCGCCTGGTCCTGGAAGTCCTCGTGCGGACGCTGTTCGCGGAAGGACTGTCCTCCGCACAGTCCCATGTCGTGTGCCAGGCGATCAACGTCCTCTCGGAAGTGCTCATCCGCGAGATGGGTCGGCCGCTGCCCTGGCCGGACTGGGTTGCGGGGCTGATGCCGCGGCGCAATCGAAAGGAGCTGCACTCCCTGGTGGGCCTTTTCCGGAACTTGGTCCGCACTCGCCGTTCAATCCGCTCCACGGAGGGCGGACTCGGGTCCGCCCTCCTCTCCGCCGGCCTGAGCGACCGGCAAGTATGCGATGAGATGTTGTCCTTGCTCCATGCCGGATTGGAAACGACAGCGGCTGCCCTCTCCTGGCTCGGCTACTTGCTAGCCCGGCATCCCCTCATCCAGGCACGCATCGCCGAGGAAGTGGATGCCGTGACCAACGGCCAGCCCGTGACCGCTGCTCATTTGCCGCACCTACGTTACACGGACATGACGATCAAGGAAGTGTTAAGATTGTATACGCCGACCTGGACCCTTTTTCCCCGCGAAGTTGTCACCGAGGTCGTACTCGGCGGATATGTGCTTGCGCCGGGGAGTTGGTTGTTCATTTTCCCTTACGCGCTGCACCGCGATCCACGCTGGTTTGTGAATCCCCAATGCTTCGATCCCGAACGCTTCGCCCCAGATCGGCTCAAGGAGATCCCCTCACAAGCTTACATCCCTTTCGGCGTCGGCCCGCACCTGTGCATGGGTGGCCCGTTCGCCCTCATGCTGATGCGGGCGGTGACGGCCGCCCTCTTGCAACGGTTTCATCTCCATCTGGCCGCCGATCAGGTTGAGCCTGAGCCGGAACCATTTTTGGCCCTGCGACCCAAAGGTGGTGTACGTCTGCTCCTGCCCTCGCGTCGGCATGGTTCGACGGAGTAGACCCCGCCAGTCGCGCGGCAGTGCCAACACTGCGGCACCGCCCCTTAAAGAAGTCGCCGACGAGTTCCGCTACCAATAGCGGCCAGTCATGCCCGGCCGCGTTCGGATGGAAAGGGACGAGTCTTCTCGGAGGAAGCCGGGATAAGGGATGATTACAAATGCCCCTGTTCGGCCAACCAGCGTTCGGCATCGAGTGCCGCCATGCAACCGGTGCCGGCCGCCGTCACGGCCTGACGATAATAACTATCCGCAACATCGCCGGAAGCAAAGACGCCCTCGACGCTCGTGTTCGTCCGCTGCGGCTTCGTCCACACGATGTAGCCCTTGTCGTCGAGTTTCAGTTGCCCGTCGAGAAACTTCGTGTTCGGCGTATGGCCGATGGCGAGGAAGACGCCGCTGACGTCGAGCGTCTCCGTCTGCTTATCGACCGTGCTCTTGAGACGCACCCCGGTGACGCCGTCCTTGTCATTGCCGAGCACCTCATCGAGGGCGCGGTTCCACTTCATGGTGATCTTCGGATTTTCCAGCGCCCGCGCCTGCATGATCTTGCTGGCCCGCAGTTGATCGCGGCGATGCACCAGGTACACGGTGCTGGCGAACTTGCTCAGATAGGTGCCCTCCTCGACGGCCGAATCGCCGCCGCCGACGACGACGAGCGGCCGATTGCGGAAGCGCGGCAGCGCTCCGTCGCACACGGCACACGCCGAGACGCCGTTGTTCTTGTACTTGTCCTCCGAGGGCAGCCCCAGATAATTCGCTCGCGCCCCGGTGGCCACGATCACGCTCCGCGTCTCGACCGTCTGCCCCTCGTGCGCCGTCAGCACGAAGGGGCGGCGGCGAAAGTCCACCTTCACGATGTCGTCGGTGATGATGCGCGTGCCGAAGTTGACCGCCTGCTGCCGCATGTAGGCCATCATCTCTGGGCCGAACGCCGAGCGCTTGCCCGAGGCGTGCTTGCCGTGGTAGTAGCCCTCCAGCATGGAGAACTGCTCGGCGGGCAGGGCCGAACGCGAGAACTGCTCCATCACGGATGCATCGACGAACGGCCAGGTCGGAAAGTTCTCGACCTCGGTGGTCAGGTTGAGCTGGCCCAGGGGCAGCGTGCCCTGCAAGCGGTTCTCCTCGATGATCGCTCCCTCGTAGACGAGCGGTTGCAGGTTGGCGCGGGCGGCATAGATCGCCGCCGTCCAGCCGGCCGGACCCGAACCGATAATGACGACGTTTTCAGGCATATTTCATCCCTCGCGGACGCTGCGGACCCTGAGCTTCTCTCCCCGTCGGAGACGACGGGCTGTACACTACAGTGTCCCCATTTTAGGGCGTGGGCGCGAAGCCGCAAGCGGCCGGGAGGATGGATGCTTCGTTTGACCGATCTGCGCGAGATCCTGCGCTATCGTGCCGCGCTTCCGCGACAAGGTGTTCGTCATCGCCGTGGACGGCGCCATCGTCGAGCACGACAACTTCCGCAATCTGCTGCTCGACATCGCTCTGTTACGCAGCCTACGCATCGGCGTGGCCCTGGTGCATGGGGCCGGCCATCAGGTCCGCCGCCTCGCCGAGCAGACCGGACAGACGCCCTCCAACCTCGACGGCACCGGCATCACCGACGACGCCACGCTGCAACTGGCCCTGACCGCCGCCAACCGCGTCACGCATGAGATGCTCGAAGGACTGTCCGCCAACGACCTGCGCGGCGCCTGCGGCAACGCCGTGGTGGCACATCCCGCCGGCATCCTACAAGGCGTCGATCACCAGCACACCGGCCGCGTCGAGCGCGTCGATACCGCCCTGCTGCACGCCCTGCTCGATCAGGACATCGTGCCGGTCATTCCGCCGTTGGGCTGCGACGGCGAAGGCTGCTCGTATCGGCTCAACTCCGACAGCGTCGCCGTCGAGGTCGCCCGCGCTCTACAGGCGGTCAAGCTGATTTACCTGACCACTTTCGAGGGCATCCAGGCTCCTCCCCCCTCACCCCCAACCCCTCTCCCCCCGGAGGGGGGAGAGGGGAGCAATAAGCCCCTCTCCCCCGCTTCGGGGGAGAGGGGTTGGGGTGAGGGGGGAGACGAGCCGTCGCGGTTGTTACGGCAACTGTCCGTCGAGGAGGCGGAGGCAATCCTCAAGAAGCAGCGCGGCGACATTCCGCCGACGCAGGTCTCCAAGCTGGAGCACGCCGTCCGCGCGGCGCGCGGCGGCGTGCCGCGCGTCCACATCATTGATGGCCGCGTCGAGGAAGGGCTGCTGGCCGAGGTCTTCTCCAACGAGGGCATCGGCACGCTCATTCACGCCAACGAGTACCAGGCCATTCGCCGCGCCATTCGCCGCGACGTCCGCGCCATCCACGCCCTCATCCAGGCCGGCATCGAAAACGACGAGCTGGTGCGGCGCACGCTCGCCGAGATCGAGCGTTCCATCGACGACTTTTTCGTCTTCGAGGTCGATCGCAACCCGGTGGCCTGCGCGGCGCTGCACCTGTATCCGCAGCAGCAGCAGGCCGAGCTGGCATGCGTGTGCGTCAATCCGCCCTACGAGAACCAGGGCATCGGCGCCAAGCTCATGCAGTACGCCGAGAACCAGGCCCGCGCTGCCGGTCTGGTCCAGATGTTCTGCCTGTCCACGCAGGCGTTCAACTACTTCCAGCAGAAGGGCGGCTTCACGCCCGGCACGCCCGACGACCTGCCGCCGGATCGCCGCGAACGCTACGAACGCAGCGGCCGCCGCTCGCTGGTACTACTCAAGAAACTCACTTGACCACGAAGAAAAGACCTTTTCACCACGGAAAACACGGAAAACACGGAAAAAAGACAAAAAAGAAGGGAAAGACAGTCCGAACAATCCCCTCAAGTCCAGCGAATCATCGCTGTCCTCTCTTGAATTTTGTCTTTTGTCTTTTTTCCGTGTTTTCCGTGGTGAAATGATTTTTACAGCAGTGTGGTTCGGCGGCGTTCCATCTGTTCGCGGAGCTGGGCGAAGTGCCGTTCCACGTCGCGCGGATCGGCCTGGCCACAGGTGCCACAGCCGCCGCCGCTGCCGCAAGTGCCGCAGCCGCCGCCCTCCTGCTGGCCGCAGTCCGGCCGGCCGCAGCCGTGCGACTCCTCTTCGTGGTCCGCCGCTTCTTGCGGGCGGGTCAAATCGACCAGGAGGATGTGCAGCCCGAACTCGCGCGACAGCGTACTGACGAACGGCCGCACGTCGATGTCCGCTCCGCGCAGGTGGTGCAACACGGCGTGTTCGCCGTCCAGCAGCACCTCGACGTCGAGCAGTTCCAGCGGCAACTCCAGCTCGGCGGACAGACGCCGGCCGCGCTCGAAGAGCTGTTGGCCGCGCGCCGCACATCGCGCTCTCGGCTTGCTCATCCTCGGGGGTGGGCCGGCGGAGAAGTTGACCGACCGACGTGTTGGGAAGGAATTGGGCGTGTCGCGGCGTGGCCTCGCGCAGCACCTCGGCGATCTCGACGCCGCGCGAACCGCGCACCACGACGCGCTCGCCTCGACGCAGGATCTCGCACGGCCGAGGCGCGGAAACGACCGAACTCGCCGGTGAGTCCGAAACGCACCAGGTATTCCTGTGCCTGCATCGCTCACCACCTCATTCCAGGCCGAAGAACTCGCGCATGTAGCGGTCGTACTCTTCCTGGCCGCGTTCCGTGCTCAGGTCGAGGTGGAGTTCGTTGATGACCTTGATGCTGTAATTGCGCACCCAGTCCATCCAGCAATCGGCACAGATGGACGTGTGAATGCGTTGGCCGATCTCGTCCTTAAAGGGCGGCTTGTCGAGCTGGCGGGCACGGCTGCCGGCCCAGCAACCGGGACGCTGGCAGCGGAAGCCGCCCTCGCCTTCCGGGCCGGTCGCGGCCTTCTTCTTGGACACCGGCGCCGGCTCGCCCAGCTCCACCAACATGGCCGCCATCGCCTCGCGCGGCATGTTGTCGCCCTGCTCGTCGGCCACCTCGAAACCCTGCCGCAGCACGGCGATCGCCTCGTCGCGGCGGTTGTCCGCCAGCAGGCTCTGCGCCAGGAGGTGATACACCTTGGAGAAGCGCGGACTCAGCTCCAGGGTGCGGCGAAAGGACTGGATCGGCCTCCGGATGCTGCTGGGCTTCCATCAGCAGTTGGCCGAGCCGGTAGTGGCCCAGCTCGTTGTCCGGATCGTCGTTGGCCATCTTGCGGAACTGGGCGATGCGATCTTGCAGAAGCTGACTCATGGGTGCGAATCTCCGTGTCCCACCCGTTTAGCCGCGACGCGCAGCGGAGCGCAGACAGTACGCGCTCCGCTGCGCGTCGCGGCTAAACAAGGCTCAGTTCACCTCGACTACCTTGAAATCCAGTGCTCTGGGTAGCCGTCTTCTTGGTGTGCTTGTCGGTGGCCGTCAGCACGATCCGGAACTTGCCGCCGCGGTTGATCTGCATGGGGAACTGGAACGGGATGACGTGCAGTTTCTTGAACTCCTCGTCGATGTTCGTGCCGACGCCGGTGAACGGCTTGTCCAGCACGGCCTGGCCGGTCTCGTCCTTGATCTCCATCGTCACCTTGACGTTCGGCTCCTGCTTGTCGCCGCTGCAGCTCGAAGCCGACGACGGCGAAGTTGAGCAGCAGGTTTTGACCGGGCACGGCCACCGGCGGCGCGATCTGCGGCCGGCCGACCTGCCGCTCATTCATGTCGTTGTAGGTGAAGCCGGGCCGGACAATGCCGAACTGCCTCGGCTTGACCTCGAACTTATGCTGCTTCTTCGCCGACGGTCCTTGGCCGCCAGGTCGTTGACTACCACGTTCATCGTGTAGGTGCCCGGCGCCGTGTCGGTGCCGATCTCGGTCAGGGCGAACGACGGCAATCGGCCGCCGCCCAGCGTGTTGACCGTCAACATCTCCTGCGGATCCTTCTTGAACACCGACTTGCCGGCCTTGTCGATCAGCTCCATGCTCATGCTGTACTGCACTTTGCCGTCGGCGGCCACCTTCAGACCCTCAATGTCGAAGGCCAGCACGACCATGTCGCCGGGCAAATAGTTGGTGTCCTTGCGCTCCTGGCCGAGGATGCCATAGGTCACGCGCACGTTCTTCAATTCCAGTTGGCCGGCCTGGGCCGGGGTCCAATTCAAGGCCGACATCAAGGCCAAGCTCGCCCACATAAGTGATCCTCCCCTCAAATCGGGGATCCTGCTCCTGCTTCGGACAGCCACTCCGTCATTGTGCGCGTTCGCCCCGCTGCCTGCCAGAGCAAATTGCGGCCTCATCCGAGCCGCGACCGTCAGGGAGCGGAAGCTCCGCTCCCCGACGGTCGCGGCTCGGTATCTTTTTCTCGTCGCCCGCGCTTGACCCGCTGGCCCGGTCGATTACAATAAACCAGGTTGGATCGCACGAACGTGGTGCGAGGGGCTAAAGCCCGCGCGTCGGTGAGCTGGTTTGTCGCCGACGGCGGGGAAACCCTGGCAAAAGGAGGTGATCTTAGTGTGTAATAGCGACCAGGTGAGGCTGCACTAGACGCAGCCGACGGGCTGCCGTCGGGTGCAGCCAATTGTAAGAGGCCCCGATGCGATCTCATCGGGGCCTCTCTTTTTCGATGTCGGCGAACGGCCGGCGTCCGGCGGCCGGCGGATGCCGGCCGTTCGCCCTTCCCTTGCCGGAGACACGGCCATGATCGTCGTCATGAAAGAGGGCGCTCCGAAAGAGCAAATCGATCAGGTGATCGAGCACATCGAGCAGCTGGGCTTGCGCAGCCACGTCATCGAAGGCACGGAGCTGACCGTCGTCGCCGCCCTCGGCGAGAAGCGCGACGGCGCCAAGCAAGCGCTGGAGACGCTGGAAGGGGTGGAGAAAGTGGTGCCCGATCCTGGCGCCGTACAAGATGGCCAGCACCGAGGTGAAGAAAGAGCCGACCGTGGTCGACGTCGCGCGGCCTGCGCGTCGGCGGCGGACAGATCGGCGTCATCGCCGGGCCCTGTTCGGTCGAGAGCCGCGAGCAGATCCTGGAGGTCGCCCACGCCGTCAAGGAGGCGGGAGCGGCCGGCCTGCGCGGCGGGGCGTTCAAGCCGCGCACCAGTCCGTACAGCTTCCAGGGACTCAAGGAGAAGGGCCTGGAGCTGCTGGCCGAGGCGCGCGAGGCGACCGGCCTGGCGGTGGTCACGGAGGTGATGGCCAAGGAGCACGTCGAGCTGGTGTCGCGCTACGCCGACGTGTTGCAGGTCGGCGCCCGCAACATGCAGAACTATCCGCTGCTGGAGGCGGTCGGCGAATCGAGCCTGCCGGTGCTGCTGAAGCGCGGCCCGTCGGCGACGATGGACGAGTTTCTGCTGGCGGCCGAGTACATCCTCAAGACGGGCAACACGCAGGTGATGCTGTGCGAGCGCGGCATCCGCACCTTCGAGGACCACACGCGCTTCACGCTGCCGCTGGCGAGCGTGCCGTATCTGCACCAGCACACGCACCTGCCGGTCGTGGTCGATCCCAGCCACGGCACCGGCAAGGCCAGCCTGGTGGCGGCGATGGCGCGGGCGGCGGTGGCGGCGGGCGCGGATGGACTGATCGTCGAGATCCACCCCAACCCGGACAAGGCGCTGAGCGACGGCTACCAGTCGCTGACGCCGGCCGCCTTCCGCCAGATGATGGCGGACTGCCGCAAGATCGCGCGGGCGCTGGAAGTGCGGATGTGAGACGAATCAGTTTAGCCGCGAACGCAGCGAGCGGAAGCGCGTTCGCGCTGCGCGTCGCGGCTAAACGAACTACAATGCCAAGGCACATCAGTGCGCGTGCAGGGTCCGTGCCCTGGCCGGGCTGTGACCAGGGCGACGAGTGGAACGAGGTCGCTCGGCTCGCGGCAGCAGAGCGTGTAGGCGCCGCAGTGCGGACAGGGACACGACTCCACGGCTTGTTGCTCGTACACCGAAAAGGGGGCGGCGGCCAACCACGCCTGGCCGCAACTGGCACACTTGATCGTCAAACGATCCACGTTGCACCCGGGGAAAGAACACGACCGCACGAATCCTACATCCCTGAGTCGAGTCTCTCGGGGCGGTCGCAGACAATAGAATACTCCCGCATTCATCGACCGTCAAAGGAGAAAACTTGAATGGCCGCTCTCTCCAAGCCGCGCAGCTACCGCTTCACCTTCGGCCCCTGGAACATCAGCACCGGCGCCGATCCCTTCGGCCCGCCGGTGCGCAAGGAGGTCGCTTTCGCCGCCAAAATCCGCGAATACAAGAAACTCGGCTTCGACGGCGTGCAGTTCCACGATGACGACGTGGTGCCCGCCGACCTCGGCCCCGCCGAGACGCAGAAGGGCGTCGCCAAGGTCAAGAAAATGCTCGACGGCGAGGGGCTGTTCTGCGAGTTCCTCGCCCCGCGCCTGTGGGAGCACCCCAAGACCATCGACGGCGGCTACACCTCCAACAGCGCCGCCGAGCGCAAGTACGCCATCGAGCGCTCCAAGCGCACCATCGACATCGCCAACGGCCTCGGCTGCCGCGACATCGTCCTGTGGCTGGCCCGCGAGGGCACCTACATCCGCGAGGCCAAGGATCCCGTCGACGTCCTACGAGCGCATCCTGGACGCGGTCAACGCCCTGCTGGCCCACGACCCGAACATCCGCATCCTCGGCGAGATGAAGCCGAACGAGCCGATGGACCAGGCGTACCTGCCGACGCCCGGCCACTTCCTCGCCCTGTGCTACCGCGCCAGCGATCCGTCGCGCTGCGGCGTGCTGATCGAGTCGGCCCACTCGATCCTGGCCGGCCTCGATCCGTCCGACGACATGGCCTACGCCCTGTGGCACAAGAAGCTGTGGAGCGTCCATCTCAACGACCAGAACGGCTTGAAATACGACCAGGACAAGACGTTCGGCTCGGTCGATCTGCGGCGGGCCTTCAACCCGGTCTGGGTGCTGGAGCGCGGCCGGCTACGACGGCTGCATCGGCCTGGACGTCAAGGCGATGCGCACGACGAAGCAGGCCGACCAGACGCAGGCACCTCGCCAACAGCCGGCAGATGTTCCTGCGTCTGCTGGAGGTGGTGCGCTCGGTCGATGCGGCCAAGGTCGAACAGTACCGCGGCGAGCGCAATTACGAGGGGTTGGAGATGTACGTTCTCGAAAAGCTGATGGGGAAGTGATTTTCTCCCGCACTAGCCCGGAGCGCCAGCGACGGGAAAACCTGTCGCTGGCGCTCCGGGTTGGTCAGGCACTTCCCTCGCCCTTCGCGGTCGAGTATGCTGGTTCTCGATCCAAATTATCGGTTTCGGGGACCATCCATGCACTCGACGCCGGCGACGTTGCTGGAGCGCGTGCGGCGGCCGGACGACGCCGCCGCCTGGAAACAGTTCGTCCATCTCTATACTCCGCTTCTCTACTACTCGGCGCGGCAACTGGGCCTGCAATCGGCGGACGCCGCCGACCTGGTGCAAGAAGTGTTCCTCGGTCTCTGTCAAGCTCTGCCTCATTTCCATTACGACCGCCAGCGCAGCTTCCGGGCCTGGTTGTTCACTCTGACGCGTAACAAGTGGCGCGATTGGCGGCGGCGGCGCATCGCCGTGCCGTTGGGCGACGTCGAGGCGAAGCTGGCCGAGCGCGTGGGCGAGGACGGACCCGCCGCCGTGGAGGAGGCGGAGTATCGCTCCCACCTCTGTAGCCGTGCCCTGCACTTGATCCGCAGTGAGTTCGCGCCGGCCACCTGGCGGTCGTTCTGGGCGACGGTGGTGGAGGGACGGCCGGCGGTGGACGTGGCCCGCGAGTTCGGTCTGACGCCCAACGCGGTGTACCTGGCGCGCGGCCGCGTCCTGCGCCGCCTCGCGCGGAGCTGGAAGGATTGATCGATTGACGAACAGAAATGTTTGTTGCCGCGCGACAGGTTTTGCCCTTTCGCTGCGTACTTTTGTTTAGCCGCGCAGCGGAGCGCGGGCCGCGCTCCGCTGCGCGTCGCGGCTAAACAAGAATCGGAGGCTTCGATATGCGTCCCGACAACGCCGTTCCCGACGAACAGCTCCTCAAACGCTTCCTCCTCGGCCAACTGAGCGAGAAGGAGGCCGAGCCTATCGAACGCTATCTCGAACAGCACCCCGAGATGACCGCGACGATGGCGGGACTGGTCAAGGACGATACGCTGATCGGTTCGCTACGCAAAGCCGCCGCTCCCTCGCCCACCGATCCGCCGGAACTGGCCGGACTGATGGACAAGTTGTCGCAGTTGCGTTCGCCCGGCGACGACGCCAGCCGGGGCTTGCCCAACGACAAGAAGAGCGACGGCGATGCGTTGGCCGGCCTGGCTCCGCCGCAGGGTCCAGGCGAGATCGGCCGGCTGGGCGGCTATCGCGTGCTGAAGGTGCTCGGCGCCGGCGGCATGGGCATGGTCTACCAGGGCGAAGACATCCATCTGCAACGCCCCGTCGCGCTGAAGGTCATGAAGCCGGAGGTGGCCCGGAACCCCACCGCCCGCGAACGCTTCCTGCGCGAGGCGCGCGCCGCCGCCAAGCTCCAGAGCGATCACGTCGTCAACGTCTACCAGGTCGGCGAGGACCGGCAAGTCGTCTTCCTGGCGATGGAGTTCCTCAAAGGTATGTCGCTGGACGACTGGTTGAAGAAGGGACGCCAGCCGACGCTGGCCCAGGCGGCGCGCATTGGCCGGCAGATCGCCCTCGGTCTGGCGGATGCGCCACGGCTGCGGTCTGATCCACCGCGACATCAAGCCGGGCAACGTCTGGCTGGACAGCGCACACCAGGGCCGCGCCAAGCTGCTCGACTTCGGCCTGGCCCGCGGCAACGCCGAGGAGGTCCACCTGACGCAGAGCGGCGCCATCGTCGGCACGCCGGCGTACATGGCCCCCGAGCAGGCGCGGCGACAAGGTCGATTATCGCTGCGATCTGTTCAGTCTCGGCGTGGTGCTGTATCGACTGACGACGGGTCAACTGCCGTTTCGCGGCGCCAACACCATGTCCATCCTCACCGCCCTGGCATTGGACACGCCGAAAGCGCCGCGCGAGGTCAATCCGAACATCCCGCCGCGCATGGCGGCGCTGATCGAGCGCTTGCTGGCGAAGGACCGCGAGCAGCGTCCCAAGACAGCGAGGGCGGTGGCCGACGAGCTGGCGATCGTCGAGCGCGAGGCGACGCAGCCGGCGAACGAGGGCACGGTACAGATGGCGAGCGGCCCTCGTCCGTCGATGGAGGAGAACCCCTTCAGTCAGATGATCCAGACAGAGGAGGGTTCCGTCATCCGCCTGGCGCCAACGGAAGAGGGTCCGATCCTCCGCCTGACGCCGCCCGTTCGTCGATGGTTGTCGGCCGCGCTGCTGCTGGTGCTGGTCGGCGCGGCGGTGGCGGCCATCGTCGTCATCATCCGCGATAAGGATGGGAAAAAGGTGGCCGAGGTGCCCGTGCCCAAGGGCGGCAGCGTCACCATCCAGGATGAGGGCAAGAACAAGGACGAGGCGAAGAAACGTCCGGCGGCGAAACCGAGCGTGCGCATCGAGCCGGAGCCGCTCGCTCCGCGGGCGGCCGGCGAACCGCTTTCCGCGTTCGCTTTGGTGCAGCAGCCGGCCAAGCTACCTGGCGTGCGCAGCTGGAGTATCGCGCGGCGCGAGACGGGAACGCCGTCGGCCGTCGCCTATCGGCCGGATAGCCAGCGCCTGGCGGTCGGATGCTGGGACGGGACCGTACACATCTGGGAGGCGAAGACCGGACGGCTGGAGCGAGTGCTCTTTCCGGTGGCCGGGGCGGTGTCGCTGGCCTGGTCGCCCGATGGACGAGTGCTGGCGGTGGGATCGGGGCTAGTGCTCGGGGCCGTGCAGCTCTGGGACGCAGACACTGGCCGACTGTTGCGCACGCTGGAATGCCCCGTCGCCGACTTCATCTTCGCTCTCGCCTGGTCGCCGGACGGCCGAAAGGTGCGGTCCTGGGGAGGCGCGGGGCGGTTGTGTACCTGGGAGGCCACCACGGGCAAGCTCCTGCATGCGCCGCCGGTCGCCTGCCCAGGCGAGAGGCCGGCGTTTTCTCCCGACAGCCGACGCCTGGCGACGCCCGGCGACGCCAACCACATTCTCATCTGGGACGCGGACACGGGCAAGGAAGTGAGCCGGCTGACCGCGCCGGCCTCCGTCGGACGGCTCGGCTGGTCGCCGGACGGCAAACGCCTGGCCTGTACCGAGCAGGACGGCCTGCACGTCTGGGACGTGGAAAGCCGCAAAGAAGTCTTGCATTATTCCAAGGTCGTCATGCCGAACGATGAGCCGGTTTGGTCGCCGGATGGCCGCAGCCTGGTGTTCAACCGGGATCTACTCGGAACCACCGAGGTGATCGACGTCGCCGCCGGCGCGGAGTCGCGCCGCCTGGCCGATGGCGGCACTTCGTGGATGGCGTGGTCGCCGGACGGCACGACCATCGCGCGCGCCAACGGCGAACCTTGGGTCCGTCTCTACGACGCCGCTACCGGCAAACGGCTGCTGACACTGACCGACGGCACGGGCATCTACGGCTTCGCCTGGTCGCCGGACGGCCGGACGCTGACGTTGGCGGAGCGTTTCGGCACCTTCCTGGCCTCGGCGAATAATGGCCAAGTCTTCGCGGAGTTGAAGCCAGCAACCTGGCCGAAGAACCAAGGACCTGGCCGATGGCGTGGGCGCCGGACGGCAAGCACCTGGCCGCTCAAGGGCCGGACAACACGGTGCAATTGTGGCACGCCGGCGGCACGCTCCATCTCACCTTGGCCGAACACAAGGCCGAGATCACGTCGCTGGCCTGGTCGCCGGACGGCAAACACCTGGCCTCCACCGCCGCCGGCGAGAAACGAGTGCTGATCTGGGACGCGGCCAAGGGAAAGCGCGACCGCGAGTTGGGCCCGTTCGCCGGCGCGGCCGAGAGCGTGAAATGGTCGGCGGACGGCCGGCTCCTCACCTTCAACGTCCCGGAGGTTGGTTGGCACGTTTGGGATCTCGAAAAGAGTCTCCTCGCCAACGATCCCAAACAGTGGAAGGTCTCTTGGTTCGAACTGACGCCGGATGGACGCTCGGCGCTGGTGGCCCCCAGCGAAAAAGAGGCATATCGGCTGCGCGACCTGGCCGACGGCAAGGACGGCGCTCTCTTGCCCTACGGGCACGGCATGTATCTGGCTCATCCGATCTGGTCGCCGGACGGCCGACTTCTCGCGAAATCCTGCTTCGACGGCATCGACTTGTGGCGTGCCGACCTGCGCGAGCGTGTGCGCAAGCTGCCGCTGGCAGGCGGCGCGTCGCAGATCGCCTTTTCGCCGGACGGCAAACGCCTGGCGGGACTATCCGGCGAGCGGCTGTTCATCTGGGAGACCGACAGCGGCCGGCTGCTCGGCGTCCGGATGCTGGGCCGGCGAAACAACGGTTTGACCTTCACGGCCGACGGCCATTACACCGGCAACAGTCGCGTCGAACGCGGCATCGTCATGGTGGTGGAAAAGGACGATGGCACGCAAGAAACGCTGGAGCCGGCCGATTTCGAGCGCAAGTACGGCTTTCGGAACGATCCGGCCAAGGTACGACTGACGGAGAAATGATCCGGGAGATAGAATACAGCGACACGGGGTGAGCGCGTGGATGCATTCCGTCGCCCGATCGGGAGGAAGCCATGACGATCCTTTGTGACGCCGTTTACGAGAATGGGATCTTGCGGCCGTTGACGCCGCCGGGGCTGCGGGAGGGGGAGACGGTCGAGATCCTTCTGGTAACGCGGCGGGAGGCGGCGACTCCTTCGGTGGAGTCCGAAGGCGCGGCGACGGCGCTGGCCCGGATCGCGGCGCTGCCGCCGCAAGGGAACGATGGTGGCTTCTCCGGCAGCGAACATGATCGGGTGCTTTACGAGAGCGCGAGGGGGGATGATCTTTGTCGATACCAGCGCCTGGTATGCGTCGGTCGTGCCCAGCGATCCCAACCACGCGGCGGCGGCCGCCTGGCTGAAGGAGAATCGACTGCCGCTGCTCACGACGGATTACGTGGTCGATGAAATCCTCACGCTGTTAAAGATGCGCGGCCGGGGCGAGGCCGACGCCGCCGAACGCTGACCCCGCGCGAGTTCGAGCAGAAGTAGAACTTCCCCAACGATCCGGCGAAGGTGCGGCTGACGGAGCCCGCAGCGTCAGCGAGGGCAGGCGAAAACCCTCGCTGACGCTGCGGGCTCTGATCAAAAATCGCGCACCCCCTCCGGCCGCGGCAAGCGCCCCCGGAAGTCCCGGCACACCGACAAGCGCCACGACGAGATCGGTTGCCCCTGTTCGTCGTACTTCACCTCCGTGGTCGCCACCGTGGCGAACGCCTGGCGCAGCACCTTCTCATCGCCGTTGACGACGACGAAGGTCCGGCCCTGGAAAGCGTCGCCGTTGTCGAGAGGGTTTTGCCACAGATCGTACTGGCTATGGCGGTCGCCCATGCTCAGGCCGAGCGAATACGCCTGGGGATGGCCGGCGCAGTAGACGCCCAGCTCGCCCGGCAAGTTCCAGCTCGACCCGGCCAGCACCGGCTCGACGCCATCGTCGGCCGCGATCGCGGCGCGGAGTTGATCGACCTTCGCCGCCAGCGTCCGCCAGCCGCGCAGCCGGCACGTCGGATCGAAGCGGCGCAGCGGGAAGAGGTTCGTTCGCGGTCGGTGCCCCGGCCAACGGCGTCAGCACCGGATACAGCCAGCGGCTGTGGTGCATGAACAGCGTCACCAGCACGCCGGCCAGGCACGCCAGCCCCAGGTTGATCGCCGTCCAGACGCGATACCAGCGCCGCGGCGAATCGAACTGCCGCGCCAGCCACGCCGCCGACAGCACCAGGCCCGACAGGTACGCCGTCACCGGCCAGTTCATCTCGCCGCCGCCCGTCTTGGGACTGAAAGCCCCGAACATCAGAAACATCGGCGCCGACAGCCACCACAGATAGCGGATGCCGGCGTCCGGCTCGCGCCATGGCCGATGCGCGATCATCGCCGCCGCCCAGACGACGAACCAGTACACCAAGAGCAGGGCGCACTGCTCGCCCACGTAGGTCAACGGTCCCAGCCAGTGGATGCGCGACTCGTCGCGCGGCTGAGCCATGTCATGCAGCCCGGACAGCCCCAGGACGTGGCGGAACGTCACCCAGTCGTGTTGGGCGTTCCAGATGAGGATCGGCAGACAGCACAGGCCGGCGACGGCGACCATGCACCAGAAGCCGCGGCCCCACAACAACCGCCGATACGCCGGCGTCGTCAGCAGGAACAGCCCGGCCGACGGCATCCAGACGATCATGGTGTACTTGGCCAACATGCCCAGCCCGAGCACGACGCCCAGAAGCGGCCAGGCCCATTTCGAGCCGCGGAAGATGGCGCGATGTCCCAGCACCAGCGCCCAGCCCCAGCAGCAGGTGTACGGCGCGTCGATGGTCATGAGCGACGAGCCGACGGCGATGACCGGCAGCGTCAGGGCCATGCCGACGACCGCCAGCGCCAGCGTCTCGCGGCGGTACACCTGCACGGTGAGGACGTACAGGCTCAAGAGCAGCAGACTACCGCAGACGACGGCGGGCAGGCGCACGGCGAAGGCGAGATTGCCGGTGTGTGCGACGGACCATCGGCCGGCCAGCTCGCAGCCGCCGCGGATGAGATAGGCGACGAGCGGCCCTTTGCTGTAGTAGCTCCAATCGAGATGGCGCGACCAGTCCCAGTAATGGGCCTCATCCGGGGCGAGGTCGAGCGGGCAATCGTGGGCCAGGTAAGCCAGGTGGAGAGCGGCCGCCCCGGCGATCAGGCAAGCGGCCAGCAGACGGCACCACCCGACCGACAGGGCCAGGCGCGCGGGACGCAGCGGCATGAGCACGGCTTTCGCCTCCTTGACGCCCAGGGGAGAGGTCCCTTCCGGAGCATCGCTTCTAGTGCGTCAGGAGAGAAAGATCAAGACAGGAGTAGGGAATAGGGAATAGGGAATAGGGAATAGGGAATAGACTTTTTCTCTCTTCCCTATTCCCTATTCCCTATTCCCTAGTTCATGCCGTTAGATCGCCGACCAGTTTGGCGAGCGCTTCGTGGGTGAGGGTGAAGGCGACCTGTTGGCGGCGCGGTTGGTCCGGACGCGGCGCCTGATAGCGGCGCAGCGACGCTGCCGCCGTCGCCTTCGAGCAGCACTTCATAATAGAAGCGGTCGTCGCCGCGTTGTCCCGGCTGTTCGCTGCGCAGCAAGGCCACGTTCCGCGCCGTGTCCACTTCCACCAGACACAGCGGTTCGAGCAATCCCGTCACGCGCCGGCAGACCTCGCCGGCGCGGGCCTTCGGATCGAGGGGCAGACGTCTCGGCCGTGCGGCGCAGGGCCAACTCCCACAGCCGGCAGCCAATCCCATCCACGCATTCGGCGGTAAAGGCGACGGCCCAGCCGCCGGCGGCGTCGGCCACGTCGAGCGTGGACCGGCCGCTATCGGGTCGCCATTTAGCGAGTTTTTCCAGAAGTAGTGCGTCGAGGCTCATCGATCTCTCCTCCGGTTTTGATGCTGTGTTCGCTGCCGTCGAAGGAAAGCATGGTCGGCTTGCCCTCGACGAGCGTCTGCAGGTTGACCGGCCGTCCCCAGATGATACTGGATGTTCGCCAGGGTGTCGGCCGCCTGATCGAGGCGGAGTTCGACGCCGGTGTGCTGGTGCTTCAACAGCAACTCGCCGCGGTTGCGGAAATTGCCGTCTACTACATAAATCCACGGTTTGCCGAAGTTCGTCAAGCTGAATAACAGCCGTTGCTTGATTTTCTCGAAATCGCGCGATTCGATCACGTAACCGCCCGCCTGCTCCTGCCAGGCGAAGCTGAACATATTGTGCTGCACGCAGAACTCCGGCGTCAGGAACGTGTCGATAAAGGTAATATCGTTATGGACGCGGCGCACCTCGAAGATTTTTTGCCGTCCCAGGCCGAGCTGCTTGTCCCAGTTGCGCCGCTTCTCCAGGTCGTCGCACTCGTCGTACTCCTTGCCGAACTTGCCGGTGTTCCAGCGGTGCTCGATGTCGCGCAACAACTCGATGCCCAGCTTGTAGGGATTGATCCGCCCGCGCGACACGGCCATCGTGCCGGAGTGGTGGTCGGCGTAATCGATCACCTCGGAAGGGTTTAGTACCTTCTGGGTCATGATCGTCGAATGCCAGAACGAGGCCCACCCCTCGTTCATCACCTTGGTTTGTCCCTGCGGTGCGAAGTAGTACGCCTCGTCGCGGACGATTTCGAGGATGTCGCGCTGCCAGTTCTTCAATGGCGCGTGCTCGATCAGAAACAGCAGCACGTCCTTCTCGGGGTGCTCGGGGAAGCTGCGGGCCGTCTGCTCCTTGGCCTTGCGGCGCTCCTCCTCCTCCTTCTTGAGCAGCTCGCGCGGGTTGATGTAGTCATCCATGTAGTCCTTGCTTTTGAAGCGCGTCGCCCGCATCTCCTCGCTGTCGTCGCGCTCGGGGCTGAAGTCGTAGCGCGACACCGGCTCGCGGCGGCGGATGGCCGTCGAATGCACGTCGATCAGGTCGTCGATCGACATGCAGCGGTCCATGAACGCCTCGACCTCGTCCTCGCCGAAGCGCTCGGCGTAGTGACGGATGCGCGCTCCGTGATTGGCCATCTCGTCCATCATCTTGCGATTGGTGTGCCCGAAGTAGGCGTTGTTCTTGAAAAAGTCGCAGTTGTGGACGACAAAACCCGCAGCGAGGGTGTAGCTTTCATCCGTGTCCACAGAGAAGTTGTAGACGAGTCCGTTGTATGGCTCCATCTGGACGGAGCGAATGGGCTGGTAGAGGTAATGATCGTCCGACCAGCTGCGCTCGAAGGATCGGTTCCCCTTGATGACGTCCCGGCCGTAGAGCAACTCACTCAATTTGTGAGCCGAAACACCGGACCAGATCACATCGTAGCTGACCTGCCGATCCGGACGACGGCGTGTGACAATAGTGGATTTGATCCCCCAGCGCAGGCAGGCAGTCCGTACTTGGTAGGCCAGGGTTTCCGAAATCGTCGTCAGGGAGAGGGTGCCCGACTTGCGGCCGGACGTGCTCGTGTAGTAACCATCTCCGGCGAAGACGCCCTGCAAGCACGCTTGAAGCACTTCATCCCGGGGATGATCCATGAGGAAGGCGGGAATTCGCTTCTTCGCGGCATGGGTTCCCACATGCTGCCGAAGCCAGGCAGCAATTTCCAGGGAGTTGAAGCGGATCGTCGTGGCGTGGGCATCGAGGTAATCGTCTCGCCCCACCCGGACGCCGAACAACTTCCGAGCCAGTTCCGTTGTTTCCTGATGATAGTCGTGTTCTTCGGCGTGAAAACCGAAGCCGACCAGACCGCGTTCCTGAGCGTTGCCCTCGGCGATGAAATAACCGAGGAGTTTCGCCAGGTTGCGCTCCACAGGAACTCGATGCTCTCCAACCAGATGTTGCCGGTGGAGTACCTTGTCGAACGGAATGGAAACGGTAGAAGGAGAAGCTTTGGCAGCGGCGCGACGGCGCGGAAATACGACGAAATCACCGGCCCGAACCTGCGCGGCTGGAAGCCATTGCCGTTGATAGGACTCGTAGGGACGCGGCTTGGAGCACTTCCGCTGGGATTGGCAGGTCGGCCGGCACGGAATACGCTGTCGTCCTTGCAAGACGCAAGGTGAAGGCCGAAGGACATACACGGGATGCTCTCCGGTAATCCGCACCGGCTCGCTCGATCCCGCAACCGTCAGACGACAAATGGGGCCTCGGAACCAGCGGCGCGCGCAAACCCGCACCGGACGATAAGCTCCCGTATGCGTCAGCACCTCGTCGCCGACCCTGATCTCCGTGATGGCCTTCACACCGTCGCGTGTCTCAATCCGTGTCTCCGGTGCCAGGCAGTGGCCGTAGACGTGACTCATCACCAACTTCTGATCGACCGTGTGGTTGCTGCGCATCAGGTAGGCGTAGCACGGATCGTTGTTGATGACCATTTCGTAGATCTTCGACAATCCGTAGTCGTAGCCCTTGCGCAGCTCCTCGTAGGACATGCCGAACGACCAGTGCGGGTAGCGCGTGGGAAAGCCGCCGTAGGCCGCCACCTCGTTGAGATCGTCGGCGTCGATCACCTCGAAGATGGTCTCGAAGAAGTCCAGTCCGTAGTCGCGCGCGTAGCCCTCGATTTCCTCCTTCAGCGAGCGCAGATGGGGCGGCAGCGTGGTATCGTATGGCGTATCCATTCTTCACTCAGAACTCAGAACTCAGAACTCAGAACTTTGATCTAGCGGCCGGTGCCGAGAAACTCCTTGATCGAGCCGAGGATGGCGTCGCGGTCGGGGATGCGGCTGCACACCACGTTGGGCCGTCTCGCCGAGCATCTCGTGGACGTACTCGTAAAACTCGCCGCTGCCGTAGGGGCTTTCCACCTGCCCGTAACCGAACAGGTTCAGCGCGGCAGCAGTTTCTCCTGCAACATCTCGATGCAGTGGGGAATGTCGTCGCCCCAGTTGTCGCCGTCGGAGAAGTGGAAGGCGTAGACGTTCCACTGGTCCGGCGGATAGCGGGCGGCGATGATCTTGTCGGCCAGCGTGTAGGCCGAGCTGATCTTGGTGCCGCCCGATTCGCGCGTGTGGTAGAAGGTGTGCTCGTCCACCTCCTGGGCGGCGGCGTCGTGGATGATGTAGACCGTCTCGACGCCCTGGTAGTGGGCCTTGATCCAGGTGTCGATCCAGAACGCCTCGATGCGGACGATCTCTTTTTGCTCGTCGGTCATCGAGCCGGACACGTCCATCATGTAGATGATGACGGCCACGCTCTGCGGCTGCTGCACGTCCTTCCAGCTGCGGTACTGCTTGTCCTGCGCGGATCGGGCACGACGATCGGGTCGCCGGGGTCGTAGGCTTGCGAGGCGATCTGGCGGCGCAGGGCGCGCTTGAAGGTGCGCTTGAAGTGGCGCAGCGATTCGGGTCCGGCCTGGCGGATGCCGGTGTACTTGTCGCGGGTGGTGACGATGTTCTTCTTGCCGCGCGGCTCGATGCGCGGCAGGGCCAGCTCTTCGCCGAGGATGGCGGCCATCTCCTCCATGCGTCAATTCGACTTCGAGGATGTGTCCGCCGGGCTGATCGCCGGCGCCGGAGTCCGACTCCTGCTGGCCGGGACCGAGCGGCTGACCGATCTGACCGTCGCCCTGGCCGACGCCGCCGGAGCCCTTGCTGCCGTAGCGAAACTGCGGCACCTCGATCTGCGGCAGCGGGATGCTGACGAGGTCCTTGCCCTTCTTGCCGATCATCTCGCCGCGGCTGATGTACTTGGACAGGTTGCTTTTGACCTTGCCGCGTACCAGCTTCTTGAAGCGCTGATGATCGCGTTCGATCTTCTGTCCCACGATGAATTCCCCCGCATCAGGTTTTCACTCCGCCCGGAGGCCCGGTGGCCACGCGCGGCGAGCGTTCGCGCTGACGAGAATAGTGTTGGGGACGATCGCCCTGAGCGCACATTTCCCAACCGCAATCCGCGCAGAGAAACCAGGTCCAGTAATCGTTCGCGCTGCGGCACGTGAACCAAACGGAGACGGCGGCCTTCCGGCAGCGGGGGCAGGATAAGCCCTCAAGCCGGCCCTCGCTGGCCGACTGGAGTAAGGCCAACCGTGCCGCCAAGTCATTCTCCGGGGAGAGGGAATTTTCGCTCGGCATCTACCTCTTCCTCCAATGCCCGCCCCGTCCCCGGAGCGAACTCCTCGGCACGACCGGATGCTTTCTGGCCCTGGTGACGCAACTCCTCCTCCAGAACGTGATGAAGCATGTCCTGCGAAGAAAAGGCTTCCACCCCCAGGGCGGCCCCGTCCGCCAGCGACATACCGCGATAGCCGGCCGGCATGTCGGCGCGAATCAGCACTGGCAAGACGGCTGTGTCGTAACCAGCGGATCGGAGGGCAGCCGCAGCCCGATGGATCATGGCCTCCTCGGTGGTGCTGAATCCTTCCAGTCGAATAACGGCACCTCCCCCACACCGGCCACGGACCCTTACTTCTTCGTATGCCCGCGGGCGAAGATGCTGGCCACGAACGTCAGCACGTCCGTCGCACTACTTTCATTATACCCGTAATTGCGGATGAGCCGGCTCTTGACGACGTCGATCTTCTCCTGCGTCGCCTTGTCCACCACGTTGGACACCAGGCTGGTCAGCTTGATCGTGTCCTTCTGGTCCTCGAACAGCTTCAGCTCCAGGGCCTTTTGCAGCCGCTCGTTGGTCTTGTAGTCGAAGCGTCTTGCCGTCGATGGCCAGGGCGCCGATGTAGTTCATGATCTCGCGGCGGAAATCGTCCTTGCGGCCGTCGGGGATGTCGATCTTCTCCTCGACGGAGCGCATCAGCCGTTCGTCCGGCTCCTCGTAGTTGCCGGTGTAACGGTTGCGGACCTTTTCGCGCTGCGTGTAGGCCTTGACGTTGTCGATGTAGTTGGAGCACAGCCGGGCCAGGGCGTCCTCGTCGGCGGCGATGGCGCGCTGCACCTCGTTCTTGACGATGTCCTCGTACTCCTCCTTGACCACCGCCAGCAGTTCGCGGTAGTGCTGCAACTGCTCCTGGCTGGTGATGAGCGAGTGATGGCGCAGGCCGGCCTCCAGTTCGTGCAGCACCATGAACGGATTGACGCTGTCCTCGTCGGGGTGGGCGACGATGGCGTTGCTGATCTTGTCCTGGATGTAGCGCGGGCTGATGCCGTGCATGCCCTCGTTGACGGCCTCGCGCTTCAGTTCGACGACGTTGTCCTCGGTGAAGCCGGGCAGCGTCTTGCCGTTGTACAGCTTGAGCTTTTGCAGCAGCGTCAGGTTGGCGTGCTTGGGCTGCACCAGCCGCGTCAGCACCGCCCACATGGCCGCGATCTCGATGGTGTGCGGCGCGATGTGCTTGCCCTTGACGCGCGTCGGCGTTGAAGTCCTTCTCGTAGATCTTGATCTCGTCCTTGAGCCGCGTCACGTAGGGCACGTCGATCTTGACCGTGCGGTCGCGCAACGCTTCCATGAATTCGTTGTTCTGCAAACGTTGATATTCTGGCTCGTTCGTGTTGCTCGCGACCACGTTGCCGACGCCGCAGACGAAGTTGTGCAGGCCGGCGCACTCGATGTCGTAGACCCACTCGTCGGCGACCTCGCGTTCGTGCAGGCGGGACTCGAAGGTGAGGCGTCGGCCGCCTCTCTTGCCGGTTCCGGAGACGAAGCGGACGCGATAGGCCGGCGTCCGACCGTCGCGCGGGGCCTGGTAGACGCTGTAATCGTAGCCGAGCAACGAGGCCAGCGTGCCGACCTGGGCGGCGAGCAGCGGCGAGATCGTCTTGTACTCGAAGAACTTCCCGCGATAATCCTCCGAGGCGGCGTCTTCAAGCACCTTCGCCACATCTTCCGCGAACCGTCTGTCCGCATCAGCTCGTCGAAGGCGTGCTGCAGGTACGCGGTCGGCAGACGGAACAGGAAATCGGGCAGCCGTTTGTTGACGGACAGTTCGCCGCAATGATGCACGCACAGCCGGACAATGGCCTGGGAGCCGAGGTACAGCCGCCACGCCGAGTCGGTCTTGGCCCCGGCGTCGATGGAACCCGTGCCGGTGGTGATGCGGGCATAGGCAGCGCGCACGCGCTCCAGCTCGTCGCGGTCGGCCTGGGTGATGACCACGCCGCCGTTGCGGCCATTGACGTGGCCTTCGGTGGCGAACCATACCAGCACCGTAATCAGATCCTGGAGCGGTCCGCACGTCGAGGATGGGATCGTAGACGGCGCGAATCGCCGTGGCGTGCCGCGGCAGATCGAGCCGCGCCCAGCCCTCGCGGCAAGGTCGCGTCATCACGCCGCCGGCCGAGGTGACACGGGCCACGTTCGCGAACGAAGCCGGGAACGCCTTCGAGTACGTCGATCGTCTCGATCATCGACTCCGGCGCGAACAGCTCGCCCAGGCCGCGCACGGCCATGATTTCCCGTCGCTCCTCGGGATAGAACTTCTCGCCGTGGCGGTCGAAGATCGGAATGGTTCGGCGTCGTCTCGACCGCGCCCCACTTCTGCGACGTGGTCAGCAGCTTGCCGGTGAAGCGATGGCGGAACAGCGACGCGCACCGGCGTCCAGGCCGTTCGCCCGGCGTCGAAATCGTAGGCCAGCACTTCCAGGCCCGACGGATCGGCGACGAAGCGCTCGTGCAGCCGCTCCAGCGTCGTCCAGCCGGCGACGCCCTCGAAGCGGTACGGGATCGGCGTCTCGCCGGCGACGCTGTGGCCGAGGATAACCTCATCAATGTCCGTTTGCGCGAACTTCTTCGGCTTGATCTTGTGTTCCTGCGAGGCGCCGAGCAGGTCGTAGAGGAAGGCCACGTCCAGCTTGAGCACCTCGATGAACTCGACGAGGCCGCGGTTGGCGATGTTCAGTTCGCCGTCGAAATTGAAGGCCCGGGGGTCACTGTCCGTGCCGTATTCCGCGATTTTGCGATAGTTAATGTCGCCGGTCAGCTCGGTCGAATCCTGGTTCTTCTCGTCCTTGGGCTGGAAGGTGCCGATGCCGATGCGGTCCTGTTCGGACAGGATCAGGCGATAGACCTTGACGTCGTCGAGCATGCGGCCCCAGTCGCCGTCGTGGCGGGCCAGGCGCTCGTTGTACATCTGGCGGCAGAACGGGCACAGGTCGCCGCGAATCGTGACCTCGACGTCGCCGGGTGTGTGGTTGGCGTTGAGCTTGGCCAACAGCGCCGGCCGCAGGTCGAGCGGCACGAGGTTGCAGCGGATCTTCGTGCATGGGACACTTTTGCGACGGTGCGCCGTCATAGCCCTTCCAGGCGAAGCTGAACAACATGCCGGCGTCGGTGCGGGCGTAATCCTCCAGGCCGCGCTTGAGCAGGCGGGCGATGGTGCTCTTGGAGCTGCCGACCGGGCCGTGCAACAGCAGCACGCGCCGCTCGGTGCCGTAGCCCTTGGCCGCCGACTTGAAGGCGTTGACCAGCTGCATCAGCGGACGGTCGAGGCCGTAGATGCCGTCGCCGTGCCGGGCGGCGTAGTCGGTGAAGAACTTGTAGCGAAGAACCTTCTCTTTGTTCTCGAACGTCTCCTCGGTGCCGTGGGCGAGGATCATGTCGTAGAGGCGCTGGTAGGCGGTGCGCGTGACCTCGGGATGCTCGGCGACGATATCGAGGTATTCCTCGAAGTTGCCTTCCCAGTGGGTCTTGCGGTAATCGCTGAGGTTCTGCTGCTGCCGCAGACTGGCGATAAGGGCTTTCCCTGTCGAGAGCGACATCGCTGGATACCTCCAAAAACGGCGGCCCTCAGCGGCGCGCCGGGAACAAATCGATGGGGGGAGTTCCGGGCCGGCGAGCCGGACCAACGGGGGAGAATCGCGGCCGACCCGCGGGACCGCCACCCTTACTCCCGTGCAGGGCAACCATGCCGGGACCACAAAATGTACGGGAGAGAAGGCGGCCTGTTCCGGCTTCGGAACACGAGTCCAGGATGGAAGGATGCGGAGGCGTCCTCGTCACGAGCCCGGGGCGGGGTGGCGCGACCGTCCGCGATCCGATCCAGTCCGGCTTGCTCATCTGTTATTTTATCCACGGTGTACGGATCACGTCAAATAGCTCGCCCGGCGGGTCCGGCGCGCCTCTCACCCTTCCGGCTCCTGCCGCCCCAAATTGGACCGGATCGACCATCCGAGCGGATGGCGCTCAAGCTGACGGCTTTGACGCCTGTAGCAGCATACGCTCTTTGGGCGGGGTCCTGTCAAGATCGGTTTGCCGCGCCGTCGCGGCGGCTTGCACGGACTGTGCCGGATGCGCCGGCGCCGCCGGGCCGGAGCGTCGCGGCGACGGCCGGTTGCTCTGGACCTGCCGTCTGGGCCTGTGGTACAGGCGCGGGGCGGAAGTGCAGAGGCCCCCCTTCGTCCTTCTAAGGAGGAGAGGTCCAATCATGCGAAACATGTTGGCGTTGTTCGCGGCGGGAATCCTGACGGTGGCCGGCCTGGGCTGGTATCTCGGTTGGTACAAGGTACGCAGTCAGCCGGCCTCGGTCCCCGGCCAGCATAGCGTGCAGATCGATTTCGACACCCACAAAATCGGCACCGACTTGCAGAAGGGCGAGCAGAAGATCCAGCAGATCATCGACAACAAGGCCAAGGAAGAGGCCCACAAAGTGCCCGACGCCAAAAAGGCCACCGACAAGCTGATGCTCCCCTCGCCGCCGCCGCCGCCGCAGCTGAGCGTGCAGATGGAGAACGGTTCGTCCGTGAAAGTCAACTCCGGCGACAAGGGACCGCTGTTGCAGTTCCACAGTGACAAGGGACCGTCTTTCGAGATCGGCGGTGACAAGGGAGCGAGCATCCAGTTCGGAACCGAGAAGAAGTAAGGAGCGTCCAGCAACCCGTTCTCGTTTAGCCGCGACGCGCAGCGGAGCGCGTTGCGCTCCGCTGCGCGTCGCGGCTAAACGGGGGAAACGCGCCCCATCATCTCCAGCAGGATGCGCACGGCCGCCTCGGCGAAGGCGGCGTCGTTGAGGTGCAGGTCCAGTTCCACCAGCCGCACGTGCGGACTCATCCAGTTGCGTAGACTCTGAAACAGAGCGGCGTCGGCTTGCGGCCACCAGAACGGCTGTCCCTCGGCGTCCAGCGCCGATACTCCCCGCAGCGGGACCAGCACCGCGGTCGGCCCGCGCGCGGCGCTGGCCTTGTGGGCGATCTCCTTGCCCAAGGCATCGTTCTCGTCCGGCGTGGTCCGCATGAGGGTCACGTTCGGATTGTGCGCATGGAAGCGGCGGGCGCGGAACTTCTCGGGGACGGTCTCGGGCGGCCCGAAGTTGACCATGTCCAGGGCGCCGAGTGAAATAACCTGCGGCACGCCGCGCAGTCCCGCCGCCGTCAAGCGATCGCGTCCCGCCGTGAGAATGCCCCCCACCAGTTCGTCGGCCAGTTCCGTCGTCGTCAGGTCGAGCACGCCGGCGATCTGTCCGTCGGCGAGGAGCGATTCCATGGTCAGGCCGCCGCTGCCGGTGGCGTGGAAGACGAGCACCTCGAAGCCGGCCCGCTCGGCCGCGCTCCGCGCCGCCTCGACGCACGGCGTTGTCACTCCGAACATGGTCGCACTGACCAGCGGTTTGTCCTCTCCGCCTGCCCATTGTGGATCGCGAATGGCGGTTTGCTGGACCATGCCGGCGAGGGCGGCGGCGGCGTTGGCGAGCACGAGGCGGCTGATGCGATTGATGCCGCTGATGTCCACGACCGAGTGCATCATGAGGATGTCGCGGACGCCGACGTAGGGGCGGACCTGGCCGCTGGCGAGCGTGCTGACCATAAGCTTGGGCACACCCAAGGGCAGGGCGCGCATGGCGGCGGTGGCGATGGTGGTGCCGGCCGAGCCGCCCAGCCCGAGTACGCCGTCGAGTTGCCCTCCGGCGTGGAGATCGACCGCGATGCGGGCCGCTCCTTTCGCCGCCGCCGCGACGGCCTGACCGCGGTCGCCGCCTCGGCGGATGGCGTCGAGGTTGGTCCCGGCCGCGGCATACACCTGCTCGCGCGGGATGTCGGGCGGGAAGGCCGGCGGGTGCAGGACGCCGGCATCGAGGACAAGCGGGGTGACGCCGGCCTGGCGCAGCCGGTCGCGGACGAACTGGAACTCGACGCCCTTGGTATCCAGCGTACCGATCAGCAACACGGACATGGGTGCAACGCCTCCGTCTGTTTGCGGAGCAGGGATACGGTTATAATGAGGTTCATATTATCTAGTGAGAGGACAAGCGAGCTCTTGTCCGAGCCTGAAGCGTAAGCGAAGAGATGCCCGTCGCTTACGCTTCAGGCTCGGACAAGAGTGCGTCCCGGAGTACACGGAAGCGGATATCAAGCCTTGAGCGTCTTCAGTCGCGACGAATGTTTGCAGCGTCTCCGCGCCTGCGTGGCGGCGGGCCGGCCGATCATCGGCGGCGGGGCCGGCACCGGACTGTCGGCCAAGTGTGCCGAGGCCGGCGGCATCGATCTGATTATCGTCTACAACTCCGGTCGCTTTCGCATGGCTGGACGCGGCAGTCTCAGCGGCATGATGCCCTACGGCGATGCCAACCAGATCGTCATGGACATGGCCCGCGAGGTGCTGCCCATCGTTCAGCACACGCCGGTGCTGGCCGGCGTCTGCGGCACCGATCCCTTCCGCATCATGAAGCGCTTTCTCCGCGACGTGCAGGCGGCCGGCTTCAGCGGCGTGCAGAACTTCCCTACCGTCGGACTCATCGACGGCACCATGCGGCAGGGACTCGAAGAGACCGGCATGGGTTTCGACAAGGAAGTGGACATGATCGCCGCCGCCCGCGAGCTGGGGCTGCTGACGTGCCCCTACGTCTTCACCGAGGACGAGGCGCGAGCGATGGCCGCGGCCGGGGCCGACGTGCTCATCCCGCACATGGGATTGACGACCAAGGGCAGCATCGGAGCGAAGACGGCCCTGACGCTGGAGCAAGCCGCCCGCCGCGTTCAGGACCCTGCACGACGCGGCCAAAAGCATCAACCCCGACGTCCTTGTCCTCTGTCACGGCGGGCCCATCGCCGAGCCGGAGGACGCGGCCTACGTCCTGTACAACACGCACGGCGTCGTCGGCTTCTTCGGCGCCTCCAGCATCGAACGATTGCCGACCGAGACGGCCATCACCGATTGCGTGCGGCGGTTCAAATCGCTAACAGCTCCGCCACGGTAATCAGGATCTCCAGCTGGTCGAACTTCTTCTTGAGGCGACCCTTGAGCCTCACCAGGTAGCGCAGGCACTCCAGCTGCGTTCCTTCGCGAAAGTCCATGACGCTGAACACCACCACCCGATCCTGATAGATGTCCGCGCCGGATTGCCAGGCGCCGTGAAGAGGAAACTGTCGCTGGACCGAAGTCACGCCGCCGAAACGGTTCAACAGCTCTTGTTGGAGCGAGACGTACTTCGACTCTGGGATGGGCCGGCCGTCGTTGTAATCCAGCGGCAAGTAGATTTCGATGCTTCTAATCGGGCGTGCCATGACGGCGCTTCTCCGGTCGTCGCGGCCGCAACGGCACGACCTCGTAAGAGAAGCCGCGCGCGGTCAATAACTCCAGGTGGGCCGGCGAGACTTCGTAGAGAGGGTCATCGGCGACGAGACGCACGGGCGCGACTTCGATCATGGCGCGCCAGGCTTTGGCCCAGTCCGCTTTGGCAAGGCGAATCGTTAACATGGTTGGCCGTCCCGATCCCAGAGTGATTAGCTTCTTCGAGTGCGCCGGCCCTCCCTTTCTATCAATACCGGAAAATGATGTCGAACGTCAGACGATAATCGTTGATCTCTTTCTGATTGAGCAGCGGCCAGGTCACGGCGGCGCCGGCCTGGATGTGCTCGTTGAGCTTGAAGCGGAGGCCGGGAGAGATCCCCAAGAAATCGCGGGCGCCGACCGTGTGCGAGCCGAAGTTGACCAGGTCCAACCCCTCGAAGCCGAAACCGGGGTCGTTGGCCAGGCCGCCCTTCGTATAGTGGAACCAGTTCAACTCCAGGAACGGGAAGAACCGATTGGTGTTGGCGATGTTGTAATCGAGGTGGGCGTTCAAGTAATAGTATTCGGAGCGCTGATTGTCCACGGAGAACGAGTAGCCGGTGTTGCCCATCAGGTTCAAGCTGCCCCAGCCGGCCGGCAGACAGAAGTTCTTCGCCGCCGACAGGTACGGCACCAGGCCGAGCGTGCCGGTGTCCTGGAACACCTTCGGCGAGCCGGCCGGGATCTGGAAGATCAGGCCGCCCGCCATCACCGTCTTCCACGCCTCCGAGCGCAGGAAGGTATACTTCGGCCCAATCTCGATCTGGGCAAAGCCGGTGCTCTGGCTGAATCGACCACTCGGGTCGGCGGCGGGGTCGAACGGATTGAGCGTGACGAAGCCCAGTTCGTTGATGGTCATCGACCATCGTTCCGTGAAGGCCAGACGCGCTTGCAGGCCGTAAAACTCGGCGTTGCCGCCGCGGAAGATCGGATTACTTCTCGGCGCGCCCTGGTAGAGGAACAGCGGCTTGATTTCCGTCAGCGACCGCGGATCCTCGAACAGGAACGGATTGGTGACGGGCGAGGCGAAGTAGTCGAAGCAATGGTCGCTCTGGAACAGGCAGCGGCCCGAGGCGCTGGCGCGATCGCCGACGGGCGTGAAGTATTGCTTGCACTTGTCCCAGAACGAATGCTGCAACGGCTTGTCGATGACCACGCCCTGATTGACGCCGATGTCGCCGGGCGGCGGCGGCGGCGGCATGGGGCCGGAGGTTGGCGGCGGCACCGAATCCGGCGCTTGCAGGACCGTGTGCGTGCCGGAGGGCGGATCGGGCGGCGGCGGTGGGACCGAGTCCGACGGCTCATTGTACGATACCGGCGCCAGGCCGTGGCCGAGGAACTCGCCCGAGACGGCCGTGGTCGTCCCGCCGGACAGCGAGCGCGGCGCTTCCAGCGTCACGGCCGGAGCGGACTCGGCGCTGCCGGGCGGCGGGGGGATGGCGGCGATCGCCTGCCAGGGATCCTCGCCGGCGCGGACGCCGCCGCTGGACAGCAGGAGGACCAGGGTTGCGACCCACCCGGGGCTTCTCGTGGTCACGGTCTCACCCTCTCTTCCTTGAGGCTCCTCAACGTCGGGGTGCTTCCTGGCACGGGTCGATCCGTCGTCACGTCTTCTCTTCGGCCCTCCGTCGCCGTCCTCCCCAGCCGGCGCGGCCGAAATGCGACGGCGAACGAGGCGGCGAACCGAATAGCCCCTACACGTCGACTGGCCGTCCGATCCGTTCGACTCCGAGGAAGACACAAGCCGCGAGCGTCCGCGAGCGGTGTTGGCCCCGCTCGCGGACGCTCGCGGCTTGTCGGGAGACAGTTGCCGCGGACAGCTACCGAGCGATCATCCCAGCGACTGCCAGCCGTTCCCAATGAGGAACCGCTTGCTCGGCGTCGGGATGAACGGATCGAACGGCGTCGGCGTCGGTGTCGGCGTCGGCGTCGGGGTAGGTGTCGGCGTCGGGGTCGGCGTCGGCGTCGGGGTCGGAGTGGGCGTGACGGTCGGCGTCGGCGTCGGGGTAGGTGTCGGCGTCGGCGTCGGCGTCGGCGTGGGCGTCGGCGTGGGCGTCTGACACATCGGATCCACGCCGAAGTCGTAACCCATGCCGTTGCCGCCCTGCGGCACCGCCACGATCATCTGGCTGCCCGTCACCGTGCCGCCGAGACTACCGAGCGTCAACGCGCCCGGATCGTCCGCCAACGGCGTCACGTCCGTCAGCATGTAGATGCCCGGCTGCAAGTTGGTGAAGGAGTACAGGCCGTTCGCCGTCGTCGTCGTCAAGCTCACCTGCTGGCCCGTGATGGTGAGGCCGTTGAGGTTCACGGTCACGCCGCTGAGGAGCTGATCGCCCTGGACGTAATGACCGACCTCGCCGGCATCGAAGTACACCAGGCCGCTCAGGGAGGCGGGGCCGGACGGCGGGGTGCAGTCGCACGGCGTCGGCGTCGGCGTTGGGGTTGGTGTCGGGGTTGGAGTAACGGTCGGCGTCGGCGTCGGAGTGGGCGTCGGCGTCTCACAGGGCGTCGGCGTCGGCGTGACGGTCGGCGTCGGCGTCGGCGTGGGAGTGGGAGTGGGAGTAGGCGTCGGCGTCGGCGTCTCGCACGGTGTCGGCGTCGGCGTGACGGTCGGGGTCGGTGTCGGCGTCGGGTTCGAGGTGAACTCGTAGACCACCTGCACGTTGCCGCCCGCTTGCGTGCTGAGGTGCGTCTGCTGGTTGCCCGAGCCGGACACGGTCGAGGACGACTGGGCGCTCTCGGTCAGCGTCACCGCGCCGGTGCCGATCCAGGCCGACAGGTTCGAGGCGGACACGTTGCCCGACGTCGCCGTGGCCGACTGCGCGCCGAAGTCGTGGCCGCTGGTGCCGCCATAGTCCAGCGTGCCATCGGAGGACGACAGCGTGGTGCTCTCGTTGATGCTGGGAGTGACGGTCACGGCGTTGAAACCCGGACCCTGCACCGTCAGATTGCCGTTGACCTGGGCGTTGACGTTGCTCGGAGCACCGTCGAGGTTCTCGACCTGGACGTGACTGGTCAGCGTGCCGTTGACGACGAGGTCCACAGCGGTCAACGTGCCCAGCGCCGGATTGAACTGCTGCACCGTCGCCGACTCGCTGCCGCCGGTCGTGAAGGGGGCGAAGGTGGCCGAGACCTGCTGCGCCGCGACCGCCGGCCCCACCGCGACGGGCGGCGGCAAGGCCGGATCGTTGATGTAGCCGGGCATGTTCGCCGGGTTCTGGGTCTGGGTGATGGCGGTCGGGGTGCTCGACATGGCGCCGTAACTGCCGGTCAGCAGGGCCGGCATGTTGAAAACGTCGGTGGTGGACGGCATCCAGCGCTCCTCGAGCGCTTCCAAGTGTGGGGCGACACCCCGCTTTGGCTTCGCCGCGGCGGGACGACGGCGAGACAGGAATCGGAACAGGGAATCGAACATGGTCCGCATGGCCTCCTGCAAGGTGTGGAAACGACCGGCCATTCCGGAGGGCCGGAACGTCGCCGGGCAACGGGAGGAGTGCAAGTCAAGCTGCGCGTCTGAATTTCGTGCTGGTTTCATCGACGCCGCGGCCGGGTCGCAATGAGAAGATGCAAGACAGCGAGGCCGCGTGGGACAGGGAGTGTAGCGACGATGCCGGCCGATTCGGTCGCGCCGACGGAAACGAAAAAGCCGCTTGCGGCTTAGCCCTCGCTAAGCCGCAAGCGGCCGACAGGATCGCGCCGCTCGTTTTCTCCCCTCTCCCCCGCTTCGGGGGAGAGGGGTAGGGGGTGAGGGGGAGGAGTCTGCCCCCTCACCCCCTACCCCTCTCCCCCGAAGCGGGGGAGAGGGGCTTTCGGAGCGGACGGTTACCAGCGGAAGTCGAGTCCGAAGGTGATGCCTTGCGCCAGAAGTCGGAGCCGTTGAAGCCGTTGAAGGCCGGCCGCGCCGGGCCGCCCGGTATCGGCGGCGCCAGCTGGTTGGGGTTGACGGTCGTATCGATCTGATTGCCCGGCCGCACCACGCTGCTCCAGTAGAGGAAGTTGTAACCCACGAAGCCGCGGATGTGGTTGGTGAACTGGTAGCCGATGTTGAGGCCGATCTGGGGAATCACGCCGAACTGGTAGTGATTGTAGGTGCCCATGTTCGACGGCTGGGCCAGCAGGCCGCCGGGGTAGGACTGCACGCCCACGCCCGGCGTGGCGATCAACGTCGAGCCGTTGATCGCCACGTACTGGTCGGTCACGCCGAAGGCGATGGTCGTGCGCAGGTCGCAGATCCAGCGGCGCCAGCGGTACTCGGCGACGGCGCCGATTTGTCCGCCGTTGAAGGTGTTCTGGGTGCTGAAGTTGTCGTTGACCTGGAACGTCGTTCCGGCCGGCACGTTGGCGTTCTGCGAGCTGACGACGGCCAGGTTCTCCTGTATCGCCAGCGAGTCGTGCAGACCGAGGTAGCTATAGCCGACCAGGCCGTCGAGGAACCAGTTGCAGCCGCAGCACAGGTTGCTGCGCAGGTTGGCCTGGGCGCCCCAGAGCTGCGTGCGCGCGACGGCGGAGACGGTGCCGGTCAGGCCGTTGGGCGTGGCCACCGCCTCGATGTCCGGCGCCCCGGTCAGAGCGTTGACGATCGGTCGGGCCAAAAACGGCGAACCCGCCGAGGTGGCCGAGAAGGTGTTGGAGGCCGTGCCCAGACCGAAGCCGCCGACTTCGATTCCCAGGCAGTGATCGTCGCTGAACCAGTAACCGAGCAAGACTCGACCGCCGGACAGCAGGGGATTGCCGATGGTGTTGCCGCCGAACAGGACGGTGGTGCCCGGTTGACCGATCGCGCCCGGCGGGTTATCGGCGGGCGAACCGGAGGTCACCAGCGGCGGCAGCGGCTGTCCGCGAATGAACCACAGCAGATACTCGGCGGTGGCATACCAGCGGTTGCCGAAGCAGCAGCCGGCGCCGAAGGCGCCCCAGTTGCCGCCGCAGCAGCCATCGCAGCACGCTGGCGCACAACACGCTCCGCCACAGCAGCCCGGCGCACAGCAGGCGTCCGGGCCGCACACGCTACAGGCCCCGCCGCCGACGCAGCCGTCGCACACGGGATTGCCCAGAGGCGCGCCGGCGATGCCCGGCCCGGCCATCACCCCCGGCACGGCCGACACACCCGGCACCGGCGCCATCGTCGTGCTCGGGCTGCCCGGCGATACCGGCGCGGCTGGCGGCTGACGCCAGCCGTTATACGGCGCAGTCCGGCGGAGGCGTCGCCGATAGGGTGGCGGACGGCAAGGGAAGATTGTTCACGTCCAGGGAAGGACCGGGCGGCAGGGGCCGAGCGGTGAGGACGCCCGCCGCCGGACTGTAGGCGATGGCGTCGCTGTTGCGGTTGAACAAACTCGTGGGCCGGACCTCGCCGTCCACGACGGCCTGCTTGTCCCGAAGGGCGACCGGCCGCTCCAGTGACACCGCCGGTATCGCCTCCGCGATGACGGCCGGCGGCGTGCTCGCCGGCGCGGACGGCTGAGGTACGTTCACGAGGATAGGGGCCAGTTCGCTCGGCGGCGTTGTCGGCGGCGTAGTCGCCGACGACGACGCCGCCGGCGGCCACGGTTGAATGGCTGGCGCCGGCGGTTCGGCCCGTAGCGCGGGTGTCAACCACGCTACAGGGGCCGCCACCAGCAAACCCAGTGACAGACCCAGACTGCGAAGACATCGATGTCTCATGCCAATGGTCCTCCCTGACTCGGCTGCTTGCTCCCCGGTGACTGGGCGCGGTTAGGACCGCGGCTTGCGGGGGAGAGCTTCGGAGCGACTCCTGTTGCGTCCTGCCGTTGGTATCCAGTCTCCCAGCAATGGATTCGGACGCCGGGCCGGCCGACAAACACCCCGATTGCCCATTGTCCGGCTCACACCGGCTTACCTGCCTCCCCCCGCTCCGCACATCCTGCAAGTCTTGCCGCCTCGTTCCGCCGCCATCCGCAAACCCCTCTTGCACGGCAGTGCGCGCGCGGTATAGTTCGCCCTCTCGGCACAACGCGGTCCTGAGTTCTCCGGAGACAGACGCAATGACATGGCGTGGCCGGCTGGCACGAGCCTGGGTCGCGGTCGTTCTGACGGCCTGCGGGTGCATGGCGCGGCCCTCAGCGCTGCCGGTGCTGCCGCCCGCGGCTCCCGAGGTGGCTCGCTCGCAAAAGCCGGACACCGCTCGCGCCAATCCAGCCGCCGTCTGCCTCATTGAGCTGCCGATCCAGCCGCCCGCCGAGGCGTCGCACGCCAGCCCCACCGCCACCATTTGCGCCGTCGTCAACGGCGAACCGATCCTCGACGAAGAGGTCCGCTCTTCCTGCTATCAGCAGCTGCACGCCGCGCGCACGCTCAAGGAGCAACAGGAGATCCTCAAGCAAGCCCTGGAGCAGCTCATCGACCGCGAAGTGCTCTTGCAGGACGCCCTGGCCAAGCTGGAGCGCGGCGGCAAGCAGGGCGCCGCCTTCATCGCGAAACTCCGGGAGGCCGCCGACCAGGACTTCGAGAAGCGCTGGCTGCGGCCGATCATGAAACAAAACCACGTGGAGAGCACCGAGGAATTCAGTCGTTTCATGCGCCAGCACGACATGTCGCTGGAGGTGATGCGGCGCTGGTGGCAGCGCAATTACATGGCCATGCAGTACATCCACAGCCGCGTCGAGCCGCACATCAGCCGCATCGGCCACACCGACATCGCCGACTACTACACCAGCCACGCCGACGAGTTCACCCAGCCCGACAGCGTCCACTGGCAAGACCTGTTCATCGACGCCACGCAGCACGCCTCGCGCGCCGACGCCCGCCGCTTCGCCGAGTCGCTGCTGACCCGCGTCCGTCAGGGCGAGGACTTCGCCACGCTGTCCTACGAGTTCGACAACGGCACCAGCGGCCGCTTCCGCAAGGGCGACGGCCAGGGCCGCAAACGCGGCGAAATCTTCCCGCCCGAGGCCGAGCCGATCCTGTTCGGCATGCACGACGGCGACCTGCAACTCATCGAGCGGCCGCGCGGCTTCCACGTCCTCCGCCTGGTCAAGCGCGACTACGCCGGGCCGATCCCGTTCGACGACAAGGTGCAGAAGGAGATCCGCGACAAGCTGCGCAACATCGTCTTTCAGCGCGAGATGAAGGGCATTGTGGCGGACCTGAAGCGCAAGGCCGTCATCGATCCGCCGGTGCGCTAAAAATCCGAGCCTGAAGCGTAAGCGAAGGAACAGCACTCTTCGCTTACGCTTCAGGCTCGGAAAGGTTTGCGGAAACCCGATGTCCTCACGAGGCCGTGTCGGACGGCAGGGTCGTGCTGCTGGCCGAGGTCGGCGGCGGCAGCGGCAGCATGGCGTCGTCCTGCCCCAGCAGACTCTGCAAGCCCTTCTTGAGTCGATCGCAGCGCAATTGCAGGTTGTCGCGTTCGTTGGTGCGGGTCGCCACCTGGCGGCGCAGCGCGTCGCGCTCCTTGAGGATGGCCACCTTCTCGGCCAACTCCTTTTGCAGTCGCGTCCGTTCGCTTTCCAGGGCCGCCACCTGCTTGCGCGCCTGGTCGCGGGCGCCGGCGACCGACCGATAATCGTCCTCCAGTTTGGAGCACTTCACTTCCAGCGTGTGAATGCGTTCGGCCTGGGCGACGGAATGACTCGCCGGACCCTGGGCACAGCCCCACAAGCCGAGTAACGCCACCAGCACTACACTGAGCATCTTACCGCCACGAGTCATAATCGAAACTCCTTGCATAAACCGGCCCTCGGGCGCACGGCGGGCCGCCCGGCCGGGGGAGAGCCCGGAACTGGAATGGAAAAGGAGAAGCGAAGCGGATACTCATGACACGCCGCCCCGGGGCCTGTTCTTTGCCCATCCTCTCCGATCGCCTTGATTCACCGTAAATTATTTCGACCGCAGACTCGTCCACACTTTATCCAGATTGGCCCTGTTGTCGATCAGCCCCTAGATTGACCTGCCTCTGCAAAGGGAAAAACTTGCGCGGCCGTGCATCTCTCGCCAGCCTCCGCCCTCGGCACGATCGCCTACGGCTGGACGGCGCGGCCCGCCGCCGTCGTTTGCTGCAACAGCTCGCGGACCAGGTCCGCCGTCCGTTGACACTCGTGCGGCGGTGCGTGGAGACGTGCGAACTTGGCGAGATCGCAGCGCGCGAACAAGTCGCGCAGCAGCGCCTGCTGCTCCGCGGACAACGGGGACGAGTGATGAACCGCATCGAGGAATTCCGCCGTGGTTTGCCGCGGCGCCGGCAGCCCGAAGCGCTCGGCCAGGTAGCGGCGAACGACGTGCGACAGTTCCGTATGGAAGACCTCGGCGTCTCCGCGCGGCGGCATCAGGTTCTGCTCGGCGCGCTCCAGTTGGCGCAGCGCCCATTGCTCGGGAGACAGTGGCGGCCCTGTCCGGCCGCGCCACCGTTTCACCCCCCATGCCGCCAACAACAGTCCTGCCAATCCAGCGGTGAGGACCAGTCCCCATCGGCGCAGCCACGACGGTTGCGGGATCGGCGGCGCCGGCGGTCCCGGCACGTCGCGCGGCTCCTTGAGGATGTGTACCCACGTCGCCTCCTCCCAGGTCCGGTCGGGACTGCCGCGAAAGCGAATCGACACCTCCGGCAGCGGCGCCGGCCCCGGCTTGTTCTGGCTCAGGCGGATGACCTGGCTCCACCTCGCTCGTTCTTGCTGAACGAGCCGCGTGCTGAGGGACCGTTCCTCCTTCCACGCCGTCGCGGCTTCGCTCAGGCGCGGCCCTTCGACTTCGAGCGTGGCCGGACCTGTCACCGTCAAGCTCAGCGTCACCTCGCCGAGTCCCGGCACGGCGGTACGCTCTGCCGCTCGGACGGTCAACCGAGCTTCCGTGTCGCCGCGCGCCCGGGGCGGGTAGGAATAGTCGGCGTGCAGCAGCGAGGAGAAGAGAAGCACGGCCAGGCCGGACGCGGCGCGGCTCCCCATTTTCTCCCCTCTCCCCCGCTTCGGGGGAGAGGGGTTGGGGGTGAGGGGGAGGAGCCGCCCCCTCACCCCCAACCCCTCTCCCCCGAAGCGGGGGAGAGGGGAGAATGCGCGAGCGGCCTTCAAGTAGTTGATCGCGGCACGGCGGAGACATGGTCAGCGCCTCCTCTGGCGCCGCTCGCGCAGCCGGAAAAAGCGGATCAGAGCGTCGAGATGTCCGCCGCCGGTCGAAACGTCGATGAGATCGACACCGGCCTGTCGAGCCAGTTGTCGCAGCGCCGCCCGTCGCCGCTGGGCCGCCGCCCGGAAGGCGTCGCGCACCGCCGCGCGGCCGGTGTCCAGCAGCAGCCGCTCGCCCGTCTCGGCATCCTCCAGCTCCAGCAGCCCCACGGCCGGCAGTTCTTCCTCGCGCGGGTCGCTGATGCGCACGGCGATCAGGTCGTGCCGCCGCCCGGTGCGCTTGAACGACGACTCGAAATGGCGGTCGAGGAAGTCGCTGAAAAGAAAGACGATGGTGCGCCGATGCAGCACGCGGTTGAGGAAATCCAGTCCCTCGCGCAGCGACGTGCCGCGGTGTTGAGGCTGATAGAACAGCACGTCGCGGATGAGGCGCAGGACGTGGCGGACGCCCTTGCGCGGCGGCAGGAAGTGTTCGACGCGGTCGGTGAACTGCACCAGGCCGACGCGGTCGTTGTTGCTGATGGCGCTGAAGGCAAGCACGGCGGCCAGCTCGGCGGCGACCTCGCGCTTCGGCTGTGCTCGCGTGCCGAACTGCTGGCTGCCGCTGCCATCGACCATCAGCACCACCGTTAGCTCGCGCTCTTCGATGAAGCGCTTGATGAAGGGATGGCCCATGCGAGCGGTGACGTTCCAGTCGATGGTGCGGATGTCGTCGCCGGGCTGATATTCGCGCACCTCCTCGAAGGCGATGCCGCTGCCCTTGAAGACGGAGTGATACTCGCCGCCGAGCAGATCCTCGACGGCGCGGCGCGCCTTCAGTTGCAGGCGGCGTATCTGACGCAGGACTTCACGAGGCAGCATGGTTGAACCTTGTGGCAGCTGCAAGCGGCTACCCGAAACGCGCCGCGTCTCCCATCTCCTCCTCGATGCGCAGCAGTTGATTGTACTTCGCCAACCGTTCGCTCCGCGCCACCGAGCCGATCTTGATCTGCCCCGCCCCGGTGGCCACGGCCAGGTCGGCGAGCGTGGCGTCCTCCGTCTCGCCGCTGCGGGCCGAGACGACGGCGCGATAGCCCGCCTGACGCGCCAGCCGCAGCACGTCGAACGTCTCCGTCAACGTGCCGATCTGGTTGACCTTCACCAGCACGGCATTGGCCACCCCTTCGGCGATGCCGCGCCGCAGACGCTCCGGGTTGGTCACGAACAGGTCATCGCCGATCAGCTGCACGCGCTCGCCCAGCGCCGCCGTCAGCGTCCGCCAACCGTCCCAATCGTCCTCCGCCAGGCCGTCCTCGATGCTGCGGATCGGATAACGGTTCGACCCAGCTTTCCAGCAGGGCGATCAGGCCGTCGGCATCGAGCGCGCCGTCCGCCGTCGATGCGCAGGTGATAGAGTCCGTCCCGATAAAAGTGCGTGCTCGCCACGTCCAGGGCCAGTGCCGCCTGCGTGCCGGGTGTCAGCCCCGCGTCCTCGATGGCGCGGAGGATCATCTCGATGGCCTGCTCGTTGGAGTGCAGACGCGGCCCGAAACCGCCCTCGTCGCCGACCAGCACGCCCTCGAAGCCGTGCTGGGTCAACACACGGCCCAGCGCCCGGTAGACGGCGACGGTCATCTCCAGCGATTCGCTATAAGAGCGAGCGCCAATGGGCATAAGGAGAAAGTCTTGCAGGTCGAGGTTGCCGCCGGCGTGCAGGCCACCGCTGATGAGGTTGACCATCGGCAGCGGCAGCCGGGCGACGCCTTCGCGGTCGAGGTAACGCCACAGCGGTTGTCCTCGGCTGGCGGCGGCGGCGTGCGCGCAGGCCAGCGATACGCCCAGCAGAGCGTTGGCTCCCAGGCGCGACTTGTTCGGCGTGCCGTCGGTCGCGCACAGGAGGCGGTCGATCGCCGCCTGCTCGGTGACATCGAGACCGCACAGGCGCGGGGCGAGGACGTCGCGCACGTTGGCGACGGCACGGCGGACGCCCTTGCCGCCGAAGTGAGACGGGTCGCCGTCGCGCAGTTCGACCGCTTCGTGCCGGCCGGTGCTGGCGCCCGATGGCACGATGGCCCGGCCGAATGCGCCGCCGGCGCAGTGGACCTCGACCTCGACCGTCGGGTTGCCGCGGCTGTCGAGGACTTCGCGAGCGTGAACGCGCGTGATGGTCGGATCGTGAGGAGTCATACGGTTCAAAGCTGGGATGCAGCGTCCTTATGTTTCTCTGCCGAGGCAGCCCACTCCTCGGCAAATAGGCATTGCAAATTCGTAAGAAAATCATTTATGGTGGCGGTCGAATAGTCGGGTCGGGACTCATAGAATGATTTCGGGACGCGATAAGAACATTCCAACTCCTGAATCAAGCGCACACATTCTTCCCGGAGAAGCGGAACCTGAGAAACCAGGGAGTACACTCGTTCGAGTGGGAAAGTCCGAAATAAACTCAATCCCGTCACGTGGTCGATTAACTGTTGACATCTTGGCCGAAGTGCCGCCAGCACTTCTCGAACCTTGGTCTGGCCGGCAACGGGAATATGCAGTGCTTGTTGTTCCAAGATCGCCAACTCTGTCAGCAAGTTGCGAGCTGTCTTCTCCAGAAAGCCGTTGAAAACAGCTCGCTGGATCACGCCGTAGGGAATGCCATTTAAGAGGAAGGAATCCAGAGAAAGGGCCACGCGGTAGATGGCCGTCTCAACCTCCGGGAAATCACCTTGATATTGATTCGTATTCATTGCCATCCTCGCGACCGAACGAGTCAGTGGATGACCGGATTCGAGACCCCCGCAGCCTGGAGGGCCGAGATGATCTCGTGGAAGAGCTGACCGTCCATCCGCATGGTGTTGGTCTGAGCGTCAGGTCGATTCAGGTGCGATTGGTTGAAAACGTGCCAGTCGCTCCCTTGTTTGCCGAGAAGGAACCCTCTTGTCTGGTCGAGGGGAAATCCGGCCATTGCCGCCGCGGCTTCATGTCCGGCCGCTACCAGAAGGCGAGGATTGGCCATGCTGAAGACATTCGTTTCCTCGTAGAGGAAGAGCCGTACTTGTCCCGTTCTCTTATCGATCACCCCAACGCCCACGTTGCTGGGATCGTTGGCCGCCTCCTTCTCCAGATGAGCCACCTCGGCAGGATCGCACACCGCATTCGGCACCCAATTGCTGCTCATGGGCGTCCCTTGCCCCCTCGCCATCGAACTGGTTTTTTTCCCGTTGCCAACTCCTTATCATCGGCGCTGAATCGCTCGCTGTCAAACTCATCCGCTACACCGGAAGCAACTCCTCGGCCAGATCCAGCACTTCATCCCACTGCCGCGGATGTTCGCACAGTATCCGGCAACCCAGCCGCCGCACCGCCGAGCGCTTGTCCTCCTCCGGCAGATACTCAACCGGACTGGTGCCGTCGATGCGCGCCAGCAGACAAACGGCACAATGTTCGATGCCGCGCGTCTGTAATTCCGCCAGTGGCAAAAATGTCGTTTCCGCCGCGTAGCCCTGCCAGAAGCGGCGCGTCAGCTCGAAATGCCGCTGCCGATCTGGCGAGCGCTTCACCGCCTTGAGCAGCAGGTGGCTCAGGCAAAAACCCAGGTCCATCGTCGGGTCGCCGAGGTGCGCCGTTTCGTAATCCACAAGGGTGAAGCCGTGTTCATGCGTGAGGATGTTCTTGGGACTGTAATCGCCGTGGCACAGTCCTTCTTGTGCCGACATCAGCCGGTCGATCAGCGGAGCGACGGCGTCGGCGACCTCGGGGCGGCGCTCCTGAATGCGGCGATAGAACGGATCGACGCGCAGCTGCACGAACACGGTGCGATCACGAAAGCGCTCGACGAGTCGGGGGTCGCGGGCCGTGACCTCGTGAATGCGGCCGAGGATGCGCCCGGCGTATTCGCCGACAGCGAAATCGATCGCGCCGGCGAGCAATTGCTGTTTCCACACCTGCGCCCTGCGCGGCGCGTGGGCCATGACGAAGACGTAGTTGGCACGATCGGTAAACAATACTTCGGGGACCGTGTAAGGCGGCAAGAGAGGAGCGAGCATTTGCATCACCTCCTGCTCGCGGTAAATGCGGTCGAGGTCACTGAACCAGGCGTCGCGCGTGCGCAGCTGCGGCCGCGATTGCTTGAGTACGAACAGACGATCCGGCGTCTCGACACGCAGCACGGCGTTGGAAACGCCGCCGCCCAACGGCTCGACATGCACGGGCCCAACGCCGACCCAACCACGCTGGCGCAGGTAATCGACGGCGTTGTCGGCGGTCAGTTCGAGCATGAGATTCCCTCGGGCGGCTATTTCGCTATCTCTTTCTTGCCGTAATGAGGCCGCTCGTCCTTGGGCTTGGGCGGCGGCTCAATTACGAATGTCTTCGGCTCGGATACCCACTTTTGCTTGTCTTTGTCCTTGCCCGCCGTGCCCTGGACCGTCACGCGCCAGGTGCCCGGCTTGAAATCTTGCACCGCGAACTGCACGAACAGCAGCGAGTCGCCGTCCCAACCCACGCCCCACGCCTTGTCTTTATGGACCACCGGCAGCGGGATCTGTTTCATCTCGGCCACCTTGTTCGCCTTGTCGAGCCGTTCCAGCCGCAGCGTGGGACACTCGTAAACCGCCTGGCCGCACGGCAGGAGGTTCAGCCAGAAGTAGACCAGCGGCTCGCGTCGCTCCAGGCCGCGCAGACGGACCAGCACGCGGGGCGGATTGCCGGTCAACTCCTGCCAGTGTTTCGGCCCGCCGACGACGCACACCGCTTCGGCCAACTCGTCGCGCGCCTCGCCCGGCGGCTCGGCGCGATACGCCTTCACCAGGTCCGGCAAGGCGCGGCGGCTATGGGGATGCGTGTCGGGGAGGACATCGGGAATGCTGGCGCGGCGGATGGCGGCAGCGGCGGCCGCACGCAGCGGCGCCGACGGCGTGGCCAGCAGCGGCGTCAGACGGTCGAGCAATTCCATCTGCTCCCTGGCGTCGAGCGGTTGAACCTGCGGAAGCCGCTCCAGGGGTCCGGCCCAGAGAGTGAAGGGATGGCCCAGCAAATCCAGGGCACGGACACGGTCGCCTTCGAGAACGTCGTTGGCCGTCGCTACCCGCAACAGCAAGGCCCGCCCCCGCGCCATGCCGAAGGCCGGCTCGTGCAGTGGCGGATTGGTCCCGCGATTCAGTTCGGCGTAGAGCTTGACCGCCGGCCAGCCGTCCGCCGGTTCGCAGGTATCGAGCACCCACTGAAAAATCTCCGTCTCCAGGTGCCCCCAGCCCTGCGCCGCCCGGTCGGGATGCTCCGTCGTGGTGGGAGCGCCGAACTCGTGCCGATGATGCCGAACCCAGTCCAGCAGCGCTCGATTGCGGCGGTTGAGGGGACGCAGCTGTTTCCGCGCGAACAGATCCTCAATGGCCGCGGCGTCGGCGCGAGCCTGACGTACCAGCTCGGACCAATCGACGTCCCGCTGAACGGTCAACCAGTAAGGACCGGGGTTGCGGACCTGCACGGGCACAAGGAGAGTGCGGTCTTCCGTCCACAAGCGCACGCCGGAACCGATCGGCTCGAAGCGAGGCTGTTCGCGTGTGCCGCGGTTGGGGCCGAGAAAGAGCAGCGCCTGCGCGACGCGGGGCGGCTTGTCCTTCTCCTTCGATTGCTGTTCCGGCTCATACACGCGCATCTCGGTGCGCTGCCGGATCGAGGAGGAAGGTATCGCCCGGCCGGATGCCGCGGCCGCGCATCACCTCCACCACCTTGAAGCGTGTCAGGTCGCCCGCCCCCGCGGCAGGCTCGGCCAGCACGATCGTCTCGGCGTGCAGAGTCAGCTCGCGCACCGACCGGGTAGGCAGCGGCCTCGCCTCGACGGAGACCAGCGCCGCCAGCAAGAAGACCAAGGCCAGGATTGCCGTGCCGCGTCGCATGGGTGAAGTCCTTCGAGATACGAGGTCACATCAACGCTTGTCCGTTTAGCCGCGACGCGCAGCGGAGCGCGGGTTTGTCCTGCGCTCCGCTGCGCGTCGCGGCTAACCGAGGCTCCGGATCAATCATCATACCCCTTGGGATGGCGGCGATGCCAGTGCCAGGCCGTTTCCAGAATGGCGCGCAGGTCGATGTAGCGCGGCCGCCAGCCCAGCTCGCGCTGGATCTTCTCGGCCGACGCCACCAGCGCCGGCGGGTCGCCGGCCCGGCGCGGCCCCTCCTTCACCGGCACCGGCTTGCCCGTCACCTCCTCGGCCAGACGGATCACCTCGCGCACGCTGTAGCCGTGGCCGGTGCCGAGGTTGTAGTGCAGGTGCTTGCCCGGCGCCAGCTTTTCCAGGGCCAGCAGGTGCGCCTCGGCCAGATCCTCGACGTGGATGTAATCGCGGATGCAGGTGCCGTCCGGCGTCGGGTAATCGCGTGCCGAAACACGGTGATGGCCGGCCGCTGCCCCAGCACCGCCTGCAACACCAGCGGGATCAGGTGCGTCTCCGGGTCGTGGTCCTCGCCGATGTCGCCGTGCGGGACTGGCGCCGGCGGCGTTGAAGTAGCGCAGGGCGGCGAAGCCCCAGCCGTAAGCGGCGGCGTAGTCCGCCAGGGCACGCTCGACCGCCAGCTTCGTGTTGCCGTAGGGGTTGATCGGACTTTGCTTCTCGTCCTCGGTGATGGGCACCTTCTCCGGCACGCCGTAGGTGGCGCAGGTGCTGGAGAAGACGAAGCGGTCGATGCGCTGCCGCCGCATGGCGTCGAGCAGGTTCAGCGTGTTGACGAGGTTGTTCTGGTAGTATTTCGCCGGCTGCTGGACCGATTCGCCGACGTAGGCGAAGGCGGCGAAGTGGACCACGGCCTCGATGCGATGTTCGACGAGCGCCTGGTCGAGCCGCGCAGGCTCGCCCAGGTCGCCGACGAGAAGCCGCTCGGCGGGCACGGCGGCGCGATGGCCCATCGACAGGTTGTCGTAGACCCAGACGTCATGGCCGCGCGACAGGAACAGGCGAACCGCATGACTGCCGATGTAGCCGGCCCCGCCGGTGACGAGAATGCGCATGGCACTCCCCGAAAAATAATTAACCACAGATGAACACAGATGAACACGGATAAGAACATTATTGAAATGAATAGAAATGGATTGGCTGAGTGTATTGTCGTTATTTTTTCTTATCCGTGTTCATCTGTGTTCATCTGTGGTTAATTGGTGATGCCCTTCGTGATGCCCATGAACACGTCTTCGAGATCGATCTCTTCTTCCTTGAACATCTTCAGTCGCAGACCGTTTTGCAGCAGCAGCTCCGGGATGAAACTGCCGTCGTGGACGCCGTCGTTGAGCGTGACGCGCAGGCAGTCGTCCTCCTCGCGCGGCTCGACCTTGAGGATGTCGACGTGCGCTTCGAGCAGCTCGCCGGCCTTGTCACGTTGGCCGGCGGCGACAGCGACGAAGTAGACGGTGTGCTGGCGCACCTGCCGGATGGCCGACTGCACGTCGCCATTGAACAAGAGCTGGCCGCGCTCGATGATGCCGATCTTGTTGCAGATGTCGGCCAACTCCGGCAGGATGTGGCTGGAGACCAGGATCGTCTTGCCCATGCTGCGCAGCTCCTTGAGCAGGCCGCGCATCTCGATGCGGCGCGCGGATCGAGACCGCTGGCCGGCTCGTCCAGGAGCAACACCTGCGGCTCGTGCAGCAGCACGCGCGCCAGCCCCAGGCGCTGCGTCATGCCGCGCGACAGGCTCGTCACCAGGGCGTCGCGCTTGTAGCCGAGATCCACCAGGTCGAGCACCTGATCGACCTTGCGGCGGCGCTCCGGACCCTTGATGCGGTAGGCGGCGGCGAAGAATTCGAGATATTCCGTAACCTTCATGTCGTCGTAGACGCCGAAGAAGTCCGGCATGTAGCCCATCAGGCGGCGAATCTCCTTGGCGTTGTTGTAAATCGAGTAGCCGCACACCGTCGCCTCGCCCCAGGTCGGATTGAGCAGCGTCGCCAGGATGCGCATGGTCGTCGTCTTGCCGGCGCCGTTGGGGCCGATGAAGCCGTACACGTCGCCGCGCTCCAGCTTCAGCGTCAGCCGGTTGAGGGCGTACAGCTCGCCGTACATCTTGGTCAGGTCGCGCGTTTCAATCATGGCGACAATTCCCCCTTTGGCCGATTGCGGCTTGGCGTCTAACGAGATCGAGTTAAGGGGACATAAATACGTACATACGTCTCTTGCTGGAGGAAGCCGGACAGCGCCGGCCGCTGCGGCCGGGCACCTGGCAATTCATCCAGCCACAGGCGCGTCGGCGAGACGCCGTCCTGCGTGACGGTCTCGGCCCGGTCGATGCGCGGCGGCGTGCGCGCGACCAGCACGACCTCATCGCGGTAACGCCGCTGCGCTCCTTCGCCCTGTGGCAGCAGACGCCAGCTTTCATCGAGAGAGCGCAGGCCGCTGTTGGGCTGCCCCTCGCCGCCGAGGTCGTGCCACAGCAGCGAACGCAACGGCCGATACGACGACTGGAGCAGGAATGAACGCTGCTGCCCGACCGGCATCGAGCCGAAGCGCGGTTGCAGCACGGCCGGATCGCTGAACCACTCGGCCAGGACGTGCCTCTTGACGTTGCGCTCGAACAAGGGGCCAACCTCGCGCGTCTCGCCGGGCACCAGGTCGCCCAGCAGATACCACTGGCCCTGGAAGAATAAGATGGTCCCTTGCAGCTCCGCCGGCAAGTTGTTGACGACGGCCCCGCTCAGCGCCTTGCCGTCGCGGCTGATGCGCAGCTCCGCTTGCAGCGGCGGCGGACGGTCGGGCGCCTGGCGGTCCTTCAGGGGCACGCGCCAGGAGGACGTGAAGGTGCGCGTCGCCCATACCGGGATCGGCACGCGCCGCAGTCCACCGGCGTCCTCGGCGTACTCGTAGGGCTGGCGAAACAGGCCCGGCGCGCTGCCGCCCAGGCTCGGCTCCGGCCCATCCAGCGTCGCCGTCATCACCGGCGGTACCGGCGCGTCGGCGTCATTGTCGTCCCAGCGACCGCCCCACTCCGGCGCGACCGGCTCCAGGCCAACCGTGTAGTTCTGGATGCGCGGACTGAACAGCGTGAACCAACTCGTGCCGTACACCTGCCCCGGACCCTCCAGGTCGATCTCCACCAGGTCGATCTTGTTGATGCGCAGGTCGTCGCCCTTGAAGTAGTACGCCGTCGCGTACGCCGCCACGCTGACGAGCAGCACCATCACCGGGAAGGTGATCCACGTCCATTCGAGGCGCTTGAACAGTTTCTTGAGGATGAGATAGTCGAGCGGGCCGACCAGGACGATGTAGAAGAGGATGAACAGGGCGACCCAGCCGAAGGAGATGACGGGCACCTCCTCGAAGCTCTCCAGGCTGTGCTTGAGTTCGGAGCCTAGCTCGCTCGCGCGGTCCGGTTAGTCCACCCGGCGGCGGATTGTCCTGGGCCGCGTGCGGCGCGGGCATCAGCTCGCCCTGCAATTTCTTCCAGAACGCGACCTGTCCCTCCCAGGTCGAGAACGGCGGCGCGTCGAGGTCGAAGGCGACGAGGAGGACGCGGCCCAGGCCGCAGCCGGCCTGCAAAATGATCGGCCTCTTTTCGAGGTCGCCGGCCGCCGGATCTTCCCAGACGAGTGCGAAGGTGTTGGGGCCTGGCTGGACGCAGGCGATTTCGACCGGACGCAGCGGCTGTTTCTGCGCCGCCTCGGCGCCGCTCCACGTCTTGACGCTCGGCAGCGACGCGCGCGTGACCTTGCCCTGGAAGGTAACGTCGATCAGCGGCACCTTGTCCAGCCAGCGAGCCACGGCCTGCTGATTGCGTCCGACCGACAGCACGAGCTTGCCGCCGCGCCGCACCCAGTCGAGCAGGGCGTCGCGCCGCGCCTTGTTCATCTCCAACAGCTGATTGACGAAGCTATCGCTGGCCGTGGTCAGCAGAACGACGTCCACGGCCTCGTAGCCGAACCAGCGATCGGGCAGGGCGGCGACATTCTCGATGGCGGCGAAGCGCTGGGCGCCGCCGTCCTCCTGGTCCTCGGCGACCTCGCCGGCCGCGGCCGGCTGCTCGGGATGCTTCAGCGCTTGCTTCAGCGCCGGCAGACGCGAGCCGATCGTCAGATACAGCACGTCGCGCGGTTCGAGTACCTCGCTCTTCGGCGCGCTGGGGTCGCGCTGCAGAGAGGCGATCGTCTGCACGTCCTGCCTCTCGTTGTCCCGCAGATGACGGTGAAGGTACCGCCGGTGCTGCCCGGCCGAACGTAGGCGAACACGATCTGTTCGCTATTGGCTGCGATGGCCGGCACCGGCACGGCATAGCGGTAAGGCACGGCCTCGCCGTCGGCGGTTTCGACGACGACGCGATAGTTGCCCGGCGTAACGTCCTCGGCCCCGGCCTTGAGCGTGATCTGCACCGGCGTCCACACGCCGTTGCGCGACTGGCCGCCGCCTTGCCGCCGGGCCAGCCGATGCGCACGGGTTCCTGGATGTGCGGAGGCGCGGCGGCCCAGGCGGGCGCGGTAAGGAACCCGATGAGGAAGAAGAGGAGAACGCCGCGGCGAGCGGGGGGCGTCAGCCCCCTGTTGGAAGAAGCAACAGGGGGCTGACGCCCCCGCTCGCCGGGCGTATTCGACTTCTCGACGTCACGGTTTCTCCGTCTGATCGCACACACAGGGACTGCGCCGGCAGCCGGGGCAACCGCCGCCGTACTTGGCCTGCACGGCCGCTTCCAGATCGACGCCGGCGATGTTGGCCAGCGTCGCCAGCCAGGCCAGCACGTCGGCGAACTCCGCCGCACGCTCGGCGTCGCTGCCGCTGCGCAGCGCCGCCGCCAGCTCGCCGACTTCCTCCATGAACCACATGAACGTACCCTCGACGCCGCGCCGCCGGTCCTTGGCGTCATAGGTGCTACGAATGATTTCCTGCAATTGTGCGAGGGAAAAGGACATGCTTCACCACAAATACCGCATTGCAAAGGCGAACGGCCGGCGTAAGCCGGCTGGTGCGGGCCAAAACCAGCCGGCTTACGCCGGCCGTTCGCCTACTTCTCCAGAAGCTCGCGGATCTTCGTCGCTTCCTCGTCCTTCTTCTGTTCCGTCAGCGCCTTCAGCAACAGCGTCGCGTCCTTCCTTGCTGCGCACGTCGATCTCCATCGCCTGCCGTGCATACGTCTCGGCTGCTGCGGCCTGTCCGCTCTCCAGCAGCAGTCGAGCCAGACGCAGCCGCTGCTCCAGCTCGTCCGCGTCGGTCTTGCACCAACTCCTTGAGCACGCCGATAAGCTCCGGCTTTGTCGTCCTTCTGAGCGTAGACGCGGGCCAGCTGCATCAGCCAGCTCGGCTCGAACGGCTCGGCCTTGCGGCCCCGCTCGAACATCTCCTCGGCCTTGTCGAACTCCTTCGCATCGTAGTAGATTTTGCCCAGCGCCAGCAGGACGCGCGGATCGGGATCGTCCTTGCGCAGCGCATCTTCGAGCAGAGTGCGCTCGCGCTTGACGTTGCCGGCCAGTCGTTCCAGGCGAGCCAGTACATAGGTCGCCTTGGGATGGTTCCGCTTGCGATCCAGCACTTTCTCGGCCAGCTTGCGCGCCTGCACGCGATCGCGTTCGAGGTAGCGCACGGCCAACTCGGCGGCGGCTTCCAGGTCGTCGTTCTTCTCGTAAGCCGCCTTCAGCTCGGCCAGCGTCTGCTTCTTCTCGGCCGGCTTGCCCTTCTGCAGCGGCTTGACCGCTTCGTCGAGGAAGGCGCGGTAGCCCTTCTCGAACGTCCGCCTTGTCCACCTTGCACACACGCTCAATCACTTCCGCCGTGCCCAGGCCGTCGCGGTAGGCCGCCAGCATCCGGCCGACGGACGCGGCGCCGTACTTGGCCTTGATGTAATCGACGTACATCTGGCTCTGGCAGTACGCCAGGTGCCACTCCTCCGGCCCGCGCGGCCGGATGAAACCGAGGTCGATGTTGTCGAGGTTCATCAGCTTGCCGGCCGGCACGCGTTCGAGCAGCAGTTGGTTCCACAACGGCGGCCGGGCGAAACCCTCGTTGCTGACCGCCAGCCCTTCGGTCAGCCAGTGCGGCACGAGGAAATGCGTCTGTTCGAGGTTGAAAATGTGGACCAGCTCGTGACGGAGGACGCGGCCCCAGTTGAACGGCTTGGCGATGCCCCGGCCATGAGGCGAAGCCATGGCGATCATCCGGCCGGTGCAGGCGCCGATGGTGTGCAGGTCCGGCAGGGCGATCGTCCGGCCGCTGAACATCTCGTGGTTGTTGAAGACCTCGATGAGGATCGGCCCCTTCGGCCGATACTCGAACTTCTCGGCCAGGTCGGCGTAGATCGCTTCCAGGTACGGGGCCATGTAGTGGGCCAGCACGGCATCGTTCTTCGGGTCGTAGCGCAGCTCGAAGTGATCGGTCTTAGCGTCTCGTACTTTTCGAGGTGGCGGAGCACCTTGCGCAGGTTGGAGACGCGGACGTTGAACGGATCGGCCTTGAAGGCTCGATCGAGCGTTTCGCGCGCCTTCGTTCTCGCGTCCCATGCGCATGTAGAGCTGGCCGAGGCTGTTGAGCGCACCCGGCACGTTGGGCCGCAGCTCGGCCGCCTTGCGGAAGCACGTCTCCGCCTCGTCGAAGTAGCGGCGCTCCTCCAGCCGTTCGCCCATCTCGAAGTAAAACGAGGCCGGCTTCGAGTCGAACTTTTCCACCTCCTTCGTCAGCGCGGCCAGGTCGTCCTTCTTGCGCTGCAGAGTGAGACAGGCGGCGATGCGGCCGAGGGTGCGCTCGTCGCGCGGATTGACCTTGCGGGCCTGCTCCAGCTCCTTGAGGGCGGCGGCCGCGTCGCCGGTGGCCAGGTACACGTCGGCCCGCAGGCGCAGCGCTTCGGGCAGTTTCGGATTGATGTTCAGCGCCTGCTCGGCCAATCGTTCGGCTTCCTTGATCTCGAAGCTGCATCAGCGCCGCCGTGCCCTTGGCGGCGAGCGCCTCGGCGGCGCTGGCGTTGATCGTCAGCGCCTTGTCGAACGCGGCCAGCGCCTCGGGCCGGTTGTACTTCTCCAGCAGCAACAGGCCGGCCTGATACTCGGCCGGCCAGTACGCCTTGTCGTACTTGATGGCGTCGCCGTAGACGTCCTGCAGGATGAAGGTGAACTGATCGGGCAAGTTGTTCCAGCGCGCGTTCTCGGCGCCGGCCAGGCCGACCAGCACCAGCTCCTCGGGATCCTTGATGGGATCGTCGTTCTGATCGCGCTGGGTGTAGGTGCGGACGAACCCCTTGCACTCGGCGTCGGCCTTCTTCATGTCGCCGCGATCGCGGTAGACGCAGACGCGCACCCAGCGGGCGAGGAACTGATTCTTGTCGGCGTCGAGGGCGGCGTTGGCGGCTTTCTCGGCCTCGTCCCAGCGGCCGCGTCGATACAGCAGTTCCGCCTGGCGGGCCAGCAGACCGGCGTCCTTCGGAGCATCCTTCAGGGCGGACTCGACGGCGTCGAGTGCCTTGTCGTATTCGCCCTCGCTTTCGAGCGCTCGGCTGAGTCCGACGGTGGCGGCGGGGCGCAGCTTGGCGTCCTTGGCGAGCGCCTCGTACTGCTCGCGGGCCTCGCCGTAGTTGCCGTGCAGCCAGCGCTGGCGCGCCTCCTTCAAGGAGGGCGACGCGGCCGAAGCGAGCGCGGCGCCAGCGAGGACGAACAGGCAAGCGAGCAGGTGCTTTTTCATGGCGGACGTTCTCGGCGGAGGCGACGGACACCACGGAGGTTAACTTAGCCGTCGCTCCGTCAAAACGCAAGCAAGCGGCCTGCTCGGCCGAGGTCGGGATCGCGGCGCTCACGGCGCCGGCGGTAACTCCAAAGGTTGTCGCAAAGGCGCCGGAAATTGCTCCCAGGCCGTCTGGTAGGTCGCCTCCAGCGGGCACGGCACATAGCGATTCGCCGTCAGGAAGAGGGGCATGTCGGGCAAGGCATCGCCGACGGCGACTGGCTCGACGTAAGCGACCGTCTCGGTGCCGACGGCGTAGGCCGCCACCGTCAGCGGCTTGTCCGGCGGCAGCGCGAACGGCTCGTCGCGCAGGCGGTCCCAGATGACCTTGTGGACGCCCTGCGGATCACGGCGGCCGGGAGGAAACAGATCCACGATCAACAGATGTATTCCGGCTTCGAGGAACTCGACCGCCTTGCGGGCAAAGGTACGCAGAGCATGGCGGCTGTCCTTGTTCCCCGGGGAAACGATCTTCAGGACCGCCACCACGTCGCCGTCGGGGTGCCGGATCGTGATGCGGTTGGCCTTGCGGGCGTAGGTCGCGGCTTCGGAGCGCATCACGAACCGGGCCTTCGGCGGCTGGAGGTCGATGGCTATCCCTCCGGACGCAGGATGGCTCGGTGGGGCGAGGGCGAGGGTAACGACATCCGGCTCGGGACCGCCCGTCTTTTGCTCGACCATGGCGAAGTAGCCGGGCGGCAGTTGGCCGGCGTTGAGCGCATTGCGGATGGCCACCGTCCATCTTTGATGGAAATCGTGGAAGCGATTGGGACGGACGCGCGTCCAATCGTGGATGGGCATGGCGAATCCTCCAGCGAATCCGATCGTTCCGGTGCCTCGACACGCCGCTCTTGCCGAAAACACGCTGGGATGAGCGGCCAACGTAGACTCGGCTTGGCGAGCCTTCGGTACTGTACCGATAACTGGCAATGTGAACAAGAGTTTAGAGGCGGCCGATTCCTCATGCCTTCAACCGGCTTGCTATAAGATAGGCCCATTGCCCGACAAACGGAGGAGAACGACCTTTGATGAAGAATCGACCCCTGGTTGTCGTGACCGATCATCTGGCGGAAATCGGCGTCGAGCGCGACATCCTCGACGCGGTGGCCGAGGTGCGGCTGCTGCAAACCGACGACGAGCGCGACGTGGCCCGCGCCGCCGCCGAGGCCGACGCCCTGCTGGTCTTTCACACCATCAAGCTCGGCGAAGCGACCCTCGCCGCGCTGCGGCGCTGCCGCGGCATCGTGCGGGCCGGCGTCGGCTACGATAACGTCGATCTGCACGCGGCGGGGCGGCACGGCATCGTCGTCTGCAACGTGCCCGACTACGGCACCGAGGAGGTCGCCGATCACGCTCTGATGCTGCTTCTGGCCCTGGCTCGCCGACTGGTCCTCGCCCATCAAGCCATCCGCGCCGGCAACTGGGACATGACCACGGTCTTCGGCACGCCGCGCCTGCGCGGCCGCACGCTCGCCCTCGTCGGCTGCGGCCGCATCGGCACGGCGATGGCCCTCCGCGCCAAATCGCTCGGCATGAATGTCGTCTTTTACGATCCCTACAAGCCCGATGGCCTGGACAAGGCGCTCGGCATCGAGCGCGTCCATCGCCTGGAGGACCTGTGGCCGCGCGCCGAGTTTCTGAGTCTGCACTGCCCGCTGACGCGCGAGACGCACCACCTGCTCAACGCCGCGACGCTGGCCCAGCTGCCCGCCGGCGCCTACGTCGTCAACACGGCGCGCGGCCCGTGCGTCGATGGGCCGGCGCTGTGCGACGCGCTCGATTCCGGCCACGTCGCCTTTGCCGCGCTCGACGTGGTGGAGCGCGAACCGCTCGACGACGAGCGTTTGCGGCGACATCCGCGTGTGCTGCTGACGCCGCACACGGCGTTCTACTCGGTCGAGGGCTTCCGCGAGATGCGCCGCAAAGGCGCCGAGGAGGCGCGCCGGCTCGTCCTGGGCGAACCCGTGCGCAACCCGGTCAATCTGCACTGCCTGAGCAATCCGCGCGGTGCTGCCGGCATCGCTGCCGGTGTGAGCGCTCGACTGGCTTGCCGGCCGACGTCGATTTCGATTAGAATCCCGTTTGGGAGAGCCTACGAATCCTCTTTTCGGTCGGAGGTTGAATCATGACGCAAGTCATCCTTGATGAAACGCTGCGGAGAATGCTTCCCGATCTCTCTCAGCCTATCGAGTTATGCGATGAATCCGGCCGGATATTGGGACACATCTTCCCTGTTGCGGACACACCGATGATCGTGCCGGAAGGGCCGCGGACCAATCCGGAGGAATTGCGATGCCGTAAACCGTCCGAAGGACGCTCGTAGAAGCAGACCTGCCTTTGAGGACCTTATGGGAATCGGTATCCTCCGTGGCATCTGGACCGCACCGGTAGCCCGTGCGCCTCTGGTGAGTATCGCCGAGGTCCGGGCCGTTCCGGCCGCGGGCTGGAAGGTGATCGCTACTTCCTGGGATGTGGCAACTTCTCGCGCTGGCCGGGCGGCGGACGGGCGGTGTCGTTGATTGAAGAAGAAGCCCTGACCGCCGTTCGTGCCGAACACGGCCTCGACCTGGGTGACGGCCGCAGCCGGCGCAACCTCGTCACCGCCGGTATTGAGCTGGAGAGCCTGAAAGACCGTACCTTCCGCATCGGCACCGCCGTCTTCCGCGGCGTCCGGCCGTGCGCCCCATGCGGTTATCTGGAACACATCACCGAGGCCGGGGTGTTCGATGCCCTCAAGGGCCGTGGCGGGTTCCGGGCCGACGTCCTGGAGGAAGGGATTCTCCACGTCGGCGACGCCATCGAACTGCTCCCCGTTGGCCGGGGTTGATGCCTCGCCATCCCAGCCTCGCCCTCGTATCGTCCGCAAAGCGTCGCTATAATGCCCCTGTTTGGCGGCGTCCCGGCGTCGGGAGCAGCCGTCGAGGCGGACCTCAACGAGGGAGGCGGGCATGCAACCTCACGCCCCGAATACGCCATCCGGCCCCGCGCCGCGCGTCCTCATCGCCGACGATGACCCGCTGGGGGCGGAGCTGCTCGAAGCCTACCTGAGCGATAGCGACTACGAATTGCGCAGCGCCGGCGACGGCGAACAGACGCTGCAAGTCGTCGCCGCCTGGCACCCCGACCTGATCCTGCTCGACGTTATGATGCCGCGCATCAGCGGCTTCGAGGTGTGCAAGCGCCTGCGCGGCGACCCGGCCACGCGCGACATCGCCATCCTCATGATCACCGCCCTCGATCAGCCCAGCGACATCGAGCGCGCCGTCGAGGCCGGCACCGACGATTTTCTGTCCAAGCCGATCAACAAGGCCGAACTGCTGCTGCGCGTACGCTCTCTCTTGCGCAGCCGGCAAAGCAAACGCGAACTCGACCGCGCCCTCGCCTACATCGAGGCTGTCGAACGAGCCAACGAGTAAAATCCGAAATCCGAAATCCGAAATCCGAAGGAAATCTCGAAAGTGCGAATCATCAAAAGCACAAAACCGATCGATATCGATCGGTTTCGGCTATTTGAATTTTGCATTTCGGATTTCTTTCGAGATTTCTTTCGGATTTCGGATTTCGGATTTCGGATTTTTGACATGACCGCGCGCGTGATCTTGCAACCCCGACGAGCGCGTCCCTTCTACGGCCGTCATCCGTGGGTCTACGCCGGGGCCATCGCCGCGGTCGAGGGAGAGCCGGCCGACGGCGACGTGGTCGAGCTGGTCTCGCACACCGGCAATTTCGTGGCTCGCGGCCTGTACAACAGCCGCAGCAAGATCCGCGTCCGCCTCTACACCTGGGACGCCGACACGCTCCTCGATCGCGCCTTCTTCCGGACGCGCCTGGAAGACGCCGTCCACCTGCGCCGACTGCTCGATCTCGATGGGCCGGGCCGCGCCTGCCGGCTCGTCTTCAGCGAGGGCGACGGCCTGTCCGGCTGCACCATCGACCGCTACGACCGCTGGCTGGCCCTGCAATTCACGTCGCTGGGGTTGGCCCAGCGACGCGATCTGCTCGTCGAGCTGCTGGCCGAGCTGCTGCGGCCGGCGGGCATCTACCTGCGCACCGAGCGCGGCATCGGCCAGCTCGAAGGACTCGAAGCGCACGACGGACTCGTGTGGGGCGAAGCGCCGCCGGGACCGATCGAGATCGAGGAAGAAGGGGTGCGCTTCCTGGTCAACCTGGCCGAGGGACAGAAGACGGGGTTCTATCTCGACCAGCGCGACAATCGGCAGGCGGCGGCCCGGCTGGCGCGCGGCCGGCGCGTGCTCGACGCCTTCTGCTACAGCGGCGGCTTCGGCCTGCACGCCGCTCGCGCCGGAGCGACCGCCGTACTCGGCATCGATCAATCCGAGCCGGCCCTGCAACTGGCCCGCGACAACGCTCGCCTCAACGGCCTGGACAACCTGACGTTCGTGCAGGGCGATGTCTTCGACGAGCTGGACGCCCTGGCCGCGCGCGGCGAGCGTTTCGGCGTGGTCGTGCTCGACCCGCCCAAGTTCGCGCGGGCGCGGAACGCCGTCGAGGAAGCGCTGCGCGGCTATCGCCGCTTGCAGACGCTGGCCCTGCGCCTGCTCGAACCGCACGGCATTCTGGTGACTTGCTGTTGCTCCGGACTGATTACGATGGGTATGTTAGAGGACTTGCTGGCGCAGCTGGCCGCCGAGGCCAAGCGCACCGTGCAGATCCTCCAGCGCCGCGGGCCGGCGCCGGACCATCCGGTTTCGGTGTCCTGCCTCGAATCGCATTATCTGAAGTGCCTTATCGCCCATGTCCGATAAGCGCCTTCCGTTTAGCCGCGACGCGCAGCGGAGCGCGGCAGCGCGCTCCGCTGCGCGTCGCGGCTAAACCGGCTAATGAAACCGCCTTCGATTCGCAAGGTATTATCCGGTAGCGCTCGACCCGGTGGTCCGGTGACGACCGCAGCTCACGAAAGGAACCCACGCCGATGACTCCGCACCGCTTGTCCCTGGCCGTCCTCGTCGCCGTCCTGCTGACGGCCGTCCCCGGCCGCGCCGGCGAACTCGATCCTTATCTGCCCGAGGACAGCGAAAGCGTCCTGCAGGTCAACGTCCGCCAAATCCTCGATTCGCCCCTGATCAAGAAGCACGCCCTGGAGGCGGCCCAGGAAGCGCTGCGCGGCAACGACCAGGTCCAGGACGTGCTCAAGGATCTCGGCTTCGATCCGTTCCGTGACCTCGACCGCATCCTGGTCGCCACGCCCGGCGGCACCGACAAGGACCGCGGCCTCGTCATCGTGCATGGCCGGTTCGACCTGGCCAAGTTCAAGGCCAAGGCCGAGGAGGTCGCGCGCGACAACGGCGACGTCCTCAAGATCCACAAGTTGATGGGCGGAAAACAGCTGCTCTACGAAGTGAACGTGCCCGATCTGGATTCTCCGTTTTTCGTCGCCCTGCCCAACCGGGACACGCTGCTGGCCTCCGCCGGCAAGGATTACGTGGTCGATGCCCTCAAGAAGACCGGCAAGAGCGAAAAGCCGGTCCTGAAGAACAAGGACTTCCAGGCGCTCCTGGAAGTGGCCAACGACAGCCAGAGCCTGTCGGTGGCGGCCATCAAGACCGACGCGGTCAAGGACGCCCTCGGCAACCTGCCCGGCGACGTCAAGGACATGATCGACAAGATCCAGGCGCTCAGCGGCGGACTGACGCTCAGCGACGAGATCAAGCTGGAGCTGATCGTCACGACCAAGAACGTCAACGAAGCCCGCGACCTGCGCGACTCGGCCGATGCCGGACTCAAGCTGATCCTGGCCGGTCTGGCCGCCATCACCAGCAACCAGAAGGAGGCCAAGCCCGCTCTGGAATTCGCCCTGGAGTTCGCCAAGGGGCTGCGCCTCAGCAACAAGGGCAAGGCCGTCGTCATCAAGGGCCGTATCAGCAGCGATCTCATTGAGGAAACACTGAAAAAGGGCAAGTAACCTCGAAAGGACTCGATCTCTTATGAAAACCCGGCGAATGATCGCGATTGTCTGCCTGCTCGCTCCGTGCCTGGCCGCGCCGTCGCCGGCGGCGGCGCGAGCCGAACCGGATCGACTGACGCCCGCCGACGCCGAAGTGGTGGTCGCGGTCAACGTCCGCCAGATGTTGCGGACGCCGGTGGTGCAAAAACACGCCCTCGATCCGCTTCAACTGTTGCTGCGGCGCAACGACGAACTGCGGCAGCTCTTGACCGCTGCCGGACTCGATCCGCTCAAGGACATCGACACTCTCAGCCTCAGCACATCGGGCAACCCGGCCACGACGGGCAAGCTGCTGGCCGTGGTCCGTGGCCGCTTCGACCCGGACAAGGCGCGGGCCGCCGCCACCGACTACGCGCGCAAGCACCCCGGCCGGCTCAAGGTCCTCACGGAGGGCGAGCTGCCGATGTGGGAGATCACCTCGGACAACAAGTCGTTCTTCGCCGCCTTCGCCGGCAAGGACACGCTGGTGATGACCGCAACGGCGAAAGACACGGCCGTCGCCGTGAAGCGGGCGGATCAGCCGGCCCAGCGCGTCAACAAGGACATGCAAGCCGCGCTGGACCATCTCAAGGGCGACGAAAGCGCCTGGTTGGCGATGGTCGCCACCGATCCGCTCAAGCAACTGCTCAAGGCCGACGACACGGCCAAGAACTTCGCCGACGCCCTGCAATCGATCACGGGCGCCCTGGAGCTGAGCGACGACGCCCAGTTATCGCTGGTCGTCCACACCAGCAATCCGACGGCCGCCGCCCAGATCAAGGGCAAGTTCGACGAGTTGATGCCCCTGCTCGCCTTCCTGGGCGCCGGCAAGGACACCAGCGCCCGCCTCGTCAAGCAGCTGATCGACAACCTCAAGCTGAGGACGGACAAGAACGACGTGAGCATCCGCCTGACGCTCACCGATGCCCAGATCGAAAAGGCCCGTAAGAAGGAACCGTAAGGAGAGAAGCCGCTTGCGGCTTAGCGTTCTCCGCGCTAAGCCGCAAGCGGCTTTCGAGGTCACATCAACTTGTGCAGCGCGGAGGGAATGTCCTCCAGTTTCACGCCGTTCTGTCGATTGTAATGCAGCGCCTTGCGCATCCAGTAGCGCCATTTTTCTTCGCGCCACAGATTGTCGAGGCGCTGTTTGCCGGACTTGTCGCGGCCGTGGACGTACACTTCGCGGAACAGTTCGTTCGATTCCTGGCTGCGGCTCTGCAGCGCCAGCACCATGCCGCGCCCGATGCGACCGAGTAGGCGGTAGATCATCATGCGATGATGTTCCAGACGTTGGAACAGGTCCAGGGCGTCGTCGAGGCGATCGTGCTCCAGGTAGAACACGCTCAGCTTCATGCACAGCACCAGGCCGAACTGGGTCTCCACGGCGTCGGTGCGGCCGGAACGTCAAATACGGCTCGATGACGGAGCGCAGGGTGGCCTCCTCGCTTTTCGCCGGCGGGACCGTCTTGCCCTCGTCGTCCGGCGCGGGAGTGACCGTGCCGTGCAACGGGAAGGCCAGGCGATGACGGAACCAGCCGATGCCGGCGCCGACGGCGGCGGCCAGCAGCACGCTGACGACGAAGACCGGCCCGCGCCACCTCCAGCGGCGGGGGAGCGGCGTCACGGCTGTCGGCGCGGCCCTGCTGGTTGGCGACTCCGTCCCCATCTCGGCCGACTCCAGCAGCGACGACACCGCCCCGGTCTGTCCGCTCAGCCCCTCGCGCAGACGGACGATGTCTTGCAGCAGTTCCCAGCCGGTCTGGTGACGCTGGGCGGGATCCTTGGCCATCATCTTGTGGACGAGGACGGCCAGGTCCGGCGGCAGGTCGGGGCGGACTTCCGCCAACGGCTTCGGCTCGGTGCGAACGTGTTGCAGGGCCACCTCGAACGGCGAATCGCCCTGGAAGGGCGGATGGCCGGCCAGCATGTGATAACAGGTGACGCCCAGCGAGTAGATGTCGGTACGGCAATCCACCGACTTGCCTTCGACCTGCTCGGGGCTCATGTACAACGGCGTACCCATCGTCACGCCGCTCTGCGTCAGGTTGAGGGCCGGACGATCGCCGGCCAGGCAGCGGACCAGACCGAAGTCGGCGACCTTGACCTCGCCCTTGCGCGTCAGCAGGATGTTCTCCGGCTTGATGTCGCGGTGGATGATGCCCAGCTCGCTGGCCCGCTGCAACGCCGACGCCACCTGGCGGAGAATGCTCAGCGCCAGCAGCACGTCGGGCGGACCCTTCTTGAGCAGGAATTCGCGCAGGTTGCGGCCCTCGACGTATTCCAGGGCCATGTACGACATACCGTCGGTCTCGCCGATGGCGTAGACCTGGACGATGTTGGCGTGGGTGGCCTGGGCGATGGCGGTGGCCTCGGCCTTGAAGCGTTGCAGGGCGGTGGGGTCGGCCGCCAGCTCCGGCCGAAGGATCTTCAGGGCGACCTTGCGCTGCAGCGAGACCTGTTCGGCGAGGTAAACCTGGCCCATGCCGCCCTGGCCGAGATGGCGCAGGACGTGGAAGTCGGCCAGGGTTCGGCCGGTCAGGTCGAGTTCGCCGCTGGGCAGTCGGCCGGGCGGCGGAGGACTGGTCTGCGTCACAGGGTCCGCCATGCTTGGGGTCTCGGGTTTCGAGGCGAGCGGGGGCGTCAGCCGGCTGGTGCAGGCCAACCAGCCGGCTGACGCCCCCGCTCGGCCATACCCTAAACCCTAACTAAACCCGGAGCTGATAACAACTGGTTGTGCCGTTGCCGGTGAAGAGTGATTGACCGTCCGGCGCGAAGGCCAGCGCCTTGATCTGCGTGTCCAGCTCCATCAGGCCGCGCGGCGCACCGCTGTCCGCGTCCCACAGACGCACGGTGCGATCGTCGCTACCGGAGGCCAGCCAACGGCCATCGGGACTGTAGGCGAGGCACGTCACGGCGTCGAGATGGCCGGTCAGTTCCCGCCGCTGTTGCCGGGCGTCCACGTCCCAGATGGCGATGCTCTGCGTCAGCGTCGCCGCGGCCAGGCGGCGGCCGGAAGGATGGAAGGACAGACTGCCGGTCCCACCGGCCAGGATGGCGACGGTTTGTCGTTGATCGCGGTCCCACAGGACGATGCGGCCCTCGGCGCCGCGCGCGGCCAGCCAGTCGATACCGCCGATCGCCAGCAATCGTCCGCTCGGCTGAAACGCCAGCGCCTCGACGCTGCACCCTTCGACGACATCGGGCAGCATCAGCAGCGGTTCGCCGGAGGCGACGTCCCACAGCCACACGTCGCTGCTGCGCAGTCCGGCCGAGGCGAGGGTCGCCGAGTCCGGGCTGAAGGCGAGGACGGTGATCGGCTCGGCCTGTCCTCCGAGGAGCTTTTCGCGTCGGCCGTCGTCGGCCCGCCACAGGGCGAGCGTATCGCGGTTGGCCTCAGGCGCCTCCGGCCCGGCCAGGCTGCCGGCGAACCAGCGGCCGTCCGGGCTGGCCGCGAAGGCCCGCAGCGTTGGGGCGTCCTCCAGCTCGACGATCGGCTGCGTCGTCGCCGTGTCCCAGACGCGCAGAGGAGTGCCAGTGCCCAGGCTGGCCAAACGCCGGCCGTCGGGGCTGACGGCCAGACACGTCCGCGCCAGCAGCGGATCGGCGGTGTCCTGCCCCTCGGCGCCGTCGCGGGCGTCCCAGACGTGGATGAACCGGCCGACGCCGCCCGAGGCCAGGCAGCGCCCATCCGGGCTGAAGGCCAGGCAGCGCACCTCGTTGACGTGATCGCGCAGCACCGTCAACGTCCGATAACGATTGCTGTCCCAGATGTGGATGGCGTGGGCCGAGTCGGCGCAGGCCAGGCGTTGACCATCCGGCGTGACGGCCAGCGCCTGGACCTGGCCGGCATGGCTGTTGAGCAGGACGATCGGCTCGCCGGTGGGCGCGTACCACAAGCGGGCAGTGGTGTCCCAGCCGGCCGAGACGAGTCGGCGGCCGTCGGGCAGCCAGGCCAGGGCGGGAATGCGGTCGGTATGGCCGGACATTCGACCGCGCAGTTCGCCGCCGGCCACCTGCCACAGGAAGATGCTCCGGTCTTCGTCGGCGACGGCCAGCAGTCGGCCGTCGAGACTGAAGGCCAGGGCGCTGATGGCCGAACCGGCGGCGGAGCCGGACGGCGACAACGGCGGCCGCAGCTCGTAGGCCAGCCGCTTGTCGGCATGGTGCCACAACCGGACAACGCCGTCATCGTGTCCACTGGCCAGGAGCAGGCCATTCGGCTGAAACGCCAGCGCCGTCACCCACGACGACTGCGGCCAGCAGGCGCACGCCTCGCCCGTGGCCGTCTCCCAGACGGACAGCTCGTCGCTGCCGGCCGCGACGTAATGGGCCGAGGCGCTGAAGCACCACAGCGCCGCCGGATCGGCCAGTTCGTGCCAGCCGATCTGCTGCCGCATGCGGAGGTCCCAGTGGCGCAGCACGCCCGGCTCCTCGACGGACCACAAACTGCCATCCGGGGCGAAGCGGAGGGCGAGCAACTCTCCATCGGTGCGAAACGGGCTGGCACCGAAGACACGCGGGCGGAAGGAAGGCTCGCCGAGGGAGAGGAAGGCCGTGAGGACAGTCATGCAGGATCTCGCGTCCCAACCGAATAGCCGGACTTCGTCGTCGGCCTTCTGGTGGCGAAAGGGAGAAAGCCGGCGACGGAGCGCCTATTGACAACTTTACAATAATTTTCGCTGGTGTGTCGGCCGCGGCGTCAGTAGCCTGAGAAATAGCCTGCGCCGCTGATAATTTGGCGCGAACCCGCAAGCGGCGCGGCAGTCGAGACGCATACCGTGACGAGCGGTGAGTTTGCCTTCATCGATTGGCTGCGGCGGCGAACGCCGACGGCGGAGCGCGTGCTGCTGGGACCGGGCGACGATACGGCCATCCTACGCTGGCCGAATGGCTCGAACTGCCTGGTGACAACGGATATGCTCCTGGAGGGCAGCTGTTTCCGCCTGGCCGAGACCCACCCCGGAGCGCCAGGGGCGGGCACGGCCCGGCAGATTGGCCGCAAGGCGATGGCGGTCAACCTCAGCGACATCGCCGCCATGGCCGGCGTGCCGATCGCCGCCGTTGTCAGCGTCGGTCTGCCGCGTCGGGGCGGCCGAGCGCTGGCCGAGGAACTTTACCTCGGTCTGCGCGAGATGGCCGACGCCTTCGACACGGCCATCGTCGGCGGCGATACGAACAGCTGGGACGGCCCGCTGGTCCTCAACGTCACGCTGCTGGGCGAGGCGACGCCGCGCGGCGCCGTCCGCCGCCGCGGCGCTCGTCCCGGCGACCGGCTGTTCGTGACGGGACCGCTGGGCGGCAGTCTGCGGGGCAAGCACCTGGACTTCACGCCGCGCATCCGCGAAGCGCTGGCCCTGCACGCCGTCGTCGCCCTGCACGCCATGATCGACGTCAGCGACGGCCTGGCCGCCGACGTCGCCCACCTGTGCGCCGAGAGCGGCTGCGGCGCCGTCCTCCGCGCCGACGCTCTTCCCATCGCCGACGCCGCTCGCGCGATGGCCGACGGTCGTTCGCCCCTGGAGCACGCCCTGGCCGACGGCGAAGACTTCGAGCTGGTCTTCGCCGTCTCGCCCGATGACGCCCAATCCCTGCTTCGCGCGCCGCCGGTCTCCGGATTGGCCGCCATCGGCGAATGCGTCGCGGAGGAAGGGCTGTGGTTGGAAGAAGACGGACAGCGCCGTCCCTTGCCGCCGCTGGGATACGTACACGCCCTGGAATGAGCCGCTCGCGGCCTGGCGTTCCTGGCGCTAAGCCGCAAGCGGCCCCGCCTTGTGGGATACCTCGCAGGAGTACACCTGAATGAGACTGCCGACCCTCGCGTTGACTTGCATCCTCTCTCTTCTCGCCGGCGTCGTCCGCGCCGAGGAATGGCCCGTCTGGCGCGGTCCGCGCGGCGACGGCACATCCAGCGAGAAGGGAATCCCCCGAACCTGGAGTGCGACGGACAACGTCCGCTGGAAAACGCCCATTCCCGGCAAGGGTCATTCCTCTCCCGTTGTCTGGGGCGATCGCGTCTTCGTCACAACCTGTCTGGAAGGCAAGGGCGAGCGCGTGCTGATGTGTCTGGACCGCCGCGACGGCAAAATCCTCTGGCAGCAGGTGGTCCTGACGGCCAAGCTCGAAAAGAAGCATCCGCTCAACAGCTTCGCCAGCTCCACGCCCGCCACCGACGGCCAACACGTCTGGGTCGCCTTCCTCGCCTACCCCGACATGCAGGTCGCCTGCTACGACTTCGACGGCAAACAGGTGTGGACGCGCTCGCCCGGCAAACTGCTGTCGGTCCACGGTTTTTGCAGCTCGCCCATCTTGCACAAGGACCTCGTCATCCTCAACGGCGATCAGGACGCCAAGGCGTACCTCGTCGCCCTGGACAAGAAGACCGGCGCCGAGCGCTGGCGCGTCGATCGTCCCAACCGTACGCGCTCGTACTGCACGCCCATCCTGATCCACGCCCGGAACAGGCCGGAAGTGACGCAGTTGGTGCTCAGCGGCAGCAAGTGCGTCACCGGCTACGACGCCGACACCGGCGAACGGCTGTGGATCATCGACGGCCCAACCGAGCAGTACGTCGCCAGCCTCGTTTACCTCGATGACGTGTTGTTCCTGACGACCGGCTTCCCCGAATATCATTTAATGGGCATCAGCCCCGAAGGCAGCGGCAACATCACCAAGAGCAATTACATCCGCTGGCACATCCCCCACAAGGTCAACCGCCGCGACGGCGCCTCCTATGTGCCCTCGCCCATCGCCGCCAACGGACACTTTTATGTCGTCTCGGATACGGGCTATCTCAGTTGCCTCGAAACCCAATCAGGCGAACGACTGTGGAAGGAGAAATTGGCCCGTCACGTCAGCGCCTCGCCGGTCCTGGCGGACAATCATCTGTATTTCCTCGACGACGACGGCATCACGTACATTCTCAAGGCCAATGCCAAGTTCGAGGTGTTGTACAAAAACAAGCTCGACGAGGAATGCTACGCCTCGCCGGCGATCGCGCACGGCCAAATCTTCATCCGCGCTCTGCACAACCTGTACTGCATCGGCACGGACTCCACCAAGTAACAACCTCATGCTCACCCTCGACGCGCATCCCCTGCTGGACCTCCGAGCCTTCGTGACGACGTTCCCGCGTCCGCTGGGCGAAATGCCGTCGCCGCCGGAGCTGCGGGCGCTGCTGGTCCTCGATGCCGAGGCGCCGTTGCACAGCGACGACGGCGTGCGCGAAGCCGTGCGGGCCTTGCTGCGTCACGGCGGTTTCAAGCCGACCGGACGCAGCAAGCCGGCCTCGGAGTACCTGCTCCGGGCCGCGAGTGACAAGGTGCTGTCATCGATCAACCTGGCCGTGGATGCCTGCAACATCGTGTCGCTGCACAGCGGTTTGCCGATCAGCGTGGTCGATCTGGACCAAACCCGTGAGCCGCTGCGTGTCGGCGTGGCTCCGGCCGGGGCGTCCTACGTCTTCAACGCCTCGGGGCAAACGATTGACCTGGGCGGCCTGCTGTGCCTGTTCGACGCGGACGGGCCGTGCGCCAACGCCGTCAAGGATGCTCAGCGCACCAAAACGACGAGCTGACACGCGGCGCACGCTGTCGCTGATCTGGGGCACGAAGGCGCTATCCGGACAAGCGGCACAGGCGGAGACGTGGTATCGCGGGTTGCTGGAGCAACACGGCGCGGCGACGGAGGAAGTGATCGGGTAAAATAGCGGCGTACTCATTGGTCTTCTTACCAAGGGAAGGTCCGCCATGTCTTTGACGTTTGAAGCGATTTACGAGAACGGCGTCCTCAAGCCGGTCGAGCCGCTACCGCTGAAGGAGCAGGAGCGGGTACGCCTCCATCTCCAGCAGGGAGAGACGCCGCTTCTTCGAGCCTACGGCATCCTGGGGTGGAACGGGAGTGTGGAGTTGGCCGACTTCTGCGCGATGGATCCCGAGTTGGACTACCCGCCACCCTCGGAGGAGCCATGACCTTTGATGACCTCCCGGCTGGAACCTCGGTGTTCATTGATGCCAACACGCTGACTTACTACTTCCAGCCGCACCCTCTCTTGGGAGCGGCTTGCGCAGTTGGTGCGGAGCATTGAGCAGGGACGACTCCTCGGCTTCACCTCGACGCATGTACTCAGTGAACTGGCTCACCGGATGATGACCATCGAGGCGATGAAACTCCTGAAGTGGCCGGTGCAGGGAATCGGCAATCGCCTGCGGACCAACCCAGCCGAGGTCCAGAAGCTGAGCCTCTTCCGGCTCGCTCTCGATGAGGTGCTCCAGAGCAAGATTCAGATCCTGACAATTGCCCCGGCCTTGCTCTCAGCCGGGGCGGTCCTCTGTCAGCAGATCGGCCTGCTGACCAACGATGGCTTGATTGTGGCCGTGATGCAGGTGAACGGTTTGACGAACATCGCCAGCAACGACACCGACTTCGACCGCGTACCGGGGCTGACACGCTATGCGCCGGCTTGAAATCTCCGCCCAGCGTTTGCTGACATCGAGACGGCGGGCTGCTAAGATAGAGTGCATCCACGCGGGATCATTCACGACATCGCTCGAACGAGGGTCATCATGGCGAAAGGCGCGGGCAAGGCACGCAAGAAACTCCCCAAGGAACTGGCGGTCGTGCGGGCGGACAACTGCACCGGCTGCGAGGCCTGCATCGAGGTCTGTCCGGTGGACTGCATCTACAAGGTGCCCGGCGAAGACCTGCCGTCCTTGCAGTCGTTCGTGGACATCGACCTGGAACGCTGCATCGGCTGCGCGTTGTGCGAGCGCTGGTGTCCGTGGGACGCCATCGACATGGTGGACTCGCCGACCATCGCCGAGCACGTCGCCAACAAGGGCGGGCCCGAGGAATACATCGCCAAGAATCAGGAGCGTCTCAACGCCGTCGCCAAGATGCTCGCCGACCTCGCCGTCGAGCAACGCGCCGCCAGCGCCAAGAAATGAGGATGGCGAGGGAGGGATAGCCATGCGTCTCCTCCGCGGTTTGCCGTGCTGCCTCGCCCTGGTATTTCTCCTGAGCGGATGTCAGCGGGCCGAGCGCTACGGACCTCGACCGGGAGCCGAGGCGCCGGCGAAGACGCAACCGGCTCCCGAAACACCCCACCAGGCGAGCCGCGAACCGCTCGACCCCGACATCCAGTGGATCGACGTCTTCACGCCACCCAAGCCTGACGTACTCATTGATTTCGTCCATGCCGAGAAGGCGCCGGAGGAGTGGGCCAAGCTGCCGGCGTTCTGGAACGCGCCGCCGTTGACCAGGCCGGGCCAGGCGGCGGCGGTCGTCGGTCTGCCGCCGCTGGCCGCCGGCGCCGTCGCCGGCAGTAGCGCCGCCATCGTCCGCATCAAGGTGCCGCTCGGTCTGCCCGATCCCAGTGAGTACGTCCCGGCCGGCAATCCGCTGACGCTCGGCAAATGGCAGCTGGGCCAGCGGTTGTTCTTCGACGACTCCTGGCTGGAAGCGAAGCCGGGCACGTCCTGCGCTACCTGTCACCAGCCGGAGCATGGCTTCGCTGACGGCGAACGCACCCACCGTGACAGCTTCAACACGCCCACGTTGGTCAACGGTGTCTTTAACCGCCGGCAGTTCTGGGACGGCCGGTCCGGCCGTCTCGAAGAAGTGGTCCAGCGCACCCTCGAAGACGAGCGCGAACCGGACAAACCGGGGCCGTTCCGCCATACCTGGGCCGGCGTCATCCATCGCCTGCGGAACAAACCGAACTACCACCCGGCTTTCAACGAGGTCTTCGGCACGCCGCCGGGCGAGAAGGACGGCAAGCAGAGGACCAACATCACCCAGGACACCGTTGGCCGGGCGCTGGCCACCTATCTGCGCACTCTCCTGTCGGGCGACTCCGTCCACGACCGCGCCCTGCGCGTGCAGACCCAGAAACATAGTCCGACGTTGAAGGCGGAGCATTACGAGGCGGTCCTCGATGACGCCGCCCTGAAGGAGTTGGGTCGGGAGAAGGCGAAGAAGGCCGATGTGGCCGCCGATCTGATCCGTGGTTATCTGCTGTTTTACGGCCGCGACGAGGGGCGGTCGCTCATGCACTGCTATCGCTGCCACAGCGGCCGGACCTTCACCGACAATGACTTCCACAACCTCGGCGTCGGCCTCGCGTCGAAGCCGGGCCAGGAGGGCGGCCGCTTCGCTCAGGTGCCCATCGGCCAGAAGGACCGCCATCTCATCGACGCCTACAAGACGCCGACGCTACGCAACCTGCTCCGCACCGCGCCGTATTTCCACGACGGCGACAAGGGCCGTCTGCGCGAGGTGGTCGAGTTCTACAACATCGGCGCAGAGCGCAACAACTACCTCGACCCGGAGATGCTCGGCAAGGACGGCCGAACGCGCCTGCTCGATCTGAGCAGCGCCGAGATCGACGCCCTGGTCCTGTTCCTGACCGCGCTCAACGGCGGCGACGTCGATCCGATCGTCAAGACGCCGCCGCGCGCGAAGTGATGGTTCCCGTCCCGTCCTCATTCCACGAGGTCCGCACCATGAAGCACCGGCATGGTCTGGCGGTGTTGCTGTCCCTTCTGATCGGCTGCTCGCGCGCCGGTGACGACGGTCCCGCACGACACCACGAAGGAGAAACCGTCTCCCGTTCGGCCGATCGCCGCGCCTATCTCGGTTCCCGGCAAGAAAATCGAGGCGCCCGTGGCGGCGGCGCGGCGAACCAACCCTGAAATCATCATAAACAAGGAGGCCGGCATCCTTCGCGGCGTCGTTCGCTGGGAGGGAAAAGAGCCGATCCCTTCGACGCCACGCCTGCGCATCGATGCGGCGACGCATGGCGTGGCCTGGACCGTGATTCAGTTGTTGTACGGCGGCAAGCCGGCCGCGCCACGGTCGATGGAGCCGGCGCGGCTGGTGGCCGAACGCGGCGAATATCGGCCGCACATCGTACTGGCCCCCAAGGGCGGCAGCCTCGAACTACGCAGCGTTGAGGAACGTGCGGACTTCCAGGCATCCGGCGCCGCCACCTTCAGCGCGACGATCCCGCGCGGCGATCGGCGGACGTTTCCGCTCTCGTCTGCCGGGCTGATCGAGGTGCGTTCGCAGCTGCGGCCGGACAGGGTGCCGGCTTATTTGTGGGTGCTGGACGGCGTGCCGGCCGCGCTGAGCGCGACGGATGGACAATTCCGCCTGTTGACGGCGGCGCCGCTGGGCGAATATGAACTGCTGTTGTGGCACGAGGATTGGCACGTCAACGGTTCGGCGCCGCGGGCTGTACTCCTGCACATCCAACTCGGAGCGGGCGAGGGGGCAGAGGTACGCTGGACGCTGTCCGAGCATTGAACCGCTTGCGGCATAGTTGGGAGCACGAGAGGGACGCAGCCCCGATGATTCCGTCCAGCAGAACTGGATTCCGAACGAATTCCAGAACATGGCAAGGTCGATGCCCTGGAGTTGCGCCGGCCCAGGGAGAGTGAAAAGGTAGGGGCAACAAGGCTAATGAAAAACGATAGAGAACTTCTGCGATCTAAAAAGATTCGCAACGCCTTATCCACTTTCCCTTTCCACATTTCGGTCAACTCCCGTTGCCGGCCATTTGTTCTACCGCCTCCAAGGCCTTCTTCTCGTAATCGTCTTTCGTCAAATGAGGCAGATCCTTTTCGGGTGGTCTATACTCAATGACCTTCCCGTCTTCCACCCGTACCGCCGCAGGCCGCGGTATCCTCTTCGGCTCGCCCCCTGGCCGGACCATTTGCGCCGCTTCGCGCGGCCAGAACTCGACGTGGTAGGCCCCGTCCGGTTCCGGCCACCACTTGACCTCGACGCCGCGCCATTTCTCCGCCTCGGCCCCATGAGGCGGCGGATAGATGTATACCTCTTCGACGCTCACGCCGCCAAACGGATTGTCCCTGACGCGGGTAGGCACTCTCGCCGCGAAGCGCTGATGAACGTTGAGGGCCGCCCGCGCAAGCGGGTCGTCTGACCCGATAAGCATTACCTGGAACTGGTCCAGGTTCGGATTGTCCATTTCTCTTGCCACCCGCGAGACCTCCGCGTAGGCCGCCTTTTTGGTGCTGTCGTTGATTTGGTCGGACGCGACGTAGAGATACCATCGTCCGGAGTCACTGGTCTTCATCCAGAAAGCAGCACGGACACGGACATACTCATCAAGCCGGTCGATGAATTCCGAGCCTGCGTCAATCTGCTCGATCACCAGTGGCCCTTGATCCATGGCAGCACCCCATTTGTGTTGTCTGTGACGGCGATGACCAGTTCCCGCGCTTCCAGCTCGGTCTTCATGCGGTAGCGATCCTGCTCGTTCCACACCTTGACGGTCTGCCAGTTCATACCCAAAGCGACGTTTGCGGCGACCGCGGCGTCCCGATCCAAATGGAGGTCAGCAAGTTTCACCAGGTCTTCCAAGTCGTGCGTCCAGCACTTTTTGGAGAATCGCTTGTCCAGAAAGATCAACTCGGGCGCCGCGGAAAGGCGGCGAAGCACGCAAGACTTGAGACCACACTCGACCGCGTAGCCGGCAAGGTAAAAGGCGCCAGACCACTGGGAGGCCGTTATCAGGGCGAGGGCGTCCTTGACTCGTTCCTCGGCAATCCGCTGCCATTCCGCCCTGGTCATAGCGTCAGTCCTTGCCCTCGGACCTCTGCTCGGTTGTCGCAGACCGCGCCAACACCATGCTATCGCTTCAATCCTCCAGCGCCCAGCCTCCCGAGGGTCCATGCCCGTTATTGAAATGTCGCAGTCGGCCAGCATAACCGACTACCATCCCCCATCTCGACCCCTTTGATTTCTCGGGACATCCTTCTCGGAAGTCGATGGCGAAACGGCGGCATTAGCAGGAGGTTCGTACCGCTGCGACGGAAGCCGGAAAGTTGGTCTTGCGGCACTTCGGTGTCCTCATACAATAGTGAAGAATTTCGTTCTTTGGGAACTTTTCTTGCCTCTTTTCTTGGCTCTGGGTGCTGGACAGGCGCCGGCCGCGCTCAGCGAGACCGACGGACAATTCCGTCTGCCGGCGGGCGAATACGAACGGATGTTGTGGCACGAATACTGGCACGCGAACGATTCGGCGCCGCGGACGGCGCGGCTGCGCGTCCCGCTCGCAGCGGGCGAGGGGGCGGAGGTGCGCTGGACACTGACCGAACCCTGAGTTACTTGCGGCTCGGCGCTCTTCGCCACTCGCGGCATAGGCCGCAGTCTGCCACGGCGACTTGTTAGACGTGGAGCTTTTGGATCCGCTCCACGAACCGCCGCACCATCTTGCGGTGCCCTTTGGAGGCCGTGTCCGTGACGTTTTCGATGGACATCCCACTCGGATAAGCTTTGACAACGCTCTCGATCGCCTGGATGGCAACGAAGCGAATCTTGAGGTCTGCGTCCTTGAGATAGGTCAGCAGCACCATGCATTCGGCCTCCGATTTGATCCCCAGACGCCTCGCCACCCCGGCAAGATGACTCTCGGTGAATGGCTCGATGCCTTTGAAGGAAAGGCCGTTCTCCTCACCCAGTCCTTGTGCCGGGGGCATCTTCTTCCGGTAGCTCTCCATCACTTCGATTAACTTGGCCGGCCCAACGCCATCGGTCTTCTCGGCGCGTGCCGCAGTCGAGGCCGTAAGAGCCGCCGCACCAGCCAGCGTGGCCACGAGAGCTTCTCGCCGATTCATCTGCGACATGACACTTTACTCCTTTGCAGGGTCGGACCTAGCCGACCGACTGCCAGTTACGACTAGCGTCTGCGTAAGTAAGACGAGCGCGAATGCGAGACCTCACCGCTTCGTCGAACGTTTCTTTCGAGCACGGGCGCGCCGACAAAGTTCACAGCGACGCAAACGACCGCTTGCGGCTTGACACGTTCCGCCGTTCGCGTTTGAATACGGCGTCCCAATAGGCGGATGGACACATGGACAATCCATTGCGGACGTACCTCGCCGAGCTGGTCGGCACTTTCATTCTGGTCCTGGTCGGCGCCGGCACCGTGTGCGCGGCGGACCTGACCGGCGTGCCGGCGCTGTCGGTGACGGGGCTGGCGCTGGCCGAGGGCTTCACCCTCGCCGTCGCACTCACCGTCACTTTCCCTGTCTCGCCTGGCTGTCTCAATCCGGCCATCACGATCATGCTGTGGGTGTTCAAGCGCCTGGACAATGCCCGGGCCGGCTGGCTGGTCCTCATGCAGCTGCTCGGCGCCACCCTGGCCGGCCTCGTACTCCGCCTGACGTTCCACGAGGATGTGCTCGCCAAGACGCACCTGGGAGCGCCATACCTGAAGGCGTTCGCCCCGGAGAGCGGCGTCCTCGAAGCGCGTCACCTGGTCAGCGGCACGGCGTTCGAGCTGTTTTTGACGTGTCTGGTGACGCTGGCCGCCTTCGCCACGCTGTTCGATCGACGCGCGCCGCGGCTGGGCGGCCTGATCGTCGGCCTGGCCCAGACCGCCGCCGTGCTGTTCGGCTTCCGCTTCACCGGCGGCGCCGCCAACCCGGCCCGTTGGTTCGGCCCGGCCGTGTGGGAAGCCACCGTACCGGGGGTGCCGCGGCTGGCCTGGTTGGCGGACGCGGTCATCTACGTGGGCGGACCCCTCCTTGGTGCCCTGCTGGCCGCCGTGCTGTACGTGAACCTGATCCTGCCGCCGGAAAAGGGAACGGAGTCCCTGCGATGAAGGCGCTGACCCTGGACGACCTGCTGCCGCTGGAAGAATACGCTCCGCGCCGCCGCGAGTTCTTCGAGGCGAACGGCCGCTACCTCGACCGCTATCGCCGCGTTCGCATCGGCTCCCATTTGACGCTGCTGTTCGAGAATCGGCAAACGCTGTGGTTCCGCTTGCAGGAGGTGCTGCGCGTGGCGCGGCTGAGCGAGCCGGCCCGCGTGCAGCAGGAGCTGGACCTGTACAATCGTCTGCTGCCGCGGCGCAACCGTCTGCAAGCCGCCCTGCTGCTGCGGGCCGACGACAAACGCCTGCGCGAAGAGCTGCAAGCCTGGCAGGATCTACGCGGTGACGAACTGTGCCTGCACATCGGCGAGGCGCGCTATCCGGCCAACCTGATCACCTGCCGGCCCGAGGACCGCTGCATCGGCACCGCCCACTGGGTCCAGTTCGTCCTCGATGAGCGCGGCCGCGGACTGCTGGCCGACTTCGACTTGCCTGCCCATTTCGGCGTCCGCCGGGCCCAGACCCAGCACGACAGCGCCCTCCTCGGCGATGAAGTGCGGCAGAGCCTCCTCGATGACCTGAACCTGTCCGAACGGGATGAATGATCCGCCTGGCCTTTTCGCTCCGTTTCCTCCGCCGCCTCCCATCGTCCGAACGATTGACACATTCGCTTCCGGCGCTGCCACTCCTCGGAAAAGTTCTCCCCTCCGCCGTTTTTCCATCGGATTGCTCGCCGAGCAAGTAGGGGAGGGCCGATCCAGCAGAGTGATAGTGTGTTGACGTCCGCGGGAAGGCGGCGTCAGGGATTTTTTCACCAAGGAAAGGTGTCACCGCCGTGTCCTCCCCAGGCACACGGAGGGGAAGCCACCGTGATGCCGCCCGGTTTGACTCCCTCGGGGGCCACCCTTCCGTCACAAAAGGTAACGCCCTATCTGGGCCGCGCAACCGTACTGCTTCTGGGCTTGGCCGTCCTGTTTTCGCTGCTGCGGACGGTGGGCAAAACGGAAGACTTTCAGGATCTGGACTTCGGAGCCTACTACCGCGCCGCCGGCGCCGCGGCACGGGGAGGGTCCATCTACACGATCGACAAGCACGGCCCCACCGGGGCGTTCGTTTATGCCCCCGCCTACGCCTACTTCTTTCTGCCCTTGAGCTACCTGGATTATCTGTGGGCGTGCCGCCTTTGGACGGTGTTGAACTGGATCTTCGTGGCGGCCTGTGTTTTTCTGGCCCTGCGGTTGGTTTCCGAGGAAGAAAGCCGACTGGGGAAGAGTTGGGGGCTGGTGTGGTTGATCGTCTTGCCGCTGGGCAGTTACTTCTGGTCCAACGTGCGCGCCGGCCAGGCGGGGCGCTTGATGACGATGTTGTGCCTGGGCTGGATGGTGTGCCAGCGCCGGGACCGACCGTTCCTCGGCGGCGTACTGCTCGCCGCCGCCACGGCCCTGAAGCTCGCGCCCGGCCTGCTGCTGCCCTACCTCGTCGTTCGCCGTGATTGGCGAGGTCTAGCCGGCGCCTTGACGGGTGGTCTGGCCCTTCTGGCCGTGCCGGGGCCGTGGGTCGGTTGCGAGGGGGCCGTTCGTCTGCACCTCGATTGGGTCCGGCACTGTCAAAACACCCAGATCCGCTCGCAAACGTGCCGCACGGAAAATCAATCCTTGCTGGCGGAGTTGGCCCGCCTGCCCGGCATCAGCAACGGCCAAACGTGCTATTCCCCGGATCGGCTGCGGGGTCTCGAACGCGCCTACCCCGCCCTCGTCCTCGTCCTGGCCGCTATCGGTTACGCCGCGATGTTCCGAAGCCGGCGGCGAGACGGCGGCGGGCCGACGCCGGAACTGGCGAGGCTCCGCGATCCTCTGCACCTGTCGCTGCTGATGATCTTCCTGACGCTGGCCCACCCGCGCGCCTGGGGATGTAATTTCACGGCACTGACCCCGGCCGCTGTCCTGCTGGCGGACGCCGTGTACCGCCGCGCCGGGCTGGAGGGTCGCTCTCGGCAGTCTGCTTCTGGTGGTCGTTGTGTGCGCCGCGCCGAAATGTGCCGGCCACGTCACGGCCTGGTCCTGGATCTCTTGGCTGCATCAAGGCAAGGACTTCTGGGCGGCGATCGTCATGGCCGGCGCCTGCTGCTGGTCCTACACTCGGCGAATCCGCCATGCTCAGACAGTCGTTTCTGCGGAGTCGTCGAGGACGTCGCAAGGACCGGAGCAACCCCGGCCGCGCGCCGCCTAGCTCGGCCGCCCTCTACTCCGTGATCTCGCGGATGACCCGACACGGGTTGCCGGCGGCGAACACGCCGTCCGGGATGTCTCGTGTTACCACGCTTCCCGCGCCGATGACCGTCTTCGAGCCGATCCGCACGCCGGGACAGACGATCGCTCCGCCGCCGACCCACACGTCGGAGCCGATCTCGATGGGCTTGGCGAACTCCTGCCTTCGCCGCAGCTCGGCGTTCATCGGATGAGTGGCCGTGTAAATCTGGACCGCCGGGCCGAACAGGGTGTAATCCCCGATCTTCACTTGGCATACGTCGAGGACGACGCAGTTGAAGTTGAAGAACACCCGCTCGCCGAGAAGGATGTTCGACCCGTAGTCGCAGAAGAAGGGAGGCTGCATCCAGACCGACGCACCGCCCCGGCCAAAGAGGGCCGTGAGAATGCGGCGGCGGGCTTCCTGGTCTTTTTCACGGGTGGCGTTCAAGTCCTGGCACAGGTCTCGGGCCCGGTCCCTGGCACGCACCAGCTCGGGGTCGAGCGGGTCATACAACTCCCCGGCCAGCATCTTTTCCCACTCGGTTGGCATGGTTCTTCTCCACGATAGGAATGTCCCCAACTTCCAAGTTGGGAGTCTTTCAGGGACCGTCCTTCCACCAAAGTGGACGAGAGCGGCCTCCGGCTGATTCAGCCGCGCCGCCGAAGCCGAAAATACAGGAAGACTCCGCGCGATGCGGCCTACGGACCTCGTATCGGCCCTGCCGGCGAGGTAAACTGGACTGGTGAACAGTGATCCGAGGAGGCCACATCCGGGAGTCGCCTGTGACGCAGACTATGCAACGCGATCTGTTTAGCCCCGAAGCGTCCGCGGCTGGGCCGACGGCCGGCCTGTTCGCCGACGTCGTCTTCGATCGGCCGCTCGACCACGCCTTCACCTACGCCGTCGGCGACGAGCTGCGCGGCGCATCGCCGTCGGCAAGCGCGTCCGCGCGCCGTTCGGCCGCGGCGACAAGGCGACCGTCGGCTACTGCGTCCGCCTCAGCGAGACGCCGCCGCCAGCGGCCGGTCAAGGAACTCGTCGGCGTGCTCGACGACGAGCCGCTGCTGACCGACAACCTGCTGCGCCTGACGCGCTGGATGGCCGACTATTACCTGTGCGGCTGGGGCCAGGTGCTCAACGCCGTCGTGCCGGCCGGGGCGCGCGACAAGGCCGGCACGCGCACACGGACCTTCGTCGAGGCCGTGCCCGAGGCGCGACGGCCGCCCGGCCGACGCTGACGGCCAAGCAGACGGCCGTACTGGAGCTGTTGCGGAAGGCCGGCAAGGCCGTCGAGGCGAAGCAGCTGGCGCGGCAGGCCAAGTGCGGGCCGGGTCCGATCGAGGCGCTGGTGCTCAAGGGACTGGCGCGGCGCGTGGCCCGGCGCATCGATCAGTTCGTCGATAGCACCCACGAGGAAGCGGTGCCGGCCGGACCGATCACGCTCAACGACGATCAGCTCGCCGTCTGGGAGCGACTGGAGCCGGCCTTGCAACAGGGCGGCTTTCACGCCTTTCTGCTGCACGGCGTCACCGGCAGCGGCAAGACGGAGATTTACCTGCGGGCCATCGAGGAGGTGATGCGCCAGGGCAAGGAAGCCCTGGTGCTGGTGCCGGAGATCAGCCTGACGCCGCAGACGATCCAGCGCTTCCGCGGCCGCTGCGGCGAGGTGGCCGTGCTGCACAGCCACCTCGGCAACGCCGAGCGCGGCGGCCACTGGCGGCGCGTCGCCGCCGGCCAGGTCCAGGTCGTCGTCGGCGCCCGCAGCGCCGTCTTCGCCCCGGCGCAGCAGCTCGGCCTCATCGTCATCGACGAGGAACACGAAGCCACGTTCAAGCAAGAATCGACGCCGCGCTACCACGCCCGCGACGTGGCCGTCATGCGCGCCCGGCTGGAGAACATCCCGATCCTGCTCGGCTCGGCCACGCCGTCGCTGGAGAGCTGGCACAACGCCCAGCGCGGCCAGTACACGCTGTTGAGTCTGCCGCAGCGCGTGCTCGACCGGCCGCTGCCGCACGGTGGCGCTGATCGACCTGCGCCACGAGCCGCCGCGCACGCGGCCGGCCGTCGGCCCTCAGCGACGCGCCTGGAACAGGCCATGCGCGAGGCGCTCAAGGACGGCGGGCAGGTGATGCTGCTGCTCAACCGCCGCGGCTTCTCGACGCACGTCCATTGCCCGTCGTGCGGCCACGTCGAGTCGTGCCGCTTCTGCGACCTGGCGCTGACGTACCACAAAGAACGCGACATCATGCTCTGCCACTACTGCGGCTACGAGCAGGAGCCGCACGCGCAATTGCCCCCTGTGCGGCCAGTCGGCGGTGCGCTATCAGGGACTGGGCACGGAGAAGTTGCAAGCCGAGATCGAGGAGCGTTTCCCCAACTACGTCGTGCGCCGCATGGACAGCGACACGATGCGGAAGCCGGGCAGCCATGCCCGCGTCCTGGCGGCGTTCCGCGAAGGGTCTGATCCACATCCTGCTCGGCACGCAGATGATCGCCAAGGGACTGGATTTCCCGAACGTGACGCTGGTGGGCGTGGTCAACGCCGACGTGGGCCTGCACGTGCCGGACTTCCGCTCGGCGGAGCGGACGTTCCAGTTGTTGTCGCAGGTGGCGGGCCGGGCCGGCCGCGGGCCGCGCGGCGGCCGGGTGCTGGTGCAGACGTTCACGCCGGAGCATCCGTGCATCGCGCTGGCGGCGACGCACGACTACGCCGGCTTCGTCGCCGCCGAGATGACGCACCGCCGACAGCACAATTATCCGCCGTATCAGCGGCTGGCCCGGATCATCGTCCGCAGCCGCGAGCAGCAGGCGGCGGCCGCCTTCGCCGACCAACTCGCCGACGCCTTCCAGCGAGCCTTGCAAGCGCTGGCCGCGCCGGCGCCGCCGGAAGTGCGCCTGCTCGGGCCGGCCGAGGCGCCGGTGTTCCGGCTGAAGGGCTATTACCGCTTCCACTTCCAGCTGCAATCGCCGAGTCCGGCCGCGCTGCACCAGGTGCTCCGTGCCGTGCTGCCGGCCCAGCGGCCGCCGGCCGGCGTGGAGTTCACGCTGGACGTGGATCCGTTCAACATGCTGTGAAATCATGTTGTAGTGTTCATCTGAAGCGCCTTTCGCCGCTTGCCGTGGAACGAGCACCGAAGAGAATCGATCATGCAACGCGGGTTTTCGATACAGATAGTGGGGCTGGCCCTGGTTGTGTTGGCGGCGATCACTCCCGAGAGCTTCGGTCAGTGGCCCCAGGGCATGGGTTTTCGCGGTCCCGGTCCCGCTGTCGGAGGTCCCACCGCCGGGGGGGCCAGCCAGGGCGGTGGAGGCATCGTGCCCTTCCTCGGCATCAACTTGCCTCCCTCCGCTTACGGCTACGGCCCTGGTCCGAACCCGGCTTCCGTGCCCAGCGCCGCGTACTTCACCTACGGCCGCACCAGCTACACGACGGAATCGCCGTCACCGCTGCCGGTATACGGTCCGCCGTCGGCCTACGCCGCCCTGCCGCCGGCCATGTCGCTGACGGCGCTGCTCCAGGTGCAGGTGCCTTTAGACGCCGAGGTTTGGCTGGAGGGCCGGAAGATGCGCAGCACCGGCATGCGGCGCCATTATCGTTCACCGCCGCTCGATCCCGCCAAGGGCTACGTCTACGAGGTGCGGGCGCGCTGGCTGTTCGACGGCAAGCCGGTCGAGGACGTTCGCCACATCGCCATCCGTGGCGGCGCCACGATCCTCGTCGATTTCACCCATCTCGATCCGTTGGCGCCACGGCCGCCCGTGCCGCCGGCGCCGAAAACGCCCAAGAGCGACGAAACGACGCCGGCCGAGGGCACGGACAAAAGCACGCGCTGACACTCGCCGTTGCGCAACTTTCGTTGTCCTCTATCCGTAGAATGAAGGACGTGGTATCTCAGCTACCCAGGGGGAAATGAGCGATCCATCTGTCCTCAGTAGCCCGCAGCTTGGCAAGGGACTTCCTTGGCAACAATCCTCTTGAGATTGGCGAGATCGATCCATGACGGAGGCGTCCCTATCTCATCTGCTCCACAATCTACTCGCACTCCCCGCGGAGACGGAATGGGTCGAGTGGAAGCACAACAACTCCGATCCGGAGCAGATCGGGGAGTATCTGTCTGCTTTGTCCAATTCGGCTGCCTTGCACCGTAAAGAAGCAGGCTACCTCATTTGGGGTATCGAGGATTCCAGCCGGCGAGTAGTGGGCACCACCTTCAAGCCCAAGCGGGAGAAGAAAGGCGGCCAGGCTCTGGAAGGCTGGTTGGCCCTCCAGCTGTCGCCGCGTATCGATTTTCACCTCCGCGAGTTGGTGTTCGAGGGCCACCCCGTTGTCTTGATGGAAGTGGCTCCGGCATCTCACGTACCTGTTCGTTTCAAGGACGCGGAATTCATTCGTATCGGCAGCCAGAAAATGCGTCTTCGGGAGTTCCCCGAGAAGGAGCGAGCGCTGTGGGCGATCTTCGCGGAAGTCACGTTTGAAAGCGGAATTGCTCGTCCCAAGGTGACTTCCGACCAGGTATTGACGCTACTGGACTACCCGGCGTACTTTGAATTGACTCGGCGGAGGCTGCCGCAGAACCGCGCCGCCATCGTGGATCGATTGGTCGATGAAAAGATCATTGTCTCCAAGGGAGGCGATCACTTCGATGTCACCAATTTGGGGGCGGTCCTCTTCGCCAAAAACTTGGATAATTTCGAGCGACTTTCGCGCAAGGCATTGCGAGTGATGGTCTATCGGGGAGAGAATCGGGTTCTGACGAACCGGGAATGGAGCGATCCGGCCGCTCGGAAGGGCTATGCCGTGGGCTTTGAAGCGGCCATCGCTTTCATCAACTCGCAGCTACCGCAGAATGAACAAATCGGCCAGGCGTTCCGGCAGGAAGAGCGGATGTATCCCGAAATCGCTGTTCGGGAACTGATCGCCAACGCCTTGATCCATCAGGACTTTACGGTGACAGGCGCGGGACCGATGGTGGAAATCTTCGCGGATCGGATGGAAATCACCAATCCGGGAACTCCCCTGATGAACACTTTGCGCTTCATCGATACACCGCCGCGCTCCCGCAACGAGTCCCTCGCTTCTTTCATGCGCAGGATGAACATCTGCGAAGAACGCGGCAGCGGCATCGACAAAGTCGTCTCCCAAATCGAGTTGTTTCAGCTGCCCGCCCCAGACTTCACCGTGATCGAAGGTCATACCAAAGCCACGTTGTTCGCCTACCAGCGCTTGGCGGACATGGACGCCAAGGATCGAATCCGTGCCTGCTACCAGCACGCTTGCCTTTGCCACGTCTCGAATAAGCAGATGACCAACGCCTCCCTGCGGCAACGCTTCGCCATCAGCGATACGAACTATCCGATCGCCTCGAAGATCATCAAGGAGACGCTCAAGGAGGGTTTGATCAAGCTGTACGACCCAGATAGCGCCTCAAAGCGCTACGCCAAATACGTGCCGTTTTGGGCGTGAATCCTTATGTAATGGCCATGTAATGAGTACCAGCATAAATGGGCATGCACGGATTAGGCGAGACACAAGTGTCTTGGTTACCAGTAACTTGTGGCAAGCCCTTATGTGCCACTCATGTAATCTGCATGACGATATCGGCCTACAATGAAGGCAGGAAACCCGCGCTCCGTGGCGCACCCATTACGGAGGATGAAAAGCGATGGAGACGACTCAACCGCGTCGGCTGAAACGGCTGTGGATGCCGGCGGCGACGCTTCTTCTGGGCGGCGGCGGCTTCGCGGCCATCGTGCTGACCGACGCTCTCGAACCCGTACTGCAATTTCACATCCTGTCGGGCATCATCCTGGCAACGCCGCTGTTGCTGATCGTCTGGATGCTGTTCTTCAGCGGGCTGCGCTGGTGGCAGCGCTTCGCCCTGTTGATCGGCGCCAGCGCCGCGGTGGCCGGTATCCTGTTCGGCCTGGGTCAAGTGCTGGAGTTCAACGGCTCCCTCAGCGGTTCCGGCGTGCCGCGGCTGAAGTGGAAGTGGACGCCGCGCACCGAGGCGTCACTGGAGGACTTGCGGGTCGAACCGACGGCAGCCGAGGTCAAGGGCGTCGAATTGACCGCTGATAAGGATACGAATTATCCACAATTCCTCGGCCGAGACCGCGATGGCGTGGTCCACGGCGTCCGACTGGCCCGTGACTGGAAGGCCCACCCACCGAAAGAACTGTGGCGGCGGAAGATCGGCCTGGGCTGGTCCGCCTTCGCCGTCGCCGGCGATTACGCTGTCACCCAGGAGCAGCGCGGCGATCAGGAGCTGGTCGTCTGCTACGAATTGAAGACCGGCAAGGTGCGTTGGAAGCACGGACACGAGGCGCGCTTCCACGACAAGCAGGGCGGCGATGGTCCGCGAGCCACACCCACTCTCGCCGAAGGCCGTGTCTACACGCTCGGAGGCACCGGCATCCTCGACTGCCTCGACGCCGCCACCGGCGACAATCTCTGGTCGCACGACACTCTCGCCGAAAATAATCTGACCAACGTCATCTGGGGCAAGGCGTGTTCGCCGCTGGTCCTGGACGACAAGGTGATCGTCACCGGCGGCCGAGAGAAGGGTCCATCGCTCCTGGCGTATCACAAGGACACGGGCAAACCGCTGTGGAAGGCCGGCACGGATGATGCCAGCTACAGCTCACCGGCGCTGGCGACGCTGGCGGGCAAACGGCAAATCCTCAGCGTCAACGCCCACAGCGTCACCGGCCACGATCCGACGGACGGCAAGGTGCTGTGGGACTTCTCCTGGCCCAGCGACTGGGCCAAGGCGTCGCAGCCGGTGCCGCTGTCGGGCGACCGCGTCTTTCTGTCGGCCGGCTACGGCGTCGGCTGTGTCCTGCTGCACATCACCAGAGACGCTGACGGCGCATGGAAATTGGAGACACTGTGGCAGAACCGCAACATGCGGACGCAGTTCTCCAACGTCGTCATGGCCCACGACCGCGCCTTCGGACTGGACGACCGCTACCTCGCCTGCATCGATCTCCAGACGGGCGAGCGGAAGTGGAAGGGCGAGCGCTACAAATTCGGCCAGGTGCTGCTTGTCGGCGACCTCCTCCTCGTGCAGGCCGAGGAGGGATACGTGGCACTGGTCGAGGCCAACCCCGACGAGTTCCGGGAACTGGGCCGCCTGCCGGCGCTCCCGAGCATGACGTGGAACAACCCCGTCCTGTCCGGGCCGTATCTGCTGGTGCGCAACGATAAGGAAGCCGTGTGCTATCAGATGCCAGTGGAGGAGTAATGTCTCATGGTCCGAGCCGCGAGCGTCAGCGAGCGGGACGTTCCCGCTCGCTGACGCTCGCGGCTCGGAAGTTCTCCGCTTTTTGCTTTTTTTACTTGCCAAACTCACTTCCATTCGTTCTTATCTTACATATTCTCTCTCCAGACTCGTCGCCTCCCCAGCGTAGTGGTAACGCTTGATTTCGGAGTCAACGATGACTCGCCGGATCGTGAACGCCTGGCGGCCCCCCGCCAAGGTCTGTCCCCATTGCAAGAGCCGGAATACGCGCCTCTCCCAGCGATCCTCCGCGGAGAGTCTCCTCGGTGCGTTGCTGGTTCGGCCCTATCGGTGCCGCGATTGTGGCCATCGCTTCTGGCGTTTCAAATAACGGCCTCCGCTCGCCATTGGGGAAAACAGGTTGTTGGCAGGGGGAATCATCGCTGGGGACCACGCGGTCCCTCACCCTCGATGCAAAACAGGTGCTTCGCCCCGCGCAGGAACAACTGCTTGCCGACCACCACCGGCGAGGCATCGATCGGCTCGTCCAGGCGGTTGACCGACAGCACCTTCACCTTGTCGCCGCGCTGGAGCACCATCGTCGTGCCGTCGCGGTCGGTGAGGTAAATGCGGCCGTCCGCCTCGATCGGCGAGCCGTACAGGCTGCCCAGCCCCCGCAGCCGTTCGCGGTCCAGGATGACCGCGCCCGTCTTCGCGTTCAGACACGTCAACAATGGCTCGTTAGTGGAGGTGAAATACAGCCGATCGCCCGTCAACAACGGCGACGGCACATAGGGCGTGCCGCGCTTGTACGACCAGACGATCTTGTCGCTGCCGGTGATGTCGCCGGTCGCGTCGAGGCGAATGCGGAAGGCGGCGGCACCACGGTAGCCACTCAGGCAAATGACCGAATCGCCGAAGCGCACGGCGGACGGAATGCAGTTGACGGTCAGTCCGCCGCACTCCCAGATGACCCGGCCGTCGGCGAGGTCGTAACTGCGGATGCGCTTCGTCGCCGGGACGATGACCTGGGTCCGGCCCCGGTAATCGACGACCAGCGGCGTCGCCCAGGTGGTGACTTCCTCGCGCTCGACCTTCCAGCGCGTCTTGCCGGTGTGGGCGTCCAGGACGATCAGGAACGAGGCGCCCTCCTGGTCCCGAGGCACGATCAGGGCATCGCCGTGCAGCGTCGGCGAGGCGCCCTCGCCCCAGCCGTAGCGCGTCTCCAGGCGCGGCAGGTCGGTGCGTTTCCACTGGAGTTTGCCGGCGAAATCGTAGCCGTACAGCCCGAAGGAACCGAACGAGACGTAGAGGAACTTGCCGTCGGTGGTCGGCGAAGAGGCGGCGTAACTGTGCGTCGGATGATGCCCTTCGTGGGGGACGGCCTCGGCGGCGACCTGTTGCCAGCGGACCTTGCCGCTGTTGCGCTCGATGGCCAGGACGAGAAACTGATGATACGTCGTCGGCGGTACGGTCTGCTTGCGGAAGCGCGGGTCCGGTTTGGGGATGTCGGCCGGCGCGGCCTGACGGCCGGTATCGACGGCGGTCAGCACGAAGATCAGATCGCCCCAGACGATCGGCGTCGCGCTGCCCAGTCCGGGCAGCGCCGTCTTCCAGCGGATGTTGGTCTGGTCGTCCCACTTGAGAGGCGGCTTGCCGTGCGGCGCCGTGCCGTCGGCCCGCGGGCCGCGCCACTGGTGCCAGTTGTCGAGCTTTTCCTTGGTAAACTCGTCCGCCCGAAGCGGGAGGAAGAAAAGCGAGAAAAGGAGAGCAAGAGCGGTAAAAGATCTCATAACGGGATGCTGTCCTTTCTCGGAACGCGGTCACGCCTTCTTCTGCCACGTCCGCTCGATGAACGTCGTATCGACCTGGCCGTCGATGAAGGCCGGATGGTTGAAGATGTCGCGGTGGAGCGGGATGGTCGTCTTGATGCCCTCGACGACGAACTCGTCGAGGGCGCGGCGCATGCACGCCAGCGCCTCGGCGCGGGTCGGCTGGTGGACGAGCAGCTTGGCGACCAGCGAATCGTAGTTGGGCGGCACGCGGTAGCCGGCGACGACGTGCGTGTCGAGGCGCACGCCGGGACCGCCGGGCGGCTGCCAGCGCGTGATCGAGGCCGGGCGAGGGCCGGAAGTCGTGCGGCGGGGTCCTCGGCGTTGATGCGGCACTCGATGGCGCAGCCGCGGTGCGCGATGTCCTCCTGGCGGAACGGCAGCGGCTCGCCGGCGGCGATGCGGATCTGCTCGCTTGACCAGGTCGATGCCGGTGACCAGCTCGGTGACCGGGTGCTCGACCTGGATGCGGGCGTTGACCTCGATGAAGTAGAAGCGGTTCTGCTTATCGACCAGGAACTCGCAGGTGCCGGCGTTGTAGTAGCCGGCCGTCTTGGCCAGGCGCACGGCCGCCGTCGCACATGGCCTCGCGCACCGCGTCGGGCAGGTTCGGCGCCGGCGATTCCTCGACCAGCTTCTGATGGCGGCGCTGCAGCGAGCAGTCGCGCTCCCAGAGGTGGACGACGTTGCCGTGGCGGTCGCCGAGGATCTGCACCTCGACGTGCCGCGGCTGCTCGATGTACTTCTCCAGGTAGACGCTGCCGTCCTTGAAGGCGTTCTCGGCCTCCTGGCGGGCGGCCTGGAGTCCGGTCTGCAGGCTGAGTGTCGTCGCGGGCCACGCGCATGCCGCGGCCGCCGCCGCCGGCCGCCGCCTTGATGAGCACCGGGAAGCCGATCGCCGCGGGCCAGGTGCAGCGCCTCCTCGTCGTTCTCGATCAGCCCTTCGCTGCCGGGCACGACGGGCACGCCGGCCTTCTGGGCCAGCTTGCGGGCCTCGTTCTTGTTGCCCAGCCGATGCATCGCCTCGTGCGGCGGGCCGATGAACTCGATCTTGCAATCCCGGCAGACCTCGGCGAAGTGGGCGTTCTCCGACAGGAAGCCGTAGCCGGGATGGATGGCCTGCACGTCGGCGACCTCGGCGGCGCTGATGAGTCGCGGCGATCTTCAGGTAGCTCTCGCGTCGCCGCGGCCGGGCCGATGCAGATGGCCTCGTCGGCCAGGTCGAGGTACGGCGCGTCGCGGTCGGCCTCGCTGTAGACGGCGACGGCCTCGATGCCCAGGTCCTGGCAGGCGCGGATGACCCGCAGGGCGATCTCTCCGCGGTTGGCGACCAGGATGCGTTGAAACATAAGTAGGGGTCAGGGGTCAGGGGTCAGGGGTCAGAGCTTGCTGACCCCTGACCCCTGACCCCTGATTGCTCAGGCGTTGGGATCGACTCGGAACAGCACCGTGCCGAACTCGACCGACTCCTGGTTCTTGACCAGCACTTCGGGATGACGCCGCTGCAGTCGGCCGGTGATCTCGTTGAAGATCTTCATGGCCTCGATCAGGCAGACGACGGTGGTGGGCGTGACGCGGACGCCGACGCTGACGTAGGGCGGCGCGCCGGGCTTGGCCTGGGCGTAGAAGGTGCCGACGGCGGGCTCTTGATCTCGATGGAGCTTGACGAGCCGGCGGCGTCGGCGGCCGCTTCCGGCGGCTTTCGGCGCCGGAGTGGCCGACGAAGGCCGGCGGTTCGACGGCAACGGGCGACGGCCGACGCCGCCACGCCGCGACGCAGGCGGATGCGCTGTTCGCCCTCGCGCAGGTCGATCTCGCTCAGGTCGTGCTGGCTCATCAGCGCGACGAGCTGCTCGATCGTCCGCACGTCGAAGGGACCGGGATTATTGCGTGCATCGTCGGCCAACGCGATCTCCCTTCGTCAGTTCTGAGTTCTGAGTTCTGAGTTTGAGTGAAGATAGTCCATTGTTTTCACTCAGAACTCAGAACTCAGAACTCAGAACTTGTTTCGCGCATGGCATCGAGGTCGCGCGGCAGGTGGGTCAGCAGCTCGACGCCGTCGGGCGTGACCAGCACGTCGTCCTCGATCCGCACGCCGCCCCAGCCGGGCAGGTAGATGCCCGGCTCGATGGTGAAGACCATGCCGGCCTCGACCAGCGTGTCGGAGTTGGGCCGCAGCCACGGCGCCTCGTGGATCTGCAGGCCGATGCCGTGGCCCAGGCCGTGGCCGAAGTAGTCGCCGTAGCCCGCCTCGGCGATGACGCCGCGAGCGGCGGCGTCCATGTCACGGCGTGGACACGCCGGGCCGCACGGCCCGCAGCGCCGCCTCCTGCGCCCGCAGCACCACCGCATAGACCTCTTCCAGTTTCGGACGTCGACGGCTGTGCCGGAGAAAGGAGCCGTTGTACGGGTAGCCAGAACGCGTGTCAAGTCGCTTTTGTAGCAGCGGCCGCTGACGCCCCAGTCCACCAGCAGCAGCTCGCCCGAGTCCACCCTGCGATCCGTCGGCGGCGCGTGCGGCAGGGCGGCCCGCTCGCCCACGGCCACGATGGGCGGGAACGACGTGCCCGCGCCGCCGGCCCGGCGGACGTAGTGCTCCAGGGCGTCGCACAGGTCCTTCTCCGTGTCTTCGGGCCGCAGCAGAGCGCGGAAGACGGTGAAGGCGCGCTCGGCCACGTCGATGGCCGTCGCGGATCTGGCGCCAGCTCCGAGTCGTCCTTGACCACGCGCAGCCGCTCGACGCGGTCGTCGCCGCCCTTCCAGTCCAGGCTCGGCGTCAGACCGCGGAGGAACTCGAACTCGGCCACGGTGACGGCGCCGCTCTCGAAGCCGACCGAGCGGACGCCGAGACGCTTCGAGCACCTCGGCGACGGCCTCGGGCAGTTTCTGCGACGGCGGCCGGATGTGCGTCGCAGCTCCGGGACATTCGTCGGCGAGCTGGCCGGTGTAACGCGGATCGCTGACCAGCAGGGTCCGGTCGCGGCTGAGCAGGAGGACGCTGCTCTCGCCGGTGAAGCCGGTCAGGTAGGTGACGTTGACCGGGCTGCTGATCAGCAGGGCGTCGATGCCCTCGTCGGCTCGCAGGCGGGCCAGCCGTTCGCGTCGCTGCGCGGGATAGTCCATGAGCGCTCCTCCGGGCGATTGAACTCTATTGTCCGGATGAGACGCCCCACCGGCAAGCGAGCGGCTTCTTCTCCCCTCTCCCCCGCTTCGGGGGAGAGGGGTAGGGGGTGAGGGGGAAGAGCCGCCCCCTCACCCCCTACCCCTCTCCCCCGAAGCGGGGGAGAGGGGAGTATGGTCGGAGCGATAGAGACGTTTGTCGTGGATGTAGCACTCCACGGCGCGCGGCAGGAAGTAGCGCAGACTGCGGCCGGCGGCGGCGCGGCGGCGCAGGTCGCGGCTGGAAATGTCGATCTGCGGCATCTCCATTACCTCCAGGCGCAACGGCACGCCGTCGGGCAGACGCAGCCGTACACGCAGTTGTTCCACCGTCAGCACGGGACTGTTGGGCCGGGCCATGACCAGCAGACCGGCTCGTTCGAGCACGCCGGCCGGATCGTGCCACAGCGGCAGATCGTGCAGCGTGTCGGAGCCGATGAGGAGGAAGAATTCGTGAGTGGGATGACGGCGACGCAGCTCGGCGAGCGTGTCCACGGTGTAGCTGGGACCGCCGCGCTCTTTCTCCAGCTCGTCAATGCGGAAGGCGGGATTGCCGGCCAGCGCCAGGGCCAGCATCTCGACGCGCTGCTCGAAGCGCGTCAGGGCCGGCTCGTCCTTGTGCGGTGGACGCGGAGCGGGGACGAACCAAACCTCGTCGAGCCGTCCCTGTTCGCGGGCCTGCTCCGCCAGAAGAAGGTGGCCGGTGTGGACCGGATCGAAGGTGCCGCCGAAGACGCCAACACGCATGAGAGATACCCGCGAAAGAGGACATGATCCGTTGCGTCCCGGTCAAGGTAGCGGGCGGATGCGGCCCGCGTCAACCTCCCGGCCGGTCGTGCTTGCCGCCGCGCACGCGCATCGGGTAGGATGCGATTACAGACAAGGAAAGGAGATCGAACCGATGACCGCTCCGCAAACGACTACCGGCGACAGCGCCGCGACCAATAGCGTCAACGGCGCATTCCCCGCCGATGTCCTCGCCTTCGCCGCCGCCAACGGGGTGCAAGACTGCCTGCAACCCTTGTTGGAGGCGACGCACCGCATTTTCCCCACGGCGCGATTCGTCAAGGTGCAGATCGACGACGATCCGGAGATCCGCGACGACCGCCATATTTTGTATAACGTGCAGGTGGCCGGACTCTCCCTGGACCAATCGCGGGCGGCGAGAAAAGAGTGGATTCAGGAATTGCTTCGTATCTGCTCCCCGATACTCGCCTGCATCTTTCGTCTACGCCTGGATTTGAAACGCTGATGGATGAGACAGGTTTCCTCAACGTGGCGGACGCCCTGTCCCTGGGGACACCGAGGCGGAATGGCGCTCCGCCATCAGCCGTGCCTATTACGCGGCCTTCCACAAAGCGCGGCGTCTTCTGCGACGCGGCGGATTCGTCGTGCCGACCGCGGACAAGGCCCACGCTTACCTGTGGTTGCGCCTGAGCAACTGCGGACACCCAGACGTTATGGAGCTTGGGCATCAACTGGACCATCTACGAAGTACACGGAACTGGGCGGATTACGATTTCGACGACCCGCTGGATCAGGCCGCCGCCCTGGAACAGGTTCAGGCCGCCACCGACATCATTCAATTGCTCGATGATCTCGCCAAGGAAGCCGCCATCCTCGCCCCGGTCCTCGACGCCATCAAGGTCTACGAGCGCGACGTTTTGCACGAAGTGACCTGGCATTCGTGATTCTTTCCGACCAAGGAGATCAAGACCATGACGATCCCGCAAACGACTACCGGCGACAGCACCGCGAGCAACGGCGTCAACGGCGGCTTTTCCCGCTGACGTTGTCGCTTTCGCCGCCGCCCATCAGGCGGAACATTGTCTGCAACCGCTGCTGGAGGCGACTCATCGCCTCTTCCCCACAGCGCGCTCCGTAAAGGTGAGCGTCGAAGAAGATCCGGAGTTGAGCTACAACACGCAGATTATTTTTGATGTGGAAGTGGCCGGACTCCCGCTGGACGAAGTGCGGGTAGCCAACAATCAATGGAATCGGGAGTCGGATCGTCTGTACCCCCCGCTGCGAAAACACCTCTTTTGCCTCCTGCTGGATATCAAACGCTGATGGATGAAACAGGCTTCCTGGCATTGGCCGACGAACTCAGTACGGGTTCGCGGCAAGCCGATTGGCGTTCGGCCATCAGCCGCGCCTACTACGCGGCCTTCCACAAGGTGCGCGGCATCCTCCTCCAAGGAGGTTTCCGCGTCCCCGGCAGCGAACGGACGCATGCGTATCTTTGGCTGCGCCTGAGCAATTCGGGCCATCCGGATGTAAGCAACGCCGGGGTATATTTGAAGCAGCTACGGCGTATTCGAAACGAGGCGGACTACGATTTCAGCCGTCCGATCAACGAAGCCGCAGCTGTCTATCATGTCCAGGTCGCCACGGACATCATTCAACTGCTCGATGATCTCAGCAAGGAACCGGCGATCCGCGATCAGGTCATCGACGCCATGAAGATTTACGAACGCGATGTCCTGCGCGAAGTCACCTGGCAGCCGTGATGGAGAGATGCGCCGACCCCGCCCGCGCCTCTGGCGCCGCCGTTCGCAAGCGCGACATGGGCCGCGTCCGGCCAGACGCAAAGCGTATCCGCGATTCCTCTCGTCCCTCTCCTCCGCTTCGAGGGAGAGAGGTTGGGACAAGGGCTGCGGATTCACTCCTGGTCCCGGTAGGGTTTTTTGTCGCGGTACAGTTTCAGCCGTTGCTCCATCCTGGCGCGGTCCTCGCGGTCCAGCGATTTGTCCTCAACAGCCCTGGTCTGCTCCGTCACGGCCTTGTCGAATTGGCCCGTCTCGGCGTAGGCGGCCGCGAGGGCGGCGCGATACTCCCAGTCCACGATTCGGCCGGCCAGCTCGAGCGCTTTTTGGGCCAACTGCACTGCCTTCTCGCCGTCGCGGTAGCTCGCCTCCGGGCAGGTCGCGCGGAAGAGGGCGTAATCGCGGTGCAGCCCGTCCAAGGACGGATGAAGTTGCAATGCTATCTCGAAATCGCGGACGGCCTCGGCGTATTGCTTTATCTTGGAGCGCGTTTCGGCCCGGTTTCCATAGGGGTAGGCGAATTTGGGATCGAGCCGTATGGCTTCGTCGTAGTCCTTGATGGCGCGGTCGTAGACCTTCTTGCCCTGGTAGGCGTTGCCCCGATTGATGAAGGGCCAGACGTATTTGGGGTCGAGCCGTATGGCTTCGTCGTAGTCCTTGATGGCGCGGTCGTAGTCTTTCTTGCCCCGGTAGGCGATGCCCCGGTGGATGAAGGCAGGAGCGTGTTTGGGGTCGAGTCGTATGGCTTCGTCGTAATCCTTGACGGCAATGTCCAGTTCACCCTTCAACCTCCAAGCCACTCCGCGATGGACGTAGGCCGCAGCGTCTCTGGGATTGGCGCGAATGCGATCGGTAAAATAGTCCACCGCGTTTTCCAGCAGCACGGCGTCGTTCTTGCTAAACCAATCGGCAACCCCATTCTCATTCACCTTGATAAAGTTCCCCTCTTCGGCCAGCACGCGGTAGCTCACGACACGCAGGGTCGCAGTATAGACGCTCTCCTCGCCATCGCTGTGACCGATGCGGATGCCGGCTTTCTTGACGAGGATCGTCTTGCCGACCCAGGATTCGCCGGCGCGGGCCGGCGGGCAAACCATGCACAGGAGCAGGAGCGGCAGCCAGGTCCGGAAGCCGCTTCGACGTTGAGCGGCAAGGAAGAGCATCATAAGCGCTGACCTCGCATTGAGGAAAGGAATGCCGCGTTTGGGTCGGCGACGCGAACCGCCCGTTCCGGCCAACTCGACGCGGATGTAGGATTTCCCTATCGACCCGATCCATTTCTCTCTCTTAATTCGCGCGGCCGCGCTTGTCAAGCGTCGGCGCGACTCGATCAGCAGTTGACGACCCGCGAACGGGCGGATGGGGTGGCGATTTTTCGGAGCATGGCGCATCCGCGAGGAAATGAAATGTCGGAGCCCGCAGCGTCAGCGAGGGAACATCCCTCGCTGACGTTGCGGGCTCCGATCGAGCGAATCGATTTACTTACGCCGCACTCCGCAAGCGCGACAGCGCTCGCGCCGCGTCCAACTTCAGACTCAGCGTCACTTCCCAACGGCCGTGCTCGTCGGCCTCGACGGTCCACTGCGGCATCACAACCGTGCTCTGATGCACCAGCTCGAAGCCGCCCTCCGATTGGCTGACCGTCTGGATGGGGAACGCCCCGATGCGTCCGCGCCGCGACAGCGACAGCGACACGTCCAGGCCGCGCCACTCATCGACCAGGCCAATCTTGTCGGCGTCGGGCAAATCCTGCCGCGTTTGCAGCTGGCCGGCCCGCGCCTGGCTGGCATGATAGAAGTAGCGGTCGTCGGCGCCCGCCGCCAGGCCGGCGAAGTTGAACTCGACGGCGAAGTAAAGCGGATTTTGCCGCGGGCAATTCTCCAGAATGTACCACACTTCCAGGGCGTCGCCGTCGCCGGTCAGGCGCACTTCCTTGGTGACGCGCACGGCCTGCTCGCCGACCTGGCCGTTGCGCCACTGGATGAGCCGAGCCTCGCCGTTGCCGCGCTCCAGGCGATGCTCATAGCGGCCCGTGACGAAATCGCCCAGCTCGCGCTCCTGCCGCGTGGCCAGCTGCTCCAGCGTCACGCCGGGTTCGTAGAAGTGATCGATCAGGCTCTTGCGCAGGTAGTCGTCGTACTGGAGCATGTGATCGAGTCCGACCTGCTTCCAGGCCGCGCCGTGATGGTGGCGGATGGCGTCGTGGTACGCCTCCGGCCGCCGCGCCAGTGTGGCCAGCAGGTTGTGGCGGATGGACCGCAGGTCGAGTTCGTACAGGCAGCCGCCGACGGCCGGGTGAAAGTACGCGGCCAGATGATCGTTGCCCAGGCACACCTCCGGCGTGCCGTCCAGGTTGAAGTCGGCCGTCTCGGCCTCGATCCCGTTGGCGGCAGGCGGCGCTGCCTCCCGCAGCAAGTTCTCGGCCGCGAGGAGGTGTTCGTAGACGGCGCTGCGCAGGTGCGGCAGGTAGATGCCGCCAAAGGTGCCGTGCCACCATGGACAGTTGCACTGGGCGCGATACAGCTCCCGCCGAGCCTTCGCCAAGGTATCGGCATCGACGTTGGCGTCCTGGAGGCGGCGGCTGACTTGCAGCATGCGCGCATACATCTCCTGCGTCTCGGGATAGCGCACCTTGAAGTTGCGCCAGTTGCCGGCGCGGAGGAAGCGCTGCAATCGGCCCCAGCGCGGATCGTGCTGCAATTCACCGACCAGACCGCGGTAATCGCACAGCCGCGATAACGGCAAGGCCCACTCGGTCATCTCGCGGTAGCTGGCGTCGGGCAGGTAGAGCCGGCCGACCGGACTCGTTTCGTCCAGCGCCTGCGCGAAGGTACACAGCTGAATCCAGTGACGGTTGCCGCGCAGGGCGTCGAAGAAGCGGCGCAGCCAGCCGTGCTCGTAGCAGTGGCGATACATCTCCGGCCACACGCCGAACTTCTCGCCGTCGTCGGCGAAGACGACGACGGCGTCGGGATGGCGCGCGGCCAACTCGCCGAAGTAGGCCAGCGTCTCGGCGGGATCGCGGTAGGGCACCAGGTAACGAAGCGGCTCGGCGGCGGCGAACAGACGCAGCAATCGGCCGTTGTCTTCGCTCAGGTGGTAGCCGAACAACTGGCCGTCCTCGGCGCCGGCCTGGCGGAAGTGCAGGTCATCCAGGACCGTGTACTCGACGCCTGCGTCGGCGAGGTCCGTCACCAGGTTCTGCTCCCAGACTCGTTCCGGCACCCATGCGCCGCGCACGCGCGTTTCCAGGATATTTTCCAGATGGTTTTTATAGGTTGAAATCTGTCCGACGCGGTCGCACGGCGGAATCATGGGCAGGATCGGCTCGTAGAAGCCGCCGCCCAGGATCTCGACCTGTCCGCGGCGAACCATGCGACGCAGTCGATCGACGTATTCGGGCTTGTGCTCGACCAGCCATTCCATCAGCGGCCCGCTGGTGTGCAGGGCGATGGGGATTTCCGGGTATTCGTCGAGCAGCTCCAAGAACGGCCGATAGCTGTCGCGGTAGGCGTGCTCGAAGACGTGGCCGAAGTTGCCGACCGGCTGGTGATTGTGCAGCGCGAAAATGAAGCGAAGCGGCATGGCGGAATCCTTTCTCCTTTCCGGGCCGTCATCCTGACGGCCGTGCCCGGCTGAGCTTGGGGCGCTGTAGTATGACGAATCCGCCTCACCGATGCACCCCCAATTCCCGCCGATTACCGAAGCCGCCAGCGCTGGTAACGAGCGGCAGCAATTCGTCCCCGTCCCGCGTACAATGTCGAGGGAACCATCCGCCCGGCGTTCGGCGGCGGAGACAGGGGAGAATGCTTCATGCAATGGCGACCGAAAAAGCTCGAACCGAACAACCCGCCGCGTCGCCGGCCGGCGACGACAGAACCGCCGCGCCAGCCGCGACAACGAACGCCGACGGAGCCACGAGCGAAACAACGCCGGCCACCCAAGTTGTCGCGCTTGCACAAGCCGGAGGGCATGTCGCTGGAAGATTGGCAGGTCCAGCTGCGGCGGCAGTTCGGCCGCGAGCAGAACTATCGCCTGACCAACGTCGGCGATCATCCGATCTTCTCCGACTTCGACGTCACCAATCCGCAGACGCAAAACACCTATCGCGTCCACGTCCGCGGCGCGCAGCCGGGCGATAACTACTGCTCCTGCCCCGACTTCGCCACCAACACGCTCGGCACCTGCAAGCACATCGAATTCGCGCTGGCCGTGCTGGAGCGCAAGCGCGGCGGCGTGGCCGCCCTCCGTGCCGGCTTTCAGCCGCCTTCCAGCGAGGTCTATCTGCACTACGGCGCCCGCCGCGAGGTGCGCTTCCGGCCCGGCGGCGACTGCCCCGCCGCTCTGGCTCGCCTGGCGACGCGCTACTTCGATGTGGACGGCAGCCTGCTGCCGGAGGCGTTCGGCCGCTTCGAGACGTTCCTCGCCGACGCCAACCGTCACGAACACGAGGTGCGCTGCCACGACGACGTCCTCGCCTTCATCGCCGAGGTGCGCGACGCCGAGCGCCGCCGCCTGCGCATCGCCGAGGCGTTCCCGCGCGGCAGCCGCAGCGCCGCCTTCAAAGACCTCCTCAAAGTGTCGCTGTACGACTACCAGCGCGAGGGCGCCCTGTTCGCCGCGCGGGCCGGCCGCTGCCTGCTCGGCGACGAGATGGGCCTGGGCAAGACGATCCAGGCCATCGCCGCCGCCGAGATCATGGCCCGCCTCTTCGGCGTCGAGCGCGTCCTGATCGTCTGCCCGACCTCGCTCAAGCACCAGTGGCAGCGCGAGATCGAGCGTTGCAGCGCCCGCTCTGTCGAGGTCGTCGGCGGCCTGCGTCCGCGCCGCGAGGTCCATTTCGCCGCCGATGCCTTCTTCAAAATCACCAATTACGATACGGTTTATCGCGACCTCGACCTGATCGAGGCGTGGGCGCCCGATCTCGTCATCCTCGACGAGGCCCAGCGGATCAAGAACTGGAGCACGCGCACCGCCCGCAGCGTCAAGAAGATCGCCGCCCCCTACGCCCTCGTCCTGACCGGCACGCCGCTGGAGAACCGCCTGGAGGAACTCATCTCCATCGTGCAGTTCGTCGATCGCTTTCGCCTTGGTCCGACCTTCCGCCTGCTGCACGAGCACCAGGTGCGCGATCCCGATCGGCAAGGTCGTCGGCTACCGCGACCTCGACCGCATCGGCAAGACGCTGGAGCCGATCCTGGTGCGGCGACACAAGGACGAGGTGCTCGACCAGCTGCCCGAGCGCATCGACACCAACATCTTCGTGCCGATGACGGAGCTGCAGCGCAAGCACCACTCGGAGAACCTGGAGATCGTCGCCCGCATCGTGCAGAAGTGGCGGCGCTACCGCTTTCTGTCGGAGGCGGACCAGCGGCGGCTGATGATCGCGCTGCAGCGCATGCGCATGGCCTGCGACAGCAGCTACCTCGTCGATCATCAGCAGCGACCATGGGCGCCAAGGCGGACGAGGCGGCGACGCTGCTCGACGAGGTGCTGCGAACGGCCGGGCGCCAAGGCGGTGGTGTTCAGCCAATGGCTGCGCATGCACGAGCTGCTGGTGCGGCGCTTCGAGGGGCGGCGCTGGGAACACGTCCTCTTCCACGGCGGCGTGCCGAGCACGAAGCGCAAGGACCTGATCGATCGTTTCCGCGATGACCCGAGCTGCCGGGTGTTCCTGTCCACCGACGCCGGCGGCGTCGGCCTGAACCTGCAACACGCCTCGGTGGTGCTGAACATGGACCTGCCGTGGAACCCGGCGGTGCTGGAGCAGCGCATCGGCCGGGTGCATCGGCTCGGCCAGACGCAGCCGGTGCGCGTGGTCAACTTCGTGGCCCAGGGCACGATCGAGGAAGGCATGTTGGCGGTGCTCAAGTTCAAGAAATCGCTGTTCGCCGGCGTGCTGGACGGCGGCGACAAGGAGGTCTTCCTGGGCGGCAGCCGGCTCAACAAGTTCATGGAGACGGTCGAGTCGGCGACGTCGGCCATCCCCGAAGCGATGATCGAGGACGCCGAGGAGGCGCTGCGCGTCCCACCCGACGAGCGAGCGGGACCGGAGCCGAGCGCGGGTCGGCGTGGGCGGAGGCGCATGGTCCGTTCGCCGCTGGCGGCCGAAGCCGAGACGGAGGAGGGGTCAACGCCGACCGCCGATCCGTGGTCGGCGCTGTTGCAGACCGGCATGGCGCTGTTGCAGCAACTCGGTATCGGGGGCGCCGCGGCGCCGTCGGCCAATGGTCCCGCGCCGCGGTCGCTGGTGCAACGCGATGAGCAAACCGGCGAGAGTTACATCAAGCTGCCGGTGCCTCCTCCCGAAGTGGTCCAGCAGGCGCTGCAAGCGTTCGGAGCGCTGTTGCAGAGTTTCCGGAAATGACGATCGAGATCCGACCATGCCTGCTGTCGCGCCGCCGTTCCGCATCAGTCCGTCCACCATCGCCCGCTACTTCTTCCACGACTGCGAACGCTTCCTCTATTACAGCTCGGCCACGCCGCGCGAACGCCAACGCCAGGACATCCCCAAACCCGCCTTCGATCGCAGCCCGCTCATCGAATCCATTCTCGCCAGCGGCTACCAATGGGAACGCGAAGTCGTCGAGCGTCTCCTTGTCGGCCAGGTCGTCGTCGCCGCCGGTTCCGGGGAACTGCACACGCGCCGCCTGCCGCTGGCCCAGACGCTGCGCCATCTGCGCCGCGAGCCGGCCGGTCGCTTCCTCTATCAACCGACACTGGCGCCGCCGCCGAGCTTCTACGACGCCCACGGCATCGATCGCCGACGAGTCCTCATCAGCGACAATCATCCCGACCTGATCGCCGTCCTGCCCAGCCCGGACGGCGGCCGGCTATTGCGCATCGTCGATCTCAAGCGCGGCGCGGCCTTGAAGCTGACGCATCGCGTGCAGGTCCTCTTCTACGCCCTGGAATTGCAGGCGGTGCTCGACGCCGAGGGCATCGACGCCCACGTCGATCTCGAGCGCGGCGCCGTGTGGCTGGGCCAACAGCCGGCGCCGGAGCCGTTCAACCTCGGCGATTTTCGACCGCACCTGGAGCGCTTTCTCCGCCACGACCTCGGCCGCATTCTCGCCGGCGAGGGACGCGAGGCGCACTGGCACCTGTACGACCGCTGCGAATGGTGCGAGTTCTTCGACTCGTGCCGCGACGAGATGCGCCGCACCAACGACGTGTCGCGCCTGGCGCAGTTGACGCCCTACGGCAAACGACACCTGCGCGAGGAGGCCGGCGTACACACGCTGACGGAACTCGGCGGTTTCCTCAAGCGGGCCGACGCCGACGAGGTGCTCGATCGCTGCGCCTCGCTGGCGGGCCAGCGACACCGACTGGCCGTGTGCGTCGCCGCCCTCCAGACGCGCGAGCCGCGGCTGCACGGCGCCGACGCCACGGACTTGCCGCGCGGCGAAAACCTCGCCGTCTTCCTGACGCTGCAGCGCGAACCGCTCGGCCAGGCCATCTACCTCGCCGGCCTGTACGTCACCGGCCGCGAGGACGTGCGCCAGGCCGTGTTCCCCCCCTCGTTGACGGACGACGAGGGCGAAGCGGGACCGTGCGTATGGCTGGCCCGTCGGCCCGAAGAGGCGGCGCAAGTACGGCGACGATTCCTCACGCGGCTCGATGACCTGTTTCGCCGCGTCCATCGCTACAACGAGGAGCGGTCGGAATGGAAGGACAAGCTGACTCTGCAAGCCTACGTCCACACCGAGGACGAGCGCGGCCTACTGTTGACCGTCCTACTCGAAGCGTTGCAAGAGGCGGGCCTGGCCGAAAAAGCGATGACGCTGCTCTTTCATTTCCAGGGTCCGGAGCTGATGCGGGCCGACCGCCATCCCGGCGGCGAAGTGGCGTATCCGCTGGTCGTCCTGCAATCCGCCGTCGGGCGACTGCTGGCCCTGCCGGTCGAGGTCAGCTACACGCTGCCGGAGGTGCTGGCGGCGCTGGACAGTCCGTTCCACTACACGCGCCGCGATTATTATCACTTCCCGCTCGGCCACGGTCTGCGGGCCGAGGCGCTGCACGCGGCCTGGTATCGTGGCCAGACGACGAACCTTGAAGAGATCCATCAGCAAGCACGTCTTTATCTGTTCGCGGTGGCCGCTCTGCTCCGGGCCGTGCGGCAACGAGCCGAGAAGCACCTGTTCGCCTGGCCGCCGCGCTTCGCGCTGCCCACGGGCGCCGGCATCCGTGAGCCGCTGTTGTCGCGCCTGGCCTTCTTCGCGCGCTACGAAAGTTTACTGGGCTGTCTCTCCGTCCGCGAGGCCCGCGCCGAGGCGCGGGCCACGCAAGTCCTGCTCGGCCAAGTCATCGAATTGAAGGCGATCGTCGCGGCGGAGATGGAGGTGATCGGCAGCCTGATCGTCGAGCCGGAGACGGGAGGCTTTCCGGCCTGGCTGCTGGTGCGCGACAACGAGGACGGCCGCCGCGCTCGCGTCGAGTACGCCGATTACTGGTATCGCAACAAGATCCACGGTGGGCCGGATAGCCCTCACCGCGCCATCGTCGGCATCGAGGACGTCCACACCGCGCCCGGCGGGGCCGTTCGTCTGTGCCTGCACTACAGCCGCCCTTTCCAGGGCGGCGCGCCGGCGGCCGGCGAGCGCTTCCTGCTCTATCCGCGCTTCACCGATTTCACGACCGACACGCTGGTGCGCTTCCTCGAAGAACTGGATCTCGCCACGGGCGCCGACGACGGGCCAGCCAGCCTGTTCCTGCGACTGCTGCGTCAGCCCGAGGAGACCGCCACGCCTCTGCCTTTGCCGGCGAAGGTGCGGATGAATGCGACGCGCCTGGAAGCTCAACTCGGTTTCACGCCCAGCCAGCGCGAGGCGTTTCGAGCGATTGGCGGCCAGCGCGTCACGGCGGTCTGGGGTCCGCCGGGCACCGGCAAGACGCACTTCCTGGCCTCGACCATCGTCGCCCTGGCGGCGGCCCATGCCCGCACCGGCCAGCCCTTCCGTGTCCTGGCGACGGCCTTCACGCATGCCGCCATCGAGAACCTGCTGGGCCAGGTCGTCCAGCGACGCCGCGTCCTGCCGGCCGAGGCATTCGATTTGCTACTCGGCAAGGCGAAAATACTGGCGCGGCGTCAACCCCGGCGTCGAGGTCGTGGCCGAGGCGGACCTGGGCGGGTGGCTCAGCGACGGCGAGCAGGTCGTGCTCGGCGCCACGGTCTATTCCTGTCTCAAGAAACGCCAGGAACTGCCGCCGTTCGACCTGGTGGTGATCGACGAGGCGTCGCAGGTGCGCGTGCCGGAGGCGGCCATCGCCGCCTACCTGGCCGGGACCGACGGCCGACTCGTGCTGGCCGGCGATCACTTGCAGCTGCCGCCCATCGTTGCCGGCCTGTATCCCGATACGCCGCCCGGCGAACCGCGTGCTGCACCGCTCCATCCTCGAGGCCGTCTGTCCCTGCTCCGATCCGCCGATCGCCGAGAGTCGTCTCGTCCGGCCGTTGCTGGAAAACTTCCGCATGAACGACGTGCTGACCGGCTGTGCCGCCGAGTTGCTGTACGGCCCGCGCTACCAGTGCGGCAGCGCCGCCGTGGCCCATCACCGGCTCGCCTTCACGCCCAAACGCGGACTCGATCCGCTCGTGGCGGCGTGCCTCGATCCGGATTTTCCGCTCGTCGTGGTCGTCCTCGATGGCATCCGCGCCTCGCGGGCCAATCCGATCGAGGCCGACCTGATCGCCCAATTGGTGACGGCCCTGCGCGACGGGCTGCGCGAAGACAACGGCCGACCCTACGCGGACGACGATGCCTTCTTTCGTCACGGCGTCTTCGTCGTCAGTCCCCATCATGCCCAGATTCGGGCCATTCAGCGCGAGCTGGCGGCGCGACGGCGGTGGCACTGTTCGCCGTTCGTCGATACGGTGGACAAGATGCAGGGACAGCAAGCCGACGCCGTGCTGGTCAGTTACGGCGTGTCCGATCCCGAGTTCGCCTTGCGCGAAGCGGAGTTCATTTACGGGCTGAACCGTCTCAACGTCGCCCTGACGCGGGCGCGGGCCAAGACGGTCGTATGTTTGCCGCGTCCGCTGCTGGAGGCGTCGCCGCAAGTGCTCGACGTGCCGCAGGCGGCCGCCGGACTGGGCTTCATGCGCCGCCTCGTCGAGTTGGTCCGCCAACACGGCGAGGAATTGCTCTTCGAGGGCGCCGACGTGGAAGCGCGGGTGCTGCGCACATCGGCGACCCGAATGAGCCGCTAGCGCGGAACGTCCGCGACGGACTGGGGTCTGTCACTAGACTTGATTGTATATCCATTTGCTATTCAATTAGGGACGAAGGAGATTAGTCCCATGACCAAGGCACGCTCATCCGGCCAGTCGAAGAAGGGCCGAACCGCCCGCTCTCTTGTGGTCCGCCTCGACGACGAAAGCAAAGCGTTTCTGGTCCAGGCGGCGGAACTGCGGCGAATCAGTATCAGCGATTACGTGCGTGAGGTGACGGTCGCTCAGGCTCAGCGCGAGGTGCGCGCTGCGCGGGAGCAGACTATTACTTTGACTGCCGAGGAGCAGTTCGCGTTTTGGGCTGCCTTGAACGAGACTCCTCGCCTGACCGAGGCGCAGAAACACCTGGGGGCCATGATGCGGGGCCAATCGTGAGCGCGGTCGTTTTTCCCATCCCCTATCATTTTTTCACTCGATCCCCTTTCAACAGCGGCCTACTTCCGACGTCCCGCCGTGACATCCACCTCGGTCTCCCGCAGGAACTCCGCCGCCTGCTCCGGCGGCACCGGGTTGATGTAGAAGCCCGTGCCCCACTCGAAGCCGGCCACGCGCGTCAGCCGCGGGATGATCTCCATGTGCCAGTGGTAGTGCGGCAGCGATCTGCGTGTCGAACGGCGAGGTGTGGATGATGTAGTTGTAGGCCGGCTCGTCCAGCGCCGCCTCCAGCTTCAGCAGGATCGTCTTGAGCACCGTGCCCAGCTCGTCCACCTCGTTCTTCTGGATGTTCTCGTAGTGGCTGTTGTGGTGTCTTGGGCAGGATCCACGTCTCGAACGGGAAGCGGCTGGCGTAGGGGCAGAAGCTGACGAAGTTCGGCGTGTCCAGGACGATGCGCTTCTCGGTCGCCAGCTCCTGATGGATCATGTCGCAGTAGATGCAGCGGCCGCGGTAGTTGAAGAACTCCAGCGAGCCGGTCATCTCCTCCCAGACGTTGATCGGCACGATCGGCGTGACGATCAGCTGCGAGTGCGAGTGCTCCAGCGAGGCGCCGGCGGCGGCGCCGACGTTCTTGAACACCATGCCGTAGACCAGCCGCGGATCTTTCTTGAGGTCCACGAGGCGGTCGCGGTAGACCCAGAGCACCTCGCGGATGTTGTCCTCGGTGAGGTTGGCCATGCTGCGTTTCGTGGAAGGGGCATTCGAGGATGACCTCGTGGGCGCCGATGCCGTTCATCTTGTCGTAGATGCCGTCGCCGCGCTTGTTCAGGTCGCCCTCGATCTGCAGGGCGGGGAACTTGTTGGGCACGACGCGGACGCGCCAGCCCTTCTCGTTGGGCTGGCTGTTGCGCTCGCGGTAGGCGAGGATCTCGTGCGGCGTCTTGTCCTCGTTGCCCTCGCAGAAGGGGCAGAAGGCTGCCCGGCGGACGAGCGGCTCGCTCTCGGGCGCCACCGGCCGCTTGGCCCGGTCGGTGGCGATGATGACCCAGCGGCCGACGATCGGATCCTTGCGCAGCTCCGGCATCGGCAAACCTCGCAGTGAAGCGGCGAACCCTTGCAGCGTTTGGTCCATAAAACCAATTAACCACAGATGAACACAGATGAACACGGATAAAATTCACAAAAATGAGGGACAAACTCGTCAATCTGTCCTCCGCGCGAATTCGTTTTCATTCTATTTTTCTTCATCTGTGTTTATCTGTGTTTATCTGTGGCTTATATTTCTTGGTTACACGTCCCACATGATCTGCTCGAAGTCAGGCGACGGCCGGGTCAGCACGATGGCGCCCTCGCGCGGGGCGCGGTCGTGGCTCTGACCGTCGCGCAGCAGCTCGACGAAGAACTGCAGCGGCTGATCCACCTCGACGCCCAGGGCGTCGAACGGCATGGCCGCCTCGGCGATCTGGTCGATGCCCACCGCCGGACCGGACACCGGGTACCGGCGACGCCATCGCGGAGCAATTCAGCCCGCTGGTCCGGCCGGCCGGGATTGGACACGCGCACCTCGCAGCCGGCCGGCTCGACGAAGCCGATGCGCACAGACGTCGAAGTCCGCCAGGGCGCTCTTCGCCGGGCCGATCGCAGTCAATGCGGATCAGCAGCAGCGACAGGTCGAAGCCGAAGTACAGCTCTTCGCAGCGGCCCCTGCGTCGCCATCGCCATCGTACCGCGCTCGTTCTGGCAGGTGTAGCGGCCGGCGCTGACCCACTCGAAAAAGGTCTAGCGGCCGTCGATCTTCACGTCGAGGAAGGCGCGCGGCGTGCGTGTAGTGGACGCGCTGGCCCTTGCGGCTGATCGGCCGGGCCAGCTCCGGCGGCGGCTCGTCGCCGAGCAGCAGGTAGACGTTCTGCAGGTGCTTGCGGAACAGGTAATCGAACAGGGCATCCTGGGCGCTGGAGTGGTCGTCGCCGTACCACCAGAACCAGTCGCTGCCCTCGGCGATGTACAGCTCCTCCCACGCCCTTCGAAGTGGTGACAGGGGACAGGGGACAGGGACCAGGGACAGACGCCGGATCGGTGCCACTGTTCACCTTGTCACCTTGTCTCCTGTCGCCTGTCACTGCCGTCTTGCGCAGCAGATACTCGCGCGTGCGGTGCAGGGCGTCCCAGGCCGTGTTGTCCTCCTCGTGGCCGATCCAGATGGCGAAGTTGTGGCTGATCCAGCTGCCGGCGAACAGGTGCGGCAGCGTGTCGCGCGGCGGGTACTGCTCCAGGTAGTCGCCGATCTTCACCGGGCGTGACGCCCGGCGTGCTGGTGCAGCGCTGGTAGAGGGCACGGAGGAAGGCGACGCCGCCGCCGGGATAGTGCTCCCAGCAGTTCTCGCCGTCGAGGATGACGCTGACCAGGGCCGGTTCGTCCGCCGTGCACTACCTGGCCGATGCCGTGCAGGCAGCCGAGGAAATTGTCGGCGGCGGCCGCCGGCTCGCTGCGCTGATAGTGGAAGCCGATCAGGTCGCTCAGGGCGTGATCGCGGAAGACGATGCCCAGCTCGGCATCGCCCTCGCGCACCTTGTAAGGCCGGTACAGCTGCTCGGGGTTGCGGACGTGGCCCTTGCCGTCGCGGCTGACCAAGCCGTGCGTCGAGGCGCTGAGGACCTCCTCGTCGGTGGCGATCCAGCGGATGCCGTGCTGGGCCAGCAGCGGCATCATCGTCTGGCAGACCGATCCCTCGGCCGGCCACATGCCCTGCGGCCGGCGGCCGAAGAGGCGCGCGTGCTGCTCGACGGCGCGGCGGACGTGGACGGCGGCGTCCTCGGGATAGCCGCCGGTGTAGCGCGGCAGCTTGACCTCCGGCATCGCCTCGCGGGCCAGCTTCTTGTCGAACAGCAGCGGCAGGATCGGATGGAAGTACGGCGTCGTCGTCAGCTCGACCTGGCCCGCTCGCGGCCAGCTTGCGGTGCAGCGGGATGATCTTGCTTGAGGATGTCCAGGTGCTTGGCCAGCAGGGCGGCCTTGTCGTCCTCGCGTGAAATGGCGGCCCTTGTCGCGCAGGGCGCGAAGGCAGTCGTCGCGCTCGAAGGCCAGCGGGATGGACCCAGGTGAGGTTGAACCACACTTGCAGGTCGCGCAGGTCGCGGGCCTGGAAGCGGCGCAGAGCCTCGCGGGCGCTGTTCCGCGCCCGCGGCCGCGGCGCTGGTACAGTTCGGCGTAGCGCGGGAACGGCCGGATCATGTGGTCCGGGTTGGCCATGAAGAAATGGTCGAGCAGGAACAGGCAGTCGTCTTCGCTCAGACCGTCGGCGGGGATGCGCGACACATCGAGGAAGCGGTCGCTGGCCTTGTGCTCGGTGTAGGCGCGAACTGGAGCAGCAGGCTGGGCACGAGGTTGATGGTGCAGTGCATCTCCGGGAATTCCAGCAGATGCAGGGCCATGCCGTAGTAGTCCTTGACGCCGTGCAGGCGCACCCACGGCATGGGGTTTTCGCCGGCCACGTCGTCGGGGTAGTACGGCTGATGCTGGTGCCAGAAGAATGCCAGTGCGATGTCCGCCATGCCATCACTCCGTCAGGTCGATTCATTGAAAATTGAAAAGTGAAAAGTAAAAATTGAAAAATGAGAAGATATCGGTCATCGCCTATTCATTTTTCAATTTATTTACTTTTCAATTTTCACTTTCCTCCGTCCTTCGCCTGCTGTCGCTTCTCATCCCGCAATTCGCTCGTACAGCCGCACGTACTCTCCGGCGCTGCGGTCCCAGGACCAATCCTGCCGCATGGCCGTGACGACGACCTGCCGCCACGGCTGCGGCTGGCCGCGGTACAGGGCCAGGGCGCGCTCGACCGTCTCGCGGAGGGCGTCGGCCGTGTAGGGCGTGAAACAGAAACCCGTCGCCGTGCCGGCCGCCAGCGTGGCGGCGTCGCTATCGACGACGGTGTCGGCCAGGCCGCCGGTGCTCCGCACCACCGGCGGCGTGCCGTACCTCATACTATAGAGCTGATTGAGGCCGGACGGCTCGTACAAGCTCGGCATCAGGAACAGATCGGCCCCGGCCTCGATGCGGTGAGCGAGGTCCTCGTCGAAGCCGACGGTCAGCGTCGTACCCGGCCGGAATAGCGGCGATGCAGCTCCTCCAGCATACGGTGATACGCCGGATCGCCCTCGCCGAGCACGACGAGTTGCAGCGCCCTGGTCGAGCAGGCGCGGGAGCAGCCTTGACGATCAAATCGACGCCCTTCTGTTCGACCAGCCGGGCCACCACGCCCAGAAGCGGTGCCTGCGGCTCGACGGACAGGCCCTCGCGCCGTTGCAGGTCGGCCTTGCACGCGGCTTGCCGGGCTGGAGGTCGTCGGCATCGTAGTCGGCCGGCAGATGCGGGTCGGTGGCGGGATCCCAGACGCGGTAATCGACACCGTTGACGATGCCGAACAGACGCTCGCGCCGCTCGTTGAGGACGCCCTGCAGGCCGCAGCCGTAGTAGGGCGTCTGGATCTCGCGGGCATAGGTCGGGCTGACGGTGTTGACCAGGTCGGCGAAGACGATGCCGGCCTTGAGCAGCACAGCTGGCCGTGGAACTCCAGCTGGCGGTAGTTGAACAGCCGCCAGTCCAGGCCGGTCAGCGGCATGTCCAGGTGCCAAAACGTGCCCTGGTAAGCGATGTTGTGGATGGTGAACAGGGTGCCGATGTGTCCGTAGCTGGCCGCAGCCGGTCGCTGCCGGTGCGGCGGTACAACTCGCGCAGATAGACGGGGACCAGTCCGGTCTGCCAGTCGTTGACGTGCAGCACGTCGGGCCAGAAGTCGAGCAGGCGGAGCGCTTCCAGGACGGCGCGGCAGAAGAAGACGAAGCGTTCGCAGTTGTCGGCGTAGTCGCGGCGGCCGCCGTTGGGCGTCGTGAACTGGTACAGGCCGCGGCCGTCGTCCGGGGTCGTCGCGGTCGAAGTAGTCGTCCTGCTCGACCAGACAGACAGGTACGTCTGAGTCGGGCAGTGTCGCGCGCCACAGCCGGCCAGCGACGGCAGCGGTCGCGGATGGGCACGCTCGAAGGTGTGTTCGGTGGGTTCGGGGGCCGGCTGGGCGGCGCGAGCACAGCGGTACAGGGGCAGGATGACGGCGCATTCGAGGCCGCGTCGGGCCAGGGCCGGCGGCAAGGCGCCGGCGACGTCGGCCAGTCCGCCGGTCTTGGCGAAGCCGACCACCTCAGAGGCCGCCAGCAGAATGCGGATGGCCCACCTCGCCTCGGTTTCGTGACAATCCGGGGACAATCGGCCCGGTCGACGGTCATCAAAGAGGCCGCTGGCGGCTTGGTGCCAAGCCGCCGGCGGCCCTCGTCGATCCGTGGCGCTATAGTATGAGGAGAACGCGGCGCTCGCAACCGCGCCGCGACTCCGCCATCCATGAGGGAGCATCGTGTCGCGCAGCCTGCTCGACAAGCGTGAATCGCGCATCCGCACGATGTTCGGCGACATCGCGCGGCGCTACGACCTGCTCAACCACCTGCTCAGCCTGAACGTCGATCGCTACTGGCGCTGGCGGACGACGCGGCTGGCGCCGCCACGGTTCGACGACAGCGCCCCATCCTCGACGTTTGCACCGGCACCGGCGACCTGGCCCTGGCCTACGACCGCGCCGCCGGCCAGCGTGTGCCGATCTTCGGCGCCGATTTCTGTCTGCCGATGCTGCTGCCGGCCCGCGACAAGACCGCGCCGCCGCGGCGCCGCCGACCGTATCCGCTACGTCGAGGCCGACACGCAGCGCCTGCCCTTCGCCGACGATACCTTCCAGCTGACGACGGTGGCGTTCGGCCTGCGCAACGTGACCGACACGGATCGAGGCCTGGCCGAGATGGTGCGCGTGACGCGGCCGGGCGGACGGGTGGCGATCCTGGAGTTTTCGCGGCCGCGCCACTGGCTGTTCGGCCGGCTGTATCGTGCTTATTTTCGCTGGGTCCTGCCGTGCGTCGGCCAGATGCTGTCGCGCAGCCGCGACAACGCCTACAACTACCTGCCGGCCAGCGTGCTGGAATTTCCCGACGGCGAGGCGCTGGCCGAGAAGCTGCGCGGCCACGGTCTGACGGACGTGTACTGGCATCCGCTGACGTTTGGGATTGCGACGCTGTACGTGGGAACGAAGCTGGAAAGATAAACCTTGGTCCGAGGAAGATGAGCAATGTCAGCGCACGTCCAGGGTATATTCGGGATGTCCCAGGGTGTTCGGCCGCTGCGTTAGGCGGAACGATTTGCCGAACACGGCCGACTTGACCCACCCGTCTCTTTTCGGAGTCGCGCGGTAGCCTTTGGGCGTGTGACGCAGGATGTCGAAGATCAGCGGTTCGGGCCGGGCATCGACCAGCCAGTATTCGCGGATGCCGGCCGTCCAGTAATCCTGGCGCAGCTGCTGCATGTCTTTGCGAACGGAACTGTCACTCACCACTTCCAGCACCATGTCGGGGGAGCCTTCCATTTCAACGTAACCGCCTTTCTTGCCTTCCAGAATGCGGAGGCGATCCGCAAGAGCGTCCGTGGAGGCGAAGAGAGCGTCGGGGTTCACGGCGATGTCGGCATCCACGTTGCTCAGTAACACTCCGTCCGGCAGATAAAGACCCAACTGCCCCATCTTGACCATCGAGCCGAGGACGATGTTGAATTCATTTTTGACGGCGAGGTGCGTGAAGAGTTGCTCCTTACTCATGTCAACCCAGACCTCGCCTTTGATATAGTCGATGCGGCCCCAGTCGGGGAAGTCGTCACTGTCCGCCCAACGCCGAAAGGAATCTAGGTCGATCACCCAAGGGGGAATCTCCACGTGATCCACCAGCTGATCCGAACCCACTAGTGCTAATCGGACCATTCCGCGCCTCCTCGCTCGGAGATGTAACAAACCGCGTCGGTGCAAACCAGCCCATTCCGAGACATTTACCGTAGAATGAGCCTGAGAGGCACTAACCTAATAGGCGAGCGGGGGGCGTAAGCCCCCTGTTGACGGCGAAAAACAGGGGGCTTACGCCCCCCGCTCGCCAAAAAGGCGAAAAACAGGGGGCTTACGCCCCCCGCTCGCCAAAAAGTTACAGCTTCTGAGCGCCGAACGGCAGGGAAGGAACACGCCATGACGAACGATCCGCCCTCGGCCGCCCCTTCTCCTCATCTGCTCGTTCGTGCCGCGCGCGGCGAGGCCGTCGAACGGCCGCCGGTCTGGGCCATGCGCCAGGCCGGACGCTGGGACCCCGAATTCAACCGCGTCCGCGACGGCCTGTCGTTCTACGAGTTCTCCGAGAACGTCGAGCTGAGCGCCAAAGCGTCGCTGTTGCCGCGCCGCTTCGGCGTCGATGGCATCATCCTCTTTTACGACATCACCACGCTGCCGGTGGCGATGGGACAACCCTTCGTCCTTCAGCCGTCGCAAGGCCCGGTGCCCGATCATCCCATCCGCACGCTCGCCGACGTCGAACGTCTGGAGGTACAGCCCGACCCGCGGCGCTTTCAGCACATCCGCGATCTGCTGCGTCTGGTACGTCAGGAGCTGCGCGGCGAACTGCCGGTGCTGGTCTTCGCCGGGGCGCCGTTCACCGTGGCGACGTACTGCATCGGCACCGGCAAGGACATCGCCGCCACGCGCCGCTTCGCCGCCGAGCAGCCGCGCGTCTGGGACGCCCTGCTCGACCGGCTCACGACCGCGACGGTCCACTTCCTGCGCACGCTGATCGCCGAGGGGGCCGACGTGTACCAACTCTTCGACTCGTGGGCCGGCCTGCTCGACCGCACGGAATACGAGGCGTGGGCGCAGCCGCGCCAGGAGACGATCTTCCGCGAGGCGGCCGGCGTACCGCGCATCCTGTTCGTCAAGGAAGGGCCGTATCTGCCGCTCATGGCGGCGTCGGGGGCGGACGTGGTTTCGCTGGGCGTGCGTCACGATCTGGCGGCGGCGCGGCGCGACTATCCGCACCTGGTCTTTCAGGGCAACGTGGATGAGGAGATTTTGCGTGCGGGTACGCCGGAGCAGGTGACGGCGGCGACGCGCGCCTGCGTGGCGGCTGGCGGCGGTCGGCGACACATCGTCAACCTCAATCACGGCGTCGATCGCGGCACGCCGGTCGCCAACTTCGAGGCGTTCGTGCGCGCGGTACGGGGCGAGGGATAGCGGAATATCGGCATCGCCGCGAAACGAAAGGTTGTTCCAGCGCGAGGGGAATATGAGGATCAAGGGCGACAACCTGCGATATACCGTCCTCTCGTGTGAAATCCGAAACGACATCACCGTCAACGCCCTGGTCTTGAAATTGCCGGTGAAACGGGGTGAGCAGATCGACCGCGCGACGATGGCCGAAGAATTCCGGCTGGTCGTGACCAATCATCTCGCAGCCTGCGCGAAGACGAGCACGGCCGGCATCGGCATCTGGGAGTGGGCCAGCAACGACCAGGGCGGCGATCCCAACGTCGTCATGGCCTGCCGCGGCGACGTGATCGACCGCGTGCCGGCGCTGGGAGCGCGGGCGGCCTACGCCAAGCAGGCCATCCGCGACAAGCGGATCGAGCACAAACAGTACGTCCACAAACACGGCGAGGACATGCCCGAGGTGCGCGAGTGGAAATGGAGCCCCGCCATGCACGTTGAGAAGGGGGCGTAAGACGGACCGCTTGCGGCTTGGAGCCTCTCAACCAAAGAGCCTCACGCAAAGGCGCAAAAGGGCGCAAAGGAAAAGAGAAGAAGATCAAAGCGACTGGCACTTATTTTTTGTATTTCTTTGCGCCCTTTGCGCCTTTGCGTGAGGCTCTTTGGATTAGAGCTTCTTAGCATCGGAGGTCAAACCATGAGCGATAAATTCCCGAAAATCTACCTCGCTCGCCACGGCGAAACGGAGTGGTCGCTGTCGGGCCAGCACACCGGCCGCACCGACATCCCGCTGACCGAGCGCGGCGAGCGCAACGCCCGCAACCTCGGCGAGCGCCTCAAGGGCACGCACTTCGCCAAGGTGCTGACCAGTCCGTTGCAGCGGGCGAAGCGGACGTGCGAGCTGGCCGGCTTCGGTGCGCGGGCCGAAACCGACGCCGAGTTGGTCGAGTGGGATTACGGTGAATACGAGGGAAAGCGCACTGCCGACATCCGCAAGGAGCGTCCCGGCTGGTATCTGTTCCGCGATGGCTGCCCTGGCGGCGAATCGCTGGACGCCGTTGGCGCACGAGCCGACCGTGTCATCGCCCGGCTGCGCGGCGTCGGTGGCGACGTGCTGCTATTTTCGCACGGACATTTCCTGCGCGTCCTGGGGCGCGCTGGCTCGGCCTGCCCGTGCCGGACGCGCGCTTGCTGTTGCTGACCACCGCCTCGCTCAGCATCCTCGGCTACGAACACAACCTCGACGAGCCGGTCCTGCGTCTGTGGAATGACGACCGCCACGTACATTGATCCCGGAGCCGCGATGAGGGCATGGCTGTACCTGCTGATTGCCGGATTGTTCGAGATCGGCTGGGCGATCGGATTGAAGTACGCCGACGGCTTCACGAAGCTTTGGCCCAGCGTCTTCACGGTGCTGGCCGTGATGGTGAGTTCGTACTTTCTCGTGCTGGCCGTGGACACTCTGCCGATCGGCACGGCTTACGCCGTGTGGACAGGCATCGGGGCCGTCGGCACGACCATCCTGGGCATTGTCCTGTTCTCCGAGCCGGCGACCTTCCTTCGGCTGGCGTGCATCGCCCTGGTCCTCATCGGTATCATCGGCCTGAAGTTGACCGCCGGGCATTGAGGGCCTGGCGGCTGGGAGAGGAACCGTACATGACGCTTCATCCACTGGCAGGCAAACCCGCTCCCGCCGACCTACTGATCGACGTGGCCCGTCTCGAACGCGACTACTATCGAGCGCCGGCCGGACGTGAGCGACCCGGCGCAGCTGGTCAGCTTCGGCACCAGCGGCCACCGCGGTACACCCCTGGACAGCACCTTCACCGAGGCGCACATCCTCGCCATCACGCAGGCGCTGTGCGAGTACCGCCGCGACCAGGGCATCGATGGTCCGCTGTTTCTGGGCAAGGACACGCACGCCGTCTCCGGCCCGGCCCAGCGCACCGCCCTGGAAGTGCTGGCCGCCAACGGCGTCGAGACCGTCCTGCAGCGCGACGACGGCGTGACACCGACGCCGGTCATCTCGCACGCCATCCTCATGTACAATCGCCATCGCCGCGACCACCTCGGCGACGGCATTGTCATCACGCCGTCGCACAATCCGCCGGAGGACGGCGGCTTCAAGTACAATCCGCCCAACGGCGGACCCGCCGACACCGACGTCACCGCCCGCGATCCAGGACCGCGCCAACGCCCTGCTTCGCGCCGATAACAAGGACGTGAAACGCATCCCCTATGAAGCCGCCCTCAAGGCGAGCACGACCCATGAAGACGATTACGTCCTGCCCTACGTCAAGGACCTGGCCAGCGTCATCGACATGGAGGCAATCCGCTCGGCGGGGCTGAAGCTCGGCGTCGATCCGCTCGGCGGCGCCTCCGTGCATTACTGGCAGCCCATCAAGGACATTTACGGTCTGGATATTACGGTTGTCAATCCTGGGATCGATCCGCGCTTCGCCTTCATGACGGTCGATCACGACGGCAAGATTCGCATGGATTGCTCCAGCCCCTACGCGATGGCGAAGCTGGTCGAGCTGAAGGACCAGTATCGCGTCGCCTTCGGCAACGACCCGGATGCCGACCGGCACGGCATCGTCACGCCGTCGGCGGGGCTGATGAACCCGAACCACTACCTGGCGGTGGCGATCCGCTATCTGCTGACGCACCGGCCGCACTGGCCGACGACGGCGGCGGTCGGCAAGACGCTGGTCAGCAGCAGCATGATCGACCGCGTGGTCGCGCGACCTCGAGCCGCACGCTGTGCGGAGGTGCCGGTCGGCTTCAAGTGGTTCGCGCCGGGGCTGTTCGACGGCTCGATCTGCTTCGGCGGCGAGGAGAGCGCGGGAGCGAGCTTCCTGCGCCGAGACGGCAGCGTCTGGACGACGGACAAGGACGGCCCGATCATGGACCTGCTGGCCGCGGAGATCACCGCGCGCACCGGCAAGGATCCCGGCGAGCACTACCAGGAATTGACGCGCCGCTTCGGTTCGCCCTGCTACACGCGCATCGACGCGCCGGCCAGCCCGGAACAGAAGGCGGTGCTGAAAAAGCTGTCGCCGGAGATGGTGACGGCGACGACGCTGGCCGGCGAGCCGATCACGGCCAAGCTGACGCAAGCGCCGGGCAATCGACGCGGCCATCGGCGGCTTGAAGGTGGTGTCGGCCAGCGGCTGGTTCGCGGCCCGGCCGTCGGGCACCGAGAACATTTACAAGATCTACGCCGAGAGCTTCCGCGACGACAAGCATCTGCAAGCGATCGTCGAGGAGGCCCGGCACATCGTCGGCCTCGCCCTCAATAATAAGAGTTAACCACGAATCACACGAATCACACGAATAAATACAAAAAAGACATTGTATTCATTATTCGTGTGATTCGTGTGATTCGTGGTTAACTCTTCTTCTTTTGGAGATAGAAGCGATGAACGCAGCGGACTTGTGGAAACGTTATCAGCAGTATCTTTGCAGCGCCCGACGATTGACCTGACACTGGACATCAGCCGCATGCACTTCGAGGACGGTTTCCTTGAGCGCATGGAGCCGGCGATGCGGCGGGCCTATGACGCGATGGACGCCCTGGAAAAAGGGGCCATCGCCAACCCCGACGAAAACCGCATGGTCGGCCATTATTGGCTGCGCGCCCGGAGCTGCGCACCGAAGCCGGAGATCACCAAAGAGATCCGCGACAGCGTGGCGAGCATCAAGTCGTTCGCGGCCGACGTCCACGCCGGCAAGATCAAGCCGCCGCGTGCCGCGAGGTTCACGCAGGTGCTGTCCATCGGCATCGGCGGCTCGGCGCTGGGACCGGAGTTCGTCGCCGACGCCCTGGGCCAGCCCGGCCGCGATCGCATGCAGATGCACTTCATCGACAACACCGATCCCGACGGCATCGCGCGCACGCTGTCGGTGCTGGAGGGCAAGCTCGGCGAGACGCTGTGCCTGGTCATGTCCAAGAGCGGCGGCACGCCGGAGCCGCACAACGGCATGGTCGTCACCGCCGCCGCCTACAAGGCGGCCGGACTCGTCTTCGCTCCGCAGGCGGTCGCCGTTACCATGCCCGGCTCGCACCTGGACAAGCAAGCCGTCGGCGAAAAATGGCTGCGGCGCTTTCCGATGTTCGACTGGGTCGGCGGCCGGACCAGCGAAATGTCGGCGGTCGGCCTGGTCCCCGGCGCCCTGCAAGGAATCGATGTCGAGGCCATGCTGGCCGGCGCCGCCGCCTGCGACGAGGTGACGCGCCGGCACGACACGCGCCGCAACCCCGCGGCGCTGCTTGGCGCTGATGTGGTATCACGCCACCGGCGGCAAGGGACAGAAGGACATGGTCGTTTTGCCCTATAAGGATCGTCTACTTCTCTTTAGCCGTTACCTGCAACAGCTGGTGATGGAGTCGCTCGGCAAACGGCTCGACCTCGACGGCCAGCGCGTCGATCAGGGCATCAACGTGTTCGGCAACAAAGGATCAACGGACCAACATGCGTATGTCCAGCAGCTGCGCGACGGCGTGAACAATTTCTTCGTGACGTTCCTTCGCGTGCTGGAGTCGGGCGGGGCCAAGGTCGAGGTGCAGCCGGGCGTCGGCGCCGGCGATTATCTGCACGGCTTTCTGCTCGGCACCCGCGCGGCGCTGTTCGAGAACGAGCGCCAGTCGGTGACGATCACGGTGCGGCGCGTGGACGCCGCGCACGATTGGCGTGCTGATCGCCCTGTTCGAGCGGGCGGTGGGATTTTACGGCAGCCTGGTCAACGTCAACGCCTACCACCAGCCGGGCGTCGAGGCCGGCAAGAAGGCCGCCGCCGCCGTGCTGGAGCTGCAAGCGAAGATTGTCAACGCCCTGTCGGCGACGCCGCGGACGGCCGAGCAGATTGCCCGAGACATCGGCGCCGCCGATTCGGCGGAGACGATCTACCTGGTGCTCGAACATCTGGCCGCGAACGGGCGAGCCCAATTCGTCAACGCCGCCGAGCCGGCGACGTGTACGTTTGCGCTCCTCCGAGCCTGAAGCGTAAGCGAAGGAACGACAACCTTTGGTTGTCGTTCTCTTCGCTTACGCTTCAGGCTCGGAGGAAATCGTTTTGGCTGCGGGCCGATGGTGTCCGATCCGGGGCCGTGCGTAACAACGTCGGCGCCGCCCCGCTAGGTAATCGAGAAAATGGTAAGATCATGGCCCGGTATAGATGTCGCCTGCGTTGGAGGTGAGCAGGGCGCCAAAGAGCGGCGACGTGCCCGTGGCGCTATAGTTGATCATGCGGACGCTGCCGTCGTACATGCAGAACGGCGCGCGCCGGGGTACGGCGAGCCCCAATCCGCGACGGTGCCTGCCCCGGAGGGATCCTGGTAAAGATTGAAAGTGGCACGCAAGCAACCGGTTTTCCCCGTAAAGGCGGGATCGTCGTCATTCAAGCCGGTGCCGTTGTTGTAACGGCCGGTGGCCAGCGCTTTCTCGCCGACGAAGACGGTGTTCGACGTCCCGTCCGAGATGGACAACAAGGTGCGCATGGCCTTCCCCTCGAAGAGGGCATAATTCGTCGTACCGAACGGATTGGTGTTGAGAGCGAAGTCGGTGAGGGCGGAGTTGAACGACTGGTCCAACATGGCGCGGCCCCGACCGGGATCCATGAAGACCTTGACCGGGATGCCGGGTACGGGATTGGCTACCGACGTGGCGGCAGTGCCGTTCCACGCCGGGAGATTGTAGAGGGCCTGCTGCTCGATGAAGGGAAGGATCTGGTAGGTCCACGGCCCTCGCTGCTGCATTCCCGAGAATTGCGAGCCGTTGGGCAAATCGTGGGGCTCCCGGATCGGGCAGGCAGTTGATCGTATCGTGGTGGTTCTGCATGCCCAGGCCCAACTGCTTGAGGTTGTTGAAGGTCTGAGAGCGTGCGGCGGCCTGGCGGACCTTCTGCACGGCGGGCAGCAGCAAACCGATGAGGATGGCGATGATGGCGATCACCACCAACAACTCGATCAGCGTGAACGCACGCGAACGATTTCTAATAGTCACTTGAAACATCCCGAGACTCCTTTGGAGAGGACTTACAAAAACGATCCATTAATTCTTTCCGAGGTGAGATGTGAGAATCCCGCAACGGGTCATTGAGCCGAGACGAGAGACCTCCCTTTCGCCATCCACCTTCTTTGAGGACGGTTGTATTAGGATTCAATGTACGCGGATTTCTTGAAGAGGGCAAATGGAAATGTCAATTAGAAAATACTAATAAATGAGAAATCGCGGAGAAAGACCGGCCCTCTCGTTTCCAAACCCAAACATGGGAGCGTCGGCGACGGGCGCCGCCCGTCGCCGACGCTCCGGGCTTGTGGGCAAAAATCCCGCCTCTCCTGCTTGACAAACTCGGAAGCGCTGCGGAAATGGAGAGACTCCGCGGAGGACCGCCTGCCGTAAGACCCTTTTTACCGCGGAAGGGGAGGCTGTCGTGTTATCGATCGGCGCGATCTTGCATCCGACGGATTTCTCCGAACATTCGGAGTTCGCCTTTCGCCTGTCTTGCGCCGTCGCGCGCGACTACGGCGCTCGCCTACTGATGCTGCACGTCCTGCCGCCGCCGATGCTCGTCTACGGCGGTGGGCCGATGGCGTCCGATCCGGGTCCGGCGCGCGACGAGGTCCTGGCCAAGCTCCGGCAGCTGGAAGGCCAGGCCCATCACGTCCGCATCGAATCGCAGGTGATGGAGGGCGATCCGGTGGACATGATCCTGCGCCGGCCGGCGAGATGCACAGCGACCTGATCGTCATGGGCACGCACGGACGGACGGCGCTGGCCCGGCTGCTGCTGGGCAGCGTGGCCGAGGCAGTGCTGCGCAAGGCCCCTTGCCCCGTCCTCACGGTTCGGACGCCGGCGGCGGCCGACCTGACCTCACCCGCGCTCACCCAACCAGCCGTGCCGGCTTCCTAAATGAAAAGTGAAAAATGAAAAGTGAAAAGTGAAAAGTGAAAAGTGAAAAGTGAAAAGTGAAAAATGAAAAGCGAAAAATGAAAAGTGACGTTAACCTCGAGTGGCTGCCACTCACGTCCTCGTCATTTTTCAATTTTTACTTTTTGTTTTTCACTTTTCAATTTCTTCTAAACTCCGCTATCGAGCAAACGGGTTTCTGACTCGAATCCACGCCATGATGACCTCACATGGTCCCCATGGCGGTGCTCCTATTGCTGAAGAACTGATTGATGAACTGTTGGTCCAGGGTCAGCACCAGCGAGACTTCGTCGGAGAAGAACTGTACCACGGCCTGGTCGAAGGCGATGGTCGCGCTGGCCATTGCCTGCGGATTCATTCCCGAGGCGTTGGCGATGGCCATCTGAAGGAACTGCTGTTCGACCTGGACGAAATCCGTGACCACCTTGTCGATGAGCACCTGCACCGGGTTGACGGCCGGCGTCCCACCGCCGTTATTCTGCCCTGGATTGCCGTTGCCTCCGTTGCCGCCGTTGCCGCCGTTGCCTCCGCCGTTGCCGTTGCCATTGTTGCCGCCGACCAGTTTCACGGCGCCGAACAGGCCGTCCGCTTCGGCGTTGACGCCGGCAGCGAAATAGAGGGTGTTGGGGTCGGTGCCGCCCTGGCCGTTGCCGAAGCCGATGCCCCATAGGCCCTTGGTGCCGCTGCCGCCGACGCCGCCGTTGAGCGTCAAGGGATTGCCCTGGGCGTCGGACAATTGGCCGAGGAACTGGCCAGTCTTCAGGTCGAAGGCGCTGACGTGACTGTCGCCGAAGTTGCCGACGAGGAGGGCACCGCCGAACTGGCCGTTGGGACCGAAGCCGGCCGGCGCCACCGCCATGCCGATCGGCGAGTTGAGCGGGGCCATGCCGCCGGCGGCGCTGCCCGAGGCGAAGCGGCCGAGGAAGTGGCCGGTCGTGTCGAAGGTGTCGATGAAGCCGTTGCCCGCCCCGGCCACGTCGTCGTGTCCGGCCCCCGCCACGTCCTGCTTGGCATAGCTGACGAACAGCATGCCGTTGATTTCCTTGATGCCGAACGGCGCGAAGCCGGCCGGAGCGTTGGGGTCGGTGAAGGTGCCCCAGCCGTTCTGGCCCAGCGTCACTTTCTGGCCGGTCTTGTCGAAGACGTCCACCGTACCGTTGTGGAAGTTGGTGGCGAATAGGAAATTGCCCATCGCATTGGGAGCCTCGGCCAGCAGCTTGTAGACCGCGCCGCTGCCGGATTGGTCAGCGAAGACGACGGCGTGCGTGGGGTCCAGCTGCGGGTTGAAGGCGACGATGGTGCCGTCCTCGGTGGAAGCGAGGAAGGTGGCCGGGGCGCTCTGGCCGTTCTCGGTGATGACGAAGTCCGGGGTGTCGTTCAGAAAGATGCCGTTGGGCGTGGTGGTGGCGCCGGCGGCGCTGCCGGCCGGCGGCGGTAGGACGACCGGCTGGCCGATCATGTTGCCCTGGGCGTCCAGCCGCAGCGAGACGCCGCTGCCGTTGGCCGCGACCTGAAACTGCCCTTGCGGCGTCTCGGCGAAGCCCCAGGGGTTGATGAGCTGGGCGTTCATCTGGGCGGCGACGTTGGGCAGGTCCGAAGCGAGATTGCTGACCACGAAACCGGCCATGCCGGCGTCGGGCAGATCGCGCCGCTCCAGGCATTCCAGCGTCAGAGGACACGAAATCCGACGAGGAAGGCGTTGACCGAGGACCGCTCGCCGCGAGCGGCGAAACCATGAGATCATGATGAAACTCCTTGGGGAAGGTTGACACGGACCCGATAGGTGTCTATTCCGATCCGTGAAGGATCGAAAGAGACGGGGAATCCTCATCCGCGGAACGCCGGGCAAAACTCGTCCGAGCCTGAAGCGTAAGCGAAGAATGACACGCTTCGCTTACGCTTCAGGCTCGGATGCGGATGACGACCGCTCCAGGGAATTAGAGACCGCGACCATCGGCCCGCATCCCACTTTTTCAGGGCCGTTTTCCTTTCCGTCGGGCTGAGCTAGGATAAAGACAGAGGCCTTGTCATCGCGCCGCCGCCCCGGCGCACCCCGTTGCCAAGGGAGGCTGCATGTCGTCTGTCGTTCTCTCTTCCGTCAATCACCACGACCATCCCCATACGCCCCACTCGGTCTTCGAGAATTCGCCGACGTTTCAAATGGCCTGCCGCCAGCTCGACGCGGTGGCCGAGGTCATCGACATCGACAAGGGCGTGCTCGGCCGCATGGGCCTGCCCAAGCGCGCCCTGGTCGTCAGCATCCCGGTGCGCATGGACGATGGCCGCACCGAGGTCTTCACCGGCTACCGCGTCCAGCACAGTCTGACCAGCGGGCCGTCCAAGGGCGGTCTGCGCTATCATCCCTCAGTCGATCTGGGCGAGGTGGCGGCGTTGGCCATGTGGATGTCGTGGAAGTGCGGCATCATGAACCTGCCGTTCGGCGGCGCCAAGGGCGGCGTCGGCGTCGATCCCGAGCTGCTGTCGCGCGGCGAGGCGGAACGATTGACGCGGCGCTTCACCGAGGAAGTGCTGAGCGTCATCGGCCCGCGCATGGACGTGATGGCCCCCGACCTGGGCACCGACGAGCAGACCATGGCCTGGATCATGGATACGTATAGTATGAAAATCGGTTATGCCTGCCCGGAGGTGGTGACCGGCAAGCCGGTCGAGCTGGGCGGCTGCGTCGGCCGCCGCGAGGCGACCGGCCGCGGCGTCGTCTACTGCATCCTGGAGGCGATGAAGGAGTTGAACCTGCGGCCGGAGGAGACGACGGCCGTGGTCCAGGGCTTCGGCAACGTCGGCTCGGTCGCCTGCCAGGAGCTGGTCAAGAACGGCGTCAAGGTGCTGGCCGTCGGCGATCGCTACGGCTCGATCCGCAACTTGAAGGGTCTCGACATCATCGCCCTGACTCGCCACGTCGCCGAGGGCAAGCAGCTCAAGGACTTTCCCGGCGCCGAGCCGATCGCGCCGTCGGACCTGCTGCTGACGCCGTGTACGGTGCTGGTGCCGGCCGCCCTGGAGCGCGTCATCCACCACGACAACGCCGGCCGACTGCGCTGCCGCATCCTCGCCGAGGGCGCCAACGGCCCGACGACGCCGGAGGCCGACGCCATCCTGGCCGACAGCGGCATTTATCACATCCCCGACGTGCTCTGCAACGCCGGCGGCGTCACCGTGTCGTACTTCGAGTGGGTGCAGGACATGCAGCAATTCTTGTGGTCCGAGGAGGAGGTCAATCAGCGCCTCAAGCAGCTGATGCTGCGCGCCTTCCATCAGGTGCGCAACCTGGCCCGCGAGCGCAAACTGAGCATGCGCACGGCGGCGCTGAGTCTGGGCGTGCAGAAGATCGCCAAGGAGAAGATGCGCCGCGGTCTGTATCCGTGAGTGCCGCGCGGCCGGTCTCAGGGCAGGTACAATCGTCCGGTGCCGCGAACGCGGTCGATGTCTTGCAGGTAATCGAGCAGCTGCGCCGCCACGCGCTCCGCGTAGTCGCGGCTGGTAAGCACCCTCCGCGCGTTGGCGATCGTGAAGACGGGCAAACTGCTCGCTGTATTCTGGGTGCGCAGGGTCGCTTCCAGCGAATCGGGGCCGGCCTGGTTCCGATTCGCGGTCAGCAGAACCATGTCCCGCTGCTGGCACATTTGCCAAATGACCGCATCGGTGGCTTGCGGCGACAGGCCAACGTCTTGGAATTTCAGGAAGGCCAAGTTGAGATCGTTCCAGAACTCCTGCCAGTCATCTCTTTGCAGAATTGCGAGCAAAACCCGTAGGTGGCCTTGAATGTTGATGTCACCCAGGATCGCTTTCACCGTTCTTCTCCTGTGCGCGCTTGCGCAAGATCTCAGCCAGCCGTGCCTGGATCTTGGCGTGCATCGGCGACTCGGCCAGCCGGGCCGCAATCTCCGGCGGGTTGCCACGAGCGATGCGTTCCTCGATCTGCCGATGGACGGCCATGACCTCTTCTTTGTGCTCCTCGATGTACTGGATGAGGGCTTCCGCTTCGATCAGCCGGATACCGAGGACAAGGGCGATGTAGTTGGCGCTGTGGCCGTACTCCAGGTAATGAACCACGTCGTAGACGTTGATGCGGCTGTTCGCCAACCGCGGAGTGCCTCCGCGGTCAACGATGACGAGGGGTTCCATGCGCGACTCCTTGACAAGAGACCTTCTCTCTACGGAGATACTTCCCTGCCCATTATATCCACCCTGCCATCTCTGCGAGGGACCCCAAAGAAAGCAGGGTGTTCGATCCATCTTTGCTTCGCAAAAATGGATCGAACACCCTTTTTGGAATCCCACTCGTCCGTGTGTATCTTACCGGCCAGGCTAATAACCGGCGGGCGGGATGTCGTTACCGGGTCCGGCGGGCGAGAGCATGTTGTCGGCATCGGCGGGGGACAGCATGCTTCCGGGGCCGGTCGGCGCCGGCGGCAGATCCATCCCGGCACTACCGAGTCCGGCAGCGGGGAAGTAGCCGTTGCTCGGGGCGTTCCAGTAGTACCAGGAACTCAGGTACGGGTTCCAGTAGTACCAGCGGTGGTAACGGCGCGACCAGTGGCGATGGCTCCAGTGGAAATGACCCGGACGGAAGTAGTAACCCCGACCGTACCGCGTGCCATAGCGGGCCTGGTATCCGTGGGGCGCCACGTGGCGAGACGAGACGACGCCAACATGAGGAGCGGAGTGCGAGCCGGTTGGGTGGCTGTGGCCGCCGGCTCGGACGGGGCTGGTCAGTGCCAGTGTTAGCATCCCGGCGGCCGCGCTCAACAGAATCCGAGACATGGCGTTCTCCTTTTCCTGCGACAAGACTCGGGTCGCGGAAGACCGGTGCAGCACGCCTGCAAGGGAGCCCGTCGATCCTTCCTGCCACCCTCTTGTTCGTCCGAGTTGGAAAAGTGTGACAATCGACGGCTCGCCGGACATAGAATAAGGAGTGAGTTCGGCAACGACGTCCTCAACGAGGAGTGATCTTCATGAACGAACCCAGCTCGAACCTGCGTCTGAGCCGGATTACCACGCTCTGGTCGCTGGTCAGCCAGGCACACCACGACAGTGGCGACGAGGTCGGCGCCGCCCAGCGGCAGATGCTGGAGCGCTACGGCGGCGCCGTCCGCCGCTACCTGCTCGGCGCCCTCCACGGCGCCGACGCCGCCGAAGACCTGTTCCAGGAGTTCGCCTATCGTTTTCTGCACGGCGACATGCGCCGCGTCGATCCGCAGCGTGGCCGCTTCCGCGATTACGTCAAGGGCGTCCTCTTCCACCTGGTCGCCGATTACCACAAGAAGCGTCAGCGCCTGCCGCGCCAGATGGCGCCGGACTCTCCCGAGCCAGGCGTCATCTGCGAACCGGACGCCGTCCAGGAGCAAGCCTTCCTGGCCAGCTGGCGCGACGAACTGTTGGCCCGTACCTGGGCGGCCCTGGCCGACGCCGACAAGGCTAACGGCCAGTGTTTCCATACCGTGCTCCGTTTCCGCGCCGATCATCCGGAACTGCGCTCCCACGAGATGACGGAACCGCTGGGCCGCGTCCTCGGTAAGTCGCTGACCGCCGCCGGCGTGCGTAAGACCCTCGAACGCGCGCGCGAACGCTTCGCCGACCTGCTGCTCGATGAGATCGCCCAGGCAATGACCCATCCCACGCCGGACCAGCTCGAAGACGAGTTAATCGATCTCCATTTGCTCGAACACTGCCGCTCGGCCCTGGAACGCTGGCGTTCGGGTTGAGAATCGGATTTTGTCCCATCGAAATGTCCGTTTAGCCGCGACGCGCAGCGGAGCGCGGAGGAGGCTCCCGCGCTCCGCTGCGCGTCGCGGCTAAACGAGAGCATCGCATGAGGCGCGAAATCTTTCGTCGATTTCGACTCCTGCCGCGTTTAAGTAAGAGGGAAGGCTCGATCGTTCTCACGAGCAGCGCGGGCATGGAACCGGACCTGGACTGGCGGGACGGCGACCCGATGGCCTTCGAGGGGCTGGTGCGCCGTTGGCAGCAGCCCATCGCTCGCTTTCTCTTCCATCTCGTCGGCCGCCCGGAACTGGTTGCCGATCTGTGCCAGGAGGTCTTCCTGCGCGTCTTTGAGCACCGCACGCGCTATCGGGAGACCGGGGCGTTCTCGCGCTGGCTGTACCGCATCGCCTTGAACGTGGCCCGCGACGCCAACCGGCGCCGCCGCAAGGAACCTCTCGACCTCGGCGACGTGGAGACCGCCGCTCGCGGACCATCGCCGGAGGACGCCTGTGAGCAAGCCGAGCGCGGCCGGCTGGTCGCTCGCTCCATCGCCGATCTGCCCGAACCGCTGCGCCTCGTCCTCGTCCTGCGCCATTACGAGGAGATGAGCTTCGCGGACATCGCCCGTTTGCTGGGCGAGCCGGCCAGCACCGTCAAGTCGCGCTTCCGCGCGGCGCTGGAGCGTCTGCGGCCGCGATTGCGGCCTTTGTGCGACGACACCCCGGAGACTGAGCCATGACATGCACCGATGCTGCGCGCGGCCCTGCCGCTGCTGATCTACGGCGACGCCGGCTCGCACGAACAGGCGGCGCTGCGAGAACACCTCGCCCACTGTCCCGCTTGCCGCCGCGAGCAGCAAACGCTGGAGAACGTCCGCCGCCTGCTGGACGATGCTGCCATCCCCGATGTCGCGGTGGACCTGTCGCAACTGTATCGCACCCACGCCGCGCGGCAGGCGCGTCGCCTCCGGCGCTGGCGGCGCGGGGCCGTGGTCGTCGGCGCCGTCGCGGCCGTGCTGCTGCTCGTCCTGGGCCTTCGGCTGGAGGTTCGCATGGGGACGGGACAAATGGTCGTGTACTGGGGCGATCCACCCTCGGCTACACCCGTTCCCGCTCCGCCCAAAGTGATCGTGATGAAGGCCGAGCTGCCGCCGGAGACGGAGGCGGAGCTGCGCGTGCTCCGTGAGCTGATCCACGCCCTCAAGCAAGATGCCGATGACCGCGATCAGCGCTTCGGGGAACGGCTTGATCGACTGCAACGATACGTTCAGGTGCTCCAGGCGCAGGGAGAGCAGCGCTGGAGCACGACCGAACACGATGTGGCCGCCCTTTACCTTTTGACACGCAAAGGAGAGAAACCATGATGCCGCGCTGCCTTGTGCTGGCCCTGTCGGTTGCCGTCCTCACGCCGGGCCTGCTCCGCGCCCAGACGTATACCTTCTCCTCCAAAATCAAAGTGGTCCCCGACCACAACAAGATGTATGAGGACATCGAGATCTTCGGCGCATCCTGGATCGCAAGCTGCACCCCCTTTACCCGCGGACCAACTATCCGCAGAACCGAGGCGGGATGATGGGCATGCAGGGTGGAATGATGGGCATGGGCGTGATGCCGCTGGGCGGCCAGTTGCTCGTCGCCCCGCCAATTTGGTATGACACGGGCGGGACGCTAATGGTATGGCAAGAGGTAGTTTCTCCTTCGCTGGAAGGTGTGTATCTGAAGGACAAAGGCGTTGTCTACACGGCCACGCTGTCCTCGTTGCAATCTCCCGCCAAGGCCGAGACGGCCCGGCCGGTCAGCGAATGGGAGCGTGCTCGCCGGGAGGTTCGCAAGGAGAAGGAATCCCCCAAAAAAACTGAAACGAGCAAGCCGCCGGAGTTAAGCGACGTCTTGCTGAAGGCGTTGGCGGAGAACGGCCGTCACTTCTCCCAGCTGGGCGAGAACGAAAGCGTAACCCTCGTTATCACCGTGCGCGGTCAGGACCAATCCTCGACTACACCAAAGTCTCAAGGGGGAAAGGCGAAAAGGGAATCGAACGCGCCGAACGAGGGAACAGACGATTACCTCGCGGCGAAGGTGCGCGATCTCGAATTGCTGGGCGATTTGCACATGAAACAGGAGCACTACGGAATGGCCAGGGACACCTATCGGAAGGCCCTGGACATGAAGCCCGGCCGGCAGCAGATGGCTGTGCTGGCTCGAAAACTGGCCCAGGCGTACCTCATGCTATCCAGTCTCGAAGAGGCCCGGTCCGCGCTGGATCAGTCCCTCACGCTCATGAAAGAGAACGGGAACACCAGGGACGATCCTGCTGCCGGCAAGCCGGCGGAGGTCGCTCTGCCCGTCAAGTTGATTATCTCCGCTCCGAAGAAACTGCTCGATCAAGTGGGAGAGGGAAAGATCTCCTTCGACGAGTTTCGCAGACAAGCGAGCGTGGAAAAGCTGACGTTCGGGGACGGTCCTTCGCGTAAGTAACATTGCTCGTTTAGCCGCGACGCGCAGCGGAGCGCGGGATTGCTCCCGCGCTCCGCTGCGCGTCGCGGCTAAACGAAGTTCCTCCGCAAGCGGTTGAATGGCTGCGCCCCTTCCCATCCGCCTGTCAAGTCGTTACCCTTCACAACAGTCCTACCGAACCCGAGTTCTCCGCGAGACGGCCTCTCATGCGCTGGCTGCCAACCGAATATCTCCTCAAGGGCGTTTACCTCGGCCTGGTGCTGTACGCCGCCTTGCAGCAGGCGGCGGCGGCCGACCATTCCTGGGACGCGCTGGTGCGCGTCAATCTGCTGGCCCTGGGCGGTCTGCTCCTCGCCTTGCTCGTGGCGGCGCTGGCCAAGATGCGCGAGGGCTATCGCGTTCGCGGCCGATTGCTCGTCTTCGCGCTGTTTCTGCTCCTGGAAAGCCCGACGCTGGTGTATGCCGGCATCCTCGGCGGCACGCTCGGCGGCATCGCCTGGGTCCGCCAGCTGATCGGCGATCAACCTCGGCTCACCGACTTGTTCCTGCCGACACTGGGCGGCGGCGCCCTCGCCGGCCTGGCCTTCGGTTCGCTGCGACAGGTGCGTCATCGGCTCACGCGCATCGGCCTGATTTTGGCCCTCGGCGCCGGCCTGGTCGGCGGACTCCTCTACTGGCTCGGCAAGTTCGGCGACCTGGCCCAGATGCACCACCTCGAAGACTCGACCGTCTTCGCCGTGCAGGTCTTGCTCAGCATCCCCTTCTTCTATCTGCTGACCTTCGCCGGCCACGAGGAGGAGTCCGAAATCGAGATCGGCGTCATGTGCGCCAGCCTCGGCCTCGGCCTGGGCATCCTAACTTATGATTATATGCAGATTCGTTCCCTGGCGTTCCTGCTGCCGATGCTGGTGTATTTCGGTTACACCATGAAGGTGTTGCCGGGCCTGCGCGTCCTCAAGCACGCTTTCCGCGGCCTCAGTTACGCTCGTGTCGGCCGTCATCGCCGCGCCTTGCAGGCGTTCCGCCGGGCCTTGCAGCTAGACCCCAACAACCGCCTGGCCCGCGACGGCTTCTGGGACGTCCATCGCTCGCTCGACCTGGAGCAGTTGGCCCACGATCCGCAGACGCTGGCCCTGGTCGATCTCGACCTGTGCTTGCAGCGCGCCGGCTCGCTGCTGTTGCAACCGGGTCCGTCCGCCGCCCAACTCGACGAGTCGCATCGCCTGCTCGACCTGGTGCTGCGCTTGCAGCCGGCCATGCGGCCGTCGGTCGATTACTGGCGCGCCGTCGCCCACACGCACGGCCGCCGCTTCGACGAGGCCGCCGTCGAGCTGGAGCACGTCCTCGACCCCTCGCACTACGGGCCGGGCAACCCCCAGCGACACCACGTCCTGCTGTCGGCCTGGCAGCTGGCCCTGCTGCTGCACGACGAGCTGCGCCGCCGTGTCGGCCAGCCGCAACTTGCACTGCCCGGCCGGCGCATGGAGGCCATCGCCGCTGTCGAGCGCCACCTGGCCGAACAGCCCGACGATCAGACGGTGTGGGGCCTCAAGCGCTTGCTGTACCAGGACGTGACCGAGCCGGAGTACGACGCCTTCGCCGGCCAGGGCATCGCGGCCCAGCACTTCGATCACGAGTACGTGCAGCAGCTTGGCCTGGCCCTGATCGACGACAACGCTCGCTGGCAGCGCGGCGGCGAGTATCTGCGCATGGCCGCGCGCGGTCTGCCGACCCTTGGCCCGACGATCTTCGTGCAAATCGCCCAGGCGCACCACGCGCCGGCCACGTCGAGGACGCCCGTCATAACTACGAGCTGGCCAAGCGCGCCGGCCTGGCCGTCGGCCAGAAGAACCTCGCCGACGCCGAGCGGCAAGCGTACTTCGCCACCGTCAAGCTACTCGGCGAGGACGCCCTGGCCCGCGGCGACCTCGACGCCGCCATCGAGGACTATCACCTTTACGCCGAGTCCGAGCGCGCCGGCCTGGAGACGCTGCGCACCCTGGCCAGCCTCTACGCCAAGAAGGGCGATGCCCTGTCGGCCGCGCGCGTCAACGATCAGGCGTTGGTCTACAACCCCAAGGACAAGGAGCTGCTGCAACGCAAGGACGATTTCTATTACTCGGTGATGCCGGAGCAAATGCAGGCGCGTCAGGAATCGGTGCGCGCCTGGTTCGACGTGGATTACTGTCTGCGCAAGGCTCGTTCGATCCTCGATGGCCGATACACAGAACTGGAATGGCTGGACGTGGCCCATCACCTGGTCCAGCTGGCGCGGATCGTCCAGCCCGACAGCCGGACGGTGAAGGTGCTGCTGGCCAAGGTGCTGCTGCGTTACGGCGAGCGCGACAAGGCCATCGCCGTGCTCGAAGAAGTGCGTCAACCCAAGCCGGAGAAGTTCGCCAGCGGCGAGGATGAGGATGCCTGGTATCAGAGCTGCCAGCTCTTGAGCGACCTGTATCTGGAGGTGGGGCGGGCCGACCTGGCCGTGCCGTGCCTGATCGACTTCCGGCAAAGTTCCAAGAGCGGCGCGCGGACGCTATACAAGATGGGCCAGGCTTACGAGCAGCTCGGCGACCGCGTCCGTGCCGCCAAGTGCTACAAGCAGGTCACCGCCTACGAGGGCAACCCGCTGGCGCCGAATGCCTACGACGCCTTGCAGCGCTTGGAACAGCCCTCTTAATACTTCCCGCACCGTGCACCGGGCCACGGGGAGGGCACGGGCACGCCGCAGTCGTCAGGTGATCTTTTCGAGTTGCGCGCGTGCAAGATACCTTCGTTCTCGGAGGCGAAAGGAAGGGTTGACATGCCCTATTCGGACTTGCCCCCAACCGAGCGGATACCTTCCAAGGGACAATCGACCCGCCCAGCTTGCTTTGGACTTATCGCGATACTGGCCGTCGGTGCGTTCGTCGGAGCCATTCTTGGGGGCGCTCTGCTCGGCCTGATTGACCTCTGGTGCGAGAAGCAGCGTCCCGATCTCCGCGAGGATCTGAAGTCTTTCTTCCGCTATTTCGTCGGAGGAGGCGCCGTTATCGGCGCTGCTCTGGGGATCATCCTGGCGTTCCTTCCAGGACGTTCGCCGAGGGCGGAAGAGGGAGTGCGCCGACCACCCGAAGACAGGCCGGAAAGCCGGGGCTGAGGACGAAACTTAGCGCAGGCGAAGACGAAGAACGCGCCGCGCCACCCGGAAGGTCACGCCCCGCACGGCCCGCGCGGCGTCGGGGTGAACTTTCGTCAGGTTGCGCACGCCGATGATCGCTTCGACGTCCGGTCAATCGTTATGCTTCTGCCGCAGCCGCGCGCTGAGGCGTAGCATCAGTTGGACGCGCTCGAATTCGTTCAGCCAGTCTTGCAGCGTCGCGGTCAGTTCCTCCGCCCCCGGCGCCACGATGCCGGTGGGACACGACGGTCCCAGCTGCCGGGCCGCCAGGGCGCGGTAGCGATTCAGTGTGCGATCGCCGAAAACGGAGCAAAGCTCATGGTCCTCGGCCAGGAACAGCGCCACCGGCACGCGATCGCCGCCGTTGATGCGCACCTTGTCGGCCAGTTCGCGATGTTCGTCGCGGTCGAGCAGACGCAGGTCGATGCGCGCCGCGTTGGCCTCGGCGATGCGCTGCAAGAGCGGACACTGCTGCACGCAGTCGCCGCACCAGATGCCGCTGACGATCAACACCTTCATGTCGCGTCCGAAGCCGGCCACGAGTTGCCTCTGCGCGTCCGTCAGCCGCGCCGCTGCGTACACTTGCTGCCAGCGTCGCCGCTGCTCGTCGGTGCCGGTGCCGACATAACGGTCATACGGCAGCGCTGCCGCGAACTTCTCGGCAACAAATGATGCGTTCACGATGGGCCTCGCTCCCTGGAATCGCCGGGCGAAACTCGTAAGCTGTCCGCACTGTCACCGTATGAAGCCTGCCGAGTGCGGAGAAGAGTCTCATGGTCGAAGATTTGTCGCGGCGCCACGACTTGGTTGGTGATTTGCTCGCGCCTTCCCGGTCTCCCAGCGAGTGGGAACGCTATCGCCTCCGCGACGAGCAGGTGAGTTTCTTTCACGAACAGGGCTACCTGTCCGGCGTCCGCATCCTCAACGACGAGCAGGTCGATCGTCTGCGCGCGGAGCTGCAAGAGTTGTTCGACCCCAAGCACCCCGGCAACGACCTCTTCCACGAGTTCCACTCGAACGAATCGCCCGACCCGTCGCGCGTGCTGTTCCACGCCCTGGGCGCCTGGCGCATCCAGCCGGGCTTCCACGATCTGTTGTGGCATCCCGCCTTCATGGTGCCGGCTAGCCAACTTCTGGGCGGCGCCGTGCGCTTCTGGCACGATCAGCTCTTTTGCAAGCCGGCCCATCATGGCGGCGTCGTCGCCTGGCATCAGGATTATTCGTACTGGACGCGGACGGAGCCAATGGCCCATCTGACGTGCTGGATCGGCCTGGACGACGCCACGCGCGACAACGGCTGCCTGCACTACGTTCCCGGCAGTCATCGCTGGCAACTGCTGCCCATCACCGGCCTGACCGGCGACATGCACGCCATCCAGAACGTGCTCTCTCCCCAGCAGAAGGCGAACTTCCAGCCGGTCGCCATCGAAATGAAGAAGGGCGAAGCGGCGTTCCACCATCCGCTGATGGTACACGGCTCCTACGAGAACCGGACGGATCGGCCGCGACGCGCCACGGTCCTCAATGTTTTCCGCGACGGCGTTGTTTCCAACACGAACACGCCGTTGCTCCAGGGCGTTCCCGTCGTCGCCAAGGGACAGAAGGTTGAAGGACAGTTCTTTCCGTTGCTGTTCGACCCGGCGAAGAATTGAAGCTCTCAGCCACCGGGACGATGGCCCAGCAAGTTGCGGCCCCGCTGCTCGATCTGCTTTTTCACAGTGCCGGCCAGCATCGCCAGCATCCACGGCAGTTCGACTTCCAGATGCACGTTTTGCTCGGCCACGCGCAAGGTGCCCGAGATGGACTGGCCGACCGCCGCGACGAGAAAGTGCAGCGTGTCGCCCTCCCAGCGCTGCTCGACGCGCTCCAACATGCCGCCGTGCTGGCTCTGCAACTGGACGGCCTGTTCGCCGATGCGTCGCTTGGCCTCGTCGCGGCCGAGTTGATGGGGAATGGTGATTGTCAAATTTGGCATGGGGCTCTCGCTGAAAAAACGCCAACTCCGCTCGGGACGATGCCGGTGTGCATCTCCCACTTTCATTGCAGCAGCCGGACGCGGGCCGTACAAGGGCCGCTCGCCGGCGCGGCACTGTACAGGCTTGAATCGGTCCCCTCCCCTCCTATCATGACAGACAGGACTGTCTTCTCTGGCGGGGACCGCAACCATGCTGGCGCGGAAGTATCTCTTCCCCCGAGTCATCGAGATGAACTACCAGGCCGGCCGGCGCCTGGGCGTCAACGTCTACCTGCTCGACGGCGGCGAGGAGTTCCTGCTCATCGACATCGGCTACCTCGATAGCGTGGACGAGATCATCGAACTGATCCGCCAGATGGATTTCAACCTGTCCACCTGCAAGATGATTATCGCCACCCACGCCGACGCCGACCACATCCAGGGTCTGTCGCACGCCAAGGACGTCCTCAAAACCAAGGTGGCCGCCCATCCGCTCAGCGTCGCCCCGCTGGAGTCGGGCGATGAGATCCAGACCTACGCCTCCATCAAGGCTCAGGGCATCGAGATTCCTTTAACTCCTTGCAAGATCGACATACTCCTCAACGAAGGCGATACCATCGCCGTCGGCGACCTGCGTCTGAAGGTGTGGCACACGCCCGGCCACACGCCGGGCCATCTCAGCTTCAAGATGGGCAACCTGCTCTTCAGCGGCGACAACATTTACAAGGATAGCTGTGTCGGCGTCATCGACGCCCACCACGGCTCGAACCTGCCGGACTTCATCGATTCGCTCAAGCGCATCAACCGCGACGACGCCGAGTTTTTGCTGCCCAGCCACGGTCCCGTCTTTCCGCCGCGATCCGCGCATCGTGCAGAAGGCCATCGATCGCTTGACGCAGTATCAGTACATGGCCGACTTCGGCACCTGCGCCATCGGCTGGCCGCTGCTGGACGAGTGGGAGCGCGACGTCTGCGACGGCCGCATGCCCCAACTCTAACCGATTTCACCGCGGAGAACGCGGAGAGCGCAGAGAAGTCCAAAACAGATAAGATAAAAGGGCGGAGGACGACCGTCCTGACATTATTTGGTTATTTCTCTGTGCTCTCTGCGTCCTCTGCGGTGAAATCTTCTTCGAGTTAGCACCATGAACCCCGCGAGTCCCCGTTTGTCGCTGCCTTTGTGGAACGAACGCTATGCCGCGCCGCTGGCTCCCACGACGGCCGCCGAGATGCGGGCGCGCGGCTGGGACTACGTCGATGTCGTCTTCGTCACCGGCGACGCCTACGTCGATCATCCCAGCTTCGCGATGGCCATCCTGGCGCGCGTGCTGGAAGCCGCCGGCTTCCGCGTCGCCGTGCTCAGCCAGCCCGACTGGCACAGCTGCGAACCGTGGCGGCAGTTCGGCCGGCCGCGCCTGTTCTTCGCCGTCAGCGCCGGCAACATGGACTCGCTCATCAACCACTACACCGCCAACAAGAAGGTCCGCAACGACGACGCCTATTCGCCCGGCGGCCGCATCGGCCTGCGCCCGACCGCGCCACGCTGCCCTATTGCCACCGCGCCCGCGAGGCGTTCCCCGGCGTGCCGGTCATCGCCGGCGGCGTCGAGGCGTCGCTGCGCCGGCTGGCCCATTACGACTACTGGAGCGACACCGTCCGCCGTTCGATCCTGCTCGACAGCAAGGCCGACCTGCTCGTCTACGGCATGGGCGAGAAGACGATCGTCGAGATCGCCCGCCGTCTCGCGGCCGGCGAGACGGTCCAGGACCTGCGCGACCTGCGCGGCGTGGCCTATGTGCTGGGGGCGAAGGAGTCGGAAGCATTACCAGCCCGGAGCGCCAGCGACGGGTCCGACCCGTCGCTGGCGCTCCGGGCTGGTAGCGTCATCGTTCTCCCCAGCTTCGAGGAAGTGAAAGCCGACAAGCTCGCCTTCGTCGAGGCGACGCGCCTCATCCACATCAACACCAACCCGTTCAACGCCAAGACGCTCGTGCAGTTCCACGACCGCCAGGCCGTCGTCGTCAATCCGCCGGCCCTGCCGCTGTCGCGAGGCGGAGATGGACCGCGTCTACGACCTGCCCTACACGCGCCGGCCGCACCCGTCGTACACCGAGCCGATCCCCGCTTACGAGATGATTAAGGACTCGGTGACGATCATGCGCGGCTGCTTCGGCGGCTGCACCTTCTGCTCGATCACCGCCCACCAGGGCCGCATCATCCAATCGCGCTCGCAAGAGTCGGTCCTGCAAGAGGTGCGCAAGCTGGCCGCCGACCCGGAGTTCGCCGGCGTCATCAGCGACATCGGCGGCCCGACGGCCAACATGTACCAGATGCGCTGCACGCGGCCGGAGGTCGAGGCGAAGTGCAAGCGGCTGTCGTGCGTCCATCCGACCATCTGCAAGCTGCTCGGCACCGACCACGGCCCGCTGGTCGAACTGATGCGCCGTGCCCGCACCGAGCCGGGCATCCGCAAGGTGCTGGTCGCCAGCGGCATCCGCATGGACCTGGCCCAGCTGTCGCCGGAGTACATGCGCGAGCTGGCCGAGCATCACGTCGGCGGCCATCTCAAGGTGGCGCCGGAGCACACCGACCCGCACGTGCTGGCGCTGATGAAGAAGCCGGAGAACGACAACTTCGAGAGCTTCGCCGCGCGACTTCAGGCAGGCGTCGCAGCGAGGCCGGCAAGCCGAAGCAGTACCTGGTGCCCTACTACATCGCCAGCCATCCCGGCTCGCGACCTGCACGCGATGATCGACCTGGCCGTCTTCCTCAAGCGCAACGGCTACCGCCCCGATCAGGTGCAGGACTTCATTCCCGGCGCCGTTCGACATCGCCACGTGCATTTACTACACGGGCATCGACCCGTTCACGAAGCAGGAAGTGTACGTCGCCAAGGGACTTCGGGACCGGAAGATGCAGCGGGCGCTTGATGCAGTTTTTCAAGCCGGAGAACTGGTTTACCGTGCGGGAGGCACTGATCCAGGCCGGGCGGCAGGACCTGATCGGCAGCGGCTGCGACTGCCTGATCCCGGCCCAGCCGCCGAAGGAAGCCATCGAGGCGCGCAGGCGGCGGGCCAACGACCCGGACCACTACCACACGGTGGCCAACCCGGCCAAGGGCGAGAAACCTGGGGAGCGGGGCCTGCCGAACAAGGGCTACCGGCCGGGGCGAAAGTCGGCGAAACGGCGAAAGAGGAACGGCAGGGATCCAGGCCTGCGGCCTTAGCCAGCGGTCACGGGGAATGCCTCCCCAGCGGCGACAGTCGGCGACCGGGCAAGGCGCGAGAACCGGCAGGGGCTGGCCAGGCGGCGGAAGACGGAGTAGTTTAACAGGTGCTCATTTGTGGGCAAGCTGGTCTGCGTTACCATGCGGTGGGCGGGCGTGGCCTGGTTTGTGCTCAAGCGGATCACCGCCCACCGCCATGGACTGGCTCCCGGCTTTCATGGATGTGCTTAACGATGCTGATGGATTCCTCCAGTAACAGAGCGTGGTCGTTCCATGGAAGAGGCACTCAGGCAAGCGTGGGATAATTTCTTCGGTCGGGTAGATGGACCGATGAGCTTCCGGCTGATTATCCAGCCCTTTGTTGCGACATTTCTTGCGATTCGAGCGGGATGGACGGATGCCCGTGAAGGTCGGCCGATCTTCTTCTGGACCCTTGCACGCGACCCGACTCAAACGCGCCTCATGCTCAGAAACCTGTGGAGAATTGCCGGCAAGGTATTTCTCGTCGCGCTTGTGCTAGATGCAATTTACCAGATTATCGTCCTTCATTGGATCTATCCAGTCCAGACCCTGATCGTGGCCACGCTGCTCGCACTTGTTCCGTGCATAGTTGTTCGGGCTGTCGGGAATCGCATTGTGGCCATAGCACACCGGAGGCAGTCAGCGGAAAACAAGGAAGCGTCGTGCGCTGACTCGACAGACAAAAGTAGCGAGCCCGAGATCGCTCATCATCACGACAACCCGGTCGGACTCCGCGAAGACAAGTAACAAGAAAGAAAGGAAGATTGATATGCAGAACGACTGGACGAAACCCGCTGCCCTGGCGATCCCCGAAGGGGGATTCTTCCCGGATAAGGTAGAGCAGGGACGCTACGGCCCGATCTACCCCAAGACTCCTGCCTGCTACGGCTTCAGCATCCTTGCCAGGATCAAGCCCGGCACCAAGCAGAACTTCTACGCGTATGCCAGGAAGCTCGAGCAGGCAGTGGCCGCCACGCCCGACTGCCTCGCCGTGCTGAAGCTCCACTACCTGCGCTGGGTCCTCTTCGATATCGGCAAGGACAGCTACTTCATGTACCAGGGCATCTTCGACACCGACTTCGACAAGTACACCGAAGACGCGGTAAGCATCTTCTCGGCGACCGGCCTGCGGACGGTCTTTGAGAACCTCGAAGGGTTCCCTGAGGACTGGCAGACGAACCCCGCTGCGTTCATCAAGTTCGTGCGCGAGCACCAGTGCCCCAGCTTCCTGGAATACGGCGAGTACCCTTATGTGAGCGCCGACGAAATCAAGAAGGCGCTCAAGCTCAAGGCGGCGTTTTCCGGCATGCTGGACCAGATGCAATAATCCTCGGTTCCTCGCAGCGTCATGAAACATCAACCGAAGGAAGGACAACCGCATGGCTGAGGCGACCGACCCAATGGCGGCAGTGCGGCATTACCTTGACTGCTTCAACCGGGGCGACAGCGCGGAGATGGCGGCGACCTGCGCGGTCCCGATGTCCATCCTGGACGGCATGCCGCCGCATGTCTGGCATGGCCCGGCTGCCAGTCAGGACTGGTACCGGGACGTGCTCATCACCGGTGAGCGCGAAGGTGCCTCCGACTACTTCGTTGCGCTGGGCGAGCCCTGGCATGTCATCGTCACCGGCGAGCACGCCTACGTGGCGGTCCCGACGACCATGTCGTTCACGGTCCACGGCAAGCGGCTGAAGCAATCCGGATCGGTGCTCACGGTGGCGCTGCGCCGGCTCGGCGCCGGCTGGCGCCTCGCTGCCTGGGCATGGGCGAAGGGCACGCAAATCGACGCCATCAACCGGGACAACCCCTGATGCTCGAACTCGACGACATCCAGCATTTCCTCCTGGCCCGGCCCCGCGCCCTGGCGGCGCGGTACGGGTTCCTCACCTTCCGGCAGCCCGCGGGCGGCCGGGCCTGGCTCTCAGGCATCCTTGACAAGGTAGGCACCGGTCGGGTCGTTGGGTCGGGCGGCGCGACCGACTCCCGGTGGGTGACCGTCGCCTTCACCTGGAACGGGCTGCGGGCCCTCGGTGTCCCCGAGGCTTCGCTCGCCACCTTTCCCGAAGAGTTTCGGCAGGGCATGGCAGCTCGGGCGGAGGTCCTCGGAGACACGGGAGCCAACCACCCCGACCACTGGGTCGGCGGCCTGGCCAGTCCGGACCTCCACGCCATCGTCATCCTCTTCGCCCGCGACGTCGCGGAGCGCGAGCGCTGCGTCCGGGAGCACCAGCAATACGCCGCGCAGTTTCCCGACGTGACCGCCCTCTCGACGCTGGACCTGGAGGCGATCCCGCCGCTGGGGCACGCGCACGAACACTTCGGCTATCGAGACCGACTGACCACGCCGACCATCGAGGGGATCGGGGACGTGGCCACCCCTGGCTCCGGCCCTCCCCTCAAGGCCGGCGAGTTCTTTCTCGGTTACCCGGACGAGAGCGGCGTCACGCCCGGACTGCCGCAGCCCGAGATCCTGTCCCGGAACGGCAGTTTCCTGGCCTACCGGCGATTCCAGCAGCACGTCGGCGCGTTCCGCGACTTCCTGCGGCAGCACGGCGAGACGCCGGGGGGGCAGGAGCTGATCGCGGCGAAGCTCATGGGACGCTGGCGCAGCGGTGCTCCGCTGGTCCTGGCGCCGGACAAGGACGACCCCGCGCTCGGGGCAGACATGCAGCGAAACAACAACTTCAACTACAAGGATATGGACCCGCACGGGTATGCCGTTCCACTCGGCGCCCACATCCGGCGCATGAATCCGCGTGACACGGCCGCCAACATGAATCGGCGGCAGATGATTCGCCGTGGCGGCACCTACGGCCCGCCGCTGCCCGAGGGCATGCCCGAGGACGGTGTGGAACGAGGGATCGCTGCCTTCATCGGTTGCGCCAGCCTCGTCCGCCAGTTCGAGTTTGCGCAAAACGTGTGGACCAATGATCGGACTTTTCACGAACTCGGCAACGAGCGCGACCCGATCATCGGCAACCAAGACGGCACGCTGGAATTCAAGATTCCGAAGCGGCCGATCCGCAAGACGATCAAGAGTCTGCCAGCATTCACGACGGTTCGAGGCGGTGCGTACTTTTTCCTGCCGGGCCTCAAGGCACTTCGTTACCTTGCAGGACTAGGGCGTCGCTAGAGTTGTGAGACACCTGTCAGTCGCGAAAGAATCCAGGTTGAAATCTCATGACTTCAGCTACGGAATGTGGACGAACGGTAAATGATCGACGTCATCATCATTGGCGCGGGACCGGCCGGGGTAGTGGCGGCGTTGCGCGCCGCGGACCTGGGCGCTCGCACGGCGTTGGTGACCCGCGACGCATTCGGCGGCATGGCGGCCAATGACGGTCCTGTTCCCGTGCGGACGTTGGCTCATGCGGCGCGGTTGATGCGTGAGGCGCGGCAACTCGGACAATACGGCATTGCGGTGAGCGAGCCGCTACTCGATTACTCTAGACTGCTCGCGCACGTCCGCGAGGTCGTCCACGATGTGCGTGCCAGTTCGACATGGCGCGAGCAGATCGATTCGCTGGGCGTGTCCGTGCACGAACACGCCGGCATCGCGAATTTCGTCGATTCGCGAACCATCGAAACGGCCACCGGCCTGCGGCTGCAGGCGGAAAAACTCATCCTTTGCACGGGAGGAATCAGTCGGCGGCTCGATGTCCCCGGATTCGAGTTCACGAACACGCACAGCGACGCCTGGAGCCTGACCTCGGTGCCGCCGTCAATGTTGGTGATTGGCGGCGGCGCCACAGGGCGCAGGTCGCTTCGGTCTTCAACGCCTTCGGCTCGCGAGTGCAACTGTTCCATCGCGGCCCGCGCATTCTGCCGACGGAAGACGTAGACATTTCGGCGACCGTCGCCTCCGCGTTCCGCAGCGCGGGGATCGTTGTGCAAGAGAACTTCGGCGAGATCGAATCGTTCGAGAAAACGCCAAGCGGCGTGCGCATGAACTATTGCCAAGACGGCGATCGCACCAGCGCGGCAGCGTCGCTCGCGGTCGTGGCCGTCGGCTGGCAGGCGAACACGGCCGGGCTGAACCTCACGGCGGCGGGCGTCGAGACCGATGCGAGGGGCTTTGTGCGCGTCGATCCGTATCTGCGAACGTCCACGCCGCACATTTTTGCCGCGGGCGATGTCACTGGTCGCCTGCTGTTGGTCCCGCCAGCGATTCAAGACGGCTACCTGGCGGCGACCAACGCGGTTCGCGGTGCGACAATGACGCTGGACGAAGCGGTGAACCCGATCGGCAGCTTCACGGATCCGGAATACGCCCAGGTGGGTCTGACCGAATCGCAGGCCCGGGCGGCCCACGATGTCCTGGCCTCGACGATCCACTGCGACGCGACCACGCGCACGATCATCGACGGTCGCACGTTCGGTTTTTGCAAGCTGATTGTCGATCGCGCGACGCACAAGATTCTCGGTTGCCACGTCGTCGGTGAACGGGCGGTCGAGATCACGCAGGTTGCGGCGATCGCCATCACCGCTGGAATGCGAGTCGATGAGCTGGCTCACATTCCGCTTTCGTTTCCGACGTATGCCGGCATTCTCGGCCGCGTGGCGGCCAGTGTGACACGGCAGCTTAATCGACAAGACTCTTGGCAAACGAGCTTTGAACGAACTCCAACATCAGAAGGAAATCATGATCACACCTCAACGCGCTCGCACTTACAACCAGGACCACATCGCCCGTAAACACACGCCCGGCAAACGCCGCGTGAGCATCTACTGGACCTGGAGCTATCCGTGGGAAACGAACCGCGATCTCACCGAGATGGACAATCGGTTTTCCTCGATGACCGAAGTTCGCCGGGTCGCTTGGCCGGCTTTCGAAGCCTCCGAGTGGGACAAGATGAATTTCCTACAAGGCATCGGCGGAACCTTGGAGTTGTTCCATCGGTCTACGCTTTCATTCCAGAAGATCGTCGGTGAGGCGACCGGGCATCCCGTCGCCGTGTTTCAGCGCATCGACCAGGCCGGTTACAAGCTGCCGATTGACGAACGAGTGCTGGCCGACACAGACACGTTGATGGTGTTCGGCCTGGACCACCTCGTCGCCGAACAGGAAGCGGAGCCGGGCGAAATTAACGCGATCCGCGAGTGGCTCAAACGTGAAGGGACCTGTCTGCTGCTCGCCCCCCACCACGACGTCGGTTTCACCAACGACGCGAAGCAGCGGCAGGTGGAATATCGCCACCACGGCGACGAACTCGTGCCTCGCCAGCAGCGATTCAGCCAATACACGCGCTCGCTGATGAAGGCGCTCAACGTCCCGGTCATCAATCAATGGGGACTCCGTCCCGCAGTCGTGAAAGGGACGAAGGAGATCGCGCCGCTGACTGCCTTCCGCGACCTCGACAAGTTGGGGTTGTTGAATAACGTCACCACATTCAACTTCCACCTGCACTTGCCGCATTACGAAGTGACCGCCCAGGACGCGAATTCAGTGCATGTCCTGGGCCGGCAGGCCATCGACCCCGACCGCCCGCACCCCTTCACAGCTGCGGGCAACAAGGAGTTCAACTGCCTGCTGTGGATGCCGTCCACCGAACAACGAGCCGGTGACATCTTGCTCATCGACTCCACCCACTTCACCACGCTCTTCGGCGGTACGGACAGTCTGGCGAGCCTTTGGCGAAATCTTGCGCTGATGAAATGATCCCGGACCTCCCGCTACTTTTGACGGGAAGCCGCCGACAACTATCGTCCGAAAAACAGCTTGCAGGCGAGGAATCGCGATTCGGATCGTGTCCAGAAATGGACGGATCTCCCTGAAAGACTCGAACTCTCGACAGTTCGGGTTCACGCACTTCGGTCCCGACACACGTCCGACACAGACGCGCGGTTTCGACCGTAGCGAATGGGAAACTAGCGCTCGTTGATCGGCGGGGGAAAGCAGCAATGGTGATCGCGGTCGGCGGTTGCTTCCGCTTGATGCGATCTCCGGATATACTCACCTTCATGCGTATAGCCGACGACATCGCCACCTGCATGTATTACACCGGCATCGATCCGTTCAGCAAACAGGAGGTCTATGTTGCCAAGGGGCTTCGGGACCGGAAGATGCAGCGGGCGCTGATGCGGTTTTTCAAGCCGGAGAATTACTTCACGGTGCGCGAGGCTCTCATCCAGGCCGGACGGCAGAACCTGATCGGCAGCGGGTGCGACTGCCTGATCCCGGCCAACCCGCCGAGGGAGGCGATCGAGGCGAGGCGAAGGGCCGCCAACCGGGCAGTCGAGGGCGATCATTACCACACGGTCGGCAATCCGGCCAGGGGCGAGAAGCCTGGCGAGCGTGGAGCCGGCCCGATCAAGCCGACGGGCTATCGGCCGGGACGGAAGACGCAGCAGCGCCGGCCGGGGAAGGCAGGCAAGTTGAAGGGGGATGGCTCGCGACCCTAGGCCAACAGCTTGCCTTGCACGACTTCCCGAGGCGCCAATCGGGGAGCCAGTACCGGTCGCAGATCAACCTCCTCTTCTTCTCTCAACGAGGACGAAATATGAGCGAACGCATCTGGGCCCTTGTTACGTGTGCCGTGCTTGCGTGCCCGACCGCGCCGTCCCTGGCACAGCCGGGCGAAGGGAAGACGGACGACACGGCGGAGAAGTTCCCTGCACCGCCCACCGGCTTCGACAAGAAGCGGGACGGTATCGACCGCGGCAAGCTGGAAACCGTCGAGTACGATTCGACGACGGTCGGGGTGAAACGCAAGGCGCGGGTCTACACCCCGCCGGGGTACACCAAGGACAGCAAGTATCCGGTCCTGTACCTCCTCCACGGCATCGGCGGCGACGAGAACGAGTGGACGCGTGGGCGGTTCGCCCGACGTGATCCTCGACAACCTGTACGCCGACAAGAAGGCGGTGCCGATGATCGTCGTCATGCCCAACGGCCGGGCGTCGAAGGACGTGACGGCGCGGGATCCGATCCCGAAGCAGTCGCCGGCGTTCGCCGTGTTCGAGAAGGACTTGCTCACCGATCTGATCCCGTTCATCGAGAAGACGTACTCGGTGAAGGCCGACCGCGAGTCGCGCGCCCTGGCCGGGCTGTCGATGGGCGGCGGGCAGGCGCTCAACTTCGGGCTGGCCCACCTCGACACGTTCGCCTGGGTGGGCGGGTTCTCCTCGGCCCCGAACACCAAGCCCCCCGCGAACCTCATCAAGGACCACGCGGAGGCGGCCAGGAAACTGCGGCTGTTGTACGTCGCCTGCGGCGACAAGGACGGGCTGTTCCGGATCAGCGAGGGCGTTCACCACATGCTCGACGAGAAAAAGGTGCCGCACGTCTACCGCGTCATTCCCGGCGGCCGGCACGATTTCAAGGTGTGGAAGAGCGACCTGTACCACTTCGCCCAACTACTGTTCCGCGAACCCCCGTCAGAGAAGAAAGACACCGGGAAATAGCCGAATGCCGGACGCGATGGACGGAGCAAGGACAAACGGGGTTCTCGTCGCAATCACAAGACCGCCCAGCACCAAGATCGGAGGTGATGGTTCATGCCGTTGCACGACCATTTTCGTCCGCCGTTGAAAGTTCGCCGTTGCTGGACGTCATTCCACGCCGCTTGGGCCACCTATGTCGCGGAGGCGCTCAACGAGCAATTGCCGGAGGGCTACTTCGCCGAACCGCACGCCCAGTTCGCCATTGAAATTGATGTGGCCACCTGGGAGGAGCCGGGAGGACCGCCCCGGCAAGAGCAGCCGCGTTTGGACTGGACGCCGCCTGCGCCGCAAGCGACGCTTCCGCTCGTCATTGTCACGGACTTGGTGGAGGTGCAAGTCATCCGCGGTGAAGGCGGCCCCGTTCTGGCCGGCGCCATCGAGTTTGTCAGTCCCAGTAACAAAGACCGTCCTCTCGCGCGCGAAGCATTCGTGTCGAAGTGCGCCGCTTATCTTCAGCAGGGAGCCGGCTTGCTGGTTGTGGACATCGTGACGGAACGGCGGGCGAACCTGCATGAGGATTTGCTGGCTCGTGTGAGTCCCGGTACTTATGCCAGTCCCGACGCGGAACTGTATGCTACCGCCTACCGACCCTTCAGCCGCGCCGGTCAGACGATCTTAGACATCTGGTACAGGGAATTACTCCTCGGAGGATCCTTGCCGTCCTTGCCCCTTTGGTTACGCGGCGGATTCCAACTCCCCATCGATCTCGACGCGACTTATGAGCGAACTTGCCAAAAGCTCCGCGTGACTACCAACGGCGCTTGATTCCCGACACCGAGCGCGAGCCGCAAGCAAAGGCGAAGGAGACACAGGACATCATGACAGATAAAGTAGACGACACCTATACCATCGACAGCGATCACGGTTTGGCGGTCCTCGGGCACCTTACGGCCTGTCAGAGGTGCGGTCGCAAAATACTGGTAGAAATGGGGCTGGTCGGAGTTCCGCATCATACCGGAGTCGTCGTGACCTGTGGCGAGTGTTTGGTGCTGTCGGAACAGTTCCGCCAGGAACAACCCGAAATCGTATCGAAAATCGAACGTTGGTTATCTGAGCTGACATGAGTGAATCCCTGGCTCCCTTCACCCTGCCCGCCGAGCAAGCCGGTCTGACGCTGGCCGCCTTGCTGCGCCAGCGGCTGCCCGGCCAATCCTGGAACCAGGTGCGCCGACTCATCGAGACCCGCCGCGTCCGTGTCAACGGCGAACTGTGTCTCGATCCCGCGCGTCGTCTCAAGGAGGGCGAAACCGTCGAGCTGCTGGGACGGCCCGCAACAAAGCCGCGTCAAGAAGAAGAGATCGTCCTGCGGCATCTCGACGAGCACCTGGTCGTCGTCGAGAAACCCTCCGGCGTCGCCACGGTGCGCCATCCCGTCGAGCGTGACTGGACCGAGCGGCGCAAGGCCCTATCGCCGACACTGGAAGACCTCGTACCGAAGATCATCGCGCGCCGAGAGGGCCGCGTCCGCAAGGGACCGCTGCCGCGCCTGCGCGTCGTGCATCGCCTCGACAAGGAGACGAGCGGCCTGGTCGTGTTCGCCCGCGGCGTGGCCGCCGAGCGCGGGCTGGGCAAGCAATTCCACGCCCACACCGTCATTCGCCGCTATCTCGCCATCGTGTCCGGCTTCGTAGCGCCGCAGCGCATCGCCACGCGCTTCGTCCGCGACCGCGGCGATGGCCGACGCGGCAGTACCGACCAGCCCGGCGCCGGCAAGGAAGCGATCACCCACGTGGACGTGGTCGAACGGCTGCCCGCTTACACGCTACTGGCCTGCCGGCTGGAGACCGGCCGCACGCACCAGATCCGCATTCATCTCGCCGAGTTAGGCCACCCGGTCTGCGGCGACAAGGTGTATCATCACTTGGCCGGCGGCGGCGAACGGCCCGACCGCAGCCGGGCGCCGCGGCTGGCCTTGCACGCGGTCGAACTGGGTTTCCTGCATCCGCTGACGCACCAGGAGCTGCACTGGGAGATGCCGCTGCCGCCGGACTTGCAGGCGTTTTTAGCTCGCCTGCGCGGCCGGACGAGACGACCATGCAGATTAAATGGACAGACACGGACCCCGATAGCGGGCAGCGGCGTTTCCTCTGTGCCGAACGCTTCGCCGGCGTCTGGCGTTTCAAGTGGAAGTTGCAGCGCCGCGGCGACTGGACGAAGGGTCTGGAGCCGACGCGCGCCATGTGGGAGCACGTCCTCGACAGCCTCCAGCGCCGCTATCGCCGCCGCGAGGGCGTCAGCGATGAGGACGTCGAACAGGTCGAACGCATCCTACGCGAGCTGACGCGCCGCGAAGAGGAGGAATAGCTAACCGACCGTCCGTTCGCCGATCCGCTGCACGATCCGGCCCAGCGCTTCCTCGCAGTCGTTGAGCAGGAATCGTCCGTAGGAATAGGCGGTGCCGAAGCCGATGCCCGCGGAGACGAGCTGGCCGATGAAGGGGACGTACTTGCTGCTGTAGCGGGCGACCGTCTGTCCGGTCTTCTTTTTCACCTGCGTGCCGACGGCCTTGTGCGTCACCTGTTTGGCGGCTTCGTTGCCGGCTTCCTTGAGGAAGGCGGTGATGCTGCCCTCGACCAGTCGGGCCAGCACGGTGCGGGCGGCATCGAGCATGAAGTCGAGACTCACCGGACCCACGCGGGCCATCGACAATTTTTCCAGCTGCTCGCGCTGCAGGCCGAATTCGCCAATGACTTGCCGCGTCATCTTCTGCATCAGGCCCAGGTCGAGCAAAATGTCCGTACCCGGTATGGGATTCAAGCCGTTGGCCGCGGCCAGGCCGGCGTAGACGAAGACGATCGCTTCGGCCGCCTCGCGTTTCTTCTGGACCAACTCGCGGGTGTAGGCGGGTATCGCCGCTAGAAGACGCACCTGTTTCGGTTCCGACAGCGACGAAACCAGGTCGTGCAGCAATGCCGGCAGGTCGTACTGCGTTGGGTTAGGCGACGACACCATGTAAACGCGGAGGTTGGGCTGGCCCAGGTGTTTGCGAAACGCCTCTTCGATCTTCCGCCGTGCCGTGGCCTCGTCGCCCTCCGCCCGCACCGCCGCGTCGAAGTGGCTGCGGACGACGAAGAACGGCTTGCCGCCCTTCTGGTGCAGCACGTCGAACAGCGTCACCTCATTCTCGCGCAGCCGGTGCGAACTGACCAGCACGAAGGCGTCATATCGGCCCGGTTCCAGCAATTTCAGATCGTCCACATAGCTTTTGAACGGTCGTTCCGGTACGCCGGTGCCGGGCAGATCGACGAGGGTGACGCCGTCGTACGGATACGCCTCGCCCTCGGGATTGTGGGTGATGGTGGTGGCGCCGACGGGGGCGACGTCGCGGCCAAGGATGGCGTTGATGAGGCTGGACTTGCCGACGCCCGCTTCACCGATGAAGCCGATGCGCACCGAGGCGGACTCCATCTCCTGGAGACGACGGCCCAGCTCCTCGACAATCGCCTGCACGGGATTGTCGGTCCTGCGGCTGAAAGCCTTCTTCAACAGGTCGCCGAAGTCCATCAAGGCAGTAGCTCCTGAGTTGATGAGCCGCGAGCGTCCGCGAGCGGGCTAGTTCGCTCGCGGACGCTCGCGGCTCGTCAACTCATCCTTTCCGGGCAGCAAACGGTGTGCCGTTCACGCCAGGACGCCGCCGACGACCTCACCGGCGCTGATGGGCAGCGGCCGGTTGAGCGCGTCGTGGATCTCGGTCGCCGGATCGATGCCGAGCAGATGGAACATCGTCGCCGACAAATCGTCCGGCCGTACCGGATCGCTGACGGGGTAGGCGCCGAGACGATCGGAAGCGCCGTGGACGTGGCCGCGCTTGACGCCGCCGCCGGCCAGCAGCGCGGTGTAGCACTGCGGCCAGTGATCGCGGCCCGCCAGTTTGTTGATGCGCGGCGAGCGGCCGAACTCGCCTACCCAGACGACCAGCGTCTCGTCGAACAGACCGCGCTGTTCGAGGTCTTCCAACAATGTCGGCAGCGTTTGATTGGTCATGGGCAGAAGATAGTTTTTGAGGATGGGATACATCGGCTTGTCGTTGAAGCCGTGCGTGTCCCAGCCGCCTTCGCAGCCGCCGATGGAGCGCGAGAAATACACGTTGACGAAGCGCGCCCCCGCCTCGACCAGCCGCCGCGCCAGCAAACACCCCTGGCCATAGGTGGTCCGACCATAGCGGTCGCGCACGGAACTCGGCTCGGCCGACAGGTCGAAGGCTTTCTTGACGGCCGGCGACGACAACATGGTCATAGCTCGCTGATAATGGGCATCGATGCCGCGCGCCTTGGCCGAAAAGTCGAGCAGCTCCGTTTGCCGGTCGATCAGGCGCAGCATCTCGCGGCGGTTGCCGAGTCGTTCGGCCGACAGGTTGGCGGGCAGGCTCAGCTCGGGCAGGCGAAAATCGGCGCTGTTGGGGTCCTGGTTGATGAACAGGGGATCGTGGCCCTTGCCGAGGAAGCTGGCGTGCTGTCCGGGCGTGATCGAGCCGTCGCTGATGGTGTGCGGATAGGCGACGAAGGTCGGCACGCCGGCCTTCGCCGGAGCCAGGCGATCGACGATGGAGCCGTAGGCCGGAAACAGGTCGTTGGAATCGCGCAGCCGCTGATCATCGGTCGGCGGAGCATAGCCGCTCAGGCTGTAATAACCGGCCGAATTGTGGTTCTTCATGGTGTGGTGCAGGGTGCGCACCAGCGTCACCTTGTTCATCACGCGCGTCAGGTCCGGCAGCCGTTCGCACACCGGCACGCCGGGAAGGTTGGTCGAGATGGGTTTGAACTCACCGCGAATGGCGTCGGGAGCGGCGGGCTTCATATCAAAGGTATCGTGATGACTGGGGCCGCCCCATTGATGGAGGAAGATCACGGCGCGAGCCCGGGGTTTGTGTTTACCGCCGCGTTCGGCGGCGCGCAGCAGCTCCGGCAGGCTCAGGCCGAGCAGGCTTAGGCCGCCGACTTGCAGCAGATGACGGCGCGTCATGCGAGGAGAGAAGGCGTGACAGCCGTTGGTCAAATTTCGATTCTTCATCACCATGCTCCGTCAGACCGACCAGTCTTCCACCACGAGATTCGGAACACGCTGGAAATCGCGCAGGTTCCGCGTGACCAGAATGCCTCCATACTCGAGTGTGATGGCCGCGATACATAAATCCTTGCGCGCCACATTCAATTTGAGCGCCCTCAATTGCTCCGAGCGCAAGATAGACGGCTCCGAGAAGGTCAAAATCGTTAATTGGGCGAGGTATCGTACATTTCGTGTTAGACGTTCGTATGCCTGTGCCAATAGGTCTGACTTTTTGGCGCGGCGAAGCTTGGTATACCATCCGGTTAACTGTTCCTCCACACTGATGACAGTTATCGCTACTTCTTGCTTCGGATGACTGGCAACGTGTTGTCGTACGGTCGGATCTCCATCCTGGAGCAGGGTCAGGATGTCCGTATCCAGAATGTAGAAGCTCATAGACTCTCCGAGTCTTCCTCGTCCTTGAGTCGATTCTCGCGCATGATCTCTTTCCATTCTTGCACGAGGGGATCGTCTTTGTCCCACATGCCGGCCATCTTCAGCCAGGGATTGTCTTGTTCCGGAACGTCCACGGGAACTAACTCGGAGCCAGCCTCCAGCTTGCTCGCGATCAACTGCTGGAACTTCTGAACTACCTCCTCACGAGTCGTTCCTTCCACCGTAAACGTGAACGGAACTGCCCCGCTGGCCCGAAACCCATTTTCGTGTACCCGCTCAATCAGCACGGGGATTTGCATGGGAGTCCTCCTCTCGATTTCACCTCCTAGCATTCTACCGCGCAGTCTACTTCACCGCCGCAGTAGAAACTCCTTGGCGTTGACCAATCCCCAAACCAGGTCTTCCAGCGCCGCCCGCCGATCCTTCGACCGCTCGATCATCTCTCGCGCCCGCTGTCTCTCTTGTGGCGACGGCGGCCGGCACAGCGCCGCCAGGTAACATTCCTCGATGATCTCCGCGTCCGTCTTGCCGGCTTGGAGCAGACGGCCAATGCGGTTGTCCGCGTCGCTGAGTATCTGGTTGACGAGCGGCCCGGTGATGAGCTGGAACGCCCGCGCCAGCGTCGTGTCCTCGGAGCGTTCGCACTCACAGCTGAGCAAGCGGATCGGTTTGCCGAACGAGGTGAGGAACTTCTCGCCGTCGCTGGCCTGCCGCCGCCGACCGCGATTGCCGCCGACGCCCGGCAGCTGGCCGGCGCGCGTGCCCGCCGGATAACCGGGGAAATCCGGCGCCACGCCCGTCACCTGCGCCAGCGCATCGAGCAGTTGTTCCGCCTGCAACGGCCGCACCAGAGCGCGGGCGAAGTTGGCCTCATCGTCGCCGTTGCTCTCGTTGGGCACAGCGGATAGCTGATAGGTGCGCGAGTTCAGGATCGTTCGCACCAGGGAACGCAGGTCGAAGCGGTGCGCGGCGAGGTCGCGGGCCAGGGCGTCGAGTAGCGGGCCGTTGACCGGAGGATTGGAGGCGCGGAAGTCGTCGTTCGGCTCGACGAGGCCGCGGCCGAGCAGGTGATACCAAACACGGTTGGCCTGGGCGCGGGCGAAGAACGGATTGTCCGGGCTGGCAATCCAATCGGCCAGGGCCAGCAAGCGATCGGACTCCGGGGCGAACGCCGGTGTCTCGGCACCCAGGAACAGCGGCCGCAGTACCTCGCCGCTGCGCGGATGCTTGATCTCGCCGGCGCGGTCCATCCACACCACCTGTTCGCCGTCGAACTCGTGCTTGTCGAGGCGGTCGCGGCGGTTGTTTTCGAGGATGCGGTATTGCACGCGGCCGAAGAAGGCCGACAAACTGTGATAGTCGGTCTGCGTCCAGCGGTCGAACGGGTGATTGTGGCAGCGGGCGCACTGCATGCGAATGCCGAGAAACACCTGGGCGCAGGACTCGGCGCGAGCCTGCGGATCGCGCAGGGCGCGATACCAGTTGGCCGCCGGCTGACTGTAGGTGCTGCCGCGGCCGGCGACCAATTCGCGGGCGAACTCGTTGAGCGGCTTGCCGTCGGCGATGCTCCGGCGAATCCAATCGTGGAACACCTGCACGCCCTTGCGGTCGAGCGTCTTCTCCTCGCAGTGCAGTAAATCCGACCATTTGAGGGACCAGAAGTCGGCGAACTCCGGCCGTTGCAGCAGGGCGTCGATCCGCCGCGCCCGCTTGTCGGGATGCGTGTCGGCCAGGAACGTCCGCGTTTCCTCCGGCGTCGGTAGGATGCCGAGCGTGTCGAGATAGACGCGGCGCAGGAACACGGCATCGGGAGCGAGGGCCGAGGGGGCCATGCGCAGCGTCCGCAGTTTGGCTAAGACGTGGTGATCGATGTAGTTGGACTCGGGCGTTTCGGGCCAGGCGAAGCCGGGCCGCGCCGGCACGAACGCCAGCTGCACCGCCGCCTGTCGGTCGAGGTAGCGCACGAGGATCGTCGTTTCGCCGCGGTCCTGCCGCCGCGCCATGCCCTCGGCATCGACGCGGACGATCAGGTTCGACGTCTCGAAGACGGCCAGGCGCGTCACGTCGCGGACGCTGCCGTCGGAGAAGACAGCCCGCACGTTCAAGGATACGCTATCGGCCGGCTCGACCAGCACCTGTTCGCGCGGCGTCACGTCGAGGCGGCGCAGGACGGGGGCGTCCGGCGAGTCAGGCCGCGCGCCCTCGGCGATCCAGCGGAAGAGCAGTCGATATTCCAGCGAAGCGCGGTCGAAGCGCGGACCGCCCTCGTGCGGCACGCTGCTCGTCGCCTTGCTGAGGACCAGACTATCGGCGGGGTGCAAGCGATCGGTGCGGCGACCGAGCGTGTCGCGCGTTAGGGCGTCGAGGTCGAAATCGGCATCCTGGCCGCGCAGCGACAGTTTGAAGCCGTTCTTACCGTTCTGATTGCCGTGGCACGCCCCCTGGTTGCAGCCGCCGCGCGACAGCACGGCCATGACCTCGTTGCGGAAGCTGACCGGCGCCGCCCGTACCGGGACGGCCGGCCGTGCGACGAGCAGGAGAAGAGTGCAGGCCGTGTGGAGCGCCCACGGCCGGTGCCGGCCGTGGCAGCCGCATGTCTTCGATGAATTCATGAACGTCTCGCAGCGTGGGCGGGCGGAGATGCCTGTCGGCATCGGGAGGATTACGAACTGTCTTTATAGTAAAAGGGCCGCTGTCGGCGTGCAAGGAGTCGTTCCATCAAGCATTCGGACGGTTGGAGCGGATCAAACTCGGGCGAGGGGGTGGTACAATAGAGCAAGCGAGATCGGCCCGAACCCGGCGAGGCCGCCGACCACCCCAACCATTCCGGTCGAAGGAGTACCCCATGTCCCGCACACTGCCGCTTGCCGCCGCCGGGCCGCACTTGTCGGAAATTGTGGCCGGCATGGTGCCCGGCGAAGAACTGGTGCTGACCAGCAACGGCGAGCCGGTCGCGGTCGTCACACGACCGGCCCGGACGAGTTGGCCAAGTCAACCGGGGACGGCAAAGGATCGATCCCTGTGGATGGCGCCGGACTTCGACGCCCCACTGGAAGACTTTGCGGAGTACATGGAATGACTCTGCTGCTCGACACGCACACCGTACTCTGGTTCTGGTGGGACGACCCTCAGTTGAGTGCGACGGCCAAAGCCCTGATCCGCGACCCGACCAACCGCAAGCTCGTCAGCCTGGCGACCCCGTGGGAAGTCGCCATTAAGGTCAGTCTGAAGAAACTCGACCTCGGCGGTCCGTTCCGAGGTTTCTTCCCTCAGCACATGCTGCGAACCTACTTCGAGTGGTTACTTATTACCGACGCCCACCTGTCGGCAGTCGCCGGCATGCCGTTCCACCACAAGGATCCCTTCGACCGACTGCTGATCGCTCAGGCGATGATCGAGAACATTCCCCTCGTCAGCATGGATTCTGCTCTGGATCGCTACGGCGTAACCCGCCTCTGGTAAGCGAACGTCAGGAAAAGCAATGCCCTTGGGAGCGTAAGCGAAGGGACGGCCAACCCCATCCTTTGCAGCCGCCCGCATTTCGGATACACTCATCTTTCGTCCGCGAACCTCCCCGCGAACTCACGAAAGGACGCGACTATGAGTCAACCCGCGCAGTCGGCCCTGCGGCTGGAAATCCTCGACGGCGACCTCGCCCTGCTGACGCTCGACCAGCCCGGCAGCCGGGCCAACACGCTCGGCCAGGCCGTCCTCGGCGAACTGGAGGCGATGGTCGGCGCAGCTGAAGGCTCGCACCGACCTGCGCGGCCTGATCTTCCGCAGCGGCAAGCCGGGCATGTTCATCGCCGGCGCCGACCTGCGCGAGCTGGGCAGCGCCCCGCCGGACGCCGGACACGGCCCGCAAGCTGGTGCAGCGCGGCCTCGACCTCATCGCCGTCTTCGAGGCGCTGCCGTACCCCACCGTGGCCGCCATCGACGGCGCCTGCATGGGCGGCGGCCTGGAGCTGGCGCTGGGCTTCGACTATCGCCTGGCCAGCACGCACCCGAAGACCGAGATCGGCCTGCCGGAGACGAAGATCGGCCTCATCCCCGGCTGGGGCGGCACGCAGCGGCTGACGCGGCTGATCGGCCCGTCGCTGGCCGCCGAGATGATCTGCGCCGGCGAGGCGGCCAAGGCCGACGCGCGCCCGCCAGCTCGGCCTCGTCTTCGACGCCGTGCCGGCCGAGCATCTGCTCGACGAGGCGCGTGCGGCTGCTGCAGCTGGGCGCAGACAGTCCGGACGACTGGCAGGAGGCCCGCCGGCGCAAGCAGCAGCCGGTCGGCCTGAGCGAAGAGCAGCAAGCGTTCACCTTCGCCGTGGCCCGCGCCCAGGTGCATGGCCAAGACCGGCGGCCAGTATCCGGCGCCGCTGGCCGCCCTGGACGCCATCGCCAAGGGCTGCAACCTGCCGCTGGAGGACGGCCTGAAGGTCGAGACCGACGCAGTTCGTGCCGCTGGTCGGCAGCCCGATCTCGCGCAACCTCATCGCCGTCTTCTTCATGACGCCAGCGCTTGCAGAAAGACCCCGGCGTCGCCGACGCCGCACGTCCAGCCGCGGACGGTCGACCAGGTCGGCGTCCTCGGCGCCGGCATCATGGGTGCCGGCATCGCCGGCGCCCACGTCCGCCGCGGCATCCCGGCTCTGCTGCTCGACAACGCGCCGGCGGCCCTGGAGAAGGGCGTCGGCGCCATCACCAAGAGCCTGCAGGGCCGCGTCGAGATCGGCCGCATGACGCCCGCCGAGGCGGCCGGCGCCCTGGCTCGCCTGAGCACCAGCACCGACGCTCAACGCCCTGGCCGACCGCGACGTGGTCATCGAGGCCATCGTCGAGAACGAGGAGGCCAAGGTGAAGCTCTATCGCGAGGTGCAAAAGGTCTTGCGGCCGGGCGCGATCCTGGCCTCGAACACCTCCACCATCTCCATCACGCGCATGGCGAAGTCGGTCGACGCATCCCGGAGAACTTCGCCGGCCTGCACTTCTTCAACCCGGTCGACCGCATGCAGCTGGTCGAGGTCATCCGCGGCGAGCAAGACCGGCGACGCCACGGTGGTCACGCTGGTCGCCCTGGCCAAGCGCATCGGCAAGACGCCGATCGTGGTCCGCGACTGCCCCGGCTTCCTGGTCAACCGCATCCTCTTCCCCTACCTCAACGAGTCGCTGGTGCTGCTGGAGGAAGGGGCGTCGCCGCGGGCCATCGACAAGGCGGCGACGGCCTTCGGCATGCCGATGGGGCCGATCACGCTCAACGACCTGGTCGGCCTGGACACGTCGCTGTACGCCGGCCGCGTCATCAACACGGCCTTCGCCGACCGGGCGGCGCCGACGCGCATCCTCGACGAGCTGGTCGCGGCCGGCCGGCTGGGCCAGAAGTCGGGGGCCGGCTTCTACAGCTACGCCAAGGGCTCGCGCGGCGCCGACGACCCGGCCTTCGACGGCCATCCTGGCGAAGTGCCGCACCGGACAGCGCGAAATCGGCACGGAGGAGATTACGGATCGGCTGTTCCTGCCGATGCTGACGGAGGCGAGCCGGGTGCTGGCGGAGGGCATCGTGCGCGAGCCGGGCGACGTGGACATGGGCCTGATCCTGGGCATCGGCTTCCCGCCGTTCCGCGGCGGCATCCTGCGCTGGGCCGACACGCTGGGGCTGGCGAAGGTGCTGGAGAAGCTGAAGAGTTACGAGCGCCTGGGGCCGCGCTTCCAGCCGACGGAGCAGATGCGCCAGCTGGCGGCGGAGGGCAAGGGCTTCTATGCGGAGGCGTAGACCCTCTTTCGGAGCCTGAAGCGTAAGCGAAGAGCGCGACAACCTTCGGTTGTCGCGCTCTTCGCTTACGCTTCAGGCTCCGAATGCTTCCGTCAGCGCCAATCCGTCACGGTCAACCACTGCTTCTCTTCCAGCAACCGCTGCGGCCGTCCCTTGCCGTCGGCGTCGTAGATTTCGACGCGATACGGTCCCTTGGACTTGAAATCGTCGTCCGCCTCGACGGAACTGAAGGCGATGCGGCGACTGTCCGGCGACCAGCAGGCCGCGAAGTCCCACCTGCCGCGGAGCTTCGCCAGCAATTTCGTTTTACCCAGCAAAAGATCGAGAATGTACAGATTGTACTCTTTCTCCTTCCAACCGCCGATGAACACGACCTTCTTGCCATCGGGCGAAAAGCGGCAGCTGCCGGCGAGGAAGCCGGGCGCCTCGCTGGTCACCTGGCGCACGTCCTGGCTTTGCGGATCGATGAGGTAGTAACTCCCCTTGGCGAAGGCCAGCCACAGTCCATCGGGCGACCAGGCGTGAATCCACACGCCCCAGCCCTCCGGGCCTTTTCCCTTCAGCGCCGGCACCTTCACCTTTTGCACTTTCCCCGTGGCCACCTCGACGACATACGGGTGATATTTGTCGTCGTCCTCTCCCGGCCAAACGGAGAAAAGGATTTGCTTGCCGTCGGGCGACCAGCACCAGCTGGATAGCTCTTTCTTCGGCATGTGGACCACGACCCGGGACGGACCCTCTTTGGTCGCGTCGCGGACCTGGATCTCCTTGGGCGGCGTGCCCGTGGCCAGGCCGAAGGCCAGGAATCGCCCATCGGGCGAGAGCCGAGCCGAACCCGGTTGATACGTTCTGCCGATAACCAAGAGGTCGCCGATCTCCTCCACTCCGCGTCCGGGTCCCTCATCCCGCTTGGGCAGTTCGAGGAACTTTTTTCGCCGCAGGTCGTAAATGGTGAACTCGTGTCCGCGATGCAAGTAGAGCTTGCCGAGGTTCGCCGGAGCGAGCTTCTCCGTTCGCGGAGACGGTTTCTCCTTCCTGGCCGGCGGCTCCGTCGGCGGTTCGTCGCCGCCGCGAACGTGGGAGAAGCCGAGAACGACGCCGACGCCGAGCAGAGCGACAGCCAGCACTACCGACAGTGATTTCAGTTTTTCGATCAGCATGGTTTGCAGCACCTTTCGCATTAAAACGTGAACGGGAGCGGCCACGCCCGTCATCACTCCCGCCGCGACCAGGGTGGCCGTCTTGCTTGTGGATCTCAGGAGGGCGACCGGCGGTTCGACGGCCCGCGCCGCCGAGGTGAGCCGGGCGGTCAGCGCCGCGGCGGACAGGGCGACGCCGCGGCGTGTCAGACGAGCGGCCAGCAAGCGCCGGCCACGGGCCAGTCTCCCCGAAAGCGTTCCCTCTTTCCAGCCGAGCTGCTCCGCCGCTTCCTTACGGCTCTTGCCCTCCAGATCGCACAGGATGATGGGCAGACGATAATTCTCGGCCAGCGCCGCCAGTTCCGCATCCAGGATGGGCTGAAGGTCCAGCCAGGCGGTTTCCTCATCGGTTGAGGGAGAAGGTTTGGCCATCGCATGTCGTCCTCGCGCCGCCCGGCGCGCCCGCGCCGTTCGGGCTTTCAAGGCGGTGCGCTGGGCGACGCCATGCAGCCAAGCGCCGAGCCGATCGCGCGGCACAATCGCCGCCGCCTTGCGCACCAGGACCAGGAAGGTGGCCTGGAAGGCGTCCTCGGCATCGTGCTCGTCGCCCAGGATGCGGCGGCAGACGCCGAGCACCATACCGCCGTGCCGGCGCAGGATGGCCTCGAACGCGGCTTCCTCACGGTGGACGAGATAGCCGGTTAGGAGCTGAGCGTCGGAGGCCGCGTTCCATTCTCGCTGCCGGAAAACGCCGCGCAGGTGATCCAGGAGATTTGCCTTCCGACTCGTCGTCATGGCGTGGGATTCCGTAACCCGGGCGCACGAATGGCTTCTGGTATGGTCTGTTTCGTTAGCCCAGCCCTTCAGGGCTGGGGAATGCGGGGAAAGAGAGAGAATGGGGCCTTTAGGCCCTCCGCCGCGCCTCCATGCCGGAGGGGCTAAAGCCCCGAAGCCGTTTCGTCCCGCCCCTCTTCCCAGCCCTGAAGGGCTGGGCTAACGAAACAAACCCAACGCTTCCAGAATCCACGCACGCAACCGCCTTGTCCTCCCCTTCTTATTGCCCGCCGACCGCTCGGCGCAGTACCATTTTTTCCAAAATAATTGGTCCGAGCCGGAAGTGTAAGCGCGGGAGAACGTCTCCCCTCACTCACGCTTCCGGCTCGGATAGGCAACGAACCGGCCGCGCGCATTGGAGCAAGGCATCAAAGTTCGTCCGAATATGCTCCTCCGATTGTCCGTAATGATGCCCCCAATTCATCCGGCGGTCCAGGTCGGTCAGCCGATCCGCGAGTTGATGATAGCGCCGCAGGAGGTACGGCAGACCCAGGTGCTTGAAGTGCAGCAGTTTCAGGGCCGGAGGCTCGTCCCTTACGACCCGGCCGCGCGGGTGCGCCGCGTGCGCACCCGGTTCGTAGTCGATCTCCTCGATGGCCTCGGGGTCAAAGACCACGCATTTGCTCAGCCGGGAAAAAGGGGAACCTCTCGTCACCGTGTCGTAAATCTGCCCCGCACCCACGGGGAAGGTCTCGGATACCATCTCGTAGCCTTGAGGCTTGGGGATCGTGATGCCCCGCTTGCGGCAAGCGTTCAGATAGTCCCCCAGGTGGGGATGCCAGAGCAATTCATCGCAGTCAACCACGATGACCCAGTGACACCGGCCGCGGCTCTCCTTCCACGCATGGCGTCTCCAGGACACCCGGCTCCATTCGCTCCACGGTCCCTCCGGAACGCCGAACGCTCGGACCTCGGTGCGCAGGATCGGAGGCGAGAATCCTGCCGAGAACCGTCCGTGGAATAATTGTCGTAAACGATGATGCGCTCGGCGAAGCGGCCGTAGTGGCGCAGAAAATAGGGCAGAATGCGCTCCTCGTTCCAGCAGACCGTGTAGACGTGGATCACGTCCTCAGTCCTCCCGGCACATCCTCCCCAGCTCGTCCAGGGCCACCCGAGACAGGGCGGGGCGATCGATGCCCAGGCGCCGGAAGGTCTGACTGCCGAGATGGACGGCGTAGGCGTCCAGGGCGAGCTTCAAGGCCCAGCCCCGACGCCAGACGCGCCAGCACCATTCGTCGTCGGCGCCCAACCCGGCGGCGAAGGCGGACGTCGTTTCGTCCAGGGGGCCGCACTGGCGCAGGGCGTCGCGGTGGAGCAGAGTGCAAAAGAAGGCCAGCATCGGCGTGTCGATGCAGCGAAAGGGGCCGTGCAGCACTTGCGCCGGCGAGCGCATCCTGGTAATCCAGTTCCAGGTCCGGGGCGATCCCCGCCTGGAACCGACGCGCGGCGTGTCGCAACGATTGGTTTTCGCCGTCTCCGGTCAAGGGACCGACGGCGCCGACTCGGTGCGGACTGCGCGTCAGGTGCCAGTACAGCCGCTCCAGGCAATCCGGGCCGACAAAGCAATCGTTGTTCAGCACCAGGACGTGCCGGCCATCGGCCAGCCGGATGCCCTGGTTGACGGCCTGCGTGAACTGGGCGCGGCTGTCGTTGCGCAGGACCGTGAACGGTAGGCCCAGCCGCGCGGCCGCTGCCTCGACCGCGGCGGGAACAGAAACCGGACTGCCGTTGTCCACATAGATCACCTCGACCGGCAGTCCGGCATACCAACTCAGATGGTCGAGGCAGCGCAACGTCAGGTCGAGGCACTCCCGCGCGGGGATGACCACGGCAATCGGTTCCACGGCCGCGATCAAGTGTGCGTATTTCCGGCGATAATGGGCGACCTCCCTTCGCAGGACGTGCGGATCGTTGCGTAACCGGGACGTTTTGCCGTCGCGGCGCAAAAAGGCCGTGAACGTCACCTCGGCGACGCGCGCCCCCCGGTGGCCGCGCTCGGCCAGGTCCAGCCACAGCGCCCAATCGTCGAAGTGGTCTTGCGACGGCAATTGGGCCGGCAGCGCCTCCCGGCGGATGAGTGAACACATGGAAATGTAATTCGACCACCACAGCGCTTCGGCATCCCACGGCTGGGCGGGGATGCGCGTGACGGTCCCGGAGGCAGCGTCTTGCAGCTGGTACGGCCCATAGACCAGCGATACCCCGGCGGCGGCCCGATCCAGCAAGGTCTCCAGGAAATGAGGGGCGTAAACGGCGTCGGCGTCGGCCAGGACCACCCAGTCCGAGTCCGTGGCCCGCAGGCCCGTATTCCGCGCCGCGTTGGCCCCCTCGTTCCGCTCGTGGTGGAGCACGCGCACCGCGCCGCCCAGTTCGGCCAGGACGCCGGCGGTCTCATCCGTGCTGCCGTCGTCCACGACCACGATCTCGCAGGGGACCGTTTGTCGCCGTAGGCTGCGCACGCAATCGCCGAGGTAGGCCGCACAATTGTAGGTGGGAACGATGACCGCCACGGACGCTCCCGATACCGAAATCTGTCCGACCCGCGGGAGAGAAGCTGGCCGTTCGACCGTCCGAGGCGGCGCGAGATCGCGCACGTAGGCATGGGCATTCGGCTGATAATCGACCGCCGCCATCTCGGGGAGATGGCGATGTCCCAGGCTGGAGATGCCCTCGCCGGTGTGGTCGCCCAGGCTGGGCACGTGAAAGTAACACGACCGTCCCAGCTGGCCCAGCGCCGAGGAGACGAACAAATCCGTGTGGCCCTCGGCGCACGCCGCCAACGGCGCGGTAAACGTCAGGAGCGCTTGCAGCGAATCGCGCGTGAAGCAGTAGGCCAGCGCTCCCCAGCCGTTGTCGCCCACCGGCAGCGCCTGCCAGCCGGAAACCAACGTCTGCCCGCGAACATTGTGCCAGGGCGTATACAGCGAGACGTAGCCCCAATCGTCCCGAGGCAGGGTCTGCACGGCGTACAGCAGTCCCAGGGCGGCGTCCGGCCGCAGGCAAATGTCATCCTCGCAGATGAGGAGGAAGGGAGTGTCCGTCAACTCCAGCAGAGACGCGGCCGCTCGTCGCCAGTTGGGCCACGGGCCGAGACGCTCGGCGTTGGAAAAGAGACGGACTCCCGGCCGCAGCGCCAGGTCGGTGCCCGGCTCCTCGAAGACACAAATCGTCTGCGCGAAGCCGGCGCGGCGCAATTCGTGCAAGCTGCGCTCGACGGTCGGCACCGGCCGCGGCGCCGTAATCATGGCGACGGCGATCGATTCGGGGTCGGCGGCGACGGCAAGGGGGGTCGCCGCCTGCGCCGTCTCCTCGGCGGCGTCGGACGGCAGGCAGCCGGGCGGAAGGTCGTCGTCGTGGTCGGCGTAGGGGCACTCGTGCCGGCACACCTCCGCCGTGACGATGCCGCCGGGGATCACCAGCCGCGGCGACGAGCAGACCCATTGGCCCGGAGTGAACTGCTCGCCGCGATGACGACAAATGGGCAGGGCGAGCGTGTTCATGCCGGCTCCGCCACCACGGCCACGGCCGGCCCTGCCCCCGTCCGCGCGGTGTCCGGGGCCAGGAAATTGAGCCTCGTGAACGACCACGACGCACAGCGGAAGATCAGCGGCGGCAACACCTCGGTCTCCGTAAGCCGTTGCAGCACGAGTTCGCCAGCGAGGCCACAGCCCGACGCCCGGACGCGCAACGTCCATTGCCCCGCCGAGGACGGCAGGTTGATGTCGCGCCAGACCGGCTCCGTCGGCGTGGACAGGGCCACGTCATACGCCAGGTAGACGGGCGTTCGACCGAGCAATCCGCCCAGCAGCAGGCTTTCGCCCTGCGCCGACGGGGGCAGGGAGTGAACGTCTACCAGGAGCTTGTAATAACGTGGCATGAGGCGAGCAATCGGCCGGCGATGGCCCGCGTGCAACGAGCTGCCCGAGCAGCTGCCGGAAAAACCCGTGGCACGGAAGTCGACCGAGGCCGATTGCGTCGTGCTCGTGCCATCGTCCCGGTTGTAGGTGACCTCGACGGTGAAGGTATTGACGGCCCCGGATGTGGCTTTGCCCGCGGTGACGCTCCAGTCCAGGCCGTCCCAGTCGCCCTCCTCGGCGAAGTCTTCGTCGTTCACCCAGCCGACCACCGACGTGATCTCGGTGGCGTGCGGATCCACCACCGCACCGTTGGCGGAGATGGTACAACCATTCGGATCGCCGATGGGGTAGGGCAAGGGGCCGCTGCTGCCCGGAGGAGGAGGTTGGTAGATCACGACCGCGGGCAGGCTGTGTACTTTGGGGTGGTGGGGCGAGGACGGCCTCATTTCGGATCTCCTTTTTCGAGATGGACGATCGCGCTGGGGTCGCGGAACCACGTGGTTTCCCACTGGTCGGTAATCCCCCAGGGACCGACGTACTCTTCGCGCGTCGTCCGATCGTTGTTGACCTTCCTCGTTATCCCCGGCAGTTCCTGGCCGCCCCAGCGCGCCGAGACCAGCTTCCCCCCCTCGATCTGGAGTTCGAGGCGCGGGAGGACACCGGCGGCCGGCCAGGGAACCTGGTCATGGCCCAGGTCTTTCCGCGTGACGGCCAAACCTTCGGACGAGTCGATCGCGCAGAGGGTGCGGTACACGGCCAGAACGATGGGGCCCGCCGGGCCGGTGTGCTTCTTGGCCAGGAACAGCGATTGGAAGCAGGCACGGGGCCGCCCCTTGAAGATCTCGACGCGGTAGCCCAGGAAGATCCCTGCGGAGCCTCCCCAGATCATCTGCCGCAGCGCCACCGATACGGTATAGGGCTTGTCCGGCAACTCTCCCAGCTTGATGAGGCGGAGCGAATCGGTGCTGAGGCGCAACGCCCTTATCTCCATGTCATAGTCATAACTGCTCGTCCCTCGATAGCCGGGCCAGATCAACTCCTCGGGTTCCTGCCCCAAACGCTGCCGCCAGCTGGGCGGGAAGCCGGGGACGCGGGAGTGAACTTCCGGCTCGGCCGATCGCCCTCCGTCTTCTCCCTTGTCGTTCGCTTGGCCGCCGGGGCGTCCGAGGCGCCAGGCGACGAGCACAGCCATCGCCAGCGCGGCAACGAGGGCCGCTCCGGCGACGAGATGACGCCATCGCTTCGGCAGCGCGCCTTCGCGGCCAAACGCCCGCAAGTCGGCGGCCAGGTCCGCCGCCGTGGAGTACCGGCCGGAGACCGACTTGGCCAGGCATTTGAGGCAAATCCGCTCCAGTTCGGGCGGAATGGTATCGTCGATGGTCCGCGGTGGTCGCGGCTCGCGGGTCCGGATCTGTTCCGCGTATTCATGCGGAACGTGGGCCAGGAACGGCAGTCGGGCGGTCAGCAATTGATAGAGGACAACGCCCAGGCTGTACACGTCGGAGCGAGCGTCCAGGTGATGACTGCGTCCCTCGACCTGCTCGGGAGACATGTAGGCGAAGGTGCCGGCCGCTCCGCGCGGTTCGCGCAGCTGCTCCTCCTCGCTGACGGCGAGTCCGAAATCGGCGACGTAGGGAGTGCCTTGGCGGTCGAGGAGAATGTTGTCGGGTTTGAGGTCGCGATGGACGATGTTGCGCAAATGGGCCTGATGCAGGGCGGCGGCCACGTCGGCCACCAGACGAGCCGACTCCGCCGGCGTCAGGCGCCGCTGCTTCAGGAGGTCGGCCAGCGAACCGCCGTCGATGTACTTGGAAACGATGTAGCCGCGCTCGCCCTGCCAGCCGACATCGTAGACGGGCACGATACCGGGCAGGTCCAGAGCGGCCACTTTGCGGGCCTCGGCCAGGAACAGCTCCCGCGCCGCCTGGGCGGAGGGATGGTCCAGGCGGGGCAGCTTGACCGCCACGGCGCGGCGCAGTTCGGGATCGAAGCCGCGCCACACTTCGCCGAACCCTCCTCGTCCCAACCGCGCCTCCAGTCGATAGCGGCCGACAGTCGGCGGCGAGTCGGAAGCGGTGGGCGTTCCTTCCTCGCGCCGGGCCGGCGAAGACGCCCCATAGGGGGTCGTCGGGTTCTGCGAGAGATTGGCCGATTCGAGCAGGGCGGCCATCTCGCGTCCCAGCCACTCCGCCTGATCGGGGAAGCGCCGGCCATAGTCTTCCGCCGACGGCCGGTCGCCAAGGTTCTGCCGTTGCCGGATGTCGAGGGCGATCAACTCGCGGACCAGGGCCTCGCGGTCCGGTCCGTCTTGGCGCGGCAAGTAATCCTCGATGCGCGGGCGCGAGCCGGCCTTCCAGGCGCGCGCGAAGGCATCGCGGGCGGCGACGACATCGGTGGAGGAAAAAGGTGAGTTCATGGGCGTGATACTCGGGCGATGGGATCCTGGGTTTCTCACGAATCCCCAGCTTCATTAACCGATCCAGTTTAACCGGACGGCACTGAAAGGCAATTCGGAAGTTTTCGGGCGGCGGAGACGACGGCCGACCGCGCGAGCAGAGCACCGCCCTCACCGGCCCTCGTCCAGCCGCCGCAGACTGGCGTGGATCTCGTCGTCGAGGTCCGTCGGCAGCGGCTTACGGGACAACTGGCGCAGCACGTCTTTCGCTGGCGGCGTGCCGATGCGCTCCAGCACTTCGATGGCCCGCAGCGCCCGCAGGTGCTCCGGGCCGCCGCCCTGGTCCAGACGATGCAACAGAACTTCCATGCGCCGCCGTTCCTCCGTGGAGGGATTATGGGCCAATGCTTTGCGGAGCGCGTCGGCGGCATCCGTGCCGGCGGCGAGCAGTTCGCGTGTGGCCTGCTCGCGGACCTTGAAGGAATCGTCATCCAACTCGGCGATCCACCGCATCAGTTGCTTGGCATCTGGCTTCTTCCATGCGGTGGGAAATCGTTCCTTGATGAGCGGGACCGCCTGCTCCGGCGCGGCGGCAAGTCCAGCGAGGGCACGATGAGCACGAGCGGCGTCGTCATCGGCTAGCCCTTGCCACAAGGCGACCGCTTCTTCCTTGGTGAGGGTAGCCGACAATCCGTCGTCTTCGGTGATTTTCCAGAGTAAAATAGTCCCATTATAGCCGCCGGTCGCCAACAATCGGCTGTCGGGGCTGAAGGCCAAGGCGGTAGCGGTGCCTTGATTTCCCTTCCAGCGCGCCAGCAGCTTGCCCGTCGCCGTGCTGAGGACACGAGTGCTACCATCGTTGCCATTGTGAGAGTTCCAGGCCAGGTAGCGCCCGTTCGGCGAGAAGGTCAGATCATCGGTTTGACTCGACGGAGAGATCTGAAGGCGATCTTTGCCGCTGGCTATCTCCCGGATGCACAGTCGGCCATCGTTCAAGACAACGCTGCGCCCGTCGGGAGCGAAAGCCGGCGTCGAGGCTATTCGTCGCCCCGACGTATCGGGCTTCAAATCGCGCACCCGTTGGCCTGTAGCGCCATCTAACACGCGCACGGCGCCATACCACGATCGGACGAAGAGCCGCCGGCCGGCCGGCGCGAACACGACTTCGATCACTCGACTACTGTCCGGCAGCGCTGCCGACACCGCGGGCTTGCCGCCCTTCACGTCGCCCAGAGAAACCTTCGGCTCGGCGCGGAGTGTCACGGTGGCCATGCGCTGACCATCCGGCGACAGAGCGAACCAATCGCACGCCGCCGGAGTCGAAAAGACGGTTTGTTGCTCCTTTCGATCCGTGGCCAAGTCCCAGCGATAGATTTGCTGAATTTCCATCCCCGAAGGTCGGGGTTCCTCTCCCTCTTCCAGTCCTTTTTCGTTAAGTCTACGCTCCTTCCTTCTCCTTGGCGACGGCCTCGGTTTCCAGTCGAGAAATCGGACGGTATCGCCCTCCGCCGGGACCGAAATCCATTGCTGGAGTTGCCCGGTTCGGTGAATGGCGAGAGGTCGGCTCCCAGCGACGTCCCAAACGATCATCTCCGCGCTGGTATTGGAGACCAGCCGTTTGCCGTCCGGGAAAAAATGGATCGTCCGGATAAACCAGTCATGACCGATGAGAGAGTGCAGGGGCCGACCGGCCTCGGCATCCCACAAGTGGATGCAGGTGCCCCAGGCAGTGGCCATCTTTCGACCATCGAGCGAAAAAACCAGTCCACCACCCCGTGGTTTGCGGAGGGTTTTTGTCTCCTTGCCGGAAGAAACGTCGAAAAAGCGAATGGTTTCGGCATCGGAAACCGCGAGCGAACGATTATCGGGCGTGAAGACCCACTGGTGGATGTTCTCCTTCGACGACAACTCACGCAAACGCTTCCCCGTCTTTAGGTCACAGAGCGTGACGAAATGAGATGGGTCACTGCCGGCGCGGTTGGATGAGCCGCCGTAGGCAAGGTAACGCCCGTTCGGAGAAACCGTGACGATCGGATAGCCTTTTTGTGGCTTTTCCGGGCGATGGGACGGCATCTCGAAAGCGAGCACTTCCTTGCCGGATGCCGCATCCAGAAGATGAAGAGAGCCGTCCTTGTGGGGCAACACCAATTGTTTGCCGTCCGGCGTCAGGGCGATCGGATGGGAGGAAAATCTCTCGATCTCTGTTTGCGTTTTATACTCGCCGAGACGCTTGCCTTTAGCCAGGTCCCAGACGATCATCGCTCCCTCCGCGTAGAGTGTGACCGCCGCATTCCCGTCCCGCGAAACAGCAACGGCGCGAAGGTCCATGTAGGGGTATCCCTGCTTGGACAACTCCACCTTGCGCCGCTCGGCGCCGGTGAGGGCATCGATGACGCGAAAGTTGCTGGAATCGTCGAACAGAATCAGCGACTTGCCGTCAGGAGAAAAGCGAACGTATTTCAGCAAACCGTGGAGGTTGACCGGGACTCGCCGTACTTCGCGTCCACGGGTCGTATCCCAGTAGACGAGATGACTACCCCCATCGTAAGCGGCCAAGATCCTGCCATCCGGGGAGAAACCAACGACAGAGACAGAACTATTGTGTCGAAGTCCCAGACTGCCCAGGCGAGCGATGGCCCCCTCCGGCAGTGGATCGCCGAAGCGGTCGCGCGCCGGCTCGGCGGCCACCGCCCCGCACAGCGCCAGCAGCGCGGCGAGGGACAGAGATCGAGAAGACGAGATCATGTCGGTCTTCCGTTAGGGGAGTGGTTCGCGTCGCGGCTCCAGCCGGCGCAAGCTGGCGTGGACCTCGTTGTCGAGGTCCGTCGGCAGCGGCTTGCGGGCCAACTGGCGCAACACGTCCCTTGCTTGCGGCGTGCCGATGCGCTCCAGCACCTCGATGGCCCGCAGCGCCCGCAAATGCTCCGGGTCGCCGCCCTTGTCCAGTCGATTCAACAAACTCTCGATGCGCCGCCGCGCCTCCGTGGAGGGGTCGTTGGCCAGCGCTTTGCGGAGGGCGTCGGCGGCGTCCGCGCCGGCGGCGAGCAGTTCGCGCATGGCGCGCTCGCGGACCTTGAAGGAGTCGTCATCCAACTCGGCGAGGAGTTTCGCCAGTTGTTCCGGCTCCGGCCGCTGACGGGTGCCGCGAAAGCGTTCGCGGATGAGCGGTACGGCCTGCGCCGGGGCGGCGACCAGTTCGGCGAGGGCGCGGCCGCTGGGGACGGCGTCGGGGTTGGCCAGCGTCTGCCACAGGGTCATCGGCCTGTTCCGCCGTCCGCGTCGCCGGCACATCCTCGCCGGCGGGCACATTCCAGATGAGGATGGTGCCATTTTCGCCGCCGGAGGCCAGCAAGTGGCCGTCGCGGCGGAAAGCCAGGGCACGGATGCCGCCCTGCTTTCCCTGCCATTGCGCCAACTCCTTGCCGGTGACGGCGCCATAGATGCGGACCATGCCATCGCCCTGCCCACAGGCCAGGAAGCGACCATCCGGCGAATACGCCAGGGAGAGCAGGCCGGCGGGTACGGCGATTTGCAGGCGCGAGCCGCCGCTGGCGATCTCGCGGAGGCGAATCACGCCGTCGAAATCGGCGAGACTGCGGCCATCGGCGGCGAAGGCCAGCTGTCCCGATCGACGCCCCGGCATGTCCGCTTTCCACTGGCGCACGAGTTGGCCTGTGTCGCGGTCCCACACGTGCAGGCCGCCATCGCTGGAAGCCGCCGCCAGGCGCCGGCTGTCCGACGCGAAGACGACCTGCGATACCCACGCCTGCTCCGGCAGTCCCGGCAGTCGCCTCGCCTTGCCGTCCTGGAGGTCGGACAGGTGCAATTGTCGCCTGGGTGGTGTGGGCTGGAAGGTCATCGAGGCCACGCTGCGGCCGTCCGGCGACAGGGCCAGCGCGTTCAGGGCCTGTCCGGCGAGGAACGTCTGCCCCACTTGGCGGCCCGTAAGCGGATCCCAGCGAAAAACGGTCGTGGAACTGAGAAAGCGCAAGCGCTCGCCGTCCTCGTCCACCACGGGAAACAGAGAAGGGCTGCCGTTCCGCAGGTGGGCGAGGTCGCGGCCCGAGGCGATGTCCCATACGATCATTCCGCCGCTGCCATCGGTGGCGACCAGGCGTTTGCCGTCGGGGAAAAAGACCAGCGTTTGGAGCAATGACGGATGGCCAATGGGCGGATAGGGCTGGCGGTCGTCGGCCACGTCCCACAGGTCGATCGTGTGGCCGCCTCCGAGCGCGGCCAGCGTTCGGCCGTCGGGAGAAAAGATCAGCGTACGGCTCGCGCCGGGCGGTCGGGACAGCTTGCGGATTTCTTTGCCGGAGAGGACGCCGAACAGATGCATTCCCGTGTAGTCTTCCACGGCGAGAAAGCGGCCGTTGGGGGTGAAGGCCAGGCCCGCAAGAAGGCCTGCGCTCCGTGTCAGCTCGCGCACACGCTTGCCGGTATTCAGTTCGCATACGGTGAGGGGACTGCTCCCGCCGCCATAGGCCAGGTAACGGCCGTCCGGGGACAGGGCCAGGCGCTGCACGCGGAGAGACGCCGGGACACCGGGCCGATTCGGCGGCATCTCGAAGGTTACAACCTCCTTGCCGGATGCGGTATCTATCAGGTGCAGCGAACCATCCGAGTGCGGCAAGACCAGCTGTTTGCCGTCCGGCGTCAGGGCCACGAGTCCATAGGGCGACAGCGGCACGATTCGCGGTCCCTTGAACTCATGCAGGAGTTTCCCGCTCGGCACGTCCCAGAGAGCGATCGACGCCTGATGAATGGCAACCAGCCTCTTGCCGTCGCGCGACACGTCCAGCGCCTGGATGGGGCCGTGCGACGCATGGTTGAACGTGTGCCGCTCGGCGCCGGTGGCGGTATCCAGGAAGCGGAGGACGTTATCGTAGCCGCTCTGGATCAGCGTTTGGCCGTCGGCGCTAAAACGCCGGTGCCTCACGGCGACGACATTTTGGATCGCCACGCGCCGCACCGCCTTGCCGGTGGCCGGATCCCAAACGCTGAGGCCATTGCTATCGCAGACGATCAGCGTCTTGCCGTCCGCGGAGAAGGCGCCGTGGAGGATGGGGTACTCGTTGCGCAGACGCAGACTGCCCAGGCGGGCGACGGCGCCGTCGGGCAGCGGATCGCCAAAGCGATCGCGAGCCGGCTCGGCCGCCAGCGACGTGCAGCCAAGGGAAAGCAAGAGCAGCGACAAAAGGCGCGAGGACGCGTACATGGGTACCTCACGAAACTCTTCCGAGCCTGAAGCGTTAGCGAAGGTTATCGTTCCTTCGCTAACGCTTCAGGCTCAGATCCATTTTCGCATCATTCCTTGTTGACGGACCCCCCGATTCGCTGGATCGCCTGGAGAACATTGCTGCGGACGGCTGGATCGGGGTCGTCGCGGTACTTCCGCAGCGCCGGCAGCGCCGCCGTCTTGACGGCCGGTCCCATCTCGCCCAGCTGCAGCGCGGCCTGATGCCGCCAATAGTTGCCGGGCATCGGCTTGAGCGCTTCCAGCAGTACGGGAACGGTCGTCTCGGTTTCGCCGCTGATTTTCCACAGGGCGACGGCGGCGGCGAAGCGGTTGGTCGGCGCCGCATCGCGGAGGGCGCGACGCAGCGCGGGAACGGCGTCGCGGGCCGATCGACCCAGCGTCCCCAGGAACTGGCTGGCTTGCTGGCGGGCGTACACGTCGGAGCCATTGACGCACTCGATCAGCGTCTTCAGCGCCTCATCGCTGTCCGGCTTCATTCGCCGCAGCGCCATGGCCGCGTACACGCGCCAGGGTCCGGCCGGTTTGAGCATGGCTTGCAAGACGGGCACCGCGTCCTTGCGGGCGCGCTCGGGGTCGATTTGGTGCAGCGTCTCGGCCATCTGCACCGTGACATACGACGGCGGACGGCGCAATTCCTCGACGAGCCAGGGGACGGCGACGGCGGCCTTACGTCCTTGGTCGGCCAACAGCGGCAGGCACATCGAGCGCGTTGTCATGTCCTGCTTGGCCACCGCCAGAACGGCCGGCACGATCCGTTCGCTGTCGCCGCCGATGGCTCGCAGCGCGATCACCACGGTTTGCCGAGTGGAGAAGTCCGGGGAACGCAGCTGTTCGAGCAACGCCGGCACGGCGGGCCGAGCGGCCGGACCGATGACGCCGAGCACCTGAATGACGCGGCGGCGCAGCGGGGGATCGCCTTCGGCCAGCAGTTTCGTCAACTCCGGCACGGCGCGGGCGGCGGCCGGTCCCATCGAGGCGAGCAGATCGAGCAGATCGGTTCGGCCGACCGGCTGCTTGAGCAGCTCACGGACGTGCGGCAGGATGTCCGGGTGCTTCGGGGCGACGTGGGCGAGCAGGCGGACGGCTCGGCAGCGCACGAGGATGTCCTCGTCTTCTTTTTCGAGGATGTCCAGTACAACCGGCCGCACCAGCTTGGGGTCGGCGAAGACTTCGCGCAGCGCCTGGAGGCTGGCGGCGCGGAGCGCGACGTTCGGGTCGTGCGTCAACGAGAGGATCGCCGGCGCCGCTTCCCGCGCGGAGATGCCGATACGGCCCAGCGTGACGAGCGCCTCCTGACGGACGTTGAGGTCGCTGTCCTGGAGACAGAGCGTTAGTTTCGGCACGGCGTCCTTGGCGGACAGACCGAGCAGGCCCAGCGCCTGACAGGCGTCGCGGCGGACGTGGGGGTCCGTGTTGTCCAACAGAGGCCCAAGCGCGGGCACGGCCGCCGCGCCGAAGCGCTGCAACACCATCCCCGCCTGCGATCGCACGGAGGGGTCGGCATCGCGGAGCAGTTCGATCACGACGGGCGTGCTGCCGGCCGCCGCGCTACCGAGCTGGCCGAGCTGATTCAGCATTTCCGCACGATGGGGCGCGGCCGGATCGCGCAGGGCCTCGGTCAGCGCCGCGATCGCCGGTTCGGTCTGTCCCGCGATGCGCCACAGCGCCAACGCCGCCTGAATGCGGACAGGGCGTTGTTGGTCCTTGCGAAGCGCCTCCAGCCGCGGCAGCGCCGCTCGCGCCGCCGGGCCGGCGTCGGACAGTACCGCGATGGCCTCGTCGCGGATGAGCGGGTCGCTGTTCTTCAACTCCTCCAGCCAGAAGGCCAACGGTTTGCCGGCGTACAAAGTCTCGGCGGCGCGGCAAGGAGCGAGGCAAGCCAGAAGGACAAAGGCCGCCGAAAGGAACTTGTTGGTCCTGTCCGGTCCTCCGCTCCCGAGGGCGGCGAAAGCAGCGGCACTACCCGCTGCGTCAGCCGAGGTCTTCAGGAAGGAGCGGCGTGGGAAGGGACGCGGTATGGTCATGAGAGCTCTCGTACCGTTCTGCGGAGGTTCGATCAGATTTCGGGTTTGCCGCCCAGGGCGCGCACCTGGGCCGCTAGGCGCTCGATGGTCTGCTTCGCTTCTTCGGCACGCTCGGCACTTGTGGGAATGACGCGACCGTCCTGACCGCACCAGCGCAGCCAGGTGGCCGAACAGCCTTCAAACGCGCCTTCCCAGAGTGTCAGGCCCACGCCGACCTCGGCGAACCAGCGCGGATCGATCGGTTCAAATTTGCCGCGACTGAGTGCCCCACAACGCAGCACGCCGTTTTTCAGACGATTGACCGGATCGAAAATAGCGTAAAAGAGGACGCCCATGCGGGCGTAGGCATCCCTTTTGAAGTCCTCTTCGCCGCCGCGTCTGTCCGAGACGATCTCGATCACCACGTCGGGCGGCTTACCGACGAGCCAAATGAAATACGAACGGTTCTCCTTGGCGTGCAGATCCGCGCCGGGAGCCACGCCCAGGCTGAGAAAGCAGTCCGGCGCCAGAGGCGGCAGGGCGGCCTTGGAAAAGACCCCTACGTCACTGGCCACGAGGAACCGCTTGTCCTCGCCCGGCGGCGTCCAGGAGTTGTTCAACGGCTCCGTCAATAACCGATACTGCTTTTCCACGAACAAATTATCCACGGGCGCACCATCGTCGGTGATCAGCGTGTCCAGATCGGGGATGGGGATGTCGTCGGGATCGAGATAGCAGGGCAGTTCGCCGTTGCCGGGACGATGGGTGGCCTCGGACGGGTTCACTGCGGCCGGATCGGGGACCAGTGGGGCCATTGGAACAGTCCTTCTGTTCACCGTGGATCGTGTCACCAAACCAATCGGTTCGTTCATTGTAGCCCATCGTCGCGGAAATGCGATTGACGGTCCCGGCATCGTCCGGGAAACTAGGGACAAGAGGGTCCGCGCCTAATTACCCTCCAATGAGGAGAGAATTTAGTCATGAATCTCATTCCGCCGGTGCCGGTGCCGCCCGCGCTGCCGGACCACACCCAGCTCCCGGACACGGATGGCCTTCCCGTGGAAAACTTTCAGGAACATCCACAGAGTATCCTGCTGACGGATTGCCTCTATCCGGTACTGCAACAGCTCTACCCGGACGGGCAGTTCGCCATCGGCCAAAATAGCGGCATTTACTGGCGACACACCGACCCGCCGCTGCGCGGCTGCCTGTCGCCCGATTGGTACTGCGTTCCGGGCGTACCGCAAATGCTGGAGGGTCGCGTCCGCCGCTCGTATGTGCTCTGGCGAGAGATGATTCCGCCGTTGTTGCTCATCGAGATGGCCTCCGGCGATGGCAGCGTGGAACGCGACCGCACTCCAGAGGAGGGCAAATTCTGGATCTACGAACGCCGCATTCGTCCCGCCTATTATGTCATCCAGGAGTTCGAGCCGGGTCGCCTTGAGGTCTATCAGATGATGGGCTGGAACTTCCAACCGCTGGCCGCCAACGAACGCGGCCGCTATTCCATCGCGCCGTTGGGTATCGAGCTGGGCATTTGGGAAGGGACCTATCTGGGCACACACCTACCCTGGCTGCGCTGCTGGGATGCCAGCGGGCAACTCTTGTTGACGAGCCAGGAAAAAATCGAAGCGGCGCAGCAACGCGCCGAGGCGGCGCAGCAACGCGCCGAGCGGATGGCGGCACGGCTGCGGGAGTTGGGCATGAATCCCGACGACGTGTGATGGCGCGGAGGAAGGATGCGGCTGCCGACTCAGGCACCGCAGGCGAGTTGCACCACGACCACGACGAACAGGCCGATACTGATGACGCCGTTGACCTGGAAAAAGGCCTGGTTGACGCGGCGGAGATCGTCGGGCCGGACTAGCCAGTGTTCGTAGATCAATAGCAGCGCCACGGCCGCGACGCCAGCGAGATAGATGGCGCCCAGGTTCGGCGCGGCCGCCCAGTAGAGACCCGCCAGCAAACCGAGCATGACGAGATGACACCCTAGCGCCACGCGCAGACTGGCGCGGACGCCCAGGGTCGCTGGGATGCTGTGCAGACGAGCCTTGCGGTCGAAGTCGATGTCCTGGCAGGCGTAGAAGATGTCGAAGCCGGCGACCCAGAAGAGGACGGACCCGCCCAGCACCAGCGGCGCGGCCAGGTCCGTCAGACCGACAACGCCACGGATGGCAATCCACGTCGCCAACGGCGCCAGGCCGAGCGATGCGCCCAACCACACGTGCGACAGCGACGTGAACCGCTTCGTGTACGAATACGCACCGACGAACAGCAAGACCGGCAGCGACAGGTACAACGGCCAGGGGTTGTCGAAGGCGAGGAAAATCATCGTCGAGGCGAGGAAGCCGGCGGCGCAGACAAGCGTGAACAGCCAGACGGCGGCGACCGACAACCGGCCGGCCGGCAGATGACGCCCGGCCGTGCGCGGGTTGAGCGCGTCGAAGCGGCGATCGGCGAGGCGGTTGAACGACATGGCGGCGCTGCGGGCCAACACCATGCCCAGCAGAATGCCCATCAGCTGGAGCCAATGGAAGCCGGACAGCTTCCAGGCCAACGCGGCGCTGGTCAGGGCGAACGGCAGCGCGAAGACGGTATGGCTGAAGCGAATCAGCTCCAGAAGCGATCGCACGGCGCGAAACATCGGAAAACACTCGCAGGGACACGAATTATCCTGTACTGTCCTATAAACCGCCAACGAAGGCGTCCGCCAACCGTCCGGGACATCGGCGGACAAGAAAGGCGGTTGGCCGGCGAATTACTCGAAAGGTTCGCGTTCCCTTCCTCTGTACTCGCGAGGTGAGTATGAGCGTGATGATTGAGAGCACGGACGAACTGCTGACGGTGCTCAAGAAACTGAATCTGAAGGTGGCCAGCATGGACGAGCTACGCCACCTGTTGGCGACGATCAACGCCCATTACAATCCCGAGACGGCGCGTCAGAAGACAGGCAGGCTGGTCGGCGTCACCGTGCCGTGCGTCATGGCCGGGGCGGCGGCGGTCACTTCCTTCTCGGTCCTTGGTCCTCAGGGAGGAGGCAACTTGACCTCCAACAGCCAGGTTGCCGCCCTGGCCCTGGCCTGGGGCGCCTGCGCTCTGGTGAGTACGGCCGCGCTTCTCGCCAGCTTTCTCATGACCAGCGTCCGTCGCGGCCGCACCACGGCGGACAACCCGCCCGAACGACCGGCGTTTCCCCAAGAGCCGGCGGTGACGGGGATCACCAAGCAGCTGTCCCTTTAGGGGCAGAGGAATTTGTTGCGGGACACGTCCGCAGGTCTTGAATCGACGCCGGAAATGGCCATACTGGCTGCATGCCCTGGCTGCGTTACGGGCGGCAACCTGGATCCCTCTCCACGGTTCCTAAACTGTGGCCGAATTGAAGGAAGCTCGACGCGGCTACCGTGTCGGCCGCCTTCCAAGGGCACTATCCACAGCTCCTAAGTCCGTCCAGGCCTAGGAGCTGTGGCCGCCTTGTCGCTCAAATTGCATGATTTTTTCCGTGCGCCTCGCGTGCCGGCCGCCCTCGAACGGTGTTTCCAGCCAGATGCGCACCATGCGCTCGATGAGGTCTTCGCCGAGCAGGTCGGCGGACAGACACAGCACGTTGGCGTCGTTGTGCCGCCGGCTCATCTCGGCGGTGACGCAGTCGTGACAGGGGGCGGCGCGGACGTGGCGCACCTTGTTGGCGGCGATGCACATGCCGATGCCGGTGCCGCAAATGAGGATGCCGCGCTCAGCGCGGCCCTCGCCGACGGCGCGGGCCACCTCGAAAGCGAAGTCGGGATAGTCCACGCTCTCCCGAGCGTGCGGCCCGGCGTCGTAGACCTCGTGGCCGAACTGGTGCAGGACGGTGAGGATGCGTGCCTTGGCGTCGAAGCCGCGGTGGTCGCTGCCGATGGCAATCTTCATGGCCAATACTCCTTCACCCGTTCCTGTCTGTCATTCTGCATTTCGCATTCCGCTTTCCGCCTGGTTGGCGATTTCGGCGATGAGGGTTTCCAGGCAACGTCCGATCTGCTGCCCGCACTCTTCGTAGACGGGCCGATCGCAGCCGATGGGGTCGGCGATGTCGCCGGCCGGGTCGAGCAGACGCGGCGCGGCCGCCAGACTGCCGAAGTGGTCCGTCAAAGCGTGCAAATGGCTGCGCGTCATGCCGAGGAGATAGTCAGCACGGGCGGCCAGCTCCGGCGTCAAGGTTTGACTGCGGTGCGCGGACAGATCGGCGCCGAAGGTGCGAGCCACCTGTTCGGCTTCCACCGCTGCCGGACTTCCCGTCGCCGCCGACAGCCCCGCCGACAGGATGTGAAACCCGCGCGCCGGCAGTTCGCCGACGGCACAGCCGAGACGGTCGGCTAGGCGTTTCTTGCACAACGCCTCGGCCAGCGGACTGCGACAGGTGTTGCCGGTGCAGACGAACAGGACCAGGCACGCCGTTTGTTGGCGGACCTGCTCGGCCGACACGATGCCGGGGCGCAGCACCTGCCAGGCACCGCCGTTGACCGCGAGGACCGTGGCCGGTTGCACGTGCGGGCAAGGTCCGTCGTCGATTACCACGTCCACCCGCGCCGGGCCGGCGCATCACCGCTTCCGCGTCGGCGGCTTCGACGCCGTCGGCGGACAGGGAGGCGAGCAGCAGCGGGCCGGGCAGGTGGCGCAGCACCTCGCGCATAACTTCGTGACTGGCCGCCGACAGGCGCAGCGTTCCCTCGCGGCAAAGGCGGCTGCGCACGTCCTCGGACAATCGACTGGCCAGGCCGTGCTCGACGCCGCCGCCGACGACCAGCGTCACCGGGGCCGGCCACAGGCGGCGAGCCAGACGCTGGGCCAGCGGACTCATCGTCGGCGCCCAGTCGCGCGCCTCGGCCGCGCCGCGCACGGCCAACGTCAGCGGTTCGTCGCTGTCGCCGGGCGGCAGCTGGCCGACCGCTTCGGGCATCAGACCGCTGGCGGCCAGGGCGTAGCCGGTTGGCGTGGGCAAGGCGACGGTTCGCCCCAGGCGGAGCGACTGCACGGCATAATGGATGACGGCATGCGGATCGGCGATGCGCCGCCAGTCGAGCACCTCAGGCATGGACAATCTTTCGCGCTCCTCGTTACGACTTCGGTTTACGATGGCCTCGGCGAAGAGTATGTACTTTAAGGCTCGCGGCCGAATCCGGCAAGGTGCGCCGCCGCGGCGCTCACGGCCGAGGGACCGGCCAGAGCCGGATAATGTGGTCCGCTCCGGCCGAGGCCAGCGTTCGGCCATCCGGCGCGAAGGCCACGGCGTACACCGCATCCGTGTGGCCCGTCCACGTCGCTCGCTCTCGCCCCGTGGCCGCGTCCCACAGCCGCACCGTCCGGTCGTCGCCGGCGGAGGCCAGCGTTTTTCCGTCCGGGGCGAAGGCCACGCCGTAAACGGGATCGCGGTGGCCCTTGAGGACGACCTTCGTTTCGCCGGTCGCCACGTCCCACAGACGGATGGTCCTGTCCTGGCTCGCGGTCGCCAGGGTCGCGCCGTCCGGGGAGAAGGCGAGGCGATACACGTCGCTCGTGTGCCCGGCGAGCGTCTGCCGCAGTCGGCCGCCGACCGGCTCCCACAGGCGGACGGTTCGGTCTCCCGCCCCGGTCGCCAGCAAAGTGCCGTACGGCGAAAAGGCCAGACCGTAGATCGGCCGGGTGTGGCCCTTGTGTACCGCGCGCGGCCGGCCCGTCTTCACGTCCCACAGGCGAGCCGTGCCGTCGCCCGACGCCGAGGCCAACGTCGCGCCGTCGGGCGCGAACGCCACGGCGTAGACCGCCGCGCCGTGCCCGCGCAGAATCGCGCCGCTCCTTGCCGGTGGCGGCGTCCCACAGCCGCACCATTCGATCGCCGCCGGCCGTCGCCACCGTTTGACCGTCGCCCGAGAAGGCCACGCCGTAGACCGCCATGCCGTGCCCGCGCAGGACGGCCCGCTCCCGGCCTGTCTTCACGTCCCACAAGCGAGCCGTGTCGTCGCCGGACGCCGAGGCCAGCGTCGCGCCGTCGGGCGAGAAGGTGACGGCATACACGTTGTCGTCGTGGCCCTTCAGCAGACGCGGTTTTTCGCCGGCGCCGAGCAAGGCCAGTGCGAGGAACATCATCCGGCGTGCCCTCGAATGGTCGCGGCCGCGAGCGGCTACCGGCTCGCCAGCGGACGGATTCGCACGTAAACCTGTGTTCCTACCTTCGGCGCCTGGCTCCAATCGAAGCGAACGGTGGGCTTGGGATCGTAGAGCGGAAAGCGATTGTCGGCGATGAGTCCGCCGGCACAGTCGCACGGACAGGCGATGCAGCCGGTGCCGGACTTGTGTATCGCTCCGCTGCCGTGAAATACGAAGCTCGGCGTCCACGGCTTCTCGACCGGCTTGCCGTCCACCACGACGCGCTCGCGCACGAAATCCTGATAGGGCGCTCGACCCAGCGTTCGCCGTCCTTCCAGAAGATCGACAGGGCGACGGGATCGCCCTGCAAGTAATCTTCCGGCTTCGTGGTCGCTTTCAGGCCGCTGTGCTTGTGGCCCTCCTCCATGCTGTAGTGAACGCGCGTTTCGGCGCCGAGCCGCACCAGGCCGTCGTAAACCGTCTCGGTCGGCACATCGACGACGAACACGAAATAGCCGAGCATCTTGGCGTCGCCGCCGGCTGCTTTGCCGCAACCGACGAACGCCTGGATGCGCTGGCCCCAGTCGTCGATGCACGGCTTGTCCCTCGGATGTCGCACCACGGCCCGCAGAATCAGCTCGCCGCGTTCCTTGTTGACCACGCTCGTCCCCGGTCCCGGCAGCTTTTCCTCCTCCGCGGCGCGGACGGTGCCATACGTCAGCGAAGCGAACCCGATCAGGATGGCCAGCAGCGTGCGCATGCTCGATCTCCAGGAGATACGGCTTCCCTTGGAGTTATTCTAAGAAAAAATCTTGTGTCGAAGGATCGCGCGTCATGGAGACAATAGATTGCCGATAGCCCACGGCCCGGAGGCACGTCATGCAACCCGACGAGCGCGTCGCGCGCGAACGGGAGTTGCGCCGCGCCGTCCTGGCCGGCGAGGAGTACGCCTGGCGGACGCTGTACGACGAGGCGTTCTCCGGCTTGCATGCCTATGTGCTGTGGCGCTGCGGCGGTCTGCGCGACCGGGCCGACGAGGTGGTGCAAGAGACCTGGCTGACGGCGGTGCGGCGACTGCGGACGTTCGATCCGTCGTCCGGCGCCTTCGCCTCGTGGCTGCGCGGCATCGCGGCCAACCTGCTGCGCAACCACTTTCGCCGCGAGACGCGCCGCGCTCGCCGCACGCAGCCGCTCGACCACGAACCGGCCGTCGCGGATGCCGCCGGGCCGCGCGAAGAGGCCGAGCGCATCGCCCGCACCCTCGCCGCCTTGCCGGAGCATTACGAGGCCGTCTTGCGAGCCAAGTATCTCGACGGGCAGAGCGTCGCCGCCATCGCCGAGGTGCGCGGCGAATCGCCCAAGGCCGTCGAATCGCTGCTGACCCGTGCTCGGCAAGCGTTCCGTGAAGTCTATCTCGAATCGGAGTGACCTCGTGTACGACATCTTCTCGCGTGAGCCGGACCCGCTCGACCGCCTGCTCGCCCCGCCGTCGCCGCCGCCAGACGCCGACGTACTGCGACAACGGGTGTACGCCCGGACGCGACGTGTGCTCCGTCGTCGTCGTTTCCTGCGGCAGCTCGCTTACAGCGCCGGCCTGGCCGCGTCGTTCGCCGCCGGCCTGCTGGTCATGCACGTCGCCATGCGGCCGGCCCCAACCCTCGACGTGCAAGCCCACAGCGCCAACAAGGACGAACCGCAACCTCCCGTTAGCCCGCCGACGCCCCCAGCGGAGGCACCGGCGCTCGCTCAGGAATGGCGCGCGTTTGACAGCAGTGATCAACGTGGCGAACTGTATCGCCGGGCCGGCGATCGCTACTTGACTGAGGAAAACGATCCGCTTTCGGCGCTGCGCTGTTACACGAACGCTCTCGATAACGGGTCGGAACAGGACCGGGCCATCTCGGCAGATGATAACTGGCTGCTCATGGCGATCAAGGACGCCCGACAGAAGGAGAACAAACATGCGGAGACTGGTGGTTGAATCGCTGGCACTGGCACTGGTTCTGGGTGTTGGGAGTCTGGGCCTGGGGCAACCGCAACCTGGTCAGCCGCCAGGCTCGCCTCAGCCGCGGCTTCCAGGCCTGCCTTCCAAGAAGGAGCCGCCGCCGGTTAAATCGAAGCTGGAAGAGATGTTGGCCGAGGCGCTCGAAAAACAATCCCGACATCCGCGTTGCTTCCGCCCACTTAGCCACGGCCGAGGCCGAGTTGAGTCGCACTCGTCTGCAAGTGATGCAAAAGATCACCGACCTGCATCATGCTTTGCAGTCGCAGACGGCCGAGGTGACTTACCGGCAAAAACAATACGAGCGATTTAAGCAATTGGAGAAGGAAAGGTCGATTAGCTCGGAGATATTGGACGAGGCGCAGCAAAGGCTCGCCATCGCCAAGGCGAAGCTGGCCGAACTGGAAGCGCAAATACCGGGCCTGCTCGGCAAGGTGGCCCATGCTGCCGAAGGCGATGTTATCCGAGTCCGAAAATACCTAGCTGGAGAATTGAAGATCGTCGAGTATTCCAAAGTGGATCTTAGTTCGGCCCAAATGATAGTTCATGGCCGGCTGGAAGCGGGGCCGCTGGCCGACAAGATCCGCAAGGCACTGCAAGTGCCGATCAAGGTGGATTACAAAGACATGACCTTCGACGCCATTCTGAAGGATCTGGCGAAGAAAGTGGAAGGACTTTCGTTCCGCAATCTATTTGAGAGAAGCGGCGGCCCCTCGAAAGAGAAGATGAACCTCCTGTTTGACCAAGCCTTGCCCGTGTCGGCGATCTTGCAAGCGCTGGCGGATGAAACCGGATGCACGTTCGTTGTCCGGGAATACGGCATCCTGGCGATCGCATCGAAGAATGCGCCCCCGGAGCGCTCACGGTGCAAGAGTTCCTGCGACAGAAACCGGGGAACGAGCCTGGCCGCCAGACTATCGGCGGGAAGAATCCGCCGGCGGAGAGCGTGGAAGGAATGGTCAAATCTGTGGATGCCAGCGGATTGGTGACCATCAACATCGGCAGTGATGCGGGACTGGCCAAGGGGCACACGCTGGAATTGTTCCGCCTTCATGCGGAGAACCCCTCGCAATCGAAATATCTCGGCACCCTTCGTATCCTCGACGTGAAGGCGACGGAGGCGGTCGGCCAGCCGGTCGGCCGCCTGGCCGCGCCGCCGAAGGCGGGGGACCGGGTCGCCAGTCGCATCCTGGGCAAGTGAGAGAACCCGACAAGCCCGGAGCGCCGGCGATGGGTTGATAGAATCCGTCGCCGCGCTCCGGACTAGCTGTTACCGCGTCGCCCCCGCAGCTGCCAACTTCCAGGAATGCGGGCGATACCTTCGCGGAAGCAGAAAACACAATTGTCCGTCGATCCGTTCCTCGATGAAAGGGACATTCTGACGGGTCATGTAGTCCCGGTAGCGCTCGCTCCAGTCACGCGGACAGGATAACACTTGCCAGATGGGAAATATCTGATCTCGTATCGAAGCGATGACATTGTTCTCAATGAACTCTTCGTCTTCGGGCGCATAGTGGAGGGCGCCCTTCTCGTCAACGCTGTAAGCGATCTTGTGCTTGTCGAAGAGGGCGGCAAGGCGCTGATTCAGTTTCTCATCGACGAACTGAAACGAAAGGGACGCTCCCATATTGTCCTTTGGCATTGTCGTTTCCTGGCATGGCCATGGAATGCCCCTCTCCGGCGCGACGCGTAAGCCGCAAGCGGCTAACAGATCCAACCGCCGCCCAGCACCCGCGAACCCTCGTAGAACACCACCGCCTGCCCTGGCGTCACCGCACTTTGCGGAGTATCAAACTCCACTTTCGCCCTCTTGCCGGACAGCGCCGTCACTCGCGCCGCCGCCGGCGTGTGCCGATAGCGAATCTTCGCCTGACACGCCAGCGGCCCTTGCGGCGGCGCCTCCAGCAGCCAGTTGACCTGCGACGCCTCCAACCCCGACGCCAAGAGTTCCTCGCGCTCGCCGACCACCACATCGTTCTCGCCCGGCACGATGCGCAACACATACCGCCGCTGTCCGGCCGCGAAGCCCAGCCCCTTGCGCTGACCGACCGTGAAGCGCTCGATGCCGTCGTGCTCGGCCAGCACGTTGCCGGACGTATCGACGATGTGTCCAGCCGTGGCGTGCTGCGGCCGACGGCGACGGATCAACTCGGCGTGATCGCCGTCGGGCACGAAACAGATCTCGACGCTGTCCGGCTTGTCGGCCACGCCCAGGCCCGCCTCGCGCGCAGAGCGCGCACCTCGTCCTTGCGATAACCGCCGATCGGAAACAGCAAGTGCGGCAGCACCTCGCGGCGCAGACCGTACAGCACGTAGGACTGGTCCTTGTTCGCGTCGGCGGCGCGGTGCAGTTCGACGCCGGCCTCGGTGCGGACGGTGCGAGCGTAATGGCCGGTGGCGATGAAGTCGGCTTCGAGCTGGCGGCCATAGCTCCACAGCTGGCCGAACTTCAGCCAGTTGTTGCACACCACGCACGGATTGGGCGTGCGGCCGGCGAGATATTCGTCGGCGAAGTAATCGATGATGCGGTTGAAATCGCTCTCGAAATCGAGGGCGTAAAAGGGGATGTCGAGGCGGTCGGCGACGCGGCGAGCGTCGCCGGCATCGACGGCGCTGCAACAGCCCTTCTTGTGGTCGGCGCGGCCGTCGTCGTCGCCGTGGGCGCCGGTGCGCATGAACAGGCCGATGACGTCGTAGCCCTGCCGGCGCAGCAGGTACGCCGCCACGGAACTATCGACGCCGCCGCTCATGGCCAGGACGACCCGGGCCGCCATGCTGTCACCTCTGGATGTGAGCAGCGGACAAAGCGTTTTGGTCCGAGCCTGAAGCGTAAGCGAAGAGTGCTCTTCGCTTACGCTTCAGGCTCGGACGGGTTTTGTCCACTCTTATTGCTTCTTCGGTTGCGGTTGTCCGCCGGGCGCGGGAGCGACGGGCTGCGGTTGAGCGGGAGCGGGTTGCGGATTCATCACCGGGGCCGCGGTGGGTGGAGGGGCCGCGGCGCGCGGAGCAATCTGGATCGGTTTCGGCTTCCCTTCCGGATACGAGTTCCAGTTGAGGAACGCGAACAGCATGGCCGCGATCAGGGCCAGCAGCGAAACGGCGAGCAGGCCAACGTAAGCGTCCGAGCGCGCCCCCGCCGTCTTCGGAGCAGCGCGATCCGCGCGCGATCGAGCAGCCGGCATGGTTCTCTGTCTCCCGTGAATGCGGAACCGCCAACGGCGGAATCAACTGCCCAAAATACGGCTGGCGACCCGGTCGCCCGTCTGCGGCGGAGCGGCCAGACGACCGACCGGCTGCGCCACCGCTTGCGTCGCCGTCGCCTCCAGAATGCGCACCGTGCCCAGGTATCTCGACTGCGTCGGCGACGCCGGATTGAGACGGAACAACTCCAGCGTATGACCCTTGGTCAGCCCAGCGTCGCTGCCGATGGTGATGGTCATCAGGCCGCTGGGATCGGTGGCCTTGACCAGTCCTTCGACGCTCTCGGGCGGCGGGTTCTTGCCGCCGGCGCGGGCCGTCGCCGTGCCGCCGACGTTGGACCTGCATGCGCGCCATGTCCCGCGCCATCTGCTGCAACTGCGCCTCCAGGCGGCTGTTCTGGTCCTGCACCGACTTGCGCTCGATGACGGCCGCCGTCGCCTGGTCCTGCAATTCGTTGTTCTTCTTCACCAGCGTCGTGTTGAGGTCGGTTTCCTTCTTGAGCGATTCGCGCAGCAGGGCCACGTCCGCCTGCCGCTTCTGCGTCTCGACCACGGCCGACGAGGCCAGCGCGTTCTGCTGAGTGCTCTTCTTCTTCTCTTCTTCCAGGTCTTTGCTGAGCTGCTTGTTCTCGGCCAGCGCGGCTTGCAGGTCCTTCTGGACGTTCGTGATGTCGGCCTGGACCTTCTTGATCTTGGCGGCGGCGTCCTGCTGGGCCTTGTCGGCCTCGCTCTTGTAGGTCTGCTCGCTGGCCGCCAGCACCTTGTTCTGGGCGCCGAGCTTGTTGTACTCCTCGACCCAGTGCGTGCGGGCCAGGTAAATCATGATGACGAAGGCCCCGACGACCAGGCTGAAAACCAGATTGAGGAAGACGAGAATTTTCCCGACGGCGGTCATGATCCATCCCCCTTATGGCGCGGCCCAGCGCCAACGGCCAACACCGCAGGCCCACAACTCCCCGTGTACCTGTGCGGTGACCCCGACTCGCGTGTGTTCCCCCGAAGCGAGTGGGGGCGGCACTATGCCCTCACCCTCGATCCGTGTCAACATCACTTCTGGGGCGAGCGGGGGGCGTAAGCCCCCTGTTGCTTCTTCCCAACAGGGGGCTTACGCCCCCCGCTCGCCTCACTTGCTGGCGATGTTTATCTTCTTCAATTCCTCGATCCGTTTTTCCATCTGATTCTTGCGTTTGAGAATCAGCTCCGCCTCGACCACGGTGTTGATGAGCTGCGGCCGAACCAGCTTCTGCTCGGCCCGCACATCGGCGTCCTTGGCCTGCTCGTCGCGGATGCGCTGCTGCAAGCCCCGGATGCCCTTGTCCTTGTCCCCGATGATCCGATCGGTGAGCTGCGTTGGCCTCGACGATCTGCTTCTCGTGATTCTCCAGGACTTCGCGGAGCGATTTGAGCAGGTCGTCGTCCTGTTTATTGTACTCGGCCAACGCTTGCAGAGGTTTGTTCGCCCGGTCCACGAGCGGCTTCCTCTTCGGCAGCCCCTTGTCGTCCAGGAGGATTTGCCCTTTACGAACGCCGGTCTTGTCGTCATCCTTGTCGGCGATAAGAATCTCTTCGACAGGTTTATCCTTGTTGGCGTCCTTGAACAGATGCTGCATCTCCTTATCGTACCAGACGCGGTCGGCCACGAGGCGCGATTCGTCGTCCAGCAGTTGGCGGCGCCGGGCCAGCCAGTTGGCCTGGGCCTTGGGTACGCCCTCCCACAGCTCCGCCAGCTGGGCCTCGCGACGCGCGTACTCGCCGACGGGGACCGGACCCGCCTTGCGGTCGGACCAGTCGATGCCGTTAGCATACAGGTTGAAGGCCCAGCCCGCCAACAGCAGGCCGAAGGCCAGATTGAAAAACACCAGCACCTTGCCCAACCGCGTCATGGTAAGACCCTTCCAAGTTTAGCCGCGACGCGCAGCGGAGCGCGGGACTGACGCGCTCCGCTGCGCGTCGCGGCTAAACAATGTCTAAAGCCCTTCTTCCAGGCGGCGGATCGTTTTTTCGAGCTTCTGATTGTCGAGGGTCGCGTCGCGGAGCTTGACGCGCTCGCGGAACAGGTTCTCGCTCATGAGGCGCAGCTCCTTCAAGTGGCCGGCGGTCTCCTGCCGCGCCGCCTCCAGCTGCTTCTGATAATTGTCCACGTCGAGGCGGCGCTTTTTGAGCGCCTCTTCGTGCTCGCCCAGCTCCTTTTGCTTGAGTTTCAACAGAAGGTCGTGCATTTCGACCGCGACCGTCTTGTCCTGGATGACCTGGACGACCTTACCGTGTTCCCCGGCGAAGATGCCGCGCAGACGCTTGCGTTCCACCTGCGTCTCGTCGGCGACCTCGTCCAGCACGCCGGCCGCATCGTTGACGGCGTGGACGGCCTCGCGCACGCCCACCACGAGGATGAACCGCTTGTAACCGGGGTTCTCCATCAGGTCGAGCTTCGGTGCCGCGCCGCCGGGCGACTCGCTCGGCAAGGCATCGACCAAGTTGAACAGCAGGCGAGCGATGGCCCGTTTGCGCTGCGACGGCGGCCCGCCGATCTTCTCCGGCGACTGCCGCCGATCCAGGGCGTCCTGAAAAGCCTGGTCGAGTTGAGCTTGCAGTTGCGCCAACTGAGCGTCGAGCGATTGATCCAGCGCCTTGTCGAACGTCGCCTGCGGATCGGCGTTCTTGGCGGCCAGGTACGCCTCGGCCAGCGGGCCGGGCGGATCGGTGTATTGCAGGGCAAGGGCGTTATGGAAAGCCTCGTCGTAGGACTTGTCCTTCGGGCCGATTCGCCGCCGCCTCGTCCGCCTGCTGGAGCCGCTTCTTGAGCGCGGCAAACGTCGGCTCGTCGCGCAAGAAAGCCTGATAGGCGAGCATTCGCTGCCGCTGCTCGCTGGTCAGCGGCCAGCGGCATCAGGACGCGGGCGTAGAGGACCATCTGCTTCTTCTTGTCGCCGGCGCTCTGGAGCTTGCCGCCCAGCTCGTTCCGCACGCGCTCGACCTCGGCCCGCTGCGTTTGCACGGGAGAAATGCCGCCGAACAGCTCCTTCTCGGTCTGCGGCCCGATGTTGTCCACCAGCGGTTGGCCCTGTCCGTCGCGCTCTTCCTCGTCCAGCGGCAGACCGTCGATCATCAGGTCTTGACGGAAGACGGCGTACTCCCAGGCGCGGCGCTTGGCGTAATCCTGGGCGATCACGGCCACGGCCCCCAGAACGGCGAAGACGTTCAAGATGGCCAGGAGTTTCCCGAATAACGACATGGTGCGGTTCCCTGGATGCGCGCGGAACGAAGGGACAAGTAAATTCTGGCGGATCGAATCGACGGATGCCAGAGGAATTTAGCCGCTTTGCCCTTCGCTTCGGCATGTCAGGCAGAAGTCGTCCGCTTTATCCAGATGCCCCGAACCGAGAGATCGTTCGACAGCGCCGTTGAGATCGGCAGGACCGGCACAATCGACGCGATCGGCCCGTCCGCTGTTTTCCCAAAATTTGCCATGCGTCGATTCCGGTAGCAAGATAGAATTACCTCGGCGGTCCCGTGCGACAAGCTGGGGAAGCGGACGGCCGTTGAGGACCTCGAGAATGGGGCTGGACACCATCAAGTCCGTCGGCAGTTACGATCTTCTGGAGAAGATCGCCGAGGGCGGCATGGGTGCCATCTATCGAGGCCGACACCGCGACAGCGGCCAGGTCGTCGCCATCAAGATCATGCCGCCGCACATGGCGCAGAACCCTGTCCTGCTCAAGCGTTTCGAGCAGGAGTTCCGGGCGGCCAGCCGGCTCGACCATCCCAACATCGTCCGCGCCCTCGACTACAGCGACAACGGCAACATGCCCTACCTGGTCATGGAGTTCGTCGAGGGCGAATCGCTGGGCCAGCGCATCGAGCGCGAGGGCCGGATGTCCGAGTCGGAGGCCATTCGTCATCATTGCCCAGGTGGCCCAGGGGCTGCACCGGGCGCACAAGCAAAACCTGGTCCACCGCGACGTCAAGCCCGACAACGTGTTGGTGACGACCGACGGCATCGCCAAGCTGGCCGACCTCGGCCTGGTCAAGGAGACCGAGACGGACCTGAACCTGACCAAGACCGGCCGCGGCCTGGGCACGCCGCACTTCATGGCTCCCGAGCAGTTCCGCAACGCCAAGAACGCCGACGTTCGCTGCGACATTTACAGCCTGGGCGCCACCCTGTATCAGATGATCACGGGCGAGCTGCCCTTCCGCTCCAACGGCCCGCTCGACGCCTGGATGAAGAAGATTCAAAATGACCTGACACCGCCGCGTCAGCTGGTGCCGGAGCTGTCGGAGCGCGTCGATTGGGCCATTCGCCGGGCCATGAGCGCCGACCCGGAGAAACGGCCGACGACGTGCCGCGAGTTCATCGAGGACCTGACCGGCCACAGCACACGGCGCCTGCCGACGGTGGACAGCAGCGTTGCCCAGCAGGACCTGTGGTATCTGGTGTACAAGGACGAGACCGGCATGGCGCACACGGTCAAGGGCACGGTGTCGGCGGTGCGGCGCTCGCTCAAGGACGGCCTGCTCGGCGACGCCGTGAACGTGCGGGCGGCGCGGACCAAGGCGGGGCCGTTCGAGCCGCTGCGTGGCTACCCGGAGTTCCGCGACATGGTGATCGAGGCGGCGCCGTTGACGCCGCCGCAGTCGCCCTCGCCGCGGCCGTCCACCTCGACAGGCGAGGCGGCGCCGAACTATCCGCGGCCCAAGCCGGAGTTGGCCGCGCCGGTGGCGGCGAACGCCGCCGCGACCGCGACCCGCAAACCGCACATCAGCCTCGACGACATCCCACCTTCGGCGAGCATGGAAGTCCTGAAGTGGTTATTCTTCTTCGCCCTCTTCGTCGTCACCGCCGCCGTGGCCTACTGGTTCTTTTAAGAAGGCTGGCGGAATAACGATTTCGTCCGAGCCTGAAGCGTCAGCGAAGAGCACTCTTCGCTTACGCTTCAGGCTCGGATCGAGCTTGTGCTTCCTACCGCCTGGCGATAGCACCAGTCGAAGAGCAGTTCCCACTCGCGTTTCTGAATCTGCTGGCACAACTCCGCGCACGGCGCCCGACCAGCCAGGGAGGCGGCGCACAGATCGACGAAGGCGAACGGCTCCCAGGCAGTCTGACTGCGGAGAAAGGCGGCGGCCGACGGCGCTGCGGTGGACAGTTCGGCGGCGTCGGAGCACAGCGATTCGTAGACGGGATGGACGCCGACGCGGCGGAACCAGTACTTGGCGTTGTCGAAGTCCGGCTCGCGGCGGTGCATCAGCGCGTGCCAGTAGCTGCCGGTCGGCGTGTGCAGCTCCTGGCTGATGGCGTGCGATTCGTCGAGGAAGTTGTGATACAACCACAGGCCGGCTCGGCAGGCGTCGGCCATGCCTCGGTCGCGCAGCCGGGGCGGCGCGAAGGCCTCGTCCTTGCTCAAGGCTTCGAGCTGGGCGCGGACGGCCGAGTTGGGCTGGCCGGCGTCGAGCGGGGCCAAGCACGACTCAGGCAGCAGCTTGGCGATGCTGGGGGCGTAGGTGGTCGGATCGAAGGTCGTCATGCGGCACATTCTCCTCGTGGAGCGCGGGCGGCCCGGCGGTCGCTGGCTCCAGGGATTCTTCTACGATCCGGCCGCGGCCGCGACAACGACAACGAGACATCGGCTTGCGATTTACCCGAGGCCGGCCGCGCTGGTAAAGTTGCCCTCGGAAAACCCTGGAGGGCCGCGTGGGTCGTCCTCGCCGACATCGAACGATACTGCTTTCCTTGCTGGCCCTCGGGGTCGTGCTGCGCGTCCGCCAGTACGCCGCCTGTCCGTCGTACTGGTACGACGAAGCCTATCTGCTCGTGAACGTCTTCCACTACTCGTTTGCCGAACTGCTCGGACCCTTGCGCGAGGACCAGGCCGCTCCGCCGTTGTTCTTGTGGGCGTTGCGCGGCCTGTATCGGCTGGCGGGCGGCGGCGAAGGGTGGATGCGTCTGCCGGCACTGGCGGCGAGCGTGACCGGCCTGTTCGTGATGGTGCCGCTGGCCCGGCGCCTGGCCGGCCGGCGCGGCGGACTGTGGACCGTCGCCTTTTGCGCCCTCGGCCATCACGCCGCGGCCCATGCCGGCGAGGTCAAGCCGTACACGCTCGATTTCCTCCTGACCGAGTTGATTGTGCTGGCCGCGCTTGGATGTCTGAGGCGTGCCGAGGTCTCCTGCTCGCGGATCGCCCTGTGTCTGTTGGCGGTGCTGGCGCCGTGGGTGTCGTATCCGGCCGTGTTCGTCCTCGGCGCCGCGAGCCTGGCCCTGCCGCTGGACGCCCTGCGCCGCCGCTCCTCTCGCCGACTCGTCTTCGGGATGATGCCGACCGGGCTGTCCCTGGCCTCCGCGTTCGTGTTGTGGCAGACGGTCGCGCGCCATCAGGCGACGCCCGCCCTGAGTGCCTTCTGGGCGTCGTCGTTTCTCGACCTGTCGTCGCCGAGCGCCGCCCTGGCGTGGACGGGACGTTGCCTCATCGAGATCGGCAATTACGGCACGCGCGAGATGGGTCTGCCGCTGTTGGCGCTGGCGCTCGTCGGCGCGGCATCGCTGGCCCGCCGCCCGTCGCGGCTGGTCCTGCTGGCCGGGCCGCTGTTGCTGGCGTTGATCGCCTCGGCGCTGCGCCGCTATCCGCTCGGCGGTCGTCTGCTGTTCTTCCTGGTGCCGTGCCTGTGGCTGTTGGCGGCGCGGGGCATTGGCGAGTTGGCCCGGTGCCTGCCCGCGCTGCGTGCCTGGCCGGGTCGGGTACTGCCCCTCGCGCTGCTGGTCCCTGCCGTGCTGTGGGCGGGACGCCTCCTCGTTGTGGTGACACCTCGATGTCAGTTCCGCGAGGCGTTCGCCTACGTCGAGCAGCACCGCGCGCCGGATGACGCGGTGTGGGTGTCGCATCCGCAGGTCTACGAGGTTTATCACGGCCGGCCGCCGGACCTCAGCGCCTATGCGCCGCCGGAAGTAGTCGAGCGGACGGCGCGGGCGGGGCGGCTGTGGATGGTCGGCGCCGTCGCCGGCTCGGGCGAACGGCTCACCGCCGCCGCAACGGTGGCCCGCGTCCGCGCCGCACCCTGCACGGTCCTGGCCCGCCGGCGCTTCAAGGGACTGGAAGTCGTCCTCTATGCGCCACGAAACCTACCGAGCCCGCAGCGTCAGCGAGGGACGTTCCCTCGCTGACGCTGCGGGCTCCGAGGAATCCGATGACGTTCGCCCTTCTTCGTAGGGTTAGGGCTTCTTCTTGTCCTCTTTTTTCGGCTCCGGTTTCTTCTTCTCGTCCTTTTTCGGCTCCGGCTTCTTGTCCTCCTTCTTCGGTTCGGGTTTCTTGGCGTCCTTCTTGGTCTCGACCTTCTTGTCTTTCTTCTCACCCTTCTTCGGTTCGGGCTTCTTCTCGTCCTTCTTCGGTTCGGGCGGTTCCTCGAAACCGCGGTTGACGTCCGCGGCCGGGACCGACTTCTTCAGCTTGGCCGCACCGCTCTCCGTCACTTTCGTCTGCCACACGTAAAGATGTTTGAGCTTCTTCATCCCTTCGAGGTTGGCCAGCCCGGCGTCGCTGACGTTGGTGCCGTACAGGTTCAGGTATTCGAGGTTGACCAGTCCCTTGAGGTTCGCCAGCCCCTTGTCGGTAATCTTCGTCTTCTCCAGGTGCAGCTCCGTCAGATCGGTCAGCGGCTTGAGGTAGACGAGCTGAGCGTCCGTCACCGGCTGGCCGCGTAGATTGAGACGAACGAGACCTTTGAGATCCTTGAGCAGGGCGAGGTGCTCATCGCTCCATTTGCCGTCGGTCTGCAGATAGGACACCTCCAGGTGCGGATCGTTCTGGGCCAGCTCCAGGGCTAGGCCGCCGAGCTGGCGGATGCGCGCCAGGGCCTTTTTGCCGGCTTCCGTTTGCACCACGGGCGCCGGAGCATCTGCTGCGGCCAAGCCGATCAGCCCCGCGAGAAACAATACCATCGTCGTCAGCTTGTACATGCGAGGATCTCTCCGGTTGATGCGAGACGGAAAACCAACGCCTTTCGTTCTCTTCTTCTGGTTCTATCCCAAACGCCGCCGAATCAACAGGTGGAAACACGAACGCCCCGGCGGATAAGCTGAGGCGCTCGCTCGAACGTGTGGAGGGGTACTTCATTCGGTCACAGCGAGAGCCCCGCGCAGTCATTCTTCATGACGGTGAGTTCCCGCAGCCGTTCAGCCCAGTGGCTCGGAGCTTGACGAATCTCATCCATGAACCGGCAGGCCATGGGATGAGGAATGTTAATGCCCTGTTCCCAGGCACGTACCGTCTTCGGAGACACGCCAAGAAATCGGGCGAACAGCGTCTGGCTAACTCCCAAGACCTTCCGGGTTTTCTTGACGAGTTCCGAATTGTAATGCGTCGGCTCAAGTTGGAGTTTGATCTGCCGGCAAGTGAACCGCTCCAACACCTCCCCTTTCTCCAAAGCATCCGTGAAGTCTTCCAGGGCCTCCAGGATTTCGATTTCTACGGAGGTGTTTCCTACCTTACTCTTTGCCAAGTTATTCAGATCCTTTCGTGTGTTCATGGTACCGGCCCTCGGGCGAGCAGCTTGTTTTGTGCCTCGATCATCGTTTGGATGGCCTTCCGGGCCGCTGCCGAAAGGTCATCCTTTTTGCTCTTGGGATACACCGTAACGAGGAGTATAAGGCCGAACTCTTCGTAGTAAACGTAGCAGGCTCGGTGGGAACCGCTTTTCCCCTGTGGTGTCCCGGTTGGGCTGAAACGAATCTTCCGAAGACCGCCCGTTCCCTTGACTACGGGGGCCGACTTCGGGTGAGCCATGATGAGAAGTTGCAATGCAAAAAGATCGTCATCCGTCAGGTCGCACGCTTTCCAAGCACGGCGGAAGACCGAAGATTCAATGAAGGATAGCAAGTCTTCCGGCTCCAACAGATGACCCGGATAACAAAGCCTCGCCTCCCGCCGCTGGGGGTTCTTCTCGCTCATGGCAAGCTCTGTCCGTGGGCACTCCTCCTCGTGGTGTCCCTCCCAGGGCAAGATATACCATAGGATGGTACAGTTCAATAGTAGGTTCGGGAAAAACCAGCGCAAGACGTGAGGCCATTTTGCGGTTCAATAGCCGCCGTTAAACCCTCGTCTTCGGGACAGCGGGCGGAAGCACCGGAAAGGGAAGGGGCCGTCCCGACAGCCCGGCGAGCAGGTTCTCCACGGAAAGCTCGGCCATGCGCCGCCGTGTCTGCTCGGTGGCGCTGCCCAGGTGCGGCGTGAGGACGACGTTATCCAGCCGCAAGAGCGGATGATCGCGCGGCAACGGTTCGGGATCGGTCACGTCCAGGGCGGCGGCGTAGATTCGGCGAGCGGTCAGCGCCTCCGTCAGCGCCTCGGTGTCGAGGACCGGCCCACGGGCGACGTTGATCAGGATGGCGGTCGCTTTCATGCGGGCGATCTCCGCCCGGCCGATCAGGCGGTGCGTCTCTGGCGTCAGCGGCACGGTGAGCACGACGTAATCCGAGGTGGCGAGCAGCTCGTCCCGCGCGACGTAGCGTACCCCCAGCGCTTCTTCGGTCGCGGGCCGGCGCTGGCGGTTGTGATACAGCACCGTCATGTCGAAGGCGCGAGCGCGGCGAGCCACCTGCTCGCCGATGCGGCCCATGCCGAGGATGCCGAGCGTGCTGCCGTGTACCTCGCGGCCGAGCATGTAGGACGGGTCGTAGTGCCGGAAATTCGGGCCACGAGCGTAGCGGTCGCCCTCGACCAGCCGCCTCCCGGCCGCCAGGAGCAGGGCGAAGGCCAGGTCCGCGGTGGCGCCGTCGAGGATACGCGGCGTGTTGCCGACCGCGAGGCCGCGGGCCATCGCCGCCGCCACGTCGATGTGATCGACGCCAACGCCGAAATTGCTGATGACGCGAACCGCCGGCAGACGGTCGAGCAACGCCGCGTCCACGATCGGATGTCCGTAGGTGTAGATCGCCTCGATGCGCTCCGCCCCGGCCGCGAGCGCGGACGACCAGGGCAGCAGTTCGACGCGGCCCGCCAGCATCTCGGCGAGGACCGGGGAAAGGGGAACGTCGGCGAGAACGAGAGGCAGAGAACGAGGATCGGAGGAGAGCATGGCATTTCCCCTATAACAAGCCCGGAGCGTCCGCGACGGGTCTCTTCGAGCCGTCGCGGACGCTCCGGACTTGTTATAGGGGAATGACTGGTTATCGATTTCCCAGCAGTGCCGCGATCGGCTGGCCCTCGCTGAAGCGCACCGTGCGGCCAATCGGCGTCTGGTTGACCTTCTTGGGATCGATGCCCACGGCGGTCAGGACGGTCGCATGCAGATCGCCGACGGTCACGGGATGGGTCGGTCCTTTCTTGCCGTCGGGGTCGGTTTCGCCGACGACCCGGCCGCCGCGAATGCCGCCGCCGGCCAGGGCGACGCTGAAGCCGGTGGGCCAGTGATCGCGGCCGCCCAGCGGATTGATCGCCGGCGTCCGCCCGAACTCGCCGGCGCACAGCACGACCGTTCGCTCCAGCAGGCCGCGCTCGCGCAGGTCGCGCAGCAGGGCGCTGAAGGCGGGATCGAGGACGGCGAGCAGATCGCGGTGGAGAGCGTGATTGTTGGCGTGCGTGTCCCAGCCGACCAGCGTCACCTCGACGCAGCGGACGCCGACCTCGATCAGCCGCCGCGCCGCCAGGCAGCCGCGGCCGAACGGCGTCTCGCCGTAAGCGCGGCGCAGGGCCAACGGCTCGCGCAACACGTCGAAGGCCCGCAGCTGCTCCGAACTCATCATCTTCCGCGCCCGCGTCAGCGTCTCGCGGTGCCGCGTTGCCTCGACGCGCCGCTCCCGGCCGCGCGCGAAGGCGCGTTCGACCACGTCGAGATGGTGCAGGCGCTGCTCGTCGCGCTGCGGCGTCAGGCGCGAAACCGTGTCGGGCACCTCGCCGGCCGGATCGCCGGTTTTGAAGGCGTCGTAGCTCTCGCCGAGATAGCCGCCGCGAGCCGGCCATCGGCCGGGCAGGATGCTGACGTGACGCGGGATGTCGGTGCCGGCGGCGGGCAGCTCGTGACAGCAGACGGCCCCGATGGAAGGATGGATCACCGTCGGGTCAGGCCGAAAGCCGGTCTTCATCGTGTAGGTGCCGCGTTCGTGATCGCCCTCCTTGCTGACCATCGAGCGGACCAGGGCGACGGAGTGCATCTCCTCGGCCGTGCGCTCCAGGCCGGGGGCCAGCTGCACGCCCTTGACGGCCGTGTCGAGGGCGCCGGTCCCGCCGGCGATGGCGGTGCCGGGATGAGGGTCGAACGTCTCCAGCTGGCTGGGTCCGCCTTGCAGCCAGAGCAGAATGATCGACTGGGCCGGGAGGTGCCGTTCGGCCGGCGCCTCGGCGGCGCGGGCCAGCAGATGGCCGATGGGCGTCAGCCAGGATACGCCGGCCAGCCCGGCCAGGCGCAGGAACCCCCGTCGAGGCAGCGGGGCGTGCGAACTCAGTAGTTCCATGAGAACTCCGTGGAGTTGACGAGGGCCCAGTACAGGTCTTCCATCCGCTGCGCTCGCTTCAGGCTCGGGTCGGCGAGGGCTTGCTCGAAGTACTCGGCTTCCTCGGGCGTCGGCCGGCGCGTCAGCACGGCCAGGTAAGCCGCCTCGACCGCGCGGGCGTCGTCGGGAGCCATCCAGGCGATGCGCGTCGAGGCGTTGAACGGGCTGTCCTCGATCTTCTCGTGCAGCAGCTTGCCGTTCATCATCAGCAGCCGCTGCGGGATGGTGCCGCCGCGGCCGTCGAACTCGTCCTCGCCGCTGTCGCCGTAGCGCGTGACGAACTCGTTCCGCTGACCCAGGCGAGCGAAGCGGGCCAGCACGTGCGACTGCGAATCGACGGTGGAAACGGACGACGCCTGCAAGACGCTGCCGACGACCTGCTCGGGCCGCAGCCGCGTCAGGGGAAAGACGGCCCAGGCCTGCTCCTCGGTCTCGCCGATCTCGTGGTCGGCGGCGCTGTCGAGCTGGAAAACGCGGCCGAAGGCGATGACACGAACAAGGCGGCGCAGGTCGAAGTCGATGGGAGACGAAGTCGTCGGCCAGCAGATCGCAGCGCCGGCGGAGCGGCCGTGTCGGACTCCAGGTTATCGACCGGCTCGACCAGCGGCCGGCCCAGCATCAGCGCCCAGACGCGGTTGACGGCGGCACGGGCGAAATACGGATTTTTCGGGTCCGTGACCCAGCAGGCCAACCGCCAGCGCCGGCTGCCGCTCTCGGGGAGCAACTCCGGAGCGAAAGGCACGCGCGGCTCGACCGTGTGCGTCGCCTGGGTCTTACGGTCCTTCACCTCGTACTCGCCCGGCCCGTCGTAGATGCCGGTGAAACCGAGGTGCGTCTGCCCGAAGAAAGCGGACAAAGCCCTGGAAATCCGACTGCTTCCACTCGGCGTAGGGGTGATTGTGGCACTGAGCACAGTCGAGGCGCAAGCCCAGAAAAGCCCGCGTGACGCGGCCGGCCAGCCGCACCGGGTCGGGCTGGTTCTTGCTGTCGGTCTGGACGGTGACGCTGAGGAAGTTGGTGGCGGGCTTGTTGGTCCACAGACCCTCGGAGGCGATCAGTTCGCGGACGAGTTGGTCGTAGGGCCGGTTCTGGGCCAGCTGGTCGGCCAGCCAGGCGACGAAGCGGCGGCGGCGGTAGAGGATGGAGCTGGCCGTCCTCGGTGCCGACGAAGGCACGAGCGAAGCGCTCCGCGAAGTGGTCGGCGAAGCGGCGATCTTGCAGAACGTGGTCGAGCCACCAGGCCAGGCGCTCGTCGGTCGGCAGATATTCAAACTGGCGGACCTCTTCCAGCGACGGGATGGTGCCCATCAGGCCCAGCGCCAGACGGCGGGCGATGGTCAGGTCCGGCGCGACGGCGGCCGGAGGCAAGCCCTGCTCGGTCCATTGATGGTTGAAGGAAGCATCGACGCGAGCGACGGCGGCGCGAAACTCCGGCGCCGGTAGGCGTCGGCGTCGAAGCGCGTCAGCGGCTTCGGCTCGCGCGGCGGCATCAGGCCGACGCCGAGGGCAAAGACGCCGCCGCCGACCAAGCCGAGGAAGAATACGTTTCGCAGCCACATGATGACAGACCCCGATGTCTCCGGTACTGGGATATTCTACCCGAAAGGGGCCGGCAATGTTTCATCGGTCGCGCGCATCGTTTCGGGTAGTACGGGCGTCTTTCTCCCCTCTCCCCCGCTTCGGGGGAGAGGGGTTGGGGGTGAGGGGGAGGAGCCGCCCCCTCACCCCCAACCCCTCTCCCCCGAAGCGGGGGAGAGGGGGCCATACCGACCACTCCTCGAAGCCACGCAGGCATCCATTTCATCGATCGCGCGGCAGTTGCCCTTGACCTCCTCCGGCCCGGCAGTAAGATGCCGCCCCTTTGTCCGGGGAGGACCGAGATGAGGAGAGCATCGCTCGCCGTTGCACCGGCGCTGGCCGCCGTCGTCCTGGCCGGCTGCGGCACCATCGCCAACTTCGGCGACCGCGGCTGGCAGAACAGCCGAATCTACGGCGGCGTTCAGCGCGACGTGAAATCCACCGAACAATGGATCGAGGACAATCCCATCTCCGCCCAAACGGACCTGATGCACGATGTCGGCACAGTCGTCGGCGTCGGTTTGATCGGTCTGGACGTGCCGCTGTCGGCCATCGCGGACACGTTGACGCTGCCCATCACCGTCCCCGTCGCCCTCTGGGGCGGCCCCGGCAGCGCCGCCAACGTCAGTCGCAAGCCAGCCGCCGCCTCGCCTCCGCCGAAAACCTCTGCTCCCGCTGGGGCGACGAAGCCGGCGAATTGACGGGACTGCTCTTGCCTGCTTTACCGGGTCGAGGCTATCATGGGCCGACCCGTTAGGAACATGGAGGTTCCCCAATGGCAAGGACGAACACGTCATCGAACGAATCCTGTTTCTTCAACCTGGCGCACGCGAAATGGGTGGCCGGCGTTCTCGGCATGCTCATCGCCGTCGTCGGCGAGGACAGCCTGCTCGGTCTGCTCTTGCGGCAAACGCGCTTGGAGAATCCGCACGCTCATCCAGGACGAACGGGCCGCCGTCGCGGCCCACTGCGCCAACAACTGAGCGCGGCGTCCGCGCGTCGGTGCCCTTGATCCGAGGGAGAAATGTCGGACGCGCATGCTTCCAACCGGAGCGGCGCATGTCGCCGGCTGTCGGCCCTGCTGTTGTGTGGGTTGGCCGTCGTCGCATCCTTCGGGCTTGCCGCTCGACTTTCCGCCGCCGAGGGATCGTGGATCGGCAAGCAGGTCATGCCCCGGCAGTCGGGTGTCCGCGTCTGGTACACCGACGATCCGTGGCGCGACGTCCGCATCGGTCCCTTCGAGGACATGGTTGTGCCGGTCCTCGCCGAGCGCGGCGAATGGATCGAGGTGCGGCATCGGGGGCAGGATGCCTGGTTTGCCCGGCAAGACGCGGTTTTGCTGGACGACGCCGTCGCGTACTTCACCGAGAAGATCCGCGCCAACCCCGGCGATCCGTTCGCCCACGTGCTGCGTGCCGAGGCCTGGCACGAAAAGCGGCAATGGGACGCTGCCGTCGCCGATTACACCGAGGCCATCCGACTGCGGCCGGACAACGCGGGGTTGTTCAGCAACCGCGGCGTCCTCTACCTGGAAAAAAAGGACTACGAGCGGGCCATCGCCGACTTCGACGCGGCCGTCCGCCTCTGTCCCAAGAGCGCCGTGGCCCTGCGCAGCCGTGCGTTCGCCCACGCAGCGCGAGGCGACTACGACCAGGCCATCCGCGATTACGACGAGGCCATCTACCTCGACCCGCACGATCCGGCCCTCTACCATGGCCGGGCCGCCGCCTCGGCCCAAAAGGGCGATACCAGCCGGGCCTTGTGCGACTACCACGAGGCCATCCGTCTCGATCCCACGTTTCCCCGCAGCCACGTCAACCGCGGCCTGGTGCTGCTGGGCCGGAGGGAATACGAATCGGCCATCCAGGACTTCGAGACGGCCATCCGCCTCGCCCCCAACGATCGGGCCGCGTACACGCATCTCGCCTGGGTCCGGGCCACGGCCGTCGAGAGGAAATGGCGCGATGGCGCAGCCGCGATGCAATGGGCGACACGAGCTTGCCGGCTCAGCGCCTGGCGCGATGCCCGCGCGCTGGAGGCGCTGGCCGCCGCCTACGCCGAGTGCGGCGGTTTCGCCGACGCCGTCCGCTGGCAACAAAAAGCGCTCGAGTTCGGATACGGCGACTCCGCGAGCACGTCGGCCGCTCGCCAGCGCCTGCCGCTCTACGCGGAGGGGAAACCTTGTCGGGATTGAGGACGCGCGGCGCTCTCCGCAGCGCGCGGCGAAACGAGGAGAACGGGATGGAGAGGTCCTACGTCGCCGTCTCCTCGGGGATGCGGAAGAGACCTTGACGGACCCTGTGGAGGATGCCCTTGGCGATGAGTCCGCGGCTGCCGTAAAGAATGTAATGGACGCGGTGATTGTCCGGGTAGGGATAGCCCTTCATCCCGAAGAACTCCGGGCAGACTTTCCACACCGCCACCGAGAGGTCGTTGAGGGTGAAAGGCTGCGGCATGGAGCGCGCGACCCGTAGCAACGTCAGCCAATGGCCGCTGGCTCGTAGTTGCTTGAAGGTCCGACGCCGCGAACGATCCTTGTCTTCCTCCTCGGCGAGATCTTCTCCCTCCTCTCCGTCTCGTTGCTCTCCGCATCTGTCCTCGGCGTAGTCCCACAAAGTCCGCTGGGTCATGATGCTTCCTCCGGCTGCTCGCATTAGCCCCTCGCCCCGCTTGCCCGGCGGCGTCTCCGCGCATCGAAGCGGGGCATCTCGGTTATCAAGGTAATGCGAGTTTAGGGACGATGCAAGGAGCGTAGGCGCCGCGGGCGGCCAGCCAAGGGCTTCTTTCCGCCCCCGGGGCCGCCGCGTATGCTGTCCCGAACATTATCCGATGGGTCCGGGAAATAGCGAGAGAAGGACTCGCCAATGATTCGGATCGGACTGGTGGGCATCGGCTTCATGGGCATAAAACCATCCTGATTTCTGGCGCATCTCCGAAAACCCAGCAAAATAAGCCAATTTCATGCACTTGTCCCGGCATTTCTTTTCGTTGTAATACACTACCGGCGAAAGGATGTCAGAAAAAAGTCGGTTGGCGAAAAGAACTCGAAAAGATGTCCCCTTCTGGCCCGAGGACAACAGCCATGACGGGACGACTCGCGAAAGCTCAACTGGACCCCCTCCCTCCCTCAACAACTACACCGTCACCATTGAAGGCAAGCTCCACCGCCTCGGCACCGACAAGGACGAAGCCGAGAAGCAGTTCCGCTTCCTGCTCGCCAAACACGACATGGCCGAGCCAGTCACAAACAGCAGCCCCACCTTCGGGGAGGTCGCTGAGGCGTGGCTCCTGCACATCGAGACGATCCACGACGCCGAGCGCTTCCGGCTCTGCAAGGCCCGCATCAACGAGTTCCTCGCCTATTTGGGCAAGGACATCAAGGTGCGCGACATGCGGCCACGGCACATCGAGGACTGGATCAAGTCGAAGCCCGACGTGAAAAGCGACGGCACCCGCCGCCTGTACAAGGCGATGATCCTGGCCTGCCTCAACTGGGCGGCATCGGGCAAGGCACGGCTGATCGTAGCCAATCCGCTCCGTGGCAAGCTCGACCTGCCCGAGGGCGGCTCCCGGGGCGGCAACGCCGTCTGGACGCCGGAGATTTTCAAGATCGTCACGGACAACGTGAACGACCGGTTCGCCGACTTCCTTCGGGCGGTCGCCTGGACCGGGGCCAGGCCGTCCACCATTCGCCACGTCGAGGCCCGCCACTACCGCCCGAAGCTCAAGCTCTGGGACGTGGAAGACCTCTACGAGGACCGCGTGTCGAAGCGGAAATACGTCAAGCGTGTCTGGCTTACGCCCGAGATGATTGAGATGGTCGAGCGGCTGAACAAGGAATGGCCCGAAGGCCCGATCTTCCGCGGGAGGTCCGGCCAGCCGTACAGCGGCGATGTCATCACGATGGCGATGTACAAGCTCAGGATCAGGCTGAAGGAGAAGGGGATCGAGCTGCCGGACGGTTTGATCGTCTACAACCTGCGTCACCATTTCGCCACGCAGTTCATCGTCAAGCACCCGGAC
>CAWKHF010000007.1:0-695107 GCA_963849325.1 uncultured Planctomycetota bacterium | reverse complement strand
CCTTCTTCTGGGCATATCTTCACGATGAGCTTAACATTTGCGAAGGCCGGTCTCAATCGCCAGCGCTTTACATTTTCGTCAGGATGATCCGACGAAGGGCTGGTCCCAACCGTTCCCCTTCCCCGTGCTTTCTCTGATATAGTGGACGGGCCGTATCGTTCGGCCCGATCCGAAAAGAGCCAACGCGAGGATCGCCATGACAACCCTTCGCCTTCTTCCACCGACGATTCTGCTGTGGATGGGAGCGACCGCACTGCCGGCCTGCGCCGCTGGCGCCGTCCCGGAGCCGTTGTCGAAAGAGGAGCAGGCCCGCATCGACCAGGCCATCGACCGCGGCGTGGCTTTCCTCAAAGGCGCAGGTCGAGCGCGGCGATTGGAAATGGCGCATGTACCGCGACGGGCGTTTCCAGGCCGCGCAGTGCGCCCTGCCCGCTTACGCCCTTCTGGAGTCCGGCGTGCCGCCCGACGATCCAGCCGTCGTCAAAGCGGCCGACTTCCTCCGCGCCAAGGTACTGGACAGCGATTTCACCTACGAGCTATCGCTGGCGCTGCTGTTCCTCGATCGTCTCGGCGACCCGGCGGACAAAAGGTTGATCCGGACCCTGGCCCTTCGCCTCCTCGCCGGGCAACATCACACCGGAGGATGGAGCTACCGCTGCCCCATCCTCGGCGAGAAGAGTGAGCAGGACTTGCTGGCGGCGCTGGGACGTTCGAGTAAGGAGATGAGGGACAAAGGCAAGACGAGGGAGCAAGCGTTGCAGGGGATGGAGGTGCCGCCGACGCTGCAATCGCTGCCGGTCTTCCACCGCTCCGCCGCTTTGATAGCACGCGAGCCGCCGCCGACCCGCGAGGCGATCCTCGACTCGGCCAATCGCATGTCCTTGGTCGGCCGGACGGACCATTCCAACACCCAGTTTGCCATGCTCGGCTTGTGGGCCGCCCAGCGCCACGACGTTCCGGTCGAAGGCGCTTTCGAGATCATGGTCGCACGTTTCGAGCGCCTCCCACATTTATCCGTCCGGCTCATGGGGATACACCCTGGACGAGGAGGGCGGATCGCGCGCGATGATTTGCGTCGGCCTGATGGGTTTGGCGATCGGGCGCGGTCTGCGGCTGCCAACGCCGGGGTCCGCCCTCGGCGCCAAAAAGACGTCCACGTCCTCAAGGGATTGGCGGCGCTCAGTCGGCGCCTCGGCCGGCCCGTGGGTCGGATGGACAGGCAAGTCCCCTTTTACGATCTGTATTTTCTGTGGTCGGTGGAGCGCGTGGCGATGCTCTACGGCCTGCCGGCCATCGGCGACAAGGACTGGTATCGCTGGGGCGCGGAATCCCTGCTGGCCAACCAGACGAAGGGCGGCTGGTGGACGGGAGCTTCGCCTCATCCGGAATGGGGCAGTAAACGAAACTACGATTACAAGGCGTCTCTGAGCACGGCGTTCGCCCTGCTGTTCCTGAAACGCTCGCATCCGATGAAGGAACTGACGCCGAAATTGCCTTTCACGGCGAAGGAGCTGAATGAGGGGATCGCTCGCCTGGGGCCGAACGACAAGTTTCCGGTGCGCTCGCCGGACGATCCGGTGGGCAGCCGAAATCCCGACCATTAAGATTCGTCCATGAGTTATTTCTTGTTTAGCCGCGACGCGCAGCGGAGCGCGTGCCGCGCTCCGCTGCGCGTCGCGGCTAAACGGCATTGGGTGTTCATTGTTGGATCGAGGCCAGCAGCGTTTGCAAGGCGTCGAAGTCCACCGGCTTGACCATGTGATGATCGAACCCGGCGGAGAGGGAGCGGCGACGGTCCTCCTCGCCGCCGTAGCCGGTCAGGGCCACCAGCACGGCCCGACCGTAACCCGGCTCCGTGCGCAAGCGGCGCGCCACCTCGTAGCCGTTCAGTTCCGGCAGGCCGATGTCGAGCAGCACCATGTCGGGCTGCTGTTGGGCCGCCACTTCCAGCGCCTGCCGGCCGTCGTGCGCGGTGCGCACCTCGTTGCCGATCAGCCGCAGCAGCGTGGCGAGGCTCTCGGCCGAGTCCCGATTGTCGTCCACGACGAGGATGCGGCGCGGAGCGGACGGCCGGCCGTGTCCCTCTTCCGCGATCCGCCCATCGGCGGCAGGGGTCGCGCCGCTCTCCAGCAACAGCGGCAGCCGTACCACGAACTCGCTGCCCCGGCCCGGTCCCGCGCTGAACGCCTCGACGGTGCCGTCGTGCATTTCGGTCAACTGCCGTACCAGCGTCAGGCCGATGCCCAGGCCGCCCTCGGCCCGGTCCAGCGTCCGCTCGCCCTGCGTGAACAGATCGAAGACCTGCGGCAAGATTTCCACTGGGATGCCCATGCCGCTGTCGCGCACCCGGAGGACGACCTCGCCCTGTCCCTTCTCGACGGTCAACCAGACCTGTCCGCCCTCCGGCGTATACTTGGCGGCGTTGTTGAGCAGGTTCCACAACACCTGGGCCAGCCGCACCGGATCGCCCTCCACTCGTCCGGCGTCGGAGGGCATCGTGACGCGCAGCGTATGCCGCCGCTCATCCATCAGAGGCCGGCTGCCCTCGACGGCCCGGCTGACGACGGTGGCCACGTCCAGCGGTTCCTTTTGCAGGTTGATCTTGCCGCGCGTGATCCGGCTCACGTCGAGCAGATCATCGACCAGCCGGACCAGGTGCTCCATCTGACGGTCGATGATCTCCCAGGCCTGGCGCACGCCCTGACGGCGCTCGGGACCACGCATGCTGATGATGTGCAGCGCGTTGCGGATGGGAGCCAACGGGTTGCGCAGCTCGTGGGCCAGCATGGCCAAAAACTCGTCCTTGCGCTGGTCGGCCAGGCGCAGCTTCTCCTCGGCCCGCCGCCGCTGCTGGATCTCGGCGCGTAATTCCTCGTTGGTCCTCTCCAGGTCGGCCGTCCGCTCCAGGACACGGTCTTCCAGCTCGGTTTGCATCCGCCGCAGAGCGTCCTGGTAACGCTGGCGCTCGATGGCATAGCGCATCGAGCGCTCCAGCAGGGCGGCATCGATCTTGCCCTTGAGTAGGTAGTCGGCGGCTCCGGCCTTCATGGCCTGCAGGTCCACCTCCCGCTCGCCCTGTCCGGTCAGCAGAATGACGGGGCCTTTGCACCGCCGCGACACGGCTTCGTTCAGAAGTTCCAGGCCGTCGTGCCGGCCGAGACGGTAATCGAACAGGTAGACGTCGTGGCGGTCCTGGCGCAGCGCCTCCAGGCCGGCGTCGTAACTGGGCGCCCATTCCAGTTCGAATGGACGGCCCGGTATCTCCGCCAGCAGGTCGCGGGTGAGGACGTAATCGTCCTCATCGTCCTCGACCATCAGCACACGCAGCCGGCCCTCTTCCCCCATTCACAATCCCTCTCCCTCGCCGGGGAGTTCGACGATCTCCAGCCAGTACTTGCCCACGGCCCGGATGACTTCGACCAGCGCCTCGAAGGTCACGGGCTTGGTGATGTACGAGGCGGCGCTAAGATCGTAAGTGCGATAGATGTCCTCCTCCGCCTTGGACGTTGTCAGGACGACGACGCGGATGTTCTTCAGGTGCGAGTCCGCCTTGATCTCGCGCAGGGCTTCGCGGCCGTCCTTTTTGGGCATGTTCAGGTCCAGGAGGATCAGGCCCGGACGCGGCGAGCTGGCCGGGTCGCTGTACTGGCCCCGCCGCTGAAGGTAGTCCATCAGCTCCTCGCCGTCCTCGACGAAGCGCAGGTCGTTGCCCAGCCGGCTCTCCTCGAACGCCTCGCGGGTCATGAGCCGGTCGTCGGCGTCGTCGTCGGCCATCAGGATGGTGATCGGTTTCGGCGCTCGGCTCATAACGTCCTTTCCTCGGTTGGATGCAGCGGCAGCGTCACGAGGAACGTCGCTCCCTGCCCCGGTGCGCTGTGGGCCGCGATCGTGCCGCCGTGCCGTTCGACGATCTTGCGACAAATGGCCAGGCCGATGCCCGTGCCCTCGTACTCACTACGGCTATGCAGCCGCTGAAACAGCTCGAAAATGCGATCCAGGTACTTCTCCTCGAAGCCGATGCCGTTGTCGCGCACGGTAATCTCGCAGAACTCTCCTCCCGCGCCGGCCCGAACCCGGCCTTCCACCTGGACGACGGGCGGCTCCTCCGGCCGATGGAACTTCAGGCCATTGCCAATCAAGTTCTGCAGCAGTTGCCGCATCTGCATCGGATCGGCGTGCAGGCTCGGCAGCGGCCCCACTTCCACCCGTCCGCCGGTCTCCTGGATGCGGCCTTCGAGGTCGGATACGACTTGCCGGGCCTCCCTGTCGAGGTCCATCCGCACGAACGGCTGCGCCCGCGTGGTCACGCGCGAGAAGGCCAGCAGGTCGTTGATGAGCGTGCTCATACGGGCGGCCGCCGAGCGCATGCGCTCCAGGTAATCCTGTCCGACCTCTCCCAGCCCTTCGCCGCAGTGCGCCTGCAAACGATCGCCGAACGCCTGGATCTTCCGCAGCGGCTCCTGCAAATCGTGCGAGGCCACCGAGGCGAACTGCTCCAGCTCGCGGTTGCTGCGCTGCAACTCGGCGGCGAACGCCTCGGCCTTCTGCTCGGCCTCCTTGCGCTCCCGGACCTCGTCCTGCAAGGCATCGATGGCCGCCATCAGCTCGGCGGTCCTCTCTCGGACCCGCGCTTCGAGCAGTTCGCGCGCCCGCCGCAAATCTTCCTCCATTTGCCGATGTTCGGTGATGTCGGTGTTGGTGCCGAACCAGCGGACGATCCGCCCCTGCTCGTCGCGTACCGATACCATCCGCGACAGGTGCCAGCGCATGGCCCCGTCATGCCGTCGCAGCGGAAAAGTGTCCTCCCACGGTTCCCCGCTGGCGAACGACGCCTTGAGCTTGTCCAGGACGCGCGGCAGTTCGTTGGGATCGTGTACCGACTGCCAGCCCCAGCCTTCCATTTGCTCCGGCGTTGTGCCGGTGTAGTCGTACCAGCGTTTGTTGTACCAAAAAATGTGGCCGTCCGGCCGCGCCATCCATGCCAGCTGCGGGATGGAGTCGGCCAGCAGTCGAAAGCGTTCGCGCTGTTCGCGCAGCTTCTCCTCGGCGTGTTTGCGTTCGATGCCCAGGGCGATGCTGTTGGCCACGGAGGACATCGCTTGCAGGGTCGCCGCCGACAGGGGTTGACGAGCGAACATCGCCATGACGCCGACCACGCGCTCTTCGACCAACAACGGATAGCCCGCGAAGCTGACCATCCCCTCGCGGCGGGCCCATTCCTGATCGTGGACGCGCGGATCGCCGAGGACCGCATTGGTCAGGTGGGGGCGGCGCTCGCCGGCGATCAGGCCAATCTTGAAGCGACCGACCGGCACACGAGCGTGGCCTCCATCCAGGTGGGTATACATCCCGGCGCTGGCTTGCAGCTCCAGGACGGACTCGGTTTCGTTCAGCGTCCAGATGCGGGCGAACGCTCCGCGCAGCTGTTGCACCATCGCCTCGGCACAACGACGCAGCATGTTGGGCAGGGTCTCGATCTGATTGAGGGCCAGGCCGACGTCTCGACCGAACGCCGCCAGGCGCGTTTGTTCCTCGATCAAGGCTGCCTGCGCCTGGGCTCGATGATGTCGCCGCCTTCCCACGGCGGCGGCTGGGGCTTGGACACAATCCGCTCCTGCGAAACGACGGACGCTCGGACCCGGCTGGGGTGGAATCGTTACGCCGAATACACGCAAGGGCCGTGCCGAAGACGAGGAATCGTGTTGGCGCGGACGCGCGATCGGTCGGCCACCTTGCCGGGTCGCAGGGAACGGACGTCCCCGCTCCGGTTTGCCCTCGCCACGGCTCTCGTTCCCAAGCTCGGAGCGTGCGAACGAGGGCGAATCGGTCGAAGAATTACGACACCGGGGAACTCCAAAAACTCATTAGCCTCAGCACGTATGCCTTTGTAGAATACTTTCGCCATTTCTAACCATCGTCTCGGCCAAGAGAACCTGGAGTGGCAAGCCCCTCGCGCGATCGCTGGCTCTTGGCATGGTGCTTTCGTCGCTGTCTCCAATGGAGGAGCTTCTCATCATGTGGACGACCCTGGCGCTGCTATCCACACTCAATCTGACACCGGCTCAAACGGACCTGGCGCTGACCCACGTGCGCTCGACCCACGGATTGCTCGGTCCTCAGCGCCCCAACGACACACTCTATCCAGGCGATATGCTGTTTGTGTGCTTCGACATCGAAGGCATCACCGCGGATGAGGACGGCAAGGTGCGTTACAGCACCACCATCGAAATTAGCGCTTCCGACGGCAGAGTACTGTTCAAGCAGCGGCCGCAAAACTCCGAAACGAAAGTATCTCTGGGCGGCAATCGCGTTTCCGCCTACGCCTATTTCAGCGTCGGTCTCGATGCACCGGCCGGAGACTATGGATTCAAGATCCTCGTCAAGGATCTGGCATCCGGAAAAGAAAAGAGCGTGTCGCGAACCGTCAAGGTGCTGCCGAAAGACTTCGCTCTCGTCAGAGCCGAGTTAAGTGTGGATGTGGATGCGCAGTATCCCCTGATCGCCTTCGCCTGCGGGCAAGGAGTCTGGGTACATTGCAGCGCCGTGGGTTTCGAGCGCGATCGCGCCGCCAAGCAACCCAACGTCGTTTTCGAGATCCGCGTGTTGGATGAGGACGGCAAGCCGATCTTGGCCAAGCCCACAACCAACACGGTCAACAAGGATGTGACGGAGAAACAGTCCGGCTTACCGATGGCCTTCCCGCTGTCGCTCAACCGGCCCGGCAAGTTCACGATCGAACTGCTCGCCCGCGATCAGATCAGCGGCAAAAAAGCGAAGATGTCCTTTCCCCTTTCCGTCCACTCCGCCTCGTCCGAGCGATAAACGGCGCCGAAGGGAGAATTCACGCAGACATGGTTTGCGTTCGTTCTTCCTTCCCACCGAGGAGGTATGCCGATGCGCAAACTCATTTCTTTCGTGATGGTCACGGTGTTTTTGTTGGGCTGGAATGGATTGACCCAAGCGGAGCCGTCTTCGGCCGCGGCGCAAGCTCCAGGAGTCGGAAAGCTGACCTCGCCGGAAGGCACTCTGTTTGCGCGTACCAAGTTCGGCCAACCTTGGGAAACGGTGCCGGCCAAGGGCATGGTGCGCGCCGGCGATTTGTTATTCGGTCTTCCCGGAGCGACCGTGCAGACCGAGAAGGACACGGTTCGCCTGACTCTGCTGACGGACTTGGATCGAAACTCTCCTTATCCCATCCTCGAAGCCGCGGTGATCTTGCACGATAGTCCGGGTTTCGACCTGGATTTCACGCTCGATCGGGGGCGCGTGGATGTTCGCAACCTCAAAAAAGAGGGGGCCGTCCGCGTGCGCATCCGCTTCCACGGCCAGATGTGGGAGGCAACCCTCCAGGAGCCGGGCACACGCATCGCCCTGGAGTTGTACGGCCGCTGGCCCAAAGGCGTACCGTTCACCCTGAAGCCGGGACCGAAGGACGTGCCGGCCTCGGATTTGGTGTTCCTCGTTCTGCACGGCCGCGTCGATCTCGTTCATGGGGCCGTCGAGCACGCCCTGGCGGCGCCGCCGGGTCCGGCCCTTCTGCACTGGGACAACCAGGGACAGGAGTATGAAATCCCCGAAAAACTCGAGGAACTCCCCGCCTGGGCGAACAACAACGAGTCCAACACCGAGCGCGCCCGGATGGTGAAGAAGGTCCTCAACGAATTCCGTTCCGAAGTGCTCAAGACCTCGTTGCCGAAAGCCGCGGCGACTTTTGCGACCTCGGAGGATGCCAATCATCGAGCCTTAGGCGTCATCATCATGGGGGCCACCGATGATGGGGATGGCATGTACAAGGTCTTCACCGAGACCAAATATCCCGATACCTGGGACCGAGCCGTGGTGGTGCTGCGCAACTGGCTGGGCGCGGACCCGGACAGGACCAACTCCTTTACCGGCGCCTGGTTGAGATACGCAAGGTTCCGCCGGTCCAGGCCCGGACCATCCTGGAACTGCTGCACAGTTTCGGCGATGAGGATCTGGCCCAGCCGGAGCTGTACAAGATGCTCATCACGTACCTCGAGCATGACTCCTTTGGAATTCGTGGCCTGGCCCACTGGCATCTCGTCCGTCTCGTGCCGGCTGGCAAGAGGTTCGCCTACAACCCCTTGGATGCGAAGAAGGATCGCGAGAAGGCCCGCGAGGAGTGGAAAAAACTGATCGACGACCTGCTCGCCAAGGGCGAACTGCCGCCCAAGAGTAGTCGCAACTGAGCCGAAACGGATATCGTTTGTGACTTTTTGGAGGCCCCAACGTGTCTCAAACCCCGATCCACCGGATACCGTGGTTTGCTGTTCTGACGGCAAGTTTCCTGGCGCTGCCCGCTCGCGGGCAGTTCTACGGCGGAAGCGGGACCGCCGGGCCTCCTCCGCTGCCCGGCGCGGGAGGGTACAACCCCGCCGCCCTGGGAGTCTATGGCGGCGGTTATGGGTATGGTCCCACCACCGTGAGACAAACTCCGTATCAGGGTTACATGAATGGGGCGGCTAACATAACAACCGCCAACGCCCAGTATCAGGAGACCATCCAGCAAGCCAAACTGACTCGGGAACAAGCTCGCCGCTCCGCCCTGAAAACGCGCCGGGCGACCTTGGACGAACGCCAGTACGAACTGGCGCAGATGCCGGACCCGGAGCAATTGCGCCAAAAGGATTTGATGAAGAGCCTCCAGCGCGCGCGCAACAACCCGCCGCTCACCGAAATCTGGTCCGGCGGCGCCCTCAACGACCTCTTCCGCGCGATCAAAGATGGACAGTCGCACGGACTGAAAGGCCCGGAGGTCCCGCTTTCTTACGAGGTCTTGCGACACGTCAACCTAACGACCGGCACCACCTATGGAGGGGTCGGCCTGCTTCGAGACGGCGGCAAACTGACATGGCCCGCCGTGCTGCGGCAACCGTCGTTCGATGCGGAGCGGAAAACGATTGACGAGCAGATTCAGAAGGCGGTCAAGCAGGCATCCTCCGGCGAAGTTGAGATCGGCCTGCTCGACAGCATCGGCCAATCCCTCAAAGCACTGCAAACCGCGATAGATGGCCGCGTCGAGTCGTTGTCGCCGACACAGTTTGTCCAAGCATCGCGCTACACGCGCGAATTGAAGTCCTCCTACCAGGTTTTGCAGCAAAGCGATGTGGCCAAGTACTTCAAACCCAACTGGACGGCGCAAGGCTCAACGGCGGCCGATCTGGTCAAGCAGATGACGCAACAGGGATTGCGTTTCGCTCCCGCTACCTCCGGGGATGAGCCGTATTACACGTCGCTGCATCGGTCGCTGGTGGATTACGACGTGGGCATCGCCCAGATGGCGGGCGGCGTTGCCCGCCGCTAATTTCGCCGCGGATTGCTTCGCTCGCTAGGGTTCCCCTCCAAGGAGATGCGTACCGGTATGCTTCTCGCTACGGCTCCTACTATCCTTGATAGCCACAACCGTCGTTACAGCCGGTTCAAGGAACACCCCTGCCCGTCCGGCAAGGACCGGGAGGCTCCATCCGGAGAGACAAGATGCTGAGAAACCCGAAGGTTCAGATGCTTGTAGTGCTTGTCGCCGGCGCGTTGCTCGGCTACGCCGCGGCCTCGGGCAAGCTCAACCCATCCCAGAGGAGCGATGCGGCACGGCCGGAAGGAGCATCCCCAGCGGCCGGTCAAGACCGCAGCGAGCTGCCGATTCCAGACCCCCGCTTCCAGGGCGTCGCCAAGCGAACCCTCGTGGGTTCCAAACCGGACTTCCCGCGCACGGTGACGGCGCCCAGGACGCGCCCAACGTGCTGCTCATTCTGGTTGACGACGCGGGGTTCGGAAATCCCTCGACGTTCGGCGGTCCCTGCCAGACGCCGACCCTCACAAGGATGGCCGAGGAGGGCCTGCGCTACAATCGGTTCCACGTCACCGCACTCTGTTCGCCGACGCGCACCGCGCTGCTCACGGGCCGAAATCACCATGCCGTCGGATTCGGCTCGATCGCGGAAATCGCCGGCGGTTGGCCTGGCTACAACTCCACCTGGCCCAAAAGCGCGGCAGGTATCGGTAAGATCCTTCAGGGCAACGGTTATACGACTGCGGCTTTCGGCAAGTGGCACCTCACGCCGGATAACCAACAGGGACCGGCGGGGCCGTTCGACCGCTGGCCGAACGGGCTAGGGTTCGACTATTTCTGGGGCTTCCTCGGCGGCGAGACCGGCCAGTACGATCCCGTCCTCACACAGAATAACAGCTGCATCGGCGTCCCCAAGGGCAAGGATTACTACTTCCCGACGGACATGGCAAACCGAGCGATCAACTGGATACGCGATCAGAAAGCCCAATCTCCTGATCGGCCGTTCTTTATTTACTATGCCCCCGGCGCCGCCCACGCTCCGCACCACGTCCCCAAGGAGTGGGCCGACAAGTACAAGGGCAAGTTCGACCAGGGCTGGGACAAGCTCCGCGAGGAGACGTTTGCCCGGCAGAAGCGGCTCGGCGTGGTTCCCGCCGATGCCAAGCTCACGCCGCGCGACCCGGCTTTCCCTTCCTGGGACAAACTGCCGGCGGAGCAGAAGAAAATCTACGCCCGTCAAATGGAGGTCTTTGCCGGATTCCAGGAGAATTGTGACTGTGAGATCGGCCGTGTGATCCAGTCGATCGACGACTTGGGCCTCGGCGACAACACGCTGATCTTCTACATCTGGGGCGACAACGGCGCCAGCATGGAGGGAACGGAATCTGGCTCATTCAATGAAATCACCATGCATAACGGCATTCACATGACGGTCGAACAGCAGCTCAAACTGATCGACAAGTACGGCGGCATTGAGGCCTGGGGGGGGCCGGACTTTCAGCCGCACTTCGCTTGTGCCTGGGGCTGGGCGGGCAATACGCCGTTCCAGTGGGGCAAGCAAATCGCGTCACATTTCGGCGGCATCCGCGATCCGATGGTCGTCCGCTGGCCCAAACGCATCAAGGATAAGGGTGGGCTGCGGACGCAGTTTACCCACTGCATCGATGTGGTTCCGACCATCCTGGAGGCAACCGGCATCCCCGCCGAAAAAGGTGGATGGGATCGAACAAATGCCCATGCACGGGACAAGCTTCCTGTACACCTTTGACGATGCCAACGCCAAGAGCCGCCACACGCAGCAGTATTTTGAAATCTATGGCAACCGGGCCATGTACAAGGACGGCTGGATCGCCTGCGCCCGGCTGGACCGGATTCCGTGGCGGGCGGATCCGGCTGAACTCGCCAAGTTCGCTCCAGGCAGCGGCTGGGATCCCGATAAAGACAAGTGGGAGCTGTACAATATCGATGAGGACTTCTCCCAGGCCAACGATCTGGCCGCCAAACATCCCGAGAAGCTGGCCGAGCTGAAAAAACTGTTCTGGGAGGAGGCGGAGAAGTATCATGTGACGCCGCTCTTAGGAGGCTTGGCCCTCTTCTACGGTTTTCCGGTCCCGGCCGCGGAGCGCACGAAGTTCACCTACTACCCCGGCACCGAGAATATCGCCTCGGGCATGATCCCGAACATCTATAACCGCTCCTACTCCATCAGCGCCGAACTGGACATTCCCAAGGATGGTGCGGAGGGCGTGATCGTGGCCGAGTCCGACCTCATGGGCGGCTTTGCGTTGTATGTCCAGGACGGCAAATTGCATTTCACGTACAGCATGCTGGGCGTGCAAGTAACAACGCTGACTTCCAAGGAGAAACTGCCAACCGGCAAAATCAACGTGCGCTATGAATTTATCGCCGACAAACCCGGAAAGCCGGCTACCGGCGGCAGCGGCAGGCTGTTTGTCAACGGCAAACCGGTCGCGGAAAACAAGTTGGAGAATACCGTGTCCTTTCGGTTCTCCACCTATTCCGGCATGGACATCGGTAAGGACAACGGCGATGTTGTTTCCCCGACGTACAAGGCCAAGGCGCCGTTCGCCTTCACGGGCAAGATCGGCAAGGTGGTGTTCGATTTGGCACTGCAAAAGCAGGGCACCCTGGAACAGCGGAGGATTCTCCAGGAACGCTTGCTCAGGGCGATGAGAAACTGAATCCGACTTGCCTTTGCGCGGGCGCCCCAGCGGCTTGAGGGTACTCCCCAGTCCCAGACGCTGGGCCGTCTCCTGCTGCCACGCCACGGTCCCGAACGGCGTCCCACGCTGGACCGAACGCCGCAACGCCGCCGTTTCGACTTCGTTGACGTGCTCCAACCAGCCCAACGGCAGGGGTACAGGCCAGGCGTCCAGCAGGTCGAGTCCCGCCCCCTTTTCCTTTTCACCGGCCACCGAGACGGGTGGGAGTGTACTGCCTCTTGAGCCAGCAGCTGAGACCATCCAGGCCCGGAAACAGCACGCGCTCGGTGACGTTGGCCTGGTCGAGCTTGTCGCGCACCTCCCACTTCATCCGCCGAGGGATGACGATGCGTCGAGCCAGGCCGGGGCGCCGATCGAGCCAGTCGTGCAGAGCCGCCGTGGAGCTGGACATCAGGGAAAAGAGAGCGAACTGGTTGACGATGCGCTCGTCGAGGGAAGGCGGCTCGAAGAAGACGGGGAACGGCTCAGGAGCGAGGTGGTCGAAGTCGCGCAGCGTGGCGGCGGCTTGTTCGAGCATGTCGGCGGTGAAGACGTTGGCGCCCTCCTCGCTCAACAGCGTTGCCAGGCGCTGAGGTAGGAACTCCTTGATGCGGATGAAGTCCACGCACCAGACAACGCCGTCCTCGTCATAGTGGTCAGGGTCCGCCGTGACGAAGTGCAGCGCGACGTAAGGCGAGAAGGTCCAGTCGAGTAGGCGCGTCGGCAGGCCATGATGCTGGGCCAGGGCGAGCCAGTTCCACAGCGTATCGGCCGGCACGACCCCGCGCACGGCGTATTTGCGGAAGTTGCGCAGCAGATGTCCTTCCAGCTGGGCATAATCATCACCCAGGGCCATGAGGCTGGTACGCAACTCGGCGACCGGCAGCGACAGTCCGCGGAAGGCGAAGTCCGAGCGGAAGCGTCCCAGCTGGTCCTTCCACGAGTCGGCGTACAGCTGCTCCGTCAGGTCCACCCAGGTCGAAACGCGAACCTCGTTCATGACACCGCCCCTCCGCCACCGGCAGGAGGACGTCAGGCCTGCTGCTCGCGGGTCGAGACGTTGGGGACGTCCTTACCCAGAGCGGTAGCCAGGTCGATCTGGTGCTCCTGTTCGTTGACCAGGATGCCCCGGATGTGCTCCGCCAGGGCGTATTCGCCGAGCGACTCGCACTGCCGGACGCGCTCCCGGTAGTTGCGGATGGTCTCGTTCTCGTTGTCCAGGTCGGCTTGCAGCATCGCGCGGGCGTCTTCCGAGACCTTGACCGGCTTGGGGCTGACGGTCGGCATGCCGCCCAGGTAATCGATCTGCTTGGACACGATCAGGGCGTGCCGCAGCTCTTCGGCGGCGTGTTTCTCCAGCTCTCCGGCGATGTTCATGTACTCCGCGCCCTTGAGGACTTGCGAGTAGACGACGTAAGCGATGATCGCCTGATACTCCCGCGCCAGATCCTCGTTGAGCAACTCAATGAGCCGCTGTCGGCTGAGGGAGCCGGAATCGTCTCTCTCTGTCCGCTTCGGAGCCGCGGACGCCGCTTTCGCCTTTTGTTGAGCCATTGCACCCTCCCGGTTGAGTTTCCGAGACCTTCGGTTTGTGGAAGGCAAATCCAGTGCCGTCGATCCAGAGAAGAGCGGACGACAGAGGCAGCGAACCGCGCGGCGTCTTGGAAAAGCGGAGTGCAAACTCGGGTCGAAAGCGAGAGGGGCGGCGTCCTATAATGACAGGGAGAAGGAGAAGCAAGCCCGGAGGGACCAGTTATGGCACTTCGCATCCATCGCGTCCCGGTGTGGTCGGGCGAGATGCCCGACAAGCCCGGAGCGGCGGCGGCCATGCTGGACCGACTCTGCCGGGCCGGGGCCGACCTCGAATTCCTCATGACGCGGCCGCACCCAAGCAAAGCGGGAGTGAGCGTGCTGTTTCTGGCGCCCGTCGAGGGGCCGCGCAGGCCGAGGCGGCCCGAGGCACGGGTCTGACTCCGGCCCGAGACCTCACCATGCTCTGCATCGAGAGCGAGAATCGACCGGGCATCGGCTCGCAGGTGATGGGCGCCCTGGCCGTCGCCGGCATTAACCTGCGCGGCATCTCGATTTCCACCGTCGGCGACCGCATGGCCGCGTACCTCGCCTTCGACAGCGAGGACAGCGCCGCCCTGGCCGTGCAGGTCCTCGCCACGCTGACGTAGGCCGCCGAGGCGAACGGCCGGCGTCAGCCGGCTGGTGAGAAGCATTTCAGCCCTTCAACATGCCGACCTTGCGGGCATAGGGGAAGACGCCGCCCGCTTCGAGGATCGGCGCCACCTCGCCCAGCGGCTTGAGCTTGTACTGCTCGCCGGTCGTCAGGTTGTGCAGCACGCTCGCCGGCCACGTCGAGCCGCAGTTCGTCGCCGGTGCAGATGCGCTCGCACAGGCGCTCGGCGCTCTCGAACGGGATCAGATAGCCGCCGTTGACGGAGTTGCGATAGAAGATGCGGGCGTAGAACTCGGCGACGACGGCCTCGATGCCGGCCGCGTCCAGGGCGATGGGAGCGTGTTCGCGCGACGAGCCGCAGCCGAAGTTCTTGCCGGCGACGATGATCTTGTACGGCGAGACGAACTCGTCGTCGGTGTGGAACGGCACGTGCCCCTTGGGCAGCCCGGCCTGCGACGGCGGCACGCTGCTCAGCGCGTACTTGCCGAACTGCTTGTATTCCTCGGGGATGGACGGGTTGAACGTCAGATACTGGGCCGGGATGATCTGGTCGGTGTCGATGTTGTCGCCCAGGACGTAGGCCTTGCCGGTGATGGTCGTTTGCATGTCTTTCAGTTCTGAGTTTGAGTTCTGAGTTCTGAGTGCCAACCGCGAGTTCTTCTTTTACTCAGAACTCAGAACTCAGAACTCAGAACTTTGGTTTATTCCAGGTACTCGCGGGGATCGGTGATGACGCCGGTGACGGCGCTGGCGGCGACGGTCAGCGGGCTGGCGAGGTAGACGCGCGCCTCCTTGTGGCCCATGCGGCCGGGGAAGTTGCGGTTGGTCGTGCTGATGCAGCTCATCGGCTGGTTGAGCCGGCCGAAGGTGTCGCTCGGGCCGCCCAGGCAGGCGGCGCACGACGGCGGGCCGACCTTCGCGCCGGCCGACAGGAACACCTCTTCGAGCGTCTGGCCGTCGATTTTCTCGGTCTTCAGCCCGGCGGCGACCTCGCTGGTCGCCGGCACGACGAAGGTGTCGATCTTGACGCTCTTGCCCTTGAGGATGCCGGCGGCGGCGCGGAAGTCGGTCATCTTGCCGCCGGTGCAGGAGCCGATGTAGGCGCGGTCGAGCTTGGTGCCGCGCACCTCGCTGACGGCGGCGCGGTTGTCCGGGCTGTGCGGCTTGGCGACCACCGGCTCCAGCTTCGTCACGTCGTAGACCTTCTCGAAGAGAACGTTCGCGCCCGTGTCGGTGACGACCGGCGTGAAGGCCGTGCCGTGCTTGTTGCGGGCGTTGACGTAATCGAGCGTGACCTGGTCCGGGGCGATGACGCCGTTCTTGCCGCCGGCCTCGATGACCATGTTGCACAGCGTCATGCGCTCCTCGATGTTCAGCGCGTAGACGCCGTCGCCGTCGAACTCCATCGCCCGGTAGGTGGCGCCGTCGCAGCCGATGTCGCCGATGACGGCGAGGATCAGGTCCTTGGCCATCAGGTAGGGCGGCAGCTGGCCGTGGAAGACGAAGCGCATGGTCGGCGGCACCTTGACCCACAGCTTGCCGGTGCCCAGGACGAAGCCGGCGTCGGTGTTGCCGATGCCGGTGGCGAACTCGCCGAACGCGCCGGCCGTGCAGGTGTGGCTGTCGGTGCCGAACAGCACCTCGCCGGGCCGGGTGTGGCCCTCTTCCGGCAGGGCGATGTGGCAGACGCCCTTGTACTGGTCGGTGCCGACGTCGTAGTAGTAGGGCAGCTCCTGCTCGGCGGACGAACTGGCGCAGCACGTCCACGTTGCGGTTGGCCATCTTGTCGGCGGTGAAGATGTAGTGGTCGGGGATGATGACGACCTTGTTGCGGTCCCAGACCTTGGCGTCCTTGCCGAAGTGCTGCTTGAAGATGCCGATGGTGCCCGGCCCGCAAACGTCGTGCGTCATGAGGACGTCGACGTCCACCCAGATGTTGTCGCCGGGCTGGACGGCGTCGCGTCCGGCGTGGCGGGCGAGGATCTTTTCGGTCAAGGTCATCGGCGTCATATACGGCTGGCTCCTGTGAGCGTCGAACCTCGTGGAAAAATGTATTATAGGCTCCGGACAGGCGGAAGCCATGCGGAGAACGAGCGTGGTCCTGTTTTTTCGCTGGAGAAAGGGTCGCCGGCCCGGTACGCTGCCAGGATTCGCCCGACGACGTGTTCCTGTCCGCGGAGATCCTCATGCGTACCCTGGCCCTGTTCCTGTCTCTCCTTTCACCTGGCAGCGTGCTGGCGGCCGACGTGCCGAAACCGAGCGGTGACAGCATTGTGTCACCGGATGCGAAGCTGGAACTGCTGTTCACGCGCAGCGCTCCTCTCCACGGCGGACTGACCGAGGGGCCGACGCCCGCGCCGGACGGCAGCATCTACTTCTCCGACATCCCCTTCGGCAAGGACAAGGGCATGATCCTTCGCTTCGACCCGAAGACGAAGAAAACCACCGTCTTCACCGACGACAGCCACAAGTCGAACGGTCTGAAGTTCGACGCCAGGGGCTTCCTCATCGCCTGCGAGGGGTCCGACGAGGGCGGCCGCTGCGTGTCGCGCTGGGACGTCAAGACGCGCCGGCGCAGCGTCCTCGCCGACCGCTACCAGGGCAAGCGCTTCAACGCCCCCAACGATCTCGCCATTGATCGCAAGGGCCGCATCTACTTCACCGACCCGCGCTATCTCGGCGACGAGCCGCGCGAGCTGGAGCACCGGGCCGTCTATCGCATCGACCCCGACGGCAAGGTGATCGAGGTGACGCACGCCCTGGAGAAGCCCAACGGCATCGCCCTCAGCCCGGACCAGAAAACGCTGTACGTCGCCGACCACAACAACGGCACCGACCGCATCGATCCCACCGCGCCGGCGCCGAAACCGGGCGCCATGAAGGTGTACCGCTTCCCGCTCGACGCCGATGGCCTGGTCAAGGGACCGGGCCAGGTGCTCGTCGATTTCGGCGCCGAGTCCGGCTGCGACGGCATGACGGTGGATGCGAAGGGCCACGTCTACCTGGCCGTGCGCAGTCTGCAGGCGGCCGGGCATCCTGGTCCTCGATCCCAGACGGCAAGGAAGTCGCCTTCATCCCGACCGGCCCCTCGCAGCCGGGCGCGCACGAGCCGGTCGGCATTCCGAGCAACTGCTGCTTCGGCATCGGCGAGGAAAGCAAGGTGTTGTACGTCACGGTGGACGTCAGCCTGTATCGCATCCGGCTCAAGGTGGATGGCTGTCCTCCTCCGTTCGAGAAGTAGAGGATGCCCCAACCAAGGTAGGCGTCACTTTTGTTGGTGGAACAAACGATCAGGCAGTCCGCTCCGCACTGCCGGCGAAGGAAACGAGCATCAGCACACCGGACGTGGAGCCGCCCTATCCGGCTGGTGGAACCTTGGCACCTGATCGACCTTGGCCTTTCGGAGAGCTCTCCGTTCCCCGTCGGCAAAGGACAGCCCTACTACCGTGGATACGTAAGCGATACGATGATCCCTGCGAGGACCGTCCGATTGGGAGTCCATACGCGGAGGGGATGCACGCGCCTCATCGGGAATCATGCAACACTCCACTTGCCCTCAGGCTCCGATGTCCAGGGATTCGGTCCCCGCGTCGGACCTGACTCGCTTACGGGAGATAATCGACCACGCCGCGCATTTGTTGCCGGCGCAAGGTCCGATCACCGTCTTCGTCCACCATAATACCTTGCACTCCTTCGAGGACCTGCCCTTCGACGAGGCGGTCCAGAAAGGAGCGCGGACCTTCGGCTGTCAGCCTTACCTGACCAAGGACCGCTACCGCCAGGAGTTGTCTCGCGGGCGAATCCGCTTCGCCGAACTACGCGACGTACTGGCCGAAGACCTGGGAGACCAGGCGTCCGAGAAAGTCCCGGGTGGGTATACGCGGCTGGAACTGCGGCTGGCAATGCTCCAGTACCCCGTGCGCTACGGGCCAACGCAGGAGTTGGTGTGGTTCGTAGCGGAAAAAGACGCCCTCACGCGGGTGCGCGAGGAGGCTTCCTCCGCCGTCCGCCAGCGCTTGATCGCGGAAACACGCCGTTGGGTGATGCGCGACCTCCGGGGTGGAGACGAGTCCGTCCCCAATCGGCCCGCGCGAAAACACTTTCCGCGGATCCCGGACAGCCTTCTTCCCGTATTCGAGCGCTTCAGCGACTCGGCCATCGAGAATTGGACGGACGAGGACTGGGAGGCGTTTACCTTGCAGGCGCTGTGGGGCATCTGTTGTGCCGGCGTCACCGGGGTGCCGGTATTCACGCCGCCGCCACCGGCGCCGGTACGGCACCGAGATCTCTTGCTGGAAGCGACAGGGGCGGATGCCGACCTGCTTGTCCACGAAATCTTGATCCGCTTCTGTGCCGCTTTTCTGGACCAGGGGCTGGCTCCCTGGCAGATGCCGTACCGAGACGACGGCCTCTACCGGGCCTTCTGTGCCCTCTACCGTCGGCGGGGCGGCCCACTGTCCGGCTGGATGCGCGATCTGCCGGCGGAACTCGACCGCCTGGAAGCCGCGCACGTCCGTCCGCTCGAATCGATCCACGAGTCCCTTGCTCTCCTCGGCGTTGCCGAGGAGGAGTGGGACGACTTCGTCTCCGCCTCCCTGCTGGCCCTCCGCGGATGGGCGGGCATGGTGAGACAGATCGAGGACCGCGGCGATCAGGTCGTCCACCCGGTCCCGCCGGGGAGCCTGATCGAGTTCCTGGCGGTTCGGCTGGTGCTGGATCGGCTCGCCCTGGCCCACACGGCTCGGGTCGCCCTGGGGTTCAAAGACCCCCTGGACACGCTACGGGCTGAACTCCGTCGCGTGCTGGGGCCGCAACGCCCTCCAAGCATCGAGCAGCGGGCCTTCCAGGTTTTCCAACTCGCCCAGGTGCTGGGCTGGTCGCCCGAGGAACTCCACCATCTGACGGGGCAAGACTGGGAGATGCTCTTGCGCGAGATCGAGACGTTCTCCCCACTGGAGCGGCGGCGGATCTTCCACCGGGCTTATCGAGCGCCGCTTCTATACCCAGACGCTCGATGCTCTCGCCCTGCACGCTCCGAAGGCGTCGCCGAGGCCCACGCAGCCGCGTTTCCAGGCCTTGTTTTGCATCGACGAGCGCGAGGAGTCGATCCGGCGCCACCTGGAAGAGTTGGCCCCGGACGCGGAAACGTTCTCCGTGGCCGGGTTCTATTTCGTCCCGATGTACTACCGAGGCGCGGCCGACGCGCATTTCGTGCCCCTCTGCCCGGCGGTGATGCGGCCCGGACACTGGGTCATCGAGGAGGTGGTCGAGGGCCAGGATGAGACCCACCAGCGTCGCGTCCGGACGCGCCGTACCCTGGGAAGGGTCTCGCATCGGTTTCACCTCGGCAGCCGGACCTTCGTCGTCGGAGCGGTGCTGGCCGCCGCGGTCGGGGTACTGGCGTCCGTGCCGCTGATCGCGCGGACGTTCTTCCCTCGCCTGACCGGACGCATCCGCCGAAGGTTGGGCCGGTTCGTGCGGACGCCGTTGACACGGCTGAAACTGGAGCGGAGCGAGCCGACCCCCGGACCCGAGGACGGTCAAATCGGTTTCCGTCTGGACGAGATGGCCGACATCGCCGAACGAGTCCTCCGCGACATCGGACTGACCTGTTCGTTCGCGCGGCTGGTGCTGACCTTGGGCCACGGCTCGACCAGCATGAACAACCCCCATGAGTCGGCCCACGACTGCGGCGCGTGTGGCGGCGCCCGCGGCGGGCCGAACGGCCGGGCCATTGCCCAGATACTGAACGACCCGCGCGTCCGGCAGCGCCTGGCTCCCCGAGGCATCGCCATCCCGGCCGATACCGTCTTTGTGGGTGGAATGCACAACACCAGCAATGATCGGATCACGTTCGACGACGTGGACCTTGTACCTCCGTCTCACCAGCAGGAGTTCCAGGCCGTTGGGGACATCCTCAAGCAGGCCAGCGAGCGGGACGCGCACGAGCGCAGCCGGCGCTTCGTTTCCGCGCCGCTGACGCTGTCCTTCGCCGCCGCGCGGCAGCACGTCGAGGGCAGGGCGGAAGACCTGGCGCAAGTACGGCCGGAGTGGGGCCACGCCACCAATGCCATCAGCATCGTGGGCCGGCGCGAGTTGACCCGCGGTCTTTTCCTCGACCGGCGGGCATTCCTGACCTCCTACGACCCAACCCAGGACGATGCCGACAACACCATCCTGTCGCGCATCCTACAGGCGGTGTTCCCCGTCTGCGTCGGCATCAACCTGGAGTACTATTTCTCCTCCGTCGATAACACCGGCTGGGGCTGTGGCACGAAACTGCCGCACAACATTTCGGCCCTGATCGGCGTCATGGACGGAGCGGCCAGCGATCTGCGGACGGGTTTGCCCTGGCAGATGGTGGAAATCCACGAACCCGTCCGCCTCCTCAACCTCATCGAGACGACCCCCGAGGCCATGCTGCAAATCCTGGATCGGCTGCCGGGGATCGGCAAGTTATGCCGCAACGGCTGGTGCCATCTAGCGGTGATCCATCCCCAGACACACCGCATCAGCGTGTACCGCGACGGCCGGTTCCACGACTACCAGCCTCAAGCCTCGGTCCTCCCGAAAGCCGTTTCCTCGGTCGATTGGTATCGCGGCTGGCGCGACCACCTGGAGTTCGCGGAGATTTCACCGGAAGAAGGTGGACTAGGGACTAGGGACTAGAGAAGAATCCTCTTCTCTAGTCCCTAGTCCCTAGTCCCTTCTTCTTTGCAGCCGGAGTAGCAACGAATGCTGATGGGATTAGGAGTTCTCGTCGTCGTCGCTCCCCTCGTGCTGGTGGGATTGCTGGGAGCGTCTTCCTTGCTAGGTTGGCGACTTTCCGAGCAGACGATCAACCGGACCATCCTGGCGGCGGTCGTCTACGGCCTGGCCGGGTCCGTTGCCATCCTGGCGATCATGCTGATCTGGGGCACGCGACACGTCGTCATCGACCTGGGCCAGTGGGTCCAGCTGCCGCACTTCCACTTCTCGGTCAAGTTCGTCTTCGACCGGCTGTCCGTGCCCTTCGCCATCCTGTCGTTCGTCCTGTCCGGGACCATCGCGGCCTCCGCCTCCCGCTACCTGCACCGCGAGCGCGGCTACAATCGCTTTTTCGTCCTGTACTCCCTCTTCCTCCTGGGCATGGTAGTGACGTCGCTGGCCGACACCATCGAGACGCTGTTCGTGGGTTGGGAGCTGGTGGGGTTGTCCTCGGCGCTGCTGGTCGCCTTCTTCCAGGAGCGGCCCGCCCCGTCGCGCAACGGCTTGTGGGTTTGGGTCGTCTACCGCGTCTCGGACGCCGCTCTCCTCCTGGCCGCCGTGGTGCTGCACCACACGGCCGCCGAGGGCGACTTCGATCGGCTCCTCGGCGCGGGGCCCTGGCCCGAAGGCCAGGCCGACATGACGGCCGGCCAGGCGCTCGCCGTGGGACTGCTCCTGCTGATCGCCGCGGCCGGCAAATCCGGACTGGTCCCCTTCTCCGGCTGGCTGCCGCGGGCGATGGAAGGACCGACCCCCTCCAGCGCCGTCTTTTATGGAGCGCTGTCCGTACACCTGGGGGCCTTCCTGCTGATGCGCGTCAGCCCGATCCTGGAACGCTCAGCCTGGCTCTGCGCCGCCGTGGTCGCCCTGGGCCTGATCACCGCCCTGTTCGCCTACCTGGCCGGCAGCGTGCAGACGGACATCAAGTCGGCCCTCTCCTTTGCCTGTCTTTGCCAGGTGGGATTGATCGTTGCGGAGATCGGCCTAGGGCTTCGCTATTTCGCCCTCGTCCATCTCCTGGGGCACGCTTGCCTGCGGACGTTGCAATTCCTCCGCGCCCCGACCCTGCTGCACGACTACCACACGCTGGAGAACGCCCTCGGAGAGCACCTGCCGCAGTCCAAAGGCCCCGTGCATCATGTCGCGGGCAGGACCGTCCACGGCTGGCTCTACCGGCTGGCCCTGGAGCGCGGCTACCTCGACGCCTTCTTGACGAGTTACGTTGTCGTTCCCTTTGTCCACTTTTTCCGCTGGTGCGAGTCGGCGGAGCGTGCCTGGACGGACTTCCTCACCGGCCAACCGTCGCGCCAGCCGGACGAGGGGAAGGTGTACCCCGCGACCTTTGAAGACGTGATATGACGCTCTTGTACCTGCCCTGGCTGGAAGCCTCCATTACCATCATGCTGGTTGGCGCTCTCTGCGTCAGCCAAGTACGCAACCCCGTCCGCGCCTACCACTGGGGCCGGGCGTTCACCGGCGCCGCCTTCGTCTGCGCCTTGCTGGCCTGGCTGGGCTATTCCCTGCACGATTCACCCGTGGACGCCGACGACGGGGGTTTGCAGGAATATCTGTTCGGCAAGCCGGTCTTCGAGATGGACGAGCTGAACGCCCCCCTGCTGCCAACGGTGGCCCTTCTCCACTTCCTGATCGCCTGGGCCACCGCACGAACGAAGATGCGGCGCTTCTCGTTCTCCTGGTCGTTGGCCGCCGGGTCCATCCGCCTGGCCCTGTTCAGTTGCACCGATCCCCGGATGCTGGTCGGCCTCCTGGTGGCGGATACGTTGCCGCCTGGCGTGGAGCTGCTGAACCGAGGTCGATCGATTCGGGTGTACGTTCTGCACATGGGGCTGTTCCTCGGCCTGCTGATCGCGGGATGGACGCTCGTCTCCTCCGCCGCGACCGAGGCGGCGCAGCCGGTCCATGGAACGATCCTGCTCCTGATCGCGCTCCTTATCCGTTGCGGCACCGTGCCGGCGCACTGCTGGGTGACGGACTGGTTCGAGCACGCCTCCTTCGGCATCGCCCTGCTTTCCCTGGCCCCGCTGGCCGGCGTCTATGCCGTCGTCCGCCTCGTGCTTCCCGTGGCGCCCGATTGGGTGCTGCACGGTTTGGGGATGGTCTCGCTGGTGACGGCCGTTTACGCCGCGGGGATGGCCGTCGTCCAGCGCGAGGCACGTCGCTTTTTCGCTTATCTGTTTCTCAGCCATGCGTCGCTGGTGCTGGTCGGGCTGGAACTGCACTCCGTTTTGTCCGTGACCGGCGCGCTGTGTCTGTGGTTTTCGGTCATGCTCTCCCTGGGGGGGTTCGGGCTGACTCTCCGCGCTCTGGAATCGCGGTTCGGCCGGTTGTCGCTGACCGCGTACCGCGGCCTGTACAATCATTCGCCGACCCTGGCGGTTTGCTTTCTGCTGACGGGCCTGGCCAGCGTAGGCTTCCCCGGAACGCTGGGGTTCATCTCCACCGAGCTGCTGGTAGACGGGACGGTCGACGTCAACCTCTCCTTTGGGTTGGCCGTCATCGCCGCGGCCGCCCTCAATGGAATTGCCGTGGTGCGGGCCTACTTTCTCCTCTTCACCGGCGCCCGCCACGTTTCGACGGTGTCGCTGGGCATCAGGCCTCGGGAGCGGTTCGCTGTCTTGACCCTGGCGGCCCTCATCCTCGGGGGCGGACTGTTTCCTCAACCCGGTGTAGCCACGCGTGCGCGGGCCGCGGAAGAAATCCTGGAAAACCGCAAAAGACAGGTAATGAACCACAGATGAACACAGATAAACACCGATTTAACTCGGGTTTTTTGCTCACTTCGCCTGGATCGACTCCATTACGTCGCGGATCACCCGCTCGTCGGTCTTGAACTCCTCGTGGTTGAGGGCAGTGCGCGTCGAATGGCCGGCGTCCTGGAGCAGGGCGCTCCGAACCGATACCACCAGGTCGCCGTGCGAAATCTCGCGGGGCAGATGCCATCGCTCCACCCGCCGCAATGCCTGTCGTCGCAGCGCCGGCGCCTCGATGCGCGGCAGCAGCCGGTTCATCAGGACTCGTTTCGCCGCCACGACCGCCGCCTCCAGCGCTACCACCTGGATGCGGGTCAGGCACTCTCCCGAGAAGACGTGATAGCGCTTCGCCATCTCGGCGTTGTGGCCCAGGTGACACAGGAACAGGCTCTCGGGATGTACGTCGTGGATGATCTGGCCTTGTCCCTCGGGGATCATGCGCGCCAGGGCACCCGGTCCATCCATCCGCCGCTCGTCCACGAGCGCCATCAGATCGGCGAGGTATTTCAGCGACGTCAGGCTGGTGCCCTCGTTCGGCGTGGCCAGCAGGACGGCCCGATCGAACGGCCCCTTGTGGATCTCGGCGTAGCAGCGGAAGACGAGGCCGCCGGCGCTGTGGCAGACGAAGACGGCCTTCTCCGGCGCGGCGACGACGCGCCGCATCTCGTTGAGCAGGAAATGACCGCAGCGTCCCAGGCTCTCGTTGTTGGGGTAGCGGAAGACGAGCAGCTTGCGGTCGCGCAGCTCGGGCTGCTCCGAGCAGGCCCGCAAGTAGTCGCGGAAGGTCTGCATGCTGCCCCGGAAGCCGTGGACGAAGACGATGGGCCGATCACCGGCGGCGAGCGCTTGCCGCTCGCAGTGCTGAAACGAGCCGCGCTGCGCATCCCAGAGGAAAAGGCCGTACTTATTGTCCTCGTCGCCAATCCGGCCGTCGCGTTCCAGAAGCAGGTGTTTGAGGCGCAGCAGGGCCGGCGGCGCGGTCGGTCCTTCCAGGCCGGGAGCGTCGGTGTCCGGTCGATACGCCTCGTCCGTTCGCAGACGCGGGTGCTCGACGACGGCCAGCCAGCGCAGGCCGTCCAGGGCGGAATCGAGGGCGATGCCGGCATTGCGACACAGCTGCCAGGCGAACAGATCGGCGTCATACGTCTGCCGGCGCGAGTACAGAAACTTCAGGCGATCGCCGGCCGCCTCGACGCCGGTTTGCAGCGCCTCGCGCAGGCGCTGGCGGGCGATGTGCAGCTCGATGCCCTTCTTGATCTCCTCTTCCAGTTCGAACGACTGCCAACCGCGGCGACAGTGTTGCAGGCCGATGTGGCCGAGCTGGTTGGCCAACACGAACGACAGGGCCGCCTCCCCGCGCTGTCGATCCGCCAGCAGTGCGTCGAGCAAGGGCCGGCTGACGTACACCAATCCGCCGCCGACCGTGTAGACGTTGGCTTGCGGTTGTTCCAGCACGATCAGTGTGTACTCGAAGGCGTCCGGCTTCAGATACGGCGGCAGGTTGTCCAGGAGCTTGCGAAAGACGCGCTGCGCCGCCTCCGGCGTGGCCACGGTTTTCTGCCGGCTCAGAATCTCCTTGCGCACGGTTCGCGCGTGTTCGAGTTCCTCTTCGGGAGCCAGGTCGAGATGGCCGAGTGCCCACAGGGAAATGTCGCCGGCCGCGTTCTGTTTTTGCTGGCTCGGCGATTCCCCCGGTTGTTTCTCGGCCAGTCGATCGATGCGCGCCCGCACGGCCGGCGTCAGATCCTTCAAGGGCGGCGCCGCGGCCGTCGCGCGGTCGGCGAGGGTCAACGACAGCAAGCACGGAACCAGCAGAAGAAGACACGTCGATTGCGTGGGGACGGTGCGCGACATGAGGATTTCTCCGTGAGTCGGCTCGGTTTCGCGGCGGCTCGCAGCCGCTCACGTTTCGGACAGCAAACGATGTACCATCTCCCACGCCTCCTTCGACGTTGAGATGGTCCCATCCAGCTGCGCCTCGCGCACGGCTTCAAGCAGCTTCTTGAAGATCGGCCCCGGTTCCAGACCGGATCGGGTCAGGTCGTGGCCGGTGATCAGCCGTGGCGGATCGAGGTCTTCCATCGACCACTCGCGCAGCAACTGCTCGCAATAGGCGACGTGGGCCGTATCGCGGCCGGACGCCACGGCGTCGGCGCGGTGCAGCTCCAGCAGTTCGCGGATGCCGGGATGGATTAGCAGCGTTTTGAACTTGCTCGTGCGCATCTGCGCACGTCACACAGGATTTGATGCTTCTCGACCAGCCATTCGATGCGCTCCAGCTCGTCGTTGGAGAGCTTCAAGCGCAGGCCGATCTCGCCGGCCATGCGCCGGCCGACGTGCTCGTGATAATAGAAGGTGTAACGATCCGGCGTTCGGCCGACGGTGCGCGGCTTGCCGACATCGTGCAGCAGGGCGGCCATCGCCAGCGGGAACGACGGTGCCGGTCCCAGCAGATCGAGCACGCGCAGGACGTGTTCCCACAGGTCGGTTTCGCACGCCGAGGTGGGACCAGGCTGGCCCGGTGGCGGCAGTGCCGGCGCGTCTGGGCGCGGCAGTCCCTGCGGCAGACCCTTCATCGGCAGCAGTTCCGGCAGGATCGGCTGGGCCAGCTCCAGGTCCATGAACAGACGCATGCCGTGCGCCCGGTGCGGATCGACCAGCATTTTGCGCAGCTCGTCCGCCATGCGCTCGGCGCTGACCGCGTGAATCTGCGGGGCCATTCGGCGGATGGCTTCGGCCGTCCCCGGCTCGACCTCCAGTTCGAAACGCGCGGCCATGCGCACGGCGCGGAGCATGCGCAGCTTGTCCTCGGTGAAGCGCTGAGCCGGGTCGCCGATGGCGCGGAGAACGCGGGCACGCAGGTCGTCCTGACCGCCGACGTAGTCGATGAGCCGGTCCTCCAGCGGGTCGAAGAACATGCCGTTGATGGTGAAGTCGCGGCGCAGGGCGTCCTCGCGCGCCGACGTGAACACGACCGCGCGGGGGTGCCGGCCATCGAGTTCCTCGCCGTCCTCGTCCTCGCCGTAGACGTCGATGCGGAACGTGGCGACCTGGACGCGGAGCGGGCCGGCCGACGTGCGGGGGCCGAGCACTTCGATGACGCCGAAGCTTTTGCCGACGGCGATGGTGCGGCGGAACAGGCGGCACACTTCGTCGGGATGAGCGGAGGTGGCGACGTCGTAATCCTTGGGAGGGAGGCCGAGCAGCTCGTCGCGGACGCAGCCGCCGGCCCACAGCGCCTCATGGCCGGCGTCGCGCAGACGACGAACCACGTCGAGGGCGAAGTCGCGCTCGCTCGGAGTTGCGGCCATGCACTCCCTCTTTCAAAAAAGAACCGCCAAGAATGGCGAACGGCCGGCGTTAGCCGGCTGGTACAAGCCCCCACCAGCCGGCTAACGCCGGCCGTTCGCCCAGAACAACCCCCCCACCAGCCGGCTAACGCCGGCCGTTCGCCCAGAACAAACCCTCACCAGCCGGCTAACGCCGGCCGTTCGCCCAGCATGTTAGAAGCTTTTATTACTCTTCTTCCTCTTGGCGATCTTGGCACCTTGGCGGTTCATTCTTGACCCAAATCAATAGGCGATTGCGGCCGTAACGGCGTTCATCCCATTCGGTGCGGGCCGGCAATTCGTCCAGCACCGCCGCCTCCTCCGCTTGCAGGACGATCACCGAGCCGTCCGCGACCTTCTGTTGCAGCAGGGCCGCCAGCTTCAGCAGGTCGTCCGGACGGCGCTCGTAGTCCGCGAAGGGAGGACTCAGGAAGAAGGTGACGGGTTCGTCCGGTGCCTGCCAGCGTTCGCCCCAGCGGTACACGTCGCTGCGGGCGATGCGTGCCTGGCCGGCGACGCCGAACGCCTCGATGTGCCGTTCCAGGTCCGCGATGAGACGAAAGTCGCGCTCGACGAAGAGGACGGCGGCGGCGCCGCGGCTGAGGGCTTCAAGTCCGACGACGCCGGTGCCGGCGAAGACGTCGAGGAAGGGGCGGCCCGGCACGGCGTTGCCGAGGATGCTGAACAGCGACTCGCGCACCCTCTGCGGCGTGGGACGAAGGTTGGCGTTGACGGTGCAGGTCAGCTTGCGCCCGCGCAGCGAGCCGGCCACAATTCGTATCTGGGTCCGCATATGCGTTCTCTTTCCCCGAGGTGCGAGGATACCACAAGGAAAGCATATCATCGACCCGCAGACAAGGATCGCTTGCGGATCAGGTATCGATGCCGGCCTCTCCCGACTGGATGCGGGCCTGGTGTTCGGCGCTGTAGATGTCCGCGTTGCCCGGCGCCGTGGACGCTCCCCATTTCTCCGCCGGCCTGGCCGGCCGTTGCCGTATGTGGAAGAAGAGGACGAAGACCGTCAGCGAGGCCAGCACGCCGATGCTGGGGATCAGCCAGAAGTGATACCAGTCGATCACCTTGACCGCCTGGCCGGCGGCGTTGACCGTCTCGGTGGTATACATCCCGGCCAGTTTGCCGGCCAACAGACTGCCCAGCCACATGCCGACGCCATAGGTCAGAAAACTGAACATCGCCTGCCCGCTGGCCCGGATGTCGCGCGGCGCCTCGTTATCGACGTGGATGAAGCCGGCCGCGAAGAAGAAATCGAAACAGAAACCGTGCAGGGCCACCCCGGTGAGCACCAGAACGAAAGGCAGCCCTTCCGGTCCGCCCTGCGCGAACAGGGCATAGCGGACGCCCCAGCACAACATGCCCAGGGCCAGCACCCACTTCATGCCCAACCGCCACAGGAAGAACGGCAACAAGGGCAGGAAGATCAGCTCGCAAACCTGGCCGATCAGCATGGTCGAGCCGAGACGCTTGACGCCGGCCGCCTGCTGCAAGAAGTCGCCGGTGTTGGTGTAGTAGAAGGCCAGGACGATGGTGATGACGAAGGAGACGAGGAAGAACACGGCGAAGGAGAAATCCTTGAATAGTCCCACGGCCTTGAGGAAGGGAATGGCGTCGCCGGCCTTGGCGGTCGGCGGTGTGTGCGGCAGAAGCAGGCTGTACACGCCCAGCGCCGCCGACAGCCCCGCCGCCAACAGGAGTGGTCCATTGCTGGAGGCGGCCGTCGTCTCGCCGGAGGAGAACAGGGCGTCGATGAGGAAGCCGACCGCGATCCAACCCAGCGTTCCCAGCACGCGGATGCTGGGGAAATCGCGGGTGGCGTCGGGGATGTGGCGAAAGGCGATCGAGTTGGCCAGGGCCAGCGTCGGGTTGTAGAGCAACGAGTACGCCAGCGACACGCCAAAGAGCAGCCAGTATTCCCGAGGACTCTGGACCTGCGCCATCCAGTACAGCAGGCCGGCGCCGACGAGGTGCAGCACGGCCATCATGCGTTCGCTGGCGAAAAAACGGTCGGCGATGTAGCCGGCGAACAGCGTCGAGAGGATGGCCCCCAGCGCCACGTTGCCCACCAGGGCGCCGGCCTGTTCGTCGGAGAAGCCTCGGCCTTTGAGATAGGGATAGAAGACGACGAACCACGAACCCCAGATGGCGAACTGCAGGAACATCATCACCGACAGGTTGAGACGCACTCCCATCGCCAGCGGCGGCGCCTGCGATACACCCGTCGATGTCCCCCCGTGTGCCATGTGTGCCTCCTATGGAGTCGAGTTCTGAGTTCTGAGTGAAAACAGAACTCAGAACTCAGAACTCAGAACTCAGAACTCAACCCAGCCATGCCAGCAGCCACCAGCAAATCATGGACACCAACGCCGTGCCGGGGATGGTCAAGATCCACGCCCAGACGACGCGGCCGGCGACGCCCCAGCGCACGGCGCTGAGACGCCTCAGCGAGCCGACGCCGACGATGGCTCCGGTGATGGTGTGCGTCGTGCTCACCGGCACGCCGCCGAAGATGGTCAGTCCCAGCGTCACCGCCGCTCCGGTCTCGGCGCAGAAGCCGTCCACCGGACGTAGGCGGATGATGCGTTGGCCCATCGTCTTGACGATGCGCCAGCCGCCGCACAGCGTCCCCAGGCCCATCGCCGTGTGACAGGCCAGCACGACCTCGGTCGGCACCTCCGCCGGCGCGGCGAAGGACGCACCATTTCGGCTGGCCGCGATCAGCAGCACGAAAATGATGCCCATCGTCTTCTGCGCGTCGTTGCCGCCGTGGCCGAGGCTGTACAGCGACGCCGACAACAGCTGGCCGCGCCGAAACAGCTGGTCCACGCGCCGCGGCGACGCCCGGCGGAACAACCACGCCACCAGCACGGCGATCGCCAGGCCGGTTATCATTCCGATCAGCGGCGCCAGGACGATGAAGGCCAACGTCTTACCGATGCCGTCCCAGCGCAGGGCGCTCAAGCCGCTCTGGACCAGGCCGGCGCCGACCAGGCCGCCGATCAGGGCATGCGACGAACTCGTCGGCAAACCCCAGTACCAGGTCAGTACGTCCCAGAAACAGGCGGCGATCAGCGTGGCCGCGATGACGCGGTTATCGACGATGGCCGGGTCGATGATGTCCTTGCCCATCGTCGCCGCCACCTTAAGGTGGAACAGCAGGAAGGCGACGAAGTTGAAGAACGCCGCCCACAAGACGGCCACGCCCGGCGACAGCACGCGCGTGGACACCACCGTCGCCACCGAGTTGGCCGCGTCGTGGAAGCCGTTGAGGTAATCGAACAGCAGCGCCAGGGCGATCAGCAACCAAACGACGGCGGGAAGCTGGCCCCAGGGCACCGTCCCCACGTTGGCGGCGGCGGACTCCAGGAAATGCATGTCAGCTCCCTTTAATCACGACCTCCGAGACGATCATGGCCAGCGTCTTGCAAGCATCGACCGTTTCCTCCAGCCAACCGTACAACTCGCGCCACTTGATGAGCAGCAGGATGTCCGGCGGGTCGGCGAACAGGGCGCTGTCGCTCTCGCGGTAAATGTCGTCGGCCTCGTTCTCCAGGCGCGTCACTTCGCGGAGATGGCCCTGGATGGCGTCGATGTCCTTCATGTCGCGGCACAGGCAAACGGCGGCGGTGGCGTGCTGGCAGCACTCGTGAATGATGCGCGCCATCGCCTCGGCCGCCGGCGTCGGCTTCTCGATGCGAAAGGCCACGAAACGATGGGCCGTCTCCTCCATGTTGTCCAGCACGTCATCCATCCGCGTCGCCAGCGTGTGGATGTCCTCGCGGTCCATCGGCGTGATAAAGGTGCGGTCCAGCGCCTGGATGATTCGCCCGACCACCTGGTCGCAGGCGTGCTCCTCCTGTTTGATTTCGTGGCTGCGCTGGGCCAGGTGGTCGAACTGCGTCACCATGGCCAGGAACTTGTCCGCCGCCCGGTTGAGCAAGGCGGACGCCTCGTCGAACAGGTCGAAAAACTTCTCTTCGCGCGGGATCAAGCTGAAACGCATCCGTCAGGTCCTCTCGGAGAGTGCGGAGGGGGCGGCACCGACCTTACCCGAAATTACATCCTGTCGTCACGTCTTTTCTACGGACTTTGGCGCTAATGTCGCCGCGCAAAGCCGGCTTTGTAGAAAAGGGACTAGGGAATAGGGACTAGGGACTAGAGAGATTCCTTCTTCTCTAGTCCCTAGTCCCTATTCCCTAGTCCCTAAAAGAAGGTTGGCGCAATGACGCACGCATGGCACGATGTGACGCCCGGCGAACGCTTGCCCAGCGAATTCACCGCCGTCATCGAGATTCCGATGGGTTCCAGCGTCAAGTACGAGCTGGACAAAGAGACGGGCATGTTGCGGCTGGACCGCATTCTGTACTCGGCGGTGTACTACCCGGCCAACTACGGTTTCATCCCGCAGACCCTGGCCGAGGACGACGATCCGCTGGACGTCCTGGTGCTGTGTCAGGAAGCGGTCGCCCCGTTGACGCTGGTCAGCGCACGGGCCATCGGGCTGATGACCATGATCGACAGCGGCAAGAAGGACCACAAGGTTCTGGCCGTGGCCGTGGACGATCCGGAATACAACGGCTTCCGCGACGCCAACGAACTACCGGCCCATCGGTTGACCATGCTGCGCCGCTTCTTTCAGGACTACAAATTGCTGGAAGGCAAGGCGGTCGAGGTGGACGAGATGCAGGCGGCGTCGGCGACGCTGCCGATCGTCGAGGAGGCGCTGGCGCGCTACAGCGCGCAGCGGCGGCGCGGCTTTCGCCTGTTCGGCAAGGCGCCCGGCAAGCACCTTTAAGGGACGTCCACGTTTAGCCGCGACGCGCAGCGGAGCGCGGGAGATTCCCGCGCTCCGCTGCGCGTCGCGGCTAAACGAGGCATCGGGAACGTGCATCAGAACACGGTGATAAAGCCCAGCGAACGAATGATCCAGATGACCACCACGACGACGGCCAGCACGTTGAAAATCTGCTTGAACTTCCCATCCATGGGAATGTAGGTGTTGACCAGCCACATCAGAAAGCCCACGATCACCAGCGCGATCAGAATGGAAATCATGCCATTCATGGTTCGTCCTCCGAAATCCTTGGTTCCAGGAAGCCTGGGTACGGCGGAACATCCGCCGCGCCTTGCCCGTGCTGCCCTCCGTGAGGGCGGCTTCTATTCTCCGTGACGATCCAGGCGGCTTTGTCGGCCTCCGGGCCGAGAGGCAGGAGAGACCGCCGGGAAGCATCAACCCTTGATGCTGAGCAGAAAATGTAGCGAATGCTGTGCCAGAGCTTGTATCCCGAAGAGATCCTTGTGATCGGCGCCATCAGAACGTAGAATCGCCGCCAGGCGAACAGTCCGTTCCGTCCTCCCGGGAGGTTCCTTCATGTTGCGGCCCCGATACACTTTTTCCCTGGGACTTCTTCTCATGACTCCCCTGATCGCGCCGGCTGCCGCAGGTAATCGGCTGACCTATCTCGACGAAAGCGATCCCTACCACGTCGGCCGTCACTCCCCCAAGCTCCTCACGCCGCAGTGGGTCGGCGAGGAAGGGGTGGAAGCCGTCGTCATCCTCGCCATCGACGACATGCGCGATCCGGATCGCTACGAGAGGTTCCTGCGGCCGATCTTGCAGCGCCTCCAGCGAATCGACGGCCGGGCGCCCGTGAGCATCATGACGAATCGGCTCGATCCGAAAGATGCTCGATTGCAGGTCTGGCTGAAAGAGGGACTGAGCCTGGAAACGCACACGTTCGACCATCCCTGTCCTTTCTTGCAGGGCGGCGATTTCGCCAGGGCCAGGTCCACCTACGAGCGCTGCGTCGATCTGCTCAGCGCCGTGCCGGGCAGCAGGCCGGTGGCGTTCCGCATGCCCTGCTGCGACTCGCTCAACACGCCCAGCCCCCGGTTTTTCGCCGAGATTTTCAACCGCACGACCCCCCTCACCCTACCCTCTCCCCCCCAGGGGGGAGAGGGTAGGGTGAGGGGGGGCAACTTTCTCACGCTCGATTCGTCCGTCCTCAACATCCTCACCTCCGACGATCCGGAGCTGCCGCGCGAGCTGGTCCTCGATCCCGACGGCCAGGACCGCTTCCGCAAATACCTGCCGACGGATCGCACGTTCGTCAACACCATCGAGAACTATCCCTATCCCTATGTAATCGGCCGGCTGTGCTGGGAGTTCCCCTGTGTCATGCCGAGCGATTGGGTGGCACAGCACCGGCATCAGTCGAACAATCCCGTCACGATCCGCGACTGGAAGGCCGCCCTCGACGCGACGGTCGTGAAACAAGGCGTGTTCTGCCTGATCTTTCATCCGCACGGCTGGGTCCGCAACGAGCAGATCGTCGATCTCATTGAGCACGCGGTCGCCAAGCATGGCAAGAAGGTGAAGTTTCTGACCTTCCGCGAGGCACAGGAGCGGTTGAACAAGAACCTGCTCGGCGGTCAGACACTCCGCGCCGCCGACGGACGGGACAACGGCGTGCGCCTGCTCGACCTGGACAACGACGGCTTTATGGACGTGGTCATCGGCAACGACAAGGTCCGACAGACGCGCGTATGGTCGTCCCGAAACGGAACGTGGATCACTGGGGACGCGCCGGTGTCGCTGACGAACACGGGGGCGCGTTTCGGCATCGTGCGGCCCGATGGGCAGGCGTCCCTGCTCGTTCGCAACGAGTCGGCCGCCGGCGCCTGGCATTTCGAGAAGGGCAAATGGGTCGAAGATAAAAGACTCCTGGCGGGCCTGGAGGTGGGAGGAGAGAAGGTTTTCACGAGCCGCGCAGGCCGCGATGGTGGAGTACGATTCCGCGACATCGACGGGGATGGCCGCTGCGAATTGATCGTCAGCAACGAGAAACAGCAGGCGATTCTCCGCTGGTCGGAGCAAGACAAGCGATGGATGCGGTTGCCCTTCGCGCTGCCGGCCGGTACGTCGCTCGTCAACGCCGAGGGACAGGACAACGGTTTGCGCTTCGTGGACCTCGACGAAGATGGTCACGAGGATGTGATTTTCTCCAATGAGGATCGTTACTCGATCCATCTATTCGTGTCGATGAAGGGGGGCTGGTCGCGGCAGGTGAAGTCCGGCACGCGCGGCGACAAGGGAGACATACCGGCGATCGCGCACAAGGGGACAAATAATGGCGCCTGGTTCCATTCACGACACTTGTGGGCGCAAAATGAGCACACGGATCGCCTGAAGGACCACGTTGCGCGCCGCTCCTTCAACGAACTGCTGGCGGGCGTCCCTCCCGAGGCGAAAACGCCGCAAGCCTCGCTGCGTTCCATCCGTACCCGGCCGGGCTTTCAGGTGGAACTGGTCGCCGCCGAACCGCTGGTGCAAAGCCCGATCGCCTTCGCCTGGGGAGCGGACGGCAAACTGTGGGTGGTCGAGATGGGCGATTATCCGCTCGGACTGGACAACAAGGGCAAGCCGGGCGGCCGGGTCAAATACCTGGAGGACACTGACGGCGACGGCAAGTACGACAAGGCCACCGTCTTCCTCGATGGGCTGAGCTTTCCGACCAGCGTGCTGCCGTGGCGCAAGGGCGTGCTGGTGACGTGCGCCCCGGACATCCTCTACGCCGAGGACACCAGGGGCACCGGCAAGGCCGACCGGCGCATCCCGCTCTACACCGGCTTTCGGCAAGGCAATCCGCAGCATCGCGTCAACGGCCTGGTGTGGGGCCTGGACAACTGGATCTACTGCGCCAACGGCGACAGCGGCGGCAAGATCAAGTCGCTCCAGACCGGCGTCGCCATCGACACGCGCGGCCGCGACCTGCGCATTCGTCCCGATGACGGCGGCCTGGACGCCCAGTCCGGTCAGACGCAGTACGGCCGCAGCCGCGATGACTGGGGCAACTGGTTCGGCTGCAACAACAGTAACCCGATGTGGCATTTCGTCCTGGCCGATCCCTATGTCCGTCGCAATCCTCATCTCGCCGCTCCCGATCCGCGCGTTCCGGTCTCCGTTACGCCGGGCGCCGCGGCCGTGTTTCCCATCAGCCGCACTCTGCCACGCTTCAACGATCCCGGCGCGGCCAACCACTTCACGTCGGCGTGCAGCGCCATCGTCTACCGCGACGAGCTGTTCGGCCCGGCCTTCGCCGGCAGCACGTTCGTCAGCGAACCCGTCCACAACCTGATTCACCGCGAAGTCCTGACGCCGCACGGCATCACCTTCAGCAGCCGCCGCGCCCGGACGAGCAGCAGTCCGAATTTCTGGCTTCCAGCGATAACTGGTTCCGTCCCACGTCGATTCAAACCGGGCCGGACGGCGCCCTGTGGGTGGCCGACATGTACCGGGCCGTGATCGAGCATCCCGAATGGATTCCGCTGGACTGGCAGAAGCGGCTCGATCTGCGGGCCGGTCAGGACAAGGGACGCATTTATCGCGTCTACCCGGTCGGCCATCCGCCGCGACCGATCCCCCGCCTCGACCGTCTCGACACGGCGGGACTGGTCGCCGCCCTGGACAGTCCCAACGGCTGGCAGCGCGACACGGCCCAGCAAATGCTGCTTGGACGCAAGGATAGCGCCGCCGTCGCGCCGCTGGAGAGACTGACGGTGAATTGTCAGCGGCCGCTCGGCCGGCTACACGCGCTCTGCACCCTCGACGGGCTGAACGCTCTCACGCCAGTCCTGCTGCGCCGGGCGCTGGCCGACCCGCACCCCGGCGTCCGCCGCCATGCGATCCGGCTGTGCGAACGGCAGCTGGCGAAGTCGCCCGAGTTGGGCGCCGAGTTGGTGAAGCTCGTTTCCGACGCCGATCCGCAGGTCCGCATGCAGCTCGCCTACACACTCGGCGAATGGGCGGACGCGCGGGCCGGCGATGTCCTGGGCCGACTCGCGCTGGAGAATGCCGGCGATCGATTCCTGACGGCGGCGGTGATGAGTTCGGTACATCGCCAGAACCTCGACCGCGTGTTGCTGGCGGTCCTCAAGGGCAGCGCGAAGACGCCTCCTCCGGCGGCGCTGGTCGAGTCCCTTCTCCGCATGGCGAACGCCGTGGGCGATAAGCGAGCGATGGTCACGCTGCTAACCGCCGTGAGTACGGCGGAGAAAGGGCGATACGCCTCCTGGCAGTTCGCCGCCCTGGCCGGCTTGCTCGACGCTCTCGACGAGCGAAACACGCCGTTGGCTCGGCTGCGCGAGGAAGGGGATGAGGAAGTCCGTGCGGCCCTGAAACAATTGGCGGGCCTGTTCGATGCCGCTCGTGCCGTCCTGGCCGATAGCCGGTCGGCCGAGTCCGATAAACTCCTGGCGATCCGACTCCTCGGCCGGGGCCTGGATGGTCAGGAAAAAGACCGGGGCGTCCTGGCCGATCTCCTGTCGCCGCAGACGCCGGGCGGCCTGCAAACCGCCGCCATCGCCGCCCTTGGCCGACTGCGAGCGGGGCAAGTGCCGACGTTGCTTCTGCGCGGCTGGAAGGGGTACGCGCCGGCGCAGCGCAATCAGGTGCTCGACGTTCTCTTCGCCCGCGCGGAGTGGTTGAAGGCGGTCCTGGCGGCGCTGGAGAACAAGCAAATCACGCCCGCCGAGATCAACGCCGTGCGACGGCAGCGTCTGTTGACGCACCGCTCAGCCGACGTCCGACGCCGTGCGGCCGAGCTATTCGCCGACGCCGTCAACCCTGATCGACAGAAGGTCATCGAGGCGAATCAGTCCGTGCTCGCCCTGAAAGGCGATGCCCGGCGCGGCACCGAGTTGTTCGGCAAGCATTGCGCCACCTGTCACCAACTCGGTGGCGTCGGTAACGCCGTCGGGCCGGACCTGGCCTCGCTGGGAGACAAGTCGTCGCAAGCACTGCTCCTCGCCATCCTCGATCCCAACCGGGCCGTCGAGGATCGTTACGTCGGCTACACCGCGACGACCAAGGGCGGTCGCGTCTTCTCGGGCGTCCTCGTCAGCGAGACCGGCAACAGTATCACGCTGGTCGGAGCGGACGGCAAGGCAAACGTCATCCTCCGCGGCGACCTCGAAGAACTGAGCAGCACCGGGAAATCGGCCATGCCCGAAGGGTTGGAGAAAGAACTGAAGCCCCAGGATCTCGCCGACGTGATCGCCCACGTCGGCACGGTGGGACCACAGCCGCGGAGGAAGACGTTCGAGGGGAACAGGCCGGAACTGGTGCGGCCGGCTGGGGATGGCTCGCTGTTGTTGTCGGCCGCCAACGGCGAGATCTACGGCAGCACGCTGATACGGGAGAAGAAATACGGCAACCTCGGCTATTGGAGTAGCCAGGACGATCATGCCGTCTGGTCGGTGGAAGTGACGCGAGCGGGCAAGTACGCGGTGTGGTTGGACTGGGCCTGCGACGAAAGTTCGGCCGGCAAGATGTTCCTGCTGCAAGCCGGGCTGAACCAGATGACGGGCAAGGTGGACTCGACCGGCAGTTGGGACAATTATCGGCAGGCGAAGGTCGGCGAGATCGTCCTGCCGGCCGGCCGGCAGCGCTTGACCTTCCGCTCGGCGAAACGCATCTTCACCCCCTTGATCGACCTGAAATCGATCCAATTGCTACCCCTACCGAAAGAATGAGTCGATTTGACGAAAGGTGATGGTCATGGCTATTCGGTTTGCCGGAAACGCGGTTCGGTGGATGAGCTGCGTCGCCGTGGTCGCGGTCCTGGCGATCGCTCCCCGGAGCGCTGCCGCCGAGCCGGAGTGGAAAGTCGGACTGGCCCGCGTGAAGATCACGCCGGAGCGTCCGGTGTTCCTCGCCGGCTACGCCTCGCGCAACAAGCCGTTTACCAAGGTGGAAGCCGATCTCTACGCCAAGGCGCTGGTCCTCGAAGATCGGGAGGGACATCGGGCCGTGCTTGTGACCAGCGACCTGGTCGGCTTCCCCGCCGCCGTCGCCGAGCCGATTTGCCGGCGCCTGCGCGAAAAAGCCGGCCTGAAGCGCGAGCAAATCCTGCTCAACTCGTCGCACACGCACACGGGGCCGATGTTGACCCTCAACGGCGCGGACGGCGACGGGCTGACCCCCGCGGAACTGCAACGGAACGTGGAATACACGCGCCAATTGCAGGACAAGATCGTCGAACTGGTGCAGCGAGCAATGGCCCATCTGGAACCGGCCCGGCTGTCGCGGGGCGTCGGTGTCGTTCCCTTCGTGATGAACCGGCGCGAGTTCACGCCCAAGGGCGTCATTCTCGGCGTCAATCCGCGCGGCCATGCCGACCGCAGTGCGCCCGTGCTCCGCATCGACACGCCGGAGGGCAAGCTCCGCGCCGTGCTCTTCGGCGCGGCGGTCCACGGCACCACCTTGACGGGCCAGCATTATGAGCTGTGCGGCGATTACGCCGGCTTCGCCCAGGCTTACATCGAGGACAAACATCCCTCGGTGCAGGCGATGTTCCTGATCGGCTGCGCCGGTGATGCCAACCCCTATCCGCGCGGCACGATGGAGTTGGCCCGCGAGCATGGCGCCACCCTGGGCAAAGAAGTTTGCCGGGTGTTGGAGAGCAAGTTGCGTCCCGTCCGAGGGCCGCTGCGGCTCGCCTTCGATCAGGCCGCTCTACCGCTGCAAGCACCGCCCTCCCGCGAGGAATTGCGGAAACAAGCGGCGGGCAAAGGGGGTATGCAGGCGTGGATTGCCAAGCGAATGCTGGCCGTCCTCGACCGCGGCGACAAGCTGCCGACGCACTACAACTGCCCCGTCGCCGTGTGGCAGTTCGATGAGGATTTGACGCTGGTTGCCCTGTCCGGCGAGGTGGTGGTCGATTACGTCGGACTGCTGGAGAAGGCGCTGGGTCCGAACCAGCTCTGGCTGGCCGCGTACTGCAACGACGTGTTCGGCTACCTGCCATCGGCCCGTGTTCTGCGTGAAGGCGGCTACGAGACGCGGGGCCTGTACACGGGCGGCATCGGCCTGTTCGACGCCAAGGTGCAAGACCTCCTCGTCGCCAAGGTGCGCGAGCTGGCCGGGAAAGTCGGCCGCGCCCTCCCCAGCAAACCAGACAAGGAGACAAGGAGACAAGGAGACAAGGAGAAGAGAACCGGAGTTGGTGTCTCCTTGTCTGGTCTGCAAGACGCGGCGAAGCTCCAGCAAATCGATGGCGTCGTAGCAGAGGCCATCGAGCAGGGCCGCCTTCCCGGTGCCGTCGTCCTCGTGGTCCACCAGGGGAAAATCGTCTTCCGCAAGGCCTACGGGCTGAGGAGCAAGCAGCCCGCCGAGGTTCGCATGACGGTTGATACCGTCTTCGACCTGGCGTCCTTGACCAAACCCATCGCCACCGCCACTTCCATCATGGTCCTGGTCGAACAGGGGAAATTCCGTCTGTCGGATCGCGTCGCGCGGCACCTGGAGGATTTCGGCCAGGGCGGCAAGGAGAGAATCACGGTCGAACAGCTTCTGCTCCACACCAGCGGACTGATCGCGGACAATCCGGTCGGCGATTACAAGGACGGACGAAAGAAAGCGCTGGAGCGCATGTGCCGACTTCAGCCTCTCACCGAGCCGGGGGTCAAGTTCCTCTATTCGGATGTCAACTTTATCCTGCTGGGCGAACTGGTGGAGCGCATCAGCGGCGAGTCGCTTGACGTCTTCGCCCGCAAGCACGTCTTCGAGCCGCTGGGGATGCGCGAGACGACGTTTCGCCCGGAAAAAGCACTGGCCGAACGGGCCGCGCCCACGGAGAAGCGCGACGGTCGCTGGATGCGCGGCGAGGTCCACGACCCACGGGCCTACCTCCTCGGCGGCGTGGCCGGCCACGCCGGATTGTTCTCCACGGCCGACGACCTGGCCGTCTTCGCCCAGATGATCCTCAACCAGGGCAGCTACGCCGGCCAGCGCATCCTCCGTCCCGCCACGGTTCGCCTGATGACCACACCTCGGCCGGTCCCCGGCGGTCTCCGCGCCCTCGGCTGGGACGTGCGGACGCGCTTCTCCTCCAACCGTGGCGACGGTTTCTCCGCCGACAGCTTCGGCCACACCGGCTTCACCGGCACTTCCATCTGGATCGATCCGAGCAGCCAGACGGCGGTGATCTTCCTGAGCAACCGGGTCCATCCCGACGGCAAGGGACAGATCAATCGTCTCCGCGGCCGGGTGGCGTCCCTCGTCGCTGCAGGCATAACCAATTAACCACAGATGAACACAGATGGAAAACAAATTTCAATGTACTGATTGTTGGTGGTTCGTGCGGGGATTCCGCTCTGCGCGGAAAGAGCCGCCTGGGCACTGCTCTCGGAGTCAAGACACTGCAATTCGACATTCCCGTGAACAACTCCTTGAGAGGCGCTAACAGAATGTGGCGGCACGTTTGTAACGTGCCGTACAATCCAACACGTTGAAAACGTGTTGCCACATTTTGTTAGAGCCTCTGAAGGTTCTCGTGCCCATCACCTCGTTTTCCTAGCGGTGCTGTGGCGGAAGAAGTCGTTCGGTAGCCAGAGCGAGTCGGGCTGCCGGTTCGTGGAGCGGCTGCTGACGGTGGTGCGGACGCGGAGGTTGCAAGGTCGGCCGGTACTGGACTCCTTGTATGAGGCGCTGGTCGCTCATCGCGCTGACCTTCCCGCACCCCAACTCCTACCAACCAACGGAACGGGTGCCTCGGGAATATCGCTCATCATTTATCAATATCTCTATGTATCAACCCTCGCAGCAATCCCCATTCGTAACGATTCCCCTTCCAGACTCTGCTCCCCATTTCCTCGTCCTCCCGTTTGGTTGCGATCAACGCGGGCGACACCGTGGGGGTCAGCGGAAGCGGTTTGAATCGCCCATAACTGAGCACCGAATTGATGCCTCTCCGCTGGTGACAATGGAAGCAAGAATTCAGAACCTTGCTCGGCCCATCGCCAGCGTTGTGGCCCATAAACAGAAGGTAGTCGCGTTCGCGGTCATCCTCACCTACGACCTTGAGACTCGGCTTTCCTTCCAGGAACGCCCGGCGACTCAACTTCAGTTCAAAAACCCCTTGGCCGCGCATTTGCAGGCTTTCGGTTACACTTGTCGTCACGGGCTTGCCCTGATCATTGATCAGTTGCATCTGCCGCACTAGCACTACCTGGGTTTCCGCAGAGAGTGGCGTGGCGTCCGGGCCTCGTTTTCGCAGATTGTCGAGCAACTGCTCGGTCTTCTCGCGCCCGCCCGGCATCCGCAGGAACACGAAGAAGGTGGAGCGACCGCCAAAAAAATGAACGTGATTCAAGGCCAGCGGTAAATGCGACTCGTCGCCGAGTAATACCCAGGGGCCTTTGGGCTCCCAGAGGCCGCTCGGCAGGAACCAGGCCTCCTTGGCGGCAACGGCTTCGGCATAGTTATTGGGCAGCCTCTTGATCTCTTCGGTTGTCAGGCTAAGCCGTGGAATAATCCGGGCCACGCGCTTGGCGAGTTCCGTCTGGGGATTCTTCCTGGCGGCCCCCCATCGCGGCGGCTCCAGGGAGTCAAAAAGCATCCAGAGATCACGCTGGAGAAGCGCTCGCTTGAGCGGATCGTTGACCAGGGTGTGGCCGTCCTTGGCAATGAAGTCGTCGAGCACCTCAAGAGCTGTTTTCTGCGCCTCCCCGGTAAACACATAGGCGTCCGACCTCCAAAGGAACGGGTCGAGCTCCCACGGATCACTCGTTTCCGCGCCCTTGATCAGGGCTCGGGATGCCTCGTACAAGCGGTTCCACAGGTGTTGGGGATCGGGGTCATAGATACGGGTACGATGCGGAGCCGAGGGAGTTCCCGCATCGCCGGTTGATCGAGGTGCAACCGACCAGCAGGAACCAAGCAAGCCCACGACGACGCCCGTCAACAGCAAGGGCCACCGAGTACGAGAGCGTGAGTTCATGAGATGCACCTTCGGAGCGACGGGTAGTGTCCTAGGATTGCGTTGATCGTCCCGGCACCGGGCTGGGACGGATCAACGCAATCCTAGGACACTACCCGGCCTTGGGCTACCTGTCCCCGGTCGAGTATGAACAAGCCGCGTAACCCTTAACCCCGCGCTCACTTTTCGTGGGGAACTCCAGTTCTCAGTTACGAAGGAAGTGCGATCTGGCGAGAAGAATGATGGGAAGAGCCGAATCCGGTCAAGGACTGGAGGCAAGTTGAGCGACCCACCATCCATGCTCAGGCATGACGGGGTTTGGTTTGAACTGGGCAAGCACTTGAATGTCTTGCAACACTTTGACGAGCGTAGTTTGATCGGGGCCAGCCGCAGCCGCCCATGCCTTGACCAGTTCGGGGCAGGACACCACCGTCAAACCCGCCTGCTGGGCGACCCGAATCGCTTTCCGATCATCCGTTGCGACCACCCATCTCCGCCGTTCGGCAAGGGCCAGACACATCGACTCGCTATCCGAGCGAAACAGCGTGGCGTAGTGAGTGAAGCGGTCCAACTCCTGCTGGTCCTGCGGGTCGCAGGCCGTGAGCAGCCCCGAACCGATGAGCGCCGACAGGTCGGCGGGAACCTTCACAATCTTCCCCGGTTGCGCGGGGTCGTGCTGGCGAACGTACTGGACCTCGCCCCGCACGGCAGAAGGCAGTTGCCACGAAAAGCCGCTGGCGCGGAGGATCGCTTCCACATTCCCCGATGCCAATAGGTCGAACAGGCAGCAGGCGTCGATGGCGGCGGGAGGCAGGACGAGTCCTTGTCCGGTCATTGCGCCTCACTCAGCAGGGACTTGGCGAAGTCGAGCTTCCACGTACTCGCCTCACCCGTGGGCTCGACCTCCCGGCTGCTCAGGGTCGCCGCCGCAATCTCGCGGGCCGTCACGATGTCGCAGCGCAGGTAGTGGGCGAGGTCGCTGTCGCCGATCTCGCCGCGCTCGTAGGCGGCGACGGCGAGGTACTTGTAGCGGTCGGGGAACGGGAAGTCGTTCACCGGCTGGGGCTGCAAATCCAGCAGTTCCGCCGCCTCGCGGGGCGAGAACTTCGACTCCTTTAAGAACTGGGAGCTTCCCTTCTGGATGAGGCCCAACTGCTCCAGCCGCAGGGCCATCGCCTCCATCGAGACGTAGTAGAAGTGGCTCAGGCGGCGCAGGTCGGCCACCCGGAAGTTGCCGGTCGTAGTCACGATGTCGTGAAACCGCTGCCGCACCGAACTCGTCGGCATCAGGAAACTCAGCGCGAACGATTCGGCGAAGCGCTCATTGGCGGGCTTGCGTCCGGTCATCGTCAGGTAGTCGATGCCCGGCTTGTAGCGGTCCACGATCAGGTGGCCGTACTCGTGCAGCATAGTGACGCGCCGCCGCTCGGGTGGGTGCTTGCGATTGACGAGGATGCAACCCCCGAGGTCTGCCGTGTAGGCGTACATCCCGGCGATGGGCGAGGGCAGATCCCAGTAGAAGATCCGCAGGCCGACATCCCACTCCAGCGTGTTACGCAGGTAGATCACCGGCTGGTCGCCCAGCCCGAGCCGCTGCCGTTCCTGCTGGGCCACGCCCTCGGCCAGTTCCGCCGCGTCGATCCGGGGCGTCAACGTGATCTCCGGGGGATAGTTGGAGCGCAGCGGCGCGTTCATCAACTTCTCCAAGTCTCGGTAGTCTTCGGCGAGCCGCTGAAGCTCGTCGATGGCGAGGTTGAGCGCCGCCTCGTCCACCCCCTTCATCTTCTCGACGGCGGCGCGCAGGTGCGGCTGGAGGTCCACGACCGGCTCGGTCGGGCGCACGAGTTCGTGGACCTTGCGGCCCAAAAAGGAGGCGAGCTTGATGATCTCCTCCGACTTGGCGAGGCGGTCTCCCTTCTCGATGGCGATGTACGTGGGGCGGCTGCACCCCAAGAAGTCGGCGACCTCCTCCTGCGTCTTGCCACGCGCTTTGCGGGCCTCGGTGATTCGCTGGCCCACGATGCGAGGGTCGAGCGTGTCAGGCTGAGGCATGGGTCACTCCTTGTCTCTTTGGTCGTGGGGCGGCGAGGAGCCGCGCCCACGGCAACCCTTTCCGGTATGCGTCCGAGGCGATGTCCATCCACTCGTCCCGGTAACGGGCGAGCAGGGCGGTCACTGCCTCTAGCGGGAAGCCGTCAGCCAGAACCTCGGTGCTAACAAGGTGGCGGGCGACGGAGCGCGGGAGAGGCTCCCCGACGCACACGTCCTTCAGGGACGCCACGGCATCAAACATGCCTTCAGGTGAAGGAGTCTTTTAGACGGAATCCGGCTCACCCCACCCGACGAGCCCATGAGGTCATACTTGTACGTTTCCTCGGGCTCCGCGATCCCGCCCAACGCCATCGCCTGTCGGCGCAAGACACAGGCCGGGCAGACGCCGCACTGCTTCTGCCGCGAATGTCGAAGTGGATAATGCACACACGATACCGTCAGGTGGGCCAGTTCCTCCAGCCCCGCCTCAGCCATCTTGCGGACCACTTCGAGCCAGCCCCGCAGGCAATCCTCGGCGGCGGGGCCGCTCGCGTGCGCCGCAGCCTCGAAGATCCAGCGATTCGTTCTCAGCCATGAAGATGCTCGCTCCCAAGTCCGGCTGGGTCGTCCTGCTCCCTCCAGAGCATTATCGGCCCAGTCCTTTACAAAGTCAACCGAAACGTGAAATATTGTTGCAATTTGTCAAGACACTGGCTATGCTCTCTGCGGTACGTCCTGCCGCACTCGCTGGCCCACGCCCTGATCCGCCAGTTCGCGCTGGAGTGCGGCTACACCTGCGCCAGCATCCGTGAGCGTATCTACTCCCGGCCACCGGGCGGCGACCGCGAGGTCATGGCGGGCGTGCTCCTCTCCACCGCCGCACCCGACAGCGAGGGCACGCTCGGCGGGCTGGTCCGTCTGGGGGAGCCGAAGACGTTTGGTCGCCATCTGGATCAGGCGTTGGAGGCAATGCGGCCCTGCACGTCCGACCCCCTGTGCGCGGAGCACCACCCGCTCCGCGACGGTCTGACGCTGCACGGCGCGGCCTGCCACGCTTGCCTGTTCTTGCCGGAGACTTCGTGCGAGCGGGGCAACAAATACCTCGACCGGAATGTGGCGGCACGTTTGTAACGTGCCGTACAATCCAACACGTTGAAAACGTGTTGCCACATTTTGTTAGAGCCTCTGAACCATTCCGATGCCCGTGCGCCCGCGGGAGCACCACATCGGGACAACCAGCGCTTTCCGCTGCTTTTCGTGATGAACCGGAGGAATCGGGCTTCCTGCACTTGCTGGGCAGAGAAGCACGACGAGTCGCCGGTTAGTAGCAGCCACGACCAGTTGGATAATAAGGTTGGAGGATTGCTGTAGAGGTCAGGGATTGCCTCGCTTGATCCAGCGGCGCACAGTCTCGTCAGACAAACCAAGCTTACGGCATCCCAGAGTCGTTCTAGTTGAACGCTGGCCGTGACCGCCCTGCGCTCGTCCCGACCGAGGTAGAACTTTTTCTGGGAGCCAGACTCCGCGTAGCCCAGATTACGGAAATAGAGCCCCGACGCCGCACGCCCGACTGTGCTGGGTTTTTTCGCCATGTCTGACCCGAGCCTGATGACCCCTTGGAACGGGGGTTCGATTCCGCGTCTGATTTCACGGCCCCAACCGTCATCGGCAAGGCGAATCAGACATTTATCAGACACGTTCAGACACCTTTTAGCCTCTCCCAGACACTTCGAGATGACGCAAGCCCATGAAAAAAGCCGACTTAGGATTATCCTAAGTCGGCTTTTCATGGAGGCGCGGGGAATTGAACCCCGGTCCCGTGGCATTTCCGTGCAAACATCTACGTGTGTATCTGGTCTTCTTTCGTCGGGCCGAAACCTTGCGGTCCCGCCCAACCCGTTCGCCCCTCGGACCTCCGACAAGCAGGATGTCCGAAAGACTAACCCGCTGTGAGTCTAGCCGTCACCGCCGCTGGTACAGCCGGTCCCGAAGGACCGACTTCAAGTGACAGCGAGCCTGATTTGGCAACCGAGCCGAGACCTCTCAGGCGAAGCTCCCGGACACGGGGCAGCCGTTATTAGGCCGCCAGAGTCAACTGCGGTTCAGCAGTTAATGTGCGATCGGATTTTTGTACGTGGCCGTCCGATCAACCACGACACGCCGCTTGCACTTCACTTACCCGGTCGAAACCAAGTCGCCCCCTTTCGAGGAAAAGACCACAACTCTTCGCACCACTATATTTTACCTCCTCTGGCGAGGGCAAACAAGTCCGTCTCCGGTCAGACGAGGATCTGAGCCAGCGCTGCTTCCAGGCGGGGATACTGAAACGAATAACCCAGCACCAGCGCTCGCTTCGGCAGAACGCGCTGCCCCGTCACGACCAGATCGGCCGCCTCGCCGACCAGAAGGCGCAGGGCCAGGCCCGGCGTCGGCACGAAGGAGGGGCGGTGCAGCACACGGCCGAGCGTCTTGCCGAACTCGCGGTTGGTGACCGGGTGCGGGGCCGTGCCGTTGATTGGTCCCGTGGCGCCGGCACGATCGAGGGCGAACAGGAACAGGCCGACCAGGTCGGCGTGATGGATCCAGCTTATCCATTGTCGGCCGCCGGCCACGGGTCCGCCGGCGCCCAGCTTGAAGGGGGTCAGCAGCTTGGCCAGGGCGCCGCCCTCCTTGTCGAGGACGACGCCGACGCGGACCATCGCCACGCGGACGCCGGCTGACTCCGCCGCACGGGCCGTTTGCTCCCACTCGATGCACAACTGCGCCAGAAAATCCGAGCCGGGCGAGCTGTCCTCGGTCAGTTCCTCGTCCGCGCGCGGGCCATAATAGCCGATGGCCGAGGCGTTGACGAGTACCTTCGCTTGACCATCGACCCGCATCGGCTGACGCCGCAGGGCCGCGACGACGTGCTGGGTCGAAAGGATGCGACTGCCGCGCAGCAGTTTCTTGAAGTCCTCGTTCCAGCGACGGCCGAAGACGTTCTCGCCGGCCAGGTGGACGACCGCGTCGCACTCGGCGAGGGCGTCCATCCAGACACCCTCTCGCATGGGATCGCCCTCGACGACGGAAGCGTCCGGGCCGAACCATTGGCGGGCGTGGCCGGCGCGGCGCGTCAGGATCACGGCTGGATCGCCGCGCTCGCGCAGGCGCCGAATGAGCCGCCTGCCGACCAGGCCCGTACCGCCGGTGACAAAGACGCGCATGGGGATACCTCCGGGTTTAGCCGCGACGCGCAGCGGAGCGCGACGCGCCCGTGCTCCGCTGCGCGTCGCGGCCGAACGAAGTCAGAGCCACTGCACCGGATCGCTCTCGCGCGTGCTCGCCCAGACGTGCAGTTGGGGGAACTGAGTGTGCAGCCGCTCGGCCAACTCCTCGACGCCGCAGCGCTCCGTGGCGTAGTGACCCGGAAGAATCAACGCCAGCCCCAGGGCGTGGGCATGCAGGTAATCGTGAAAGCGCAGCTCGCCGGTCAGCAGCACATCGGCCCGAGCACGCATGGCGTCCGCCAACAATTCGCCGCCCGCTCCACAGACAATCGCCACGCGCTGCACCGGCCGCCGCGGATCGCCAACCATCTGCACCGGCCCACTCCGAAGGGCATCCTTCACCACCTGCGCCAACTCCGCCAGCGGCCGGCCCTGACCGAGGGAACCGAGCCGCCCTTCGCCGCGACCCGAGGGCGGAGCGTGCAGGCGATACAGGTCGAAGGCCGGCTCCTCGTAAGAGTGCGACCGGCGAATGGCGGCGACGACCGACTCCACGCGATCGGCGGGACAAACCGCCTCCAGGCGCCATTCGTTGACCTCCTCGCGCCGGCCCTTCTGACCGACCGTGGGGTTGGCCGACTCGGAACCGAAAAACGTGCCGATGCCGGCCAACCGAAAGCTGCACTCGCGGTACTCGCCGATGTGGCCGGCACCCGCGGCGAACATCGCGTCGGCCACGCGCTCCAGATCTTTCTCCGGAACGAACACCACCACTTTCATTTGCCCCCCCTCACCCCCAACCCCTCTCCCCCCCTGGGGGGAGAGGGGCAGGGGTGAGGGGGGACGGCGCAACGGGACCGTCTCGACCAGTCCCAGGCGCCGCGCCAGCAAGTCGTTGATGCCGCCGCGTGCGTTATCGAATGCCGTGTGCGGACTGTAGACGGCGATGCCGGCGCGGGCCAGGTCCAGCAACATCCGGCCCTCCGGGGTGGCATCCGTCAAGCGTTGGACGCCCCGGAAGAGGATGGGATGATGCGTCACGATCAGGTTCGCCCGGGCCTCAACCGCCTCGGCGGCGCTCTCGGGGGTCACGGTCAAGCAGGTCATGATACGCTCGACGGCGGCCGAGCGTTCCCCCAGGAGCAGGCCGACGTTGTCCCAGTCGGCGGCGAGGGCGGCCGGCGCGAACTGCTCCAGGAAATCCGCGACGACGGCGACGGTGAGCATGGAAGACCTCCGGTGGTTCTCCGGGTTGACATAGGGTCGGCACCGCCCGACGGCCAGACGGCGAAGGGAGCGATCCGGTTAGGAACTTTTCATGGAAAAAGCGTTTCGCCCAGGCCCCTCCTGGAGTACCATGTATTCGTTTTCGCTCGTCTCCGCGGGCCAAGATGTGCGAGCGAACCCATCCGATCCGCATCTGGTGCGAAGCTTTGACAGACAAGGAGCCCGACATGTCTGCTCATCCACCAGTATCGATCCTGTTCGTAGACGACAACGACCTGGCCTGCTATGGCCTCGTCCGCGCCCTGCGGCAAGAAGGCTTTCACGTCCTGCAAGCCTCCACCGGCGCCGACGCCCTGAAGTTGGTCCAGCAGCGTCCGAGCCTGGTTGTCCTCGACATTAACCTGCCGGACCTCGATGGCTTCGAGGTGTGCCGGCGGATCAAGGGCAACCCGGACACCGCCTCGATTTTCGTGCTGCACCTGTCGGGTCATTACATCAGCAGCGAGGACCGCAGCGAAGGGCTAGAGGGCGGCGCCGACGGCTACCTGATCAAGCCGGTGTCGCCGCGCGAACTGATCGCCCACGTCAAGGCGCTGTTGCGCATCCGCCAGGCCGAACAGGCGCTGCAGAGCAGCGAGGCGCGCCTGCAGCACATCCTCGACCACGCTCCGTTGATGGCCCAGGTCAAGGATTGCGAGGGGCGCTTCCTGCTCGTCAACCGTCTTTGGGAGCAGTGCTTCGGCTTCCGCCGCGAGCAGGTGATCGGCCGTCACATCCGCGACGTCTTCGGACCCGAACAGGTCGAGGTCTTGCTGGCCAACGACCTCAAGGTGCTCCAAGCCGACACCCCCCTGGAGTTCGAGGAGACGATCGGTTTGGACGACAACCCGCGCATTTACCTGTCGATCAAGTTCCCGCTGCACGATCTCGACGGCTCCGCCTACGCGGTGTGCGGCATCTCCACCGACATCACCGAGCGCAAGCGCTCCGAGAAGGCCCTGCGCGACTCCGAAGCCCTTTACCACTCGCTGGTGGAGACGCTGCCGGTGTGCCTGTTCCGCAAGGACCGGCAAGGGCGGTTCGCCTTCGCCAACCAACCGTTCTGCGCCGAGCTCAAGCGGCCGATGGACGACATCCTCGGCAAGACCGACCTCGACCTCTACCCGCCCGAGCTGGCGCAGAATACATGCGCGACGACCAGCGCGTCATCGAATCCGGCGCGGTCTTCGAGGACACCGAGGAGCACGTCGGCAGCGACGGCGACAAAAGCTATGTCCGCGTCCTCAAGGCTCCCTTGCTCGATTCGCGGCGGGAAGTCATTGGCATGCAAGGCATATTTTGGGACGTAACCGATCGCAAAAAAGCGGAAGAAGAATTGGCGCGGTCGGCGGCGGAGTTCCGGGTCGCCCGCCGCATCCAGCAGAAGCTGTTTCCGACCACCACGCCGCAAGTGGCCGGCCTGGACATCGGCAGCGCCACCTACGCCTTCGACATCGGGGGAGCGTCGTACCCGGCCGAGGCCATCGGCGGCGACTACTACGATTACCTGCCGCTGTCCGACGGCAGCCTGGGCATCGCCATCGGCGACGTCAGCGGCCACGGCATCGGTCCGGCCCTGCTGATGGCCGAGGTCCGCGCCTACCTGCGGGCCTTCGCGCACACCCACGCTCAGCCCGACGACATCCTTCGCCTGGTCAACGACATCATCCTGCCCGACATCGAGGGCGATCGCTTCATCACGCTCCTGCTGGCTCGCCTCGACCCCGTCAACCGTTCGTTCGTCTACGCCAGCGCGGGGCACTCGACCGGCTACATCTTCAGCACCGCTGGCGACGTCAAACAACCTCTGCCGAGCACGAGTATCCCGTTGGGCATCATGCCCAATTACAGCTTCCCCGCCAGCACGCCGATCGCGCTGGAGACGGGCGACCTGGTGTTGTTCCTCACCGACGGCATCGTCGAGGCCCGGGCGCCGGACGGCACCATCTTCGGCACGCGGCGGACGATCGACCTGGCGCGCGTCTACCGTCAGGCGCCGGCGCGGGAGATCGTCGAGAACCTCTATTACGCCGTCCGCGCCTACGCGCGGAACCAGCCGCAGTACGACGACATTACCGCCACCGTCATCAAGGTCGGCCCGCCGACGTGAACCCCGACGGCTTCGCCAACTTGCCCTTGACCCGGCGGATGTGTCGGGTATATTCCCCGCCCGATTTCCCGTTCGAGGAACGATCCATCCCGGAGGGGCCATGCGACAGGGCCGGGAGAGTCCGATGCGCCAGGCGCGAGCCACCCTGCTGTGGGCGGTGCTGCTGTTCGCCGCGGGACAGCTGGCCCTGGGCTTGTTCGTCCACCGCGGACACCCCGAGATGTGTGACCCGTCCTTCACAACGCGCTGCGCCATCTCCAGGATCACCTCGCCCGGGGGCGCGGCCGTCCTCTCATGCTGATACTCGGCAGTTCACGTCCGGCGATCGGATTTCAGCCCTCCTGTATCCGAATCGCCGGTCGTCCCGAACCAATCCTGTTCAACTTCGCCTTCTCCGGGGGCGGTCCCGTCCGGGAGTGGATGATGCTGCGGCGGTTGCTGGCCGAGGGTGTGCGGCCGGCGTGGGTGTTGATTGAAGTGTGGCCGCCGTTTTTGGCCCAGGCGGGCGCTTTCGAGGAGGCCGAAGCCATCCTCCGTTGCGACTGGGACTGGGCCGACGTACCGCTCCTGGCGCGGTTCTACAGCCAGGGGCGCAGCGCCATCAATAGCGTCCTTGGCAAACGGCTGGCGCCCGCCGTCCATTATCGCCAGAAGCTGCTGAACCACTATGCCCCCGTCCTGCTGCCGCCCGATCTGGTCCGCGAACTGGAGCGGGCGAGCCGGCAATGGTGCGGCCAGGACGAATGGGGAGCGCAGCGCCTCATCGAGGACCGACCCGACCCGCAGCGCCGCCGACACAACCTGGAAGTGGGCCGGTACCTCATGAACCCGGTCCTGGAAAACTTCCACGTCAGCGATTTGGCCGACGGCGCCCTGCGCGGTCTGCTGGACGAATGCCACGGCCGCGGTATTCGGACGGCCCTGTTCGTCATGCCCGAACACAGTGCCCTGCGCGGTTGGTATCCTTCCGACTTGAAGGCCGCCTTCCACCAGTACCTCACGCAGCTACATGAGGACTACGCTGTGCCGGTGATTGACGCCCGCAGCTGGTGCCCCGACGACGACTTCGGCGACATGTGCCACTTGCTGGCGTCGGGAGCGGTGGCGTTCAGCGAGCGCTTTGGCCGCGACGTGTGCCGGCCGTTGCTGGAAGGCGAGCCGCTGCCGGAAGCGGTCCTCTTCCGGGAGGACGCTCCATTCACTTCGGCGACGCCACCGAAAGCAGATAAGCGATGAGATCGGCCGCATCCTGCTTGCTCAGCTGCATCTCCAGCCCCTCCGGCATGACGGACTTGCCCGTCGCCTGGATCTCTTCGATCTGGCTGCGCAGAATCGTGTCCTCGGCCTTCTCGCCGCGGCGCAGCGTCACGCTCGACGCCGTATCGGCGGCGATCAGGCCGCTGAACGTCTGCCCCTTCTTGGTCGTGACCTGGTAATTCAGATAGCGCGAATCCACTTCTCGACTCGGATCGAGGATATCGTTGAGCAGTTGCTCGGCCGACTTGTTCCGCAAGGCGGACAGCAGGTCCGGCCCGACCTCGAAGCCCTCGTTCTCCAGGCGATGACAGACGGTGCAATTCTTCTTGAAGATGGCCTTGCCGCGGCCGGCATCCGCCTTCAGCTCCAGGGCGGCGCGATAGTCCGCGACCACCTTCTGCCGCTCGGGAGCGGCCTGTCCCGCGAGGACGCGCACGGCGCGCTCGCGGATCTGGGCGTTGGGGTGCTTGCGCAGCTGCTCGACGCGCAACGGTTCGAGTTGATTGGCCAGCACTTTTTTCTCTTCGAGCGCGGCCAGCAGACGCGGCAGACGGTCGGCACGGGCGAACAGCGACTCGACGACCTCGCGGCGCACGGTCGGGCTGTAGCCGCTCCACGCGGCCAGGAGCAGGTCGGCGACTTCCGGTCGTGTGTGCAGCGAAAGAGCGCGGACCATTGCCGACTGCAGTTCGGGCGGCGTTTGCGGATTCAGCAGCTCCGGCGCTGCCGATGCGGCCGGGGCGTAGGGTCCGCGGCCGAGCAGACGGACAGCGGCGAGGCGATCCGCGAGCGGGCGCTTCGGATCGCGGCTCACGGCCGCCGCCCGCTCGAAAAGCGGACGCACGAGGGCGACGGACGCTCTGCAGCGCCGGCGGCGGCTGCTCCCAAAGGCGGGCCAGGGGCCGGCTGCTGTTCTGCAAACCCTGGCCCAGGCCGTCGAGGACGGCGCAGTTGCCAGGTCGCGGTCTCCTTCGCCCGGCCAGCCAGCAAGTTCAACGCGCGTCCCAGGTCCGCGTCGTCGGCCTTCGCTCCGACCAGGACGGCGAGACGGTTGAGCAGTTGCAAGCGTGCCGGTGTCGCCGCCTCGGTGAAGTCCCTGTCCTGGACCAGCACTTCGAGCAGGCCGATGCCGGAACCGCGCGTCGAGCTGAGGACCGCCATCTGCGTCCAGCGATCGCCGGCGTCCCGTCGCGCCACGCGCGCCAGGGCGTTGACTGTCTCCGGGACTGTCACTCTGGCCCAGGGTGAAGGCGAGCTGGAAGCGAACGCGCGGCGAGGGATCGTCCGCCAGCGCGGCCACGGCGGCGCGCAGTTGGGCCGAGGCGGACAGGCGCTCATCCGCCAGGCGTAGGGCCTGCTCGCGCACACCGGCTTCGGGATCTTTCAAAGCCGGTTCGATGTCCGCGTTGGTCAGCGCCGTTCAAGCCGTGCAGCGTCCACAGGGCATGAGCGCGGCCGGGGGCCGACTTCGCCTTCAACCCCCACTTCCGCAGTAGCTTCGCCGCTTCCGGATCGCTGCCGCTCCACCAGCAGCCGTTGCGCCGTCAGCCGCCACCACAGGTTGCCGTCGCTCAGGTGCTCGACCAAAGCCTGTGTCGAAGCCTTGCCCAGCGACGGTTTGCGGCGCGGCTGGTCCGCCGTCCGGATGCGCCAGATGCGGCCGCGGCCGCGGCTTTGCAGATTGAGCTTCTTCTTGATGTCGTCGGGCAGCGACAGCGGCGTCTCGATCACCTCGCGGTAGAAATCGAGCACGTACAGCGCCCCGTCGGGACCGAGCGTCAAATGCACCGGACGGAACCAGTTGTCCGTCGAGGCGAGAAACTCGCAGCTCTCTTCGCCCTCCGCCCGCTTGGCGGTGAACGTCGCCCCGCGCTCGACCAGCACGTCGCGATGGATCGAGGTTGTTGGCCGGGTCGCACACGAACACGTTGCCGCGATACGCCGAGGGGAACGCCTCGGCGGCGTAGACGACGGGACTGCACGCCGAGGTGATGTAGCCGCCCGGCACCAGTTCGGTGGGTGGGAAGCGCCGGGGGTCGAAGCCGCCCTTGCCCTCCTTGCGCCGGGTGGTGCGTTCGACGCGCCACGCCTCGAAGGGGCTGAGGCGATAGACCTTGCAGGCGGCGCCGTGATCGGGGATGTCCAGCGTGACGGCGCCGACCGGCAGGGCCGGATTGCGCCGCAGGTAGTGGATCGGGCAGGACGATGTGGCGCAAGTGCTGGCTGTTGGTGGCGGTGAACCAGTGCTGCCAGTCGTCAGGGGCCAGGCCGTACTGTCCGCCGCCGGAGGTCGGCTCCAGGCTGCCCGGCGTCTCCGGGTGGAAGCGGATGCCGCGACTGCGCAGAGTCAAGCGGCGGCATGTCCGGCTTCTGCGGCGAGCGGATGGTGCCGCCATCGCTGCCGGCAACGCCGTAGACCCAGTTGTCCAGACCCCATTGCAGGCTGTTGACGATCTGCTGGATATTGGCGAGGTTGAAGCCGGTGTACAGCACGCTCCGCCGATCCGCCTTGCCCGTCCCCTTGGTGTCTTCGAGATAGAGGATGTCGGGAGCGTTCGCCACCAGCAGCCCGCCGCGCCAGGGCATGACGCCGGTGGGGAAGCGCAGGCTGTCGGCGTAGACCCGGCTCGTTTCGTACACGCCGTCGCCGTCGCGGTCCTCCAGCACTTTAATGCGCCCGGAGGTGATCTCGCCCGTGGCCACGCCGCCGTTGGGGTAGCCGCGCATCTCGGCGACGAAGATGCGGCCGTCTTCGTCGAAGGCCATCGCTACCGGGTCGATCACGTCCGGCTCGGAAGCGACGAGGTCGATTTGAAATCCTTTGGGTAGGCGAAAAGTCGCTTGCTCCTCGCGCGGCGTCAGCGGGCCTTTCAGCAACTCGCCCTGCTTCGGCTCCGCCGCTTCGATGGTCATCAGGATGAAGAGGGTACATCCCAGGATCGGTCCTAGCCGGGGTAGTCGCAGTATTGCGTGCATGGTGCTCGCCCTGTGGTTCGTGGAAGCGTCCGCGGGTCAGTCTAATCATCCTGTGGAGTTAAGTCGAGCGACGCGGGCCATGAAGGACTCATCGGGCAGCCGTTTGCTGTTTTGCGTCCGGTGAAAGCCGATCGGGTAACTTGATTCATCCCCAACAGGGTGTTATCGTCTCTCGATCAGAGTATCGAGATGATTATTCAGGCGTGCGGCGCGAACCGGCTGGACTGGAAGGACAAGTTGTAAAGGTTCCAAGATGGCCCTTGCAATGGATCTGGAACAAGCACGGAAACTCCTCGGAACGGCCTGGGATCAGATCGACGCCGCCATCAGCGCCGGCGATGGAGTTGACCGCCATTCAAGAAATCCTGACCGCCAAGGATGTTACTTATAAATATATCTTGATAACTGGCTTGCTCGGCAAGCTCACGAACCCTCAGACTCATCCTCGTGCCTTGCAAGCACGGAGTGCCTTGCCGGGCGCCTACGATGCGCGTAGCCTGTGTCACCGTGTCGTTGTTTCCTTCGAGAAAACCAAGGGCAACCTGTTCGGGCTGTCGAACGAGCCGTTCCTGAACAAACCCGCTCGACACCCCGAGCACGACAAGGACAATCCCCAACTGAAGAACAAACGCTTGGCCGGCTTGACTCATGACCTTTTGGAAGCGGCTCATGCGGCTCGTTCTTCCCAAGTCGAGGCAATGCTCGTGTCGGCCTTGCGGATCGCACGCGATCAGATGACGGACCCAGTCGCCGCATCCGCCCATATACAGAGTAATTATCTCCATGTGGTAAACTTCGTGCGGACTTTTCTGGAAGATACGAATGGGGGTTCTCGCCTTGTGTCGGTCGTCGGCACCTTCCTCACACTGCTTAACCCGAAGGGTTCCGTCAAAATTTACCCGCCAACGTATTCGGACAAATTCGCCAAGACGGTAGGCGATATCGAGGTGCGTTCAGGAGAAGCCTTGGTGAGTGTCTACGAGTGTAAGCACCGCCCGCTAACGCTGGACGACATCCGTCACGGCATCAAGAAAGCGAAGGAACACGGCATCCCGGAATATGGCTTCGTCCATGCCGCGGGGTTGGCGGCGGGACGGACAAGGGAAATTATTGGGGCTGTCGAGACGGCCGGGGAGGAAATGGACGTGCTGCTGATCGACATCCACACCGTCGCTCCCTCATGGGCGATGTTGTTGAACCCGCTCCGTCGGTCTGAGTTTGGAGCAACGACCCTAATGATTTTGCGAGATCAGATGAAGCGGCCTGCGACGGGCAAGCAAGCCGCCACGTTGTGGAATTCATGGGAATAGCAACCCGCTCTTGTCTCGCTCCGCAAGGTCGTAGTTCGTCCACAAAACTTCGACGCGCTGCCCTTTGGTCGCGTGGTTCGTGCGTGGACCGCTGATGAATTTCCTCCATTTTGAGGCAGGATACAGGTCATCCATCAGTGCGCAGTCGTAATTCGAGACAGCTGCCTTCCCCTTGACCGCGTTGAGTATGGCGGCCAGTTCGGCGTGCTGCTGGTCGCTCATTTCGTATTTGTAGGCTTTGGCGTCTCCGCGCGTTTCATGGACGTAAGGAGGATCGCAATAAAACAGCGTCTGGGGAGAATCGTATAAGCGGATCACATCGCAGGCGGGCCGGTTCTCAATCTGAACACGCAGCAACCGCTCGGCGATTTCCGGCAGCATCTCGACACCGCCTAGAAATCGGCTAATGATGCCGCTCATACCGGCTCGGCTGGTATTTTTGCAGTTCCCCCAACGTCCGAGCGTCGCAGTTTGCGCCAGACCTGTCCGCACTTGTCGGGCGCGGACATAGAACCGCCGCGCGCGTTCCAGTGAAGAAACCGCAGGGTCGAGAAGACAGGCGAGGGCGAATTCCTCGCGGGAAAACGGCGTTAGGGCAATCGCTCTCGTAAGCTCCTCGCCTTGATCGCGGCAGATGCGGAAGAAATTGACGACTTCGCCATCCAGATCGTTGTACGTCTCGACAGGAGACGGCGCACGGTTGAGCAGGATGGCGGCGGAGCCAGCGAATGGTTCACAGTAATGATGGCATTGGGGCAGAAGCGGCAGCAGCCAGTCCAGATGAGAAAACTTGCCTCCGTACCACCCGAAGAGAAGGAGCTTCTTCCGCCGTAAGGTGGAAATAGGAGGAGGGGGTTTCTTGCTCGTTCGGCCCTTCAGCGCACGCGCCATATAGACCTCTCGAAATAGAATGACCCGGATACTGAACGAGAGAATAGTATACCCAAGTCCAGATAGCCGACAAGGGCATTCCTCCTCTTCGTGTCATCGGTTCCCCAGAGTCCGCAACGTCAATCCGACCGGAGAGAAAACCGACAAGCCAACGCCTGGACGATTCATGACCGAACAACTGCTGATCTTCGGAGCCAGCGCCCGTGCGGCGGCGTTCTCGGCCCTACGGGCCGGGTTGCATCCGTGGTGCGCTGATCTGTTCGCCGATGTGGACTTGCGACACCGCTGCGTCGTCACGCGCTTGACGGGGCGCTATCCCGGCGGTTTCGGGCCGTTCATCGACAGCGAACTTCCGGGACCGTGGATGTATACCGGCGGTCTGGAAAACTGGCCGCAACTCGTAGAACAATTCGCTCGTCGGCGGTCTCTGTGGGGCAACGGCGCGAAAGCTCTATCCCTGTCCCGCAATCCAGAGCATGTCAGCAGATGCTTGCAAGCCGCCGGAATGCCCGCGCCGGCCGTGTGTCATCCGGGAACGCGACCGTCGGAGACGAAACGCTGGCTCATCAAGCCACGCCGCGGCGCCGGCGGAGGGGGGATTCGGTTCGGGATGGCAGCAGATGCAGGAGCGGACAAGCGCGCCACTTATCTCCAGGAATTCATCGACGGACAACCGATGGCCCTGGTGTTCCTGGGCGCTGGGAAGCAAGCGCGTCTGCTCGGTCTGACCCGGCAGCTCGTCGGCGTTCCCTTCTTGCACGCCGCGCCGTTCCGCTACTGTGGCAGCATCGGCCCGGTGGACCCCGGCTTGATCGAGCGTCCCGCCCTGGACGCACTGGGGCACTTGCTCGCTTCCGAATGCTTGCTCGATGGCCTGTTCGGCGTCGATGGCGTCATGCGGGACGGTGTCTTCTGGCCGGTGGAGATCAACCCGCGTTACACCGCTTCCGTCGAGGTGCTGGAGTATGCCGGCGGCGTGTCGGCCCTGGCCTGCCATGCCCACGTCTTTACACACGGCCGACTCCCTCACCTGTCCGCGCCCGTCGTGCCGGCTGATCGCTGCATCGGCAAGGCGATCCTCTTCGCTCGGGAGGATCTGCTGTTCCCGGCAGACGGCCCGTGGCTGACGGAGCTGCACTCTCCCAGGCCGGTGCAGGAGCTGCCCGCCTTCGCGGACATCCCCGCCGCCGGCGAGCGCATCGAGGCGGGGCACCCCATCCTGACCTTCTTCGCTCGCGCCGGGTCTCCGTCGGCCTGCGAGGACGCACTGCGGCGGATCGCCGCCGACCTCGACCGCTGGCTTTTCCGGCGATAGAACCATCTCCAACGCGCTGCTTCCACCTTCCCCGGAGAACTTGTCGTGACCCTCCCATCGACCCTCAACGAACGAGCCTTGCGTCTGGCCGATCACATGGCCGCCACCGCCGCGGCGCTGCGCATCGCCGTCCATCAGACGCCCAACGGCGCTCGCCTCCTCGACTGCGGAGTCGCCGTGGAGGGCGGCTTGCAGGCCGGACTGGCCCTGGCTCGCGTCTGCCTGGCCGGACAGGCCGAGGTCGCCCTGACGCCCGGACCTTTCGCCGACCTGCCCTGCCCGCTCGTGCAGGTGTACACCGACCATCCGGTGCTGGCGTGCATGGCATCGCAGTACGCCGGCTGGCAGGTGTCGGTCGGCAAGTTCTTCGCCATGGGTTCCGGTCCCATGCGGGCCGTGTACGGCAAGGAAGAGCTTTTCGAGCACATCCCCGGCCGCGAGCAGGCCGGCGCCGCCGTCGGCGTGCTGGAGACGCATAAGCTGCCCGGCGACGAGGTGACGGCCTATCTCGCCGAGCGCCTGAATCTGCCGCCGGCGAAGTTGACGCTGCTGGCCGCACCCGCGTCGAGCCAGGCCGGCAACGTGCAGGTGGTGGCGCGGTCGCTGGAGACCGCCCTGCACAAGCTGTACGAACTGAAATTCGATCTCGGCCAGGTCGTCTCCGGTTACGGCACCGCGCCGCTGCCGCCGGTCGCCTCCGACTTCCTCGGCGCCATCGGCCGCACCAACGACGCCATCCTCTACGGCGGCCAAGTGGTGCTGTGGGTCAAAGCCGACGACGAACAGCTCGCCGAGATCGGACCGAAAGTGCCGTCGTCCGCCTCGCCCGATTACGGCGCGCCGTTCGCCGATATTTTCGCCCGCTACGAACAGGATTTCTATAAAATCGATCCCTTCTTATTCAGTCCGGCGTCGATCACCTTCCAGAACCTACGCAGCGGCCGCAGCCACACCTTCGGCCACACTGACCCGGACGTGCTGCGCCGCTCGTTCTTCTCCGGCTCGTGAGGGCGTGTCATGGGCATGTTCGACCAGCTAGGCAGACGGCGCGAGCTTTTGGTGTGGATTCCGTTTCGACGTGATTTCAATACCTCAGAGTGGGGGGCGTCAGCCCCCTGAGAGATGCAGCGCTCAGGGGGCTAACGCCCCCCGCTCAGGTTTGCGAACTTCGTCTAATGCGTGGCGACGACCTTCTGGCTATTATTGCGGAGTGGAAACGGCTAGCGGAGTTAGAGGATGACTTCCGCGCTACCATGACGTGATCGAAGTTCTGCATGCGCCTAGCTCTCCTTTCGGCCGGCGATGGCTGGCACGTCCGCGACCTTCGCCGCGCCGCGGGGCAGCGCGGTCATGAGGCCAGCACCGTCGATTTCCGCCGCCTGTCCGCCGGCGTGGCCCACGCTCCCGACGCGCTGGCCGGCTTCGACGCCGTCCTCGTCCGCACCATGCCGCCCGGCTCGCTGGAGCAAGTCGTCTTCCGCATGGACCTGCTGCACCGGCGCAGGCGCGCGGGGTGGCGGTGCTCAATCCGCCGCGCGTCCTCGAAACTTGCGTCGATAAGTACCTGGCCACGGCCTACCTCGAAGCGGCGGGACTGCGCGTGCCGCCGACGGTGGTGTGCCAGCACGCCGACGCCGCCCTGGAGGCGTTCCAGGCGCTGGGCGGCGACGTGGTCGTCAAGCCGCTGTTCGGCTCCGAGGGCCGCGGCATGATGCGCGTCTCGCGACCCCGAACTGGCCTGGCGCACCTTCCGCACCCTGGAGCGAACGCAAAGCGTTCTATACCTGCAACAGTTCATCCGTCATCCCGGCTGGGACCTGCGCGTGTTCGTCCTGGGCGGCCGAGTGCTGACCGCGATGCGGCGGTACAGTAACGGCGACTGGCGCACCAACGTGGCCCAGGGCGGCAGTGGGGAGGTGGTGCGGCCCGGCGCGGAGGAGGAGCGCCTGGCGCTGCAGGCCGCCGCCGCGGTAGGCGCTGTCGTGGCCGGCGTCGATCTGCTGCCGGGGCCGCAAGGCGAGTGGTACGTCCTCGAGGTCAACGCCGTGCCCGGCTGGCGCGCCCTGGCTCCGGTGACGGGCGTGGACGTGGCCGCCGCCCTGCTCGACTTTGTGGTCCACGACTACCGCGCGAGGTGACGCCGATGCTCGACGCCGGATTGTGCGCAAATCGCCTGCATCTGGGAAGCGACGGCCCGCAAGCCGGGCAACGTCCATCGCTACCGCGACTTCGCCGACGCCGACTATACCGACTTCTTGCTCAGCGCCGCCGCCATCGCGCCGTGGATGACAATGGCTTGTCAGCGTCGCGTCGGCATCACCGTTCTGGAGGCGGTGCGTGCCACCCGCCGCGTCGTCCGCACGAACACCAACCTCGGCATCGTGCTGTTGCTGACGCCACTGGCGGCTGTGCCGGCCGAGGAAGAGCTGCGCGGCGGCGTCGAGCGCGTCCTCGCCGGTCTGGACGTTGAGGACTCGCGGCTGGTTTACGAAGCGATCCGCCTGGCCGCGCCCGGCGGCCTGGGCCGCGCCTCCGAGCAAGACGTGTACACCGAGCCAACGCAGACGCTGCGACAGGTCATGGCTCTGGCGGCCGACCGCGATCTCGTCGCCCGCCAGTACGCCAACGGCTTCGCCGAGGTGTTCGACGATGGCGTGCCATCCCTGTCGGCGGGACTGCAATCGACCGGCTCGCTGGAGGGGGCGATCCTTTTCGCGCATCTGCGCTGACTGGCGCGGCATCCCGACACGCTCATCGCCCGCAAGCGCGGCCGGGACGAGGCGGAGGAAGCTGCCCGGCGGGCCGGCGACGTACTCGCTGGAGGTTGGCCGCGACAACGCACCGGCTGGACGGCGCTGACCGAGTTCGACGCCTGGCTGCGAACGGAGGGGCACCCGCGTAATCCCGGCGCCACCGCGGACCTCCTTACCGCGTCCCTGTTCGTCGCGCTGCGATCCGGCATGGTCCCGTTGCCGGCCTGTCATCCCTGGCCCGCAGCCTTCGACGACGCGAACCCTACTTGATGGCCACACCGGCCATGACGTAGTGCCAACTCCGGGGTAGGCAGGGCGTTATCACCTTATCGATGTAGCCCAGCGCCGAGCGCTGACGCTCACTGCGTCCGAAGGTGCCGAGGAATCCCGTGGTCCGATAGCGGACGTTGGCCCAGTCCTCGCCGAGCGCGGAAAGGACGTCGTGGATGCGTGGGTAGCGCCAGGACGCCTCCGTCCGATTCAGGAACCGCTTGCGACAGTACATGTGCAGGGCCGTCGCTCGTAAGTTCTCGGCGAAGAGAAGCCTCCCCTTCGCTTTCAACGCCTTGTGTATCTGGCGAAGGGGTCGCCGCAGTCCCTCCGGCCCGCCATTGGCCCAGATACTGCCCAGCACGGACTTGAAGATGATGACGTCGAATCGATCCGAGTAGGGAATCTCGTTCGCGTCGATCGTTTCGTACTGAATCCGTTGCGCGACACCGTGACGATGGTGCAGCTCGCGCACTGCGGGGCCGGGCGGGCTGCGATCCGAGCAAATGACGTTGTGGCCCTTGGCTGCGAGCCAGAGAGACAGCCCGCCAGGGCCGGAACCGATCTCCAGGCAATCGCAGGGTCCGGCCGAAACCTCCGGCTCCCACAGGGGAAGACAAATGGACCAGTTCACGGTATCCCAGTGAAAGATGTCCCGTCTGTCGAGCATGTTTCACCAGGTCCGCGATCGGAATGATCGAAGATAAAGGAACCGACGGCAAACTCCCTCTGGACATCGACAATATAGGAGAGTACCCGCGCTCCAGTCCATGCTTCCCTCGGTTCCCTCCGGTGAAAACGCGGCCCGAAGCGTGGCGATTCCGTGGCGGACGTTGAGAGGCCATCGGGCCGTGCATAGAATGAATGTGGCCCCGGCAAACAATCGCGCCGCGGGGTCGTGCGTGAGCGAAAGAGACCACCCTCGAACGCCTTCGGTCGCCTCGGAATTGCCGCATGGCTGAGCGCTTCAAGGTCCGTGTCACCAAGGACCATCTCGTCTTTTGCAGCGGGCACTTCATCAGCTACGAGGGCGATAAGTGCGAGCGCCTGCACGGGCACAATTACCGCGCCGCCGTTGAGATCGAGGGCGAGCTGGATGAGAACCACTACGTCTTCGATTTCATCGCCCTGAAGCACCGCACCAAGGCCATCACGGACGAACTGGACCACCGCATGATGCTGGCGACGAACAATCCCCACATCCAGGTCGAACCGGGGCCGCGCGGCATCCACGTCCGCTACCGCGAGCGCGAATGGCTATTCCCCCGCGAGGATTGCGTGCTCCTGCCCATCGAGAACACCACGGCGGAGTTGCTGGCTCGCTACATCGCCCAGCGGCTGATTGAGGATTTGCAGCGCCAGCACAATTATCGGCCGGCCGTGCTGCGCGTCGAGGTCGAGGAGAACGTCGGCCAGTCGGCCACCTGTGAATGGCGGCCGTCATAATCCGTCGAGGTCCGCCCGGCTCAGCCGGCCATCGTGCAACGCCGATGCCACCAGCGCCGTTGCCACACCGCAGGCGCGCAGCTCCTCCAAATCCTCTCGGCCGCGCACGCCGCCTCCTGCGGCAACCTCCACCTTCGGAAACGTTGCACACAGACGCTCGCACAACTCGCGGGTGCCGATGCCGCCGTCAAGGCCGACTCGTGCCAGGTCGAGCACCAGCAGACGGCGGACGCCCAGCCGTACCGCCTGCTCCGCGATCCCCCAGGCGTCTCGCTCTGCCCAGGCACCCCGGTCTCCCAACGGCTCCCCCTGCCGCAAATCGAGCGAGAACACGATCCGCTCGCCGAGCGAACCCACCACGACCGCCAATTCGTTCGGCCCGGCCACGGTCTCCAGGCCGACGACGATGTTCTCGATGCCGAAGTCCGCGAGTTGACAGGCATCTGTCACCTGCCGCACCCCGGCATCCACCCACAGGCGAAATCCCTGTCCACGCAAGGCCGCGTAGATCGACCAGGCGGGTTCGCCGCCCGAGAGGGCGTCGAGGTCGGCGAGGTAGAATTCGTCTCGGCCGAAGTGCGCCTGGAGGGAGCGAGCCACCTCGACCGGGCGGCTCGATGCGGTGAGCCGGCTCACGATGGGACGGTAGGTATGCCGGCGTCCGCCCACGCCGCGCACTACCTCGCCGCCCATCACGTCCAGCACCGGAAGGATTCGCATGGCCATGTTGAATCGCTCCCCATCATTTTACCATTTCGCAAAAATTAACAAACCGCAAGAATTTGCTTGCACTCTTCTCGACGAGGGCGAAGAATAGACGCCTATCTTCCCGTAGCCTTTGGTCGCCAGTGTCTTTCGGCTTTTGGACAGCGAGGTCACTTCCATGTCGCTCTTCGAATTTTCTGTGGCAAAAGGGGGATGCGCGTCGTCGGCTGCCGGAGGGGCAAGCCGAAAAGAGGACTTCGCCGCCCAAGCGTCGCCGCCCCGCGCCGACGAAGCGGCTGAGTTTGGAAGTGTTGGAGGATCGCACGATGCCCTCGCTGACGCTGGTGGAAGCGCCGTCGGCCCAGCCGCCGGTTGCCCCCGCAGCCCACTACGCGCAGCCGTCGATGCCCTCGCCGGCGAATGAGGCCATCCATGCGGAAATGCGTGCGGCCCAGTCCGCCCAGCCAGCGATGCCTTCCTCCTCCATGACGACGGTGCAGATCCAGTGGCGGCAGGGAGAGCATCCTTCGGTCCTTGGCTCCGACCGCAGTCCCGGCGACGGACATCTCTTGACTCCGGCCGGCGTGCCGTTGGCCGTGTCGGTCTGGCAGGCCGAGTTCGGCAGCAACGCGGGCCGAATCTTTCGTTCGGCTTCCCCAGCGGTCCTTCCGGCGTTTCGGTCCTCGACGGCGGTAATGGCTGCGGAGATGGGCGGCGGCGGCAGCAGTACGAGCAGCGGCGGAGGTGTCGGCAATACGAGCAGCGGCGGCGGTGGCGGCAGTACGACCAGCAGCAGCAGCGGCGGTGGTGGCAGTACGACCAGCAGCGGCGGCCCCGTCAGCCCTACGAGCGGCAGCGGCGGTGGTGGCAGTACGACCAGCAGCGGCGGCCCCGTCAGTCCTACCAACGGCGGCGGCCCCGTCAGTCCTACGAAGGGTGGCGGCCCCACCAATCCTACCAACGGCGGCCCCACCTATCCGACCAACGGCGGACCCACCAATCCTACCAATGGCGGTCCCACCTATCCGACCAACGGCGGCCCCACCTATCCTACCAATGGCGGTCCCACCTATCCGACCAACGGCGGCCCCACCTATCCGACCAACGGCGGACCCACCTATCCGACCAATGGCGGTCCCACCTATCCGACCAACGGCGGTCCCACCTATCCGACCAATGGCGGCCCCACCTATCCGACCAACGGTGGTCCGACGCCGACACCGACACCCACACCCACTCCAACCCCTACGCCAACGCCAACGCCGACGCCCACACCGACACCGACGCCCACACCGACGCCCACGCCCACGCCCACGCCGACCGTGACGGCGGTTCCGGACAGCTACAACGTCGTGCATGACCGCGTGCTCAGCGTGGATGCCTCCACCGGCGTACTCGCCAATGACAGCGACAGCGACGGCGGGACACTGACGGCCAGCCTGGTCAGCGGTCCCCGCTACGGCACGCTGCAACTGAATGGCGATGGCTCGTTCACCTACACGCCCAACGCCGGCTACGTCGGCGGCGATAGTTTCCTCTACACGGCCAACGATGGCGGCCTCAGCAGCGACCCGATCTTGGTGAGCATCGTCGTCACCGACTCGGCGCCAGTGGTGTCCGACCTGAGCTACGGCATCCCCGCCAACACGACGGTCAACGTCACGGCGGCCGAAGGCGTGCTCGCCAACGCCAGCGATGCCGACGAGGACACCTTGACGGCCAACCTGGTCAGCGGTCCCAGCAACGGCACGCTGCAACTGAACAGCGACGGCTCGTTCACCTACACGGCCGCCAGCGGCTTCACCGGCACGGACAGTTTCACCTACACCGCTTTCGACGGCGCCGAATACTCCAACACGGCCACGGTGACGCTCAACGTGCATGACAGCGACAATCCCCCGACCGCCAGTAACGCCAACTACAGTACGCTCCACGATCAGTTGCTCAGCGTGAATGCGGCGCAGGGCGTGCTCAGCTATGCCGGCGACAGCGATGGCGATCCGTTGACGGCCAGCCTGGTCGGCAGTGGGACCAGCCACGGCACGCTGAGCCTCAACCCCGATGGCTCGTTCACCTACGTCCCCAACCAGGGTTACGTCGGCAGTGATAGTTTCCAGTACCAGGCCAGCGACGGCGCGCAACGTCGAGCCCGGCCACGGTCTCGATCAATGTGACGGACAATGCGCCGGTGGCCAACGCCGACAATTACGACGTAACCGAGAACACGCCTTTGACCGTGAACGCCTTCGCGGGCGTCCTGGCCAACGACACGGACGCCGACGGCGATCAACTCACGGCGAGCCTAGTCAGCGGTCCCAGCGATGGCACGCTGCAACTGAACCCCGACGGTTCGTTCACCTACACGCCCAACACCGGCTACACGGGCACGGACAGTTTCGAGTATCAGGACAGCGATGGCGCGGAGAACTCCCAGCCGGTGTTCGCCGTGTTGAACGTCCTGGCGGCCCCTCCGCCGCCGCCGCCGGGGCAGAATATCTGGAAGCCGGCCGGCGTGAACAACTTAGCGAGCAACCCCAATAACTGGACGGGGGGCGTGGTGCCGAACGGTAAGCCTGCCGTCTTCGACGGCGAGGCCAACGCGACCAACCAGGCCATCCAGTGGGACAAAAACATTTCCCCGACGTCAATCACTCTGCAAAACGGCTACACGGCACAGATGACGATTAACGCTGGTATGGAAGTGACCGATACCGGCTCCATCATTGAGGACGCGAAATCCACCCTGAACGTGAACTTCGCGGCCAATACCTCCATCCTGGCCGTGCAGAGCGGCGCCAGCAAGCTCACCAACTTCAACTTCTCCGGCCAAGGAGGATTCGGGATCGAGGATGCGGCCTCGATGAACATCGGGGGCAATTACAGCATGATGAGTACGACCGAATTCGACCTTGTCTATGGGGGCACTTTGGCCATCGCCACCGGTAAGCCGCTCCAGCTCGACGGTTCCGCCAGCATAATCGTTTCCCCGGCCAGCACCCTGAAATTGGACGGTAGCGGCGACGGCGCGACGCTCATCACTGCGGACTATAGGGACGGCGGGTTACTAAACAACATGGGAACGGTGGTTTATACGGGGGCACCTGGCGCGACGACCACGATCCAAATTCCCGTCTCCAACTCGGGCAAGTTCGTCGTCAATGGCGGTGGCGTTGGCAACAAACAACCGGAAGCTCAGCTCAACATCAAGGGTCTGAACGGCTTGACCAGAAACACGAGCTTCGACATGACGGGTGGCTCTCTAGAACTGGAAGGTCATGTCGTTCTCTATCTCAATGACAACTATAGCCAGGAGGGCGGGAAGCTGACGACGGATGATCAACTCGTGAACGAATTGAATGTCGGGAGTAAAGGTACGATCTACGGAGGAAGTATCGTACTGGGTCAAGGCGCCGGCTACGGCTGGCTGACGATTAGAGGGAACCTTGTCATGGGGGGAGAATATGATGCCAAGATCAATGGTAATGCCTCGGGAGAATCCGACGTTCTTGGAAGTTGTAGGGGCAGGGCCGCTGCAATTTCTGAAGGGAGCCACCCTCAAGGTGATTGTCGATAATGTAGACAAGCTCGCCTTGGGCAAGCAATGGTCGATCTTGTTCAGCCCCGGGACCAACAGCGACTACTCCTTGGAGATTCCGGATACTCGTCCAAGTATATGGATCGATAACAACTCTTGGGAAAAAGGCATCCTAAAGTTGATTACACCAGAGTCTTGAAGGCACCGGGCGAAGGCACGCGGCCACAACGGGCCGGCTAATTATTCCGCCGGCCCTGGCTTTTTCGCCCATCTCAGCACATGAGGCAGGGAGCGGATGCGGTCCTGGCATTCTTCAATGCGGAGTTGGACATGCCGCACCGCTTCCCTCCTGGCAGCAAGACTATCTCTCAACTGGGAACGCCGGAACTCAAGATCCCGCTGCTCGTCCTCGTCGTGCGACACGACCTTGTTCAACTCGAGTAGCTCGGCTTCTCGCCTCTGCATCAAAGAGATACTTTCAGAGTAATTAACTCTCAATTCATCCAGCCTTCTTGTGAATATTGCCCGTTCCAGTTCGATCCCGTGATGGAGATGGGCACGGAGGAGAGCATTGAGGAGGCCGACCTGCTCATGGGGAGAGCCATCCGCCAGCCAGATGCGCAGCACGGAGGTCTTGCCGATGTACTCGGAACGGAGGTTCCGATCCATCCAGTCACGCGCGTCCGAGTGCTTCTTCTCCAGTTGCAGGTTGACAACCTTGGGATCGCGAAGGGCTCCGAGAAGAGCGAAGTTCGCGTCACTGAACGGCGGACGAATTTGAATTCCAGCCCTGCGTAGAATCCTCTTGGCGGAGGGTGCTACTCTTAAAGGACCTTCGTTCCATTTGGCGGTGAGTGTCTTCGGGGAAGAGATCGTTCGTGAACCCTTTCCTTCCCGTGCCGACATCCAAGAGAGCGTAGACGCGGGGAGCGGACGTCTCCTGGCGCGCCTTGTCGGGCAGCGGCGCGGCTTGCGGGCGTGGCACCACGGCCAACATCAGCCCACCCAGGACGATCAGCAACGCCAGCAAACCAACGCGCGAACGAGTGCAGGCCATCATGAGGAACCTCCTCCACCACAAGCCGAGTGGATGGTTTGTTTGTACCTCCGATGCTCGCCCCGGTCAACGATTTTTCCTATCTCCGTCTTTTCGCCTCGGAGAACAGGATAATGAACTCCCCGCCGGCGCGGACAAGGTTTTCCTTGCCGGACAGCGGCCGGGCGGGGTATCATTCACAGCACGATCCGAATGGGGCCGTCTTCATTGATTGAGGAGGTTACGCCCGTGCCGAAGCTCCTGTTGTTGACCGCCGTGCTGAGTCTTGGCCTGAATGCGCAGGCGACCGCCGCGCCTCCCGCCGCGCCGGCGGCGCCGCGGCTCGAACGGCTCGTCGAGCAACTCGGCGACAGCGATTACCGCCAGCGCGACGAGGCGGCGCGGCTGCTCGAAGCCGAGGGCGCCAAGGCCCTGCCCGTCCTGAAAAAGGCGCTCGGCCATCCCGACGCCGAGATCCGCCGTCGCGCCCACGATCTCATCCCGCAACTCGAAATCGCCGACTTCGTCTCCCCTCGGCGCGTCACCTTGAAAAAGAGCGATCAGCCCCTCCGTTCCATCTTCGACGAGATAACGAAACAGACCGGCTACAAGATCGAGTTCTGGACCACCCCGGACAAGACCCAGCAGACGTACCGCTTCGAGTTCGAGGATGTTACCTTCTGGCAGGCGCTGGACCGTATCTGCCGCGAGGCCAACCTGGTGCTCCAGCACAGCTACGGCGACGAGCGCATCATCTTGCAGAACCAGGGCGGCCATACGCCGCACGTCCAGTACGAGGGCGCCTTCCGCTTCGTGCCCACCGGCTTCCAGATGTATCGCCACCTGGATTTCGGGCTGGTCGGCGGCGCAGCGCAGCCGCAGCGTAATGAGAGCCTGACCCTGAGCTTTCTGTTGTTCTCCGAACCGCGCATCCCACTGCTGGGCATTGGCGAGGCGCGCCTGACCGCCGCTTACGACAACGATAAAAACTCGATGCTCCTGCCCATCCCCATGGGCGCCAACGCGGGAGGGATGCTCCCGGGTGGTAATTTCGGGGGACACCGTTTCATCAGCCGTTACGGCAACGGCAACCGCTCGTACATGCAGCAGGGCCAGCTCAACCTCCACCGCCGCTCCGAGCGGGCCAACCGTGTCAAGCTGGTCCGTGGCGTCCTCCCCGTCACCTTGCTCGTCGAGCAGAAGCCGGTGGTCGTCGCCGACAACATCCTCAAGGCCAAGGGCAAGAAGAACACCGTCGGCAGCACCACCTTCCATTTCGAGGACGTCACCGCCTTGGCCAACAAGCAGTACCAGGTCAAGCTGACCGTCACCGAGGACAACAAGGACAATCCCAACGACTGGACGTGGATGAACACGCTGTTCCAGCGCATCGAATTGCAGGACGACAAGGGTAACAAGTATGGGGTGTTCGGCTCCAGCTGGGGCAATAGCTCGCCGAACAACGTGCAGATGACGCTCACCTATGGGGCGCAGGGCAACGCCAAGGTCGGCCCGCCGAGCAAGTTCGTCTTCCAGAGTTGGAGGACGATGCAACACCTGGTCCGCTTCGAGTTCAAGGATCTACCTCTACCCTGAAGCAAAACAAAGACATTCACCACGGAAAACACGGAAGACACGGAAAAAAAGACAAAAACAGAAGAGAATAGGTCGAACCCAGGCACCTCTCCGGGCATTCCCTTATTTCGTCTGTCTTTCTTTTCCGTGTCTTCCGTGTTTTCCGTGGTGAATGTCTTGGTCTTCTCTCACCAGTTGACGTGTTCGGCCGGTTCGCCGATGCCCAGGCGGCAGCACAGCTGCTCGAATTGATCCAGGTGCAGCGGATCGGTGCTGTGCAAGTGCTCGCCCTCCGTGATGAGCTGGAGGGCGTCGTTGCGGGCGATGCCGAAGTCGTGCAGGATGCGCTCGAAGGGAGCGAGGTCGCGGGCGTAGACGACCAACAGTTTGTGCTCGTCGAACTGCACTTCCATCGGCCCACTCCGCGCGATGACCGCCGCGCCAGTGCATCCGTCGTTGAGTAGCAGTTCTTCGTAATCGCAGAAGTAGCTCATCAACACCGGCAGATCGATGTGCTCGCGGTACAGATCCTTGTGGCCGGTGCCGTCGCTGTGATGGCTGGTCTCCAGCACCACGTCCACCGCATCGCCCAAGGGCGCCAGCAGCGCCAGAAAGACGTCGAAGAGCTGTTCGCGTGAGATGGCCGCGGCCAGCACCGGCACGCGCAGGCCGGCCCGTGCGTCGCGGTAGACGTCAACGCGGAAACCCTGCCGAGGCACAACCGGCACGTGCAGCGCCGGCCGAATGGCGTCGGTCAGCTGGAAATCCCCATACCGATCCACCCGCAAATGGGCGGTCAATTTCTCGGAACTCACGTCTGCACCTTGCTCGGAAAGGGAGAAAGGGGAGCTGTCGTCGTCGTCGCATCGGGCCGCGGGGATCGCGTTCGCCTGCTGAACTATAGAATGCGATTTCCGCCGGAGCCAACACGCCGCGCGAATTCTCCGCTTCTTCCGCGCAGACGGAACACCGATGTCCCTGGCCGTGTCTCTTCCGACGTTCTTGGCGTTGGTCCCGCGATGATGGCGGTTATGATGACCAGGGAACGTTCGGCGGGACGAAGGGCACCACGGAGAAGAGGCGCATGACGATCACCGTGCGGGCGGCGCTGCTTGTCGGGATGGGTCTGACGATCGGGCCGGCCGCGCTCTTGCGAGCGGATGCGCCGGCTAGTTTGGTCGAGGAGATCTGGGAGAGCGCGCACGTCGAGGGTACGCGGGTCGGCTTTCAGCACCTCAGCATCCGCAAGGTGGACGACGGCGAGCGCCTCCGTGCCACCGTCGAGCTGGATCTGACCTTCAAGCGCTACAACGCCCTGCTGCACCTGCGCCGAGAGCACGGTACCGAAGAGACACCGGAAGGCAAGGTGGTCGGCGTATTCCTGCGCCAGGGACAGGACGGAGGACGTCAACTCGTGCTCACCGGCACCGTCGAGGACGGCCGCCTGCACGTCCGCGTCGATAATGGACGAATCGATCGCCGCATCGGCTGGAACGACGACGTGGTCGGCCTGTATCGAATGGAACATCTCTTTGCGCAGCGCCGGCCGAAGCCGGGCGATCGCTTCACGCTGCTCCGCTACGAACCGACCTACAACACCGTCCTCACCATCCGCGTCGCCGTCAAAGAGCGCGAAGAGGTAGCATCTCCGGCCGGCGCCGGCAAGTTGCTGCGCGTCGAGATGACGGCGGATCGGATCGAGGCGCCGGGGGTCACGGTGAAGCCGCCGGCGGTGGTGTGGTGGCTGGACGATCATTTCACTCCGATTCGTCGGCAGTTCGAGCTGGACGGCCTGGGCACGGTTGTTCTGACGCGCACCCGCCGCGCGGCGGCGACGGCTCCGGCGACACCGGGCCGAGTCGCCGACATCGGCCTGAAAACACTGATCCCGCTTGACCGCCCCCTGGCAAACCCCTATGCCACGCGCTCCGTCGTCTACCGCGTCACCCTGCGCGGCGTTGACGATCCGGGTTCGGCCCTGGCCCGCGACGACCATCAGGAAATCCGCAACCTCCGGGGCGATACGTTCGAGCTGCACGTTCATCCGCCGCGCCGGCCGGAACGCCGCAACACCGAGACGGCCCCGGCGGAATATCTGGAATCCTGTCCCTTCATCAACTGCGACGATCCGCACGTGAAGGACCTGGCCCGTCGAGCGGTCGGTACGGAAACGGATTCGTGGACGAAGGCGCGCCGTATCGAACGCTGGGTCAAGCAGAGCATGCGGCCGGACAATGCCGTCGCCCTGGGACCGGCGAGCGACGTGGCCAGTCAGCTGCGTGGGGATTGCCGTCAATACGCTCTGCTGACGGCGGCCCTGTGCCGGGCCGAGGGCGTGCCGGCGCGCACCGCCATCGGACTGCTCTACGTCGAGAAAGGCCGGCGTCCGATGATGGGTTTCCACATGTGGACCGAGGTCCGGATCGACGGCCAATGGCTGGGACTGGATGCCACGCTTGGCCGAGGCGGCGTCAGCGCCGCCCACGTCAAGATCGCCGATCATTCCTGGCATCAGACGCAGTCGCTGACGCCGCTCTTGCCCGCCAACCGCATCTTGGGGAGAATGACTATCACCGTACTCCGCACCGAGGCGGGCGAATAGCCGATCCCAGGGAGTAATTTCCACGAAAACACCTGGCATTTCCATAGCTTGCCGGGCTTGCTCCGTCTATACTACGGACGGTCGAGAATCGCGTCGGAATTCCGTCCGGCGCAAGCGTAGCGGAACGAGACGTTCCCCTCGGGAGGCGAACCTCCTTGGTGCGGCCTCTGTCCTCCGAGTGTCTTGGCGGAGCTTGACCTGTCCTCCGGCGGGAGGTGTCGATTGGTCGTCGCCCCGCTGCCGGACCCTCCCGAACGGTCCTGCCGTCCGGAAATCAGTAGGCGCATCGAGCAATAAATCGCATGATAACAGTCAGTGAACCGCGGTGGCGATCGAACAGATGGATCGGTCCCCGGCTGGACGTGAGGGGCGGCGCGACGGCGCTGGCCCGGGCACGGGTTCGCTCCGGGTTCCGCGGCGGCGAACGGGGCCACCCGACGGATTGCACCTGAGGAAGTCGATGACGCAACGGGAACGGCATACCCTGGACGAAGGGTCCGCGCAGCCCGCCCTCCGCGATGCCTCCCTGTGGGGAGAATGGTATCACCTCGCCTCGCCCGTCCAGCGGCGCGAGGCGCTGGACCGGGCCGTCTACGAAGGCATCCTCTACGCGCACCAGCTGGCCGTCCCCGCTGCTTCCGCCGCACCGCGTTCGACCCCGCTCTCCGGCCTGCTCAGCGGCTCTTTCCAGGAGTTGGGGTCTCTGCACCCACCCGTCCTGGATTGTCTCGACCGCGAACTCGATGCCACGCAGCGCGACGCGGTGGCGCGGGCCATCGCCACACCGGATGTCTGTCTCCTCCAGGGCTACCCCGGCACCGGCAAGTCGCGCGTCGTCACGGAAATCCTCTTGCAGGCGGCCCGGCGCGGCGAACGCATCCTCTTTTTGGCCCCGAGCACCGCTGCCCTCGATCGCGTGCTGGAACGACTCGGGACGAACCCAGACCTTTGCCCCCTCCGCTGTCTGTCCACGGATGAATCTCTGGAGACATTACCCGCCGGCATTGTCCGCTTCACTCTGGCGGAGCGCCTACGCTGGTACCGCGAGAAGACGCTGCCCGCCGCCCGCGCGGCACGGGATGCCGCCCGGCAGGCCGTCGCCGCCCGGCTGCGCGAGCAATCCGTGTGGGTGCGCCTGGAAGACCTCTCCGAGCAAGAGGAACGGACGGCGGAGCGCTTGCGAATCCTGACCGAACGTCGAAGCGGCCTCGCCGCGGAAGTGGACGCTGACGAAGATCCAGGCTCCCCGTTCCACGAACGGCAGTCGGAGACGCGGCAACGTCTGGACACCGAGTTGGCGGGTCTGCGATCCGAGTTGGAGATGATCGCGGCCAAGCAGGGCCATCTCGAAGACGAATGGGAACGGATTCGGCCGTTGGCCGAGGCCCGGCAGGCGCGACGTTTCTGGACCGGGGCGTGGTGGCGCGCCGTGACGCACGGCGGCCTAGCCGACCAGACGCGCGATCTGGAGACGCGCCGCGCCGAATTGCGGGCCGCACGCGGCCTTCTCGAACAGGACATCGCCGCCCGGCTCGCCGAACGCACCGAGATCGAGGACCGATACGCGGAGGAGTGCCGCCATCGGAAGGAGGCGGAGGTCTTGCGCCGCCAGGCCGAGTTGAACAACGAGATCGCCGCCGTCTCCAGTCAGCGAGACGCTCTGCGGGAGCAGTGGCGGTCGGCCTGCCGGGAGCTGGCGCCGGATTCGGCCCCAGCGGAGATGAGCCGATCGGCGTTGGACTTCGCGCGGACGGAGTGGGAAAGGCAGCGCCAGCGGGACGAGCAGCAAGCGGCGGCGGTCGAGCAATGGCTGCAAGTGGTCGAGGACGGACTGCCCACTTTGCCGGAGAAGTTGGCCCGCTGTGCCAACGTGGTGGCGGCCACGACCACGACCCTTCCCGGCGACGCTCATTTCGGCGCCCGCAACGGGACGCCGGCGCTGGAGTTCGACCTGCTGGTCCTGGAAGAGGCGCATCAGGTCACGGAATCGGAGTTCATCGCCGCCGCGCGGCGAGCGCGGCGCTGGGTGCTGGTCGGCGAACCGCAGCCCGACGTCGAGCCGACGCAAGCGCCGCGCCGGCTGGTCGCGCCCGCCGTGCTTCGGCCCGGCTTCTTCCAGCGCCTCTGGCAGAACTTGCACGCCGACCCGCACCGTCTGCCTTTCGTGTGGATGCAGCGCGAAGGCCGGCTCATCTGCCGTCTGCGGCCGGTCCCTGCCAAACATCCTCATTCGATCGAGTCCGAGCCGGTTATCGATCGCCCGGACATCGAGCTGCGTATCCTCACCACTCCCCGCCAGGCCCCTCAAATCCTTGAGGTCGTCTTCCCCGCCTGCACGAGCATCGGTGAGGCCAAACAGTTCATCTTCCAGGAACTCGACGAACTGGCCGTGCAAACGCGCGGCCGCGCTTTGTACTGGAGCGAAACGGCCGACGAGGTGGTCCTGGACCTGGCTCCTGATAACGACGATGCCGCCGTGACGGTCGAGTTGGCCGAGGGCGTCCGCGAGCGGGTCGCGCGCGTCGCGGGGTTGGGCGAAGCGGTCTCCGACGATTCTGTCTTCTGGCACACGTGCGGTCTGCAATTCGCCCGCGTCGCCGGCTGGACGCGCGAAAAAGCCGAGTCGTGGGTCGGGGAACGTCTCGGACTCCGCAACCTCGGCCGCACAGTCCTGCTGCGGGTGCCGTATCGTCTCGAGCCGCCGCTGGCCCGGTTCCTGTCGGACCTGCTGTTCGATGGTGTCTGTGAACCGGCGTGTACGACGGCGAACGTGGCGGCGGCCGTCGCGCCGATCGAATTTATCGCCGTGCCGGCGCTGTCGCCTGGAGAAGGGCGGCATCACCGGGAGGCGGACGCGCACCGCAACGGCGGCGAAGTACACGACGCCTACACCGGACACGGACAGACGGTGGTGTCGGTGCGCGCGCCGCGCCTGCGTTCCGTCAAGGGCGGCGCCGGTCTGGAGCTGGACCTGGCCGACGATCGACCGCTGGAGCAACTGCCTGCCGACCTGCGGGCGATCCTGCCGCGTCAGGGGCTGGTCAACTATCTCGAAGCGCGAGCGCTGCTCAAGCGGCTCGAATCCCTGGTGAGGGACGGCGCCTTCCGCGCCGCCTGCGAGCGCTGGCGGCAGCGCCCCGCCTGGCCGTGCGCGCACGGCTGCGCCGTGTCGTCGGCCGAGTGCGGCTGCCCGCGCCCGGAGACCGGCCCGGCCGTGGCCGTGATGGCCCTCTATCCCGCCCAGGTCGAGTTGCTCCGCCACCTGATCCGCCAAACTCCGGCCCTGGCCGAATGCCCCTTCCCCATCGAAGTGGGACTGCCCTCCGCGTTCGGCCAGCGCGAATGTCTGCTGGCTTTCGTCGGCCTGACGCGCAGCCACACGCATCGCGCCGTCAGCTACGGCGATCACCCGCACGTCCTCGCCCAGGCGCTGACGCGGGCGGCGTCCGGCCTGGTCCTGTTCGGCGATCCCGGCACGCTGACACGTCGTAGTCAGTGGCACGGGGCGCTCGATCATCTCGACGAGACCGCCGCTCAGCGCGAGGGCAGCCTGGTCCGCCGGATCGTGCAATACCTGCATGGACAGGGCCGCCATCCGGCGGCGTTTCACCTCTACCAAGGCAGCGGCGTATGACCGCTGCTTCCACCCCGCCCTGGCCCGGCAGCCGTGTTCTTCTGGGGTGGTGGCGAACGCTGGCCGATCGGCACCCCCAGCAATTGGGGTTCGCTCGCCTCCTGCTGCATCACGTCGAAGCCCTGGTCCGCGTCGCTCGATCTCGGTACCTTGACCCCTGGCAGCGTGCCCTGTTACGCCTGGCCAGCACACGAGTCCCGTGCGGCGGCGGGCTGGAAAGCTCCTTTACCGATCTTCAAATGGACCAGCAAGTGCTGGGCCGCTTCGTCCGCGAGTTGTCCGACGCCGGTCTACTGCACCAGAATGGCGTGGGCCTGTGGCATCTGACGACGGCGGGCCATCACGCCCTGGAGGGCGGCACCGTCGCGGTGGCCAGCGAGGAACGGCGAACGTTCTCTTTCGTGGACCAGGCCACGCTGGGCCGGCCGCCGCACTTCTTGCCCTTGCGGCCCCCGTCTCACGCCACTCCCTTGCCGCCGGCTGTCGCGGAGTGGTCCTTCGACGTCGCCTGTCTGGAGACGTGCATCCGACAGTCGCCGGAGTGGAAGGCGTGTTACCACTTTCCCGCCGACGTGGAGGCGCTGCTGTCGCCGCGCCCCGACGAGCCGCCGGCGACGAACTATCGCCGCGTGATCCTCGATTGTCCCGAGCCATTGTCGCTCGTCTTCCTCCGCACCGCCGAACCTGCCGGTGCGCCGGCGTTGCTGGGCTTCCCGGTGCGATCGGAGGGACTGGACGCTGGGGCCGGAGCCGGAACTGGTGCTTGCGGAGGGTTGGGAGGAAGTGCTGCCGGACCTGGCCGCGGAGCCGTCGCCGGAGGCGTGGCGACAGGCATGGCACGAGTGGTCTCATCCACGCGGCCTGCCGTCGGCCGAGGTCGAAAGCTGTCGCCTGGAGCGCGCCGACCATCGCCTCGTCGTGTACGCTCCGCACCGGCTCATCGAGCGTCTGCGGGCGGCACGGAGCGACGCGGTCAAACAGGAAGCGTGGCTGTTGGCCGGGGAGGGCCGCACGCGCCTCGCCGCTCAACTCGAACTTCAGCCGCTCTCTCCGCTGTAAAATAGGGATAGAGTCGATCGCTCGTCCATCCAGGAGAAGGAACATGGCCCCCGCTGCCATCCGCAATTTGGTAAATCGTCGGCCCTTCACGCCGTTCCGCATCATCACCAGCGATGGCACCGTCTATGAAGTCCGTCATCCAGACCTGGTTATGACCGGGCTGGCTTCCGTCATCATCGGCTATCCCTCGGAGCAAGATCCGGAATCTTATTCTCGGTGGGACGTGGTTTCGCTGCGGCACATTGTTCGCCTGGAACCGGAAGAAGAGGTCATTGCGGAGGCGTAACGCGGCAAATAAAACATCAAACGACTCAGCCGGCGAGCCACGCCGTGGTAGTCACGGCTTGCCGGCGCTGAGTCCGGCCAATCGCGCCAGGCATGCCTTCGCTTCGCGCGTCAGCCGACTCTCCTCGGCTCCTTTCGCCAGGCCGGCGAGCACGCGCCGCGCTTGGGGCGTACCGATCTGCTCCAGCACTTCCAGGGCACGCAGAAGGCGCACCCATTCGGGATTGACACTTCCTCGGTCGTGCTTTTCCAGCAGCAACTCGATCCGCCGCCGCACTTCCACCGATTCGCCCTTGTCGATCCGTTCCCGCAGGGCCGGGACAATGTCTTCGCCCAGCTGATCCAACTGCGCGAATGCCTTCTGACGCACCTCGAAAAGATCGCTGTCCAGGTCGGCGACGAGACGATTGATCGCGGCCGTGCTCGCCCCCTTGGCCGGTCGCAGCCGCTCCGCCAACAGGCTGACAGCGGATTCCGGTGCGGCGGCCAGGCCGGCGAGCGCTCGGTTGGCGCGTCGCGCCTCCAGGCTGCCGAGATCGCCCCAGAGTTGGTCCGCGGTCATCTTGCTGTGCGGGGCCAGGGCGGCCAACGACACGTCCCACACCAGGCCGGTGCTGTCGAGGCCGCCCGTGACCAGACGTTTGCCGTCGGGGGTGAAAGTCAAAGACATAACCTGACCGCGATGGCCGACCAATCGTCGGCGCGGCAAGCCGGTGGCGACCTCGAATAGCAGGACCAGTCCGTCTCGCTCCGCGCTGGCCACGGAGCGCCCGTCAACCGAGCAGGCGAGGGCGAAAGCGACGCGCTCCTCTCCCGCTGTCTCCTTCGCTGGCGCGGCGAACCTTCGTCGCGTCTCCCCCGTGCGCGCGTCCACCAGGCGAAGCGCTCGCGCCAGGCGGTCTGCGTCTCCTTTCTCGGGCGCCCGAACACCGCTCGCTCCCGCGAGCAACACTCCGGTCCCGTCCGCGGTGAAGGCGGCGTCGCAAATCCGACTCGCGGACAAACCCAGAGAACGCGGCCTTTGACCGCCTTTGAGATCGTATAACTCCACTAATGGAGGGCCGCCCCGATTGGCGTCGAATGCACACAAGGCAAGCATCTGACGACTATTCGGCGAGAAGGCCACGCGGTTACAGTATCTCTTGCTGGATGCAGGGACATCGGGTCGCAGCGGGAACCGTCTCACCAGTCGTCCGGCGGGCCACTCCCAGACGGACGCCTCTCCCTCGTGGACGCTCACCAAGGTTTGGCCATCCGGCGTGAAGCAAACCCGGCCGCCGGGATGATCCGCCATCTCACCCGGTGGCATGACGTCGGCCCCCGTCGCGGCGTCCAGCAAGCGGACACGGCTGCCGCTTCTGCCGAGGAGTTGCTTGCCGTCGGGCGTGAAGACGAACGGCCCCCTGAGTCGTTCTCCCAGGTCGCGGCACCACGCCGGACGGCCCGTATTCACGTTCCAGGCACGCACTGTACCATCGCCCGCGTCGGTGACGGCGTGTCTGCCGTCCGGCGAAATAGCGACGGACCACAGGACATATTGATGACCTTCCAGCGGGCAAGCGTCGGCCCCGGTGGCGGCGTCCCAGATGCGGATTTGACCGTCCGACGCGCCCGAGGCGATCCGCTTGCCATCCGGCGAGACCGCCAGGGCTTCGACCCAGCTGTGATGGCCGCGCAGCGCATGCACCTCCCTGCCGCTCGCCGTCTCCCACACGCGCACGACATGATCGCGGCCGCCGGTGAGGAGGAACTTGCCATCGGGACTAAAGGCCACGGCCGATACGCCGTTCTGATACGTCTCCGGTTTCGCGGTCGTGACCGTGAGGGATCGTGTTTCGCGCCCCGTCGTTAAGTCCCACAGCCTAGCCGTGCCGTCGGGCAGCCCCAATGCAAGGGTCTTGCTATCCGGCGCGACGGCGCAGACTTTGATGCCGTTCTGCTGAAGGGGTGAGAGAACGGTCATTTGACGGCGTTTCGCGCCGCTGGCCGCGTCCCAGACAACTAGAATGTCCTCGCGCGCCTGGCGCGAACCGCTGAGGGCGAGTAGAGATCGGCCATCGGGGGTGAAATGGAGCCACGTGCAATTGCCCTGTTGCCGGCCGAGTTGTCGAGACGGTTTGAAATCCTTAATCCGCCGCCCGACCGCCAGTTCCCGAAGGGAGATGGGCCGTTCGCGGTCATCCTTTAGACCGCAGCAACCAATTGCCAGCCGTTGGCCTTCCGGAGCGATGGCGTAACATACGTCCCACTCGTCGTCCTGCTCGCTCGTTGCGAAACCGAATCCGCTCGACTGATGGACGGGGACAACCGGAGGTAGAGGAGTATTCTCATCGGCGAAATCCCCGACGACTCGACCATTGACACCGAAGGACAGGATGGCCAGGCAGCGACCGTCCTTTAGCCAGGAGAGTGAGACGCCCCCCTTTTCGGGCACATCGACGCCGCGCACCTCTCGTCCGTTGTTTGTGTCCCAGATCGACAGCCGGCTGGGCAGCCGCATGTTGCTGGTCCAGCTGGCCAGCCGCTTGCCATCGGGCGAGAAGGCGAGCTGAACAACCTGCTCACCCGGCCGCAAACGGACGGTGCCTAGCCGGGCGATGGCGCCGGGAGGCAAGGGATCGCCGAGATGATCGAGGCGCGCGGATTTCTCGTCTCGGCTCGCTGGCCAATCCGTCGGTCCCTCCTTCCTCTCCGGCGCTCCCAACTCCGGCATCCAGCGCGCAGCGCGCCCACTCCGGCGACTGTGGCCACGAGCAGGAACAGACCGATCTTCACCGGGGCCGCGGGGGAGCCGCGCAAGGCTACTTCCGCCAGCGCACGCACGGTCTCAGGCAACCCGTGACCGCCGACCGCGAACGCCCCCCGACTCGTCGCCATCAGCAAGCTGGCCCGCAGTGTCGAGGGCGCCGCCGCGATCGTCCCGCCGGCCAGCAAGCCTTCCGGCAGCGAAAGTCCCCGACGGACAAGGCGAGTATGCAGCCGCGCCCGGCCGCGCTCCAATCGCCCCTTCACCGAACCCGACGTCCAGCCCAGCATTCGAGCCGCCTCCTCCTGGGTGTGGCCCTCCAGATAACACAGGATGAGAGGAAGACGGTACGCCTCCGGCAAGCGCTGCAGCTCTTCATCGAGCACCAGAAGCATCTCGCGCGCTGACAGCTGCTCCAGAGGGTCGGTCGTTGTCGAAGGAGGAGAGGTTGGCGGGCGGCGTTGTTCGCGGTCCCGACGCCGGGCATCGGTTTGGCGACACTTGAGGGCGAGGCGGCGAGCGGTGCCGTGCAGCCAGGCGGCCAGGGCGTCGGGATGACGGAGGGTCGCGGCCTTGCGAGCCAGCACCAGAAACGTCGCTTGAAAGGCATCCTCGGCGTCCGCGAGATGGTGCAGCACCCGGCGGCACACTCCCAGCACCATTGGACCATGCCGAGCGACCAGCGCGCGAAATGCGGCCTCGTCTCCCTGATGAATGAAACGGTCGAGCAGAGCGGCATCCCCGGCGGGATCGCGGAGAGGACGGCCGACCAGGCGGCGGATGTGATGGAGAATTGGTTCGGCGCGGATAACCATAACAGTGCTCCTCGCGGACGTGGAGTCTCCCTGTCATGGTACTTCCCGCCGACCGCCGAGACCGCACACTTTGTCGCGGGTTTGGATCGGAGCCTCTTTCTACTCCAGCATCAACGGCGGCGTGGTCTGGGCGGCCATCCAGGCCAGGCAGCGCGCCCAGTTGATCGACGAACCGGGCGTCAGGCTGCCCAGCAAGCGCGAGCCGGCCGCGCCCGTGGCCGAGGGCACGTTGGCCGGCACGCCGTCGAGCGTCAGCGCCGCCAACATGCCGAACGACAGTGCCTTGCGCACGTCGGCGGGCACGCCTACCTCATCGCTGCGCTGCAACGGAACGCCCTCGAACAGCTGCTCGAGCAGGTGCCACAGTAAGCCGTTGCGGACGCCGCCGCCGGAGAGCAGGACGCGATGGATGGTCCGTCCCGACGGCAGGAAGCGCCGCACCGCCGTGGTGATGCCGCGGGCCACGAAATGCGTGGCGGTACACAGCAGATCGTGAAGACTGCCGCCACGTTGGCGTAACTGCTGCACGGCCTGGGCGGCGAAGTCGTCGGCGAACAGGTGTCGCGGCAGGCTCTTGGGCGGCCGGCGCTGCAAATACGGATGGCCGAGCCAACTTTGCAGCAGGGCGTCGATGCACTTGCCCTGGACGGCGTGTTTGCCGCCAGGGTCGAACGGCGTTCGGCCGCCGGTGACGTGGCCCATCAGGGCGTCGAGCAGTACGTTGCAGGGTCCGGCCTCGAAGCCGACTACCTCATGGATGCGGCAGTCGGCCGGCACGAAGACGACCCGCGCCAATCCGCCGAGGTGGATGAGCAGTCGGCCCTCATGTGGGTGGCGGAACAGGATGTAATCGGTCAGCGCCGCCAGCGGCACGCCCTGGCCTCCGGCCGCCACGTCGCGGGCACGGAAGTCGCTCACCGTCGTCACGCCGCAGCGCTCCGCCACCACCGCCGCCATGCCCAGGCCCAGCGTGGTCGGGAAACGTCCGTCGGGATCGTGCCAGATCGTGTGTCCCGGACAGCCGATGCACTGCACTTTTTGCAGGCTCAGGCTGGCGTGGTCGGCCACGCTCCGCGCCGCGGCAGCGAAGGTCTCGCCCAGAAGGCGATGAAGTAGACTTACTTGTCGGACCTCGCAAGGGGCCGAAGTACTGATGCGACGTACCAGCCCCCGCAGTTCCTGGCCGTAAGGCTGATGCAACCCCTGCACCTGCCGCACGCGCAGGTCCAGCCCCATGCCCTCCAGTTCCATCAGGGCGGCATCCACGCCGTCGGCACTGGAGCCGGAGGCCAGACCGATCAGCCAGCGCGGGGTCATGAGACGGCTCCGATGTGTTCGCTGGCGAGCGGGGGGCGTCAGCCCCCTGTTACGGACTCGCAACAGGGGGCTGACGCCCCCCGCTCGCCGACTACCTACGCGGCCAGTTCGAGCGACTGGGCCTGGCGCAAGCACGCCTGGATGAACGACTCGAAGAGCTGCAAATCCAGCGCGGACGCCGTCTCCGATTCGGGGTGCCACTGTACGCCGATGCAGAACCAGTGCGGATCGGTACTCTCGATCGCCTCGATGACGCCGTCCGGCGCAGGGCGCCGACGCGCAGGCCGGCGCCGACCTGGCGGATGGCCTGATGGTGAGCGCTGTTGACGCGGATTTCCCCGGCGCCGTAAATCTCCTCCATGCGCGTGTTCGGCTCGATGAGCACGGTATGACGATGCGGAGCGCCGGTCGGATCGCGGTGCGGCATGGCCCTCGGCATCTCCGCCGGTAGGTGCAGGTAAAGGCTGCCGCCGCAGGCGACATTCAACTGCTGCGCGCCCAGGCCGATCGCCAGCAGCGGTAGGTGGCGCTCCAGCAGCCGGCGCACCAGCAGCCGGTCACTGTCGTCGCGGCGCTCGGGCAGGGGTTGCACGGAAGAATGAGTGGGGGCGCCGTAGCGGCGCGGGTCCATGTCCAGACCGCCGGTCAAAACGAAGCCGTCGAGTCGATCAAGCCAGGCATCGACATCGACGTCCTTGCCCAACGGCGGCACGATCACCGGCAGGCCGCCGGCCGCGACGACGGTGTCCAGGTAGCCGGCGCCGAGACGGACGAGCGGGCTGTTCACCTTGCTGGCCGGCACGTAGTCGGCGTTGACGCCGATGAACGGCCGGATTTGATGGGCCATCGTTCTCCTCCTTGAAAACGCACGCCCGTCCACGCGACCGGGCCTGGCCTGGCGAGCGGAGTTCCGGTCTCCGCGAGCGGCGCGAGTATACTCCGCGCGCACCAACAGCGACAAGGCCGAGTGACGTCCGCGCGTCGGGCGTTTACCGCCCGGACGCCACGGATCACCCAGTCCACCGATCCCTCTTCGATCTATCCTTCGGCTTATTGCCCGTGGTTCTTCCGGATCGCCGCCTCGATCTGCTTCTTTACCGCCTCCATGTTGAAGCTCGCGCCTCCCTGCATCGGCGGGAACTCGATCAGGGTCTTGGCGGCCTTCCCCACTTCTTCCTGCACGAACACAAACCGCCAGAATTCGTAGGCGAACCAGTTGTAATAGGCGAGGGATCCACTCTTGCCATTGGGCAAGCCCGTCCGCTCGAACGGGTCAAGGCGGAGATTCACGATCATCGGCCAGTCCACCTTCTCCGTGGCGCCAAGCCAGCCGTTCGGCTGATCGGCGAAGCGGTACTTGTAGTCATCGATCCGCACCGCGACTCAGAGTGGTCTCCGTCAGGTAGAAGATTTCATGGCGCTTCGACGGGCCCTTTCCGGTGAGGAAGTCCATCTGATTGTAGCCGTCGAGATGTACCTTGTAGTCGCGGTCGCCGACCTGCTTGCCCTTCTTGAGTTCCTCGGCGATGTTGGGGTTGCCGGCGGCCGCGACGAAGGTCGGAAACCAGTCCAGCCCGGAGAAGATACCGTTCTCCACCTTGCCCGCCGGCACCTTGCCCGGCCAGCGAAGAATGCAGGGCACGCGGAAGCCGCCTTCGAGCGCCGTTCCCTTGCCGCCGGCAAACGGCGTCTGACCGCCATCCGGCCAGGTAAAGTTCTCGGCGCCATTGTCCGTCGAAAAGGCGACGATCGTGTCCTCCTCCAGGCCGTTGTCCTTCAGGTATTTCATGACCGAGCCGACGAGGTCATCCAGTTGCGCCATGCCGGCTTCCTGGATGCTCCAGCCATTTTTCGCATTGCGGAGCGATTGATATTTCTCCGAGAGATGCGTGACGACGTGCATCCGCGTCGGGTTGAGCCACAGGAAGAACGGCTTGTCGTCCTTGCGGGCCTTCTCGACGAACCGGAGCGCGTGGCCAAGAATCTCGTCGTCCACGGTTTCCATCCGCTTGGGATAGAGGGTGCCGGCGTCCTCGATCTTCTGTTTGCCGATTTGGCCCCAGCGCGGCTGCTCGGTCGGATCGTCCTTGTCGGCAGCCCAGCAATGGAGCATGTTCCGAGGCCCGACCTTGTCCTTGAGTGCCTGAGGATAATTGGGATGAGCCGGATCCTCCATCGCGTCCAGGTGATACAGGTAGCCGAAGAATTCATCGAAGCCGTGGACCGTCGGCAGGAACTTGTTGAGGTCGCCCAAGTGGTTCTTACCGAACTGGCCGGTGGCATAGCCCATCGACTTCAGCACCGTGGCGATGGTGGGGGCCTCCACCGGCATGCCCAGGGGAATCCCGCCTGTCCCACCGTGGTCAGGCCGGTGCGAATCGGCAATTCGCCGGTGATAAAGTTGGCCCGTCCCGCCGTGCAGCTCGCCTCGGCGTAGTAGTCGGTAAAGAGCATGCCCTGGGAAGCCAGCTTGTCGAGGTTTGGCGTCCTGCCGGACATTATGCCCCGGTGGTAGGCGCCGATGTTGAACCAGCCGATGTCGTCACCCATGATGAAGATGATGTTCGGCTTCTTACCGTTGCCCCCGGCCTTGGCGACCGCGGCCTTCACCCTCGGGTCCGCCATGGCCAACAGCTGACCCTTGCTCGTCCCTTGAGGGCAACACGCGAACGTGTCCCCCGCTTGGGGGCCTTCCGTCTTCTCGCCAGCGGATGACCCTCTCGGAGGGGCGGCGTCGGCCCTCTGGAACGGGTTGAGCTTGCCCGACGCCACGGCATAGCCGATCGACGCGCCGGCGACAAGCACGAGGAACATCTGAATCCTCGTGTTTTTCAGCATGTTGTTTCTCCTAATGCGACAACAAGGAAACCGGGCCGGCATACGATGGCAGCCCGAGGATGTCTTCTCTTCCGCGTCTCATCACTTGGGAGGCGTCCTCACGCAGCGGAAACCCACGTGCGACATGCCCGTATCCGGGCTGCATCCATGTCGAGCGCTCGGACGGTAGCGGGAGCAGTAGCTGTCGTGGCACAGAAACGAACCGCCGCGCTGCACGCGCTGCGGCGTGAAGGGGCGCGCCGGGTCCAGGCTTCGTGGCGGCCCAGTCGGGTTGACGCTCACCCCTTGGCCGGCCCGCCGGCGATACAGGTCGCGCTGATACCAGTCGGCGCACCACTCCCAGACGTTGCCGGCCATGTCGTACAGGCCGTAACCGTTGGACCGGTACGACTTGGCCGGCGCGGTTCGCTCGTAGCCGTCCGCCGCCGTGTTCTGGTGCGGAAACTCACCTTGCCAGACATTGGCGAAGATGGCCGTGTCGGACGGTTTCTGGTCGCCCCAGACGTAGGGCTTGCCCTGCAAGCCGCCGCGGGCCGCGAACTCCCACTCGGCTTCGGTCGGCAGGCGCTTACCGGCCCACTGCGCATAGGCCGTCGCATCGAACCAGGAGACGTGAACGACGGGATGTTCGTCCTTGCCGTCGAGGTTGCTATCGGGTCCGTCGGGGTGCCGCCAGTCGGCGCCGGGCGTCCACTTCCACCACCGAGAGAAATCCTTCAAGGGCACTGGCCCCTCCGTCGGTGTGAACACTAACGAGGCTGGGACCAGCTTTTCCTCGGGCGGCGGGGGCGTACCCGGCGGCAGTTGGCGCAAGATTTCCTCGGCGTCGGCTGGTTTCTCGGCCGTGGTCACGTACCCCGTGGCCTCGACAAACTGGCGGAATTGAGCATTCGTGATCTCGGTCTCGTCCATCCAGAAGGCGTCCACACGCACACGATGGGCCGGCTTCTCGTCCGGCCAGCCGAGTTCCGAATCGGTGCCCATCGTGAACTCGCCGCCGGGTATCCAGACCATGCCGGGAGGGGTCGAATCCTGCTGGATGAGTTTGACCAGCCCGAAGGTAGCTGCAAACGCGGCAACCGCGAGGACGGCGAGCCAAAGGGTTCGGGACATGGCGGACTCCGCCGTGTGTTTGTCTCTGACGCACGGGACCTCATCGGCGTCGATAGCTATAGTGATAGGCAGACCTCCCGGTGTACGGGTTATAGGCGCGCTGGGCAGAAGCGGAGGCGCCCGTGTAGGGGTTGTACGCGGATCGGCTCTGGCCCCGCGCGCCCGTATACGGGTTGTAAGAATTCTGTCCGCCGGCGTGGGTGCCCGTGTACGGGTTATAGCCCGCCGCCGCCCGACCGCCATTGCCCGTGTACGGGTTGTAGCCGGCATATCCCGCGACCTGGGCTTGCGCTGTCCCGGAGTGTAGCAATCCCAGCAGGACCGCTAGACCGCCTAGTATTTTCAGCGAAGTGCTCATCGAAATTCCTTTCGGATAAACGGACCCCGGCGTGGGCGCCCACTCGCGCGAGCGGGTGCCCCGCGGCCGGCTTGCCTACTTCTGTTCCTTTTTGCGCATGTTCTCCAGGTTGTGCGTCTTGATGGGAACCTCCTCCTTGCCGACTTTGGTCAGGTCCAGCGAGGCGCGCAGCTTCAGGGGCGAGCCGACCGGTACGTCCTTGTCGGTGGCATAGTAGTACAGCTTGTTGTCCGCGTTGTCGGTGACCAGCAGGTTGAACCCCTGAGTCTCGATCACCGTGTAGCGCGGGCCGGAGGCCGGCTCGGCCAGGCGCTCCGCCCGCGCCGGCTGGTATCGGACTACGACAATCAGGGCGGCCATCACCAGGGCGGCCGCAAGAACCATCGGCAATCGACTCTTCCAGTTCACATTCATAACATCTCCTTAAAGTAGGAAAATCCGCGACGAGATCGACTCGTCACTCTGTTGGCAACCCGTGTCATGCTCGCCCGTCCCTTCGGTTGGTGGGGTAGCCTCGAACGGGGCCGCCCTCCGTGAGTTGCGCCGGGGCGGAAGCGATAGATCGCTCCTCTGCCGCAATGATCGCGCCAGCCGAAACATCGCCGCGAAGACGTTCGCGGCGATCGCATCCCGAGGGACTATTCTAACGTGTAGTTTCTGCGCTCCCGAGTTGAGTTAGGCAACCGAAATATTCTTATGATGTGCGGCCCGATTCGTCCAGGGAGAGTGGTGAGATTCATTCTTATTTCACATCTCGCCTCGGTTGTATCGAAGACTTATTCGAGAACTTTTGTGGCTATCGACCAAGTACGTAGCGATGGGGATCGACTTCTTCGCGCAGAATGAGGAGTTCCTCCGGCGTAGGCGGCTCGGTGACGGCCAGCGTCTCGCAGACGCCCAACTCGAAGCCGGTGGCGGCGCGGACCTGTTCGAGCGTGACGCCGGGGTGCAGGCTGTGTACCTGCATGCGCTTGGTCTGGTCGTCGTAGCCCATCACGGCCAGGTCCGTGATGACGCGGTAAGGTCCGGCGCCCGGCGACAAACCGGCGGCCTCGCGGGCGCCGGGGCCGGTCAAGTAGCCCGGCGTCGTCAGGAAATCGAGCTTCTCAACGAAACGGCGACGGTCGTGGTTGGTGACGACGAAGATGCGCCAGCAGAACGAGGCGAGGTCATTAGCTCCGCCGCTGCCCGGCAGACGCACCTTCGGCCGGACGTAATCGCCACCGATCAAGGTGGAATTGAGGTTGCCGTAGGCGTCGATCTGGGCGCCGCCGAGGAAGGTGTAATCGATCAGACCGCGTTGGCAGGTCTCCATAATGTCGGCCATGCTGGTGGCCATCACGGCACGGTGGAAGGAGCGCGAATCACCGACGCTAATGGGCATGGTCGGCAACTGCGGCGCGACGCCACCGGCCTCGAAGAGGATGACCAGGTGCGGAGCATGGGTACGCTGGGCCAGCATGGCGGCGGCGCACGGCACGCCGGTGCCGACCGCCGCCGTCCGCCCATCCTCCAGCAGACGCGCGGCACAGCAGATCATCAATTCCATCGCGTTGTAGGCGGCGGACATGACAACGTTCCCTGCCGAGCCGCGAGCGTCAGCGAGCGGACCTGCCCCCCTCGCTGACGCTCGCGGCTCGGATCAACTACAGACCTCGATGCAACAAGAACTCGTGACGTCGCAGTTCTTGTAGGCGCGCCAGGCCGCCGCAGCGCTGCACGTACTCCGTGAAATCGCGCACGCCGTAGATGTGCGTCTCCAGAAAGTCCCGGAACGTGTCCACGTCCTTCTCGACGTCCAGCCAGCGGCGAAGGTGCTCCTCGTCGGAGAAATACTCATACGGCATGTTGCCGGGATAGCTGCCGAAGGGCACCTCGCAGACGGCATCGACACAGAAGAACGGGATGACGGTGCGGCTGGGGTCTTGGCGGATGTCGTCGCTGGGGATGAGGCGTTCGCAGGTGACGATCAGCCGCTTGGCCGCCCGCGCCAGGTCGAGATCGGCGACGGTGGTGCCGCGGATACGGCAGTTGCCGTAGCGATCCGCTTCATGGACGTGGATGGCCGCCACGTCGGGGTACAGGGCCGGCACCAGCGCCACCGTCGCGCCGCTGAACGGGCAGGCGACGGCGCAGGCGGCGCTGTGGCGAAAGGTGTCCGTGCCGAGCAGGGAGCGCACCGGCAAAAAGGGCACGCCCATCGCCGCCGCCTTGAAGCGCACGGCCAGAGTGTAATTCGTCCACTCCGTGCAGGCGACCTCACCCGACTCCATGACGCGCCGCGCCTGCGGCGACAGGCCGCGCGCTTCCAGGCCGACGACGTAGGCGATGTCCACCGCCGCCAACGTCTGCCCGCGTCCCAGGCCGTTGCCGGCGCAGCAAAATCTGAAAGTCGTGCGTCGCCGTGTGGCCGGCGAAGCGCAGACGCTGCCGGCCCTGGCGCAGCAGCTCGTGCAGCACGGCCGTCGGAATGCGGGCGCAGCCGAAGCCGCCGCTGGCGAAGTAATCGCCGTCGTGGACGAACCGCCGCACGGCGTCGGCCACGGTCATGACCTTGTCGAGCAAAGCTCGCGGCTTGGCGGCGAAGAATTGGCGAGCGTGGTCCGCGGACGGATCGCCAAACAGGGCACCGTCACCCCGGGAGAGGATGTCCATGAACAGCTCTCAGCGATCCGGAATCCTTCGTCCTTGCGGATTGCCGATCGTTCTCTAGCGCTTCTCGTATTCCCGGAGCAATTGCCGGAAACGCGGGTCGTGGCGAATCGAGTCGAGGTCGTGATCTTCCTTCATGTAACGGAAGTCGCGGTAGCCCAGCTCGACGGCGCGGCGCAGGGTCTTGAGCGATTGCTCGGGCCGCTTCAGCAGGGCGTAACTGCAAGCGAGGTTGTAGTGCGCCAGCGCGTCGTTGGGCCGCAGCTGCACCAGGCGCTTGTCGATCTGCAGACCGTCGGCGAAACGCCCCTTGAGCGTCAGCAGGTTGCCCATGATGCGCAAGACATCGACATAGTCGGGGCAACGGCCGAGGACAGCCTCGAAGAATTCCAGCTCGAAATCCAGCTGGTGCTGATCGGGCACGCGAGCCGACGGCTGGCCGGTGGTGGAAGAAGACTCGGGCCCGTCATTGAAGTGCTTGCCTGATTGCGCCATTGGCTTCCCCCTGCATGGTCCGGTCGGGCGAGGAGATGAACCCTCGCACGGGTGGACGCCCCCGTTCCCAGTTCGTTTCTGATTATAACCGGAGTCGAAGGAAGTGCAAAGGATGTCGCGCCGTCTCGACAGGGCCGAATCGGAAGAAAGTCCTTCGCGGCCGCTTGCGGCTTAGCGGGCGGCGGCACACGCTAAGCCGCAAGCGGCTTGGGGAATCGATTCTCAGACGCCCTCGTCGTCGATATCCTCTTCGTCCTCATCCTCGTCGTCGTCGAGGTCATCGTCATCGACGTCCTCGTCGTCGAAGTCCTCGTCGTCGAAGTCCTCGTCGTCGTCGAAGTCCTCGTCGTCGTCGAAGTCCTCGTCGTCATCGAGGTCGTCGTCGAAGTCCTCGTCATCGTCGAGGTCGTCGTCGTCGTCGTCCAGGTCGTCGTCGTCCTCTTCGTCCTCGTCCTCCTCCTCATCGCGGGAGCGGATCGCGTAGACCGGGGCGGGATCGAGGCCGGGCGGCAGCCCTTCGGGCGCCTCCGTTTCCGCCTCCAACCAGGATGGGATCAACAGTTTGCCAGCGAACATCGGAATGTCCTCGATCAAGAGAATGCCACAAGCGGAGGGACGCATCCTGCCGGTCCCCCGTCTTATCGGCGTGGACCTGTGTTTTCATACGACCACGGCCAGCGGGCCGTGGAGGATTTTCGCGTCGGTCAGCCGTATTATCGGCGTGAACCGTCTTTCTGCGGCCCAGACCCCAACGGTGCGGCCAAGGCAGCGTCCGCCGCCCCGGGACGCCCCAAGGTATTCTCTTCGTAGAAAAATTGAGACGACTCGTCAAGCTATCCGAAAACCTTTACAGGATAGATTTTTATGGGCATGTCGGGGCGGCGAAAACGAGCCGCCCGGTCCCCCTTTTCGCGGCGATTTTCCTACCCGTCCGGAGCGTCCGCGACGAGGTAGGCGAACTCGTCGCGGACGCTCCGGGTTGGTGGGGAAACAACTTCTTCGCGGCCCTGTTCACGCCGGCAAACCCAGCGCCTGGCGCTTCTCGTAGATGAACCGGACGTGATGCGGGATGTGGCTGACGGCGCCGGTCAAGAGTTGTTCCAGGGTAAGCGGGCCGCGCTCGCTATGCACCCCGACACGTCGCAGCGCCTCGACCGGCATCGTGCGCAGGATACGCGCCATCTGCGACCGCGTATGCTCAATGATCGCCAGCTCTTCTTCCAGTTCGCGCTCGTGATAGGCCAGTGCGGCCGCGAAACGGGCTTCGTCGGCGCCGAGGAGTTGCGGTCGCTCCTCCGCGAGGATGCGCTTCATGCGGTCAGCCAGGATCGGCTCGAAGTCGGCGAGATGGCAGACGACTTCCAGCGTGCTCCACTTGCCGGCGACGGGTCGGGCCAGCAGCTGGGTCCGGTCCAGGCCGCGGACAGCCTCGCGGACCAGTCGCGGCCCGTCGAGATAGTTGTCGAGCAAGGACGTCAGGTTCGTACTCATGGTGTACCTCGCGGCCGCCAGCCCGGAGCGCAAGCGACGGGTTGGCGTAACCCGTCGCTGACGCTCCGGGCTGGTGAAAAAAGAATTCCTCTGTGGAAATGACAGATGGCACGGCCGTTGTCAACCCGCCTTGCGCTCGGTACGTTCGCGCAAATGGGCGATCTGCTGTCTCCGTTGTGCTTCCGGCGCGTAGGGGTCGAATTCGGCGTGACCGCCGAGCAGGCGCTGCAACACCTCGAAGGCCTGACGGCGCAGCTCGACATCTCGGCGTTCCAGCGCTTCGAGCAGAGTGGGAATGGCGCCGGCGCCGTGCTGGAGCAACTCGGCGACAGCGGTCGCATCGTTGGCCTGCAGGCGATCGATGAGACGGTGTACCTTCTCGCGTTCCACGACCTGGTGAATGGCCTGGACGGCCGGCGGAGGCGGTGGTTCGCCGGGAACGGCCGCCGAGCGGGCCAGGGCGTCGTCGGTGAAGCTGTTGCCCAGGTACTCGCTGATGGCGATGGGGTCGCGGACGATCTGTTGCGGCGTGCCGTGCGTGACGACGCGGCCGCCCTTGATGAGATAACTGCGATCCGTAATCGTGAGAATTTCGCGCACCCGATGGTCGGTCACCAGGATGCCGATGCCCTCGTCGCGTAGGCCGCGGACGATGTGCTGGATGTCCTCAATGGTCTGCGGATCGATGCCGGTGAACGGCTCGTCGAGCAGGATGAGCAGTGGATCGCAGACGAGGCAGCGGGCGATTTCGAGCCGGCGCTTCTCGCCGCCGGACAGGCGGGCGGCGTTGTTCTTGCGCAGATGGCTGAGTCCGAATTTCTCCAGCACCTCGTCGGTCTTCTGAAAGCGTTCGGCCTTGCTGAGCTTGCGGCCGAGGCTGCGATAGGCCGGGATCGCTTCGAGGATAGCGAGGATGTTCTGCTCGACGGTCAGCTTGCGGAAGACGCTGGTTTCCTGGGCCAGGTAGCCCATACCGAGGCGAGCACGCCGGTACATGGGCAGGCGCGTAACTTCGTGGCCGGCGAAAAAGACCTTGCCCTCGTTGGGGGTCACCTGTCCGGTGGTCATGCGAAAGCTGGTCGTCTTGCCGGCGCCGTTCGGTCCGAGCAAACCGACGACCTCGCCAACATCGACCTCGAAATTGACGCCGTCCACGACCTTCCGCCGGCCGTAATACTTCACCAGTCCTCGCGCTTCCAGGATGGGCATTCGCGGTCCTCCTGACCTGTCTAACGTCGCCACGCGCGCAAACCGAGACGATGCGGCTATACCGTTTTCGGCCGGAAAGCACAAGAGCAGGCAGGAAGTCCTGCGGGTGAGCATCAGGCCTGGTTCGGAGCCGCGACCGTGAGGAAGCGGTGCCAAACCACTCCTCATGATCGCGGCCCTGACTGTTGGCGATACCAGCGCAACGTTTGGGCGAGACCGTCCTCGAAGGGGACGACCGGCTCGAAGCCCAGATCCCGGCGGGCACGGGAGATATCGGCGCGGGAATGGCGCACGTCGCCGAGGCGAGCGGGAGCGTGTCGCGGCGCAATGTTCGTGCCGAGTTGTCGATTGAGGGCCGCAACCAGGTCGAGCAGGTTGGTGCCGCGGCCCGTGCCGATGTTGTAAACCTGCCCCGATGCGTTGGGGGCGTCGGCGGCCCGCGTCAGGGCTTGCACCACATCGGTGACGAACGTGAAATCGCGCGATTGCAGGCCATCGCCGTAGATGCTTGGCGTCCGCCCCGCCGTCAGCGCCGCGGTAAACAGGGCGATCACGCCCGAATAGGGACTGTCCGCCCGCTGACGCGGGCCGAAGATGTTGAAGAACCGCAGCCGTACCGTCTCCAGGCCATAGGCGGCGGTGAAGGACTGGGCGTACAGCTCGCCGGCCAGCTTGGCGGCAGCGTAGGGCGACAGTGGCTGGACGGGATCGTCTTCGCTCTGCACCTCGCCGGCGGGAATGCCGTAGGCGCTGCTGCTGGCGGCGTAGACGACGCGGCGCACGCCGGCGCGGCGGGCGGCGTCGAGGACGTGAAGGGTGCCGGTGGCGCAGACGCGATGCGTGTCGCCGGGCGCCTCGACGCTGCGCTGCACCGAGGCCAACGCGGCTAAGTGGAAGACCATGCCGACGCCGTTCGTCGCTCGCTGCACCGCGGCGGCGTCGGCGACGTCGCCCTCGACGATCTCCGGCCCCGGATGGACGTGTACCAGGTTGGCGCGCAGGCCCGTGCTGAAGTCGTCGAGCACGCGCACGCGCCGGCCCTGCCGAACCAGCGATTCAACCAGGTGCGAGCCGATAAACCCCGCTCCTCCCGTCACCAGGCAGATGTCGCTCATGCGCGGCGATCCTCCCCTGTACCTCGTTCCGCCGAACAAGGAAAAGATAGGGCATAACGACGAAAAAAGCGAACGCAGCGCCTACTCGGACTTCTCCGCCGCCGGATCGGAACTGGGCGGGGCGTCGGACGCCTGAACCACCTTGCTGTCGCCGGCGGGGGCGTTCGGTTCGCGCGCCGGTTTCGTTTTCGGCGGATTGGGGTCCGCGTCGGGCAGCGGGCCGGATCGCCAGCAGGCGGGCTGCGTCACGGAAACCACCGCGTAGGTCGGCTCGTGGCTTTGCTTATCGAGCACCGGCACGACGATGCGCTGGTCGTCAAACGCGGTGCCCTGGATCAGGGTGCCGCGCTGGAAGGGGCCGGTGCCGCACAGCCAACTGTTGCGTTCGCTGGCGACCGCTTCGAGGACGCCGGATTGCCAGACGGGTTCGCCGTTGACCCGGTTGTAAGCGAACACGGCGATCTTGGCGACGGCGCGGCGGTTGGTCTTCTTGGCCACCGCGATTTCCGGGATCATGCCGCCGGGGATGCCCGGCATGAACGAGGGGATCATCATCTGGGGCACGCCGACGAGCATGTCGTTGCGATCCGTGCCGACGCTGCCGGCCCGCGCTTCCACCACGTAGCCAGCATTCTTCCGCTCTTCCTGCAACAGGCAGCCACACGCCAGCAAGTGCTGCCGCAGCGAACTGATGAGGTAGCCCTTGTCCGTCACGCCATCCAGATATTGCGGATCGAGATAGACTTTTTTCCCGTTCAGGATGCGGAAATCGAGCTTGGAGACCGTGTTGTCGATGGAGTGGGAGATCAACAGTTGTTCGGTGGCCGTGCGCGTCGTGTCGCTGACGCGCGCGGTACCGCAGCCGGCGGCCAGGCCCAGCAGCAAGAAGGTTGCCTGCCAGCCGCGCTTCGCCCATTCCGCGCCTTGACACGGTTGCCCCATCCTCGCGCCCCCTTGTCCTCGACGCGAACCCTCCCTTCGCGGTCCCGCGGGTTGCACACCCCGGACCCGAAAGAGAGCGCGGCAAGGCAACAGACATCCAACGAAGGGGAGGAGTTGTAGCGATCCGGTGCGCTGGTTGTCAATACAGAACCCGAACCCAGCCGCGACCGTCAGGGAGCGGGGAGCAGCGCTCCCTGACGGTCGCGGCTCAGCTAAACAGGGCTTCGACGTAGGAATCGGGGTCGAACGGTTCGAGGTCGTCGAGCTTCTCGCCGACGCCGACGAACTTGACCGGCAGACCGAGCTTCTGCTTGATGGCGAAGATGGCGCCGCCCTTGGCGGTGCCGTCGAGCTTGGCCAGGATGATGCCGCTGCACTGCACCGTCTTCTTGAAGTTCTCCGCCTGGGCGATGGCGTTCTGGCCGGTGGTGGCGTCGAGCACCAGCAGCACCTCGTGCGGCGCCCCCTCGATCTGTCGGGTCACGACGCGATGGATCTTCTCCAGCTCGCGCATCAGGTGGGTCTGCGTGTGCAGTCGGCCGGCGGTGTCCACGATGAGCACGTCGAAGCCGCGCGCCTTGGCCCGCTCGCAGGCATCGTGGGCCACACTGGCGGGGTCGCTGCCCTGCTGATTCTTGACGATCTCGCAGCCGATGCGCTCGCTCCAGATGGTCAGCTGCTCGACCGCCGCGGCGCGGAAGGTATCGCAGGCAGCGACGAGGACTTTCTTACCGTCCTGCTGGAGCCGTCGCGCCAGCTTGGCGATCGACGTCGTTTTGCCCGAGCCGTTGACGCCGGCCACCATCACCACCGTCGGCCCGTTCGCACTGTAGCGCAGCCCCTCGCCGGTCGTGAGCATGTCCTTCAGCTGCTGCTTGACGAACGCCTCGACGTCGCCGGTGATGTCCTTGTCGAGGAAGGACTGGCGGACCTTGTCGATGATTTCGCTGGTGGCGGCGGTGCCGACGTCGGCCAGGTACAGGCGTTTCTCCAGCTCGCTGAGGAAATCGCGGTCCACCTTGCCGCGCAGGCGGAACAGCGAAGCGATGCCGGAGAAGACGCCGCGCGTCTTGGTCAATCCGGCTTTGAGCTTCTCGAAAAAGGCGCGGAAAACCATGTCCTACCTCGATGAATCGAACAAGAAGAGCCTCACGCAAAGGCGCAAAGAACGCAAAGAAAACGCAGGAAAAAAGAGTCGGCCCTCATCTATCTTGTCGTTCTTTATCTCGTCTTTCTTTGCGTTCTTTGCGCCTTTGCGTGAGGCTCTTCTTGTTCCCCTCAAATCCGTTGGCGGAGTCGGCCGAACTCGTCGGCGGACACCGTACACGTCCCGACGCCGCGCCGTCCCGGCCCGTGGCAATCACTGCCGCCGGTCACGGCCAGGCCCAGCCGCCCCGCCCAGCCCCGCAGTTCCAGCAGCGCGCGCGGCGCACGTCGGGATATTCGACCTCGACCGCCCCCAGCCCGAGTCCGTGAAGTTCGGCGAGGTTCTCCTGAGTGCAATCATAAGGCGGGTGCGCCCACGCCGCAACGCCGCCGGCATCGCCGACCAGGGCCAGCGCCTCATCCACCGGCAGCCGTTTCTTCGGCACGGCCACGCTGCCCCTGTCGCCGAGGTAACGCTGGAACGCTTCGCGCACCGTCGTCACCCGGCGCGCGCGGACCAGCATCTCGGCGAGATGCCGCCGGCCCAGCGCCTCGGTCGAGCCGTGGAAACGCTGCTCCTCTCCCTCAAGGGACACGCCGCAGCCGCGCAAGCGCTCGACCATCTCGCGGAAGCGCTCGACGCGATGACGGCGGATGTCTTCGAGAGCGGCCGATAACCCCGCGTGATCCAGGACGACGAAGTACGCCAGTAAGTGCAGCTCGCGCTGTCGATATTCGGTCGTGATCTCGACGCCGGGCACGATCTCCACGGGGGAACCGGCTGCGGCATTGACGGCCACGGACACGCCGCCGAGGGCGTCGTGATCGGTGATAGCGAGGGCGGCCAGGCCGGCACGGCGGGCGAGATCGACGACCTGCGCCGGCGTGTAGGTGCCGTCGCTGTGCGTGGTGTGGACGTGCAGATCGACGCGGCCGGCGTGACGGCCGCGAGCGGCGAGCTGACACAGAGAGGTAAAGGGTTGTCCGGCCGGCATCGTCACGCGGGGGAAGGGGAGGGCGGACGCAGATGGTCCAGGACGCCATTGACGAAGGCGGGCGAGTCGGCCGAACCGTAGCGCCGCGCCAGCTCGATCGCCTCATCGAGGGCGACGTTGGGCGGCGTGTCGGGTGTGTGCAGCAGTTCGTACGCGCCCAGGCGGAGGACGTTGCGATCGACGGCGGCCATGCGGACCAGGCGCCAGTTTTCGGCCGCCTCGCTCAAGCGGCGATCGATGTCAGTCTGCTGGGCGATGACGCCGTCGTACAAGACGAGACAGAACGATACCAGGCCGTCGTCGCGCAGGCGGTCGCGGACAAAGCGTTCCAGGACGGCGCGGTCGATCCGTGCGTTGAGGTCGCGTTGGAAGAGCAGTTGCAAGGCCACTTCACGGGCACGAGAGCGTCGGGTCATGGGTCGGTTCAACAGACTCCTTTCCTTCTCAGGGTAGCGAATGAGGCGGCGACGGCCAACGCGGATTGACGGGTTCGCGTCCCGATCGATACAACAAAAGCCGCCAGACCCACCAGGAGAGCGACATGCGCATCGGCGTCGTCAGCGACACGCACGGCAATCGTCTCACGGTACACCTTGCCTTGGCCGAGCTGCGCCAGCGCGGCATCACGACCGTCCTGCACTGCGGCGACATTGACGATCCCGAAACGGTCCTGCGATTCCGCGATTTCACGGCCCATTTCGTCTTCGGCAACTGCGACATCGACAAGGGGCCACTACGAGAAGCGATGGCCGAAATCGGCGCGACGCTGCACGAGCCCTTCGGCAGCGTCGAACTGGAGGGCGTGAAGCTGGCGTTTCTTCACGGAGACGACAAGGCGCTGATGCGCGACGTGGAGCATTCCGGCTATTACGATTTTCTGTTCTACGGCCACACGCACCAGGCGGAGGAGCACCGCACCGGCCCGACGCGCGTCATCAATCCGGGAGCACTGCACCGAGCGCGGCCGAAGACGTTTCTCTTACTGGACCTGGGCAGTCGAGAAGTGGAATTGGTGACGGTGGAGTGATGGGAGGCAGGCGAGTCACAACTCGCCGCATAGCAACAAACCGCACTGCTTAACGCCGCTCGGGTATTGGTGGCGCCTCCGCCGGCAATGTCGGGCTCCCCGAAACGGAGGTGGCGGAGCCGACTGGCGGCGCCGCCTGATCGAGCGTGCCTTGTAACCGGGCCGCCAACTCCGCCCGGTGACGGTACAAGACCGCGAGGAGTTCATCATCTTCGATGTACCCCAACCCACGCCCAAGGTGGGCTTCGCCCAGGAAACCCAGATGGGCGAACAACTGACCGAGCCGGATGTCGGGCGACAATGCCCAGACCTCGGCCAGCACGGCCAACGCCTCTCGCTGCACGTCATCCATCGCGCCATCATATCGCCGTGAAGCAGCCGTCGCAAGACGCTGCTCTCCTGTTCATCGTTTGTCGGCAGTGCCGAAGCCGAGCAGGAACACCAGCACCAGGCCGGCCATAAGAGCGGCCCCGACGGCGAACGCCTGCGGCAGCTCGCCGCTGGCGCGGAGACGCAGCCAGCCGAACAGCAGGTTGCCCAGCAGCATCCCCAGGCCGTTGACGAATGTTAGCAGCGATTGCACGCTGGCCCGTAAGCCGTCGCCGACACGGCCGTTGACGAAGACCTGTCCGGCCACGAAATAGCCGGCGATGCACAAGCCGTTGAGGCACAACGAACCGGCCACCAGTTCGACCGGCCGGCCGATGGCCTGCGAACACAACGCCACCGTCCACGCTGATAGCCCGACCAGCATCGTGCCGCGCACCCCCAGGCGCAGCAGAAACATCGGCAGCAGGGCCAGCGCCAGCACCTCTGTCAGCTGGGCCAAGGTCAGGATGCGCGGCATCCAGGCGCGTGAGACGCCGAGTTGATCCAGGAGCAGCGGAGTGCCTTGCGTGCCGAACGGGTAGGTCACGCACACGCCGAACAGGCCGAGAGCGTAGACGAAGAAGTCGCGGCCACGCAGCAGGCGCAGGGCGGCCAACGGTGCCGGCGTTCCACCCGGTGCCGGCCGCGGCGGTGTATGCGGCAACAACAGACTGTAGGCCGTCAGCACGAACGACAGCACGCCGCCAATGCGGAAAATGTCGGCCATCTCGCTGTGCGGCTGGTCGGGACGCAGCCAGCCGACGAGATCGCACAACCAGGCGGGATTGTCGAACCAGTAACCCACCAGCCAGGCGGCCGACATCCAGCCAACCGTGCCCCACAGGCGCACCGGGCCGAACTGGCGTTCCGGGTGCTTCAGATGCGCGAAACCGATGGTCGCGCCCAGCATCCAGATGGGGCCGGTCAACAGCCAGAAGACGAGTGTGGCGACGAAGACGGGCGTCGCCTGCGTCTGTCCGGCCAGCAACCACAGATCGAGGCCGCCCAGCAGGGCGCAGACGCCGAGGAGGCGTTCGGCCGATACCCAACGGTCGGCGACATGGCCGGCCAGGAGCGAGGCGCAGACGGTCGCCACCGCCTGCGTGGCGCAGCACGCCGCTACCTCCAGAGCATTGAAGCCGAGCTGGTTCTGCAAATACAGACTGTACTGCGGCAGCATGGCGCCGGACGGCGCGTACTGCAAGAACATCAGCAGACACAGGCGCGAGCGCAAGGCGGGTTCCCGAAAGGCGAGCGGGGGGCGTCAGCCCCCTGTTACCAATTCAACAGGGGGCTAACGCCCCCCGCTCGCCGGTTACGAATTGTCACTGGTCAGGCAAGCGGCGAGGTACTCGCGGTTCATCCGAGCGATGAACTGGACGCTGATCTCCTTGGGGCAGGCAGCCTCGCACTCGTAATAGTTGGTGCAGTTACCGAAACCCTCGTGGTCCATCTGCTCGACCATCCGGCGGACGCGGGCATGTCGTTCGGGTCGTCCCTGCGGCAACAGCGCCAGGTGCGACACCTTGGCGGCGGTGAACAGCATGGCCGAGGCGTTTTTGCACGCCGCCACGCACGCTCCGCAGCCGATGCACGCCGCCGCGTCCATGGCCAGCTCGGCGTTCGGCTTGGGTACCGGCAGCGCGTTACCGTCCGGCGCTCCGCCGGTGTTGACCGATACGAAGCCGCCCACCTGGATGATGCGGTCCAGAGCGCCGCGATCGACGACCAGATCCTTGACTACCGGAAACGCCCGCGCCCGCCACGGCTCGACGTAGATTTCCTGACCGTCCACGAAATTCCGCATGTACACCTGACAGGCTGGCCACGCCCCGTTCGCGGCTGTGGGCGTAACCGTCGATCATCAGGCCGCAGCTGCCGCAGATGCCCTCGCGGCAATCGCTGTCGAAGGCGATCGGTTCCTCGCCCTTCTCGATCAGCTCCTGGTTGACCACGTCGAGCATTTCTAGAAACGACATGTCCGGAGCGATGCCGCGGGCGTCGTAGCTGACCATGCGGCCGGCGTCATGAGTGTCCTTCTGCCGCCACACGTGCAAGGTGAAATTCATCGTTACTTGTAACTCCGAACGCTGGGATGGACTTCCTCGAACGCTAGCGGCTCCTTGTGCAGGACTCGGCGCCTTCTCGGTGCCGGCGTACTGCCAGGCGCTGACGTAGGAATACTCGTCGTCGTTACGCGCCGCCTCGCCGTCGGGTGTCTGGTGCTCGATGCGGAAGTGAGCGCCGCACGACTCATCGCGGTCCAGGGCGTCGTGACAGAGCAGTTCGGCGAACTCCAGGAAGTCGGCGACGCGGCCGGCGTACTCCAGCGCCTGGTTCAGCTCTTGCTCGCCGCCGGTGACGCTGACGTCGTGCCAGAATTCCTCGCGGATCGCCGGGATTTCGTTCAGCGCTTTTTTGAGGCTCTGCTCACTGCGGGCCATGCCGCACTGGTCCCACATCAGCTTGCCCAGCTGGCGGTGGATCGACTGGGCGCTGCGCTTGCCCTCGGATCGACAGCAGCCGTTTCATGCGTTCGCCGACCTCGGCCTCACAGCGCTGGAACTCGGCGTGATCGGCCGACACCGGGACTTGTTTCGTGTTGGCCAGGTAGTGGCTCAGCGTGTAGGGCAGGATGAAATAGCCGTCGGCCAATCCCTGCATGAGAGCGCTGGCGCCGAGGCGGTTGGCGCCGTGGTCGGAGAAGTTGGCCTCGCCGACGACGAACAGGCCGGGCACCGTACTCATCAAGTTGTAGTCCACCCACAGACCGCCCATGGTGTAGTGCGGCGCCGGGTAGATGCGCATCGGCCCCTGGTAGGGGTCTTCGCTGGTGATGTGGTGATACATGTCAAACAGGTTGCCGTAGCGTTCGCGGATGGTCGCTTCGCCGAGGCGGCGGATGGCGTCGGCGAAGTCAAGGTAGACGCCGCGACCGCCCTCGCCGACGCCGCGACCCTCATCGCACACCTCCTTGGCCGCCCGCGAGGAAATGTCGCGCGGGGCCAGGTTGCCGAAGCTGGGATATTTGCGCTCCAAATAGTAGTCGCGCTCGTTCTCGGGAACCTGACCGGGAGGACGGCGATCGCCGGCGTCCCTGGGCACCCAGATGCGGCCGTCGTTGCGCAGCGACTCCGACATGAGCGTCAGCTTGCTCTGGTGGTCGCCGGTGACGGGGATGCAGGTCGGGTGGATCTGCGTGTAGCAGGGGTTGGCGAAGGCCGCCCCGCGCTTGTAGGCGCGGTACGTCGCCGTCACGTTGCAGCCCTTGGCGTTGGTGGACAGGTAGAATACCGGACTGTAGCCGCCGGTGGCCAACACCACGGCGTCGCCGGAGTACGACTGGACCTGGCCGGTGGACAGGTCGCGGACGACGATGCCGCGGGCCCGGCCGTCCACGACAACGAGGTCGAGCATCTCGGTGCGCGGGTGCATCCGGACGCGGCCGGCGCCGATCTGGCGACACAGAGCCTGGTAGGCGCCAAGCAGGAGTTGCTGGCCGGTCTGGCCGCGACAATAGAAGGTGCGCGACACCTGGGCGCCGCCGAACGAGCGGTTGGCCAGAAGCCCGCCGTACTCACGGGCGAACGGCACCCCCTGGGCGACGCACTGATCGATGATGTGGACGCTGACCTGGGCCAGGCGGTAGACGTTGGCTTCGCGCGAGCGGAAATCGCCGCCTTTGATGGTGTCGTAGAAAAGTCGGCGGATGCTATCGCCGTCGTTCTGGTAGTTCTTGGCGGCGTTGATGCCGCCCTGGGCGGCGATGGAGTGCGCTCGCCGCGGGCTGTCCTGGAAACAGAAGCTCTCGACGGGATAGCCCAGTTCGGCCAGGGACGCCGCCGCCGAGGCGCCGGCCAGGCCGGTGCCGACGACGAGGATGCGGAACTTGCGCTTGTTGGCCGGGTTGACCAGCTTCATCTCGAAGCGATGCCGGTCCCACTTTTCGGCCAAGGGGCCGGCAGGAACCTGGGGATCGAGTTTCATGGCTGCCTCTCTCGCGAACACGGTCTTCTCGTTTCGAGACTCGAACCAAATGCAATTTTGACCACGGATAACACGGATGACACGGATGACACGGATAAAGAAAAACCAGAAACGCTTCTGGAACGCTTCTTATGTTTTATTTTATCCGTGTTATCCGTGCTATCCGTGGTTCAAAGTGCATTTGGCTCGTGACCCTTAGCCCCACGGTGGACATCGGGGACCGCCTGCAGGACTGGACTCAAGTTATCCAACCCCCGAGGGGCAGACAAGCCCGGCACGACCCCGATGGCGTTCAGCCCCAGAAGAGGACCAGGACCGCGACGCCGATCAACGGCAGCAAGCCGGCGCAGGCCACGCCTTGCGAGTACGAGCCGGTTCGCTGCACCCAGTCGCCCACAACCTCGTGCAACAGCGACATGAACATCCAGGAGATGCAGCCCAGTGCTCCCGACAACTTCCCTTGATGGCGGATGGTCAGCTCCTGGGCGAAGGAATAATAGCTCGGGAACAAGCCCAGACAGGCGAAGCCGATGACGAGCAGCACGGCCAGCAGCGGCCAGCCCGCTGGCAAGACGGCGGCGGCCAGGCTCAACGTCGTCACCACGGCGCAGACCCGAGAAGACGAGCACACGACTGGCGTGTACCGGCATTCCGCCGCGCGCCAGTCGCAGCGTCACGAAACCCGCCGCCAGGCAACCGGCATCGGTGGCGAGATAGTAGGCCATGCTGAACCAGCCGAAGGCTTGCAGACTGTAGCCGTGCTGCTGTTGCAGAAACAACGGCAGCCAGGCGCGGAAGAAATGCCACGTCATGTTGATCGTCACCACCAGGACCGCCAGCACGCGGAAGCGCCGGAAGAACCGCTTGCGCTCGGGTCCGCTTTCCTCGCTCATCACCCGCGCCAGCCAGTAGACCACGCCGCCCACGCCGAGGGCCGTCACTCCGAACTTGACGGCCACGGGGATCGAGGGACGATCCGCGAAAAGGACGTGAACGCCGAGATCGATGCCGTACAGGACGATCAGCCAGCCGAGGATCGGCAGCGGCGACGGCGATCGGCTCCGATGTTCCAGGGCAAGGTCCTGGCCACGAACGCTCCCCATCCAGGCAGCGACCCACAGCAGTCCCAGCACGCCGACGGCCAAAAACGGCAAACGCCAGGTACTGGGACGTTCCTCCCGAAAAAGGACGAAGACGATGAGCGGCGTCAGGACGGCGCCGATGGCGGCGCCGCTCTGCAAGATGCTGTTACCCATGGCGCGTTCGGAGGGCGGCAGGATGCGCTGCGTGGTGCGGAGGGCGCAGGGCCAGTTGCCCGACTCGGCCAGGCCAAGCAGAAAGCGGCAAATCAACAGAGTGAGGAAGCCAGCCGCCAGACCGGTGAGGAAGCCCAACAGCACAGCGGCGGGATAGATCCAACGCACGTTCCAGCGATCCGCCAGCCATCCCATGAACACCGCCCCCAGCGCGAAAGCGACGCCGAACGCCGATTCGAGTTGGCCGTACTCTCGCGGCTGCAAATCGAACTCGGCCATGATCGGTAGGGACATCTGATTCAGCGTCAGACGATCCATGTAGTTGACCATGGTGGCCAGCAGCAGCAAGCCGCAGACCCACCACTTCCAGGAATGACTTCGCACGGGCAGGGACACATCGGAGATGACGACAGGCATGATGGTTGCGCGTCTCAGGAGGGAAGGCGATTTTCCCGAGTGTAACGGACGCGGCAAGACGATGCCACCATCAGGTGGCGTTATTTCGGAAGAGAAGGGAAGAGGAGCGATTTGCGGGGTCGGGAGGAAACACGAACCCCGAAGGGGTCAACGGTGTGATGGCGCCTTCGGGGTTCGGGATTGCCGATCGGGACAGACCGATCAGGCGCAGGTGCAGACGGGTTCGACCTCGGACATCTCGCCGTCTTTGCGGGTCATTTCATCGAGAATGACCGGATGCCAGGACATCTCCCGCTGATGGCGTGGAACGTAATGTTCGCGCGCCCAGCGGCGCAGACGCAATTCCTCGATAAAGTCCACCTCCGCCGCGACACTGCTTAACATGACCGCTTTTCCTCATGTTTCAATCCGTCCCCGGCCACGCAGCCAGGGGAAAAAGGATGTGTGAAAAGTATATCGACCACGAGAGCCAAGGCAAGGAACTTTTTGACTTTCGGTCAAGTTTTTCCGGACACGGTCAGCCGATCCCGCCGGCAAAGTCTGCCCGACTCCGCAAAAAAGCGAGAATCCCACTTTTTTCCGTTGCTTCCCCCAGCGCCGGGGAAGATACTCTGGGATGGAACGGGGTCTCTTCTATTCCCTAACCTTCGGAGGACTGCGATGTATCGCCTGAAGTTGTTGGCGTCGATGTTCGTCGTGGCGTTGCTGACCAGTGGTTTCCTCATGGGCGAGGACAAGAAGGCGGAGGACAAAAAGACGGAGAAGGAGCCGGTCGTCGTCAAGTCCCAGCTACCCCGTTACTTCAAACAGTTGGGCTTGAGTGACGCCCAGCGGAAAGACATTTACAAAATCCGCGGCAAGTATCAGGAGAAGATCGAGGAGCTGCAGCGTCAGATCGCGGCGCTGAAGGAGCAGGAAAAGACGGACCTGGACAACATCCTGAGCGATGCTCAGAAAGCCCGCTTGAAGGAACTGCGTGCCGGCAAGGCCAAGTAGGCATCCCGGGGGCTGTTTGTATTTCCGAGCCTGAAGCGTAAGCGAAGAGACGGCAACCGAAGGTTGCCGTCTCTTCGCTTACGCTTCAGGCTCGGATCGTCCATGCGTATTCTCGTTCACACAATCACGCGCGTTCGGTACAACTCGAAGGCGGCTTCCCAGGCATCCGTCGGGTTGTCGAATTGGGGTTCGGTGGCCGCCTCCTCCGGTCCCTCGGCGCTGCGACGCATGGCGGCGCGCCAGCGATTGTTCTCGCCGAGTCGGATGTGCAGGAACGCCTCGCCGAGATTGGGTCCGGTCACTTTCAACGTGTGATCGTCGCCGGCCGGTTCCATCTTGCACTGTCGCTGCTTGAACCAAAAAGGAGGAATCGGTGGCATACGGAGTCTCCCATCCAGCCTGTGAGCCGCTGTCGCCTCAATCCGCCAGGCGCAGCTGGCGAACCTTGAGGTTGATCTGTTGCAGGGCGTCGTTGGCATCTTTGACGTTCTGAGCGACGGCCGCGTCCTTGAGCTTGATGGCGGTCTTGGCCAGGTCGCCGCTCACTTCATTGAGGATGTCCTTGTTTTTGGCCGGCACTTCCTGGGCCTTGGCGAGAAAGCGCGCCGTCTGTTCGAGTCCCTTGGCCGCATCCTCCAGGTCGCCCCAGCGGTTGACGTAAAAGGCCTCCGTGGCCGCGCTGGCCTGGGCCGTGCGCGGGTCAGCAACTCCGCGTAGGGAAGCGGAGGTCCATTCTCCGGCAGCGGCTGCATGGGTACGCGCTCCGGCGGCACGGCGCAGCCGACCGCAAGCACACAGACCATTCCCGTGAGTCGAACGTGTCTCATGATGCACCTCGAAAGAGTCGATGTCGCGGTTCGGTCTCGATCGCCGCGTTTCGCTCAATGGCTCAGTCGGCCGTACTGCTCGGCGGGGATGTCCGCCCACGTCCGGGGGGCCGTCCAGTGGTCCTCCATGGGGTATGCCAGCCGGTCCCGCGCCCGGTATTTCTGTTCCGGGATGGGCAAGGTCGGCGGATCAATCTTTTCTGGAGCCAGGTCGCGTTTCCGTGGCCCCATCAGGCCGGCGCAACCGGCCGAGAACAACAGACCCACGAGCAGAAATCGGCGCATCTTCCCTGCCCCCTTCGTAAAGTTCTGAGTTCTGAGTTCTGAGTTCTGAGTGCCCAACACAACAGTCCTCCGTCTCCTATCTCTTGTCTTTCTTCACTCAGAACTCAGAACTCAGAACTCAGAACTTCTGGGCGGCTCGCCTTCAATTATCGTCCATTATTATACTCCTGCCACTCCGTCAGGGGGAAAAGAGGACCGCGAAAATCGGAAGCTCCCCTCCAGGCCGCACAGTCCTTACAAACCTCCCCCGGATGATCGTTCGCGTTGCCGCCGACGACGCAGGCCGGGTATTCCGCAAAGCTTGTGCAAACGGCATAAGGCGACGGCCAAGGGCATTTCGCGCCGCCGCGCGGCCTTTGCGGGTGGTGACGGGCCGTGCTTTGACTTACAAAAGAAACAGGAGCGACAAGCGGAACAGGACGTAAGTTCGGCGAAATCGTTCGCCGAAGTGCGGGTGTCTCCTCCCCTCATCCGTTCGTTCGAGTCCGGAGGCAAACCATGTCCACTTTCGTGCTCGTGACAGCCCTCCTCGCCGCCGCCGACAGCGCCGCCCAGACCGAACCGCCGCCGGGGCAAGAGCGGCTGGTGCCGATCCCCCAGGGGGCGCCGACGCACGTTGCTGACAAGCCCATGTCAGCAGACGCTGTCCAGTCGGACGTCGTCTTGCAATGGAATGAGGTCGCCCTGGGGGCGATCAAGGCGGATCGTACTCCGCCGCCGCGAGCGGCGCGCAACCTGGCGATCGTCCACGCCGCCATCTACGATGCCGTGAACGCCCGAGGACGAACATACCGCGCCTATCGGGTCGATGCCCGCGTGGATGGAGAGGCTTCGGCGGAGGCGGCGGCGGCCGTCGCCGCACATCGCACCCTGGTGGAGTTGTACCCGGCCCTGGTGGCGCAGCTCGACGCCGCCCTGGATGCGTCGCTGGAAAACGTCCCGGATGGACGAGCGAAACAGGGCGGTGTCGCCCTGGGGCAGCACGTCGCCGAAAAGATCCTGGCCTGGCGCGCGGAGGACGGTTCGCGCCATCGAGTCTCCTACACGCCGCGGCTGACAACGGGACTGTGGCGTCCGACGCCGCCCGGTTATCGAGACGCCCTCCTGCCGCAGTGGCGGTACATGACGCCCTTCGCCATCCCAGGGACCGCCCGCTTCATGCCTCCCGCGCCTCCGGTCCTGAACAGCGCCGCCTATGCCGCGGCGTTCAACGAAGTCAAGGAGTTGGGTGCTCGCGACAATAGCCGGCGCACCGAGGAGCAGACCTTGATCGCCCAGTTCTGGAACGACGGCGACGGCAGCGTGACGCCGCCGGGCCACTGGAACCAGATCGCCCAGACCGCTTCCCGCCAGCGCGGCCTGAGCCTGACCGAGAACGCCCGCCTGTTCGCCCTTCTCAACCTCAGCCTGGCCGACGCCGGCATCCTGTGCTGGGAGGGTAAATTCGCTTACAGCTACTGGCGGCCCATCACGGCCATCCGCGAAGCCGACCGCGACGACAACCCCGACACCGCGCCGGATCGTAATTGGGATTCGCTGCTGACGACGCCGCCCTTCCCATCCTACCCCTCTGGTCACAGCACCTTTAGCGGCGCCGCCGCCACAGCGCTGGCCCACTTCTTCGGCACCGATGCCGTCGCCTTCCGCATCGGTTCGGAAGGGACTGCCGGCGCCGTCCGCTCCTTCCCCGGTTTCTGGGCCGCCGCGCAAGAGGCCGGACGCAGCCGCATCTACGGCGGCATTCATTACGAGTTCGACAATCAAGAGGGCTTGCGCTGCGGCCGTGAGATGGCCGAGTACATCGCTCGTCACTATCTGCGGCCGGTCGAGGAACGCGCCTTGACGAACGCGGTGCCTCCGTCGGCGGATCGTCGTCCCTTTTCTGCCGGTCTTGCCGTCCGGCAGCGCCTCGATCCGCTGCCGAGGATTCGTGGCCGCTAAACCGCGCGAGCATCCCGCGACGACAAAGGAGGAGGGTTGATGACCATGATCCGCGCGATTTTCCCGTCGTGCCTCACGAGAGCGCTCCATGATCGAGAAACTGCACGTCCCCGCGTCGCTGGTCCTCCAGGGTGACACGCTCCTGAGCGAACAGGATCTGTACCTGTTCAACGAAGGCAGTCATTATCGGCTGTATCGGAAGATGGGCGCCCATCCCTGCACGCGGCGCGGGGTGCCGGGGACGCACTTCGCCGTCTGGGCTCCGGCGGCGGAGCAGGTCTCCGTCATGGGCGACTTCAATGGCTGGGCCAAGGGCAAACACCGTCTCCATCCACGTGGCCAGTCCGGCATCTGGAGCGGCTTCCTTCCCGGTGTCCACGTCGGCACCGCCTACAAGTACCACATCGTCTCGCGCTACAACGGCTACCAGGTCGAGAAGAGCGATCCGTTCGCCTTCAACCAGGAAGTGCCGCCGCGCACCGCTTCGATCGTTTGGGACCTCGATTACATCTGGCGGGACCAGGCCTGGATGGCCCAGCGCCTCCATCACAACAGTTTGCTGGCGCCGATGTCGATTTACGAGGTCCACCTCGGCTCGTGGATGCGCGTGCCGGAGGAGCACGATCGGCCGTTGACGTACCGCGAAATCGGCCCGCGCCTGGCCGATTACGTGCAGAAGATGGGTTTCACGCACGTCGAGTTCCTGCCGCTGACCGAGCATCCGTTCTACGGCTCCTGGGGCTACCAGACGACCGGCTATTTCGGCCCGACCAGCCGTTACGGCACGCCGCAGGATCTGATGGCCCTGATCGACTACCTGCATCAGCGCGGCATCGGCGTCCTTTTCGATTGGGTGCCGTCGCACTTCCCCGCCGACGAACACGGCCTGGGCTATTTCGACGGCACGCACCTCTTCGAGCACGCCAACCCGCAGCTCGGCTATCACCCCGACTGGAATAGCCTGATCTTCAACTACGATCGGCACGAGGTTCGGAGCTTCCTGCTGTCGAGCGCCCTGTTCTGGCTCGATCACTACCATGTCGATGGGCTGCGCGTCGATGCCGTGGCGTCGATGCTGTACCTCGACTATTCGCGCAAGGCCGGCGAGTGGGTGCCCAACGTCTTCGGCGGCAACGAGAACCTGGCGGCCATCTCCTTCCTGCGCCGTTTCAACGAGGAAGTGTATCGGAATTATCCGGATGTACAGACCATCGCCGAGGAATCGACGGCCTGGCCGATGGTATCGCGGCCGACGCACCTGGGCGGATTGGGCTTCGGACTGAAGTGGGACATGGGCTGGATGCACGACACGCTGCATTACCTGGCCCACGACCCCATCCACCGGCAGTACCACCACAACGAGTTGCTCTTCCGCATGCTCTACGCCTTCACGGAGAACTACGTCCTACCGCTATCGCATGACGAGGTAGTCCACGGCAAGGGATCGCTGTTAGCCAAGATGCCCGGCGATGGCTGGCAGCAGTTCGCCAACCTGCGGCTGCTGTTCGGCTACCTGTTCGGTCAGCCGGGCAAGAAGCTCCTCTTCATGGGCGACGAATGGGGCCAAGGACGCGAATGGAACCACGATACGAGTCTCGACTGGCACCAGGTAGAGCACCCTCTTCATGCCGGCGTGCAGCAGTGGGTCGCCGACCTCAATCGGCTCTACCGCACGGAGCCGGCCCTGCACGAGCAAGACTGCCGGCAGCAGGGCTTCGACTGGATCGACTGCAACGACTCCGCCGCCAGCGTCATCAGCTTCGTCCGCAAGGGTATCCATAGCGACGAGCGCATCCTCGTGGTGGGCAACTTCACGCCTGTCCCACGGTTGGAATATCAGGTAGGCGTCCCCTTTGGTGGATTCTGGCAGGAGTTGCTCAACAGCGATTCGGCGATCTACGGCGGTAGCGACGTCGGCAACGGAGGCGGCGTGGAGGCGGCGCCGGTGTCGTGGCACGGTCAGCCCTACTCATTGACCCTGGCCGTGCCGCCGCTGGGTATCGTGTTCCTCAAGGGCAGTCCGCCCCTGGCGAGGTGACAAATGGTGCGATGACCTGGAGGCACCCCCGCGCGATAGGATAACATCAGGACAAGAAGGAGAACGAAGCAATCAGGAGTGCGCTTCCATGCCATCGATTTCCGCATCGCGGGCCACTCTGGACGATCTCTATCGAGAAGAGAGTAAGGCCGAACTCATCGGTGGGAGGATCGTTCGTTTCATGGCCTCTGGAGATCTACCGAGCATCGTGGCGTTTGAAATCGCCGTGAGTCTGCGAGCCTATGCTCGGGCATCGGGTCAGGGGGTTGCTTACCCGGATGGCATCGGCTTCACCATCCCCGAACTTCCTTCGGGACGTGAATCGTTCTCCCCGGATGCTTCCTATTACGTCGGGCGCGGCCGCCCAACCGGATGCGCTTTATTGAGGGAGCGCCGACGTTCGCCGTCGAGGTGCGCAGCGAAAACGATTACGGTCCCGCGGCGGAAACGGAGATGGCGGCGAAACGCGCCGATTACTTCGCGGCTGGCACGTCGGTCGTCTGGGACGTTGATCCGCAAGCGGAAACGATCGCGGTTTATCGGCCCACGTCTCCGACGCAAGCGGCGATCTATCGGCGTGGCGATATCGCCGAAGCGGAGCCAGCCGCGCCCGGATGGCGTATCGCTATTGACGACATATTCTCTCCACCATAGGTTCGATTCGCCAGCCGGCTCGATGGGCAGCGCGGAACTCGTGTCTTTCATACGGATCGTCGAATCCGTGGTCGGTTACGCGATCGGCTTGAAGCGGTCGTTCCCCGCGCCCGCCGATCACAGTTTGACAAAGTGCTGCCTAACTACGTCCCATAATCCTTGATCCGTGATGCGCAGCTCCGGGATGACCGACAGGGCGAGGAACGACAGGACGCCGAAGGGACAGGGCACTTCGCAGCCGAGCGCTCCGGCGGCGCGTTCGACCTCTTCGAGCTGACGGCACACTGTATCCGCACTCTCCAGAGACAGCAGTCCGGCCAGGGGCAGCGGCAACCGCGCCCGGACCTCGCCGCCCGACGCCACCACGAAACCGCCGCCGCTCTCGGCGAGAGCGCGGGCACAGGTGAGCAGGTCGCGCGGGTTGGTGCCGGCGCAGAGGAGATTGTGGGAATCGTGGGCCACCGACGATCCAAGGGCGCCCGGCCGGCGCAGACCGAAGCCGGCGACTAGGCCAAGTCCGACTCGCCCCATCGCCTTGTGCCGCTCGATGCTGGCGATCAGAAGCACGTCGCGGCCCGGCTCCCAGCGCCAACGTCCCTCGATCGGCTTCACCTGCTGCGTCTCCGCGCGCGTTACCAGCAAGCCCGGCTGGATGCGAATCACGGGGACGGATGAGGAGGACAGACGCAGCTGGAAGGTCGATTCGTCCAGCGGCGGCAGATGGATCGTGTTCTCGCAGGGAATGGGACGCGACGGCAAAGCGCCGATGAAGGCGCCGTCACGGGCCACCACCGCGCCATTCTTGATGACGACGTGCGTGCGGAAATCGCGCAGGTCTTCGACAACGGCGAGGTCGGCCCGGTAGCCGGGCGCGACGGCGCCGCGATCGGCCAGGCCGTAGTGACGTGCGGGTGTCAGCGAAGCATGGCGCACAGCGACGGCCGGCGGGACGCCGACCGCCACCACGCGGCGTAGCAGACCGTCGAGATGACCGTGCGCGCGGAGGTCCACGGGCAGGACATCGTCGGTCACCAGCGTCCAGTCGTCACCCAACTCGCCGGAGACGAGGAGCGGCAGCAGGGCGTCAAGATTGCGGGCGATCGAACCTTCGCGGACCTGGACGAGCATACCCCAGCCAGCCTTGGCGCGGGCCTCCTCAACCGTGCCGGATTCGTGGTCGGAGCGGATGCCGGCGGAGACGTAGGCCATCAGATCGCGTCCGCTCATCGCGGGGGCGTGGCCATCGACGACACGGCCGCCGAGCTGCGCCGCACGGACTTTCTCCAGCGCCCCACTGTCGCCGCGCAGGATCGCGGGCACGTCCATCATCTCGGCCAGTCCGAGGACGCGCGGATGGTCGAGCAGCTGCGCCACCTCCGCGGGACCGATAACGGCACCCGCGTCTTCCCAGGCCGCCGCCGGCACGCACGACGACGCGACGAAAAACAGATCGAACGGCAAGCCCTCACTGGCGGCAATCAACCGCTCAATGCCCTGTACGCCGAGGACGTTGCCGACCTCGTGAGAGTCGGAGATGGTAGCTGTCGTCCCGTGCGGCACGATCAGCCGAGCCAGTTCCGCCGGCGTCAGCAGCGTGCTCTCCAGGTGCATGTGCGAATCGATCAACCCCGGCAGCACGGCTCGGCCGCGCAGGTCGATCGTCTCGCGCGCCGTCCACTCATAGGGGCCAACGCCGGCGATCCAGCCATCGGCGAGCACCACGTTCGCCGGATCGATTCGGCCGGTGAAGACGTTGACCACCTGGCCGCCAAGGAGCAGGAGGTCGCCGGATTCCTCGCCCTGCGCCACCCGGATGCGCCGCTGCATCCTTTCCAGGCTCACCGCGTTGCCACCGGCTTTTGTCGTCTTCGTTCGGGTCGTCATGGCGCTCCTCCTCCGTTGAGGACGTAGCCAACGTAGGGCAATTCTCGATACCGCTCGTTCCAGTCGATGCCGTAGCCAACCACAAAATGATCGTCGATGGTAAAGCCGACATAATCAATCGGGATAGAATTTATTCGCCGGGCTGGTTTGTCGAGCAGAGCGCAGACGCGGATGCTGGCCGGCTTCTTCTGCTGCAGATGATCGAGCAGCCACAGGACGCAGGTTCCCGTGTCGATGATGTCTTCGACAATGAGAACGTCCTGGTCCTCGACAGGCAGGCGCAGGTCGAGGTGGAGCCGTACCTCGCCGGTTGATGTGGTGCCGGCGCCGTAACTGGACAGCTTGACGAAGTCACAGTGAACCGGGATGGTCAGGCGGCGCACCAGGTCGGCCAGGAACACCCAAGCGCCCTTGAGGACGCCGACGAGGAGCGGATGTTTGCCGGCATAGTCCGCCGAGATTTGCCGAGCGAGTTCCTCGACGCGCTCGGCCAGTTGTTGCTCGGAGAGGAGGCGGCGGATTCGGTGTGGTGCGGTGACGTCGCGGACCATCGCGTCCTCCCTCGCCGGCAGGCGGCGCTGAGTACGCTCGCGCTCCGGGCGTCATCCGCCAGCGCCTGGAACACCTCTCGACACTCAACCGCCAGCAGACCGCCCTCGACGCGGAGCGGACTGCCGGCCGTGGCGGCGAGGACCGACGCCGGCATCTTCAGTTCGGAAAAACCGGCGGCGTCCGCGTCGGCGATAACGGCGCCGAAGACCACACGATCCATCTTGGCCCAGTGGAGGGCCGACAGACACATCGGACACGGTTCGCAGGTGGTGAACATCTCACAACCCCGTAATGCGATCGTGCCGAGCTGTTCCGCCGCCTGACGGATGGCGTTGATCTCGGCGTGGGCCGTCGGATCGGTGTCGCGCCAGACGGTGTTGTGGGCGGCGCAGACCAATCGGCCGCAGCGAACGATCGCGGCCCCGAACGGCGACTGTCCGGCCGCTATGCCCTCCAGCGCCTTGTCGATGGCCTGCCGCATCCACGCCGCATCACTCATGATCTCTCCTTTCTCTGTCCGAGTCGCCGTCATCATGGCACGCGGCGCTCCGATCCGGAAGAGCATTCGCCGGCTTCAGGGAGCATAGCCGACTCGCCGGCCTCCTTGTCCGAGATCGCATGTACCGGAGCGATGCCGCCGAGGTGCATCTCCGTCCTCGACAGCTCGAAGGGATGAAGAATCCGCGCACCGTTGTCGCCGAACCGTTCCTCGTGCGTCCCTTGCACGCGCCTACCTCACCTGTTAGCTTGTTGCTAGTTCATTTGTGGACGCGCAGACGGGGATCGCATGGCCCTGACGCTGGAACAGTACGCGGCTTACCTCGACACACGCAACGATCTGGTCTGGCCGGTCCCTCCCGAGGCGGACCCGCCCAAGGCCCGGCCGCATCTGGTGCGCCTGCCGCAAGTGCGCGCCGTCTTGTGGAACGTCTACGGCACCTTGGTGCGCCTCGCCGGCGGCGAATTGTGGTTCGAGCATCCGCAAGCGTTCGTCATGGGTGTGGCCCTGGACAAGACGATCCAGGAATACAAAATGTGGTCGTCGATGTCGCGCAAGCCCGGCCAGCCCGCCGACTACATGAAGCAACTGTACACGCAGGTGCTGACCGAGCATCGCGCCGTCCCCGGCGGCACCGAGAAATATCCCGAGGTCGGCTCCGATCGCGTCTGGGAAGCGCTCATCAAGAAGCTCTTCCACAAGGATTACAAATTCGACGCCAACTTCTTCGGCTCGCTCAACGAGTTCAGCCGCAAGGTGGCTTACTTCTTCCACGCCAGCTTGCAGGGCACCGCCTGCTACGACGGCGCCGCCGACGCCCTGCGTCTGGTGGTCAAGAAGCGCCTCAAGCAGGGATTGCTGGCGGACGGCCAATGCTTCACGCGCATGCAGATCCAGCGCGGCCTGGCCGCGCAGGATAGCGACATCGTCCTCGACAAGGTGCTGGACAAGGATCTGGTCTTCCTCTCCCATGAAATCCGGGGCCGCAAGCCGTCGGAACGGCTGTTCCGCAATGCCATGACCGCCCTCAACCAGCAAGAGATCTCGCCAAGCGAAGTCCTGCACGTTGGCACCAGCATCGCGCACGACCTGGTGCCGGCTCGGCGACTGGGCATGCGCACGGCACTGTTCGCGGGAGACCGAACCTCCTTGCAAGCCACGGCCGACCAGTTGAAAGAGCCTGCCAGCCGCCCCGATGTGTTATTGACCGAATTGAGCCAGATCGCCGACGTGATCGGCTGAAAATGCAGTTCTGAGTTCTGAGTTCTGAGTTCTGAGTGAAAGAAACAAGCGGTATTGTTTTTCACTCAGAACTCAGAACTCAGAACTCAGAACTTTGAGGAGTGGGCGATGCCTCCGGAATTACACTTCGATCCATCCCAGCTGGATCTCAGTCGGGTGCTGGCGGGGCGCGAAGAGATTGAACGGGTCAATCCGCAGCGCTTTGAGATGGAGCAGTTGACCGCCATCGTGTACGTCGATACGAGCCGGAATTTGATCGTCGGCTACAAGGACGTGACGGCGAATGAGTTCTGGGTTCGCGGCCACATGCCGGGTTATCCGCTCATGCCGGGCGTCCTGATGTGCGAGGCGGCGGCGCAGCTTTGTTCGTACTACATCAAGACGAATGGCCTGATGCAGGGCGATTTTCTCGGCTTCGGCGGCCTGGAGAACGTGCGCTTCCGCGGACCGGTTCGGCCGGGCGATCGTCTCATCCTCGTGTGTAAGGGGACCAAGATGCACTCGCGGAAGACCATTTTCAACGTGCAAGGGTTCGTCGGCTCGACCATGGTGTTCCACGCCGACATCATCGGCGTGCCGCTCGTCCGCCCAACCGAGGCCGCCGCCGGCGCCGAGGAGGCCTGAGCGTGCGCCGCGGTCCCCGTCTGCCCCTGGAGGAACTCGCCCCCTATCTCCTGAACGTGCCTTCGCTCGCCTCGTCCGGCCCGGCGCCGGCGCCGCTGGACTGGAGCGAGGTGTTCGGCAACGACCATCCCGTCGAGTTGGAAGTCGGCTTCGGCAAGGGGTTGTTTCTCCTCACCGCCGCGCAGGCGCGGCCGGACGTCAACTTCGCCGGCATCGAAATCGTCCGCAAATACCAACTGTTCACGGCGACGCGGCTGGCCAAGCGCGGTCTGCGAAACGTCCGCGTCGCCTGTGCCGATGTGCGTTTGTTTTTGCCGCAATTTGTGGCGCCGGCATCCCTGCAAACGGTCCACGTCTATTTCCCCGACCCGTGGTGGAAGAAACGTCATCACAAACGCCGCGTCTTCACCGCCGAGTTCGTGGCCGAGTGTACACGCATCCTCCGGACGGGCGGACATCTACACGCCGTCACCGACGTGGAGGAATACGCACGAGTGATGGCCGAACTGCTGGCCGCGCAGCCGGCACTGCGCGAACTGCCGCCGCCGCAGGCGCACGAGCCGGCACACGATCTCGATTATCTCACGAACTTCGAGCGAAAATTCCGCCAACAGGGCAAACCCATCTATCGTCTGCGCTACCAGAAAGCCGAAAAGATCCCCTAGCCTCAACCAACGACATCCCGTCGCTTCCCTATCTTGCGCCGTCGCCGCGCGTTCCATCGTCCGCGTCGAAAAAGGGTGGAGCATCGGGAAATGGGCAGCCGAAGAAAAATACGGTCCTGGCCATCCTTCCAGAGCCGCGACCGTCAGGGAGCGGAGAAAGCACCGCTCCCTGACGGTCGCGGCTCGGTTGGGTCCGCTGTCCGAGCCGCGACCGTCAGGGAGCGGGGGCATTTCCTGCTCCCTGACGGTCGCGGCTCGGTTGGATCCACTTCCTCGAAGGAAAACCGCATGGAGGCATGGTTCGCCAGCCGGAAACGAGGCGGAGTCCAGGGAGAGACCCTCTCCGGTAGCGCGGAGGAGGGCGTCTGGGCGTTTCGGCTGGGGCTGGGATTATTCGCGCTGGGCATCGCCTGCCGACTGTACGTTTACTTGCTGTCGTTTCCGATCTGGCGCGATGAGGCGTCGCTGGCGCTCAACCTCGTCGCCCGCGATTTCCGTGGCCTGCTCGGCGAGTTGGATAACTACCAGGTTGCTCCGTTGCTTTTTCTCTGGATGGAGAAAGCGGTCTGCCAGTACCTGGGCAGCTCGGCGGCGCTGCTGCGACTGGTGCCGTTGCTGGCCGGCGTGACGGGGTTGATGCTGTTTTGGCATCTATCGCGGCGGTGTCTGTCTCCCCTTCCGGCAGCGCTGGCCGTGGGGTGCCTGGCCGTGGCCCAGTCGCCGATCCACCTGGCGGCGACCGTCAAGCCGTATAGCCTCGACCTGCTCTGCGCCGCGCTGCTCCTGACTCTGGCCATCCGCTATCTGCGTGCGCCGGATCGCCAGGCGTGTCTGGTCGCGCTGGCCCTGGTCATCCCGTTCGCCGTGGCCGCGTCCTATCCGGTGGTATTCGTCGCCGGGGCGGTCAGTCTGGTGCTGTTGCCGACGGTGTGGAGGCAGGGCGGAGCAGCCGGTCGCCGTTGGTTCGTCGCCTTCAACGTCTTGTGCGGCGCGGCCTTCGTGGCGCACTTGCTGTTGGTGGGGCGGCAAGTCCACGACCCCGAGACGCCCGCTGTCAAGCCGTACATGGCCCTGTTCTGGAAAGGGGCGTTCCTTCCCCGCGAGCCGCTGTCCGCCCTGGGCTGGGTGGTCCGCTGCCACGTCGGCCACCTGCTCTCTTACCCGGTGGAGTGCAACGGCGGCGGCCTGCTGGGACTGATACTGGCCGTCCTCGGTGCTCGCGCCCTGTATCGGCAAGGGCGACGCGATCTGCTGGGGCTGTGCCTGATTCCGTTCGCGTTGAACTTCGTGGCCGCGGCCCTGCGCCGCTACCCCTACGCGGGAGACCAACGGTTAGAGCAGCATCTCGTGCCCGGTCTGTGTCTGCTTCTGGGGTCGGGCCTCACGGACTTGATCGAGAGGCTGACGGCCATTCCGACCGCGCGCCGGTGCGGGGCGGCCCTCGTGGCCGGCACGCTCGTTTTCCTCGCACTCGCCGGGCTCGTGGGCGACAGCCTTCGGCCGTATCACGACAAGGAAGCGACTTGGGCGCGGGACATCGCCCGGCATCTGCGCCGGGAACTCCGTGCGGAGGACCAGGTCGTTTTGCGGCAATCTCCGCGCTGCACCCTCGATTGTCTGCGCTGGCATCTCCTTCCCTTCGCGGAGCAAATGTGCTCTCCCGCCCAGATCGATTGGACCTGTCTGGAGCGAGCGGAGGGTCGGCTGTGGTTGGTGGGCCAGACGTTGGAACTGGTGCCGCTCGGCCCGGAACCTCCGCCTCCTAACACCGGAGAAATGACCTGCGTGCTGGGCGAGCCAAAGGCATCCTACGCCATTCGGCGTACCTGCTTCCGGACGCGCGTGCCGGGACCGGACCAGGAGCGGGTCTATCTCTTTTGCTGCGATTTGCACGTCCTCGCTCGCCGCTTCGAGAAGAACGAAGGGCCGGGCGTCGCCGCCCCTCACGCCGATTGCCCGGACGGTTCCTCGAAGGTGAGCGGAACGGCGATGTCTTCGAGCGATTTCCGCTCGGTCGCCACTCCCAGCACCCACTCGGTCAGGGCCGCCGCGATCATCAGACCGGCGCCGATCAGGTAGCCGATGGCGATGGCGCCCGGCCGCCCCGTCTCGATCAAGTTGCCGAACAGCGTTGGGGCCAGCAAGCCGCCCACCGCCGTGCCCAGGACGTAGAACAGGGCGATGGCCAAGGCTCGCATCTCCAGCGGGAAGACCTCGCTGACCGTGAGATACCCCGCACTGGCCGCCGCCGAGGCGAAGAAACAGGCACACGCCCACAAGAGCGTTTGCGTGTCGGCCGTCAGCCAGCCAGCCAGGAACATGATTTGAATGCCGATAATAAGGATTCCCGACAGCGCGTAGGTGGCACTAATCATGATCCGGCGCCCGACCGAATCGAAGAGGGAACCCAACAGGAGCGGCCCGAAGAAATTGCCGGCGGCGAACAGCAGGGCATAACCGGGAGCCTGGTGGGCCGGCACGTGGAAGAACTTTTCGAGCACCAGCGGATAGGTGAAGACGATGCCGTTGTAGAGAAACGCCTGGGAGGAGATGAGGACGAGGCCGAGGATCGCCCGGCTGCGGTAGCGGACGAGCAGGGTGTGCAGAATGGTGCCGAAGCCGACGGATACCGGGCGGAAGGTGAAGCGCTGCTGGGTCGGCGGCAGGGCGGCGCGGCCGTCCGAACCGACCGCCATGATCTCGATCTGGTCCATGATCCGCTCGGCTTCTTCGGCCTGTCCGTGCGTCAGCAGCCAGCGCGGACTTTCCGGGACGTATTGACGGGCGAAGATCATCACCAGGCCAACCAGCCCGCCGATGCCGAAGGCCAAACGCCAACCCAGCCACACAGGGACGACATGAGGATTGACCAGGACCAGGCTGGCCAGCGCCCCGCCGCCGCGCCGAGCCAGAAGGTGCCGTTGACGATCAGATCGACCCGTCCACGGACCCGTGCAGGGATCAGCTCGTCGATGGCGGAATTGATGGCGGAATATTCGCCGCCGATGGCCATGCCCGTCAGGGCGCGAAAGAGAGCGAAGCTCCAGAATTCCCAGGACAGGGCGGTGAGCACGGCCCCGGCCAGATAGACGCCCAGCGTGATCGTGAACAGGCGCTTCCGTCCCAGCCGATCGGTCAGATGGCCAAACACTAGGGCGCCGCCGATGGCCCCGGCGAGGTAGAGCGTGCCCGCCAGGCCGACCTCTCGGTCGCTCAGGTTCAACGTCTGAGCTTCTTTCAAGCTCGGGCCGATGGAGCCGACGACCGTGACTTCCAGGCCGTCGAGGATCCAGGTGACGCCCAGGGCGATCACCAGCAGCCAGTGAAAGCGACTCCAGGGCAGACGGTCCAGCCGAGCGGGGATGTCCGTCTCGATGGCTTCGCGCCGGGTTTTTTCCGGCGTTAGTACGGCGTTGGTCACGGTTGCGCCTCCCTGGTTCGGCCCTCAATAGAACCTGGGGAGGAGAATGCAGCTTCTGTGCCGCGCGGGTCGTGGCGTCAATCTTTCCGGACAGGGGGAGTGTACGTGCGAACGCGGACGTTGCGGAAGGCGACGGGTCCGTGGTCGCCCTGGAGTAACAGGGGGCCGGCGGCGACTTCCTTGTTCTTCCAGGCATGGCCGGTCGGCGTCGCCGCCTCGACGTCATCGTGGATGAGCTGGCCGTTGAGGACCACCTTGACGAAGCGAGCGCTGGCGGTCTTCTTGCCGTCGGCGCCGAAGCGCGGCGCCTGGAAAACGATGTCCAGTGTCTGCCATTCGCCCGGCTTTTTGCAGGCATTGCGACGCGGCGGGACGCCCTTGTCAAGATAGTGATATTTCGGCTTCAGGTCCGCGCCGGATAGATGCCGCCGCAATCGCTGCCCTTGGGTTCCTTCACTCCCCAGCTATCGTAGATCTGGATTTCGTACAAACCCTGGAGCTTGACGCCGGAGTTGGATCCTTTCGAGATGAGGAACTCGACGTGGACCTCGAGGTCGCCGAACTCCTGCTTGCTGAGAAGGTCGTGCGCACGCCCCTTGCGGCCGTTGACCAGGATGTCCTTGCCGGGCGTGGCCGTCAGAAGCCGGGGGTTGTCCGGATCGATGCCGGCGTGATCGGCCAGCATCCACAGCTTGTCGGGCTTGCGCCACGATTGCAGGTCGGTCATTTCCTTCCAGTCTTTCTCGCCGGCCGCGACCGACGGCATGGATGCGGCGATGAGTACGAAAATAGAAGATAAAAACCATCTATAATGTGGTAGTGGAAGCATCGTCCGACCTCGGCGTGTCGTGAAGGATTTTTCCCAGGGACGAATCGACCGACGAACCAACTATCGCACGCCCGACTGAGTGGATCAAGAGGGTAGCCTGGACAACGGGGGAGACGATCTCAGCCGACGCACTCGTCCTCCGGCCAGGAACAGAGAGGGATCGGAATGCCGCGGGTCCGCTCCGGCTCGGCGAGCAATTCGGCGATGCTGGATTTGCGCAGCGCCTCCTCCACGAGTTTCATGGCGTGATCGAGTCGGCGGTGGAGAGGGCAGAGATTGATGTGTCCTTTCAATCCCAGCGGACAACTGCGGATGCGCTGGATCGGATCGACGGCCTGGATGACGTCGAGAACGGTTAGCTCCTCGGCCGGCCGGGCCAGGGTGAAACCACCGTGCAGGCCGCGCTGCGACTGCACCAGCCGCGCGCGACCCAGACCCTGCATCACCTTGGACAGATAGCCGGTCGGCACTCGGGTGCTTTCGGCGATTTGTTGCGTCGTCCGCGCCGTGCCGGACTGCGAGGCCAGGTAAATAACCGCTCGCAGAGCGTACTCCGTCGTTTGCGAAAACATGAAGGCCCCAAAAATGGATATCTGGATCTTGACATCCCGTCGGGATGTTTTATCTTAATGCTTCTGGATATGATTATCCAGAATTTGCCTGCCAACGCAAGGGAGCTTGGTTGCTCCCTCCCTCCGAATCGGTTCTCTTTTCCTTCCGCAGGAGTTGTGATGCGAAGTTTTCGTTTGTTCCGTTCCCTGCTCGGTGTTCTGCTGGTTGCTCTGATCGCTGTCGGTGCGATGGAGGGTGTGGGTCGTCCGAACGCCGGTCGGGCCGCGGGCACGTCCGTGCCGGACAAGGAGGCCGTCCAGCGCGCCCATGACACGGTCAAGATGCTCGACGACGTACACAAGGGTTACGTGGTGACGATCACCTCCACCTACGTCAAGGCCCGCGAGCGGACGCCGGCCGCCCACGTCGCCAAGAAGGTCTTCGAGCACATGCAGAAGAGCGGTTGGGGCACGGTGCGTTTGATCGATACCACCGGCACGCCGATCAACAAGGCCAACGTGGCCAAGAGCGCCTTTGAAAAACGAGCGGTCGAGAAGTTGAACGCCGGCGACAACTACTACTCGGAAGTCGGCCACAAGGACGACCAGCCGGTCCTTCGCGCGGCCACTCGCGTCCCCGTGGTGATGAGCCAGTGCCTCAACTGCCACCCCGGCTACAAGGAAGGCGACCTCCTCGGCGCCCTGGTGTACGAAGTGCCGATCAAGTGACAGCTTGTCAGAAAGCGGCGAGCGGGGGGCGTCAGCCCCCTGTTTCGCCGTCAACAGGGGGCTGACGCTCCCGCTCGCCGCCTCGTGGCCTATGATTAGGCATGTCGCCAAGCCGATGTGTCACGAGGTCCGCTGATGCCTGAATCGCTGCCGGAATCGCGAAGTTTCTGGATGGAGGCGTTCTCCTGGCGCGGGGCCGCCAGCGGACGTGTGCTGCCGACGACCGTCGCCTTCGGCGCCTTCGCCACGCTCGTTTCCCTGCTCTACACCTTGGAGCACGCCAACCTGGCGATCGAAGTCGGACCGCACGAGGTCGGCGGAGTGCTGCTGAGTCTGCTGCTCGTGATGCGTACCAACGCGGGTTACGACCGCTGGTGGGAAGCGCGGAAGTTGTGGGGCGGCATCGTCAATCAGTCGCGGAACCTGGCGCTGACGGCCCTGGCCCACGGGCCGGCGGATGGACGCTGGCGCGAACAAATGGTCCGCTGGACGGCGGCGTTCTCCTACGCCGCCAAGGCTCGGCTGCGCGGCGAAAACCGGGTGCCGGAGCTGACGGCTTTGCTGAGCGAGGACGAAGCCGCGCGCGTGCAGGCCGCCGAGCACATACCGTCGTTCGTGGCTTTGCGGATTGACGAATTGCTGCGCGAGGGCTGCGAGCGACACGGGATGGACCGCTTCGCGTTCCTGCAAGCGGAACGCGAACGGTCGGCGCTGATCGACTATCTCGGTGCTTGCGAACGCATCCGCAACACGCCGCTGGCGAGCACGTACTCGATTACCATACGCCGCTTCATTCTGCTCTACCTGGGGACGCTGCCGTTCGCCCTGCTGCACAAGTTCGAGGAAGAATGGCTGGCCCCGCTGGTAACGGTCCTGCTCGCCTACACCGTGCTGTCGCTGGATCAAATCGGCATCGAATTGCAGCAGCCGTTCGCCACGAATCGTCTCAATCACCTGCCTCTGGACGCGATCTGCAAGACCATCGAGATCAACCTGCTCGCCCTTTTGCACTCCTCCGCGCCTCACGGTTCGGATACGGGCTTGTCCGATGGAGCGGCCGATGTTTCGGCGCTGATGCCTTGGCCGTCGCCCCCTCCGGCAACGGCGGCGCTTGCAGCGGCCCCGGCTGACACGTCGCTGTCACAAAATCGCGCAAGGTTCGTTCGAGCTGCTCGGTCAGATCCAGGTGATGCTGCACGACGTTGTTTACCTCCCAGCGATCGTCCGGTTTGACGTACAGCTGGAGCGAACGGCTCGCCTCCTCGGCCCCGGTTTGCACCGGCAGGAGAAAGGCCCAGTCGGATGTACGCAGGGCGTACTCGATTGCCGCGCCGACCTGCAGGCCGGCACAGGCGTAGGACCGTATCGTCTCGATCTGCCCTCGGGCCAGCGACAGAAGACTGTGGCCATGCACTCCGGGTAGCGACGTCCCGAACCACTCAGCCAGCGTCGGGGCCAGGTCCACGACCTGCGTCAGGGCGCTCACGCGGCGGCCGGCCTCGGCACCACCGGGCCAGCGCAGCAGCAGCGGCAGGTGGATGACCTCATCGTGCAGCCACGCGCGAACCGGCCCGACCACCCCGTGCTCGCCGAGGTTCTGCCCCACGTCCGTCGTCAGTACGACGAGCACGTCGTCGCCGCCCTCCAGGTTGGCGAGCGCTTCGAGCAATTGGCCGACCCCCGCGTCGAGGTACGTCACGGCCGCCGCGTAACTGGTTTGCAGACTCAGAAACAGGGCATCGTCTTCGGGATCGATCGGCCCATTGGGCGGCTCGACCAGTGGCGTCAACGGCTCGTCCTCCTCCGCCTCTTCTCCCTCTGCCTCGTCGTCCTCGATGGGCGCCTCGTCGAAGTAGGGCGCCTGGAACTCCTCGGGCACGTCCCAGGGCGGCAGCGGCGTCGTCAGGTCGATCCATAGCAGCCAGTTGTCGCGTTGCTCCAGCCGCATCAACGCCGCGCCCGCCGCCTCCAGGGTCGCCTCCAGCGGCGTCGTCTCCTCGGCCGCCGCGGCGCGCTCGACCTCATCCCATCCCGCCGCGAACTCCGGCGGTGACGACCGGCTGTCATCGACAATCAGACAGGTGTGAATACCCTGCGCCCGGAGGGCGGTGAGCAAATCCGGGCCGGCGTTCTCCTCTCGAGTGGGGGTAGGGGAGGGCAAGAGAGAGCGCCCCGAGCGCCAGGCGCGACGCGCGCCGGCCGGGTCGGCGCGGTCGGCGAAGTGCTGATCGAAAACGACTCCCTCGGCGGCCAGGGCGTCGAGGGCGGGCGTGTCGATCCAGGAATTGCCGTAGCAGCCCAACGCACCAAGCTGCAAACCCCGAGCGACGACAACGATGGCTTTCATGTCCAGATTCTACGCACCATTCGCTCGCGCCACCAGCGAGCCGCGACGCGGGATGGATCTCCGCTGGCCGAATCCGCGCTGCGCGGATATGCTGGCCGACGATTCATCCCCCGGTTTTTCGCCGAGCACTGCGCATGGCTGACGGTCCCTTCTCCGGTGTACTGGTCCTCGATCTGTCGCGCGTCCTGGCCGGCCCTTTTTGCACGATGATGCTGGCGGAGCTGGGCGCCCGCGTCATCAAGGTCGAGACCCCGGACGGCGGCGACGACTCGCGGCGCTTCGAGCCGTTCTTCGAGGGCCAGTCCGCCTACTTCGCCTCCCTCAATCGCGGCAAGGAGAGCATCGCCCTGGACCTCAAGAACGACGGCGATCGCGCCGTCTTCCTCCAGCTGGTGCGCCGCGCCGACGTGCTGGTCGAGAACTTCCGCCCCGGCACAATGGAGCGCCTCGGTTTCAGTTACGAGCCGTTGCGTGCCATCAATCCGCGCTTGATCTACGCGGCCGTGTCGGGCTTCGGGCAAACGGGTCCGTGGGGCCGCAAGCCGGCCTACGACCTCATCGCGCAGGCGCTGGGCGGCATGATGAGCGTGACGGGACGGCCGGGCGATCCGCCCACCAAGGCCGGCACCTCCATCGGCGACCTCACGGGTGGATTGTTTTTACTGGCCGGCATCGCCGCCGCGCTGTACGACCGCGAGAAGACCGGCCTGGGCCGGCAGGTGGACGTGGCCCTGTTCGACGGCCAACTCGCCATCCTCGAAAGCGCCATCATGCGCTACGCCGCCACGGGGCAAGTGCCGGGACCGATGGGCAATCGCCACCCCTCCATCACACCCTTCGAGCCGTTTGCCGCCGCCGATCGCCTCCTCGTCCTCGCGGCCGGCAATGACGTCCTGTTCGGCCGGCTGTGCCAGGCGCTGGGCCGGCCCGAGTTGGCCGTCGATCCCCGTTTTGTCGATAACCGTCAACGAACGCACCACGCCGAGGAGCTGAAAATCGCCCTGGAGCAAGTGCTGTGTACGGCGCCGGCGGCGCACTGGATCGACGTGCTCGAAGCGGCGGGCGTGCCGTGCAGCTTTGATCCAGAACGTCGCGGAGGCAGTCGCTCATCCGCAAACGCAGGCCCGCAACATGGTCGTCCGCGCCGGCGAGCTGCGCATGGCCGGCAACCCCATCAAGCTCAGCGGCTTCGCGGACCCGCCGACGCGCCGGCCGGCCCCCGAACTGAACGCCGACGGCGCACGCATTCGCCGCGAATTGGACGGCGAGGGAAGTCCATGAAGGAACCAATCTCCGCGGCGGACGTACCCGGCGGACGGCGGGCCGTGATCGAGGCGGTGATCGCCAGCACGGTCGGCACCACCATCGAGTGGTACGATTTCTTTCTCTACGGCGTGATGGCCGCCCTGGTTTTCCCACGCTTGTTCTTCCCCTCGGTCGATCCCTTCGTCGGACAAATCCTGTCCTTCGCCACCTACACGACGGGTTTCGTGGCCCGTCCGCTGGGAGGCGCCCTCTTCGGCTACCTGGGCGATCGTGTTGGGAGGAAATCGACGTTGGTGGCCACGCTGTTGCTGATGGGCGTCAGCACCATGAGCATCGGCTTCTTGCCGACGGCGGATCGCCTCGGCGTGGCCGCGCCGTTCCTGTTGACGTTCTTGCGTTTCGTGCAGGGCATCGGCGTTGGCGGCGAATGGGGCGGCGCCGTGCTGCTGGCCCTGGAGTACGGCCATCGCGGCAAGCGCGGCTTCTACGCCAGCTGGCCGCAGGCCGGCGTACCGCTGGGACTGTTAACCTCCGCCGGCGTGGTGGCCCTGTTCCAGGACCGGCTCGCTCCCGAGCACTTTCTCGCCTGGGGCTGGCGCGTGCCGTTCTTTCTCAGCGGTCTGCTCATTGTCGTCGGTCTGCTCATCCGCATGCGTATCCTGGAAACGCCGCTATTTCAACAGCTACAACAGACCCAGCAAGTCTCTCGTGCCCCCGTGGCCGAGACGCTGAGGCGACACTGGCGGGAAGTGTTGCTGGCGGCCGGCTCGCGTCTGAGCGAGAACTCGTGCTTTTATCTGTTCAGCACCTACGTCCTCGCTTACGGCAAGGACATCCTGCACGTCGAGGAAAGGCAGATCCTGCTGGCGATCAATGTGGCGGCGGCCATCGAGTTCTTCACGATACCGCTGTGGGGCATCCTGTCGGATTACTGGTCGCGCAAAGGGATGTTCCTGGTCGGCAGCCTCGTCCTCATCGGCTTCGCCGGACCCTATTACTACTTGCTCAACACGCGCCAGCCGGCGGCGATCCTGACGGCGGTGATCGTCTCGCTGGCGGTTGGCCATGCCATGCTGTACAGCGTGCAGGCGTCGCTGATTCCCGAGCTGTTCGGCACGCGGCTGCGCTACACGGGCGCCTCGCTCGGCTATCAACTGGCGGCGCCGGTCGCCGGCGGTACGGCGCCGCTCGTCGCCGCCACGTTGGCGCACCACTTCTCGGGACGGTCCTGGCCGCTGGCGGCATACCTCATGGGCCTCGGGGTCGTCTCGTTGATTTGCGTGCATTTCCTTGCCGAGACGTCGCGCAAGGATCTCGCGGCCGACGGCGATTGACTCGTAGGGACAAGCAGAAATGGTTCGGCTTCACGACCGCCGAGGAGACGGATCGACTCGTCAGGTTGCCGGCATCAAGGGCGGATGCCAGCCAGCGGCCACCCACTCGCGGCGCACCATCACGGCGATGACGTTATTGAGCTGCAGGCAGAGGATCGTGGCACGACCGCATGGAGTTTTGCCAAGGAGCCGCGTGCCGTCCGCGCTCCAGGAAAAATGAGCGGACCAACGCTGGCGGCGCAGATTGAAAAGACGGACCCGTCGCCCCGTCTGGGGATCGAGTCCCTCGATCTGGTCGCTCTTGTAGTTATTGCACAGGCGGCAGGCTAGCCACAAGTTTTCCTCGTCGTCCGAGCCGCCTCGCGCTTGAGGGATAATGTGCTCGATCTCCAACCACCCCAACACGAGACGCTGCGGAGCCAGGCAGTATCCACAACGATCCCCGGCCTGATTGCGGACGCGCCTGCGGACCTCTTCGTCCATGCGTCCCTCGCTCAGGGCTGTAAAGGCGGCCGCAGCCCCCGGCGCACCGATTCGCTCAGCGCCCGAGCCTTCGACAAGAACCGTGTCTGATAGACTTCCATCAACGCTGTCAACTCGGGACGCTCCGCAGCCGTTAAGGCGCCGGCCTGTTGGCGGGTGAGCAATTCACTGAGACGGCGATCCTCTGCGGGGGACATGCCCGGATCGTCCGCGGCGGCCAGCACTTGTTCATCGGACCATTCCGTCATACTCTCTTCCGTCAAAGAAGAGTTCCCTAATGGCCGCAAAGAGAGTTCAATCGTTTCCGCGAGGAATTGATCGACAGAACGCCCCGTACAGCGGGCGAGTCGCTCGGCCCGTTGCAGGATCTCTAGGGGAAGCGTAACAGTGATTTGCTCGGTCATGCGATTCTGCCGCGCTGGAGTTTCATTGACTTCTCCTCACCATACTCTCGCCATCCTTCTCGCACAAGAGAGGACGGCCCCCGCCTCTTTCAACCCATCTCACGAAATCGAAAGCGCGCGAACCCCGAGGTCGCTCCTCGTGTCTATGATAAGGTGCATGAACCGCACTCTCCGCACCGACACCTCCCTGGAACTAACCGGCGATAACCTGACCCTCGCCGACGCCGCCCGCATTTTGCACGGACAGGTCGAACAACTTCGCCTGGCGCCGGCGGCCCGGCGGCGCGTCGAGCAGGCCCGTCGCTGTCTGCACGATCTGCTGACGCAAGGAGCGACGCTCTACGGCGTCAACACCGGCTTCGGCAAGCTGGCCAGCCAGCGCATCGAACCGCACGAAGTCCTCGCCCTGCAGGAGAACCTGCTGCGCAGCCACGCCGTCGGCATGGGACCGCTGCTTGAGTCTGGGCGTCAGCCGTCTCGCGCTGGCCCTGCGCATCCAGGCGCTGGCCAAGGGACATTCGGGAGTGACTACAGAGCTTATCGATCGACTGCTCGAGATGTACAACCGCGGCGTCGTGCCCGCCATCCCGGAGCAGGGCAGCGTCGGCGCCTCCGGCGACCTGGCTCCGCTGGCCCATCTGGCCCTCGTGGTCATGGGCGAGGGCCACGCCTTCGTCGTCCGGTCCTGCCGCCGGCGAGGATGGCCGCAAGCCGATGAGCGGCCGCGCCGCCCTCCGCCGCGTCCACCTGAAACCGTATCGCCCGCAGGCCAAGGAAGGACTGTCGCTCATCAACGGCACGCAGATCAGCACGGCCCTTCTGGCCGACGCCCTGGTGCGGGCACGACAGCTGGCCCGCATCGCCGACGTCGCCGGGGCGATGACCGTGGAGGCGACGAAAAGCTCGCAGCGGCCGTTCGACCCGCGCATCCAGGCCATCCGCCCGCATCCCGGCCAGGCCGCCTGCGCCGCCAACCTTCGCCGCCTGCTGGCCGACAGCGCCGTCATGGCCTCGCACGCCCACTGCGCCAAGGTGCAGGACGCCTACAGCATGCGCTGCATGCCGCAGGTCCACGGCAGCTTCCGCGACGCCCTGGCGCACGTCACCGCCGTCGTCGAGCGCGAGATGAACTCGGCCACCGACAATCCGCTGGTGTTCGCCGACACCGGCGAGGTGATCTCCGGCGGCAACTTCCACGCCCAGCCGATCGCCCTGGCCGCCGACCTGCTGTGCGCGGCCGTCGCCGACCTCGGCAGCATCAGCGAGCGCCGCGTCGAGAACCTGGTCAACCCCGACCTCAGCGGCCTGCCCGGCTTTCTGACGCCGCATCCGGGACTGAATTCCGGTATGATGCTGGTGCAGGTGCTGGCGGCGGCGCTCGTCTCGGAGAACAAGACGCTGTCGTTCCCGGCCAGCGTCGATTCGATCCCGACCTCGGCCAACCGCGAGGACCACGTATCCATGAGCACCGGGGCCGCCCGCAAGTGCCGGCAAGCCGTGACGAACACCACGCGCGTCCTGGCCTGCGAGTTGCTCTGCGGCGCCCAGGGACTGGAGTTCCACCACGGGCTGCGTCCCGGTCGCGGCGTCGAGGCGGCGTATCGCCACCTCCGCGAACACGTCCGGCCGCTGGGACGCGATCGCACCCTGCACCGCGACCTCGAAGCCGTCGAGCGACTGATCCGTTCGGGCAGTCTGTTGAAGGCAGTGGAGGACGTTTGCGGCAAGCTGGGCTAACGAGGCGTTTGCGGCGGAGGTGGAACGAAGGCGTGATTGACACAATCGGGCCGCCGACTAAGATGAGCGAACACTCCCCGGAAGGATTCCGGGTCGCGTGACATTTCGGTTGGGAAAGGAGGCCCAGATGATACAATTAGGGAAGAACTCGGTGACGGGCCTCGATCCGAAGAGCGATGTCCGCATCCTCCGCGAACCGACCGTCTATCTCGTCGGCCGGCAGACGGTCGATACCGAGATGGTCGATCGCTTTCTCGCCGATCATGGCGTGAGCTGGCAGACGGACACCGAAGTCGCCGGCGAACACCTGGCCGAGGTAGCGGGCCGCGTCTGTTACATGTCGTTCGCCAAGCCTCGCCCCGGCGGCAACAAGGCGTACCTGGACCACATTCTGGAAGTGGGACACGGCTCCGTCCTCGAACATGCGGTCTGGAACTTCGTGTTCACCGGGATCAGCCGCTCGCTCACCCACGAACTGGTTCGGCATCGCGCAGGCATGGGCTACTCGCAGTTGAGTCAACGCTACGTCGATGAGTCCGTCGCCGAGTACGTCGAGCCGGACGTGATCGCCGCCAACCCGGAGCTGCACGCCCTCTGGCTCGATGCCATCGCCCACGCTCACCAGGCGTATGTCAAGCTGGTCGAGAAGCTGACCGAGCATTACAAGGACGAGCCGGACAAGACGCTGCGGCGCAAGCTGGCCCGGCAGGCGGCTCGCAGCGTGCTGCCCAATGCCACGGAGACGAAGATTTTCGTCACCGCCAATGCCCGGGCCTTGCGGCACTTCATCGAGATGCGAGCGCAGCCGCCACGCCGAGGTCGAGATCCGCAAGCTGGCCGTCAAGGTGCTCCAGCTCATGCAGACGGAAGCACCGCATTTGTTCGGCGATTACCAGCTCGTGCCCCTGCCCGACGGCACCTTCGAGGCCACCACGCCTCATCGCAAGGTTTAACGGTCGGGCGAACGGCCGGCGTTAGCCGGCTGGTAAGGTGCTACTACTACTAACCAGCCGGCTAACGCCGGCCGTTCGCCAACCCTATCACGAGAACCTCATGGTCCGCGACGAGCAATCGACTCAAGGCGTCCTGGAGCTGCATCCCAAGGGCTTCGGTTTCCTGCGCAACGCCGCCCGCAACTACGTGGCCCAGCAGGCCGACCCCTACGTCCCCGCCCCGCTGATCCAGCAGCTCGGCCTGCGCGAAGGGCTGCTGCTTGACCGGCCCGCTGGAGTTGGTCCGGGCAACGGACGCGCAAGCCCGGCGGACCGCGGCTGGCCCGCATCGAGCAAATCGAGGGCAAGCCGCCCGAGCAGTTCCGGCGGCGCAACTTCGACGACCTCACCCCCATCGACCCGCACCAGCACATCAGGCTCGAAACCGGCCGCGAGCCGCTGACCACGCGCGTCATGGACCTGCTGACGCCCATCGGCAAGGGGCAGCGCGGCCTGATCGTCGCCCCGCCGCGCACCGGCAAGACCATCCTGTTGCAGCACATCGCCCAGGCCGTGGCCCAGAACCACCCGGAGATGCACCTCATCATGCTGCTCATCGATGAGCGGCCCGAGGAGGTCACGGAGATGCGCCGCACCATCCGCGGCGAGGTCATCGCCAGCAGCTCCGACCGCGACTCGCAGAGCCACGTCCGCCTGCGCCGAGCTGGTCGTCGAGCGCGCCAAGCGCCTCGCCGAGCAGGGCAAGCAGGCGTTCGTGCTTGCTCGACAGCCTGACGCGGCTGGCGCGGGCCTACAACAAGAACGTCAGCAACAGCGGCCGAACCATGTCCGGCGGCGTGGACATCCGCGCCATGGAAGTGCCCAAACGCCTGTTCGGCTCGGCCCGCGTCTTCGAGGAGGGCGGCTCGCTGACCGTCATGGGCACCGCCCTGATCGACACCGGCAGCCGCATGGACGAGGTCATCTTTCAGGAGTTCAAGGGCACCGGCAACATGGAGCTGGTGCTCGATCGCCGTCTCGCCGACCGCCGCGTCTTCCCCGCCATGGACATCAGCCAGTCCGGCACGCGCAAGGAAGAGCGTCTGCTGCCGCCCGAGGTGCTTGCAGCGCGTCACGCTGCTGCGGCGCACCCTGGTGGAGATGAAGCCGGTCGAGGCGATGGAGATGCTGGTCAAGCAAGCTCGGCGAGTACCCCTCCAACGCCGCCTTCCTCGACCGTATCGCCGTGCCGGCCCGTTGAGCGCCCACTCCTCCGCGACTTCCCGACTCCCTACAATGATTTCTTCGGCGAATCCGGGCCGGCCGGCCGCTGCTTCGCCCTGTTGATTCTGTCTCCATTGTCGAGAGGGTAAGTGGAAACATCATGGAAAGGACCTTGATCCTCCTCAAGCCGGACTGCGTGCATCGCCGTCTGGTCGGGCAGCATCGTGCAGCGTTTCGAGCAAAAGGGGCTGCGCCTGGCGGGGCTGAAGCTGGTGCAAGTCGGCCGCGGGCTGGCCGAGCAGCATTACGCGGTCCACAAGGGCAAGCCGTTTTACGAATCGCTGTTGAAGTTCCTCGCCTCCGGGCCAACGGTGGCGCTGGTGCTGGAGGGGCGCGAGGCGGTGGCCGTCGCTCGCCAGCTGATCGGCGCCACCGACGGCACCAAGGCTGCACCCGGCACCATCCGCGGCGATTTCGCCCTGAGCGTGCAGAACAACCTTATCCACGGCAGCGACAGCCCCGACAACGCCGCCGCCGAGGTCGCCCTGTGGTTCAAGCCGGATGAACTGGTCGGTTATCAACCCGTCGATTCCGCCTGGATCGTGGGAGGATGAAAAAGAATCACCACGGAAAACACGGAAAACACGGAAAAAAGACAAAAGACAAGATCGGAGAGGCAAAAGAGAGGTAGATCGAATTCACTGCCGTCCTCTCCTTTGATTAACTCCTGAATTTGTCTTTTTTCCGTGTTTTCCGTGTTTTCCGTGGTGGTGAATGAATTGGAGACATCCGTGAGCACGGAGCCGCGTAATCCGCTGTATCTGCTGCTGCTGCTCGCCAGCCTGCTGTTCGTCGTCACGGCCCTGGGCTACGCCGTCGTGCCCATCCTCGAACAGAAGGCCGCCGACGCGGGACAACCATCGCCGCCCTCGGCGTTCCGCGACGCCCTGCGCAGGACGGCTGGCGCTGGCTGCTGTACGAAGTCGGCGCCGTCGTCGTCCTCAGCGTGGCCAGCATGACCGTTGATCGCCTGCGGACCTTGCAAAAAAAACACGACGCGGTGACAATCCCACCAGCCGAAGAGGGAAATCCATCACCCTAGCGCTGGTGTGTTTATGCCGAACCTCGCGCAGCGCGCCGCCGAACTGCGGCGTCTCCTCGATCACCACAATTACCAGTATTACGTCGAGGATAAACCCGAAATTTCCGATCGGGAGTTTGATCTGCTCCTCAAGGAGCTGGAAGAGTTGGAGGCGGCCCATCCCGATCTGGTCACGCCGGACAGTCCGACCCGGCGCGTCGGCGGCCAACCTCTCACCGCGTTCCAGACCGTCCTCCATCGCGTGCCGATGCTGTCGATCGGCAAGGCGTTCAACGCCGACGAGCTGCGGGCGTTCGACGCCCGCGTCCGCAAGGTGCTGGGCAAGGAGCCGGTGCGGTACGTGGTCGAACTGAAGATCGATGGCGTGGCCGTGTCGCTAACGTACCGCGAAGGGCTGCTGGCGCTGGGGGCGACGCGCGGCAGCGGCAAGGCCGGCGACGACATCACGGAAAACCTCAAGACGGTTCGCGGCGTCCCTCTGCGGCTGCGCGGCGACAAGCCGCCGGCCCTGTTCGAGGCGCGCGGCGAGGTCTACATGTCCAAGGCCGACTTCGCTCGGCTCAACGAGGAAGTCGCCGCTCGCGGCGACGGAGCGCTACGCCAACCCGCGCAACCTGACCTCCGGCTCGCTCAAGCAGCTCGACTCGCGCCTCACGGCCAAACGCCGCCTGCGCCTGTTCTCCTACTCCGTCGGCGCCGTCGAGGGCGTCACCATCCAGTCGCACCTGCAAGCCCTCGACCTGTTGCGACAGTACGGGTTCCCGGTGAACCCCGACATCCGGGCCTTCGACACGATGGAGGAAGCCATCGCCTACTGCGAAAGCTGGGCGGAGAAACGATTCGATCTGCCCTATGAGACCGACGGCATGGTCCTCAAGGTCAACGACTTCGACCAGCAGCGCCGCCTGGGCGCGACCAACAAGGAGCCGCGCTGGGCGGTGGCGTACAAGTTCGAGACCGAACAGGCCATCACGAAAATTCGGGAAATCCAGATCGACGTCGGCAAGGACGGCGTGTTGACGCCGGTGGCCGTCTTCGATCCGCCGGTGCCGCTGTGCGGTACGACCGTATCGCGGGCGTCGCTGCACAACGCCGCTCAGATCGAACAGAAGGACGTCCGCATCGGCGACAGCGTCGTGGTGGTCAAGCGCGGCGAAATCATCCCTTACGTCGAGCAATCGCTGCACGATGCCCGCAAGGGCAACGAGAAGGTCTTCAAGTTCCCCAGCAAGTGTCCGGTGTGCGGGGCGCCGGCCGTGCGCGAAGCGGATGCGCCGACACCGCGCTGCACGGCCACCGCGACCTGTCCGGCCCAGCTGCAAGGCCGCATCGAATCGTTCGCCAAGCGCGAACGCATGGACATCGAGGGCGTCGGCGAAAAGCTCGCCGAACAGCTGGTCGGCAGCGGCCTGGTGAAGTCCGTGGCCGACCTGTATCGGCTGAAGAAAGAGCAATTGATCGGCCTGGAACGCATGGGCGAGCTGTCGGCGCAGAACCTGCTCGACGCCATCGAGTCCAGCAAGGGCCGCGGCCTGGCGCGTCTGCTCGCCGGGCTGAGCATCTACGGCGTCGGCGAAGCGATGGCGCCTCTGCTCATTCAGGAGTTCCCGAGCATCGACGCCTTGCTGTCCGCCTCGAAGGAGGAGTTGGCGAGCGTCAAGGGTTTTGGCCCGAGGCGGGCCGAGAGCGTGTACAACTTCTTCCACAGTCCTGCGGGCGAAAAGCTCGTTAAGGACTTCCGGGACGCCGGCGTCAAACTGACGGAGGACGTCAAGCCGAAGGTCAAGGGCGGTACGCTCGCCGGCAAGTCGGTGGTCGTCACCGGCACGTTGCGAAAGTATAGCCGCAAGGACATCGAGGACACGATCAAGCAGCACGGCGGCAAGGCGACGAGCAGCGTGTCGAAGAAGACGGATTACGTCGTCGTCGGCGACGACGCCGGCAGCAAGGCCGACAAGGCCCGTCAACTGGGCGTCCCCATGCTGACGGAAGACGAGTTCGAGAAATTGATCGGCGCAAAATAAAGACATTTCACCACGGAAAACACGGAAAGTACGGAAAAAAGACAAAAGAAAACATTAAAAGAGATATTTAATGTTCTCTTTATCTCCTTTATTGCCTTTTCTTTGTGTTGTCTTTGTCTTTTTTCCGTGTTTTCCGTGGTGAAAGTCTTCTTCTGCTTCAATCCGCGAACTGGGCGCCGCGGTCCGCCAGGCCGGCGCTGGCGGTGCTCACCTGACGGATGCTTCGCTCTCTCACTTCTTCGGCGAGACGATGGACGAGTTCCGCGACGGGCATCGCGCCGCGGTCGCCTTCCACGCGGTCGCGCACCGACACCGTGCCGGCGCTCTGCTCCTTCTCGCCGACGACCAGCATGTACGGCAGCTTTTCCAGCTGCGCCTCGCGGATTTTGTAACCAATTTTCTCGGGGCGATAATCGCCACTGACGCGGAAGCCCTGCGAGCGCAGCTCGTTCTCGACGCGCTCGCCGTACTCGCGGAAACGGTCACTGACGGGCATGACGCGGGCCTGCTCCGGGGCCAGCCACAGCGGAAAGGCGCCAGCGAAGTGCTCGATGAGGATGCCCATGAAGCGCTCCATCGAGCCGAACGGCGCCCGATGGATCATCACCGGCCGATGCGGATGATTATCCTTGCCGACGTACTCCAGGCCGAAACGCTCCGGCAGGTTGTAGTCGAGCTGCACCGTGCCGAGCTGCCATTCGCGGCCGATGCAGTCGCGCACCACGAAGTCGATCTTGGGACCGTAGAAGGCCGCCTCGCCCTCCTCGGCGCTGTAGTTCATGCCGCGCGACTGGACCAATTCGAGCAGGGTCTTTTCGGCCTTCTCCCAGTTCTCGGGACGGCCGACGTACTTATCACTTTTGGGATCGCGCAGACCGACGCGGACGCGGTAATCGTTCAAGCCGAGGCTCGACAGCACGAACAGGACGAGATCGATATTGGCGCCGACCTCCACCTCGGTCTGTTCGGGGGTGATGAACAGATGAGCGTCGTCCTGAGTGAAGCCGCGCACGCGCGTCATGCCGGATAGCTCGCCGGTCTGCTCGAAACGATAGACCGTGCCAAACTCGGCGAGGCGCACCGGCAGATCGCGGTAACTGCGCGGCTCGGCCTTGTAAATCTGGATGTGGTGCGGGCAGTTCATCGGCTTGACGAGGTAGCCCTCCTGCCGGTTGAGCCAGCCCTTCAGAGCCTCCATTTTCCTCGCCCGGTCCTCGCCCGCATCCCGATAAAGCTGCACGGTCGCCCTCGGCTCGCCCGGAGCGTCCGTCATCTCCGTCCCCGCTGCCTCCAACACTCCGAGAAAAGCCTTCTCGGCCTCGGGCTGGAGCTGTTCTGCCTCCAGCAGGGACAGCCAGGTGTCCACGGTCTGGCCGAGTTGGTGCAGAAACAAAGGAGGATACTGGGCATCGCGATAGTAGGGAAAATGGCCGCTGGTGCGGTATAGTTCCAGCCGGCCGATGTGCGGCGTGTACACCGGCTGATAGCCTCGTTTCAGCAGTTCGTCCTTGATGAAGTTCTCCAGGATGCCGCGCACGGTCGCCCCCTTCGGCATCCACAGGATGAGACCGCTGCCGACGGCGGGACTGATGGTGAACAGCTTGAGCTGCTTGCCCAGCACGCGATGATCGCGCTTCTTCGCCTCTTCGAGCTGATGCAAATAGGCGTCGAGATCCTTCTGGTTGAAGAAAGCGGTGCCGTAGAGGCGCTGCAACTGCTTGCGGGAGGCGTCGTTCTTCCAGTAGGCACCGGCGATGCTGAGCAACTTGAAGGCGCCGACCTTGCCGGCGTTGGGAATGTGCGGGCCGCGGCACAGGTCGATGAATTCGCCCTGCCGATAGAAACTGAGGGTCGGGTACTGCTTCAAATCGTCGTCGATGTGCTCGACCTTGTAACCCTGGCCCAGATCGCGCACCAACTCGCGGGCTTCGCCGGTGGACCGCTCGAAACGCTCGAATGGCTCGGCGCCGGCGACGATCTTGCGCATCTCCTCCTCAATGCGTGGAAAATCCTCTTCGCGGAGCGGCGTCGGCGAATCGATGTCGTAGTAAAAGCCATTCTCCAGGGCCGGCCCGAAGGCCAGCTGCGTGCCGGGGAACAGGCGCAGCACGGCGCGGGCCATGATGTGGGCGCAGCTGTGGCGCAGCACGGCCAGCGCTTCCGGGTCTCGGTCGGTCAGCACCTGAAACGCTTGCTCGCCGTTATCAGCGGGCAGCTCGCGGTCGAGGTCCACGACCACGTCGTTGACCTTGGCGGCGACGGCGGCCTGGGCCAGACGTTTGCCGATGGCCGCGGCCACCTCGCGCGGCCGAGTGCCTTCGGGAACCTGACGCACGGAGCCGTCGGGGAGTTTCAGAGTTAGCATGGCTTCCCTCCATAAGTCGGATCGAGACGCACGCCCCTACAACGGGCCTGCCCTCGACGGGACACGAGTTCGACGACCCGGGTTCGAGCGCCCCGGGTGCCGCTATCCTACGTCCCAACCTGGACGGCGACGAGAAACGGCGTCCGCCGGGAACCTCCCCGCATCATTAAGAAGAATTAATGATGAATTACTCACTTTATTCTTGACAGAGAGTGAGAAAAACGTGAAAACAGAATGAGAGTTGTTTCACGGACGCGAGCACTCCGTTTTCTGCTGCTTTTCCGCGTCATCCTCTGTTCCGCCCCGAAGCGAGGTCTCCATGTCGAGGTTTGTGTTCCGCAAGCACGTCCGCGCGTTCACTTTGATCGAGTTGCTGGTGGTCATCGCCATCATCGCCATCCTCATCGGTCTACTCTTGCCGGCCGTGCAGAAGGTCCGCATCGCCGCCGCTCGCTCGCAGTGCTTCAACAACCTCAAGCAGATCGGCCTGGGCTGCCAGAACTACCATGACACCTATGGCTGGCTGGCCAACGCCGGCGGCAACGGCGGCGGAACGTCGGGGTTGGGGAACTACTACATGTTCTGCTGGGCCTTTCAGATCCTGCCCTACGTCGAGCAGCAGAACCTCTACAACCTGATCGCAAAAGGCGCCCAGCCCAACCCGGCTACTCCCATCAAGACCTACCTGGATCCGGCTCGCGGACGCATTGGCGCCTCCACCGGCGGGACGGGAGGGCGGCAACCGCTCGTCGATTACGCCATCAACGAAGTCAGTTTCACCAACCGATACACCACCCACGTCACGCTGTCGGTGATTACGTCGGCCAACGGTACGAGCAACACTATCCTGATCGGCGAGAAGTCCATGCCCACCAAATACTACAGCCACGTCACCGCCAACAGCTGGGATGAAGGCGTCTTCACAGGTGGCTACGGCGGCACTAGCCGCGGCGCGAATAACATCAGCAAGGACTTGCCGACTACCTCTACCAGCAACAACGGCTGGGGCTCGCCCTACGATGGCGGCTCGCCGTTCGTCATGTGCGACGGCAGCATTCGGCTCATCAACTACGTCAATTCGGGCACCGCCCAGATGACCGCCGCTCTCAAATATCTGAACAACGTGCCCTTCACCCTCAAATAGGCGAACGGCCAGCGTCATCTCTCGATCTTCTCGGCACGATCGCAACGCCCAAGAACGGTTCCTTCTTGCCCCTGACGATGGCGGCCAAACCCCGTAGATCGATTCGATTCACGGGGTTTGGCCGTACCAGCGCTGGCGAGGCGTTATTCGGGCGGCGCCGGTTTCTCCTCCATGGGAGGCGTCTCCGCGGGGGCCGACTTCTTGCTTTCCTCCTTGTCGCTTTCGGGACCGCCTTCCTCGACCGGCATCTGCGCGGGGGGCGTCATGGTGGGAGCGGCCGCGCCGCTCCAGGCCGTCACGGGAAAGCCGCCGGGGGAAGGGGCACAGAGGCCGCCACCGCCGCGCGTGTCCTGGATTCGGTCCACGAGGTCCGGGGAGCCGGCATGAGGAGGACGGGGCACGCCATAGGGAACGAGACCATTGCCGCCCATGTTCCAGAAGATGGTATCGTCCTGCAAGACGGACGTGTAGACACCAAAGTTGAGTGGAAGCTTGCTCGGACCGTTGGGATTGGGCATGGGGCCTTGTCCCCAGCCGTCGGAGCCGTAGGGCGGCGGTTTCTGCTGGTGGAGGCGATGGGGACAATAACCAATGTAATACGGGGTGTAATAGGGCATGAGCGGGAAGTAACACCATGGCTTCCAGCGAACCGAAGTCGCCGTCGGCGATAACGGAGCGTAATAGGGGATGAAAACATATCGCCAGCGGCGAAAGAAGCAGCGGTTCGCGTCCGCGGGGTCGGGCCCAGGAGGGTGGACGCCAAAGGCTTCGACCGGAGTAAGGGTCGCCTCCTTGCGTCCGCGCGCAGAGCGCCGCCGTTGGAGTACTCCTGGGCCGCCGCCGTCAGGGACAGCGTCGCGGCCAGGGCCGTCGAGCCAATATGGAGTGAGAGTTGCCGTAGCATCGATTTCCCCTCCCGGGGTAACTGGGTCATGAGAAGACGAGATCCTGTCCCACACGGATAGCCGGGTTAGCGGGTTGCCGGCGGCGGTCCCGTGCCCACCGGCGGCAGATAGCCAGGCCGCGCCGTGTCTACCGGGGCGATTTCGCCGGGACGCCGGAAGTACGAGATTTCCCGCGCCGGATAACCCAGGGCGTGGAACAACTCGAATTGCGCCGTATTGTACTCGGCCACCGTGGCGAAATAATTGTCATAGGCCGTCTTCAACAGCTGAAGCGCGAAGACCACTTCCTGCGGCCGGAAGGCTTGCTCCAGCACGTTGCCAAATCGCTTGGTTTGCTTCAGGCCTTCGTAGTTGCCGTTGTAATTAATGAGGGCCGATTCCACCTCGCGTTCGGCCTGGACGACACGAGCCGCCGTCGACTGCACGTCCGCCTGGGATCGCGTCACGTCCGCGGCAACGGCGTCTTGAACCTTGAACAACTCGACGATGGCGCCCGACGCCATGCCGCGTTTCTCCTTCACGTCTGCCACGTAGCCGAAGCCCATTTGTTCAAAGATCCACAGCATCTGCGGGCTGAGGTCATCTCGACCGCTCCAGTTGTTCAGTTTGCCGCCATCGCCGACTCCGTACCCACCGACCTCGATTAACTCGAAAGGCGTTTGAAAGCCATTCATAAGAACGGCGGGAAGGAAAGGCTGCAGCTTCTGCTGGCGGATGCGTATCAGCGCCGCCTGGATCTCCGCCTGATGGCCCGCCAACTCGGGGCGGTTGGTTAGAGCGATGGGAATCAGGTCGTTGAGCGAACGGCTGGGGTCGATCAAGGTAATCTGCAAGTGATCGTGTTCGATGGGCTCGACCACCGCACGCGGGTCCAGTCGCAGTATCTGCGACAGTCGGGCGCTGGATACGCGCCAATGCTCGCGGGCAGAGACGGCTTGCTGCTCCAGGTCGGCCAGCAGGCTGCGCGCACGATCGACCTCGACGGCCGAAACGAGGTCCGCTCTCAGATCGGCGATCTCCCGGACCAGTCGGCGACCTTTCAGCACGACATCAATGGCGCCGGCGTATTGACCGCGATACTTGTGGACCTCGAAGTAGCTTCGCGCGGTCAGGAACAGGGAGTCGTTCTTGGCCGCCTGCACGGTCCAGCGACTGGCATTGAGAATCTGCCGCTTTTGCAACGGCTCGAAGATCATATTGGTGACCAATTCCATCTGCGGCGCCGGCAACTGCGGTCGATCCGGTTCGGGCTGATAGAAATAGTTGGGTTCCGACGGCGTGTACGTGAGGCCGCCGCCGGTGTAGAAAAAGTTGACGTTTTGGTTGAGCGGCTTGCCCAGGCTGCCGGGCGCGTTCTGTCCGAGGGCGTTTTCGCCCTGCGGCACGTTGACGCCGCGATTCAAATCGGGGCCGTAGCCATCGTGCCGGATGTAATCGGCGGCGAAGTTGATGGTAGGAAGCCACAGAACCTTGGCCTTCTGAAGCTGCGCCTCGGCCACCCAGACAGTGGCGGCGGTGGCGGAGATGAGAATCGGCCGGCCGTCGGCCAGTCGCAAGGCGGCGGCCAGATTGATGGGGAAGCGCCGGTCGCCGGGCGCCAGGGGCGGAGGCTCCACCTTCAAGGTCTCGCCGCCGGGAGGCGGTAGACGTTCGAGGGGCGACTTCTGCCACGGCGGACTGCTGTCCTTCTCCGAGGACGGTACCGGACGCGGCGGAGGAAGCGGGCGCTCGGCCTCGTCGCGCGCCGGTGCGGCCGGAGCCGGCGCCGAGGGCGATGACGCCGGCGGCGGAGCCTGGCCTCGTGCTCTGCCCAGTCCCGGAAGCAGCAAGACCGCCAGGGCGATCCCTGTCCGGCTGACCCGTTCCATCATGGCATGGCTCCTTCCAAAGTTCTGAGTTCTGAGTTCTGAGTTCTGAGTTCTGTTTTCACTCAGAACTCAGAACTCAGAACTTCTCCTACCGCGGTGACGGCGGCGGTCCTGTGCCCACCGCAGGCAAAAAAGTGGGCCGCGTCGTGTCCACGGGAGCAATCTCGCCTGGCGTTCGGAAGAACGAGATTTCCCGCGCCGGGTAGCCCAGAGCGTGAAATAGCTCGAATTGCGCGGTGTTGTAGTCGGCGACCGTGAGGTAGTAATTGTCGTAGGCCAACTGGAGCAGCTTGAGCGAGAAGACCGCTTCCTGCGGCCGGAAGGCCAGCTTCAGAAGGTTGCCAAAGCGCTTGGTTTGCTTTAACCCCGCGACGACGCCGTTGTAGTTCTCGAGGGCTGCGGCCAGCTCGCGCTCGGACTGGACGGTTCGCGCCGCCGCCGACTGAAGCCGCGCCTGGGCCCGTGTTACGTCCGCGGCCACCGCGTCCTGGACTCGGAACAATTCGACGGTGGCCTGAGACTGCTCGCCGCGGCGCCACTTAACCATCGCCAGGTTGCCCATTCCCAGCCCATCGAATTGCCACAGCGCCTGCGGAGCGACGTCTTCGCGGCCGCTCCAGTTGTTCAGCTTGCCGCCGTTGCCGATGCCGAACCCGCCCACCTGGATCTGTTCGTAGGGCGTTTGAAAGCCATTGATATTGAGGACGGGCAGGAACGGACGCAGCTTCTCCTGACGGATGCGCCGATCGCCGCCTGGACCTGCGCCTGCTGTCCGGCCAATTCGGGGCGATTGGTCAGGCCGACAGGGATCAGGTCGTCGAGCGAACGGTCGGCGTCAATCAGGGTCAGCTGCATGTGATCCGGTTCGAGCGGTTCGACCACGGCGCGCGGATCGAGCCGCAGCACTTGCGTGAGATCGGCGCTGGAACGACGCCAGAACTGGCGAGCCAGGACGGCTTGCTGCTCCAGGTCGGCGACGAAGTTGCGGCACGATCGATCTCGACGGCCGGAACCAGTTCCTTACTCAGGTCCGCTATCTCCTCAATGAGCTTGCGGCCCTTGCGGACGACATCGATGGCCCCGGTGTATTGACCGCGATAGCGGTGGACATTGAAGTAGGCCCGCAACGTCATCAACAACGCATCGTTCTTGGCGGTCTGGATATTCCATCGCGCGGCATTCAACCTCTGCCGGGCGGCCAGCGGCTCGAAGATCATATCCGTGGCGTTTCGCAGGATGAACGTGGCGCCGCCGGCGTAGAAAAAGTTGATGTTCTGGTTCTGCGATCGACCGAAGCCGCCAGGCCCTCCCTGGAGTTGGTCCGCCGAAATGTTCACGCCGCGAATGGTATCGGGTCCGTAACCGTCGTGCCGGATATAATCGAAACCGAGGTTGAGGTCCGGCAGCCAGAGAACCTTGGCCTTCTGAAGACGTGCCTCCGCGACCCAGGCGCTGGCCTGGGCCGCGGCCACGATCAACGGCCGGCCATCGGCCAGTCGCAAGGCGGTGGCCAGGTTGATCGGAAAACGCTGGTCGCCTGGCTCCAGTGGTGGCAAATCCACCTTCACCGCCTCGCCGCCCGGAGGCGGCGGCAGCTCCAAAGACGATTTCTTTTCTGGTTGAGCGGGCAGTTCGAGCCGCTGAGGAAAGGGAGTTTTCTCGGTGACGCCGCCCGGTCGGCGCTCCTCCGTGGAACGCGGCGAGGGCAGAGTCGGCTCGACGTCACTCGACGGCGGGTTCTGCGCGTGCAACGACTCCATCCACGAGAGCGGCAGGATCGTAAGGACGATCAACAACTTACTAAATCGCCGCATCCGAAAGCCTCCCATCTCCTAGTTCGGAGTTCGGAGTTCTGAGTTCTGAGAGTCTGTCCCACAAGCCCCCCTCTCCCCCGTACTCGGGGGAGAGGGGTTGGGGGTGAGGGGGCGAGAAACTCGCGGAAAGCACACCCCCTCACCCCAACCCCTCTCCCCCGGAGTACCGGGGGAGAGGGGCTTACCGGACAGACGCTAAGTGAAAGAAACAAGCGGTTGTTTTTCACTCCGAACTCAGAACTCCGAACTCGGAACTTTTTTAGCGTGTCGCTGGCGGCGGTCCTGTGCCGACCGAGGGCAGATAATTGGGCCGCGACGTGTCTACGGGGGCGATTTCGCCGGGCGTCTGGAGGAACGAGATTTCCCGCGCCGGATAACCGAGGCGCGTGGAACAACTCGAATTGCGCCGTGTTGTACTCCGCTACCGTGCCGAAATACTCGTCAAATGCCAGCTTCAACAGCTTGAGGGCATAGACCACTTCCTGCGGCCGGTAGACCAATTCGAGGAGGTTCCCAAATCGCCGCGTTTGGCCCAGACCCTCCAGGTTCTTTTGGAAGGTGACAAGGCTCGTTTGCAACGAACGTTCGGCCTGGACGACGCGGGCGGCCGCCGATTGCAATTTTGCTTGGGCCTGGGTAATATCCGAGGCGACGGCGTCTTGCAAGCGGAACAACTCCGCGGTGGCCTGCGATTGCTCTCCGCGCCGCTTCTTGATTAAGGCGGCGTTGCCAAAGCCCAAGTTTTGCATTTGCCAGACTATCTGCGTGCTGATGTCGTCGCGGAAACTCCACAAATTAAGCTTCCCGCCGTTGCCGGTCGCGAAAATGCCGGCCTGGGTCGTCATGCCGCCCGGCGTTTGCCAACCCGAAAGGATAATGGAGGGCAAGAGAGGCCGCATCTTCTCCTGACGGATGCGTACCAGGGTCGCCTGGATGAGCGCTTGCTGCGAGGCCAATTCCGGGCGGTTGGTCAGGCCGAGGGGGATCAGGTCATCGAGGGAACGGTCGGGGTCGATCAAGGTGAACTGCATGTGATCGTTTTCCACGGGTTCGACCACGGCCCGAGGATCGAGACGGAGCACTTGCGTAAGATCGGCGCTGGCAACGCGCCAGTTTTCGCGGTCGGAGACGGCCTGCACCTCCAGGAAGGCAAGTAGGTTCCGGGCACGGTCCACCTCGACGCTCGGCACCAGATCCTTGCTCAACGAGTTAATCTTGGCCAGGAGCTTACGGCCTTCTTCAACGCAGTACAGGGCACCCGTGTAACGCCCCCGGAAGCGATGGACGTTGAAATAGGCGGAGGCGGTTTCCAGCAGGACATTATTTTTGGCACTCTGAATGTCCCAGCGTTTGGCATTGAGATCTTGCCGCGCGGCCAACGGCTGAAAAATCGCGTCGGTCATGGCGACGGCCTGATACAGCGAGACACCGGAGAAGAACCAGTTGAGGTTCTGGTTCAGGGGTTTGCCAAAACTGCCGGGCGCAGGTTGCCCGAAAGCATTTTCGCCCTGAGGAATGTTAATGCCGCCGTTGAAGTCTGGGCCGTAGCCATCGTGCCGCATGTAAACGGCGTTCATCATAAAAGAGGGAACCCAGAGGACCTTGGCCTTCTGGAGTTTCGCTTCGGCCACCCAGGCGCTGGCCTGGGCGGCGGCCACCATTAACGGCCGAGCGTCGGCCAGTCGCAAGGCCGTGGCCAGGTTGATCGGAAAACGCCGATCGCCCGGCTCCAGGGGTGGAAGTTTCATCTCCACGACTTCGCCGCTGGCCGGCGGTGGCACCTCCAGGGGAGACTTCAGGCTTGGCTGCGCGGTCGTCTCAAGCTGTTGAGGGAACGGAGTCCGCTCGGCAACGCCGCCCGCTGGCGGAGGGGTCGGGACGGTTATCGTCGGCGCAGGGGTCGGGGGCTGGGCGCGGCAGGGCAACGACACAAACCACGGCAACAGCAGAGGCGGGAGGACAAGGATGAACCTGCCGAATCGTTCCATCCGTATGGCTCCTTTTCCCATCCTTCGATCCGAACAGGCGGGCGGTCGATCGGGCCTGGGAGAACGTAGCATTTAATCGGATAATTGGGGTGAGAATGATTATGAAGAAGATAGCGATCTTTCCGTCCTCCTTCGTCCCCTCTTGTCGGCCCAGTGCCGCCGCAACTCCATTCGGATTGCAACCTACCGCGAAGCGCGGAGAAAAAGAAGAAACTTCTCCCTGCGATCTAACAGCTTTGTCAATTTCCGAAGTGTCACCTGACGAAAGGAACCGAGCCGCGACCGTAAGAGGCTCTAACAAAATGTGGCAACACGTTTTCAACGTGTTGGATTGTACGGCACGTTACAAACGTGCCGCCACATTCGGTTCGTGCCTCAAAACGCCCGGGACGGCGCATGTATTGCTGCACCAACGTCGTCGTTGACGGGGCCGGGGGAAGGGCTGAGGGCGCACCCGCCTTCCGCCGTAAGTTAAGGCCCTATTTTACTCAGGGAGTAGCCCCCTGCGAGGCGACGACCGAGCGGGCGCTGGTCGCAGCCCGCCGTGTCGTCGGCTCTTCACGGGGCGGGGCCGTGGCCAGGAACCCCGACAGAGGCGACACCCCGCTGGTGCTACTTTGCCCTGCCTGGAGGAAGCACGGGACCGCCAGGACCGTGAAGCAGAACACGACGATCCTGCACTCACGGGCCGACGACGTGGTGCCGTTTGCCGACAGCGAGGAAGCGGTAGACGGGGTGCATGTGGTCCAGCGTGTGCCGGTCCCACTCGATCAAGTAGGTCGGCGGGGCGGACCTCTGATCCACGTCGCTGACTTCGCGAGCACGGCGACTTTCCCCGTCCGCCTTGTCCGCGCAGTCCGGCGGCGCGGCCGCCTTCTTCGCGGCCCGCTTGGTGGTGCGCTTGGCACTTCGAATACTTTCCGTTATTTTTCGTTCCCTTTGGTTAGATGATTCTGAAGCCGTTGGAAGTGGCCATCCCAGAACCGATCGTAGTGCGCGATCCAGTCCCGCACCGGATCGAGCCGCGCGGGGACGAGGCGAGTCATGCCTCGACCTCCACGCAGCGGCGCAGTCACTTCTTGATCCCCAAATGCTCTCGCAGGAAGTCGATGGTCCTTGTCGGCATGCCGCCGTCAAGCCGTTTGCCCGCCGCAACGACTTCGCATGGAACCTTGAGGGCGTCCATCTTTTCCTTGAGCGCCTTGCCGAACAGGGGATGGTGAATGCCGATCCCCGGGTTGGTGATCTTGGCGTCAATCGGGTTGTTGTAAATCAGCAGCACGGGTGGAGCGTCCTTCGTGACGTGCGTGATCGGCGAGCATTCCTCGAACAGCTTGTACTTCTCGGCCGGCAGATGGTCGAGTTGATTCGGGTCGAAGTCGAAGAGTTTTTGCAGGGCGCCGATCTTGTAAATGTCCTTGTCCGGGAACAGCTTGCGAATGAACCTCGGATCGTAGGACGTTTGCCCCTCGAAGACAAACAGGCACGTCAGCCGTGTGGACTGGCGCAGGACCGGATCGTCATTCTTCGGGTCGGCCATGTCCTTGTGGAAGCTGAGCCACAACGAGATGCCCGCACCGGCGGAGCCGCCCGTGGCAGCGAAGCGTTTCGCGTCGAGGTTCCATTCCTTCGCCTTGGAGCGAAGGAACTGGACGGCCCGGGCCCCGTCCTGAAACGGTGCCGGTGCGATGGCCTGCGTCGAATAACGATAGTTGATGGCGGCGACCGAGATGCCATTGTCGAGGCATTCCTTCCGAATAAACGGCCTGACGCTCTTGTTGCCCGCCACGAACCCGCCGCCGTGGATCGACACCAGCACCGGCGTCGGTTGTTGCGACTTGGCCTGCCAGAAGTCCAGCACATTGCGCTCATGCGGGCCGTATTTCACGTTCTCGAAGGTTGGCGGCACCTTCGGCCCGGGTTGCACCTTCGGCTTCTCCTTCTTCGCATCGGGGACCGCGATCGTCGGTTTCCCTTGAAGGTAGCCCAGCGAGGCCAGGAACTCGTCGGCCCGTTGCAGCGTTTTTTCCTTCCACGGCGACTTGTGGAAGAAGGCGTGCGGTTGCTTCTCGGCGGTGAACATCTCGCAGCGGTGCCCAAGTTCCTTCGAGCGCTGGATGAATTCCTCGCCCTGCTTGATGAGGAAGTCGTCGGTGCCGAAGAACAGCAAGGTGGGCGGGCTGTCTTTGGTCAGATACAGGATCGGCGAGATCGCCTTGCCCACCGCTTCGTCGTTGTCCACCCTCTTGAGCAACCGCGGCCCGAAACGAAGTACCGGATTGAAGAGGAGTAGTGCGTTCGCTTGGCACGAAACCTTCTCGTCTTTGCCTTCCGACGCGGACATCAAGGTGGTACAGGCAGCGATGTGACCTCCCGCCGAGCCGCCCGACGCCACGATCTTGTCCGGATCGACGCCCAATGGGGCCGCATTCTGACGGAACCAACGAATCGCGCTCCGAGCATCCTCCACGCATTCCTTGGGCGTGACGCCGTGACGAGATTTCACCCGATAGTCGGCCCGTGCCGTCACCAGGCCTCGGCTGGCGAAGTATTGTGCCTGCGGCTCGAACGCCTGGATCGTCCCATTCTCCCAGCCGCCGCCGAAGAAGAAGACGATACCGGGCCGTTTGTCGGTTTCCTTCCAGCCGGGAGGAAAGTGGACGACCATTTCGAGGTCGGCCTGCTTTGTCTTCGTGTACGTAAAGGTCTTGGTGTTCTCCTGGCCGAGCGCCGGAATGCAGAACGCCAACAGGGTCATGGCAGTCGGGAAGGATCGCATGAGGATGGCTCCTTTCGGAAGAAGAACGCACGATTACGGCGTATTCTATTCCGTATCCTTCGAGGCGACTTGCGTGCGCTGGCAACTCCCTTGCCGAGGGCTGATTGCAAGTCGTTTCCACCAATGAGGTAAGTAGCCTCTTGAAGCCATTCTTCGACAAGGAGCGCGGATTTCGCGCTGCGGATGGCTTTTTGCCGAGGATGCTCGACGGGAGCTTTTTTCCTCCGAGACCGGCGCGGGGCGGCGACGAATCGCACGGCGATCATTTCGCGGATTTGACCGGACGGCATTCATCGGGAATAGTTACCCATCGTCTGCGATGCGCTTACATCAGGAGGATGTTGCCGTGACCGTTCCTGCCCGTTTTTCCCTGGCCTTCGCCCTGGGGTTGTCGGTGTTGCAACCCTGGCTGGCCCCAGCGGCGGAGCCGCCCGCGTGTGAACCCTCGCCTCTGAACGTCGCTCCCGCCACCAACCAACAGACAGCCGACCGCATCGCCGCCCAGCTCCACCAGAGCGGCCTTTTGCGACATTACGACGTGGATATCTCCTTTACGGACGGCCTGGCCGAGTTAAGCGGCGCCGTGGCCGATGCCGGGCAGCGCGAACAGGTGGTGCGACTCGTACAGGGCGTTGCCGGCGTCGAGCGGGTGGTCGATCATTTGACCGTGGCCGAAACGGTCGTGCCGGTGCAGGCCGGCGGCGTTCCGGGCACGCTCCAAGGTCTGCCGCCCGCCAACCCGGTCCCGGCGAACCCCGCGCCGCAGGCCGCACCGGGTCAGGCGCCGCCGGAAGCGATGCCCATCTTCCAGGCGCCCACCCGCGCCGCATAGCCTCAATCCGCCCCGTATGCCGCCCTATGCCTGGCCGACGTACGCGCCGTACAACAATTACTCGCGCGTGGGGTATCCGCTGGCGTATCCGTACAACGCCTTTCCATTCATCGGGCCTTGCTACCCGTTCCCCAAGATCCCCCTCGGCTGGCGTTCGGTGAAGCTGGAGTGGGATGACTGTTTCTGGTGGTTCAGCAAGACCGCGACCAAGCAGGACTGGTGGAAGCTGCGTTACTGGTAATCGACGCGCGGCGCTCGGCCGGCGACCGCGAGCCGGGAGCGGAGGGTCGCCAATTCTCCCAGGTCCAGCACACGTTCCCCGGCGAGGACGTAACAGCGGTACGACCGCCAGCGCCGAACGGACAGGACGTTGACACCGGCCGCTTCCGCTGAGAAGGCCGGTAGGACCAGACGCTGCGGACCCGCCAGATAGCAAGCCCCGTCAAGGACGCCCGGAGCGGTTCGGTCGCGGAAAAAACGCGGCCGAACCGCTCGCGCCGTTGGCACCCAGCGCAGGCAGGGGTGTTCGTGGCCCTGCACCACGCGACCGTCCGGGATGGCGCCATCTCCGTGGATCACCTTCCACTCGCCGAGGGAAAAACCGTCGGGATAGAGAGGGAGTTTCGAGGTTGCCAAGGACGTTTCCAGACCGGCATCGTGATTACCCGGCACGACGCCCGCCAACTCGATACCGGCCTGCCTCAACCAGTGACGAAAGGCCGTCAGCGTCTCATGACAGCGGCCGTCTTCGAGCAGGTCGCCGGCGATGACCAGGCGCTTCGCGGCGTGACGCCGCATCACGCGGCACAGGCCGGCGAGTTGCTCGTCGAGAGAATCGTCCGGCACTGCCTCGCCGCTGCGCCGCCGGGCCTCGGCGTAGCCAAGATGTGGGTCGGCGAGGACGGCCGTCGCACTGGGCAGATACACGGCCACCCGTTCCGGCGTCAGCAACCAGTCATTCAGGACGCGCATCGTTGCTTGCCTCCGTCAGCGACTCATGCAGACGCAGAAGGGCCTCCGCCGGTGTCTCGACGTTAGCGGCCGCCCCCGATCCGATTTGCGTCCAACCTTCGACGAACGGCGACGGCTGGGCCAGCCGGCGGCAGCGCAAGGGCCGTCGTTCCAGGTCTCGCACGTAGGAGTTTGCCGCCGCGGCATCGCACCGTTCGCGTCGGACCTCGCGTCGCGCCTGCCGCAGCAGCACGAAATCCGCGTCCCGCGCCTGGACCTTGTCGAAGAGGCGGCGTGCGCCCCAGTCTCGTCCGCCGACGCGCCGCCTCCGTCCCAGGGGCTGCCGCAGCAGCATCAGTCCGGTCTGCGCCACGCATTGAAAGCGTTCGCGCACGGCGGCGCTTCCCTCCAGGGCCGCATCCAGGTCTTCCTCGAAGCCCGAGGCGGCCAGCAGGTCCCGCAGCATTTCCGCGCTCGCTTCGCCCGGCCGCGGTTCGCCGCGAACCAGCAGCGCGAAACCGAGGTCCGCCACGATGGAGTCGGCGGAGCGCCCCCGGTCGCGTGCCAGCCGATGCACGGCCACCCGTGCCAGGGCGTCATTGCCGAGACGGTTGAGGGGGGTATGCACATAGTAGTCGGCACCCTCGTCGTGGGCGACGATCTCGACCAGGCAACCGGCCGAGTCCGGTATTTCACTGACGCATTCCTGCCGCTGGAAGAACGCGGACAAAACGGCGACGGCCTTGTCATCCAGTCGGAAATCGCGCCGCAGCAGTTCGGTCAGCGCGTGCGGACCATCGCGCAGAGCTTCCGCGGCCTGCACGCGCAGCAGGTACAGACGGCCAGCCAGTTCCGAGGACAGCGGCCAGCCATTGCCCCCCCAACGGGGCACCACTGGCCGGCCGGTCACCTCCTCGACGTACAGCACACTTTCTTCGGGACGCACCGAGCAGACTTGCAGACAGCGGCCATCGAGCAGAAAGCGATCACCCGGTCGCAAGCGCTCGGCGAACGCCTGCTGGACCTCGCCAACGCGGAGGGTGTCGGTCGGGTGGAGGGTGTCGGTCGGGTGGAGGGTGGAGGGTGGAGGGTGGAGGGTAGAAGCGGCATTTTTCCCTCCACCCTCCACCCTCCACCCTCCACGATTTACGACGTAGGTGGGATCGGCGAGGATGGTGCCGAGGTTGCGGCGGAGCAAGCGGGCCGTTCGCGGATCGAGGATGGTGAAGCTCTCCGGTCTACCCTGCAAACGCGGCGGCAACCAACCCGCCTCGTCCGCCGTCGGCCGGCAACCGAGATAGGCCAGACAATCGTCGAAATCGCGGCGCGACAGATCGCGGTAGGGGGCAGCGCGGCGGACGAGATCGAACATCTCGTCCGCCGACCAGGCCCGCACCGCCGCCATGCCGAGAATGTGCTGGCACAGGACGTCGAGCGGGTGGACAGGGATGCGCAGCGGTTCACACTGGCCCGCCTCGCCGGAGACGGCGGTGACGGCGGCCTCCAGCAATTCGGCCTCGGTCGCCGTCAGCACCAGGCCGCGTTTGACGCGACCCGGCCCGTGACCGGCCCGGCCGACGCGCTGCAGCAGACGGATCACGTCGCCGGGCGGATGCACCAGCACGGCCAGGTCGATGCTGCCGATGTCGATGCCCAGCTCCAGGCTCGTGCTGCTGACCACCGCCCGCAAGTGCCCCTGCTTGAACTTCTCCTCGACTTCGCGGCGGCGCTCCGCCGCCAGCGACGAATGGTGTACGGCGATGTGCTCTTGCAACTCCGGCAGGTTGCGCCGCAGTGCCCAGGCCAGTTGCTCCGTCAGCCGCCGCGTGTTCGTGAAGATCAGCGTCGCTCGGTTGCCGCGCACTTCCGGGGCGATCTGATCGACGAGCGTGGCCAGGAAATGTCCGCTCTCCTCCAGCGGGCGGATCGTCAGTTGCAACGGTGTCCCGTCTCTCGCTTGCGCAATGGCGCAGCTCTCGCCGGTCAACCAACGCGCGGCCTCAACGAGCGGCGTGGCAGTAGCCGATAGGCCGATGCGCTGGAGTCGTCCGCCGCACAACTGCGCCAGCCGTTCCAGGCTCAGGGCCAGGTCCGCGCCCCGTTTGCTCGCGGCCAGGGCGTGTACCTCATCGACCACGACCCAGCGCAGGCCGGCGAACAGTTGCCGGGCCATCGGCTGGCTGAGCAGCACCGCGATGCTCTCGGGAGTGGTCAGCAGGATGTCCGGCGGATGCGTGCGCAATCGCCGCCGCTCCGTCGCCGTCGAATCGCCGCTGCGCACCCCCAGACGCGGTACGCGAGCGCCGGGCCATAACGCCGTCAGTTCCTCGACGTGCCCCGCCAGCGTCCGGTAGGTGTCGTTGCTCAGTGCCTTGAGCGGCGAGACGTACAAGCAAGACAATGCCGAATGGGGTCTGTCTTCCCTTCCGCATAGGAGTAGCTGCGTCAGGATCGGGAGGAAAGCGGCGAGCGTCTTGCCGGTGCCGGTCGGGGCGCTGAGCAGGAGGTGCCGCCCGGATGGCAGATGCGACCAGGCGGCGCGCTGGATCTCGGTCGGCTCACCGAAGCGCCGGCGAAACCAGCCGGCCACCGGCCCCGGCGCCTGGTCGAGCCAGGCCGACGTCCGAGGCGGATCGAGGAATTCCCTTTCAGTGGCGGCGTTCTCCATGATCGCTTATTGTATCGTCCCTCGGTCCTCGGCCATCGATCTTGTGCAACTCCCCGCTGGGGAAGGGCCGGGGAATGGTGCGCGAATGGTTTCTGGTAGTTGGCCCGTTTGGTAGGATGGGTCTCGTCCCTCGACCCATCCTACCAAACGACTTCCAGAATCCACGCACGCATCCGCCCGGGAGCAAGTCCCAAGCGGAGTCGTTTTTTCCTTGACGGCTGCGCAAGATTGCGGATAGATAAGGAGAACCGTGCTAGGTCTGCGCAGCCCCTTGCTAGGTCGCGCAGCAGCCGTGCTAGGCCGCGCACGCCCTTGCTAGATCGCGCAGCCCCTTGCTAGGTTGCGCAGCAGCCGTGCTAGATTGCGCGATGTGCGCGATCTAATCAGTTGTTCGGCGAAGAAGGGCATTCCTGTGGCGGTGGTCTTCGGCGACAGGACGGGCTTCGCCATCGAGACGGGCATCAGCCTGACCTTCACACTACTGGAACGGTGTGGGGGAACATGTGCGTCTTGTGCCACAGCGTTGCCCTGAGGTAGGCGCTCACGGGGCGAGGGTGACAAGCGTATAGTTCCGGAAACCCACGGGGAACGGCAGGAGGCCCAGCATTTGGGCGGAAACGATCAGGAAGAGACCTGGCGGGTGTGGGTGACACAGACACGCTAACGGCAATTACTCCACATGGCACGCTCAAATGGACCGGATGTTTCTCAGACGGTTGTGCGATCGGCTTGTGGCTCTGATAAGCACAGGGCATTTATTGAGGATAAAAGGATTTCGCTTGAATCCTCAGCGTCGGGGGAGTGAAATCCGGGGATGGTCCAAGTGCGCAAGCACATTCTAGTCTTACTGACCGTTGCGCAAAGAATGTTAAACTTTTTCCGGGTGAATTTGGGGCCGAAATCGTTGCTTTCTGCGGGAATCGCTGAGGATTTCGACCTGAAAGGCAAGCTGTAAGAAACTTAACTTTCTTTGCGCAATGATCAGTAACTCGGCGACAGCAGGGGGTAGTAGGTATGAATAAGACGAGTGATTCACCGACACCATGGGGTCGAGGGGTCGTATTTACTTTATTAACGATAGTGCCGATAGCTTTGATCGGCATATGGTTGAATCAACCCGTAGAACAGGAGAGAATCGAGCGAGAGAGTAAAGAGAGGGAGGAGGCGGCAAAAAAACGTCAGCAGGAGAAAGCAGCAGAACAGGCGGAGAAGACGGAGAAGGAGAAAAAAAAGTGGAGAGAGACGTTAAAATGGATGGAGGATAGGAATGAAAGGGAACGTAAAGATGCGAATAGGCGCTTGATAAATGATGAGTTAAAGAGACAGGGCTACCGTAAGTAAGCTCCAAGAGCAAAGCGGAAGGGATGGACGAGAGAGGATTTATTGTTCGTCACCCAGCGACTAACTTAGTTATCGTTCGGCGGGAGTCAGCGACAATACACCAGACGCCGAACACTCATAAGGCTCTTGGTGTCAAGTAAAAATATTTTCCACGGGAACGGGTATCTCCGGCGTTTTTCTTGCCGGAAGGATGACCGAACAAGGTTGCACTCATAAGGCTCTTGGTGTCAAGTAAAAATATTTTCCACGGGAACGGGTATCTCCGGCGTTTTTCTTGCCGGAAGGATGACCGAACAAGGTTGCAGCGGCAGTGAGCAATCGTCCTCGGCGATCCGGCTTGGATATCAGCGACGGACGCGGAACACCTTCGGCCCACGGCCGAGGCGAACCGCACCCAACACTCATGCGGACTCCGGCGGCCCAGACCCGAAGGACCAGGCGGCTGTGCCAGGGAACCTGCCCTGGCCGGTCCCGATATTCATACGTTCCCAGCTTCGCCGCCATTCAAAAAGCGACTGGCTCACTCCCCCAAAGGAGCGTCCCGTTCGGCCAGGCTGGCGACTGGGGCGGATCGTCCGGGCGAATGGCTCCTTGCGATCACGGGTCGCGGTCTGGCGGGGGTCGGGAGGACGTGGGATGGCTCAAAGCCAAGCCCGATTCCTTGGGACAGCGTTACGCTGATCCCGTTGGTCCCCCGACCCACCGGCGGATCGCGGCCTGTTTTTGCGACCACCGCGGTCGAAATAATACGGACGCGGCCGGCGTCCCATCAAAGCGGCTGGATGCCTGGGCGGTCCCGGACCCCCACTGCGGAGTCGATGCTCCCTGGATGGTGGGGGTCGTCGTAAGGGTTAGCCCGTAGCGGCTCCCGTTCGGCTTCGGCTCGCCGGCCGCGCCCTGGCTTCTCAGTGTCTCAGGAATTGGTCGATCTGAAAGACCTCCTTTTTGTGGAGCATGTGGTAGAAGGCTCGTCCCAGCTTGTGGGCCAATGCCGACAAGGCTTTGGCTTGGCCCAGACGGCCCGACAGCTTGTCCAGGTACTGGCCGATGCGTTCGTTCTTCTGGGCGCTGAGTACGGCCGCCTCGGAGAAGGCCCACTTCAGCCAGGCGTTGCCCTGCTTGGCGTTGCCCGTGCCCACCTTCTTGCCGGCCGACTCCTGGCGGGCGCCGCATAGCCGGGCATAGGAGCAGAACTGTTGGCGGGTGTCGAAGCGTTCGAGGGTGTCGATCTCCAAAAGGATGGTCAGGGCGATGACGAGGCCGACGCCGGGTGTCGATTGCAGCACGGCCATCTCGGTGGCATAGTGCTGTCGTGCGGCGACCTCGATGTCCTTCTCCAGTCGTCGGATGGTGGTATCGAGCGGCTCCAGCAGCGACAGGTCGGCCTCGACGCGGCGACGGACGCAGTCGTCGTCGATGTCGGCCAGGACGCTGGCACGCTTGGACTTGTATTTGACATCGTTGGAGATGGGCGGCAAGTTGAGCTGTCGTCGTGCGGTGTGGACGTGTCCGTAGAGTTCGGCGCGTTGGCGGACCAGGCGGAGGCGTGCGCGGAGCAGGTCGCGGAGTCCACGTCGTTCTTTGGGGTAGGCATAGGCGAGCGGGAAGTTGCCGCCCTTGAGCAGGTGGGCGATGGCCTCGGCGTCTTTACGGTCGCATTTGGTCTTGCTGCCGTGGACGGCTTTCATTGCCCAGGCGTGTCCGAGCCGGAAGGGGATGTTGTCGTCGCGGCAGGCGTCGGCCAGCCAGTACCAGCAGTGCATGCACTCGCAGCCGACGACGAGTCCATCGCGGAAAGGTGTGATGGCTTTGCGGAAGGGCTGGGGTGCGGCGGGGAGATTGCGTGCGTAGCGAATCTGTCCGGTGTGGTCGAGGACAACAAGAAAGAGGGATCTGGCGTGGAGATCGACACCGGCATAGAATCGAGTGTCAGGTGTAGGTTGGAAGTAGCGCATGAAGACCTCTCGTTGTTAGCAGGTGAAGGAGACAGCGGCTGAGTGCTGTCTCCTTCAAGTGTGCTTCAAGAGCCTTCATGAGTATCCAGTCGCTGCGGCAGACCGGCCACGCGACTAACGGTTTCGCGCGACATCACGCCTCCTCCCGCGTGAGCCGGCTGCTTCTATGATGCCAGGCCACTCGTCAAGAGCAAAATCACCTTTTCTCGGCGTTAGTCTCCTCTCTTCCTCCCGGAACAGAGAGAGGCTAGCCGGGGGTCCAGGGGGCGGCAATGAGCGCCCCTGGTCGCCGCACGGAGGCGGCGAAATCTTCGGCAGGACGCCGACGCTGTTGGGGCTCCCATGCTTCTTATCCGAGCGTGGGTTCAAGACCCTGCCCAAATGGGATGCGAAGAAAGGTTGCGGGCTGCCCCATCTGAGCGCGAGGATTAAACCCCAGCAGCCGGCCGAGCACACCCGCAACCGCTCAGGAACTCCCCCGACAATGACAACGCCTTGTCACTATCCGTCAGGCCGCCGCCTGTTGGCGGACTCCTTCGTGGTACAACCAACGCACGAAGCGGTTGGCCACGGCCGCTATCACCACCGTACTCGGTTTGCCCCGTGCCTTCAGACGCTCGGCCAGTTGCCGCCAACGCGGCTGCAGACGAGCCAACAGCCAGGCCGCCTCGATGAGCACGCGACGCAGTTCGGGATTGGCCGCCCGGATCAAACCGGCGTCGGCCTCACGCACGCCCGAGGAGCGGTTGCACGGCGTCAGGCCGCAGTACCGCGCCAACTGCTTGCCGGTTCGGAAACGGTCGAAGCGACCGATCTCGGCCCGCAACGTCCAGGCGGTGACCGGACCAATGCCCTTGATCGTCCGCAGCCAAGTTACGGTGCCGTCCACAGCGGTGACTTGTTCGAGACGTTCTTCGACGGTGCGGATCTCCTGGACGATCCAGGCCAGCCGACGCAGGCGTTGTTGCATGACCCAGCGTGCTTGTTCGGGCAGTTGAGCTTGATGCTCCAACCAGGCGTGCCAGGCCCGCGTCCAGCGGTTGTGGCTACAGCGTAGGCGGTGTTCCCGTAGCAGGGCACCGATCTGGAGCTTGAGGTTGCGTCGCTGGGCGGCCAGTTGTTGGCGGTCGCGGACCAGGGTACGGAGTTCACGGAGCTGCTGGGGTGCAATCCAGACGCGGGGTAGGTAGCCGACCCGTTCGAGGTCGGCCAGGACGCGGGCGTCGGAGAAGTCGGTTTTGTCGGGCGACTGTTTCATGCGGCTGACGAATCCGGGGTGGGCGAGGTGGACGGGCCAGGCGTAGCGGTCGGCGAGTTCTTCGGCGAGGTTGGCGGCTCCGGTGCAGGCTTCCAGGGCGGCGCCGCGGACGGCACCGAATCGCCGGACGGCCTGATCGATGGCGTCGGCGGAGTCCGGCACGGCGCGGTTACACAAGACCTGACCCGTGGGGTCCAAGACGCACAGTTGGACGGCGTGTTGGGAGTAGTCCAGTCCGACGAACAGTGGTAGAGTGGTGGACATGTCGGGTTGCTCCAGATGGGGTGGCTTTTACTGGGTTACTCCATAATACCGCCGGCTTGTCGTCGGTGGGAGCAACCCGGCATCATCCCCATCTGAGCTGTGTCGTTCGGCGGCCCGCGCTTGCTCTTGGCTCGTCGGTTGCTGTAGACTGGCGGTCGGAGGTGCCCCGATGAGCGAACCATTGATTGTCTCCGATCCCGCCGTCATGATGGGTAAACCGGTGGTCGCCGGAACCCGTGTGACGGTGGAGTTGATCTTGGAAAAGGTGGCTGCCGGCGAGCCTATCGAACAGATCCTCGCTGCTCACCCCCGGCTGACCCGGCCGGCCGTGCTGGCCGCCTTCGCCTTTGCCGCCCAGGCGTTGCGGGCTGACACAGTCTACCCCTTGAGCCCGCAGCCGGTATGAACTTACTGGCCGACGAGAGTGTTGAGCGGGAGGTGGTGGAGCGCTTGCGCGCCGATGGCCATGCCACGGTGTACGTCGCCGAACTGGCGCCGAGCATCACGGACGATCAAGTGCTCGGCGAGGCCAACGCGCGGTCGGCCCTGCTCGTGACCGCGGACAAGGACTTTGGCGAGTTAGTGTACCGCCTCGGCCGCATCCACGGCGGCGTCGTGCTCACCCGGTTGGCGGGGCTGTCTCCCTCAGCGAAGGCGGAGGCCGTGTCCCAGCTGTTTCGGGACCATGCGGCCGAGTTGGCCGGAGCCTTCTGCGTGATCGCGCCGGGCTCGATCCGCATCCGCCGGCCCAGTGCGCTCTGACAGGCTGCCGAACCCGTCGCTGCAGCAGAACGGCCATGCGGATGCCGCGGGCGACAATCGTAGGGACAGGAGGTCGGTCTGGTTCGCGGCCATCCTATCGACCTTGGGCGAGGTGCTGTCATGATTCGATTCGCTTCCGCGTTTGGCTTCCTGATCTTCGCCGCCTTGGCCTCGACGGCCTTCGCGGAGGACGCCAAGGGAAAGGGCAGGCTGGAAGGCGCCCACGTCGAGATGAGCAAGGACGAGGGGACCCTCCTGGAGTTAATCAACCAGGAGCGGGCGAAGGAAAAGCTGCCGCCTCTGCGGCCGCAGACGCTCTTGTTCCGAGCGGCGCGCGGGCACTCGGCAAACATGGCCAGGCAGGGGAAGATGGAACACGTTCTCGACGGCAAGACGCCGGGCCAGCGCGTCCTGGCCGTCGGTTACGATTACGGCAAAGTCAGCGAGAACATCGCCATGAGCGAGGGAGCGGAAGCACCCCTCACGGCCATCGTCAAGGGTTGGATGGAATCGAAGCTTCACCGCGAGAACCTGCTCGGCAACAAGGTCACGGAAACGGGCCTGGGCATCGCCCGCAATGACAAGGGCGAGGTTTACTACACGCAGGTCTTCGCTCGGCCGCGGAAAGTCATCAAGCCGCGCGATTAACGGCGCGGTTCGGCGGGAGTCGTGGCTTCGCGGAGCAGGTCGAGAAGAGACGAGGCGGCCTGGGCGGTAGGGATGTCACCGCGCTGCCAGCGTTTCAGTAGTTGCCGTAACTCCGGTCGATCGGCGCCCTCGGCCGCGGCGAAGCGCGCGGCCAACGTCTGTTGAGCGAGTCGGAGCAGGTCGCGGCCGCTCCTCTGTCGGCCGCGGCGCAGCGGCCGCGCGGCGATCGTCCGCCACAGCTCGGCAAGTCCGCTCCCGGTGCGCGAGCTGATGCGCAGCACCGGCGCGGCGGCCGCCGTGCCGAGGGCGAGCGTCGCCAGCACCTGCGCCTCGACGCGCTCGGCGCCGGGCAGGTCCGCCTTGTGGATGACAAGGACGTCGGCCACCTCCAGCAGTCCGGCCTTCTCCCACTGCAAATCGTCGCCAGTCTCCGGCTGGAGCAGCAGCACGAGGACATCGACCAACTCGCGCACGACCGTATCGCCCTGCCCCGCGCCGACGGTCTCGATCAGTACCACGTCGAAGCCGAACGCTTCCAGCAGACGGACGAGGACGGCGAGGTGCTCGGCCAGGGCGCCGTGTCCTCCGGCGGCGGCCAGACTGCGGATGAAGACGCCGTCGTCGTCGGGCCGCGCCGGCATGCGGAAGCGATCGCCGAGCAGCGCGCCGCCGCTCAGCGGACTTTGCGGATCGCAAGCGAGCACGGCCACGCTCGCCCCCTGGCGTCGCACTTCGTCAATCATCTTGCCGATCAGGGTGCTCTTGCCGACGCCGCCGCTGCCGGTGACGGCGACCACGCGGGCCGGCCGCGCGGGTTCTCCTACGCCGGTCAGAATGTCTTCGACCTGCTCGCCCCGCGCCGCCAGACTGAGGAGCCGAGCCAGGGCCAGGCGGTCGCGGCGGCGAAAGCGTTCCAGGAGCGTCTCAAGCATGGCCCGCTCCGCTGCGCTGTTGCAAAAACGCGACGATTTCCGGCAGCGCCGTGCCGGGACCGAAGACGTGGGCCACGCCCATCTCGCGCAGCTTCGGCACGTCGTCCTCGGGGATGATGCCACCGACCAGGACGCCGACGTGTTCCAGCCCCGCCTCGCGTAACAGTTGCAGGACGCGCGGCACCAGGGTCATGTGAGCGCCGCTAAGGAGGCTCAGACCGAGCCAATCAGCGTCCTCGTCGGCGACGGTGCGCACAACCGCCTCGGGCGTCTGCCACAGGCCGGCGTAGATGACCTGCATGCCGGCATCGCGCAGGGCACGAGCGACGACCTTGATGCCGCGGTCGTGGCCGTCCAGACCGACCTTGGCGAGGACGACGCGCACGGGGTGAGATTCGGCCATGAAGTTTCCTCAGGGATACTCGAAGAATCGCCGCACGACAATCTGAAATTCAGGCAGAACGTCCGGGAGAGTCAATTCCTGCTCGGCCGAGAAGATTTCACCGGAATCATCGGGACGAAAGACATGACATCTTTCCCGGATCTGATCGAGGACGCACACGACCGTCACCCCTGCTTCCAGATACTCGCCAACCTTGGTCCAGATCCGCCCCCAACGGTCACCCGACGAGCGGACCTCGAAGACCAGTTCGGGCACGACGGGCAAGTATCCTTGAGGGAAGAGGCCGGGGGGTACGCGCTGGTAACTGTAGAAGGCGACATCCGCTCCTCTCACGGTGTCTGGGCCGCGTTCGGTACGCACTCCCGAATCATTGCAGACAACGTGCCCCACGGAATGGTCTTCCAAGAAGTGCCGCAACAGGTAATAGACTTGACCGCATATCTGCCCATGTCGCGGCGTCGGCACGTTCATGTAAATTACTCTCCCTCGCACTAATTCCCTCGGCCTACCGTCATTAGGAAGGCGCAGAAATTCCTCCGCCGTCATCAAGGCTCGCTCAACGGCGGTCGCGCTCAGAGGTTCGGCTGTCACTGTGGCCATTTCGTTTCTCCTCACTTTGGATTTCACCACCGCGCCGCCCCATCGTAACGCCCGAAGACATCGGCCAGCGCGCTCATGATCTCGCCGACCGTGCAGCGCACGCGCGCCGCCTCCACCAAGGTCGGCATCAGGTTCTCCGTCGTCGCCGCCACGCGGCGAACCTGATCGAGCATCTTCCGCACCTGCTCGCCATCACGCTTGGCCTTGATCTGCTTCAGTCGCCCCAGCTGTTCTTTTTCGACCGTCTCGTCAATCACCAGCGTTTCGAGGGGCTTTTCCTCGGACTCCTGGAAGGCGTTGACGCCGACAACGAGCTTGCGCTTGGCGTCCACTTCGCGCTGATAGGTGAAGGCGGCATCGGCGATTTCGCGGCGGAAGAACCCGGCTTCGAGTGCCGCGATCATGCCGCCCAGTTCCTCGATGCGCTCGAAGTAGGCGCGGGCGTCCTGCTGCATCTGCCGGGTCAGTGTCTCGACGAAGTAACTGCCGCCGAGCGGATCGACGGTATTGGTCACGCCGGTCTCGTAGGCCAAAACCTGCTGCGTCCGCAGGGCCAAGGTAACGGCGTGCTCGGACGGCAGGGCCAGCGTTTCGTCCATGCTGTTGGTGTGCAGCGATTGACAGCCGCCGAGCACGGCGGCCAGCGCCTGGTAAGCGACGCGAATGAGGTTGACCTCCGGCTGTTTGTCTTGCAGCGAGCAGCCGGCCGTCTGAGCGTGGAAGCGCAGCTTCCACGAGTTCTCGCGGCGAGCGCCGTACTTGTGTCGCATCGCCTCGGCCCACAGCACGCGCGCCGCCCGGTACTTGGCGATCTCCTCGAAAACGTCGTTGTGGGCGTTAAAAAAGAAGCTCAGCCGCGGCGCGAAGGCATCAATATCCAGGCCACGCGCCAGGCAGGTCTCGACGTAGTGGAAGCCGTCGGCCATGGTGAAGGCCAGCTCCTGCACGGCGGTCGAGCCGGCCTCGCGGATGTGATAGCCGCTGATCGATACCGTGTTCCACTGCGGCACCTGCCGCGTGCAGAACTCGATCACATCGGCCACCAGGCGCACGTGCGGCTCCGGCGGAAAGACGAACTCGTTCTGAGCGTGGAACTCCTTGAGGATGTCGTTCTGCAACGTGCCGCGCAGCTGCTTCCAGTCTACCCCCTGATCGCGGGCGTTGGCGAGGAAGAAGGCCATGACGACGCTCGCCGGCGCATTGATCGTCATCGACACCGACACCTTGGCCAGGTCGATGCCGTCGAACAACTCGTGCATGTCGTCGAGCGTCGAGACGGCGACGCCGAGCCGGCCGACCTCGCCGGCAGCGCGCGGGTCGTCGCCGTCGAGTCCCATCAGCGTTGGCAGGTCGAAGGCGGTGCTCAGGCCGGTCTGGCCCTTGTCGAGCAGGAAGCGGAAACGCTCGTTGGTCTGCCGCGGCGTACCGAAGCCGGCGAACTGCCGCATCGTCCACAAGCGGCTGCGATACAGCGACGCATGGACGCCGCGCGTAAACGGATACTGACCGGGATAGCCGAGGTCGGCATCGGGGTCGAAACCGTTGAGGCTGTCGGGCGTGTACAGCGGCTCGATGGGTACGCTGCTGACCGTGGTGGGTGGTTGCTCGCGCAGCGGAGCGGAGGCGATTTCCTTCTCCCAGCGTTCGTGGGCGGCGGAGTCGGTGACGGTGGCCATCGGAGCTTCCTTCTTTCTTGTGGGTAAGATATGCCCCTATTTACGGAAACGCGCCTGCGGTCTCCGATGCGTCCTCTACGGTTCGGCGCCTGCCATGCGCAGGAAGAACTGCGGATGCCCCAGCCGATCCGGCTTGGTTTCCAGCAGGAAGGATCGGCCGAACACCTTCGATTTCAACCAACCGTGCCGGCGCCGGCCGGCCAAGTAGCCGCGCTCCGTCCAGCGCAGGATGTCGAATTGCAAAGAAGATTTTCGGGCATCGACGAGCCAGTATTCGGGGATGCCGGCGCGTCCGTAGAGATGGCGAAGGATTTTCGTGTCCTTACGAACCGAATAGGCACTAACCACCTCCAACACCATGTCCGGCGCCCCTTCGATCTCCACATACCCTTGCTCTACTCCTTCCAGCAATCGGATGCGCTTGGCCTCGAGAGCGGCGAACGAGCAAAACGTGCCGTCCGGCTCCGTCGAGAGGTTCGCCTGCTCATTGCTCAGGAGCACTCGATCAGAGAAGTAGTAGCCCAACTCTTCCCGTTTCATTAGGCTCCCCAGCACGACGGTGAACTCCGTCTTCACCTGATTATGGGTAAATAGTTGCTCCATGCTCGTATCCACCCAAATTTCGCCGTCGAGGAAGGACACCCACCCTCGTTCGGGATAATCGTCCGAGCGAGCCCAGCGACGGAACGACTCCAGGTCATTCACCCAGGAAGGGATACGAACCTGGTCTGCAATTACGATGGTACTCATACGAAAGAGCCCCTCCTGGCTTACACCCGTTCCACCACCATCGCCACGGCGTTGCCGCCGCCCAGGCACAGCGACGCCAGCCCGCGCTTCAGCCCGCGCTGTTCGAGAGCATACAGCAGCGTCACCAGCACCCGCGCTCCCGACGCCCCGATGGGATGTCCCAGCGCGATGGCCCCGCCGTGGACGTTGACTCTCTCCTCGTCCAGCTTCAGCTCCTGGCCGCACGCCAGCATCTGGGCCGCGAACGCCTCGTTCAGCTCGAACAGGTCAATGTCCTTCATCTGCAGATTGGCCTTGTCCAACACCTGGCGCACGGCCAATACCGGAGCGAGGAAGATGTCCTTCGGGGCCACGCCGCTTGTGGAGTAGGCGACGACACGGGCCAACGGTTTGGTGCCCAGGCGCTCGGCCGCGCGGGCCGAGCCAACGACGACGGCCGCGCCGCCGTCGCTGAGCGTCGAGGCGTTGCCGGCCGTGACCGTGCCACCCTCGCGGAAGGCCGGTTTCAGCTTCGCCAACGTCTCCACCGTCGTCTCCGGCCGCATGCCTTCGTCGCGCGATACGACCTTCGCCTTCGCCCCGGTGCCGACCGTGACGGGGACGACCTCGGCGTGGAACGCTCCCTTCTCCCACGCCGCCACGGCTCGCCGCTGGCTCTGCGCCGAGAAACGGTCCTGCTCGCCGCGCGACACGCCGCATTTCGCTGCGATGTACTCGGCGGCCTCGCCCATGTGCCAGCCCTCGAAGGCGCACCACAGACCGTCGTGGATCATGGCATCGACCGCCTTCTGGTCGCCGTACTTCCAGCCGGCGCGGGCGCCGAAGAGAAGGTACGGCGCCCGGCTCATGCTCTCGATGCCGCCGGCGACGATCAGCTCGGCGTCGCCGGCGCGGACGGCCTGCGCCGCCAGCATGACCGCCTTGAGTCCCGAACCGCACACCTTGTTGACCGTGAAGGCGGCGATGGAGTCGGGCAGTCCGGCCTTGAGCGCCGCCTGCCGCGCCGGGTTCTGGCCGACGCCCGCCTGGATGACGTTGCCGAGGATCACTTCCTCGACTCGGTCGGGAGGCACATCGAGCGCGGCGCAGTGCCTCGGCGATGGCCACGGACCCGAGCTGTGGGGCCGGCACGTCCGCCAGGGAGCCGAGATATTTGCCAATGGGGGTTCGGGCCGCGGAGAGGAGAAAGGCGTCGGCCATCACACGTTCCCTCGGAGTGGTAGGGAGGAGAGGTCCACTACCTCAATTATAAGTCACCCCGGGGAGCGAACAATGCGAGGTGCCAAGCGCCGGCGAGCGGGGTCGCGTCAGCGCCCCGAGGGTTCGTACTCGGGGCGCTGACGCGACCCCGCTCGCCCAATGCGCGTCGTCACTTTTTCTCGATGACCCAGATATTGCGGAAGACGACGGGGTTGCCGTGGTTCTGGAGCTGAATCGGGCCGGGCTTGGCGCTTTCCTTCTGTCCGCCGCCGCTCGGTCCCTTGTCGAGTTTCTGATGATCGTGGACGACGACGCCGTTGTGCTTGAGGGTGACGACGGCATCCTCGATCTTCTTGTCGCCGTCGAAGCGCGCGGCCTTGAACTCGATGTCGTAGGTCTGCCACGACAGCGGCGGGAAGCACATGTTGACCTTGGGGGCGTACTGCGAATAGATGCCGCCGCATTCGTTGTTGGCGCCCTTGAGGCCGAAGCTGTCGAGGAGCTGCAATTCCCAGCGGTTCTGCAGATAGACGCCGCTGTTGCCGCGACCCTGGCCGCGGGCGTACGGCATGAAAGGCAGGCGGAACTCCAGGTGCAGGGTGAAGTCCTGGAACGACTTCTTACTGGTGATGCCGGCGTTAAGGAGGTTGCCCTCGACCAACTTGCCGCCGTTCCACTGGTCGGCGCTGCTGCCGTCGAACAGGACCAAGGCGTCGGCGGGCGGCTTCAGGCCCAGCGTCGGACTCTTGCGCTCGACATGCGTGAGCGCGAACGCCTCGCCCTCCTTGGTCTTGCCGGTGAACTTGGAGCCGCTGATCTCGCCCGTCCAGCCGCTTCCCTCGACGCTCACCTTGCCGTCGGCCAACTTGGCGGACGCCTTGTTTCTCGTCTTACCGTCCCATCCGGCCCCCGGCAGGCCGCCGGAGAGAAACTCCACCGTGAACTTGCCATCCCCGTCGGCGATGACCTGGGCGCCGAGTTTGTTCTTCTCGGCGATTTTCCCCTCATACTCGCCTTGGATGAAGAAATCCGGACCTGCGGTGACGGCATCGGTGAAAGCCATGTGCGTATCGCGCTTCGGTTTCGCCTTCTTGTCGTCATCGGCCGAGCCAAGACTGATCCAGGCCAAGGTCAGCCCCAGGGCACATGCGCCCGCCAGGCATCGTTTCATGGTGTACCTCGTGGAGGAGTACGGCGGAGAGGGTGCGCCGCGCCGACCTCGGAACGACCGGGTCGAATCGGAGAGCGGCCCCCCAATCCACCTCATGCCACCGTGTCCCAGCCATGCTAGGAGGACGACCGGCGCGGAGCAAGCAAAAGCCGCGGACAAGTGCGCGAAAGACGGAGGCTCAGCCAATCAGGCGGCGCAGGAAGGTGACTCCGGCGGTGACGTCGGCCAGGTGATTGTCGCCCGTCTCGCGTTCGATGGTCAGCCAGCCGCGATATTCGATTTCTTCGAGGGCGCCCAGATACTTGATCCAGTCGATGTCGCCATGGCCCAGAGGCACTTCCTGAGCGGCGCGGCTGGCGCTGGCTTGTCGGGCGTCCTTGGCGTGCGTGTGGACGATGCGGTGGCCGAGCGCCTGGACGCTCGCATACGCATCGAAGCCGTGCAGCAGCAAGTTGGCGGGATCGAGGTTGACGCCGAGGGCGCCGGTATCGAAGCGGTCGAGGAAGGACGCGAGCGCGGCGCCGTCCTCCAGGCCGGTTTCCAGGGCGAGGATGGTGCCGCTGCGGTCGCCGTGACGGGCCAGGGCTTGCAGCGATTCGCTGAGGATGTGCATGTGCGGGTTGGCGGCGTCCTCAACGATAGACCCGGCCTGGACGATGACGACGCGCGGCCCGAGATCGTAGCTGAGGTTGAGCACCTTCTGGACGTGCTCGAGGCGCGGCTGCTGGTTCTCGGCCGAATCGAGACCGCGGCGCAGCGGGCAGCCCAGCGCCGTCAACTCCAGGTTGTGCGCGCGGAGCAGATGACGGAACTCGCGGCGGCCGGTCTCCGACAGAGCATTCGGCGCCAGATCGCCGACCGCGTCCACCTGCACGCCGGAGACGCCCAGCCGCCCCGCCTCCGTCAGCGCACGCCGCAGCGGTAGGTCGAGCGATTCCAGACAAATGCCGATCTTGAGACGATTCATGACCGCCACCGAACAATCTTCGCGGATGGTGCCAGCTGCCTCGGCACTATCGGTTCGACGCAACTACTTGATTTACAAGCAATTTATGGAAATTCGTCTCACCGATCGATCTCGCCCATGACGATATCGATGCTACCGACGATGGCCGGCACGTCGGCGATCAGACAGCCGCGGCAGATGTCGTTGGTCACACTCAGGTTGCAGAAGCTCGACGATCGCGCCCGCACGCGCAACGGCACCACGCCCTTGCCGGGAGCGGCGACGACGTAGAAACCCATCTGGCCGCGCGGACATTCCGTCTCGACGTAGGCTTCGCCGGCCGGCAGATGACGTGGCATTTCGATGCGGTGCGCGCCCTGCGCGGTCGGATAACGGTCGAGGGCTTGCTCGCAGAGGCGGATGCTCTCCACCACTTCGAGCATGCGCACCATGAACCGATGCCAGGCGTCGCCGAGGACGGTGCCCTGGGGTTTCCGCCAACCCCAGCGGTCATCGAAGGGCGGCACCACTACGTTGAAATCGTAGGTTTCGTAGCCGCAGTACGGCTCGATGCGGCGCAGGTCCCAGTCCGGGTCGCCCTGTCGGCGGTCGAGCGAGCCGCGCAGCATCGGGCCGGTGCAGCCGTAACTGAGGGCCATCTCCCGCGACAGCATGCCGATGTTGGCCGTCCGCTGGACGAAGATGTGATTGGTCGTCAGGAGCGTGTGATACTCCGGGATGCGCGGCTTCAAGTAGTTGAGGAACTCGCGGCAGCGCTCGACCCAGCCAGCCGGCAGATCGTCGTGGACGCCGCCGATGGTGATGTAACTGTAGGTCAGGCGGGCGCCGCAAACTTCCTCGAACAGATCGAGGATCATCTCGCGTTCGCGGAAGGCGTACAAAAACGGGCTGAACGTGCCGAGGTCGAGTCCGTAGGCGCCCATGCCGACGAGATGGCTGGCGATGCGGTTCAGCTCGGCGATGAGGACGCGGATGACGTTGGCCTTCTCCGGCAGCTTCATGCCGCACAGCTTTTCGACGGCCAACGAGTAGGCCAGGTTCATGTTCATCCCGGCCAGGTAGTCCATGCGGTCGGTGTAGGGGATGAACTGGATCGGCGTGACGTTCTCGCCGATCTTCTCGGCGCAGCGGTGCAGATAGCCCAGGTGCGGCGTCACTTCGGAGATGACCTCGCCGTCGGTGCGCAGCACCAGCCGCAGTACGCCGTGCGTGCTGGGGTGCTGCGGACCCATGTTGACGAGCATCTCGTCGGTGCGGACGTCGAATTCGATGACCGTTTGGTCTTGTTTGCGTTCCGGTGCTGCGACAGTGGCCATGAACATCCTCACATAGCCCCCGCTTGCCGGGGGCGGCAGGTTAACGTCCGCGAATACCGTGATATTCCAGCGGAAACTCGTAATCCTTCCGCAACGGATGGCCGACCCAATCGTCGGCGAGCAGGATGCGCGTCAGCTCGGGATGGCCGGTGAACCACACGCCGGACAGGTCGTAAACCTCGCGCTCGTGCCAGTCGGCGGTGCGCCACAGCGACGTGACCGAGGGGACTTCCGGCAGTTCGCCGGCCTTGTCGTTCTTCCAGCGCGGCAGCAGCACCTTGAGGACGAAGCGATGGCGATGACGGAAGCTGGACAGGTGATAGACGACTTCCAGATGCGGCTGAAGCCGGCCTTGGGTGCCTTCTTGGCGTCCGGCTCCAGGTAATCGACGCCGCTGATGCAGTTGAGGATGTCGAACTGCAAACGCGGGTCTTCGCTTGAGGAAGCGGCACACGTCGAAGAGGTCTGGCGGCCTCGACCACGACGAACGGGTCGATCGCTTCCAGGTTCTTCGAGGGGATGCGCGAACCGAACTGCTGTTCGAGAAGGACGGCGATCTCGGCGGCAGTCATACGTTGGCTCCTCAAGACAAACCACGAATCACACGAATCACACGAATAAGAGACAAATCAAATCTTTTTTTATTCGTGTGATTCGTGTGATTCGTGGTTGTTCTCTTATGCCTTGGCGGGGGCGGCGAGTTCCTTGGTCTTCTTGGCGAAGGCGTTCTGCTTTTCCAGGCGCCGCGACCGGGTCGGGATCGTCCAATTCCGGCGGCAGCAGAGTATAGCCGCTGCGCGAGGGGATCGGCACGTCGAGCGGCTGATCCGTGGTCAGGTCCTTCATGGCCCGCACCTTGTCCTGAATGCGCATGAGCCCTTCCAGCAGCGCTTCCGGCCGCGGCGGACAGCCGGGAACGTACACGTCCACCGGCACCACCAGATCGACGCCCTTGACGACGTTGTAGCCGTACTTGTAATACGGCCCGCCGCCGCAGGTGCAGGCGCCCATGGCGATGACGAACTTCGGATCGGGCATCTGGTTGTACAGGCGACGCACGCGGCTGGCCATCTTGAAATTGACGGTGCCGGCCACGATCATCAGATCGGCCTGGCGCGGCGTCGCCCGGAAGGCGCCGGCGCCGAAGCGGTCGATGTCGTAGCGCAAGGCGCCGGTGGCCATCATCTCGATGGCGCAGCAGGCCAGGCCGAACGTCATCGGCCACATGCTCGACTCGCGCGCCCAGTTGATGGCCTGCTCCAGCGAGGTCGTGATAACGCTCTCTTCAAAACGTCCTTCCAGCCATCCCATCGTCAGGACTCCCGCCTCGGGTTTGAGGCTTTCTTCTATTCCGATCCGGGTGAATGGTCACGAATGCGCGGCGGTGCCGGCCAGCGGCGCGGGTTGTCGAACCACCGGCGACCCTGGCTCCGCTCCGGTACGCTCGGCGGCCAGGCTGCGGACCCAGGCGAGATCGCCGCGACTCCACAAGTAGGCGAATCCCACCAGCAGGACGCCGAAGAAGACGGCGATCTCCAGCAAGGCGAGCCAGCCGAGTTGGCGTCCCTGCTGCGGGTCTGAGTGGCCAGTCTCTCCAAATTGTCCAGGGGTTCCAGCTCGGCCTCTTCTTCCGCCTCCAGCCGGTGGTTGGTAGCATTCTCCTTCTGCTGGCGCAATTCGTGCAGTCGAACGACATTCTGAGGCGTGATCTGCCGAAGTTGCTCGATCTGCCGGGCGTGCTCTTCTCGGACCTGCGGCGACAGCAGTTCCGCCGCTCGCTCCGCCGTCTGATGGTAGCCCTCGGCGTCGGACAGTTGGTTGGCCGATGCCACCGCGTTGGCCTTGCCGAACACTTCCGCCCACGGGAAGAAGAACGCCACTTCCACGTCGAAGATGACGAACAGCAGGGCGACGACGTAGAAGCGCAGGTCAAACTGGATCCAGGCACTGCCGATGGTCGGCTCACCGCACTCGTAGATGGTGCCCTTGGAGGCGTTGGGGTTGTGCGGCCGGATCATTTTGCCGGCCATCAGGTGAACGAAGATGAAGCCGATGCCGACGGCCACGAACAGCAGAGCATAGGCAGCCAGGGGAGTCATGCGAACCCTCTCCAAACCGAGCCGCGACCGTCAGGGAGCGGTCTTCTCTCCGCTCCCTGACGGTCGCGGCTCCGAAAGTATACTCGCGGCGTCAGACGCGGCTGGTGTCGGGCACCAGCTTTTGTCGGCCCGCGAAGCCGGCTTCGAGTTCGTGCCAGTGGCCGACCTCCGGCTCGCCCAGGCGCCAGCACAGGTAAACCACTCGGCCGTTGCGCACGCTGGGAAAGTCGATCAGGCCGGTGAAGTAGTCCTTCAACTCGACACCGAGCTGATTCAGCTCGCGGACGTATTCTTCCATCTTCTCCTGGCCGCGCTCCAGCTCCGCCCGCACTTGCTGGAGTTCCTCATCGTGGGCGTCGCTGAGGGCGAAGCGTCCGTCCGGCCGCAGTCGTTCCAGCCGTTCGTGCCGCTCGCGCAGCTCGCGGGCCAGTTCCGTGATGTCCTGCACGATGGCGCGGACCAGCGGTAGGGTGTTGTTGGCCTCGGTCGTCGTGAAGAATCTCGTGCCGTTCTTGGGTGCCGCCATCTCTGTCCCTCCTCCGGGGAGTGGCGGGACTGTTTACCCGCCTGAGTGAGAAGGATGAGGCTTCCAATCCGCAACATTCGCTCCTGGTATTCGCCATTGTAAATCCACCGCACCGGCTTTGCCAGTAGGAGTCAGGGGTCAGGGGTCAGCCCTTCTTTCTGACCCCTGACCCCTGACTCGTCATTTCTTCGCCGCCGGGGCTGGGTCGGGCGGCTTGGTCCAGACCGGCTCGACCTGAAGCTTGGAAGCGGACACGGCCGTCGGATTGAGCGTGGCCTGGCCCCAGGCGATCTCCAGCGGCAGCTTGGCGAAATCGACGATGCAGCCATCTCGGCTGAAGCAGCTCTGATCGTGGGTCGAACCCATGAAGATGCAATCGACCGGGCACGGATCGACACACAAGGCGCAGAACATGCACTTGGTATAGTCGATCGTGAAGCCGTTGACCCGGAAACCCTTGCCGACCGGGTTCTTGATCTTCTCGATGTAGATGCAATCGACCGGACAGGCGCGGCGCATTTGTCGCAGCCGATGCAGGTGCTCAGGTCGAAGCGATGAAAGCCGCGGTAGCGCGGCTTGACCGGCACCGGCAGTTCGGGATACTCGAAGCGTTCCGTGAACGTCTTCCGCCGGTACGTTTGCAGGAAATACCACAGGGTCACGTACATGCCCTGGGCCACCGTTCGGATGGCCACGATGAGGTTATGGAACCAGACGCGCATGGCAGTCTCGGGAGAGTGGGCGCTGTTCGGAGGATGGTTCGAGGTCCACGGAGTTGATTCTATGGGGGCGTCCGCGACCCCGCAAGATGATGGGCGAGAAACGACGAATCCTCGTTTCGCCGCGGAGCGCGTCGCGGCGAAACGAGGATGGCGCCAGCGGCCTCAGTTGATGGTGGAGGTCGGAACGTCGCCGGCGTTGGAAGTCAGGTAGTAACCGAAGGAGACCGGATCGAAGCCGTAGGTGACCATGTGAACGCTGCCGTCGTACATGACGAAGGGAGCGCCTCCGGAGTAAGGTGGCGCCCCAATTATTCGAGTAACTCACCCCCTTGACATCCCGTAAGACCGCGGTCCCCTGACGGAGACAGCCTCCCCATTGGCCACAATAGGCCGGCTCATCCCAGCTGCCGCCATTGCTGACGTACATGGTGGGATCGACCGACTTCTCGCCGACGAAGATGGTGTTGGACGTCCCGTCCGTGAAGGAAGGAAGAGTTACCTGCCTTTGCGGATCGCCGTTGGTGCCCCCGCCAAACGGGACCGTATTAATGGCGTAATCCGTCACGGCCCAGCCGGTATAGACGCCTCCGTGAGAGGTGTCGCTGGGGATCGTAGCTTGGCGAGAACGGCCCGGATCGAGGAAGGCCTTGACCGGAATGGTGACGCTGCGATTGGTGAAGATCGCCTGCTGCTCGATGAAGGGCAGGATTTGATAGCACCAACTGCCGGGTTGAGCCATACCGCTGGCGTTGGCGACGGGATCGCCGTTGCCGGGGTCGGGCAACATGCTGAGCGTGTCGTGGTGGTTCTGCATGGCCAGACCGATCTGCTTGAGGTTGTTGACGCTCTGGGTGCGTGCGGCGGCCTCGCGCACCTTCTGCACGGCCGGCAGCAGCAGGCCGATCAGGATGGCGATGATCGCAATCACCACCAGCAATTCGATCAAGGTAAAACCGCGCCAGCGACGGGAGATGTGCCGGAAGAACATGATGACTCCTCAAGAGGAAAAGAAAGAAAAAGGAAAGAGTCCTTCTCCGTGGTACGCCGATATGGCGAACGGCCGGCGTCAGCCGGCTGGTGCGGCCCCAACCAGCCGGCTGACGCCGGCCGTCGCCCAGTTCGTTTTCGGCTAGACAATGCACAGGGGGCGTGAAAGAGCCCTCATCTGTTGTATGACGACGGCGACAGCCCTGTCAAGCGAGAAGAAAAAAAAGACGACCGGCAGCGTCGCTCATCTCGATCCGTTCGCCGTCGGCTCGGACAGCTTCGCCAGCGGTCCCAGCGCCAGCGTCGTCAACCGATCGATGGGATAGCGTTCCAGCACCTCCCGGATGGCCGACAGCGTGACCGCCTCGTAGGCGCGCAGGTCGTCGTCCACCGAACGATATTCGTGCTGGTAGGTCCAGCCCATGCCGATGGCCATCATGCGTCCCTTGGGCCGTTCGCTGCCGCGCACCACGCGCGACAGGACTTTGCTGCGGGCCTGGTTCAATTCCTCCTCGCGGATGCCGTTGGTCTGCACCCCATGCAGCACATCACGGACGATGGCCAAATCGTCCTCGGCCTGGTCCGGCTCGCAGCCGAACGAGGTGTAGAAGGCTCCCGTGCCCTCGTACTCGTGGAAGCTGCAATCGGCCGAGTCGGCCAGTCCCGGATCGACCAGCGCCCAGTACAGCCGGCTGCCCGAGTCGTCGCCGACGGCCATGCTCAGCAGGTCGGCGGCGTGCCGCAGCGGCGAGTCGGCCGCCGGACCCGGCGTCATCAGGATGACGTGTTCCTGCATGACCTTCTCCTTGGTCATCACCTCGAACCGCCCCGAGCCGTGCGTCTCACACACGCCGTCCCGACCGACGGAGCCTTTCTCCCACGAACCGCAATGCTTCTCGACGATGCCGATGAAACGCGGCCAATCGAAGTTCCCCGCGGCGACGACCGTGATGTTGGGAGCGACGTAGCGGCGCTGGAAGTAGGCGTGCATCTGGTCGCGCGTCAGGGCGGTGATGCTCTGCGGCGTGCCGAGGATGCTGTTGCCCAGTTTGTGCTCGGCGAAGTAGACGCGCTTGGCGTGGTCGTAGGCGGACCACATCGGCTGGTCCTCGTACATGCCGATCTCCTCGATGATGACCTTCTTCTCCATGTCGAAGTCGTCGTGGCGGAGGCTCGGCCGAAGGATGTCGGCGAGGATGTCCACGGCCTGCGGCAGATACTCGGGCAGGACGGCGGCGTGAAAGACGGTGTTCTCCTCGCTGGTGAAGGCGTTGTAGTCGGCGCCGATGCTTGTCGAAGTCGCGGTTGACGTCCAGGGCGGTGCGGTGCGGCGTGCCCTTGAAGACCATGTGTTCGAGGAAGTGCGTCACGCCGCACTCCGAGGGCGTCTCATCGCGGGCGCCGGTGCGGACGAAGAAGCCCAGCGCCGCCGAGCGCGCCGAGGGACTGGTCTCGCCGATGATTTGCAGGCCGTTGGCCAGGGTGTGGCGGTGGAAAGGCATGAAAACGCTCCATTTCAAAACCACGAATCACACGAATCACACAAATAAAAGAAAGACAGAAATAGAATACGCCTCCATTATCGGTGTGTTTTGTCTTTTGTATTTATTCGTGTTATTCGTGTGATTCGTGGTTTTAATGCTCATTCGCGGTTAAGGGTTTGGGTCCGAGGGTGACGATGGTGAAATCGCGCGGCGGACAGCGGCGCACGTGCTGGCCGATGTTCTCAGGCGTCAGTCCATCGATCGCCGCCTGGATCTCGTCGAAGCTGCGCACGCGGCCGAGGTAGTACCAGTCGGAGGCCAGCGACAGGGCGCGGCCGGCGGTCGATTCCTGCTGCATGATGAGCGACGACTTGAGGCCGGCCTGGACGCGTTCGACCTCGTCGGCTTCGACGCCCTCGGGCAGTCGCCGCAGCTCGCGCAGCAGTACGTCGAGGGTACGCTGGGCGCGTTCGTTGCGCGAGCCGGCGTAGCAGATGACGCGAGCGCGATCCTTCAGCGTCTGATAGGTCGCCCACACCGAGTAGCACAGTCCCTCTTTCTCGCGTACCTCCGTGAACAGGCGCGAACTCATGTTGCCCGACAGGACATTGACGGCGCCCAGGGCAGCGTAATACTCCGGATCGCCGATGGGAACGCTGGCGTAGGCGACGCCGATCTGCGTCTGTTCCAGTTCCTTGGCGACGTGGGCGCGAGTGTCCGGCTGCGGGCCGCACGAGAGGGGCGTTTCGGACTGGCCGGTCCAGTCGCCGAACAGACGGCCCACCTGGTCGAGCAGCGGCTGCCAGGCGATATTGCCGGCCACCGACAGGATGGTGCCGGCGGGATGAAACAAACGGCGATGCTGAGCGCGGATGAGGTCGCCGGTCAAACGATTGATGCCCTCGACCGTACCGCGATGATCGTTGCTCAGCGGCGTCGGGTAATAGTGCTTGCGCAGCTCGATGAGCACCTTGGAGCGCGGCTCGTCTTCCAGGCCGCGCAGGTCCTGCAGGGCGAGGGCCTTCACGGCGTCCACCTCATCGTCGGGCAGGTGCGGACGGCGAAGGATGTCGGCGTAGATTTCGAGCGCGGCGGGGATGTTGCGGGCGACGGTGGCGCCCCAGAATCGCGTGTGCATCAGGCCGACGCTCTCGCTGCGATCCAGGCCGAGGTTGTCCAGGGCCAACGTCAGCTCGTGGCTGTCGCGCGGCCCGGCGCCGCGCGTGATGAGGTCGGCGAGCACGGCGGCGACGCCGAGCTGGTCGGGCGGGTCGTAGACGCAGCCGGCCGGCACCAGAAAATTGAGGGCGGCCGAACGCACGTGCTCCATGCGCTCGGCCAGCAAGGTCAGTCCATTGGCGAAGGTGTGCTGGTAGACTTCAGGCTGCACATGCACCTCACAAATAGTTGTCAGTTGTCAGTTGTCAGTTGTCAGTGAAGACGGAACTCCGAACTTCTTCACCGAGAACTGACAACTGGCAACTGACAACTGAGAACTTGATCGGGCACGGCCTTGTACAGCGTCTTGGAGCGGCGGAAGCCCAGGCGACGGTACAAACGGATGGCCGTATCGTTCTGGGCGGTCACTTCCAGCTGGGCGCGGCCGAGTCCCAGGCCTCGAAAGCCATGCAGCGCTTGCAGCAGCAGCGCCTCGCCCAGCCCCCGGCCGCGGTAGGCCGGCACGATGCCGATGTTTTGAATCGACCCCAGCCCGCTGCGTTCGCGCATGCCCTGCACCGTGCCGCACGGGCCGAACGGACCCATCAGCAACCAGGTCGCCTCGGGCAGAAAGCCGCGCTTGCGGCTCATCTCGATCATCAGGCACAGCGAACCCTGCCGGTCGCCCAGGCTGGCGAAGACGCGGGCATCAATCTCCTGGTGAAAGCAGTCGAACAGCAATTCGGCATGTACGTCGAGCTGATCGGCGCCCCAGCCAAGGAAGTGGAACTCCTCCGGCAGCTGCGGCGACGGCAGCCCATGCAGGTCCATTTCCATCTTGTAGCGCTTGAAATAGGAGACCGACGTCAACGTCGCCGACATGGTGTTCCTCCCCCTCCCCGAAGCCGTCGATCATCCAACCGTCGGCCGTGGAATGAACTGATTCTAGCAAGGGCCGCGGCGAGGGTCAAAGCATCCGCGAAGGCTCCCGGCACGGTTTTGTTCCTTGCAGTGGAGCGCCGCTTCGCCTAGCATCGGAAGAACAAGACAGCGTAACCGCGAACAGAGAACGGCGGAGGCTCGGTTCATGCTTCGGATTCTCGGCTCGCCCAAACGCCTGTGCAACGGCTGGACGCGGCGAGAGATGCTGCGCCGGCGGGCTGGGCTTGCTCGGCATCAGTCTCGCGGACTACTTGCGCCTGAGCCGGACGCAAGCCGCCCCCTCGCCGGAACGATTGCACCAAAGCTTCGGCCGGGCCAAGTCGTGCATCTTGCTCTATCTGTATGGCGCGCCCAGTCAGCTCGAAACCTTCGACATGAAGCCGGACGCTCCAGTGGAGATTCGCGGGGAGCTGAAGCCGATCCGTTCGCGCCTGCCCGGCCTGGACGTTTGTGAGTTGCTGCCCAACGCCGCCCGCGTGATGGACCGCGTCACGGTGGTGCGCTCGCTCCGCCATCCGTATCCGCTGCACGGCGTCGCCTACGCTTTGACGGGTGTGCCGCAAATCGATGTGCCGATGGAGCTGAATCCGCGCGATCCCCGACACTGGCCGTTCCTCGGCTCCGTGGTGGACTACGTCGGCCGACAAAAACCGGGTCGCAAGCCGCCAGCGGTGCCCCAGAACATCGCCTTGCCGTTCCCGTTCAGCAGTCGCCGCGTCGGCGAGGTTGCTCGCGCTGGTCCCTACGCCGCCTTCCTCGGCGGCGCCTACAACCCGGTCTGGACCGAGTTCCACGGGCAAGCCACGCGGCACATCGTCAAGACGCTGCAAGAGCAGAAACTGGACGTGGCCGAGCCATACGTGGGCATCACGCCGGATAGCCGCTTCGAACTGGCGACGGCCACCGAGCTGCCGCGCGACATCACGCTGGATCGACTCGACGGCCGCCGTTCGCTGGTTGAGCAGTTCGATCAGGCGCGGCGCGACCTGCGAACGACCGACGCCGGCCGCAGTTTCAACCGCTACCGCGAGATGGCCTACAACCTGATCGGCTCCGAGAAGGTCCGCGCCGCCCTCGATCTGAGCCGCGAGCCGCGACGGCTGCGCGAGTCGTATGGCCTGACCATCTTCGGCCAGGCCGCCCTGACGGCGCGGCGACTGGTCGAGGCGGGTTCGCGCTTCGTCAGCGTCTTCTGGGACGAGTACGGTCTGGCCGGCTCGGCGTGGGACACGCACTGGGACCACTACCCGCGCATGAAGCAAGAGCTGATGCCGGGCTTCGACCTCGCTTTGGCCGGGCTGATCGAAGACCTGGACGTGCGCGGCCTGCTCGACGAAACCTTGGTGCTGTGTCTGAGCGAGCATGGGCGGACGCCGAAGCTGAGCAACGTCAAGGGCGGCGGACGCGATCACTGGTCGCGGGCTTACTGCGGACTGCTGGCCGGCGGCGGCGTGGCCCGAGGACGAGTCGTAGGCAAGACCGACAAGATCGCTGGCGACGTGATCGAACGGCCGATTTCGCCCAAGGACGTGCTCGCTACTGTCTATCATCTGCTCGGCATCGATCCGGAAACCACTCTGACCGACCGCGCCGGTCGTCCCCTGCCGCTGCTGTCCGAAGGCGCCGTCATCCCTGAGGTGCTGGCCTGATCCTGGTATCATGAAGAGAGGGCCGTGATTTACCACCATCCCGGAGGATCGGTCCATGCCGCTACGCGATCACTTTCATCCACCGCTGAAAAACCAGCCCCATTGGGAAAGCTTTCATAGTGCCTGGGCGAACACAATCGTTCGTTGTTTAAATTTGCGCTGGTTGTCCCGCCGTTATCGTTCAGCTCCCCACGCCCACCTCGGGACGTTCGTGGAAGTGGATGTAGCGACCTTCGAGGAAGAGTCGCCCGTCCCTGACACAGGCAGCCCCAACGGTGGAGTCGCTACCGCCGTCTGGGCGCCTCCTCGACCGGCACAGACGATAGCCATTGATCTTCCGGCGCAGGATGTCTTCGAGGTGCGCGTCTACGATGAGGACGAGGGGTACCGACTCGTCGCAGCCGTCGAGTTGGTCAGCCCCAGCAATAAAGACCGTCTCGAAACCCGCCAGGCCTTCGCCATCAAGTGCGCCGCCTATTTGCAGCAGCGTGTGTCCGTCGTCATCGTCGATGTGGTGACGGATCGGCTCGCCAACCTCCATGTCGAGTTGATGGAATTGCTGCAACTGCCTGCGCCGGCGGTGGACCCGGACGTTGTGTCCCTCTACGCCGTCGCTTATCGCACCACCAAGGAGAAGGACGCCTGGCGGATGGAGATTTGGCCGGAACAGCTCGCGCTCGGCGCCCCACTGCCGACGCTACCCCTGTGGCTGGCGAGCAACCTGGCCGTGCCGCTGGAACTGGAACAGACTTACGAGGAGACGTGCCAGGTGCTCCGTATCCGCTGATTCACTTTATTGTCTCTTTCGCCACTCGTTCCGCTTGTCGCAGCGCGCGCAGCAGGTTGCCGCCGAGTATCTTCAAAATATCCTCCTTGTTGTGTCCGCGATTCAGCAATTCCTGCGTGATGTACGGATAACAGGAGACATCTTCGAGCTGCCGGGGCACCGCCGCGATGCCGTCGAAGTCGGAGCCGAGTCCGACGTGATCGACACCGGCCACCTGGATGATGTGCTCGATGTGATCGACGACGTGGTGTACGCTGCCGGTGGGAATGGGGTGTTCCTTGTGCCACTGCCGTATCGCCGCGCGATAGTCGCGGTCGTCGGGATATTTCTTCCGCAGCTCGCGGGCCACCTGGAACATATTGCGGGTCAGCCGCGCCGCCTCCGGCACGACGAAGCCGGGATAGAAGTTGACCATGACCACGCCGCCGTTCTTCTTCACCAGTGCCAGCACGTCGTCGGGCACGTTGCGCGGGTGCTCGGCCACGGCGTAGGCCGACGAATGCGAGGCGATCACCGGCGCCCGCGTCACGCGCAGGGCGTGACGCATCGTGTCGGCGGAGACGTGCGAGATGTCCACCAACATGCCCAGCCGATTCATCTCGCGCACCACCTCCTCGCCGAAGGCGGTCAGGCCGTGATGTCTCGGCTCGTCGGTGGCCGAGTCCGCCCAGTCGAGCGTCTCGGAATGCGTCAGCGTCAGGTAGCGGGCGCCCAGCGCGTACAGCATGCGCAGCACCCCGAGCGAATTGTCGATGGAATGGCCGCCCTCGATGCCGATCAGCGAGGCGATCTTGCCCTTGTGGCGGATGCGCACGATGTCGTCGGCGGTGTACGCCATCTCGAACGTGTCGGGATAGGCCGCCACCATGCGGTGGATGACGTTGATCTGTTCCAGCGTCAGACGGACGGCCGTGCCCTTGCGGCGCGTGTCCGCCGGGACGAAGGCCGACCAGAACTGGGCGCCGACGCCGCCCTGGCGCAGACGCGGAATGTCCGTGTGCAACCCCTTCTGCGGCCGGCGCAGGTCGATCTTGCGCAGCGACAGGTCGTCCTTCTCGCGGAACTGCCAGGGCAGGTCGTTGTGACCGTCGATCACCAGCGCCTCGCGGTGGAGGCGCAGGGCCGCCTCGGTTAGCTTCACCGGCCCCCGCGACCTGGGAGGCGCGGGAACGTCCTTTTTCTCGTCGGCGAGAGCAACGATCGACAGGGAAAAACTCAGAAGGAACAACGCCGCACATGCGCTGACTTTCATGCGAGAGGCCCTCGTGTTAAACTGGGATCAGCCTACCGCCGAGGAGGTGAATTGTCCATCACGGCACGCATCCAGCTCCCACCCGTGTTCTCTCGCGCGGGCAAACGAGCATGATTCGCCCCGATCCGTTGTCCAGGAGCAATCCATGTTCCCGCCTTGCCGAGACGGCCACCGGAGTGGATTCACGCTCATCGAACTACTGGTGGTCCTCGCTATTCTCGCCGTGCTGCTCGCCCTGCTCTTGCCGGCGGTGCAAAAAGTGCGTGAGGCGGCCAACCGCGTCCAGTGTCAGAACAACCTCCAGCAAATCGGCCTGGCGACGCAGAACATCAACGACACGATGCAAGTGCTGCCGCCCTTGTGCGCCCGGACGGCTGGACGGCCCTGACGGAGGCGGCCCCCTGTTACAACGGCGGCGCCTGGACGTGCTTCTCCTTCCTGTTGCCCTATTTGGAACAGCAAAACGTCTACAACCTGTTGGTCAAAGGCGACATCCCGCGCAGCTCCAATTACAGCGGCGGCTATTGCGGCGGACAGTATCAGACGGTCATCAAGACGTATGTCTGTCCGTCGGACCCGTCGGTCGCCAACGGCTACTGCACGACCACCTATGCGGGCGCCGACAGCTTCGCCGCCGGCTGCTACGGCGCCAACTACTACGTCTTCGGCAATCCCAACGGCAACAGTGATTTCGACTGCGTCCAGGGGTCCGCCGCCCTGCCGCGTTCGGTGCCGGACGGCCTGTCGAACACGGTCCTCTTCGGCGAGGTCTACGCCTCGTGCGGTCTGTGGGGTGATGCGTCGTTCGCCTTCGGCTCGCTGTGGTCCGACTCGACGTTGAAATGGCGGCCGATGCTGTGCCACAACAACGTGCTCAAGAACGCCTCACCCGGTTACGCCCCGTGCGAGTTGTTCCAGGTACGGCCGCAGCCGTTCACCAATTGCGATCCCGGACGCGGCCAGTCCGGCCACACCGGCGGCACGAACGTCGGCCTGGGCGACGGCAGCGTTCGCTTCGTCGCCGAGGGCATCAGCCCGGCCACCTGGGCCAACGCCTGCGACCCGCGCGACGGCAACCCGCTCGCTTCCGACTGGTGAGTTCCCCGGCCGTATTCGCCTCTACGGAGACATCCGCTCCGCGATGCTCTACGATGAAGGAGCGCCGTCCCGGTGGGGCGGCCGAGGCGGATGTCGCATGAAGATCGCGGACCTTTTCTTTTCGATTCAGGGCGAGGGCCGGCTCCTGGGTGTGCCGTCGGCGTTCGTGCGCACCACCGGCTGCCCGCTGCGCTGCGTCTGGTGCGATTCGGAATACACGTCCTGGCGGCCGCGGGGAGAGCCGCTCCGCATTGACGAGATCCTGGCGCGCCTGGCCTCATTCCCCACGCGACACGTCGTTGTCACCGGCGGCGAACCGTTCATCGCGGCGGGCATCGAAGAGCTGTGCGCCGGCCTGCGCGAGCGCGGCTATCACATCACCATCGAGACGGCGGGCGTGATCTTCAAGGAAGTGGCGTGCGACCTGGCCAGCCTCAGTCCGAAGCTGACGAACTCGATCCCGCACGAGCGCGAGGGCGGCCGCTGGGCCGCCCGCCACGACCGGCTGCGTCTGCGCCGGGACGTCATCCAGGCGTTCATGGAGCGCTCGGACTATCAGCTCAAATTCGTCATCGACCAGGCCGCAGACGTGGCCGAGGTACACGAAATCGTGGCCGGGCTGCGCGACGTGGACCCGACCAAGGTGCTGCTGATGCCGCAGGGGACCAGCTCCGAGGAACTGGCCCGCCGCGGCGCCTGGCTGGCCGAGGTATGCAAACAGCACGGCTTCCGCTACTGTCCGCGTTTGCACATCGAACTGTATGGCAATCGACGCGGAACGTGAGCGGCGGCTCAGGCCGCTCGCCGGGGCGTCGCTTTCAGGATCAGGCTGGTGCCAAACGGCATCGGCAGCAGGCGATCCAGGCCCAGCATCGACTTCAAGGTCAACGCCACGACCGGGTTCTTTTTGCTGTCTCCCGATTCGCCGACGGGGTAGGGTTTGCGCAGGACCTTGCTGTAGAGGTAGCAAACCGGAATCAGGCTGAAGCCGAAGTAGCGGAGTGCCTCGACGCGGCACCAGCCGGACACCAGGCGGCGCAGGCGGCTGCGCGAATAACGGCGGTAGTGCCCCAGCTCCACGTCGTGGTAGCCGAAGAGCCACTGCCCGGCGGGGACCGTAATCAGAATCAGGCCGTCCGGCTTGACCAGCTGCACCAGCTTCTCGAACGCCGTGGAGTCGTCCTCGATGTGTTCGAGGACGTTGGTGGCCACGACGCAGTCGAACGCCTCGTCGGCGTGGAAATCCTCGATGGCGGAGACGAGGAACGAGCAATTCGCCACGCCGATTCGTTCGGCGTTGCGGCGGGCCAGGTCGATGTAGTCCGGCGCGGGATCGATGCCCAGCACGCGATGGCCGGCCGCCGCCAGCTGGAGCGACAGCTCGCCCGAGCCGCAGCCGGCGTTGAGGATGTGCAAGCCCTTCTTACCTTTCAAATGACGATGCAGGATCTGATACTTGGTGTTGGCGTACAGATCGTTCGAGCGGACCAGCAAGTCCTCGTATTGATAGGGATTCGTGGAGGCGAGATCGGCCATTGTGTCTCCTTACATTAGGGAGCCTGCGGCGCGCAGTCCAAACGGCCTCCTCTCCGGGAGGCTTCCGGCGACGCGCGAAGAGGGGGTGGATGCGAAGACCGCTCTCGATTCGCCGTCTGTGCCGACTGGCGAAACGGTGCGGGTCCGCGCGATTATTCCGTAAGCCCGCCAGGTCCGTTATCGACCGGAGAAAGGATCGGATTGAGTTATATCGCGGAAATGTCCACCCCATCCGCAAGGCGAAAAACATCCGTCGCAAGCGTTCGCTCGCGGCTGGTCGGGAGGGTATCTGCTCAGCTTGCTAACAGATCGTGCATAGCAAGCAAGCACGCGCGCCGCAGTCCCGGTCCCTTCGCCTTCCGGAATCCTTCTCGCTTATCTTCTTGTCCACGGGAGATTTAGGGAACATTCTCCCCGCACGCACGGTTATGGCATTGAACGTGCTTACAAGGCGATGTCCTCCATGCCCCGAGGACGGCCCCGGCAATCGGAATGCGTTGGTGGCCGACATCCGCAATAAGCTGCTTGAGCCAAGCCTTGAAGGTTCTGGCTCCGCGTCCTGGAGGGGACGCGGAATACGTCCGCGTTGCGCCTGGCGCCGAAAGTCGGCGGCCACGGCAAGGAGTCGCATGTGACGATGGTTCCCGAGCGACGACGAGCGACCCGATGGGCCTTGCTGGCGACCGTGACGCTGGCTGGGCTTATCGTCCTGGGATCGCGCAACCTGGCCGACTTCGACGTGGCCCTGCTCGGCTACACCTTCGCCACGCTGTTCGCCGTCTTCGGCATCACCTATCGCTGGGTAATGTGGCTGCAACGGCCGCCGACCGCGATGTACTGGCGGCGTGGCGGACGACTGCTGCTCCGCAACGGCGGATTTGGCCGTCACGGCGTCCGTCTGCTGCGGCGGTTCGCCGCCGACTTCGCCGGCAACCGCTTCATCTGGCGGCGCGGCCTGCTGCGCGGGGCGGCCCACTTCTGCATCATGTGGGGCTGCGTCACCGCCCTCGCCATCACCTTCCCGCTCGTGTTCGGCTGGGTCCACTTCGAGACGGTGCCGGGCGACCTGACGCGCTACCGCGTCCACGTGTTCGGCTTCGCCGCCATGGAGTTCGCCATCGCACTCGCTGTTCGGCTTCGTGATCTTTCACGGTCTGGTCTGGTCGTCGCTTGCTGGTGATCGCCGGCGTGCTGCTGGCGATGCGGCGGCGGCTGCGCGACCAGGGGGCGGCGGCGCTGCAACAGTTCGGCGAGGACTTCCTGCCCCTGGTACTGCTTGTTCGCCATCAGCGTCACCGGCCTGCTGCTTGACGGTCAGCTACACCTGGATGCACGGCTACGCCTACGACTTCCTGGCCATCCTGCACGCCGTCACCGTGATCTTCACGCTGTTGTGGCTGCCGTTCGGCAAGCTGTTTCACATTTTCATGCGTCCGGCCCACCTGGCCGTCGGCGCCTACAAGGACGCCGGCCGCGAGGGCGAGCCGGCCCATTGTCGTCGCTGCCACGCCGTCTTCGCCTCGCGGATGCACGTCGAGGACCTCATCGCCGTCGAAGCGGCAGCTCGGCTATCGCTACGAGATCGGCGGCACGCCAGCGGGACATTACCAGTGGATTTGCCCGCCCTGCCGCCGAGCCGCTCGTCTGCCGGGCGCACGCGAACCTGTGGACCGGACCGGGACGAGTCAGCCCCGATGCTTCGGTGCGAAAGCTCGCAATCCCTGTTGTCGTGACCTTGTGAGAACGGACGATCATGGCCACGCAACCCGTCGCATCTCTGGACATCCTCGAGCACTTCGGCCCGCACCGCGCCTACTCCCTCGGCTCGGCCGCCGCCGGCGCGGAGGTGGACCGCCTCGTCAAGACGCACTGCTGCTTCTGCGGCCAGCAGTGCGGCATCCAGCTCAAGGTCAAGGACAACCAGGTCGTCGGCTTCGAGCCGTGGGACGAGTTCCCCTTCAATCGCGGCATGCTCTGCCCCAAGGGCGTCAAGCGCTACCTGCAAGGCTCGCACCCCGACCGCCTGCTGCACGCCTACCACCGCGATCCGTCCGCGCCGGGAGGCTTTCGCTCCATCCCCTACGACGCGGCCATCGAGCGCGTCGCCGCCGCCATCCAGCGACATTCAGGCGGCGCACGGCGCCGACGCCTTCGCCGTGCTCAGCGGGGCGAGCCTGACCAACGAGAAAGCGTACTTGATGGGCAAGTTCGCCCGCATGTGCCTGAAGACGGCGAACATCGACTACAACGGCCGGCTGTGCATGGTCAGCGCCGCGGCGGCCAACAAGCTCGCCTTCGGCATCGACCGCGCCGCCAATCCGTGGTCCGACATCCTGTCCGCCGAGGTCGTGTGGATCAGCGGCGCCAACATCGCCGAGTGCGCCCCCATCACGACGAACTACGTCTGGCAGGCCCGCGAGAACGGCGCCCGTATCATCGTCGTCGATCCGCGCATCACGCCGGTCGCCCGCACCTGCGATCTGTTCCTGCCCGTCAAGCCTGGCCGCGACATCGCCCTGTTCAACGGCATCCTCCACCTGATGATCGAGAACGACTGGCTCGATCACGATTTCATCGCGGAACACACCATCGGTTTCGACAAGGTCGCCGAGCACGTCCGCGACTGGACGCCGCGGCGCACGGCGGAAGTGACGGGCATCGCCGAGCGCTCGATCCGGCAGGCGGCGGAGTGGTGGGGCACGGCGCGGAGCAGCTTTCTGCTGCACGCGCGCGGCATCGAGCACCACAGCCACGGCGTACAGAACGTCCTCGGTGCGATCAACATGGTCCTCGCCTCCGGCCGCATCGGGCGGCCCGGCTGCGGCTACGCCACCATCACCGGCCAGGGCAACGGCCAGGGCGGACGCGAGCACGGCCAGAAGTGCGATCAGCTCCCCGGCGGCCGCGACATCGCCAACCCGGAGCATCGGGACGCACGTCGCCGAGGTCTGGGGCATCGACGCCGACGAACTGCCGGGTCCGGGCGTCGATGCCTACGAGATTTTCCGCAAGATCGATCGCGGCGAGGTGCGCGGCCTGCTGTCGCTCTGCTTCAACCCCAAGGTCTCGCTGCCGGACAGCCACTTCGTCGGCCGGATGCTCGACAAGCTGGATTTCTACGTCGCCATCGATTTCTTCCTCAACGAGACGGCGCAACACGCCGACGATCGTGCTGCCGGGTCGCTGCAAGAGGAGGACGAGGGCACCGTCACGCAGATCGAGGGCCGCGTCATCAAGATCAATCAATGCGTCGATCCGCCCGGCGAGGCCCGGCAGGACTGGCGCATCATCCAGGACATCGCCCGCGCGCTGGGCCGGCCACGAGGCTTCACCTTCGAGAACTCGCGCGAAATCTTCGAGGAGCTGCGCCGCGCCTCGGCGGGCGGCATCGCCGATTACGCCGGCATCACCTACGAGCGCATCGAGGAGGAATACGGCGTCTTCTGGCCGTGCCCCACGGAGGACCACCCCGGCACGCCGCGCTGTTCGAGGCCGATTCGTGGAACCCGATCGCTCGCGGCCGCGGCCGCTTCTACTTCCCCGACGGCCAGGCGCGCTTCCACGTCGCCGCCTACGCGCCGCCGGCGGAGGACGTGGATGACGAGTATCCGATCATCCTGACGACGGGCCGCGTGGTCAGCCAGTTTCTGTCCGGCACGCAGACGCGCCGCATCGGGCCGCTGGTCGATCAATATCCCGAGCCGCGCATCGAGATGCACCCGCGCCTGGCGAGCCGGCTCGGCATCGCCGACGGCGACTGGGCGACCGTCGAATCGCGCCGCGGCTCGTGTACGCTGCGGGCGCAGGTGGTGACGACGATCCGGCCCGATACCGTGTTCGTGCCCTACCACTGGGCCGGGGCGCGGAGCATCAACCAGGTGACGATCGCCGCTCAGGACCCGATCTCGAAGATCCCGGAGTTCAAGGTCTGTGCCGTGCGCGTGTTCAAGGTGCCGGCCGCACCGGCGTATGCCGAGGGAAACGAGCCGTTTGTGGCTGAACGCTCGCCACGCTAAGCCGCAAGCGGCAAAGGATGGGGTGATGCCGGTCCCCGAACAGTATGGCTTCTTCATCGACCCGAGCCGCTGCATCGGCTGCAAGGCGTGCGTGCAGGCGTGCAGCGAGTGCGACACGCACAAGGGCCTGCCGATGATCCATCTGGAGTACCTCGACCGGGCCTACTCGACGCAGACGATGCCGATGGTGTGCATGCACTGCGATTCGCCGACCTGCGCCGAGGTCTGTCCCGCCGACGCCATCAAGAAGGGCGAGGACGGCGTCGTCCGCAGCGCCCTCAAGGCCCGCTGCCTCGGCTGCAACAACTGCGTCCTCGCCTGCCCGTTCGGCGTGCCCAAGATGAACAGCGATTTCGACCTGATGATGAAGTGCGATCTGTGCTACGACCGCACCTCCGTCGGCAAGAAGCCGATGTGCGCCTCGGTCTGCCCAAGCCAGGCGCTGTTCTTCGGCACGCGCGAGGAAATTCGAACGACTGCGGCCGCGCTCCGCTGCAACGAACCGCTTCCAGTTCGGCGGCCAGACCATCACCACGAAGGTGAACCTGATGGCCCCGCGCAACGGCCACGCCTCCGCGCATCGACGTGACGGCCGGCATGCACGAGACGGCCGAAGACAAGGTCTTCGCCCTGGATCTGATGGATGCCAACCTGTTCGATCCGGACGAGGGGGCGTGAATGAACGAGACGACGAAAAAAGGCACGACCGCCCCGAACGGCCTGCCGCTGAGCGAGCAGCCGGCCTGGCGCCAGGACTTTCCCATCGACTGGCCGCAGGACCACTTCGTCGCGCGCCGCGATTTCACGAAGTTTCTCGTGCTGACCAGTCTGCCGTTCGCCCTGGTGCAGCTCGGCATCGGCGTGCTGAGTTGGTTTCGCCGCCGTCGCGGCCGGCCGGGCGTCAAGGCCATCGCTCCCCTCGCCGACGTCCCGGTCGGCGGCGTGCTCGCCTTCGCCTACCCGGAAGACCACGATCCCTGCCTGCTGCTGCGTCCCGACGAACACACCCTGCTGGCCTTCAGCCAGAAGTGTACGCACCTGGGCTGTGCGGTGACGCCGGAGCCGGAACGCAACTGTTTCTTGTGCCCTTGTCACAAGGGCTATTTCGCCCTGGACAGCGGCCGGCCGTTGGCCGGTCCGCCGCGGCGTCCCTTACCCCGCATCACCCTGGAGGACCGCGGCGGCGTCCTGTACGCCACCGGAGTGGAGGTGAACTCACACATGAACCGTCCACTGACCCGCGAACAAATGACGACGATCTTGCAGGGCATCCTCTGCCTGGTGCTGTTCGTCGTGCTGCGTCCAACTGTGGCTGCTGACGGCGACGGTCCATGCCTGGCTGGGCGGCGACGACGCCGTCCTCTGGCCGGCCGCCGCGGCCAGCGTCGTCTGCTGTATCGTCAACGTCAGTCTGCTGCGCTACCTCAATGGGCCAATAATGAACCACAGATGAACACAGATAAACACAGATGAAAAACCAAACGAATCATTTGATTTGAGTTTGTTTTATCTGTGTTCATCTGTGTTCATCTGTGGTTAATTGTTTTTTGTGGGACGAGGCGATGAACTTGCGTGATTTTCGCCGTGCCGGTCATTTCCCGACGCTGCTCTGCGCCTTTCTCTACTTCGATGTCAGTTTCATGGTCTGGGTGCTGATCGGCTCGCTGGGCGTGAGCATCTCGGCCCATCTCGCACTCGATCCGGTAACCGACGCGGCGAAGAAAGGCTTCCTGGTCGCCGTGCCGCTGCTGGGCGGCTCGCTGCTGCGCCTGGTGCTGGGCCTGCTGACCGACCACATCGGCGCACGGCGAACGGCCATCCTCGGCATGGTGCTGACGACGATCCCGCTGCTGCTGGGCTGGCTGTGGGCGGACAGCTATCCGGAAATGCTGCTGGTCGGTCTGCTTCTGGGCGTGGCGGGGGCGAGCTTCGCGGCGGCGCTGCCGCTGGCCAGCCGCTGGTATCCGCCGCAGTATCAGGGTCTGGCGATGGGCATCGCCGGCGCCGGCAACAGCGGCACCGCCCTGGCCACCTTCTTCGGTCCCGTTCTCGCCCGCTCCCTCGGCTGGCACGCCGTCTTCGGTCTCGCCCTGATCCCGCTACTGTTGACCCTGGGCGTCTTCGTGCTGCTGGCCAAGGACAGCCCCAACCAACCGCCAGCCAAATCGCTGCGCGACTACGGCGCCGTTCTCGGCCAGGCCGATACGTGGTGGTTCTGCCTGCTCTACGCCGTCACCTTCGGCGGCTTCGTCGGCCTGGCCAGCTTCTTGACCATCTTCTTCAAGGACCAGTATTTCCCGCTCGACGCCCAGAGCGGCGAAATCTACGCCGGCTACATCACGACGCTGTGCGTCCTGTCCGGCTCCTTCCTTGCGGCCGGTGGGCGGCTACCTCGCCGACCGCTTCGGCGGCATTCGCATGTTGATGCTGCTCTACATCGGCGCAGGGCTTGCCTTGTTGGCCCTGACGAGTTTGCCGCCGCTGCCGGCGGCGATCGTGCTGCTGTTCGTCCTCATGGGCCTGCTCGGCATGGGCAACGGCTCGGTGTTCCAGCTCGTGCCGCAGCGTTTCCCGCGCGAGATCGGCGTCGTCACCGGCATCGTCGGCGCGGCCGGCGGCGTCGGCGGCTTTCTGTTGCCGAACGTACTGGGCACGCTGAAGCGAACGACGGCCAGCTTTGCCCCCGGCTTCGCGGTCCTCGCCCTGATGGCCTGCCTGTGCGCGGTCGTGCTGTGGCGGCTGCGGCCGCGCTGGGAGAACGAGTTCCTCGCCTTGATCACCCCTACTCCGCCCGCCGCGGACGTACCGGCCATCACCCCCGCCAACGCTTCGGCGAGTTGAGCTTCCATGAAGACCGATTGGACATCGGGATTTCAGGTCCAGGGACGGACAGTAAAGCATCGTCAGCGTGTAATCGCTTCGTAATCCACGGGGCGATCCTTGTCGAGGTGCGGCAGCCGCAAGGACGCGATCTCGGGATACTTCTGCGCCGCTCCGGTGTTGAAGACGACCACTTCCTCGTCCGCGCCAATCCGTCCCTCGGCGACAAGCACCTCCAGGCAGTCGAGACAAACCGCCGTCTCGGGACAGAAGGAGATGCCTTCGAGGCTCATGCCCCGCCGCATCCATTCGAGGATGCGCCCCTCGCGGCCGGCGACGGCACAACCACCGCTGGCGCGGATGGCGTCGAGCATCATGAAATCGCCGACGGCGGCCGGCACGCGCAGGCCGCTGGCCACCGTATGAGCATCGGCGAACGGTTCCGCGAAGCGCTCGCCCTTCTCGAACGCCCGCACGATCGGGGCACAACCATCGCTCTGACAGCTGATGAGACGCGGCAGCCTCTCCGAGCGCAGCCAACCCAGCTCGCGCAGCTCGGCAAACGCCTTCCACATGCCGATGAGGCCGGTGCCGCCGCCGGTCGGATACAGGATCACGTCGGGCAGCCGATAGCCGTTCTGCTCCGCCAGCTCCAGGCCCATCGTCTTTTTGCCTTCGAGGCGATACGGTTCCTTGAGAGTGGATACGTCGAACCAGCCGAGTGCCGGCGTGCCCTCGCGGACGAGTCGGCCGCAGTCGGTGATGAGTCCGTTGACGAGAAACACGCGCGCCCCGGCCAGGTGCGCCTCGATCTGGTTGATGATCGGCGTATCCTGGGGCATGAACACGTAAACCTCCATGCCGGCGCGGGCGCCGTAGGCGGCCAGCGCGCCGCCGGCGTTGCCGGCGGTGGGGATGGCCAGGCGGCGAAGGCCGAGATGCTTGGCCATGCTGACGGCCAGGGTCATGCCGCGGCTCTTGAAACTGCCGGTCGGCAACTGCGATTCGTCCTTGACGAACAACCGCCGCAGGCCCAGCGCTTGGCCCAGACGCGGACAGGGCAAGAGCGGCGTCATCCCTTCGCCGAGCGTCACGGGTTCGGCGTCCAGCGGCAGCGGCAGCAGCTCGCGGTAACGCCACAGCGTTGGCGGCCGGGACGCGAACGTGTCCGGGGTGACGGCGCCGCGCAGGCGCGGCAGGTCGTAGCGGACCCAGAGCGGACGGCCCTGATGGACCGTGTGGACCTGGCCGGCGGGCAACGTCGTGCCGTCGAGGGCGCTTTCGAGGTGGGTGACGTAATTGTTCATGGTAGGATCCAAAGTTCGCGGCGAAACAAAAAGTCTCGATGCAAAAATAGTGTATGCGTCCGGGTCGCGGAGGGATCTATTAAAGAAGAGGCGACTTCGGCAGCGAGCTTGTGATGACCGACACACGACAGCATCCGATCCTGCACTATCTCCGCCGGGTGCTCGGCACACCGGCCGGCGGCAGCGTGAGCGATGCCGACCTGCTGAGCCGCTTCGTCAGCGCGCGTGACGAGGCGGCGTTCGAGTTGTTGCTGTGGCGGCACGCGGCGATGGTTCTGCACGTTTGCCGGCAGGTGCTGCGCGACGACGAGGCGGCCGACGACGCTTTCCAGGCGACGTTCCTCGTGTTCGTCCGCAAGGCCGGCTCCATCAGCCGCCGTCAATCGCTCGGCGCCTGGCTCTACCGCGTCGCCTATCACGTCGCCTTGAAGGCCCGGGCCGAGGTCCAGAAACGCGCGTCCGCCGGCCCCGCATTGGAAGGCATCGCGGCCCCGGCGGAGACCGACGACGCGGAGCAGCGCGAGCTGCGCCGGCTCGTCTGCGAGGAAGTGAATCGTTTGTCGGCGAAGTATCGCGCCGTGATTGTGGCCTGCTATTTCGAGGCGAAGACGCACGAGGAAGCGGCGAGCCAACTGGGTTGGCCGCGCGCACCGTGGCGGGGCGTTTGTCTGCGCGCCGCGAACTGCTGCGCCGCCGGCTCGTTCGCCGCGGCGTAACTCTCGCCGCGGCCGCATCCGCTGCCGCTTCACCGCTGCCAAGCTCCCAGGCGGCGATGGTGAGACTAATCCATACCACCATTCAGGGCGCGAAGTCGTTCGCGGCGGGCCAGGCGGCGAGCGCCATGGCCTTGCCGCGCAGCGCCGCCCTGGCGGAAGGAGTGTTGAAAGCGATGTACTGGACGCGGATCAAGATCGTGATGATGCTTTTCCTGGTGGTTTGTGCCGGCGGTACGATGACGACATTTTGGGCCTCAGCCCGAAGCGCAACGGAGCCGCCGGACCAATCGCCCCCACCCCACGCGGTCGCTCCCGCTGCTGACGCCCCCGAGGCGAACACGCGGGAAGATACGGCGAAGCTCATTCACGACATGGCACAGAGCCGGCTCAACCTGAGGACGCTCGCCCTGGCCATGCACGCTTACGCCGAGAAGCATGGCCATCTCCCCGCCCCTGCCATCTACGGCAAGGATGGCAAGGCGCTGCTGAGTTGGCGTGTGGCCCTGTTGCCGTACCTCGACCAAGGCAACCTGTACAAGCTGTTCCACCTCAGTGAATCCTGGGACAGTCCGCATAATCGCAAGCTCCTGGAAACTTACGTCCCGAAGGTGTACGCCCCTCCGGGGAGGGCATATGCGCCTCTGCGGACGTACTACCAGGTTTTCGTCAGCCCGGCGAGAGGGGGCACGAACATGGAGAAGGGTATGGGAGGGGCGTTGTTCGTGCCCAAGATAGAGGAGGCGAAAAGAGACGCTGTTCCTGCTCCTGCAGACCCAAAGCGCCTCTGGTTGCCGGGCGGAATCGAGGCAGCATTCGTGAAACGATGGTACACGCGATTCCCCGCGCACTTTCCCGACGGAACGGCCAACACCATCCTCATCGTTGAGGCGGGCAACGCCGTGCCGTGGACCAAGCCGGAAGACCTACACTACGCCGCCGACGAACCGCTGCCGGAACTGGGCGGTCTGTTCCGCGACTTTTTCCAGGCGGCGTTCGCCAGCCGAGACGTGTACACGCTCACGAAAAAATATGATGAGGCGACGTTGCGAGCAGCCATCACCGCCAATGGCGGCGAAGTATTCGATAGGGAGAAAATCGAGGCCAAGCCGCGACATGGCGCTACGGAAACGCCGAATCGCGATGATGTCCTTATCAAGGACTGGCAGCAGAAGAACGAGAGACTGCGACGACGCCTGCAACGTGCTCGCGATTATATCCGCATGTTGCAAGAGGAACGCGACGTACAGCGACACTTGTCCTCCGACTCGCGCCTGGAGCAGCTAATGCGCGAAAACGCCCAGCTGCAAGTGGAATTGGCTAAGATCCTCGCGGAGAGGGAAGTCTTGGATGAAGAAATCAACCGTCTGCAAAAATCCTCGCGGAAGAAAGCTCCCTAAAAGCGATTTCTCCACAAGCCCGGAGCGCCAGCGACGGGTTGCTACAACTACAACCCGTCGCTGGCGCTCCGGGCTTGTGAGTGCGGCGCTCCTTGAGCGCGGAACCTCTGGACAGGTCGCGCCGGGTCATCGACAATAGATGGAATGACTTCGGAAACTCTGACCTGTCCCTACTGCAACGCCTCGATCGGCGTGCCGGCAAGCGCGACGGCTGGACAGCGGATTATCTGTCCGCGCTGCGGCGATGCCTTCGCCTTGCGCCCGGCGGAGGCGTTCACGCCACTGCCCCAGCCGCCGCGTCCGGCGGAGACCGGTATCACGGCCGACGCCCCGCCCGCTGCGGCCCCTATCCTGGAACGGCGATCGCGCCGGTCCAATGGCCTGATCGCGGCGGTGGTGCTTGGCGTCATGCTGCTCATGGCCGGCGGCGGACTCGCCTTCATGCTGCGGACGCAGGGCGAACGCCGCGCTCATGACACCAGCCGTCCGCCGCGCCGACCGGGACGACAACCAGGTGTGCCGGAGCCGGACATCGTTCCTGTCGTCCGCGTGGCCCCGGACAAGCTCGCCGCCCTGGGCTATCTGCCCGCCAACGTCAACGTCCTCGCCGGCGTCCACGTCGCCGAACTGCTCGAAACGCCAGTCGGCGGGCAAGTGCTCCGAAACCCCATCCATTTTGGTACGTCGAAATATCGTCTGGCGGACCTGCCGGCGTGGGTCGGACTGCGACTGGAGGATCTCGATCACTTCATCTTCGCCGCCCAGATCGACGACGCCGTGATCCCACCATTTTACCTGGTCCTCCGCACCACGCAGCCTTACGACGACGCCGCGATGCGCCAACGGCTCAACGGCGCCCGTGCCGCCGGCGCCGGCAAGAAAAAACTGTACGCCTTCCGCGCGCCGCACCGGGACGTTCCCCTTTACGTCTGGTTCGCCGACGAGCGCACGCTGGTGGTGGCCCTGTTTCCGGACCAGCTCGAAGCGCTGCCGGACCAGCCCGCCGATGGTCTCCGGCAGTTGCCGGAGGAGGTGCGAACGGTCTTGCAGCAGCGGCGCGAACCGGCGGCCCTCGTCTGGGTCGTCGGCCATTCGCGCAACTGGGCCAAAACCTCCGCGGGGAAGTTCCTCGGCGGGATGAAGAAGGAAGTCCAGGAACGATTGACCGCGCTGCGGACCTTCGGCGTCTGGCTGGTGCCGGACAGGTCGCTGGACGTGAAGGCGGTCTTCGAGTGCGAAGATGCGGCGGCAGCGGGGGGGCTGGAGGAATACTTCCGCACGCTGCGCCGCCCGGACCCGACATTCAAGACCGCCCTGGACGGTCCCTGGCTCACTCTGCAATTTCAGGCCGACCCGGACTTTCTCTCGCGCCTGACGAAGCGAGAATGAACCGCATGACCGGATGGCGCTTCACTCCGCAGACGGCTGCTCTTTACAAGAGATTGCTTCAATGGTAAGGAGACCGCTTCACTACCAATGTTGTGGTTCCAACGTGCGCAGGGGACGCGTACCCCGCGGCGATCGCCGACGGTACCCGGGCGGGCAGCGCAAGGCAAGTCCTTGGTGCTGCTTGGCCGGGTCGGGGCAAGCCGTCGGGTTGCCATCCGCCCTCCGGAGGGTGGGGCGGGTGCTCAAGGAAGCGAGCCATGCGGAGCAAGATCGCTGTCATCGTCGTCCTGCTCTGCCCGTTCAGCACGGGTTGCGGCCTGTTCTCCATCGGCACGCGCAACCTGCTCTATGAGGCCAACCTCATCAAAGACAGCCGCATCGAAAAGATTCACTACGCCAGACTGGCCCACCAGGCCTGGGCGGACGTCCGGCGGGCCTGCCCGGAGAGCGCCTATTCCTCGGACTACGCTTATGGGTTCCATTGCGGTTTCGTGGATTACCTGTACGCCGGCGGCAGTGGAGAACCGCCGGCGGTGCCGCCGAAGCATTACCTCCGCTACCACGTCCACGGGTCCAAAGGCTGCGAAGGCGTGATGGACTGGTACGCGGGCTTCCGTCACGGCACCGCGGTGGCGCGGGAGAGCGGCCTGCGCCGGCTCGTGGTCCTCTCGCTGCCGATGCCGCACGCGCCGCCTCCCACCGTTGTCGTCGGTGCTCCGCAGGCCGAGCCGAACGCGCCGGTGTACCCCTCCGCCCTGCCCCTGCCGTGGAAGGAAGGGAAGACGCCCGAGGTTCCGCCTCCGACGCCGACGGAAACGCCCGTTGAGGCACCCGTACCGATGGCACCTGTGAAATTGCCGCGGAGCCAGCCCGAGATGTCCTCCCCGACGACGCCTTCGGCGCGTCCCAAGGAGCCGCCAAACGCGGCCCTTGAGGCCGCGACAGAGACATCCGAGCCGCCGACCCCCGAGCTACCTCTGGGAGCGCCGCCGCCGCTTCCGATCCCGCGATCGATTCCTTTGCTGTCGCTTGCACAACCAGCCGCGGCCGATGCCAAGCGCACGACAATACCGAGGGAAGCATCGGACGACGATGACGACGACTTTCTCGCGGGAGGACTCGATGACATGGAACCCGGCTCCGCCAACTCGGGGGTACGCAGCCTGCCACCGTCCCGAGCCACGACAGGGTCCGGCCCGACGGACCCGACGCCGGAGAAGCGCCCATGATCCGCGGTTGGTATCTCCGGCTGGGGAGGACAGTCATGCGTCCATTCGCTGCAACGAGGCCGCGGTTGCTTCTCGCCTTCCTGTTGGCGAACGGGCTCGCCGGTTGCGCGGCGTTGACCAACCCGGTGGCCGACGGCGTGCCGGTGCGCTGTTTGCCGCCCGAGGTGCTGGGCGAATCGCGGAAGGCGTGTTTGCCTCTGCCGTTGACGCTATTGGAGCAGCCGCGCTCCGCCACGTATCGCCTGGCCCCGGGCGATGTGCTCGGGGTCTGGATCGAGAGTGTCCTGGGCGAGCGAACGGTGCCGCCGCCCGTCCACACCTCGCCGCCGGTGGCGACCCGCGATCAGCGCCGGCTTCCGCCCGCCCTGGGCTACCCAGTGCCCCTGCGCGAGGATGGCACCATCGTCTTGCCCCTGGCGACGCCCTTGCAGGTCAACGGCAAGACCCTGGGCGAAGTCGAGGACGCTATCCGCCATCTATACACCGTCGAGAAACAGGTCCTGCAAGCGGGCAACGACCGCATCATGGTGACGCTGCTGCAACCGCGTCAGTATCACGTCGTGGTGCTGCGTCAGGAAGCGGCCGGGTTCGGCAACGCTCCCGCCGGAGGACTGGGAATCATGATCACCGGCAAGCGCGGCACCGGCTTCAGCATCGACCTGCCCGCCGGTGAGAACGACGTGCTGCACGCCCTGACCGTGACCGGCGGCCTGCCTGGCCTGGACGCCTGCGACGAGGTCGTCATCCAGCGCGGCTGTTTCCAGGACAAGGAGGGGGCCGAGGCCATTCGGCGACAAATCGAGTCGCCCAACGGGGGTGCGTCCCCAGAGGTTTCCGCCGGCTGTGTGCGGATTCCACTGCGCTGGCGGCCCGGCCGGCCGCTGCCCTTCCAGCCGGAAGACGTGGTGCTGCACGATGGCGACGTTGTCTTCGTCGCAGTGCGCGACGAGGACGTCTTCTTCACCGGCGGTCTGCTGCCCTCCGGCGAGCACGTGCTGCCGCGCGACCGCGATTTCGACGTGGTCGAGGCCGTGGCCGCGGTTCGCGGCCCGCTCATCAACGGCGCCTTCGTCAACAACAACCTGGCCGGCAACCTCATCAATCCGGGCGTCGGCTTCGACAGCCCCAGCTTGCTCGTCGTCGTGCGCCGCCTGCCCGGCGGCGGCCAGCTGCCCATCCGCGTCGATCTCAACCAGGCGCTGCGCGATCCACGCGAACGCATCCTCGTCCAGCCGGGCGACGTGCTGATCCTGCAAGAAATGCCCAACGCCGCCCTGGCTCGCTACATGGGCACGACCCTGTTCAGCCTCAACATGAGCTGGATACCGTTTAACAGCGGCGGCCTGGTCGGCGTCGGTGACGTATCCGCGTTCCAGCAAATCCCCGGCCGTATCGGCGTCGGCAATTACAATAACCTCAGCGGCAGCGGTTTACGGTAGAAACGGTTTCTCAAACTAGCCCGGAGCGCCAGCGACGGGTGAGCGCAACCCGTCGCTGGCGCTCCGGGCTTGTCGGCAAAAAGTTAGGACTTCTTATAATATTTCCATCCGTTTGCCCTTCCTCCACCGTCGAAGTATACTCGTTGAAACCCTCGTACCCGGGCTGCGGCGCATCCGGGTAGGCAAGGAAGGTGGAAGGAGGTTGAGTCTCCGAGTCCTCGCGCTCTACCGAGGAGGCATGTCGTCCAATGCCAAATGTTCTGGTAACGTGCGGGGGCAGATGGGTCGGCCTCATTCTTCAGATGCGGCAGGCCATGCGCGACGTGGCCATGCTACGGCAGGGACGCCTGTACGTGGTCGATTGCGATCCGCTCAACCCCGCCGGTCTTTTCGCGGACGCTTCGTTCCCGGTGCCGCCGGTGGCCGATCCCGACTACATCGATCGTCTCCTCGACATCTGCATCCGTCAGGACGTGTACGTCCTGGTCCCCCATCTCGACATCGATCTGGATCATCTGACCCGGAACCTGCCGCGTTTCACGGAGGTTGGCACCACGGTCATCTGTCCGCACCCGGACTTGGTGGAGTTGTGCCGGGACAAACATCGCTTCGAGACGTTTGCCCGCGAAGAGGGGTTGCCTTTCCCACGCACCTATCCACCCGCCGCTCTTCGGGCCGACCTGTTCCCGCTGTTCGTCAAGCAGTCGCGGGGTTCCGCCTCGGCCGGGGCGGGCGTGTGCCGGTCTCTGCCGGAAGCCCACGCCGCCCTGGAACGTTGTCCCGACCTGATCTTTCAGGAATGGGTGCAAGGAGCGGAGGTAAGCGTTGACGCCTACGTGTCGATCCGGGGCCGTTGCACCGTGCGCGTGCCGCGCCTGCGCGATCGGGTGAGCGGGGGAGAGGTCATCCAGTCGCATACCATCCGCTGTCCGGTCGTGGCCGGCCTGGCCGACCGCACCATTGACGCCCTGGCCCAGCGCGGCTACCGCGGCCCGCTGAACGTACAACTCTTCACGGGGGACGTCCCGGTCCTGATCGAGGTCAATGCCCGGCTCGGCAGCGGATGCGTCCTGGCCAACGAGGCGACCGGCGGTCGTCTGTTTCGTTCCATCCTCCAGGAGGCGTGCGGCGAGGTCTGCGAGGGCGACCCCGACGACTATCGCGAGGGCTTGCACCTGTCTCGCTACTGGGGAGAGGTCTTCCATGCCGGTGCCGACCCTCTCCGCTTCTGGCCCCCTCGGTCGGAGGGCGGTTGACATGGCGGTCCCCGAGATGGACGCGGAGTGCCTCACGCCGACGCTGCATCCCTTGCTCGAAATGGCGTCGGCGGCCCTGGAGCACGGCGGCGTGCGTTGGTGTTTGCTTCGCTGGCCTGCCAACCCTGTCGCCCCTGCCGGCGACGTCGATCTGCTCGTCCATCCGCGCGACATCGGCCGGCTTCCCTCCCTGCTGGCGCCCCTGGGCCTTGTCCGCTTTCCGGGTGTGGGTTCCGGCTGGGAGCAGGTCTTTCTCGCCTATCACGCCGCCACCGATTGCTGGATACGTCTGCATTTCGTAGCCGCGCTGGCCTTCGGTTCGCGTCATCGCTTGCGAACCGAGGCCGAGGAGGCGTGCCTGGAGCGGCGTGTCCGCGCCGGCACGCTGGCGGAACTGGCGGCCGAGGATGCCTTCTGGGCGACGCTGCTCCATGTCTTGCTGGACAAGGGAGCCATCGCTCCCCGGCACCGGGACCGTCTGCAAAAACGGGTCCGTGGGACCGAACCGGGCGGCCCGCTGCGGGCGGTAATCGAGCGGGTTTGTCCTCGCGGCTGGGACACGGCCCGCCTGCTGGAGTGCGTTCGACGGGGCGACTGGGACGAGTTGGAGCAGTTGGCCCCGAACCTCGCGTCCGCCTGGCGGAAGCGGGGGTCTTTCGTCGCACGGATCGGGAGACTGCTGGGCGAATGCCTACGCCTGCCGGCCCGTATGGGGAACCACTGGCGCCGCCGTGGCCTGAGCGTGGCCCTGCTGGGACCGGACGGCGCCGGCAAATCCACTCTGGCCGCGGGGCTGCAGCAGTCCTTTTTCTGCCCGGTACGGACGATCTACATGGGCTTCGGCGTATCGGGGAAAAAGTCTAGCCGCGACGCGCAGCGGAGCGCGAGTCGCGCTCCGCTGCGCGTCGCGGCTAAACGAGATTTGGCGCCGGGCCGGCTGTTGGTGCTGTGGCGGCGCTTCCTGGAAGCGCGCTATCACCAGCTGCGGGCGCCTGGTGCTCTTCGATCGCTACACCTACGACGGCCTGGCGCCGCCGCCTGGCCGGCGTGGCCGTCTGCGCCGTCTCTCCTCGTGGGTCAAGGCGCGACGCTTGCCCGGCGCCCGACGCGGTGATCCTGCTCGACGTTCCGGGGCAAGTCATGTTTGCGCCAAGGGCGACCTCGACCCGGACACGCTCGAGTTCCAGCGCCAGCGCTTCCTGGACCTGCAACAACGTATCCCTCGTTGGCAGGTGGTGGACGCCACGATCTCGGCCGATTCCCTCCGTATCGACGTTACGGATCGCTTATGGCGGTTGTACGCCGCCCGCTGGGCCGGCGGCGAACGACGGCCGGACGGCACGTCTCGCGGATGACAGCGGCGACGCGCTCACGGTCGGCCTCGGTCAGGCTGGAGCCGCTAGGCAGGCAAAGGCCGTGCTCGAAAATGCCTTCCGCCACTCTCCCGCCCCGCACCCGACGTTCGGCGAAGGCCGGCTGCAGGTGCAGCGGTTTCCACACCGGCCGCGACTCGATGTCCTTCGCCTCCAGGGCCAGTCGCACGTCCTCACGACTGGCACCGAAGCGGTGAGGATCAATCGTAATGCAGGTAAGCCAGCCGTTGCCCTGGCCGTAAGCCGCCTCGGGCATGAAGGCGACGCCCGGCAGGTCGGCGAGCGCCTGTCGATACCATCGGTTGTTGCGGCGGCGGGCCTCGACACGCTCCGGCAGCACGCGCAGCTGTCCGCGGCCGATAGCCGCCAGAATGTTGCTGAGGCGGTAGTTGTGGCCGACAACCGAGTGCTGATAGTGCGGCGAGGGGTCGCGGGCCTGCGAAGCGAGGAAACGCGCCTGTTCGACCAGCGCTCCGTCGTTGGAGACCAACATGCCTCCGCCGGACGTGGTGATGATTTTGTTGCCGTTGAAGGAAAACACACTCATGCGCCCGAACGTCCCGGCCATCCTCCCCTTGTAGGTCGCCCCCAGCGCCTCGGCGGCGTCCTCGATCACCGGCACGTCATAGGCGGCGCAGGCCGCCAGGATCGCGTCGTAATCGGCGCTCTGTCCATAGAGATCGACGACGACCACGGCCCGGGGCAGTCGGCCGCGCGCCGCACACACGCGCAGTTCTTCGCGCAGCAGTTCGGGATCGAGGTTCCAGGTAGTCGGGTCCACGTCGAGGAAGACGGGAGAGCCGCCCTCGTAGACGATCGGGTTGGCGCTGGCGCAGAAGGTCAGTGTGGGACAGAGCACCGCGTCGCCGCGACGGACGCCGGCGAGGCGCAGGGCGAGGTGGAGAGCCGCGGTGCCCGAAGACAAGGCGACGGCATAGCCAGCGCCCACGGCGCGAGCGAATTCTTCCTCGAAGGCATCGACGTGCGGACCCAGGGCGCGATCCAGTTGGAGGCGAAGGCGTCCTGGACCAGCTTTAGTTCCTCTCCGCCCAGGTGTGGCGGCGACAGGTAAAGGCGCTTCATGGCTTGCTCCCCTGGCGGACAAACAGTTCTTGTCCGAGCCTGAAGCGTAAGCGAAGGGATCTTCCTTCGCTTACGCTTCAGGCTCGGAGGAATTTGGAACGGTCGGACATCGGTAGGCGGGGAAAAAGTCCGGCGCCGTCGCGCAGAGTCGATTCTGGTCGTTCCAGCGCGCTCGGCCACGGCAGAACCGGTCGTACACCTCGGGAGCCAGGGTGTAGCGCCAGACACGGAAATCGTGCTGGCGATCCGAGAAGCCGGTCTTGAAGTGGAGCAATGAGTCGTCCGGCCGCGATGTCGCTCCTCCGCCCAGGTGCAGCACCCGCAGACCCCGCGCGGTGGCCCACTCGCGCACCTCGTCGAACAGCAGCTTCATCGGACCCATGCGGAGAAAGTCGTCGCGCGTCCCGCCCAGGTGGAATTGCAGAATGCCGTTGCATTCCACGAAGAGACCGCCACAAGCGTAGCGTCCCTCAATGACGCAGCCGAAAAGATGGAAGCTCCGCCCCAGGCAGCAACGCAGGGCCGCGAAGTAAGCGGCCGGGAAGAAGTAAGCCGGGGCGGCGCCGACCCGCCGCATCGTTTCATGGTACAGGTCGATGAAATCCGGCAGGCGTTCGCACTCCGGGTCGTACACGCAGGCGATACCCTGACGGCGGAGCTTGCCGATGCCCTCCTTGTGATTGCGACGATAGCGGCCGCGCTGCGCCTCGGAGGGTAGAGTGAGGTCGAGGGAGACCGTCTTGGCGAGCGCCATGCACTCCCCCAGGCCGGCGAGCCAATCGCCCTGCTCGGGCAGAAGCGGATGCAGCCGGGAGAAAACCGAGACCACTCTCAGCTCGCGCAGCGCCTCGCGGACGGCCACGCGAAAGTGTTCGCGGATCGCCTCGGGGACGACGGCCTGCGAGGCGATGGGTCCGGCATAGCCGTAGACGGAGGTGGCATCGCGCCAGCCGGTTCCCTCTCCGTTGATGCCAGGAACTCCCTCCAGCGACCGCAGCAGCAGCGGCAGAGCGATCGTCCAGCCGTCCTCGCTCCAGACGAACAGGTGAGCGGTCCCCTCTCCCTGCTGCTCGGCCAGGACGTGATAGCCTGGCAAGTGGTAGAAGTCGTACGGAAACGACTGGGACAAAACAGCCGCCCACTCCGAGGGCTGGTCGGTCTGGATCAGGCGAAGTTGGGCCATCGTCACAGTTCCTGCGTTTGAGGTTCGCACGGTACAACGGCGGGCGGGACGCCCGCGCTCCGCTCCTCGTCGAGGGAGCGGAGGACGAGGGTGGTGTCCACGTGAACGTCGGCTCGCCGCAGCACCTTCCAAACGGTGATGACAAGAATGCGAAGGTCCAGTCCCAGGGAGCAGGACTCGACATAGCACACATCATGGGCCAGGCGTTCGTCCCAGCCGAGACTATTGCGGCCATTGATCTGGGCCCAACCCGTGATGCCGGGCAGCCGCTCGAAGCGCCGCACTTCGCGCGGCGAGTAATAGGGCAAGTAGCGCGGCAGCAGCGGCCTCGGTCCAACCAGGCTCATGTCGCCGCGGAGGACGTTGAGCAATTCCGGCAGTTCGTCCAGGCTGGTGCCGCGCAGAAAGCGGCCCAGTCGCGTCAATCGCCGCGAATCGGGAGCGAGCCGTCCCGAGGCGTCGCGCTCATTGGTCATGGTGCGAAACTTCAGGATGGTGAACGGTGCGCCGTTCCGCCCCGCGCGCCGCTGCCGATAGAGGACCGGAGCGCCCATCATCAGGCGGACCAGGACGGCAAGGAGGAGAAAGACCGGCGCCAGGACGACCAGGGCCGGGAGCGTCAGCAGCAAGTCGAGCCAGCGTTTGCCGCGACGCTGGTAGAAAGTGCCATGCTCGGAAAAAGGGACTAGGGGCGAGGGACTAGGGACTAGGGAAGACAGGGATCTCGCTTCTTCCCTAGTCCCTAGTCCCTCGCCCCTAGTCCCTTTTTTCACGGAGGCGAGTAACCGGCGGTATTCGCTGTAGACGGCCTGGCCCATCTTCTCCGGCCGGAAGTCGCGCAGGACGCGCTGGCGTCCCGCCGCGCCGTGCTGGAGCCGGAGCACCGGGTCGCGCAGGTAATGGCGAATCGCGTCGGCCAGGGCGCCGGCATCGCGCACCGGCACGAGCGTACCCGTGACGCCGTCCTGGACGGCATCGACACAACCGGGGATGCGCGTGGCAACGACCGGCAGTTCCATCGCCGCCGCCTCCAGCGGGACGATGGGGAAACCCTCCCGGTACGACGGCAAGACGACGAGATCCATCGCCGCGTAGAGTGAGATGGTGTCGCGGACGGTGCCCGCCTGGTGAATGCGCGGCTCGTTGTGCAGCCGGTCCTCCACGTCCGGAGGGATCGGATCTTGCGGCTCGGTCCCGCCGACGATGAGCAGGTGGGCGTCGGGAAACTCCATCCGCAGTCGCTGCCAGGCCTCGGCCAGCTCGATCAGCCCCTTGTCGCGCACCACCCGCCCGACGAACCCCAGCACGAGAGCATCCGGAGGGATGCCGTACTGTTCGCGGACGCGCCGCTGTGTCTCCGGCGACAGCTTCGTCCGGTCGAACCTGTCGGCGTTCATGCCATCGATGCTGCCGTCGAGCAGCACGCGGACCTTTTCGGCCGGACACAGACCTTCTTCAACCGCGACCTGGCGAACCGAGGCACTGACGCAGAACACTTGCTGGGCGAAGAGGCAGGCGGTCTTTTCCGTCCAGCGCAGCAGCCGGCGCCGCCATCCGGAGGCCGTCATCAGAGGCAGGCCGTGAATGTGGTAGACGCGCACCGGCACGCCGCAACACCAGGCCGCGAGCATGGCCAGCAGTCCGCCCTTGGGCGTGTGGCCATGTACGATGTCCGGTCGAACGCGGCGGAGGATGCGACACAGCCGTCCCAGCGTCCACAGGTCGCGCAGCGGCGTGATTCGCCGGGGCATGGACACGGCATGGGTGACGACCTGCTCTTCCGTCCCAAAGCGCTCCAGGGACTCCCCCGGCGAGGAAAGCACGTGTACGTTGAAGCCCTCTTTCTGGACGTAGCGCACCTGCTCGCGCAGGAAGCCAAGCGACTGCGGGACGGTGGTGACGTGGAGCAGCCGGATGTCGGAAGAGTGGCTCGTGGTTAGTGGCGTGTGGCGAGGGAAGAGGCTTCTTCTTCCCTCGCCACACGCCACTCGCCACGCGCCACTCTTCCGAGTCTCTTCCTCCGACAGCCAGGCTTGCGTCTGGTTGCGGACGTGGCGATAGAACGCCAACATGCGCTCGCGCAGAATATCCGGGCGATACTCGGCGGCCCTCGCCAGGTTACGGGCTGACAGACGCGAGAGACGGTCGGGGTCGCTCAGCACCTCGGCGATCTTGGCGGCCAGGCCGGCGACGTTGCCCGGTTCGACTAGCTCCTTTTCCGAGAGCAATTCGGGGATACCTCCGACGCGCGAGCCGAGGCAGGGCAGACCGCGAGCCATCGCCTCCAGCATCGCCCGCGGAAGTCCCTCGGTGCGCGAGGGCAGCACGAACAGGTCCGCCGCATCCAGCGCCGCGCGAACGCCCTCGCCGGCCGGCACCTGACCGTGGAAAACGACGCGCTCCGCCAGGCACCGCGATGCCGCCCGCGCCTCCAACTCCGCGCGATGCCGCCCTCCGCCGACAAACACGAGCCGCAAGTCCCAGCCATCCCGGACGCATACGGCGACAGCGTCGATCAGCACGTCCGGCGCCTTGTAGAGCTGTTCCAGCGAGGCAATGGTAACGAGCGTGAAGGCGCGCGCGTCGGGTCGAGGCGGTCTTGGGGCGGACACCCAGGCGGCCGGGGGCAACTCAACGTCCGAGAAGTACGCGGCGTGATGGGGACAGGGATAGCGCTGGGGCAGGACGTGGCGAGAGACGTAGGCAACCCCGCAAGCGCCGGCGCACTGGCGCCGCAGCTGCGCGGGGAAGTACCAGCGTAAGAACGGACGCAGCGGATGACGAAGCGCACCCGGCGCGAAGACCTCATACGGATCGCCCACGACCTCGACACCGTAGGGATGGCCGCTCTGCCGTAGATACGTTGACACACAGCGGGCCAGTTCCGACGGTACGCGAAGGAGGACGGCGTCTGTCGGGCCGATGGCCGCCCGAGCGGTACGGGCAACGCGGCGCGCCTTGAGCAAATACTGCCACGGTCCCCGAAAATAAGGGATCGGCGTGAAGACAACGCCGTCGCCGTCGGCGCGATTCCATCCCGCCGGCGCCGCGGCCACGTCCCGAACGCGAGCCACGACACGCACGCCATCGAAGACTTCCAGATAGCGCGTCCAGAAGGGGTAGGCGAAGGCGGCGGGCGTCCACACGCGCCCGTCGGGGGAACGCTCGAAACGCTGACTGAGGGTCACGACCACGTTCATGAGGCCAACGTCTCCGTTTCGTAAGAACCTTCGGCGCACGTCATCGCATCGGCCGTCCGAGCTACCCTTGTGTCGGACAGGGACACGGCCAGGCCGCACAGGTACAGGCCGAGAAAATTGCCCAGCGCCGCCACCGGATAAAACGTTTCCTGGGTGACGGCGGAGAACAGAAATGCGACCGTCGCCCAGAACAGCGGTCGCGGTCCCGGCTCCAGCCGATATAGCGCGGCGAGCACCTGAAACGCGACGATGCCCCACAGCAGCAAACCGAGCACGCCCATCTCGACCAGGATTTGCAGATACAGGCAGTGCGCATCGCCGGTCGCGGCGGTGTAGCCGAAGCCGGCGCCGGTCGGCAGCAACCACGGATTGGCGCGTAGGAACGTCAGGTGTCTGTCCCAGATTTGGGTCCGACCATTGAGGCTGTCCTCCTCGGCCGGGTCGGAGAGCGCCCGCTGGCTCTCGACCACTTGCCGAACGTCATCCGGCAGCTCCTCGGGAGTGATCCGCGAGCCGATGGCCAGGACGACGAGGAGGACCAGCAGACCGAAGGCCGGCCGCTGCATGAGCGTGAGGACGATGAAGGCCGCGACGGCGGCGAAGCCGGCCCGGCTGCCGCTGAGGAAACTGGCCGCCAGGGCGAGGACGACCGAGATCGTCATCAACGCCGGTCGAGGTTCGGGCTGAAGACGCATCTGCAGGGCGAGCAGGATAAGCACCTGGGCCGCTCCGTAAGCGTGGTTGTAACCCACGGCTCCCCAACCGTGCGCCAGTTCGTCGTCCGCGTAGCCGTACCACGCACCAAGGACATCCCGATCCTGTGGCAAGTGCTGGATCAAGGCGTGCGGCTCGACGAGGTGAAAGAACGTGGCCAGGATGCCGAAGCACACGAGCCACAGGACGGCCGTGACCAGCGCGTAGAGAATATGGGTTCGCTGCGGCGTCAGAGGAATGCGCGCTGCGGCCCGGAAGATGACGAGGGACTGCGTCAGCCGGCACAACTCGAACAGTCCGACCGCCCGATCCGCCTGCTCCACGCCGGCCGGAGGCGCCAGGACGATCATGTAAAGAAACGACAGCAGGCAAGCGGCGAACAGCAGCGCGAACCAGCCACCGAGCGCCCGCTGCGCCGGCGGCATCGAACGATCCGGGAGGACGCAGACCAGCCCCAGAACGATGGACGCGAAGTCCGGCAAGGTCGGCCAGACGGCCCAGGACGGCCCGATGGCAAGCACGGGTAGCGTGAAGCCCTGCGACCCCAGGAAGAGGCACAGCGCGAAGAAGCGCCAGCGGGCGCTGGAGGGGGAAACGTCTTGGTTCGGCTCGACGGCGTACATGAAGTCCCACAACTCCGCGATGATCTAGTTCGGATGACTCATCTGATACCACAGCGATCCCAAATTTCCCCCAATACTAACTCGCTTCACCTCGGGCAGACCGTGGCACGGCTGCAAATCCAGCCGTCCGCCGTAGGCCGACACAAGGACCGAGTTCGATCTCTTGGACCACCTGCACGACGTCCGGCGTGCAGTGCGTGCGAAAACCGAAGGGGATGGCGAAGCCCTCCACCGTGTTCTCGAACAAGCCATTCAGCTCGCGGTGATTCTCTACCACTTCATCGCGCAGCTGGGCCGCGCCGAGACGAGGGAGGGGATAGTGATTGCGGCTGTGCGAACCGATTTCGACCAGCGGATGCGCGGCGAGGCGGCGAACTTCCTCTTCCATCAGATACAGACGCCGCGCGCCGCTCCGGCAGACTTTGCGGAAGCACTCATCGATCACCCCTGCCGTGCGCTCCGGGTCGAAATGATGTACGAAATCATGGACGCCGACCGCCTTCCCGGAACGTGTCGGGGCATCCGTGGCGGCGACCGCGAGAGTGTTCCGGTCTTCCACGGCGAGCACATTTAGCAGATACGAGAGCTTGTTGAGCCAGTTGATGTCCGTCAGGTTGCAAGTGGTGATGTAAACCTTGATGGGACAGCGGTACTTCTCGATGATCGGCAGCACCGCCGTCCGGATGCTGGCGGAGCCGTCGTCGAAGGTGATGGCGATCTCGTCCGGCGCGGCGTCGGGGCGGCAGATGCGCGAGAACGGGACGACGCGGAAGTTCGCGGTCAGGTAGCGAACGTGGTCCTCGAAGCGGCGCGGCGTGACGTTGTGGCCGAGCTTGTTCGTCCAGGCGTCGCAGGCGTCCTCGACGCTGTGATACAGCAGCACGAGCGGGCCGCGCGCTGCCGGTTCGAGCAGACGCGGGAAAAAACGGTAACCTACCTTGTACGCCTGCCGGACGATCCGGCCGCCGAACGAACGCATCGACATCATGAGCGTCACCCGACTCTATCCCGGACCTGTCGCGTACAGTTCCTCCAACTCGCGCACGTTGGTCCGAATGTTGAACAGGCTCCTCTCCAGGACGGCCCGCGCTTCCTCGCGGCTGACTGCGGGGCGTCCGTGCGAACGGCGAGGATCGTATCGGCCCACTCGCCGGGCGATTGCGACAGGGGAACGCGCCTCACGAGCGGAGCAACCACCGACGCTTCGGCGGGAACGGCATCGGAGAGTACACACGGCACGCCGGCGGCCTGGGCCTCAACCGCCGCCAACCCCAATCCCTCGTATTTCGACGGAAAAACGAACACGTCCATCGCCCCTTGCAACAGTCGCGGCACGTCGGCCCGTGCGCCGGCGAAGACGACGCGATCGCGGATTCCTCCCCGGGTCGCCTCCCGCTCGAACGTCCGATCGCAATTCGCCGTCGCCGACCAGCAGCAAATAGACGTTCGGGATGCGCCGCAGGATCTCGGCGGTGATCGCCACGAGGAGGTTATGGTTTTTGCACGCCGCGAAACGGCCGACGTGGCCGAGGACGAAACCATCCGGCGGCAGACCGAACTCTGCCCGGACGGCGGCCGCATCGACTTTCACTCGAAACGGCTCCAGGTCGATGCCGCAGGGCAGCACACGATGTCCCTGATCGTGGCCGTTGGCTGGGCCGAACAGCGCCTCGTGAGCCTGCCGGCTGGCGGACAGGCAGACCGTGGCGTGGCGCGTCAGCCAGTACCTCATGAGGGCAAGATAGCCTTGTCGCAATAACTCCGCCGGGTGCAGAGTATTTCTTCTCCCTCCACCCTCCACCCTCCACCCTCCACCCGATGTTGTGTGACTGTGGGCGATTCGTGCCGGCACCCCCGCTCGCCGCGCCAGGCGCAGCACGAAGCCGCTGTAATGATGGACATGGCTGTGAACCACGTCATACGGCCCGTGCTCGCGCAGCAGTCGGCGAAAGCGCCGGGCATACGACCACGCCCGCGAGGGCTGCGGGCAGTGCAGGATCGCGCCGCCCAACGCACGGATCTCTTCGTCGAAGACGCCGGAGGAAGTCGTGTGGACCAAGAAGTCGAGCCGGAAGCGGTCGCGGTCCAGCTTGCGCAGGACGTGCAAGAGCCAGTTTTCGACGCCGCCCCGGTTCAACGCTCCCAGGACGTGGAGGACGCGGATGGTCTTGCCCATCGTGACCTCCTTCCCTGGCATGCGCACGGAGATGACGACGGTGACGGCTCCGAGGAGGGTGAGCTGACAGGCCATTGCCACCAGGACCGCCCAGCCGGCGCCTTGCAGACCGGCGCGGGGTACGAGCAGCACGGAGGCCGCGACCGTGACTAGGCCGACAGCCACGAACACCGGCGTCTGAACGCCGAAGTGACGAGCCGCTGTCACGGCGTAGCCCAGGAACGAAGCCACGTATCCCAGTCCCGCCGCGGCCATCACCAGGACGAACAGTTCGTTGTAAGCGGCGTACTCCGGCCCGTAGACCAGGCGCAGGACGGTCGGCCCGGCCAGGACCGCGATCAGAACGCCGGCGCCTCCCAGCAAAGCAGCAATGCCGGCCAGCTTCAGCAGCAACAGCCGAAACGCCGTCCGCTCGCCGGCCGCGTAATGGACCGCCAGGCGCGGGCAAGCCGATTGCCCCAGGGCGCCGACGACCGTATTGCCGGCGACCATCAGATAGCCAATCGCCGAGAAGATCCCCAGCGCTCGCAGACCAAGTTGATGCTCGATGAAGTAGCGCGGAATGTTGGTGTTGAGCGAGATCAAGCAGGTGACGACGCCGAGCGGCAAGGCCAGCCAGATCACTCGCCCCAGCACGGCGAGGCGAGGAGCGAGGGACGAGGAACGAGGGGCGAGGGAAGAAGAAGTCGCTTCTCTCGCCCCTTCCGACAAGAACAGGTACGCACTACGGCAGTCGTAGACGGCAAGGACCAGCGCCCAGGCCAAGACCATCCCGAGGACGCCCCAGAACAGCCGTCCGGTCAGCCATACTCCCGTGGCCAGGGCGGCGAGCGACACGACGCCGCGCAGCATCATCGATACGGCGATGCGGTCCATCCGCTCATGCTGCTGCAAAAGACCGTGGATAACGTCGCTGACCGATTCGCACGCCTTGGCACCTGCTACCGCCAGGATGATCGCCGCCGACTCCCGGCCGAAATCGGACAGGCCGACCAGGCCCGCAATCGTTGCCAGCGCTCCGGACGTCATCAGCAACCGTGTCCCCAGGTAATCGCCGAAATGAAAGTCGCCGCGCGCGTCCGTCGCCTGCACGCTGCGCAGCTGGAGGTTGGTGAACATGAACACGGGAGCGGTCACCGCCAGCCCCAGCGCGAACGCGCCGACCATTTCCGGGCTGCCGAGCCAGGCCAGCACGACGAGCATTCCCCACTGACAACCGCTGTACACCACGTTGCCGAGAAACGTCCAGGCAAAATTGTGCCGCAGCGTCAGGCGGCGAGGCCGAGACGAGGCCGTCCCGTCGGCCGACGTTTCCGTCGGCATTCGCTCGATGACTTCGGCGGTAGCGGGCGTTGGCAACATTCGTCCGTGGACCTCGTAACCGTTGGGGCGATCGAACATCAGGCCGGCGGCGCCAGCGGAAAGACGACCCCGTTCGAGGGCCGGGAGTCCGATCGCTCCCTCGTGCGCCGTGTCGAGACGGTAGCTCCTGTCCGCGTCGGGCGGCGGCAGCTGGGGCTGATAGTCGGGAAGGATGTCCTTGAGCTTGTCGTGGAGAAGATCGACTTTCCCGAGGACCGCCAGTTCGCCTAGCTCCTCCACCTGCCGGCTGATGAGCGGCCAGTCCGGCGGCGGCTGCCGGCCGACGAAGATGCGCGGATGAGCCGTCTTCTGCACCGCCTCGTCCTTGGAGAACAGCTCCTCATACAGCTTCTCGCCCGGCCGCAGCCCCGTGAAGCGAATTTGCACGTCCTCGTCCGGTATCAGGCCGGACAGGCAAATCAGATCGCGGGCCAGGTCCACGATCTTCACCGGCTCGCCCATGTCGAGAATGAAGATTTCACCGCCACGGCCCATGACCGCCGCCTGCAACACGAGTTGGCACGCTTCGGGGATGGTCATGAAATAGCGGCGCATCTCGGGGTGCGTCACCGTCACCGGCCCGCCGCGCGCGATCTGCTCCTGAAACAGCGGCACGACGCTGCCGTTGGAGCCGAGCACGTTGCCGAAACGGACGGTGATGAAGCGCGTGCGGCTGTGACCCGCGAACGCCTGGACGAACAGCTCGGCGATGCGCTTGGACGCGCCCATGACCGACGCCGGCTTGACGGCCTTGTCGGTGGAGATCAGGACGAACTGACCGACGCCGTGGGCGTGGGCCAGGCGAGCCAGTCCGGCCGTGCCGAGCACGTTGTTCTTGATGGCCTCGCTGGCGTTGCTCTCCATCAGCGGAACGTGCTTGTGCGCCGCCGCGTGGAACACCACCTCCGGCAGCAAGGAGCTGAACAGCTGGCGCATGCGCGTCTGGTCGCAAATGTCGGCGATGCACGGGACCACCTGGACGCCGCGAGCGCCGCGGACCAGTTCGCGGTGAATTTGAAACAGGCTGTTCTCGGCCTGCTCGACCAGGACCAGGCTGGCGGCGCCGAAGCCGCACACCTTGCGGCATAGCTCCGAACCGATGCTGCCGCCGGCGCCGGTGACCAGCACGCGGCGGCCGCGCAGCGCCGCGCGGATGTCGTTGCCGTCCAGGCGAACCGGCTCGCGGCGTAGCAAGTCCTCGATGGCGACATCGCGGATGCGCGACAGGTTGATCGTCCCGCCCACGATCTCGTGCAGCGACGGGATGATCTGGACGGGCAGGCCGCTCTCCTGGCACAGACGACTGATGCGGCGGAGGGCCGGCGCCGAGCCGTGGGCGATGGTGATGAGCGCCTGTTTGGCGCCGTGCCGGGCCGCCAGTTCTCCGACCTGCGCCGGAGTGCCGAGCACCGGCACGCCGCCGACGTACAGGCCCAGCAGATCGGTGTTGTCGTCGAGAAAGCCGACCGGCGCGATGCCGACTTCCGGGCAGGACGCGACCTCGCGGGCCACCATCGCGCCGGCCCGGCCGGCCCCAATCAGCAAGGTAGGCGTTCGCTCCGAGCGCGGCGGGCGACGTTCGCGGCGCTCGTGGAGCAAGCGGCCAATGACGCGCAGTCCGATCAGGACCACGCAGCCCAGAAGCAGGTCGAACGCCGTCACGCCCCAGGGAATGATTTTGTCATCTTCCAAGGGTGGCCCCCAATCGTAAAAGCCGCCCAGCGCCCGCCAGGCGCCCAGGATGATGCCGGCCAGCGCCAGGGCGGCGACGACCCGCAGCGCGTCGGAGAGGCTGACGTGCCGCCAGGTCCGGCGGCGCAGCCCGAAGGCCGACAGGCAGACCAGCTGCACGCCGACGGCAAAAGGCAACGTGAAGAGCAAGCCCTGGACGATGTAGTCCGGCACGGCGCCTTCAAAGCGGATGACGCACGCCAGCACGAAGCTGGCCGCCAGCACGCTGCCGTCCAGCAGCGCCTTGCCCGTGCGGATCAGACGATGACGAAGCTGCATGAATATCCACCCTGTTCCGTCCGCGATACGCCGTTTACTCAAGCCGCTTGCGGCTTAGCGTTTGCCGATGTCTCGCTAAGCCGCAAGCGGCTTGAGCAAGCAATCTCAGCTCCTTTCCGTGGCCCCTGTCGTGGTCCAACCATTCCGCCCTTCCGCGTGGACGTCGTCTGCTGTCGCGTTGATCTTCCCCCGCCGGAGGCGGTGGACGGTCGGGGTGGTGCCGTTGACGACGACGCCGAGCACCTTGGCCCCGACCATCGCCAGCACCTCCAGCGCATGCCCCAACGCCGGCCGGGTGTTTCGCGTGAGACGCACCACCAACAGCACGCCGTCCACTCGTGCGGCTACCGCCGCCGCATCCGTGACCGACAGCAGGGCCGGGCTGTCCACGAGGATGAAGTCGTATTCCTCGCGCAGCTGGTCCAGCATTTCCTTGAAGCGCGGCGCCGTGAGAAGGTCGCCCGGATGAGATGACGGAGGACCGGAGGACAGGACGGACAGGCCGGGAATGCCGCTGTCCTGGATGGACTCTTTCAGCGCCCTCTCGCCGGCCAGGACCGACCCCAGCCCGCCGCCCGTGCCGAGGCCGAAGAGTTGATGGATGCGCGGGCCACGCAAGTCGGCGTCAATCAGCAGAACTTTCTTCCCCGCCTGCGCCATGCACACGCACAGGTTGGCGGCCAGAATGCTCTTGCCGTCACCGCCGCTGGGGCTGGTGACCTGAATGACCTTGCGCGCCGGATCGCGCGCCTGGAAGAACAGGGCGTTGCGCAGGCTGCGATACGCCTCCGCCTCGCCCGAGCGCGGATGGTGATAGGTACACAGCAGGGGATCGAGGCCGGTAGGTGCCGCGAGCCGAGCGACACGGGTTCGCCCCTTCGCTTCCGCCGTGAAAGGCGGGATGCAGCCGACGATCGGCAGGGCGAACTGCTCGCGGACGTCTTCGGGGCAGCGCAGACGGTCGCCGATCCTCTCGCGCAAATAGACCAGACCCAGGGCAGTGAGTCCGCCCAACAGCAAGGCTGCCGGGAAGATCAACGTCGCGCTGGGGGCCACTTTCCGGCCCTCGGACGGCGGCGTGATGACTTCGATGTCGTAGCCCCCGACTCCTTTGACCAGGCTGACGTCCTGCAAGCGTTTGTTGAGCGATTCGTAGGATTGCCGCGTCAGCAGAATGCCGGTGCGGAAGGACTCGTCCTGGATTTCGTAGCGCGCCTGCTGGCGGGCCTCGTGGTGCTCCGTCTCGAAGAGTTGGCTGAGCCGCTCTTCCGCCGCCACGACGTAATGGAGCTTCTGCCGCAGGATCAGCACGTGCAACTGCACGGGGTCGTTCGGGACGGGACCGCGCCCTCCCGCCGCGTCCGGCGTTGCGTCCCAGGCCGCGGCCGGCAGCACCAGCACCGCCCGAGCGATGGCGATGCGCTGCCGAACCGACTTCACCTCCGGATGGCCGGCCCCGTAGCGTTCGAGCAATTTCTGCTCCTCCAACAGCAACGGCGTCAGTTGGTCCGAAGTCGTCATCGCCGGCGTCCGGGCCGGCTCGATGTCCTCACCCTTGTGGGAGAACTCGGCGATCAGGGCCAGGATCGTCGCCCGGCCGCGGCCCTGTCGCCGGGCCTCCTCGATGCTGTCGAGCTGGCTCTGCAATTCGGCGCGGCGCAGCAGCAGGGCGGAGCGCCGCGTCTGCATGCTGGTGAGACGCTCGCGCCGCAGGTCCGAGCCGTCCGGCTTTTTCATCAACAGCGGACTTTTTTCGAGGAATGCCCGGTAGCTCGCCTCCTTCTTCGCCAGTTCCTTCTCCAGGTCGGCGCGCTTGCGCAGGACCAGCTCGAACGTGTCGCCGGCGAAGGTCTGGTATTTCTGGTCGAGGAAGGTCTTGTAGCTGTCGAGGACGGCGGCGAGGATGGCGGCGCACTCCCGGGCGACCTTGCCGCGGAAGGATACCTGCAAGACGTTGTTGCCGCCGCTGAGGCTCTTGCCGCGCGTCACGGCAAGCAGTTTGCGAACCACCTCGATCGGCGCCTCCTGTTCTCCCTGGAACGAACGCAAATCGGCCAGGGCGGGATCGCGGAGGGCGCGGTCGATGATGGCGGAGCTTTTGAGCAGCTCCTGGTGCGTGGCCAACGAATCCTCGACGCTCCCCTGACGCGAGTCCACCGAGGTCATGGCGTCGGGCCGTTTCTGCCACACCAGGATCTGCGCCTCGGATTGATAAACCGGAGGTATCCGCGTGAAGGCGACCGCACCCAGACCCAGGCCGGCCAACAGGCCCAGGGCCAGGAAAAGACGCCAGCGCCAGGCCATTTGCCAGATGTCGCCCGGTCTGGACGCGAAGGGAAGAGACCCCGGCCCGTGCCGGGGCTGCGGGAGTTGCACCATTAGATGCTCCTCTCTCTGTGTTCACGACACCGCCCTGCTATCGCTGGTTGAGCGTCGATGGCAACCGGCGGCCCTGTCAGGGAGGAAGCTCGGCCTCGACCAGACCGAGTTTAACTATATTACCTATTTTTACTATGCTGTCCAGAGCGCGCTTCTTGACAGGAAGAAAAAAGAAGGGACTCTTGTTGCTCTCGGAAAGGAACCCAAAGAGTTCACCACGGAAGACACGGAAAGAACGGAAATAAGACAAAAGAGATCAATTATCGTGCCATCGACTTCGGCGCAGATGCGCCATCGGCAGGTAATGATCTTTTGTCTTTTTTCCGTTCTTTCCGTGTCTTCCGTGGTGAATGGTTTTTAGCCAAACCAGGGCGGCATCTGGCCGGCCGGCGGCAGTTTGACGACGCTGACGCTGCTGATCTGCGGATGGGCGCGGACTTCCTTCAGGGCTTCCTCCGGCGGCAGGCTGTCGAGGTTGAGCACGGCGATGGCTTCGCCGCCCGGATGCTGACGACCGACTGTCATCTGCGCGATGTTGACCTGGTGCTTGCCGAAGATGGTGCCGATGAAGCCGATCAGCCCCGGCACGTCGCGGTGCGTGAACAGCAGCATCACGCCGTCGAGGAAGGCGTCGAGGTGGTACGGCCCCAGTTGCACCAGCCGCAGGAATTGGTTGCCGAACAGCGTGCCGGCCGCGGTGTACGTCTTCTTGTCGGTGACCACATCGACGCGCAAGAGGGTGCTGAAATCGCCCTGCTGCGACGAGGTCTGCTCGACGATCTCGATGCCGCGTTCGGCGGCCAAGCAGCGGAGCGTTGACGATGTTGACGTTCTGATCGAGGTGCGATTCGAGCAGGCCGGCGGCGAAGGCGGCGGTGATGAGCCGCGTGGGACGGCGGGCCACGTCGCCGCGATAGTGCAGTACCGCCTTCTGGATGGCTCCCTGGCTCATCTGGGCGTGCAGCAGACCGAGACGGCGGGCCATGTCCACGTACAGCCGCAGCTCGGCCAACTCGGTCTGGTCCACGGCGGCCATGTTGACCGCGAAGCCGACCACGCCGCGAATGAGGTAGTCGATGAGTAGCTGGGCGGCTTCCTTGGCCACGGATAGCTGCGCCTCCACCGTCGAGGCACCGAGGTGCGGCGTCAGGACGACGTTGGGCAGCTTGAGCAGCGGATGATCGGGCGGCGGCGGCTCCTGCACGAACACGTCGAGGGCGGCTCCGGCCAGGTGGCCCGAACGCAGCGCCTCGGCCAGCGCCTCCTCGTTGATGATGCCGCCGCGGGCACAGTTGATGACGCGAGCGCCCTTGGGCAACAGCGCCAGTTCGCGGGCGCCGATCAGGTCGCGGGTCTCGTCGGTCAGCGGCGTATGCACGGTGAGGAAATCGATGCGCGGCAGCAATTGGGCCAGCTCGGAGACGGCCTCGATGCCCATCTGGGCGGCGCCGGCCGGCGCCAGGAACGGGTCGAAGCCGACTACCTTCATGTCCAGTCCGGCGGCGCGGCGGGCGACCTCACGGCCGATGCGTCCCAGGCCGACGACGCCGAGAGTCTTGCCGGCCAGCTGGGTGCCGACGAACTTGCCGCGCTCCCACTTGCCTTGATGCATACTGGCGTCGGCGGCGGCCGCGTGACGGGCCAGGACCATCAGCAGCGTGATGGTGTGCTCGGCGGTGCTGACGGTGTTGCCGCCGGGCGTGTTCATGACGACGATGCCCTCGCCGCGTCGCCGCCGCCACGTCGATGTTGTCCACGCCGACGCCGGCGCGGACGATGACGCGGAGTTGCCGGGATTCTCCAACTCCGCCGCCGTCAGGCGTGTCTCACTGCGGACGATGACGCCGTCGGCGGCGCGGAGGGCCTGTTGCAGCTCGGTCCCCTTGAGCTTCTGCCGTTCATCGAGTTCGATGCCGGCCTGCCGCAGCATGTCGAGGCCGGCCGCCGGCAACTTATCGCAAACCAGAACACGTGGCATGGAAGATCTCTCGGTCTAACCTTTTTCGTGGGGGGCGCGGACAGGCCATTCCGGAGCCAATCCCAAAAAAGCGCCCCAATTCGTGACCTGCATCCGTTCCTCGGGACGTAGCGCTTTGACGCGCCCTATTTCTCCCAACAAATCCGTTGTGGCAACCACCCATTGCATCGGACCTGCCTGGCGAAGGACCTCTTCGATCGCTTGCCGCAGTTGTTCCTGCCAGCGAAAAGCCCAGACGGGCCAGCGTGGCGAATCGTGGCCGGCACACAGCGCGAGCAGGTGGTCCCATGCCAACCGCGACAGGGGAGAGAGGCCGAAAATGCGCACGTCCTGTGTTTCCTCGTCCCAGGCCAGCATGTCAAAGCGATAAACATCGCCACCGGCGCATTGCAACACCCCCTCCATCGGGCCGTCATAGTGTTCCAAGGCCAGCACTTTCTCGACGGGAGAGGGATAGTCCGCGCCCTCGCGCCACGACCGGCAGGGAGTTGATTGCGGGTTCATCACTTCCGCCCGAACAATTGATTGAACAGGTCGGCCATTTGTTGCGTCATCGGTTTGGGCAACTCGACCGTACGATGCAGCGGATCCGCGCACGTCGGGGTGTCATGGACGCGAAAGTGCTGCTCCACGATCGCTCGCGGGGCCATGGACGCTGGACCCTGCGGTATTCCGGCCGTGACCGACACGCCATGAATGCCGAGAGCGGCTTCCGCCGCAGCCGCTTTGCGGCTCAGCCGCGCCAGCGATTCCGATGACGTCCCTAAACGTTTTATGGTCTCCGGTTCGTCGGCCACGCGAGCGCTTCTCCGCCAGGCCGCAAGCGGCTCACCGTCTTATTCTACACGGTCTGCGGTGTTCGCACCTGCTGCGCCAGCACCTGCTGCGCCGCCGCCACGCCGCTGCCCGGCTCCAGCGCATGACCCATCTCCAGCAGCACCATCTCCAGGGCCGACAGCGCCGCCAGCACGTCGAACTGATCGATGTAGCCCATGTGGGCGATGCGGAAGATCTTGCCCTTGAGGGGATCCTGGCCGCCGGCGATGCGGATGCCGTATTGCTTCTCCAGCTTGCTCACCAGGGCCACGCCGTCGATGCCCTCGGGCGTCTTGACCACGGTGAGCCCGTCGATCGGCTGGGCGGCGAACAGCTCCAGACCCAACGCCTGCACGCCGGCGCGGCAGGCGGCGGCCATGCGCGCGTGTCGCGTCCACACGTTTTCGATGCCCTCGGCCCGCAACTGTTTCAGGCTGACGCGCAGCGCCTTGACCAGCGTGTGCGCCGGCGTGAACGGCGTATCGCCGTTCTTGAGATTATCGCGGTACTTCCGCAGATCGAAATAAAAGACGCGCGAGGGCGGATTCTGGTCGATGCGCTGCCAGGCTTTATCGCTGACCGACAGGAAGGCCAATCCCGGCGGGAGCATCAGCGCCTTTTGCGATCCGGTGACGCAGACATCGAGGTGCCAGTCGTCGGTGCGGCACTCGGCGACGCCCAGGCCGCTGATGCCGTCCACGAGGTAGAGGGCCGGCGTCTGGGCAACGATCTTGCCGAATGCCTGGATGTCGTGGCGGACGCCGGTCGAGGTCTCGCTGAGCGTGGCGCAGACGGCGGCGGCGTCGGGATGTTGCTTGATGGCCTGCTCGATCTGCTCGGGCTGGACGGCCTGGCCGTAGGGCACGCTGACGCTGACGACCTCGACGCCGAACGTCTTGGCGATGCTGCGCCAGCGTTCGCCGAACTTGCCGGCGACGGCGACGACGGCCTTGCTGCCCGGCGGCAGACAGTTGGCGACCGCCGCCTCCATGCCGCCGGTGCCCGAGGCGGTCAACAGCGCGATGGGGTTCTTGGTGCCGTAGACGTATTTCAGGTCTTCCAGCACCTCGTTCAGCAGCTGCCGGAATTGGGCGCTGCGGTGATAGAAAACCGGCTTGGCCAGTTCCAGAAGGGTTTCTTCGGGCACCGGCGACGGCCCCGGGGTCAGCAAACGCTGCTTCATGGCCAGATGTCCTCTCCACGACGCGGGGGTTCACTTCTAGAGGTATGTTAGGCAATCCGCTTCCGGAAGGCAGCAGGTTATCGCTCTCTCTCGAAACCCGAGCGCCCGCGGCGTCGAGTCTCGGGAGCGCTTCGCCGCCCGCGCCTTGACGTTCGCTCCTCGTATCTCTACGATGCCTTCACTTGCAAACCGGCATGGCGGCTGTCGTTGGTGACGGGTCCAATATGGTTCCCGCGATGCGATTCTCGAACTCTTCTCTCGGCTCGGCGGCTTTCCACAAGCCGGGCTTCTCCTGACTGCGCTTCTCGCTCTAACTGCGTGACAGTTCCTCTTCGTTTCTGACCCTCGGGTGGTCAACTCGTTCCCCTCGTTCAGCGGCGTGTACCTTCGGGGCCCGCCGGCCTTGTTCCCGCACCCTGCGAAAGGAGCGACCATGTTCCATTCTCCTCCACGGCGCCGTGCCTTCACGCTCATTGAGCTGTTGGTCGTCATCGCCATCATCGCGGTGCTGATCGGCTTGCTGTTACCAGCCGTCCAGAAGGTCCGCGAGTCCGCCGCGCGGATGCAGTGCGGCAACAACCTCAAGCAAATGGGCCTGGCCATCCACAGCTATCACGACACGTACAAGGCTTTGCCTCCCAGTCGCGTGGGGCCTCAACACGCCACCTGGTTCGTGCTCATTCTCCCCTATCTGGAGCAGAGCGCTCTTTATAACCAGTGGGATCTCACCAGGAACTATTACGAACAGACGCCCCTTGTGCAGAATGCGTTCGTGCGGACGTACGTTTGTCCGAGCCGACGCAGCATCTCCATGCCGAGTACGATGTACGAGGTGTCCAGTACCGGCATCCCCGATTCGCAGGAACATTACGGGTCGCAGGGGGACTACGCTTGCAACGGCGGCCAGTTCTACAACGCCATCGTGGATCATCCCTTGTGCCAGGGAGCGATGTGCTATGCCAACGCCCAGGTCGATGGCAGCGGTCAGGTCACGTCCTCGCAATCGCAGACGGCCCTGAAAGACATCACCGACGGCACGAGCCAGACCTTTCTCGTCGGCGAGAAACATTCCGTCCAGAGCATGTGGGGCCAGAGCGGTCCGACGTGGGGAGAAGGCGCGATCTGGAACGGAGACTTTCCTCGTAACTTCTCTCGCATCGGCGGTCAAACCAAATGGAACCTGGGTCAAGGATCCAATGATCTGGTCGGCCCATTTCACTGCAAATTCGGCAGCTGGCACACGGGGATCTGTCAGTTTCTTTTTTCCGACGGACACGTGATTTCGCTGTCCAACTCCATCGATATGGATACCCTGCAGAAGTTATCGTGCCGGAACGACGGTCAGGTGGTCCCCGAGCCATGACCCTCTTCTTCGGAGTCGCCGGGAGGAGGGACGAGGACCATGCTCAAGAACGCCGGTTACGTCCTGTTCCATGCCACGATGATTCTCTCGGCCTTGATGGTCCAGGGCTGCGGAAAAAGCTCTCCCCAGCAAACGATGGATAAGGCCGAGAAAGTCGTGGAAGCATTCCTCGATTCCTGGAGTCGAGGCGAATCGCCCGACAAGTTCGCCGACCCCGGCCAGCCGATTCAGGGCCACGATCCCGACTGGAAGGCGGGTTATCGCCTCCTGAGCTTCTTGACGGTCGATTCCACGCAGAGCCAGGAAATCCCCATCTTTTCCGCTGCCGGGTGGCTCTCTCCCTACAGGATCGTTGGGGTAGGAAAGTGGAGAAAGAAGTCGTATACGGAGTGCAAATAGGGAAGAGAAACGTCATCAGTCGAGTATCACGATAAAAGCGAGGGGACTCAACCTTGTGGTCGGGACCCGCAGCGTCAGCGAGGGAACGTCCCTGGCTGACGCTGCGGGCTCCGACGAGTGCTGTCCGCTCGCTCTACGGCTCCAGTTCCAGGGCGATGCGCATCTGGATCGGCTGCGGCTTGCCCTGCCAGTACCAAACATAGTCCGCCTGCTCGGAAACCAGCGCCAGCGACGTGAGCGCTTGCTTGCCGGGATTGACATTCGCCACCCCCACGAAATGGGCCGTGACGCGGCCATCCACCGACTTGCCCGTGTGCGGAAAGCTCAGTTCCAGCCCGCCCTCCAGCGCACAGGCGTATCTCTCGTGTAGAGACAGCAACGAGCGTGATCCGCAGCGTACTGTTGAGCACCTTGCTGGCCTTCACGTCCCAGTGCGGGCCGGGAGGATAGCAGTAGCGGAATAGCTTCTGTGCAGTCTCGTCCGGGATGCGCCACGACGATCCCGGGCGGGCGTCCGCGGCCGGCAGGAACGCTTTCCACTCCGCCGCCGTCAATTCGATGCGATCGTTGCTCAGGCCGCGGTTGCTGCCCTGGTCGCAGCGCGTCCAGACGTGGATGAGCCGGCCGCCCTCCGTCTTCGGCTTGATCGCGGCTGGACGGGTAGCGCCGGCGCGGATCGCCTCGGCATCGCGCGGCGTCAGGTGTTTGTCCGCGATGATGCGGGTAAGGAACGGCAGCAAGTTCTCGGGCTGGCAAGCGAGCTGCACGCGCTGCGTCGCCAGCACGCTGCCGTCCGCGTCGAGGACGAATACGCAGACGGTGCCGCCCTCCAGGCCGCGCTTGCGACGCTCGGCATCGATGCGCTCCAGTTCGTCCCGCTCGGCCTGGCTCCGCGATTCGAGCTGGTAGTCGTCGCGCGACAGCCAGGCCGGCACGAAATACTTGCTAATCAGGCCGATGACACGGTCGTCGGAGAGTGAACTCACCCTCATGTCGCGGGCGCCGTTTCAGCAGCGGCCCGTGTCGATGTTGCCGTCGTGGGTGAACAGGAAGATTGGCTTCTTCTCGCGTTCGCCGAGGCGCCGCGCTGCGAGCAGCGACGATGCCCAGGGGACCTTGCGCCAGGCGTTGGTGTCGCTGTCCTTGATTTGCTCGATCCGCCGCCGGACCCATGTCTCGTCGCGCAGAGCGCCCGAGCCGCGCCCGCCGCGAGCACGGACAGGGCGATCAGAGCGAGCGGCGCCTTGCGGGGATGGACGTTCATCCGTCACCTCCTTGTTTTCTGGAATTCGCCCACGTTATACCCGAAGAGCGCCCCGCGAAGCCAGCCCGCCTCGCCTTGCCGTCCCGTCATCGACCTTGGCAACGCCGCCGGCACTCCGCATAATACGGCACGCCGACAATCTGGCATGGAGACCAAGCCCGTGGCCGACAACATTCCGACCGCCGCCCCGGCGACGCCCGCTCCCGCTCCCTTCGACATCGAGCAACCGGCCTGCTTCTATCTCGGCCGCGAATACGACCTGGCCACGCGGACGGTGCGGCCGGACAAGTTCGTCATGTACGATGCCCGCGACCTGACGACGCACGGCGTCATCGTCGGCATGACCGGCTCGGGCAAGACCGGCCTGGCCATCAGCATTCTCGAAGAGGCGGTCATCGATCACATCCCCTGCATCCTCATCGACCCCAAGGGCGACCTGACGAACCTGCTGTTGCAATTCCCCGACCTCGACCCGGCCGCCATCGAGCACTGGGTCAACGAGCAGGACGCCCAGCAAAAGAACCTGTCGCGCCGCGCATACGCCGAGCAGTTGGCGGCGCGGTGGCGGAAGGGGCTGGAGGAGACGTTTCAGAAGCCGGAACGCATTCGCGGCGTCAAGGAGGCGGCGGCCTGGCGCATCTACACGCCGGGCAGCGAGGCGGGCCTGTCGCTGTCCATCCTCGGCAGTTTCACCGCTCCGCAGGGCGACCTGCCGCGCGGAAGCCCTGACCGAGAAGGCCGAGGCCACCGCCAGCGCCCTGCTCGGCCTGACCGGCATCGCCGGCGAGACGATGCAGTCGCGCGAACACATCCTCATCGCCCATCTGCTGCTGCACGCCTGGGAGCAAAAGAAAAACCTCGACCTGGCCGGCCTCATCCTGGCTATCCAGGACCCGCCCATTCGCATGATGGGCGCCTACAACCTGGAGACGTTCTTCCCCGCCAAGGAGCGGCTGCGCTTCGCCTCGACGCTGAACAACGTCCTCGCCGCCCCCGGCTTCCGCACCTGGACGACCGGCGAGCCGCTCGACCTGTCGGCCATGCTCTATCGCGGCGGCAAACCGCAACAGTTGATCTTTTATGTCGCTCATCTGGATGACCGGCAGCGGATGTTCTTCACGACGCTGCTGCTCGAAGAGGTGCTGAGCTGGACGCGCAAGCAGCCGGGCACGACGGACCTGCGTGCCCTGGTCTACTTCGATGAGGTGTTCGGCTACCTGCCGCCGCACCCGGCCAACCCGCCGACCAAAAAGCCGCTGTTGACGCTGCTCAAGCAGGCCCGCGCCTTCGGCGTCGGCGTACTGCTGGCGACGCAAAACCCGGTGGATCTCGACTACAAGGCGCTGTCCAACGCCGGCACCTGGTTCGTCGGCAAGCTGCAAACCGAGCGCGACAAGATGCGCCTGCTCGACGGGCTGGAGAGCGTGGCGGCGGAGCAGGGTTCGCTGACGGATCGCTCCTACCTGGAGACCGTCATCTCGTCGCTGAGCAACCGCGTCTTCCTGATGCACGACATCCACCGAGCGGCGCCGCTGGTATTCCAGACGCGCTGGGCGCTGTCGCTGCTGCGCGGCCCGCTGACGCGCGAGCAAGTCGCGGAAGCTGATGCACGACCTCAAGCAGCAGCAGCAAATGCCGCCGCGGGCCATCCCCTTGTGTCGCAACTGTCACGCCGCGCTGGACGGCCCGGACGTGACGGATCGTTGCCCGCAGTGCGGCGAACGTGTCTGGAAACTCGGCTTCGCCGGCCTGCGCGATCAGCAATTCCGCGCCGGCTTGCCGCGCGCCGAGGCTCCGATGGCCACACTCGTCCCGGAGACGGACTCGGCCGCGCCCGCCTCCAGCAACGACAGCTTGCCGCCGGTGCTGCCGCCGGACGTGACCCAGTTCTACTTGCCGGCGGCTGGCCGGATCGCCGGCGGCGCGGTCGACGTATGAGCCACATTTGCTCGGCTTCGCCGAGGTCGTCTTCCTCATCGACAAGAAAAAGGGCAAGGAGCATCGTCAGATTGTCCGGCTGCTGGCGGTGCCCAGCGAGCCGGGACGCCCCGTCGATTGGGCCAAGGGAAGGAGCATTGGCGAACCGATGGAGTCGCGGCCGCTGCCCGGCGTGCGCTGGGCCAACGTGCCTACCAGCGTGGACACCGGGCGGAAGCTGAAGACGCTGGAACGAGCCTTCGCCGACTACCTGTACAGCACGCAAAAGTTGTCCCTCTTGCAGAATCGCACCCTGGAGTTGGTGAGCGAGCCGGGCGAGAGCGCGGAGGCGTTTCGTCAGCGCTGCCACGCCGCCGCCGTCGAGGAAGCACGGCAGGCGATCGAGATGACCAAGGCGAAGTTTCGGCCGAAGTTCGAGGCGCTGGACAGCGAGCTACCGGCCGACCCGGCGACGCCGAAGTCCAACGGCTCCTTCTGGGACTGGCTGGTGTCGTTCGCCACGCCGAAGCCGACGGCAGCCCGGTCCAATGGCAAGGAGGAAAAGATACGCAAAATAACCGGAGACTACTACTCCAAACTGGCGGAGATCCACGAGAAATGGAAGCGCGTCGGCGAGGAAGCGGCGCCGATCGAAGTCAAGCCGCGCAAGGCGGACGTGCGCGTGACGCACTTCGGCCTGGCGTGGCTGCCGGAGCGAACTTCGATTTAGAAACGGTTTTGCTCTGTCGAAATCCTCCCGAGCATTCGTTTAGCCGCGACGCGCAGCGGAGCCGCGTTGGCCCCGAGCTCCGCTGCGCGTCGCGGCTAAACAAGGATGCTGGACCTTGTGTGTTTTACCGTCTACGCCCAGGTTGTTGGCCCTGCCCCGGGGACCGCGCCGGGAATCCGTCTTGACCGCGGAGCGGGGCGCGGGAAGAATCGCTTGGCTGTCGGTATCCCCTGGACGGGGAAAGCCCGCGCGTCGAGAGGCTGGGAGGGAAGCCGCGGCCCCTGTGACGTGTTGTCCGCTGTCCCCAATTCGAGGGCCAGGCCGTGCGCACCCGGGTTGGTGTGGCTTTGGTGACGGTATGCCTGGGACTGGCGGGCTGTAGTCTCTTTGGCAAGAAACAAACCGCGCACAATACCAACCCCAAACCGTTCCTGGGTTCCGAAAAGTCGGCGCCGCGCGAAGCCCCCGTCGTCTCCGAAACCGGCGGCCCGCTGCCCGGCGCCAACGGTCTGTTGGCCGGGCGCGTCGTCGATACCTCCAGCGACAAACTCGTCAAGGCCCGCATCGAGATCAAGGATCTCGACGACGATTCGTCCAAGGCGGCCCCGGTCGATAAAGAGACCACGGATGACGGCTTCTTCACGATTTTGGGCCTGATCCCCGGCCATCATTACCAGTTGATCGCCCGCGCCAAGGAGGGCAACGAGCTGGCCAGCGGACAGGTCATCGTGATCCCGCCCAAGTCGACTTTATACATCCGCATCAACAAGCGCTTCACCACGCCGAATACGCCACCCGTGCCGGACCCGCCGGCGGTGCCGGGCAAGAAGACGATACCGAGTACGGAGAGCGGTCAGGAGCGAACGCCGGCGGCGAACCTCGATCCGCCCGTCAAGATCCCGCCAAGCCGAAACCTGTCGCCCTCCCGTGAGAGCGAGGCCAGTCCCACGTCGGGCAACGGCTTCGGAGGAAGCCCGGACCCCACGCACATCGCCGAGGGGTTCCAGCGCGCTCCGAAGATTCCGACGGTTGAGATTCAGGGTCCGGGCCAGCAGTATCGGACGGCACCGGCGTGGTCGGTGCCGCCTCCGCCGCCGACCTGGGAGTCCATGCCCGACGAACGCCAACCGCAAGCGGCGCCGACGCCGCCGGTTACGCCGTCGCAACCGCCCCTGTCCATCCACACCCCGACCCAGCGCGTACCCTTCTGCGTCCTGATCGGCAACAAGCTGGACAATTTCGGGCTGAACGACGTGGATGGGCAACGCTGGGAATACCGGCACGACCAGCGGGGCCGACTGGTGCTGCTCGATTTCTGGTACAGCACCTGCGGACCCTGCCTGCAAGCCATCCCCTACCTGGTCGAATTGCAGAGGGCCTACGGTCCCTACGGTCTGAAAGTGGTCGGTATCGCCTGTGAGACGGGGCCGGTCGAAGAGCAGCGCCGCCGCGTGCTGAGTGTACGGGGCCGTTACCACATCAACTACACGACCCTTCTCAGCGGCGGCGGACCCGGACATTGTCCGGTGATGGAGCAGTTCCAGGCCGATTACTTCCCCATGCTGGTCCTGCTCGACGAGTCGGGCCGAATCGTCTGGCGCAGCCGCCGCGAGGGCATGGACGATTACGCCCACGAAACGCTGCGGCGGTTGATCGAACAGCGTCTGTTCACGAACCCGCCGCGTTAGAACACCGTCACCAGCAAGAGCCGAGCGTTCCACAGCAGCCAGGTGCGATCCGCCGCCGCGACCTGGCCGCGCTCGAGGATCGTCGTCAGGCGCTTCTGCACGCTCCGCACCATCTCGCGCTTCTTCTCCGACAACGGATAGAGGTCTTGTCGCTTGAGGACGCGGTTGACCAGCACGGCCACGGTGCGCATCTCCTCCAGGTCCGGCGGCAGCGGCTTGTCGTTCCACGCCGGCGCTTCGTCGTCATCGGCCAGCCGCCGCGTCAGGTCGCGGATGTAGACGCTGATGCGCTGCAGCTTCCGGTAATCGATGCGGTCGGGTGTATCGCTGGGCGAGTGGTAGTCGGGATGCTGGCCGGTGCTGAAAAACAGGAAGGGCACCTGACGATCGCGGAACGGGCCGTAGTCGCTGCGCGTGCCGACCAGGTCGGCGCCGAGTCGGCCGATGCGCAGTCCCGACGGCGGCGCCACCTTCTCGACCAGCCGCCGTAGCTGCGTCGAACGCTCGCTGCCGAGCACGAAGACGTATTCGTCCATGACGTTGGCCATCGACCGCCCGAGCATGTCGGCGGTGAGGAACGCTTTCAAGTGGCGAAACGGCAGCGGCGAATGGGCGGCGAAGTAGGTCGAGCCGCGTAGGCCGGTCTCCTCCTGATCGAACGACACGAAAACGATGGTGCGGCGCGGCTTCGGTTTGGTCAGAGCGAAATACTCGGCGACCTCCAGCAGCATGGCGACGCCGGTCGCGTTGTCGTCGGCGCCCGGATACAGGACGCCGCCCTGCTTGCCCAGGTGGTCGAAGTGGGCACTGAGCAGGATCCATTCGTCCTTGAGCTTGGGATCGCTGCCGGGCAGGATGGCGCCGACGTTGCGGCCGATGAAGTTGGCCTTGCTGGTGCCTTCCGTCAGCAGCGCGGGAATAGGCTGATAATACGAATCGCCAAAGGCGGGTTTCAGTCCCAGTCGCTCGAAGGCAGCGGCCAGATGGCGCGAGGTTCGGGCCGCTCCCGGTCCGCGCCGGCCCAGAAACTCCGGCGAGGCGAGACGATAGACGTGGGCGCGCAGCTCGTGGGTATGGATCTCGGGCGATAACTCTGCCTCGGCGGCGCCGGAGAGGACCGCGGCACACGCACGTCCAGAAGGCGATCAGCAACGGCCCGCCGACTTCCATCGTTCACCCTCCTATTCCATCCGTGTCCCGAGCGAAGAGAATCCCTTCCTCTCCGCATCCTACCGCATTGGTCTGGGACGCACAAACCCGCTTGGAGAACGACGGCGCCGCGCCTACCATACACGATAGTCGTCGGGGCAAGCGGCGCACTTGACCGCAACGGGGCGATAGGATTAGACTTGCCCCGTTCTGCTTCTCCGGGCCGCGAAGGGACGATCATGGCGTTACGCACTCCCCTGTATGACTGGCACGTCGGGCACGGCGGCCGCATGGTCGAGTTCGGCGGCTGGGACATGCCGGTGCAGTACACCAGCATCGTCGAGGAGCACCACGGCCGTGCGCACCGCGGCCGGCCTGTTCGACATCAGCCACATGGGCCGGCTGTCCTTCGCCGGTCCCGACGCCCTGGCCCTGATCCAGCAGGTCTACACCAACAACGCCGCCACCATGAAGGACGGCCAGGTCCGCTACGGCCTGGTCTGCAACGAGCAGGGCGGCATCCGCGACGACGTGCTGGTCTACCGCTGGCCCGACGGCTGGGCGATGGTCGTCAACGCCTCCAATCGCGGCAAGATCGTGGACTGGCTCGCCCGGCACAAGGATGGCCGATCGGTGGATGTTACGGACCAGACGACGACAACCTGTATGATCGCCGTGCAGGGACCGCGAGCCTTGGCCTTGTGCCGCGGTCTGACCGAGACCGATGCCGAACAGCTCGCCTACTATCACGCCACGGCCGACGCGCTACCACGGCGAGGATTGCGTCGTCAGCCGCACCGGCTACACCGGCGAGGACGGCATCGAGATCCTGGCGTCGGCGGCGCAAGCGGTCGAGTTGTGGGAGGAGCTAGTCCGGCGCGGGGCCAAGCCGTGCGGCCTCGGCGCCCGCGATACGCTGCGCCTGGAGGCGGCCATGCCGCTGTACGGCCACGAGCTGAGCGAGGACATCGACCCGTTCCAGGCCGGACTGGGCTGGGCGGTCAAGATGGACAAGGGCGACTTCTTCGGCCGTGATGCCTTGCGTCGCCGCCGCGATGACACCCATCTGCCGCGCCGCGTCGGTCTGGAGCTGGAGGGCCGCCGCGCCGCCCGCGAAGGGGCGACGGTCCTGCACGAGGGCCAGGCCATCGGCCGCGTCACCAGCGGCACGGTCACGCCGACGTTGGGCAAGGCCATCGCCATGGCCTACGTCGATCCGGCCCACATGGCCGTGGGCACCGTCTGCACCGTGGACGTGCGCGGCAAGGCGGAGGCGGCCCGCGTCGTGGCCCTGCCGTTCTACCGCCGATCTAAGGAATAAGCCGCTTGCGGCTTCGCGCTAAGCCGCAAGCGACCACGATCACAAGCGAGAACCTCATGGACCCCCAAACGCTCCGCTACGCCAAGACCCACGAGTGGGCCAGCCTCGAAGGCAACGTCTGCACCATCGGCCTGACGCAGTTCGCCGTGGAACAGCTCACCGACATCATTTACATCGACATGCCCGACATCGACGATCCGGTCTCCACCGGCGACAGTTTCGGCGAGATCGAGTCCGTCAAGGCGGTCAGCGACCTGTATTCGCCGATCACCGGCGACATCCTCGCCATCAACGAAAAGCTGGAGACGGACCCGACGCTGATCTCCAGCGATCCCTTACGGCAAAGGTTGGCTCATCAAGGTCAAGGTCGAGAAAGGCACGACACTGGACCACCTGATGACTTACGAGCAATATCAACAGCAGATCGCGTCAGAGGAGCATTGAGCGAGGTTACGGGAGAAGTAAGCCATGAACATCCTGGTCCAACCACCTGCGACCAAGCTGGAACCGCGTCAGCGCTTCGTGCTGTGGAATATCGGCTGGGACGCCTACGAGAAGATCGTCGAGGCGCTGAACGAACAGCACGTCCGAGTCACGTATGACCGAGGGAACCTCGAATTCATGTCGCCGTTACTCATCCATGAGACGATTAAGGTTTGGTTCGGACATTTTATGATCATCTTGGCCCAGGAGTTGGATTTTCCCTTTCATGCCCTGGGAGGTCCGACACTGCGGCGGCGCATCCGAGATCGCGGTCTGGAGCCGGACGATTGTTTTTACCTCGGTAGTATGTCCAAGGTCGGGGACTGGGAGACACTGAACCTCGACCGTGATCCGCCGCCGGATCTCGCTTTGGAAGTGGACATCATGAGTAGCTGCCTGGATCGTCTAGGCGTCTACGCCGGCCTAGGCTTTCCCGAGATCTGGCGCTTCGACGGAGAAGAATGGCACATTCACCTCCTTGGATCGGATGGCACCTATCAAGAATCGCCGCGCAGTGCGGCCCTACCCTACTTGCCGATATCGGAAATAATGCCGGTACTTCAGCAAAGTCTTCATGTGCCGGATCAACGGGACCGCTTCCAAATTATCAAGCGCTGGGCGCGCGAGCGAGTCCTCCCCCTTCGTCAAGCATGGCAGCAACAGCAACAATCCCCGCCCCCTGGGGCCAATCCTTGACCCTGTTTCGGAGTTCTGGCTTGTCCTACGTCCTCAACACTCCCGAAGACCAGCGCGCGATGCTCGCGGCCATCGGTGTCTCCTCGATCGAGGAACTGTTCGCCAACATCCCGCCGCAACTGCGGCTGAATCGCCCGCTGCGAGTACCCGAGGCACTCAGCGAAATGGAGCTGACGGCCCAGGCGCGTCAATTGGCCGGCCGCAATCGACCGGCGGGCGACGCTGTCTGCTTCCTCGGCGGCGGCGTCTACGACCACTTCATCCCCGCCGTGGTGGACGCCATCGCCGGCCGCAGCGAGTATTACACCGCCTACACGCCCTACCAGGCCGAGGCCAGCCAGGGCAGTTTGCAGGCGTTCTTCGAGTTTCAAACGCTCATCTGCCAGCTCACCGGCCTGGACGTGGCCAACGCCAGCCTGTACGAAGGCGGCAGCGCCGTGGCCGAGGCCGTGCTCATGGCCTGGAGCGTCCACCCCAAGCGGCACAAGGTGCTCATCGCCGAGAGCCTCCACCCCGAATACCGGCAGGCGCTGGCCACCTACCATCGCCAACCTCGACCTGCGCGTCGAAACGCTGCCGACGCCGGGCGGCTTCCTCGACCCGGACGATTTGAAGCGTGCCGCCGACGATCAAACCTTGTGCGTGGTGGCGCAGCACCCGAATTTCTTCGGCTGCCTGGAGGAACCCGAGGCGCTGGCGAACGTCGCTCGCGCACGCCGGCGCCCTGTTCATCGTCAGCTTCGACCCGATCAGCCTGGGTCTGCTGAAGCGGCCCGGCCAGTACGGCGCCGACATCGCCATCGCCGAGGGGCAGTGCCTGGGCAATCCGCTGAGCTATGGCGGTCCCTACCTGGGCCTGCTGGCCTGCCGCGAAGAGTATGTCCGCAAGATGCCGGGCCGGCTGGTGGGCCAGACGACGGATCGCCGCGGCCGACGCTGCTGGGTGCTGACGTTGCAGACGCGCGAGCAGCACATCCGCCGCGAGAAGGCGACGAGCAACATCTGCACCAACCAGGGGCTGATGGCCCTGAAAGCGACGGTCTACCTCGCCGCCCTGGGACCGCACGGCTTACGGGAGACGGCCGAGTTGTGTACGCGCAAGGCCCACTACGCCGCCGAGCGACTGACGCAGCTGCCGGGCGTCCGCCTCCGCTTCGACCGTCCGTTTTTCAAGGAGTTCACGCTGCAGGTGGACGAATCGGTGCCGGGACTGCTGGCGCGTCTGCTCGATCGGGGTTATCACGCCGGGCTGCACCTGGGTCGTTGGTATCCGGAATTGGCGGCGTGCCTGAGCGTGGCCGTCACGGAAAAACGGACCCGTGACGAGATCGACGGCCTGGTGTCGGCATGGTCCGCGGCGAACGGCGCCTCTCCCAACGGAGCCACTCCATACTCGAAAGAAAAGGAACCACAGATGAACACAGATAAACACAGATAAAACACAACCGGGACAATGGCATTATTTGTTGTCTTATCCGTGTTCATCTGTGTTCATCCGTGGTTAATTTGTTTATGGACAAAAGCCAATCGACCGAATTGCTGTTCGAGATGAGCCATCCGGGGCGGCGCACGCACCGTCTGCCGGCGTGCGACGTGCCGGCCGGCGCGACCTGCTTCCTGCCGACGCGCTCGCCGACGCGCCGCCGCCGTTGCCCGAGGTCGGCGAGATCGACCTGGTCCGCCATTTCGTCAACCTGTCCAATCGCAACATGTCCATCGACACCAATTTCTATCCGCTTGGGTCGTGTACCATGAAGTACAACCCCAAGCGGCACGAGCGCCTCGCCGCCCTGCCGGGCCTGGCCGACCTGCACCCACTGCAAAGCGACGAGTCGTGCCAGGGCATGCTCGCGCATCCTGTGGGAGATGCAGAACATTCTGGCCGAGATCGCCGGACTCGACGGCGTCTCCTTGCAGCCGGCCGCCGGCGCCCAGGGCGAATTGACCGCCCTGCTCGTGGCGGCGGCGTATTTCCGCGACCGCGGCGAGAAACGGTCCCGCGTGCTCATCCCCGACAGCGCTCACGGCACCAATCCCGCCAGCGCCGCTCTGGCCGGCTTCGACGCCGTCAGCGTCAAGAGCAACGCACGCGGACTCGTCGATCTCGACGACCTGCGCGCCAAGCTCGACGACTCGCGCCGCCGTGTTCATGATTACCAATCCGAACACGCTCGGCCTGTTCGACGATCAGATCGCCACCATTACGGAGTTGCTGCATCAACAGGGGGCGCTGGTGTACCTCGACGGCGCCAACATGAACGCCATCCTCGGCGTCACTCGGCCGGGCGATTTCGGCGTGGACATGATGCACTACAACGTCCACAAGACATTCACCGGCCCGCACGGCGCCGGCGGCCCCGGAGCCGGTCCCATCGCCGTGCGCGCAGCCGCTGGTCCCCTTCCTGCCCGCGCCGCTGGTGGCCCGCTCCGGCGAGCGCTATCACCTCGACTACGATCGGCCGAAGTCGATTGGCCGGGTGCGCAGCTTCTTCGGCAACGTCGGCATCCTGCTGCGCGGCTGGTTGTACATCCGCACGCTGGGGCCGCGCGGCCTGCGCGAGGTCAGCGAGAACGCCGTGCTCAACGCCAATTATCTGCTCAGCCGCCTCAAGGGCATCTACGACGTGCCGCATGGCGACCGCTGTATGCACGAGTTCGTCGCCAGCGCTCGCAGCACTGCGCGCGCGAGCGCAAAATCAGCGCCATGGACATCGGCAAGCGTCTGCTCGATTTCGGCTACCACGCGCCGACGGTCTATTTCCCGCTGGTGGTGCCCGAGGCGCTGATGATCGAGCCGACCGAGACGGAGAGCAAGGAGACGCTCGACGCCTTCGCGGACGCACTGATCCGCATCCGCGACGAGGACGCCGACTTCCTGCACGAGGCGCCGCACGAATTGGCCCTGAGCCGGCCCGACGAGGTTAAGGCGGCCAAGGAGCCGCTGCTGCGCTGGAAGCCGGCGTCCGAATGAAATGCGCGGAGGCGGAAGTACGAAGAACTTCCAGGGGGCTTCATCTTTTTACCTGGGAGGCAATCATGGCCAAACGTGTCGCGGTCACTACCGGGAACAGTCTGGAAGGTTACGAGATCGAGGAATATCTCGGCATCGTGCGCGGCATCGTCGTGCGGGCGCAGACCATCACGCAGGGCATCCGCGGCGCCTTTTCGAGCATCCTCGGCGGCAACATCAAGGCCTACGAGGAGGTCTGCGAACAGGCGCGTTCGGAGGCGTACGTCCGCATGGTCGAGCACGCCCAGGAGCGCGGCGCCGACGCCATCCTCGCCATGCGTTACGACGCCACCGAGTTCGCGCAGGGCGTGACCGAGGTGCTGGCCTACGGCACCGCCGTCAAACTTCGCCGGCCGACGTAAGCCGTTTTAGATTCATGCAACCTCCGCATTGTCGCTTGTTGCCCTTCCACGTCGCCGACGGGGCGTGGAACATGGCCGCCGATGAGGTGCTGCTGGAGGCGGCCGTCGCCGGCATCGCGTCTCTGCGCTTTTACGGCTGGTCGCAACCGACACTCAGCCTCGGCTACTTTCAGCCCGAGGCGGTTCGTCGGGCTTACCCTCGGCTGGAGGAGCTGGCCTGGGTGCGGCGGCCGTCGGGCGGGGCGGCCCTGGTGCATCATCTCGAAGTGACCTACGCCCTGGCCCTGCCCGCCGGGGCGCCCTGGCAGAAACACGGCCAATCCTGGCTGCGTCGCATGCACGCCATCCTCACCGACGCCTTCGCCGATCGGGGCGTGACCGTCCGCGCCTGCGGCGACGACGAGGAGAAAAAGCTCGGCGACGTCCTCTGCTTTCTCCATCACACGCCGGGCGATCTGCTCCTCGGCGAGGTCAAGGTGGCCGGCAGCGCCCAGCGGAAGCAGCGCGGCGCCCTGCTGCAACACGGCGGCATTCTCCTCGCCGCCAGTCCGTTTGCGCTGGCTTTGCCCGGCATCCGCGAACTCACAGGTTTGACCATCTCTCCCGAATCTCTCTGCGCCGCCGTGGCCGAGCATTTCACGAGGCGGACAGCCTGGATGCTTCAACCCGATGACTGGACCCCCGATCAACGGCGACGGATCGAGGAGCTAATCGCCGGCAAGTACACACAGCCCGCCTGGAATGGCAAACGCTGACCGCGCGACGAAATTGCCCTGGACACGTCGGCGATTTTTTGACATAGCCGCGTCATTCCTTGAGCAGATACCCGCGCGAATCTCCGTGCCCGGGCGGCGAGGGTGCGCGCCAGACCGATCGCAGGTGGCCCCGATGACGCGAGACCGGAACCGAAGATGGTTCGTGCTGGCCCTGCCCCTGTTTTGCGCCTCCGCGCTCAGCTGCCGAAACACCCGCGTCACTCGGCCCTACCACGAACCGCCTCCGCCCGACATCCAGCCGACCGTCATCAGCTACGTCGAAACGAACGCCTTCGATACGCTCCTGGAGAGCGCCTTGACCAACCAGGATCCGGCTATCCTCATCCGAACCGATACATCCCGGCCGGACTGGGGGCCGCGTCTAAACGCCTGGATCGCCGCCTGGAACCGGGGCGGGAGGGTAGCCGAGGAACCGCGCATCAAGGCGCGCATGCAGGCCCCCGTGTCGGCGACGGCCATCAACGGCAACACCGTCCGCGAGTTCCGCCTGCTCATCGACGACTTGATGACGCGCGTCGAGGACGCCGCCCGCCGCGGTTCGTCCTGGTGGGTGGAAGAACGGACGCAGCGCCGCCGCATCGCCCTGCTGAAACCGTACAGCCTGCGTTTCCACCTTGATGCGGAGGAGCACATCCAGCTCGTCTTCTTCAACGGTACGTATTCCCGGCGATACCGCGAGTTCATGGAGGCGATGGCCCTGCGCGACCCGGACGAACCGGATGAGTGGTGCCGCGACATGAAGTGTTCGTGTTGCAAGGGAGAAGCAGTCGGATCGACCGCCCAGCGGACGCGCCTGCGCTCGGAGGAGCCGTGAGTCTCGCTCAACCTGTGTCGGGAGGGAGAGAGGATCAGAATTCCGTCCGGGATGGCCCCTTCCAGCCGAGTGCCAGCCGTGCCAGTTTCCGGCGAACGCCTTCGGGCCGCAACCAGCCGTAACCCGCATGACCGAGCTTGCGGAGCAGGACCTGGAAGTCGTTCTCCGTCCATGCCGGCGGTCCCTGCCGCGTCAAGGATCGGAGCGCTCTTCCTCATCCGGCGCGGATTGGAACAGGCGCGACAGGGGTGAGCGTACCATCTCCGCCACGCTCCGTTTGCGATTCGGCGCCGGAGTGGCATAGGGCGTGTGCTGCGACAGAAACGATTGCAGATACGGCAGCGCCTCCTCATCCCAGTCCGCCAGTTCGCGGTCGGTCAAGTCCCAGTCGAGAATCCACACCTTGAGCGTGCGGTCGGCACTTGCCGACAGAGCGTAGCGGCCATCGGCGCTGAAAGCGACCGACGTGACGGCGTCGGCGTGTCCAGCGAAGGTGCGCAGGCACGGCCCGCCGGCAACGTCCCACAGGCGAACCGTGGCATCGGTGCTGCCGGACAGGGCGAAACGGCCATCGAAGCTCAGACAAACCGAGGTGACGGCGCCCTGATGGCCGACGAAAGTGCGGAGGCGCCCGCCCGTGAACAGTTCCCACAGATGGAGGAGGCCGGACTGCACGAACCGTCCATTGTCGCGCTGGATGACCGACTGACCGCCGCCTGTCAGTGCGTAGCGGCCATCGGCACTGAGGGCCAGGGCGGTCACGGCGCCGGTCTCGCTCTCGAAGGCCGGCAGACAGCGGCCGGTCGCCGTGTCCCACAGTTTCAGCTGCCCGCAGGTGAAGAGACGTTCGCCATCGTTGCGGATGACGAAGAAGGCGCTGCCGGACAGGGCGTGGCAACCGTCCGCGCTCAGCGCGACCGAGTGGACGGGGCCGGTGTGGCCGCGGAGAACGCGGAGCAGCCGGCCGGTGGCCGCGTCCCACAGGTGAACCGTACCGTCGATGCTGGCGGACATGGCCAGCTGGCCGTCGGCGCTCGAGCGCTACCGAAGTGAGAACGTCCAGGTCCGCGCGGCAGGTGCGCAGGCAGTGGCCGGCGCGGACGTCCCAGAGTTTCAGGGCGGCATCGTTGCTGGCCGAGAGGGCCAGGCGGCCGTCGCCGCTGAGACTCACGGACGTTACCCCGCCCATGTCGCTCTCGAAGGTGTGCAGACAGCGGCCGGTGGCCGGCTCCCACAACTTGAGGGTGCGATCGGCACTGCCGGACAGGGCGAACCGACCGTCGGCAGCGAGACAGGCCGATGTCACCGCCTCGGTATGCTCGGCCAGGGTCGGCCCGCCCCAACCGCCCTGCAGCGCCGGACGCGGCAAATGGACGTATAGGCGGCCCCACAGGTTCATGGACTCCGGTCGGCGGCCGTGGCCCGGCTGCGAACGAGCCTTGCGCACGTAGCCGGCGGCGCGGACGGCATCGCCAGCGGCGAGCGCCTGTCGCGCCCCTCCAGCGCCCGCTCGTACTCCGTCCATGCTGACATCTCGATGTCACTCGGCAGCACGCGCGAGAGGACGTAGGGAGCGGGCTGATCGCCGGGCACGGTCCACAAGGCCAGCGTTGTGTCCGCGCTGGCCGATAACATCCGCCGGCCTCCCCCGGCCAAGCAGAGCGAATGCACCGTGCCGGCGTGGCCTTCCAGGGTAGCGAGGCAACGGCCTGTCGTGAGTTGCCAGACCTTGACCGTGCGGTCCTCACTGGCGGACAGGGCATAACAGCCGCCGCCGCTGAAGCAGACCGATGTCACCCCCGCCTGGTGCCCCTCGAAAGGGTGTACACAGCGTCCGGTGGCGACGTCCCACAACCGCAGCGTGCGGTCGGCGCCGCCGGACAGGGCGTACTGCCCGTCGGCACTCAGCGCCGCCGCCGCTACCTTGTCGGCGTGTCCGATGAACGTGCGCAGGCGCTGCCCGCTGCCGGCCTCCCACAACTGGAGCGTGCGGTCCCGGCTGCCGGACAGGACGTGCCGTCCATCGGCACTCCAACACACGGCGAGAACAGGGCCTTCGTGGCCGTCGAGGGTACGCAGGCAGGCGCCCGTGGCGGTCTCCCACAACTTGACTGCACCATCGCCGCCGCCGGACAGTGCCAGCCGCCCGTCGGCGCTCAGGGCCGCGGCGAGCACCCAGTTGGCGTGCCCTTGCAGGATGCGCAGGCATTGCCCGTCGGCGGTCTGCCAAAGCCGAAGCGTGCGGTCGGCGCTGCCCGACAGAGCCAGGCGCCCGTCGCCGTTAAGACCAACCGACGTAACCCACCCGGAATGTCCCTGAAACGTGCGCAGGCAATGGCCGCTAGAGATACTCCACAGTTTGAGAGAGCCGTCGGCGCTGCCGGACAGGGCCGAGCGGCCATTGCGGCCGGCGCACACCGAGGAGACCCAGCCGGTGTGTCCGGACAAGCGGCGCACGAGCTGGCCGCCATCATTCAGGCACTCGCGCGCCGCCTCGCGCGCGGCCCGAACTTCGTCCAGCTCGGCCCCTGCGCCGGTGACGCTCTCCAGCGTCTGGACGGTCGCGTGCCAATCGGCCTGCTCCAGCTGCACGCGGGCCAACAAATACGGCGGCAGCCATTCGCCCCGATGTGCGAGGCAAACATCGCGTAGTTGTTGCAGCAGAGACTCCCCGCTCAGCCGGCCGGCCCGCCAGCGCGTCAGGCCGAGATTGTACGTCGATTCCGGGTGCTGGGCGCTGACCGTCAGCGCCTCCTGCCACAGACGTTCCGCCTCGTCGTGCTTGTGCAGGTCACGCAGCGATAAGGCCCGATTGTTGAGAGAATCGGCGTGCGCCTTGACGGCCTGCGGAGGCTCGCGGCGGTACGGCCGGCCCATCGTCTGCCCGTACAGCCGTTGCAGGACGGCCACGATTTCCAGCATGTCGCGCGGCCGTTCGTTGGGGTCGGGACGGAAGCACTGCCGCAGCAGGTCGGCCAGCGCCGGCGGCATGGACGGCAGGCAACTCTCGGACGGGCCGCGCTGCAGATAGTCGGCCAGCACGCCGTCGGCCAGGTAGCCGGCCGACCACGGCGTCGAGCCGACGAACACGTGCAACAGCGACACGCCCCAGCTCCAGATGTCGGTCTTGCGCGACACGGGCCGGCCCTGCACCTGCTCGGGCGAGCAGAAGGCTGGCGTCAGTCCTCCCGCACTGACCAGGATGCTCCCCTGCCCATTGTCCGCGACCGCGTGCCCGACTGTCCCACGCGCCTTGGCCATGCCGAAGTCGGTGACCTTGGCGATGCCGTCGCTCGTCAGTAGGACGTTGCCCGGCTTGACGTCGCGGTGTACCAACCCCTGCTCGTGAGCGTGCTGCAGACCCCAGGCGAACTGGATGGATACATCGAGAATGCGCTCCAGTGCCCGGCTCGGCCCACCCGCGTACAGCTTCCGCGAACGAATCCACTCGGCCAGGCTGCCGCCGGAGACGTACTCGGCAAAGACGCGCGGGATGCCACCCAGTCGGCGGACGTAATGGCAGGTGACCAGGTGCGGGTGCAGACCGAGCTTCACCCACGTCTCCGCCTCGCTGCTCGAAGTCGGCCTTGTCCTGCTCGCTGAGGAAAAACTCGGGCCGCGGACACTTGACGGCCAGGTCCATGTTCCAGCCGCGGTGGCGCACGCGGTAGACGAGGCCGCGGCCGCCGCTGGTGAAGACCTCGCGCACCTCGTAAAGATCGAGGATAACGTCGCCGGGCTTCCAGGTGTCGGCGACGGATTCGGCATCGGCACGCGGCCGACCATCCCACGGCACCGTCGGAGGCAGGGCCGAGCCAGAGGCGTCATCAGAGAGCCACCACCACGGCGAGGATCGCTTGGAGGAACTGTCTTTCGCCAGGGCGGGCACGAAGGATTGCCGGCAGTGCAGGCAAATGGTCTCACGGTCCAGGTCGGACTCGGCGACCTGGTTGGCAGCCTGACAATGAGGACAGCGCACCGAAACCGTGGTCATGGTTCTCGGAGCCCGCAGCGTCAGCGAGGGACATTCCCCGGACTTGTCGAGGCCCGCAGCCGCAGCGAGGGGCGTTTCCTCGCTGACGCTGCGGGCTCCGACAGATGCTCCGCCTTTGCTGTAGCCTAACACTCCTAAGGCTCTTGGTGTCAAGAGAAAATATATTCCACAGGAACGACAGCCGTTCTGCCGTAGAGCGATCCAGGTGAATCTGATTGACATCGATGGCACGGTATGATTTGCTCTTCATGGGGATGACTTCTGCACTTGGACCAGTGATCGTCCCTGATACCACAATAACCACAATCGAGGCATCCCCATTCTTATAGACCCACGGAGCTTGGGTGCTCGGCATCATTGAGGTGACGGCCGTGGACGAATTGTCCGAGTTCCTCGCATTGGTGGAAGGTCAGCTTCATGCGCAGGGCCTGCGTGCCTCGCGGCAGGTGAAGGTGCAGGGAGGCCCCAAGGTGGATCTCATCGGGTCTCGAACCTACTTCTCCTGGAAAGGGTTGGTCCTCCTATCCCGACACATTCTTGTCCGCAGCATGGAGTCGGCGACCAGGGCCGACGCGGAGGATCTGTTCGATGTGGGTTTCCGCTATGGCAAGAAAGGGAACCGCGTCCCACTCCTTCGCGGCTTACAGTTCGGCTACATGGTGATACCTTGCTTGGCGGTCAGGCACGCGGACGAGGGCTTGATTCGGTATGTGGAGAGCCGCCCAAGGAAACATTGGGCGATTTTCGAGTTCCCGGTGGTGGTGGACTTCAAAGCCAGAGCGGTATATTACTACCGGAAGACGGCGATGTGGGGTGCGTTCTTTTTCTCTGATATGAGGTATCTTGTTGAGAGTGTAATTGCCAAAGCCTTAGTTCCAGCCGGACGAGTCGCTGGGGCAAACCGGCCAATCGAATGAATGTTTAGGCACTACTACGGTTTCTGCTGGCAGGCGATGGAAAGAGAAGTAGCCGCCGAACCGGCCGTTGCAGCAGACAAAGCGAGCCTTGCGGCTTTTCGAGGTTCAACGTCTTTCTCGCCTGCCCTGTCGCTGAACTGTGTCGTTCGTCGAAGGAGGGAACTCGTGCCGGATTACCGGGTACATCGGGGCAATGTCCTCCTGGGTACTCTAACCCGTACCGGCAGCGACTGGCCATGGTGGCATGGCACCTTCGAACCAGCCGACGGGTTCGAGGTCGTTCGCTCGCTATTCAACCGCGAGCGGGAATTGCTTGACGCCGACCGGGACGAGTGGGGCGTCGTCTGGGATGAGTTGGCCCAAGGGTTGCGGTTGGAGCCGCTCGACGGCCGCGAGCCGATCACCGAGTTCCTCTTGCACATTGAGACGGATGGGCGGAGGGCAACCTGGCGTTATTGAAGTGCTTGTGCCGAAACAGTAGCTCGTCGAAGAGAAGGGCCGATGCCATCGTGGGTTCTGCTGCTGGTCGTCTTCGCAGTCTGGTGTTTGTGGATCGTCGCAGCGGCGGCCCGGGCGCAGTTGAGGATTCACGTCGTCGCATACCCGAAGGGCAACGAGGTGGCGTGAGTATCCTTCCGCTAATCCCGGTCGTTCCACTGACGCTATGGGGATGCGCGTGGTTGCTTGATCGCGTGGCGAGCCCGTGGGGTACATGGGTCATTGGCTCGGCTCATGCCGTGTTCGCTGTCGGCCTTGTGGTCTGGGTTGTCCGCGACTGGCGGCAACTCCGGTCCCTCGACAAACACGCTGCGCGTTCACGCTCGCGGCTCAGCTCGACGAAATCCACTGCGCGAGTAACGGCTCGTGATTGGACAAGTCGGCTAACAGCAAGTCCGGCTGATGCACGGACAACTCCTCCAGGCTGTGCCATCCGGTCGCCACGGCCACGGCGCGGGCGCCGATGCAACGGGCGCAGCGGATGTCCAGCGGCGTATCGCCGACGACCCAAATGCGTTCGAGACAGACGGAGCCGTTCAACTGCCGCCGCACCTCGGCCAACGCCTCGCGGGCCACGTCATCGCGGTCCAGGTGATGATCGCCGTAGCCGCCGAAGGCGAAATAGTGATGACAGGCCGAAGTGACCGAGCTTGACCTTCGCCCCCGCGCGCACGTTGCCCGTCAGCAGGCCGACAGCCACGTCGTCCCGGCCGGCGAGGTGGGCCAGCAACTCGGCGATGCCGGGCAGGACGCGGCCGGTGCCCCTCGCCAGGCAGCGCGGCAGATGGCGCAGGTAGGCATCGCGCAGACGCTCGTGGTTTTGCGGCGTATCGTCGATGACGTGCAGGCGGAACAGGTCGGCGATGATGGCGCGGTCGGTGCGGCCGCTCAGTTCCAGCTTGTCGATGATGCGCGGGATACCGAACTCGTCGGCCAGGGCCGCCTCCAGGGCGGCCTTGCCGGCGCCGCCGCTGGCGATCAGCGTGCCGTCGATGTCGAAGAGACAAATGTGCATGAATACCTTTCTCGGAAGGAATGGAAACGCCGTCACGGCTCGATGCGCGTGCCGAGGACGTCGAGGAAGCGGGCCAGCCATTGCGGATGGGCCGGCCAGGCGGCGGCGGTGACGAGATTGCCGTCCACGTGCGCGCGGTCGAAGCCGACATCGACCCAGCGACCGCCGGCACTCTTCACCTCGGGACCGACGGCGGGATAGGCCGAGCAGGTGCGGCCCTGGACGACGCCGGCGGCGGCCAGCAGCTGAGCGGCATGACAGATGGCGGCGATCGGTTTCTTCGCCTCGGCGAAGTGTCGCACGATGCGCAGCACGTCCTCGTTGAGGCGCAGATACTCCGGCGAGCGGCCGCCGGGCAGGACCAGGGCGTCGTAGGATTCCGGCCGCACGTCGGCGAAGGAGGCGTTGAGCGTGAAGTTGTGGCCGCGCTTCTCGCTGTAGGTCTGATCGCCCTCGAAATCGTGGATGGCCGTCCGCACCGTCTGCCCGCTGGACTTGCCCGGACAGACGGCGTGAACCGTGTGCCCGATCATCTGCAGCGCCTGGAAGGGCACCATGACCTCGTAATCCTCCACGTAATCGCCGACCAGCATCAGGATCTTCTTCACCGCCATGATCGCTTCCTTGTCTACGCTTCCGGGGAGTCTCGGATCAACGGATCAATCATTGTACCAATTCGCGCCGGGCTGTCCGCGACTACCATCCTCGTGCCGAAGCGCTGCGGTGCCAGCACCGTCACCTTGTTGCCGTGGGCGATGGCCAAGCGGTCGATGGGCGGCGCATTGCCGAAAAAGATCGGTCGGTCGTTGTCGCGGCTAAAGACGACGGCGGTGGCCCCGTCGTAGCCCCGGAGCGTAAGCATTTCCTGTCCCTGCTCGGTATCCCAAATGATGACCGTGCCGTCGGCGGCGCAACTGGCCAGGCGTTTGCCGTTGCTGCTGAACGCCACGCCGGTAACGGCGCCCTTGTGGCCGCGCAGGACGATCGTTGCCTGGCCCGGAGAACGCAGGTTCCACAGTCGAATGGTCTGATCGCGGCCGGCGGCCGCCAGGGTCTGGGTGTGTTCGTCGTAAGCCAGGGCGAGGATGGTCGCGTTCTCGCGGCCGCGCAGCTCCCGGGGCTGCCAACCGCGCAGGTCGTGAAGGACCACAATCTGGCTGCCGTCGGGACTGATGAGGGCAAGACGTTCGTTCTCCGGGCCGAGCGGGACCAGCCGCATATACGGGCCGGGCGGCCACACCTGGCGAAAGGCGACCTGGTGCAGACATCTGCTCGTCCCCATCGTGCCGCCTGCAAGGCATGCACGACGCCATTGCCGCCGGCGACGAACAAGCTGGCCTGATCGGAACTGTAAGCGAGGGCGGTCAGCCACGTCCCTGCGGGATAGGGACGGGAAAACAAGAGCTGGCCGGTTCGCGTACCGCGAACCTGCACGTCGCTGCTGCGCTTCCTCGCCGGCGACCAGGGCGAGGTGCCAGTTGTCGGCGTTGAACGTCACCCCATGCACCGGCGCCGCGACCGACTCTTGCCAGAGCCGTTCTCGGTTCGTCAGACCCCACACGACGACCTCGCCTTTATCTCCTGGAGGTGGATTGACCGCGTCCGCGGCGCCGCCGGCGGCCAGATACTGCCCATCGCGGCTGAGGTCGATGCTCGCGATCGGCAGGGTAGTGGCGAAAACCATGCGGCCCTTCGCCGCCTCCTGCAAGCGGCTGCGCAGGTAGTACCATTCCCATTGTCGCAATTCTTCCGGGCAGCGGTCGAGCAGCGCCAGGCCGCGCTCCCGGTTGCCATCCTCCACCTCGCGCTCGGCCAGGCTCAGGTAGCGGAGATAGTCGGCGGTAGCTGCATTTCTGCGGGCTTGGAGAAGATCGCTCTCCAGCCGCATCACCGCCTGACGATAGCTCTGCTCGCGGAGGTTGTGCATCGAGTTGGGACTGCCGCTGCCAGACGCGAAGAGGATCAGTAACGAGATGCCGGCCCACAGACTGAGCAGGACGAGGGCGACGCCACGCAGGTGCCGCCGCAGCCATTTGCCGAAGCGCTCGGCATTGCTGGCCGAGCGGGCCTTGATCGGATAGCCGGCGGCGAAGCGGCGCAGGTCCTCGGCCAGATCCAGGGCGCTGGGGTAGCGGCGACGAGGCTGCCGGGCCAGGCACTTGCGACAGATGGTATCGAGGTCGCGCGGCACGCGCTTGCGAAGACGCGACAGGGGGACCAACTCCTTGAACTGAATGGCATCGAGGGTTTGCAGCCGCCGTTTTCGCCCGAAACGGCGGCCGGCCGGTTATCAGCTCGAAGAGGATCGCTCCCAGCGCGTACACGTCCGTGGCCGGCCCGATGTCCTTGGCACGCCCCCAGGCTTGCTCGGGAGAGAGGTAGCAGGGCAGCTCGCCTTGCAGCTCCACGTCGGTTGCATCGCCCTCGACCGGCCGACGGGCCAGCCCGAAGTCCGTGATCTTCAGAGTGAGGAAGGAGGATTGATGAATGAGGACCGAAGCAATAGAGACACGAGCGGTCTCTTTCGTCTTTGAGTCTTCGATTCGTTGGAGGAGGATGCTGGCCGGTTTCAGGTTGCGGTGCAACAGGTTTTTTTCATGGGCGCGATGGATGGCTCGCGCCAGCGTCTCGACCAGGGCGATGGCCTGGCGCAAGGGCAGCGGTTTGCCGTCCTGGGCTTCGGCCAGCGTCGGCCCCTCGACGTGCTCGACAGCGTTGTAGAACAACTGGCGCTCGCGTTCGCCGGCGTCGAGGACCTGCACGATGTTGGGATGGCTGAGCCGGCCCAGCGCCGCAGCCTCGCCGCGTAAACTGCCCCAGGCGAATTGGGTGGGGTCTTCCCCGGCGAACACCACCTTGAGGACGACCGTGCGATTGACGAGCACCTGCCGCGCTCGGTAATGGTGGACGCCGGTTGGACCTTTGCCGAGATCTTGCAGGATCTCGTAGCCGGCGATGATGGGACGCCCTTCCTTGTCCCGCAGCGGCGGCGGTGGCGGCGGTTCGGCCGGCGCTGGGGACGCTCCTCCGGCGACTCCAGGTCCAGCAGCGGCATCGTCTCGGCGGCGTGACCGCACACCGGACAGCGATCGTGCCGCCCGTCGGCGCCGTCCTCGATCGATTTCTCCCAGTAATGGCCCTGTGGGCACGTCAGCAGTTTGAGCATGACCCGTCTCTGCGAAGAGTTGGCCGAGTCTTTTCGGATTATCGCACAGGCGAGAGAAGGGTCAAGTGTACCGTCGCGCTACGAGCCGCGGCGCTTGAGCAGTTCGTCGGCGATCGTGCCCAAGCAGCAAGGCCGCGCCGATGACGGCGTATTCCAGCTCGTTGGGAATGCCGCCGAAGCTGCAGAGCTGTCGCAGCAACGGCAGCACGGCCGCGCCCAGGAACATGCCGGGGACCGTGCCCTCGCCGCCGCGCAGACTGCACCCGCCGAGCACGGCGCCGGTGATGGCGTACAACTCCAGCCACGAGCCGGCGCTGGTGGCGTTGGCCGTGCGATTGTCGAGCAGGTACAGGATGCTGCCCAGCCCGGCCAGCATCGAGCAGATGACGTAGGCCAGCACCTTGTAGCGGTTCGTGGGGATGCCGGCGTAACGGGCCGCGTCCTCGTTGGAGCCGATGGCGAACAGATAACGGCCGTAGCGCGTGCCGTGCAGAAATAGCCCCAGCACGACCGACAGGCCAATCAACAGAAGCAACTGATCGGGAACGCCGAAGTGGGTGCCGACCAGGAGCCGCCGTGTCTGTTCGACGCGCTCGGTGAATTCCGGCGGGGCGCCGCGAATGTCGAGTCCGACACTGACCTTCGTGGCCCAGCGCGCCAGCCCGCGATAGATGAACAGACCGCACAGCGTCACGAGAAACGGCTGCAAACCGAGCTGCGTGACGAGCAGGCCGTGGATCAGGCCGATCAGTGCCGATCCCAGCAGCACGATCGCGGCGGCCAGCCAGGGCGACACTTGCTTCTCCAGCAGCAGAGCGAAGGCGACGGCGCCGAGGCCGACCACCGAGCCGATCGACAGGTCGATGCCGCCGGAGATGATGAGGATGCCGACGCCGACCGTCAGCACGCCGTAGAAGCCGAGCCGGTTGGCGATGGTTTGCTGGTTGCCCAGCGAACGGGCGTTGTCGTCGGACAGCATCAGTCCGAAATACAGCAAACTCACCATCAGCAAGATGCCCAGCAGTCGCTTCATTCGTGCTCGTCTCCCCCTGTCGCCAGTTGCATGACCGCCTCCTCGCTGAGCGCCGCACGCGGCAACTCGCCGGCCAGGCGGCCTTCGTGCAGCACCAGGACGCGGTCGCTCATGCCCAGGACTTCTTCCAGGTCGCTCGAAATCATCAGGATGGCCACGCCCTCGCCGGCCAGCTGGTCCATCAGAGCGTAGATCTCGCTGCGGGCGCCGACATCCACGCCGCGCGTCGGCTCGTCGAAGATGAGGACGCGCGGCTGGCGGGCCAGCCACTTGCCGAGCACCACCTTCTGCTGATTGCCGCCCGACAGCAGGCCGACCGCCTGGCGCGGGCTGGCCGTCCTCACGTGGAGCCGCTCGATCAGTTCGCGGCCCAGCCGCGACTCGCGACGGCCGACGACCCAACCGAGACGGCTGAGCCGGTCGAGGTTCGGCAGAGCGAAGTTGCGCTGCACGCTGTCGGTCAGGACCAGGCCGTGACGGCGGCGGTCCTCCGGCGCCAGCAGCAGACCGGCCGCGATCGCCTGCTGACGGATGACGGATCGTCACGGCCGCGCCGTCGAGCAGCACCTGGCCGCCGGTCACGCGGCGGATGCCGAACAGCGCCTCGGCCAGTTCGGTGCGGCCCGCGCCGACCAGCCCGGCCATGCCGACGATCTCGCCGCCGCGGACCTCGAACGAGATCGGCCGGGCCGGGCCGCCAGTGAAGGTGACGTCGCGCACCGCCAGGCGAACCGGGGCCGTCGCCGAGGCGGCATGGCGGCGCGGGTAGAACTGCTTCAGGTCGCGGCCGACCATGAGCCGGACCATCGCATCGTGGCTGATCTCCTCCCGGCCCAGTCCGCCGGCGTTGCGGCCGTCGCGCAGCACGACGACGCGGTCGGCGACGCGCCGCACCTCGGCCAGCCGGTGCGAGATGTAGACCACGGCCACGCCGGCGCGCTTCAAGTCGGCGATGACCTCGAAGAGCCGTTCCGTCTCCGTCTGCGTCAGGCTGGACGTCGGCTCGTCCATGATGATGAGCCGGGCCGACAGCGACAGCGCCCGGGCGATTTCGACCAGTTGCCGCTGGCCGGGCGGCAGGTCGCCGACGCGCCGGGCCGGCGACACGTCCAGGCCGACGCGGCGCAGCAGACCGCGCGCCGCCTCGTTCATGGCCGACTGGTCGAGCCAGCCCAGCCAGCCGCCGCGGACGCGCTCGCGGCCGAGGAAAAGGTTGGCGGCCACGCTCAGGTTCTCGGCCAGGTTCAGCTCCTGGTGGATGAGCACGACGCCCCGGCGCAGGGCGTCGGCCACGCCGTCGGCAGGCACCGGCCGGCCGTCCATGAGCAGCTCGCCGCCGTCGGGGACGTGGATGCCGGCCAGGATCTTCATCAGCGTCGATTTGCCGGCGCCGTTCTCGCCGACGAGGGCCAGCACCTCGCCGGACGCGACGTGCAGCGACACGCCGTCCAGCGCCTGCACGCCGGGGAAGTGCTTGCGGACGTTGCGGACTTCGAGGAGAGGGGTCACGTCGGATGAGGGGGTGAAGGGATGGATGAGGTCTGCGGAGGTCGTTCGTCTTTATTTCTTGGCAAGCATTTCTTCCAGTTCGCGGCGGAATTTCTCGACCGGCACTCGATCCTTGCCGCCGTCCTTGGTGATGACGCGATGGGGCACGTAACGGATGCCGTCGGCGGGGAGCTTCGAGCTATCGCCGCGAGCCAGGGCGGCCATCATCTTGACCGACTCGTAGCCGAACACGAACGGCTGCTGCACGACGGTGGCGTAGATCGAGCCGTCGGCGATGCCCTGCAAGGTGGCGGTGTCCTCGTCGAAGCCGACGATCTTGACTCTCGCCGCGATCGAGCCGATCCTTGGCCTTGTCGAGCACGGCGCTGCGGAGCATCGGCGGATTGTAAGCCCACAAGCCGACCAAGCAGATGTGCTTCTCCTTCTCCATCTCCTTGGTGGCGAGCAGATCGATGGCATTTCCTCTTGCACTCCGAGGCGCCGTCCGGCTGGTCGGTGTAGGTATCGATAAGGCGGTATTTGCCGTAGGACTTGTCCTCCGGGGCGTCCTTGACGCCGGCCAATTCGTCGAGGACGCCCTGGCGGCGCTGGCGGGCGTTGAGCGGCTTGATGTCGCCGACGAAGATGGCGATGTCGCCGCCGTCGGGCATCGCTTCCTTGACGAGCTGGCCGACCGCCTTGCCGGCCTTGTAGTTGTCGGTGCCGATGTAGCACTTGCGTTGAGTGTCCGGAGCGTCGTTGTCCTGGGTGATGAGCGGAATCTTTTCGGCGATCTCGTTGAGGTAGTCGGCGCTGGTTCTCGGGGTCGATGACGCTGACGGCCAGCGCCTTGATGCCCTGGCCGAGCACGATGTCGATCTGCTCTTTTTGCAGGGCGGCGTCGCCCTGGGCGGGCTTGCGGAAGAGCACCTCGACGTCCTCCTCGGCGGCGGCCTTGCTCGGTACCGGCCTCGGCGATGGTCCAGAATGATTCGGGGTTGTTGCTGACGAAGGCCACCTTGGTCTTGGCCGGCCCGCGTTGACAGCCCGCCGACGCCGCCAACAACAGAGTGGCCGTCAGCCAGCCGAGAAGACGCCGCGATTTCATGGTGCAACTCGTTTTTCCGGGAACGATACGGAGGTAAGGATATGCGGAGGGCGCGGCCGGACAAGTGGCGATGTCGCGGGTGGCTCCTCTCTGTTTAGCCGCGACGCGCAGCGGAGCTGCGCTCCGCTGCGCGTCGCGGCTAAACGAGAACACCGTCTGCGGGCAGGTGAATCACTGTCCCGTCTTACCGGTCATCAGCTGCTCGACACTGTCATTCTGGTCGGCCTGGCGCAGCAGGGGGGCGACCGCATCGAGATCCTTGGCGTCATAGCCGGCGTTCCGCAGATACAGACGCGCCAGACTGTCCGGCTGCGGGGCCGTCAGCGCCCGTTGGGCCTGCTGCCGGTCCTTCTCGTAGCGAGCCAGGATCATTCGATCGGTGCCGTCGGCGGAACCGAACGAGCCGCCGATGTCGTTGCCGACGCGCGGCGTGAGGAGCGGCGGACGTTCCGGCAGACTCGCCACCGGCTTCGTCCGGGCGGCCTTCTCCGCCTCCATCTTGCCCAGCTCCTCGCACAGCAAGGCCGCCAACTCGTTGTCGCTCTTACACTGCTTCACCAATCCCTCGGTGATGGAGACGGCGCAGCCGTCCTTCTGAACCTGGTGGAAAAGCTCCGGCTGGGAGACGCCGAGGGTGAGGAAAGCCACCTGCTGATTGATGCGCGGGTTGGCGGCCAGAACCTTGCGGCCGATCTCACTGACGCGCATCGCCACCTTCTGCGTGGCCGGCGGCGCTTGCTTCATCGACGCCGCCTGCGTGCGGACCGGCTGGCCGAACGGTGTGCCCGGAACGGTCGTCAGGTGCTTCTCGTCAGAGAGACAACCCGACGCGGCCAGCAACAGGGCGATCGGCAGGGGCGACAAGCGAACGGACATGACGCACCTCCACGAATAACTTCGGCGAATGGGGGGTGCGGGCGTCCCGCCCGCACCCCCCATTCGCCAAGACAAATGCGTTTCACCCTGCCCGCTTGGCGGACGGCGGCGCGTAGGCCGGCTCAGGCGCTCCCACTGGCGGCGTGCCGTAGCGGTGATGCACCGTCTGCTGCGGGTAGGGGATCTCGATGCCCAACTCGTCGAACCGATTCTTGATGCGCCGCAGCATCTCGCGCTTGACCGTCCATTGCTGCAAAGGCCGCGTCTTGAGGAAGAACTTGAGGACCACCGACGAATCGGCCAATTCATCGACGCCCAGCATCTCCGGGTCATCGAGGATGAGCGGCCCGAACGTCGGATCTTGGCGCAACTCACGCCCCATGTCGAGAAGCACTTGCATGACACGGTCGATGTTTTCCGTGTAGGCGACGCCGACATCGAACAGCGCCCGCGACCAGCCGTGCGTCAGATTGCTGACCGTCGTAATGGTGCCGTGCGGGATGAAATGGACGACGCCCTCCAGATCGCGCAGCACTGTCGTCCGCAGCGAAATGTGCTCGACCAGGCCGGAGATTGAGCCGATGCGCACGACGTCGTTGATGCCGTACTGGTCCTCCAGGAGCACCATGAAGCCGGAGAAGTAGTCCTTGATGAGGTTCTGGGCGCCGAAGGCGACGGCCAGGCCGAGCACGGCGGCGCCGCCCATGAGGGGCACGATCGGGATGCCGACTTCATCGAGGATCATGAGCGAGCCGCCGCCGAGGGCGAGCAGCGACAGCACACTGCTGAAGACGCCGACCAGGGTTGTCGCCCGGTTCTCACGGTCCTGATGGCTGCCGCGCTTGGCCGTGCCGGACTGGGCCATGAGGCGGACCACGCGGCGACTGAGGACGCGCGCCAGCCGCGCGAAGACCAGCATGGCGACGGCGATCAGGGCCAGGCGCGGGCCGTGATGCAGCAGCCAATGCACGATATTGCGCGGACGGAAGGGGTTTTGCAGCTGGGCGATCTTGTCCTCGGCCGCGTCGGCGGCCTGCTTCTTGGCGTCGGCCTCGTGCAAGGCGGCGATCTGCTCGGCTTGCAGGTTGTTCAGCTCGCTCTGCAATTCGTGCAGGTGGTCCGTGGTCGAGCGCACCTCGGCCAGCGCTTCCTGAAAGCGCCGCTGGGCGGCGTCGATGCGGCGCGAGACGTCCTTCAGCTCCGCCTCCGCCGCGTGGGCGGCGGCCTTCCGTTGCAGCTCGGCGTCCAGGGCGTTCTTGGTCTGCTGCTCGTGGTCGGCCCGCTGCCGCGCGGTTTCCAGCAGTTTCTTCGCCAGACTGATGTTGTCGCGCAAGGCGTTCATGCGCTGGCTGAGCGATTGCGCCTTGTTCTCGGCTCTTTTCGCCTCTTCCTCCTTGGCCTTGGCCTCTTCCTGCGCCCGCTCGACTTCGCGGGAGACATTGCCCGCGGCGGGGGCGGCCGACGTCGCAGCCGAGGAAGCGAGGGCGAGCGGCGACTCCGGCAGCGACAGCAGCGATGGGGCAATGGCGGTCGTTTGCGCCGACTTCGGAGGAGCGGCCGCCGCCGGGGCGGTTGAAGCGGCCCCCTTGCCGACGGCGGAAGGGGCCGAGGGCGATTGGGCAACGAGCGCTCCGGTGCCGGAGAGTCGATCCAGTTCTTGCTGGTCCTCCTGGATCTTGCGCGTCAGGGCGGCGATGCTCGCTTCGAGGTCCTTGTGTTCCTTGATGGCCAGGTCGAAGCGATCGCGGTTCTGTTGCCAGCGCGGCGAGGTCCGCGAAGGAAGCCTGTCGAGCCGTGAGTTCGCCCATCTTGTTCGCGTTGCGGAGTTGCTGGATCGTCTGCTTCGCTTGCTCCAGCTCCGCATCGACCTTCTGGAACCGTTTTTCGGCCTTATGGAATTCGTTGTCGGGGTCGTTGAACTGGGCGTTGAGGCTGGCGAGGTACTTGCGGTCGTTATCGAGGGAGCGCTGCAAGTGGGCGAGGCGTACGGCCTCGGATGGCGGCGGCCCGGCGTCGGCCGCCGGACTGGGCGGCTCCGCCTGCGTGACCGGGCCTTTGATCGGGAAAGCGTCGGGGTCGGCCAGCCACAGGCCGACGACGGCCAGGACGAGCGCGATGGAGGAACCCAGGACTACCTTCCGGGACGTGAGGGATTTCCAGATTGCCTCTTGCATGGCGAATTGCCCATCCCGTGGACTTGAGGGGGGCCGGGACGTCCAGCCCCCATCCGGGGCGGCATCATACGAAGAAATCCCCGTCATGCCAGACCAGTTTGCTCCGCTCGCCGAGTGGCCTCCTCTCCGATGCGGGACTCCAAGAAGAGGAACTGGCCGGCGATACCGTGGCGGCATATGAAGCTCTGGAGGCGCCGCGCCCAATGCCGGACCTCATGCACTTCGTTCGCCGGAGTCCTTCGTGAACCCGCTGCCTCCTTGCCCCTCTCTGTACCAGATCAACACGCGCATCCTGCTGGGCGAGATCGGAGCCGCGGGCCACCCTCGATGACATCCCCGACGCACTGCTCGATCGCCTGGTGCGACTCGGTTTCGACGTGGTCTGGATGCTCGGCGTCTGGCAGACCGGCCCGGCCGGACGGGAGGTTTCGCGCACGCTGCCGGAATGGCGGCGCGGCTATCCGCAAGACCTGCCTGACGTGACGGAAGACGACATCTGCGGTTCGCCGTTCGCGGTCCAGGCGTACACGGTCCACCGCGATTTCGGGGGCGACGAAGCGCTGGCCCGCCTCCGCCAACGGCTGCACCAACGCGGTCTGCGTCTGCTGCTCGACTTCGTGCCCAATCACACCGCCCTCGATCATTCCTGGACGCAGGCGCACCCCGAGTTTTACGTGTCCGGCCGTGAGGCGGACCTGAAGCGCGAGCCGCACAACTGGCGCCGCATCCTCAGCGGTGACCGCACCCGGATCCTGGCCCACGGCCGCGATCCGTACTTCCCCGGTTGGCCGGATACCCTGCAGCTCAACTACCGTCACGCCGGGCTGCGTGCCGCCATGCGGGCCGAACTGGCGGGCGTCGCCGACCGCTGCGACGGCGTGCGCTGCGACATGGCCATGCTGCTCTTGCCCGACGTGTTCCTGAAAACGTGGGGCGACGCCGCCCGGCCGGCCGACGACAGCGCGGCCGTCGATGAGCCGTTCTGGCCGCAGGCCATCGCCGAGGTGCGCTCCCGCCATCCCGATTTCCTGTTATTGGCCGAGGTGTACTGGGATCTGGAGTGGGTGTTGCAGCAACAAGGGTTCACGTACACCTACGACAAACGGTTGTACGATCGGCTGCGCGAACGGAAGGCCGGCCCCGTGCGTTCCCACCTCAGCGCCCCGCTGTCGTTTCAGAATCGCTGCGCCCGCTTCCTGGAGAACCACGATGAGAAGCGAGCGGCGGCCGTGTTTCCGCCCGAGGTCCACAGACCAGCCGCCCTGCTGACGTACCTGACGCCGGGCCTGCGCTTCTTTCACGAGGGACAGCTGGAGGGCCGGCGGGCGCATGCGTCGATCCACCTCGCTCGCCGTCGTGCCGAGTCGGTCGATCCCGTCGTGCAAGCGTTTTACGACAAGCTGCTCGAATGCCTGAAGCGTCCGCAGCTGCGCAACGGCCGCTGGACGCTGCACAACTGTCGGCCGGCGTGGGAGGGCAACACGACCGTGGATCAGTTTCTCGCCTTCGGCTGGGAGCCGGGACCGGGGCCACGACTGCTGGCGGCGATCCTCTTCGGCCCGGCGCGCGGACAGTGCTATGTCGAGCTGCCCTTCGCCGAGCTGCGCGGCAAGCGCGTGCTGCTGCGCGATCTGCTCAGCACCGCGCAGTACGAGCGCGACGGCAACGAGATGGTGTCACACGGTCTGTACCTGGACCTGGCGGCGTGGGGTCATCATCTGTTTGAAGTGATCGCCACCTGACCATCGGCCCAATCCGCCGAAAAAAAGGGGAAGAACCTCCGCGTGTGTTCCCTCTATAAAGGACAGAGGCGAGGGCAACGACGGGAGGACAGATCATGGCGCGGCGAAAGCTCAGCGCGGTCGTCCGCTACCTCCAACAGCTTGTCGGCAACGACGGCGCCAGTCTGAGCGATGCCGAGCTGCTGGAGCGTTATGTCCGCCATCGCGACGAGGCTGCCTTCGAGTTACTCCTGTGGCGGCACGGCGCCTTGGTGCTCAATGTCTGCCGCCGCCTGCTGCACCGCGAACACGACGCCGAAGACGCTTTTCAAGCCACCTTCCTCGCTTTCGTGCACAGGCCCATGCCATCGTCCGCGGCGGCTCCGTCTCCAGCTGGTTGTACAAGGTTGCCTACCGCACTGCCCTCGAAGCCAGGGCGAGGGCGAACAAGATCGCGGCGCGGGAGAAGTCCGGCGGTGAAGCCCTGGCCGTTCAACCCGCGGCTGATCCTCTCTGGAATGACTTGCGCCCCATCCTTGACGAAGAAGTGAATCGTCTGCCCGAGCGGCTGCGGCGGCCGTTCGTGCTCTGTTATCTCGAAGGAAAAACGAACGACGAAGCGGCGCGCGAACTCGGTTGTCGTCCGGGCACGATTTACTCGCGGCTGTCGCGCGGACGCGACATGCTGCGTCGGCGGCTTTCGCGTCGTGGCGTGATGCTGCCGGCGGCGGCCCTGATGACGGCACTGGGACAGCGCGCGGCCGAGGCCGTCCCGACGGCTTCGCTCTTGGCGACGACGACACGGGCCGCCCTGCTCTTCGCGGGCGGACGGGCGGTCGGCGACAGTATCCCGATACAAGTGACGGCATTGGCGGAAGGAGTGTTGAGGACCATGTTCGTGACCAAAATCAAGATGGCGGCGCTGGTGTTGTTCGTCGTCGGACTGCTGGCGGCGGGCGGCGCTGTGACCCGGCAAGCGTTGACGGCGGCCCCGCAGCCGGAGCCTCCGAAGCAGGCGCTGCCGGTCCCGCCGGAGGTTGCGCGGAAAGACGAGTCCAAGAAGACGGTCGTGCAGGTGGTCCGGCCCACGCCGGGAGGGCTGGAACGAACGTCGCAGTACACCGGCCACGTCCGAGCTGCCACGCAGCAGCAGGTCTATCCGGCTGTCTCCGGGTACTTGAAACGACAGCTCGTTGACATCGGCGACCGCGTAAAAAAGGGCGATCTTTTGGCGGAGATTGATGCGCCGCTGCTGCTCGTGGAGGCACGGCAGGCTGAGGCTACCGTCGCGCTGGCGAGAGGACAGGTTCGGGAGGCGGAGGGACGGGTCGCCACCGCGGCGGCCGAGGTCAAGGCGGCCACGGATCGCGTCAAGGCGTTTGAGGGCAAGGTGAAGTCCAGTAAAGCCAACCTGGCATTCCGCACCAAGCAAGCCGAGCGCTACAAGGAGTTGCTTAAAGAGAGGTCGATTGACGCGCGACTCGTCGATGAGCAGGAGGACCGGCGCGAAGCGGCCCAGGAAGAGTTAGGGTCAGCCGAAGTCGCCCTGACCAGCGCGCGCTCCGATGTGGCGGTCACCGAAAGTAAGGTCGAAAGCGCCAGGGCGGCCCTGGAGAGCGCCAAGGCCAACGTGATGATGGTTCGGTTCGCCCTCGACAAGGCCCGCCTCCAGGTCGAGTCCACCCAGATTCGATCCAACTTCGACGGCGTCGTCACGCGGCGGAACTTCGACGACGGCAATTTCTTCTCGGCGAACAATGCCGGTTCGGGACGACCTTTGTTGATCGTTCAGCGGACGGACTCGGTGCGGGTCGTGGCCGAGGTTGCGGAAAACGAGATCCCGTTCGTCCGCCCCGGTGTCCCGGTCGATCTGCAGATCGGCGCGCTGCCCGACGTGCAACTTCCCGCGTGCAAAGTGTCGCGCATCGGCTTCGCCCTGGATGAAAAGTCCAGCACGATGCCGGTGGAAATCGATGTGCCCAATCCAAAGGACCTCCTGCGGCCCGGCATGTTCCTGCACGTTACACTTCATCTCGCCAAGCCCTCGCCGAACGCCGTCACGGTGCCGAGTTCGTGCCTGTTGTGCGATCCGCCGAGGCAGCACGACTTCGTTTACGTTATCCGGGACGGCAAGGCCCACTTGACGCCGGTTCGGGTAGGTACGAGGAGCGGAGGGAAGTCGGAGATCCTCTCCGGCGTGCAAGCCAAGGATCGCGTCGTGGTCGATCCGCGCGGCCTGGAGGGCGAGATCGTGCCGGTCGAGATCAAGAAGGCGCCATGATCGCGCTGCGTGCGGCTTCGCCAATCGTGGACCTATTCGGCGAGAGGACAGATCATGGCGCGGCGGAAACTCAGCGATGTCGTTCGCTACCTCCATCATATCGCCGGCGCCGACGATGCCGGCCTGAGCGATGGCGAACTGCTGGAGCGCTACGTCCGCCACCGCGATGAAGCCGCCTTCGAGTTGCTGCTGTGGCGACACGGCACACTGGTATTCAACGTCTGCCGCCGTCTGCTGCCCCGCGAACACGACGCCGAAGACGCTTTCCAGGCCACCTTTCTCGCCTTCGTCCGACAAGCGCACGCCATCGTCCGACGTGGCTCCGTTTCCAGTTGGCTGTACAAGGTCGCCTATCGCACCGCCCTCGAAGCCCGAGCGCGGGCGGACAAGATCGCGGCGCGGGAGAAGTCCGGGGGCGAAATCCTGGCCATCCAATCGGCGCCTGATCCCATCTGGAATGACCTGCGGCCGGTCCTCGATGAAGAACTGAATCGTCTGCCCGAGCGGCTGCGGCGGCCGTTCGTGCTGTGCTATCTGGAAGGAAAGACCAACGAGGAAGCGGCGCGGGAGCTGGGTTGTCGTCCCGGCACGATTTACTCGCGGTTGTCGCGCGGACGCGACATGCTGCGTCGGCGCTTGGTACGTCGCGGCGTGATGTTGCCGGCGGCGGCGCTGATGACGGCACTGGGACAGCGCGCGGCGGAAGCGACTCCAGCCATCTCTCTGATGCGGGGCGCCGTTCGGGCAGCGCGGTCATTTGCCGGATTGTCGTCGGGTGGGCCGATTTCGCCCCGCGCGGCGGCGTTGGCGGAAGGAGTGTTGAGGACCATGTTCGTGACCAAAATCAAGATGGCGGTGTTGGTGTTGTTCGTCACCGGCGTTCTGGCGGCCGGCGGCGTACTGACTCATGCTCTGACGGCAGCTCCGCAACCGGAAACGAAAGCGGAAGCTCCTCCACCTAAACCGGAAGCCCCGCGCAAGCCGGATGCGAAGCCGATCGCCGTGCGCGTGGTCAAGCCGGCAGGGCGCGGACTCATCCAAGAGGCAGTAGGTTCGGCCTCCGTCGTGGCGGCGCGGCAACAACAGCTCGTGCCGATGATTTCCGGGACCATCAAGGAAGTCAATGTGGACATTGGCGATCGCGTAAAGAAGGGACAAACGCTGGTCGTCCTCGATGCGCCGCTGCTGAGCACGGAAGTGACGCAGGCCAAGGCTGCCTTGCAGATGGCCCAGGCGCAGGTCGAGGAAGCCGAGGCGCAGGCCGTCATGGCCCAGACCGACGTGGAGTCCGCCGAAGCCAGTCTCAAAAGGTTAGAGCAGTCCACAGGCGCAGACCCCTTGGCCTGATCGCCGCCGCCAAAGCCGACGTGAAGGTCAAGAAGGGCAAATTCGCTCAGGCCAGGGCGGCCGTGAAGGCGGCCAAGGCCAACGCAGAAATGACTCAGGCAGCGCTGGACAAGGCGCGCATCCAGGAGAGTTCCATGCGCCTGACAGCCGCCTTCGATGGCGTGGTAACGCGGCGAACCGCCGATCCCGGCAACTTCGTCCAGGTCAGCGATTCGCGCTTGCTGGTACCGCTGGTGACGGTGCAAAGCGTTGATCCGGTGCGTCTGTGGCTTCAACTGCCCGGCGAATACGCTGGGCGGCTGTCGCGCGGCGATCCGGTCGAGCTATACTCCCAAACGAGCGGTCGCATCAGCGGCTTGAGGGTGACGCGCTTCAGCCCCGTTCTCGACCGCGAGGATCGGACCATGCGGGTGGAAATCGACGTGCCCAATGCCGAGGGCCGCCTTCTGCCGGGGATGGATGCCAAGGTCACGATCCACTTCCAGAAAGTCCCGATGGGCACCGTGGTGGCGCCGAGATCGTGCTTGTACGAGCTGATACAGGAAGTAGTGGGACGGAGCATTTCTTGGAAAGGAGGAGTGTATGTGGTCCGCGATGGGAAAGCGCATCGGACCCCCGTAACGATGGGCCACATCGGTGCGGACGAAGTGGAAATTGTGCAAGGTGTCCAAGCCTCCGACCTCCTCGTCACCGATCCGAAACATCTCAGGGGAGAAGTTGTGCCGGTAGAGGTCAAGAAGGCGCCGTGACCGCGCCGCTCTTCAAGGCGCTGCGATCCCAAGATCACGACAAATCTTGCGGACGAGCCGATCGGGTATTTCGGCGTGTCGCGGAACGGTCGAACGGCGGTTGTTCGCCGGATTTCCCCACCACGAATGGCGTCGGCCCTCGCGGACGAAGACGCATCCGTGTCGGCGAAGGTGTTCGATCACTTCGTGCCGTTTCACGCGCGAAGGCTCACCTCCTCGAAGGTACCGCTCGCGGCCGCTCGTGCCTCCGCTCGGTTCATTTCCAGCGCTTCGTCCAGAGCATCGCGGAGGTTCTCCAGTAACTCTTCCCGGGTACTTCCTTGCGAATTGACTCCAGGAACCTCCTCGACCCAGCCAATCCACCATTCGCCATCTTGTTGCACCACGGCGGTATAGTTAGCTGTCATAGCGTGTCTCCTTCGTGTCGATGGATTTGCTCTCCTTGGATAGTATACCCCCGAGTCCATCCAACCGCTGCGGCAGGCGGCCTACCTCGTTCTCGATCAGTTGTTTCAACAACGAACGGTGACAGTGCGCCGCATCGGTGCAGGCCGACGAACACAGCAGCGTCAGCGTCATGCCCGCGAATCTTCTCGGCCAGGATGGCGATGCTCTCCTGTTGCTTTTCTCCCTGCATTTCCTCCAGATAACGTCGGCGGTATTCCTCCCAGGTGATCGGCGTCTGTCCGTGTTTGCCGTAGAAGGCGGCGTGCAGTTCCTTGCTGGGACCGAGCTGGCTCCACCACAGATCCCACGTCTCCTTCTTCTTCGGCAGGGCGCGCGGGCGATAACGACAGATCAGCAGGCGGAAGCCGTCGTCGGCTTCGCGCGGCTCGTCCCAGCGTTTCGTCTTTATCATGGCGATTACTCCCTTGCGTCCGCGATGCCTCCTCGTCAATGTAGGGGAAGTGCCGTCCGGGATAATCGCCAGACGGCGAGCGGCACGCATCCGGGAATGCTTTTGACGAAGGGGATTTCATGGAACGCTCCGCCGTCCTGTGTGTTTTTCTGCTTCTGTTGGCCGCGCCGGCCGCCGTTTTCGCCGATGGCAAACGGCCCATGCGGATCGATGACCTGTTCCGCTTCCAGCGCGTCAGCGATCCGCAAATCAGCCCCGACGGCAAGTTCGTCGTCTACGTCGCCACCACCGTCGATCTCGACGGCAACAAAACTTCCTCTTCATTGTGGCTGACTGGCACCGAAAAGGTCGAGTTGCGTCAGCTCACCAATACCACCAAAAAAGATCGTCATCCGCGCTGGAGTCCCGACAGCAAACGCATCCTCTTCGAGTCCAATCGCTCCGGCGACAATCAGCTGTGGATCATCGACATCGGCGGCGGCGAGGCCCGGCAATTGACGAAAATCAGCACGGAGGCGTCGGGAGGCATCTGGTCGCGCGACGGTCAACGCATCGCCTTTGTGTCGGCGGTCTATCCCGAATACTCGGACAAGCCCTTCAAGGAGAGCGACGCCCTCAACAAGAAACGCAAGGAGGAAATCGAGAAGAACCCGGTAAAAGCGAAGGTCCACACGCGGCTGTTCTACCGTCACTGGGATAGCTACGTCGAGGACAAGCGACAGCATCTTTTTGTCATGAGTGCCGAAGGCGGCGAACCGAAGGACGTGACGCCCGGCGACCGCGATGCTTATCCGACCTCCAACACCTTCAGCACCGGCGATAACTTTACCTTCTCTCCGGACGGTAAATATCTCGTTTTCACGGCAGTGCCGGCGAAGGATGAGGCGTGGAGCACGAACTACGACATTTGCCGCGTGCCGATCAACGGCAACGGCAAGGAGTGGGAAACACTGACGAAGGACAACGAAGCGGCCGATAGCGGCCCGGTGTTCTCGCCGGATGGCAAAATGCTGGCGTATCGAGCGCAGAAGCGGGCCGGCTTCGAGGCGGACAAGTGGGAGTTGAAGGCCGTTCCGACCGATCCGAGTGGAACATGGCGCAGCAAGCCGCGCAGTCTGACGCAGCACTTCGATCATGCGGTCGATGAGTTTTGCTGGGACGGGAACGACCGCTTCTATCTCATTGCCGATGACGAAGGTTCGCGGCCGATATTCACCGTTTCGCTGGATGCCGGGGAGAAGAACTCGGTTAAGAAGTTGTGGTCGGATGGAACGTATGGATCGCCTTCAACGAGCAATGACGGCCACGGCTATGCTTGCACGAATGCCGCGCTGAACCACCCGAACACTCTTCAGAGCTATATACGGAAGGAAAAGGAGTCGGAAGGCTATGTCACAGCAATGAACACAATTCTGCACACCGATGCTTCGCTCCTCGCCGAACTTGACCTGCCGCGCCCCGAGAGTGTCAAAGTCAAGGTCGAGGGCGGCGAGATGCAGATGTGGATCCTGAAACCGCCGGGCTTCGATCCCGATAAGAAATGGCCGCTCGTCTACCTCGTTCACGGCGGCCCGCAAGGCGCCTGGGAGGACGGCTGGAGCTATCGCTGGAACCCCGAGCTGTGGGCGGCGCAAGGCTACGTCGTGGCGTTACCCAATCCGCGCGGCAGTACCGGCTTCGGCCAGAAGTTCGTCGATGAGATCAGCGGCGATTGGGGCGGCAAGTGCTTCGATGACCTCATGAAAGGCGTCGATTACCTGGAGAAGCTGCCGTACATCGACAAGAAGCGCATGGCCGCGGCCGGCGCCTCGTTCGGCGGCTACATGATGGACTGGTTCCAGGGCCACACGACGCGCTTCCAGACGCTCATCACGCACTGCGGCGTCTTCAACTTCGATAGCATGTACGCCCTGACCGAAGAACTATGGTTCGACGAGTGGGAGCACGGCGGCCCACCGTGGGGCAAGAACCGCCATTCCTATGAGAAATTCTCGCCGCACCGCTATGCCAAGAACTTCCAGACGCCGATGCTCATTATCCACAACGATCTCGATTTTCGCGTCCCCGTCAGTCAGGGACACGAGCTGTTCACCACGCTGCAGCGCCTGGGCGTGCCGGCGAAATTCATCAACTTCCCCGATGAAGGGCATTGGGTGCTCAAGCCGAAAAACAGCGAATTCTGGCACAAGGAGGTCTTTGCCTGGCTGAAGAAGTACGTACCGCCGGGCGGCCGCTAGAAATCGTTTGCACCGGCTCGGCCGATGTCATAGCATGACCGCACGTCGGCCCTGACAAACTTGATGGTCCACGAAGAAAGGGTGTCCCATGATGAAGCGAGTTCTCGTTGCCATGGTGGCGCTGGCGGTACCGATGGTGCTGCTGGGCGCAAGAAGAAGTAGTGAAGGAGGTCAAGCACGGCGGTCCCACCAAGGCCGTCGCCGTCATCCACGGTTTCGGCGACAGCCCCGTCAAGGGCGTCGTCCACTTCACGGCGACCGCCGAGGGCGTGCAGATCAGCGGCGAGATCCGCGGCCTGAAACCCGGCAAGCACGGCTTCCACATCCACGAGTTCGGCGATTGCTCCTCCGCCGATCCCAAATGCCACGGCGGCCACTTCAATCCCGAGAAGAAGAAGCATGGCGGCCCCACTTCGGAGGAACGCCACGTCGGCGACCTCGGCAACATCACCGCCGATGACAGCGGCAAGGCCACCATCCACCTGAGGGACAAGCTGATCGCCCTGAGCGGTTCGCACTCGATCGTCGGCCGGGCTGTCATCATCCACGGCGGGGAAGACGATCAAAAGAGTGATCCAGCCGGGAACGCTGGCCCTCGCATCGCCGGCGGCGTCGTCGGCATCGCCAACCCCAGCGCGGAGCACAAGAAGTAATTGAATGGCGAACGGCCGGCGTCAGCCGGCTGGTGAAGCGACCACCAGCCGGCTGACGCCGGCCGTTCGCCTCATCACTTCATACGGTCCTTCCCCTTCGATGCGCAGGTCGGTCAGCAGCTCATCGCGGTAGGTTGCCTCGACTTCGCGGATGCGGCCGGCGACGGAGGCCAGACTGCCGCGCGCGAACCGTAGCCGAGCCGGTCCCCCTTCGAGTATCTCGACGTGGGTGCGCTCGGGAGTGTAGCTCAACAGCCGCCACGGCGCGTCGCAGTGGACGAGACGATTAGCGGGGGGCGGGACCGCGAAATCGCGGTAGTCGTTGGGATCGCCGGACTTGCCGGCCTCGGCGGCCTTGACGAGGTTGTACGCCTCGCGGGCCGTCACGTAGTGCAGGCGGAACGGCGGACGGTTCCACCACGTCTCCATCGCGGTGAAGACGGCGTCGTTGTCGGCGCTGAGGAACGAGTCGCGGTTCTGCATGGCGTGCGTATGCAGCTTGACGAAAACCCATTCGGGCCGGCCCGGCACGTGGACGTGGGCCGACAGCCAACTCGCCAGACGACGCGGATGCGGCGGCGAGGTGTTCTCCACGGCGCCATCATCCAGGCAGCCGGAGCGCCAGTCGATGGCCACCGGACCCTGGAATATCATCAGATCGCCCCGCGCCGGCCGGCCCACCTCGACGGGCTTGCCGCGATTGTAGGACTTGGGCCGGCCGTCCTCGGTGGCGTAATAGATACAGTTGGCCAGGCGCGGCTGCGCCGGCGAACCGAGCGACGGAAAGGTGAAGTCGGCGTAGCAGCCGGTGTCCCGCAGGGCGCGCAGCTCGGTGGCGCAACCGCTCAGCGCATCATCGCCGGCCCCGTTATCCAGGGCCGAGTTCCCGGCGACATAGCCGTAACGCGGTCGCGGCTCGGGTTCGGCGGTGCGCATGGCGCCGAAACGACTGAACCAGTCCACTCCCGCCCGCAGCGTCGCCAGCATCGTCTCATGCGTATCGTGGCCGTGGTGCAGATGGAATTCGACCTCACCGAAGCCACGGAAGACACATTCGCTCAAAGCCCGCATGCAGCCGGAGTTGGGGTAGTCGTAGCGATAGAACCAGGTGTGCTGCGGCGGCCGACCGTCCGCGTCGCGGTGCTGCCCGGCCATCTTCTCGTAGGCGGCGCACCACGAGCGCACCGATTCGACCGCGGCCGCGTCGCCGAAACGCCGGGCCGGCTCGAAGTGATCGCTGCACAGGACCAGGATGTCGATGGGCTGGTCCGGCCCAAAGGCGCGGCGATCGAAGGAGCGGTGCCGACGCAGGTAGCCCGGCAGCCAACCGCCGCGCAGGGCACGCCAGCGAAAGAGGCGGTAAACCAGCCACGGCAGCCGCGTCAGCGCCTGCATTCGGGAGACTGGTGCTTCGGGGTCCAAGAAGGGCGTATGGTCCATCCGTGTCCCTTTCTCACGCGGGTGGGGCAACCGTCGCGCTCTCGTCACGTCGTTGGGGCGAGAAACCCCGGCGCCACGGTCGAACGACTGAACAGGAATTTGCCGGACGGTTCGGCCGGCAATTCCGTCACGACTTCGCTGTCGATCACCGCCTCGCTGCCGAGATACTGTCGAGTCGTCGTCCGCAAATACTCCAGGTCGTGCGCCAGATGAAAGTCGCGGCCCGGTTTGATGCGGTAGGTCACGGCGCCGGCCCGATCCTGATGAATCTGCACCTGCCCCAGGCTCGGCGCTGCGCCACCACGTAGGTGGCCAGGTACACGCCCGAAACGAGTCGCCCATCGCAACCGACCAGGAAGTCGGTGACGCGCCCGGCCACGCGCTCCAGTCGCGGCAGACCTCGGCCGCAACGGCATGTTCCCGCCGCCCAGGCGCCGAGGTCGCCGATGCGGTAGCGGATCAGCGGCATGGCATGGTTGAGCAGGTCCGTCACGAGGATCGCGCCCATCTCTCCGGGACCAGCCGGCCCGTGCGGCGTCTCGATCTCAACGTACAAACCTTCCGCCATGATATGAAGACCACTGTGCTCCGGACACTCGCTGGCGACCACGCTGACCTCGCGGCAACCATAGCGGTTGAAGACGGGACAGCCGAACACGTCTTCGAGAAGCCGGCGTTCGTCCGCTTCGAGCACCTCCGCCGACGTGACGAGGGCGTGCGGCCGGTACGGCGTCAGGCCTCGCGCCTGCAAATACCGGGCGAATAATACAGCCGCGCGGGCATACGCCTGGATGATGCGCGGCTTCCAGCGTGCCAGGTCGGCGTGAAAGGCGGCCAGGCTCGCCTCGGTGACGTGGGCCGTGTCCAGCCACAGCGGTTCCGCCAGCAGGGCGCCGCGCAGGCGAGCGCGCCAGGTGTCGGCCGGCCGATCGCGCGGCGCTCCCCAGATGACCGCCGCCTTGTCGCCGACCTCCCAGCCGGCCCAGCGATTGTGCCGCAGCGTCGCCGCCGCCCGCGAACACTTTCGCGCCTTGCTCAAATAGAAGGACACCGGCGTGCCGGTCGAGCCGCCGGTCTGATTGCGGATCAGGTCGCCGCGCGGCCAGTTCCGCGCCACCATGTCGTCGCCGTACACCTGGATGTCGCGCTTCTCCAGTACCGGGAGGACGCGCAGGTCTTCCAATCTGCGCAGGTCACTCGGCCTCAGCCCGACGCGGTCGAAGCGCTGGCGGTAGAACGGACACTGGACGTAGGCATGTTCCAGCAGCAATTGTAATCGACTCCACTGGAGTCGGCGGACTTCCTCGACGGACAAAAACTGGGTGCGCTCGAACTCGCGGAGGTAGCGCCATTGGGCCAGCTCGCCGCCGCGCCACAGCGACAGGGGTACGAACAGGTTGCGGACCAGCATGGGGTAGAGTGTCATGGATCGATGTTCTCGCCAGGGTCAGCCATACCCAAGGGCGCGACGCCCGCTCACGGCCGTAAGATCGCACAGAACCACACGGCATCGGACAGATCGTCGGCGACAAACTCGAAATCTCTCCAGCGATACGGGGGCCGCGGCGGCTGGACCCAACCGCGTAGGCTCGGCACCACGCCCCAGCGCAGGGCGCGCCAGGCGTCACGCAGAAGGGGGATGCCATGCGCTCGGCGGACCCAGGGCAAACGCAGCAGACGGGAGCGGAGCGTCGGTCTCTCCAGCCAGCGCTCGCCGCGCCGGCAGCTCTCGATTTTGCCGCGTACGTCCGCCTCCCAGGCCGCCAGGAGTGCCGGATCTTTGAAGCGCTGCCCATAAATCTCGACGTCCGAGAAGTGCGGCCGCAGCACGGCGCGGAACTCTGCCAACGTCAGCTCCTTGATGTGCTCCTTGTTGACCGGCGATGGCTCGTGTCCGAGCGAGAATATGAGACGGTTGGGTGTGGACACGAAGGCGAGTCCATCCGGATGGAGGTGGCGGCGCAGGTTGGCCAGGAATGCCGTCATGTCGGGCACGTGCTCCAGCACTTCGCAGGACAAAATGCGGTCCCATTGACCCGGACACAAATCGAGGGCGGGATCGCAGGCGTCGGCGACGGCGAACGAGACAGCGGGGTAGGCGCGGCGAGCCAGGGCGATGGCATCGGCGGACAGGTCGAAGCCGGCGGCCTCGGCGGCCTGCGCCTCGCGCAACAGCCAGGCGCAGTTGAACCCGGAGCCGCAGCCCCAATCGAGCACGCGCCGGCCCAGGGCGCCGACCCGACGCTGGAAGAAGTGCAGGCGGGCCAGCTGCTGCTGCACCATCGGCTCCGGATCGTCCTCCAGGGGCATGCGGCCGGACGGCACGGCACGGAAACGGAAGACGGATTCGTTCACTTCAAGGGTCGGCATAAGTCCTCTCGGTTGATGGGGTCTTTCCGGACGTCACGGAGATGCCGTTAACGAGGCGGCGAGTTGGCGGCAGCCAGCGATCCGCTCCGGCCGCGGCAGCGAGCGGTCGATGAACAACTTGTGCCACAGGTCGTAGCACAACAGGCTGTACAGAAACCACGTCGGCTGCCGTCGCATCCGCGCCAGCGCATCGGCGTCCACGAAGTCATACGTGGCGATCTGCTCGACCAGCGACCGCAGGCAGCCGCCGGGAGCCAGCCACTCGAAAATCGGCTGACCGAAACCGAGCTTCGACCGCTGCGCCAGCTCCGGCGGCGCCAGCCGTGCCAGTGCCCGCTTGAGCGCGTCCTTGGGTCGTCGGAAACGGAAGCGAACGCCCGGAGCGAGGTTGAGCGCCAGGTGCAGCACGCGCGAATCGAGGAACGGACACAGCAGGTCCGCCCCGGCGCGGTTGAACAGCGTCGTCCACAGCGAAGCACTGTCCATCGCTTCTCCCAGGAAGCCGGCCGCGTGGAGCCGCTCCTGCGGGCAATCGGGGATGGCGTACAGGTCCAGAAGCGACCGTCGTTCGCTCGCCGCCGCCGCGACGGCCCCCTGACCGAAGCACGCCTCGACCGCCGTCCAGTCGGCGAAGGCCGCCACTCGATTAACCGGATGTTCCAGACAGTCAAAGTCGTTGAGACGATTACTTAATTGGAACGTGGCCGCCAGACGTTCCCATCCGAAGGCGCCGCTAACGAAGGCGCCGCCCCGCCGCATCCATCGCAGCGGCACGAGTCGCCGCAGCAGGCCGGCGTTGTGCAGCTGGTTGGCCAGTCCCAGGCCAAACAGGCTGTCCGCTCCCTCGCCGCACAATCCACTGCGCACGCCTTGCTCGACCATGACGCGGGCCAGGTGGCCGAAGTAGGCGCTCTGCACGTGGTTGGGCGGTTCGGCTGTCGTGGCCAGGGCGTCGAGCAGGTAGGTGGCATACGGCTCGTCGGCGGGAACGAGCGTGTGTCGGCTGCCCAGGGTCCGGCTGGCGGTGACGGCGTAATCGGTGTCGCGCCAGGTGTGCGGGTGATCGACGTCGATGGAGTAACTGGCCGGCATCCCGTCGCTGGGCGTCACGCGCCCCCAGATCGCTTGCAGATACGAGCTGTCCACGCCGCCCGACAGCAAGTTGGCGGTGCCTGGTCGGAACTGGGCGCAGTCCCACAGCACGCGCTCCATCGTCTCGTCGAGGAGGTCCACCGCCTCCGGGTCGTCGATGCGCTCGCCGCGGAGGTCGGCGAAGGTCTGCCGCTGCACGCGCGTCAGGCCGCGCGCGTCCCAGCACACTTGTTCGCCCGGCAGCAGACGGAAAAAACCATCCAGTAATGTTTCGCGGCCGGGCACGCAGCGATAGAGGAAGAACGCCGGCAGGGCGTCGCGGTTGGGCCGCGCCGTGACGTGGGCGGCGTCGAGCAACTCGGCGAGGTTGCTGCCGAAGAGCAGGCCGTCGGCCGACGCATGGTAGTAGGTGAAGCCGGAGCCGACGAGGTTGCGGTACAGCAGCACTCGCCGCGCCTGGCCGTCCAGCAGCGCCAGGGTGAAGCTGCCATCCAGCCACTCGACGGCCAGTTCGCCGTGTTCGAGGTAATGGCAGCGGACTTCCTCGGCCACGCGCTCCAGGTCGAGCGCGTCGCTGCCGTCGGTCGGACGGGCGTAGCCGCGCACCAGCAGGGCCAGCGCGTCCCAGGTGAACAGCCGGCAGCACGGCCCGGCGGCGTGCAGGAACAACTCGGCCTCTTCGCCGATCCAGCCCCAGTCCTCGTCGATGGCGCCGGCCCCGATGGCCGGACGCCGTTCTATCGGGCCGCGCTTGAGAATGCCGCCGAGATAGCTGATGTTCACGTCGATCTCCTCCTCCGATCGGGGCGAAACTCGGATGAAACCTCTGGTTTCTCTCTCACACGGCCGGCTGTTCTTCGTCGGCCAGCTCCGCCGGCATCGCCGCCGAGAGCGGCGGCCGGAACGTCCGCGACCACGCCAGATAGCCGAGGAGACGTTGCCGCGCTTCGTCGCCGAGGTTGCGGACGTGCTCTTTCTCGCGGTGCGACATCAGGCCCAGGCACCAGACGAGGACCGGCGCCAGCAGCCATAAGCCGGCCTTGGCCGGCCAGGCCCACGGCGCTGACCGGCAGCAGACGCGACAACGACCACAGGCCCGCCGCCACGGCCAGCAGCGCCATTAGTCGCGGCCATTCGTAACGAACCGGAAAAACGCGCTGCGTCACCACCCAGGTACACACGGCCAGGAAAGCGAAGCCACCCAGCGTGGCCATCGCCGCCCCCATGCTGCCGTAGCTCGGAATGAGCACGGCGTACAGCAGCAGCATGACCGTCGTGGTGGCCAGCGTGATGCCCAGCTTCAGGCCGGTGCGGTGCCGCATGTACAGTCCGGAGTCCATGAGCGACGCCGCCGACTGACACAAGTATGCCAGTAGCACCGGTGTCACGATCCGCGATGCTCGGGCATAGCCGGCGCCGCCGAGTAGTCGTACCACTTCGTCCTGGAATAGCGCCAGCCCCAGCGCCCGAACAAGTATCCCGCCAGGATGCGCGTGAAGACCGTGCCGAACACGGTCGGAGCATCCGCCTGTCGCTCGACCTGGTACATGCGGGCGCTCCAGACCATGCACGACGGCGACAGGCTGAACATGACGACCGCCAGGGCCAGCTTGTAGCCGAGCGCATAGGTGCCCACGTCTTCGGTGCCACGGTAACGAAGCAGGAAGAAGCGGTCGCCGTGGTGCATCAGGAAAAAGCACAACCCGCCAGGCACGAGCGGCAGGGTGAAGCGGAGCATGGCGCGGAGCTGTCCGAAGCTGGGCCAGGCCGGGCCGCGCAGCAGTTCCCGCGTGGACAAGGTCAGCCCGAACAGTGTCCCCATCAGCGCGGTCGCTCCCAGGGCGCCCGCCACGCCGCCGTTGAGGCACTTGACCAGCAGCACGCATAGGCCGACGCGGACCACGAACTGCGTCAGCGTGATCGACACGAACCGCACCGACTCGACGCGCGCCTGGATCAGCGCCATCGGCAGCTGGCTGAGCGGCTCCAGCAGAATGGCCAGGATGGCCAGGCGCAGCAGGCCGGCACTGAGGATCGGTGCGTCGGCCTGCATGAAACGGTTGAGCAGCGCAGCCAACGGGTCGGCCAGCGCCAGCACCAGACCGCCGCCCAGCAGGCCGGTCAGGCCGAACAGGCTCAGCGTCGTGACCACGACGCGACGACGTTCCGCCTCGTGCTGGCTCTGCTGGTAGAACGTCAAGAGCGCTTGCCGAAAGCCGCCGAACATCAGGCAGGTGCCGACCGTCTCAGCCAGGCGCCCCAGCACCTCCAGCACGCCGTAGTCCGACGGTGTCAGGCAGCGCGTGTAGAGCGGCAGCAGCACGAACCCGCCGGCTTGCACCAGCAGGTTGGCCAGGCCGTAAACCGCGGCATGTTTGACAAACGAGCGATCGTTCATGACCCCATCTCGTGCATCGTCAATCGCGGGCCGTGCATCGTGACGAAGAGATTCGGAAGGAGGTTTCTCGATTCGCCATTCACGAGGTCCGATACACGTTTCTGGCGAACGCAGTGGACCGCGATAGCCTGGAAGGCCGCGAACCATTGCCAGTGATAGCGGTACAGCGTGTGTCCACCCCAGCCGAGCAACATCATGAGCACGATGACCAGTCCAATAGACCGCGACACGTGGAAGGAAAAATCGCGCGGCTGCTCCGGGTGGCGCTGGTAGAAGCGCCGCACCTCCAGCCAGTTGAGCGCGAAGCAGAGCACGAGGCCGGCCAGCGCCAACGCGCCAAGTCCGCCCATTTCCGATAATACCTGTCCGTAAAGATTGTGAGCGCCGCCCATGCGGCCCGTGGCGAAGTCGAAGGCGCGCGGCCCGTGGCCCAGCAGCGGACTTTTCTCCCACGCCTCGATGCCGTAGAGGAAACCGTCGAGGCGACCGCTCGCCGATTCGGCGGCGTTCTTGGGTCCGTAGCTCGAATCGATGAGCGTCAGGTAGCGGTTTTGCAGCTCCTCCGGCAGCGCCAGCACCGCCACTCCCAGGCCCACCGCGCCGAATAGGCCGCCCAGCACGACGACCAGCGCCTTGCGCCGCACTGTCACCAACAGGGTCAGCGCGGTGAAGGCGCACAACCCGACCAGCCCGCCGCGCGACCCCGTGAGGGCCACACAGATGCACACGCCAAAGGTGAAGCTCACCAGCGTCAAACGCAGAAGCTTGGACGGCCGTGTGGCCCACAACGGCAGCGTCAACGGCAGCGCGTACAGCAAGCTGGAGGCGAAAGCGTTCGGGTCGCCATAGCTTTGATCGATGCCCATCATGCGGCGGATGCCCATGCGCCACTGGTAGCGGCCGTGGATGAACTCCCACAGCGAATGCGCCATGTACAGGCCGACCGCCGTTAAAAAGAGCAGCACGAGTAGGCGCAGGCCGCGCTCGTCACGCACGCTCGACAACACCAGCACGTAGAACACGGCCACCTTGAAATAATTCTCGATGGTGTCGGTACACAGCGGTTGCTCCATGTACGGGCTGAGCAGCCAGGCCACCGCCAGAACGATCGTGAAAAACGCCAGCGCGTAGTGGATGCGATTGGGTACCCAGCCCTTGCCGGGCGAAACCAGCCACACCACGAGCATCACCATCATGTAGACGCGCTCGATCTGCAGCAGGCCGAGCACCGGCCAGATCTCGAACGGCCGATGCACGAACAGCCACATGTATCCGCCCAGCAGCCAGATCATGCCTTGGCCCCGTAGGTTGCGAATCCCCGATCACGCCGCGAGCGGCCGGGCGCTCCGCCCCGCGCCGCTCGCCAACGACTCGAACAGCGTCGTCAATCGCCGAACCGAGTGGACATTATCGAATCGCGCTTGTGCTTCGGCGGCGAAGGTCCGCGCCGCCTCCGTCCACGGCTCGTCGAGAGCGGCCCGCAGGCCGGCGGCCAGCGCGGCCGCGTCGTTCGTCGCCGCCAGGCGCGACGGCGTGCCGCGCAGCACTTCGCGTAGACCGATGCAGTCCGAACCGAGCACCGGCACGCCGGCGGCCATCGCTTCCATCGACACCAGCGACGACGCCTCCCACAGCGACGGCACCACCACCAGGTCGAGCTGCGACAGCACCGGCCGCACGTCCGCCACCTGGTCGAGCAGGCTGACGACTTTCTCCAGCCCGCGGCGCAGGATGGCCTTCTGATACTCGCGGCGAAAATCGCCCGAGCCGAAGCCGACAAGATGGAACGGACGAACCGTCTCCTCTCGCGCCAGGCGCTCCACGGCCTCCAGCAGCACGGGGAAACCTTTTTCCGGCATGAATCGGCCGAGGAAGCCGAGGAGGAACGGCTGCGCATCGAGTCCCAGCTGATCGCGCAGATCGTTCGCCGGCTGTTCGGGAGCGATGGCGTAACGCTCGGCGTGGATGCCGTTGGGCACCGTGAGCAGACGTTCGGCCCGAGACCACAGCGAGGGAAAATGCTCCAGCAGGTTCATGCGGGCGTCGTCGCTGACGGTGACGATGGCATCGGCCTGTCCCAGCGCCCGCGCCAGTGTCCAGCGCTTCAAGCGACCGAGCCAGCCGGGGAACTGATTCGTCCGCAGCGGTTCGTGCAGGGTGACGACGTGCGGCACACCGATGCCGAGATTGGCCAGGGCGGTGTGGGCCGCCGCCGTGACGCCGTGCGCGTGGAGCAGTCCGAAGCGTCCCTCGCGGAGCAGGCCGCGCACCACCGGCCACAGCCGACAACGTCGGTTCTCGACCGGAGCGCCGATGAAGCCCGCTCCCTCGATGTCGCCGAACCCCGCCCGCAGGCCGTTGAGAGTTTCGTCGGCCGGGCCGACGAAGGTGAAGCGAAAGCCGGCATCGTGGAGGGCGGCGTAATTCGCCAGCAGGTGCGTGCGGATGCCGCCGACCGGCCAGCGAGCGACGACCAGCACGCGCGGGCGCGGCCCCACCCCGATGGCCCGGCGAGCGACCGCCTCGGGCCGGGCTGCGGCGGAGGAATCGGTGAAGTTAGCGGGACGTACCGGCATCGTGTACAAGCTCCAGGCGAGAGTTCGGACGATCCATCCGGGGCCGCGACCGTCCGCCGCCCGCCGCATCTCGAACCAGGTCGTGGACGGTGCGCATGCACCGCTCTGTCGTAAACCAGGCGGCGCGCGCGCGGGCCTGCTGTCCCATGCGCCGCGCGGCCGCGGGGTGATCGAGCACCCAGCGGATCGCTCGTCGCAGACCCTCGGCGTCTTCATATTCGACGATGAGTCCATCCTCGCCGTCGGTGATGAAATCGATGGCCCAGCGGCGGCCGACGGCGATGGTCGGCTTGCCCAGCAGCATGGCGTTGAGACACGTCTGCTGCCCGCCCGAGCGCAGCGTGCCCTTTCGCATCGGCACGACGAGGAGCTTCGCCCCGGCCATCGCTTGCCGGAACCCCTCGGGGGTCGTCGCCTCGACGCGGACATGCGGCGGGACATCGATCCCGGCGAGCAGATCACGCTGCGTCAGGGCGATCCACGCGGGCAGGTCGAGAGGACGCACCGCTTCGATGAGCGTGCGATAATCTCGATCCGAATTGCCGCCGGCAAACAGGTAACCGTCGTCGCGGACCTCGTAGGCGTAATCGTGCAACGTGTGGTGGAACGGCACGTACTCCAGTTGCCATCTCGGCAGGCCGAAGGCGCGGGCGAAGTCTTCGGCCTCGTGGCTGGCCCAGACGACGAAGCGATGGACCGAGCGGGCTGCCAGACGGATGCGCATGGATTTGAGCCAGGCTCGCAGCCGCGACGGGGGCAGCTCCCACAGACAATCGATGAGCACGTGCGGCTTGCGCCCCCACGGGCACAGCGCTTGCAGCCAGGCGAACAACATGCCGCTCGACCCGCCATCGGTGACAATGCCTTGACAGTGTCGCCGACGAGCGAACAGCCGCAGGGCAGCCAGAGCGCCGGTCAGGTTGTAGGCCCAGCGCTTTCCGGCCAGGCGCAGCAGCCACGCCGGCGGCTGCTTGGGGCCGATGAAGGTCGTGTTCTCGCCCCAGAATCGCCCCGGTTTCCCCGGAATGTCGGTCAGGATGTCAGGCATGTGTCACCTCACACGGCTCCGCGCCGAAATCAACCCTTCGTAGAAGTCCTGGAAGCGCCGCACCATCGCCTCGCGGCTGTAGCGCTCCAGCGCTCGCCGCCGCGCCGCCTCCCCGAGTCGCCGCGCCAGGCCGCGATCGTCCAGAAAGCGCCCGATCGCCTCCGCCAATCGGCCGGCATCCCCCGGCGGCACGAGCAAACCGTGTACGCCGTCCTCGATCAAGTCCGTTGCCGCGCCGACGGCCGTGCTGACGATGGCCCGGCCGGCCGCCATGTATTCGAGCAGGGCGTTCGACATGCCCTCGGCGTGCGAGCACAGCACTGCCACGTCGAGACCGGCCAGGAAGCCGGGCACGTCCGACACGCCGCCGCCCAACTTGAACCGCCCTGTCAACCCTTCCGCCTCCGCCTGCCGTTCCAGCCCCGCCCGCAACTCGCCCTCGCCGGCCACCTCGAAGACGGCCCGCGGATGTCGCTCGCCTAGCTGGGCAGCCGCCTCGACGAACACTTCAAGCCCCTTGACGGGTCGCAAATTCGCCACCACGCCGACGCGCGGTCCGTCGTCCATCGGTTGCGCCGCCAGCGGCGGGATGTCGCGGAAGCGCCCGAGATCGACACCGTTTTCCAGCACCACGACCGTCTCCGGCGAAGGCCGCTCCATCGCCAGCAGGGCTTGCCGCGCCGCCTCGCAGTTCGCCACCGTCCGCGTCGTCAGCAGGTTGAGCGCCCGCCCCAAGCGGCGATGCAGCGGCGTCAACCAGTGGCCGACGTTGTTGCGCGTCCGCACGCGATGCGGCACGCCGCGCCAGCCATGCCGTCGGCACGCCGAAGTAACTGCTGTCGGGGAAGTACACCTGGACGACATCGATGCGCTCACGACGAAGAAAACGCAGGAAACGGCAAGCCCGCACCAGAGTCGCCGGACGGCACAGCGAATCCACGCCCAGCCGGAGGATCGGGCAATCGTCCGGCTCCAGCGCCTGCGAGGTTGGGCTGTCCCCGCGCAGCAGACAGAGATACGGCCGCACGCGCCGGCGATCGAGGTGGCGGAGGAGCGCCAACAATTGCCCCTCCGTCCCGGCGGTCGCCAATTCGTCGATCAGGAAGCACACGCGCACCGGCCGTGGTGGGACGATGGCCTGGCGGCGTCTCCCCAACTTCCGGGGTGGCTCGCTCGGCGAGCGACGGCCTGTCGCGTCCTGGTCAGCGGTTGCATGTCGATTCCGTTTCGAGAAAGTCTTCGTCTACGCAAATCATCGGCATTGTCGGAGATTTCGTGCGGCATTCGGTTCCTGCTTCCATCTCTCCAGATGCCTTCCTCGCGTCGGGACACAGTTGGGCAAACAACTCTCCGTACAATCGCGCCTGAGTGGCGAAGCCGAATTTCTCCAGTACACACATCCGGCCCTTGCGGCCCATGTCGGGCAGTCGATCCGCTGCAGCTCAGCGCCTCGCCGATGCGTCGGGCCAGTGCGTCGGCATGGCCCGGCGGGACGAGATGACCGCTGACACCCTCTTCGATCACCTCGGGCGTACCGCCGACGGCCGTGGCGATCACGGGCACGCCCGCCGCGAAGGATTCGAGCACGATGTTCGGCAGTCCCTCCGTGTACGACGGCAGCACCAGCAGATCGAAGTGCGGCAGGAAGCGATCCAGGTCCGCCCGGAAGCCGCCAAGGATAAAGGTCTGACTCAGCCCGGCCGCGTTGATTTGCTGTTGCAAGCGCGCCCGCTCCGGTCCATCGCCGAAGAGCACGAAGCCGGCCGACGGGTGCGTATCGCGCACGCGCTCGGCCGCCGTCACCAGCACTTCAAAGCCCTTCTCAGGACTGAGCCGGCCGGCCGCGCCGACGAGGTGCGTCCGCGGCTGGCGGAAGTAGCGCTGCAGCTTGGCGCGATAGCGTTCGTCCGGTTCCGCGAAACGCGATGGGTCGATCGCGTTGTAAATGACGCTCATCTGATCCGCGCGCACGCCGGCGCGGCGTGCCTTCACCGCCTGCGCCTGCGAGACGCACACCACATGATCCATCCAGCGCAGATGAAAACGATCGAACCGTTCGTAGACGCGCACCTTCAAGCTCTCACCTGTCCATCCCCGAGCGACCGCGATGACCGGGATCTTCCGCTGTCGTGCCGCGATTCGGCCCAGCAGGTTGGCCTTGTAGCCGTGACAGCACAGTACGTCGGCCTCGACGCGCTCGCAGATGGCCGGCGATCTCGCGCACCGCCGCCCACAGGTGCGGCGTGTCGAACCGCAACCCCACCGCCTCGAAGCCGTGGTGCCGCGCCGTGCTCAAAAACTGCCGGCAACGGCCGCCCTCGGCGAAGGACAGAAAGAGACTCTGGTCCGTCTCCGGCAGATGGTGGGCCAGTCCCAGCATCTGCCGCTCCGGTCCGCCGTGGAGGGTGGACGCGGTCAGGTGGACGATGTTCATGGCGAAAACTCTCCTCCCGCTAAGCCGCAAACGGCTCGTCTTCTCTCGGTCCCGTGGCACACTGCATCCACACTTGTTCAAGCTGCTCGGCAAGGCGATCCCAGTCGTAGCGCTCCAGCACGGTCTCGCGGCCGTGCTCGGCCTGGGCCTGGATCGTCGCCGGATGGCGAATGGCCGTCACCAGCGCGGCGGCCAAATCGTCGATGTCCTCAACGACCGTGAGGTCATGGCCGGCTTCCAGGCACAGTCCCTCGGCACCGATCCGCGTCGAAATAACAGGCGTGCCGCTGGCCAGCGCTTCGAGCACCTTCAAGCGCGAACCGCCGCCGATGCGCAGCGGCACGACGAGCAGGCCACAATCGGCCAGGTACGGCCGCACGTCCGGCACGTCGGCGTGCAGCTCGACGCCGGGCATGCTCTCGACCTGTCGCCGCAGCGCATCGGGAGGATTGCGACCGACCAGGCACAGCTGGGCCGACGGCTCGGCCGCACGCACGGCGGGGAAGACGCGCTCGAGCAGCAGGCGAACGCCATCGAGGTTCGGCCGCCAGTCGAGGCTACCGAGAAAGAGCAATCGCCCCGGCTGGCGCCGCGCCGCCCGCGGCTGAAAGTACGCGGTATCGACGCCATTCTCCACGACATCGACCCGACGGGCGTCGAAGTCCCGGCGGAAGCGCTCGGCGTCCACGCCGCTGACCGCGACCGTGTGCTCGACCTCGCCGTGTACGCGGCGCTCGAAGCGGCGGAACTTGTGCCACTGTCGGCCGATGTACCAGCGACGCAGGCTATTCGTCTCGGTTTCGTAGTAGCGCTGCCAGATGATGGACTCGACGTTGTGGGCGACCACCACGCGCCGAGCGTGGGTGATGCCGCGCAGCGCCTCGGCATAAGGCGTCCATTCGCAGTGCCACACGTCCACCGGCTGCGTTTGCGCGTGCTCCGCCAGTGCTTGCCGCAACTCCCGGCTGGTGTGCGTGGCCACCGAGTACGGCAGCGGCGACAGCAGGTTGGCGGCCAGGCGCAGGTAGAAGCGCGGCCCCGATTTCGGCGGCACCGTCCGGTTGACGACGATGGTGGCGATGCCGCGATCGGCGAAAAATGCCGTCGCCTGCCGGGATTCCTCGGCGTCGGAGTTTCGGTGACATACGTATGTCAGTTCGTGACGCCGCGCCAGTCGTAGCGTCAGGTTGAGCGTGCGAATGCGCTTGCCCGATGTCGGCGGGTAAGGCAGCTCCTCATCGACCAGGACGACGCGCAGCGGCCGCGTAGGCCGCTGCGGCGCGTTGGGCAAGGCGGATGTCCGGGTGACGGTTCGCATGAGGTTACTCCGTGATTTCGCGCTAAGCCGCAAGCGGCGCCGGTTGGCCGGACGACGACCATTCGGCCAGTGCTTCCGACATCGTCCCGAAGCGGAAATCCTTCAGCAGTCGTACCAGGCGGTCCTCCGTCCGGCGCAGACCGACGTAATGGCGGAAGGCACGCAGCGCCCCCGGCCGCAAGCGCGGCTGCTCGGGGTCGAACTCCCACGGGTGCAGGTAGACGGCGAACGGCCGACCGGCGGCATTGATGGACCGCAGGCCGCGGCGCGTCAACGCATACGGGTACAGCCGGAAGTAGCCGCCGCCGCCGACCGGCAGCGGATACTTCAGCAGCCGCCACACCGGCGGCGGGAACTCCCACAGCACTCCCCCCGAGCGTTCAATCCGGTGCGGTCCCAGCGGCGTGCCGGCGATGCCGTAGCGGTCGTGGTGCGTCGGGTAAATGCTCGAATCGAAGCGGAAACCTTCCTCCAGCAGGACGTCCAGCGCCCACAGCGACCGCCGCGTGACCGAGAAGCTCGGCGCCCGGTACGCCGTGACCTTCTCGCCGAGAATGTCCTCCAGCACCAAGCGGGCCAGGCGCAGATCGACGCGGAACTGCTGCGGCGTCTGCTCGTAGATGAGGCGGTGGGCGTAGCCGTGACAGCCGACCTCGTGTCCGGCCGCGCGGATGGCTCGCACCAGGTCCGGCTGCCGCTCGGCCACCCAGCCCAGGACGAAGAACGTCGCCGCGCACGCCGGCCTCGGCCAGCCGGTCGAGCAGGCGCCGCGTGCTGTCGCCGACCCGCGCGGGGAAATCGTCCCACTGCTTCCGCGATACGCAGCCGTCGAAGCCGGAGACGTGGTAGTAGTCCTCCACGTCGATCGTCAGCGCGTTGAGCAATGCCCGCCCCTCGACGGACCCGTCCGCCGCTGACAGCGTCTTGTCTTCCTCCGCCCGAATTTCCGCGCGGCTCGTCATGGGCAGTGCCCTCCTTGGTCTCATTCCCCTCGCATCCGTGGTTGTCGGCGGCGAACCGAGAAGCAACTCGCACCACACGCCCGTGCCGGCCCCGGCGTGGATCGTCAGGAAAACCAACGGAAAGAGCGGCGCGCAGCCGCGGATCGCGCTCGCGCATGCTGAGGGCCAGACTAAACAGCAAGAGCGTCGCGCCGTACAGCCCAAGCACACCCAGGTAGAGCAACGCCAGCAGCGAACTCCCGCACGCCAGCAATGGTCCCACGATGACGCCGGCCAGGAACGCCGCCGGCAGGAAGCCGGGCAGCGAGAACGTGTCCGGATGCTTGCGCAGCAGTCGGACGCGGCCGCGGCCGTAGCGCACCATCTGACGGAACAGGCCGGTCAAGCGGTCGCGCGGGTGATAGTGGACCCGCACGCGCGGCGTGAACCAGCAGCGCAGGCCGGCCCGCGCCACGCGATGGTTGAACTCCACGTCCTCGCAGGCGTCGAACGCCTCGTCGAACAGGCCGACCGTGTCGAAAACCTCGCGGCGATAGGCGACGGCCACGCTCTGCGGCGGCACGAAGCCTTCGCGGTCGGAGTAGATGTGCGAGGCCGGATGATGGCCGAGCCGCGACGCCCGCGCCGCGGCGATGGCCCGCTGGACACGACTCGCTCCCGTCACGTCCAGCGGCTGCGGCCGGCCCACGCAGTCGGCACCGCTTTCGGCGAAGGCATCCGCCAGTTCTTGCAGATAATGCGGGTTCCTCAACTCGCAATGTCCATCGACCAGCAGGATGATGTCGCCGCGCGCCGCCCGCACGGCGGCGTTGCGTCCGGCGCTGGACCAGCGACGCGGACTGTCGAGCAGTCGCAAGTTGGCGAAGCGCGTCTGCATCGCCGCCACGATGGTGCGCGTGTCGTCGGTCGAACGGCCGTCGGCGACGATCACCTCGAAGCGATCCGCCTCGTAGTGCTGGCCGAGCAGCTGCTCCAGCGTGTCGGCGATGAACGCCGCCTCGTTGCGCACCGGCACGATGACCGAGATGAACGGGCGCGGGACAATCGCCGCCCGAGCGGCGGGGTGCCTTTCGCGTTTCTGTCCGATGGCTGGATCGTGCATCGCGTTCATCCCTGAAGTAAAACGGCTCGATTTCCTCCACCCGGCATTCTCAGGCGCTGAGGCGGACGCGCGGCTCGGGCAGGTTGCCCAGTGCGTCGCTCATGGCCTCTTCGACGATCGGGTGATCGGGGATGCCGAGCAGCCCGCCGGCGACGCCGAACGGCAGGCCGATGGCGTAGAACGCCGTGCAGACGAGCAGGCGCAGGTCCAGCCAGGGACTGAGATGGCGGATGTAGTAGAGGTCGTGGGCCAGCTTGCGGCGCACGCTGTCCAGGTCGGAGTCGGGCGGCAGCTGCACCTGGGCCAGTCCCGTCACGCCGGGCCGCACCGTCAGCCGCTGCCAGTAGCCGGGCAGCTCGCGCTCCAGCTCCGGCACGAACTCGGGACGCTCCGGCCGCGGGCCGATCAGGCTCATCTCGCCGCGCAGCACGTTCCACAGTTGCGGCAGCTCGTCGAGGTGGCTGTGCGCAGGAAGGCGCCGATGCGCGTGACGCGCGGGTCGCCGGGGATCGACCAGCGCGGGCCGGTCAGCGACTCGCAGTTGTGGATCATCGTGCGGATCTTCCAGATGGTGAACAGCCGGCCGTTCTCGCCGACGCGCGTCTGCGTGTAGAAGACCGGCCCGCGCGAGGTCAGCTTGACGAGCAGGGCGGCGAGCAGGACCAGCGGCACGGCCGGCACCGTCAGCAGGGCGGCGAGGACGAAATCGGCGACGTGCTTGCACGACAGATACCAGCGGTGGCGCAGCGGCCGTACCGGCTCGCGGCCGACAGGCAGGCGCTCGCGGCGGAAGCGCAGCGTCGCGGGCTGGGTCTCGTTCCAGACTTCGACAGCCTCGTTGCTGGCCGGTCGGCGGGTGATCTTTGTCGGCAAGGGACTCGCCTCCATGCAAAAGACAACCGGGCGATCGCAACGCCACGCCCTCGCCGCTCCCTCGGCGAGAACGTCCGGCACGCTCAAGCCGCAAGCGGCGACCTAAGACGCCGGGGACGAACAAGGTCTTCCGCAGCACCGGCAGCAGCACACGCAGGAACTCCTCGCACGGCTCGCTCCGGCTGGACTCGTTCGGGCCGTTCAGTTCGCGGACCACGTACAGCTTGTGCAGCACCGGATAACGCACGAACTCCAGCCGGGCGTCGTGCCGACGCCGTCCAGCCGTTGCCGCCGTTCCAGGCCCAGTACAGGCGCAGGTGCTTCTCGTCGGTGGCGCTGGTGCGAACGGCGTCGGCCTTCCACAGGTTGTCGCCGGCCTCCTCCATCTCGATGCGGCCCTTGGCGCCGACCATGAAGCCGCTGGCGCCGTAGCAGACCTCCGGCGTGTGGATCGATACCGGGCCGGGCCGGCCGCACACCAGGAACAGCGATACGACCGTGCCCGTCTTGCGATGGACGTAATGGCGGTTGATGCAGCCGGCCACGCCGGCGCCGGCCTCGCCCGGCTTGACCTCGAGCGTCTGCCCATCCCAGTCGCCCAGCTCCAGCGGCAGCGCGTCGAGGCGGGCGGCGGCCTCCGCTGTCTCCACAGGGGGAACCCAGCGGTCGGTCCAGAAGCCGTGGACGATGCCGCAGGCGATCAAGGCACCCGAGCCGATCAGGGCAGCGAACCATCGCATCATGAGTCGTGTTCCTCAATGGGGGCCGTCCCCTCACCCCTACCCCTCTCCCCCGAAGCGGGGAGAGGGGAGGAAGGAGGCCGCAAGCGGCCCGGCCGGGGGATCAATGACTGACCAAGCGAGCGCTGGCGGTGGCGGCCAGCGCCTCCTCGGGGTCGGCGCCGTTGACGACCGCCCCCATGACGCGGATGCCCAGCGTCGTCAGCCGCTGCGACGCGGCATACACGCGCGGCATCTGGCTGACCTCGCGCAGCACCGACAGGATCACGGCGTCGGCACGCTGGCCGATCAGCAGCGAATCGGTCGCCGGCAGCACCGGATGCGAGTCGATGACGATGAAGTCGAACTCCTCGCTGCAGCTTCTCGAAGATGCCCTCCAGGCCGTCGCGGGCCAGGGCTTGCAGCACCTCGCGGTCCCACTGGCCGGCCGCCATGAACGACAGGCCGTCCAGCGTCGTCGCCTGCACGGCGTCGGTCAGCTCGACCTCGCCGAGCAGACCTCGCTGAAGCCGGGCTGCATGGGCAGCTCGAACAACTGATGGGCCGCCGGTCGCCGCAGGTCGCCGTCGATCAGCAGCGTCTTGCGGCCGGCCCGCGCCAGGCTGCTGGCCAGGTGGCTGGCCAGCGTCGTCTTGCCCTCGCCGGTGGTGGCGCTGGTGACCATGACCACGCGCGTCGCCTCGGCGTCGGCGTCGCGCAACAGCAGCGTGCGGATGGCGTCGATCGACTCCAGGGCCGGATGTCCTTCCAGGTCCGGCTCGCCGGTCGGCCCGATCAGGTGCCGCTCCAGGTTGGGCAGGCTGGGCACGGCGCCGACGACGCGGATGCCCAGGCCGCGCGACACCTCGCCGGCCGAGCGGATGCGACGCTGCCGCACTTCCAGCCACGCCAGGCCCATGCACACGGCCAGCAGCACGACCAGCGGCGCCACGGCCGTGCCGAGGATCTGCTTCTTCATGTCCTTCTTCTGCAGCTCGGCGTCCTGCAGCTTGCTGACGCGCGAGCCGGCCATCAGCTCCATCTGCTCCTGCTTCAGCTGGAAGCCCACTTTGTTGACGAACAGCTCCTCTTGCTTGATCTGATCGCGCAGACCGTCCTGGTCGTGGTCGGCCAGCTTGGTCTCGGCCAGCTGCTTGTTGAGCACCACGATGTCCTTATCCAGCTCCTTATCGCGCTGCTCCAGGGCCGTGATGAGGTTGGCCTTCTGCACGCGGGCCAGCTCCAGCTCCTCGCGGCCGCCGGAGCCGGAGGACTCGGCCAGATGGGCCATCTCCTTACTGCAGCTCCTTCTTGCGCTGGTCGTACTTGGTCTGCAAGCTCTTCATCTTGTTGCGCGCGGTGGTGAGCGTCGGCCACGTTTGCCCCGGCGTTTTTTCCTCGAAATCGGTGATGACGTCCTGGCAGCGCGTGATGCCGGCCTGGTACGCCTGGGCCTTGGCATCGACCTTCAGAGTGGCTTCCACGACGGCGTCGGAGACCGCCTGGTCCTTCACCGCCTTGATGCGTACCTCGTGGCTGGCCAGGTCGGCCTGGGCTTGTACCAGGTTAAGACGGATGCCGCTCTGCTGGGCGGTGGCCTCGCGGATGCGCGATTGCAGCTCGTTGAGGCGCATGGTCGTCAGCAGAGGATCGGTGCTGCCCGGTTTCTTGGACAGTGCCGCCAGGCTGTCCTGCTTCTGCTTCAGGCCGGCGGCGGCGGCGGTGTACGCCTTGTCGAGCTGGGCCACGCGGTTCTCGCGCGCCCGCGTCTCGGCATAGACGATGTTGTCCATGTACGAATCGACGATGGCTTTCACGAGCGTCAACGAGATCTGGGGATCGTGGGCGCCCAGCGTGATCGTTAGAAGCTCTTGATTGTCCTGGAACTCGACCTTCATCTCTTCCTCGATGAACTGGGCCGGGTCTTTGCCCAGAGCATCGAGGTTGAGGCGCTTGACCTCATCTCGTTTCAGCGCCTCCCAGATGACGGGCCGGCTCATGATCTGCGCCGCCTGCGTCTTCAGGTAGGTGAGGAAGTCGCCCCGGCCGCCGCGCTGCCCGGAGGGATCGAGGCTGGGTACTTCATAGGCGACCTTGACGCGGGCGAAGGCGATGTACTTGGGCGACAGCAGGAACCAGGCGGCCACGGCGGCGACGATGGCCAGGCTGCCGCCCAGCGCGAGGGCGGAGACCCAGCGGCGCCGCAGACGCGCAAGAACGTCCCCATGTCCGGCGCCGACGACAGGGCATCCGGCGCGGCCGAGGTGTGCGGATCGCTCACAGCGCGGCGAGGCGGGTTGATGCGCCCGGCGACGGGGACGGCATCGCGGCGAGCGGGGGGAACATTGCCGGAAGGGTCGGGGAAACTGGCTTCCTGCGGTAACACGCTTGGACCTCCCTATCCTTGAGTCTGTCCATCCCAGCGGAGGGACCGCCTCGTCCTGAGAGCGGATCGGTCCTCCGAGAGAACGCGGTACGGCCGGAGTGCTCGCCGGACAGGGACCGGGCCTATCTCCTTATTGGAGGAGGAACGGTCGCGGTTCGGCGGGTGCGGCTCCGTTGGTGATCGTTCGTGCTTCTTCTCTGGGTTCCGATCCGAGCGTCCCGCCGGCGTTCCGGCGCCGGCGGGCTTGAGCCGCTCAGGCCCGCTCCGCGGCGGGATTGACGGCCACGGGCGGCGCTTCCGCCGGGCGTGGCGGCGCCGTCGGCCGTGGTTGGCGTTGTCGTACCGGCATCGGCCTCCGCATTCGTCGCAGCGAGGGATCGCGGACCTCTCGCTTCGGGGCCGGCGGCGGATCGACGAACAGGTGAGACAGGATCTTCCACTCCACGGCCAACAACAGCAGGCCCAGCGGCATCATCAGCCAGCCGCCCAGGTCGTGGAAGAAGGCGTTGGCCGTCTCGCTATTGGTCGTCTCGTGCAGGATGCCCGTGGCCGTGATGCGAAGGATGTTCGACACGATGGCGATGGGTACGGCACTGACCAGCAGGATCAGCTTGTCCAGCCACGGCCGGCGCGTCAGCAAGGCCATCGCCGCCGACAGGGCGGCGAAGACGACCAGCATGCGCAGACCGCTGCACGCCTCGACGACGCCGATGCGGGCCTCGTTGAGGACGATGACGTTGCCCTCCGACAAGGCCGGCAGACCGATGGCTTGCATGATGAAGGTGCTGGTCGTCGTGGCCAAACTCTGCAAGGGCGCCGACATGGCGGTGGCCAGGCGGTACGGCAGCGGGATCATGAAAGTGAGATAGAGGACGGCCGGCCAGGCCCAGCGCCAGGCCGCCCAGCCGCCCAGAAGCCAGCACACGCCGGCCACGCACGGCACGATCGAGATGGTGTCGAGCCAGAGGTAATAATAATAGACGCCGGCCAGGCGCAGACCGATGCCCAGCGCCAGAAGCAGGCCGCCGAAGAAGAAGCTCGGCCGGGCGGCCTGACGGTCGAGACGATCGCGCCGCAGCCAGAGCAACAGCAGCGCGAAGCCCGGCACCAGGTAGCCGTGCGAATACTGGTCGTTGGTCTTCCAGACGTGGGCCAGCTCGGTCAGGGTGCTGCCAGAACGCCCAGGTCAGGCAGGCGAACAGCACCAGCAGAGGGACAAGCGGAGCAAACGACCGAGTTGGAGGGCTGACGGTCGGGGAAGTCATGGCATCCTTTCCATGATGACGCGGGCCGGATCGACAGATCGAACGGCCCGTCACGGAATCACCTGGACTCATGTGAGGACCGGAGGATCCTTGCCGTGGCCGGCATTCCCTGCCGAGCCAACACGGCGACCCCTGCGTCCTCGGGATTCCGGGACCAATCCATTCTCATGTATCAATGCCCCGATGCGTTCGTGTCGCGGGGCAGTCTTCGGCGAGAGAGAATCTTACTGCCCGTTCACGTCGGGAGTCAAGACACGTTCGCACGTGTTCAAGTGGGGGGAGCGAAGGATCTGGCGAGTCCGGCCACGACGGGCTTTGTGAGGCGGACGGCCCCATCCGGGGGAAAGGCGCACCTGGCAAACAGGGCAAGATAGTGATGGCGTGGTGGACCGGCGTTGTTATAGCAGCCTTAACCTGCGAGCCGAGCCGCAGTCGCGTCGTTGGGGCAAGCCGGGTTCAGACCGGGTCGGCGGCGCTACCGATAACTTCGGTGGGTGGGATAGATTGCGTCCCGCTCCCGGAATGGAAGCCCACGGAAGGGCGCGGATGGGGAGCATCCGCTGGGGCCTTTGCGTCGGCGTCCTTCTGTGCCGCTGCTCGCCGCTTGGACGCCGCGAACCCCACAACCGAGGATCGGGACATGCCTGTCAGACGCCGAGGATCGCTCCTGGCTGGGACGGTGGCCCTGACGTGCCTGCTCATGGCCGGCCCGGGCTGCCAGTCGAGCCACACCCCCGACCACGACGCTTTCGCCATCCCCAACGAAACCGGCCAGGCGGCCAGCGGTCTGCTCTCTCACTTCCGCGATCCGGCCCCCATGGGAGGCAATCAGGCGCCGACCGTCGGCGTCTCGGCGCCGCTGCCGGCGACGGCCCAGCCTCCGGCCGCGTCGCCGCTCGCGCTCCAGCCGGTGCCCCCGGCTGCGGGGGCGGACAATTCGAGGGTCATCGCCAGCTCGTGGCAGCCGGTGCAGCGAGTCAGCGCCGAGCAGGCCGCAACCGGAACCGAGGTTGCCGGCGTCCTGCCGGCCCCCATGCCGCAAGGCGCTCCGCAGGCGGCGCCGGTCGCCGGACCCGGCTCGCCCCTGCGCGGCCTCTCGCCGGTGTACGGCAACGCCGGCATCCGCTCCGACGATCCGCCGGACGCCGCCGCGCCTCCCGCTGGGACCACACTGCCTCCACCGCGGACGCTGCAACCGGCGCCCGTCATCATCTACGACGGCGGCATGTCCGGTCCTCGTGGACCGCTTGCGTCCATCCACCCGAACGCCCCGGCCATGCCGCGCGAGTTCGAGAAACAGAGCCTGCCTCCCTACGTGGTCGAGCCGCCGGACGTCCTGCTCATCCAGGCGTCCCCGAGCGTGACGCTCAAACTCCAGCGCGTCGAGGGCCAGCACTACGTCGGCCCCGACGGGACCGTGAACCTTGGCATTTATGGCAAGGTGTACGTGACCGGCATGACGCTCGAACAGATCGGCGACGCGGTGGCCACGCGCCTCCGGCAGTTCAATACCGAGAAGTCGGTGGAGGATATCAAGAAAGAGATGCAGGTGGACGTGCTCAGCTACAACAGCAAGTATTACTACGTCATCACCGACGGCGGCGGTTACGGCCAACAGGTTTATCCCATCCTGATAACCGGCAACGAGACCGTGCTGGACGCCATTGCCAAGGTGAACGGCTTGCCGGCGGTGGCGACGAAAAAGAAGATCTGGGTGGCCCGCGCCACCCGCGCCGGGCAGCCGCCGAAGGTTCTGCCCGTGGATTGGCGCGCCGTGACCGAGTGCGGCTCCGGCGCCACCAACTACCAGATTTTCCCCGGCGACCGCGTCTACGTGCAGTCCGACTGCTGGATCCGCTTCGACAGCTACCTGGCCAAGCGCCTGTCGCCGCTGCTGCGTGGCTTCGGTGCAACCTTGCTGGGTGCCAGCACGGTCAACACGATCAAGCTCGGCAGCACTGGCATTGGCGTAGGTGCCGTGAGCGGCCTCGGTACGGGAGCCGTCATCCGTTAAGTCCGAGCCGCGATCATGAGGGAGCGGTGTTCTCCCCGCTCCCTCACGGTCGCGGCTCCGATGGGATGATTGTGCGGGCGCCGGAAGACATCGAATGCCGGCCAGGGCACTCCGAGGTCTTGCCCGGTGGTGCGGAGACGGGTACGCTGTAGATGAGGAGGTAGATGCGCCGCGAATCCCTACCTCCTCTTCGCCATCCGCATCCCTTCGGAAATCGTCTGCCGGCACCACGCACAGGAGGATGTCATGAAGCGTTCCATCCTGCCTCTCCTCGCTGCCCTGTTCGTCCTTCTCGCCCTGGGAGTCGATCCTGCAGCGGCCCAGTTCGCCTATCCGTTTCAGCCACCACGCTACGGACCCGGCTACCAGACGCAGCTCAGCCCTTACCTCAACATGCTGCGCGGCGGCGATCCGGCGGCCAACTACTACATCGGCGTGGTGCCCGAGTTCCAGCGCCGCGAAGACCGCAACCGCATCTATAACTCGCTCCAGACAATGCCGAACCGACTGCCGGCGCCCCCGGGCATAACGGAGGAGATCGATTTCGATACCCCGCTGCCTCCGACGGGCCACCCCACCGCGCTCGGCTACACCGGCTCCTATCTCGGCGGCATGAACCAGAGTTCGCGCACGCCCACCAATCCCTTTATGCCGCGGCAACCAAGCAACGCCCCTCAGCCTCCGGGGAAGGCGCCGGTGAAGCCTCGGTGAGTTAATTTTCGATCGTGCGTAAAGAAAAGAAAGGCCCGCCGGCGTGGATCATTGCTCCACGCCGGCGGGTCTTCTGGTTTCGCCGCGACGCGCAGCGGAGCACGATACTATCGCGCTCCGCTGCGCGTCGCGGCTAAACGGGACCTCGTTCGTCGTCTTACACCGCCTCGACTGCCCCCGACATCCGGCGTCGGCGACGAACCAGGGTCAGCACGGCCGCCGTTGCCGAACCGGCCAGCGCCAGCATCAGGCTCGCCGGCTCGGGGGTGGTAACCTGCACGGTCGGCGGAATACTGCTGATCTGCCCACTGCCATCGGGCGGGATTAGTTGTTGTTGCTGTTGTTGTTGTTGTGGTTGTTGGAGAGGCGGAGTAGGCGGCAGGGTCACGGCAGCGCTATCGGGCGAAAAAATAAAGATGACCGCCAGTGCCGCCAGGCTTCCCAGCGCGCCGGCTCGACGTGTCTGGCCCTCGCCTCTGTTACTTCCCTCTCCCCCGGCGCACGGTAGACAACCTGAGTGGAGGCCCGATCCGCGCGGGCGTTGATCGAACCGGGGTGCGCCCTATCGGTCAGGTCGCTGACCAGGGCGTCGCGCGGAGGGGCGAGGGGGAGCTGGCCAAGCTGCCGCAAATCACGAGGAGGGGAAGAAGGCGGCGACCGAGGAAGGTCTCAAGCGCATTCATCCACAAATCTCCTTCATTCATGTTCCGTTTGGGTCTGGGGCGAACGCCAGGGCGTTGGCGGACGGAGTTCTTACCACGAAAAACCCGCGACGGTGAAGTCCAATCCCCCCGCGCGGCAAGCGGGGCGGACAGAGAAACTTCGGGAAATGGGGTCTTCTCGCGGGCCTAACCGGACGGCGCCGGTCCCACGGCGAAGCCTGCGCCGGTCGAATGTGCCGATTCGTCCGCGAAAAGGACTTTTTTTTGTTGTGCCGGTTAGCCGAAAAAACCTGTGGGGGAGGGCAGTGCGTCCATCGCCGGTCTCCGGCGGGACCGTCCTGCCTCACGACGGGGCTCGCTCCGCTCGTGGACCGCGCCGGTCGCGGTCGGCCCGTTCGAGGGGGTGAGGGGACCATGAAGAACGGCCTGTGGATCGGCGGTCTGATCCTCGCCCTGTTCGCGGGGGGCGCGGACCCGATCGCCGACGACGTGCAGTGGCGGGCCGTGGACAGTCCGCCGGACGCGGAGGCGCCCGGCGTCACCCTCGGCCGGCCCGTCGCCCTGAAACCGCCGACGGCGGCGGAAGCGGCGTCGCCGGACCCGTTGCTCGGCGGCATCCTCCCCGTTAGCTACGAGGCCTCGCCGATCCCCACGGAAGCTCCGTCCCAGCCGACACCTGAGATCATCGCCGTCAGCGCGCCCGTCGCGCCTCCGGCCATGCTCCCGGACACGGAGGACGTGGAAGCCAGCGAGACGGAATTCGCAGTCGAACGGCCTCTGCGGCGGCCGGGGCCGCGACCTCCAATCGGGCCATTCGGCCCCATTGTGCAAACCTCCAACGCCGCCCCGTATTCCGCCGCTTCGTCCTCGGCACCCTCCGCCGGTCTAGCGGAAACGGCCCCCGCCTGGATGCCTAGCTGGAACGCCAACTGGAGCCCGACAGCTTCCGATGCGCCGGCGCCTGACGGCGTCGATCCGGCGTTCGGACTCGGCCCCAATCCTCTGCGTCCGCGCTTGTACGTCGGCGGCGAATACCTGCTGTGGTGGCTCAAGGGCGATAATGTCCCGGTGCTGGCCACGACCAGCACCCCGGCGATTTCGGCATCCTGGGGGCGCCGAGCACCACCGTGCTGTTCGGCGGCAACTCGATCAACACCGGGCCGTTCTCCGGCGGCCGCTTCACGGCCGGCTATTGGCTGGACGACTGCGGCAAGGCCATCGAGATCGGCGGCTTCTTCCTCGGGCCGGCCGCCACCAACTTCACGGCCAATTCGTTCAACAATCCAGTTATCGGCCGGCCATTTTTGCAGGTGAACAACAATCAGGAGTCGGCCCAGCTGACGGCCCTGCCCGGCCTGGGGACCGGCACGCTGGCGATCCATGCGCCGACAAGCCTGTGGGGACTGGAAGGCAATTTCCGCTGCCTGCTCTGCTGCGGATGTAACTATCGCATCACCGCCCTGGCCGGCTTCCGTAACATCAACCTGGACGAGAACCTCACCATTACGGAAAACATTCAGGGCGAATCGACCGCGCCGGCTCCCTTCACGAATGCCCTGATTAACGTCTTTGACCGCTTCTCGACGCAGAACCATTTTTATGGCGGCCAAGTCGGCGCCGATGCGCGCTGGTACTGGGGCCGCTGGAGCCTCGACACGCGCGTCAAGGTCGCCCTCGGCGACACGGCCCAGCAGCTCAACATCGACGGCGGCCAGCACTTCGTCCTGCCCGGCGGCACCGTGCAGAACTTCACCGGCGGACTGCTCGCCCTGCCAAGCAACATCGGCCGACACAGCAACAACGTCTTCAGCGTCGTGCCGGAAGTTACCTTCAACCTCGGCTATCAGATCCTGCCGTGCTTGCGCGGCTTCATCGGCTACAACTTCCTGTACTGGAGCAATGTGATTCGGCCGGGCACCTCGATCGACCGCGGCCTGGACGTGACGCAGATTCCGAACTTCGCCGTCAGTCCTCCGCTGGCGCCGGTGGCGGGCCAGCATCCGGCCGCCGTCTTTCACGAGACCGGCTTCTGGGCGCAGGGCGTCAATTTCGGGCTGGAATTCACGTATTGAGGAGATATCCGTGGCCGCTTGCGGTTTAGGGCTAAGCCGCAAGCGGCATGGCGTTTTTCACCATTCGATCGTTTTGCCGACGCCCTCGGCCACGGCGCGGGCGTAGACGCGGGCGGCGACGGCGACGTCCTCGATGGCGATGCCCAGCGATTTGAACAGCGTCACGTCCTGCGGATGTTTGCGGCCGGGGTAACGGCCGACGATGACCTGCCCCAGTTCGCGCACGTCGGCCCAGTGCAGCGAGCCGTCCTCCAGCGCCTTGCTGGAAATCGCCCGCCTCGAGGCGCGCCTGGTCCTTGCTGTCCACCGCGACGACGGCGCAGCGGCGCACGGCGGCGGCTGTCCAGCTCGGCTTTGCCCAGGAAGTTCGAGCCGATGGCGTTGATGTGCGTGCCCTCGGCGATCCAGTGGCCGTAGAGCACCGGCTCGCGGCTGGTCGTCGCCGTGATGATGATGTCCTTGTCCTCCGCCGCCATCTCCGGCCGGGGCACCGGCACCACCTCGGTCTGACATACCTCGCTCATCTCGGCGGCGAACCGACGGCGGCGTTCCTCGTTGGGGCTGTAGACCTGCACTTGCCGGATGCGCCGCACCCGGCAGACGGCCTGCACCTGCGTGCGCGCCTGCTTGCCGCTGCCGTAGAGGCCGACCTCGGTGGCGTCCGGCCGGGCCATGTAGCTGCGTGGCGACGCCGCTGGCCGCCCCGGTGCGCACCTGGCCGAGATAGTCGGCCTGCATCAGGCACAGCAGGGCGCCGGTCTTGCCGTCGAACAGCGGCAGCAGGAAGCGCGCTCCGCCCTTGCGGCTGGTCGCGTACAGCTTGGCCCCCATGACGCCCAGCGACTTCGCCGACGCCGACATGATGTGCAGCATGGCATGGTCGGTCTGCACGCGCGCCCGCGGCGTGTTCATCGCCTCGTCCAGGGCCAGCTTGCGCAGCCCCTGCTCGACCGCTTCCAGGGCCATGTCCATCGTCAGCAGGCGGCGCACGTCCTCTTCGGTCAGCAGCAGCACGCCCTTGGGGCCGTTCGACGGATGGGAGGAAAGGGAACTCATGGTTCACCTCGCGCCGACTGCTGGCGGCCTGGCATTCCGCGCTAGGCCGCCAGCAGCCGGATACGAACTATCGCAGAAACTGTTCCAATCGATCCAGTCCCGCCTGCAATTGCTCGCGGCTGGCGGCGTAGGACAGCCGCACGTAGCCCTCGGCGCCGAAGGCGGCGCCGGGCAACGACGTTGACGTGGGCGCACTCCAGCGCCGCCTGACAGAAGCTAGTCGAGTCGGTGACTTGGCGTCCGGCCAGGGTCCGGCCGAAGTGGGCCGACACGTCGAAGAAGGCGTAGAACGCCCCCTCCGGCACGAAGCTCTTGACGCCCGGCATCTTCCGCAGCCGATCGCACACCAGGTCGCGCCGGACCTCGAACTCGCGGCGCATGTGTTCGACGCACTCCTGATCGCCCTCGAGGGCGGCCAGCGCCGCGTACTGGCTGATGCTGCACGGGCAGCCGGTCTGCTGGCTCTGGATGTTGCCCATCGCCTTGATGACGGCCGTCGGCCCCAGCGCCCAGCCGATGCGCCAGCCGGTCATGGCGTAGGTCTTGCTCGCCCCGCTGATGGTGATGGTGCGCTCGGCCAACCCCGGCCGCAGCGTGGCGAAGCACGTCGCCTTGGCTTCGCCGAACACCAGCCGTTCGTAAATCTCGTCGCTGAGGACGGCCAGGTTCTTCTCCAGCACGACGTCGGCCAGCGCCTCCAGCTCCTGCCGCGTGTAGACGGAGCCGGTCGGGTTGCTCGGCGAATTGAGCATGAGCAGCCGGCTGCGCGGCGTGACGGCGGCGCGGAGTTGTGCCGGCGTCATCTTGAAGCCGGTCTCCATCTTCGTCGGCACGAGGACGTAGCTGGCGCCGGTCATCTGCACCAGGTCGCTGTAGCTGACCCAGTACGGCGTCGGGATGATGACCTCGTCGCCGGGTCCGACGGTGGCGGCCAGGGCGTTGTGCAGCGAGTGCTTGGCCCCGTTGGAGATGACGACCTGTTCCGGCGTATAGGAGATGCCGTAGGTCTTTTGATAGGAGCGGGCGACGGCGGCGCGCAGCTCGGGGATGCCGGAGGCGGGCGTGTAGCGGGTGTGGCCCTTCTGCATGGCCTTGACGGCGGCGGCGCAGATGTGTTCGGGCGTGGCGAAGTCCGGTTCGCCGAGGCTGAAGTCGTAGACGGCGACGCCCTCGGCCTTCATCTGCTTGGCCTTGGCGCCGGCGGCCAGCGTGGCCGACGGCTGCACGGCGGCGGCCATTTTCGAGACGGCGATCATGTCGGTGGTCCCCTCGCCTGCCTGGGCCGCTTGCGGCTACGCGGCGACGGCCGAAGTTTGTAGCATTGTATCGGATCGACTCGCGGCGCGGCAGCGCCTATCCGGGAGGCAGCATGCGCGTGGCGCATTTCGTGCAGCGCTATCCGCCGGCCCTGGGCGGCTCGGAGGATTACTTCGCCCGCCTCAGCCGCCACCTGGCCGCCGCCGGCGATGCGCGTCACCGTCTTCACCACCACCGCCGTGGACCTGCCGGCCTTCTGGTCCACGTCCGGCCGCTGCCTCCGCCCCGGCCGCCGCATCGAGGACGGCGTGGAGGTCCGCCGCTATCGCCTCTGGCACCTGCCCTACCAGACGCGCGTCCTCAAGGCACTGTCGCTCCTGCCGTACCGGCCCTGGCAGTGCCTGACGGTTTCGTGCAATCCGATCGCCTGGCGCATGTGGGTCGAGTCTGGCCGAACGGAGCGAGCGCTTCGACGTGGTCCACGCCACCGCGTTTCCCTATGGCTGGCCGCTTGCCTGTGCGCGCCGCTTGGCCCGGCGGCTGGACGTGCCGTTCGTGCTGACACCGTTTCTGCACCTCGGCGATCCGGCCGACCCGCACGACCGCACGCGCCGCGCCTACACCAGTCCCGCCCTGCTGTCGCTCGCCCATTCCGCCGATCGCATCTTCGTGCAGACCGAGGGCGAGCGTCAGGCTTTCCTCGAGCGCGGCATCCCCGACGAGCGCCTGGTCCTGCAAGGCATGGGCCTGGACCGCGACGTCCTGCACCGGCGGCGACCGCCGCCGAGCGCGGGCGGAGTGGGGCGTCGCGTCCGATGACGTGGTGATCGGCCATCTCGCCAACAACAGCCGCGAGAAAGGCAGCGTCGATTTGCTGCGTGCGGCGGAACGCGCCTGGCGCCGAGGCGGGCCGCTTCGTCGCTCGTGCTCGCCGGTCCGGAGATGCCGAACTTCCAGAGCTTCTGGCGCGGCCATCGGCCGGCCGGCCGCGTGCTCCGTCTCGGCGTGCTGGACGCTCGACAGAAGCGCGATTTCTTCGCCGCCATCGACGTGTTCGCTCTGCCGAGCCGTTCCGACTCGTTCGGCCTGGTGCTGCTGGAAGCGTGGGCCAACGGCGTGCCGAACCTCGGCTATCGCGCCGGCGGCATCGGCTGGGTCATCCGCGATGAGAAGGACGGTCTGCTCGTCCGTTGCGGCGATATCAACGGCCTCGCCGCGGCGCTGCTGCGTCTGTCTGCCGACGATGACCTGCGACGTCGCCTGGGCGCGGCCGGATTTGAACGCACGCGGCAAGAATTCGAGTGGACGGACAAATTCGAGATCGTGCGGCGAGTGTACCAGGAGGCTATCTCCAGGGGCCGTCTCGCGTGAAAAAAATTGTTACTTGACACCGAAAAGCCTTAGGGGAGTTCGGCGTCGTCCATCTTTTCCCAGCAAATAAACCGCCGATTCTCGCTCGATGGCCCGGCTTCGATCACCGCTTCGTGCCGAAAACCAGGTAATTGCTGGAGCCGTTCCAGCAGTTCCATTTCTCCGGTAGCGCCTCCGGGAACTACGCAGCCTGCCCTGGAACCATGCAACACCCAGAAGAAATCGGGCCGAAACGGGCCGTCAAGGGTCGTCACGATCTCGATCCGCTGTAAATCGTTCCATTCCACGCTTTCGATAGTTCCGTCCGGATTCGCACAGGAGACGTCGGCCTCGGAAAAGCGCACAACATACCGGCTTTCAGGCATCAATCGAGGTCGGTCACTCACTCCGTGTTCCCCATCACGCCGAATTCGGGCGATGAGACGAGTGACCGACCGGCGAAGCCGCCAGCGCTCGAATAAAGCGAGGACGAACCAGGCGAACACTCCTGTCAGGGCAGACCATGCGAGTGCTCGATAATCCAACGCACCCTCCCTTCTTCGCCGAATGACTTGCCTTCCAGCACGATCAAACGACGTTCACGGCTCGATCCGACAGGTCCGTGATGTGCTTGCGGATGGCCGCTACCAGCTGCTCGTCCTCCATGTCCCAGATGGCCTCGTTCGTCGGCCCGACGGCCAAGTAAGACAGGTTGGCGATCAGCTGCCCGAAGCGCACCTCGGGGGTCAGCTCGCTCAGTCGCTCCAGCAATCGCAGAATATCTTGACGCTGTGCCGGAATCATGGCAGTAGCTCTCCAATCGTCGGCAAGTGCCCGACCGGGGCGGCGAGGTCGCCGACCACCTCGACCCGGATGGATGTGCCGGGCGTCAGCTTGGCGATCCGCGTTGCCCGAGTCACGCCGTTGTAAAGCTGCAACTCCCCGTCCGAACCTCGGTACACCCACGGCGCCGGCATACCTGTCGTTGACGATCCGAACAGCGCGATCTGCCGGTGCAGTTTGAGCAGGTCAGCGCCCGTTCGCCGAGAGGGTGGTACATGGAGCGCCCGGGGATCGACATCGAGCAGCTGCGTTGCCATACGGTCGATTGTACCACAGCCGCGTACCGATGCTTCCTCCGTTACGTGGAGCTATTTAGAGTTCAGCCACGTAACGCAGAAACTGTCGGGCGCAACGGTCGAGGTTCTCTTCGCCGCCGCCGCCGCGCAGCGGCGAGCACATCTCGTAAGCGACGTACCCCGGATAGCCGATTTCCCGCAGCGCGCGGAAGAAGCCGCGGTAATCGATGAAGCCCTCGCCCATCGGCACGGCGCGGATGGCGTCGGCCTCGCGGGCATAGTTGACCAGCGCCGGCTGATAGCGGAAGCGCGGGCGGCGCACGTAGTCGGCGACGGTCGTGTGCGCCAGCACGGAAGCGAACGCCTTGACGGCGGCGGCCGGGTCCGAGCCGTGCAGGGCCGGCGCCCAGGCGTCGAACATCGCCTTGCAGTTGGGTTCGTTGATGTCCGCCAGCAGGTCGAGCAAACTCTCCCAGTGGACGGCAACGTCATGATGATTCTGCACACCGATGACCACGTCCAACGGAGCGGCAAGGCGGGCGCACTCGCGCAGACCGTCCACACACCAGGCCCATTGCTGTTCCAGCGAGGTGCCGTTCTGCTCGAAGCCGGTGAAGACGCGCACCAGGCCACAGCCGATGTCGTGCGCCAGTCGGCACAATTCACGAACATAAAGTATCTGCATTTCGCGGGAGGGGATGTCCGGGCGGTCGGCGCCCAGGCAGAAATCCGTGTAACCGGCCAAACAGGCGACGGTGAGGTTCAACTCCGACAGGCGGTCGCGGAGACGACGGCGAGCGGCGGCGTCGTAATCGAGGACCGACAGGTGCGGCCGCTTGGCCATGAGCATGACGGCATCGAAGCCGAGTTGGCGGGCCTTGTGCAGAAAAGCGTCGAGAGACAAACGAGTCTGCCCCGGCCAGACGCCGGCGTAACTGACGGAGTGCAAGGCAGTCTTCACGATCGATCCTTCCGCGCGAGGAGAGGGACCAGGAGGCAGCATACGCGCTGTCCGTCGCCGAATCAACGCTCGCGCCGGAACGAAGCCGCCAGGCGGCGCAGCCCTTCGTCGAGAGAAACCTGTGGCTCGTAACCCAGATCGCGGCGAGCGGCGCGGATGTCGAACCAGTGGGCCGTCGTCAGCTCGCGGACGACGAAGCGCGTCAGCGGCGGTTCGCCATCGAGGCGGAGCAGGGCATAGATGGTCTCCAGCAGCCCCCCCGCCGCGTAGGCCAGCGGGGTCGGGATGGAGCGCATGACGGGGGCGAGGCCAGCGGCGTGGAGGATGCGATTGACCAGATCCCACAGCGGCACCGGCTCGCCCTGCGTGATGAAGTACGCCTTGCCGGCGATCGGCGAGCCGGGGACGAGGCGGTCGGCCGCAAGGACGTGGGCGTCGGCGGCGTTGTCGATGTAGACACTGTCAATGAGCTTCGATTCGTCGCCAATGCGGCGGAGACGGCCGGCGCGGGCACGAGCGAGGAGGCGCGGAATCAGATGGTTGTCGCCCGGACCCCAGATGAGATGCGGCCGCAGCGACACCGTCGCCAGCGCGGCGCCGTTGGCCCGCAGCACCATCCCTTCGGCGATGGCCTTCGTCTGCGGATAAGCGGCCTCGTAATGCGACGGATAGGGCACGGACTCATCGACGCCGGCCATGTCGCGGCCATCGAAGACAACGCTCGGCGAACTGGTGTAAACCAGGCGCGCGATGCCGTGGTGACGACAGGCTGTCAGGACGTTCGCGGTGCCGATGACGTTGGCGCGATGGTAGTCGCGGTAGCGGCCGCCGACGCCGGCCTTGGCCGCGACGTGAAAGACAATGTCGCAGCCGACCGCCGCCCGCGCGACCGCGACAGGGTCGGCCACGTCGCCCTGGTGCTGCGTCACGCCGAGAGCGTCCAGTTCGGGATAGCGGCCACGGGAGAGGCTGTGGACGCGATCGCCGCGTTCGCACAGTCGGCGGACGATGGCGCTGCCCAGGAAGCCGCCGCCGCCCGTGACCAGCGCGTTCATGACAACTGCCTCGCCGCCCATACGGCCAGCTTCTCGCGGAAAATCTTGGCGTTGTGCCGAATGTCCACCGGGAAGCCCGGATGGAAGAGGATCGTCTGGATGGCTGCGGTGTGCGGATGACGTGTACCCAGGGCCAGCAAGTTCGCGGCGCAGTTCGCTCCAGATTCGGCCAAGCCGTCTCCTTGTCGCATTCGACGCACAGCACCGGCTCCGTCACGCCGTTGCGCGGGACGCCGACGAGGGCCGTGCGGTAGACGGCGGGATGAGCGTTGAAGACGCCCTCGCAGGGGATGGTGAACAGCGTTCCGTCCGCCGTGACGACGCGCTGCGACTTGCGGCCGCAGAACCAGACGCGGCCGGCGCCATCCACGGTAACCAACATCGCCCATGCGATGATAGAAGCCGCCGTGGACGGGATCGGCGATCTTCGCCAGGGCGGTCGACTCGGGGCGATTCCAGTACGAAGCCGTAACGACCGGCCCTTGCACGACGATCTCGCCGATCTCGCCGGGTGGCAGCTCCAGGTCGTCGCTCCAGGTCGGCGATCGGCTCATCGCTGATGCGGATGATCTTGACGGTCATGCCCTCGACCGGCCGGCCGACGCAGACGCCGGCCCCCTCGGCGGTGCGCAGCCGTGTCTCGCGCAGGATCTCGTCGCTGCCGATGGAGCAGACGGGCAGCGCTTCGGTGGCCCCGTAAGGCGTGTGGACCTGCACGCCGTCGGCGAGCAGCGCGGCGAAGCGCTGGATGGCCTGCCACGGCACCGGAGCGCCGGCGGAGATGACGCGCCGCAAGCGTCGGCAGTTTGACGCCGTGTCCGGCGGCGTAGCGGCCGACGCGCTGGATGAGGGCGGGCGAGCCGAACAGGTTGGTCACGCCGAAGAAGCGGATGGCGTCGAGGATCTTCGCGCGGATCGACGTGAGCGGGCCGGGTCGGGTCCATCTCGGGGATGATCGATGTCATGCCCAGGGCGGGGCCGAACAGGCCGAACAGCGGAAACGTCGGCAGATCGACCTCGCCGGGTTCGATGCCGTAGAGGCGGCGCAGCATCTCGACCTGGGCGGCGAAGATGCCGTGCGTGTAGACGACGCCCTTGGCGACGCCGGTGCTGCCGCTGGTGAACAGGATCGCCGCCGTCTCATCGGCGCGTGTGTCGGCGAGGACTGACATGGGACTGTCACCGCCGAGCCGGCGCACCTGCTCCAGCGTATAGCCGCCCCAGCCGAGGCGCCGGCCGACCGTGACGCAGATGCGGATACGGCCGCGGCCCCAGCCGAAGCAGAAGGCGGGCCACGTGCGCCTTCGGGATGCCGATGAACGCTTCCGGGTCGGCCTCCGCCAGACAGACGCCGAGGTTTTTCGTGCCCATGCCGGGATCGATGAGCACGACGACGGCGCCGAGCTTGAACAGCGCGAACGTCAGCGCGAAGAATTCCAGGCTCGGCGTCACCATCAGCACGGTGCGCACGCCGCGGCGGATGCCGATCTGCTCGAAGCCGCGGCCAGGGCGTCGCTCTCCGCGTTCAACTCGCGGTAGGTGTAATGGCGATAGCGGATGCGGCCGAGGCGGTCGCGGCCGAACGGCTGGACGATGGCGAGCGTCTGCGGCCGCGCTTCCGCCAGAGCCGCCAGCGGCGCGGCGATGTTGACGGTATCACACGGGACGGATGGGGATGGCGCGGCGTCCGCAGCGACGATGTCCATCGTTCATCCCTCCGCCGACAGCGGATGACGCCGCAGGAAATCGCGGACCAGCGGCAGGATCTCCTCGCCGGCGTCTTCCAGGACGTAATGGCCGGCGTCGGGAAAGCGATGAACCTCGGCCGCGGGAAACGCCGCCGCCATTCGTCGAGGAAGTGGTGATCGAAGACGAAATCGTGCTCGCCCCAGCAGATCAGCATCGGCACGTCGAGCGAAGCGATGCAGGCCGTCCTGCGACCTCGCTGACCAGGTCGAAGCCGCGGTCGCCCGGCGCCAGCGGAATGTCCTGCACGAAGCGCAGCACGGCGATGCGATTGCGCCAGGAATCGTAAGGAGCGAGATAGCCGTCGCGCACCTCCGGCGACAGCGGCTTGCGGACGCAGTAGCGCACGGCCCCGCGGCTGAAGGCGTTGAGGCCGCGAACGAGCAGCGGGCCGAGCGGCGGAGTGCGGCACCACCACAGCGACCACGGCAGTCGTTTGCCCGGCGGCATCGGGAACGCGGCCGTGTTGAGGATCACCAGTCGCTTGATCCGCTCCGGATGGCGATGCGCGAAGGCCATGCCGATCATGCCGCCCCAGTCGTGCAGCACCAGCGTGAGATTGTCGCGCAGTTGCCAGGTGATCCAGCAGCGCCTCCAGGTCGTCGACGCGCTGCCGCAGCGAGTATTCGTAGCGCGAATCGTCGGGCTTGTCGGACAGGCCGCAGCCGATGTGGTCGGGGACGATGGCGCGATAGGCGTCGCGCAGGCCGAGGACGAGATTGCGATAGTAGAACGACCAGGTCGGATTGCCGTGCAGCATCACGAGCGGCTCGCCGTGCCCTTCATCGAGATAGTGGTAGCGCAGGCCGCCGAGATCGAGGTAGTGGCCGAGGAATGGATAGAGCGCGTCGGCTCGACGGGGGAGCGGACGGCAGGGAGATCAAGTAGAAGTCACGAGTATTTTGGCAGAAGCCGCAAGCGATAGAGACGAATCACCAATCGACGCCCAGCATCAGACAGTTCAGTCCGCTGCCGATGCCGAGGAACCCGACGCGGTCGCCCGGCCGCAGAAACTCGCGCTCCTCGGCCAGGGCCGCCGTCAAGCGGCAGCGACACCGTGCCCATGTTGCCGAGGAAGGCGATAGGTCGAGTACTCCTTCTCTGCCGCGATGCCCAGCGTCTTGAGGATGGAATCGCGGTGGCTGGCGCCGACCTGGTGGCAGATGACCTTGTCCACCATGTCGGCCGCCCAGCCGAGCCGGCCGAGGAAGGCTTGCCAGGTCCGCAGGCCCAGTTCGACGCCGTACGTGAGGACGGCGACCGAATCGGTGGACATGAACTGCCGGGCGGCGCTGAGCACCCTCTCCAATGCCCCATCGGCAAAGGCCGTGATGCTGCGGCGCGGCCTGCGTGGTGCCGCCCAGCAGGCGGCGGCGCGGCTCCGGGCAGAACGAGCCGTCGGTGACCAGCACGGCCACGGCGCCGGAGCCGCCGGTCAGCGTGGCCAGCGATTTCTTGAACATCTCCATGCTGCCGCGCTTGCAGCATGGTCTCGATCATCGCGTCGTTGATCTCGCGGGCCGTCTCGCAGGAGACGACCAGGCCGGCGCGGACCTGGCCCAGCTCGATGCGGTTGGCGATGTCGACGATGCCGTTGAGGACGCCGAGGCAGGCGTTGCTGAGGTCGTAGACCGTCTCGGGGTTGACGCCCAGCTCGGCGGCGACGCGGCAGGCGGTGGCCGGCTCGAACTCCTCGCGGCAGACGGCGGCGTAGATCAGCACTTCCACGTCTTGCGGCCGGACGCTGCGACAGCGCCAGCGCCTTGCGGGCGGCCTGCACCGCGCCGCTGCGACGGCGGATAGCCCGGCTCCCACCAGCGCCGCTCGACGATGCCGGTCAGCGCTTCGAGCTGCCCTTCCGGCAGCTGCAGCGCCTGGTAGACCGGCCGCAGGCGCGCTTCCAGCTCCTGCGAGGTCACCACCACGGGCGGCAGTTCGTAGCCGATGGCATCGATGATAGACACGCGAATACTTCATGTCCGTCTGTCCATCCGCAGGGTGAAATCGTTCATCTGGTAGATGAGCAGGCCATCCACCAGTAGTAGACCGTCGGCCGTCAGCGTCCGGGCCGCCTCGTCGCGCGACGTGACGACGGCCTGCACCGTCACTTCTTTGCTGGTCGGGACCACCTGGCCGCGGTAGCGCCAGTGGTGCGGCTGCGGCCGGGCATGGCCCGGAAGCGAACGTCGGAGCCATCCGGCCAGTACTCCACGGCCGCGACCTTCAGCAACTGCAAGAACGCCTCCAGGCCGAGCGAGCCCGGCCACACCGGGTCCTGATAAAAGTGGGCCTTGAAGAACCACTCCTCCGGATCCACGACCTTGCGGCCCTCGATGAAGCCCAGCCCGTGCGGCCCGCCGTCCGGCACGAAGCGCTCGATCCGGTCGATCATCCGCAGGCGATCGTCGGGGAAGGGCGCCTGGCGCGGGTAGTCGAAACTCTCGGCCGTCCCGGCTCTGCTCGTAGGGCTCGGCGTCGCGGATGCCGACCTGCTGGGCCAGGGCCTCGCGCGAGAAGAAGCCGAACGTCGTTTGCCCTCGTAGACCATCCGCGAGCCGGCCGCGCACGGCGAAGTCGTAGCCCTGGATAATCATGCCGCCCGAGCGACGCCACGCGCAGCAGATGCGACGCGCGTCGTCAGCGTGCCGGCGTCGGCCGGCACCGGCTTCGAGCAGCTCGGCCTCGCCTTCGAGGTTGCGGAAGGCGAGATCGGCCGGGCTGGTCAGCGCCGAGCCGACGTAGGCCGCCAGCCAGCCGCACGACTGCAGGGCGACTTCCAGCAGCACGGCGAACGGCATGACCGGCTGCCGCTCGGCCGCGAAATACCAGGCGTCCGGCGGCACATCATATTCCGCCTCGACGACGCCGCCCGCAACCATCTTGCACGGCTCGGCCTCGATGTGCGTGATGCGGTCGAGGAACGAGAACGGCGGTCCCGGCAGGCGGGCGATGAAGCGGCCCTTCGTCGAAGACGCGGTACGGCTCGCCGAACGCCTCCGACGGCTTGCCGACGGCGAAGGCGAGGATGTGGCGACGGTCGAAGAGAGCGGACGAGCCGGGAGCGTGAGCGACCGGAGGTACCTTCGGTCGTTCACGCTCCCGGCTCGTCCAGTTCGCCGCGATGCATTTCGCGCGTCAGCCCGGTCAGACGCACGCGACATGTTGGTGATCTCGACGATCGGCTTGCCGTCGGCGTACATCAGCGCATCGGCGATGGCATACGGTTCCGGCCGGTAGCCGCGTTCCTTGAGGATCACCTCATAGGTGACGGTGCGCGTCGTCGGCCGTCACCTGGCCGCGGCACTTCAGCTCGCTGGCGACGCCGGGCACCGGCTCGCAGACGACGCCGTCCACCTCGGCGATCCAGCCCAGCCGCAGCAGGTAGATCCGCAGCGTGTGCAGACAGCACTCGTACATGAGCGTGCCGGGCATGACCTGGTCGTCCACGAAATGACAGGTCAGGAACCAGGCGTCGCGGATCGATGTCGGCCTCGGCGCGGATGATGGCCGATGCCGAAGCGTCCGCCCTTGGGATCGAGGTGCGAGACGCGATCGACCAGTTTCATGCGGCCGCCGGGCAGGCGCAGGCCGTCGGGCAGACGGCGACCGGCGAAGAGCGGCCCGAAGCAGCCGGCGGGATCGCCGCCGCGCAGGGCGTCGAGCTGCTCGGCGCATGTAGGACTCGACGCCGATGGGCGGCAGTTCGGCGGCGTCGTCGGGCTGGATGCCGGGACGCGGGCGGCGTGTCGAGGGCGGTCTGCACGACGCCCTTGCCGGCGGCCAGTTCGTCCGCGGTGAAGAAGCCGGCGCAGCCGTTCGTTCATCGTCAACAGCGGCTCGCCGTCCACGCTGCCGTCGAAGCTGGAACCGGAACAGGTACGTGTCGCCCTGGCGGAAGAAACGCTCGATGCGGATGTCGTAGCGGATGACCTCGCCGGGCCGGGGCAGGCCGCGATGGAACGTCACCGCGGCGTCGAGCAGGCGATAGACGGCCAGGCCGCGCGTCTGGAAGTCGATGCCGAGGTAGCCGGACAGGAAGAGGTCGGCCTGGCCCGCCTCGATGGCGATGCAGGTGGGGATGCGGCCGCCGTCGAGATACCAGGCGCCGGGCTGGATGTCGTGTTCGGTGACGACGCGGCCGGAGGTCAGCGACCGCGGCTCGCCCTCGATGGTGAGGATGCGATCGACCAGCATCAGCGGCTCATCCGGCAGGCGGACGCGCGTGGGATGGCTGTCGATGGCGGCGAAGTCGGGTCCGAGGACGCGGCCGATGGAGCCGACGGCGAACTCCAGGCACTGGTCGCGGTCCAGGGCCGGTGAGCGGGGGGCGTCCGTCTCGGCGAGCGGAGGGCGTAAGCCCCCTGTTGAACTTCTAACAGGGGGCTTACGCGCCCCGCTCGCCAGGATGGAATCGGCGAGCCGCGCCTGAAACTGGAGATTGTCCATCAGGCCGCGTTGCAGCGTGGCGGACAGGCGCAGGTAGGCGGCGTGGGCCTCGCCGGTTGCCTCCCGGACGGCCACGGTTTGCGTGACCAGCGGGGCCAGCTTGGTGCCTGGGCCGGGACAGTGGGGGGCCAGAGAGGAGTCCTCGCCGGTTGACCATTCTTCGGTTCGGCAGGAGGAGGCTCCTGCCGGACAGGCACAATCCGAACCGGCTCGGCGGGAGACGCGTGTTCTCGTGGAAGCGGTTCCGCCGGCACGACGAACGGCGAACCGCCGACGGGTACGCGGAGCAGCCGTCTCTCGGCGGACGGACGGGCGACGCGGACGGACGGTCTCGGGACCGTACAGCGGAGAGAGATCCACCGGCACGCGCTCGGCGGCACAGCTGCGCCAGCAGGCGCAGCACGAGCGAGATCGCCATCCGCGCCGGCGACACAGGCCGAGCGGCGCCGGTGCGGCCGGTCGCCGAGGATGGCGTCGATCATGCGCGTGCAGGACGCGCCCGGCCCCATCTCGACGAAAGACGCGGACGCCATCGCGGTAGGCGGCCTCGATGACGGCGGGGAAATCGACCGTGTCCAGCGCCTGGGCCAGGATCGCCTCGGCGGCGCTGTCGGGGTTCAGCTCGAAGGAGCGGGCCAGGGCCGTGCTGTAGAAGCGCACGCCGGGCGGCGGCGCCGTCGGCAGGCGATGCAGGTCGCGGTACGCCTCGGCCACCTCGCGGACCACCGGACAATGCACCGTCGACGTCTCCGGCAACGGCAGGAAGTGGCAGCCGAGCCGCTCGACGAGCGCCTGCGACCGCAGTGCGCTCGCCGCCGATGACGCATTCGCGCGGCGTGTTGACGATGAGCAGATAGGCCCGCCGCAGGCCCGCGCAGGCGTTGCGCACCGCTCCCGGCCCGCGATCCACGACGCCCGCCACCCAGTCCACCGGCGGCGCCGGGCGGCAATCGCCATGCCTGGCGGGCCGCATCGCAGGGACCGGCGAGGTCGCTGCACGAACAGCGGCGAGGCGTTCATCGCTCGCAGCATGGCGTCGCGGTCGGTCCAGGCGCGCAGGGCGAACAGAGCCGCCGACTCGCCGAGGCTGTAGCCGATCACGGCATCGGCGCGGACGCCGAAACGGCGCACCACGTCGCACACCAGGCTGCCGAGCGTCACCTGGCCGAAGATGCGCTGGCGCACCGACAGCGGAGCGCGGGCGCGCTCGTCCCAGAAGACATCGGGGAGGTACTGGCTCCGCAGATAGTCGTTCTCGGCATCCTGGCGGCGCAGGACTTCCGGCCAGTGGACGGCGAGGTCGCGGCCCATGCCGGGGTAGTCGTTGCCCGAGCCGGGGAAGACGAAGGCGACGCGGCCGGTTCGGCCCAGCGGCACCGGGGCGTAAAAGATGCGGTCGCGGAAGGCGGGACGGAGCGCGCAAGGGCGCCGGGGGTCGTCGCGCAGGCCGCTCAGGACGACGTCGATCTGTTCGACCAACTCCGGCCGGTCGCGCGCCACCAACGCCACCGCATGAGCGCAGCGCGGGGGCGGGTGGAGCCTTCTCGTACCAGTTGTGGGCCAGGACTTCCAGCGAGGCGTCCGGCAGCGTCCCCAGCAGGCCGCGTAAGCGGCCCAGGCCGTCGATCAGCGCGCCGGCGTCGCGGCCCTCGATCGCGAACAGCGCCTCGGTGTGCCGGCCGAGCGGGTGCAGACGGTCCGGTCGATCGGCGCAGGCAGCCGGTTCCCAGGCTTCGAGGACGACGTGGACGCAGTTGCCGTCCACGCCGAGGGCGCTGACGCCCGGCGCGCCGCGGCCCGGCGGCGCGGTCGCGCAGCCAGTATTGCGGCGCTGCGCGGCAAGAGGAAGCGACCGGATTCCTGCGATAATTCGGCCCGCTCTTGTGCAAAATGGCGCAGCGGCGGCAGGATTTGCTGGTCAAGGCACAGGCACGCTTTGACGAGCGAGGCGAAGCCGGCCGCAGCGCCGGCGTGGCCGACGTCGGCCTTGACGCTGCCCAGTACCAGGGGGTGCGGCCCTGGGTGTGCGCCGAAGAACGAGGCGAGGGCCTGCGCTTCCGCGTCGTCCTCGGCAGGGTGGCCGCTGCCGTGCGTCTCGACGTAGGAGACCGAGGCGGGATCGACGCCGGCCTCATCGTAGCCGCGGCGGAGGGCAGCCTGGTAGGCGGTCGGACGTCCGGCGGTCGCCGCCGGCGACGCCGATGCCACGGATGACAGCGTGGATGGTGTCGCCGTCGCGCACGGCGTCGTCCAGGCGCTTGAGGACGACGGCGGCCGCCCCCTCGCCGGGCAGCGGGCCGTCGGCAGCGGCGTCGAAGGGACAGGCGCGGCCGGAGGCGGAGAAGGGTCGGTGCTGGTGGGCGGCGAGCACGGCCCGGACGTCGCCGGCCAGATCGACGGCGCCGACGACGGCCTGGTCGATCTCGCCGCGCTGCAGGGCATCGCACGGCGATCTCCAGGGCGCGCAGTCCGGAGCTCTCCTCGCTGCTGATCGTGAAGCTCGGTCCGCCCAGGTGGAACTCGCGGGCGATGCGGCTGGCGACGATGCTGCCGAGCGATCCCATCGTCCGGTTGGCGGTCAAGGGCGGCCCGGCGGCGTCGCGCAGGGCCGGTCGCCAGCGACCAGCGAAAATGGAAATTGGTGGTGTTCAGGTCGAGGCCGATGCCGATGAAGACGCCGGTGTGCGGCCGCTGCTCCTCGGGCAAACCCGCCGCGTCGATGGCCTCGGCAGCTACTTGCAGCATGAGCAACTGCTGCGGCAGCGTCTCTTGCAGCTCGCGCGGCGGGATGCGGAAACGGTCGGCGTGGACCGTTGCTTCCGAACCGACGTACCAGCCGGCGAAGGAACGCACGTCCAATCCCTGCTCGCGGAACCAAGCGCTGTCCGGGACGCCCCACCAGTGACGCGGTAGAGATGGTGACATGACACTGTCACCACCGAGGACGCGATGCTGAAAGGCGCGGAGCGATTTCCAGGGACCGAAATGGGCGGCCATGCCGACGATGGCGACGGGTGGCGTTTGCTCCCCTCTCCCCCGCTTCGGGGGAGAGGGGTAGGGGGTGAGGGGGTGGGTCGCCCCCTCACCCCCTACCCCTCTCCCCCGAAGCGGGGGAGAGGGGAGTGCACGCCGGCAGCCACTCTTCCAGCAGCAGATGCGCGTTGATGCCGCCGAAGCCGAAGGCGCTGACGGCGGCGCGGCGCGGCACCCGCTCGTCGCGGCGCTGCCACGGCTCGGCCGCGCTGGAGGATGCGGAAGGGCGAGGCCTCGAAATCCAGTCCCGGCGCCGGCGGTCGTGAAGTTGGCGGTCGGCGGCAGCACCTGCGCCTCCAAGGCGGACAGCACCTTGACGACGCCGGCCGCGCCGGCGGCCGTCAGCAGGTGGCCCACGGTCGATTTCACCGAGCCGATCGACGCACTGGCCGGGCCGCCAGCCGTTCGTTGCCCCACAGCGCCCGCAGGCTCTGGAACTCGACGGCATCGCCGACCGGCGTGCCGGTGGCGTGGCACTCGATGAGATCGACGTCGGCCGGCATCCAGCCGGCCTCGCGGTAGGCGGCGCGCATGGCCCGCAGCTGGCCCTCGCTGTTGGGGGCCAGCAGATTGCCGCCCACGTCGTTGGACAGGCCGATGCCGGCGATCACGGCCAGGATGCGGTCGCCGTCGCGCAAGGCGTCTTCGCAGACGCTTGAGCAGGAAGACGCCGGCGCCCTCGCCGACCACCAGGCCGTCGGCGCGGGCGTCGAACGGACTACAGCGGCCGCTCGGCGACAGGGCGCGGAGCTGCGAGAAGCCCATCTGCGTGTACAGGCAGTCGGGGCGCGACACGCCGCCGGCCAGCATGGCGTCGGCACGGCCGGCCCGCAGTTCGTCCACGGCCAGCTTCAAGGCGTACAGCGACGAGGCACAGGCCGCGTCGAGCGTGTAGCTGCCGCCGCCCAGACCGAGGGCGCGGGCCAGCATCGCGGCGACGAGGCCGGGGACGTGACGATTCAGCGGCGAGGGCACGTCTGCCGGCACCGCCAGGGTCCGCGATTTTTTCGGCGAAGGTGCGGCCGAGGTAGGCACGAGCCAGGGCCGAGACGCGCTCGGTCGGCAGGGCGATGTTGCCGAGGATGACGCCGACGCGGCGGCGGTCGAGGCGGCGCGTCACGCCGGATGCGAACGCCTGTCGGCCGGCGTGCAGGGCCAGGTGAAAGACCGGATCGAGCTGCGCCAGCAGGTCGGCGGGTAGGTCGAACTCCGAGACATCGCAGCGGAATTTCGTCGAGGAAACAGCCGCGCAGCGAGTAGACGCGGTCGGGGCGCGCGATGGCGGGGTCGTAAGCGTCGCGCGGGTCGAGCAGCCAGCGGCCGGGCGGCACTTCCCGGGCCGCATCCGCGCCGGCGAGGATGTGCTGCCCACAGGCGCTCGGGGTTCGCGGCCGAGGGGAACCGTCCGCCCATCGCCACGATGGCGATCCGGCCGCCCTCCCCATGCGGCGAGGACGACGGCGTTTTTGGGGACTCGACGCCCATGCGCGATGGCTCCGTTCAGGATGCGGTGGCGGAGGTGAGAGGATGGCGGCCGAAGGCCCGGCGCAGGGCCGGATCGATGACGCACTCGTATCCTTCCAGCCGGGCGACGAGCCGGCCCTGCTCGTCGAGGTAGTCGATGTCGGCCAGGGCGTGCAGGTCGCTGTCGCGCGTCACGCGCACGGCGACGCGGACGCCGGCTGGCGGGAAAGCTGCGCTGATACTGGCGATAGCGGGCAATGTGGCAGGGCAGCGACGGGGCGCCGTGCCGCTCCTGGCTCCAGACGACCATCATCTGAAAGCTGCAATCGAGAACCAGCGGATCGGCCAGCCAGCGCTGCCGCAGCGGTCGATGCGATCCACTCGGCCGGCGGCGGAGCGCTGCGCACCCGAGCGATGATGCCACGTTCGCCGCAGCCCTCGACGTGCTCAAGTCCGTGCAGGTCGGGACCGTGGAAGAGAAGCTCCTGGTAGACCTCCTCCGGCAAGCGTGGGTAAGGCCGACAAGATGGGGCAGATGCAGCGGCCGGCGCGGGGGGCAACTGGGTCGCCAGCACGATCTCGGCGCGGGCGTGCAGCACTTCGCGGCCATCCGGCGCACGCCGCGCAGCTCCACGGGGGCGACGAAGAAGCCCTCGCGCTTGACGGCCTTGCCGGCACCGACGCGCAGGATCGGCGCTGTGTCGCCATCGAGGATGACGCCGTGCAGAATGCGCAGGTCGTCGCAGCCGTGGAACACCAGGCCGGGGTTTTGATGCAGGGCGCCGTGGGCCAACCATTCGAGGATCAGCACCGTCGGCAGCACCGGACGGCCATCGAGAACGTGCGATTCCAGCACCGGATGCGTCGCCCGATCCAGGACACGCTCGAAGGCGTTCGGCAGCGACGACGGTAGGTCCGGTGAGCCGAGCCGGACTCCCGTGCCGCTCGGCTCGCCGGACCTACGAGTGGAGCCAACGGCGAGGACGACGACCTCCACGGCATCGCCGGGCGGCGAACGCAGCTCCTCAACGAGATAATCGGCGCCGGCTTCTAACGGGATGAGGCCGATGCCTTCCTGCTCGAAGACCTTCTTGAGGGCGGGCGTCACCATGCCGCCGTCCCACGGACCCCAGTTGACGGCGACGACGCGGCAACGCGGCAGCCGCCGCGCTTGCTGCCGGGCCAGCTTGTTCAGCACCTCGTTGGCGATGGCGTAATCGACCTGTCCCGTGCGGCCGAACCGTCCCGTCGAGGACGAAAACAACACGAGAGCGCGCAACTCGTCCGGCTCGACTGCCCGCAGGAGCGAACGCAGACCGGCAACCTTGGTGCCGTAGACGCGCTCGAACTGCTCGGGCGTCTTGTCCTCGATGCGGGCATCCGCCAGGACGCCCGCGCCGTGGACGAGGCCGCGAACGGGTGCGTCCAATTCGTGACATAGGGATGTCAGTACGGCGGCGACCGCGTTGGCGTCGCGGATGTCCACGGCGCGGTAGAGAGCGCGAGCGCCGGCCTCCTCGATGCGAGCCAGCGTCTGTCGAATCTCGCGCTGGGCGGACACGAGGCGATACTGTTCGCCGATCCGCTTGACCGAGGCATCGCCGTTGGCGCGGCTGCCGAGTTCGCGCTTGATGTCGGACTCGCTGGTCAGGGCGACGAGCCAGGCGGGTTCCGGCTCGGGCGCCGGCGTGCGGCCCAGCAGGACGAGCGTGGGCCGAAACGCCCGCGCCAGGGCCACGGCGACCTCGGCCGTCACGCCGCGCGCTCCGCCGGACAGTACGAGGAGGTCGCCGGGCTGGAACGGGCTGTTCGCGGCCGTTCGCAGCGGTTCCACGACATGCTCCAGGGTGCGCCGCTGCGTCCGCGAAATTCCCACCTCGATGGGGCCAGACACAAACATTTCCTCAACGACCGCAGCCGCGGCCTCGTCGGTGCCGGCGAAATCGTCGGCCAGATCGAGGGCTTTGCAGTGGACCTCGGGCCATTCGTGTCCGGCCGTCTTGGTCAGACCGGCCAGACCGCCATCGAGGGGATCGCGCCCGCTGTCCAGACCGAGCAGGCCAAAGGCGCCGTCGAGGCGCGAGAGGGTGGCGAACACGGCGCCGCCCTGCCGGCCGGCAGGCGCAAGGCAGAGGCGACATGCCGCAAGCCGAACAGAGCGTGTTTCAAAAAGGCATCATCCGCCTGCCGCGAAGGTGCCAGGATCACCAAACCGCCGAGCGTCGCCGGTCGTTCCTGTTCCGCGAGCGCCGCGACCGACACGCGGCGCGGTCGATAACCCTGCGTTCGCAAGCGCTGATCCAACGCCTCGGCGAACTCGGTATCGTCAGTCGCCACCCAGATTTCCGCCCCGGTTTGCAAGCGAATCGGCTGCCGGGAGGACGCATTCGCCAGCGAGACCGCGCGCAGGACGCTCCTTTCGACAGTGCCGCTTGTCGTGGGCCGGGCCGGCGTGGCGGGCGTTTCGATCTGTTGTTTCGCTTGCACGGGGGCCGGCTTCTCGACGTTTCCGTTGGCCGCACCGGCTCCGGCGAGGAAGGCGGCGATTTGCCGGAGGTTGTGCAAGGTGCCGAGGTGCTCGGGCTTGATGAGTGGGGCTTGCGGCAGACGCTCTTGCAAGGCCGACAGGATCTCGACGCGCTTGATCGAGTCGATGCCCAGGTCGGCGTCCAGGGCCATGTCCAGCTCCAGCATCTCCGCCGGATAGCCTGTCTTCTCCGCGATCACTTCGAGGAGGACCGTGCGAACTTGCTCCTCATTCAGCGAGCGAGAGCTTACCGTTTCGCTCCCTTCACCTCCGCTTCGGGGGAGAGGGGCCGAGGCTGAGGGAGCTGTCGCAGCCGCATTGGCTCCGGCGAGGAAGGCGGCGATTTGCCGGAGGTTGTGCAGAGTGCCGAGGTGCTCGGGCTTGATGAGCGGGGCTTGCGGCAGGCGCTCTTGCAAGGCCGACAGAATCTCGACACGCTTGATCGAGTCGATGCCCAGGTCGGCATCCAGGGCCATGTCCAGCTCCAGCATCTCCGCCGGATAGCCCGTCTTCTCCGCGATCACCTCCAGCAAGATACTCTCGATGTGCTGATTCGAGACCGGGGAGGGTTGCGGAATCGGAGGCGTAGGGTGGGCCGAGCTTGCGAGGCCCACCGGCGGAAGCATGGTGGGCCTCGCAGGCTCGGCCCACCCTACGGGCTGGTTCGTGACGGGTGCGGCGAGCGGCGGTTCCGGTCGCGCGGCAGGCAGCGGCGCCGGCGCCGAAGCGGGGCCGACCGGCAGGCCGAGCGAGGCTTGCAGGAGACGCTGTTGCTGCTCGACCAGCAATTGCACGGTGCGCTGGGCGGCGTCCTGCCCGTCGAGGAATTGGCGGTGCAGTTGCGCCGTCTGGTCCTGCATGCGTTGCAGAGCGGCGAGGCTGTCGCGCGTCAGGTGCAGGGCCTGGGCAAGAGCCGTGCCGTCCACGGGAGGCGCGGCCGGAGTGGGGTCTGCGGCGTGAGGGTGGGGTCCGTTCATCGTCGGGTTGGGAATTCCGTTCGGTAAGGGTCGAGACTCGGTTGCCGGCGTTTCACTTGGCGGGCGTTTTGGCTTTGGCTTGACGTAATTGGCCCCGTACAGGGGCACCAGCAGGGCTTGCTTGCGCGGCTCGGAAGGCGTTTGCGGCAGTGGGACGCCCGCATCCCAGGCCGCCAGACGGACGTCGTGTCCCAGGGCGGCCAGGGCGGACAGACAGCAGGCCAGGTCATAAGTGCCCGAGCGCTGGCCATTGGAAGCGTCCAGTGCCAGGGTCTCGTGTTCGCGGTCTTGCAGGATCGCGGAGACCAGGCCCGTCAGGCGATGGCCCGGCCCGACTTCGAGGAAGGTGCGGACGCCGGCTTCGTGAAGGCGCTCGATTTCGTGGACGAACTCGACAGGCCGGGCCAGTTGTCCGGCAAGCCGATCGCGGGCCGCGGCGTCGTTATCGGGGTACGGTTCCGCCGTGCTGTTGGCGAAGACAGGCATGGTGCCGGGATGAAACGCGACCTGTTCGAGGGCAGCGCGGAACGGCTCCGCGGCGGCGGCGACGAGCGGGCTGTGAAACGCCGCCGACACGCTCAAGCGCTGGGTACGGATCTGTCGGGCCGCGAAAGCGGCCGCCGCACGCTCGATGTCGGCCGTGCGTCCCGACAGCACGGTCTGCCGTGGGGCGTTCTTGTTGGCCAACACGACATCGATTTTTTCGTCGCGGAGCACCTCGGCGATGGACTCGGGCGTCGCCTGCACGGCGAGCATGGCCCCGCCGTCGCCGGCCGCGTCGGCCATGAGCCGGCCGCGCAGCCGCGAGAGGCGGAAGAACTCATCCGGCTTCAGGCGTCCGGCGGCACACAGGGCGGTCAACTCGCCGTAACTGTGCCCGGCGGCGGCGTCCGCCCGGACGCCGAATTGTTCGAGGATGCGCCAGGCACCCAACGAGACGGCCCCCAGCGCCGGCTGGGCTACCTCGGTCGCCCGCAAAGCGTCCTCGTTGGCGCGGCGGTCCTCAGCCGTGAAGGAAACAAGTGGATAAACACGGTCGATTAAGTATCTTTTCTCCGTTTCGGACTGACATGCCTGCGCCAGTGTGTCGTGCAAGGCCGGGAACTGGCAGGCCAGATCGCGCAACATGCCGGGGTACTGCGCCCCCTGTCCCGGAAAGAGGACGACCAGCTTGCCCGCGCGGGGGCCGCGACCGAAGAAAATCCCCTCGGGACTGCGAAAGGCCGTCTTCTCGCCCTGACTGCGCAGTAGAGAGCGGGCTTGCTCCAGCAGGTGCGATAAATCCGTGCGGTCGCGCGGGACGACGAGAAGCAGACGACAAGCGGCACCCGCATCCCAGCGACGCCGCGTCTCGGCAGCGTGAGCGCGGAATGCCGGCCATTCGAGGTTCGCCGGCCACTCGGTCAACTGCTGTTCCAGCGCCGCTGGACTGGCCCCGGTGAAGGCGAGGATTTGCGTATCGCCGTCCCAGTCGATCGTTTCCTTGTGCGGGCCGGCTTCTTCGAGGATGCAATGGAAGTTACTGCCGCCGAAGCCGAAGGCGCTGACGGCGGCACGGCGCGGGTGCGACGGCGATGGCATCCACGGCCGGGCTTCCGTGTTGACATAGAAGGGGCTGTCGCCGGCCTGCAGCGGTTCGGCCGGCTGCTGGACCTTGATCGTCGGTGGCAGTACCTTGTGATGCAGAGCGGCCACGGCCTTGATGAGACCAGCGACGCCCGCCGCCGCCTTGGTGTGGCCGATCTGCGATTTGACCGAACCCAGCGCACACCACCGTCCCTCGCGTCCCGCCTCGCGGTAAACCTCGGTCAAGGCCGCCGCCTCGGTGGCGTCGCCGACGCGCGTTCCGGTGCCATGCGCCTCGACCAGCTCGATCGTATCGGGCGTGACGCCGGACACGCGGTACGCCTTGCGCAGTGCCTCGACCTGTCCGGCGGCGCGCGGGGCGTAGATGGCATTGCCCCGGCCATCGCTGGACGAGCCAAGGCCGCGCAGCACGCGCGTAAATGCGATCGCCGTCGCGGCGGGCATCCTCCAGGCGTTTCAGTACGACCATGCCCAGCCCCTCGCCGAGGATGGTTCCGTCGGCCGAGGCGTCGAACGGTCGGGCGTCACCCGTCGGCGACAGGGCCGGCGTCTTGCTGAAACACATATACATGAAAATATCGTTGAACGTATCGACGCCGCCGGTCAGCACCATGTCGGCGCGGCCCGCGGTCAGCTCCAGGCAGGCCAGGTGGAGAGCACTCAGCGACGAGGCGCAGGCGGCATCGACGACGCAGTTGGTTCCGCCGAGGTCGAAGCGGTTGGCGATGCGTCCGGCCACGACGTTGCCGAGCAGGCCGGGGAAGGAGTTCTCCTGCCAACCGACGTAGGCGTCGCCGATGCGCTGCACCACGTCGTCGGCGACCTCCTCGGCGACGCCGGCCTCACGGAGAGCGCGGCGCCAGATCGGGTGCCCCAGGCGTGCCCCCAGGGGGATCACCAACTCCAGGGTGCCGGTGACGCCGAGGATGACCGAGACACGGCTTTTGTCGAACGACCGCTCCTCGCCGTAGCCGGCGTCGGCCAGCGCCTGCTGGGCGACGACGAGACCGAGCAACTGGGCGGTGTCGGTGGCTTCGAGGCTGTTGGGAGCGATGCCAAAGGCAGCGGGGTTGAACGGCGTGGCGTGCAGAAAGCCGCCGCGCGCGGTGTAGATGCGGTCGGGGGCCTTCGGATCGGGGTGGTAGTAATCCTCCGGCCGCCAGTGGCTTGGCGGTACGTCGGTGATGGCATCGACCCGGTTGCGGATTCGCGCCCAGTACGCACTCGCGTTGTCGGCGCCGGGGAACAGACAGCCGATGCCCACGATCGCCAGAGGTTTCGCCGCGTCTGCCGTGTTCAAGCCGCCATCCTCAAAAGCAATTAACCACAGAGTCACAGAGGACACAGAGAAAAGACACGCAGAGAGGGAAAGATCGCAGGGCCAGCGCTCAAAAATTTATAAATATGTACACCGCAATCTCTACCTCGTCTTTTCTTCTCTGTGTTCTCTGTGACTCCGTGGTTAGTTCAAATTAGGGTCTCAAGCACTTCCAGCTCCAGCGGCGTTACGCGCGCCCCGTCGCGGTGCAGGGGAAAGCCCTGTCCGCGCAGGGTCTGCAAGCGCAGCAGCACCGCCGCCCCGTATAGGATATTGAAGGCGACGGTGACGACTCGGCGATTGCGCGCCGCTTCGAGGAAGGATCCCTTGGCCCACTCGTTGAAGGCGCCCATGGCCGGGCCGCACCACACCTGGTAATCCATCCGCCGCGCCGGCTCCCCGGCGTTGGCCCAGCGCGACGATAGGCCGAGATACCAGCGGAACACGAGGGCCATTTTATGTTTCGGATCGTCCTCGGCACGCGGAACCTGACTCGGATCACGCTGGAGGAAGAAGGCGCGTGTCTGCGCCCAGATGTCGTCGAGCGGGGCGCGGAACAGGTTCTTTTCGAGGAAGGTGCGCTCGGCGTCGGGCAGGGCTTCCAGGCTGGGATAGCCGCGGTATAGCTCATAAAGCTTGGCGGTGCGCATGGGGAACATGGTGCCGCGCTTGAGCACCTGCACCTTGACGCCCATCTCGAACATGTCGGCGGCGGGGGCCATGATGGTGTCGGCCTGCTCAGCCTGGGCGAGCATCTCGCGCACCAGGTCGGAGCTGCCCGACTCGACGCAAGCCTGGTTGACGGAGCCGGTCAGAACGTAGGCGGCCCCCATGGCGAAGGCGGCGGCGGCCGAGGCCGGCGTGGCAATGCCGCCGGCGGCGCCGACGCGCAACGGCTCCTCGAAACCGTACTGCGCTTGCAGACGATCGCGCAGGGCCAGCAGCGTCGGCACCAGGGTGATGGCTGGCCGGTTATCGGTGTGGCCGCCGGAGTCGGCCTCGGCGGTCACGTCCCGGGCCACCGGGACGCGGGCGGCGAGCGCGGCCTGCTCCGCCGTCAGATGGCCCTCGCCGACCAGCTCGCGCAGCATGCGCTCCGGCGGCGGGGCCAGAAACTTCGAGGCCACCTCGACGCGCGACACCTTGACGATGACGCGGTTGGGCGTGACGATCCGGCCCGACGGGTCACGGCGGATGCCGTGCAGCCGGTAGCGCACCACCGGCAAAGTCAGGTCCAGAAACGCTGACGCCTCGACGAGTCGGACGCCGCGACGCAGATACAGCTCGACGACGGCGCGTTCCAGGCTCGGTTCGCTGGGGCTGTGGATGAGGTTGAAACCGTAGGGAATGTCGCCGAGGCTTTTCTGGATGCGGTCGATGGCGGACTCGACGGTGTGCAGCGGCAGGCCGGCGGCGCCGAAGAAGGCGAGCATGCCGGCCCGTCCCATCGCCTCAACGATGTCGGCCGAGCCGATGCCGTTAGCCATCGCCCCGGCGAGGTAGGGATAGCGGATACGATGATCGGCGCAGAAGGTCGGATCGCCCAGGTCTTCCAGGCGACAGGCCGGGGCGTAGGCCATCCGTGCCCCCGACGGCGCGGAGGTCTCCTCCGGGGGGACCAGGGTACAACGTCCACCACTTTCGATCAGGCGGATCGGCCGGCGGATGGCACGGATTGCTTCCAGAATGACCTCGGCCTCAGTCATGGAGGGATACCATCGTCATGCGCTGTACCTCGCGGCAAGTATGGGGAGTAATGATACCGGCCGGAACGCCGATCTGCCAGCGTTGATGACTTTCCGGCGTCCCTTCGTTCCTTGCTCCCGGCCTTGCGGAGACGGCCCGTGTGTTGTAATTTAATCAACAAGCGGCGGAACTCGACCCGTGGGCGAACGTCATGGCCGACGTACAGGTCATTTGGGATTTGGAAGACGAGCCGGAAGGAAACCTTCGGCACATTGCCGAGCACGACGTAACGGCGAACGAAGTCGAGGAAGTCCTGGAAGACAACTGGAACGAAGCCGTGGCGAGTGCCAGCAGTGGCAACCCCATCACGTTCGGCTGGACCTCGACGGGCAAGTATCTCGCCGTGGTATTCCAGAAGGTCCAGGCGGACCCGCCGGTGGCTTACCCGATCACGGCCTATCTGGTGAACCCGCCCAGGAAGAAGCGGAGGAAGAAATGAGCCGAGAGAAGAAGCGATTGTCTTGCAAGATCGACTGGACACCTGAGGAGCGAGCGCGGCACAAGGCCATCCGCGAGAAGTTCCAGGCGGAACGACCGACCTTGGAACAACTAACAGCTTCCGGTGAGTACGGCGAGCCGGTCCTGCTCGGGGCATACTGGGAGTTGGCCCGGATCATGGAATCTCTGCGGAGAGAGCGGGAGCGCCAGGGGTTGAGTCTGGGCGACGCGGCCAAGCGGTCGGGCATCGACAAGGCAGCCCTGAGCCGGCTGGAGAGCGGCCAGAGCATCAACCCTACCTGGAACACGCTCAGTCGCTATGCCGCAGCGCTAGGCAAGGAGGTCGCCTTGACCCTGCGGGACGTTCCGGCACCCGAGGTAGCGGCAGACAAAGACCCTGGGCAGCCCGCCAAGAAACCAGAACCGCGGCGGAAGAAGGCGTCACATCGATAAGAACCACCCTCACGGAAATGACCGGCTGCCTCTCAAGCGTGTGGTGTGTCCGGCCGCACCTGGATGCCGGTTTCGTGACCGGCCGGGCGCGGAGGACGCCCCTCGGGCGGAGGAGGAGCGGCTGGCCTCGCGTCGCCGGGCGGCTGACGTCCGAACCCCTGCAGGACGTAGAAGAACACCGGCGTCAGAAAGATGCCGAACAGCGTCACGCCCAACATGCCGCTGAACACCGCCGTGCCCAGCGAGCGCCGCATCTCGGCGCCGGCGCCCTCGGCGATCACCAGCGGCACGACGCCGAGAATGAAGGCGAACGACGTCATCAGGATCGGCCGCAGACGCAGCCGCGATGCCTCCAGGGTCGCCTGCCGCCGTGGTACGCCGGCGTCGCTGCTGCTGCTTGGCGAACTCGACGATGAGGATGGCATTCTTGCTGGCCAGGCCGACCAGCACCACGAAGCCGATCTGCGTGAAGATGGTCACGTCCATCCGCGCCACGACCACGCCGACGACGGAGCAGAGCAGACACATCGGCACCACCAGGATGACGGCCAACGGCAGTTTCCAGCTCTCGTACTGCGCCGCCAGAACCAGGAACACGAACACCACGGCCAGGGCGAACGACATACATGGCCGTGCTGCCGGCCTGGAGCTGCATGTAGGTCAGCTCCGTCCAGTCGTAGGCCATCGCGTGCGGCAGCTCTTTCTCGGCGATCTCCCTCATCAGGGCGACGGCCTGCCCCGAGCTGGTGCCGGGCCGCGTGTTGCCGGTGATGGCGGCGGCGGAATACAGGTTGTAGCTCATGACGCTCACCGGGCCGCTCGTGTCGCGCACCGACAGGATCGTGCCCAGCAGGATCATCTGCCCCTGGTTGTTGCGCACCTGGAGTTGGCGAATTCTCTGGACCTTGTCGCGGAAGCGCGGATCGGCCTGGAGATTGACTTGCCAGGTCCGGCCGAACTCGTTGAAGTTGTTGACGTAGTACGATCCGAGGTTGACTTGCAGCGTATTGAAGACCTCGTCCAGCGGCACGCCCAGGGACAGGCACTTGGTACGGTCGATGTCGAGGTACAGCCAGGGCGTGTTCGAGCGCGAGCTGTTGAACAGACCCTGCAAACCCGGCGTGGCGTTGCCGCGCGCCGACGATGCGGTCGCTAACGCGCTGCAGCTCGTCCAGGCCGAGGTTGCCGCGGTCCTCGATGACCAGCTTGAAGCCGCCGGTCGTGCCCAGACCTTCGATCGGCGGCGCGCCGAAGGCCGTCACCATCGCCCCGCGCACCTCCTTGCGACAGCGCTGGCGAAGCGTGGCCGCGATGGCGTCGGCGCGTCTGGTCGGCGCCGCGCCGCTCCTCGAACGGCTTGAGCATGACGTACATCGAGCCGAGGTTCGGCGCATTGGCGCCGAGGATCAGCGATTGGCCGGAGATGCCGACCGTGTGCGCCACGCCCGGCGTCTGGCGGGCCAGCGTCTCGATGCGGGCCATCAAACGCCGCGTCCGCTCGACCGAGGCGGAGTCCGGCAGCTGCACGTTGAGAAGCAGATAACCCTTGTCCTGCTGCGGGATGAAGCCGGTCGGAGCGCGGTTGAACTCCCAGTAGGTCAGCACCAGCAGGCCGCCGTAGACGAGCAGGGCGATCAAGCTGATGCGCAGCAGGCCGCCGACCATCCGCGTGTAAACGGCGGTGCCGGCGTTGAAAGTGAGGTTGAAGAGACGGAAGAACCAGCCCAGCGCCACGTCCAGCAGTATGGTCAGCACGTCGCGGGCCGCCCCGCGCGGCTTGAGCAGGATAGCGGCCAGCGCCGGACTCAAGGTCAGCGAGTTGAACGCCGAGATCACCGTGGAAACGGCGATGGTGACGGCGAACTGGCGGAAGAACTGGCCGGTGATGCCGCCGATGAAGGCGCACGGCACGAACACGGCACACAGCACCAGGGCGACGGCGATGACCGGCCCCGTCACCTCATCCATCGCTCGCCGCGCTGCTTCGCGGGGCTGCAAGCCGTGCTCCAGCCAGCGCTCGACGTTCTCGACGACGACAATGGCATCGTCCACCACGATGCCGATGGCCAGCACCAGGCCGAACAGCGACAGGTTGTTCAGCGAGAAGCCCAGCGCCGCCATGACGGCGAAGGTGCCGACGATGGCGACGGGCACGGCCACCAGCGGGATCAGCGCCGCTCGCCAGTTTTGCAGGAAGGCCAGCACCACGATGGCGACGAGGATCACCGCGTCGCGCAGCGTATTGAAGACCTCGTGGATCGACTGGCTGATAAAGGGCGTGGTATCGTAAACGATCTCGTAATCCAGTCCCTCGGGGAAGCGTTTCTTCAGCTCCTCCATCTTGGCGTACACGCCGTGCGCGGTGTCCAGGGCGTTGGAGCCAGGCAGTTGGAAGATCGACAGGGCCACCGACGGCCGGCCGTCGAGGGTACACGATTGGTCGTACTGCTGCGATTCCAGCTCGACGGTCGCCACGTCGCGCAGGCGGACGACGCTGGTCGCCTGTGCCGGCGCCGACTGCCCGCCCTGGCCCTGCAAGGTGGGATTGCCCGACGACGCACCGGAACCGGACGTCGAGGACGTGCCACTCGAGCCACCCGTCGAATCGCCCTGGTCGGACGACGCCGAACTGGTGCTGGTCTGGCTGACCTTGAGGATGATGTCGCCGAACTGCTCGGTGTCTCGAAGCCGGCCGAGGGTGTTGATGGTCAGCTGGAACTGCTGGCCGCGGGGGACCGGCTGCTGGCCGATCATGCCGGCGGCGACCTGCAAGTTTTGCGAGCTGACGGCGTTGACCACGTCCATGGCGCTGAGATTGAGCGACCGCCATTTTTTCCGGGTCGAGCCAGGCGCGCATGCTGTAATCGCGCTGGCCGAGATAGGTGATGCCGGCCACGCCGGGCAGCCGGCCCAGCTCGTCCTTGATCTCGATGGTGGCGTAGTTGCTGAGGAAAACGTCGCCGTAGGTGCCGTCGGGCGAGACCAGGTTGACGATCATCATGGTGTTGGGCGACATCTTGCGGACGTTAATGCCCTCGCGCTGCACCAGCGACGGAATGACTGGCAGGGCCAGCGACACGCGGTTCTGCACCAGCACCTGGGCCATGTCCGAGTCCATGCCCATTTTGAACGTCACCGTCAGGTTGTAGGCGCCGTCGTTGGTGCATTGCGACGACATGTACAGCATGTTCTCGACGCCGCTGACCTGGGCCTCGATGGGAGCGGCCACGGTGTCGCGCACGGTCTGGGCGTTGGCCCCCGGATAGACGGCCGTCACCAGCACGGTCGGCGGCGTCACCTCGGGATACTGCGCCACCGGCAGGCCCAGCACGGCCACGCCTCCCGCCAGGGTGATGACGATGGACAGCACGGAGGCGAAGATCGGCCGATCGATGAAAAAGTGCGAAATCACGAGGAATGCTCTCCGTCGAATGGGAAGGTGGCGAGCGGATGATTCGCCGTCATCCGGACCAGGTGCCGGAAGGTCTTGCGCTTCCTCTCATTTGCGGGTAGCGAGGTATTCGAGCAGGTCGGCCGCTTCCTGGGCGGTCAGGCCGGCCAGCTGTCCGTCGGGCATCAGCGACGTCCGCGACGGCTGCAGCGCCTCCACGTTTTTGGCCGCGAGAACGATCTCCTTGTTCTGGCCGTCGCGCAGCACCACCTCTTTCTCGTCGCGCTTGACCAGCAGACCGGTGAATCGAACGGCCGTCGGCCGTCTGGGCGACGTAGGTGGCGTACTTCGGCTCGATCCGGCGCGACGGCTCCAGGATGCTCTCCAGCAGTTCTTCACGCGGACGGAGTTTCCCGATGGCTCGACAGGTCCGGCCCGACCGACTGTCCCCCGGTCGCCGATCTTGTGGCAGCTGCCGCAGTTGAGCGCCGGCGACCAGAACAGCTTCTCGCCTCGACCGGCGTCGCCCTTGTAGGGCCAAAATGGTCCGGGGCCGCGGATTGGAGCCGAGCTTCCGCCCCCCCTTCTCGTCCGAGGGCAGGTAGCCCTCGAACAGATCGCGCACCGGGCCGGCCGGGAGCTTGGCCGCCGCGGCCAGCAACTGCGTCCCGCTCGGCCGGCTTCATCTCGCCGCGCCCCAGCTGGCGGGCGACAACCAGCGCGGACTTCGGGTTGGCCAGCAACTCCTCCGGCGGTCCGCTTTCCCGTGAAGGTCCCGTCTTTGCCGCGTCTCCGCTCATGCCGGCGATCCAGTCCTCGATGAGCTTCAACCCCGCTTCGTCCGGCCGTTCGGAGCCGATGTGCGGCATCCGATCGCGGCCGAACTTGGCCATGCGGAAGTACAGGGTGCTCGCGTACGGATCGCCCGGCTTGATGATGCACGCATCCGGCAGGCCGAAGTCGCCGCGCGTGGGACGGACGCCGACCGCCTTCATCTCGGCGACCGAGACCGGAAACTGGAGCCGCAAGTTGACGGAGCCGCCGCCGCCATCGGAATGGCAGTGGCCGCAGTTGGCGTGGAGATAGGCGCGCGCCCGCGCCTCCAGCGGCTGGTCCGCGTCGGCCGGGTCGGCGAGCTTTCGTTCTCGTGCGACGGAGGCGGCGTCGAACGGCGGCAGCGGCTTCCCGTCCTTTCCGGCCCGGCGGATGAGTCCCGCCTCCGTGAAGGCGACGAGCTGGTTGCGTCCGTCGGCTGCCATCCGGTTCAACTGCTCGGGCTGGAACGCCAGGGCGTATTCCGACCAACTGCTGTGGCACGACATGCACTGGCTGCGGCTGTGGAACTGCCACACGCGCTGTCGTTTCCCATCCGGCACTTCCTTCTCGGCGCCCTCGGCGGGGACCAGGTCGGCGTCCGCTTGATCGTCCCGCCAGGCGAACGTGTAAGCGTGCCAGTCCACGCCGTCGAAGTGCAGCAGTTGCGTCTCCAGCCGCCGGCCGCCCAGGGAGATGGTCTTCACCAGCACCGCGTCCTTGGGGAAGTGCATGCGGAAGTTATGCCAGTCCACGTTGCCGGGGATCGGCTTGCCGGTTGCGTAGAGGGTGGCGGACGACAGGCCCGGGAAGGCGACCCAGTGTTCCGCCGTCGCACCGTCCTGCCATTGCCGGCTGTTGACCGCGAACGGGACCACTCCGGCCGCCGGCGTCTGGTCCTTTACCGAAGCGAACAAGCCGGTCTCGGACAGCTTCGTCGGGAAGTCGGCGTTCGTGGCGGCGGCGTCGTTGCGCTCGAGGGTGTGGAGCGTGCCGCCGTCGTAGTCGAGGAAGTACAGTTCGCCCTCCCTGTCCTCGCCGAAGGCGACGATGCGAACCGACGGGCCGCGCGATCTCCGGCATCTCCTTGGTACGGTCGCCCTCGAAGCGAGCGGCCCACAGTCGGCGGGTTTCCCAGTCGCCGAAGATGTAGGCCCCGCGCAGCTCGGGGAACTTCTTGCCGCGGTAGACGAGGCCGCCGGTGACGCTGCAAGCGATCGTGTGCGGCAGTTCGATCAGCGGCGGATGGATCGGCGTCGGCCCGACCTTCTCCGGCTTGATGGGCTGCGGCCCCTCCATGGCCGACCAACCGTAGTTGCCGCCCTTCTCGACGCGATGGACCGACTCCCACAGCTCCCAGCCGACGTCGCCGACGAACAACTCGCCGGTCTGGCGATCGAAGCCCATCCGCCAGGGGTTGCGGAAGCCGTAAGCCCAGACCTCCGGCCGCGCTCCCTTCATCCCGACGAACGGGTTGTCCTTGGGGACGGCGTAGTTCTTGCCCTCGTCCTTCTGGTCCACGTCGATCCGCAGGATGGAGCAGAGGAGGTCGGAGATGTCCTGCCCCGTGTTGAACGGGTCGGGCGGGTTCGGGTTCCCCGCGTCGCCGGTCGAGATGTAGAGCATGCGGTCGGGGCCGAAGTGGATGTCCCCGCCGTTGTGCCCGCCCTGGAGGAAGGTGAGCACGATCTCCTCGCTCGACGGGTCGATCCGCGGCGGGTCCGTCCGGGTGACGGTGAACCGAGACACCCGTGTCCCATCCGTCAGGTTCTGCTGGCCGGGCTTCTTGCTCCGCAGGGTGTAACAGACGAAGCACTGGCGGTTCTTCTCGAAATCGGGGTGGAAGGCCAGCCCGTAGACCGCCTCGACCTCCTTCGCCCCGGCGAGCAGGTGAATCGTCTTGAGTTCCTTGCGCAGGTCGAAAAAGAGGTCGGCCCTGGCGTCCGGCTTGTTGGGGAACGAATACAGCACGCCGGCCTGCTCGCCGACGAAGAGCCGATCGCTTCCCGGACAGCGAGCGAGGAGCAAGGGATGCTTGAACTTCAGATTGGGGAATGCCCGAACCACCTTAAAGGGAGGCGGCGGGTCCGGAGAGCCCACGACTCGGGAGGTAGTCCAAGGCGTCCGAACCAACTTCGCGGGGCGAGGTTCCGTGGGCCTGGGCGGTCCCGCCGCGGTTGAAGCGAGCCAGGCGACGAATCCGGCCACGACCGTTAGCGGCAACACCGACACGGCAAAGGGGCGGCGGCGTTCGCCTGGCGAGGGGGACGGCATGGGGTCCACTCCGGAAGAAGCAGCTAGAGGACGAGTCCACTTTGGTACCGATGCGCGCAGTGTACCCATTCTAGTGACTCCTACTCCAGACGGTGCTTCCAGGGTGCGCGAATCGTTTCGGGTAGCTGCTGTCCGTCCCTCTCCATCTGTCTGTCACCTTGCCTGGGCGGAGAGGAGGTTGGCAAGGACCGCGGACTGACCAGCGACCGACACAGCATATACAGCCACTTGGTCGAAGAACGACATCAATGGTGTTGGTCGCACCTGCGTCGAGATTTTCAGGCAATGGTGGATCGGAACAACGCGGGATCGGCGATTGGTAAGGAGCTGTTGGCGATGTCGGATCAGATGTTGGGTTGGTGGAAGCGTGTACGGGACGGGACGCTGACGAAGGTGCGTTTCGCGGGCCGGTTGCACGCCCAAAGAGAGTTTCGTGTGCGCTTCTGTGCCGTCTTGGAGCGGGGGTCGGTGTGCGGCTGCGCTAAGACGGCGGGAACGTGCCGCGAACTGCTGCGTGGGGAGGCGTCGATGTTTTTGTTCGCGTTCGTCGATGGTGTCGAGCCGACCAACAACGCGGCGGAGCGTGCCTTGCGTCATGGGGTGTTGTGGCGGAAGCAGAGCCACGGTCCCAAAAGTGTGGTGGGTTCGGAATACCTGGGATGTATCTGGTCGGTGGTGGAGACGTGCCGTCAGCAGGGTCGGAGTGTGGGGGAATTTCTGACGACCTGCATGGCCGCTACCGCCGAAGGGCGCATCATGCCATCGTTGTTACCCCTGCCAAGTGACGCTCATGCCGCCTGACCTTCAAATGGGCAGTGAGCGATTACGCAAGGGAGGGTGCGACTGGCGAGGCGAAGGAGGAAGACCGAGCAAAACTACGCGTCGCGTCGGCAGGATAATAGTCAGGACCGCGTGAGGACCGTGTGAAAAAGGCAAGGAGGCCGTTGTCGTGAAGGAGCTGAGCAGTAGAATGACGGAGCCGAGAGGTCCACTAGCAAAGCTCTTTCGGAGATAACAGCGGTTTCGTCCAGCAGAGGTCTATCCGCCATTCCCCCCTCTCCTGGGAAACTGCCCTGTCTTTGACGGCCAAGCTGGATCGGCCTCAATGAACGGTTCCTGATAACAGATCTCATCGCGTCCGTAGTTCCGCAATCGAAGCTCATTTCGCGAAAGGATGGCAGTTATGAGTGACAAAAAGCACCCGGAAGAGATGCAGCGTCGCGAGTTTCTTGGTGCAGCCGTGGCTGCGGCCGGGATGGGGGCCCTGGAACTCCAGGGGGCTTCCGGGGAGCAGCCGAAAACCGAGGAGTCGCCCGCGAAAGGCTCCGCCAGCCACCTCTACAAGCGGCATGCGCCGAAGCTGCGGGAACACGACCACGCGCTCCCCGATCTGAGCGCGTACGAAGGCATGAAGTATCAAAAGGCCGAGGCTGCGCTGCCTTCGGAGTACTACAAGAAGGAGATCAAACGGATCAAGGAACTGGGCCTCGACCCGGTCGATTCGATCCAGGACAAGACCGAGTTCAGTTGCTTCCAGCGCGGCAGCCTGCCGCACTGGTCGGGGATCAACACGTTCCTGAGGGCGCCCTACCTCGAAGACGTTCGGAAGGTAGGCGAGTACGACGTTGCGTTTGTGGGCGTGCCATTCGACATCGGCTGCACCTTCCGCACCGGGACGCGGTTTGGACCGCAGGGGATTCGGCGCATCTCGGCGCTATACCAGAAGTACAGCTACGAGCACGGAGTCGATCTGAGCGAGTCGCTCGCCATGTGCGACGTCGGCGATATCTTCTGCCCCTCGAACATCACCAAGGGCCACGACCAGATAACCAAGGGCATCGCCCACATCCTCTCGCACGGCACGCTCCCGATGATCATGGGCGGAGACCACTCGATCGGTTATCCCAACGCCCGCGCCGTGGCCCAGTGCGTGGACGGCAACGTCGGGATCATCCACTTCGACCGGCATGTGGACACGCAGGAAAAGGACATGGACGAGATCATGCACACCTGCCCGTGGTTCCACGCCACGAACATCAAGAACTGCCCGCCGAAGAACCTGGTGCAGTTGGGGATCGGCGGCTGGCAGGTGCCCCGCGCCGGCGTGAAAGTGGGCCGAGAGCGCGGCACGACAATCCTGACCGTCAACGACATCGAGAAAATCGGGATCGACAAGACCGTCGAGATCGCCCTGGAGGTGGCGTGGAAGGGGGCCAAGGCCGTCTTCCTGTCGTTCGACATCGACGTGGTCGATTCCGGGTTCGTCCCCGGGACGGGCTGGCCCGAGCCGGGCGGCTTCCTCCCCCGCGAGGCGCTCAAGCTTGTCGAGGGGGTCGTGAAGGAAGGGATCGTCGCCATGGAGGTCGTCGAGGTGTCGCCGCCTTACGATAGCGCGGACATAACTTCCCTCTTGGGAGCACGGGTGATGGTGGACACACTCGCCGTGATGGTGAAGAACAACCGTATCGGTGGCCGACTGAAAATCTGAGCGGGTGGGACATGGCGGGGGCCGTCTTTATCATCGCGACCGACCTTCGGCCGACAGATGCGGCCTGGGCGCGTGCGGAGGCCCAGGCCGCGGGACTTCAGGCGTTCGCGGCTCGCACCTTCGGCATGACGGCACAGGTCGGCCTAGCCTGCTTGCCGTTGCATTCGATGGAAGATCCCGGCGAGTATCACATCGGCCGGGCGATCGATCGAAGCGTCCAAGACGAGACCTCCGAACTCTTCGTCTTGCCCGCCGCGTTCGACTTGAATGTCTGGCAGCGAACGCTGCTCGGCGAGGAGTTGAGCGCGGCGCGCCGCCGCCATGCCACGGTTTCCATTCACCACGACACCGTCGATCCCACGCACCCTTTCCTCGTCGAGTGCTTCGCGGGCCAAATCCTGCAAGCGCTGGAAGAGCGGCGTATCCCACCGCAGCAGGCCGGACTACTTCTGGTCGCCGACGGGAGGGGCGACCCTGCGACCCGTGCCGACTCCTACCGCTTGATGCGCCTGCTTTGGGAGCAGGCCGGATTAAGCTGGGCCGAGGTCGGCTTCGTCCGCCACACGCAGCCCTTTCTCCCGACCGTCTTGAAGCGGTGCCTGAGCGAACCGCGTGCGTGGGTTCTCGTACCGCAGTGTCCGTGGGAGGGAGAGCTGACCGACTATGCCGCCGTGATGCTTGCCGACCACCAGCGGGCGTATCCGGAATCGGCCGGATGGTGCCAACTCGACCCGCCGCGGGATCACCCCGCGTTATTGGCCTGGCTCGAACAGCGTCTCCTCCGCCTTTGGCAAGACAAGCGCGCCCGCCAGGCCGTGCGTATTCCCTCTGCCAAATACCAGTCTCCATCGTCTCTGGCCGGGATTTGGTCCGGTGAGGATTGGGTGCCGGTGAGCGAAGCGGCCATCCCACCGCCGGCCGCGTTGCTCGGACGTGCTCGGGAAACTCCCCCACTGGCCCAACTCCTCTCGCGGATACTTCCCCGCGCCGAACGCTATCTGGTGAAAGTGACCTGGCACGGTTACGCGCAAGGAACGTACACCGGATCGGCCGCCTTGGATCTCCTGCTCGGTGCGCTGCCGGGACCGGCGGTCGTGCTGGAGGGACATACGAGTAGCCGCAACGTGGGCGGACTGGACATCGACTGGGAGACCGATGCCGAAAAACATCGCCCCTGGATCCGCCAGCAGGATGCCGAATTCCTGCGGCGGACGGGGCTGGCGGAGGTGATGGCCCGGCACAGGGCGCAATACCTGAACATCACCGAGGCGTGGTGGGACGGCGCGTGTGCCCCGGCCGAGGAGGTCCAGGTCGCCCTCGGGGACGTCGTGCTCCAGAATCCGGAATTGGCGTCTTTTGTGCCTTCGGTGCTGATGGAACATCGCGGCATCCCACTCATCAGCTTGGCCCGCTTCAAGGGACCGACCCGTCTGGGCATCTCAAACCTCTTCGGTCTGATCCCGCACCCGCTGCGAACCGCCTGGCATGGGGCAACAATTACCGACTTCGCGGCGGTTTGTTGCGACCTGGCCCGGCTGTACGGGAGCCTCTTCCCCTTGTTCGGGTTCGTGGAGGCCTTTGACTCGGCCGTGCGTTGGGACCGCAAGGGGCTGTATCGCAGCCGTTGGGGGAATTACGATCTGGTCTTCACCGATGGGATCTTCACACTCAGCGAGGGGCTAGTGGGGGCGGACCTACTGGCGAGTCGGCTGCAGGGTCAGGACGTACGGCGAAGCGGCTTCTACGACGTGGTCCGCGGCTGCCTGGGCTGGTCGCAGTCGGCAGAGGAGATGGCGCTTCCCACCGACCTCCAGGCGAACCTGGTCTGAATCCGGAGCATCCTGATCCCCGTTTGTGCCTGGAGCGGTTCCTGGTCAGAAGTCGAGTTTTCCGCGAGCCCCAAGACGAGCGCGGTCCTGGCCTGCTGCTCGAATGGGTTGATGACTTGCAGATCCGGCGTCATCTGGAACCACGGCGCGATTCGAGCGTTGTAGTACAACTCGACGCCGTCTTCGTTCCCCAAAGGCGAGAAGGGTTGGGCGCTCTGCTTCAAGGGGCCGCTGATCCCCAAATGAAAGTACCCGATCCCGAACGTATCCCGTTTGCGAACTGGAATTGGGCTGGCCCCGCTGATCCCTGCGCTGGCGTACCATTGGATCGGGTTCGGGTTGTCGTCCGCGATTCCGAGGCTCCCGAACACCCCCCACAGCCGCTTCGGGTCGTCGGGAGATACGTACAACGCCTGATCGAAGTTGTACGACAAAGCCCACGTTCCGGCCTTCGGTGGGGATGCGAAGATCAGCCCATTGAGCGGGTCGAGGTACGGTGACGGCGAGAGATTGGTGTACTTGCCGCTGCTATACGTCCCTTGCAGTCCCTGGTGGCCGGGCAGTCCCAAGAAGCGCGTCGGAAGGTTGAGTATCGGGTAAATCAAGACCCCATTGTTGAAAAAACTCTGGAACCCGCTGGTCGTGGGCGTGCTGTTCGTGTCGTACACCGAGAGGATGAAAATGGGGTTCTTGTCCTTTAAATAAACGAACCCGGCCCCGAACGTCGAGTACGGGAGGGTGCGGGCGAGGATCGTGTTGAAGATAAGCGACGTGTTCAGGAACCCATCGAGTACGGTGGCCCCGGTAAGTGGTTGCCGGACATCGAAGAGAAGGTTGATCTTCCCGGCAAAGATTTCCATGTTCTCGGACAGGAACTGGACGAACTTCACTCCGGTGAGCGCGGGGACGTATCCCTTTTCGGCGGGAACCAGGAGAAGCTCGTTCACCGGCGACAAGGCCCCGGTGAGGAAATTGGCCGACTCGCCATACCTGGATTCCCCTTTGAGGTAGATGAAGAAACCCTTCCACAGACCGAGTCTCTCCCCGTCCAGGCTGAGGAGATAGTCGTCGCGGCCGCCGAATGGGAATGCTTGTTCTAGCCCGCCGCTAGCGACGCCTTGGAAATACTGAGTCGCGCTGACGTCGAGGGTGACGCCACCCTCCAACAGGAGATTCCGGCGGACATTCCAATCGCCGGTCAGCTTATTTCGCCCGAAAAATGGCCCACCGAACGGGAGCAGGTTCTCCTTCGGGGTGGGCGTTTCCGTCAGGGCGGGCGGTTGGTTTCCCGCCGCGGCAGCGGGCACCGGTTGTACCAACGGGTCTATTGTCCGAGGCGGCGGATCGTCTGCCTCATCGTCTGGTGACTGGGCCAAGGCGTTCGCCCCAAGAAAAGTGGCGGCGAGGATCGCGAGCAGAAAGTGGGTGTTGTGCTCGAACAGGGAAGCTCCTCGCTTTGGGCAACCTCGGGACTGGTTCCCTCTGCTCCCGCGTGGCCGGTGAGATCACGACCGGCTGGGCGGCCCTCTTTGAACCGCAACCGTAATCCAATGGCTTACTAGAGGTTGCAACCAACAGGGGCGCGCCTCCCTCTCCAGGAGGCGACATGCTCTGTTAAGAGATCGGCTGCAAAGAAAGGTGGACTGAAGAAAAATGCGATTGTCGAGTTCGCCGTTCTGCCGTTAGCGTTCAGGACGCGGTGGCAGATCAGTTCTCGGAGAATGCGATTGGCCTCGTCATTCTTGTCCTTCCCCTTGAAGATCTTGATTACGATCAATTTGCGGAGTCCGCAAACGGTATTTGTCGCTGGAAATGTTGCATCAGTCACTTTGGGTTGGAAGTGATTTTGCACGCTTGGGTCCGAAACGCCGAAGAGCATTCAGGGTTGCTTCTGAGTCTCTGGTGGCCAGATCAACTCTGATGCTGGCGCACCTCTACTTCAGCTGAACGACCGTCACCCTCAGCCCGTGAACGCACACTCCCAAAGGCTTGCAGACATTCCCTTTGCGCGGCGGCAACCCTCCGACCTTGCCACTTGGCCGAGGTCTCAGGGAAGCGCGTGTTCCGATCCGGTGCGCCCATTGTTTCGGATCGTTGGGGCGTCGGGCCGTGGACCCACGTGGCCACCCGAGCCATTACAGCAAGCTTTCCATCTCCTCTTCGCTCAGAGGGCGGGGGAAAACGCAGCCGACAAGCCAGGTCCGCGACGAATGCGGCTGGACGTGGATCACGCGCGCCAGGAACAGCCGCCGCGAAGAGGAGCCGGGCAGCTTCAGACGCAGCACGGTGCCCGGCTCGAAGCGCCGGTTGACAAGCAGGGCGATGCCGCCGGTCGAAATGTCTCGAATCGTTGCCGTCCAGCGCCATTTCTTCTCCGCGGTCAGCGGGCGGCAGGCTCCCTTCACCTGCGACAGGTAGCGCACGGAGACGCGGCGGTCGGCGACCGGACGCCGAGCGACGGGCGTCGCGGGACGAACGGGCGGCAGGGATCGGCCGCGCAGTTCGTGGATGAACTGCCGGCACGTCGCCGGCCGAGCGTTCGGGTCAGCGGACAGCGCCTGGCAAATGGTCCGCTCGACCGGCTCGCTCAGGTCCGGAGCCAAGCAGCGCGGCGGGATGAGGTCGTTACGGAGCTTCTTCTTGAGGATGCTCAGGTTGCCGCGAGCCTGGAACGGCGGCTGTCCCGTCACGGCCGTGTACAGCGTGGCCGCCAGGGCGTAGACGTCGCAGCGGGCGTCGGCGTGCTTGGCGTCGTTGAACTGTTCGGGAGCGATGTAGTTCGGTGTGCCCATGCCGCGCAGCGGCCGCGTCAGGTTGTGGTCCGCCTCCACGTCCTTGGCCAACCCCAGGTCGGTCAGCTTGGCCTGTCCGCTCGTGGCGAGTAAAACATTGTCCGGCTTGACGTCGCGGTGGATGATCTTGCGCTGGTGGGCCGCGTGCAGCGCCGAGGCTACCTGGGTAATGATGCGCACGGACTCCGCCTCCGGCACCGCGCCGTCCTGCTGGATGCGCGCGCCCAGGCTCCGCCCCTCGACGAACTCCATGACGATGTAGGGCTTACTCTCGTCGTAGCCGAACTGCAAGACGCGGACGAAATGCGGGTGTTCCAGCAGGCGGGCGATGCTGAACTCCTGCTCGAAACGCTTGAGGAAGACGGCGTTCTCGATCAGTCTCTCCTGGGGCACCTTGATGGCCACGATTTCGCCGCTGCTGGGATGGCGGGCCTTGTAAATGCGGCTCATGCCGCCGGCGCCCAACAGTTCCACGACCTCGTAGGGACCAATGTTCGCAAGGAGTTGCTGCGAGATCCTCGAAGCCATCGCGGGAGTCTCCCGAGAGTCGGACGGGAACGGCCACGCTGCCGCAAGAAGTTTAGCTCACGACGGCCGCATCGGCGCAGCCAAGCCGCATGCGCCCTCACGCTTCCTGATGGACGGGGGTGCGGTTGTCGGCGGCCCGTCGCAGAAGGTCGTGGACTTCCTCATCGGTCGTTTGCGTGAAGTCGTCGTACCACAGACCGACCGCGTGGAACGGTTCGGGCATGCGGGCGCAGACGGCCTCATCGGCCACGTGCTGGAATTCGTCGCAGGTGTCGGGAGAGCCGACCGGGACGGCGACGACGATGCGGGCCGGTCCCTGTCGGCGCAAGGCGGCCACGGCGGCGCGCATGGTCGAGCCGGTGGCCAAACCGTCATCCACCAGAAGGACGATGCGGCCGCGCACATCGGGGGTCGGTCGGTCGCCACGGTAAGCGTGCTCGCGTCGGTAAAGCTCCTGCTGCTCGTCGGCGGCGACGGCAGCGAGGGTGTCCTCCGTGATGCCGAGGGCGTTCACCACGTCCTCGTTGTGGACGCACACACCGCCGGAGGCGATGGCGCCCATCGCCAGTTCCTCGCGGCCGGGCACGCCCAGCTTGCGGACCAGGAAGACGTCCAGCGGTGCGTGCAGCGCTCGGGCCACCTCGAAAGCGACCGGCACTCCGCCGCGCGGCAACGCCAGGACCAGTACGTCGGGACGGTCGGCGTAGGCCGTCAGCTTGGAGGCCAGGATACGGCCGGCTTCGGTTCGATCGCGGAAGAGCATCATGGCTATTCCCCTTCACTCGGATGGATGATGAATGATTGGCATTCCATCACCAAATCATCCCTTCTTTCGGTTCAGGTGGCGGATGAACCAGGCCGCCGCCAGGCGGGCGACCTCTTCCAGCGCGCCCGGCTCCTCGAAGAGGTGCGTGGCACCCGGGACGATAACCAGCTGCTTCTCGGCCGAGCCGAGCTGATCCAGTGCCTGGCGATTCAGCCCGATCACCGGAGTATCCTCGCCGCCGACGAGGAGCAGAGTGGGAGCCTGTACGCGCGGCAGGGCGGCGCCGGCCAGGTCCGGACGGCCGCCACGTGAGACGACGGCGGCGACGACGTCCGGCCGTTGCGCCGCCGCCACCAGCGCCGCGCCGCCGCCGGTGCTGGCGCCGAAGTAGCCGACGGGAGCACTCGCTGTCTCCGGGTTGCGGGTCAGCCAATCGGTGGCGCCCACCAACCGCTCGGCGAGCATGGCGATGTCGAAGCGGAGGTGCGCCGTCCGGACATCGACGGCTTCCTCGTCGGCTGTGAGCAAGTCGATCAACAATGTTGCGAGGCCGGCCTGACGGAGCACTTGGGCCACGAAGCGATTGCGCGAGCTGTGCCGGCTGCTGCCGCTGCCGTGAGCGAACAGCACGACACCGCGCGCCTTCTTGGGAACGCCTAAGTTGCCCTCCAGGGTGACGCGCCCCGCCGTCACCTGGACGACTTGCTCTCCACTGTCGATTTCGTCCGCCACGACCCGGCGGGAGTGCTGGTCGGCCATCGTCTCCTCCGCGCACGGCTGGTTGAGAATGTCTTGCTGTGCAAATGTGCAAAAGAAATGCCATCCCTGGGCTGGTGCCGGCCAGGCAAGTAAATTGACTTCGCGGTTCGATCTCCCGTTGCCGAGGACGGTATGACCCCCGATGAATTTCGCCTGGTTGGACATCAGCTCATCGATTGGATCGCCGATTATCGGGCACACGTCGCCCATCTGCCGGTGATGGCGAGGACCGAGCCGGGCGCGATCAAGGATCGGTTGCCCGCCGCGCCGCCCGAGCAGCCCGAAGGCTTCGACGCCCTTTTCCGCGATGTGGAGCACATTCTTCTGCCCGGACTGACCCACTGGCAGCACCCGCACTTCTTCGGCTACTTTCCCGCCAACGCCGGCCTTGCCGGGGTGCTGGGCGATTTCCTCAGCACCGGCCTGGGTGTGCTCGGGCTTTCCTGGCAGGCCAGCCCGGCGCTGACGGAGCTGGAAGAGGTCGTCGCCGACTGGTTGCGGCAGCTGGTGGGTCTGTCGGACGCCTGGAGCGGCGTGATCCAGGACACCGCCTCCACGAGTACGCTGGTCGCCCTGCTGTGCGCCCGCGAGCGGACCAGCGACTTCAGCCTGGGACGCGGCGGCCTACAAGCCGAGGAGCGTCCCCTGATTGTTTACGTTTCGGGCCACAGTCACAGCTCGGTCGAGAAGGCGGCGCTGCTGGCCGGCTTCGGCCGAACGAACGTGCGTACCATCGCTCACGACGAGGCGTACGCGCTGCGCCCGGACGCCCTGGAGGCGTCCATCCGGCGCGACCTCGACGCGGGGACAAGGCCGTGCGCCGTCGTCGCCACCACCGGCACGACAGCCACCACCGCCCTTGACCCGGTGGGCGCCGTCGCCGAGATCGCCCGTCGATACGGACTCTGGTTGCACGTGGACGCGGCGATGGCCGGCTCGGCCATGATCCTGCCGGAGTGTCGCTGGATGTGGCAGGGTGTCGAGGCGGCGGACTCGTTGGTGCTCAACGCTCACAAGTGGCTGGGAGTGCCCTTCGACTGCTCGCTGTACTATGTCCGCGATCCGGGCCATCTCGTGCGGGTGATGTCCACGCAGCCGAGTTACCTGCAATCCGAGGCGGACGGCCGGGTCCACAACCTGCGCGACTGGGGTATCCCGCTGGGACGTCGCTTCCGCGCCTTGAAGTTGTGGTGTCTGCTTCGCGTCGAGGGGATTGCGGCCCTGCAAGCTCGTCTCCGCCGCGACATCGCCAACGCGCAGTGGCTGGCCGAGCAGATGCGCGTCGCCCCGCACTGGCGCGTACTGGCACCCGTGCCGCTGCAAACCGTCTGCGTGCGGCACGAGCCGCCCGGACAGGAGGGCGACGCCCTCGACCGACACACGCGGGCCTGGGTCGAACGTCTCAACAACTCCGGCGCCGCCTACCTCACTCCCGCGACGCTGGCCGGCCGCTGGATGGTGCGCGTCTCGGTTGGTTCCGAGACGACGGAGCGCGAGCACGTCGAGGAGCTGTGGCGGTTGATGCGCCGCGAGGCCGAGCGCGGCTGAGGGTCTGCTGCTAAAGCCCCTCTCCCCCGATTCGGGGGAGAGGGGTTGGGGTGAGGGGGAGATGTCCACCCCCTCACCCCAACCCCTCTCCCCCGAAGCGGGGGAAAGGGGCTATTGGATCACACGCCGAGCTTGCTCCGGATGTCGTCGGCGATGACTTCGGGAGTCGGAGTGACATCGATTTGCACGGCGTGGTCGGGCGGTTCCAGCGTCTCGAACTGACTGTGCAGCAGGCCGGGGTCCATGAAGTGGCCCTTGCGAGCGGCCAGTCTGCGGCGAATCAACTCCTCCGAGCCGCTCAGATACACGTATTTCACGTTCTCGGGAGATTCCTGCTGGAGATAGTCCTGGTAGGCGTGCTTCAGCGCCGAGCAGGCCAGGACGATGTTCTCGCCCCGGTCGCGGGCCTCGTCGATGCGCCGCCGCAGGGCGTCGAGCCAGGGCCGGCGGTCGTCGTCGTTGAGGGGTATCCCGCGATGCATCTTCTCGACGTTGGCTGCGGGATGATAGTCGTCGGCGTCGACGAAGGTCCAGCCCAGCTTGCCGGCCAGCACTCGGCCAATGGTCGTCTTGCCCGAACCCGATACGCCCATCAGAACGAGAATCATGGACGCTCCCGTGCCGTCGTCCTGTCTACTTCTTCCGCAGATACTTATCGAACCAGTCGGCCACCGCGATCATGTCGCGCCCCATGCCGGGCCAACCGTGACCGGCCCCCTTCTTGACGATCAACTCCGCGGGCACGCCTTCTTTCTTCAGCTTCGCCACCATCGCCTCGGCCTGCCCGATGGGCACCAGCTTGTCGGCGTCGCCGTGGACGATCAGCGTCGGCGGATCGTCGCCGCTGACGTGCGTGATCGGCGACACGCGCCGGTACAGCGCCTCGATCTTGTCCTTGTCGGTGAGATGTTCGAGGCGCTTGCTGCGCGGATCGAACTCGCGGACGTCTATGGCCGTGCGGAAGCCGGCGAGCACGCCCTTGTCGTCGAAGGCGTTCCGGGCGGCGCCGCCGTAATTGAGAAAGTCCGTCGGCGGATAGAAACAAGCCACCGCTTGCACTCGGCTGGAGGTGTGCGCCGACGGGGTCCAGCGAGCGTGCATCCCCCTTGTCGCCGGCGACGCCGAGCATCAGCGACAGATGGCCGCCGGCCGAGCCGCCGGTGACGCCGAGACGATAGGGGTCGATGGCATAGTCGTGGGCATGACGACGGATGAAACGCGCAGCCCGATTGACGTCGGCGATGGCGTCGGGGATGGTGAAAAGCGGCTGGCTACCGTGGCAGACGGCGAACACGGTGTAGCCGCGCTTCAGCAGCTCGCCGGTCATCGTCTCCGCCCAGTGCGAGTCGATCGACAATGGGTCCGAGTGCCAGCCGCCGCTGACGATGGCGATGATGGCCACGCCGTTGGCGTCCTTGTGCGGCGCAAACACGTCCATCGTCAGGGCGACGCCGTTTTTGTAGCCGTAAATCACGTCGCGGCGGCGCGTGAACGACCGGGGATCGGCGAACTCGTCGGCGTCGATGCGTTGGGGATAACGGACCTCGGAAAAGGTCATCTCCACTTCTTTTTTGCCGTCGCGGTGCCAGATCTGCTTTGTCGCCGTCGGCAGACCATCCCGGTCCTCGTACGCGCGGAAATATTCTTCTTGCAAGACCTCTTTTCTTGTTAGATCGTCGTAGCGGCGGAGGGCGAGCTTGACCAGCCGTCCCGTTTCGACGTCGAAGTAGAGGCTGACGTCGCGTTCGCCGGGACAGGCGACGCGAACGCCGGCCGCCAGCCCGCCGTCGATCTGCGTCTCCGCCAACGCCGACAGTTTATAACGGGGATCGCGCAACAAGGGCGTCAACCGCAGCAAACTGTGCAGGTGAGCCTGGGCGCGCAGCTCGTCGCGCTTCGCCGCCGACATGGGCACCGTCTTGCCGTCCTCGCGGACCCAGCTGTCGTCGCCGGCCACCGTCTCCACGCGCGTGTACTTTCGCTTGCCCGCTTCCAACGTTATGGTGTTTTTCAGTTTGTCGGGCCAACTCCAAACCGTCTCCAGCGTGAAAGGCGTGTCGGCGCCCAGGTCGATCGTACCCTTGGCCTTCGCGTCGATCGTGCCCTTGGCCTTCGACCGGACGGCCTTGAGCCTGGACAGTTTCTCCGCGCCGCCGTGGGCCTTGATGGCCTTCTCGATGACGGTTCGGGGATTGTCGGCCCGCGCCAGGCTGGCCGGGAGCAGAAGCAGGCCGACCAGCGCCGGCAGCAACATCTTTCGCATGACAACTTCTCCCTTCGTCACTTGCCCGGTGAGGCGAAGAGGTGTCCGGTCGCTTCCATCGGCACGGTGTACAGCGACGTCCTTGCCGTCACGTACAGCGTCTTGAGATCCTTGCCGCCGAAGGTGACGTTGGCCGGTTGCTCCGGTAGGGCGATGATGCCCAGCAGATCGCCGGACGGATTGAACACTTGCAGGCCCAATCCCGAGGTAATGTAGAGATTGCCCTTGGTATCCACCGTCAGACCATCCCCGCCGGACTTGCCGTTCGCTCGGCTCTGCTTGAGCGTGCAGAAGACCTTGCCCTTGCCGATCTTGCCCGGTGCTTCGATGGCGTATGCCATCATCTCGGCCTGCCCCGTGGGGATGACGTACAGCGTCTTTTCGTCCGGCGAAAGAATGACACCGTTGGGATTGTTCAGGTTGTCGATCAGGCGTGTCACCTTGCCGTCCGCCGCGACGTAGTAAACGGCGGTCTTTCCTTGTGGCAGCGGCATCGGCGCTCCGAAGGCCGGGTCCGTGAAGTAGACACCATCGTGCTTATCGATCACCAAATCGTTGGGCGCGTTGAAGCGCTTGCCGTCGTACTTGTCGGCCAGGACGCGGCGCGACTTGCCGTCGGCGCCGTAGGCGACGATCTGGCCGTCCATCTCGCAGGCGACGATTTCACCCTTGGAATTAAGCATCAGGCCGTTGGCGTGCTTGGACTCCTCGCGGAAGACCGACAGCTTGCCCGCGGCATCGACCTTGTGGATGCGCTGATTGGGGATGTCGCTGAAGTAGACGTTGCCCTCGCGGTCGGCGGCGGGGCCTTCGGTGAATTTGAACCCGGTATGCAGCTTGACGACCGCCCCGGTCGGCCCCACGCCGGGGATCGGCTTCGTCGTCTCGTCGGCGGCCGTCAGCGAGGCCGGCGCCATGCCGAGGAGAAGCGGGAGGATGAACAACCGAAGGGAATTACGCACGGACATCGGTGAAGTCTCCTCGGAGGACAAGGGTTCATCGGCACGTCATCAGCGATAGGATAGCCGGGACCCTCGGTCGAGGCGAGGGGCCGGCGGACGAATCCGCGTTGGCGCAGGGCTGACAAAGCGATGTCACTTCCGTCGCCGGACGGCGTAGCCGTACTGTACCGGCCAGGCCGGGTCCTGGTGCAGCGCCTGCTGGGCGTGCAAGGCCCAGTACGGCTCGCGCAGCATCTGCCGAGCGAGGAAGACCAAATCCGCGGCTCCCGACGTGATGATCTCGCTGGCCTGCTCCGGCTCGGTGATCAGTCCGACGGCCCCGGTGTGGACGCCCACTTCTTTGCGAATCGCGGCGGCGAACGGCACCTGGTAGTTCTTGCCCACCGGGATCGTCGCGTGCGGCACCACGCCGCCGCTGGAGCAGTCGATCAGGTCCACGCCGCGCTCGCACAGGGCGCGGGCCAGGACGATCGACTGCTCCAGGTCCCAGCCGCCTTGCACCCAGTCGGTCGCCGAGATGCGCACGAACAGAGGCAGTTCCTCCGGTACGATCTGACGCAGTTCCTCCGTCACGCGCAGGACCAGGCGCATCCGATTCTCCAGGCTGCCGCCGTAGCGATCGCCGCGGTGGTTGCTCAGCGGCGAGAGGAAGGAGTGCAGCAGATAGCCGTGTGCCGAATGGATTTCGAGAACGCGGAAGCCGGCGGCGAGAGCGCGGCGCGCGGCGGCGACGAAGGCAGCGATAATCGCCTCGATGTCGGCCTCGTCCAGCTCTCGTGACGATGGGTCGCCCTCGTGGAACGGATCGGGGCTAGGGCCGACGACCGGCCAACCGCCCTCCGCCGCCGTCTTCAGGCGAGCGCCGCCCTTCCAGGGCACGTCGCAGCTGGCCTTGCGCCCAGCGTGGGCCAGCTGGATGCCGGCGACGGACCCTTCGCGGTGCAGAAAGCGAGCGATGCGCGTCAGCTGCTCAGCGTGGCGATCGTCCCAGATACCGAGGTCGCCGGGCGTGATGCGTCCGTCGCGCGTGACCGCCGTGGCCTCGACCATGACCAGGCTCGCCCCGCCGACGGCCCGGCTGCCCAGGTGGACCAGGTGCCAATCATCGGCCAGCCCTTCCTCGGCGCAATACTGACACATCGGCGACACCGCGATGCGGTTGCGAAAGGTGACGCCGCGTATCGTCAGCGGACTGAGCAGGTCCACTTCCGGCAGACTGCGGTCGTGATCGACCGAGGTGGAACATCCGCCGACTGTCGCCTGTCCCGTTCGCTGCGTGGTGATGTCGCCATCCTTCATGTTTCGCACTCCTGTTCGCGGGGTGGAATCGATGTTCGCTCTCACCTTGCCACCTTGGCTGCTTCCGGCGTGGGCACCGCAGGCGCCTCCTTCTGGCCCGAGTTCCGGCCGTGAGGGGCGGCGTGTTCGATGACGCAGTTGACCTCAGCCCCAACCAGCAAGGCCAGGGCGGCCAGGTACAGCCAGAGCATCATGAGCACGACGCCGGCCAGGGCACCATAGGTTTCGCTGTAGGTGTTGCCGAAGCGCAGATAGAGCTGGAACCCCAGGCTGGACACGATGAGGGCCAGCACGCCGAGCGTCGAACCCGGCGTGATCCATTCCCACTCCTGTTCGACGTGTGGGCCAAAGTAGTAGGCCAGCGCGAAGGCACTGAGAAGAGCGATCACCACAACGATCCACTGCACCACGGTCGCCAGCGTCGTCGCCAGGGTGCTCAGGCCCAGCCAACCCATCACCTGCGGCCAGACCGCAATCGTGACGCAGGCGCCGATGAGCAGGACCGTCTCGGCGATGGTCAGGACGATGGCCAGAAGCCGTTTCTTCCACCACGGTCGCTCGTCGCGCACGCCATAGGCGGCGTTGGTTGTGTCCATGACGGCGACGAACAGGCTCGACGCCGACCAGAGGAGCAGGAGGATCGACAGCGACACCAAACCGATGGGAGTGGCCGACTGCATCTTGTCGATTTGATCGCGGACGATGTGATAGGCTTCCGTGGGCATGAGCTGGCGGCAAAGCGCCTGGACCTGGACGGCGACGCCGGGCTGGGCGCCGAGCGCGAAGGCCAGGACCAAACTCAATAGCGGCACCAGCGACAGCATGGCGAAGAAGGCGACGACCGCCGCCTGGTTGAGTGTGTCGTGCTGGTCCATCGCCCGGTAGGTGCGGACGCCCACTTCCTTCGCCGACAGCCCGCCCCAGTTCCATGCCTCGCGCAGACGAATCGAGCTGATAGCCATGCCCATCTCCCTTCCAGCGAAATCCTATCCGAGCCAGAAGCGTCCGCGAAGGGGGTCGTTCCTTCGCTTACGCTTCCGGCTCCGAAAGATGGTCCCTGGATTGGCGAGCAAAAGATGCGCAAGCCGAACGAGCCGAACTGTCGCGCCTTCTTCGCGCCGCCGCATAGGATAACACGCGGCAGCGGCCGCCGAGTCCTGAGGAGTTTTCCTGGCAGGGGGACAACTCATGCACACACAACGAGTCATCCTTGTCGCCGTTGGAATGGGACTTTTCGGATCGGCTTTCTGCGTCGTCGCCGCACCGACGCCGCAGACCTTCCACATTGCCCCCGACGGCGACGATCAAAACCCGGGTACGCGGGAGAAGCCGTTCGCCACCCTGCAATGCGCCCGGAACGCACTGCGAGAACTCAAGCGCCAGCAGGCCGGACAACCCCGCCGGCCAGCCACGATCCTGTTGCGCGGAGGGACGTATCGGCTCGCCGCGCCGCTGATGCTGACGGCCGAGGACGCCGGTACGGCGGACGCTCCGGTTGTCTTTGCCGCCGAGCCGGGCGAGAGGCCCGTCATCAGTGGCGGTCGGCAGATCACGGGTTGGAAGGAAACGACCGTCGCCGGCCAGAAACTGTGGACGACGGAATTACCCGACGTGCGCGCCGGCAAGTGGTACTTCCATCAGCTCTGGGTCAATGGGCAGAGGCGCTTTCGCGCCCGCCATCCCAACAATGGCTTTCTCCGCATCGCCGGACTGCCGGACGTCGTCAAGACGACGCCGCGGAACCAGGGACAAAATCGGTTTCGGTTCGCGCCGGGCGACATCAAGGCGTGGGACAACCTCGAAGACGTGGATGTCGTGGCCCTGCACCTGTGGGTCAGCGTCCGCCTTCCGGTCGCGGCCGTGGACGAGAAGGAGCGGCTGGTCACATTCGCCTCGAAGAGCCGCCGCCTCCTGACCGACGGCTCCGAGCCCGCCCGTTACTACGTCGAGAACGCCCTGGAATTGCTGGACGCGCCGGGCGAGTGGTATCTGCATCGCCAAACCGGGACGTTGTACTATCGACCTTATCCCGATGAGGACAGGACGCGAGCCGAGGTGATCGCTCCGGTTTTGCCGTACCTGGTCCGTTTCGAGGGCAAACCGGAAATGAATCGGCCGGTGGCCCACGTGACCTTGCGCGGACTGACGTTTGCGCATGCCGAGTGGTGGCCCGAGCACAAAGATCCGCTCGACATCCAGGCGGCGGTCTCGGTGCCGGGCGCCGTCCAGGGCGAAGGCGAGGATCATTGCGCGCTGGAGGACTGCACGGTGGCCCACGTCAGCAACTACGCCGTCCAGTTGGGCCGTGGCTGCCGGCACAACCGCGTCGCCGGCTGCGACTTGTTCGACCTCGGCGGCGGCGGCGTCCAGATCGGCGAAGGCGCCCGAATGACGCCCCCACGCGGCAGACACACGACAACATTGTCTCCGATAACCACATCCATGCCGGCGGGCGGCTGTTCCACCAGGCAGTAGGGGTCTGGGTCGGCCAGAGTTTCGGCAACCGCATCGCCCACAATCACATCCACGATTGGTATTACACCGGCATCTCCTGTGGCTGGACCTGGGGCTACGGCAAGAGCTTGGCCCGCGACAACGTCATCGAGTTCAACCACGTTCACGACCTGGGTCAGGGTTGGCTCAGCGACCTGGGCGGCATCTACACGCTCGGCGTTCAGCCCGGCACGGTGGTTCGCGGCAACGTCTTTCACGACATCGCCGGCCATCGCTACGGTGGTTGGGGCATCTACTTCGACGAGGGCAGCACGAACATCACGGCCGAGAACAATCTCGTCTACCGCACGACGCACGGCGGCTTCCACCAGCATTACGGCAAGGACAACGTGGTCCGCAACAACGTCTTCGCCCTCGGCCGCGACGCGCAGATCCAGCGTACGCGGCCCGAGCCGCATCGCAGCTTCACCTTCGAGCGCAACATCGTCTACTGGACGGAGGGCAAGCTGCTCGCCGGCAACTGGACGACGCGGAACGTCATTTTCGACCACAACGTCTACTGGCGCGCTGGCGGCGGCGAGGTCCGCTTTAACGGCGACACCTGGCAGCAGTGGCGCGACCGCGGCCTGGACACGCATTCCCTCGTCGCCGACCCTCTCTTCGTCAACGCGGCGAAAAACGACTTTCGACTGCAAGAGAAGTCGCCGGCCCTCAAGGCGGGTTTCGTGCCGTTAGTCCTTTCCGCCGTCGGCCCGCGCACCGGATCGCGGAAGGGGTCTGCACCTTGACGGAGCAGCGGCACGGCGCTTGCTGTATCTCTCCGTAAGTATCGGTCAGGGTGGCGGCACCCTGGCGGCCCTTCGCCCGCTTCCGGAGGCGAGCCATGAACCCCTGTCCGCGTTGCAACAACTCCCTGGATGTCGAGCAGCACGGCGACATCACAATGGAAAGGTGCGGCCGCTGCGGCGGTCGCTGGATCGACCCGCAAGACTTGAAGGCCATCCTCGACCTCATCAAGCTGCCCGTCAGTGGGCCAATGAGCCGCACCGGCGTTGACCTGACCGACGTGCAGGAGGACGCCTGCTGTCCGCGCTGCGGTGTGCCGATGGAGCCGTTCAACTACGCCGGCGACAGCGGTATCCTCCTGGACAAGTGTCGTAATTGCGGCGGCCTGTGGTTGGACCACGGCGACCTGGAGCGCGTCCTGGCCGTGGTGTCGGCCGCCGACCAGGATCTTGACCGCGACATCAAGCGCTTCAGCGCCGATTTGCATGAGGTCGAGGTCCGTCAGGACGCCCTGGAGCAGCGCGACAGCCGACCGATGAACGATCCGCTGGCAGCGGCCCTGGCCAGCCGGATCGCCGACACCGATCCGAGGCCATGACCGCTTTGGCGACACAACCCGAAAGGCCGATCTCGTCCGCCGCGGCTACGCTCACCCCGGCGGAAGGGGCCTTCCTGATGGGATTGCAGCGGCAAGCCCTGTACTACTTTTTCGACAACCAGGTTCCCGGCGGACTTGTCCGCGATCGTCAGGCCAATCACGAGACGCCGCGTACCACGGGCTGGTACAGTACCGCCGCCACCGGCATGGGCCTGATCGCCCTGGCCCTGGCGGCGGCGGAACCGTATCGGCTGCTGGCGCCCGAAGCGGCGGCCGGCCGCATTCGCGCCACTCTGCAAATGGCGCTCGAGCGCATGGACCACGACCACGGTATCCTGCCTCACTTCCGCGATGCTGTCACCGACGAATTGCGCGGTCACGACGCCTTCAGCACCATCGATTCGTCCTGGTTGATCGCCGGCGCCCTGTGGTCGGCTGCCTTCTTGCGTGACGCCGATCTGGAGAGACGCGCTGAGGAGTTGTACAACCGGGTCGATTGGTTGTACTGGACTGACCCGGAATCCGACGATCGCGGTTTACTCCGTCACGGCAAGAGCCTCAATGGCTGTTTCCTGCCCCATTTCTGGGACCGCATCAACGGCGAGACCGTCTTCATGTACGTCCTGGGTGCTGGAGCGGCGCCGGAGCGGGCCGTACCGGCGAAATGCTGGTCGTCGCTGCGGCCCTTCTACGCCAGGGTGGCCGGCCTGCGCTTCAATAGCGCCGACCTGGGATTGTTCGTCTTCGAGTACGGACTCGACCTGCTGGACCTGCGGCGCTGGCGGCCGCCCGGCCCGGTAGACCTGGCCGCGGAGGCGCGCGTCGCCACGCGCGCCAACTACCTGTTCTGTCGCGGCCAGGCGACTCATTTCGTCACTTACCGTCGCTTCTGGGGTCTGTCCAACGGCGACGGGCCGGGCGATCCACCGCAGCGCGATTCCTATCGGCCGCGCAGCCCTCACAAGCCGATCGACGGCACCGCCCAGCTCACCGCCACGCTCGCCGCCGTGGCCCACCTCCCCGCCGAGGTGCTCCAGAACCTGGAGGAAGCCGACCACGATTCGGCGCTCCAGGCGCGCGGCCGCTACGGCTTCAGCCCCGTGAACCTCGATCATCACTGGGTCGGCCACGACATGGTTGGCATCGACGCCGGCGCCGCCGTGCTGGCCCTGGACAATTACCTGATGGGCGATCGGGTCCGTCGCGTCTTTCACTCTCTTCCCTGCGTCAACCAGGGGTTGCAACGCCTCGGGTTCACGCCGACGGAGAAGGTCGCGCCGGCGCCGACCGTGCGAGACGCCCCGTGAATTTCGCAAGGAACGCAAGCATGGACGAAGTACACTTCCGATGCTCGTTGTCGGCCCCCGCCGTGCCGCTGCCCCACGTCTGGGTGCACACCGTCGGCAGCTGTCACGCTCCCCTCGCTCTCCGCGCCGACTGGCAAGCTCAGCTCCGCCGCTGTCACGACGAACTGGGTTTTCGTTACGTCCGCTTCCACGGCCTGTTGAGCGACGACGTCGGCACGCTGGTATGCCATCGAGACCGTCTCCTCTATTCGTTTTTCAACGCCGATCGCATCGCCGACTTCCTGCTGTCGATCGGCATGCGTCCGTTCGTGGAGTTGAGTTTCATGCCGGCGTCGCTGGCCTCGGGTGACGAAACCGTCTTTTCGTATCACGGCAACGTCACGCCCCCGGCCGACTACCGGCAGTGGGGCGAACTGATACGCCGGCTGGCGGCGCACTGGGTCGAACGCTACGGTCGAGAGGAGGTTCGCCGCTGGTATTTCGAGGTGTGGAACGAGCCGAACCTGTCGGCGTTCTGGGCGGGCACGCAAAAGCAGTATTGGGAGCTATACCGGCATACGGTGGAGGCGATCAAGGGTGTGGATGCCGAGTTGCGCGTCGGTGGTCCGGCCACCGCCGCCAACGCCTGGCTGCCGGAGTTTCTCGACTTTTGCGACCGCAATAGGCTGCCAGCCGACTTCGTTAGCACACACCACTATCCCAACGACGCCTTGTGGAGCGATGCCCAGGACACGGAGAGCGAGCTGGCCGGTACGCCGCGCGGCGTCCTGCGCAAGCAAGTGGCGGAGGCACGGCGGCAGGTGGGCGATCGGCCGTTGCTGTACACGGAATGGAACGCCTCGTCCAACCCGCGTTACCCGCGCCACGACGAACCCTACGCCGCGGCCTTCGCGGCCAAGAGCGCCCTGGAGGCGAGCGAATTCGTCGAGGCGTACAGCTTCTGGACGTTCACGGACATTTTCGAGGAGAATTACTTTCCGTCACTGCCCTTCCACGGTGGCTTCGGATTGCTGAACCTGCACGGCATCCCCAAGCCGACCTATCGCGCTTTCGAGCTGCTGCGCCGACTGGGAGAGGAACGACTGCCGGTCGAGGGCGCTCATGAGACCGTGGACGCCTGGGCCGTGCGGCGGGGTGACGCCCTCACTGTCCTGCTGACCAACCACGCCATGCCGCGTCAGCCCATCAAGGCCCAGCGCGTGCGACTGGAGTTGACCGACGTTCCGCCGCCGCGATCCGTGACGGTGGAGCGGATCGACGACGGCCACGCCAACGCCAGGGCGGTCTGGCGGACGCTGGGCCAGCCGGAGTATCTGAACGCGGAGCAAGTGGAGCATCTGCACCAGGCGTCCCGGCTGGTTCGGGAGCCGCATCCCTGTGCGTATGAGGGACGAACCGCTCGCCTCGACGTGGAGCTGCCGCCTCACGCCGTCGCGGCCGTCACGATGGCGTTTTCCGGCGCCGGGTAGGTGCCGCGAGCCGAGCGGCATGGGAGCCATCGTGTGCGATAGTCGGCGCCGCATGTAAAAAGACAGACAAAGGCAAGCCCACGTTCTGGACAGGGGCACCTGGAGACCGAACTCACACCGTACTCGAAAGGAACCGTGCATGAACCGCACTCTCGTTGGCCTGGCCGCGGTGGCCCTGTGGAGTCTGCCGCTGCACGCGGCCGCGCCGGATACCCACGGCGCCGACAAGCTCGGCTGGAAGCTCACGCTGCAATCCTGGACCATCCATCAGACCGTCTTCCAGTCCATCGACGTCGCCCAGAAGCTCGGCGTCCACTACATCGAGATCTACCCCGGCCAGCCCATCAGCCCCGACGACAAGGGCAAGTTCGGTCCCGAGATGACCGATGCGCAGATTCAGGCCGTGCTCGACAAGGCCAAGGCGTGCGACGTGAAGGTCATCGACTACGGCGTGACCGGCATCTCCGCCAAGGAGGACGAGGCCCGCAAGCTGTTTGGCTGGGCCAAGAAGATGGGCCTCACCACGCTCGTCTCGGAGCCGGACCCCAAGGCGCTGCCGCTGATCGACAAGCTGGCCGGCGAGTTCGAGATTCGCGTCGCCATCCACGATCACCCCAAGCCGAGTCGCTACTGGGATCCCGCCTACACTTATGGGCTAATCAAAGACCTCAAGCACGTCGGTTTCTGCGCCAACGTCGGCCACTGGAAGCGCAGCGGCCTGGACCCGGTCGAGGTGCTGAACAAGTACGGCGAGCGTGTCTTCTCGCTGCACTTCAAGGATCTGGTTCGCGGCGGCGGTTCGCAGGGGTTGCATGACGTGCCCTGGGGCAGCGGCGACAGCCGCGCCGCCGAGATGCTGCGCGTGCTCAAGGCCAAGGGGTTCAAGGGACCAATCGCCATCGAGTACGAATGGAAGTGGGACATTCCGACGCTGCTCCAGTGCGTCGCGTTCTTCCACGAGCAGGCCAACAAGCTCGCCGCTGAGTGATCCCTCCGAGAATGGTGTCAGGAAAATTTTAAGGTCTTAAAAGTTTCCTGACACCGCACCCCGGCCACGAATATGTGATAATCGTTGCCGCCGGGGTAATAACTACGAGTCCCGACCCGAATGGCGTTCGGTTAAGCCGCATCTTCTTGTGGTGGTGAGGTTTGGTGTAACAGTTTATGGCGCAGCACGGAGCGTGGCTTATTCATCAGATCGTACGGCTTGGGTCGCCGCTTCTTCACACGCGGCTCCACCCGACCGGGCCGACGCGGGTTTACCCGCAACGGCGGCAATTCTTCCCCACACCGCGCCTCGCGCAGCCAACGCCACGCATCCGCGAAACTAATGCGCTCCGGTTCCACGTCTTGCTGCCGTGCCGCCTCCACCATCACCCGCCGCACCAGATTATACACCAACACGAAGACCAACAACTCCTTCCACACGCCACGCCACGTCTCACAACGTAGCACATCCATACCGAGGGTTTGCTTGAGGTGACGCAGGTTTACTTCCACGCTCCAACGTTTCTCGTACAGCCGAGCCAACACCTCCGGCGGATAACGCCGCCGATCCAACAGGGTGGTCACCAGCGTCAACTCCCGGACGCGGCAACCCGGCGTCCGGATCGGCACACGCAACTCACGGACCACCAGCGACGACGGCAAGGACTCATACTCCTGGCTGTCCATCCAGGCCGGACACTCGGCCGGCTTGAAGTACTCGACGAGTTGATCGTCGCGGCCCAGCCGTCGCAGCCAGCGCGACCGGGGCAAGCCCGCTTCTGCCTTACGGGGCTGGCGGTTGGGCGCTACGTGCGTCCGTCGCGGCTTGAAGGAGATGATAAGACGCTGAGGGGCACGAAAGAGGCTGAAAACGCCTCGTTTCTGCCGCATCGCCAGATGAGCGTAGGAACAGAAAGCGCGATCACCGGCCACTACGTCGCCGGCCCGCAGTCCGCGATGGGTCCAGGTCAGGTCGGCCAGGTCGTGCGTGCGTAAGGGGGCCGGCATGGCATTCATCAGATAGCCGGTATAGGCGTGGAACTGCACCAGCAGATGGGCCGTCGGGAAGCCGCAGCCTGGGGCCTGCTGGCCGCTCTGACCGAAGGCGGCACGCAAGTCGGGCGTGTCCGGCATGGAGAAACTCGAACCATCCAGGAAGAAGACGCGGTGGCCATGCCAGAGGGCGCGCGGGTCGTTGTCGGCGTAGCGACCGCAGCGGTCGAGGACGGCGTCGCTCCATCGTTGGAAGAAGGGTACGGGAAGGCGTTGACGCGCCGCACAGTAGGACGAGTCGGCGAAGGGCAGTTTGGCAAGTCGCCGGAGTTCGGGAACAGGGGTATTGCCCTCCAGAACCTGTCGGACGAACAGGTGGGTAGTGACGACCGGTGTTAGCAGGCGGTTGCGTCCGCGGAGTTGCAGTTGCCGGCAAAGGGAGTGGATGAGGGGTGGGTCCACGAATCGAGCGGTATCGCCCTTGATGCGTTGGAGCGCTTGCGAGATATTGGACATGGTGGCCTCCTGAAATGATGTTGGCCGAACAACTCCATCATGGCAGGAGGCCGCCAACCTTCCAAGATCGACCGAACGTCAATGCCCAAAAGAAGCTACGCTTAACCGAACGCCATTCGCCCTCAGCCACTTTCCCAACACGAACGCCTTCTCCGTCGATCTTCCCGTCGGCTTCAAGAAGGGAGGCACTACCTTCGACCGCTTCGGCCTTCTCAACATGACCAAGCCGGGCAACGCCTTGACGATCTACTTTGGCGACCTTGAGTACGACGGCATGGCCGATGATTTCACCAAAGACCCCGGTTGGGTTGGTGCAAACAATCGGGCGAAAATCGAGAATCCGCCGGTAGGCGCCCACGACTTCGGCTTCAGCCCAACGACGAGCTTCGCGGGCGGCCAGCGCGGCGAAATGGGCGGCGACCTTTGGCGCAGCGGCAAGTACGGCTACTACGCCGACCGGATCGGCCCTCTGAGCCTCGAGGATCGACTGGAAGCGAGAGGCAAGGTCGTGCTGAAGGTCGGGGCGCCCGATTCCAACGTCTATCTCGGCTGGTTCAGCAGCACCGACAAAACGAGGCCGCCTGTCGAATCGGGGAATTTCCTCGGTGTTCACGTAGGCGGGCCGACGCGCATAGGCCATTACTTCATCCCCCGATGCGCGACGGCCAAGGGGACGATGGCCAAAGTGGAAAAAGGCCCGGTGCTCACGCCGGGCAAAGTCTTTGACTGGTCGTTGTTGTATGATCCCACCGCGAACGATGGCCAAGGCCAGCTGCGCGTGACGCTGGGCAAAGAAACCGTGACGCTCGCTTTGAAGAAGGGTCTGAAAACGGAGGGCGCTCGCTTCGATCGCTTCGGTCTGTTCAATTCGACCATCGGCGGGCAACTCGTGCGTATCTACCTGGATGACCTGACGTATACTTCGGCGCGTCCAGCCCCGTGAGCGAGTGGGCGAACATGGCCGAAAAAACGTGGTCCTCGTCACCGCGCTGCGGAAACGAATTGCATCCCCTCGCACCGGGCGTTACCTTGAATCATCTGCCCATTCTCCGTGGAGAATCTCCGATGTTGCGCCTCGAAGCCGACCGTGGCGTGTCCGTTTGCGATGGTTTGACGCGACGCGATTTCCTGCACGCCGGCGCACTGCCGCTGCTGGGCCTGACGCTGCCCGGTTTCTTCGCCCGGCGGACCGCCGCCGCGGCCCCGGACAAGGACGTCAACTGTATCATGCTGTTTCTGCTCGGCGCCCCCAGTCACATCGACACCTGGGACCCCAAGCCCAAGGCGCCGGCCGAGGTTCGCGGCCCCTTCAAGGCCGTGGCCACCAACGCGCCGGGCATTCAGATCAGCGAGATCTTCCCGAAGATGGCCCGGCACGCCGACAAGTATTCGCTCATTCGCAGCGTCTACCACACAGCCGCCGCCGTCCACGACACCGGCCATCAGATGATGCAGACCGGCCGGCTGTTCAGCGGCGGCATCGAGCACCCGCACGTCGGCTGCGTGCTGGGCTACCTGAAGGGACAGCGTGGCGAAGTGCCGGCGCACGTGCTGGTGCCGCGGCCGATGGGACGCACCGGCGGCAACATGCCGCATGGCCAAAGCGCCGGCTACCTCGGCAAGCCCTACGACCCCTTCGTCCTCAATGCCGATCCGTCGGCCAAGGACTTCAAGGTGCCCGACCTGCTACCGCCCGAGTACATCTCCGCCGTCCGCGCCGGCCAACGTCAGAAGATGCGCGACGCCGTCGAAGGCGCTCTGGCGTCGTTCGAAACGAACGCGCAGGCCAAGCAACTGGACGAGAATTTCAATCTGGCTTATCGCTTGATGTCCAGCCCGCAAGCCCGCGAGGCGTTCGCACTGGACCGCGAGCCGGCCGCCACGCGCGATCGCTACGGCCGGACACGCTTCGGCCAGAGCTGTTTGCTGGCGCACCGCCTCATCGAACGCGGCGTTCGCTTCGTCACGGTCAATATGTATGAAACGGTCTTCGACGAGATCACCTGGGACATTCATGGTTCTCGGCCGTTCACCGACATCGCCGAGATGTCGCGCCTGGTCGCTCCGGACTTCGATCGCGCCTACAGCACGCTTCTGGAAGACCTGCACGATCGCGGCCTGCTCAAGACGACCATCGTGACGGCGATGGGCGAGTTCGGCCGCACGCCCAAGATCAACCCGGCCGGCGGCCGCGATCACCACCCCGGCGTGTGGACGATCCTGCTCGGCGGCGGTCCCATCCAGGGTGGCCGCGTCGTCGGCGAATCGGACGAGCTGGGCTACGCGCCGAAGACGCGGCCGGTCTCGCCGGCCGTGGTGGCGGCGACGATTTACAAGGGACTCGGACTCGATCCCCACCGCGAACTGCCGGGACCGCAGAACCGCCCGCTGCCGCTGGCCGATTACGATGCGCAGCCGATCAAAGAACTGTTTTGATTACAAGAGATGTTCAACTTGCTGGAGAATAAGCGGGATCAGAAGAAGGAGGGCATTTCGTGAAGACGGCACCGTTCAATTTCTGGAAACGATTAAAGGAGATCGACATGTTTTTCCAGAAGAACGATGCGGTCCACAAGTCGATGCGCCGCGTCGTAAAACGTTTGGAAAAAGCCAAGATCCCCTACGCCATTGTGGGGGGGATGGCGGTGAACGCTCATGGCCACCACCGGACGACGGACGACTTGGACGTCCTTCTGACAGCCGAGGGACTGGCCGAGTTTTGCAAGCGGTTCGTCCCGAAACAGTATGAGAAGCATTCTCGACTCCCCCGACGATTTACGGATTGCACGAATCAAATAACTATCGATTTCCTGGTTACGGGATTATTCCCCGGCAGCGGCAAACCCGGCCCGATCGCTTATCCTGATCCGGCCATCGTTCGAGAAACAATCGACGATGCCCAGGTCCTGGATTTACTGAATCTGGTGCAATTGAAACTGGCGGCGCATCGCCATCAGGACTTCGCCGATGTCGTCTCACTCATTCGCGTTCATCAACTCGATGAATCGTTCGCGGATCGATTGCATCCGTCTGTGCGGAGCGATTACATCGAATGCCTGGAAGAGAAGCGGCGCGAAGAGGAATACGAGGCTCGGCCGTGAGAGGAGTGAGATGTCGGACGAGGAGTGAATGGGGCGAAGTGGATACTTCCATAGTCCGGGGTGATGCTTCTTCTTTTTCATGCGTCCCGTCTGTATTCATCACTGCACGTCCGAACCGTATCGCTTCTTCGGCGCACCGCGGAGCTGGCGCGGCTCGACGCCGCGCTGCGCGGCGGGCCGGAGAGCGTGATTGCGCTGATCGGTCCCGGCGGACAGGGCAAGACGGCCATCGTGCAGCACTGGCTCGAATCCATGCTGACGGCGGCGGATCGCCCCGAGGGGGTGTTCCTGTGGAGCTTCTATCGCGGCAAGGACGCCGACCTCTGCCTCCGTTCGCTGTACGCCTACGCGGAGGGACTGGAGCAGCCGCCCGACCTGTCGGCCAGTTATTGCGTCGATCATCTGCTGCCGCTGCTGCGCCGCCAGGCGCTGGGCGATCGTGCTCGATGGCACCGAGGTAGCGCAGTACGACAGCGGCTCGTGGCTGGGACGCTTCCTGCACCCGGAACTAGGTAGGCTGCTGGAAGAGCTGTCCTCCGAGCCGCTGCCTGGCGTCGTGGTGTTGACGACGCGCTTTCCACTGCCGACGCTGACAACACGTCGTCATGCGCGCTTGCTCTCGCTTAGCGGACTCGATGCCGAGAGCGCCCGCGCCTTGCTGACCAGTCTGGGCGTCCAGGGCGAGGCCGCGGTACTGGACGAGGCGGCGACGGCCGGTGGGCATCACGCCAAGGCGGTGGAGCTATTAGGGACTTTCCTCGTCCGCTATCACCAGGGTGACGCTCGCCGCCATCAGGATTTGCCGGGGCCGCCGCGCCGAGGGAGCCAGTGAGGAAGAGCACCGCGTTGCTCGCGTGCTCGCCGCTTACCAGCAGGCGCTGCCGCAGGAGATGCAGGACGTCATCGCGCTGGCCACTGCTTTCCGCGATCCGCCGGCCGAGGCGCGGCTGCTCGAATACCTGGCCAGCGAACCCGTCCATACACTGCTGCACGAAACCTGGCGGCGCACGTATCCGCCCTTCTCCCGGCGGTCCTCGGCCTGGCTGGCGGCGCGGTTGCAGGAGTTGATCGACCTGCGCCTGCTGGAGCGCGTCGGCCGCCCCGCGACGATGTCGGCGGAAACGGCCACGGTCATCGACGCGCATCCACTGGTGCGCCGGGCTTTCGAACACGCCCTCGGCGCCGGCGGACAGCGGCAGAGCGCTCGCACGCGCGCCGGCTTTCTGCGCGGTCGGCCCGATCGCCGCCGCCCCGACACGCTGGAAGAGGCGCGCGAAGAGGTCGAGATGTTCCACGCCTACGCCGACGCCGGCCTGTGGAACGAGGCCGACAGCGCCTTCGTCGCCCTGGACAATCCGAAGCATCGTTTCCTCGCTCCCGTGCTGGAACGCGACCTGCTGCTGCGCTTCTTTCCGAGCGGCGACTGGCGTCGTTCGCCGCTGTGGTCGGGCTTTGGCCGCTTCCGCAGCCTGGCCATCTGTTTCGAGCTGCTCGGCCAGTTCGACGACGCCCTCGCCGCCTACCGCGACGCCGACGCCGCCCTGCGCGGCGACGCTCTGATCGCCCTGGGTCGTCTGGACCCGCTCCTCGAACAACTGCAAGTGCCGCCGCCCTGGCAGACGCTGTGGCGGGCCTATCGCTGTCACGCTCTCTGCCTCGCCGGACGCACCGCAGAAGCCGTCGCCCTGGCCAAAACGCTGGTGCCGGTGGATGTGTACGAGTGGGTCCATGTATTCGAGTGCCTCCTACGCGCCGGACAACTGACGGCGCTGGACGTTCGCAGCATTCTTTTCCGGCCGCCGCACAGCGGCGAACACCGCTGGGCCGACCTCGCCCGTCGCCGCATGCGTGCCGATTACCTGCGCGTCGCCGGCGGCGCCGAGGAGATCGACCTGGGGATCGAATACCGCGAGCTGCTCGACGCTTACGACCGCGGCGGTCTGCCTTTCGAGCGTACCCTGACGCGCCTGAGTTACGCCGCCTGGCTGCTGGCCGAGGGCGAGATGGACCAGGCCAGCAACGTCAACCGCGCCGCTCTCGATCTCGCCCGCCAGTACGCCATGCCGATCCTCGAAGCGGATAGTCTGATCCTCGTCGCGGCCATCGCCGGCGTTCTCCGCGATGATGCCCGCGTGCGGGACGCCGAAGAATCCGTCGCGCGCATTCGTCAAGAGATCGGGGCGCCGTGGACGAATCGGCCGGTCGCGCCTCTCGGCTAGGTGGCCTCGGGAACGGGACAACATTCCAACGACTCGCAGCCGGCGCAAAGGGGGTACTGGCATTGCGAGCAGCGATAGCCGTTGCGCAACGGGATTAGCAGCCCGTCACAGAGGGGACATTGCGGCGAACGGGAGGGCGTGTCATCGGGCGATGGGCTTTCCTGTGGTGCGTGGGTGTTGATCTGCATCCCCGGCTTCCTTGTGTGAGGTCACGTCACCGCCACCAATGTACGGAAGTACACATTACCATAACCGTGAACATGCGATCAATATCAGTAGGAGGAGAGGGGCATGAACTTGCCGACGTATGCCGACGTGGTGGCTGCCGCTCCGGTGGTGCATCGCTATCTGAAGCCGACGCCGCTCTACGAGTGGCCGGCTCTGTCGCGCTTGCTGGGCTGCCGTTACTTTCTCAAGCACGAGAACCACACGCCGACGACGGCGTTCAAGGTGCGCGGCGGCATCTATCTCGTTAGCCGGCTGTCTCCGGAGCAGAAGGACCGAGGCATCCTCGGCTGTACGACCGGCAATCACGGGCAATCGCTCGCCTACGCCTGCCGTCTGTTCGGCGTCCGCTGCGTGCTGGTGGTGCCGGAGAACAACAACCCGGACAAGGTCGCCGCCATGCGCGCTCTCGGCGCCGAACTGATCGAGCATGGCCGCGACTATGACGAGGCGCGAGCGCACTGCGAATCCATCCGCCACCGCGAGGGACTGCGCTACGTCCACTCGGCGAACGAGCCGGACCTGATCGCCGGCGTCGGCACATACGGCCTGGAGATTTTCGACGATCTGCCGGAGCCGGACGTCATTCTCGCCCCTGTCGGCCTGGGCAGCGGCATTTGTGGCGTCTCCCTGGTCGCGGCGGCGCGTCGTCCGAAGACGCGCGTCCTCGGCGTGCAGTCCGAGTTGGCGCCAGCGGTGACGCTATCGTGGCGCGAGGGGCGGCCTATCGAGACGGATACGCCGACCACCTTCGCGGAAGGCATGGCCACGCGCATGCCGGCGGACATGACGCTGGAGATCATTCGTCGATATGTTCATGACATGATACTTGTCGGCGACGACGAGCTGCGCGAGGCGATCCGCCTGCTGTTGCGCGTGACGCACAATCTTGCCGAGGGCGCGGGGGCCGCCTCGACGGCGGCGGCCCTGCGGCTGCGCGAACAGCTGGCGGGCCAAACCGTGGTCGGCGTGCTCTCCGGCGGCAACCTCGACCTGCGCGAGTTAGCCCGCATCGTATCTAGGGTTTAGGGTTTGGGGTTTAGGGTCCGAGGTTTCGAGGTGGAGCTGGTCAGGCACGGGCTGGAATTCTTCACCCTAAACCCTAAACCCTAATGATACGCGGAACCAGCGCAGCGTGTCGGCCACCGTCTCCTCCGGCGAGCGATGCGTCAGGCCGAAGGCGGCGTCGGCCTTCGCTCCCGAGAGGTGGTAGCAGACAAAGCCGTATTGGAAGCTCGGGACCGTCAAGCCGTTGGGCATGTCCGGCCACACGCCCGAGACGATGGCCAGCGGGATCGAGCCGGCCAGGCGCGTCCAGCGCGGCAGGGTCCAGACGCCGCGGCCGCCGACCATGCGGTTCACGATAGACCCGAGGTCCGCGTAACGGAGATAAGGCCCGGCGAGAATGTAGCGCTCGCCGGGACGACCCAGCCACAAGGCGCGGACGTGGGCCAGGGCGGCCTCGCGCACGTCGATGATGTTCATGCCGCCGGGAGGGAGGATCGGCCGGCGCCAGCGGGCCGCGTGCAGAAGCAACTCGTTCGTCGTCGGCCGGGCGTCGCGCGGTCCAAGGACGAAGGTGGGACAGAGGACGATCGTCTCCAGGCCCGGGGCGTTGAACTCGTGGACCACGTTCTCGGCCAGGCGTTTGCTGTCGGAATAGGGGCGCGGATCGGCCCACGGTTGGCCGGCGATTCTTCGGTGCCCGGCCGCTCGGCGGTCCCCGGTTCGATGGTCGAGGCGCTGGAGGTGAACACCAGGCGGCGCACGCCCGCCCGTCGAGCGGCGGCGCAAACCGTCCGCGTGCCCTCCACGTTGACGCGGTAGGCGTCCCGGCGCGGCCGGGGGATGAGCCGCATCAGGCCGGCGGCGTGCAGGACGCCCGTCACGCCTTCGACCGCGCGGGCCACGTCCGCCGAATTACGGATGTCGCCGATCACAAATTCGACGCCGTCCAGGCCCGTCCACCGCGGGCCACGCGGCGGACGGCGGAGCAAGGCGCGAACCATGAAGCCGTGTTCCCGCAACGTCCACACCAAGTTGGCGCCGAGAAAGCCGCCCGCCCCGGTCACCAGCACCCGCCCCGCGCGGACGGTCGCTTCCGCACTCATCGCCGTGCTTCTCCCGATACCGAGGGCTTGCGTCTCTCGGAGTGCCAATGCGACCCCGCTCGTCTGGATGGTATCAGAACGGAGGACAGGACGTTCGCTCCGCCGAGACGCCCTCGGATGGCGTGGGCACCGCCGGCTGTCCGGCGGGGAGCGGAGCGATTCGTTCCGCGATGGCCGGACCCGGTGGTATCCCCGCCCCGTCGGCCGAACCGCACGAGTTTTTCCGGGAGCAGCCGTGCTGGAAGGTCGGATGCCAGGCCGTACACCGGCAACACGGGCCGCAGCCGAAGACGTTGTGAGCACGATTGGGGTATTCGTAGGCGTAACGGGCGCCGTAGCAGCAAGGTCCGAAGAAACTGCCGGCCTCGCCGCGCCCCGCTCCCAGGCCGATCAGCCCCAGCGCCGCGATGGACACGGCCGCCAACCAGAGGTGGATACGCATGTCGAAAACCTTCCTTGGCAAAGGGGGGAATGTCCTGTCGAACCATTCCCTCCCTTCTCCGTTCCGGCAAGTTTTCCGGTGCCAATTCCATCGGTCTCTCCTGGAGTCGGCCCGTTATCTTGAGTGCGTCCCGGACAATCCGCATCCTCGCTTCCTTCCGCGCCGCGGAAAAAATCGTATGAATCCGCCTGCCTCCGGGGAATAGTAGGAGGAGCCTCCTCGCCCACGGAGAACCAAGTGATGCCGTCCCGTTCCCTGAACAGCGTCTTGCAGAACTTTCGCCAAGCCGTGCTACGGCAGGAGTCGAACGGCTTGAGCGATGGGCAATTGCTGGAGGCGTTTTTGAGCCGGCACGAGGAGGTCGCCTTCGCCGCCTTGGTGCGCCGACACGGCCCGATGGTGTTCGGCGTCTGTCGTCGCGTCCTGGGCAACCGCCACGACGCCGAGGACGCTTTTCAGGCCACTTTCCTCGTGCTGCTGCGCAAGGCATCGTCGATCCGCCCGCGTCAGGCCGTCGGTCCCTGGCTGCACGGCGTCGCCCAGCGCACGGCCCTGCGCCGCCGAACCGCACGGGCCCGGCGACGTACCAAGGAGAGGCAAGCCGGGCAGGAACGAAGGGCGGACCCCGTGCCAGGCGAGGAGGATTGGCGGCTACTGCTCGATGAGGAGCTGAATCGATTACCCGAGAAATACCGGGTGCCGTTGGTCCTGTGCGATCTGCAAGGACGGACCCACAAGGAGGCCGCCCGCGAACTCGGCTGGCCGCTGGGGACCGTCTCGGGCCGATTGTGGCGCGGCCGCGACCTGCTCGCCCGGCGTTTGACCCGGCGCGGCCTGACGTTGTCCGCGGCCGTGCTCGGTGCGGCGTTCGCGGAAAACGCCGCCTTCGCGGGTATCGCGTCCCCGCTCATCCGGGCGACGATGAATCTGGCACGGACGTTCCTCGAGGCGGGGATGGCGAAAGTGGCCGAGGAAGCCGCTTCCATCGCGGCCCTAACGCAAGGAGTGTTGAAAGCCATGTGGATGACCCAGCTGCGGAGGATGGCGGCGCTCGTGCTGGCCGTCAGTATTGGCTTCGGAGCCGCCTTGGATGCGGCGGGGACAAAGGCGAAGTCGGAGCCGCGGGAGGATTCCGCCGCATCGGCCGATTCGTCCGCGCGCGTGCCGAAAGCGGCGGAGATGCCGGCGGATGCTCTGCCAACCGCGCGCGAGCTGATCCAGGAATTGAATCGAAATGCCCGCCTCGTTCGAGGACTCCGCTGCGACGTGGTACTCGACTGCCGTATCGAAAAGATGACGGTCGGCCTCAGCGGCCAACTTGCTTGCCGACGGCCTCGGGACGTCCACGTCCAGGCCAAGATCCTCGGCCAACCGGCTCTCGATCTGGGTTGCAATGAGGAAGCCTACTGGTTCGCGGCCATCAAGATGGGACCGCGCCGCTATTGGCACGTTTGGCGCGGTTTTCGGAGAGAAGAGATCCGAAACCCCCAACACTGGCCGGTGGAGTACAGGCCGGAATGGCTCTTGGACGTTCTCGGCATGGCGGAGTACGACCCGACAAGGAACTATTCTCAGTCCGTCGGAAAGCAAGGCCTGGAAGTGGAGGAAAGGGTGTTTTCGCCCCTGGGCGAGCAGCTGCGCAAGGTGCTGGTGTTCTCGAAGGTGGGACGGAAGGGCGGACGGGTTATCTCGATCCTCTTGACCAACCTCGACGGCGAGGTACTCGTGCGGGCCGACATCCGCAGGGTACACACGGACGAGAAAACGGGAGCGCGCCTCACGGAACAAGCAGTCCTGAGTTTTCCGCGCGAACGTGTGGAAGCACGACTTCAGTTCAGCAATTTTCGGATCGACGAGCTATCGGCCGAGCAAGCGGCCGGACTCTTCACCACGCCATGGTTGAAAAAAAGCCGCCCCGCCGACGATGCCAAATCAGCGTCTTCGTCTCCGGCCCCCATCCACATCGCCCTCAACAATACCTCCCTGGAGATGCGCCGCCGCGAGGAAGTGATGAAGCTGTCCGGCCAACCAACGGGAACCACCTCCTTGCAAGTGCTGAACGACCAGCTTCGCGCCTGGATCGAAGAAGACAAAGGCGCGGCCGGCTTGTGCATCACCTGTGAGGCATCCGTTGACTACGCCGTCCTGAAGACCATCCTCAAGGCCTGCCGGCAGGCCGGAATTCGCAACATCGAAGTGCGAACGGCGAGCGAATAAACCGATAAGAACAGAGCCGGAAGCGAATTACGCCGGCCGGAAAGTAGGTCACGGAGTTGTGGCGGCACGTTTCCAACGTGCCGGCATCTTCTCGGCAAGTTGAAAACGTGCCGCCACAGACCCGTGAGCTTCTTTCGTGCCAGGGTAATAAGCGAAGAGCATCCGTCGCTCACGCTTCCGGCTCCGAAAGACAGCGCTGGCCTGGGCACTGGTTTCTCCTCCCTCTCCCCGTTACAATCATCCCTGAGTTTCAAGCCGTGTTCGACAGTCGTCGTCCGAGACGGTGTGATGCCCGTGGACTCCGTCACCGATCTCGCCGAAGTCCTCCGCCAGAGCCACTTGCTGGAGCCGGCGCAGCTGGACGAACTCACTGGCCGGCTGACGGCCCATCCGTCCGAACCGCGCCGCCCTGGCTGCCGAACTCATCCGCCGCAACTGGCTGACGCCCTACCAAGTTAACCAGCTCTTCCTGGGACGCGCCGACGAGTTGCTGCTGGGATCGTACGTCCTGGTCGAGCGGCTGGGCGCCGGCGGCATGGGCGAGGTTTTCAAGGCCCGCAACTGGAAGCTGGGCAAGACCGTCGCCCTCAAGCTCGTCCGCGCGGAACGCTTGACCGACCCCGACGCCGTGCGTCGCTTTCAGCGCGAGGTCCGCGCCGCCGCTCAGCTCAACCACGCCAACGTCGTCCACGCTTACGACTGCGACGAGGCCGGCGGCAAGCATTTCCTCGTCATGGAGTACGTCGAGGGCGTTGACCTGGCCCGCTTCGTCAAGCAGCACGGACCCTTGACGGTGCGCGACGCTTGCGACTATGTCCGCCAGGCGGCGCTGGGACTTCAGCACGCCTTCGAGCGCGGCCTGGTCCACCGCGACGTCAAGCCGCACAATCTCCTGCTGTCGCGGACCAGCGACGGACACGCCCTCATCAAAGTCCTCGACATGGGATTGGCGCGGCTGAATCAGACCGACGAGGCGGGCGAAGCCGCCAGCATCATGACGCAGGAAGGCGTCGTCATGGGAACGCTGGACTACATCGCGCCCGAGCAGGCGCGGAACGCTCATACCGCCGACACGCGGGCCGATCTGTACAGCCTGGGTTGTACCCTCTATTATCTGCTCGCCGGCCGCGTGCCCTTCCCCGTTGGCAGTTCGACCGAGAAACTGCTCCGGCACCAGTTCGATCAGCCGACGCCGCTGGAGCAATTGCGTCCGGACGTGCCGCCGGCGGTCGCCGCCATCGCGCGGCGGCTGATGGCCAAGCGTCCCGAGGAGCGCTATCAGACGCCGGCGGAGGCGGCCGCCGCCCTGACCCTCGATCCGAGCGCTCTGGCCGCTTCCGCCGTATCGGTGACGCAGACGTTCGCGCCGGCCGCGACGCCGGCGCGGGCGATGGAGGATACCGCCCCGAGTTGGTCGTCCATTATTTCGACGCCGGCCACGGTCGAGACGAGTTCGTCCTCGGGGCAACGGCGAGCAGCCAAGAAACGGCGCTGGATGTGGCCGGTCGTCGCCGGCCTCGCGGTGATCCTGGGGCTGATTGGCCTACTCCTGTTCCATTCGGGCGGGACGACCCCAGCCACGACCGAGCCGCCATCCGCGGTCCTGACACGGGAAAGAAAGGAGCAACCGGCCGTCCAGACCTTCGACGACTGGCTGCGGCACGTCGCCGACCTCCCCGCCGACAGGCAGGTCGAGGAGGTCGCCGTCAGACTCAAACGACGCAACCCCGGCTTCGATGGTGCCGTCAAGTCCACCATCGAGAAGGGTGTCGTCGTCCGGCTGGAGTTCGGGACCGATCGCGTGACCGACATCAGCCCGGTGCGTGCGCTGCCGGGCTTGAAACAACTCGACTGCCGGGGCAGCGCGGCGGGCAAGGGTCGGCTGTCGGACCTGTCGCCGCTCAAGGGCATGCGCCTGTCCATCCTGGCTTGTGGGGAGAACCCGATTACGGACCTGTCGCCGCTCAAGGACATGCCCCTGACCGCCCTGTACTGCACCGGCGCCCTCTCGCGGACCTGTCGCCGCTCCAGGACATGGGCCTGACCACGTTGGGCCTTTCGTCCACGAAGGTCGCGGACCTGTCGGCCTTGAAAGGCATGCGCCTGGAAATCCTCGGACTCAACGGCTCCGGCGTCTCGGACCTGTCGCCCCTCCAGGGGATGCCGCTGACCCAGTTGAATTGCGTCAGCTGTCCGGTCACGGACCTGTCGCCGCTGCACCAAGCGCCGCTCCGCAACCTGACGTGCGACTTCAAACCCTGGCGCGATACGGATCTCTTGCGTTCCCTGAAGACGCTGGCCACGATCAATGGCCAGCCGGCGGCCGAGTTCTGGAAGCAGGTGGACGCGGAGCGAGCCAACTTCTTCGCCTGGAGTACGACGGTGGCGGCCCGCAAGCCGCCCGAGCAGGTCCAGGCCGTCGCCGAGGAGTTGAAGAAACGCAACCTCGGGTTCGACGGCCAGATCGTCGATTGGGCCGAGGAAGACGGGGCCGTCATCCGCCTGGAGTTTTCCAGCGATCACATCACGGACATCAGTCCGGTGCATGCCCTGCCGCGTTTGCGTACCCTTCTGTGTCCGGGGGGGAAGGGGGTTCGCAAGAGACGCCTCGCGGACCTGTCGCCGCTGCGGGGCATGAGACTGATCCACCTCAATTGCAGCTTCGCGCACGTCGCCGACCTTTCGCCGCTGCGGGGAATGCCCTTAAAACAACTCCAGTGCGGGAACAACTCGATCGCGGACCTGTCGCCTCTCAAGGGCATGAGCCTAAACCTCTTGTCTTGCAGCGGCAACAACGGCATCACGGACCTTTCGCCCTTGCGCGGAATGCCCCTGAACCGGCTGCTTTGTGAGGGCACGGGCGTCGTGGAGCTTTCTCCGCTTCAGGGAATGCCCCTTATCTTTCTGGCCATCCGCCGGACCCACGTCACCGACCTGTCGCCGCTGCGCGGGATGTCGCTCCGGAATCTCTTCTGTGACGTTTCGGAGGAGAAGAATCGCGCCATCCTGCGCTCTCTCAAAAACCTCCAACAGATCAACGGCCAGCCGGTCGCGCAGTTCTGGAAGGAAATCGACCAGACCTCCGCCAAGCCCTAAACAGCCCTTTTATCCTCCTCCGCTGTATCCACAAGCCGTTCTCGTGCCTCCCGGGGAGCAGAAGGACTTTTCAGACAGGGACCAATGTGCTACAACGAGATTATAGGGGATAGTCGTCCTTATTTCGGTTGAGGACGTTTCCGCCGCGTGCGGCGTGGAGACGAGAGGCTTCCCGCGAGAGAAACACTGGTCAGGAGAAGGTATGCCCTTACGGATGCGCGTCCACGAACGAGAGCCGATCGGCCTGGCTCTGCGACGGTTCAAGAAGCTGCTCGAACGCAGCGGAATTCAGAAGGAACTGCGAAAACGGAAATACTACGAGAAGCCCTGCGAGGCGCGACGCCGCGCGGAGTTGCGCAAACAGAGTGCCATTCGTAAGGCCAAGGCTGGACCGCGCAAGCCCTAGTCCCGAGACCGCCCGCTCTTGCCAATCGCGCACGCCCCCAGGGGTTCGGGGGTCTTTCTTCGCTTCGATCAAGGAACGAGTCATGAGTACGGTCGCTTCTCCCTTCGTCCGCCCAGCCGCCCTAGTGCGAAAGCAACAGTCCCGATCTTCCTCCCTGCTGCCCAATGAGCTAAAGTGCTTGCCGTTCATCGGTTTGCACGTGGCTTGCCTCGCTGTCCTGTTCACCGGCGTCGATGCCACTGCCTTGCTGCTGTGCGGCGTCTTCTACTTCGTGCGCATGTTCGGCATCACGGGCGGCTATCATCGCTACTTCGCCCACCGCTCCTACAAGACCAGCCGCGTCATGCAGTTCCTCATCGCCTGCCTCGGCTGTAGCGCCTTGCAGAAGGGGCCGCTGTGGTGGGCGTCGCACCACCGGCAGCACCATCGCTTCTCCGATACGCCGGACGATCCGCATTCGCCGCACGTGACCAGCTTCTGGTGGTCGCACCTGGGCTGGATCCTGTCCGACGAGCACACGGACACGCCCTGGCACGTCATCCGCGACTGGGCGCGCTATCCGGAGCTGCGCTGGCTGGACCGCTTGCACTGGGTGCCGGGCGTGCTTTTGGCCGTCGCCTGCTTCCTGATCGGCTGGGCTACGGGTGGCACGGCCGGCGGTTGGAGCGCCCTGGTTTGCGGCTTCGTCATCAGCACCGTCCTGGTTTATCACGCCACCTTCGCCATCAACTCGCTGAGCCACCTGCTCGGCAAGCGTCGCTACGCCACCGACGACGAGAGCCGCAATAACTTCGTGCTGGCGCTGCTGACCTTGGGCGAAGGCTGGCACAACAATCACCACCACTACCAGAGTTCGGCCAACCAGGGCTTCTTCTGGTGGGAGATCGACATCAGCTATTACCTGATCCGCCTGCTGAGCTTCGTGGGCCTGGTCTGGGACATCCGCAAACCGGGATCGAAGGCGTTGACGTATCGCAACGTCGAGGTAACACCCGTCCGCCATTGACGCGGAAGCCTCACCACGGAAAACACGGAAGACACGGAAAAAGAAAAGAGACACAAATGGTCTTTCTTTTCTTTTTTCCGTGTCTTCCGTGTTTTCCGTGGTGAAGGGTTTTCATCCTTCCATGGTCGGCGGTTTTGGTGGCGCTGCGGGCGGCTGCGTGGGCGGCGGTTGTGGAGGTGAGGGCGGTCGGGGGATCGTCGGCTCCGGAGGCGGATCGCCAGGGCGTGGCGTTCCGGGCACCGGCGGCATGATGTGTGGTCCCGGATTATCGCCCGGACCCGGATTCGTCGGTTGTCCAGGCGAGCCGCCGATAGGAGGAACGGGACCGGGATTGATTACCTGAGGGTCCATCAATCCGGTCCCTTTCTCGGTCAGATCGATATGCTTTTTCATAACGCTCCTCTCTGGATGAGGTGAAGCGAGTCCCTTCGGGATCGATTCGCCCTCCCGCCCCCTGTGCCCCGAGCACTGCGGAAGAGCGTGTATCAAGGGATAGGATCGCAAATCACATGCCCGCGGCGGCGAGAAAGGAAGGGAGAGGACAGGATGGTCCCGATCGACAGCGTTTCACCGCCGCACGTCTTTCGCAAGGCCCAGCGTCATCTCTCGCGGCGCGACCTGATCCTGAAGCAACTCATCAAGCTGGTCGGCCCCTGCACGCTGCAGCCGGGCGCGGAGGCGTTCCCCGCCCTGGTGCGGGCCATCATCGCTCAGATGATTTCGACCAAGGCGGCGCGAGCCATCGCCGCCCGCGTCGAAACGACGTTGCAGCCGCATGGCTTGACGCCCGCGGGGGTGAGGGCGGCGGGTGAGGAGGCGTTGCGCGGCGCCGGCCTGTCGCGGGCCAAGGCGCAGGCGCTGCTCGATCTCGCCGGCCGAGCCGGGAGCGGCGAGTTGCCGTTGGAGCGCCTGTCCGAGATGAGCGACGACGAGGTGATCGCTTGCCTGGTGCCGGTGCGCGGCATCGGCCGCTGGACGGCGGAAATGTTTCTCATCTTCGCGCTGGGCCGGCTCGACGTGCTGCCGGTGGACGACTTCGGCCTGCGTGCGGGCGTGCAGGAGACATATCAGTTGCCGGCCTTGCCCAGTCGGGCCGAACTGCGGGAGCGAGCCGAACCGTGGCGTCCCTACCGCACGATTGCGACGTGGTATTTCTGGCGCAGCCGCGGCTTCGTGCCTCAGTCCGCCTAAAGCCTGTAACAAAAAGAGCCTCACGCAAAGGCGCAAAGAACGCAAAGAAAGACAAAAAATAGACGCGAGTCGCTTGGGTCTTCCTTGCTCTTTTCCTTTGCGTTCTTTGCGCCTTGCGTGAGGCTCTTTTTGTGAGAGCTTCTTACGCTTCCGGCTTGGAGGCGTTTGGAGCGGAGTTGCCGTTACGCCGTTCCCAGAGCGGACGAAAACTCTCTTCCTTGTTCCGCTGTTTGCTCAGCGCCCGCGTCAGCGGCAGCATGGCGCGACAATATTCCCGGAAGGCGCCGGCCAGGTCGTTTTGACGGAACAGCTCATCCGCGGCCGTCGAATGCTCCTCATAGGTCTTCCAGTCCGGCGACCAGTGTTTTTCGTCGGCGTGCTGCCGCAGCGCCTGCACGGCCCGCGTCAGGCGTTCGAGCAGGGGCGGATCGATGGCGCACGACGCCCGACGATGGATTCGCGGGGCCGGCAGCTCTTCGTCCTCGGTGGCCGAGCGCAGCCGTTCGCGGCGGTAGTTCAGGATCAGGCCGACCACCCCGGCGACGATGGACACCAAGGCGAATAGGAAGGCGGCAGCGGCCATGGCGTGCCCCTGCCGCACTTGCAGATCGACGGCCGCCACCGCCAACAGCGTGCCGGCCAGCAGCGCCGCCGGCCACCAGGGGATGCGCGGCCAGAAGGCACGACGCCGCCTGCCAGCCGACGCGGGAGGCTCGTTGGCGTCGGCGGAGACGCCGCCGACGCGGACGATGACGACGGTGATGTTGTCCGGCCCGCCGCGCAGGTTGGCCAGGTCGATGAGGAAGCGGCACGCCTCGGCCGGCGGCAGCACGCTGGCGACGGCGCCGATCTCCGGATCGCTCACCTGCCCGCTCAGGCCGTCGCTGCACAGCAGAAAGATGTCGCCGGCTTGCAGCGGATGCGGGCCTTCGATGTCCACCTGAACGAGCGGCTCCGGCCCCAGGCAGCGATGAATGACGTTGCTGGGGATGTCCTGTACCTCCTCGGGATCGATGCGCTTGAGGCGAGCGTATTCCCAGACCAGGCTGTGATCGTAGCTGAGCTGTTCGATGACGCCGTTGCGGATGCGGTAAGCTCGGCTATCGCCGACGTGGCCGACCCAGGCGCCCTCGGGACGGACGAGCACGGCGGTCGTCGTCGTACCCATGCCCTCGAACTCGCGGTTCTGCTGGCCGCAGGCGTGGATGCTGGCGTTGGCCTCGACGAACGCCTTGCGCAAGGCCGACGCCGGACCTTGCGGGACGTACTTCTGATAGGTGTGAGGAATGAGGGCGGCCGCCTGTTCGCTGGCCTTCTCGCCGACGGCGTGCGCCCCCATGCCGTCGGCCACCAGGAACAGATGGCCGCGCTGTCGCCATTGTTCGTCGTCGCGGGCGAGCTGGATGGCGTGGCTGTCCTGGTTGTGGCTGCGCCGGACGCCCACGTCGGTCAGGGAGCTATGCTCGATCTGATCGAAGTGGTTCAACGCATCCCCCTTGAACAGGGATTAGGAACTAGGGAATAGGGAATAGAGATTCTGACTTCTTCTCTCCTCCCGAATTCCCTATTCCCTAGTCCCTGCGCCCTAGTCCCTAGTCCCTGTTCCCTAGTCCCTGTTCGAGAGATTGCTGTTGACGGCCGACGCCCGCCTCAGTATCAGGATGCACCTTTCCCGGTGAGTTGGCAAGTCCTCTCTGACAAGATAGCAACCGGCCATCCGGCGTCCGCGGGGACGGAGAGCCAAGGATAGAGAACCATGAAGCAAAACGCTTGCCTGGCACTGCTGCTGACCGGATGTCTGACGGCCGGTTGCGTGGAGCGTCGCTTCATCATCGAGTCGAACCCACCCGGGGCGCTGGTCTATCACAACGGCAACTACCTCGGCCCCACGCCGGTCGATGGCTACTTCACCTACTACGGCAGGCAGCAATTCCGTCTGATCCGGGAGGGCTACGAGACGCTGGATGTTCCGCAAAAGTATCCGCCGCCGTGGTACGAATTGCCGGGCATCGATTTCATCACCGAGAACATCTATCCCTTCAAGGTCCGCGACGTTCGCCGCCTCCATTACACCATGCAGCCGTTGCAGACGGTCCAGCCCGACGACGTCCGGCAGCGCGCCGAGGGTCTGCGTGAACGTGGCAAGTCGATCGGCGTACCGGCGGCGCCGCGTCCGGTCGCCCCGGCGCCGACGCCACCTTCCGAGCCGCCGCCGGACCTGCCGCCGCCGACTCCGTTGCCTCCACCGCAGGGCGCCACGCTCGGCGGGCCAACGCCCACGACACCGCCCCCTGTCCCTGCGGCCGCGACATCGCCACGGCCGGTTCCAGGCGGTGTCAGCGGGCCTTGAGGCTGTTGAGGATCGGTGCGAACTCCCGGTCCCAGAAATCGCGGCGGTCCCAGAGGCAATCGCCCAGGAGGACCAGCACGCCCTCGGGACGTTTGACGACGGCCAGCACCATGAAGTGTTCCGCCTCGTCGAGCTGCACGTACAGTTTCGTCACCTGCCCGCGCTGATTGCCGACGTCGGCGGGGCGATCGAGCGGGGCACCATTCTTGTCCTTCATGACCTGCACGTCGATCTTGGCATAGAGTTCTTTCTGCCGTTTTTCGACATACTCCCGCGCGGCCGCAGCGGCGGCTTTGAGGTCGGCCGCCGGAGGCAGCACGAGCACTTGCAAGGTGGCCGCCTTGCTGGCGTGTTTTTTCCGCTCGGGGTCCGGTTCGTCGCCGCGTAGCACGAGGTCGGCCAAGGGGTCATAGTCTTCCGGCGCGGGCTGACGAGTCCACAGTCCCTTCACATAGGCCAGCTGATACGCGGCCTTGCTACCCTGCACTTTTTCGGTCTCGGGCGGTTTTTCCGTCCAGCCCTTACGGCCGTCGAGCAGACGGAAGCGCTCGCGCAACCCGTCCCACTCGGGACGAATCAGCTCCTGGTCTCCCAGCGGCCCCCAGGTGAAAAACCAGTAGGCGTAGCCGCGGAAGGCCAGGATGCAGCATTCGCCGTTCATCTGGATGTGTTCGGCGTCTTCGCCCTGGAACTCCATCAACAAAGCGGGACGGCCGCCGAGCTGGGCCTTCTCGTTCGATTTCACTTCCCATTCCAGACCCTGAAAGTAGGAGCGCAGTTTGCCGAGCGCCTCGTCCACCTTCTCGGCCTCGCTGGGCAGACGGGTCTTGTAGTCCTTGAAATACAGACCCATGCAGTTGTTGCGCTCGGGGGAGCGCAGGCCGAGGTTGACGTGGAATTTCAGCTCGATGTCCTTGTCGCGTTTCCACGGCGCCTCGGGCAGGACGAAGCGGCAGTTGAACAGGCTGGCCGCCCGAGTGGGATCTCCTCGGTCCCGGCCACGCGGTTGAAGTGGGCGCACCAGCGCCAGCCCAGCCAGGCGACGCCGACACCGACGAGGACGACGGCGAGGAGGGCCAGGACCGGACCCAGCCGCCGCTTGCGTTTCTTCGTCGCCTCGCGGCGAACGCGGGGCACCACCATGTCGGGCATCGAGTTGAAATTGAGGGAAGCATTCGACGGCTCGGACGCGATGGGCACGGCGAGGGGCACAGCGGCCGGGGCTGTCGGCGGAGCGACCGGCGCGGCTGCGACCGGCCGAGGAGGCGCGACGGGTGGGGGAACGGCGGGCTTCGGCACGGCCGGAGCCTTCATCGTTCCGCCGGCTCGCGGAGGAGCGGAGGGACTTGCCCCAAACTGAAACACCGTCCCGCAGCGCGGACAGCGCAGGCTCGACGCCCCCTTGACCGCTTCGGGCGAGAAAGCATAGGTACAGGCCGGGTTCGGACAGGGGAAGATCGCTGGCATGGGTGCTGATCCAAGATCGCGAGAGACCGTTTCCCCACAAGCCCGGAGTGCGAGCGACGGGTTCGTGGTCGGAAACCGCTTCGACGGTTATTCCTGCCTCCAGTGTAGCAGAGAGGTCATGGCAGATGCATCCCATTCTCGAAACGTGCGAACCTCAATCGTCCACCGGCGTAACAACCTTTTCGGATCGAAAATAGTTCCTGACACCTTTTTCTGACCGGCCACCTCAGATATCGATCATCTGCTCGCCGCCGTGTTCGGGGTTGCCCATCAGGCGCTGTCGCTTCGGATCGACCACCCAATCCATCAACTCCAGCGGAACCTGGCCGATGACGATAGAGAACTCGTCACCAATCTCCCCGACATCGCTGATGCAGTCACGCCCCTGCACGGTCAGGCGTACCGCACGGTACATTGCTACTTCCACGCTGCCCGCGATCGTCCGAGCGTGCCGCGTTCGAAGCAGAGACAGGCCAAGTTGGTCAATCAGTCGACGCGGCACCCGGAGCCCCGTGGCGCCCGTATCGACCAAGGCATCTGTCACTTCCCCGGCACGCACTTGTTCGGCGGGCAAGGCACCTTGGGCGACCTTGTACACGTCTTCCAGGTTCTCGAGTCGGGCCGTCACCAGCACCCTTCCCATCGTTGCGGTCCCCATAGCCTCCCCCAGCCAGGCAAGAAAATTGGTCCGAGTGTTTCCTGAAGTCTATCGCAGACGAAGATCGCGCCGCGTCCGCTGCAGCGGATTATTCGGCTCGTTTTAGCCTTAATTCGACTCCCGACCCTTTTCTTCGCGTTTTCTTCACAAGATACCGTGCCGGGAGCCGTTAAGTCGTAATGGTTTTTTCAAAAGAGATGCGAAAAGGTGTAAGGATACTTTTCGGATCGAAAACGGTTCCTGACACCTTTTTCTGACCAAGAGCCTTATGACGGTTCGGCCCGTCTCACGGCTTCCCGTCATCAGACTTTTCCAGCGCGGGATCAAGCTCAACTGCCTTGCAGCGATCCGCTCTGGCCTGCGCCTCATCGCCCTGCTTGGCATAGACACTGCTTCGCGCCAGATACCCGTTTGCGGAACCGGGGCTGAGGCGAATTGCTTCTGTAAAGTCCGTGAGCGCCCGATCATAATCCCCTACCCGGTAGTAGGCCACGCCCCGATGATATAGGGCGCGGGCATCGTTGGCATCAAGGCGAACCGCCTCGCTCAAATCCACAAGGGCTCGGTCGTGTTCTCCCTGGTTTAAGTAGGCCATCCCCCGCCCATGGTAGGCCGGCGCGTACTTCGGGTCGGTCTGGATGGCCCTGCTGAAGAGTTCAATCGCCTGGGGGTACTCCTTGCTGTTAACCAAGGCTTTCCCGCGCCGGGTGCAGGCCTCCGCCCCCCAGCGATCGAGAAAGTAGAACCCAAGTGGCACTGCCGAGAGCAGAACCACGGCCAGTATCCAGCCCCACGAGGAGAATCGCTTCATCTCAAGCACACCCCGCTGATCTTCCTTCGCCGAACAGGTGATTAGGGTGCGCGCGGCCTAATCCGCAACCTTTCCAATGGGTCAATTGGGTGGAACGGCTTTTCGGCAAAAGAGTTTTCCCGTATTTTCTACCTAGTATGTCCAAGTATTAGGACGCGCCCTAATACTTGGACATACCAGGTAGGAATTCAAGCCGCCCTCTGGACCCAAACGCCACTGTACCAGCGCGATGGCCCTCCGGCAAACGAAAATGCACAAAGCCCGAGCAACTCGCTTTTCCGCTCGTTCGAGAGGCTTTCACGCTTCGTCAGAATGGGTGCGCGCGTGTCTTGTGGGAATCGAAGTTGTTGCCCCCCTCGCCCACACTTCGGGAGCGGGCGGTCGGGAGGCCGATGCACCACATCCTCGCAAGCGGGGAACTTCAATCGTTCACCGGCAACCACTGCACGGCGTCGATGATGACATGGCCGTCGGCGTCCGTGTTGCGAATCTCGACATAGCCGGTCTTGCCCTTGTCGAAGCGGAACGTGCCCAGCGAGACGAAGGCCCGGTCGAGCGTCGGCGCCTTGCGCTGATTCACCGTGAGGGTCGTCTCGCTCTCGGCGTGATGGACGATCACCGGCACGTTGCTGGCGCGATTGGAACCGGGAGAATAGGAGATGCGAACCTCATACTTGCCGGCCTTCGGCAATTCCGGCGTGTAGCGCGCCCGCTGCCGGCCGCGATCGTGGCCGCCGTCGTGACGATAACCGTCGCCGACGTAGGGCGGGATGGCGCTGCTGGTCTGCTCGAAGCCCTGGCGCTCGGCCGCGCCGTCATCGAGCACGATACCGGCCAGCTTCTTCGCGTCGATGCCGCCCTCGCGCCTCGGTCCCGTCCAGTCGAGAATTTGCCCCTCCCGCAGCAGTCTCTCTTTCAGCTTGCCATAGTCCACCTTCTGCACGGTCACGTCTTCCTCAATGGCGAGCACCGCCGCCGTGCCCGCCGACTGGCCCAGCACCATGAACACCGGCTCCATGCGGATCGAGCCGTAACTGATGTGCGACGCCGACAGGCAGACAGGGACGAGGAGGTTCGTGCATTCCGCCGCCTTCGGCACCATCGACCGATAGGAGATCGGATAAGGGGGAAATCCGCCGACTTGCACGTCGCCCTCGTTGAGGACGTGGCCTTCGCGGGTCACGTAGCGCTGCGTGTTGTGCGAATCCATCGTGTACGCCGCCAGGCCGACCGAGTCCTCCGCCCGGCGTGAGCCGCGGCAGTTATGCTCGGTCATGACGTAGGCGCCGACCATCCGCCGCGCCTCGCGGACGTACAGTTGGTGCGGCCAGTTGTCGGTGTCGGTGAACTCGTCGCGGGACAGACCCCATGTCTGAAAATGCCGGCGCACCTTGTCCGGCACGCGCGGATGGTTGGCCAGCGTCCACATCAGCCCCTTCTGATAATCGACGTGTTCCTTCCAGATGCGGGCGCGGGTAGCATAATCGCCGTCGGGATAGTCGTAGTTGGCGCCGATGTCGTCGGTGGAGAAGGCGAAGTTGTTGTTGCAGTCGGTCTTGCGATTGGGCATGAGGATCGGGTTCCAGGGCAGACGGATGATCGCCGGACTCGAAGTTCCGCAGCAGTAGTTCGTACTGCTTCTCGTCGTAGCCGTCCGGCCGGGGCCAGGGCCGGCGGTTCTCGGGTCGATCGGTGGCGCAGAGGCGGAAGTTGTAGGCTTGCACGCGGCGGTCGCCCTCGCCGTCGATGCCCGGCGGGCCGGCGTGGACGCGCGGCAGCAGACCGCTGGACGGCTCGCCCGGCTTGAGGTAGGGATCGATCGTCCTTGATGAACTGATGGTGCAAGGCGTTCTTCACCTGCACGCCGTTGAGGGTTTCGCCGTAGGTCTTGTTGGCCTCGCGGCCGACGTGGTAGGAGACGCCGGCCACCGCCATCAGGTCGCCCTCGTAGGTGGCGTCGAGGAACACCTTGCCGCGGTAGATTTCGCCCGATTCCATCGCCATCGAAATGAGACGTGGGCCGTCCTTGCGGACGCCGTCCTTGCGGTTCAGCCGCCGGTCGAGGACGACGGGAACTTTGTACTCGCGGAGAAGGTCGTTGAAGATGTGCTCGGCGACGTGCGGCTCGAAGGTCCAGGCGGTGTCCTCGCCGCGATCGTGGCCCGGTCCCTTGAAGTCGGTGCGCTTCTCGTATTTCCAGCTCGCCTCGTCCTGATAGTGTCGGCGGACGCGGCGGTAGAAGTCGCGGGCGATGCCGCCGATGGCTCGCTTGTTGCCGATGTCGGTGGCGCCGAGGCCGCCGGAGGTCATGCCGCCCAGGTGCTTGCCCGGCTCGATCAGCACGACGGTCTTGCCCATGCGGGCGGCCTGGACCGCCGCCGTGACGCCGCCCGGCGTGCCGCCGTAGACGACCAGATCATACGTGTGTTCGGCCGCACTGCAGGGGGACGCCGAGACAGGACGAGGAGCAGCAGCGCGGACGAGACGCGGAGGTTCGGCATGGGTTTCTCACTTGCGGGAGCGGGGTTGCGGAACCATCGACCGCTGATTGTAGCTCCGCCATCCCCGAACGCAAGGAGAGAGACCTCAGGCTCCAGGTTTCGCCGCGACGCGCCGCGGAGCGCGGGATCGCTCCCACGCTCCACGGCGAAACGCATCTCTGACGGTCACAGAATGCCGGCGCCGAAGCCCTCGGAGCGCTTGTCTTCGCGACCGGCGACCTGGCTCGATGCCGGGCTGCCGTGGGACGCACGGCCGGACCCGTGCGTGCGATAACCGCGGCCGCCGTTCATCTCGCTGACGATCTGCGTGTAGCTGGCGGCGGGACCGTCGTAATCGCTGTCGAAGTCGTCGTAGGTGCAGACGTAGCCGGGCTGCTTGGAGCGTTCCCTCTCGGCGTTATAGGCCTTGAGCACGGCGGTCTGGATGACCTCGCGGCAGGCCGAGTTGATCGGATGCGCGATGTCGGCGTGCAGCTTGACGCGGCCGTCGGCGTCGCGGGTGGCGCGGTCCTCGTCGAGCTTGCCGCCGCAGGCATTGCAGAAGCGGGCGCGCAGGTGGTTCTTGCTGCCGCAGCCCGGACAGCGATCCGTCAGCTTGCGGCTGGGCATGGCCACGAACGAGCCTTTGGTGCCTTCGATGATCTTCAAGTCGCGCACGACGAAGGCGTCATCGAACGTCACCGAGCAGAAAGCCTGCAGGCGCTCGTTCTCGTTGTTGTCTTCCATGAGCTTGATACGGACTTCGGTGATGACCACAGTTGTTCTCCTTTTTTCTGTGGCACACTCAATCGCAACTCCCAACGACAGAAACACGCGCGCCGCCCAGCTCGTCCCGTGCTGCGTGCAACGCGCGTGCGAGGGTCAGGGCCTCGCCAGGATCGCGGCAGAGGGCGAACACGGTGCTGCCGCTGCCGCTCATCAGCTGTCCCGCCGGCCCCAGGCCGGCCAACCGGGCGGTGAGGTTGGCCACCTCGGGACAAAGCCGCTCGGCCGCCGCCTGCAAACGGTTGTGCAGCGCTCGGCCGAGTTCTCTCGCATCGCCCGACGCGGCGGCCTGGCGAATCGCCGCGCCGGATCGCGGCTCGGTCGGCACCGTCACGCCGCGAAAAACCTCCGCCGTGGACAGGCCCCGCGGCGGAAAGACGAGTACGAAATCGAGCGCTCGGCCCAGCCGCAGCGGTTCGATTCGCTCGCCGCGCCCGGTACACCACGCCGCCGGGCCGGCGAAAAAAAACGATACGTCACTGCCCAACTCGGCGCCGAGCCGGACCAGCTCCTCGCGGTCCCAGCCCAGCCTCCACAGTCGATTCAGTCCGGCCAGCGTGGCTGCGGCGTCGCTGGAGCCGCCGCCGAGTCCGGCCGCCATCGGGATGCGCTTCCACAAGCGAATGGTCACGCCGTCGGATCGACCGGAACGCCGCCGTGCCAACTCCACGGCACGGCAGACGAGATTGTCGGGTCCGGTCGAGAGAGAGGGGTGATCGCAGTGGAGCGTCGTTGCTCCCGTCGGTTCCTCCGTGAGTTCCAGGGTGTCAAACAGGCTGACGGCCGTCATCAAGGTCGCCAGCTCGTGATAGCCGTCCGCCCGCCGCGCCAGCACTTCCAGAAACAGGTTCACCTTGGCCGGCGTCCGAACGCGGATCGCCGACGCACTGCGCCGTATCAGCATGAGGATCGAGTCGAGGGTTCAAGGGAAGCCCGTCCATGGGTGGCCGGCGAGTCAAGCGGCATTCGATGGTCAGTCCATTCGTGGGCCGGTTGGGGAGAGCGAGGCAACCGATCCGCTTTACCTGGGTTGCATCTCTCCGTCAAACCGGGTTCGATAATACCCATGCTCCTCATCAGCGTCAAGCCGGCTCTCCGGCGCGATTTTCTACAAGCTCGGAGCGTCCGCGACGGGTTGAAAAACCCGTCGCGGACGCTCCGGGCTTGTAGGCTTGCGAATAATAGGAGAGGAGTCGCCATCCACCGCCCCGGAGAAACAACATGAGTACGGCACGGGGGTTGTTTGACGAGGTTGCCCGCGACTGGCGCGAGCGTCTGGCCCTGATCGTGGAAACCATGAAGGAAATGAGCCGGCAGACCGATCCGCAGGAGATGAGCCGGGTCTACGGCCAGCGCATGCGGACGCTGCGGCCGACCGACCGCATGGTGTCGATCAGCCGCCGCAATCTGCAATCGCCCTGGTTCCGCGTGACGCGCTGCTCGCTGTGGAAAGAGGCCATCAATCCCTGGAAGGAGCGCGATCGTCTCCCGCTGCGGCGGGGCGGTCTGTTCGCCGAGCTGCTCTATGGCGACGAGCCGCGCCTTTTCGACGACGTGCGGCTGCCCGACGACGACCCCGCCGCCGAATACGTCGCCGGCATGCGCGCGCTGCTGGCGATCCCGATGTACGACCAGGGTGTGGCCCTCAACATGGTCCTGCTCATGCGCCAGGAGGCCAACGCCTTCAGCCACGAACAGTTCCCCGAGATCGTCTGGTTGAGCAACCTGTTTGGCCGGGCCACGCACAACCTCGTCCTGTCCGAGCAGCTCAAGACGGCCTACGAGGCCGTCGATTACGAGATGAAAGCGGTCGCCGACATCCAGCGTTCGCTGCTGCCGCATCGGATGCCGGACATTCCGACGCTGTCGCTGGCCGCCTCCTACCAGACATCGCACCGGGCCGGCGGCGATTACTACGATTTCTTCCCGCTTCCCGACGGCAAATGGGGTCTTCTCATCGCCGACGTCAGCGGTCACGGCACGCCGGCGGCCGTACTCATGGCGGTGACGCACAGCCTGGCTCACACGCACCCCGGCCCGGCGACGCCGCCCGGCCACCTGCTCGCCCACGTCAACCGTCACCTCGCCGCCCGCTACACGGCCGAATCGGACACCTTCGTGACGGCGTTTTACGGCATCTACGATCCCGCCGAGCGCTCGCTGACCTACGCCTCGGCCGGCCACAATCCGCCTCGACTGAAACGCTGCGTCGATGGTACGCTGGCCCTGCTGGACGGCGCGACCGGGTTGCCGCTGGGCATCTCGCCGAACGAGACCTACCGCGATCGGACGTACCGGCTCGTGCCCGGCGACGAGTTGGTGTTGTATACCGACGGCATCACCGAGGCGTACAACGAACAGGGCGAGATGTTCGGTTTGGCGCGGCTCGATCAGGTGCTGGAGACCTGCGCCATCGGCGCCTCGGACCTGCTGGAATCCGTGCTGGCCGCCTTGCATGCGTTCACCGGCGGCCAGCCGGCCCACGACGACCGTACGCTGCTGGTGGCCAAGATTTCCTGAGTGCGAGATGGCGATCCTCGATCACGAACTCGACGAACCGCAACGCAAGCACGAACCGGCGTCGGACGGTTGGGGCCGGCCGCTGCTGCTGGCCGGCATCGGCCTGGTGCTGATGCTCGGCGGCTATATGGTCATGAATTACGTTCCGCCGAAGCCGCTCACGCCGCGACAGGTGGAGCAGGAGAGATGGCAAACCGAGATGCGCGAAGCGGCGAAAGGACAGGGCGACCCGGCGCTGGCCGAGCGTCTGGAACACGTCACGCCGCCCTGGCGCACGCCGCCTTACGAGATACCGGGACGATTGGCCGTTTATGTCGGACTGTTCCTGTTCGTGGCGGCCGGCGTCCTCATGTATCGCCATCGGCCGGCGAGAAAAGAACAATCGGACGAATTATCGGAGTCCGTTTAGCCGCGACGCGCAGCGGAGCGCGGGTCTGTCCCGCGCTCCGCTGCGCGTCGCGGCTAAACGACGCCCTCTACTTGATCGTAATTTCGACGCCCGGCAGGGCCGCCTTGAGCATGTCCGCACCCGCCTGCGTCACCTTCGTCCGGGCCAGGGCCACTTGCCGGAGTCCCTTCAACCCGTGCAGGTGCTCCAGCCCCGCGTCACTCACCTGCGTCCCTTCAAGGAGCAAGCGCTTCAGCCCGGTCAGGCCCGCGAGGTTCGCCAGGGCGGCGTCGGTCAACGGCGTGTTGCCGAGATTGAGCGTTTGGAGGTCCTTCAACTCTTTCAGGTTCGCCAAACCGGGACCGGCCACGTGCGTCAGCTCCAGGTGCAGCTCGCGAAGTCCCTTCACGTTTTTCAAATGAACCAGGGCCGCGTCGTCCACGAGGTCCTTGTCGAGTACGAGGACTTGCAGCTTTGTCATGCCGGCGAGGGCGGCGAGTCCCGGCCCTTTGATTTGCGGGCTGTCGCCGAAGGACGACGCCAGACGCAGCTCCTCCAGGTTGGTCAACCCGGCCAGCGAAGACAGGCCCGCATCGGTGAACTCGCAGTCCGACAGAATGAGGGTCTTCAGGCTGGTCAGGCCGGCGAGGTGAGGCAGTCCCTCGTCGGTGATCGGACAGCCGTGCAGGTCCAGCCGTTCGAGTCCGGCAATCTTCGCCACCAGGGCGAGCGTGGCGTCGGTCGTCTGATCGGCGGCGAGGGCCATACCGGTCGCGCGGCCATCGGCACCCTTCGTGACGCGGGCCTTGAGCTGCTGGAGGGCGGCCACGGGTTCATCCGGCAGTGGCGCCGAAGGCGCCAGGGTGCCGACACAGTGGAGCATCAGCAGGCAGTCGGCCTGGCTGTGGTTGACCTGCTTGCCGTAGACCGGGGCGACGTTTTCGACGCAGTAATCCTGATGGCCGACGACCAGATGCCGAGCGAACTCGCAGCGCACCGCCAGCAGGAGCGACGATTCGGCGAGGACCAGGTCTTTGGCGTTGACGAGGATTTGTTGCCCCGCCATCTGCTGCCGTTTGCGTTCGAGGCGGCGCTTGCCGAGTTGGATGCGGACGGCGAAACGATCGCCGGACGTGACCTGAATGTCCAGGTTGTCTTTCTGGACTTTCGCCCCCTCGGGTGCGTTCATGGTCAAGGGCAGTCCGGCCGGGCTGAGGTCGAGCTTGGCGAGCTGAACGCCGGTGCCGGCCCGCTCCATCGCCGCCTGGATGGTGTCCGGTCCCAGGGTGGCCGGCGAGTCGCCGGACGGGATGCTCATCTGCACCGGGGCAGCGGGAGCGGGATTCGCCGTCCCTTGCGAGGGGCCGTCACTTTTGCCGCAACCACCGATGAGGATGGTCAGCGCCACCAGCGCGCCAGGTCCGTGCCGTTGCCACATGCCGCGTACTCCTCCGTGAAAACAGGATCGATCCATCCCTGCCGCGCCATCGGCGGGCGACCTATGATAGCGGCTCGCCGTCCTAAGGGAAACCGCAAGCGGCCGCGCCGGTTGTTCAAGCCGCTTGCGGCGTAGCGATTCACGGCGGTAGTGTCGTCTTCGCGGCTGCGTCGTCGAATTGCTTCGCATGGAAAGCCAAGCCAACCAAGCGTGCGCCAACTGCCAGGCCTTAATCGCCGGCCAGCCAGTGCAGCAGCCAGTGACCGGCCGACTCCGCTTGTCGCTTTTTTCCTCCCACGCGAAGACGGGCTTCGGCTTTCCCGGATCGATACGCGCGGTGAGCCGGCTCGTAAATTCGGGCCACAGTCTCGGTAGGCACTTCGTGGTTGAGGCCATCGACCAGACCCTCTAGACGCAAAGCTCTTGGTGCCAGTACGGCGGCCACATCGCTCAGATCCCCCGCTGTCAGTGCGCCAGGGACGAGGGCATCGTGCGGCACGTAACAAAACGAACTGTGCAGCAGTGCATCATAGCTGGCCAAGCCACCGCGGATGTGGACGACGCGAACATCGTCCTCGAACAAGGCGCCGAACAGTGCCAGCAGACCCCCGAGCGGCTCGGCGAGAGCGGGGAAGGGATCGACTTCGAGAGGCACAGCCATATTCCGGTCGGGAGGATTGGTCGGCGCGAAGGAGTCGCCCCACAGGGCCAGGCGGCGTGCCTCAAGGTCGCGACGGCCGCGCAGGTAGCGCAGTGCCGAGCGGACATCACGCAGCCGGGAGCCGAGGAGCGTCTGACCCAGCAGCGCCTCCGTGGCCGACAGCGTCGTGCTCGATCCCGTATGGCGGCGCGAGTCGCCCGCAGGCCGTGTCTCGCCCGTTCCCCGCACATCGAGAATGCAGACAGCCGCGCCGCCGGCGAGCAACTCCGCGATCACCTCGGAGCGATGTTTCAGGAAGCCGTGCTTGCCGTCCTGCGCCAGTCCCAGTACCACCGGCGGACGCTTGCCCGACTGGCTCGGCGGCATCAGCAAGACCAGCGGCACAACGATGTCCGGCTCTACTTCCAGAGCCAGCCGCTCGATCGTCAAGCTCTCCAAGGTCTGCTTTTGCCGCGCGCGGACCTTCGGCTCAACCTTCGGCTCCACGTCGCCCAGGAGCCGCGCCCACTCCTGGCGCAGCTGCCGGCGTTGTTCTTCGGGGTCAAGGTCGGCCCGGCGACGGCGGGCAGCGGCGTGGCGGCGCGCTTCGATCTCCGCCGCCAGCTCGTACAGCGGACGCGGATGAAACGCCTGGACCGCCTCCGGCGTCAGGCAGAGTAGCTCGTCCGCCGTCCGGCGCTTGCTGTATTCCTGCGGAATCGGTATGTCGAACCAGCGCTGGAGGAGGGGATAGATCTTGCTGCGGTGCAGCGGGCCGATGTTGGTGCAGTGCGAGCTTTCCGGCGGCGTGCCCCGGACGCTGCCCCTGCCGAAGGTCGCGGCCAAATGACCGCCGGCATCGTACCAGCCGAAGATCTGTTGCAGGCGCGGCCAAACGGGATCGTGCCGCGGTCCCAGGCGAATTCGTGAGCATAAATCAGAGGTCGTGGGGCCACGGAGCCGACGATCAGCCAGTGGGCGAAGCCGTCGCGCGCTCCCCGCCGCAGACAGCGCGTCGATTCCCAGTCGGCGACGCTGAAATAGTAGAAGTCGCGTTCGGCATTGGCGGGGATAGCGTAATCGGGCTGCGGGCCGCCGAAATTGAAGGGCACCACGGCCTTGACGCGCGGATCGAGGGCAGCCGTCACCGCCGCCACATCGCCGCCGCCCGCCACCGCGCCGAGCAGAACCATTCGCTCCTTATCGACACCCGGCCGCGACAGCAGCAGATCGAGGCCGCGCCTCACATCCCAGACCAGCCAGCCCATGAGACTGTCGCCGATCAGGTGCAGCTGCAAACCAGTGTTGTAGCGGAAGTAGTAATCCTGACGACCGACGCGGAAGGGCCGCTCGTAGTCCGTGCTGGTGCGGAAGGGGTGCTGACGGCGCTCGCCGTGGCCGAGCAGCTCCGGTATCAACACCAGGCAGCCCTGCCGTGCCCACGACATGCCCATGTCTTGCAGTTCGCCCTGCGTGTTGGGAGCGTGATGGCTGTGGACGATCACAAGTCCGGGCATGGATCGGCCTGGCTTTGCCGGCACGTAGAGATGGGCCGTCGCCACCAGGCCGGGTCGCGTCTCGTACACCAGGTTCTCGATGCGGTAGCCGTCTCCTTCGAGGGTCCGCGTGACGCGCACGTGCAGGTCCTTCGGTGGATCGGGGAATTGCCCCAGCGAGGCGCGAAGTGCTTGTAAACGAGCATCGCGGAACTTCTCCCAGCCGGCGCGATCCTTCACTTGTTGCCAGGCCCGGTTCTCGCGCACGCTGGCAGCCTGGAGCCGGCTCCGCACGTCGCGCGACAGCATCCGTGCCCGTTCCCGGGCCTGATCCTCGTCGTGCGGAAAGACGTTGGCATCCAGAGTGCGCAGCTGCGCCGCCGTGTCTTTTTCAGCCGGACTGTCCGCGGCGATCGAGAGGGCGGGCCAGCAAATCACGAGTCCGGCGAGCAGGCCAAAACGTGTCATGGGTAGTCTCGATTCTTTTTCTTTTCGACACGGATTTTCTAATCCTTGTACTCCCGGAACGATTTGAGCAAGGCAGCGAATGTTTTCGGCTGGTACTTGTTAAAGCCTTCCTCGTCCACGAAAACAAAATCGAAGCGCACATTGTCCTGGGACTTGTTGATGTCCTTGCACCACTGTTTCAGTCTGGCCATCTTCAGCGGTACGTCGAGGTCTTCACGCCCCTTCGTCTCGACGATGAAGATTTCTCTGTCACTGACTTTCACGAAGAAGTCTGGATAGTAGTTCGAGATGTCGCCATCGGCATTCACGTAATCCAACTTGAAGCCGACGGCGAGGTAGTTCTTGGCGAAAGAAACAATATCGTCGCATCGGTCCAGGAAGCTGGCGAATTCGAGCTCGAGATTGCCGTCGCCGATGATCCGGCTGAAGACACTTTTCTTCGGTACGAGGAACCCCTGATCCTTGGTCACGAAGGGCCGGGTTTGCCGAAGTTTGATGCGATCGCGTATCTCGGCGTTGCCCTTGTCCTGCACGGTGAGCGCGTTGATCGCCTTCTTGAATCCTTCGATTATCGTCTTGGTCGCCGCGAGTTCCGACAGGTTGCGAAGCGTGTTGGCGTCTTCCATCTCGATGGTTTGCCCGAAAAGATGATCGCGCACAAAGGCTTTCACCTTGGGGTACAGCACGGCATATCCGCTCACGAGGCGCAGATCCTTCATGATGGTTTGCGCGAAGTAGCCGATGACGCTGGTGCTGTCCGCTACGTCGGCAATGTCCAGTACCGTCGTATGGGTGATTTCGCCGCTGGTGATGTCCTTGAATACTATTTCGCGTTTCTCTTCGTCGCTGAAGTGCAGGTAGAGCTGCTTCGAGTGCTCAATGTTCGCCGGATCGATGAGATCCAGGTTCTTGTACTCGCGATAGGTCCGAGGCGTCATCACCGGGATTTCGATATCGAGCTTGTCCAGGTCCTTCTGCTTGTTTTCGTTGTCCACTTCCACCACGAGCGGCGCTTTGGCGCCGGTGCCCTCGCCCATTGCCTTGCGCTCCAGGACCACGCCCTCAGCCTGGATCGATTCGACGAAATCCATGAACGCCTCGGTGCCGACGACACTCACGTATTCCTCTACCCTTCCCGGATACATCTTGCGGAGGCCGCGACCCAGCGTTTGCTCGGGAAGGATTTTGCTGTGGGCGCCATACGGCCGCAGGCCCACTATTGTTGTCACGTTGCGCACGTCCCAGCCTTCCTTGAGCATGAGAACGGAGACAATGGCCTTGTACGGATTGTCCATACCATCGATTTCATTGGCCTGCTTGCGCAACGCTTCAAGCTCCTCCTTGCTTTTGCCCGTTGATGCTTCCGAGATTTCCCCGTTGTTCTTTGTGTGGATAATGAGGACGGCCCCTTTGAGGTCCGGGTAGGTTCCTTCCAAATACGCCGCCACGTCGTCGCAATTCCTCGTGTCGTCGGTCATCACGAAGAGGATCGCCTTCTTGCCAAGCTTTTCATGTTCTTCGTAGGCCTTGCGCCATTCGATCACGCCCAGGTGCAGATAGTCGGCGTACTTTTCCGTGTACTTGGCACTCGGACGCTCGTGCAGCTTGGCCCGGCTCGCCTGGTCCGGCAAGACCGGATGCTTGACGACGTTCTGCGAAATGGCTTCCACCAGCGGATAATCGCAGACGGTCTGGACGAAGATGGCGCCATTGTTGTGCCGCGGCGTCGCCGTCGTGTCCACTTGCAGCGAAAGCGCCGAATCCTTCTGCAAAAGCCGATGGTGGATGTCCTCAATCGACTTGAACCAGGCCATCTTGGGATCGTGAATGTGATGCGCTTCGTCGTTCAGGACGGCCAGCTCCTCGATGTCGCGCACGATCGTGCCCAGGTCCACCTTGCTGGCCGTCGTCGCCCCGGTCGGCCGAGGGCCGAGAAAATAGTCCATCGTGTCTTCGTCGTCCACGGACGGAAGCGACTCGTTGCCGGCGTAAACACGATGGATGTTCGTCAGGAAGATGTTGCCCGTCTTGCGGACAACGCGCACCTCGTCCTGCACGTGTAGGGTCAGCTGAAAGTCATCGCGCCAGTTACGGCCCTCAAACCCGTTATCGGGTAGAACGGGATCGTGAAAGAAGATCTTCAAGCCGTCGAAGTCCTTGAGGATGCGGTCGAGAACGATGATGTTCGGCGCGATCACGAGAAAGTTGCGCGCGAGCGTTGAATCCGGCTCGTAGAGCTTGTGAAAGAAACTCCAGGCGAGGATCAGACTCAGCACCTTCGTCTTGCCGGCGCCGGTCGCCATTTTCACGACGAAGCGCCGCCAGGTTTCGTCAAACATGCCGCTGGACACGGCCCCGGAGCTGTCAAAACGCATCAGGTCATACTTGTCCTTCACGCCAATCACATCGTAAAGATACACGATGGTTTCCAGTGCCTCGCGCTGCGCAAAGAAATAATGAAACTCCTGCAACGTCCCATCCGCCCTCGGTAGGAGATGTTGCTCGACAAACCACCAGCGCAGTAGGCTCTTGCTGGTCGCGCTGGCCCCTTCGTAGCCGCCGTCGCGCCATTCCTTGACTTCCTTGCGAAGTGTCGGCACCAGGGGCGGCAACAGTTTCTCGAAGCTCGACGTGCGCAGGGCCTCGTCGGCGGGAAACCAGCGGATCGCCGGGTCGAGAATCGCCTGCGGATCATCGGGAAAGTTGGGATGCAGGGCCATAATTCCTCCAAAGAGCCGCGCACGCAGTAAGCGGTCGGAGCCGCGCACGCCATAAGCGTTTCCGAGCCGCGCACGCAGTAAGCGTTTCCGAGCCGCGCACGCCATAAGCGTTTCCGAGCCGCGCACGCCATAAGCGTTTCCGAGCCGCGCACGCAGTAAGCGCAGCTACAAACCGCTTACTGCGTGCGCGGCTCATCGCAGCGATACGTCCACAATGGTCATCGTGTCGTTGCCGAAAATGTCCACCACCTTGACCGCGATCTTCACTCGCTTCTTGTCCACTTCCGTTGCCGCGCTCGTCAATTCCAGCTGCGGTCTTTCTTCGTGCGGAAGCTCTGCCACTCGTTCTCGAAGATGAAGTCGCCGGTCCAGCGCTCCACCATCTCGCCCGTCGCCTCGTCCTTGACGCGGATGATCTCCTTCTTGCTCTCGAAATCGAAATCGACCGACCAGTAATCGATCCAGTCCGTCCAGTGCTTCGTCAACGTCTCCTTGGTCACGATGCCGTTCTTGTCCTTCGCGACCTTGACGATTTGCCCCTTTTCGACGACGATCTTGCTCCCCTTCTCCTTGAGCGATTCGACTGCCGCCTTGGTGCTGTCCTGCGAATAGTAGACCGAGAAATCGGTCAGCTGCACCGCCACCGTCTTGCCCTTCACAAGCGGCTTCACCTCGATGGCGGCCACGTCGTGGAAGACCACTTGAGCCTTCTCCACCGCGCGCTTGTCGAACACCTCGGCCGGGATGTACTTGGGCTGGATGTCGATCCCCTTCGATTTCGCCTCGTCGAGCACATTGGGGAACAGGCCCATCTCAAACTCGAAACCCAGCAGATCGACCTTGCGTGATGCGCTTCTGCCGGCATTCGAGGATGATCTCTTCGACGAACAGCCGCGTCACCGGCAGATTGACCGGGCCGACGACGACCATGCGACCCGCCTTCTTGCCGTGAAAGACGCGCAGGCCAGTCGTCTTCTCCGCCTTGTACGCCTTGAGGATCAGGTCGAGGAACTGGGCCTCTTTCGCTTCGAGCTGCTTCTGCTGTTCCTCTTCGCGCAGGTTGGGATTGACGCCGATGAAGTGCTGCCGTTCGTACTTGCCGAGGTTGAGGATTTCAAAGGCGCGATAGGTTTGGTCCTTCGCCTTGCGCTCGCGCTGCACGCCGATGAGGCGCTTGCGCGTGGTGTGGATGGCGAATTTGCCGAGATCGCTGACGATCCATTTGCGGCCCAGTTTCTCCGCGACTGCCGCCGTCGTGCCGGAGCCGCAGAAGAAATCGGCGACGAGGTCGTTTTCGTTTGAGGATAAAGAAATCACCCGCTCAAGCAGGTTTGCTGGTTTTTGTGTTGCGTACCCGACTGCTTCCTTTGCTTGAGAATTCACCGATGTTAGGTCAGTCCAAAGATCTTGAATTGGGACACCGGGCATTTCGTCTAAGTATCGCTTGTACTGTGGAACCGTGCCCGGCTTCGTTTGCACCACTCGGCCAGCTCGATACAATTCGTCCATTCGTTCCCGCGAATAGCGCCAGAATCTTGTTACGCCCAGATACTCGTATGTAGGATTACCCTTGCCTGCCCCGCCGGGGGCCGTGAGGTTGTCAAGACGGTATCGCCTGCCAGTTTCGGATTCGACTCGGCTGTAATGAGATTGGAGATACGATTCATCGTAAGGAGTGAACTGCATGTTCCATGGAAACCGATCGCTCTTTGAATAGAGAAGAACAACGTCATGAAGTCGCCCCAGGTGCTCAGAACCTTGGCCGGTATCGCTGTGCGCTGTTTGTCGTTTCCAAATGATCTGATTGACGCAATTCTTCTTACCAAAAACCTCATCCAACACTGCTCGAACGTAGTGCGCCACGCCCCATCCCATGTGCACATAAATGCTTCCATCTTCCGCCAGCAGATCGCGCATCAGGATCAGTCGTTCGTAAATCATCGAAATAAACGAATCCGCCCCTTTGCCCCAGGTGTCGCGGTAGGCGATTTCCTCGAGGATGTTGGGCTTTTTGGTGAAGGTGTCGTCGCCGATCTCGATGTCCATGCTGAAGTCGGCGCCCACGTCGAAGGGCGGGTCGATGTAGATGAGCTTGATGCCGCCCTGGGCCTCGATCTCCTCGCGCAGCGGGCCATTTTTGAGGCTGGAGAGGATGAGCTTGTTCTCGCCCCAGATGAGCTTGTTGGTCCAGCCGGTAAGCTGCCGGCCGCGCTCGTCCATGTTGAACAGCGTCGGCTGCTCCTTGACCGCTTCGGCGCGCGGCTCGTCCACCTGCTCGATGACTTGGAAAGGCAGAACGACGTTGCAAACTTCGCTGGTCTTGCCGTTCCAGACCAATTCGACCTCGCGTTTGTCGTCGAAAAGCAGAAAGCGATACTTGTCCGGCAACGGCTTGTCGGCTTCGAGGAAGCGGATGATGTCTTGCTTTTCGCTGGGTGTTAAGCGGGCCATGGTGTCATCTTGCAGCTTGAGTGATGGGTGCTGTCAGAGTCTGTCTCGAAAGCCCCTCTCCCCCTGTACTCGGGGGGAGAGGGGTTGGGGGTGAGGGGGAGAGAAACCTGCGGAAACCGCACCCCCTCACCCCAACCCCTCTCCCCCTGAGTACAGGGGGAGAGGGGAGCTTTGGGAACAGACTGTTAGCGTCCAAGCGTCCATTCGTGCGGCCGTTTTTCGACATTGCCGGCGGCGTCTTCGGCGTGGGCAGACAGCTTCAGCCCGGAGGAGGGAACGCCGTCCAAAATGATTTCCCACTCGGCGAAGTTCTCGGCCAGGGCGCGAGCCTCCTTGCCGTTGACCAGCACGCGCTTCACCGTCCCGTTGTCCGACGTGGTCCCGCGCACCAGCCAGCTTGCCGCCGGCGGCGCGGACGTGCGTGATGACCGTCGCCGGCGGCAGGTCGTCCACCGGGTCGAGCAGCTTCGGGAAGGCCACGATCTCGCACCTCGGCCACGCGCGACTCGTCGCCGGTCAGCAGCGGCTCCGGCGCGATACTTGTCCGGCCTCCGCCTTGAACTCGGGCGAGCGCGTGCTGACCACCTTGGCGTGCCGGCCGGGACCGAACCAGTCGTGCAGGTAGACCGGCACGCCCTTCGCCGTCTTCGGCGTGCGGCCGCGGACCGCCGCCCAGGTTCACCAGCGCCCGATCCTTGCTGCCCGATCCAGTTCACCATCTTGACGTTGCGGAAGTGCGATGACAGCCGTGCCGGTCGGGTTGTCGTCGCTGATCTGGATCAGCGGCATCTCGCCGCCGGAACGGATGCCCGCGAACGTCAGGCCGTCCACGGCCAGGGCGCCGTACTGCACGCTGAGGTCGTCGTGGCCGCGGTTGAACGGCTCGGTGTTCGTCTCGCTGATGGTCAGGTTGCGGTAGACGTGGTGGTCGTAGTTGGGGTGGTAGACGCCGTAGTCCGCCCGGTGGATGGTCAGGTTCTCCACCAGCAGCGACGGCACCTGCGGGCGGAAGGCGTAGTGGACGTCCCAGATTTTCAGGTTGCGGACGATGAACGGATGGCGTGCGTCCGGGCCGACGCGGTTGACGCCCTCGCCGAGGTTGACGCCGTACAGGCCGACGCTGCTGTGGACCTCGTTGTCGTCGAAGCGGACGAACGGCAGCGTGCGGATGTCGAGCACCTTGCGGCTGCCGTCGGGCTGCATGCACCGGGAAGGTGAGCTTGAGCGCGCTGCTCGGCGTGGCCTCGAAGCGGAAGCCGTAGTGGTCGTTCTCGGCGGCGACGTTGCGCGTGAAGGTGTTGAGGCTGTTGGCCCACCAGAAGCCGGCCCCCTCGTTCTGGTCGAACGGCAGCACCTGCTTGGGCAGCGGCTTGGCGGCGCGAGCGCCGACGGCGAGGTTGCGGTCGAGGACGTTGAAGACCTCGGTGCCGTCCTCCAGGAAGAAGCCGTGGCCGACGCTCCTGTAGCCGACGCAGTCGCGGACGACGAGGTAGTTGGTGCCGTGGATGGTCAGCCAGCGGTTGCCGCTGTCCCAGATCGAGGCCCCGATGACGTAGCTGCCGCGCATGCGTGTCGCCGACGAGGTGGTAGTGCAGGCTGTAGCGGCCGAGCACGCCCTGCTTGCCGAGGTGGCGGAACTCGGCGTAGCTGATGGCGCCGGCCGAGCGGCGGTGGTACATCGTGTGGCCGCGCTCGCCCGCGGGGTCGGCCGACTCGACGACGACGTTGCGGCTCAGGTTGGCGACCTCGCCGCGATAGTCGCCGCGTCCCAGATGCTCGTGCTCCAGCGGCCGGTCGAGCGTGAGCCGGTCGCCGTCGATGGCCTGTGAGGATGCGCTCCTCGGTGAACGATCCACGCCTGCGAGAAGAGCGCTGCGTGGCCGTGACGATGACGCGGTCGCCGACGCGCCAGCCGGTCACCGGCTCGGCCAGTGTCACGGCAGTGTCGCCCGCCTTGGCAGTGTCGCCGAGCTTGACCCAGGTGCGGCTCAGGGGGGCGCCGTGGAAGTCCATGCGGCCGCCGCAGCAGACGATGGCCGGGCACGACTTGCTTGTCCATGCCCGCGACGTAAGTCAGGCGGATCAGGGCGCGTGTGTCCGGCCGGCGATCGGCCGCTCCGGCGTGCCGACCTCCAGGGCAGGCCGTGCGGCACTGGGACCGGAAGAGGGAATGTGGGCGTCGCAGTCGAAGCCGTCCTCGCTGGCATCGTCGCCGGGCTGGATCTTGATCAGGCCGACGTCGAGGCGCGTGTCGCGGTCGCGGGCAAAGCTCAGGACGCCGGCGACGTGGATGGAGCGGATCACCGCGTCCGATGCCACATCGTACTCGACACGGTGGCCGGTGCGGATCTGGACACGCGCTGCCGCGCCGGGAACCTTGCCGCCCTCCCAGGTTGTCGCCGACGACCAGGGACCGCTACGCGCCGAGCGTAGCACAGTGGAGAGACTCTCCGCAGTGGCCGGAGAGCAGCTCAGCAGCATCACACCCAGGCAGAGCAGCGGGTGATAGAGAGGCGTTCGAGACCGAGAGTGCATCTTTTGTGGAAGAGTCGGCATGGGGAGGATCCTTAGTACACAAAGGCATTGAAAAGGTGGCGAAATCATGCGGCCTGTGCGGGTTCGGGCGGACTGCTCGATTCGTTCGGCAGTCGCGGCTCGCACTTGGCCATGATCTTCGCCACCGACTTCGTACTCCAGGCAAACGGATGAGCGACTTCGTTCCACTCCCGAAGGAACGCTTCCAGCCGCTCCGCATCCGGCCGACGGTGTCGGCCGAGATGCTCTCGACCAAACCGTCGTTGACCAGTTGGCGGGCCAGTTCCTGGCAATCCCACTGGGCCAGCGAGCGGCCGTAGCGATCGGGCCGTTCGCAGGCGACCTTAACCAGATGCAGCGCGACCTCGGGGGGAAAAGACCGGCCGGCGTCCGCGCCCCGGTTGGTCGTCTAGCCCCGCGGTCCCCTGTCCGAGGAAGCGGCGCACCCACTTGCGGGCGTTGTTGGGCGCCAGGCCGGCGATCTGGGCGGCCTCCGTCACGGAGCGGCCCTCGCTCAAGGGCAGGATCAGTCGCCCCCGGCGAACGAGCCCTGCGGGGAGGGTGGTGGAGCGCTGCCAGCGCAGCCGTTCCGCTCGTTGGGGATCGGTTAATTCTACGGAGAACATTTTCTTGCGGCCGCGCATGGGAACACCGGGGAAAGAAAGCCTGGAATGCTCGTAACCCCGATTGTCCTTCTTGCCCAGCTGATGTCAATTAGCGCTGCTTTCAATGCGTAGCTGTACTTAGAAGGCTACGTCGAGGAGGGAGCATTGCGGCTGGGCGAGAATGATTCGAATGTACGCCCTCCGGAGATGGTCGGCAAGGAGATTCACGACGCTTGTCCTACCGCCGCGCGACCAAATCCTTGCGCGCCGTTGTGCCGCGCCTGCGAGCTGCTGCTCGATCAGCCATTTCACGGCAAAGCCGGTCTCGTAGGAGTACGGCTCGGAATTGCCCGATCCGCCGACCTTGCCTGGCGGCGCTTTCGCCCAGCCGCCGTAGGTCCGGCTCGACAGGTAGACCAGCCTGGCGTTCGGGAAGCGCCTTTGCGGTTCGCTCCCTGCCGCCGGCGGTGAACGACACCACGCCGAACACCATGGCGGTGCCTTGCTTTTGCGGGAGGGGCCGACACCGCCGAGTCGATCACGATACCCGTGTCCCTATCAAAAATCCCATCGGAGCAGTCGCGCAGCCGATGGCGGATCGCGAATCAGGGAGCACGGCGCCAGAACCTTGAGCGACGAATAAACGTTGAAGCCGTCCGTCAGCACCTGGACGTGCAGTTGCCGTCCTTGTAGCGTCGGGTTAGGATGGTGCCCGGCGGCGGGAGGCGCGGATCGATCGGTGCCGTATCGCGCCCGTATCCTTCACCGCGAAAGGGCCCTCTCATGCACAGGCTTGACAGGCAGGCGTGGGCTTTGGCGACGCTGCTCCTCGGGGCCGTAGGGATCGGCTCGGGTTGCCAGGACAGACAGGCTCCCAAGGCCGTGTCGCACATGGTCGCCATGCAGGACGGCGTCCGCTTGGCGACGGACGTGTATCTCCCTGGCGACGGCACCGGCAGGTATCCCGTCATTGTCGCGCGCACCCCCTACGACAAAAGTCGGGGGGCCGCCGGCCTGGCGGCGCGGTCGGCCCGACACGGTTACGCGTTCGTGATCCAGGATCTGCGTGGCCGCTTCAAGTCCGAGGGACACCACGCCATCATCTTCGGCAACGAGGGGCTGGGCGAGCACCAGGACGGCCGCGACACCCTCGAATGGATCGCCAAGCAACCCTGGTGCAACGGTAAGATCGGCAGTTGGGGCAGCTCGGCCCTGGGCATCACGCAAAACATGACGGCTCCCGTGGCGCCTGCCGAGCTGAAGGCCCAGCACGTCGCCCTCGCCTTTTCCGATTACTACAGCCAGGCCGCCTACCAGGGCGGCGCGTTCCGTACCCAACTCCTCGAACCTTGGCTACGATCCAACGGCATGATCGAAAAGAACCTGGCGACGTTCGTGGCCCACCCGCGCTATGATGATTTCTGGAAACGACTCAATTCGGAAACGCGGGCGGCCCAGGTACGAGCGCCGGGGGTCTTCCTGGGCGGGTGGTACGACATCTTTTTGCAAGGCACCATCAATTCGTTCCGGGCCATCCATTATCACGGCGGCGAGCGAGCCAGGGGCAAGTGCCGCCTCGTCATCAGCCCAATCGGCCATGGACCGATCACCGAGTTGAAATATCCGATCAGCGCCTCTCAGGGTCCGGCGTGCGGCGACGTCTTCACCTGGTTCGACCATGTCCTCCTCGGCAAGAAAAACGCCATCGCCGAAGAAAAGGCCGTCCATTATTACGTCATGGGTGATCCGACCGATCCGCAAGCCCCGGGCAACCGCTGGCGGCACGAGGACGATTGGCCGCCTCCTTCCCGACCGGCGCGGTTCTACTTCCACGCCGACGGCACACTTGTGAAGGACAAACCGCCCGAGGGCGACGACCGCAAGACCTACACTTACGACCCGAAGGATCCGGTGAAGACCGTTGGCGGGCAGGAACTGGGCGTCCCCCTGGGACCGAAGGACCAGCGCGGCGTCGAGAAGCGGCCCGACGTGCTGCTGTTTTCTTCCCCCGTCTTGAAGGAACCGCTCGAGGTGACCGGCCGCCTCACTGCCAAGCTGTTCGTCTCGTCCGACTGCCCGGATACCGACTTCACCGTGAAACTCTGTGACGTGTATCCCGACGGCCGGTCGATGCTCGTCAGCGACGGCATCCTGCGGGCGCGTTATCACCAGTCGTTCGAGAAAGAATCGTTTCTGGAGCCGGGCCGTGTCTACGAGCTGAACGTGGACTTGTGGAGCACGTCGCTGGTATTCAACAGGGGGCACCGCATCCGAGTTGCCGTCTCCTCCTCCAACTCGCCGCGGTTCGAGGCCAATCCCAACACCGGCAAACCCTTTCGCGCCGACAAGGCAACCAGGGTCGCCAAGAACACGCTGCACTTGTCATTGAGATACCCGTCGAGAATCGTGCTGCCCGTATACGAAGCGCCGTAGGACTACAGAGGGATTCTCCAGTCTTCTTCTGGTCTCCCACTCCGCCAGCTTGATCTTGAAGGAATCATCTGGGAAAATCGTCGACAGAGTCGTCTGCCGCCAAGCCCTGGGTTCACATGGAAATGCTTTCCGAGAGCATGAGGAAGACCTTGACCTCGCCGTTCATCGCGCGGATTGCTCTGGCGCTGGCGCTGCTGGCGGGATTCCTTGTCCCGTGGAGCCGCGCCGATCCTCCGAGCGATCGGCCGAGGACTGCCACCCTTTCCCCCAAGGACGCCGCCCTGTCCTTTGAGCAACGTGTCCTCCCTTTGCTGAAGCGGAAATGCTTCGCCTGTCACGGCGCGGACGCGAAAAAAATCAAAGGTGCCTTGGACCTGCACAGCGCGCCGGAATGCTCAAAGGGGGCCAAAGCGGCTCGCCCGCACTCGTGCCGGGTGATCCCGCCAAGAGTCTGTTGTATGTCGCGATCACGCGGCAGAACCAGAACCTCGCGATGCCTCCCAAGGAAAATGACCAGTTGACGGCAGCGGAAGTCGAAGTCCTCCGCGCCTGGGTGGCCGCCGGCGCTCCCTGGCCAACTGTTTCCCAGCAAACCGCTACCGGATGGGATGATTCCGCACCGGAAGGCGTGACCGTCGCCACCAGCGGCGGACGTTCGCCGGAGTGGAGCCATCGCAAGTATAAACCGAAAGACCTCTGGGCTTATCGTCCCCTGAAACGCCCCGTCGTGCCGGTTCGCGGTTTGGACCCAGCGGCCGCACGGAACCCCATCGACGCCTTTCTCCAGCAAAAACAGAAGGACAAGGGCATTGCACGAACCGCGCCGCCCGCGGACAAGCGGACGCTCCTTCGCCGGGCGACTTTCGACCTGATTGGTCTTCCCCCCTCTCCCGAGGAAGTGGACGCTTTTTTGAGCGACGATGCGCCGGACGCATTTGCGCGGGTGATCGCTCGGCTCTTGAGCAGCCCGCATTATGGCGAACAGTGGGCACGGCATTGGCTCGACGTGGTGCGCTACGCCGACACCAGCGGCTTCGCCAACGATTATGAGCGTCCCAACGCCTGGCGCTATCGCGATTACGTCATTCGCAGTTTCAATCGGGACAAGCCTTACAACCGCTTCCTCCTCGAGCAACTGGCAGGAGATGAAATCGATCCACAAAGTTCCGAATTGCTGATCGCCGTCGGCTTTCTGCGCATGGGACCCTGGGAACACACGGGTATGAGCGTCGCCGCGGTGACGCGCCAGCAATGGCTCGACGATGTGACGCACCAGGTCGGTGTGGTGTTCCTCGGTCAAGCCCTGCGCTGTGCCCGTTGCCACGACCACAAGTTTGACCCGGTGCCCACCAAGGATTATTACCGAATGCAGGCCGTGTTCGCCCCTGTACAGTTCGCCGAGCGCCGGCGCCGTATCCGTCTTACGAGAACACATCCTCGTTCGCCCAGGGCCGAGCCATCGCGGAACGACGCCTGCAAGCGGCGCGAGATTTTCTCGATGGTCTGCACCAAAAAAGCGACGAGGCTCTCGCCGCTTATCTGAAAGAGCGCGGCGTCGCCAAAGTCACCGACCTGCCGGTTGACGAACGTCCGAAGAAGCGTTTTTTTGGCCTGAGTAACTTCGAGCGGAGCCTCGAAAAGCTCTATCAGAAGCGCGTGGATTACTTTGAGCGCGAAGCGATGCGCTATCAGCCCTTCGCCTTCTCCGTCTATGACGGTCCACCGAACCATTCCCTCTCCACTCGACTCCTCAACCGGCTGCCGGCCCAACGCGATGGCCCGGTCCAGGTAGTCCACATACTCCCGGGGGCTCTCTGGAGGCACCCGCGGAAGCGGTGACGCCGGGCGTGCTCAGCGCCGTCGTCGGCCCCCAAGAGGCGACAGCGCCGGCGGCTGGCCCTACCATCCCGGCGACGATGAGGGGACGCCGGCTCGCGCTGGCCCACTGGATCGCCAGTCCCAAGAACACCTTTACCGCGCGCGTCCTCGTCAATCGCGTCTGGCAGTATCACTTCGGCAAAGGCATCGTCGCCACGCCGAATAACTTCGGCAAGATGGGCCAACGCCCCACCCACCCCGAATTGCTCGATTGGCTCGCCCATTGGTTTATCGAACACGATTGGTCGCTCAAGAAACTGCACGAACTCCTCATGACGTCGGCGGCCTATCAGCGGAGCGGCCCGCTCTCCGACGTTCGAGTCACTGCGCCGGATCGATCCCCAGAACGACTGGCTGGCGTACTTTTCGCCACGTCGCCTGGAAGCGGAAGAAATCCGCGACAGCATGTTGGCGCTCAGCGGCGAGTTGAACCGCGAAATGGGCGGGCCGGGTGTCTTTCCCGAAATCAACGAGGAAGTGGCGCTGCAACCGCGACACATTATGGGTTCCGTGGCGCCGGCGTATCAGCCGTCGCCGCGGCCCCGGAAGCGCAATCGCCGCACCCTTTACGTTTTCCGCCGCCGCTCCCTATCCGAGCCGATGCTGGAAGCCTTCGACCAGCCCGGCAGCGACGTGTCCTGCGAGCGCCGCGGACAAACCACGGTGACGCCGCAAGTGTTCGCCCTGTTCAACAGCGCGTTCGTTCATGACCGCGCGCTCGCTGTCGCCGTCGCCCTGGAGAAAAGGGCGGAGAATAGGGACGGACGCATCCAAGAGGCTTTCCGATGGTGTTACGGCCGCGACCCTGTCGCCGCCGAATACCAACTGTGCCGAGAACACTTGGCCAAGATGACCAACTATCACCAGCGCCATCCGCCAACCCCTTACAAGCCGCCGACCCGCGTCAAACGCAAAATGGTCGAAGAGATGACCGGCGAGGAGTTTGAATGGGAAGAAGAATTGGACGGACTCCGGGATTACCGGCACGACGTGAAGCCCTGGGACGTGGGACCGCAAACGCGGCGCTAGCCGATCTTTGTCTGGTCTTGCTCAATTCCAATGAATTCCTCTACGTGCGCTGAGCGGAGTTTTGCCGATGAACCCCAGGTCTGCATTCCGAGGGCTGCCCCATCGCCGCGAGTTCCTGTACGGACTCGGCGCCACGCTGGGCACCGTCGCATTCCATGCCTTGCTCCACGGCGAGGCGGCCCCAGCGACTCCGCAACCGGCTGGTCCGCTCGTCCCGCGGTCGCCGCATCACCCGGCCAAGGCCAAGGCTTGTATCTTTCTGTTCATGGAAGGCGGCCCGAGCCACATTGATACCTTCGATCCGAAACCCCGGCTGCACGATCTGCACATGAAAGAATTTGTCCGCCGGGATCCATTCGCCTCGGCGATGGCCAGTGGAAAGCGCTACTACGTGCGGAGTCCGTTCCGCTTCCGGAAGGTGGGGCAGGCAGGCATCGCCCTGTGCGAGCACTTTCTGCATCTGGCTGGCGTCGCCGATGAACTGTGTGTCTATCGCGGTTGTGTCGCCGAGTCGATCGATCATCCCACCGCTTGCTACCACCTGAACACGGGCAATCGCTTCGGCGGCGATCCCGCCGTCGGCGCGTGGATCACCTACGGTCTGGGCACGGAATCCGCGAACCTGCCCGCGTTCGTGGTGCTGCCGGAAGTCGCCTTCCCCCAAGGAGGGACGGCGAACTGGTCGAACGGATTTCTTCCCGCTTCCTATCAGGGCACTCCCCTGCGGCCGAGCGGTGCGCCGATCCTCGACTTGAACCCGCCCGCTGGAGTCCGCGCCGAGCAGCAACGGGCCAATCTGGATCTACTCGCCCAGCTCGAATGCCGCCGACTTGCACAAGCATCCCCACCACAGCGACCTGGCGGCGCGCATGGAAGCTTACGAGCTGGCCTTTCGTATGCAATCCGAAGTCCCGAGCCTCCTCGATGTCCACGGCGAAACCGCCCAGACCCGGTCCCTGTACGGCATCGGTCAAGCGGAGACCGACAGCTTCGGCCGCCGCTGTTTGCTGGGCGCAAATTGGTGCAAAAAGGGGTCCGCTTCGTACAGATTTACGCCAGCGGCTGGGATTCGCACGATTACCTGGAGCGCTCGCACGCGGCCCGCATCCGCGCCGTGGACCGGCCGATGGCCGCGCTGATAAGAGATCTGAGACGGCTCGGTCTGCTCGATAGCACGCTCGTGATCTGGAGCGGCGAATTCGGCCGTTCACCGGATAATGGTCTGCGCGGCGGAGCCACCAGCGCCGGCCGGGACCACAACGCCAAGGCCATGAGCATCTGGTTCGCCGGCGGCGGCGTCAAGGCCGGACAGGTCATCGGGGCCACGGACGAGTTGGGCGACCGGGCCGTCGAAGTGGTCCATCCGATCAAGGATTTGCACGCGACGCTCCTTCACCTGCTCGGGCTGAATGACAACAAGTTGACCTATTTCCATGAAGGCCGATTCAAACAGCTCAGCCAGACGGGCGGTCAGATCATCAAGGAGTTGATGGCGTAGAAACGTCACCCGGTTCGGACGCTGCTCCATTCGGCAACGGCACACGACCACGACGCCATCGCGGCGGATTACCAAGAGCTCCCGCGTAGGTCGGCCAGGCCTAAGGTGACGGCCAACGGCACGACGACGAGGTGCTCAAGAACTTTCGGGACGATTTCACGGTCATCTCCGGCCTCTCGCATACGGAGAGAGGACAAGAAGGGTATAATGAGATAAAGGAGTATTGTTTGGGAGGACAACCATGAACAGGCGTGCGTTTTCCTTCTGGAGGGTTCTGATCGTTGCAACCGGTGGATTCTTGGCACTGCCGCTAACGAGCAGCGCCCAACAACCCATCCCCATCTATCAACCCCCTCATAGTGCCTTGCCGAACTTCGGCTACTACAATCCTGCTCCCGCTTACCGCTCGCTCCCCTCCTATCATCCCTCTTTCGGGTATCGCTCCAGTCCCAGGTATGGCGGGCATTACCATCTGTCCCACGATTCCATTCCGCACCTGGCCAGGATCCCCCAGGATGAGAAGCCTCCCCCCGACCTCATGGCACATCTCATCGTGTTGGTGCCCGCGGACGCCGAACTCTCGTTCAACGGCACGAAGGTGGCGGGGCAAGAGGGGACCGTCCGCAAATTCGCCTCCCCGCCGCTGACGGCCGGCCGTCGCTACGTCTATGAGGTCTGGGCCCAGTGGCGGGAACAGGGACAAACCGTCACGGCAACCCGCGAAGTACGCGTCACGGCCGGCGCCCATATCCGTGTGGACTTCACGAGAAGATAGGTTGGGGGCCGGCGGTGTTGAGACGAACTCTCCTGGAGCCGTTCCCCGTCGCAATCGGCTATGGTCTGATTCCTCTTGTAGAGGGGTCCGGAGTCGCTCACATCTGCGAGGCGCGTTGGCGCTTCTCCCTGCGAATCGTCAATAATCCGCGATGGAGCCGTCCGTCAGTTTCGCGCCGGGCCATTTGTACGTCTGAGGCTTCTTGGCGGCTTGTGCCAGGGCTTTCTCGTCGATCTCCACGCCCAGGCCTGGTCCGGCGGGCAGCGTGACGTAGCCGTCCTTGTCCACCGCGTAGGACATCTTCACCAACCCCTTTGGATTGAAGCCCCTGTTGTCCGGGTAGAACTCGTGGATGAGGAACAGCGGCACGGAGCAGGCGACGTGGAGACTGGCCGCGATGCCCAGCAGGCTGGCGGTACAGTGCGGCGCGATGGGCACTTGATAGGCTTCCCCCAGGACGGCGATCTTCTTCATCTGCGTGATACCGCCGGTGTGGCAGCAATCGGGTTGGAGGACATCGAGGCAGCGCTCGTGTACTGGTGGTGCAGCCGCAGACCGTCGTTCGCTGGCATCAGCAAGGCTTCCGCTGGTGGTGGCGCTGGAAGTCACGCGCGAAACAAGTCGGGAGACCGTCGCTGGCCAAGGACATCCAGACGCTCATTCAGCGCATGGCCCGTGAAAATCCAACCTGGGACGCACCACGCATTCAGTCGGAATTGCGTCTGGTGGGCCATGAGGTCGCCGAAGCGTTGGCGATCGCGCAATGCTCGAAAACCTTCAGGCGGTCAACCAGGGTCGCGGCGCCCCAGGATCGATAACGAGCGATCGCCGCGCGGAAAGCGGCCTTGGCAGCGGAGCTATCGCCGGCGCGGACGTGTTGTCGGCCGGCTCGCTCGAAGGCTAGGGCCGCGTGCTGCGGGAAGCCGAAGGCGTCGGCCGAGCGAGCGGCCTCGGCGTAGCAACGCAGGGCGTCGCCGTCGCGTCCCTCGGCGCGGGCGATCTCCCCGTCCAGCAGGCAAACCTTGTGCTCGAAGTTGGCCGGGCAATCGGCCGACCATCGGGCCAGCGTGGTCCGTGAAGCTCGGGCCGCTTCGAGGTGATCAGCACGTGCCGTCTCCTCCGGGTCCACGGCCAACATCGCCAGGGTCAAGGCCCGGAAAAAGATCAGATCGATCTCGCCGGGCGTCCCCTGGAAGCATGGCAGGACCGCCAAGGCCCGCTCCGCACAGGCGAGCGCCGGCCGCGCCTCGCCGCGGTAATAATGCAGCTTGAGACGGTAGGTGTGGTAGTAGCCAATCTGGGTGGCGTTATTCGTGCGGCAGACGGAAGCGAGGTCGCGTTCCTCGTCGAAGGCGTCATCCGTCAGGCTGAGCGGTCCCCTCGTCGCGCCGGCCAGCGCGCGGGCGAATTGTCGCTCCAGGACGCAATGATAGTGAGGGGTCCACACGCGGCGGGCAATCTGGGCGAGGTGCTCTTCCGCCGCCCGGATGACCTCGGCGAGGGGCGGCCCCGACGCGGCCAGACAGATGACGTAGTTGGCGTGGCAAAAGCAGCGATACTGGACCTCCCCCGAGGCCCGGCCGGCCTCGATGCTGAGCCGGCAGGTTTCCAGGTTGTCCCGGAAGGGCGCGACCCAGTGGCCGACGAACCAGGAACGGAGGAAGGCGACGATCGACGTCAGGGCGTGTCCTTGGCGGGCGTCCTCTTCCATCGCCAGGCGGCTGAAGGCGTCCGCCAGGCGGCTGTCCTCGAACACGTTGCGGGCCACGATCGTGAACAGCGCGTAAACACAAGGGGCGGTGCGCCCGCGGCCGTGCTCGAGGGTCAGACACAAGTTCTTGGCCGCCAGGAAGGCGGACAGCTGGTGCTGATTGCTCGTGTGGGCGGCCGGGTGCATCGCTTGCAGCAGGCCGATGAGCCGGTCGATCCGCGGGTCGTCCGCAAGCGGCAGGTGGAGCAGATCCAGGGGGTGGCGGCCGGCCATCAAGCGGCGGACGTTCTCCAACTCGGCCAGCAGGGCAACGGCGACCGCTTCCGGCGTGTGGGGCACGTCGGCGCCCAGCAGCCGCGCCGCGGCCAGGCCATGCGTGACGGATTCCAGTTGCAGGCCGCTTTGCGTCGCCTGGACGGCCGACTTTTCCAGGTAAAAAATCGCGCGGGCCGACCGATCCGGCTCGGCCTCGCGCTCACCGATCGACTGGTGCCAGTGATGGGCCAGCGTCGGGTAATGGCGCTCGCAGGTCCGCGCGGCCGGCGAAGCAGGTCTCGATGGCCTCGGCGGCGACCCGGTGGAGTTCACGCCGACGATCCGGAAGGATTTGGGAGTAGACGACCTCGCGGAGCTTGTCGTGCAGAAAGCGGAACACGCCGTTGGGGGAATCTTCCAGCACTTGCGCCACGAGCAACTCCTGGAGGGCGGTCATCCGGTCGGCGTCGAACAGGCCGGCCCCCTCCAGCAGGTCGGCCTCGACCTCCCGGCCGAAGACGGCGGCCAGTTCCACAATCGCGCGGGCGGACGGCGACAGCCCGTCGAGCCGACGGACGATCAGCTCGGTCAACGAGTCGGGCAACGGCAGGATGTCGCCCGCCGCCTCCCGAGGCAGCCGGACGCGCCAGCGCCCGTCCTCGTCGCGGTAGAGTATCTCCTCGGCGATGGCCGCCCGCAACAGCTCGGCCACGAAGAACGGATTGCCTTGCGCGCGGCGGGCGAGTTGATGGACGAATGGTTCGTGCGGCTCGTCGGAGCCGAGCATCTCGCGGATGATGTCGTGGAGGCTCTCCTCCCCCAAGGGTGCCAGGTCCACGGTGGGGATGTCCGCGAAGGCGGAGCCGCAGCCGCGCGCGACTTCCCGGGCGTCCTCACTGCGATAGGTACCCAGGATGGCCACGCCGGGCGCCTCCCAGGTGCCGAGATGGAACAGGGAGAGGAAGTTCAACGTCAGCTCGTCGGCCCATTGCAGGTCGTCGAGCATCAGGACGAACGGCGTGCCGCGTGCGAAGGCGGCGAGGGTTTCCGCCAGCGCGTCCATCAGTCGCGCCCGCACGTCGTCGTGCGAGGGTCGCGGTGGGTCGGCGTGGCGCCGCCGCCCCGGCAGGGAGTCCAGCGACGGCTCGCACACCGTCAGAATCTTGGCGCGGCGGCCGAGCAGCCGATCGGTCTCGGCCTCTCCTCGTTCGAGGCAGGCGTCGGCCACGACTTGCAGGAAGGCCCGGAACGGGTGCAGCGGCCGCGAGCGGACGCCGGGGCCTTCGTCGGGCGCCGCCGGCGCCGAGCGGCAAGCATTCGCCGGTAATCACCGTCTGGCCGGAACGTTCCAGCCGGCGGGCCAGTTCCATGATGGTGCGTGTCTTCCCGGAGCCGCTCCGCCCGCGAAGGAAGAGACAGCGGCCGAAACCTCCCCGTCCGTCGCCAACGCGGTGTTCCAGGGGATCCAGCACCTCGTCGCGGCCGACGAAACCGGGGCGATAGAGGTAGTCGCGCCCGACCGGCTCGGCCCCCCAGTCGCCGACCTCACCGCCCAGGCGGGCCAACACGGCGATGACGGCGCGGGCGTGCCCGATCCGGTCGCGGGGCCGCTTGACCAGCAGGCGAAGGATCAACTCCTCCAGCAGATGGGGGACGCCCTTCACCAGACAACGGGGAGGGACCGGGTCGTCGCGGACACACGCTTCCAGGTGGCCGGGCGTGGTCCGCGACGGGAAGGGCACACGGCCCGTCACCCCCTGGTAAAGGATGCAGCCGATCGCGTAAAGGTCGGCCCGCGCATCCACGTACTCGCCCAGGATCTGCTCGGGGGCCATGTATTCCGGCGTGCCTTCGAGCTTGCCGCCGACTTGCAAGCTCTCCCGCCCGCGCGGCACCGAAGTGGGAGGCCAGACCGAAGTCGAACAACACAGGCGTCCCGTCCGGGCGGACGACGATGTTGCGCGGCTTCAGATCCCGGTGGACGATGCCCTCGCCGTGCAGGTAGGCCAGCACCGAGCAAAGGCGGGCGATCAGCGTCAGGAAGTCCTGGAGGGCGCCGGCGGTGAGGGGCATGGGCCGCGAGGGTGGTCCGCACCAGCTCGCGGCGCGGCCGTCGAGGTGGTGCGGATCGAGCAACGGCTCGGTCGGCGTCCGGGAGGAGGGCACGGAACCGGACCCAAGGCCGGCCTCCGGGCTGGAGTGGTCCCACGCCGTCTGCAAATAGTTGTGGAGGGTCGCCCCCTGGAGCAACTCCATTGCATACCAGGGCTGTCCCTTCGCTTGCCCGGTTTCCAGGACCGCCACCACGCCTCGGTGACGGATGCGGCTCATGGCGTGCATCTCACGCCGGAACCAGTGCAAAATCTCCCGCCGGCGGGCGCGGACGGTCTTCAGCGCCGCCTCTCGACCCGTCGGTTCGTGGCGCACGCGATAGACGATGCCCATCCCGCCCTTGCCGATCAGGCCCAGAATGCGATAAGGCCCGAAGACCAGGGAGGAGACGGCCGATCCAGCAGGTTCCGGCTCTCCGTCTCGGCAAAGATCGACCGTGTGTTCGTTCTCGAGGAGGCGATCCGCCTCGGTCGGACGGCCGGGCTCCTGGAAGGTCGCCGCGTGGTAGCCGCAGAGGGGACAGGGGCCTGTCCCGATGGGACCAACCGTCTCCCGGTCGCTCAGGGAATGGCAACGGGGACAAGGACCGTGCGCCATGATCGTCGGCTCCCAGCGAACTTCTCCGTTCTGGAGAGACGCCCTCCAAAGTAATCGTTGAGGGAGGCGAAGTCCATAGCCCGGATCGTTACGAGAACTTGAATGAAGGGAAGCCGGATGACGACAGCGTGTCAGCCCGAACGGCGAAGGAGCAGCGCCGATGTCATGAACTCGGGGCCGACGGCGAGCAGGACCAGGCCGTTCTTCTCGATGCGGTCGTGGTGGTAGGCCAGGTTGACCGGGACGTTGGCCGACACAATGTCGTGCTTGAGTTTACGGCGGTCGTTTCATTCGGGGGTGACAAGCCCCTGCCACTCGGGGAGCTGGCCGTCCGTAGTTCCAATAAACGTGCCATGTTGCCGGAGTGGGCTCCGTGACGGAAGCGGTTGTAAACGGCGTCCCAGGCACCGAACGCAAGAGAGAGGGGCGGGAAACTCCTTTCGGCCCTCCTATACTGTCTACCTACCGGCGGCCGAGGTTCGCAGTACGCGGAAGGGGGTGGTCTCATGGAGTTCGACATTCAACGCCTCGTCGAGTTCGATTTTCTTCGTGCCACGGAAATCGCCGCCTTGAATTGCATGCAGTGGATGGGCAAGGGCGACAAGGAAGCGGCGGACGCGGCCGCCTGTGACGCCATCCGGGGTATGTTCGACATCACGGACATCTGCGGCGAGGTGGTCATCGGCGAAGGGATCAAAGACGAGGCACCGGGGATCTTCCGAGGCGAGCGGCTCGGCATGTGGCGGGACGGTGCGCCACGCTTCGACATCGCCGTCGATCCGATCGACGGAACGACGAACCTCAGCAAAGGGATGCCGAATTCGATCAGTTGCATCGCGGCGGCCACTCCCGATGATCAGGGCCGGTCGGGCCTGCAGGACATCCCCGCCTTTTACATGAAGAAGCTGGCCTACCCGCCCGAAGTACGCAAAGCCTGGGTGGCCGACCCTTCGATCCCCATCAGCGTCGCGACCCCGTTGGAGAAAGTAATCCGGATCACCGCCGAAATTCTGGGTAAAAAGATCCGCGACGTGGTGGTGATGATCCTCGATCGCCCACGCAATCAGCCGTACATCGAGGAAGTCCGCCGCGCGGGAGCGTCGCTCCGCATGATCGCCGACGGGGACATCGCGGCGGCGCTGGCCCCGGCCTTGCGCCGTTCCAACGTCGATCTCTACGCCGGCATCGGCGGCGCCCCGGAAGGGGTTCTGGCAGCCGCAGCGCTTCGTTGTCTGGGCGGCGGCATGCAGGCCCAGATTTGGCCGCGCGATGACGCCGAACGTCGCTCCCTGAGGGAAAGCGGTTGGGGCGATCGGCTGGAAACCGTCTATCGTTCGCGCGACCTCGCCCGCGGCGAGGACATCTTGTTCACCACAACCGGCATCAGCGACGGTCCCTTGCTCAAGGGCGTCGAGGTCCATGGGGCAACGGCTGTCACGCATTCCCTGCTGATGCGCTCGCGGAGCGGCACGGTACGCTACCTGAATTCCGAGCACAATTTGCTGAAAAAGACTCTTCATCTCCGTTCGTCCGTGAGCGAAGTGCCGATTTGAGGGTTGCGGCCCCGCTGTCCGCCGTCGGCGACAACTTTGGCTCTGTCGCCGGCATGCCTTCGCTAGGGTCGGGAGGCATGCCCGTGCTCGGCTATGACCTCGATCCCCGCGGCCGACGATTGCACGTCAATGAGCAAGAAACCACGCGACCACGCGGGTGCGTGCCATCTTTGCCTTGTACCTGGAGCATCAAGCGCTGTTGCCGGTGGTGCAGGAATTGGCACGCCGCGGCTGGGCGTGTCGGCCGGGTCCACGGTCAGCCAGTATCACGTCCGACGGCCCCAGCGCTCGACATCCCAGGCCGACTTGGCGATGCTGTATGGACGGCCCTCGCGTCTTTTTTTGTTGCGGACGGCATTTCCGCGCGTGACTTCCCCGCGACGATGAGGTATCGTTCACATTTGGATCACCCCTCGCTGCCCTAGGTGGTCCTTGTACTCTCCCCTGTACGCCCCTGCCGGATAGCTTTCCGACCCTGGACCAAACCCACGCCGTCGATCCGAACCTGCCGTCCGATCCTTTGTGCGGAGGTATGTCGTCATGGATCAGAAGTTTGAGGGAACGCCGCAAGCGGAAGTCCGCCTGGAGGGCCGCCGCGTCGTTCGCGGCGAGGTCGTCAACGACTGGGGCTCGCGCCTGCAATGGCTGGTCCGCCGCGACGGCAAGGTGGTCGCCGCCGTGCCGGCCCGCGCCTCCGACAGCTACGAACACCCCGATCCAACGCCCGGAAATTACGAGATCGTCCTGCAAATGTGGAAGTATGTCGATTACCGCAAAGGCAAGGACGGCGAATTCGTCAACAGCCAGTTCATCGACGTCTCGAACAAGGTCTCCTACCGGATTGGAAGGCCCCGGACAAGGGAGTGAGCCATGCTGAACATCGGAAACGCCCAGGTGCCGCTGTGCGCGGGCATGACGCGGCGGAGTTTCTTGCAGGTCGGCACCGCCGGCATGGCCGGCCTGACGCTGCCGAACTTGCTCGGACTCCAGCAGGCCGGCGCCGTGGACGGCGCCGCGCCAAGATCAAGAACTGCATCACGCATCTTCCTGGTCGGCTCGCCGGGCCACCTCGACACCTGGGACATGAAGCCCGACGCCCCCGCCGAGGTGCGCGGCAAGTTCAAGCCGATCGCGCACCAACGTGACCGGCATCCAGATCTGCGAGCACTTCCCGCTCATGGCCCGGATGATGGACAAGGTGGCGCTGATCCGCAGCCTGCACCACAACACCGGCGCGACGCACGAGAACGGCCAGCGCTGGATGATGACCGGCCACGATTTCAACGCCGACAGCGTCAAGCCGCACACCGGCAGCGTCATCTCGCGCGTGTTCGGCCCGAAGGGCGAGCTGCCGGCCGAACGTCGTCCTGCCGGGCCCGATCGGCAACACCGGCGCCGGCCCGCTGCACGGCCAGACCGCCGGCCTACCTCGGCAGCGCCCACGAGCCGTTCTTCCTCAACGCCGACCCGGCCCGGCCCGACTTCCAGGTCGCCGACCTCGAAGTGCCCGCAGGGGCTGAGCGAGTTCCGCGCTCGACGCCCGCCGGCAGCTGCTCGACGCAGCTCGACGACCTGCAGCGCCGCACCGAGACCGAGCAGCACGCAGATGCACGACAGCGCCTACGAGCGCGCCTTCCGCCTGCTGACCTCGCCGCAGGACGAAGAAGGCGTTCGACCTGAACCGCGAGACCGGACGCGCCTGCGCGACCGCTATGGCCGCAACACCTTCGGCCAGAGCTGCCTGATGGCCCGCCGGCTCATCGAGGGCGGCGTCCGCTACGTCACGGTCAACCACTTCGACACGGTCTTCAACCTCTCCTGCTGGGACATGCACGCCGACGGCGGCGGCCTGAACAACACCTACCTCGATTACGAGCGGCACCTGTGCCCGCAGTTCGACTGGGCCTTCACCGCCCTGATCGAGGACCTGGAAGAGCGCGGCCTGCTGCAGGAGACGGTGGTGGCCGTGCTCAGCGAGTTCGGCCGGACGCCGCAGGCTCAACGGCCGCGGCGGCCGCGACCACTACCCCGCCGCCTGGACGAACTTCCTGTGCGGCGGCAACATCCGCGGCGGCCAGGTCGATCGGCTCGACCGACAAGATCGGCGCCGCGCCGCACGACTACCCGATCGAGCCGCCGCAGGTGCTGGCGTCGATCTACCACGGCATGGGCATCGACCTCGACACGACGATGATGCCCGGCCCCGGCGGGCGGCCGATCCGCCTGATCGAGGCCGAGCCGATTCCGGAGCTGATTGCATAGAGGAAAAACCGCCAAGACGCCAAGAACGCCAAGGAAAAATAAGAGAGCAAAGAATGAGAGTTAAAAGAGAATTGTTTTGGCGTCTTTTTCTTGGTGTCCTTGGCGTCTTGGCGGCTCCTTCTTTTGTCCGCGCGGCGCCGCCGACGCTTCGTAATCTCGACCGGCCGGGTATTCAAATCGGCGGCCGCACCATCTTGACCCTCGACGGCGAAAACTTGCTGCCCGAGCCGAAGCTCCTTCTGTCCGTGCCGATCGTCAAGCAGGTCGTGCAGCCGGGGAGCACGGCCAATCGCGTCGCCATCGAGGTCACGCTCGACAAGGCCGTGGTGCCGGGACTGTACAATCTTCGCCTGGCCAACGCCAACGGCGTGTCGGCCGGGCGCGTCGTGGCCGTGGATCACCTGCCGCAACACACCTGGGGGCCGAAGGTCGCTGACTTGCCGGTGTCGCTGCACGGGACGCTGGCCGGCAGCGGCAAACTCGTAACCGCGTTCGCCGGCAAGGCGGGACAGACAGTCCTCTGCGAGGTCGAGGCGCAGCGGCTGGGCGGCAAGGTGAAGCCGATATTGCACCTCTACGACGAACGCGGCCGACAACGGGCGTGGGCCTGCGCCGAGTCCGTCGCTCGGCGGCGACGCCCGGCTCACGGTCACGCTGCCGGCCGATGGTCTGTACACCGTCGAGGTACACGATGCGCAGTACGCGGCCGGCGCACCCGGAAACGTCCGGCTCAAGCTCGGCGCCTGGCAGTACGTGGACGCCGTTTTCCCTCCCGCCGTGCGCCGGGGCGCGGAGCACGATCGAACTGGTCGGCAGCAGCGCCGGGCAGCGCGTTCAGGTCCAGGCCGACGGCGATGCTTCCGTCGTGCCGCTCCCCTGGTCCGAGCCGACAAGTGCCAGCGGGATGCGGCCGCGCGTCCTCGTCAGCGATCTGCCCGAGATTGTCGAGAAGGACGGCGGCGTTGCGGAAGTGACCGTCTTGCCCGCGGCCCTCAATGGCCGCATCGTCCGGCCGGGCGAGAGCGATCGATTTCGCCTCCAGGTCCAGCCCGGCGCCAAGCTCCGTTTCGAGGTCTTCGCCGACCGGATCGGTTCGCCCATGGACGCGGTGCTGAAGCTGGAGCGCGACAACGGCGCCCTGCTCGCCCAGGCCGACGACGCGCCGGACAGTCCCGATCCAGCCCTCGATTTCACCGTGCCGGTCGATCTGCAAGCGCTCGTCGTCATCGTCGAGGATCTGCACGGCCGCGGCCAGGCGAATTTCATCTACCGCGTCGTGGTTCGGCCGATCGGCGCGGACGCCGGCGTCAAGGACTTTCGTGTGTTCCTTCCGAGTGCCGCGCTGAACGTACCGATGGGCGGTCATCACGTCGCCGAGGTCGATGTCGAGCGTCGCGGCTACGCCGGGCCGATCCGCCTCGCCCTCGATGGCTTGCCGGCCGGCGTCCAGGAGCAGGGGTTGGATGTCCCGGCCGGTGCCAATGGCGCTTTGCTCGTTCTCACGGGGACCGGACGGACGCCGACGGCGGGCTTGATGTCCCTACGCGGCACGAGCGCCGATCCGAAGGAGAAGAGGACGTGCGTGGCACAGGAGAAGGACCACCCGTTGCGGAAGCTGCAACCCTGGCTCGCGGAAGAGTTGGCGGTCGCCCTGACGCCGAAGGAAACGCTCGCCTTCACCGCCGACTGGGGCGATGCGCCGGACGACGCTCGACTGGTGGCGGGTTCGTCCTTCAAGGCTGCCCTGAAGTTCACGCCTCCTAAAGAACAACATGGAGGAGTTCGATTCTATCTTTTGAGCAGTCATCGGCCGCCGCTCGTCAACGGCCGGCCCGACCCCAACCAGGCGCTGCGCAAGGACCAAGGCCCCTTCCTGGACCTGCCCGCCGGCAAGACGCAGGGCGAGTTCGTAGTGGTGCTGCCGGCGACGTTGCCGAGCGTGCCGCAGGATCTCGCCTTCCGCGCCGATCTGCTCAGCAAGGACCGCACGCGGGTCATTGCCCAGGCGTTCACGCCGGTGCGCCGCTTCGCCGTCCTCAATCCCTTGGCCGTGCAGTTGGCGGCATCGTCCCTCACGGTCCCGCTCGATCCGAAGACGGGGGCCGAGGTCAAACTGACGGGCAAGGTCGAACGCCGGGGCGGTTTCAAGGGCGACGTTACCGTGTCGCTGGCCGGTGTGCCGGCGGGGGTCGCCGTGCCGTCGGCAGTCGTCAAGGCGGAGAAGACCGACTTCCAGCTGACTCTGCGGTTCCCCGGCACCTTCAAGGCGCTGGAGTGGAACGCGCTCGAAGTCTTCGCCACGGGGAGATACCGTCCGACCACGCCGCTGCTCAACCGGAGTGATTCCGTGACGGTGCGTGTGCGGTTCACGCAACCGGCAGCGTCCGCGAAGAAGTAACCGATCGCGCGGAGAAGCAAGATATGTTCACGCCGATGCGAAGTGGATACGGGATCGTCGGAAGTCTGCTGGCGGCAATGGCGGTCCAGGCCGCGGCGCCGCCTGTTCCGGTGGGCGACCTGCGCGTGCAACCGGCGTCGCTGCGGCTGACGCATCCGCGCCGGCCGCACTCCCTGCTTGTCGCCGGCCGATCCGCCGACGGCCTGTCGCTCGACCTGACGGCGCAGGCGGCTTATCGCTCCAGCAACGACAAGGTGGTCAAGGTCGATGTACACGGTTGGGCGCGGCCGATCGGCTCGGGCCGTGCCGACATCACCATCGCGGCCGGGGGCAAGTCGGCCGTGGTCAAGGTCGAGGTCCAGCTGCCCGGAAAGGAACCGCCCTACAGTTTTCGTCACGAGGTCATGCCGGTCCTGTCCAAGGGCGGTTGCAATCAGGGGGCGTGCCACGGCTATTCTCTCGGCAAGAACGGCTTCAAACTGTCGCTGCGCGGCGCCGACCCGGCCGACGATTACCAATGGCTCACCGACGAGTTTTTCGAGCGCCGCGTCAACCGCCACAACCCGCCGGCCAGTCTGCTGTTGACCAAGCCGCTCGGTGACGTGCCGCACGAGGGAGGCATCCGCTTCCCGCGCGACGGCCTGCTGCATCAAGCGCTGTTCGGCTGGGTCCGCGAAGGGGCGCGAGCCGACCTCGACGACCCGGTCAAGATGGTCGGCCTCGACATCGTTCCGCAAAAAGTGGTCCTTTCACCCGGTATGCAGCACCCGTTGCAACTGCTCGCCCGCTACAGCGACGGCAGCGTCCGCGACGTGACGCGCCTGGGCATCTACACCGTCAACACCGAGCGCGTCGCCAGCGTCGAGGAAGCCGGACTTGTCACCGCCCGCGAGCTGGGCGAGACGGCGGTATCCGCTCGCTTCGAGCGCGTCTTCGCCACGGCCAATTTCATCGTCCTCAAGCCCAACCCCAGCTTCCAACCGGCGCCGCCGCCCGAGGACAATCTCATCGACAAGTTCGTCGCCCGCAAGCTCAACGATCTGCGCCTTCAGCCATCCGAATTGGCCGACGACGTCACCTTCCTCCGCCGCGTCCATCTCGACCTAATCGGCGTCCAGCCGACTGCCGACGAGGTACTCGCCTTTCTGAGCGATAAAGGATCGGACAAGCGCACGAAGGTCATCGATGTCCTGTTTCGACGGCCGGAGTTTGTCGATCAATGGTCGCTGAAATGGGGCGACCTGTTGCAGAACAGCCGCAAGCATTTGAGCGAACCGGCTGTGTACGCCCTGCGCGAGTGGCTGCGCGGCGTCGTCGCCTCGAACATGCCGTTGGACGAGTTCGCCCGTCGCCTGCTGACCAGCCGCGGCGGCGTCGCCGACGATCCGGCGTCGGCGTATTTTGCCATCAGCAAGGACGCCGACGACTCCTTGCAGCGCGTCACGCAGGTCTTCTGTGGCATCCGTATGCTCTGCGCCCGCTGCCATGCCCACCCCTTCGAGAACTGGACGCAGGCCGATTACTACGGTCTGCACAGTTTCTTCAACCAGGTCGCCGCCAAGGACGACCCGCGACTCCCCAGCGTCCCACGGCGCGGGCCATCCTCGTCCGCAAGACGGCCGGCTATTCGCGCAACCCGCGCTCGGGACAGCTGCAAAAACCGCGTTTCCTCGGCGGCGCGGACATCGACCTTCTTAACGTCGATCGCCGCGAAGCCTATGCGAAGTGGCTGACGTCGCCGGACAATCCGTTCTTCGCTCGCAGCCTGACCAATCGCGTCTGGAGCTATTTTTTCCATCGCGGCATCATCGACCCGGTGGACGACATCCGCACCACGAACCCGCCCGTCAATCCCGAGTTGCTCGACGCCTTGACGAAAGATTTCGTCGCCCATCAGTTCGACGTTCGCCATCTGATGCGGACCATCGTGAACTCACGCACTTACCAGCGCAGCAGCATCCCCAACGAAACCAATGCCGAGGACGACATGAACTTTTCGCGGATGGTGCCACGCCGGCTGCCGGCCGAGTCGCTGCTCGACGCACTGGTACAGGCCACGGGCGTCCCCGAGCGTTTCGGCGGGGCACCGGCGGGGTTCACGGCCAAGCAGCTGCCCGATGCCGAGGTCCAGAGCGAATTCCTCAACCTGTTCGGCAAGCCGCAGCGCGTCGAGGCGTGCGAGTGCGAACGCGACGACGGCTCGAACATGCTACAAGCGCTGCACTTCCTCAACGGCAACGTCATCGTCAACCGCGTCAACGCCGCCAACGGCCGGCTCGCTCAACTCCTCAAGGCGAAACCGAGTGACGAGCAGTTGGTCGAACAGATCTACCTGTGGTCACTGTGCCGCCGACCCGGCGACAAGGAAAAGCAGGTGTCGCTCCAGTTGTTCCAAACCTATGGCAGCGCGAAACGGACGGAGGCGGCCCAGGATTTGATGTGGGCGCTGCTCAACAGCAAGGATTTCCTCCTGGTCCATTAACTGTCCCGCCACGAGGATTGGAGATCCGGGCCATGCGACGCCGCTCGATGCTGATAACTGCAAGTCTGTTTCTCGGGATGGTCCTGCCGGCGCGGAGCGCCGAGCCGGCGGTCAGCTATCGCAACGAGGTGCAGCCGATCTTGAAACGACACTGCTGGGGTTGTCACTCCTCGGCCAAGCCAAAGGGCAAGTTGAGCCTGGACACGGTCGCCGACATGCGCAAGGGTGGCCGCAGCGGCCCGTTGTTCCAGGCCGGCAAGCCCGAGGATAGCCTGCTGATCGAGGCCATCAGCGGCCCCGAGCCGGCCATGCCGCAGAAGCAGCCACCTTTGTCGCCTCAAAAGATCGAGATACTCCGCAAGTGGATCGCGGTCGGCGCTCCCGATGACTCGCCGGCCGACAAGCCGCGCATCGAAATCAAGGCTCCCAAGACGTACACGTTCGCGCCGGCGGTCACGAGCGTGGCGCTGTCGGGCGACGGCAAGCGCCTGGCGGCGGCTTGCCGCAGTGAGGTCGTCCTGGTGGACGTGGAGGGAACGGCGCCGACCGCGCGCGTGCCGACGGCCAGCGACCTGGTCACACACGTCGAGTTCAGCCCGGACGGCAAGCTGTTGGCGGCCGTCGGCGGCACGCCCGGTCAGTATGGCGAGGCTCGCTTCCTCGACCCGGCGGACGGCCGACTCGTCTCCGCTCGCCGTATCGGCAAGGACACGCTCTTTCGCGGCAACTTCGCTCCCGACGGCCAAGCGATCGCCCTGGGCGGCGCCGACGGCGCCGTGTACGTCGTCCCCGTTGACCCGAAGCAGCCGCTCCGCCGTTTCGAGCTGCACAGCGATTGGGTGTTGTCGGTCGCCTACACGCCCGACGGCAAGATGCTCGTCAGCGGTGGACGCGACAAGGCCACCAAGGTCGCCAGCGCCCAGACCGGCGAGTTGCTGCGGACCATCGACAGTTCGCCGGAGTTGATCGGCGCCGTGGCCGCCAACGATCTCTATGCGATCTCGGCCGGCCGGGCGCGGACCCTCAGCGCCTACACCTTGAAGACCGCTCTGAGCGGCGTCCCGCGCAATCAATATGCCGGCAACTTCGAGGCGCAACCGGGCGAGGTCCACGCCCTCGGCGTCAGCGGCGATCGCAAGCTCGTGGCCGTCGCCGGCCATTTCGGCGAAGTTCGTGTCTACCAGATCGCCAACCGTCAGCGCGTCGCCCTCCTCAGCAAGGCGCCCGCCCCGGTGTACGCGGTATCGCTCAATGCCAACGGCTCGCGCCTCGCCCTGGGTAGCAAGAGCGGACTCGTTCAGCTTTACGAATTGCCCAGCGGTAAACTCCTCCAATCGCTGGTTCCCGTGCCGGTTGCCGCGCTACCTGGAGCGGTTGCAAACAAGTAAACCTGGTACTTCCGAGGGGAGAAGACGGTGAAGCGAGTCGCTTTTGCCATCCTGGTGATGGCCCTTCTGTCGGCGATGGTTTCGGCCGGGCCGGACAAAAAAACCGCGTGTACAACGTCAACCCGCCGCCCCTCGCGGCCGACCAATCCATTCGCTACGACTACGACCTCGTCTACGTGCGGGCACCGCGCCGGGGCGACGACAAGCAAATCGCCTGGACGGAAGTGTTCAGCCCGCTGCGAGGGGAGCCGGGTTCGGACCTGATGTTGCTCCATCCCAACGGCCGCGAGGAAGTCCTCGTCGCCGCCGGCGATGACACCATCACCGATCCGTTCGTCTCCTTCGACGGCGAATCCGTGCTATGCGGACAGCTTGCGCGATCTTGCGGGGCTGTACCGCGCGGAGAGATTACAGCCGGGCCGAGCCGCGCCGGTGCAGGTGCGCGGCGGCGTCGGCAGCAACGGCCTGATCGACGTCATGGCCCTGGACATGACCAGCGGCAAGATGGCCTCTCCGACGGGGAGATCGCCCGCGAGGCCGAGTACGTCCGCAGCCTCCGCATCCAGTAGCGCCGAGACCTCCCTTCACTCGTTACCAACTTGTTGCGCAATCCTCCCACGTCCGCGGGTAGAATCCTCCCGGAAACCCGTTGCTCGCCTTCCGAGCCGGTTAATCCCGTACTGGAGGATTCTTGTCATGAAACGAACCCTACGGCGCCATCGTCTCTCGTGTATCGTGGAAGTCGGAGTGGTCGGACTGACCGTCCTACTCCTGGCGCGTGCCTTCGCCGGCGACAGACCCCCGAAGCCGCCCACCCCGCAGCCGGCCATGAACCTCGTGGCCGCACCGGCACCGAACGTCCCGAACGTCATCGACATACGCGATTTCAGCAAATACGTCATCGAAGTCCCCACCGAGAAGGTGTTGGCCGCGCGAACCGTCCCGGCCGCGACCCCTCCCGGTGATACGTTCGTCAACCCCAAGGTCCAGCCCGGCAAGGTCCGCTGGCACAAGGATTTGGACACGGCCTGCGCGGCGGCGAAGAAGTCGGGCAAGCCCGTGCTGCTCTTTCAGATGATGGGCCGGCTCGACGACCGCTTCTGCTGAACGAACGCTCGTCTCGCGAGAACCGTGTTGTTCTCCCAGGACCGCGTCGCCGACTTCATCAACCAATCGTTCGAGCCTGTGTGGGAGAGCGTGCGTCCGGTGCCGATCGTGCGGATCGACTTCGGCAACGGCAAGGTGCTGACCCGCACCCTCCACGGCAACATCCTCAGCTCGGTCTGCACTCCCGACGGTTTGGTGGTGGATGCACTGCCGGGGATATACACCGAGTCCGGATATGTGGCTCAACTCAGCCTTCTTTGTGCGGTCGCTAAAAACGCTCAGGCCAGCTCCGAGGCGAATCGAGACCTGCTGGTCCGCGCTTATCATCGCGGCCAGGCACAAGCTTTGAAGAAAATGGCCAAGCCGGGTCAGGCGGCCGCCGACCAAAAGATGGTGCCCATTACCAAGGGGGTGATCGAGAAGCCGATTGAACGGACCCTCCTACCAACGCCGATTTCGGTTGTGCCGCGGACGCAGGCGAAACCGGTCCTGACCGCCGCGGAGGATGTGGCCCGCTGGAAAGAGCTAGAAGAAGATACCCGACTCAACGAGCGCACGCGCCGCCGTCAGATCCATGAACTGCTCGCCACCGCGGGATTGGTGCGGCCGGAGAAGGTGACTCGCCCCATCTACAAGGACGTGCTGCACGCCGACCTCGACGACCCCTACCTGGGACTGGGTGACGTGCTGTTCGCCACGTATCCGTTCGCGAAGGAGGATGCGGTACACGGAGGGGACTAATCCGCTTGCGGCCGGGCACGAGCGCCCGGCCGCAAGCGGCCTCTTCGGTGGAAAGGACGACCGCATGAGCACTTCGCTGATCGGGCCGACGTGCTGCTGGAGGGGTTGGGGAAGGAGTTCCACGGCGTGCTGGGTTGCGACTACTTCTCGGCCTACCGGCGTTACCTGCGTGCGTGCGGCGTCGTGATGCCGTTCTGCCTGGCCCCCCTGATCGGGGACGTGAAGTTCCTGACGACCTTGCCGGACACTCCGGCGCGTGCTTCTGGGGAACGCTTGCGTGAGTCGTTGCGGGCGTTGTTCGCGGTCATCCACCGGCGTGAGCCGTTGGGAAGGCGAGTCGTCGGACTGGACTACTCCCAACACGCCGTCCAACTCTGCGTCCTGGACAACACCGGCAAAGTCCTCTGCAACCGCGCCGTGCCCGACTCCGCCGACGCCATCAACCAAGCCATCCAACGACTCGGCACCGTCCACGGCGCCGCACGGGAAGCCTGCACCGGAGCCGTCAACCTCGCCGAGGAACTCGCCGACCAACCAAGCTCAGTGGGCTATAAGAATGGGGATGCCTCGAAAGTGGTTTATTGTGGTGTCAGCTACGATCACCAGTCCACGTACAAAAGGTCATCCCCATGAAGAGCACAGCATACCGCGCCGTCGCTGTCAATCCGATCTACCTGGATCGCCTGCTGCACCCGCGGCACGAGACGCTCGTCCACGCCGGCCTCGATGTCGGCAAGGACTCCATCCTCTGCGTGCTCCGCTGGGACAACCACGACTTCGAGCGCCCCTGGCGCTGCCGCAACCCCGCCGACCTCCCCTGCCTCACCCAGGCCCGGCAGCGCCTCGGCCAGGGCCGCCAGCTCGTCGTCGCCCTGGAGCCGACCGGCACCTACGGCGATGCCCTTCGCCACGCTCTCCAGCATGCCGGCTTGATGGTGCATCGGATCAGCCCCAAGGCCGCCGCCGATTACGCCGAGATCTTCGACGGCGTCCCGTCCCAGCACGACGGCAAGGACGCCGCCATCGTGGCCGAATTGGCCGCTCAGGGACGCAGTTGGCCCTGGCCGCTGGTCCTGCCCAGCGAGGCCGAACAGGAACTGGCTTACCAAGTCGAGTGGCTCGAAGGCCCAAGGCGGCAGACGCAGTTGTGGTACGGCCGGCTGGAAGCGCTCTGGAGCCGGCATTGGCCCGAGGCGACCGCGTTGTTGCCCTTGACCTCCGGGGTGCTGCGACGCTGCCTGCTACGCTACGGCGGGCCAGGCGGCTTGGCGGAGGACATCCAGGCGGTAGACCGGCTGTACCGTTGGGGCAAGGGTCTGTTGCGCCGGGACAAGGCCGAGGCGCTGGCAGCCAGCGCCCGGCAGACGGCGGGCGTGCCGGTCGGACGCTGGGACGAGGAACGCCTGCGTCGTTATGCCCAACAGGTGCAAGAGGGGCTGCAGCAGCATCGGCAGGCCCGGCGGCGGCGGCAACTGGCGGCAACGCAGCCGGTCATCCAGGCGATGGCCGCAGTGGTCGGCCCGGCGACGGCGTGTGTGCTGTGGGTGGCGTTGGGCAATCCCCAGGACTACCACTGTGGGTCGGCCTATCGCAAGGCGATGGGGCTGAACCTGAAGGAACGCAGCAGTGGTCGCTGGCAGGGCCAGCTCAAGATCAGCAAGCGGGGTCCCAGCGTGGTACGGCGTTGGCTGTACCTGGCGGCGTTGCGTTGGGTGCGGCAGGAGCCGGTGCGCAGTTGGTATGTGCGGCAAAAGGCGCAACGGCGTGGCGCTGCCAAGCCGGCGTTGGCCGGTGTGATGCGTAAGTTGGCGTTGGCGTTGTACCGGGTCGGCGGCCGCGGCGAGCCCTTCGACCGGGCGCGGTTATATCGAAGTCTGACGGCCGACAGCACGGTGTCGCTGGACGCGGGCGTGGGCAAGAGGAGTTGAGCAACGAAAGGAGGAAGCGACGACGAAGTCGGCAACCTCTCCTCGGTGGGCCACCTTCCGCATCGGCTGCTCGTGCCTGGAAGGAGCATCCAGCTCCGTATGGAGGGGCCATGACCGAGGCGTTGGGCGTGATCTTCGAGGGAGCCCATTCGATGGTCGCCGTGGGGCGATACATTCCAGGTAAAAGCTTGGAGAGAGCCGAGCGTTGAAGTGCCGAGGAGGAGTAGTTGGCGAGTCGCCGAGAGCAGGGTAGTCGGTAGGCACGGTGGGTCAGACGGTGGCACGGAACAATTGCGACCATTGGGGTCGCAAAGGAGCAATGACCGTGCGCACCCAGCGTGCCGGCATCCTCACCAAAATTGCTCTTGCATTGCTTAGAAAAGCAGCCAGCTCCCGCGCCGCAATCACCGCAACGCATCGGCGTCGGCATCGACACCTCCCGCTACGGACATTACGCCGTCTTTCTCACCGACGATCTCCAATCCGCTGCTGACGAGCTGTCCTTCCCCGAGTCTGCCGCCGGCCACGCTCTCTTCCGCCAACGCCTCCAAGCCCTTGTCCAACGATACGGCGCCGTGGACTTCGCCGTGCGTCTGGACGTGGCCGGACCCTATGCCGACAACTTGCTGCACTTTCTCCACCAACAGGCCACGCCGCCAGCCGACCCCGCCAACGCCGCCCAGCCGCTGGCCCTCACCCTCTCCTGCGGCGATCCGCAACGCAACAAAAACTATCGCGCCGCCTTCTTCGGCAGTCACAAGTCCGATCCCGTCGAAGCCCGCGTCGCCGCACGCTATGCCGTGACCGAGCGACCCCGAAGGGACAAACCCTTGTCCCTGGAACTCCGCATCCTCCGCCAGATCGCCGGCCGACTCCAGGCTGTCGTCCGCCAACGCACACGGCTCCTTAACCCGTTCCATCATCTCCTGGCCTTGACCTTCCCCGAGCTGGCCCTGCTCACCAAGGATATCGCCGCCGGCTGGGTCCTCGAACGGGTCCACCGCTACCCGACCGCCGCCCGCCTGGCCCAGGCCAGACCCACCACACTGGCTGCCATCCTCTATCTACCCGATGACCTGGCAACGCCGCTGTTGCAACAAGCACAGACCTCCATCGCCTCGCTGAACGACGCGGCCGTCGAGGAGCTGGTCCGCGACCAGGTCCGCCAACTACGCGATAGGGGCGCGCGGCAAAAACGCCTGGAATCCCTGCTGGTTAGTGCCTATCACGCCCTGCCCCAGACCAACCACCTCGACACCATCCCGGGCATCGGCGCCGTCACGGCGGCGGTGCTGACAGCTTTCATCGCCGACATCGATCGCTTCGCCCCGCCGGGTAAGCTGGTGGCCTATTTTGGTGTCTTGCCCATCGAGGCTTCCAGCGGCGTGGACCGCGACGGCCAGCCGCGTTCGCCCAGGCGTTTTGTCATGAGTCGGCGCGGCAATGACCTGGTGCGTCGCTATCTGTGGATGGCAGCCTTGAGCGCCATCCGCTTCAATCCGGCGGTGCGAGCGTTGTACACCCGTGTCGTGGCCAAGCATCCCCAGCACAAGGCGGTCGCCGTCGGCCACGCCATGCGTAAACTGTTGCATCTGGTGTTCGCCATTGGGAAAACGGGCCGGCCTTTTGACCGCGATCACTATCCGTGGCAGACGCCGGCCCACATCAAGGAGAATGACAATGCCACGTCAGTAAATGCTGCATCCGATGACAATGGTATGTCAGCAACGAGCCAGGCCGCGGGCCACAAGCCGGAAGCTATGCCGGCTGAGAAAGTGGTCACTGCGGCCTGTGCCGACAGCGTAGCCGAGACCGCCGCCCGTGGCGAGAGTTCCTTTGTGGATTTTGCGCAGGTCAAGGCGCAACTGTCGCTGGTGCAGGTGCTCGATCAACTCGGTCTGTTGACGCGCTTGCGTGGCAATGGTCCGCAGCGTCGCGGTGCCTGTCCGCTGCATCGCGGCGATGGCCGGGGCCGGACCTTCAGCGTCAACCTGGAGGCCAACGTCTTCCAGTGCTTCGACAAGACGTGCGGTCAGAAGGGGGACGTGATCGACCTGTGGGCGGCGTTGCATGGCTTGTCGCTGCGGGAAGCGGCCTTGGACCTGGTGCGGACGTTTGGGTTGGAGCCTTCGGCACGCCCGGCAACAGAGAAGAGGAACGGTTAAGGAACGGTTGACCGTGTCGGTGGAGAGAATACGCCCTTGGGACGGAGCCGTCCGCATTGCGCAGACAGGAAAGAGGAAACCGTTCTTACCGGCCGTCATCACGGGGACGGGACTTGACATTGAACGTTACATCTGCAGCGCCGGATTCGAACGTCTGGCTCCGCCAACAATTCATCCAAGCCCCGCCTGTCCTCGGAAGGAAACACGTCCAGGCTCAGCTCCGCTTCGTCAGCCGCCTGGCGCCTTGCCTCTGCGTAAGCGTCTGCCCGAACCGCCTCCGCATGGTTACGCAGGGTGCCACTCTCCAGCAGTTGCCGCAACTCACGCCTTTGCTCTCGAATCGTGCCCCGCCACGAACCGGATCGGCGTTCCGGTTGATGTTCCCATTTCAGCAGATGGGACAGGAGTACAACCAGCCGACTGAACACTTCTCGCCGATCGCGCTTGGCCATGTCTGCCAGATACTCGCTCAGGTGCCGGTAATCTATCTCGGCGTACCGCCCGCTGGCCGCCAGGGACGACATGGCCTCCAACCACGCTGTCTCGTCCCGCTCGTACAACACGCTTAAGTCAAGGGCCGCTGCTGCCGCCGTCATAAGTCGATCCTCACAAGGCCAGCCGTTTTATCTCACACCAGTATAGCCGATGCGGCGGACGATGGAATCTCACACCTCATCGATGTCGAGCGATCATCTTACTTGATGATGCCCAAGCGGCCATACTTACCGCTCTTGACTCCGTCGCGAACCCGTTTGGCAAGTTCGGCGTTGTACACGCCGCGCTCTCGATAACTGTGACCACCCTGAATATGGACGGGCTGTTTGGTCTTTTTCAGCTTCACTATCTCGGCCTCGATCTTTTTCCGCGCCTGCTCCTTCTCCGCTTGCGGAACCTCCTCCACTTTCGCCAGAACTTTGTTCGCTCTCTCGCATACTTCAATCTGTAGCTCGTAGAGCGACTTTGCGGCCCGTTGCTCGCGCCACCTGGATAGATCGCCGATACCGACATCCAGCGAGAGTGTCTCGCCATCCTTGAATGGGCTAAGCGGCAAGTGCTGCCAGAACACACCGATGAGGCGCGAGTGGGCAAGCCACGCGCAGATGGTCCCGACATCTTCGATATACGCATCCCCCGTCTTCACGCTCGTGACCGTTTCGCTATAGTGCCGATCACCCGTTCGTTTCACCAGTTCTTCCCAGACCTCTTCGGTCTGATCCCTTTCCAGTTGAGATATCGCTTTGTGAACTCGCGCCTCCTACTTCCAATCGTGATCTTCGGGGAAGAATGCTGCCCATGAAGTAATATCGCCTCGCCACTTCACCAACTTGGGCGCCTTATTGCGGTTCACGATTGCATTCACCATCTCGGCCGCGCGCTTGGCATCGGCTTCCCGCTTCTCGCTCCCCGAAACCTCACCGCGAACGACTGTCAGGAGGCGTGTGAGAACAACAAGGATGACGGCGAAGCCCATCCACCGACGTGGGAGAGCATACGCGAATTTCATGTGAGGCTCCGTCGAACTCATTCTTCGCACGCCGGCGCGCCCGAACACCGCTATCTCAAACTCAGGGCGATTCTCCGTCAAGCGAAATCCCCGCCGGTCAGCCGGTTTGCCATCCTCATTCCCTGCCGCTAGGGCTGCCAGGTAACGTCGTGGAGCACGTCACGCTCGTAGACGATCCTGTCATCCCTGATCCGGGTGCGGGCCGGCTCCTGCCGGGCGGCGTCGAGCACCTGGATAATGCCTTCGGCGACCTGAACGGCAGCGACAGCTTGGGGTTGCGTGAGTGCAGGAATCTCGTCGTAGTCCGCACGTTTCCGCAACCGCCGGAGCGTGTCCAAGTCGCGCCCCGCCTGTTCCACGGCGGCCTCGCCACTGTTGGCGAGGCGAAACACAAGGTACTGATGCGCCCGGTCGGCTCGGGGTACGGTAAACTTCAAATCGGCAAACAAGGGTCCGGGCGACATGGAAGGCCGCGTAGTAAGCTCGGCTGACGGCGGTTCGCCAGTCCGCCTCAGTGGTTCCCGCGGCCAATCGAGTAGCCAGTAGCAGAAAGTCACGCCAATTCATCGCCAACCCAGTACAAAGCAGACGGCATGACGTGACGGGCAAACGTGACGGATCCCCGCGGACCAAGTTCGCTGCCCGGCTAGCAACTTCTCGCTTGCCTGGCCGCCGACCTCGACGTTGAGGGCAATGTACTGATGCCTTTCGTCTTCGGCATCTTGTCCCAGAGACACGAACAGGATCGACGAAGGGAAAGCTTGCCGGGCCAGGTCAATCACCGCGTTCAGGTATCGGCTGACCCCCTTCTCGACGGCGAATTTCTCAACTTCGGGCGGAATGACCGGCCAGGATAAGGTAACCAACGAGTCCTTCATGAGCACCTCCGACGACGGTGGTAAGGCACCTCCAGCGTAGCGGGTCACCTGCGCTCCTGTCTGCTCCGTTTCGGCAGGTCGCTGACAAGCCCATCAAGATACGGTTGGTCGCGTGGTCGGTCTGCCGCAGCGCCTTATTCGGCGTTGACCTCTCCTTGGGCGATTATGTCGTCAAAGATCTGGCAGAGAGCCAAGCCACCCCGGCCAAGCCACTTTTGCTCGTAAACTCGGAGGAAGGCTGTCCGCAGAAACTCCACGTCACAGCGCTCCCAATGCTGGACCAACTCCGGGATATTGTGGATGGCGTCCATCAGATCCGCCAGGTGCTCCGGCGAAACTCGTCCGGACCAGCCCCACATGCGGCAGGCGACGGTGGCGCGGTAGAGGACCGTCAGGCAGGCCGACAAGTAAGGTTCCGGTGCTACCGACATCCGCTCCCCCAATTTCCAAGCGGCACAGATGCGAGCCGAGTCGCCAGCCGCATACGCCCATGTCGCCTCCTCTTCGCCGAACTCATTCTTCGAGGGCGCCGGCGCATCCTAACACCGCTATCTCAAGCTCAGGGCGATTCCCCGTCAAGCGAAATCCCGCCCGGTCGCCGGTTTGCGTCTGCCGGCAATTGCATGTCTTCGTTCGGGAATGGGAGAAAGAGCGCATTTTGGAAAACGGCTGCGCGTTCGTGACCCAGCGGAGATGCGGCGGCTTGCCTCTACATCAGATCGGTCAGCGACGGGAGGACCGCTTCCACAGGCACCGAGGCGCGTCGAGTAGGGTCGAGCAACATCACGCGCAAACCCGCGGCTCGGGCACCCTCGTAGTCATTGATCGGGTCATCGCCGACGTACAGGACCTGCTCGGGAGGCGAAGCGGCGCGGCGACACATCTCGGCGAAGAACGTCGCGGCCGGCTTGCGCCAACCGATCTCCGAGCTAAGGATAAGATGTCGGATCGGCTGCAGCGCGGGAATACTTTCGACCAGGCCGCGCAGACGGTGGTCGAAGTTCGAGGCGATGCCGAGCACGTGACCGCGAGCGGACAGATCGGCCAGCACGTCGGCCGTCTCCGGCAGGCAGCGCCAGGCTGGCGGCCGCGCGAAGTGAGCGTAGAGTTCCTGAAAGCACGCTTCGAGGTCGGCCACGTCATCGAGCACTTCGCGGACAATGGCCCGCCAGCGCCGGACCTCGCGGGCCTCATCGGTGCGCAGGCCGTCGGCGCGATCCGCCTCTTCCTGGCGGCGAAAGGCGGTGCGAAAACGGTCCATGAGGATGGCTTCGTCGAGCCGGCTGCCGAAACGTCGTCCGGCCGCCGCGTACACGGCGGCAGCGGACGGCTCGGGATGAAGGAGAGTACCAACGGCATCGAAGAAGACAACGGGGGGGAGGGGGAGCATCGGCACCTGGATCGGCTCAGTACGGGTAGAGCTGTTCTTGCACGCGGGCCAGTCGCCGCTCAAGCTGGCGAACGAGGAATTGCAGGCTCCAGCACCGTTGCTCCAGGCGCGGGCAAGCATCCTGGTCGGAAGCAAGCGTTTGCCGGAGCTGATCCAGCTCGATGGCCTGCTGCCAGGCTCGATCTGTCTGTCGGTTGCGGACGGCCATCTCGATGCGCGAGTGGAGAAGGGCGGCGGCGGTCGGGTTGTCGCGCAGGCGACGCTTGACGGACCCGAGTTCCATCCGCGTCCGAGTCAGCTCGGCACGGTGCTGGAGCAGCTGTTCGCTCAGGCGGTCGATGTCGTCCTGCAACTGTTCGCGCGACTGGGACGCAGCAGACGACGGCCCAGGTCCGCCAGACCCGACTCGACCGTGTAGACCAGTTGTTCCAGCATCGTCCTCGTCTCCGGACCTCCGGCGGCGGCGCGAGGAGCGGTTTCCGCGCGGCCTTTCCATTATTCTATTCGTTCGTGCCGTTGTCTTCTTGCGGATTTCGGTAAAAAGGCTCCAGGGGCCGCTGGCGGCTTCGCGTCTGGAAGCATCGGAGAATGTACACATGAAGAAGACCAAAGGGGAACGGTTCGCCGGTGTGACGGTGGCATTGGTGACGCCGTTCCGTGATGGCGACATCGATTTTGCCGCCCTGCGCCGGCTGGTGGACTGGCACGTCGAGCAGGGGACTGATGGTTTGTCGCCGGTCGGCACTACCGGCGAATCGCCGACGCTGGACCACGACGAGCACGAGCGCGTCATCGCCGCCGTGGTCGAGCAGGCCGCCGGACGCATCAAGGTCGTGCCCGGCACCGGCTCCAACAGCACGCGCGAGGCCATCCGTCTGACGCGCTTCGCTCAGCGAACCGGCGCCGACGGTGCTCTCATGGTCGGGCCGTACTACAACAAGCCGACGCAGGAAGGTTATTATCGCCACTTTGCCGCCGTGGCCGAGGCGTGCGACCTGCCGATCGTGCTCTACAACATCCCCGCTCGAACCGCGTCGAACATCCTGCCCGAGACCATCGCCCGCTTGGCCCAGCTGCCGAGCATCGTCGCCATCAAGGAGGCGACGGGTTCGCTCGACCAGGCGTCGCACATCGCCTCGCTGTGCGACCTGACCATCCTCAGCGGCGACGATAGCCTGACGCTGCCGCTGATGAGCATCGGCGGCCGCGGCGTCGTGTCGGTGGTCGGCAACCTGGTGCCGCGCGACCTCAAGGCGCTGGTCGCCGCCCACGACGCCGGCCGACCGGCCGAGGCGCTGGAGTGGCACCGTCGTCTGTTCCTGCTTTGCCGCGATATGCTCGGCGTGGCCACCAATCCCATCCCCGTGAAAACGGCCCTGAAAATACTCGGTCGCGGCAACGGCGAGCTGCGCCTGCCCTTGTGTCCCCCCGACGCCGCCGGCGAGGCGCGCGTCGCCCAGACCCTCCGCGCCTACGGTTTGTCGGCGTGAACGGCGGAGCGTGAAGAAATTCACAGGAATTTATTTGACGCACGTGAATCCCTTGATATTCTACTAGCTGACTCGTAAAAGCAGACGGCGAGGAAAGGGAGAGACGATTCGGTGTCACCGCTCCGTTCCACGCCGGGACGCAAGTACTCATCGGGGGCCGCGCTCGTCTGTCGGATCGTTCTTGCACCTTCGGAGTGAATGGATGCGACCGTGCAAGTTTCCGCCGGCGGACACGCGGTACGTGGGAGGATTCAACTTGACCAGTAACGCCACCGTCGTCCGATCCCGTTCACCCAAGGCCGCGACATCGTCGTCGTCGTCGCCGATCCAGGTCTCCGACGAGACCATCGCGCGTCTGACCGCCGTTTTCAAGCTGCTGGCCGACCCGTCGCGCCTGAAGATCGTCCTGGCCCTGGCCCAGGACAGCGAACTGCACGTCTCGGCCCTGTGCGACCTGCTCGGCCAGTCGCAGCCGGCCGTCAGCCACCACTTGACGCTGATGCGCATGGTCGGCCTGGTCGGCTTCCGCCGCGACGGCAAACACAACTACTACCACCTGGCCTCCGCTCACGTCCGCGATCTGTTCGAGCAGTTCTTCGCCGACTCGGGCAACGGCCACAAGGCCCTTCAGTTCGACGATTTCGCGCTGACGTTCAAGCGCCGATGAGGCGAGCCGCCGACGGCCGGACGTATGGGCGTCCGGCCGTCGGCGGCCCCCTCTAGCTCCCGGAGCGCGGTATAATCGACGGCGGTACGTCTCGCCTGTCCTTTGCTGGCCGGGAGCCTTTCATGATCGTGCAAGCCCGCGACGGACAGCTACTGCTGATCCGGCAGACCGACCACGCCGCTTTGGCCGGTGTCTTCGCCGAGCATTGGGGCAACGCCGCCTTCGCCACTCCGTCTCCGCGCGAACCCTTGCTCATCGCCGCTACTCACCACGACGACGGCTGGCTGTCGTGGGAGGCAGCGCCGCGCATCGACCCGTCCACGCGCCGGCCGTACCAGTTCACCGCCATGCCGATCGCCGAGCACGTCGGTTTCTACCGGACCGGCATCGACCGCGTGCTGGCCCGGGATCCCTACGCCGGTCTACTCACCACCATGCACCTGGCCGGGCTGTACCAGATGCGCTTCGGCACCGACCGGCAGATGACGGCCAAGACGCTCTCCGCCGAGGAAGAGGACATGCAGCGCCGATTTCTCGATGAGTTGCAGGCGCAGCAGGCGGCACTGCGGCGAGACCTGCCTCATCGTGGTGTGGCTCTGGCATGGCTGGAGGAGCGGCCGCTGTGGTGCAATTACAAGCTGCTGCAAGTGTTCGATCGACTGTCGCTGTACTTCTGCACGGCGCCGCCGCGACCGGCCACGCTGGAGCCGGTGCCCCGCGATTACGAGGGCGGCGAGACGCAGTTGGTACTTCGGCCGATCGCGGACCAGACGGTGGCCGTGACGCCGTATCCTTTCGATCGCTGTCCCCTGCTTGTCTCGGTGCGTGCCTGCGTCGTGCCGGATCGGGACTACCAAAGCAATGACGATTTCCGTGCCGCCTTCGCGGCGGCGCCGGGGAGAGAGTTGCGGTTCGAGCTACGTGAGGGCGAACAGAGACCGTCGTGTGAGCGAGGTTCCGTAATCGGGAAAGGATGATAGCATGATGCACGTCTTGCCAATCGGCCGCCAACTCATTGCCGGGTTGTTCGCCATCGTGTTGGGCGTCCTTTTCTTGCCGATGGCGTCCGGTCAAACCGAGACGCGGAAGAAATCGCCCGACGCGAATGCTCGATCGGAAAAGCCGAAAGTGGAAGCGGGTCCGCCCGGAAAGCCGGTTGAGGAAGCTCTTGACTTCGATCGGTACGGCTACCTGTTGCCGGGCGTCAACAGCTCGGTCCTGGCCCTGGCTTACGCTCCCGACGGCCAAACCATCGCCCTGGCCGAGGAGAGCGAAACCATCCAGATTCGCGCCATACCGGGAGGCAAGGTCCGCTACACGCTCAAGGGCCATACCGACGCCGTCACCTGCCTGGCGTTCGCGCCGGACGGGAAGCTCCTCGCCAGCGGCAGTCCCGATCAGAAAATCAAGCTGTGGGACACGTCCACCGGCAAGGAGGTCCACACCCTCGAAGGCCACACCAGCTGGGTCTACGCCGTGGCCTTCTCTCCCGACGGCAAAACGTTGGCCAGCGCCGGATACGATAAGACGATTCGGTTGTGGGATGCGGCCAGTGGAAAGACGCAAGCCGTCCTGACGGGGCACAAGGCTTCCATCCGAGCGTTGGCGTTTTCCGCGGACGGCACGCTGCTGGCAAGCGGCAGTAGCGACCGCACGATCCGGCTTTGGGACCTGGCGACACGGCGGGAACGGGTCGTCCTCCAGGGGCACGAGAGTACGGTCCGCTGCCTGGCCTTCTCTCCCGATGGCAAGGATTCTCGCCAGCGCCAGTGAAGACCATACGGTGCGTTTGTGGGACGTGGCCGGCGCCAAGGAGCGGGCCCAGCTCAAGGGCCACACGGACGAAGTCTGGACGCTGGCGTTTTCGCCGACCGGCAAGACGATTGCCAGCGCCGGCCTCGACCGGACGATTCGGCTCTGGGAGCCGGGCGCGGGCCAGCTGCGCCGAACCCTCAAGGGGCATGGCGATGGCATTACCGCACTGGCTTTCGCGCCGGACGGCCAGCGCCTGATCAGCGCCGGCGCGGACAGGACCGTGCGGGTTTGGCCCCGCGCCGGTCCGATGGGGGCCATCGTCGCCGCCTGGGAGGAGGCCGGCGCCGAATTCGGCTGGGTCCGAACCACCCCACTCGGCGGGGGGCCGCATTTTGTACCGGCCGAAGAATACACGGGAGTAGCTCCCAAAGGGGACTCGCCGTTCAATCGAGAAGATCCGGAGCGCGCCTTTTTCGCGGCGGTTCGCTTTCGGGTCTTTCCGCGCGGGAAGCTGCGTACGCTTCCCTCGCCCGAACGCTGTTTGCGTTTGTGGCTGGATGGCAGTGGGACCACGGATGACGACCTCAAGGAGGTTGCCCGTTTGAAGCAGCTGCGGTGGCTGGCCGTTTATCGAAACAAGGTGACGGACGCCGGACTGAAACATCTCGTCGGTCTGCAAGAAATGCGGAGATTAGCCATCTCTTTTAATGCCGGCATCACGGACGCCGGTATGAAGGAGGTCGCCAAGTTCCGGAACGTGGAGGTGCTGGGGATTGAATCCATCCGCTTGACGGACGCGGGCCTGAAGGAGCTGAGCGGCTTAAAAAAACTGTACCTGGTAAGTATCGCCAATACCAGCGTAACGGACGAGGGCCTCAAAGTGGTGGCGAAGTGGCCCCGGATGCAGTCGCTGTGGCTGAGCCAAACGGCGGTCACGGATGCCGGCATGAAAGAACTGGTCGGTTTGAAAAAGCTGCGTCTGGTGGCCCTAGGCGGCACCCAGGTCACCGACAAGGGCAGGCGGACCCTCAAGGAAGCCATTCCCGAGGTCATGGCGGAATGACATCGGATGAGGTATTCCGCAACCATGCTCGCTTCGGGATTCGTCTCCTGCTTGGCTGTGCAGGGCGCTGGCGAGGTCGCTAAAATGGCAGGGCGGAATGGACGTTCTGTGCCTGGAGAGTCCGTCTTCCATGTCGCACCTGCGCTGTCCGAATGGCCACGAATGGGAGATCAGCGCCGCCGCGATGCCGTCCGGCGGCGCGACGGCGCCCTGCCCCATCTGCGGCTCGCTGGAGAAGAGTGAATACAGTCCGACCACTCTCCTGGTTCCTCCTCCGCCGCCGCCGCCGGAAGGGACGCCGCTTTCCGCCTCGCCTCGGCCCACGTTGGCCGACTATGAGATCCTGGAGGAACTGGGACGCGGCGGCATGGGCATCGTCTATAAGGCCCGCCACGTCCAGCGCAACCGCGTCGTCGCCCTGAAGGTTTTCCGCAAGGAGCGCCTGTCGCATCCGGAGGCGCTGAGCCGTTTTCGCCGCGAAGCCCAGGCCGCCGCTCGGCTGTCGCATCCCAACATCGTCGTCGTTCACGAGCTGGACCAGGACGGCGAGACGCACTTCCTGGCGATGGAGTACGTACCCGGCCTCACGCTGCAAACGCTGGTGGAGCACAACGGCCCCCTGCCGGTTCCTCTGGCCTGCGACTTCATCCGGCAGGCGGCGCTGGGCTTGCAGCACGCCGTCGAGCAGGCGCTGGTCCACCGCGACATCAAACCGTCCAACCTCATGATCGTGGCCCCCAACAGTGGCACGCCGCAGCCGGGACAGCGCCTCGCTCTGCCGCCGCGACCGCTGGTCAAGATCCTCGACATGGGTGTCGCCCGCCTGTACCAGCTACGCGACCTCGGCGAGGATTCGCTGACGACGCTGACGCGCGATGGCGCCGTGCTCGGCACTCCTGACTACATCGCCCCCGAACAGCTGGAAGACCCGCACAAGGCCGACATCCGCGCCGACCTGTACAGCCTCGGCTGCACCTTCTATTTCCTGCTCAGCGGCCGTGTACCGTTCCCCGGTGGCACGCTGATCCAGAAGCTCGACCGTCAGCGCTGGGAGACGCCGCCGTCGGTCGATCAGTTGCGCCCGGAAGTGCCGGCGGCGGTGGCGAGCGTCGTCCGCAAATTGATGGCCAAGCACCCCGACGATCGCTTTCGCACACCCGGCGACTTGGCGTCCGCGCTGGAACAACTGACACGCACCGGCGTGCTGCCGGCCGGTCAGCAGCCCGAACCGCTGCACGAGACACGCCTGATCCGAGGCAGCGGCGGCCCGGTCGTCGCGGTGGTCCTCAGCGGCGACGGAAGGTCGATGGTGGCGGCCTGCGCCGACCGACAGCTGCGCGTCTACGACGGGGAGAGCGGCGAGGAGCGTCTGCGCTTCGGGCAATCGTCACTGGAAATATGCGGTCTCGCCATGGTCCCCGGCAGCGGGCACGTGCTCACCGGCCAGGGAGCGAGCGTGCGTATCTGGGATCCGACGACGGGGCAAGAGGCGGATCGGCTGACCGGCCACACCAACGCGGTGCGTTGCATTGCCGTCAGCCGCGATGGCCGGCAAGCCGTCACCGGCGGCGACGATCGCACCTTGCGCCTGTGGAACCTGCACAGCGGCCGCGAGATTCAGCGCTGGGTCGGCCACCGTGGCGAGATCACCAGTGTCGCCCTGTCCGACGACGGACAGCATGTCGTCTCCGGCGGCCGCGATCAGACATTGCGTCTGTGGGACGTGCGCGGCGGTCGTGAAGTGCGTCTCTTTGCGGCGCCGCGCGGCCTGGTGTTCGGCGTGGCCTTCGCCCCCGGCGGCCGAACCGTCGCGTCCGGCCACTTCGACACGACGGTCCGTCTGTGGGAGGTGGAGACCGGTCGGGAACTGCGGCGCTTCAGCGGCCATCGTCAGATGATCGCCGCCGTGGCCGTGACCGCCGACGGTCGAGTCGTCTCGGCCAGTCACGATGGTACGCTGCGGATATGGGATCCGGACAGCGGTTGCGAGCTATGGTGCTGTCGCGGCCATACGACCGCCGTCACGTCGCTGGACGTGTCCAGCGACGGCAAGCAGATTTTTTCGGGTAGCCGCGACGAGACGATTCGGGTGTGGCGGTTGCCGGAGTGAAGTTTGGTGAATTTCGGGCGTTTCTAGCGTCCGTGCCAGGGCGCCCCTCTTCCGTTGACTCCTGGCACGTGTTTAGGGAAACTAGATCGGAAAGAGGTTGGAGGACAAACGGATGAACCACCAGACAACTACCGGCACAGCGAAACGCTGGAAGGCCAGTGAATTGCGAAAACTACCCGCCGAGCAACGAGATGCGATTCTCGAAGCAGCGGCCATACGAGCGGAAGAGGACTACCGCAACGATCCGGAATTGACGGACTTTGAGGCCTTCGGCAAGGATGACCTGTATGGCGATAGTGCCAGCACCCAGACGAGGCGAGATTTGGTTGATTGACTTCGACCCCTCGGTTGGTGCGGAGATCCGGAAAGTTCGGCCAGCCGTCGTCATCAACCTGGATACCGTCGGGCGTTTGCCTTTGCGGCTGGTCGTTCCCATCACCGACTGGAAGCCATCGTATTCCGGCTATCCCTGGTTTGTGGAACTACCTGCTGTCCCCACAAATGGACTGACCAAAGACTCGGGAGCCGATACGTTTCAGACCAAATCGGTTTCTCTCTCCCGTTTCGTGAATCGGCTGGGCGAGGTCACGTTTGCCCAATTGGACGAGATTGCCGAGGCCATCGCCCTCTGTGTCGGCGTGCCGTAAGACTTGTTTGGCTCGGTATGGGGTCTGTGAGAAGGCTCTGGCCTCCTCTGCCTATTCCTCTTCAACGGTCAACGACGCGCAAATGGCCCGCAGGATCGGCTCGTATTCTTCCAGCTCCAGGTCGTTCGTCTGACACAGGACCAGCACGGTGCCGGCGTCGCTGTAAAAGCAGCGCGTCCAGCAGGTGTTGGTCAGGTCCAGACTGATGAACTCTATGTCGTGGCCAATCGCCATCTGACCGGCGAGCGTGTCGATTTGCGGGTTGGCGTCCAGGTTGGGGTAGTCGGCGCGGAGCGCCTCCAGGGCTGCTTGCGCGATCTCCTCCGTGCTGGTCCCACTGCGATCGCAGGTCAGCGTCAGGAACGCCGTGCCCGGACTTTGCAACAGCACCGTCCAGCCGTCGGCGCTGTCCTCGCGGTCCAGGCGCCAGTCGTCCGGATAGCGGAAGGAGATGCCGTCCTCCTGATAGTCCTGACTCATGGTGTACCGCCCTCGGTTGGCGCGAAGCGTCTCTCAGCGCGGGGGTTTCTTTACTTCCAGCATCCGCACGGCCATGCCTTCCTCTCGTTCCGTGGCGGCGTAGGCGCGCAGCACCAGACGCGGCCACGGTAGTTTCGCTGGGACTGCCAGCTTGATCTCGAATTGACCGTCCTTCGCCACGACTTCGCCGGTCGCTAGCACAAAGCGATTGGCGCGCTCGTGGTTGCGGATGACGATGCGGTCGCGCATCGCGGCGTCTTTCGGCAGCGGCTCCAGATCGCTCGGCACGCTATTCACCGTGCGCTCCAGGCTCAGCCGTATCCCTGCGCCGGACAGACGAGAAGGAACGCGGCCCTTCACAGTCAACGTCTCGCTGGGCACGACGGCCACAGGCGTTGTCAGCTCGACGTCCTCCGGCATGACGGGCAAGCGCAGGGCCGGATCGCCCAGCAGCAGGAACATTTCGAGGTGCTCCTGCCGCTGCGTCGCTTGCGGAATTTTCTTGTCGCCGTCCACGGCGTCGAGGAGACCGTAGGTGAAATCATCGATCTTGCCGCGAGCCACACCGTTCTCGATCGCCAGCCACGTTTCGCCGAGTCGCCGGGGCGGGCGGTTGGCGAAGGTACACTCGAACAGGCCGTCCGCGGCGAGCTGCACCATCGCGGCGAAGCAAATGCCGTGCGAGCCGACGACGGCCGCCGGACCGTTCGGGTTCCGCGCCGCCGCGACGCCGTAGCCTTCGCCGTCGCGGCCCTTCAACTGACAACCGTTGCAGCCGAAAGTAAGGAACACGCCCTTGCCGCGACCGATCCGCAGATGGGACCAGTCGTCGCGGTCAAGGTACGGCGCCCGCCCGCCGTACAGTCCCTCGGCGCTGGAGTGGCCCAGGTAGAGCGTGAACGCCTCGCCGTCCTCGACATATTGCAGAGCGCGTTTGTGCAGTAAATCGTCCGGCAGGGCGAAGCGCGATTGCGGGTTGCTGTAGATGGCCCGTCCGGTCCAGATCGGCGACAGCCGCGCGAAGCGGGCCAGGGCCAAGCTCTCAACCATGCGATCGACCAGCGGATTGTACGCGGGAATGCCGGCCAGAATGGTCAGACGACGACGCCACATTCCCGGCGGCGAAGAGCGCTCGTATTCGAGTGTTTTGGCGACCATGCCGCGAGCTTCCTCCTCCGTTCGCGCCGGGAAGCGGCCGACCGGCACCGTGGGCAAACGGCTGTCATCGAGACAGCCGTAGGCGTTGTCGCTGGGCTGGTCCTTCATGCGGCCGGCCGTGCCGCGGAGCGCCGGCAGCACGCACTTCTCCGGCTCCGCCATGCGGCCGGGGTCGATGGCGCCAACGAGGAGAACGAAGGACGGCCCCTTGGATTCGCGGCAGAGCTTGTTGATATGTTCGCGCAGCTTCCGAGCGTCGCCGCTGCGAATCTCGTCGGCGGAGAGCACGTCCGTGGTCGGCACGACGACGACATGCAACCCCTGGCTCCGGCGCTGGTGGCACAGCGGTTCGATGGCCTTGCGGAAAACGGGCGCCGTCACGACGATCCACTGTCCCTCGGCCGGCGCGGCGCACGCCGACACCGAGGTCAGTATCCACAGACCGACAGCCCATCCGTAGCGGAGCATGAGTCATTCTCCCCTTGATCGACAGACCTTCCGCCGCCTGCCCATCCTACCGTGAGAAGGCGAACCGCCCAAGATCAGGCGGGTGCCGCATCCTCCGCAGCGGCGAAAACACGTTCCCCCAAGCCCGAAAGGTTGGCTACCCGGGATCCCCGGCCGTGTCCGCTTTTGCGCTTGACAAGGGCCGCAGGGCCGCGTCCACTGCCGTGATAGGCTGACTGGGGCGCGCCAATAGCTCAACCGGCGCCGTGATAGGCTGACCGGCGCTCGTTAATAGGATGACCGGCGCCGGCAAGCTAATCAAATTGGTTAGCTTTTTCTGTTTCAAGATACAAACCAGACGCGGGCGTCATTCGTCAAAACAATAGGGAGATAGCCCGAGAAATTACCGAGCCGGTGGCGTAAGCCACAGTACCCAAGGGAGTAGAATATGAATACGAAACATCTCGCCGTTGTGCTCGCAGTGGCAATTCTGTTCCTCGTCGCCAGCGAGGCGCTGGCCCGACGCATGCACCACAGCGTGACTCCGGCGAGCATCGACAAGTTGCCCTTCAAAGCGTCCGTCAAGGTCAAGGACGTGGGGAAGTTCAAGGTGTTCGAAATCACGATCACGGGGATCATCGGCAACCTTACGTGGCGGCCGCCGTCGGCACCAGGCGGCTGGGTGATCGTAATTGGGCACGGGAACGACAAGCCCATCGCGGTAAAACGGACTACTGCCGAAGGACTGACCACCTTCACTTTCCAAATCGCACCGGAGCAACTGGAGAAGGCGTTTTTCGAGTTCGTGGAAGACGAAGCGGACTGGAACCGTCCCTTCCCGACCCGCGGCGACCTGTACCAATTCGAATTGAAGGAGTTTGCGGCGAAGAAGTGATTCGTTTAGCCGCGACAGTGACGGCGCTTCCTGGCGGTCGCAGCTAGGGCAAAGGCGGCAGCTAACCAAGGGCGAAAAGGGGACAGAAGGGCGAAAAGGGGACAGCGTACATTTTGCGATCCATAAGAGCGTGAATACGTACTGTACTTTTTCTTCTTCGACGGAACTCAGAAGAGCGTGGTGAAGCCGGCAGCCTGGAAATGCTGGTCGTTGGTGAAAGCTTCCGTGACACCGAGCCGACGCATCACGACGAAGGAGACGTGATCGACGATTCCGGCCTGCGCTGCCTCCCCACGCTCGTAGGCTGCCCAGGCGTCTTTCCAATCGTCTTCGTTCGGAACGATCCATTCGTTGCGAAGTTCCAGTGCCTGCCGCAACGCACATACATCGCTGCGAAAAGTGCGCCGGGTCGCCGTGTTGCCGCATTCCAACAAAATGAACGTGGTCGTCAGGACCGATTGACGTTGGGCGACGATCCGCTGGTAAGCTGCCTCTGCCAAAGCGTGCCACTGATCACTCGTGTCCCACTTGGCGATCAGCCCCACCGTGTCGAGAAACACGACACTCATGGCTGATGCTCATTGTGACGCTCGGCAAGGTCATGCTCACCCGAGCAATGACGCCTGTCCAGAATGGCGTACACCTCGTCCAGAGTCGGGACTTGGGGAATTTCTTTCACCTGCCGGATCTCGACCTCCACTACGCAGCGATCCGGCAAGTCAACCTTTTCCGACGGGCGAAACACGCCGTTCTCATAGACTGCGCGAATGGTCATGGCTGATCCTTCTTTGTCGCATCCTACTTGGCAAGAGAGTCGTTGGGAAGACTCTGTGGCCGTCATCCGCTTTCGCGGCCCAAGCGGAAAAGAGGCATCCTCCTGCCAGATTTCAGATCCTCGCCCCGTATTCATCCTCGGGATGACGTTGCGCCCATGCTCCGCCACGGAGGAGGTGAGACATTTCCGCCGCGTCGAATCGTTCTTACGCCCCGTACCTGTGGATGTTGACGGGATGTTTTTTCACCGCCTGGATGGGGCAGTTCGCTCATCTGCTGAAGGACAGCTGCGATTGGCGCATCGTCGCCCTGACACGAAGTGCCCTGGCCCTGGCATTCGCCTTCGGCCTGGCCCGCGTGTCGGGCGCCCCGCTCGTCTTCTGGCGACCCGGCGCGCTGTGGCTTCGCGGTTGTGCCAGCAGCCTCAGCCTGCTCGCCACGTTCTACGCGCTGGCCCAGTTGCCCACGTCCGAGGTGTTAACGCTCACGAACACTTTTCCGATCTGGGTGGCGTTCCTGTCGTGGCCGCTGCTGGGAGTCCGACCCTCGATGTCGGTCTGGCTGGCCGCCGCCTGTGGCGTGCTCGGCGTCGCCCTGATCCAGTCGCCCCATTTCCAGGTGGACGGCAACGCCACCTGGGCCGTCGCCCTCGCGCTGTCGGCGGCGTTGACGTCGGCCGTCGCCATGCTAGGACTGCACCGTCTTCAGGGCGTCCATCCCTGGGCGATTGTCGTGCATTACTCCGGCGTCGCCACCCTGTTCGTGCTCGGCTCGTGGGTCGCCGGCGGGGCGCCGAACCTTGCCCCGTTGTCCGAAGGGAAGGTCCTACTTCTCCTCCTGGGGGTGGGAATAGCGGCGACGCTGGGACAGATGTGCATCACGCGCGCCTTCACGTCCGGTCAGCCGGTGCGCGTGTCCGTGGTCGGGTTGATGCAAATCGTCTTCGCCCTGGGTCTGGATCTGGTGCTGGAAGGCCCGACGTTTTCGCCGAGCACGCTGGCCGGCATCGGGCTGGTGCTGGCGCCGACGGCGTGGGTGATGGCCGGCCGGGCGCGACAAGCAGACCAGCCAACGGACCCGTCTCCACGGAGAAATCGCGCCATTCGGCAGGGGCTTGCGACCGAGAGTGAAAAAACGATGTGCGGGTGCCAGATGCGAGAGTCTGGCGCCGTACTACCTGGCGAGAGGTCGAAACGCTGATGTCCAAGCTCTGTTTGCGAGACAAGGGAGAGGAAACGTGTTTCATCGGAAATCATCCGTGGCGATTCTCGGCGCCGGTCACGGCGGCCTCGCCCTGGCCGCCTCCCTGGCGCGGCAGGGGCATCGCGTCGCTCTGTGGAATCGTTCCCCGGCGCGCGTCGTCCCCGTGGCCGAGCGGGGCGGCGTCCGCCTGAGTTCGCCCGGTTCGGCCGCGGTCCATGCTCCGATTGACGTCGCCACCAGCGACATCGCCTCGGCCCTGGTTGGCGCCCGCCTCGTGGTGGTGGCGGTGCCGGCCTGCGGTCATGCCGACATCGCCCGCGCCTGTGCGCCGCACCTTCGCGACGGGCAGGCCGTGCTGCTGTTGCCCGGCCGCACCGGAGGCGCCCTGGAGTTCCGTCGCGCCTGTCGCGGCGCCGGCTGTCGCGCCCGCGTCCTGCTGGGCGAGGCCAACACCTTCCCCCTGGCCGCGCGCAGCGTTGGACCGGCGGACGCCGTCATCTTCGGCGTCAAGTCCGAGGTTCTGGCCGCTTCCCTGCCGGCCAATCGCACGGCCGAGCTGCTCGCCGCCTTTCGGCCGCTGCTGCCGATGCTGGCCCCCGCCCGCTCCGTGCTGGAGACCGGACTGGCCAACTTCGGCGCCATCCTGCACCCCATCATCACGCTGCTCAACGCCGCGCGCATCGAGGATGGCGATTCCTTCGACTTTTACACCGACGGCGTTACTCCGCGGGTGGCCGCCGTCCTGGCCGACGCCGACGCGGAGCGCCTGGCCATCGCCCGCGCCTTCGGCGTGAACGCCTGCTCTCTGCGCGCCTGGGTCGGTCAGACCTACGGCCACCGCGCCGACACTCTGCACGCGGCGGTAGGCGGCAACCCGGCCTACGTCGGCATCAAGGCGCCGGACACTCTCGCCCATCGCTATCTGCTGGAAGACGTGCCGACCGGGCTGATTCCGCTCATCGAGTTGGGTCGCGCCGCCGGGGTCGCCACGCCCACCCTCGCGGGCCTGGTGGACCTGGCCCGTCTGTTGCTCGGCGGCCAGCGTTGGCAGCGTCCGCGCACTCTCAACGCTCTCGGGCTGGACGGACTCCGCCCCGAGGAGATTCGAGCGTTCGTCCAGCGCGGTCACGTTCCGGCCGCGGCGAGGCTGGCGACGGCCGGCATTCCCGCTTACGCAAGTTTCGGCTCGGCACAGGCGTTGGTTCCGCAGCTTTAGAGGCATGAATCAAATGCATTTTGACCACGGATAACACGGATAACACGGATAAAACCCAAGAAGGGTTCTGGTTTTCTTTATCCGTGTTATCCGTGTTATCCGTGGTTGAAATTGTATTTGGTTCGTGGCCCTTAATCGGGAGGCGATCGCATGAAAGACCGTTTGATCGTCGGCGCCGCCATCGGCGATTGCGTCCACGTCGCCGGCGTCGTCAACTTCCTCAACCTCGCCGAGCAGCTGGGGTATGAGACCATCTGCCTGGGACCGGCGGTTTCGGTGGACACCTTGCTGGAGAAGGTGGCGGCCCTGGACCCGTCCATCGTCGCCGTCGGCTATCGCCTGACGCCGGAAAATTGCCATAACCTGCTGAACGAGCTTGCGTCCAAGGTCGCCCAGCGCGGCGAGGAACGGCGCGCCTGGCTGTTCGGAGGGACGGAGCCGTGCGTGGCCGCCGCCCGCGAATGCGGACTCTTCCGCATGACGTTCGCCAGCGGCACCTCGAAACCGGCCGTGGTCGCCTATCTGCGCGGCGAACAGACGGAGTCCGCTATCGGATCGCCGCCGCCGCAGACGCTGGCCGAGCGCATCCGCTGGAAGGTGCCCTATCCGCTGCTGCGTCATCACTTCGGCCGGCCGACGGTGGACGAAACCGTGGCCGGCGTCGTGGCCATCGCTCACGCTGAATGCCTGGATGTCCTCTCGCTAGGCACCGATCAGAACGCCCAGGAGCATTTTTTCCGGCCGGAGGAGATGGACCCTGGCGCGCACGGCGCCGGCGGCGTGCCGGTGCGCACCGAGGCCGACCTGGCTACCATCTACGCCCATACTCGTCTCGGCAATTACCCGTTGATGCGCTGCTACAGCGGGACGCGCGATACGCTGCGCTGGGCGCCGATGCTGGCGCGGACCATCCACAACGCCTGGTGCGCCATTCCGCTGTTCTGGTACACGCAGCTCGACGGCCGCAGTCCCCGTCCGCTGCGCGAGGCCATCCCCGAAACGCAGGCGCTGATGCGCTGGCACGCCGAGCACGACATCCCCGTCGAGATGAACGAATCGCACCACTGGAGCCTGCGCGACGCTCCGGACGTGGTCGCCGTCGTCGCCGCCTACCTGGCCGCCTACAACGCCCGCGCGGCGGGCGTGCGCGATTACGTGCAGCAGCTGATGTTCAACAATCCGCCGAATACTTCGCCGACGATGGATCTTGGCAAGATGCTGGCAAAGCTGGAGCTGGTGGAATCGCTGCAAGACGGATACTTCCGCGTCTGGCGAGAGACACGCGGCGGGCTGACCTCGTATCCTCCCGACCCGAGCGTGGCTCGCGGCCACCTGGCAGCCACGGTCTGCCTGCAAATGCAGCTGAAGCCGCACATCGTTCACATCGTCGGCCACACCGAGGCGCACCACGCCACGACCGCCGAGGAACTGATCGAGGCCTGCCGCATCGCCGACGGCGCCATCTCGCAGTGCTTGCTCGGTCTGCCGGACATGACCGCCGACGCCGGCGTGCAGCGGCGCAAGGCGGAACTACTGGCGGATGCCGCCGTGCTCCTCGACGCCATCACTCGTCTGGCGCCGATGGACCGCGATCCCTACACCGACCCCGACACGCTCGCCCGCGCGGTGGAGATCGGCCTGCTCGATGCGCCGCACCTGCGCGGCAACGCCGCCGCCCTCGGCCAGATCGTCACCCGCATGGTCGGCGGCGCCTGCCTGGCGATCGATCCGGACACCGGAGCGCCCATCTCCGAATCGAAGCGTGTCGCCCGCGCGGTGGACCGGACCACGCCGCGAGGGGCGAGTCGAGTTGCGTCCTCCGTGACGCGGAAGAAGCGAATCCTCGTTTAGGGCACGTCCACGAATGACTTCCAAGTTTCGGCGAGCGGGTTCGCGTTAGCGCCCAAGAGACCGCGGCGTTCTCGGGGCGCTGACGCGAACCCGCTCGCCGAAGTTATTGCTGGACGCCCCGTAGAAGCGGTTTCCAGAACCGGAGCGGGAGAAGTCAGCTCACAGCATGGCGGCGGCTCGTTTGAAAGGTCATCAAAAAGGGATTTTGTCTCTCTCTTTTTCCAGCGATGGCAGCAAGCTCGTCTCGGCAGGACAAGATAATACCGTGCGTATCTGGAACGTGGCCACGGGAGAGGAACTGCATCGGTTCGAGGGGCACACGGACACGGTTTATTCCGCGGCTATTTCGCCTGACGGCAAAGTCGTCGTCTCCGGCAGCGAGGACAAGACGGTTCGCCTATGGGACATGGCTTCGGGCAAGGCAATTCAGAAGATGGAGCAGCCCGGTGCGGTATTCAGCGTGATCTTCTCCCACGACGGAAAAGCCTTGTTCCTCGGAGGTGCCAACGGAAGCGATCCGAAGCCATCCGGGCGGCCCAGCTATGGACTCTTGCAAATCTGGGACACCACCCCCGAGATCAAGCCGCGCCGGCGAATCGCCATCCCCTACGGGACGCTCTCCTTGGCCCTCGCTCCGGACGGCCGAACTTTGGCCGTGGGCCAGGACCGCTCGATCCGGCTTTGGGACATCACCACCGGCAAGGAAATACAGCGGAATGAGGAGCCGAACAATAACATCCAGACGTTGGCTATCTCTCCAGAGGGCAGAACCGTGGCCGTAGGCGGCCTTGGGGAATCAATTCGCTTATGTGATACGGCTACAGGACGAGTGATCCGTCGCTTCTCGCTCGACCCGGATACGAACGAAGTGCTTGGCGTGGCTTTCTCGCCGGACGGCAAACAATTAGCCTCGGCCGGCGTGCGCTATGGCGAAAGAGCCATTGAGCCAAAAGGGTTCGACCTGTGGGATCTCTCCAGCGGCGAGCGGACGCGGCGAGCGCCGGACGAGGTTGTCTATCGCCTGGCGTTGTCTCCCGACGGCAAAATGCTGGCGACCGGCTACAAAGAGGTCAAGCTCAGGGACGTGGCTACCGGCAGGCTCCTCTGGCAAGCCAATGGACACAAAGGCTGGGTCGGCTTCTTGGCCTTCTCCGCCGACGGCAAAGTTCTGGCCGTGCTCGAAGCGGGGAAAGTGGTCCTGCGGGACGTGGCGACGGGCAAGGAGATACGAACTCTCGCGCTTGCGGATCGGAGCTTTCGTGCGCTGGCATTTTCCCCGACGGGCCATCTCCTGGCCACCGAGAGCATCACAACCACCAAATATGACCGCTACACGATCCATCTCTGGGATGTGCGGGACGGAACGGAGCAGCGTCAAATTCGTCTGCCTCATACCGGCCGGACCACGCCCCTTGCCTTCACTCCTGACGGACGCGCCCTGGCCGTCGGTTATGAGGGGCAGTCCGGGGACCGCGATCGCCGTTATGGGGAGCACCTTGTTCAACTCTGGGAGGTCGCCACGGGGCAGAAGCGGCGCGAGTGGAAGGGGCATCGTGGTGGGATCTCAAGGGTTGCTTTCTCACTCGACGGCAAATGGCTGGTATCCAGCAGCTCCGACACGACCGCGCTGGTCTGGGATGTGCTCGACGCGTCTGTCCGCGAGAGCGTGGCTCTCTCAGCCGAGCAACAGCAACAATTGTGGAAGACCCTGGCCAGCACGGACGCCGCCAAGGCCTTCGATGCGATCTGCCTGTTAACCACGGCTCCGGAGCAAACCGTCTCTTTCCTTCAATCGAAGCTGCGGCCAGCGGCCGAACCTGCCGAGGGCCGACAGGCGGCCCGGTTCCTCGCCGACCTCGACAGTGGGGAGTTCGCTGTCCGCGAGAAAGCGACAGAGCAACTGCAGCAACTCGGCGAACATGCCGAGCCAGCGCTCGTGGAAGCGCTCACGAACAAGCCGGCATTGGAGGCCCGTAAGCGCATCGAGGAGTTATTGGGGAAAATTCGAGCGCTCTCCACCTCTCCCGAACGCCTCCGCGAAGTGCGGACCATCGAAACTTTGGAGCATCTAGGCACAGCGGATGCCCGGCAAGTCTTGAAAACACTGGCCCACGGCGCTCCCCATGCCTGGATCACCCGCGAGGCCAAGGCAGCCCTGGAACGCTTGGCTAAACGAAGATGCCACCGATGAGACTGCCCACTTGATAAACCACCAGCGCGCCCAGGTACGCCAGGATCGTCATGTACGCGAAGGTGAACGCCGGCCAGCGCCAGCTGCGTGTCTCGCGTTTGATGACCGCCAACGTCGAAGCACACTGGCAGCACAGGGCAAAGAACACCATCAGCGACAGCACCGTCGGGATCGTGAACACCGGGCGCGACGGATCGTCGTCCCACCTGTCTTTCTTCATGGCGACGGCGATCGGCAGGGCGGAAACGTCTTTCGCCTCGCGGATGGCGTCGCTGTCCTGCTTGCCCTCGCTGTAGATAATGCCCAGCGTGCCGATGACGACTTCGCGGGCCGGAAAACTCGCCAGGGCGGCGACGCCGATCTTCCAGTCCCAGCCCAACGGCCGCACCACCGGCTCGATGCCTTTGCCCATCCGGCCCAGCCAGCTCTGCTTCTTCCACGCGGCCGTTAGCTCATTGACTTGCCGTTCTTTGTCCTCGATCTGCTGGCTGTGTCCGTCCGCGTCTTCCTTCAAGGACTCCAGTTCCTTCTGCAAGCGAGCGACGTGGACATCGTAGGTCTCGCCGTCCGGCCCCTCGCCGCGCGGGAAGTACAGCAGCGCCCAGACGACGACCATTGAGGCGAGGATGAGCGTACCGGCGCGGCGCAGGAAGGCCCAACCGCTGTCGAACATGCGGCGCAGCACCAAGCGCGGCGACGGCACCTTGTACAACGGCATCTCCAGGAGGAAGACCGGAGTTTCGCCGCGCAGCAGAGTGCGCTTGAGCAACAGCGCCACCAGCGGAGCAAGCACCAACCCCAGAGCGTACATCAGGAACATGACCACGCCGGGCAGCCACCACGGATAAGCCGGCCCGGACAGGAAGGCGCCAATCAGGAGAATGTAGACCGGCAAACGCGCCGAACAGCTCATCAGCGGAGCGACGAGGATGGTGGCCAATCGGTCGCGGCGGTTCTCGATGACGCGCGTGGCCATGATACCGGGTACGGCGCAGGCGATCGACGACAACATGGGGATGAACGATTTGCCGCTCAGGCCGCAGCGGGCCATCAGCTTGTCCATCAGGAAGGCGGCGCGGGCCATGTAGCCGCAGTCCTCCAGGATGGCGATGAAGGCGAACAGAATGAGGATTTGCGGCAGAAAGACGACGACGGCGCCGACGCCTTCGAGAACGCCGTCGAGCAGCAGGTTCGTCAGCGGGCCGGCCGGCAACTGTTCGCGTAGCCGGTCAGCCAGGCCGTCCTTGCCGTCGCTGATGCCCTTCATCAGCGGCCGGGCCCAGGTGAAGATGGCCTGGAACACGAGGAACATCAGGGATAGAAAAAGGAGCGTGCCCCAGAGCCGGTGTGTCAGGACGCGGTCGATGCGGTCGGTCCAGGTGACGGGACGCTGAGCGGGGCGCTGGACGCAGCCGGCCGTGACCTCGCGAACCCAGCCGTAGCGCGCCTGCGCCTCGACGGCCGGCACCGGACAGCCCGCCTCGGCCAGCCGCGCGCGGGCGGCCCGCACCTGCTCGCCGATGCCGGCGCCGAGCTGGCCGATCAGTCGCTGCTCGGTCCAGCCGCCCACGTCGAGCAGCAGACGGCGAACGAGGTACAGGGACACCTCTTCGCCGACGGCGCGGTGCAGTGCCGCGACCTCGCGCTCGAATGCCTCGGGGAACGGCGTCTGTCGCGGAGGAGCGCCATTGATCGCGGCCGAGGCGATGGCTGCCCGAAGCGGATCCAGTCCCTTCTTCTTGTTGGCCTGGATGGCCACGACGGGGACGCCGAGCTGCCGGCCGAGACGCTCCGTATCAATGTGGATGCCCTGCGAGCGGGCCACGTCGATCATGTTGAGGGCGACGACCACCGGCACGCCCAGTTCCAGCGCCTGCGTGGCGAGGTAGAGGTTGCGTTCCAGGTTGCTGGCATCGACGAGGGAGACGACGACGTCGGGCCGAGCCTCGCCCTTCTGTCGGCCGAGGATGACATCGACGGCCACCATCTCATCGGGACTGCGCGGCGCCAGGCTGTAGGTGCCGGGCAGGTCGATCAGATCGAACGCCTGACCGGCACAGCACATCTGCCCTTTCTTCGTCTCGACGGTGACGCCGGGGTAGTTGCCGACGTGCTGGCGCAGACCGGACAGGGCGTTGAATAGCGTCGTCTTGCCGGTATTGGGATTACCGACGAGGGCGGCTCGAAGATGACGTTGCTCGTTCACCTTGTCACCTTGTCATCCTGTCACCTGGACGTGTACGCGGGCGGCCTCGCTACGGCGGAGGCTGAGGCGGGAATCGCCGAGGCGAATTTCGAGGGGATCGCCCAGGGGGGCCAAGGCGATCACTTCGATCTCTTCCCCTTCAAACAGACCCATCTCCATGAGACGTTGGAGGAGAGCATCGCTGCCCTCCAGGGCCGAGATGCGACCGCGCTGACCCGGCCGTAGCTGATCGAGAGGGGGCATGGTTAGCAGGCGACCGGCCGAACGAGGATCTCGGGCGCCACGTTCGCCGCGCAGGGACAAACGGCTGCCGCCGATTTGCAGCAGGCACGGCCAACCGGCCTGCAGCATCCGCAAACGGCTGCCCGCCCGCACGCCCAGCTCGGCCAGGCGGCCAACCCAACTCGGTTCGCCCGATACCTCGGCCACGTCCGCCCATTCGCCCGGTCGCAGGAATTCAAGGGGGAGAAGCGTTTCAACGTTCACAAGAGGACACCTTTGTCAGTCGGTGGGAATCGCAAGCCGTCCTTATTGAGATTGAATCTCAGTCTAAACTTTACCCGTCTGGCCGCGAATGTCAAGAGAAGAGATGGAAAAGCTAAAACAGCCACCGCTGTCCCGATGCGTCCGCCGGGGGACGGAATCGCGAGCAATCATAAGGCGGCAACCCGCCGTCGAGTCCGTGCTTGCGGGCGAAGACCGCAAAGAGGTCGGCGATCTGCCGCGCCATCACGCCGGTGCCACACATCCGCGTACCGAAGTCGGGATCATTCCACTTGCCGCCCCGTACCCCTCGAATCCGACCTTCCACGCGCGACCGGCGTGTCGGATGGCTCCGTTCCAGCCATTCACGGAATACCGGGGCGACCGTCAAGGGCAGACGCAGCATGGTGAACGCTGCCGCCTGCGCCCCTGCCTCCTTGGCGGCGGCGAGAATGGCGGGGATCTCATTGTCGGTCAGGCCGGGAATCACCGGGGCGATCAACACACGCACCGGCACCCCCGCTTCTCCAAGTGCCTTGACCGCCTCCAACCGGGCCGCTGGAGTGCTTGTCCGTGGCTCCATCGAGCGAGCGAGTTCGGCGTCCAGCGTGGTCACGCTCATGTTGACGTGGACCAGATGGACAGCGGCCATGCGCCGGAGAAGGTCCAGGTCGCGGAAGACCAGGGCGTTCTTGGTGATGATGCTGATCGGTTGGAAAGCTTCCACCGCCACTTCGAGGCAGCGGCGCGTCAGGAGGAACTGACGCTCGGCCGGCTGATAGGGGTCGGTGACGCCCGACAGGGCGATGGGTTCGGGTCGCCATTGGTCCCGCGACAGAAACGCACGGAACAGCTCGGGGGCGGCGTGCTTGACGAAGATCTTCGTCTCGAAGTCCAGCCCGGCGCTGAGGCCGAGGTATTCGTGGGTTGGTCGAGCGTAGCAATAGGCACAACCATGCGAACAGCCTCGGTACGGGTTGATGCTGTAGCGGAAGCCGACGTTGGGGCTGTTGTTCTCCGTGACCACGGTGCGGGCGTGGTCGGGAATATACTCGGTTGGCCGGTCGTGCAGACTATCCAGATAATCCTGATCGTGTTCGACGTGTTCGAGGTCGGGTAGGTGGTACGGCCCTCCGAAACGATTGGGCGGGTCGATCTGAGAGCCTCGGCCTTTGGCCTGGGGACGCTTCTCGTTCATGCGGGGATTGTACCGTGGTTCAGTTCCCGCTCGCAAAGCCGGTAGGACGATTTCCTTCTCGTTCCGATCAGAGGGTGTCTCCAACTTTTGATAGATGCCGCGCTGACTCGCCGCGCCAGCATGTCGGCCTGTTCGACGCAATCGTTGAGGGCCACGCCGTGATAGGCGTTCCCGCCCAGGAACAAACCGGGGTGATGCGCGAGTCGGCCCTCGATCCAGGCGACGCGCTCAAGGTGTCCAAGGTGATACTGCGGGATCGCTCGCCGCCAACGGACGACGTGGCGGAAAACGGGCGCCGCTTCGATCCGCATCGCCAGCCGCAGCTCGCCGCGGACGGCGCGGACGAGCCGGTCGTCGTCCCAGTCGAGCATTTCCGGCCGATTCCAACCGCCGCACATGGCTCGCAGCAGCACCATTCCCGGAGGCGCTCGGTCGGGGAAGATGGAGGAGCACCACTGCACGCCGAGCACGTCGCGTCGCTCGCGCTGTGGCGACAGGTAGCCGAACCCTTCCAGCGGACCCGGCACGTCCGCGACGCGATAGCCCAGGGCCACGACGGCGACGCGGTTGAAGGGGATGCCATCGATCACCGCCGCTAGGCCGGCGTCTTCGTCCGCCAAGATCGCCGCCTGTCGCGGGGCCGGACAGGCCAGCACCACCGCCTCGGCGTCCCAGCCGTCGCGGCCATCGCCCTGTACGCGCCAGCCCGACTTCTCCGTCCGCCGGATCGTCCGTACCGCCACGCCGGTCAACGGGGGATGGCGGAGGCGCGCCGCGCAACGTGTCGATCAGCCGTCCGAGTCCTTCGCGGAACGACCACATGCGCCCGGCGGAAGGAGGCGGTTCGCCGCGCGCGATGGCCTCGGTTCGTCGCTGCCGGGCGTTCCGTCCCATGCCGCGTAGCACGCTGCCATGTTCGCGCTCCAGGGCGGACAGGCGCGGCAAGGCGGCCTGGACGCTCAGCAACTTCGGATCGCCGGCGTAAATGCCGGTCACGAAGGCGTCGGCCAGTGTCTCGGCCACCTCGCGGCCGACGCGACGGCGGACGAAGGCGTCGATGGACTCGTCGCCGCCGTCCCGCCGCGGCGGACGAAAACGCTCGGCCAGGAGCAAGAACCGGCTGCGCCAGCTGAGGACGTCACTGGTCAGAAACGACGGCAGGCTATTCGGCAACAGACGCAGCCGGCCGTCGAGGAAGAGATAGCGGTTGCGCCGCGCCGCGTCGCTGGCGGCGAGGAGTTGCGGTCCCAGCCCCAATTCGCGGCACAGGTCGAGGGCGAACGGCTTGTTGTCGAGGAAGCCGTTGGGACCGATTTCGATGCGGAAACCGTCGTGGTACTCGGTGCCAATGGTGCCGCCCAACTGGGAGCGTTCCTCCAGAACGATGGCCTCCACGGACGGCGCGTTCTGTTCGAGCCGATAGGCGAGGGCCAGCCCGGAAATGCCTCCACCGACGATGACGACTCTCATAGGGTTTAGGGTTTAGGGTTTAGGGTTTAGGGTCTCGGGCCTCTCCCTCAACCCAGACCCTCGTTCTTCTGCCTTTTACCCTAAACCCCAAACCCTAAACCCTAAACCCTATTTCCCGAGATAGTCCTGCAAATCGCGGGCGGCCTGCGGCGGGATGCGGTCGGAGTCGCGCTCGCCGGTGCTCAGCTCCAGAGCGACGCCGAGCGGTTTCCGTCCCGGCCGCGATCCTGGCGTGAACTCGCCCTCGCCCCAGTGCTCGCCGATGGCGACCAGGTCGAGTCGGTCGATTTTCTGGCGTGTACGGTCGTAGTGAAGGAAACCGAGCACGCGCACTTCGTAGCCGCGCTCCGCCTTCTCCGGGTCTTGCGTTCGTGGCCAGCAGAGCACTGCCGTCCAGCCGCAGCCGCATCTCCTCCTGCGTGGCGCGCTCGACGGTCCAGGTCAGGCTCTTTTTGCGGACCTCTCGCGCCTCCCAGAAGGACGGTTCGCCGCGCGTGTTGTCCACGAGATGATAGCGCAGCAGACGCTCGGCGAGCGCGGCGGGCATGTCGATGCGGTCGCCCTTCTTCGCGCTGGCCGGCACGAGACTCCGCCACTCGGATCGCTTCAGCCACAGGTGATCGCGGGCGGACCGCTCGCCGCCGGGGAAGTCGCAACTGCCGCGGCAGTATCGGCCGTCGCCCTTCTCGATCGAGAATGCGCGTGTAGACGTTGAGGACCAGTCCGCCGGCCGGCGGCTGGCGCGTGAACTCCGCGTCGGTCTTGCGGAGAGCAGGCACCGTGACGGCGCCGGGCCGGCGCTCGTCGTCGGGCAGACGGTTCCACGCGGCCAGCCCCTGCTCCAGGAGATCGCGCACGGCGTCGGCGTCCTGGTGGTTGTTGCAGGCCAGCAGCTGGCCGGAGGCCGTGAAGCAGTACAGACCCTGACGGCTCTGGCCCTCGTCGCCCTTGTTGGGGTTCTGCTCGGCCACGCGGCGGAGGAAGTCGCCCTCGGCGTCCCGGCGGCGACGCTGATACCACTCGTCGCCGCTGACGGCGATGTATTCCTCCGTGGCCAGGCGGATGACTTCGGTATCGGAGAAAGCGAGCGCACGGCCCGCGACTCCGTTGTTTCAGGTGCAGCCAAGCGGATGACCGTCCATCTCCCACAGCAGGATCGGCTTGCCCTTGGCCGCCGCCTGCCGCCGTGCTTCCCACAGGCTCGTCAACCAGGGGATGCGGTTCCAACGGTCTTCCTTAGCGGTCGGCTTGATGAGCCGATGCAGGTCGGCGAACGACTCGGGAGCGGCCGGCTCGACGGCGTGCGCCGACAGTCCGCCGCACAGCGCGAACGCGGAGATGAACAATCGCGGCAGGATGCGATTCATGATGGCGTTCCTCGATGGAGAGCAACACGTCTGGCGCAAGTGTAGCTCACGACAAGGAAGACCGCCGGCCACGGCACGGGTCAAAACAGAATGTCGTGGTCCTCGATCCCGGACTCGACCGATGGCGAGGATTCCGCGTCCGACTCGGGAGAGCGCCTCCGGCAACGCCGCGGATTCGGCCGGCGTGCTGTCCGACGTGGCGGAGGAGCCGTTCCCCGCTTCGGCGGCGTCGGTCGCCTTCGTCTTCCGCTTGGACGAGCCGCGCCGCCGCCGCGACTTTTTCTTCGCCGGGGCCATCTCGGGCGCCGCGGGGACGCTCAACTCCTCGCCGAAGCGCGTCACGACATAGGTGCGGCTGCGCTTGTCCGTCTCCAGCTCGACCAGTCCTTCCTTCTGGGCGTCTTCGAGAAGCTCGCTGAAGGTGCGGTAGCCGTGATACGACTCGTTGAAAGACGGCTTTTTGCGCTTCATCGTGTCCTTAATCATCGACGACCACAGCACCTCCTTGTTCTCGCGGCGCAGGGCCAACAGCGACTCCATCAGCAGGGCGAACGCCTTGCGCTTGGCCTCGGGCAGGTGCGCCTCCATCGTCGGCACCAGCGCCGGCTGTTTACCCAGGTCCTCGTAGTAGATGAACTCATCGCAGTTGTCGCGCAGCAGGTCGGACGTCGATTCCTGCATGCCCAGGCCAATGACGTGCTTGCCCAACTCCTTGAGCTTGGACACCAGCGGCGAAAAATCGCTGTCGCCGGAGACGACGACGAAGGTGTCGATGTGGTCCTTGGAATAAGCCAGGTCCATGGCATCGACGCACAGGCGAATGTCGGCCGAGTTCTTGCCGCTCTGGGCACGGCGCGGGATCTCGATCAGCTCGATGGCCGATTCGTGCAGCTGAGTGGTGAAGCTGGCGAAGCGGCTCCAGTCGGCATACGCCTTCTTGCAGACGATCTTGCCTTTCTCCACCAACCGTTCGAGCACGCGCTCGATGTCGAAACGATCGCGCCGTCCCTGGAAACCCAGGGCGAGGTTCTCGAAGTCGATGAAGATGGCCAGCGAACGGTCGCCGTTGGTCACGACAAATCCTCAGCATCTTTATCGGAGCCTGAAGCGTAAGCGAAGAGGGCTCTTCGCTTACGCTTCAGGCTCCGATGGCTATTAGCGTTTGCTCGGCCGGTTCAGGAGCTCCAGCTTCAACTCGAACTTCTCCCCGGTCATTTCTTTCCACGTTTTCCGCTGCTCGTCGGTCAGCGTGCCGAACGCCTTCTTGGTGGCCGCGTCCGCCAAGGTCTTGATTTTGCGGGCCGTCTCGACGGCCTGACGTGCCTTTTCCAGGAGTTTCTCCGGTGCCGAAGCGGCCGCATCCTTCACCGCCTCGGCGAGATCCTGCTTGAAGCCGTCGTTGATCTCCTTGATTTCGTCGCGTTGTTTTTCGGTGAGGTTGAGCTGTGTCTGCACGTCCGGCTTGTTCAGAGACAGGAAGCCGTTGACCTGCAACTCGATCTGCTGGAGGCGCTTGGCCTGTTCCGGCTGGAGAAGGTCGGGGAGGGCTTTGTGGACGCGATCCGACGTCTCCGCGGGTGGATTCACCCATGAGTTTGAGCCACTGCTTCTGATCGCGGGCCGCGATGGCCTTGTTCAGCTCCGGCTGATATTTGTCGTGAACCCCCTTGACGATCTGGCGGAACTTGTCGCGCTGCTCGTCGCTGAGCTTGATTTCTTTCTGGACGCCGGAGTTGAGCAGGAGGATCGACGAATCGAGGCCATTCTGCAAAAGGGGGATCCTGCCGCCCGGGAGGAGCTGGCCTGCGGCGGGCGCGGCCACCACGGCGACGAGGGCCGCCGTCAACAGCCATTTCACGTGAGGACGCATCGGGACAGCTCCTTGAAGAAAGGGGACACGGTTCGTAGGCAAGGACCGCCCCACCCGGCGGTTGCGGCCTTCCCAGGGTGCTGTCATTATAAAGCCTGGAAGCGGGAGAGGAGGCTTTTTTCTCCCCGAAAGATGGAGACGGGAGGCGCGCAAGCATCGTGGTCCGGCCGGTGCGCGCCGGACCCCGATGCTCGCACAAGCGGATGGCCCTGGTGCGTCATGGGCTGCCGGGGCCGGTGGGACGAACGATGCGCGGCTGCGACTGCGCCTCGCGGGTGACGGGCACCAGCTTCCAACCCTCCGGCGGCTTGGGCGCATCGAAGGCGCGGCGATCCAGCTTAACGTCGCTGCGCAGGTTGGGAATGTCCCACATGACTTCGTTGCCATTGGCGTGCTCGAACCACAGCTGGCGCGGCAGGTAGTTGGTCTTGTTCAGCACCAGGCGGGCGCGCTGGAAGTCGGCCCGGTCGGCCGGCGAGCGCGGCGCGATGTCCACGTAAATGTAATACTGATCTTCCTTGGCCAGCTTGAGGTTGTACCGGCCCTTGGCCTCCGCGGCCTTCATGCCGAACAGCAGCGACAGCAGATTGTCCTCGGCCACCTGTCCCGGCTTCGGCTTGGGCAACTCGTAGACGCGAATTTCCTTCTGTTCCGGCAGGTACTGGTACAGGTAAGTGCCGGTGCAGATGAACTTTTCCTTGATCTCTTTTTTGCCGTCCAGGCGCATCTCCAGCTGCGCCAGGTTGAGCGCGGTGGGTCCGGTGCCGTCCTTCATGTAGTAGGCTTCGCCGACCAGCTTGACGGTCTGCTCGAAGGTGCGGTCCTTGTCGATGCGGATAAGCTGGGCAGCCAGGGCCGTCACGTCTTTCATGGCTCGTTCCCAGTTTTGCAGATGGCCGTCCAGCGCCTTGTCGTCGGCGGGCGGCGCCGCCGGCGGCGTGGCGGGGGCTTGCTGGGCGCTGGCGGGCAGGCTCGCCAGCAACAGGGCGGCCAGGACCAACCCGTATCGAAGCATAGGTCTCCTCCTCCTGTATGAGCCGCGGACTCCGCCGCCCATGCGGGAGGGACGGCGAACCGAATCGATCTGCAGCGCTTATAGCATGGCCTGCCGCGGGCGCGAAGTGCGGCTTGTGAGGCGAGCGGGGGGCGTTAGCCCCCTGTTGGATGCAACAGGGGGCTAACGCCCCCCGCTCGCCCAACTTGACTCATTCACCGAGATGGACGTAAACCGTCTTGACCTCGGTGTACAGCTCCAGGGCGTACTCGCCCAGCTCGCGGCCGAAGCCGCTCATCTTGAAGCCGCCGAACGGCGCGGCGGCGTCGAAGACGTCGTAGCAGTTGATCCACACCGTCCCGGCGCAGGCCATTGGCCAGGCGGTGCGCCTTGGTGATGTCGCGCGTCCACACCGCCGCGGCCAGACCGTAGAACGTCTGATTGCCGCGGCGGACCACTTCGTCGAGATCCTTGAACTTGAGGATATTCATGACCGGCCCGAAAATCTCCTCGCGGGCAATCTTCATGTCATCCCGGACTTCGTCGAACACGGTCGGCGCGATGAAGAAACCGCGATCGCCGATTCGGCTGCCGCCGCAGAGCATCTTCGCCCCCTCTTTTTGGCCGGCGTCGATGTAGCCCATGATGCGGTCGAACTGCTCCCGCGACACCTGCGGTCCCTGCTCGGTGGCCGGGTCGAACGGATCGCCCACCTTGCGCGTCTTCGCCTTGTGCAGCACTTTCTCGACAAATTGGTCGTGAACTTTCTCCTCGACGAACAATCGGCTGCCGGCGCAGCAGCACTGGCCCTGGTTGAAGAACAGGCCGAAGTAGGCGCCCTCGACGGCGGCGTCGAGATCGGCGTCGGCGAAGACGACGTTGGGACTTTTGCCGCCCAGCTCCAGGCTGACGCGCTTGAGGTTGCTCTTGGCGGCGGCGGTCATGATGATTTGGCCGGTCGTGTGCTCGCCGGTGAAGGCGACCTTGTCGATGTCCATGTGTTCGCTGATGGCGGCGCCGGCGGTCGGGCCAAAGCCGGGCACGACATTGATGACGCCGTCGGGAAAGCCGGCCTCCTGCGCCAGCGCCGCCACGCGCAGGGCGGTCAACGGCGTTTGCTCGGCGGGCTTGAGCACGATGGTACACCCGCTGGCCAGGGCCGGGCCCCACTTCCACGCCTGCATCAAGAGCGGGAAGTTCCACGGGATGATCTGGCCGACGACCCCGATCGGTTCGTGCCGGGTATAGCAGAAGTACGGACCTTCGACGGGGATGGTCTTGCCGTGGTTCTTATCGGCCCAGCCGGCGTAATAGCGGTAGCACTTGATGCTCAGCGGCAGATCGGCGTTGAGCGAGTCGCGCAGCGGCTTGCCGTTGTCGAGCGATTCGAGAGCGGCCAATTCGTCCTGGTTGGACTCGAGGAGGTCGGCGAGCTTGTGCAGCAGCCGACCGCGCTCGGCGGCACTCATCTTCGGCCAGGGTCCGTCCTCGAACGCCTTGCGAGCGGCCTTGACGGCGCGGTCCACGTCGGCCTTGTCGGCCTCGGCCACCTGGCAGATCGTTTCGCCGGTGGCCGGATTGATCGTCGGGAACGTCTTGCCCGACACACTATCGACCCACTTGCCGCCGATGAAGAGCGACTGGTCCTTGACCCTGGGCGGCTTGACGGCGCGAGCCTTTGGCTTGGTTGCGGTAGCCATGAGAGGATCCTCCTATCGGAACGTGTCGAACGGGGAATGGCCTCCGATGCGCCGAATTATCGCAGCGCCTGCGGCCGGCGTCAAACGTCCCCGTCAACTCCACCGCCATACCAACAGCCCAAGACAGACCGCGAAACTCACCCAGCGAATCGTTCCCTCCGCGAAGACGACCGTGGCGTTGAAGGCCATGAATGCCAGAAAGCCTTGCACGCTCCAGGCGAGGACGCGGGGACGTTCTCATACGCCTCCAGGCCGCGCCACCACCAGAGGGCGTCCACCAGCCATACGAGGGTGAAGGCATAATTGGCGTACAGGCCGCCGCCCCAGTCCCAGCCGACCACCGCCGCCGTCCGCCGTGCCGTTTCGACGTAGGCGGCGGCATGGCTCCAACCATGATAGAACTGAAAGGCGCATGCCACGTGAACGAGGAAGGCCAGGCAGCCAGCGGTCCAGGCCAGGCGTGCCCGAATGAGCCAGCGATGACGTCCGCGAGCACCCCACCGCAGGACGAGGCCCAGGACGTACAGGGCCAGGGCCAGGCGGACACTCCAGCGCGTCAGTAGCTCTCCCGTATCCACAATGGAGGAATCATGTGGCGACAGAAAGGGCCAGCCCGCCGCGCCAGCGCGGCGGGCCGGGGAGTCGTTGCAATGGTTTACTTGTTCCTACGAATCTTCTTCAGCGCGGCGTTGGCGGCCTGCTTGAGTCCGCGCGGCGTCTTCGCCTTCTTTTCGGTCAGCGCTTCGAGCGTTGCGATGGTCTCCTTGTCGGAGGGTCGGGCGAGGACGCCGAGAGCGGTGGCGGCATCAATGCGCAGGTCTTCGGGGGCCATCTTTTTCTTGCCCTTGCCGGCGACCCTCTCCTTGACGATCTCCGTCAGCACTGGCACGGCCGAGCGGGCGTCGGCGCCCGCATCGCTAAGCGAAGAGATGGCTTGACGGCGAGTCATCGGATCTTTGTCGTCGTCCTTGAGGATGGCGACCAGCGTCGAGACGCCGGACGGTCCCAGCTTGGCCAGGGCGCGAGCGGCGGCGATCTGCACTTCCTTCTTGGGATCGTTGAGGGCCGCCGTCAGCGGCCGCACCGCCGCGTGGGCGTCGGAGCCGATCTCGCCCAGCGCCTGGGCCGAAAAGCGACGAACGAACAAGTCCTTGTCTTTCAGCGCCGCGATCAGCGCCGGCACGGCCGCCTTCGATTCGGCGCCGCCCTCGCCCAGCGCCTTGGCCGCCGCCCGGCGGGCGTCGTTGTCGCCGTCCTTGAGTTGCTTGACCAGGTCGCCCACCTCGGCGCCCCGAGTCACCGTGGCACATAGGAGAATGCCGACAAGTCCCAGAAAGCGTTTCATGGCCGAATGTCTCCCCGTTGCAGAGGGCGTGGCTGGATGCGTCCCACAAGACGAGTATGCAAGACCGGACCAAAACAGGCAAATCGGCCGCGCCGGCCCCCGGCGAACGGAGGGGCGCGCCTCTTCTTGAGACGTGGCGGCGGGCCACGGGATTCCCGAGGAGGGAATCCGGGTCCGATCTATTCAACCCCGGTCTCCCCTGGTGGTTCCGCGGTTGGATGGTGAGGAAGCGATTGCGGAACGAGGCACCTAACCCCCCAGCCACCGAACCACCCAACCGCGTAAACCCTTCAAAAGCCGTGGCTGCGGCTCAACGGCCGACTCGGTGGCAGCGGCGTCGGCCTTCTTTTCCTCGTCCGTCTTCGGTCGTTTGCGCGACGGCCGAGAGGGCGGAGCGGCGTCCTTGAATTCGGGGTAGAACGACAGAGGGTGATAGTCCGCGTTGTCGGCGTGGCGAGCCTCGACGCGGGCGGACAGTCGGCCGCGGCGCAGACGGGTGACGATCTCCTCGGTGCTCGCCCGCGCTCGGCACAGCTTGCCGGCCGGATTGCGGTAGCGCAAGATCCACACGCCGTTGGACTCGGGTTTCGACGCGGAAGACGTGGCGGCCGCGGGCATCTCCGGGTCCAGGCGCGTCGGCTCGGCCGACGAGGCCAGGCACTGCTGCACCCACGGGTCTTGCAGCGCCTGATTGGGATCGGCGAAGGTCGGCACGGGAGCGGCCAGGCGCGAGCGCTCCAGATCGACGATCAGCTCGCTGGCCGTCTGGTAGCGGTCGCGCGGCTCGCGGGCCAACATGCGGGACAGGATGTGATCCAGCACCGGCGGCACGGCCGCGTTGAGCTTGCTGGCCGGCGTGAAGGCGCCGTGGTTCTTCTTCTCGACGACGTCCAGGTGATTGTCGCCGGGAAAGGGCACCGACCCGGTGACCAGGTGATAGAGGGTCGCACCCAGGGCGTAGATGTCGCTGCGGCCGTCGGCGCAGCGGGCGTTGACGGCCTGCTCGTAGGGCATGTAGTGGGTGGTGCCGAAGCCCTGGCGAGCGGCGGTCAGATGGCTGGTCTCGTCGGTGCGGCGAGCCAGGCCGAGATCGACCAACTTCGAGACGCCCGAGCGCGTGATGAGGATGTTGTCCGGCTTGATGTCGCGGTGGACGATGTTGCGCGAGTGGGCGTGCTCCAGGGCCCGGGCCACGTCCAGGGCGATGTGGACCGCGTCGCCCAGGGCCAGCCGGCCTTGATGGTCCAGCAGTGCCTGCGCCGTCGGTCCGTCCACGAACTCCAGCACCAGGTAGTGCATGGCGGTCGCCTGGTCCTGGCCGACGTTGAGGGTGCGGACGATGTTGGGATGGTTGAGCAGGGCGCCGCTCTTGGCCTCGCGGTAGAAGCGATCGACGTACCCCTGGTTGCTGGCCAGGTTTTCGCCGAGCACCTTGATGGCGACCTGCTGGTCCTTGCCCTCGTGATAGCCGAGGTAGACGGCACCCATGCCGCCCTCGCCGAGACGGCGCAGGATGCGGTACTCGCCGAGGGTGCGCACTTCGTGCAGTGCCTCACCCGGCAGGCCCAGCTGCGGCTGGGCGGGATCAGGGTTGGTCTTGTCCATCATGTCCGCCGGCGCACTGTCCCCCTCGACCCGGGACGCATCCGTCCTTCCCGGCGATGGCGAGGGCGATCGTTGAAGGGGAGGAATCTTCGGCACCATGGATATTGTAATCTATCCGGGCGCGGGGCGAACTGCAATCAAAAGTTCTGAGTTCTGAGTTCTGAGTTCTGAGTGAAGAACAAGCAGCGTGCTTTTCTCACTCAGAACTCAGAACGGACGAGGAATTCATTTCCCACCAACGACACGCACACGCGCCGGTGAGCCGGGTTTGTCCTCCAACTCACAGCGCAGCCCTTCGTGGCGGAGGTCGCGGTCAATGACAAAGGTCAGCGTGTGGGAGCCGATCGGCAAGTTCAGTTCCAGCGCGTCCTTCACCGACAAGGGATTGTCATCGGTCCAGAGCTTCAGCCCCTTCGCGGAGTTGAGACGCACGAGCACCGGGCCGGCCGTGGTGACATCGACTTGACAGCGGACCAGGGAGACGCCGCGTTTCTCCGGGCCGAGTCGGAACAATGGGGCGTCGGCGATCGGCAGGACGCCGGCCACGGTACTGTACAACGGACCCCACTGCAAGCCGCGTTCGTTCTTCGCCGGCGTGGTCAGGCCGCCGCCCAGGATGAGAAAGCTCCAGGCTTCGCGCGTGGTTTCCAGCGCCTGCCAACGGCGCACCAGGCGCGGTCGGCCGACGGCGTAAGGCCCGACCTTGCCCAGCTCCGACAGGAAACGCACCAGATCGAGGAACTCGCCGCGCGTCAGGGTGTCGGTCAGGCCGTCCGGCATCAGCGAGCCGCCTTGCGTCCGCTCGTCGATGTCCTTGACCGGGATGGCGATTTCCTGGTCCTCGCCGGTTCGCAGCACCAGTTCCCTCGTCGTCTCGCGCACCTTGATGCCCGTGTACTGCTGGCCCTTGATCGTGGAGACGAGCAGGGCGTGATAATTCTCCTTGACGGCCTTGTTCGGCTGCACGAGCGACTCGATGAGGTAATCGACCGGGGCGCTGGCACCGATGCTGCTGAGGTCGGGACCGACCTGACCGCCGGCGCCGCCGATGGCATGACACTTCAGGCACAGCTGGTCCTTGCGGCGAAAGACGGTCTCGCCGCGGGCCGGATCGCCGAGCCGAGCCACGTCGGCGACCATCGCTTGCATCTCTTTCGGCGTGAGCGTGCGTGCCCCGAAGGTCAGGCCGCCGGCCTTGGTCAACGCCTCGACGAGTCCGCCATCGGGCCGGCCGGATGTGCGCACGGTGCGGACGCCGACCTTGGCGACGTCGGCGGGCAGTTTCGCCGGGCGCAGGGCCGCCGCCAGGAGGGCCGCTCCGCCCTTGCGCTGCAAGAACGCCTCGAAGACGCCGACGGCTTCCTCGCCGCCCGGCAGCGCCGACAGCACGTCCGCCGTGCGCCCCGCGGCGGCTTTTGTGTCCAGCCGTACCAGGGCGATGAGGGCCATGCGCCGCCGCGCCGGTGACGCCTCCGCGCCGGCGAGCTGTGCCAGAGTCTCGACGCCGGCCTTGCCGCCCAGCGCCGCCAGGCCATCGATGGCCGCCTGCCGCAGCGGATCACTCACCTTGTCCGCCCGCGCCAACTCCAACAGTTGCGGCCGCGCCGCTTCCACGCCCCACAGCCCCACCACGCGCGCGGCCACCGCACGCAGAGTTTCGTCATCCTCCTTCAACAGCGGAACGACACGGGCCAGGTCGCCGACCGGCCGGACGTTGCGCTGGCGTGTCGCCTGCTCCAGCGCTTCCAGCAGACGAACGCGCTGCGCGACCGGCCGGGACGATCCCGCCACGACGCGGTCGAGCAGCAGAGTCAGCTCTGACGGCCCACCCAACGTGGCGATGAACGCCAGGACATCGGTTTCGCCGTCTCCGGCCTTGCCGGAGCGAAGGAGACCGAGCAGCGGCCCTAGCACCGCCCGCGAATCCGCCGACTGCAAAGCAAAGAGCAGGCGTCGTGGATCGCCGCCCGCGATGAAACGCCCTTCCTGCAACGCCGGCAGCCAGGAGGACTCCAACTCTCGCATCGTCAACCAGAGTCCGTAATCGAGATACTTATCGATGGGCTTCTCCAGCACACGAAGGGCCAACTCGGCGGCGCGGACGTTATGAAGCTGACCCAGCGCCCGCACGGATTCCAGCCGTACCTGCGGATGCTCGTCGCTCACGCGCGGCGCCAGCAAGTCGAGCGGATCGGGCAGGCGGTCGTGCCAGGCGGAGACGACGCGCACAGCGGCGGCACGAATGCGGTAATCGTTGGCCGACAGCAGAATCGTCAGCAGCTTCGGCTCCATCACGTCGAGAGACTGATACGTCCACAGTGCTTCCAGCAGCAACGGCTCCTGTTCCGGGTTGCGGGGGTCGAGTTTCGCCGTCCACGCCTTCAGCTCCGGCAGAACGGACGGCCCGCGTTCCTTGAGGACGCGGCGGGCGTGATGGCGCGTCCAATCCTCCGGCATTTTCAGCGCGTTGAACAGGTCGGCGGTGGCGACGTTGAAGTCCGGATGCGGCACCAACGGCCGGCCCTTGGCGGTGATGCGCCAGATACGGCCGTGGCTGACATCGCGGCGCGGGTCGCGGAAATCGACCTCTCCGTGCTGGATAATCGGGTTGTACCAGTCGGCGATGTAAATGGCACCATCGGGCCCCATTTTCACGTCCACCGGGCGGAAGGCGGGGTGATTACTCTTGATGAGGTCCGCTTGCAGTGTGGCCGTGTAGCCGGAACCTTCCGGCGTCAGCGTGAAACGGCACACACGATGGCCGCGGAAGTCGTTGGTAATGAGACTGCCGCGCCAGGCCTCGGGCAGGTGTCGGCCGCTGAGGATCTCGCAGCCGCAGTATTTCGGATGACCGGGGTTCAGCCCTTGCAGGACGCGCGACGCTCGCGGCGTGGCGGTGTAGCTGGCGCCGACCACTACCGGGTTGACGCCCTCGGTGCCGGCGCCGTCGGTGACGAACGATTGGCCCCAGCGATCGAAGTGATGGCCCCAGGCATTCCACCAGCCGCGCGCGAACACCTCCAGGCGGCGCGTCTCCGGCCGAAACTGCCACACGCCGCCGCCGCCCAGACGCCGTGGGCCATACGGCGTCTCAATGTGACTGTGGATATAGATGGATTGGTTGAAGTACAACATACCGTCGTGGCCCCAGCGCAGCGTATGGACCAGGTGATGCGTGTCCTCGGTGCCGAAACCCGAGAGGACCACGCGGCGGCGCAGCGGTCCCTTGTCGCCGTCCGGCCGCGACAGGTGCAAGAGATCCGTGCTGGCGCCGACGTAGACGCCGCCATCGCCGGGTTCCAGGCCGGTCGGAATGAGCAGGCCGTCGGCGAAGACGGTGGTTTTATCGGCCTTGCCGTCGCCGTTGCTGTCTTCGAGGACGATGATTTTGTCGTTGGCCTTCTGTCCCGGCTTGATCTGCGGATACGCTTCGCTGCACGCCACCCACAGCCGGCCGGACGAATCGAAATTCATCTGGATCGGCTTGGCCAGCAGCGGATCAGCGGCGAAGAGACTGACCTCGAAGCCGTCGGCCACTTGCAGCGCCTTGCGCTCGATCTCGGGATCGGGATCGGGCACCCGTGCATCGCGCTGGGCGAAGAGAGGATTAACCACAGATGAACACAGATAAACGCAGATAAGACCAAAAAACTTTGGGAGCCAAGCAAAGCCTCGTCCGCGCCGGCGCCAATCGTTCATCCCGTTCTCCTTGTCTTTATCCGTGTTTATCTGTGTTCATCTGTGGTTAATTCTTCTTGTCCGTTTTCCGTTCGTAGGTGTGGGGCACGGGCACGCGCAGCTTGGCGATTTCTTTTTCTTTCGCGGCGACGAGCGGATCGAACTGCGGGATCTCACGGGCGTTCTGGCCCTGTTCGTGCTTGCGGAAGCCAAAGAGATAGGTCTCGTTTTCCGGCCGCCAGCGGTAGAAATAGAGGCGGTTCTTGGCGATGATGGTCTGGCGCAGCTTCTCGGCTTGGGCAACGTCGAGGTCGAGACCCAGCCGTCTTCCTTCCACCGTTACGAGTGGACTTTGCCAGCGGAAAGCCGGCGGCGCGCCTTCCTTGGGCGGTGGCGGAAAAGGCAGTCTGACAAGCGTTGCCTGAATCCGCGGTGAATGGTCGCCCACCTCGATTACCTTCTTCCATTCTTCGGCGCGGAGTTGTTTCCGGCAACCCCAGCGCACGCTCCAGAATAGCGGCGGAGCGCCAGTAACCCCAAGCCGTCAGATGAACGCCGTTGTCCGTCAACGGGTGCTTCTCGTTGCCGAGCAAGGTGTACAGATCGACGAAGAGATGGCCGCGCTTCCTCGCCACAGCGCGGATGGCATCGGCGTAAAGATGCAGGTTCTTGTTGTTCTCCGTCGGGTCAGGCAGCGGCCGGCCGAGATCCTCCTGCTTCAGCGGCGACAGAAGTACAACGCGCGCCTTGGTCGGAGCGAAGGTATCCAGCAGCGTCTCCAGCCCGTTAACGAAGCGCGGCAATCCCTTCGGCCCCTCGAACGATTCGTTCGTGCCATAGCCGATGATGAGTACGGTCGGCTTGAGGGCGAGGACGTGATCTTTCAAATGACGGAAACCGTCAGGCTGCGTACCGAAGCCGGCACGGGCATCGCCGAAAACCGTGTCGCCGCTCCAGCCGAGGTTGCGAAAGGTGATCGACTTGTCGGGATAGCGCCGCGTCAGCGCCGTCTCCCAGTACCCGTAACGCTGCTCGCGTTCGATCAGGGTACTGCCGATGAGGACGACGCGGTCGCCGTCGAGGAGGGAGAAGGGGTCCGCCGCCGGCGCGATCGGAATGGCTTGCGCCAGGCAGCAACCGAGGAGGACATACAGGCCGAGATGTTTCACGGGTCGCTCCGGGTGGTTTCGCGGGTGGCGTTCCGGCGGTATTGCGATTGTACCCAAAGGACGGGCCGGGACAACGCAAACGAGGTTCCATCGGAGCCCGCAGCGTCAGCGAGGGGCATTCCCTCGCTTACGCTCTTTGAAGTTGCGCTGAACGCTCGTTGAGTATTGTTGGTGGAGAAAAAGGGACCGCTTTCCGCCGGTTGGGGCGGGTGATAACGTCACCCGTAGCCAACAACTCCATCCCCAGGGGCCGAAGCTCTCTGCGAAGGCAGAAGAAAGCGCACCGCCATGCCTGCCATTGCTTTAACTTCGGCCTGCTCATCGCGCCGGTCACCGGCACGCGGCTGCCCGGCGTGCGCAGCTACTCCAACCGCGAATACGGCCGGCAGCGGGCCGCTACCGCGCGGTGCCATTGGAACCGCGTCGCCCGGCCTGACTCACGGCGTACCATACGAGCGTTCAGCGCAACTTCAAAGAGCGTAAACGAGGATGCCATTCCTTCGCTTACGCTTCCGGCTCGGAGCAGTACGGATCGACGGCAGGTCAGATGCTCCCGGGACCAGTCACGGCCGCGCGGGCCAGGCGAACCATGTTGATGTTCTCCATCTCGCGCTCCGGGTGGCCGGCCATGGCCTTGATCGCCGTGTCGATGTAACGACCCAGCCAGTCTCCGAAGCGCACCTCCCGCGGCCGTTCATCATACTCCTCGAAGGCATTGAGGAAGACGTCTTCGACGAGATCGCCGATCTGTAGCCCCTTGCCAATGCGGGCGGCCACCTCGGGGTAGCGCTCGACCCAGCGGCCCAGCTGGCCCCGTACCGGCTCGTCGTAGCCGGACAGGGCGGTGCGGAAGGCGGCGTAGTCGCCCTCACGGACAGCCGCATCGATGGCTTCCAGGTCGGGGGGCATGGTAGGAAGCAACTGATGATGGGTGCCCTCCGCTTGCTTGGCCTGCTCCGTCACGTCGCCGAGCCGGTCCTCGTAGCGCCGCAGTTCGCGCACGAGGTTATCGATGCAGTGCTCGAAGGCCGCGTGGACCTGCGGGTGGTGGTCGCTGCTGACGAGGGTGTCGCCCGGCAGGACGAGGCTCGTGCGGACGGTGTAGTCGGTGGTCCGGTGCCGGTAGCTGATGAGAACGTGCAGCTTCGATACCGGGAAGTGCCGCACCATGTCGCCCAGCGGCGAGAGGGATAGTTCCATCTTGTTCCACACGGCGGCGGGCAGCCGACAATGTTTCAGGTCCACATCGACGAGCAGGTTGTAACTCTGGTCGGAAAAAGGCATGACAGACCTCCTCATCCAGTTAAGGGTCCGCTTGATTCACCTTACAAAAGGAGCAAATCGGATACCGTGTCGGTCCTCGCGCCAACGGATCACCTTCGGCGGGGCAACGGTCTCGGCACGTCCTTTGCCTTCGTTTGGTCCGACCTACTCTTTTCAAGCACGAAAGCCGGCCGACTGCCTCGCGGATGGAGGCGGTCGGCCGGCTTTTCTCCTGGCGATGCGGTCGCACCGGATCAGGCGACGTTGAGGGTACGCTTGACCTGGCTCGCTTGACGGACGGCATTCCGCAGGAACTGGCCCAGCGCCGAGGCCGAGGGATTGACCGGCATCGGAGTGCCGTAGATGAGGAGCGTCTTGCCGTTGACCTGCACGGTCCCGACCACACCCATCGTCAGCCCCTCGTTGATGCGCTGCACGCCGGCCGTCACCTCCGCCGGCGGTTGGCCGTCGTACTCGGCCACCTGCACCATGATGATGCGGTAGTTGGCCCCCTGGGGCGTGGCCTTGCGCGGCGAGATCAGGGCCGGCGTCAGACGGCCGTCCTCTCGCGGGACCAGCACGACGATCGAGCCGTCGTCGAGGACTTTGTACTGGTAGCCGAGGTCTTGCAGAGAGCGCTGCAGCTCGGAGTCCCCGCCGGCGGGGATGTCGCCGAACTGGGCCTGGCTGAAGGCGCCGGCGCCGAGCAGGGCCAGCAAGGACATCACGGCGATCAGACGAGTCTTGATGCGAACCATGGTAGCGAACCTCCCTTGATGAGAAAGCGGCATCACCGTGCCGGGATCGTTGTGTCCGGCGGCGGTCGGGATGCGTGGCCGAAACAGTCGGCCAGGCGACCGTCGCCCGACCGTGCCGCCACCCGGCGGCGTTGGGCGAAGGGGTTGTCGTTGTTGTCTTGTCCCTTCGCCGCCTCTGATACGCCGCGCGATGGCCGAGGTTACAGCGCGGGGGAAGAAAAAAGCGACAGGTTAGATAGATATTCCGGAAGGCAGAGGGCAGCGGGTGACGGACAGGTCGGCCCGAGGTCCAGTGGCTCGGGCGAGGCGGAAGGAACCTACCTCAGAGCGTCCCTAGACAGCCACCAAGGGGGCCGGATAATGCACATCCCTCTGCGGGAGATATTCCGCTCGTGCCGGATCGCCCGGAACGGATCGATCGCATCTTCCTCCATCTTGCGTTATAATGCAATTGTGTTACAATACAAGGCGGAGGCGGGGTGAGGCATGGACTTACGCGATGCCGTGATCGATTGGGACGAACCGGATGACGCGGGCAGCAATCTGGCCTACATCGCGGAACATGGCCTGACGCCGGAAGAGGTTGAGTCCGTGCTCTACGACGAAAAAACGACGTTCGATCTGAGCGACTCGTCCGGCCGTCCCATCGCGTCCGGCAGCACGGATACAGGCCGGTTTATTGCTGTGGTATTCGACGTGCTGAACCTGGTCGATCCGCTCGTTATCCGACCGATTACCGCCTACGACGTCCCCGAACCGAGGGAGTAAAGCCATGAAGCCAACGATTAAGCTCAAGCGCACCGCCGAGCAGCGGGCCAAGGAAGAAGCCATTCGCCGTCAGCACGCGGCGAACCCGATCCGCCAACGGCCCGCCGGCGCCGTCAATCCACAGAGTTTCGCGGCGATTTTGCGGCTGCTGGCGCGGTTCAAAGCTCTACGGGAAAGCCAGGGGCTGACTCTGGCCGAGGTGGCCGAGCGCATGGGGATCGACCCGTCGGCCCTGTCGCGCTTGGAAACGGGCAAGATGCTGAACCCTACGCTGGCAACGCTGCACAAATGGGCGGAAGCCCTCGGGCAGAAACTAGACGTGGATTTATCGCCCCTATGACCGCCTACGCTGCTCGGCGTGTTGAGGTGGTTCCGGGGCGATCGGAGTTGCGCTAGCGACAGAGAGAGCAACAAGGTATCAGGATCTTTTTGGGCGGTAAAAGTATTAAAAAGGTTCCTGACACGAATGGCGTTCGGTTAAGCGTAGCCTCTTTCGCTGCTTGAACTTCTGACGATCTTGGAAAGGCGGCAGCCTCCTGCCATGATGGAGTTGTCCAGACCTCATCATCTCAGGAGGCCGCCATGCTTAGTATGTCGCAAGCCCTCGAACGCATCAAGGGTGCTACCGCCCAATGGATCGATGCCCCCCTCATCCATTCCCTCGCACGAGCGCTCCGTCTGGGCGGACGTCAGCGTCGGCTGACTCCCCTGGTCACCACCCACTTGTTCATCCGCCAAATCCTCGAAGGGAACACCTCGGTCTCCGAACTCCGCCGCCTCGCCAAGCTTTCCTTCGCAGACTCGTCCTACTGCGAGGCCCGACAACGCCTGCCCGTGCCCTTCTTCCAACGACTGGGCGTCGCCGTCCTCGACCGCTGCCGCTCCAGCGACAACGACCCACGCGCCTTGTGGCATGGTCATCGCGTCTTTTTCCTCGATGGTTCCAGTTTCTCCATGCCGGACACGCCCGACTTGCATGCCGCCTTCGGTCAGAGTGGCCAGCAGGCCCAAGGCTGCGGCTTCCCCACGGCCCACCTGCTGGTGCAGTTTCATGCCTACACCGGCTATCTGATCAACGTCATGCCGGGACCGTTACGGACGCACGACCTGGCCGACCTGACCTGGACCCACCGCGGACTGCGGGCTGGCGACGTGGTGGCCGGCGATCGCGCTTTCTGCTCCTATGCTCACCTGGCGATGCGACACCAACGAGGCGTTTTCAGCCTCTTTCGTGCCCATCAGCGTCTTATCATCTCCTTCAAGCCGCGGCGGAAGCACGTCAGCGCCGAACCGTCAGCCCCGCAAGGCAGAAGCGGGCTTGCCCCGCTCGCGCTGGCTGCGTCGGCTGGGCCGCGACGATCAACTCGTCGAGTACGTTAAGCCAGCCGAGTGTCCGGCCTGGATGGACAGCCAGGAGTATGAATCCTTGCCGTCGTCGCTGGTGGTCCGTGAGGTGCGTGTGCCGATCCGGACGCCGACTTGCCGGGTGCGGGAGTTGACCCTGGTGACAACGCTGTTGGATCGACGGCGTTATCCGCCGGAGGTGTTGGCTCGGCTGTACGAGAAGCGTTGGGGCGTGGAAGTCAATCTGCGTCACCTGAAACAGACCTTGCGCATGGACGTGCTGCGTTGTGAGACGTGGCAAGGTGTGTGGAAGGAACTGTTGGTCTTCGTGCTGGTGTATAATCTGGTGCGTCGGGTGATGGTGGAGGCGGCGCGACAGCAAGAGGTGGAACCAGAACGTATTAGCTTCGCGGATGCGTGGCGTTGGTTGCGGGAAGCGCGGCATGGCGAAGAATTGCCGCGGCTGCAGGTAGTACCGTGTCGTCCCGGTCGCGTGGAACCGCGGGTGAAGAAACGTCGGGCCAAACCCTACGACTTGATGAACCAACCACGAGCCGCGCTGCGCGAGAGATTGTTGCATCAAACGTCACCACCACAAGAAGATGCGGCTTAACCGAACGCCATTCGTTCCTGACACCTTTTTTCCTGCCTTCCACCTCTTGCCGTATGTTGAGCGGACCGCCGCGTATAACCAGGCCAACGGGTTAGGGGTATCGTTGCCGACCCGCTCTACCCATCTCGGTCTACCTGTGCCCGTCCGACTACACTACCTCCGAAACGATGGAGACTATGTATGGATACGGTTTCGGTAACTATGCGGCGAATTTTCAGGTGTTCGGCAGCCCAGAGATGGGCGACGTTCCGCCTAACTGCCAGGGAACGGGCGCTAGTCTTGTCACCCGTATCCGCGATGGACTATCGAACACAGTCGTGGTTGCCGAAAAATCCCGCCTGTGTTACGACAAGGCGAATCCCGACGTAAACGGCGGCCCACAGGGAGAAACCGAGTGGTCCGTCGGCAGCTGGCCGAGCCATGGAGCGGCTCCCATGGCGATGATCGCCTACGGCAACACGACCGGGAGCATGGGCTACCGGACAAACCTAAGTGACTCGGGCATGGTGCCTGGCCGGGTGGGCGTCGCGACGATGTTCCAGATCAAACCTACGGCTCCCCTGGGCACCTGTCTTCCTTATGTGGCGCAAACCGCTCAGGACACGCTGGTCGTGGGGTGACGGCAGCGTCCGCATCGTGGCCGGCGGCATGACTCCATCAACCTGGTGGTCCGCCCTCACCCCCAACGGCGGCGAAGTGCCCGACAATGACTGGTGAATATGCCTGCCGCCGCCGGATCGCCCGGAACGGACAGCTCGCCATCCATCGCCGTCCGCGGCCGGTAAGAAATCCTTGCATTTCTCCTCCGTCAGCGATAGTTTCATTCGTGAAAAGGTTTCGCATCCAGGCCGGCATGGTCGCGCCGAGCCGTGCCGACCGCAAGGACCATCTCTGGGACGGCGAACTCGCCTGGGAGGATTGTGCCATGACACGCTCCGTTCGGTGGAGTTCTCTCGCGGCCGTGGCCGCCGTGGTCGTTTTCGTGGTCGTCGCCCTCACTGGCAGTCAAGCCCCCAAAGAAGCGGACAAGCCGGCGCAGCCGGCGGCCAAGAAACGCCGGCCCGCCGGGAAGCCCGTCGCCATGCCGGCGCGGATGATTAGCCTGGAAATCGTTCCGGGGCTGAAAGACACCAAACCCACCGACTGGGACGGGACCATCGAGGTCTCCGAAGGGCGCGTCGTAGAGGTCGAGGTCGTTCGTCCCGCTTCGCGGACCAGGACCGAGGACGGTCGCTTCCGCGCTCGATCGGTCAGCCGCAAACAGGCGATGCGTGCGGTCATCGTCCGGCCCCGGTTGCACGTCCGTCTGGACGCGCCGAATCGGCCACCGTCCGCGTTTCAACCCCGGCGGGCAAGTTCGACTTCAAGTTGGCCGACCTCTCGATCGGCGTCACCAAGCGCTTTCTGGAAGAGCAGGTTTCCGTTCAGCGCGAGGAAGGCGCCGTGCGCTTGACCGAACCGGACACGGAGGACGATTATCCGGTCCTGGCCAAGGGCAAGGACGGCGTCATCTGGTTGGCCTACGTCGCCTACCAGCCGGGACAGCCGATCCTCATGGAGCGCGTCAAGGCCGGCGGCTTCGAGGCCCTGGAACCGAAGGACAACGGCGATCAGGTCTTGCTGATGCGTTTCGACGGCAAGGTTTGGTCGCCGCCGCTGGACGTTAGCGATGGCGGCCTGCGCGTGTGGCGTCCGACGGTAGCCGTCGATGGCAAAGGCGATGTCTGGGTGGCCTGGAGCCAGCAGATCGATGGCGATTGGGAGATCGTTTATCGCCGTTACACGCCGCCGGCCAAGGACGGGCAAGCCGGCCAGTGGTCCGAGACGGTTCGCCTCACGCGCGCGCCGGGCGCCGATTTTCACGTGGTGGCGACGACCGACGCCGCCGGCGTGGTCTGGCTGGCCTGGCAAGCCTGGCGCAAAGACAACTTCGACATCCTGCTGGCCGCCCCGGTCGAAGGCCATGCCTGGAAAGAGCCGCGGACCATCTCGCACAGCTCGGCCAACGATTGGACGCCGGCCATCGCCGCCGATTCGCGCGGCCGCGTCTTCGTCGCCTGGGACAGCTACGACAAGGGCAACTACGACGTCCTGCTCCGAACCGTGGACAAGGGCGGTCAACTCGGCGAAATCGTCGCCGTGGCGAACTCGCCGCGCTTCGAGGCCCGACCGCAGCTCGCTTGCGACAAACAGGATCGCTTGTGGATCGCTTATGAAGACGGCGACGAACAATGGGGCAAGGACTACGCCAACGCCCAGCCGGTCGCGAAGGGTCTACCCAAAAACCTCGGCTTCGCCCTGTACATTCATCGGACGATCCAGGTGAAATGCCTGGCGGATGGCAAACTGCGGCGGCCGGCCGGCGATTTGCAACAGGCGCTGGAGGGTACGCTGAAGCGCAACAAGAGCCTGCCGCGCCTGGCCGTGGACGCGGCCGGCGGTATCTGGCTATTGCTGCGGCACCATCCTCTGCCGGGCGGCGCCGGCGAAGTGTGGAACAGCTACGCGCTGCGCTACCAGGGCCGACAATGGTCGCCGACGCGCCGCCTGGCGTCCTCCGACGACCTGCTCGACAACCGTCCCGCCCTGACGCCGTTGGGCGACGGCGTTCTCGCCGTCTACAGCGGCGACGCCCGCTTGCGGACGCAGATGCGCGATCAGGACGACCTGTTCGCCGCTGTCTTGAACCCGTCGGGACCGACCGCCGTTCCGCAACTCACCGACGACGAGCCGGCGCCGGCCGCCACCCTGCCGCCCGCCCATAAGGACGAAACCGCCGACATCGCGCACATGCGCCAGTATCGCCTGGAGGCGGGCGGCAAAAAGCTGCACCTGCTGCGAGGAGAATTTCATCGCCATACCGAATTCAGTGCCCACAACGATCAGGACGGCAGCCTCGAAGACGCCTGGCGCTACGGTCTGGATGCCGCCGACATGGATTGGATCGGCAACGGCGATCACGACAACGGCTTCGGTTCCGAGTATATGTGGTGGCACTTCCAGAAAGTCACCGAGTTGTTCCAGAACCCGCCGCGTTTCGTGGCCATGCACGTGTATGAGCGCAGCGTGGTCTATCCCAATGGCCATCGCAACGTCATCTTCCCTCGGCCCGGCATCCGTCCGCTGCCGCGCACCGAACTGGCCGGCACGCCGGAGAAGGGCACACCGGACACCAAACTGCTGTACGCTTATTTGAAGCACTTCGGCGCCATCTGCGCCTCGCACACCAGCGCCACCGACATGGGCACCGACTGGCGCGACAACGATCCCACCGTCGAGCCGATCGTCGAGATCTACCAGGGCCACCGGCACAATTACGAAAATTCCGGAATGCCCCGGTCGGCGACGGCCGACACGCAGATCGGCGGCTACAAGCCCAAGGGCTTCGTCTGGAACGCCCTGGAGAAAGGTTATCGCCTCGGCTTCCAGGCCTCCAGCGATCACGTCAGCACGCACATGAGCTACGCGATGGTGCTTAGCGACGACGTATCGCGCCAGGGCATCATCGACGCCTTCAAGAAGCGGCACTGTTACGGCGCCACCGATAACATCGTCCTCGACGTACGTTCCGGCGAGCACCTCATGGGCGACAGTTTCACCACGGCGAAACGGCCGGCGCTGGAGATCCAGGTTCAGGGCACCGCACCCATCGCCAAGGTCCACGTCATCCGCGACAACAAGTACGTCTACAGCACCGAACCCAAGCAACGCGAGGCCAAGCTGCGTTTCACCGACATGGAGGCCCAGGCGGGCAAGACCAGTTACTATTATGTCCGCATCGAGCAGGCGGACGGCAATCTGGCCTGGGCGTCGCCGATGTGGATCACGTATCAACCGTAGAAACGTTTTCCCAACCAGCCCGGAGCGCCAGCGACGGGCAGAAAGACCCGTCGCTGGCGCTCCGGGCTGGTTGGAAACCGTTTCTCGCTCAAGGTTCGTCGCCGACGCGGGTGCCGTAGCGAAGGGGCGTGGGACGCGTGCGCGGCGGATCGATGGCCACGATGGCCCAGCCGGAGTCGGCTTGCCGTAGATGGAAGCGCAAACGCCGGACGCCTTCGACGCGAACTTCATCCACGTCTATCGCAAGCGACGAGCCGTCCGCGACCGTTTCCGCGCACTGCACCCAATTCTTGATGTCCTTCACGTCGCGTCGCGCGGCATCGAAGCCCCCCGCGTCGGACTGAGAGCGGTAAGGTTCGCCCAGGCAGTTGCGGTATTGCTCGATATCGCCGCTCCGGCATGACTCATAATAATGGTCCAAACATTCCGTCGGCGTGGCCGCTCGGCTCCTCGCCGTGCGGCGCGACCAGAAGAGCGCGCCGGCCAGCAGGGCTATGGTAACGGCGAGCAGAATCACCACGCGAAGCCGTTTCATGCGCGGCCTCTCTGACTTGGGACCACGGGACATAACCATTGTACGAACTGTCCTATCTGAACCTCTGTACGGTAAAGGCTCGCGTACTTGGGTTGACTGGTTTGGAATGTCGGTCACAATAGGTATAGGCGGTTTCGTCCGATGGTGAGGGTTGTACGATCTGCGCTCTCTGTGATGACATCCTGTCCTGCCGCCGCCATCTCACGCGGAGGTTCCGCCGAGGAGTAATGGGCTGCCGTCTGCCGGAGGGGAGTTGAAGCCTTCCGTTCGCTTCCGTCTCCGCGCATCCTTCCGAAAGGATTGATTTACATGACCCGGGCGATGTTGTCTCGTTGGCTGGGGGCCGTGCTCACCCTCGGCTTGCTGGCCCTGCCGCTGTGCGCCGAACAACCCAAGGCTGCCGACGCCAAGGCGCATCAACCCTACGTGGTGATGGTCGGCATCAGCAATTACGCCGACAAGCAAATCAAACCGCGCCCCCACGCCGAGGACGACGCCAAGGCGCTTTACCAGCTCTTCACCGACAAGAAGTACCTTGGCGTCGATGCCGAGCACAGTCGGCTGCTTCTCGGCGACTCCGCCAAGGTGCCCGGCAGTGAACCGGCGACCCGCGCCAACATTCTCAAGGCGCTGCGCTGGGTCGCCGACAACGCCAAGAGCAACGACCTCGTCCTGTTCGGCTTCTTCGGCGAGGGCGGCCCGGTCGGCGACCACCGCTGTTACTTCGCCTCCGATTCGACCTTCGAGGGCCGCTCCAAGAACGCCGTCGCCGACCTGGAAGTCTCCGATGCCCTCAAGAAGCTCAAGAGCCAGCGCTTTTGCGTTTTCCTCGACGTGGACTTCAAGGGCTTCACCACCAACGACAAGAAGGTCGCCGAGCCGACCCTGGGCAGCAATCCCTACAAGGAATTACTCGGCGATGACGGCTCCGAGGAGGAGTCCGCCAAGCCCGGCCGCGTCCTGTTCCTGGCGACCAACGGCCTGAAGCGGTCGCTGGACCTCAAGGACCACGGCGTCTTCGCCTCGGCCGTCCTCAAGGGACTGCAAGGTGCCGCCGACAAGGACGGCTATGAGCCGGACGGCCTGGTGACCGTCGATGAGCTGACGGAATACCTCGAAAAAGAGATGCGCGAGCTGGTACGGACGCACGGCAAGAGCAAGGAAGAGAGGGAGCAGTATTTCATCGCTCTGGGCGGCCGGGGCAGTCACTTCGCGCTGACGGCCAACCCCGCCGTCGCCGCCAAGGTGAAAGAGCGGCTGGATAAGTTCGCCCAGCTCGTTAAGGACGGCAAGGTGCCCGCCGAATATGCCGAGGAGGGCAAAACCCTGCTGGAAAACATGCCGCGCCTGGAGGCGCAGCGCAACCTGCGCAAGCAATACCAGGCGCTGCTCGATGGCAAAATTGACCTCGATAAGTTCGTCGCCGAACGCGACCGCATTCTCGCCGGCACCAAGCTCAAGCGCGCCGAGGCCATGGACTTCGCCGAGAAGGTCATGGAGGCGGTCAAGATCATCGCCAAGGGCTACGTCAAGAAGGTCAAGGTCAATCGACCTGGTCGCCTGGGCCATTCGCGGCATGTATCGGCAGGTGGACGAGAAGGTCCCCGAGAAGATCGAAACGCAGCTCAAAAATGTTGGCGACCTGAAGGAGTCGGAGCTGCTCACGCTGCTGGCCGACGCCCGGCAAGCCCTGGGCAAGCGCGAGGACCTGGACAACCACAAGGACATCGACCTGACCTTGCAACGCATGCTCTTCAAGCACCTCGATCCGTACACGACCTACATCGACCCGGACCAGAAAAAGAAGATGGATCAGGAGATCGGCGGCCGCTTCCCCGGCGTCGGCATCCAGATCCGCAAGGACAGCGCCACCGATCAGCTCCTGGTGGTGACGCCGATCAAGGGCAGCCCGGCGTACAAGGCGGGCATCCAGGCCGGCGACCTGATCACGACCGTCACCCGCGAGGTGGACAGCCAGGGCAAGCCGCTCAGCCCGCCGGAGGTCATCTCCACCAAGGGCGCTGCCGCTGTCCAAGGCCGTCAAGAAGATCACCGGCCTGCCCGGCACCAAGGTCAAGTTGACCGTGCAGCGCGAGGGCGAGGACAAGCCGTTGGAGTTCAATCTGACGCGCGGCTACGTCGAGGTCGAGTCAGTGCTCGGCTATCGCCGCAAGAAGAACGACGACTGGGATTACCTGATCGATGCGGAGAACAAGATCGGCTACATCCGTCTGACGCAGTTCGCCCGCAACAGCTACCGCGACCTGGATCGAGTCATGACCAATCTGACGGAGCGCGGCATCAAGGGCTTCATCCTCGACCTGCGCTTCAATCCCGGCGGCCTGCTCGACAGCGCCGTCAAGATCTCCGACCTGTACATCAACGACGGCGTGATCGTGAGCATCCGCGAGCGCGGCGAGCCGGAGAATGAGATCAGCGGTCGGGCGCGCGGCAGCTTGCTCGACTTCCCGATGGTGTGCCTGGTCAACGGCTACAGCGCCAGCGGCAGCGAGATCGTCTCGGCCTGCTTTGCAGGACCACAGCCGGGCCTTCATCATCGGCGAGCGCAGCTACGGCAAGGGCAGTGTACAGCACATCCTGCCGTTCGAGGGCGGCGAGCTGAAGCTGACGACGGCGACCTTCTGGCGGCCGAGCAAGAAGAACCTCAACAAGTCCAGCACGTCCGGCAAGGATGAGGACGAATGGGGAGTCATCGCCCAATAAGGTCATCAAGCTCAGCGCCAAGGAGCGCGTGGACCTGGACGAACACCTGCATTCCACCGAGGTCATCCAACACAAGGGCAAACCGTCCTCGTCCAAGGAGTTCCAGGACAAGCAGCTCGACGCGGCCCTGGACTATCTGCGCGGCCAGATCAAGATGGCCAGCCGGGCCGCCGACAAGAAGGCGGGTTGAGGGCCTGTTGCCCAGGCCGCTTGCGGCTTCGCGCGAAGCCGCAAGCGGCCCGATGGAAATTCGCTGGTCCGTCTATGCTTGGCTGACCGACAAATCCAGTGACGCTTACCAGGCCCATGAGGTTTGCCTCATGGGCCTTTTTTCCTGCCCCTTGTCTGGTTGCCCATCCGCCCTTCCTGGCGCATGATTGGGACGCGAACAGCTGGATCACAGTCGGCCGGGCAGCGGCCCTGTGGGGATGAACGCGGACCTGTTCGCACCAAACCCGTCTTTCGCTCCCGTTCTGGGAAGATTCCGACAAGGGGACCGCATATGAAACGGTTTCGTTTGGCGACTTCGGCGGCGCTGGCCGGCGCCGTGCTGGCGGCAGGGTGCGCGAGTCCCTGCGGCGGCTGCGGCGGCTCGGGCGGCTCCATGTGGCAGCGCTTCAGCTTGTTTCGTCCGCGCACGGCGTGTCCGTGTGAGTGCGGCGGGGGATGTGGATGTGGAGGAGGCGTCCCCGTCAGCGGCGGAGGTCCGATTGTGAGCGACGGCCCGCTGCTGGGTGAGCCGCCCGGCATGATGGTCCAGCCAGGGCCGGGGTTTCCGCTGAGCCAGGCGGCGCCGGTGGGGCCGCCGGCGACTCTGCCGCCCATCCTCGGCACGCCGGCGGGACCGCCGGCCGTACCGGCCCCGGATGCGGCGCTCGGCGCCCATCCCGAACGCGGCCCAGCCCTTCCCCGCTGAAAGCTCCTCTCGCAGTCGTCGTTGACGATTTAGAAACGGAGTAAAAAATTAACCACAGATGAACACAGATGAACACGGATAAGACAGGGTCAAATGATAAAGGACAGCTGTTTTGTCTTGGCTTCCTTATTACGTCTTATCCGTGTTCATCTGTGTTCATCTGTGGTTAATTTTTCTGCAGCAGTTCCTGGAACGCTCGGCACAACCAAGGCGCGGTGTCCGGCCCCAGGCTGTTGACCTCGCCGTACTGGGCCTTCTTGCGCCCGTAGCAGTAGGGCGCTTTCGCGTCCCATTGGCGCTTCGGGATGATGTAGCCGATCTCGTCCCCGGCCAGGCCGATCAGCATCCGGTACGGCCCGCGCAGTTGCTTGTAGATGGCCGGCTCGACCACCGCGTCGGGGAAGTCCGCTGCGGGGTCCGCCGGGTCTTGTACCTTGTCGAGCACCAATTCCGGATAAATCTCCCCCGGAATGGCGGCGATGTCGAGTTCGCCCAACCGCAGCCAGGCGATCTCGGTACGCAGGCACAGCGGCTTACCATCCTTGAGGTCGCCGGCCGGCTCCGCCCGGTACGGATCGCCGCTCCAGTGGAACGCCTCGCGCTTCAGAACGCCGAGCTGCCGCGCCAGTAGAAACAACTTGTTGTCCAGCGGCAGAAACAGCGTGCGCCGCCGCCCTTGCAGCGGCGTCAGTTTCACGGGGCGAGCAGCCTTCAAGGCACGTCCGGCTGTCTCCGCCAGCAGTTCGCCGTAACGCTCCGTCTTCTCAAAAGTGCCATCCTCCAGTGGCTTGCCCGCGGCGCTCTGGACCTCGACGCGCAGAGAGGTCATCAGTCCGCCGACTGTGCCCGTCAAATAGACAACGGGGCAACGCTGTCGCTCCTGCAATGTCTTCACGGCGGCACCGACGAAATCGGCGCTGATTTGCGTGTTTTTGTCGCCGAGCGTCTCGGGGTGGCAGTTCCATTGCACGACGAGTCCAACCGTCTTGCCTTCCCAGTCGCGGAACTCCAGGGCGACCAGTTCATCGTGCTTGACATAGGGTTCGCGCGTGTCGTGGAGCAACTCCGGTGCGCGGGTGCGGCCAATGCGGGCGGTGACGGCCTTGCGGCCGGCGTCGGCCGCCTGCACCGCCTCCACGATCCGCTTCTCGACGTGCGCCAAATAGTCGGCATCGACGCCGCTCTGAAACGGCGTCGGTCCCCACAAACCGAGCGTGTCCGGTCCTTCGTGGTTGTGCGTGCTGGAGACAACGACATGGGCGAAGCCGGGCAAGCGGCGACGGACGCGCTCGACGTGCGGATGGAAGAAGCCGACCAGATCGACCGCGACGAGGGCGATCTTCTCCTTGCCGTGTCGCAGGACGACGGCGCGCGCCGAAGAGGATCGTGGACGCCGGTGGCCTTGCGGTTGTGGCCGAAGCCGGCCATGTAGACGGTTCGGTCTTTGACGATTGGCGTGATGTCCGCCTCGCCAAAGCCGGCTTGCAATTCCTCATCCGCCGGCGCGGCGCGAGGGACATTCACGGAGAAAAGCAGAATAAGGAGAGGAAGGAGGACAGACAGATAGCGCGACATGGGGAGACTCCTTTCCGTCGGGTTCTTCGATTACGTCGATCCGCGTTCCGACTCCGGTAGGCTCAGTCCATGCCGTTGTAGTATTTCCCCGAGTCGTCCCCAGACGTGTTCCGGCGTTGGTCCCGAAGGTCCGGCGGCCCAGGCGGATGCAGCCTCTCGCAGACACGCCAACGCTTCCTCGCGCAGGCTCGGCGACGGCGCACGGTCGGCTTTCTGGACTGGCCCGGATACCGGACGCGGCATGGCGCAGCGCTTGCCGTCGAGGGCTTCATTGCACAACTCGTCGGCGCGCTTGTTCTGCTCCCGCCGGACGTGGCGGATCGTCACCGGCCCGTCGAAGCGCCGGCGCAGGGTACACGCCTGCTGATAGAGGTCGCGCAGCTCCTCGTTCTTGACGCGGTATTCGCCGTTCATCTGCTTGACCATCAGCTCGCTATCGCTGTGGATGAGGAGGCGATGATGTGGCCCGAGTTCGAGGGCATGTTCGAGGGCGCGGACAAGGGCGGTGTATTCGGCCTGGTTGTTGGTCATCTGGCCGAGACAATCGGCCTCCTCGATGAGCGTCGGCCCCTCGCCGCGGATGACGTAGGCGAAAGCGGCGGCACCCGGATTGCCACGTGAGGCCCCATCGGTATGAATGGTCAGGACAGCCGGATCAGCCATGCCATGCCTCCTGAAAACTCAATCCTTCCGGGCAGGACTCACCAGCCGGCTGGCGCCAGTCGTTCGCCGAAAGGAGGGAAGGCATTGTAAAATCTCCGGACAGAGGCGTCAATCAACGTAGTTACGAGCCGTGAGCATCCGCGCTCCGGTCGGCGCGGCTGCTCTTGACACCACATTTCCCTCGGGTATAACTCGCGTCCCTCGCGCTGGTCTGTCGTTGGATGTCGGGCGTCTCCGCCAGCCTTCCGTCTCGGCGGCGCCCGTGCATGGATGTCCGCGGAAGGAGATGGCGATGCTCTTCTGTTCCGTCGAATTCATGGTCTTCTTCGCCGTGCTTCTGATCGTCTACTGGTCGATCCCCTGGCGGCGGGCGCGCGTCTGGCTGTTGCTGATCGCCAGCTTCGGCTTTTACGCCAGCTGGAATAAGTGGCTCGCCATCATCATCTGCTTTTCCACCCTGCTCGATTACCTGCTCGCGCTGGGCATGGAACAGCCGGGCGGGGCATGGCGGCGCAAGCTGCTGCTGTGCATCAGCCTGATCGCCAACCTGGGGCTGCTCGGTTACTTCAAGTACGCCAACTTCTTCCTGCTGTCGCTGGACGAGGCGTTGATCGCGGCCGGCTCGCCGATGTGGTTCCGTACCTTACAGGTCATCCTGCCCATCGGCATCTCCTTTTACACCTTCGAGGCCATCAACTACATGGTGGACGTTTATCGCCGCCGCATCCCCGCCGAGCGCAACCTCGGCGATTTCATGCTGTTCATCCTGTTCTTCCCGCATCTGGTGGCCGGGCCGATCGTCCGCGCCCGCGATTTTCTGCCGCAGATCAAGCGGCCCAAGCGCTGCGATTGGGTGCGGCTGCACCTGGGCCTGCAATACTTCCTCATGGGTCTGTTCAAGAAACTGGCCATCGCCGACCGCATGGCCCTGTTCGCCGACCCGGTTTTCGATCATCCGTTGGAGTACCGCACGCCGGCCGCCTGGATCGCCATGTTCGCGTATGCTCTGCAGGTCTACGGCGACTTCTCCGGCTACACGGACATGGCCATCGGCACCGCTCACATGCTCGGCTACAAGCTGGCCGAGAACTTCAACATGCCGTACCTGTCGCGGAACATCGCCGAGTTCTGGAACCGCTGGCACATGTCGCTGTCGAGTTGGCTGCGCGATTATCTCTTCATCCCGCTGGGCGGCAGCCGCGGCGGCGAACGGAAGACGTGCCGCAATCTGCTCATCACCATGACGCTGTGCGGCCTGTGGCACGGAGCGGCGTGGACCTACGTCGGCTTCGGCGCTATCCAGGGAGTCATGCTCATCATCCAGCGTGCGTTTCGTCGCGGGTGCAAGGTCCGGCCCCGGCTGGACCGCGTCCTGCAATCCTACGCGGGCACGGCCTTCTGCATCGCCTTCACGTTCGTGAGCTTCTGCGTCAGCCTGGTTGTCTTCCGAGCGCCAAGCTTCGGACATGCGTTCCAGATGTATACGCGCCTGCTGGTCCCCGTCCCGCATGGACTGCCGACGCCGGTGCCCGAGTTCGGTTTCTGGCTGACGGCGGCGGTGATGTTGGCGGCGCACGTGCTGGGCAAAACCGGCGTGTGGATTCGCCCGGCCCTGCGCCTGCCGGCGCCGATGCTGGGCTTCAGTTATGCCACTTTGCTGGGATTGGCGCTGGTGCTGGCCCCGCAGGGCGGCAAACCGTTCATTTATTTCCAGTTCTGAACGCAGAAGAAAAAGAACCTCACGCAAAGGCGCAAAGAACGCAAAGGAAAAAGAAAAAAAGAACAACCAACGCCAACTTTCCCTTTTTTATCCTGTCTTTCTTTGCGTTCTTTGCGCCTTTGCGTGAGGCTTTTGGTTAAACATAGAACGAGATCGGTCATGTCGTACTTCCTAACACACGCCGCCAAGGGCAAACGGGCCGTCTTCTGGACCCTGCTGTGTTTCGCCGCCGTCCAGTTGGCGTTGTGGGCGTACCTGGACTGCCGGCACGTGGCGGTGCGCGATCCGCTCTACGGCGTCCGCCTGCGCTCTCTGCAGTCGCTGGTATCCGACTCGCCGAACGCTCCGCTGGTCCTCGTCCTGGGCAGTTCGCGCGTCAAGTACGGACTCCGGCCGGCCGCTATGCAGGTGACGTCCAACGATGGCCCGCCGCCAGTGATTTACAACTTCGGCCTCAACGGCATGGGGACCATCCGCGAACGCATGTACTTCCGCCGTCTGCTGGCCGACGGCGTTCATCCCGATTGGCTACTCCTGGAGGTCTGGCCGCCCCTGTGGGCCGAGGCCGGCTACTTCAAGGAGGCCCGGATGGTGCGGCATGAAGACGAGTTGCACTGGCGCGATGCGCCGTTGGTATACCGCTATTTCCTCCGCGAACCGGAAGTTTACCTCTGGGGGATGCGCAAGTGCCTGGTTCCCCTCCTCGCCTACCGGACCCGCCTGCTGCATTCCACGGTTCGGTCCCTGCTGCCGCGCCCGCAGGTGCGCAGACTGGCCCTCGGCATGAAGGATTGGGATCCCGCCGACCGCAGCGGCTGGTTCCCCTTCCCGTGGGAGCGCAAGACGCCGGAGGAAAAGCGCATCGCCCTGGAACAGGGGAACGAGCAGTTGAAACCGTTGCTGGACCCCTTGCACATCGACCCGCGCAGCGACGACGCCCTGCGCGGACTGCTCGACGAATGCCGAGCGCGCGGCATCCGGGTCGGCCTGGTCCTGATGCCGGAGCACAGCCTGACGCGCGGTTGGTACACGCCGCAGGCCCGCGCCCTGATCCGCGATTATCTCGCCGGACTCGACCGGGCGTACCATATTCCGATCTTCGATACCCGTGAATGGGTGGCCGATAAGGATTTCGCGGACTTCTGTCACATGATGCCGCAGGCCGCCGCCCCGTTCTCGCAGCGTTTCGGCCGCGAGATCATCCAACCGCTGTTGCAAAGCCAAGCGCCGACCCGCAACGTCCTCTTCCGCGACACGGCACCGTGAGGCGCGTCGCCCTATCAGGAGGCGGCTTTTCCATGCCGAGCTATTGCCTGTTCGCCGCCCCCACCGGCAAGAGGGCGGTGCTGTGGTGTCTGCTCCTCTTCCTCGGCGGCCAACTGGTGCTGGGGATGTACCTGCGCCGGCGCCATCCGGAGTTGCCCGATCCGGTCTACGGCAGTCGCTTCCGCCAACTCCAGGAACGTCTGGCCGAGCAACCCGGCCGGCCTCTGGTGCTCATCCTGGGCAGCTCGCGCGCATGAACGGTATCGCGCCGGCAGCCCTGGGCATCCACCCGCAGCCCGGTGAGCCGGCGCCCCTCGTCTATAATTTCGCCCTTTCGGGGTCCGGTAATGTGCGCGTGCTGATGACCTTCCGTCGCCTGCTGGCGGCCGGCGTTCGACCGGATCGGCTGCTGGTGGAGACCTGGCCGCCGATGTGGCCGGAGGACGGCAGCTTCGACGAGAAGCAAATCTTGCTGCAAGATGATCTGCGCTGGACGGACCTGCCGGTCCTGCACCGCTGTCTGCCGGGGTATCGTCCGTTCCTCGTCCGCGCGCGCGGGTCGGTCTGACACCCGGGCTGGCCTACCGCTCGCGCCTGGTCCACGCGGCGGCCCGATTTCTGTTACCGCGCCAGCAGGCCCGCAAGCTGACCACCGACCTGAATAACTGGCTGTCCCTCGACGGCAGTGGCTGGATACCCGTCCTGAAACATCCGGCCACGCCCGAGGAGAAACGCCGCGAGGTCGAGCACGGTCAGGACACCGCCAAACCGCTGCTCAATTCTCTGCGCATTCACCCCGGCAGTGAGCAAGCCTTGCACGACTTGCTCGACGACTGCAAGAAGTACGGCATTCCGACGGCCCTGTTGCTCATGCCGGAGCACAGCGCCTGCCGTGGCTGGTATTCGCCGCCGTCGCGAGAGCTGGTCCGCCGTCATCTCGGCCAGGTGGCCCGAGAATACCAACTCCCCGTTATCGACATGCGCGACTGGTTGACGGACGAGGATTTCGCCGACTACTGCCACATGGTCCGCTGGGCCGCCGCTCCGTTTTCGCGGCGGTTGGGCCGAGAGGTGCTGCAACCGTGGCTGGAGGGCAAACCCCTCCCGCAGGGAGTACTGCTGCGGGAGGACGGTCCAGCCACGGCCCATTAATTCCTAAGAGGCTCTAACAAAATGTGGCAACACGTTTTCAACGTGTTGGATTGTACGGCACGTTACAAACGTGCCGCCACATTCGGTTAGTGCCTCTAACGGAAAAAACCGAGGCGCGACCGTTCGGGAGCGGGGTGTTTCCCGCTCCCGAACGGTCGCGCCTTGGTATCTGTCACGATGCGCGACTCCATAAGGGAGCATCAGGATTTCTTGGTGGACCCCGAAGTTTCCAGCTCCTTCCGCCACCGGGCCGCCTCGTCCTTGTGGCCCCGGGCTTCGTGGAACCGCACCAGGCGTTCGAGCGCCTTGGTGAGGGAGACCTTGGCCTCGGGCGGGAGCTTGGCCTCGCGTTGTTTCAGACCCTCGTAGCCCGACAGCAATAGCGGCTCGGCGTCGGCGAATTTCTTCTGGTCCATGAGCGCTTCGCCGAGCATCGACTTGGCGTCCAACGTGGTCCAGTCGTTCGGCTGTATCTTCTGTCGGATGGCCAGGCACTCGCGCAGCTTCAACTCGGCCTCGACGGGTTTCTTTTGGGAGAGCAGTGTCGATCCGTGCAGGGCCAGCGCCGCGGCGTGGGAGGGCGTATCGGGACTCGGATCGTAGAGGCGGCTGGCCTCGACGGGACGATTGGCTTGCCGGTACGCCACGGCCAACTGATTGCGACAGGCGACGGTGAGGAGATCGTCGGAGTCGAGCATCGCTTCCCGCAACGTCAACGCCCGCTCGTACTGTTGGACCGCCCGCCCCGCTTCTCCCAAATCTAGGTAGGTCGAGCCGAGCGTCTCTCGAACCGACGCTTCCGCCAACGGCTGATCCGCGAACGACTCGGCGACCTTCGCCTCGGCCGCGTCCACCGCCTGGCGTAAGGTCACATCCTTGCTGGAGGCTCCGGCCCAGTTGCCGCCCACCCAGCCCCGCGGATGACCGGCCGACAACAGCTTATTGCGGAAGAAAGCCAGCACCGCCTTCGTGTCTTCCTCTGAACGCTTCGCCGACTGGGCTGCCGCCACAGCCCGATCGCGTTCCTCGGACAGGACTCGCCGCGCCGCCTCCGCCTGGTTGCGCTGGCCCTTGGCTTCCTCTGCTTCTTTCCGCGCACGGTCGCGTTCCTCCGCGGCTTGTTGCCCGGCCGTCCGCGCCCCCGCCTCCGTCCGTATCGCCCAGACTGTCAGGCAGCCGCCCACGACGGCGGCCGCCAACAGCAGAGACAGCAATACCAACGCCGCCGCCAGACCACGCGGATACTTCCGTGCCTCGTTCCACAGCCCGTTCGCCGCGCTGGACGGCCCTTCGCGGGCTTCGACGTGCGCGCAGGCTTGTTCCATCACGTTCGGAACGTCCGGGACCTTCGTAAGCATCGTTGCCCTCCTTCATGGTTATTGCCAGACGATACCGTCCGATTCTTATCCCTCGACGGGACAAACAAAATCGGGCGGTTTGACGGCGAGGACGGAACAATGGACTTCGGGAAGCAATCGCTCCGCCGTGTTGCCGATCATGATGCCCCGAATGCCACCCCGCGCGATGGTGCCCATGACCAGCAGGTGAATGGCGTGGGCTTGAATGAAGTGCTGGATGGCGACGTCCGGAAGCCCCACGTCGCCGGCCAGGTGGACCTCGATCGCGTGCCGAGCGTCCGGTATTCGGTTTTTTCCAGCTGGGCATGCAAGGCCTCCCGGGCATGGGTCCGAACCTTGCGGCGGTATTCGTCCTGCTTGGCGTCCGGCAAACCGATATTGCAGACCTCATCGAGCTGATACTCCACGACGTGCAGGACGTGGAGGAAGGCGTTCATCTGCTTGGCCAGGGCGATGCCCAGCCGCAGCGCCTCTTCCGAGGGAGGCTGCAAACTGGTGGCCACGAGAATGTTGAGGGGAGAGACGTTGGTGCCGGGGCTGCGGCGCACGTCGGCCCCCAGGACGCCACTGGCGAACGTCAGGGGCTTGGTGACCAGAACGGGGCAGGGACAGCGGCGCACGAGCTTCATGCCCGTGTTGCCGAAAAGTCGGTGGTGAAGGTTCGTCAGGTCGCGCGTGCCGACCACGACCAGGTCGTGCTTGCCGCGGAGTACCTGGCGGATGATCTCCAGCCAGCCCGTGCCCGGCACCAGTTGGCTTTGGGCCTCGACCCCTTGCGTTTGGGCCTGTTGCACCAGACCCTGGAGTACCTTGCCGCCACCCTGGAGGATGGCCTCGCGCACCTGGACGCGGTCCGCTTCGGCAAGCGGCAGCAAGGCCTCCTCGCCGATGTCGCTGGCGGAAAAGAACAAGAGGCGAGCCGAATTGGCCTTGGCCAGCTGGATGCCCCAGTGAATCGGCTCCAGGGCAACCGGGTTCGGCCCGGAAACCTCGACGGGGTTGAAGCGGGCGAGATCGACGCCAACCAGGATGTTCGTGAAAGGATTCATGGGAGGGCCTTGCCAGGGATCGTCTTACGGAGCCTGAAGCGTCAGCGAAGAAAAACCCTTCGCTTACGCTTCAGGCTCGGATAGAAGATCGCTTGTTCGGGCACTAGTCAATCTTCCCCGCGGCATGGTCCGCGGTTGTGCGAGCGAGTTTCCCCTCGCTCGCGGTCGGAGAGCCGGCGAGTCGCACGGCGCCGCCCTCGGTGAGGACCGACAGGTCGCCGACGATCACCTGCTCCGAGCCGTCGATCGGCGTCCAGGAATCGTCGCCGGGCGACTTTCGCCGTCTTGTTGACGATTGGTGACTTCGACCCAATCGCCATCGCTGACGCCCGTCTGCACTTCGGTTCGCACCGCATGGCCGTCCTCGTACCTCCAGTAGAAGGTCTGGTCGCCGCTACGGACCAGGGCCGACTCCGGCAACGCCCGCACGTTGGGTCGCTCGATGATGACCTTGCCGTAGGCGTACATCCCCGGCAGGATCTGACTGTCGGGGTTTTTCAGGTCGATCTCGGCGCGCAAGGTACGACTCTTGACGTTGAGGGCCCAGGAGGTCCGCGTCACGGTGCCGCGAATCCACTGGTCGCGGAAGCCCTTGACCTGGACGGTCGCTTTCGTGCCGATCTGGACATAGTTGGCGTCTCCCTCGGGAACATCGACGAAGATGCGCACGATGTCGGTGCGATCGACCACGTAGATCGGCGCGGCCTTGCCGCCCGGAGACAGGTGGGGCGCCCGGTGATCGGCCGTGGGATCGCCGGTGGAGGGCAGGACGAAGTCCCAGGTGTTGGCATTGCGGGCCGTGATGACGCCGTCGTAGGGTGCGATGAGCTTGAGGTAGCCCACCCAGGCATCCATCCGCTTGGCATCGCTCTCGGCCACGGCCACGTCGCGGCGGGCCACCTCGACATCGACCTTGGCCTTGGCGAGCGTGGCCTTTTCGGAGAGCAGTTGCGCCTCCGCCTTCCAGACGGTGGCCTTGGCCGCTTTCCAGGAGGCGACGGACATGCGGAGCTGATTTTCCGATTCGAGGAGGACTTGCGGATCGACCACGCCCCGATCCACCTCGCGCCGCAGCCGTTTGACCTCCGACTCCCAGCGATCGTCGTCGGACTTGTACTTCTCGACGATCGCCTTGGCTTCCTCCAGGCGTGCCTCCGCCGCCTGGACGTCGGCCTTGGCCACCTCGACGACTTGCAGGGCCAACTCGACCCGTTCCTCGTCGAGCTTGACGGTACGGTGCTTGGTCTCGCAGTCCTCGACCAGCTCGGGCACGAACAAGGTGGCGAGCACGTCGCCTTTCTTCACCTTGTCGCCGATGTCCACGTTCCACTTCTCGATATAGCCGGTCACCTTGGGATAGATCGACGTGCGTTCGTAGGCCTCGACGAAGCTGGGCTGGCCGACGACGCGGACGATCTTGCGGTACTCCGGCTTGATGACGCGGACGGTGGGCGGCTCCGCGACGCTTGGAGGCATTGTCCTCGGCTTTATGGCCGCAACCCGGCAGCGCCAGGGCGGCCAGCAGACCCAACGCCAGCCAGCCGACGCCGGCCGCAACGATTCCAAACCCGGGAACAAAAAGCTCTACGCATTACAGATCTCCTGGAAAGGGGGGTAACTCCGGGGCGCGTTCGTGGCGTCCCTTGACTCCTGGCCGCCGGAGGCGTGGCCGGGCTTATCGGTTTGCGTGCGCGACGTCACCTGTTCGACGTGAACGACTTCTCCTTGCTCGAAGAGGCGGCCGTGTTCGCCGGGTTGCGCGTGCGACGGCACCTGCTCGACCTCATGGGGCGTGACCTTTTCGTCCACGTGCTCGTAGGCGTGCGGGTCGTAGTGGGCGCTGTCGGGATCGTCGGGGTAGATCGACGGCGAGCGGAGCCACGCTCCGGCCGATCACGACGGCGAAGATCGACGGCAGCACCAGCAAGGTGGCGAAGGTGGACATCACCAGGCCGCCGATCACCGCCAGACCCAGCGGCGCCTGCATCTGGCTGCCCTTCTCCAACGCCAACGCCATCGGCACCATGCCGACCGTCATGGCGCAGGCCGTCATCAAAATCGGACGCAGACGTTCGCCCGCGCCGACGATGGCCGCCTCGGTCGAGGAGCGCGCCGCCCTTCCAGTGCTCGTTCATGAACGTCACCAGCATGACCGAGTTGGACACCGAGACGCCCAGGCACATGATCGAGCCCATGAACGATTCGATGTTCAGCGAGGTGTGGGTGAAGTAGAGGATGACGGCGATGCCGGCCAGCGACGCCCGGCACGGCGCCGATCGAGATCATCGCCAGACGCGGCGACTGGAAATAGGCGGTCAAGAGCACGAGGATGACGAACACGGCGACCGCCAGGCCGATGCCCAGCGCCTGGAACATGGCCATCATGGGCGGCAGTTGGCCCATCTCCTCCACGCGCACGCCGCGGGGCGGTTCGCCGGCGGCGGTGATCGCCTGTCGCGACCTGGCGCGAGGCCCGGCCCATGTCCTCGCCCTCGACGTTGGCGGTCAGGGTCAGGTAGCGCTGCGACATGTCGCGGTCCAGCTCGCCGGGACGCACGCCCTGTGCGAACCGTCGCCACGTCGCGGACCATCAGATTGACCAGCGGATTGACCGACTCCAGCGGCAAAATCTCGATGTCTTCCGGTTTTTGCAGGGCGGCACCCGATTCCAGCGGCGGCATCTGCACCTGCACCAGGTAATCGAAGCCGGTCTTCACATCGACCCAGTAATTGAGGTTGGCGAAACGGGTCGAGCAGGCTCCCATGACGATGGCCCTGCGCACGTCCTCGACGGTGGCGCCGCTCAAGCCCGCCTTCTCGCGGTCGATATCGACCTCGACGGTGGGATAGTCGAGCTGCTGCTCGAAATCGACGTCGCGCAGGTAGGGGATGCGTTTCATCTCGGCGGCGATCTTTTCCGCCGTGCTGGCGGACCATTTTCAGATCGGTGCCGACGATGCGAACGCCGATCGGCGTCGAGGAGCCGAAGCTCATGACGTTGGTGACGATGTCGCCCGGCCCGAAGCCGAAGGTGGCCTTCTTGGCTTCCACCTGCGCTTCCACCGTGGACAATCCGCCCTTCTCCAGCCGCTGGGCCAGCCACGGCACCACTCGCTCGGGCAGAACCTTGCGCAGTCCGCTCGCGGAACTCATCGAGCTGGATCTTGGTGCTTTCGCGGAAGGCGACGCGCAGTTGGCCGTCGTCCGGCCCGCGCATGAACAGCACCATGTTGTCGATGCCGAAGTTCGGCGCCACCTGGCCGGCGTAGCCCATGGTGATCTCGATGTTGTCGGCCCCCGCCTCCTTCTCGATCTCCTCCAGGCACTTGACGCCCATCTGCCGCGTTAGCTCGTAGTTGGAGCCGGGCGGCGGACGGAAACGCAGCACGAATTGTCCCGAATCGATCTGCGGGAACAACTCGGTGCCGACCTGCAAGCCCATCGCGCCCAGGATCAGCAGACATCCCGCCAGGTAGGCCGGAACGACCACCCAACGCAGGCGGACGAACCAGCTCACGGCCTTGCCGTAAACCTTGAGCATGCGGTCGAACAGTCCTCCCTTCTCCTCCGCATGTCCGTGCATGGGCTTGAGCAGGTACACGCACAGGATCGGCACGAACGTGCTGGAGAGCAGGTACGAGGAGATCATGGCGAAGCCGACGCCCAACGTCAGCGGCATGAACAGCGCCCGCAGCGGGTCGCCCATGATGAACGCCGGGATGAACACCGACAGGATGCACAGCAAGGCCAACAGACGCGGCACGGCCGTGGCGTTGCTGGCGCGCAGCACGGCCGTGGCCAGGTTCGACGTGTGGCCCATCTGCACGTGGACGTTCTCGATGGTCACGGTCGCCTCATCGACGAGAATGCCGATGGCCAGAGCCAGGCCGCCCAGCGACATGATGTTGATGGTGTTGCCCGTCAACCACAGTCCGAACAACGAACCCAGCAGGGCCAGCGGGATGTTGGACACCACCACGATCACGCTGCGCGGGTCGCGGAGGAACAGCAGGATCATCAGGCCGGTCAAGCCCGCGCCGATGGCGCCTTCGGTGGCCACGCTCTCCACCGCCGCCACCACCGTCGGCGACTCGTCGAACTCGAAGGTGACCTTCACGGGTTCCTTCTCGTCTTCCTGGTCCTTGGCGACGGCGCCGCCGGACGACTTCTTCGACTGGCTGCGACGCAGCTCGCGGCGTTCCTTGATGGTGCTGTTGACGGCATCGCGGAACATCTGCATCGACTTGCGGACGTATCGGCCACGACGGTCAGCGTCGATCCGGTGTCCTTCTTGATGATCGGCAGATAGCACCGATTTCTTGCCGTTGACCAGCGCATAGCCGTAGGTGATGTCGGTGTTGTCCTCGATGGTGGCCATGTCGCGGATGTAGACGTTCTCGCCCAGCTTGAGCGGGATGTCGCCCAGGCGATTTTTGTCCACGACCGTGGCGTTGTTGGCGACCACCGGCATCGAGTCTTTGAGGTAGATGTTCCCCGCCGGAATGATGTTGTTGCCCTTGGCCAGGGCGTCGCTGACCTGCTGGGGCGTCAGGTTGTATTTGCGGAGCTTGTGCGGATCGACGTTGATGACGATCGAACGCATGTTCGGGTCCGAACGGCGAGATGGCGACGGTGCCGGGGACGTATTTCTGCACCAGCGGCCGGACGACGTTCTGCGCCAGGTCGCCCATGTCGCCCAGCGAGACGGTCTCGCTCTCGAAGACGAGGTAGCCGACGGGGACGCTGCCGGCGTCCATGCGCATAATCATGGGCGGCAGCGTGCCCTTGGGCATCCACGACATGGCTCGGTCGGACATGGCCACCACCTGAGCCATGGCCTGCCCCATGTCGGTGCCGGGGAAGAACGACAACTCGCACAAGGCGACCTGCTGGATGTTGCGTGTATTGATGTCCTGGATGCCATCGACGTACTGGAAATACAGTTCGAGCTGGTTGACGATGAAGCCTTCGACCTGGTCGGGACTCATGCCGACGTAATCGAGGAAAACGTAGATCTTCGGGGTGTTGAGGGGCGGGAAGATGTCCACCCGCATCTCGACTGTAGGCGAGGATGCCGCCGCTGATCAGGGCCACGACCAACATCAAGGTCGTGATCGGGTGCCGCATGGCGAAGACGGTCGGGTTCGCCCCGGATCCTGGATTGATGGGTTGATTCCGATGCCATTACCTAATGCTCCTTGGGCCGGCTTGCTCCCGCTCTCACGCAAGGCTCCGACGCGGCCGTATTTTGGTTCGGACGGAAAGTATGGAATCTGCTCCCGATCCATGCCGGAGTTGAGCCGTGCGACTCGATCGAGCAACAGACGTTGCGCCTATCAGTACAGTCAGGACGGCTCATCTCGGCGATTGTGACGGGATGGTGCGCCTGACCGCTGGTGCGGCCTCGGCGCGCGGGGGTGAAGGCCAAGTCATGCGTTAGCAGCGTAAGGGACGAAACACGCGAGGCAAGCCGACGCTGCCCCGGGAGAGGCCAGGAGGGAAAGAGCGAGAGGAGAGGGAAGAAAGTCGTTTGGCGGCGTACGGCCTCGGCCCCGGACCACTCCGGGAGGAGGATCGGGCGGAAGTCGCCAAGGCGACGCGCATCTTGACGACGCGGGGAATTCGATGTTGATTCCGCGGCAGGTGAGTAGCGGCGTGGTGGGGTTGGTGTGCGCCAGGCACCGTGGCGTACAGAATCGGAGATGCCACGACCGCCACCGTGACCAGAGCGGAAATCAGACATTGCGAAAACGGAGATTTCATAATTCTCAGCATCCCCTGGACGGCACGGTCCCTAGCATATAACCCGCCGGTACGTTGTGGCAATTCACGCGAACCAAGGACAAGTGATAATCTTCTCCCAACAAAGTGCCTTTTACGTTATCAATTTTACGTCTTCATCCCAAAAAAGCCACGGCAATTCGACTTACAAACCTGTTAGGACGCCAACGCGCTACGCCTTCGCATATCATTGATTCTAATCTAAGTCTCGCCCCGAAAAAAGCTATAGCGATTCGTCTTACAAAGCTGTTAGATGCACCCGACGACCTCTTGACTATTTCCCTCGTCCGGTCGTTTGGATTACAATATGGATAGAAAAGTCGGACCTCCCCCTTTTTGGCATCGAAGGGAACCTCGGCGCGGCCGAAAAGAGGGTCGCGGCCGGCACGAAGAGTTGAGGAGAACCAGGAATGCAGCTCTTGATTGTCGAAGACGATCCGGTGGTGGGGCGGGCCTTGCAACAAGGGTTCTCGGAGGCGAACTTCGATTGCCAATGGGCGCGGGATGGAGAGAAAGGCCTGAAATTGGCCCGCACGCAGCAATTCGACGCGATCATCCTCGACCTGCTGCTGCCCAAGCGCAATGGGTTGGACGTCCTGCGCGAAATCCGCGACGCCGGCATCCAGACGCCCGTGCTTCTGTTGACGGCCCTGGGGGCCGTCGAGGAGCGCGTGACGGGATTGACAACCGGCGCCGACGATTATCTCGTCAAGCCCTTCGCCTTCCCGGAACTGCTGGCCCGTATCCAGGCGCGTGTGCCGGCGGTCCATGACGCGCCCTTCCCCGACCTTGCAAGTCGGCGATCTGCGCCTGGACCTGGCCTCGCGGCGCGTCACGCGCGGCGAGGTCGAGATCACCATCAGCCCGACCGAATTCAGTCTCCTCGAATACCTGATGCGCCACGCCGGCCAGGTCGTCACCCGCAAAATGCTGTGCGAACACCTGTGGTACGCCGACTGGGAAGGTATGACCAACGTCGTCGAAGTCCACATCAATCGCCTTCGCGGTAAACTCGATCGCGGCTTCGACGCCTCGGCCATCCAGACCATCCGAGGGCGCGGTTATGCGATTCGAACGGGTTAGGAATTTCTGTCAGACCTTACGGTTCCGCTTGACGCTGTGGAACACCGCCGTCGTCCTGGCCGTTCTGCTGGTAAACCTGGTGGCCGTCCACGAAGGACTGCGCTTGACGCGCTTTCAAATGGTGGACGAGTTTCTCACGGAAGAACTGTACTCCGCCGTCCAGGACTTCCACCGGCTGGCCGAGCAACCGGATCGACTGCACGCGCGGTTCGACCGGCAGGCGACCGGGCACCCTCGCCGCCGCCTGTTCGTCCAGCTCCTGGACAAACAAGGAACGCTCGAATGGTCCAGCGAGCAATCTCCTCCTGCCGATCTTCTCACGCCCGCGCCCTGTCGTTTCGCGTGCCGGCAACGGTGGGCGATCATCGCGTCGTCTGCCGGCAGGTACTCCTCCCCGGCCGCGAGACCCGGATCGTGCGCGTCGGCTGCTCTTTGGCGCAGGCCCATCTGGAGATGGGCCGTTTCACCCGCATGATGCTGGGCGTGGCGATGCTCTTGCTGCTGGCCGCCCCGATCGGCGGTTATCTGCTCGCCGGACGCGCCACCCGTCCCATCGGCCACATCATCGACACGACGGCACGGCTCGATCCGGCGCACCTCGACGAACGCTTGCCGTTGCGCGGCAGCCGCGATGAACTGGATCAACTGTCGCAGACGATCAACCGTTTCCTCGACCGCATTGCCGCCTATTTACGGCAGAGCCGCGACTTCACCGCCAACGCCGCCCACGAGCTGCGCTCGCCGCTCACCGCCCTGCAAAGTTCGCTGGAGATCGCCCTCAACGCCGATCGCAGCGCCGAGGAGTACAAGGAGGTGCTGTCGGTCCTGCTGGAAGAGTGCGGACAGATGCGCGTCCTGGTCAATCAACTGCTTCTGTTGGCCGAAGGAGATGCCGGCCGACTGCGCCTGCATTCGCAAGCGTTGCGCCTGGACCAGATTGTCGCCAGCTCGCTGGAGATGTTTCAGGTGGTGGCGGAGGCGGCCGAGGTGGAGCTGGCTGCCCGCCGTCTCGAACCCGCCCTGATCCACGGCGACGGCAACCGACTGTGGCAAGTCGTCAACAATCTGCTCGACAACGCCATCAAGTTCACGCCTGCGCACGGTCGAGTCTCTCTCGCTTTCTTCCTCGACGACGACCAGCATCAGTGTGTCCTCGAAGTGACGGACAGCGGGGCCGGCATCGCCCCACACGATTTACCGCACGTCTTCGAGCGTTTCTACCAGGGCGACAAGGCCCGTCAGCGCGCGGACCCCTCGCGGGGACTGGGATTAGGCTTGAGCATCTGCCAGGCCGTGGTCGCCGCTCATGGCGGGACCATCAAGGTCGCCAGCACGCTCGGCCAGGGTACGACGTTCACGGTTCGGCTGCCCGATTGCACGCGCCCGGATGAGGTGTTGCCGTCCGTCCCCGCGACGCCGTTGCCGTTGGCGTAGACGGGGAAGCCGCGCGTGCCGCCGTCAAACGTCAGGCGGACGGCGAGGCGTTCACTCCTTGGGCTTGGGCAGTTTTTCAGGCTTTTTGGGCAGCGGCAGTTTCTCGATGGGGACTTTCTCCGGCTCGGAAGGCGTTTCTTCTTCGCCGCGCTTCTCCTCGGGCGTCTCCGGCAGCGTTGTCGATACCGATAATCCCCCTCCGGGCGAGCAGGACGTGGCGGCGGTGATCAGACAGCAGTCTCGGCCGGGCTGATAGCCCTTGCTCCGCAGAACCACTAGGAGCGGATCGGCGGCCTTGTACAACTCCTTGTAGCACTCTTCCTTGCCGAGCGTGAGGATGTCCAACGCCTCGGCGGCGCGGATGCGGACCATGTAGTGCGGATCGATCCGGGCCGACAGATACAGGGCCAGCACGGTCGGTTCCGTGCGTGCGTTCTGGAGCATCAGGGACCAGGCGGCCTGCCGCCGTACCTCCCAACAAGGATCGCACTGCAAGGCGCGGAGCAAGGCATCCAGCACATAGGTGCTCTCGGCAGACATCGGCGTGCAGGCGGCAGCCCAGCTTGCGGACCACGCCGACCCGCTTGCAGGAGTCCTCACACGCCAACTCCGAGACGAGGTTGCGGGCGTGCGACGGAGGAAACAGAGTGCATACCAATCGGCGATCGCAGGGGCCGGTGGAGCAATCGGGGCAGGGCGGCGGCGGCGGCGGCACCACGCAGCGCAGCTTGCAGCCCAGGCTATCTCCGCCTGCGCGTCCCAGTGACGTCACCGCCAACAGGGCGAACAGGGCGACGGGGATGGTCCGCGGCATCAACTGGCCTCCGGGGTGCTTCGACTTTCCAGGCATCGCGCCTCGGGACGTGATGCCGGAAAAATGGTCTCCTGCCTTCAAATCGGATCGGGATCTGCCGACAATGCAGCCATTCTCGATTCCACTTCCTCTTGGTGCTTCACCAAGTCTTTTCCATTAGCTCTTATCATAGAAGGACTTGCGAGTTCGAATTCTCGATCAGAACTTGCCTTCGCTTTTTCGCTCTGTTTTTCTGCTTGACTTTAGCAGAGAAAAACCGATAATCACTAACATGATAAACATGACTAATATGATAAACATAGTTTTTCGTTACCAATTCGACCGAGCCGCGACCGTTAGGGAGCGGGAACTCTTTCGTTCGAGGAGAACGCTTATGAGACGGAAGACGCGACTGGCGTTGGCTTTAACACTCATCCTGGGGTCGATTCCCGCCCTCGGAATGGGTTGCGGGAGGAGAGATACGGACCAGGTTGAGCTGCTGAATGTCTCCTACGATCCGACGCGCGAGCTGTGGCGAGACCTGAACGCGAAGTTCATTCCGCAATATGAGCAACGAACGGGGCAAGCGGTGCTGATCCGGCAGTCGCACGGCAGCTCCGGCAGCCAGGCGCGGGCGGTCATCGACGGCCTGGAAGCCGACGTGGTTACCCTGGCCCTGTGGTCCGACACCGACGCGCTGCGCAAGCAAGGGCTGATCCGCGACGGCTGGGAGGAGCGCCTGCCGGAGCATTCGCTGCCGTACTTCTCGACCATCGTCTTCGTGGTCCGCAAGGGCAATCCCAAGGACATCCAGGACTGGCCCGACCTGGTCAAGCCGGGCGTCGAGGTCGTCACGCCCAACCCGAAGACGTCCGGCAACGGCCGGCTCAGCTTCCTGGCGGCCTGGGGCGCGGTGCGGCAAGCGCGGCGGTTCGGAGGAGGAGGCCCGCGATTTCGTGACGCAACTGTATCAGCACACGCCGGTCCTCGACAACGGGGCGCGCGGCTCGACCACGACCTTCGCCCAGAAGAAGATCGGCGACGTCCACCTCACCTGGGAGAACGAGGCGTATCTGGAGGTGGCCGAGACGCCGGGCGAGCTGGAGATCGTCTATCCGTCGCGGAGCATCCGGGCCGAGCCGTTCGTGGCCGTGGTGGACGCCAACGTCGATCGCAAAGGCACGCGGGCCGTCGCCGAGGCGTACCTGCGCTTCCTCTACACCGACGAGGCCCAGCACATCCTGGCGCATCACCACTATCGGCCGATCAACGAGGACGTGCGGCGCCAGTACTCGGCGCAGCTGCCGGAGCTGAAGCTGTTCCCAGTCACCGTCCGTCGCCGCGAGTTGGGAGGACGCCCAGCAGAAGTTCTTCGCCAACGGCGGGGTCTTCGACGCAATCTACCAACCGAGTCGTTAATTGGGGGAAGGGAGGCGAATCATGACAACCGCGGACGGAGAGTCGGTGTCCGTTGCCGAGGACTTGCTGGCCGAGTTGACGGCAACCGCGTATGGCGTGGCCCTGCGGCACGGTCTCAAGGGACCGTTTATCGATGTGGAGTTGGAGTTGTGGCGCGAGCTGCGCGACGTACTCCATCGGTATGAGGAGGACGGTCCATGTCTGTGGTGAGCCGGCGCGTACTGCCGGGGTTCTCGCTGAGCCTGGGCTACGCGGTGTGTCTATCTCAGCCTGCTCGTGCTGATCCCGCTGGGGGCCTGTTTTCTCCAGGCGGCCTCGCTGAGTCCGGCGCAGTTCTGGGACGCCGTCTGGAACGAACGCACGCGGTCGGCCTACGCCCTGACCTTCGGCGCCTCGCTGACGGCGGCGGCGGTCAACGCCGTGCTCGGCCTGCTCGTCGCCTGGGTGCTGGTGCGCTACGCCTTCCCGCTCAAGCGGCTCTTCGACGCCCTGGTCGATCTGCCGTTCGCCCTGCCGACGGCGGTGGCGGGACTGGTGTACTCCAGCCTCTACGTGCCCAGCGGCTGGCTGGGACGGTATCTCGTGCCGCTGGGCATCGAGGGAGCGTACTCGCGGCTGGGCATCGTGCTGGTGCTGATCTTCACCGGCTTCCCGTTCGTGGTGCGGACCGTGCAGCCGGTGCTGGAGGGACTGGAGCCGGAGCTGGAGGAGGCGGCGTCCACGCTGGGGGCCAACCGCTGGCAGACGTTTCGTCGGGTGCTGTGGCCGCCGCTGTTGCCGCCGCTGCTGACCGGCTTCGCCCTGGCCTTCGCCGCGTGCTCTGGGAGAGTACGGCTCGGTGGTCTTCGTCTCGGGCAACAAGCCGTTCCACACCGAGATCGCCCCGGTGCTGATCGTCGCCCGCCTGGAGGAGTTCGCCTACGGCGAGGCGACGGCGCTGGCCGTCGTGCTGCTGCTGCTGTCGTTCGTCCTGCTGGGCGCCATCAACCTGCTGGAGCGATGGAGCAAGAATCGTGCAACGTGATCGAACGAATGTGCTGGGCCGCCCCCTCAACCGCGATCCCTGGCCGGTGCGCGTCGGGCTGACGCTCGCCGCCGTCCTGGTCCTCACCGTGCTGGTGATCGTGCCGGTCGTCAACGTCTTCTGCCAGGCTCTCAGCCGGGGTGTGGCCGTGTACTGCGCACAACCTGTTCGGCGACGCCAACACGCGGCACGCCATTCTGTTGACGCTGACGGTGGCGCCGGCGGCGGTGTTCGCCAACCTCGTCTTCGGCGTGGCCGGCGCCTGGGCCATCGCCCGCTTCCGCTTCCCCGGACGCGCCCTGCTGCTGACCCTGATCGACCTGCCGTTCTCCGTGTCGCCGGTCGTGGCCGGGCTGATGTTCGTGCTGCTGTTCGGCCTGCAGGGCTACTTCGGTCCCTGGCTGCGCGAACACGGCGTGAAGATCCTCTTCGCCACGCCGGGGCTGATCCTGGTGACGGCGTTCGTGACGCTGCCGTTCGTGGCCCGCGAGCTGATCCCGGTGATGGAGGCGGTCGGGCCGGAGGAGGACGTGGCCGCCGTCAGCCTGGGGGCCAACGGCTGGCAGATGTTCTGGCGCGTCACCTGGCCGAACATCCGCTGGGGCGTGCTGTACGGCGTCATCCTGTGCAACGCCCGCGCCATGGGCGAGTTCGGCGCCGTCTACGTCGTCTCCGGCCACATCGCCGGCCGCACCGACACCATGCCGCTGCGCGTGGAGAAGCTGTTTCAGGAGTACAACACGCCCGGCTCGTTCGCCGTCGCCTCGGTGCTGACGCTGCTGGCCCTGGTGACGCTGGCGGCCAAGGCCTGGCTGGAACACCGCGAACGCCGAGAGATCGCGGAAGCCCTGACGTACACGGACGCGAGGAGAGAAGCGATGAGCATCACGATCAAGAACGTCAGCAAGCGTTTCGGCTCGTTCGTCGCGCTGGACCGCGTCAGCCTGGAGGTGCCGGGCGGCGGACTGCTGGCGCTGCTGGGCCCGTCCGGCTCGGGCAAGACGACGCTGCTGCGCATCATCGCCGGCCTGGAGACGGCCGACGACGGCGTCATCCTCTACGAGGACGAGGAGGTGACGCATCGCTCGGCCCGCGAACGCAACGTCGGCTTCGTCTTCCAGCACTACGCCCTGTTCCGGCACATGAGCGTTTTCGAGAACGTCGCCTTCGCCCTGCGCGTGCGCGGCTGGAAGCAAGGGCGCGTCCGCGAGCGCGTCGGCGAATTGCTGCGGCTGGTGCGGCTGGAAGGCTTCGAGAAGCGTCGGCCGTCGCAGCTTTCCGGCGGCCAGCGGCAGCGCGTGGCCCTGGCGCGGGCGCTGGCGGCCCAGCCGCGCGTCCTGCTGCTCGACGAGCCGTTCGGCGCCCTCGACGCCAAGGTGCGGCAGGAGCTGCGCCAGTGGCTGCGTCGGCTGCACCGACGAGATCCACGTGCACCACCATCCTCGTGACGCACGACCAGGAGGAAGCGTTCGAGGTGGCCGACCGCGTCGTGGTGATGAACCAGGGCCGCGTCGAGCAGGCCGGCGAGCCGCGCGAGGTGTTCGAGCAGCCGGCCAGCGCCTTCGTCATGGACTTCCTCGGCCACGTCAACGTCTTCCACGGCCGCGTCCAGAACGGCCGGGCCTTCCTGGGCGGCGCCGTGGTGCCGTGCCCCGACTACCCCCACGACGAATCGCTCACCGCCCCCTTGTACGTCCGGCCGCACGAGTTGGACATCGACCACGCTCCGGACTCGCCGGGCAGCCTGGCGGCGACCGTGCTGCACGTCCACCCCGCCGGCTCGGTGGCCCGCGTCCATCTGCGCGCCGAAGAGGGGAACGTCGCCCTCAACGTCGAACTCAGCCCCGAGCGCTGCGAGGAACTCCGCTTGCGGAGCGGCGATCGCGTCTACGTCGCCCCGCGCCGTGCCCGTGTTTTCGTGCCGGATTACTCGATTTGAAGAGAGTGGCCCTGGTCACCAGCCCGGCGAGCAGCACTTGCAGCGCGATGGGCTGGCCAGGTGGTGCAAGGGCAGACACGCCGTCCTCAGAAGGCCGTGCCCACCGTGGCGTGAGGGTTCAAGTCCCTCCCTGGTCACTGCTCCGGTAGTGATGGTGTTTGTGGTGTAACCGGCGAGCATGCGACCCTGTGAAGGAGGGAGCTTGCTGAGGAAGCCTATTCGCTGTACGAGGCGTTCCGCCCCGAGATTCCGTCCGGCAAAAGCGGTGGGGAGCCAAGGGCGAGCTGGACCTCGGGCAGATTGAAAGTCTGGCAAAGAAGAAGGCATAAACAAACGGGTGCTGCGTCCGTCGTTTTTCAGTTATCTCGCGGAAGTCAGCGATCTCCTCTCTTCGTCTCGAACGGAAGGGTGAAGCTCGACCGCGGGCAGCACGACGATGAGGAAAGTAGCCAGCGGGCCAAAGAACAGCGAAGCCAACCACCACAACAGACCGCTTCGCCCCTTCGACTGTGCCAGGCCAGCGTTGATGAGGGAAAGTGTACCCCAGCCGATGGCGTATTGTTGAGCCTGCTCTTGCATGTTGGTCCCTTTCGTGGAAGGTGATCCTCGCTCTCCTGCCTGACAGGTTATTCGCTGCCATCTGGCTTTTATTGGAACGGCTGAAAGGCTTCTGGGAGCCAGATGGCGTGCGTCCGCACGAGGCGAGATCGCCCGCAATTCGACTGAACTCCCGCTCGATAGAATGAACGCAGCGGGAAACGTGCTGCCCCGAGCAACAAGACACTGACATCGACCGAGTACCATTGGCCATCCAAGCGATCGAAAAACGTCTGGCTGCCGCTGTGGAACGGTTTGACAGAGCAGGCAAAGCCCTGGCCCCGAAGCATCACGGTGGGGAGTGGGAGGAATACTGGTCAGCCTACTACGCCGTTCTGGAACTGGAACGTGAACTCGCCGCGGCGAGAGGTGAGGAGTACGCTGTCCCGCTTGATTTCCCGGTGAAATGGGATGCTGGTGCCCCCTTGCCCCATCTCTTCCGCAACGATCTCAAGACCTTCGTGACGTTCTACGTCCGAGAAAGCGACCCGAATTGGGACGGCAGCTACGTCCGCGTCAGGAATCCAGCCGACTCGAAGATGGCACACTTGGCACTGGTCGAGTTCTTTGGCTGTGCCTCGGCCAAGCTGGGAACGCCGAACGACGAAGTATTCGAGGGCCACCCCCTGAGCGGGCGAGGACTTGACGGTTACACCGCCCAGAAGATCGTGAACTCTCGCTGGCTGGCGGAACTGGAGGCGATCAACAAGGTCCACCACTGCTACGATCCTACCCGGTGGCGTGGCTTGAACCATTACGTCTTCTGGTTCCACGATACGACGTTCGAGTGCGTTGCCGAATCGTTCCAGGTCGAACTGTATCAGGAGAGCATGGCCGAACTTCTGAACCGGGTCTGCCAGCGACTTGTCTCGTAGCCTTCGACTGGTGCCGATCCTGTCTACGCTCGGATCATCGCCTGTCATAGTCCCTTCTGATCCAGCCATCCTCCCTGGACCTTCACGGCATCGACAACAGGGCCATCGTGTCGGACAGCGTGTCCGGGTGGCGGAGCACAGATCGGTTTCCAGCTTCTGGTCAACCTCGGCATCGAGCTTGAAGGAACGGATGGTGGGCGCGAGACTCAGCGCGGCAAGAAATCCTGCATGGTTTCTGTTGCGGAGCGATTCGTTCTGGGAACCGTCGAGTATGTCGAGCAAGACGCACCATACCGTCCTGGCCGTCATCCCGCCGCAGGAGGCGTGGGGGCCGATCCAGCCCATCCGCGCGGCACGACCGCCAGTTCCGCCGCTGGCCCCCACACGCCAACCGGCTGTACCCCTTCTACCCGCCGGCGGCGTCTTCACGGCCAGCGCCAACACCCGCATCACCGGCAGCCGTGCATTCATCGACGCCGTGCTGTCGCGCCTGACGGATCTGCTCGCCTTCGAGAACGGCCGGACGCGGCTCTAGGTGAGCTACCAGCCGGCCAACGATAAGGAGAGTGGCCGCCCGCTCGGCTGCTGGTCCTGTTACGTCCAGGTGCGTGAGCGGGGCACACAGGCATGCGCCGCCGACGCCCTCGCCGATCTTCTGGCTGGCTTCCCGGCCCTCGCCGGCAAGGGTTGCTGATTCCAGCAGAAAGGAGAACCCATGACCAACCGGGCAATCCTCCAGACACCCAAGGTACGGCTGCGTGAAGTGGATCGGCAGCGCCAGTTTCTGCTTCGTGTCGAGAGCACGGCGGTGCCGTGTCCGGCCTGCAAGCGGCTCGTCAACGCCTTCGAGGCGGCGGGCATCACGCTGGAGGAGTACGACTTCGGCAACACGAAGTAAAGGTGGTCGGCATCGTCGCTCGCATCGCCAACCCGACCGGCATGCGCGTGAATAGTCTCCTGCTGGAAGTGGAGCAGATCCTCGCCGCCACCGATGTCAAGCAACTGGCCCAGGCCGCCAGTGCCGCCGGCAAGCTCCAGGAGATCTTCAAGAAGTTGAACACGCTCAAGGGCGGCGACGGCCGCGTGGCCAAGGCGAAGGACTACGTCCAGAGCCAGATCAAGCGGATCAAGCTGGCCAGCATCGAGGCCATTTCAGGGAGAACGATACCGGGGCATGGACGCCCCACCGTGAAGGTCCAAGAAGGAGTTGAGGGATCACTCCGTTCCAAGTATCGCGTCTACCGCCCAGCAACCGCGCACATGCTCCTCACCACTCCGGTAGTGGTTGAGCAGGCTTTGGTTGGTACAACCCGCTTCTTCAAGGGCATCTGCCAGGACGGGCAAGTGGTCAAAGGATCGCCTGTCATAGATCGCTCGCGCCAGTTGTTGGATGGTGCCGTCGTTCCAGGTGAGGACGGGGTCCGCGACGACGATGGCAGGGCCGAATGGGTAACCGAAGATCTCCCTGATGAGTCGGGCGACAGCCTTCTTGCCGCCCCTCCAAGGCAGAGTGTTCCGGTTCTCCAGCAGCAGGCAAGCCGAGGCGAAGGGGCTGACGGGAGAAACGGCAACTTGGGCGACCAGGTTTGCCCGCCATTGGGCGTTCGTCAGTTCCTCCACGGAACCGAAGGCTTTCTGGGCTTTCCGCAGCCTGTATTTACTTGCGGCCTCGTCCGCGTAAGCCTCCGCTACTTCGATGGCGTCCCTGATGCCATTGGGTAGATGATCCCAAAAGAAGCAGCGACAGTACCCACAGCAGAACAGGCGGCACTTTCGATAGCTCACGCCCAGGTGGCCGATTTCCCTCAACATCCTCCCCGGATCGTTGCATGCCAGCCACTGACGCTCGTTCATCGACGCGCTCTCTTGTCGCTCATCGTTGGGGGCCGAAGGCCGCTGCACATCGCCCATCGAATACTCGGACGGTCACTTCTGGGCCGGCTTCCACCTTCTCACCCACGCTCCTCAAGGAGGAGGCGTAGCAGGGGACATTGCTCGCTGTACCGGCAAAGGGAAGAGCCGGTTCTGTTTCGGGTCTCTGCTGACGACTCTCAAAGCCAAGTCCACGCTCCTTGCCGCCCTGCGAACTCGGTCAAGACCGGCACGGTAAATCCCTCGTTCGACAACGGCCATTCTACTTGAGAAGGAGTCCTACTGAGCAAGGAGAACACCTGGATCAACCGAACCGAGATCCGCTCAGAGACGAGCGACCGAATCTACGTCGTCAGCCAGCATGCGACCAAGCGCTTCTGGGGGTGCAGTTGCCCAGCATGGCGGACAAGATGCCAATGTAAGCACCTGGAACGCCTTGGCCTGCCCGGCTGCGAGAAACCCTTCGAGATCGAGAAGGATCAGGCAATGAAGAAAGGCTTTCTAGACGGCTACAAGACCTACGACACCAGCACCGGGCACGGCAGTACCGCCGAGTGGCAGCGGGCGTTCAGCGCGAAGATGGGCCTGGAGGAAGCGCGAAAGGCGCTGGGCTTGCCGGCCGACGCCGGCTGGGAGGCCATCTGTCAAGCTCTGCGCTTGGCGGCGACGGAGAGCATGGCCCGGCTGGTCGGCGACTACGTCTCGCCGGCCTGGGTGACGAGGAGCGCCAGGCCCAGGCCGTTGCCGATTTTCACGGCGCCGCGTTCGAGTTTGATCCGCAGCTCAACGAGGGCTGCACCGATCCGCTGCGGTGGGATTGCATGAAGCAGCTGCTGGAGACGCCCGAGTGCCATGAGTTGCGGGCTTCCACGGTAACGCTCCAAATCAAACCCGTACCGTTGTCCATGCCCGCCAGAAGTTCTCGCCCATCCGGCGAAAATGCCAGGGCATGCACCGTGGTACTGCCGGGATGCCACGCGCGGATCTCATGCTCCGTCAGCAAATCCCAGAGATGAAGGTTATAATCGAATGGCTTATCGACATTGGTGAGGCCAATCGAGCCGGTCGCCAGTATTCTCCCGTCCGGTGAGAAAGCGAGGATGCTGCCCATGCTCTTGTCCACCCGGATTGTGCTCAACTTCGTGCCAGCAATCGCGCCCCATAACTGGACCGTATCGGTGAAGATCACACTCGTTGCCAGCAGCTTGCCATCCGGAGAAAAAGCCATCGAATCAAGAAAGCGACGCTCGCCATCCACAAGAGGTTGCGTCTGCATTTTTTTCGAGGAGAAGTCCCAGACACGCAGGGTCCGATCCTCCCCCAAGGAACGCAGGGACTTTCCATCGGGAGAATAAACCAGAGAGCGAACGCGGCCTGTCAGCCCCGTCAGCTCCGCGCACGTTTTGCCCGTGTCCCGCTCGTGGATGCGGATCGCATTCTGGTTGACGCCGCGCCGTCGACCTTCATTGGGGAGATCGCCGCTGGCCATTGCCACGGTTCGCCCATCGGGGGAGAAAGTTACGCGCGCTCACCCGGCTCTCCGCCTTCCGCGACCACAATTCTACGACGCTCTTGCGGTCCCACAGCTTGAGCAAACCGGGCGATTTTCGTTCCGATAACACATAACCACCGGCCGCAAGCGTTCGTCCATCGGCGGAGAACGCGACGGCTTCGACACCGGAAGTGGGGGCGTCACTGAAATGAAGACGGCCCACTTCCTTGGCGGTCGCCACGTCCCACAAACGCACAATCCCATCCCGGTCACCCGTCGCGGCTTGCCCGCCATCGGGAGAGTAGGCCACCGAGTCAAGCACCGTCCGATGGGTCTCCGGGTAATCGAGCAGGCGACGGCCGCTCGCCGTATCCCAGACGTGAACGGCCTTGTCGCCCATCACCGCCGCCAATCGCTTACCGTCCGGCGAGAACATCAGGCCGTGTGCACCCCGCGACGAGGAATTGTGGTGATCGGTCAACCGGCGAAGCAGCTTCTCGGCGCGGAAATCCCACAGCCGGATTTCATCGCGGAAGGAGAAGGCGAGAAGCTCACCGTTTCGGGACGAGGAAGCCGTACTGGCCCGCGGCGCGGCGAATGACACGCTTGCTCTTCAAGACCTGGAGCCGGTTCTCCATCGCCTTGAGGGGATCGTGGCTCTTGGACTGATAGCCACGCCGCTGCGCTTCTTCAAGCAGCTGCCGTCCCGTCAACGGGCCAGTGCTCTCGCGCAGCATGGTGACAATCAACTCGCCCAGCCGGTGGGAGGGAGAGCGGGCCGTGAGGGGAATGGAATGCTCAGCAAGCGGGGAGGGGAGGTCAGCAGGAGGAGCATTCGGCACCCAGATCCGCTGGCGTGCTGCCGGGCGGCATGGGTAGACTACCGGGCGTGTCGGGTCGAATCGGGGAATTACGCACGGAGGGCGGATGCAATGTCTTCGGTTCTGGCGATGGTCCTGGCGACGGTGACGGCGAGTGGGCCGGAGTGGGTTTCCGCAGAGACGGAGCGGGGGCTAGACCTGCGTGGGGAGTGGGAGGGACTCTGGTGCGTGGGCGGAGAAGTGAAAATCTTCAACGGACACGCAATGTGGAACCTACTGCTCGGCGTTCGGGGGAAGGCATGTACGCGGTCGGGAACACTCATCTGCCTCTGCGAAATCATCGACGAGGGCAATAGTCGGCTGCGCGGCTGGTGTAACGTGCCCGACACCAGAATCCACGGCATCTACCGGCAGGAACGCGACCATCTCGAAATATGCTTTCGCCCGGTCGGCAAGCAACGTCCCACGTCCTTCCATTCCGGCGACGGGCAGTATTACCTCATCCTCCGCCGCGTCAAGCTCGGCAAATAACTCGTCTCCCGGCCCCCGTTTCCTTGCAAGCTGCCACGTTCTATTGCATTGCACGGCGTTTTCTTGCGGTCTTCAATTGCATAGCAAGGCCCCATCACGATCACCGCTTTTCTACTCCAGCGTCGCGTCCGGAGGAGGGAGTTACGTCGGGAGCTTGCTGGGGTTCGGGGAGCCGACCGGGCTGGGCGGGGCTAGGGCTGGAGAGCTGCTCAGGCTGTTTGCCGGGGGGCAGGGGCTGCTCAGGCTGTTTGCGGGGGGCAGGGAGTTGTTCCGTCCCGGACGGATCGCTTCCTCCTTGCTGGGATTGGTCGAGGCTGGGACCGGGTTGAGGGAGTCTTGGATCAGCGCGACTGCACCCCAACAAACCGCCGCCGAGGGCTTGATAGACGTTTACGATGGCGGACAGCTGCTGCTGTTTGGTTTCGATCAAGATCATTCTCGCATCCATGAGGTCACGCTGGGTGAATAGCACGTTCATGTAATCGGATGGAACCGCCGCCGTAGGCAGCTTGAAAATTTTGCTGGAGATATCGACGGAGGTCTCGAGCGATTGCACCTGCTGCTTCTTGATCTCGATGCTCTTGCTGTAGTTCTGCACCTTGGACACGCGGTTGACAACCTCGGTGAAGGCGTTGAGGATTACGCGCTGGTAGTTGTAGACGCTCTGCAATTGCCTGGCGTTCGCGGATTTGTAGTCGGCCTTGATCGCTCTCTTGTTGATCAACGGCGTGATCAGGTTACCAGCGACATTGGCAATCAAGGATTCCGGAGTCCAGAACAGATATTTGGGGTTGAAGGCCTGGAAGCCAACGGGGCCAGCCGGCCCCGTTGGGCCTTCGGGACCGGCGATGTCCAGCCGGGGAAAGAACTGGGCCCGGGCGACCTTCACGTCGAGCCCGGCAGCCGCCAGCTCGCGCTCGGCTTGGCGGATGTCGGGTCGGTTCTGAAGCAGCTGCGCGGGCACTCCCACGCTCAGTGCGTGTAAGTTCAGATCAATGAAATTCCCCGACATGCGTTCGACAGGCTGCGGGTAGCGACCGACGAGGAAGTTGATACGGTTCTCGACCTCGATGATGTCCTGCTTAACGATCAGCTTTTGGCTCTGGTTCCGGCGGACCTCGGCCAGGAAACGCTGGACACCCAGCGCGGTGCCGCGGGCGAATTTCATCTTGGCCTCGGCCATCTTCAGGCTTTCCTCCTGAAGCTTGATGATGTTATCCAGATTCTCCAGCCGTTTGTCGAGCGCCATCAGCATGTAATAATTCTCGGCAATCTCCGCGACCAGACGAGTCATGGAGTAGTTCCGCCCCTCATTGGTGGCGAGGAAGCGCAGCACGGCCGCGTCCTTGGCATTATGCAGCTGCCTCCAGATGTCCACCTGCCAGGAGACGTTGGCGGTCAACAGGAAAATTCCCGACGGTTCGGGAAAGTTCTTGCCGGGGAGATATTGGAGGTCTTTCTCGGCGGCCCCCAAAGGCGTGAATTGGCTGAATTTTTCCAGCCCCGCGACGGCCCCGAGACTGATGGAGGGAAGGTATGCCCCTGACCGCCCCAGGACCTCGTTGCGAGCGATCTGGACGTCCTCATACATCATCTTCAGGTCCATGTTGCCGGCCAGTGCCTGGCAGATCAAGCGCGTAAGCATCGGATCATTGAAAAAATCTTCGATCGGGACCTGAGAGGAGTTTTCCAGGCTGGCGGCTCCCTTGTAGCCTGCCGTGTAATTTGCCGACAGGATTGGTCCCGGCTGCGCCTGACGGAGGTCGGGGATTCCACAGGACGGCAGAACCAGCAACAGCATGCTGCAAACGACCGCTCTCGCAACCACGTGCTGCACTTGCTTTGTGTTCGAGAATCTCACGGAGAGGTTCATCGGCCTCGTCCTTGGGGAGTTTGCGCCTGTCGGCAATCCTGCCGAACGAGTAATACGTCGGAACAGTGTGTGGCGATCCTGTTTGTCGGCATTGATAGCGTCCGGGGTCTTCCCCCGCAACAGCAATTCTTCCAGGTGCGGATCTTCCCTGATTATCGCCGAGACCGACCTTGACTCCGCGACAAGCGTTCCAACATTTACCGGAACTCCAGTCAGTTACCGGAACTCCAGCCAGTGCAGGCGGTGCCGATAGGGGGTGAGTGTCGGATAGGAGTGGAACGGCTTTCGCAAGCACTTACGGAGAGGTCTGAGGCCGATCGTCGGCCGTTGCCTGTATCACAGGATAGGTAGGGGCCAGTGTGACAGGTGGGGTAGGGATTGGCTGATTAATGTAGGTATACGTCGCCGTATAAGGCCACGTCACGACATCACCGATAAGACTGAACGGCAGGTCTGCGGCGTAGAATAGCATTCGCGCCACCTGGGGATGTTGCTCCGACTCCGACTTGGGAGCACCAATTCTCCATTTTCCGCCTTCTTAATACAGCACACATCTTGTCTCACCCCGCCAAAAGGGATCTTCCCACCCTGCTCGGGAGTCAACTTGGCCAGGTTTGCAACGGTCCCGCATCCTGCGATGGGCAGGCTCGAGAGCAGCAAAGCAACACGGATTGCCCGAAAGGCCATCTCTCCATCCCCCTGGAATGAGCGTGAGGATAGCAACTGGGCACGACTGAGCAAGACCAAATGACCGTTCGGGCGGCGCAACGCTGTCCTGGTGCAAAGCACCGAGCTAGACCTTGCCCTCCCGCCGAGACCTAATCGGCTCGAGCGACGCCGGTATGATTTGTGTGTTCGAGAGTCTCACTGAGAGGTTTATCCACCTCGTCCCGGAGGAGCTTTCGCCCGTCGGCAATCCTGCCGAACAAGTAATAAAGGCCGGGAATTACCAAGACTCCTATCAAGGTGCCCACGAGCATCCCGCCGACCGCGGTCGTGCCAATGGTGCGGTTTCCGATCGCCCCGGCGCCGGTGGCACGGACCAACGGAATCAGACCCGCGATGAAGGCGAAGGAGGTCATCTGAATGGGCCGGAAGCGCAATTTTCCTCCTTCGATGGCTGCCTGCTGGAGGGGCACGCCCTCCCGGCGCCGTTGTACCGCGAATTCGACGATCAAGATCGCGTTCTTACCGAGCAAACCGACCAGCATGACCAGGCCAATCTGGGCGTAAACGTCGTTGGACAACCCCATTGCCTGCAGGAACAGGAAGGAACCGAAGATCCCAATCGGCAGCGACAGGATCACGGCCAGCGGCAGCATAAAACTCTCGTATTGCCCAACCAGTACCAGATAGACGAAGACGACGACGATGATGAAGATGTAAAGAGCCAGGTTCCCCTTTCGCGCCTCGTCATAAGAGAGACCTTCCCAGCCGAGGCCGTAACCGTGCGGCAGCGTCTCGGCGGCGACCTCTTGGATCGCCTTGATGGCCTCACCGCTGCTGTAGCCGGAAGCCGGGGCACCTTGAATGGCGGCGGAGGGATACAGGTTATAGCGGTTGATCTCGTTCAAGCCCTGCTGCTTCTTGATCGTCATGAACGCGGAGTAGGGGACCATGTCCCCGTGATCGTTTTTGACGAACAGATTGTCCAAATCCTCGGGGAACCGCCGGAACTCCGGCGAGGCCTGGACATAGACCTTGTAGAACTGGCCGAAGCGAATGAAGCCTTGCTCGTAGGTGCTACCGATGAGGATGTTGAGATTGTCCATCGCCTTTTTGATCGACAAACCCTTCTGCATGACCGCGTCGTTGTTGATGACCAGTTCATACTGCGGGTAGTTGCTGGCAAAGAAGGTGAACAGGTTATTCAGCTCCTTGCGTTTGGACAAGGCGTCCATGAACTTGCCGGTCACTTCTCCGAGCCGGTTGTAGTCGGTCGTGTCGTTCTTGTCGAGCAAACGTAGGGAGAACCCCCCAGCCGCGCCAAAACCCGGAACCGCGGGCGGCTCAAAGAACTCGATCTTCGCATTGGATATGTTACGGCATTTTTCCTCAAGCTCCTCGATGATCTGCGCGCGGTCAGCTTGCGGTCGGACCAGTCCTTCAAATTGATGAGACAGGTTCCCGCGTTGGAGCCTCGGCCCTCGGTCAGGACCTCGTAACCGGCCAACGAGGAGACCGAGGTGACTCCGTCGATCTCTTTGGCGAAGGCCTGCAGCTCGTGGGACTTGGCGTTCGTGTACTCGAGCGTCGAGCCTGGAGGCGTCTGGATGATCCCATAGATAATGCCCTGATCCTCGCCCGGGATAAAGCCAGACGGAAGCAGCGTGTTCACATAGAAAATGCCGGCGCCAAAGGCCAGGATGACGAGCAAGGTCGGCGCGCGAAGCGTTACGATCCGGCGCAGGATCACGGCATAACCGCCCGTGACCTTCTCGACGCCACGGTCAAAAAGATGCAGCAATAGGCCCAGCGGCCCGCGCCTTTTCACTTGGTTCGTGTGGGGCTTGAGAATCATCGCACAGAGAACCGGCGTGAGCGTCAGGGCCACCACGCCGGAGAGAACGATGGACGTGGCCATGGTGATGCCGAACTGACGGTAGAAGGCGCCGACCGGCCCGGTCATGAAAGTCACCGGAACGAAGACAGCTGTCATCACCAGGGTGATGGCGATGATCGCGCCGCTGATCTCCTGAATAACCTCCCGGGTCGCCCGATAGGGCGAAAGGTGCTTCTCGTGCATCTTGGCATGCACCGCTTCGACCACCACAATCGCGTCGTCCACCACGACCCCAATCGCCAGTACCATTGCAAAGAGCGTGATCAGGTTGATTGAGAGACCGAACAACTGCAGGAAAAAGAAGGTTCCGATCAGGGATACCGGGACCGCCAGGGTTGGGATCAGCGTGGAACGCAAATCCCCGAGGAACAGGTAGACCACCAGAGACACCAACACGAAGGCCTCCAACAGCGTGTGGAGCACCTTTTCGATGGAGGCGTCCAGGAATTTGGAAACGTCGTAGGTGACCTCATAGTCCATGCCGGGAGGGAACGACTCCTTCTTGATCTCCTCGAGCTGCTTCTTGACCTCTTCAATGACGGATTTGGCGTTGGAGCCGGGGGTTTGCTTGATAACGATGGCAGCAGAGGGCTGGCCATCGATGTCCGAGTAAATGTCGAAGAACCGAGGGCCCAGCTCGACCCGGGCGACGTCCTTGAGCCGCAGGATCTCACCCTCGGGATTTTCCTTCAGAATAATGTTTTCATACTCCTCCGGCTGGTTGTAGCGTCCCTTATAGGTCAGGACGTACTCGATGGATTGCGACGTCTTGCCCGTGGCCTGGCCGAGTCGTCCGGGCGAACCAATAATGCTCTGTTCCCCCACCGCCTTCATGACGTCCTCGGTAGACATGTTATAGGCGCACAGGCGGTCGGGATTCAGCCAGATCCGCATTGCATACTCGCGGCTGCCGAGAATCGTGGCGCTACCCGATACCCCGGACCCGCCGGATCACCTGCAGGACGTTGACGGTGGTGTAGTTGTAAAGGAACTTCTGATCGACGTTTGGATCCGTACTGTAGACGTTCACGTACATCAGCATGCTCGGCATGACCTGATTAACGACGATCCCCTCCAGCTGCACCAAGGGAGGAAGCAGGTTCTTCACGATGGCGATCCGGTTTTGCACGTTCACGACCGCTATGTTCGGGTCCGTGCCTGGCTCGAAGTAGATCATGATCGTTGCCTCGCCGGCACTGGTGGCCGCGGAGGCCATGTAACGCATGTCCTGTACGCCGTTGATGGCTCGCTCCAAAATAATCAGAGTCGAGTCCACCAAAACATTGGCACTGGCGCCCGGATAAGCAATGAAGACCTGCACGGTCGGCGGCGCGATGGAGGGAAACTGAGATTCCGGCAGGGTGTTGATTGCCAACCCTCCCAGGAACAAGAGGATAATCGAGATAACGATCGCCAATGCCGGTCGATAGAGGATGTTTGAGAACATGGTTTGGAGATGATCCTATGGGGTTTCCGTACCGGGGAGCGGTTGCTATTCCGCATGGTTCTTTTGGTTTGCCATCGCCTCTTCCGGGGGACGAAACTCGTATTCCACCTTCTCGCTGTCGCGAACCTGCCGGACCCCCTCGAGAACGATCCGTTCGTTCACATCAAGTCCCTTCTTGATGACGAAGATGTCCTCCAGTTCGTTCTGGATGGCGATCTCGCGCTGATGCACCACGTCATCTTGGCCGACGACATAAACGTACCGCTTCTCGAGAGTTTCGAAAACCGCCCGCTGAGGGATGACGATGGCGTTATTCAATGTCCGGTGGATCAACACGTTGCCGGTCTGACCGTGACGCAGCAGGCGATCCTCCTTGATGCTCCCAGCAAGGAACGGGTTCTCAAAATCCGCGCGGAAGGGGATGTTCCCGGTCTCGTTGTTGAACTTGGCCTCGATCGCACCGATCTTGCCGGTCTTCGGGAACTTGCTGCCGTTGGCCAGCACGAGTTCGATTTTCGGATCCTCTTTATCCTGACCCAGGCCGGCCATGTATTCGAGGTAGCGCTTCTCGGGTACGTTGAAATAAACCCACATCATGCTGTTATCGGACAAGGTCGTGAGGATGTCCCGTTCCTTGATCAAGCTGCCCACCTGCTCGTGCAGGCGATCGACGATGCCGTCGAAACGTGCTTTGACGATGGTAAAGTTCAATTTGGCCTTCGCCAGCTCCGCCTTGGCCAGGGCCTTATTCAGTTTGACCTGGTGCAGCATCACCTCCTGAATGGAGACCACTTTTTCCTCGCACAACTTCTTGGTGTTATTGAACTCCAGTTGCGCGAGCTGGGCCTCGGCCAACTCTGCGTCGTACTCTGCCTTGTAAAGAGTGGGTAAGATTCTGAACAGTACATCGCCCTCTTTCACCGACTGGCCTTCTTTGACCAGGATTTCGTCGAGATACCCGTCCTGCAAGGCACGGACATTTATGTGGCGCTGCGAGTGGATCTGGCAGACATATTGCTGGGTGATGGTGACGTACTTTCCCTGAGGGCTGGTGACCACGATCTTATGGTGCTCCTGCTGAGGCTGCTCCTTGTGCATCTGGCAAGCAGGTAGGAAGAGGAAAATCAGCACCAGGATGATGGCCAGGATCGGTGAGACTTTCATAGAGTTTTTCGCTCGCTGGTTTCCTTTCAGGTCGCGCACTGAATCACCGTATGATGAGGAGCCCATCTGGTAAACGGCTTTGCCACGCATTGTCAAAAATGGCAAGGTAGGGAAGATGGATGCCGACCTACGTTCGCTATCTTGCCATTTCCTGCTAATGCGTGGCAAAGCCCGGTAATCCTCATTTTTCCTCGGCCTGGGTTCTCCACCTCAGGTTGAACGGAGAGATAGAAAACCAGAAGCCTGAATTGAATACGGTGCTTCCTGTGAAAATCTAGCACCCCATGCTTTTTTTCGCGTTTTTCTTCAAGTTTTTGTGGAATCGCTCGATAGAATCGTAATGTCGATTTCAAATCTGTCGCAACAACATTACGATTTTGTAAGGAAATAACGGCGGTAGATCGCGCTAGTGGTCCTGGACAGAAGTAATGCAACAAATTGGCGGTAACGGCTACGATGGGGATAGGCCCTTGCTCGGATCGAGGAGGAGGGAGCCATCCCTGGCCGAAAACCTCGTCCCCTAACCGTCGCCGACACGGATGCCGACATCTTGAGAGCTGTGGCACGCCGCCGCCGCCTCTGCCTTACTCGTCCCGAGCCCGGCCGAGGATCTGCCCGGCTTCCGGGTCCAGACCCAGCAGCCGGAGCGTTTTGCCGTCCCGCTGGCCGCCGTAGTATTTGGCGAGCAGGCGGTGGAATACGGAGTCGGGTGGCGAAGCGCAGGCAAACAGGGTCACACACGACCGGAGCTTCCAGTCGTCGGGGGAGCCGAAAATCTCCGTCGCGGATCGGCCCTCGACGCCGAGGGCCGCCTCGGCACACTGGTATAGTCGGGGTCCGAGGACGGGGTGTTCCAGGTACGCCCTGGCCTCGTCGAGGCTCTTGATCGCGTAGAATTTCGAGGTGGCGCTGAAAGCCAGCCCGTCGAGCTGCGGGAAGATATACCACATCCAGTGGGTGTGTTTCTTGCCACTCTGGATTTCCGCGAGGGCGCGCTCGAAGTCATCCTGCTGCGCGCGGACGAAGCGGCTCAGCTCGAAAGGGTCGTCCCTCCAGCCGTAAAGGTGAGTGACACGAACCCGGCCCACGGTGGACGCGCCTTGCACGCCGGAGGCCAGGCCATGACCTCGACGCCTCGGACTCCCAGCGCCCAGAGGGCGAACGGGCTGAGGAGGGCGGCCACGACCAGCAGCCAGCCGAGCCCTCGTCTCTTCGTCATCGGCGACCTCCCTGGAGAATCTTCCGGTTATGATAATCCGTTCCCTGTCTCACGCCACGGCCTAACATCCCGTATGCCCGCCGATCCGTGAACCAAGGTGTTGTCGTCGTCGTCCCTCTCCTGCAAGGATGGAAGGGATCACCACCCTCGCGGAGGACACCCTGATGGCCCTGGAAGAGCACTCGTTCCGGCACCTGCTGCCGACGTTCATCATCTCGACCGGCACGCAAGTCGTTCTCAAGGTGGACAAGCCGCTGCCGGACGGCACGGTGCGGCAGCGGGGCAGCGTGGCCGTCGTCGCCGAAAGCCCGGCCGACAACGCGCACGCCTACACGCTGCGCTTCGCCGACGGCCAGACGGTCAAGGCGCGCTTCCGCGAGCTGGCCATCCGCCGCAAGGAGGTCGAGGATCAGCTCGCCCTGACAGATGAAGACTTGCGCCCTGGGTCGTCTACCGCTGCCGGGTCGGCTCGCACGCCTTCGGCCTGGCCGGTGAGGATTCCGACGACGACATGCGAGGCGTCTACCTACCGCCGGCCCGGCTGCACTGGTCGCTGTTCAAACTGCCCGAGCAGCTGGAGTTCAACGCCGAGGGCAGGGACGAGGTCTACTGGGATCTGGAGAAGTTCTTGAAGCTGGCGCTCAAGGCGAACCCGAACGTGCTGGAGACGCTGTGGACGCCGCTGGTGTTGCACGCCGACGAGGTGGCCCAGCGGTTGCGTGAGATGCGCGAGGTCTTCCTGACACGCTACCTGTACAAGACGTACTCCGGCTATGTCCTCAGCCAGTTCCGGCGCATGGCCAACGCCTATGCGAAGACCGGCAAGTACAAGGCGAAGCACGCGATGCACCTGATCCGCCTGCTGTACTCGGGCATCGAGGCCCTGCGCTCGGGCATGATCCGCATCGACGTCGGCGAACACCGCGACGAGTTGCTGGCCATCAAGGCTGGGGGGCTATCGTTCGAGCAGGCGAGGGATCGGGCGTTGGAGTTGGACCGCCAGTTCCAGGAGGCGTATCGAGGGACGATGCTGCCCGAGCAGCCCGACTATCGACGGGTGGACGAGTTCCTGATCGGGGCGCGGAGGAGGATGGTTGATGCTTGACATGGTGGCGTTGCGACAGCTTGTCGAGGGGCAGCAGTATCGACCGTTGTTCGTGACCGTCAGCGGCGCTCACCTCTACGGCTTCCCGTCACCCGACAGCGACGTGGATTTGCGCGGGCGCACCTGTTACCGCTACGGGATGTCGTTGGTCTGGATCTTCCTGACCAGACAGTAGAGCGGAAGCTGGACCTGGCCGGGGTGGAGGTCGAGCTGGTCAGCCACGACCTGGGCAAGTACCTGCGCCTGCTGGTGAAGAACAACGGCTACGTCCTGGAGCAGATCTTCTCGCCGCTGGTTGTGACCGGCCAGGGCTTCCTGGACGCGCTGCGGCCCCTGGCGCGGCGATGCGTCACCCGGCACCACTTCCATCACTATCGAGGCTTCATCGCCACGCAGCGCAAGCTGCTCGACAAGCAGGAGCCGAAGATCACCAAGACGGTGCTGTACGCCTACCGCGTGCTGCTGACCGGCATCCACTTGCTGCGCACCGGCGAGGTGGAGGCGAACCTGCCCCGGCTGGCCCAGGAGTACCAGCGGCCATTCCTGGGCGAGCTGATCGCGCAGAAGCGAGAGGAGAAAGGGTCTGCGCCGGACCTGGACTGGGCTTTTCACGACGCCCAGGTGCGGGAGTTGGAGGGTCTGCTGGACAGGGCGTACGAGGAGTCGAGCTTGCCCGAGGAGCGCGACCGGCGGGCGGTGAGCGAGTTCCTGGTCCGCTGGCGCTGTGGGGTGCAGTCGTAATCTTCCGGCCGGACTCTCAATCCTGGAGGCGGGGAGCGCCAGCCCCGCCCCCAAGGGACTTCCTCGATTACTTTGCCGTGGCGGCGGTCATGCCGTTGAGCCGGTTGTGCGGCTTGTGCCCGTTGGCCCCCGACTTCGCCTTCTGCTGCCCGTCGCTGGGCTCCGGCTCCTCGGCCCGCACGACCAGAGACAGCTGGAGTGCCTTCTTGAGCTGCGCGATCCGCGCGATCGCCACCATGACGGGCTCGACGGCCTGGCCCTGGCCGTCCTTGCACTTCGAGCACCTACGGCGGGACTCTGCTGAAGGCAAACGGCACGATGACCGGCAAACGCCTGGTCGCCCTGCTCGGCTTACGCGATTGCGCCCGCCATCCTGGCCAGCCGGCTCGATACCTTGCCCCGGAACGCCCAGGAGACGACCCGCGTGCCGCTCGGCATCTACCGGAGCCTGCGTTTTGGCCTTATCCTGCATCCGCAATTCCCGCCCGACGTGTACCTGGAAGGCGCGATGACCCGTCAGTCCGGCCTCTCACGCGAACACCAGGGGCCACGCGCTGTCCTGAACGCCCTGGAACGCCTGGCCGGAGGCTACGGCCCCGAATGCCTCCGTGTGCGGCAAGACATCGGCATTGCCGAGTCCCAGCTGCGCGACTACCAGGCACAACTCGGCAAGCCCTTCACTCTTGATGCCTACCTCTCCGAACTGACCGCCTTGCGCGACCAGCTCAGGGCTGGCCTTTCCGGTGCGGCATATCAGTCAGACAAAGAGGAGGGGCCGAGCGTTTCCGAACTGGCCGAGAAGATCAAGGCGCTCAAGGCCGCCCACACCATCGAGGCCACGCCGCAGCGCATCCGGCAGAAGCACTCCACCGCCGAGGAACCCATCACGGCGCGCATCCGCCGCAAGACAGAGGCGCTTCCCGCCTCAGCCCAACCAATTGAGTCCGAGGCCGCATCAGGGACAGGGGCAGCACTGTCGCCGGCATCGGCGGAAAAATCAGACATGAAGCCGCGGATGACGTTCCAGGAACGCATTGCGATGGAGCGGCAAGGCAAGGACCAGGAACCAAGCCTGCCGTAAATCTGTAAATCTGAAAATCTGTGAATCCGTTTAGGTTTGCAGCGCACGGGGGCCATTACGCGGAGCGTTGCTTCTCACAAGCCGGTGCCCCTTTAGCGCGAAGCCACGTTCAGCCAGCCTCCTCGACCAGCCCTCCCTTGTGCCTATCCCGCTCGGATCGTCCAGCAAGCCGGACTTCTCTTCCTGCGCGGTCAGCCGGGCGAACTTTTCACGGAGCAGATGATCCGGGCCGAGGAACGACTCCTTGCGGTGCAGGACAGGCGGATTGGCGTTCTGCGCGTAGTCGTAGCAGGCGATCTGCCGGGTCCGCAGGTTCACGCGGACAGACCGCAGCAGCGCCGGATGGGGGTCGTTCTCGAACTCAGGATAGACCAAATACGAGAGTTTGCCCGAACGTCGATGAATCTCAGTAGTTTCCGGTTCGGGCTGAGGGAGGAGGGGTGAGGGAGACAATCGCAAGGCTCCTCCTGAGAATGACTTGTACCACCAAGGACATTCCAGGAGGGAGCCATGCGACAACGGCAGTATACACTCACCCCCGCCCACGTCCACGCCCACGTCAGCGCCCGGATGCAACAATATCTCCGCCTGGCTGACCACGGCCCCCGCTGCCGAGCCGATACCCTGTGGGCCGTCCTCTGCTACGCCGCCAGCCGCATCATCTCTCTGGCCGCCGCCTGCGCCGCCCTCCGCGACGCGCCCTCCGACACCGCCGCCCACGACGCCCTGCTCGCCACCCTCCCTGACTACGCCGAACTGCAACGCCGCCTCAACCGCGCCCTGCAAGGCGACCTGCCCCACGCCTTACGCCGACGCCGCCAGCCCTTGGCCATCGACTTGGTGCTCATCCCCTACCACGGCAGACCCCTGCACCACGCCGACGAGGTCTACCGCAGCCAAGCCAAGAGCGGCACCAGCCACTTCCACGCCTACGCCACCGCCTACGTCATCCAGAAGGGCCGACGCTTCACCGTTGCCCTCACCCCGGTGGCCCGCCACGACGCCATGCCGGAGGTGCTCAAGCGGCTGCTGCGTGAGGCGGCGCGGGCCGGCATCCGCCCGCGTTATCTGCTGTTGGACCGCGGCTTTTGCAGCGTGGACGTCATCCGCTACCTGCAGAATGCCCGCTACGCCTGGTTGATGCCGTTGGTGCTGCGCGGCGCAAGGCCGACCACCCCAAGGGACCGTCGGGCAGCCGGGTTTTCGCCGGCCGCAAGCGTAGCGGCTGGGCCGAGTACACGATGACCAACGCCGCCAAACGCCGGGCGCGGTTCCGGGTGTGTATCAAGTGTCGCAACCGTCGCGGCGAGCGGGGGCGGCATGGCCGTGAGGCGTTGGTGTATGCCTTCGGCGGGCCGTTGCGTCCGTCGTCGTACACGTGGGTGAAGGAGACGTATCGGAGTCGGTTCGCCATCGAGACGAGTTACCGTCAGATGCACCAAGCGCGGATTCGGACCTGCACGCGCGATCCGCTGCTGCGTTTGTTGTACGTGGGGGTGGCGTTGCTCTTGCGCAACGTCTGGGTGTGGTTGCATGGGCAGGTGTTGGCGCGTCGTCAGCGAGGCGGTCGGCGGATCAATCTGGGGCGTTTGAGCTTTCGCAAGATGCTGGTGTGGTTGCAACACTGGGCCGAAGCACGCTTGGGTATCCACGATGAAATCGCCACGGAACATCGGATGTATGAATGAGTTGGGGCATGGTATCATGATTCACACTCACCGGAAACTACTGAAGCTGGATGTGGCGATGGGTGCATTCGTCCTTGTGGTGCTGTTTTGTCTGTACCCCATCGCCAGCGAGCTTTACGCGAACCTCTCCCACGAAGAGGCCGCGTCCTTTATGCCGCCGGGGTTCTATCTGGGCCAGTACAATAAAGGCACGCCGTTGGACGCCGAGCTGGTATCCTACGGCCTGTACGTTCCACCGCATTTCCAGAAGGAGAAGGGACCGTTTCCCCTCATCGTCTATTTGCACGGTTACGGAGAAAAGACAAAGGCGCGGCTCTTCAAAGCTGGACTTCCCCTGTCCATCTCCAATTCATTCGGCCCTAACAAGCCCAACGGTTCGTTTCCATTCGTCGCCTTCTTCCCCATTGATCCGACGGGAAAATGGGAGACGGGAAGCGCTGAGGTCGAGGACACCATGACGGCGCTGGACTATGTCATCCGCCGCCATCACATTGATCCAACGCGGGTCTACCTGACTGGCATCTCCAATGGCGGCATGGGCGTCTGGCGATTGGCAGAGGCTTATCCGGACAAATGGGCGGCCGTCGTCCCGGTCAGCTCCTTCATCAGCCCGGATGTAGCCAAGGTGCGACACATCCCCGCCTGGATCTTTCACGCAGCCAAAGACAAACAGGCCCCCGTCAAGCGCGAGCGCGACCTCGTAAAACAGCTCCGGGAAGCCAAAGCCGACGTGCGTTACACGGAGGTGCGGGACGGTGGGCATGAGATCTCGGCATGAGGCTTACGATCCCAAGGGACTCTACGACTGGTTGGCGTCGAAGAAGAGAGACTGAAGCACGCCACCCTCCAGAGGGCATTGCCATGCGAAAACATCACGAGCTGCACCGTCACGGCTATTCGCTGATTGAACTGCTGGTAGTGACCGCCATCATCGGCACGCTCTTGGCCATCATTTTGCCCGCCATCCAGAAAGTCCGCGCGGCCGCCGCTCGCGCTCAGTGCATGAATAATCTCCGACAGATCGGCCTGGCCACCCACAACTGCACCGACGCGAACCAAGGCTACCTGCCGCCGCCTCACTCATGCTACCCGTTCAAGTGGCCCGTCCCCTCTGGTGCCCTTCAGATGTCGGCCCTGTTTTGGTTGTTTCCCTACCTGGAGCAGCAAGCGTTGTACGACGCGGTCGTCCAACAGGGAAGTTACGACAAGCCTTTCAACTACGGTACAGGTTCCCCCTCGGTCATCAAGGGCTTGCAGTGTCCCAGCGATGTCACGCTCACGGCAGCCATGTCCGCCAGAGGGGAAACTCTGGGCAGCCTCGTCTCCTACGGCGCCAACGCTCAGGTCTTCGGCAAAGCATCGGTGAAGCCGAAGACCACGAACGTTACCAGGGTCCAGTCCAGGGGAAGCTGCAAGATCCAGAGCGACATTCCCGATGGCTTGTCCAACACCATTTTCTGGACCGAGCGAACGGCATACTGCCCGGCAGGGACTTATGCGACCAATCACTGGGCATCGGGGGTCGGATTCGATTGTCCCGTTGTCGGTGCGCCCTTTGATGCCGCCAAGACCTACTGGGGAAAAAAAATGACTGCGGGCAGCCTCCCGGGCCTGTCGCCCAGCATTCAGCCACAGTTCAACGTCACCAACAGTAACGACTGCTTCTTTTATTGGCCGTCCAGCAGCCACACCAACGCCTTGCTGGTTGGCCTCGGCGATGCCAGCGTGCGCGTCGTCAGCCAAGGCATCAGTCAGAACACCTTCAACATCGCTATGGTGGCCAACGACGGCCTCCCCCTGCCCGCGGATTGGTAAAGCGCTCCCCGCTGACTGGTGAGGTGCAAACGGCTGGTTTCGTGTCAATTATTTGGCCAAACCGTGCCAATTTGAACGCACAGGGTACGCACCCGACGAATCGCGTGATTGACGAGTTGGTTACCATCGAGGTCTTGCCACCAAACACGAAGACCTCCCATGACCGAACCCGCTCCTGCACCCACCGCACCCTGTTCACGCGACGCCGTTCGGCAAGCCTGGATCGAACGCCTCGCACGCTTCGACGCCGCCAGGAGGTGGCCAGCAGTGGGCACACTGGAGGCATCGTGGCGGCCCTGGGAGACGGCAGCGTGCGCTTCTGCTCCAAGGGCATGAGTCCCAATACCTGGTGGATGGCCCTCGTGCCCGATGATGGCCATCCTCTCCCCTCCGACTGGTGACGTGCGGCGGGTGGTGGACGAATATGCGGAGCGTCTGGCTAGCGACGCATCGCCCAGGCCGGCTACCTTGGGATCTTCCGCACTCCCGCCGATGGGAAATATCAAGCCGTCGAAGCACCTTCGCTCGATCCCCGCTAGGAAATCTTGGCCGATCCGTGTACAATCCTTCCGCGCCGGGACTTCCGGCGAACGGCCCGCGGTCGAGGAAGGACCGAGGGCGGACAGGAGCGGGAGGTACATAAAAACCATGTCGCGGCTCGTTTCCTCGTCCGTGGCGGGTTTACTGTTGGTGGGAATGTCGGCGTTGTCGGCCCAGGCGCCGCCGGAGACCGATCCGCCCGCGCGTCACGTCCCGCTCAAGCCGGCCACGCGCCAGGAGCTGGACCACCTCGAAGCCGTCAAGCTCTACGGCCTGGGTGTGATTCAACAGCACGCCAACCGCCTTGTCGAGGCAACGCACACCTTCGAGGAGGCGCGGCGTCTGGACCCGGATTCGGCGGCCATCCATCGCACGCTCATCTCTTTGTACACCGCCCTGGATCGCGGCGATGACGCTCTGGCCAGTTGTCGCCGCGTCCTCGAACTGGAGCCGGACGACTTCGAGACCGGCTACCGCTATGCTCGCCAGCTTCGCGCCCTCGGACAGACCAAGGAAGCTCGCGCCGTGCTGGCGCGGACGGCCGCCTGTCCGGGATTGAAGGACCGCCTGGAGGTCCGCGCCCAGGTGTTCTACGACCTCGGCATCCTTCAGGAGGAGGCGGGCGAACTGGGCAAGGCCGAGAAGAAGCTTGCGCGAGGTGACGGCCATTCTCGATAACCCCGAAGCACTGATGGAACAGGGGCCGTTCAACCGCGACGAGATCGACGCGCAGGCGGCCGAGACCTACGAACACCTCGGCCGTGTCTGCTTGAAGGGTAAACGGATCGAGGCGGCCGTCGTGGCCTTTCAGAAGGCCATGCAGAAGGACCGGCCACGCTCGGCTCGGCTGTCGTTCAACCTGGCCGAGGTTTACGTCGAGCAGGGACAGCCGGGCCAGGCGCTGACCCAGATCGAGCAGTACCTGCGTTCGCAGCCGCAGGGCATGGACGGCTACGAGCTGCGCATCAAGGTGCAGCGCCAGCTGGGCCGCGATGCCGACGTCGTGCCGTCGCTGGAGAAATCGGCCCTGGCCGATCGCAACAACGTCGCGTTGCAGCTTCTGTTGCGCGCGAGTATCGCCGGGCCGGCCGACAGCAGCAAGCCGAGCCGATCTACAAACGTCTGCTCCAGGAATCGCCGACGCCGGAGGTGTATCGCGGTCTGTTCGGACTGTATCAGGAAGATCGGCAGCGGGGAGCGGAGCGACTGCTGACGCAGCTGGACGGAGCACTGAGCAAGGCCACCGAGTCGGTCGGCGACAAGAAGGCGGACGGCGCTGCCCCGGAGACGGCACGACAGGAGGAGGAACGCAAAGAGGCGGCCCAGCGCGCCGCCGGACACGCTCGCGCCATGCTGGTCGTGCTGCGCGACGACGCCGAGCTGGTCAAGTTCCTGCTGCCGGCCGCCCGGCAGCGTCTGTTGTTTCGACCCGGCCTGTCGTATGCGACGCGGTTGATGCTGGCCAACCTGGCGGCGCGGACGCGCCAGCTCGACGCCGCCGAGGCGCTGTACCGCAGTTGCCTGGGGCGTGCTCCCGGCGGCTTCAACGTCCGCGACAACGAACACGAGGTTTACTCCGGCCTGCTCCTGGTGCTGGCCTTGGCCCACAAGAACGAGGCCATCATCGCCCTGTGCAATCAGGGGCTGAACACGGCCAAGAACACCAATCGGCTGCTCTTTCTCCGCGAGTTGGCTCTGGCGCACATGGCCCTGGGCCACGTCCGCGAGTCGCTGGAGGCCGCCGACGAGGCCGTCAAGACCGCCGCCGCCCGCGACACCGCCCTGCGCTGCCGCCTCGAACGCGCCGAGCTTCTTCGCCAGGCTGACAAGACCGAACAGGCCATCGCCGAGTGTCAGACACTCTTGAGCGAGTATAATCAACCCGGAGACGTCCACACGATTCGCTCGGAGTTGTCGGCGATCTATTCCGCCGTCCATCAGCACGACAAGGCTGAGGAGCAGTTGTTGCTGATCCTCAAGGACGACCCCGACGACGCCACGGCCAACAACGACCTGGGCTATCTGTGGGCGGATCGGAACAAGAACCTGGAGGAGGCGGAGAAGCGCATTCGCAAAGCGCTGGAGCTGGACCGCCGGCAGCGGCAGAGCGACAAGAGCACGCGGGTCAGCCTGGACAGCGACCGCGACAACGCCGCTTTCGTCGATAGCCTGGGCTGGGTGCTGTTCCGCAAGGGCGACTGGACCGGCGCCCGCCGTGAGCTGGAGCGAGCCTGCTCGCTGCCCAACGGCGACGACGACCCGGTTGTCTGGGACCACCTCGGCGACGTTTGCTTCCGTCTCAAGGACATCGCCAAGGCCGGCCAGGCCTGGAAAAAGGCCATCGAACTGTACGAGTCGGGCGGACGCCGCCGGCCCGACGAACGCTACCGGGAGATCAAGGAGAAACTTCGCCTCCTGACACCATGAATCAATCCAGAGTTGTCAGTTGTCAGTTGTCAGTTGTCAGTAAGCGATACTGACAACTGACAACTGATGAAGAAGGAGACGCCATGTCCGGCCATTCCCACTGGGCGACGATCAAGCATAAGAAGGGGGCCGTCGACGCCAAGCGGGGCAAGCTGTGGAGCAAGCTCAGCCGGGCGATCATCATCGCCGCCCGCCACGGCGGCGGCGACCCGAACATGAACCTCAAGCTGCGCTACGCCATCGACAAGGCGCGGCAGGTCAGCATGCCCAAGGACAACATCGAACGCGCCATCAAGCGTGGCACCGGCGAAGTCGAGGGGCTGGTCTTCGAGGAGATCACCTACGAGGGCATTGGTCCGGGCGGCGTCGCCTTTTTGGTCGATGTCGTCACCGACAACCGCAACCGCACCGCCGGCGAGATCCGCAAGATTTTCGAGCGCGGCGGCGGCAAGATGGGCAGCGCCGGCAACGTCGCCTTCCGCTTCGAGCGCAAGGGTCTGTTCAGCGTCAACGCCCTCGGCGCCGACGAGGACACCCTTATGAGCATTGCCCTGGACGCCGGTGCCGACGACCTGAAGCGCGCCGGCAGCACCTTCGAGATCACCTGCGATCCGTCGCACTTCGCCAAGGTGCAGGAAGCACTGCAAAAGAACAACATCGCCACCATCGTGTCCGAAATCAGCCAACTGGCCAAGGCGCCGATCGACGCCGATCTGGAGACGGCCAAAAAGGTTCTCCGCCTGCACGAAGCCCTCGACGACCACGACGACGTGCAGAATGTCTTTACGGACATGAACATGTCGGAAGAGTTGATGGCGGAGGTCGCCAAGGAGTGACCGTTCGGTGCCGCTTATGGCTTCACGCTCCACGGGCGCGAAGCCGCAGGCGGCTACGGACGCGAGGCCAGCAATCCCGCCAGAAAATGTACCGGGTCGCCCTGCTCCTTCGCCACCTCGGCCAGTGTCCGATAATCGCCCACCTTCTGGCACAAATCCACGATGCTCGGACACGACAGCTGCCGATTGTCGGCGGCGGCGAGGTACTTCCGCGCCACGGCCAGCGCCTCCGTCGGCCGGTCCAGCCGCAGAAGCAGATTCACCAGCACCTGCGCCGGGTAGGTGCCGACCGTCTCGGGATCGGCCTGCTCGGCCTGAGCGCGAAAATAGTCCAACCCTTCTTCGACGTTCTCGCCGGTCAGGATGGCCAGGTAAATGCCGATGGCGCGATACTGGTCCTCGAAGGGCGGGTCGCCGGGGTTGACGAAGCGACCGGACAAGCTTTGACCGTAGGCGCACAGCTCGCGTGCCATCTCCAGTTCGTCGCACGGCGTCAGGTTCATGCTCATCTGCGCCACGCTGGACAGGTGCGACAGGTCGATGTGATAGGAGTCGTCGGCGAACAGCCAATCGCGGCCGGCGAGAAGCTTGCGGATGACGCCGACCGTATTCGGCGGAGTGTCGGCCTCGGCGGGCGGCCGACCGTCGTGGCGCTCGATGTCCGCGGTGAGGCGGTCGCGCAGCTCGGCGTGCAAGGCGCGGATCAGGGCCTGGATGCAGTATTGCCGCGCCTCCGGGGGATGCGGCAGTTCTTGACTGCTCAGGGTGGTAATGGCGCTGCACAGGCCGAAGCGCTGCAACACCCAGTCGAAGCCCTTGTTCGGATGGACGCCCTCATAGAAGGCGATTTGCACCAGCGATTGCAGGTCTTCGTCCTCTCGGGGCTGGTACGCCTCGAGCGCCTGGCGCAGAGGTTCCGGCTCGTTGAGCATGCGGAAGTACGCCCACGCTTGCGGCAGCTGCCCGTCCTGCAAAAACAGCCGACCGACCTCACGGGCAGCCTGACGGATGGACTCTTCGTAGTCGGCGTGCGTGTTCTCCGGCAGCTCCTGGGCCGGCCCGGTCGGGATGGGCGAGACGCCCAGCTGCCGGCGCTTGCGCATCAGCAGGGCGTAAAACAGACTGCTGTAGTCCTTCTGCTGACGCAGCCGATCACACAGGCGGTCGATGGCGGCGTCCGCTCCCTCGGCGCCGAGGGTGCGTTCGAGTTCGTCGAAAAGAACGGGGTCCATGACCGGCTCCGCGGGTGCGTCGGGGGGCGGGCGTGGCGGTCCAAAGAAATTATGTTAGCAGGAACGTTCGGCCGCCGCCACCACGCGGAGAGAGCATCGGTCCTCGGACGACGTCCGAGCCGCGACCGTTGGGGAGCGATCCGCAATCGCTCCCCGACGGTCGCGGCTCAACTCGGTCCCAGCGTCTACGACAGGGTCAAGTTGCCCTTGCTGATACCGTTGGACATCGCCAGGTAGTCGAAGTAGCCGCCCAGGACCGCTTGAACGCCAACCTGGGCCACCAGGTTCGCGTCTTGCTGATCACCAAGCTGGAGGAGCTGAAAGGAATCCTGATACAGCTGGAAACCGCCCGTGAACAGAGCGGTGTCGATCTGCAAGCGCGGGCCGGGGGCGAAGAAGATGGCGTTGTTGCTGAGCGTTTGGACGTTGTTACGGATAATGTTGAAGTTGGCCTCGCCGTTCTTGACGTTTTGGGCCGCGATGTTTATGCCCAGGTTGTTGATGGCCCCAGGCAACTCCTGCAAGGCCGCACTTACTTGAGCCACATTGGTCGGGACCTCACGGCTCTCCAGGTTTTCCAGGGCCGGCCGGAAGACCGGACGCGTGGGCCGAGTTTCTTTACGAGAACGGAACAGGTGACGGAACATGAAAGGGTCTCCAGGAGAGATAAGGGGAAGCGAGGCGATATTGGGGAGCCTCGCCTGGTCCACGCGCACCTTGGACGGAGAAAGCATCTTGCTCTTCCGCGCCGGGTGCGGCGTCTTACGATTCTCACTTGTTCCACTCTAATACCTGGATTCCCAACGGGAGGCTTACCGAACAGAAAGAAGGCGGAGAAAGAGGGCAGGATGGAAGGTCGAGGCGAGTCGCAGGAGAATTATCGCCTTTGCGGAGAGCAACGTCTCACTTCCCGGGCTCGCGGTTTCGCCTTCGCAGCGGCAAGTGGACGGAGAGCTTCCAGCGCAGAAGGAGCGACGGAGCGGACGACAGCGGGCGTAATGGTACAATGATACGAAGGCATGGGGAGACCCTTTGCTCCCATTCGTGATGATACGGAGCATCGGAGTCCTCACGTGTCCTGGCATTCTTGAAACGACCGGGACGCTCGCGGCCCTGTTTTTTCCGCCCTTTCGCGCAAGGTGAACACGATGAGCGACGCCGAGAAACCCACCCAGCCCACGTCTCCCCCCACCGAAGCGCCCGCCGAACCGCCGGCCTCGAAGAAGCCGCCGCGCGAGAAACCGCCGCAGCGCGGCGGATCGGTGCCGTCGCTGCAACACGAGCAATCCTACGGCTTCGGCAAGAAGATCGACGCCTTCGACGAGGAGATGGAGCGCGAATTACAAGAAGCGATGTCCGGTATGTCCGACAAGGACCTCTACGCCGAACCGGCTCGCCGCGAACGCTCCGCCGCCGACGCCGGACCCAAAAAGGGCAAGGTCTTCCGCATCCACGATCAGGACGTTTTCATCGACCTGCCCGGCGGCCGGACGCAGGGCGTCTTGCCGCTGCTGCAGTTCCCCGAGGGACCGCCGGCGCTGGGCACCGAGATCGACGTCACCATCGAGGGCTTCGATCACGCCAACGGCGTTCTGCTCTTGTCGCGCGAGGGAGCGGCGGTCGAGGCCGATTGGTCCAGCGTCGCCGTCGGCATGACCGTCGAGGCCCGCGTCACCGCCACCAACAAGGGAGGACTCTCGGTCGATGTCAACGGCATCCGCGGCTTCATGCCCATCAGTCAGATCGACCTCTACCGCGTCGAGGACGCCGAACAATTCGTCAACCAGCGCCTGCTCTGCCTGGTGACCGAGGTAGACGTTGTCGAGCGCAACCTCGTCGTCAGCCGCCGCGCCCTACTGGAGAAACAGCGCGAGGAGATGCGCGAAAAGACGTGGAACGAGTTGGCCGAGGGGCAGGTTCGGCAGGGGATCGTGCGCTCCGTCAAGGACTTCGGCGCCTTCGTCGATGTGGGCGGCGTGGACGGCCTGCTGCACGTCAGCGAGATGAGTTGGCAGCGCGTCAAGGACGCTGCCACCGTCGTGCAGCCGGGACAATCGATTAAGGTGGTCGTGCTCAAGATCGATCGCGAGCACCGCAAAATCAGCCTGGGACTCAAGCAACTGACGGCGAGTCCGTGGGACAATGTGTCCGAGAAGTATCACGTCGGCGAAGTCGTCTCCGGCAAGGTGTCGCGGTTGATGGACTTCGGCGCCTTCGTGGAGTTGGAGCCGGCCATCGAGGGGCTGATCCACATTTCCGAGTTGGCGCCGCAGCGCGTTTTCCGCGTCGGCGACATCGTGAAGGAGGGGCAGGAAGTGCAAGTGAAGGTGCTGAGCGTTGATCGCGAGCAGCGCCGCATTTCGCTGTCCTTGAAGGCGGCGCAGCCGAAGGAGCCGGAAGCCACGCCGGAAGAGCTGGAACCAGAGCCGGAAGTGCCGGCCAAGCCGCCGCGCCCGCGTGCCACGCCGTTGCGCGGCGGCACAGGCTCGAGTACCGGCCAACTCATTCCGATGCCGAAACCGTCATCGGGCGGCAAGGAATAGAACGAGCGGACAAAACTTCTCCGAGCCTGAAGCGTAAGCGAAGAGCACTCTTCGCTTACGCTTCAGGCTCGGACGGACACCTTTCCGTCAATACTTCGCCAGCACGGCATCCGCCGTCGCCGTCGTTTCGGCATCGTCGTTATCGGATAGTGCGGCCAGGCACTGCTTGATGCGACGATTGGACAGGCGCAGGAAGTACCGTCCCACCGTCCCGTCGCGCGTTACTTCATCCGCATGGCCATTGCCCGTCGTCATCAGTGCATCCAGCCGCGCCAGCGTGCAACTCGACGCATACAGCTCACAGGCGGCGTCCGCCAGCCGTTCCTGCACGTATTGACGGAACAGGATATTTTCACGGTGTTTCATGAGCATCGATTGCACCGCGAAGCTGAAGTCGCGGACGCGCCGGGCCAACTCCTGGGCCGGCTCGCGCAGGGCGCTGTTCTGCACCGGCACGTCCGGCGTCGTCCAGCGCGCCGCAGCTGCTTGCCCCCGAAGCTCAGGAGCGTGCCAATGTCGCGGATGGGGTGTTCTAGCGCGTGCTTGATACTCAGGAACTGGTCGGCCACCGGCTTGATGCCCACCATGGCGATGAACGCCCGCAGCACGTCGTTGGCTCCTTCGCCGATCGTGTTGATGCGCGCGTTGCGCATCATGCGCTCGTAAGGCTCGTCGGTGAAGTATGCCTTGCCGCCGAAAATCTGAATGGTGTCGTTGACGATCTGCCACAGGGCGTCGGTGGACCACACCTTGAGCATGGCCGTTTCGAGCATGTAGTCGTCGAAACCGCTGTCGATGAAGTGGGCGCATTCGCTGGTGGTCGCCTCCATGGCGAAGGCATGGGCGGCCATCCAGGCGATCTTTTTTTTGACCAACTCGAAATCGGCGATCGGCTGCTCGAACTGCACGCGCTGTTTCGCATGGGTGGCGGCGGCGCGGACGCAGGTTTTGGCCGCGCCGGTGCAGCAGGCGCCGAACGTGGTCCGGCCGAAGTCGAGTACGGTCAGCGCGATGCGCAGACCCTTGCCGACCTGGCCGAGCACGTTCTCGGCCGGCACGACCATGTTCTCGAAGGCGAGCCGGCCGGTGGCCGTGCCGCGAATGCCCGTCTTGGCCATGCGCGGGTCGAGCACCTTGAAACCGGGCATGTCCGGCGTCACCAGGAAGGCGGTGATTTCCTTCTTCTTGCTGGCCCCTGCGCCGGCGTGCGCGCGATGACGGTCAGGACGCCGGCGATGCCGCCGTTGGTGATCCAGCGTTTGCTGCCGTTGAGGACGTAGGCTTTGCCGTCCGGTGTGGGCGTGGCCGTGGTCTGCACATTGCTGGCGTCGGAGCCGGCTTCCGGCTCGGTCAGGGCGAAGGCGGCGAGCTGTTCGCCGCGCACCAGCGGCGGCAGCCAGCGACGCTTCTGCTCCTCGGTGCCGAACAACAGCAGGGCGCGGATGCCGATGCTGTGATGGGCGTTGACGAAGACGCCGACGGCGGCGTCATGGCCGCCGATGACCTCCATGATGCGGCAGGCGGCCAGCTGTGACAGGCCCGGCCCGCCGTACTCCGGCGGCGCCGTCGCGCCCAGGACGCCGAGACGACCCAGGCCGGCGACCACGTTGGTCGGGATCTCCGCGTTGCGGTCGATGGCCGCCGCGTCGATGTGTTCCTCGCAGAAACGGCGCACCTCGGCCACCTTCTCGTCGGCCCGGGCCGCTCCTCGGCGCGGAGGTGCGGATAAGGGTTGAGCAAGGCGGCGTTGAAGTGGCCAAAGAACAGCCCCTTGGCGAAGCCCAGCGTTTGCGGGCCGGAAAAGAGCAATTCCTCGGCCGCTTGTTTCTGTTGTTCCAGCTGCGCGGCGGTCAGGGCCATCGGAGACCTCCCCGAAAAATGAGGCATCGCCCTCCAGCGTCTCGTCGCGTCGAGGGAGGAACGCTTCTTTAGTTATTTTACCCTAGTCGCCGCGCCGGAGCATCGCGTATCCCGTCTAACCGCCACGGCTGGGAGGATGGCCGTGAACAGATGCGGCGCTTTTGCGGTTGAGGAGGGGGAGATCGTGAGGATCAATCCATCGCCTCGACTAGACCCGTCTCCGGTAACGTTGATCTCCTGGAATCCAATAGGATGGCCTCGGCCGGCTCCAGCATCCGGCCACCGAGAGCCTTGGAGGTGTTCGGCCGTGCTTTGCGCGTCTCTTTCCCGACCGCTATGCCTTGCCCTATCCCAGCAGCTTGCGGAAGCCTTCCTCCTCAAAGTGGTGGTCTGTGGTCAAGGCTTCGCTGACTTGGCACTGCCGCATCAGGACAAAGCTCACCGCATCGCATAGTGAATACGTCTTGTCCGGCCGGGCCTGTAGCAGCGCCATCGCCTTGTGATGCAGCAATTCGTCTCCCCACACCGTCTGGATGTCCGGGTTGGCCACCAGATCGGCCACGAGAGCCAGCGCGGCCAGACGCGGGAGACGCCGTGCCTGGGCCAGCGCGACGAACTCGGCCAGCACGTAGCCGTGCGTCAGCCGGACGCGAGCTGCCTGGTAAGCTCGACAAGCCTCGCGGTGGAACAGCTCGGCTTGGTGGTGCAGACAGAGCAGGCCCGAAGTGTCCAGGAGCATCAGCCTTCCTCGTGGCTGTCGGCGTAAGCGCGGGCCAGGTCGGCATCGATGCCCGCGTTGTCCACCCCTGTCGCGTGGCCGAGGTTGACGGCGCCGAAGTGACTTTCAAATCGCTCGCGCGCCGCTTGTTTTTCGGCCTCGGTCGCCGGGTGCGCGCCGACTGCGCATTCCATCGGGGATGCCGAAGCGCTGCTCCAGGGCTGCGGCGGCCAATTCCGCAGGAGATTGCGCGGTCGCCCGTGCGTGGAGTTGCAGTGCGGCGTAGACCGCATCGCTCAACTCAACCGTCAACGGGTGGCTCATAGAGCTATACCTCCGACTGTCGAATGGGAATTGCCCCCAACGTCTCGCCGCGCCGAGGGAGGAATGTTTCTTTCGTTATTTTACCCTGGTCGCCACGCTGGTCTAGCGACTCAGCCTCCGCGTTTTGGAATCGCCGGGTTTGTCCCTCTTTATCTCGACCGAAGGTTCATCAAACGCAAAAATGGGGTCGATCGGTTGCTCCGGCGGCGGGTATCGTCGTCTCTCCCGAAAACGCTGCCGGAAACTCCGGACCTCGCCGCGCTTGCGGTCCTGGGAAAGGAAGTAAATCAAGACAATCAAGAACGCGGTGGCCGACAGGAAAATAATCAGCACGACAATCACGTTACTTTCTCGCGGAGGAGCCTTCCTCTTTCTGGCTGACCTCGGCATCGCGTAGCGTGTAGAGGAAGTTCTCGGGATCGCGGGCGTTGAGGACGAGCTTGCCGCGGACCTGGACCTGACCGCGCGTGAAGTTGTATGTCTTGCCCTCCGGCAGTTCGATCAGCACAATCGCCGTCATTTCCGGTTGCTCGCAATACCAGCAGCCGACCGGATATTCGATCAGCAGAAACGCGCTCAGCTCGGCGTCTTCTCCCAACGGCTGTACGTAGCCGTTCAGCAGCACCTTCTTGCCGTCCAGTTCCTTCAGGTAGCGCGGGAAGGTCGGCCGATACTGCCGATCCAGCGCCGTCTCGGTGACAACCGACCACGGCAGGGCGTTGACCCCTTTGGGATCGATGGGCGGCAGCGGCATGGGATCGAGCTTGCGCACGAGCGGTCGCGGCGAGCGCGGCTTGAACAGTCCGGGATGGCCCTCGTGCGCCGCCTTGACGTCGCTTTCTCCCTTTGCGGTGCGTTCCTCGGCGGCGCTGCGATAGGCTCGGCGATGGCTGCGCAAGTCGGCGGCGCGCAGGCCGAACTCGGTGACGCAGCCGTCCATGATGGCGGCGGCGGTGGCGATGTCGCCGTTGGACCCGGCCAGCTCGGCCAGCTGCCACAGTAAGCGGCCATCGCTCGGCAGCCACAGCGCCAGCTGCTGCACCAGGGCGACCGCGTTGGCCGGCAGGCGTTTGCGCTGAGCCTCGGCGAGTCGTCCCGGCTCGAACCGGCCGCTGGGGCCGACGTACGCGACGCCGAACAAATCATCGAGATCCTGAGCATCTTTCGCCTGCCGGCTACGCAGGCGGACGAGCTTGAGGTGCAGCTCCTCGGCCTTGCGGAGTTTGTCGGGCGCCAGGCGGACGGCCTGCTCCAGCGCGGCGGCGGCCTGGGCGAGGTCGCCCTGCATTTGCCAGGCCGTGCCGAGGTTGGCGGCCAGATGGAAGTGCTTCGGGGATTGGCGCTGGGCCGTCCGCAGCACGTCGATGGCCTTCCCCAGTTCGCCGAGTCGGACATACAGCGCCCCGAGATCCGCAGCCTCGTCGGCGGTCAGCGGACGCTGGCCGGCGAGCTTCGTCAGGCGAACCGCTTCCGCTTCGTAGCGCTGGCGGATCGGTCCCGCGGGGACGGCCGGGGTCGATTTGACGGCGAGGGTGCGCAGACTACGCTGATCGAGCAGGAAGCCGCGCCACTGCGACGGCAGCTCGGCGAAGGTTTCGCCGGAGTAGTACAGTCCGGCGCGGAGGGATGGAGTGTTCGCCACAAAGCCGAGGAGAAGCGCGGCGCGGAGCAAGGGCTGACGCATGGATGGCCTTTCGATGCGGGACCAAGGCGTGTTTTCAGTTTACCACGGAAGCCTCGCTGGACGGACAACATTTCTCTCCCGGCATCCGGCGGGCGGGACGCCCGCGCTCTGAAGCGCCACGACGGGTGCCTGCCGAGGAGAAAAGGATTCCGGTTCGGAGCGGCTTCGTGGTATCCTCACAGAGAGGTCCCGAAAGCCATCGGCCGAAGCTCCCAAGGAGTGCCGTCGCCCGGAGACGCGCGGGCAGAGTGGGCGGACGAGGTTGTCCGGGTCGAGAGAGCGTCCGCGTTCCTTGTCGAACGAGGGTGGTCTAGGTAAAGGCTTCGAGGGCCCTGACGTGACTGTGGAAACGCTTGTGCAACCCACCACTCTCATCGCCGGTGCAACTCACGTGGACGCCATGTCGGACCGGCGGGCCGACATCGACGCCAAGGTGGCGCGGGTGGCCGAACTGCTCCAGGAAGTCGGATGCGAAGGCTTGCTGCTTTTGGACCCGGCCAATTTCGCCTGGCTGACGGGTGGGGCCATGTCGCGCGGGCTGGGCGACCCGGCCGCGGAGCCGGCCGCTTACTGCAACGGCGAACATCGCTGGATCATCGCCAGCAACGTCGATTCGCTGCGCCTCTTTGACGAGGAAGTCGATGGCCTGGGCTTCCAGTTGAAGGAATGGCCCTGGCACTGGGGCCGCGATCAGATCCTGGCCGACCTGTGTCAGAACCGCAAGGTAGCCTGCGATCGGCCCTGTCCCGGCGTCGTCAACGTGGCCGAGCCGATGCGCCGCCTGCGCCGCCGTCTGACGGCCTACGAACAAGCCTGCCAACTGGCCGTGGGACAGACCCTGGCACACGCCCTCGAAGCAACCTGCCGCACGCTGTCGCGGGGCGAGTCCGAACGCGAGATCGCCGGCCACGTCAGTCATCGCCTCATTCATCGCGGCATCCTGCCCTTGCACGTCGGCGTCGCCGTGGACGGTCGTTCGCGCCTGTATCGCCGTTTCGGCTTCACGTCGGCGACGCTGGAACATTACGCCGTGCTGATGGTGACGGCCCGCAAGTATGGCGTCTACGTCACGGCCAGCCGAGCGGTGTGCTTCGGCGAGCCGCCGGCGGATCTTCGCCAGGACCACAATGCGGTGTGCCGGGTCAGCGCCAGTTATCTCGCCTCGACCTGGCCGGACGCCGTGCCGCGCGAGATTCTCCTGGCCGGGCGGCGCATTTATCTCATCAGTGGTTTCGAGCACGAATGGCAACTGGCGCCGCAAGGCTACCTCACCGGCCGCGCCGCCATCGAAATGCCTCTGATGCCGCAGACGGAGGAGTTGTTCCAGGCCGGCTGGAGCGTCATCTGGAACGCCAGCGCCGGCGCCGCGTCCAGCTGCGATACCTTCCTCATCACCGAGCAAGGGCCGAAGATCGTCACGCCGACCGAAGTATGGCCGCTCAAGCGCATCCGCATTCAGGGCGCCGAGTTCGTGCGTCCCGACGTGTTGCAACGCTGAGCGGGGGGCTGACGCCCCCTGAGTCTTGCAAGACTCAGGGGGCGTCAGCCCCCCGCTCAGAGGTTGGAAACTACGTCTCGCTTACATCAGACCGAGATCGAAGGTGCTATTGAGCGTGCGCCAGAGCCAGTGCAGGCAGGTCTCGGGCTGGCAGTAGATTTTCACCTGGGCCATCTCGCCGGGCAGGATCGACGCGTCGGCATCGACGAGATCGACATAAACCAGGTAATGCTGCGTGGACGGGATCAAGGCGTTGCCGGGAGCGGCCGCCTTGACGGCCACCGGCCCGCCGCCGCGGTTGGACAGGGCCAGCGGGATCGACTTGGCCTCCGACTCGGGCAGCTGGCGGACCTTGCCCTTCCACGTCTGGGTATCGCGGCCCTGGATGCGGATGGTCACGTCCAGATCGGCCAGGCGCCGGCCGCCCTCCGGCTCGCCGCGTTCCCGACCCGCCCGCACCAGCAGCCAGCCGTCGTGCTCGCCGTCCGGCTCGGACTGGAGCACGAAGCCCAGACCCAGCTTCTCGAACACCCCGTCCAGCACCCATCCCAGCCGTTGATTCTTCGCCTGGTACGAGACGGGCAGGCTCTCGGAGACGCCGCCGTCCTTGTCTAGCTGAAAGTGCAACCCCTTGACCTGATGTTGCAGATCGGCCAGCACGTCCGCCAGGCGCGTCTTGTCGTAAGAGACGGTGACGCGCTTCTTCATCAGCTTGCGCGTGGCCGTCGCCGCGTCGGACAGCTGCTCCAGGTTTTCCTTGAGGCGGTTGAACTCCGGCGTCTCCAGCGGCACGCACACGCGGACGCGGCCCGGCTCGTTGATGGAACAAAACGGCGCGCTCGGGTCGTCCTGGAAGAAGCGACTGACGTCCTCGATCGAGGGAGCCATGCCGATGACGCCGGAGCAAGGCGCGTGCAACACCAGATCCTGATCGTGGACCTTCTCCAGCGCCGCCACGCGAACTGCCGCGTCCATCCGCTGGGACTCCAGCTTGGCGGTCTCCTCGTTGATCTTCCCGACTTCCGCGGGATCGTTGTTGCGCATCCTTCGCTGTTCGAGCACCTTGATCTGCTCGGCGGCATGATCGCGCTCGATGCGTGCCTTGAGCAGATCGGCGTCGAGTTCGCGGTCAGAGAACTCGGCCAGCACGTCGCCCGCATCCACGGTATCGCCGGGCCGCACGTACAGCTTGGTCAGGATGCCGGCGTGGCGAACGTAGACCTTGCCGGAGGCCGACGGGTCTGCCTGGAGCATGGCCCGAGCGCGAATGCGGCTGACGGGCACGGGGACCAGGCAGGCGAACAGGAGCAGCGCCGTCAGCACGGCGGCGCTGACCACCACACGCCACTTCTTCATGTCAGGGAGTCTCCCACGTCGGTAGATCGACTTGCCCAGTCGATACAGCGGCCAGCCAGCCATCGACGCGGCCGAGCCGATGGCCAGCACCTGGCTGATGACTTCCAGCTTGTACGGCCGCAAGAACGAATACAAAAACCACAAAATGGTGAAGGTCACGACCCAGCGGTAGATGTAGCTGCCCACCGCGTAGGTCACGAACAGGATGCGCCGCCACAGGGCCATGTACGGTTCGGGCGGCACCTCCACACCCAGGCAGTGCTCCAGCGTCAGGTGCTTGAGGAAGCGATTGGAGCGCTCGCGCAGGTTGGGGATCTCCAGCCAGTCCGCCAGGACGTAGTAGCCATCGTAACGCATCAGCGGGTTGGCGTTGAAGACCACAGTGCTGACGCTGCATACCACCATCAGGCTCAGGGCCAGGTTGTTGACGAACGGATAAGCCGGCGTGTGCCACCAGACAAAGGTGGCGATGGCGGCGATGACCAGCTCGACGTAGATGCCGGCGGCGCTGATGATGATGCGATGCCACTTGTTCGGCAGCGTCCAGGCGTCGGAGACGTTGCAGTACAGCGCCGGCGATAGGCACAAAAACAGCGCCCCCATCTCGTGGACCTCGCCGCCGAACACCTTGCAGCTGAGTCCGTGGCCGAACTCGTGGATGACCTTGACGACGCCCAGGGCGCACCACAGATAGACGACGGTCTTGAAGCGGAAGAACAGGTTCTGATCGGGCAGCTTGGAGCGGAACGTCTCGAAGTGGGTCATCACCAGCATCGCCGCCGCCAGCATGACGCCGACGCTGACGGCGAAGAACCACATCGAGAAGATCCAGCCCAGCCAGCGGATCATGCGCTTGAGCAGCCGATCCGGATCGAAGACGGGTATCTTGATGTAGAGGATGTTGGTCAGCGTCTGCATCCACTCGGAGCGGCGGCGTTTTTGCCGCTGGTCGTAGAGCTGCTTGCCGGCGCACGGCGACTCGTTCTGGGCCAGGCCGGCGTTGATGAGCTGCTGGGCGAACGACTCCACGTCTTCGAGCTTCAGGCGGTCAGGGCGGTAATGCTTCTCGTACTCCTTCTGCGCATCTTCGAGGGTGTGCTGGCCGTCGAGGAATTGCAGTAGGTAATACTCGTTGTCCTTGAGGCGGTAGTAGCGGAGACTGACGGGATCCTTGACGACGTGGAAGGTGCGGCCTTCGTACTTCTGCGCCTCGATGGCAAGGTCGCGGCGCAGGCGGACGCGCACTTGCTTGCGTCGTTCGAGGTCTTTGGCGGGAGTGGTGGTATCCATGAATGTCACCGATTCTCGTTTAGCCGCGACGCGCAGCGGAGCGCGTCGCTTGCCGCGCTCCGCTGCGCGTCGCGGCTAAACGATGTTATTCCAGCTACTTCTGCTGCGGCGGAACGACCATGGTGGCCTGAGTGCCGGGGATGAGCCAGCCGGGGTTCTGCAGCTCGGCCCAGACGCGGACCTGCCGCGACTGCGTGTCGAGGTACTTCTCGACCAGCATCAGGTGGGCCTCCAGGCGACTCTCGATCTCGTTCTTCTCCGGCATGGTCCACAGCAGCACTTTATGGTCCTGCGTGCCGGTGACGGCGAAGGAGCCGTCCTCGGGGGCGAACGCTCCGCAGGTGGCCGGAGCCCCGCCCCAGATGAGCTGGCGCAGTTCCGAGGCTCGCCCTTGTGGGCCGGGCGTCCGCCACAATTGCAGCTTGGCCGCCGCCGAGCCGTTGGTCAGGATCGTCTTGCCGTCCGGCGCGAACAGAGCCATCGTCGAGAAATTCATGGCGTCCGACGGGTTCTGCACCGTGCCCTCGATCCGCTTGTCGGCCAACGACAACAGACGCAGTTCCTTGCCCTGGTCGAACAGGACGGTGCGGCCATCGGGGCTGACGCCGACCTGGGAGACTTCGGCGGTGCGACCCTCGAAGGTCGGCGGCAGCTTGACGGGCGGCTTGCCCGGTTCGACGTCCCAGACCGCCAGGCGGCCGTCGCGGCCGGCCGACACCAGCCGGTCGGCCGACGCGAACTGCACCGACGTGACCGGCCCGCGATGGTACGTCAAACGATGCAACAACTCGCCGCTCTCGGTCTTCCACAGGATAATGGTGCGGTCGTCGCCGCAGGTGGCGCACACCTCACCATTGGGGCTGAAGGCCACGCCGTTGACGCCACCCTGATGCCGCTCGGCCAGGTCACGCGATCCCTGCTTGGGATTGTCCAAATCGAGCAGGCGAACCGTGCCGTCGGCGCAACCGAACAGCGCGAGGTTGCTCTTGGCGGTCGGCGGCGTGCAGGCCACGGCGCGGACGGCTGACGCAGCCCCTCCAACTTCCACAACCTGTCGCCGGTGGTCGCGTCCCAGCCGCGCAGCGTCTCATCGTCGCTGCCGGAGACGACGATCGGCCGTTTGCCCTTGCTGACGGCGACGGCGTTGACCGTGGCGAGGTGCCCGCTGATGACCAGGTGAGGGGCCTCCGGCCGGCTCGCCCCGACAATGACCTTCATGCCGACCTTGAGCTTGAGCGCCTCCTGCACTTCCAGCAGTCCTTCCACGCGCAGCCGTTCGGGGTTCTGGATTTGCAGGACCGACTCCAGCGGCTTGACGGCCTCGCCCTCGGCGTTCTTGTAGATGGCCTTGATGACGCCGTCGATGCTGGCGCGGATTTCGTGCATGCGCAGGTCGGTCAGGGCCGCGTTCAGCTCGCGCTGCGCCTTGATGATCTCGGCCTCCTTGACTTCCTCCTCCGAACCGTATTTCTCACGCTGCAATTTCACAGGCCTCCACATCATCCCTGGACACGGTGCCGGGAACGCGGCGGTTGGCATCCATGCCGAGCTTCCAACGCCGATGCGAATTCCTTCTTCTGTTTCTCGGCGGAGTGGCGGTCGGCCTCGGCGGCGTTGATCTTGGCAACCTTCATGGCCACATCGTCGAACGACTTTGCGCGGGTTGACCAGGGCCAGCAGCTGGCCGCGCTTCACCTTGTCGCCGACCTGGAGCTTGCGGACAGGCCGGAACTCCCGAGCCAGTGCGATCTTGTTTGGCTCTAGCGGATCGGTCTCGCGGAGACGGCGATACCGGGTCGAGGAATTCGGATCGAGTTGGAAGGGCTTCTCCCCGTCCGTGAAGCTTCTTCATCCTTGCCAACGGGGACGGCCAGGAAACCGATCTCCGCCTCGGGAAGTTTCTTGTCCGCAGGCACGACCTCGCCGGGCAACACTTCGGTGCCGATGAATAGCAATCTTGCCTTCCTTTTCCGTGGGGACTTCCTGGATCGGGTCGATGACCAGCCGGCAGCCATAGATGTGGATCGGCTCGGCGCTGGCAGCCTGCTTCGTGTCCTTGTACTCGACAAGCTCGGGCGTGGGCCGCACTCCAGGCAGGGTCGCCGGCGCCCTGGGTGTAGGATTGTTATCCGCCGCCGGCGCACCCTGCGCCTCGAAGGCTTTGGCGGCAGGGGACGACGGGGGCGAAGCCTTGTCCTCAACGATGGTTTTCGGGGCGACCGCCCAAACGGCGGCGACGGCACACGCCGACAGCAGCACACAGACGGCTATCCAGCGGATCATGGATTCGACTCCTCGGGGCGAGCCGGGGGTGTGGGCATGAGGGCACCTTTGCCCTCGCGCCGTTGGCTTCGGCTCGCCGATGTTTCTCGGTGTTCCTGGCTCTTAGAAGAAGAAGACGACTTTTTCGTAGAAGAACTCCCAGACCCCGTAGAACAGGGCATATCCCAGACGATGTTTGCCGCAGCGAATCTTGGCGTGGATTTCCGTGCCGCTGGTCAGCGATTCGCGTGAGAGGCGGTAGGCCGGATCGATGCTCTCGTCATCAATGCTGGCGTAGGCGAGAACCTCCGGCTCCGGCTCGTCCTTTTCGTCGCGGTTGGGCAGGGCCTCGCCGGCGATTTTCTCGCGGTACAGCTTGCCCCGATACGTCCGCGTCGGATCGCTGCGGAGCAAAAACTCGATGTCGAGCGGCTGACCGCCATTGTGTTCGTACGCTTTGAGCACCTGGCTAATGTGTTTCTGCGGGATGCGCAGTTCGATCTCCCACGGTCCATCCTTGACGCCCAGGCGCAGGATCGGATCGGAGGGGCGGGCCATGCGATTGGTCCACTCCTCCTTGAAGTTGCCGTTGAGGACGGTCCACTCCGGACGAATGACGCGCAGCCGTTCCTCGTCCGTCAACCGCGGGGCGCGGAGTTCAAATTCGCCAGGCTTATCGGGCCGGGCGTTGGTACGCTGAATGAACTCATACAACTCCTGTCTCTTGCGTTTCACCAGGTCTTCGTGCATCCGCGCTTTCTCGCGGTAGGTGATCTTGTCGCCTTGGGCTAGCCCGGTGCGTCGAGGCGTTCGCCTGCGCCTGGAGCATCTCCGTCTCGGCACCGGCGATCATCTCCATCATGGCGTTCAACTTCTTCTGCAACTCAAGGTCGAAAACGGTCGCCAGGCGTCGATCCTCGCGGGCGACGTCGCCCGGCTCGACCTCGAACTTCATGATGGTGCCGTTGGCCGGCGGATAGATGACGCGACGGGCCCACGGCACCAGCTTGCCGTGCGATTCCATCTTCAGCTGATAAGGCACGAAATACAGGGCGGCGCCCAGGACGCTGAGCAGAGCAACGGCGACGGCGGAGATGGCCTTGGCCTTGCCGCCGATGCCCTCCTGCACCTTGGCCAACGGCAGCCACAGCATGCGCATCGGAATGCGGCGATGCTCGACGGCGTTGTATAGGGCGGGCGTGGCGTGACGAGAGACCACGTCGAGACGGGCGAGGATCTGCTGCGGCTGGGCCGGCGGCTCGAAGCACTCCATGAGCAGAGCGGAGCGTGCCGGCCGCTTACTCTCCTTCTCGCGCTCGTCCTTCAACGGCTGCACGACCAGCAGCTTGCTATTGCTCTCGGCCAGGTACGCATCCAGCGCCGCCAGCACCTTCGGCGGCAGACTGTCGTCGCGGGTGCCGTTGAAGACCAGCTTCTCGCCCCAGCTCAGCACGCGCTCGCACAGGGTACGCATCAAGCGAACGAGGTTGGAGCGCGTTTCGACCACGTCGGCGCCGCTGACGGCCTCGATGCGCGCCTTGGAGCTGTGGCGCACGGCCACGCTGACGCGATCGCATTCGATCAGTCGGCGGCCTTCGTTGGCCACCAGGTAGGCGACCTCGGTGGGATTCAAGCTGTTGTGGACTTGCCGGGCGAACGCCTCCAGCTGCGACCATACCTGCTGTTGGCCGGCCAACTGTCCCATGAGCTGATTGCGCTGATAGCGCGAAGACAGCTCCGACATGAAGCCCATGTACTGCAGATAGCCGGTGATGGCCTGCGGCGGCCGATTGGCGCCCTGCCAGACCTCAATGAGTCCGGCCATCTGCTGATTGACCAGGATAGGCGAAATCAGCAGGGTGTAATCGGTGAGGTTGCCGGCCGGCGTCTTGCCCGGCTCCGGCGTGCCGACGCTGCTGCGCGGCGGCACGTGGAACGGCTTCGTCTGCGTCACCGCCTGCCGCAGCAGTTCCTCGTGGCTTTTTCGCACTTCTTCGTTCTGCTCCAGACCGATTTCCTTGATGTTGATCTGGTACTGGAGCTGCAAGTTGCCCTGTGGGGTACGCGCCAAATGGCACCGGCGGGGGCGGCCAGCGATTCCAGCAGACGCTTGAGCATTTCGCCGTAAAAGGCCCCGGGCGGGACGTTGGTGTCGCTCAGCTTGGCGACTTCTTCCAGCCGATGGGCGATACGGCGACGCTCTTGCTCGAGGTCGGAAGGACTGGAAGGAGAGTTAGTCGCGGCGTTCACAACTTCACCTCATCCCCGCGGGGATTACCTGAACAACAAAGGTGTACGTCTCGACGTTGACCCTGGAAATCACTCCACCATATTCACTTCTAGCCCCTCGTACAAGCCCCTATCTTTCCCAATCAGCAGATTTTTTCATAAAAAGATCCTCGTCAGGCCGCCAGGGGACGGCGTTGTTGCCAGAACTGATCGCTCTCACAGGAAACGATGGCTTGCATCAGCTCGCACGGATCGGCGTTGGACTCCGGAAGCGGCCAGGCGAAGCGTTCGGCGGCGGCCAGCTGCCCGGCGGCCCCGCGCTTCTTCCAGGCACCACAGGCGGACGAAATGAGCCACGGCCCTGCCCCGGCGGCACAGCCACCGCACCGCGGAGTCGGCCTCTGCGGCGGCGGCGATCCGCGTCAGCTCTTCCGCCTGCTCCACCAGCCATTCTACCAGAACGCGGGCTTCCGCGTCACCTAAACCGCTCGTCAGTCGCTCGTCGCTCAAGATGTGGTTGAGCAACGGATTGGCCGTCATGGATAGTCCCCCTCCCGCCGCCACCGCGCAGCGCGGCGCCCCCGCGGCTTCGTTCCCCCGAAATCATCCGACAAGAAGGCAGCCCTATAGCGACTTCGCTCATCTCTGACAACGCCAAAATAAGAGCGAGCGGACAAAAACTTTCTTTCTCCCCCTCGGAGTCATGGTGGAAGGTCTTGTCTACAAATCCCTTCGTTTAGCCGCGACGCGCAGCGGAGCGCATTGCGCTCCGCTGCGCGTCGCGGCTAAACGGGGAACTTACTGCTCGAATTTCATACGATAAACCCGCGCCGACCGCCCTACCTCTGGGAGAGCAACAACCATGCCGGCACTTCATCTAGCGATCTTTCAGTCGATTGCGACGCCCCCTGCGGGCCATCCCCTGTGCGGTGGCTGGATCGAGCCGGTGCGCGGCGTGGACGACCCTCTGCGGGCGCTGGGCGTGGTCCTGCTCGGCGCCGGCGCCCCCGTCGTGCTGTGCGCCGTGGACTGGTGCGGTCTGCGCAACAAGGCCAATCGCCAGTGGCGCGAGACCCTGGCGCAGTGCGGCGCATACCACGCCGGAACGAGTCGCCGTCCACTGCATCCATGCTCACAACGCTCCCTTCGCCGATGTGGAGGCGCAGCGGCTTCTCGACGGCGTACCCGGCGCGCCGCCGTCGCTGGACCTGAAATTCTTCGATCGCGTCGTCGGTCAGTCCGCCGACGCCCTGCAAGAATCGCTCAAAAAAACCTCGTCTTTCACGCATCTGGGTCTCGGTCAGGCGCGGGTCGAGCAAGTCGCCTCCAATCGTCGCATCGTCGGCGACAATGGCAAGGTCCGCTTCACGCGCTACAGCGCCACCAAGGATCCGCAAGTCCGTGACGCGCCGGAGGGACTGATCGATCCCTGGCTGAAAACGCTGAGTTTCTGGAAGGACGACCGGCCGCTGGCCGCCCTGAGTTACTACGCCACCCACCCGATGAGCTATTACGGCGACGGCCGGGTCAGTGCCGATTTCTGCGGCCTGGCGCGGCAGAAACGGCAGGACGACGATCCCAAGGTCTTTCAAGTGTACTTCACGGGCTGCGCCGGCAACGTCACGGCCGGAAAATACAACGATGGTTCGCGGGCCAACCGCGCCGTGCTGCGCGATCGCGTCTATGCCGCCTTGAAAGCGGCCTGGCAAGCGACCCAGCGACACGCGCTAACCGGCTGGGACTGGCGCGTCGAACCGATCCACCTGCCGCCGCGCCGCGAGAAGTCGTTCGGCGAAGAGGAGAGCCGCAAGGTGTTGGCGGACGCCGCCGCCGTCAAGGCGCGCCGCGGCAACGCCGCCTTCCAACTCGCCTGGCTGAAGCGCCAGGATCGGCCGATCGATCTGACCTGCCTCGACTTCGGCAAGGCCGTCGTGCTGCACCTGCCGGGCGAGCCGTTCATCGAGTACCAGCTCAAGGCCCAGGAGATACGCAAAGACGCCTTCGTGTGCGTGGCCGGCTACGGCGACGGCGGCCCCGGTTACATCCCGACCGACAAGGCATACCTCGAAGGAGGCTACGAGCCGACCGTGGCCCTGGCGCGGCCGAGCGAACATTTGTTAACTCAAACGATGGGTAAAGTCCTTAAAGTTCCCGGGAAATGATTCGACCTGGAAGCGTTGTTATCGAAGCGCATTTCCAATCGGAAACATTCAAGGACGCATCGAGCAACCCGTTTCACGTTTAGCCGCGACGCGCAGCGGAGCGCGGGAGGTTCCCGCGCTCCGCTGCGCGTCGCGGCTAAACGGAAGAGAAAAAAGAGGGGCACCTTTGCCAGGTGCCCCTCAGAAGTTGCGGTTTTGGACCGGCGGGTGTCAGTTCTTGGCCTCGCTGCCGGCGCCGACCAGTTCGGGCGTGGCGGTCGTCGTGGCGTCGAAGGACAGCTTCTTCTCGCCGTTCTCCTCCTTGACGCGCACGGTGATGGTGTCCTTGCCCTCGAAGGTGCCGCGCAGCAAGTCCTCGGACAGCGGGTCTTCGAGGTAGTGCTCGATGGCCCGGCGCAGCGGCCGGGCACCGTACTCGAGGCTGGTGCCCTTCTCGATCAGGAAGTCCTTGGCCTCGTCGGTCAGCACCAGCGTCAGGCCCTTCTCGGTCAGCCGCTTCGTCACCTTGGCCAGCTCGATGTCGATGATGTGCTTGAGGTCGTCCTCGGTCAGGCTGCGGAAGACGATGATGTCGTCCAGGCGGTTGAGGAACTCCGGCCGGAAGTTGCGTCTCCATCTCGTCCTTGAGCTGCTCCTTCATGGCCTCGTAGGTCGCGTCCTCGTTGCGGCGCCGGCGGTGTGGATGCCGAACTCGCGGCGGCCGGCGATCTGCTCGGCGCCGATGTTCGTCGTCATGATCAGGATGGTGTTCTTGAAGTCGATCGTCCGGCCGACGTTGTCGGTCAGCCGGCCCTCCTCCATGATCTGCAGCAGCATGTTCCAGACGTCGGGGTGGGCCTTCTCGATCTCGTCGAGCAGCACCACGCTGTACGGCCGGCGGCGGATCTTCTCGGTCAGCTGGCCGCCCTCTTCGTAGCCGATGTAGCCCGGCGGGGCGCCGATCGAGCCGGCTGACGTTGTGCTTCTCCATGTACTCGGACATGTCGATCTGCACCAGCGCGTTCTCGTCGCCGAACATGAACTTGGCCAGCTGCTTGGCCAGCAGCGTCTTGCCGACGCCGGTGGGGCCGGCGAAGATGAAGCTGCCGATCGGCCGCTTCGGGTCCTTCAGGCCGGCCCGGCTCTTGCGCACCGCCTTGGCGATGGCCTTGATGGCCTCGTGCTGGCTGACGACCGTGCTTGTGCAGCTCGTCTTCCATCGTCAGCAGGCGCTGCGTCTCGTCGTCGTCGATGCGCGTCAGCGGCACGCCGGTCATCTTGCTGACGACCTCGGGATCACCTCCTCATCGACGACGCCGTCGATCTCCTTGGACTTCTCGCGCCACTCGCGGGTGATCGGTCTCCTTCTTCTTCTTGAGCTTGTCGGCCTGGTCGCGCAGGTGGGCGGCCTTCTCGAAGTCCTGCTCGGCGACGGCGGCCTCCTTCTCCTGGTTGAGCTGCTCGATCTGGCCGTCGATGCTCCTTGAGGTCCGGCGGCCGGGTCATGGCCTTGAGGCGGACGCGGGCGCCGGCCTCGTCGATCACGTCGATGGCCTTGTCCGGCAGGCAGCGGCCGCTGATGTAGCGGTCGGACAGCTCGACGGCCGCCTCCAGCGCCTCGTCCTTGATCTGGACGCGGTGGTGCGCCTCGTAGCGGTCGCGCAGGCCGCTTGAGGATCTCGATCGTCTCGTCCTTGGAGGGCGGGTTGACGATGATCTGCTGGAAGCGGCGGTCCAGGGCGCCGTCCTTCTCGATGTACTTGCGGTACTCGTCGAGGGTGGTGGCGCCGATGCACTGGATCTCGCCGCGGGCCAGGGCCGGCTTGAGCACGTTGGAGGCGTCGATGGCGCCCTTCGGCGCCGCCGGCGCCGACGAGCGTGTGCAGCTCGTCGATGAACAGGATGGTGTTCTTGGCCCGGCGGACCTCGTTCATGACGGCCTTGATGCGCTCCTCGAACTGGCCGCGGTACTTGGTGCCGGCGACCATCATGGCCAGGTCGAGGACGACGATGCGGCGGTCGCGCAGCAGCTCGGGGACGTTGCTATCGACGACCAGCTGGGCCAGGCCCTCGACGATGGCGGTCTTGCCGACGCCGGCCTCGCCGAGCAGGACGGGGTTGTTCTTGGTGCGGCGGCTGAGGACCTGGATGACGCGCTCGATCTCGTTCTGCCGGCCGATGACCGGGTCGAGCTTGCCCTGGCGGGCCAGTTCGGTGAGGTCGCGGCCGAAGCTGTCCAGGGCCGGGGTCTTGGACTTGCCCTTGCTCGTCTGCCGTTCGCCGCCGCCGCCGCCGCCGCTTTCTTCCGTCGCCATATTGTGCCCCAGTAAGTTCAGGACTTCCTCGCGCACGTCTTCCAGCTTGAGGCCCGAGGTTCATGAGGACCTGGGCGGCCACGCCCTCCTGCTCGCGCAGCAGGCCCAGCAGCAGGTGTTCGGTGCCGACGTAGTTGTGGTTGAGGTTGCGGGCCTCTTCGATGGAGTACTCGATGACCTTCTTGGCCCGCGGCGTCTGGGGCAGCTTGCCCATCGTGACCATGTCCGGGCCGGACTGGACGATCTTCTCGACCTCCAGGCGGATCTTGCGCAGGTCGATGTCGAGGTTCTTGAGGACGTTGGCGGCGACGCCGGAGCCTTCCTTGACCAGGCCCAGGAGGATGTGCTCGGTGCCGATGTACTCGTGGTTGAAGCGCTGGGCCTCCTGGTTGGCCAGCTGCATCACCTTGCGGGCGCGATCCGTGAAGCGTTCATACATCCGATAATCTCCCCGCTGCTTGGCTCAACGCCTTCCGGCATCACTGAATTCTGCATCCCCTTGCGAGCGCGGTCGGTAAAACGTTCTGCTCTGCTCTGCTCAACGCCTTGCGACGTCACTGAATCCTGTGGGGACAAGGGTAGCGGAAAGGTGTGGCATTTTTTCAGGCGATCAACCCATGACCCTCTCAGATTGTAGTGCGAGCGGGTGGGCAAATCAACCCGGGGTGGCGAGGGGCGCCGCGGCGCGGAAGACGGCGCAAGGCCGAGCCATCTCCCCGCGGAGGATGCCGATTTTTCCAGCGGCGCCACGGACGCGGAAGGCGCGGTTGCGAAAAGCAGCTTGCCTTCACCGAGAAACGGGGTTTATCATTCTTTAACGATCTTGACTCGTTTGTGGTTTCTTGTCCTTGACGGCTCTCTCGAAGGCGAGGCTTAACCATGCCGGCTCAACCCCAGAGACGCGGGCATACGGGGTTGTGGATACTCCTGACCATCGCGGCCCTGGGCGCTGGGTTCGCCGCCGGCTGGGTCACGGTCTCGCTGCGCGGCAATCCGGCGGCGCCGTCGGAAGCGGGCGGCGACAGCGGGCCGGACGGCGCCCTCGACAAGGTTGTTGCCCTGGGACGCATCGAGCCCAAGGACGACGTGCTCTCGGTTGGCGTGTCGGTGCCGGATCGCATCGCCCAGCTGAAGGTGCAGGAGGGCAACCACGTCGAGAAGGGCCAGTTGCTGGCCGTCCTGGATAGCGAGACCTTGCGCGAGCTGGAACGAAAAGTGGCGGAGGCGCAGCTGGAGGAAGCGAAGAAACGCTTGCAGGCCATCACGGCCAGTGGCAACGCCCAGATCCACGTCGAAGAGATTCGCGGCGAGCAGATCGAGGAAGTCGAACCCCTCGAAATCGAGGCGCAGAAGACCAAGATCGACTTTCTCAAGGCCCAGGAAGAAAACGCCAAGAGGGATTACGAGCGCTACGTCGCGGCCGGGGACACCGTCGCCGATCAGGACAAGGAAAAGCAACGACTACTGCGGAACCAGATCCACGCCGAACTCGTCGCCGCCGAATGCCAGTACAAAAAGATGAGCAAGGGCCAAGAGCTGAACCGCAGCTTGGCCAAGGCGCAGCTGGAGTCCGCCAAGGCCGAGCTGAAGCGCAACCAGAGCGCCATCTCGCTGGAGCTGCTCGAGCAGCAAATCGCCCAGGCGAACGAACGGCTCAAGGAGACGCAAGTCCGGCGCCCACGGGCGGCAAGATCCTCCGCATCCACGTTCACGAAGGCGAGCTGGTCCGCGGCCAGCCCATCTTGCAGCTGGCCAACACCGCGAAAATGATCGTTCTAACCGAAGTTTACGAGACCGACATCGAGCGCGTCCAGGTCGGCCAGAAGGCGACCGTGACCAGCCACATTTTCAAGCCGGACGAGTCGCTGACCGGCCGGGTCGTATGGAAGGGATCGAGTATTGGCCGAGCGGGTGGTCGATCTGGACCCGCGCGCCGCCGTGGATAATCGCGTCGTGGACGTGAAGGTCGAACTGGACCAGCCCCAGCGCGTCGCCGACCTGATCGGGCATCAAGTCCGGGTCGAGATTGAGACGGGGCGGGCCGATGGTACACGCTAAAACACGGTTCTACTCCGTCGAAATCCTTGTTTAGCCGCGACGCGCAGCGGAGCGCGAGCCGCGCTCCGCTGCGCGTCGCGGCTAAACGAAAGGGGTGCCGATGAAAACGCCCCTGGTATTGCGGAACCTGCTGCATCAGCCGGTGCGGACCCTCGTGGCCGTCCTCGGTGTGTCCTTCGCCATTCTGCTCGTGTTCATGCAGCTGGGTTTTTACGGCTCCGCCGAGCTGGCCTCGACGACGCTGTATGACGCCCTCGATTTCGACCTGGTCCTGCTGTCGAGTAATTATCTCAACACGACGCGGCCTCGCAGCTTTCCTCTCTACCGCGTCTACCAGGCACTGGAGCACGGCGATGTCGCCAACGTCTCGCCGCTGTACATCGACTGGTCCACCTGGCGCATCCAGGACCGCAGCAAGCAGCGCCGCGCCATCCTTGTCCTCGCCTGCAACCTCGACGACCCTGTGTGGCGGCGCGAGCGCGTCTTCCGTACCGAGTCGGCCGATAAGTGCCTGCGCCGGCTGCGCACGCCGGACACCGTGCTGATGGACACCGGCACTCGCAATTACTTCGGGCCGCGCCATCGCGGCGTCGAGACCGAGTTGAACCAAACCACCGTCGAGGTCGTCGGCCAGTTCACCATCGGCACCGGCTACGGCTCCGACGGCATGGTCCTGACCAGCGACCGCACCTACGCCCGCCTCAACGCCGCCAAGGCGCTGCAACAGCCCGCCCTTGGGTTAATCAAGCTCAAGCCGGAAGCGCGCGCTCGGGCCGACGCGGTCAAGGCGGACCTAGCCCGCTCCCTGTACACCACCAGCCCGCGCGACGAGGTCCGCGTCTTCACGCGCGGCGAGGTCGAGCAGCGCGAACGGGAGTATTGGATGTACCGCACCTCAGTCGGCATCATCTTCCTCCTGGGCGTGGTCGTGGCCCTCATCGTCGGCGTGATTTTCGTCTACCAGGTCATCGCCACGGACATCACCGATCACTTCGCCGAGTACGCCACGCTCAAGGCCATCGGCTACGGCCCGCGCTATTTGTCCGGCGTCGTGCTGCGGCAGGCGCTGGCGTTGGCGGTGCTCGGCTATCTGCCGGGCTTCGTGGTGGCGCTGGCCCTGTACGCCCTGGGCCGGGAAATGACCAGCCTGCTGTTGTCGATGACCTGGGGACGGGCCGGCGGCGTACTGCTGTTGTCGATCGTCATGTGCTCGCTGTCCGGCCTGCTGGCGCTGCGCAAGGTCAAGGCCGCCGATCCCGCGGAGCTATTCTGATATGTCGATCTTCTCCCGCGTGCCGCTGGCCTGGCTCAACCTGACGCACGACAAGCGCCGCCTGCTCGTCCGCGTCCTCGCCGTCGCTTTCGCCGTCTTCCTCATGTTCGTTGAGTTGGGCTTCTGGAACGCGCTGTTGGACGCCTCGGTCGAGCTGATCGAGCAGTTCAACGGCGAGTTGGTCCTCGTCAGCAAGGCCCGCTACGCCCTGGCCATCAAGGAACAGTTCACGCGCCAGCGTCTCGAACAGGCGCGCATGGTCCCCGGCGTGCGTCGGGCGTTTCCGGTCTATCTCGAATACGTCTCGTCCTTTTGGAAGGACACGGGCGTCGCCGAGGCCCAGCGGCACAGCACTCACCCCATCCGCGTCATCGCCTTCGACCCCGAACAGCCCGTGCTGACCAACCCGGCCATCAATGCCCACCGCGCCGACCTGAAAATTCCCTTCAACGTACTCATGGACCTCAAATCGAAGCGCGAGTATGGCCACATCCATGCGGGCATGGACCGCGAGTTGGCCCAGCATACCGTCCACGTGACCGACACCTTCACGCTGGGCACCGACTTCGCCAGCGACGGCAGCGTCGTCATGAGCGACCTGACTTACTCCCGGCTGTTTCCCAACGAGCTGTCGCCCAACGCCACGCTCCACCTGACCGACGTCGGCGTCGTCCAGCTGGAGCCGGGGACCAACGTCGAGGCGGCTCGACGGCATGTCCGCGAGTTGTTGCCCGACGACGTCAACGTGTTCACCAAGGGCGAATTCATCGCCGCCGAGAAGCATTACTGGCAGACGGCCACGCCCGTCGGCTTCATCTTCCAGTTCGGTCTGTGCATGGGCTTCATCGTCGGCGCCGTCATCTGCTACCAGATCATCTCGACGGACGTGGCCGAGCACCTGGCCGAGTACGCCACGCTCAAGGCCATCGGCTACGCCGGCGGCTACCTCAACGGCACGGTCCTGCGCGAGGCGCTGTGGCTGGCCGTACTCGGCTTCCTGCCGGGGCTGGCGCTGAGCGCGCTGCTCTATCGCGGCCTGGACTTGCTGGTCGGGCTGCCCATGCACTTGACGCCTTTACGCATCCTGTTAATCTTCAGTTTGACGTCCCTCATGTGCGTGCTGTCCGGCCTGCTCGCCCTGCGCAAGGTGAAGACAGCCGACCCGGCGGAGGTGTTTGGATGAGTACCGCGGCCCCTTTTCAACATTGGTCGGGCGCTCGATCCGGTACGCCGGCCCTGCGCGTCCACTACCTCAACCACTGGTACGGCGACGATCCCGAGACGCGCAAGCAGGTCCTCTACGACAACAACCTGGAGGTGGCTCCGGGTGAGATCGTCATCATGACCGGGCCGTCCGGCTCGGGCAAGACGACGCTGCTGTCGCTGCTGGGCGCGCTGCGCACCGTGCAGGACGGCGAGGTCGAGATCCTCGGCCGGCAGCTGAACGGACTGGGTGCGCGGGAGCTGGTCAATGTCCGCCGCGACATCGGTTTTATCTTCCAGGCGCATAACCTGTTCGCCTCGCTGACAGCGCTGCAGAACGTGAAAATGGCCCTGGAACTGAAGGAGACCGACCGAGCGGGCATCCGTGATCGTGCCGTCGAGGTGCTGACCTCGGTGGGCTTGCAGGAGCGCATCGACTACAAGCCGAGTCGCCTATCCGGTGGCCAGAAGCAGCGCGTGGCCATCGCCCGCGCCCTGGCCAATCGCCCCAAGCTGATCCTCGCCGACGAGCCGACGGCGGCCTTGGACGAGGCCAGCGGCCGCGACGTTGTCAACCTCCTCAAGAAGTTATCGCAGGACGAGGGCTGTACCAGCCTCATCGTCACGCACGACAACCGCATTCTCGACGTCGCCGACCGCATCGTCAGCATGGTCAACGGCCGTATCAAGTCGAACGTGCTCGTGCAGGAGGAGATCGAGATCTGCGAGTTCCTCAAGCAGTGCGACGTGTTCTCGCGCCTGACGGCCGGCACGTTGACGAACATCGCCGAGGAGATGACGAAGGAACGTCATCCGGCCGGCGCCGCCATCATCCGCCAGGGCGACGAGGGCGACAAGTTCTACCTGATCAAGAGCGGCGCGGTGGACGTGATCGTCAACCAGGGTCAGCCCGACGAATCGAAGGTGGCGACGCTGAGCAAGGGTCAGTTTTTCGGCGAGACCGCTCTGCTGACCGGGGCGCCGCGCAACGCCACGGTGGTAGCGCGGCAAGACGTGCAGGTCTACGCGCTGGACAAGCCCAACTTCCAGGCGGCGATCGCGGCGAGCGAACCGTTCCGCAAGGAACTGGAAAAGATGCTATTTCAGAGGCAGTAACGCGACAATCTTTCGGAGCCTGAAGCGTAAGCGAAGAAACGACAACCGAAGGTTGTCGTTTCTTCGCTTACGCTTCAGGCTCGGATTCTAGCCGGAATGATGCCGACCGCCGGCGACGCAGCATTCTTCGCCGCTGTAGCCGCATTCGGCCGGCAGAACGCCTTGGGCCTGCTTCACCTTGACGGCGGCGATCTTCCAGCCGAGGAACTCCTTGACCACCTCGCCGCGCGCCTTGTACCACTCCATGTACGCCGTGGTCAGGTCGGCGAAGACCGGCATGCCCTGCGCCTGCTGTTTCTCGCGGTCCTGGATGCGCTCGTGCCAGCGGTCGGCGACTTGCCGGGCCAGCAGGATCGACTCGCGCCGTAAGTTCACTTCGTAGACCGCCTCGCGGACCTCAGCCGCCACGACCCGTTCGCGCTCGCGGAGATATTCGGTCAGCTGGGCGCGGACGGACTCGACCTCGAGCGTTTCGGCCCGGCTGGATGTGGAACACCTTCGCCGCCTTGGTCGTCACCTTGCAGCGGGGTCGGGAGCTGGCCATGGCCGAGCAGAGGGCTGATCGTGCTGAGAAATTGGCGGGCGGCATCCAGCGTGTCCTTGTTGAGGTTGGCGATCATGCCGCGCAGCAACAGAAGCTGCGGCCGCTGGGCCAGGCCCAGATGCACGGCCGCCTCCACGTCGGGGACTGTTTCCGTGCCCAGCGGCACGCCCGGGTCCGGCCAGAAGTCGCCAGGCGGAGCCGGGATCGAACCCCAGGGCCTGGCGTAGCTTGCTGTTGAGCTGCTCGATGGTCAGCTGGTTTTGCGCTTGCTGTAATTGCAGCGTCGACGATCTGGCGCTGATACTCCTCGATCGGCGCCGGCAGGCGGATGCCCTGCTTTTTCAGGCGTTCCATGCGTTCCAGCGTATCGCGGCCGCGGTCGAGGCTGGCTGTTCGAGCAGGTCGGCCTTGGCCTCGGCGCCGGCGAGCTGGTAGTACCACTCCAGCGTCTGGCCGGCGAAGTCGTCGCGGACCTCCAGGGCGCTGTAAAGCAGCATCGATTCCTGAAAGGCACGCTGTTTCTCGGACTTGGTGACCGCCGCACAGACGGAGGCTTTCTCGTCCTGCTCCTGGAGTTTTTGCCGCTGGCGGTCGAGCGCGTCGGCGGTCGGCGCGTGCTGCGCCGCCAGGCATTGGCATTGCTGCGGAGTGAGAGCGCGGTAGGCAGAGTGGAGGTTGCGGATCGGCGGGCGGCTCGGCCGGCCGAACCGAGCGCGGCCAGCGCGAGCAGGTCCGGCTCCAGGGGCGTCCGCGCGACTTCCGGCAGGACCGGCTCGGCCGTCTCGGTCGTCGCAGTCGTTGTCGCTGGCGATGGCCGCACAGCGAGCAGCCGGCCGTGCCGGTCAGGATCGCCAGTCCCGCGAGCAGAAGGATCGACGCTCGGCCCATGAATTGCCCCTGTGGACGCCGCCTCAGACCGCCTTGACGCAGGGCCGGCTCCGCATGTCCGTCCGGCGGTGGATCGCCGCACCCTCATCGAGGGCGGCGGCCAGCCGTGGCCACACGCTGTCGGCGCTGACCAGTTGCCGCATCCGCTCCCGCGACCGCGATCGCCAGGACCGGATAGCGTGGCTGGCCGTGACTGGGCGATCTCGTAGCTGGCCCGCAGTTGATCGTGCAGCGATTGCCAAACCAGGCGGTGCCAGGTGGTGCGATAGCCGCCGCCGATCTCCTGCGGCCAGCCGGCCGGCTCCGGGTGCGACTCCAGCGTGAAGCCGCACTGTTCGTCGAGGGAGTCGGCCATGCCGGTATGCGGCGGGGCCAGCGCCGGCCGGCCCGCGGCCATGAAGTTTTGCAGCGGCAGACACGACCCCTCCGCCCGTGACGTGTTCAGGTAATAAGTGCTGGCCCGCGTCAGCTCCACGAGTTGCTCCTCGGAAAGATACGCCGTCACGAAGGCCAGGCGGCAGCGATGGCTCAGGCCGGTGCTGCGATAGAAGGCGAAAATCTCCGCCAGCGCCTCCGCCTCCCACTCCGCCGACACGACCAGCTTGACGACCAGCGTGGCGTCGTCGCGATCCTGGAGGGCCAGCAGGTAGCCCGACAGCAAATCCTGCCAGTTCTTGCGGGCGTCGAACGGATTGAGGATGGCGGTGTAAACGACGCCGGACAGTTCCAGGTCTGGGCCGCGGCGGATAAAGACGGCGGATGTCGGTCTCCTGGAGGACTTGCCGGGCCGACCACACGGCGGCGCGGACGGCACGGGCCGAACGGTGCATCGCCTTGCCGAACCGCTCCGGCATGGCCTTGACGCACTTCTTGTACAGCTGGCGGAGACTGGGGCGCGCGGGCAAATGGCCGGTCTCCGTGCTGACCCACGGACGCGGCGGCCGGGCAGCGTGGCGGGCTGCGGGAAGACGTAGCACGGACAATCGAGGACGACGCGCTGGCCCGGCCGCCAGTCCGGCACCTGCGAAATAGTCCGGCCGGATCGGCACCGGGACGACGTGTACCGGCGTCCGCACGCCGGCCCGCAGGAAGGCGGCGCGCGAGAACTGCGTGTGCGTGATAATCAGGTCCACCTGCTCGGCCACGCGCGCCCAGTTCTGCTGCGGATCGTTCTCCAGGTCGATGGCCGGGATGTCGGGAAACTCCCAGGCGGGCACGGCGATGTTCGGCACACCCGGCACCACGTCCATCAGGTGCAGCGGCAAGAAGCTGAGGTGGATCGGCGCGTGCTCGTGTTGGCTCGCCTCGCGCCACGGCCTGTTCGATGTCGGCCGCGTGGGCCGGATGCCTCGCGGTGATGGCCCCAGCGGTCCAGCAGCGGCGCGAAGGCGCGATAGACGTAGCGATAGGAGTAGGCATCGCGCCCCAGGCGACGGGCCAGGTCGCCCTCGGTGTACATCGAGGTGACGAGAAGCAGCGGTTCGCCGTTCATGTAGTCCCCTTGGGGCAGCGCGACGCGCACGGAGGACCGGGGCGGCGGGGATGACCTCGCCGCCGGCTCGCGCCAGACGCTCCTCTCGAATCGCCTAACGAATGAAGAAAGGGCCCCGTCTATGCGGCCTCCCCCTTGGCTGGCCGCAGAGTGTCGATCAAGTCCAGGGCCGCCCGCAGACGCGGCCAGATGCTTTCGGCGCTGGCCCACTGCGACATCTTGCGCCGACCGCCCTCGCTCCGGGCGTCGTAAGCCGGCCGATCGTGGCGGGCCACGTGGTAGCTCTGGCGCATCTGCTCGACCAGCGACGGCCAAACGATGCGGCCCCAGGTGGTGCTGGAAGCGCAGTCGATTGTCGTGCGGCCAGATGGCCGGCTCCGGGTGCGTATCGACGACAAAACCCATCTCTTCGGTGAAATAATCGCTGATGGCCGTGTGGCAGGGCGAGACGCACGGCCGACCGGCGGCCAGGTAGTTCATGACCGGCAAGCAATTGCCCTCGGCGCGAGTGGCCGTCAGGTAGTAGGTGCTCGCCCGCACCAGATCGAGCATGTGCTCCGTGCTTCAGATAGTCCGTGATGAACACGACCTTGCAGCGGTGCGCCAGGCCCAGGCCGCGGTAGTAGGTCAGGATGCGATCGATCCACGTGCGGTCCTTGGTGACGAGCTTGACGACCAGCGTGGCGTCGGCGCAGTCGCGCAGGCCCCAGAGAAAGCCGGTGAGCAGGTCTTCCCAGTTCTTGCGGCCGTCGCCGGGGTTGAAGATGCTCGTGTAGACGACGCCCGACAGATCCAGGTGCGGCCGGCGGCAGCTCTCGACGTAGCGGTCCCACGAATCGCGGCCGGCACGCCGCGCCGCGACCTTGAGCAGGCCGTGCATGGCCGGCGGCACGAGCGGCTTAAAATAATCGCGGTACGCCAGCCGCGCCTTATCGCGCAGCCGGCCTCGCAGCGACGCACCGGAGGCCGCGGCGTCGCCGGTCCGATCAGCTCCGGGGCGTCCCACAGGGCGCTGTCGGGCTACCTCGGGATGGGGGAAGACGTAAGCGGAGCACGGAATGCGGACGTGCTGGTCGGCTTTCCAGGCCGAGATGCGGAAGTATTCGTCGGGCGTCGGCACCGGCACGACACGGATGGGCGTGCGGATACCGGCCCGCTGGAACGAATCGACGGTGAACTGTCCGCCGACGATTACCAGGTCGCACTGGTGGGCGGTGGCGACCCAGTTGTTGCGCGGGTTGCCGTCGAAGACGTGGTCGGGCACGTCGGGAAACTCCCAGGCGGGCACGATCACGTTCGGCGCCGACGGCGTTAAGCGAACGTCCTGGAAGGGCAGGAAGCTGACGTGGACCGGATCGAGTCCGCGCCGCCGGGCCTCGCGCACGGCCTCCTCCAGCGGACCCGCCTCGCGCGCCACCTGGAGGACTTCTCCCCAGCGCGACAGCAGCGGAACGAACAACTGGGCGACGATGTCGTAGGAGTAGCCGGGGACGCCGAGGTTTTTGCCGCGCGTGGCGCCGGTCTTGTAGGAAGTCAGAATGACGGCCCGGCGCGACCGGCGCTCTCGCTGGGACGGCCCGGTCGTGGGCTGAGGATCACGGAGGCTCATCGCCGCGATACTCCTGCAAGGACACCGATACACCGCCTGGACAACAAGGCTTGACACTGTTCTTATCGTTCGCCGTTATCGGAAAAATGAAGGAAAAAAACCGGAAATGCCGGCCGGAACGGCTGTGCCGAGAAGTCAGGGAGAAAGGAAGAAAACGCGAGGTAGATTGGAGAAGTTGGGTCGAGGCGCGAGAGGGAGAACTACGTTTCCAGTCGGGCCGCCGCTTCGCGGGCGTTGGCGAGGAAGCGGCGCATCTTGTCGGCGTCCTTGCGCCCCGGGCCGTGCTCGACGCCGCTGGCGACATCGACGCCGTAGGGCCGCACGAGGCGCACCGCCTCGGCGACGTTGTCCGGCGTCAGACCGCCGGCCAGGAAGATCGGCACGCCGGGGCGGAACGATTCGAGCAATCGCCACGGCGCCGTCTGTCCCGTACCGCCGTGCTGGCCCGGCGCGTGGCCGTCCAACAGCAAGGCCGACGGCAGCCAGCCCATCCTTCGGCACGCCTCCAGATAGCGCTCGATTTCCTCCAGGCTGGCGGCGTCGCGCACCGGAAAGGCGGCGATGTAGTGATAGGGGGAACAATCGCTCAGCTCGCGGTCCTGGCCGTGCCACTGGATGACGTGGATGCGCCTCAGTGCCTGCACCTGCTCGAACACTTGACGCATCGGCCAATCGACGAAGACGCCGACCGCCGCGACGAAGGGCGGCAGCGTCTCCAGGATGGCCTGCCGCGCCGGGTCCGAGACAGCGCGGCGAACGCGGATAGAAGTTCAGCCCAATCGCGTCGGCACCTAGCTCGGCCGCCAACCGCGCGTCGGCCGCCGTGGTGACTCCGCAAATTTTGACGCGCAGGTGATACGACATGGCAAGTTCGGCTTCCACTCGTTGCAAGTCGATGTCGTCTCCCGACCAGCCCGGAGCGCCAGCGACGGGTTAAATACCCGTCGCTGGCGCTCCGGGCTGGTCGGAGATCGTTACGAAGGGGCGGGAACTTGATTGGCCCTTCTGTTCAGGTTACGATGTTTTCATGCTTTCTTGAAGGGGCTAAAAGCAATGAAAACTCGCCGGGCGGAGTTGGCGCGGACCCTCGACGAAGTTGAGGAGGAGTTCGTCGGGCTGTGGCGGAGCATGAGTTCGCTGTGGGGCATCAGTCCGACGATGGCCGAGATTCACGGTCTCCTCTTTGTCACGGGCGCCGCTCTTTCGATGGACGACATCATGGACCGCCTGGGCATTTCGCGCGGCAACGTCAGCATGAGCCTGAGCAAGCTGGCCGAGTGGGGCCTGATTCGCCGCGTCCACAAGCGCGGCGACCGTCGCGATTACTACGAATCGCTCAGCGACGTGTGGGAGATGTTCACCCTGGTCGCCGCCCAGCGCAAGCGGCGCGAAATCGATCCTATCCTTAACACGCTGCGGCAGTGCCGCGAACGCCTGTCGGTAGAGACGCTAGGCGCGGCGGCGGAAGAGCCGCAAGCCGCCGACCGGCGCCGCCGCGTCAACGATCTGCTTTCGTTCCTCACCTTGATGGACAGCCTGGCCCAGCGCTTCTTCGAGAGCCATCGCGGCCTCCGCGCCGCAGTGGAATTGCTGGCTCGCGGAGATAAATAACCCGCGACGAAAAATACCATGTCGAGAACGGCTCTCCCGGACACCATGGAGATAGAGGTCGAGAGTTGGGAGGGAGAGCGAACATGGCCAACGGGCAGATGAGACACGTCTTGCAGCAATTGCGCCTGCTGGCGGCTGGGCAGACCTTGGCCGCGCTCCCCGACCATCAACTACTCCAGCGCTTCCTCGCTTCTCACGACGAGGCAGCCTTCACTGCCCTCGTGGAGCGCTACGGTCCCCTGGTCCTGGGCGTCTGCCGGAGAGTGCTCCAACACGATCAGGATACCGAGGACGCTTGCCAGGCCGTCTTTCTCGTGCTGGCCCTCCGCGCCGCCTCCATCCGCAAACACACGTCGTTGGGAAGTTGGCTCCATGGTAGGATCAACCGTTGGCGTCGTAGCCGGACCCCGGGAGAGGGCCATCTGGGAAAGATCGGTGAAGTCATCCAGGCGTGGGACTTCCGAGAGACTATTTCCCGGATTCCTCCCGGCCGCACAGGAGCTATTCCTCATGCGTGTCCTTGACTCTCGCGGAGGGTCGTTGTCGTGGCTTGTGTCGTTCGCGGCGCTGGCTCCGCTGGCTCTTCTCCTCCGCCCGGCAGCAGCATTCCCCGCAGACAAGCTGCTCCCAAAGCCAAACATTCTTTGGCTCATCGGCGAAGACCTCGGGCGCGATCTCGGTTGTTACGGTGATCCGGACGCCCGCACGCCTCAACTAGACAAGCTCGCCTCACAAGGGCGGAAGTATCGCCGCGCCTTTTCCACGGGGAGCGTCTGTTCGCCGTCGCGCTCGGCATTTTGCACGGGTATGTATCAGACCTCGATAGGCGCCCATAATCATAGGAGCCATCGCAACGACGGTTATCGCCTTCCGGATGGCGTGCGCTTGATCACCGACCGCCTGCACGAGGCCGGTTATTTCGCGGCCAACATCAAGGAGTTTCCCACGGCCATCGGTTTCTCAGGCACGGGCAAGACAGACTGGAATTTCAAACCCGAGCGTAAGCCTTTTGATTCTCAAAAGTGGAAGGACCTCAAAGGGCACCAGCCGTTTTATGCTCAGGTGAATTTCCACCAAACACACCGCCCTTACGAAAAAGCCAAGCGGAATCCGACCGACCCCAACAAAGTGAAGCTGCCCCCTTATCTGCCCGATCATCCCGTCACGCGGGCAGACTGGGCCTTGTATCACGATTCGATCCAAACATTGGACGAAAAAATCGGCAAGGTGCTGGACCTGCTCAAAGAGGAGGGTCTGGACGGCAACACCATCGTGTTCTTCTTCGGCGATCACGGGCGGGAGTGTTTTCGCGGCAAGTATTTCGCCTATGAGCAGGGCTTTCGCGTGCCTTTGCTGGTGCGCTGGCCCGGCCAGATCCCCGCCGGCTCCGCCAGCGACGATCTGGTCAGCCTGATCGATGTGACGGCCACTTCGCTGGCTTTGGCAGGTGTGCCGCTGCCGGACCAGATGCACGGCCAACCGTTTCTAGGCAAGGGAGCGAAGCGCCGCGCGTATGTCTTTTGCGCCGCCGACCGCTGCGATGAAGCCGTCGACCGGGTGCGCGTCGTGCGCGATGACCGCTATCGATACCTGCGCAATTTCTATCCCGAGCGCCCTTATCTCCAGCGCATGGTCTACGCGGAGCACACGAATCCGAACGTTCCTCTCATGCGCCAGCTGTTTGCCGAGGGCAAGCTGAACGCGGCCCAGGCGAAGTTCATGGCCGAGCGCCGGCCGACGGAGGAGCTGTACGACCTGAAGACCGATCCGTGGGAACTGACCAACCTGGCTGCCTTGCCTGAACACGAAAAGACCCTGAAACGCTTTCGGACGGTGCTGGAAAAGTGGATCACGGATACCGATGACCAGGGCCGTTTTCCGGAAGACCCCGCCCGCTTGAAAGAGATCCTCGAACAACACCAACGGTCGATGGAGAAACTTTTCGGCAAGTCCCCGAAGTGATTGTTCTCTTTAAGAACCCAACACAGGAAATGCCTCACGGTCCGCCTGCTTCAAGCTGCGGTCGCTTTTTGTCTTGTCGCATCACGGGCAGCGGCTTCCAGCCGCGCCAACCTTTCTTCAGTGGGAAGTAAAGGCTTGAGTATCTTTAGGGAGGGATAGTCGGCATCCCAACGCATTCATCGGGATAGCTCATCCGCTTCTCGTCGGCCAGCCATAGGCTTCCGGTCGGCGATTCGCCAGGTTCGGCAGTTGCGTCCGCATCCGGTCTTGCGCCGCGAAATCCAGATCGGCGACAATGTGTCCCTCGTGGTCCGGCGCCTGCGCCAGCACGATGCCCCACGGATCGACGATCATGGACCGTCCGAACCAGCGCAGCTTCGGCGTACTCGCGCCCACCTGATTCGCGGCGACCACGAACACCTGATTCTCGATCGCCCGCGCCCGCACCAGCACTTCCCAGTGATCGCGGCCGGTTCGCTCGGTGAACGCCGACGCAAGCACGATCAACCGGGCGCCGCCCAGGGCGAGGATGCGGAACAACTCCGGGAAACGCAGGTCAAAGCAGATCGACAGGCCCAGCGAAACGCCGTCCGCCTCGGCGCCGACGATGTCGCGGCCCGGCATCACCGTGACCGACTCGTGCAGGCTCGCCCCCGGTACGTCGCAATCGAACAGATGAATCTTGCGGTACGTCGCCCGCCGTTCGCCCTGGGGGTCGATCAGACAGGAGGTATTGAACAGCCGATCTTGATCGGCGACGCGCTCCATGATGCTGCCGGCCAGGAGCCAGACGCCGTTCGTCCGCGCCTGCTCTTGCGCCAGCGCAGGGTCGGGCCATCCAGCGCTTCGGCGCCCGCACGCAGCACCTCGGGATCGCCCAGGACGTTGAACATCTCCGGCAGGACCACGAGCCGACCCCCTCTCGCGCCGCGGCGGCGAGGAATGCCCCGGCCGCCTCCAGGTTGCGCGACTTGTCCGCCGTCGAGGTGAGCTGAACCGCCGCCACGCGCATCGCTCGATCTCCGTGAAGGCCACTAACAAAAGGCACATTTAACCACGGATAACACGGATGACACGGATAAAGAAAACCAGAACGCTTCTTGGGTTTTATCCGTGTTATCCGTGTTATCCGTGGTCAAAAGGCATTGGGTTCGTGCCTCTGAGGTCTTCCTTGCTGTCATTCTATGGCCCGTTGTCGCGTCGCTGTGGCGTCCGTGCTCCACGCGGGATACGATGGAGACGGTTTCAGTCGTTTCGACATTGGCCGAGGGGAGACCTGCGGATGAGGCTCATTTGCGAGGGCTGCGGGCAGCCGGTGCCGATCCCCGACGGCTACCGGCGCAACAAAATCCAGTGCCCCTGCGGCGTCATTTGCTCGGTGCCGGAGTCCGCCCGTCAGGAAGCGGACTCCCCCAGCCGGGCACGCCCCAACCCGACAGCCAGGTCGGCCGAGGTCGAGGAAGAAGAAGTCCGCTGGCTGCCCGATGACCCGCCAAACCGCGCGGAGGCGGACGAATCGCCGCGTTTCCGCGCTCCCGAGCCGGAGGAACGGCCCGAGCCGAAGCCGGCCGTTGCCGAGCCGCGCTTCCCCTGCCGCCGCTGCCGACGTCTCATCCGCCGCCAGGGCGAGTGTCCCCACTGTAACCCCGACAAGGTGCCGGCCGGCCAGCAGGAGCCGGTCTGGTGGCCCTCCGTGGATGATCCAGACGACAAGGGCGACGAGGAGGAAGGTTCGACGCCCTACGGCGTCGAGGGGGGCGACGAAGTCCGCTGCCCTGACTGCACCTATGTGCTGCCGCCTGGTTCCGTGCTGTGCGTGCGCTGCGGCTTCCACTTCCGCAAACGCAAGAAGGTCGTCAAGACTTACCAGCCGATCGAACGCGAATGGGAGACGAACTACTCCCTGTCAACGCGGTTGGCCCTCTTCGGCGCCTGTGAGGCCGTGTCGCTGACGCTGGGGCTAATCGGCGTTTTCGTCGGCGGCGCGGAACTCGGCGTCTTCGTCGGCTCCTTCCTCCTGTTCACGCTGATGATGGGGTTCCTGCTCGGCACCTACGCCCGCATTCGCCTGATACGCGACCCGCGCGGTCGGGTCGAGTTAATCAAGACCTGGCGTGTCTGCTTTGTTCCCCTGATGCCGCAGACGACCGAAGTGCGCGGCTACGAAGGCATCGCTAGCGGCCAGCACCGCGACGTCAGCAACATGGATTACATCATTCTGCTTGTTCTCTTCATCTCCGGCATCATTCCGGGATTGATCTGGTACTACCTTGCGATTCACAAGGTCACGTTCCACGTATCGCTGAGCCGCGATCACGGTTTCCCGGCCTACGTCGTCTATTCGGGGTGGGATGAAATGCAGATGAAGGAGATCGCTTTTACCCTCCGCGACGCCACCGGCCTGCTTTACGACGCGGGCTGATGTGCGGCTAAGGACGTCCGAGGCGGCCGGAAACAAGGCCTCTTCTCTGTTCCGGCCGCCCGGATTGGTCGTCCAAGTTGCACAATCCTATCACGAAAAGAACGATGGTGCGGAATGGAAGGATCCAGCGGCGCTCCAGCGGATTATTTGCCGGCTGGTTTATCGGGTTTGCTCTGCAAGCTCAGCAGATAGGCCAGCATGTTGTAGAAGTCCGCCTCGGGGACTTGCTCGGCGAAGTTGGCTGGCATCGGCGAGATTTGCGACGTGCCGCGCTCCTCAACCGCGTCCTTGGTCACGCGCACCTCTTTGCCCTGCGCGTCAGCCAGCACCAGCACCGCTCCTTCCTCTTTGAGCAGCAACCCGGAGACGACCTGTCCCTTCTTGAGGTTGAGCGTCGTCAGACGGAATGCCTGATCGACGTTGCGATTGGGATCGAGGACGTCTTCGAGTAGGCGGTCGAGTCCGCGGACGCCGACGCCGTCGAGCTGCGGCCCGATCTTGGCGCCCTGCCCACCGACCTGGTGGCAGTTGGCGCAGTTCTTGACGAAGACCTGAGCGCCGACGGAGGCGTCCGGCTTCGCCTTGAGGAAACCGTCGCGCCGATGTTTGAGCAGGTCTTGCATGTCCTTGCCGGCCGGCGGCAGACCCGCGGTCAGCTCCGCGAGGCGTTCCTTCAGCTTGGGGATTTTCGCTGTCTTCAGACGCAGTGCAACGGCGGGATCTAGCAACAGCCGCGCCGACGCCTTGCCGGCCTTGACGGCTTCGAGCAGCTTCTCGGCCCCGGTGGGACTACCTGCCAGTCCCGTGGCAATGACGGTCTGCAAGCGAGCCGGCACCGTGGGTAGGACCTTGAGTAATTCCGCCTGCGTCTGAGGCTGGTTCGATCGCGCCAGCAGGTTGGCGCTCTGCTCGCGTAGGGCGAACGGCGATTCGGCGTCGGAGAGCACGCCGCCAAGTACGGCGGCGTGGCGGCGAGCGTCGAGGTTCGCCAGAGCGTCGAGGGCGGCCTTACGCTGTCCCTCCGGCGTCTCGCGCTGGACGGCGATCTCCGCCAGCCGCCCTTGCTGGTCCTTCAACTTCAGCACGCCCACCAGCTCGATGCCGGCTTGCAGGTCCGGGCCATGCTTCGAGGCGAGCAGACGGTCAGTCAAGTCCACGGCCCAGGCGCGCACCGGCCCCACGAGTTTGCCGCCGCGCTCCTGGGTGCCACGTTCGATGGCGCGGAAGAGGGCCGCCTGTCGGCCAAGGTCCTGCGGCTGGTCGGCGCGGACGAACTCCAGCAGTTGCTTGGTTACCGGCTCGGCGCCGTAACGGGCGACGTGCTGCACACAGCGCGGCAGCATGTCGCCGTGTTCGCCGTACCGGCGCAGATACCCCAGCAGGTGCGCGGCCGCCTCGGCGCTGGACACGCCCAGCGATACGTCGGCGATGGCGCGGGCGTCGCGCTCGGTCCAGTTCTCCGCCGGCAGCTTCGCCCAGTTGGCGGAGGGCCGGAGCTGATCGCGCAGGGCCATGCGGACGACGTGCAGTAGGTGCGTGTCGTCAGAGGGCACCTCCTGGCGCAGGTCAAGCAGCGGTCGGATGTTCGCCGCGTCGGGGTGGCGACCGAGGGCGTCGGCAGCCGCACGACGGACGTTCGCGTCACGATCCTTCAGACCGGCCAGGGCCAGCGCGTGCTGCTCCGATGTCAGCCTGGTTCGCTCGCTCAGGACACGCTGAGCATGCACGCGCACGCCGCGGTCCTTGTGCTTGGCTCCCTTCTCCAGCAGCGCGTTCTCCAGCGTGCCGGCGCGCTCCAGCGTCCACAAGCCATGAATCCACTGCCAGGCGTTCGCCGCGTCGGACGCCAACAGGTCGCGCACCATCTGCTGTCCCTCCTTGCCGCCGCGCGCGACGAGCTGGTTCATTGCCTTCATCCGCACGCTCAAATTCGGATGTCCCATGTCCTTGACCAGATCCTCGACCGCCGCCGTGGTCCAGTCGCCGCGCGGGGCGGGGGTGCCGCCGTGGTCATCGCCGCGGTAGACGATGCGCCAGATGCGGCCGCTGGTGCGATCGCGGCCAGGGTGCGTCAGCGGCACCTCGTAATGGCCGATGATGCGGTTGTAAAAGTCGGCGACATACAGCGCTCCGTCGGGTCCGAGTTGCACGTGGACCGGCCGGAACCACGGGTCGTCCGATTCGAGGAAACGCTTCAGCACGCCCTTGGGACTGGAGCCGTGCCATTCGATGGCGAACTGATTGAGGCGATGGCTGATGACGTTGCCGACGAAGGCGCTGCCCTGCCAGGCCGGCGGATAATTATCGGCGGCATAAACGGCGATGCCGGCCACGGCGGTCGATTCGGTGTAGCCCTTGTACGTCTCCGGGCCGAAACCGAGTCCGTCGTGCGGCTTGCCGAAGCTCGGATACCAGGCGCCCCGCAGGAGCTGATAAATCGGCTGCGTGTGACAGTCCGCCGAGTACAGGTTGCCCAGGGCGTCGAACGACAGACCGAACGGATTGACCTGACCGTGTGTGAACGGCTCGATGTGGCCGCCGTCGGGCCGGATGCGGTAGGTGTTGCCCGATTGCATGTGGATCGAGCTGCCGTCCCGTGCCCGCACGGTTGAATCGTTGGAGAAGCCGTGGCAGGCGTAGACCCAGCCATCGAAGCCCCAGGTGAGCGAGCCGGTCAGGCCGTGCGTATCGCGTCGGCCGTACTCGGAGTAAAGTACCTCGCGGCTGTCGGCGTAGCCGCTGCCGTGGTTGTCGCGCATGCGATAAATCGAGGGGATGCTGAAGACGAGAGCTTCGCGCGGCCCGGGTCCGACAACGGTAGGACGCCAATGGGAATAGATAGGCGATCGACAAAGGTGGTGATCTTGCGTGCCCGGCCGTCGGGTCCGAAGTCTTCGAGGACTTTCACGCCGTCGTGCGGCATCGTACCGGGTGGGACGGGGAAGGGATAATCGACCGTTTCCGTGACCCACAGTCGGCCGCGGTCGTCGAAGGCGAGATTGAGCGGCTTGTGGATGTCCGGCTCGGCGGCGACGAGCTGGACCTCGAAGCCCGGCGGCAGACGAAACAGCTTGCGCTCCTCATCCGGCGTGCGGTGCGGCGTCGAAGCGACGTTGGGATCCCGCTTGTTCTGGGAACGGCCAGCGGCGGCGAGAACGGTGAGCAACAAGGCGGCGGCACAGAGAGTGACGGAGCGCATCATATCCTCGGAGAAAGCAGGGGCATGACACGGACGGATGATGATTGAAGATAGAACATCGCCCCATGCGGATCAAGGAGGACAGGGAGCAGCGAAGCCTCCCGGACTGCCCATTCGCCGCTGGCGTCGTGTCTATTCTATCAGGCCAAGGCCGACACAGCCTCTCGCTATAATGACTGCCGGCGTGTCCCGGGTGTGCAGCTGTTACTTGGGTGGGAAATCGGCATGTCGGCGTGGTCGGCTGGAGCGCGGTGGAAATTACCCCCTGTCTTCCCGCACCAGGAACTGAGCCATGTCCACGCCTTCCTCTTTCGTGAAAGGATACCGTTGAGCGGCCGGCGATCCTCCGCGGTCGAGGAGGAGGTTCAGGACTGGAAGCCGGCGCGGCGAGCGCCGGAGCGCCGGAAGGGTCCGTGCCGTGGGTCTCGCTCCTCTTCGCTCGGCGCGAAGCCGGATCGACCGAGAACGCCGCAGGGCTGGGCCACCCGAGCGTAGCCGATCAGCCAGAACGCGAACAGGGCGGTGCCGGCCGGTAGTGTCGTCAACAATACCGGCCAACTCGGAAGCAGGCGCGTGACCGCTCCCCAGCCGAGAATCATGACCAGCCCGAATGCCGCCAGGATCAGTCCCTGACCGTGCGGCCAGGTCCGTCGCTCCAGAAGCGCCCAGGCCAGGGGCGGCGTGAGGAAGACGTAGGTGGCGTGCTCGACGGCCGGCCCGAACAACATCATCCAGGCCAGGCCCATGCTCAAGGTGACGTGGACCAGCCAGCGACAGCCCAGGCCGAGCCGGGCGGCGCGGCGCTGCTGTCCCAGGCACCAGACCAGGGCGCCGGCGGCCGTTACCAACTGCACCAGGCGATAGCATGAGGAATCGATCGGCTCGCGCAACGCCAACGGGCCGGGTTCGCCACCGAACACGTGCCGCAGTACCAGGCAGACCGTCCAGCCGTCCCGAAATCCGAGCCAGCGGGCGCTGCCCGACTCCAGCAAATGTTCCATCCAATCGCGGTAATGTTCCAGCACGACCTCGGGCGGCCGAGTCAAAAACGGTAGGGCGAAGAAGACGGCCATCGTGACGCTCAAGCGCCACGCCAGACGACGCGGCCAGAGTGCGCACAGGAGCAGCACGGCGGGGAGCGGAGTCAGTTTCAGACACGCCGGCGCGGCTAGCAGGAAGGCCGCCAGCCACCAGCGCGACCCGGCGTCGGCCCGACGGTCGCCCTTAACGGCGCGCACCAGGGCCGCCGCCCCCAGCAGGAGCAGTCCCACCATCAGGGCGTTGCTCTGTGCGTTCCACACGCCGCGCAGCGCCTCCGAGGGCGCCCAGCATCAGAAACAAGGCCGTCCGCTGTCGCGTCCACGCCGACGGAATCACATCGCGCACGAATCCCCACAGGCCGGCGACGTAAACGGCCATGCCGGCCCACGTCCAGAGGATGCCTCCCACGGACAGTCCCAGGGCCGTGAACGGCGTCGCGAACAACGGGAAGACCGGCGGATAGCGGAAGGTGTCCAGGTCCGGATCGTCATGGTACAGCGGTTGATCGCTCCACCAGTGTTCCGTGCTGGCCGCGAAAATGGGGAAGACCGTGTGACTCGCCGGCCGCGCCAGCGTCCGCGCGCCGACCGCCGCGGCCAGCACCAGCCACAATCCCAGGGCCAGGCCCAGGCTGCTGCCTCCCGAACGATTCCTTTGTCTTTCTCCCCGCAGGCGCCAGAGGCGATACAGCTCGGAAGCGCTCGGAGGCGAGAGCGGACGGTCGGTCATGCGTTCGTCTCCTTCGGAACAGGGACTAGGGAATAGGGACTAGGGAATAGGGCGAGAAAAGACATTGAATAAGAATTCTTCTCTCGCCCCTAGCCCCTAGTCCCTATTCCCTAGTCCCTATTTCATCTGCTGGGCTTGTTCGTCTCGGGATGCATCTGGCGGTTGAACGGTTCGGGGTCATACGGATCGGCCGGGCCGGCGATCGGGGCAGGGGGCGGCGCAGCGGGTACGGAGTTGGAAACCGGAACGGGAGCCGAGGGCGCGGCAGGCGGCAGCGGAGCAGAGGAGACGGGCGATCGTGCGTCCGCCCCCCATTGCGTTCCGTTAGCCGGCGTGAACGCCGAGGGCGGCGCTGCCGGCGCGGCGGCCGCTGCCGGCAGCGAATCGCGCAGGTGTGGATTGTTGGCCACGGTCAGTTTCACCCAGCTCTCCAGTGTGCGATACGGCGTCTGTTTGCGGTCCTTGAGCGGAGGTTGCCCCATGTGGGCGTGATCGCTGACCGCCTTGGTCAGCAGCCGGCTCAATTCCGGCTGGCCGACGTTGATCTCGCCGAGCACCGCCGACAGGTTTCGCTCCAGCGTCCGCCGATTGCCGAGGCCGCTCTCGAAAGCCTGTGTCAGCCGAAACTTGCCGCCCTTCCCCGTGGCGTGGCAGCTGGCGCAGGTGTTCATCAAGATCGGCTGTACGCGCGTGGCGAACAGGCTGAGCGACTCCGTGGTCAACTCGACCGGCGGCGCTGGCTCGGTGTCGAGCGGGGCCGCCGTCTTCGCCGGCCCGGATGGAGCGGCCGTCGGCGCCGACTGTTCCAGGTGTTGCAGGATGAGGCGCGTCTCGGCGTGGTCGGGTCGCAATTCGACCGCCGCTCGAATCTCGGCCAGCGCCTGCGAGTGCAGACCGTTGAGCCGGCACCAGTTGGCCAGGCGCAGCCGTTCGTCCGCGTCGCCCAGGTTGGCCCGTGAACGCAGAAAAGCATAAGCGTCCGTCAGCGACGCCGACAGACACAGGACGCGATCGGCCGGCACCAACGTCTCGCCGATGAGCCGGCGCACGCGGTAGCCATCGCCGACGCGGGCGATGTCGCCTTCCATCGTGTGCTCGTTGGTGAGAAGGAGCACCTTGCCCTTCTCCAGCGACTTCGGCGGTTCCCCGGCGGACAGCCGGCCTGCACCCGCCAGCGTCAGGGAGCTTGCCAACACCAGGAAGGAGACGAGGGTTTTCATAGCGCGTCGGGTATAAATCGCGCGCCGGCCAACGTCAAGACCGCTTGCGATGTCGCGTCGGCGAAACGTATCCGCACTCGTTTCAAACTGAGGGGTCTGTTACAATTCGGGCAACGGACAGAGGCAGGGTACACGCAACCGTTTGCCCCTCACGCTCAAGGAAGATGCACATGAATCGTCGCCTCCGCTTCGCCGGCTCGACGTGTCTGCTGTTCGTCCTGGCCGGGCCGGCCTCCGCCGAGGTCCACGACCTGGCCAACCTTGTTCCCGCCCGCACCCTGGCTTACCTGGAATTGCACGACCCATCGCGCCTGGCCCGCGAGCTGCACGCGCTCGTCAAGGGTTCCTACCTCCAGAATCCCGTCTCCTTCTATGCTCACCAGGCGAAGAAGAGGAACATGGAGGAGGTTTTCCTCTTCGCCTGGCTCGCCAGTCCGGAGTTCATCGACGAGTTGGGCGATTGGCAGGGCGGTTGCATGGCCCTGACCGGCTTCACCAAGGACGGCAACCCCGAGATCGTCGGCGCGATGCGAACCGGCAAGAGTCGCATGCTTCCTCTCGCTCTGGGCATTGCCCTGATGGAAAGCGGTGAAGTCCGCTGCATCGCCCGTGTCGAGGGCGTGCCGATCCTCCAGATCGGTGACGCCGAGAAGCGCAAGCGGCCGGAAATCGCCCGGCGAGCTTGGGAGCCTGCCGCCACGCTCGTGCGTCTCCTCCGCGGTCCACGGCCTCGCGCTACCTACGCCGTCGCCCGGCTCGAAGACATGCCGGTAGGGGAGGCAGAAGAAAAGCCGGAATACGGATGCTTTTTGGCGCTGATGCCCGGTGTCATCGCGGCCGGTTCCACGCCCGAGTCCGTCAGCGACATGGTCCGCCGCCTCAAGGGCAAGCCGTCCGATCCATCGCTGGCGACCGTGCCGGCGTTTCGCGCCGCCGCCGAGATGCGAAATCGTCCCGGCCTGTTCACCTGGATCGATCCACCACGGTTGACGCGCTGTCTTAACGATCTTCTGCGCCGTGAGTTGATCCGCCTTCAGGACGAGATTCGGCTGCGGCCCCTGGCCAAGGGAGAGAAGCGCGATCCCGCCAAGCTGCGAGCAGCCCTCCGCGATGTCGAGGCCCAGCACCGCCGCGACACCTACGAATGGACGGTCTTCCAGGAGTTAGTCAATCCCGCCGGTATGCGTTACGCCGCGGCCGGTTGGTCGCTGCACGAGGGCGAATTCGTCTGCCGCTTCGAGGCGCGCATGAAAGAGAAACAGACCAGTCCTCTCCTTGAACTGCTGCCGAACGAAAAGATCAGTCCCAATCTGCTGCGTGCCGTGCCCGCCGACGCCTTCGCTCTGTTCGCTGTGCCGCTGCCGGACGGACCCGTCACTCTGGCCCGTGTCCTCAAACTGGCCGACGCCCTCGCCGCAGAAGCGGACGAGAAGACACCTCCGCCGAGCAAGGCGCTTGGTGAATTGGAAAAAAGCCTGCAACTGCGCCTGGGGCGAGACGTATTGGCGAAAATCCAGTCGGCCGCCGTGGCGGTGCATCTGGTCGGCCGGCCCGACAAGGAAGCCGGCGTCTATCCGGTCCTCGTGATTGAGGCTGTCCACGAGGATGCCGCCAGGGATCTCGAATCGGTGCTGCCTCGTCTCTACGGCATGGGTGCGAAGGTCGCCGAACCCCATCGGCACACGATCGCCGGACAGATCGTTCATTCCTTCACGGCGGAGACAGCCGACCCGGATCTCCAGGGCTTGCCGGCTCACTACGGTCGGCGAGGTAAGATCATCGTGCTGGGCTGGCATCGCGGCCGCGTGGCCGCGACACTGCGTGACAGCGCTCGGCCGAAAGACCTGCTCAATCTGCCGCGCGGCCTGGCTGCGGTACACGCCGAAGGCCCGGTCAGTGCCCTGGGATTGCTGTCTTGTCGGCAACTGCTGGCCCACGTCACCCGCATCGGTTCCGACAGCGACGAACAAACGGCCGGACATCTTCGTGCCCTGCGCTATCTCCGCGAAATGGGCACACCGATGGCGACGATGCCGCCGACGATGTTCGCGGTCAAACGCCTATCCGATGGCGTGCGCGTCGAGTTTCGTCAACGGGAACTGCCGGCGGCGTCGGCGACGGTCGTAGACATCGCGTTGACGTGGATGCTCGACGAGGACGCTGCGGAAGCAGTCGGCCGCTGGCAGATGCGTCGAGACGCTCCGGCAGGCGTCGGCGCTGACATCGTCGCTCCGGCACCGGCGGTCCCCGCCCCTCAGAAGGCGCCGCGCTGAGCCGCACGCCGTTCAACTCGTTTCCGGGTTTTCCTGAATCCCAAGCTCTGCAATTGTTCGGCGTGAATTTCTACGATGTCTCTTTTCCCGTTTTTATGTCCAGTTGGTCTGCGCCCATTTGATCAGATCGACCATCGGTGAACCGGCGGCAGCAACATTATTGTCCTCGGGGTAGGGGATCAAGGAGATGACCCATTCTTCCTCCTGTGCCGAAGCCACGCCGACCACGGAGGGTCCGCTCTCCCCGTCCCACCAGCCGAAGAAGGGGCCACCGGAGTCGCCCGGTGAGGCGTCGCCATTATCGGTTTCCAGCTCCCGTGCATCGCCGTCGTCGTCAACGTCGTGAAAGCTGATCCCATTTTGCCACGACGGCTGTGCGCCGCCGGCAACGAGGTCGGGGTAGCCCACGAGCGTCCAGTAGTTGCCGTCGTTCCAGTGATCGTCATAGGTCTTGCTGCCGAACCAGCTCAGACTGTCGCCGAGGGGGTCGATCAGCCGCAGTACCGCAAAGTCCCACGCGGCCTTATCCGGGTTTGGACTCGGCTCTTGGTAGTACGCCGACGTGGCGCTGACGTAGGAGTACACGTCAGGGCCCAGGGTAGAGGCGCCGTTGTAGTAAGCCGGTATGAACTGCATCATCGCGGGGTTGGCGGCCCAGGGCACGACGTGCAACGCCGTCAGCACGACGTTACGGCCTACCAGCACGCCGCTCCCGGTCCAGGACCAGTTGGCGCTGTAGGGATCATTCCAGACGAAGATTTTTCCGATGCACTGCCACGGATAGCCGGAGGGGAAGAATGCCTGCCGGCCGCCGTTGAAGATGTACAGCGGCTGTACCCGCTTGCCGTTGGCGCGCCGCATGGGGCGGCGGGCGATGGGCGGCGCCATCTTCGGGTGATAAATCACGTCGGCCCAGTCGGGGATGCGGGGCGGCGGTAAAGGCAGGGTTGGCGAGGCGGCCTTGACCTCGTCCCTTTTTAGACGAACGAATTCCGTCGTCGGCAGGCCGCGCATCACCTTCTGTCCGCCACCGATGCGGTAGGTCTGCAAACCATCTCCGGAAGGGATCTCGATCTTTTCCAGGCTGACCTGACTCGCACTGGCGAAACTATTCGCGGACTTGAGGTTTTGCAACTCCTTGGGCAGGGGCTGCCGTTTCACCACATTTTCCCGCCGAAGTATCTGGTCCCCTGTCATTGGCGCGGCAGGCTTCGGACGGTTGATCTTGCCTTTACCCTTCATGGTATTCCCTCCTAAAAATATCGCCTTTGGATGCAATCCTCGAAGGGTCAATGGGCTGGAATTCGCCCATCGGACTTCGAGGAAGAAATCGATCACAAGACCAGGAAAGGACTTACCGAAGAAAGCAGGATGTGACGGATCGTGTGAGTAGACACAATCGCCGATCTTCCCACCACCTTGTAACCCTTTCGTCCTCGTCGCTCAAAAGTGATTGGCCGTATTCCCGTGGCTTGGCAAACCCAAGCCGAACTTGTTCTTCGAGCGCGCCCTCATCCCCTGCTTCGGGCGCACGTTCGAATACAGATAGTCCAAATCTACGGCATCCCGCTGTCAAGCGAAAAACCTCAATCGGTGCCATTTTCCCCCACCCTCCTCTATTCTTCGGGGGGTTACTGGCTTTCCTCAGAGCGTGGCGCACTCCAAGCCGAAGGTGGCGGCCACGGCAGGATTAGTCACTTTGCCGCCGTGAATGTTGACGCCCTGTCGCAGCGCCGCGTTCTCGCCGATGGCTCGGTCGAATCCCTTGCGCGCCAGCTGCAGCACGTAGGGCAGCGTCACGTTGGTCAGGGCGTAGGTGCTGGTGCGGCCGACGGCGCCCGGCATGTTGGTGACGCAGTAATGCACCACGTCATCGACGATGAACGTCGGATGGCTGTGCGTGGTCGGCCGGGACGTTTCGACGCAGCCGCCCTGGTCGATGGCCACGTCGATGATGACGGCGCGCGGCGGCATGCGCTTGAGGTCTTCGCGGCGGACCAGGTGCGGCGCTCGCGCACCGGGGATGAGCACGGCGCCGATCAGCAGGTCGGTGCGAGCCAGGCTGTCGAGGATGTTGTGCCGGTCGCTGTACAGCGTGGTCACGTTGCGCGGCATCACGTCGTCGAGGTAGCGCAGGCGGTCGAGGTTGATGTCGAGGATGGTGACGTTGGCGCCCAGGCCGGCGGCGACCTTGGCGGCGTTGGCGCCGACGACGCCGCCGCCGAGGATGACCACGTTGGCCGGCAGCACGCCCGGCACGCCGCCGAGCAGGATGCCGCGGCCCTCGAACGGCCGTTCCAGGAACTTCGCCCCCTCCTGGATGCTCATGCGGCCGGCCACCTCGCTCATCGGCGTCAGCAGCGGCAGCCGGCCTTGGGCGTCCCGGATGGTCTCGTAGGCGATGGCGGTGATGCCCGACTGCATGACGGCGCGCGTCAGCGATTCGTCGGCGGCGAAGTGGAAGTAGGTGAAGACGATCTGGCCCGGACGCATCAGCGGCCATTCGACCGGCAGCGGCTCCTTGACCTTGACGATGAGGTCGGCGTGCCGCCAGACGTCGGCGGCGCCGGGCACGATCTCGGCGCCGTGGCGGCGATACTGCTCGTCGCTGATGCCGCTGCCCTGGCCGGCGCCGGCCTGGATGAGCACCCGATGCCCCGCTCGCGTCAGCTCCTCGACGCCGACGGGGATCAGGGCGACGCGCGATTCGTGGGTCTTGATTTCGTTGGGAACGCCGACGACATACTTCGCGCCTGACGGCATCGGTTCGCCTCGATAAGTCGGGAAAAAGCAACACGGCCGCTACCGTGCGGCCGCTCGTTCGCGGAGCGTTGCTTATTCTGGATGGCCCCGCCAAGTGAATCAATACGAACTCCGGCGCGGCGGACAGTCGGTGAAAAGTTGCGACTTGCACGGCGCGCGGGTATGATCGCTGCCGAATCGCTCCTCGCCGCTTGGCCTGCCGCGGACTCGCCCGGAGACCTTCCATGTTCCAGCGAACCTCGTGCCTGTTGCTGTTGTTGTCCGCAATGTCCTCCCTGGTCCGCGCCGCCGAACCCTCACCCCTGGAGCAGGCGCTATCCCGCGAAATCATCGGGCCGCGCCAATCTCTGCTCGACGTGCAAGACCGCATCGAGCTGCGCATCCCGCGTCTGCCGGCGGTGAAAACGGTGGACGAGTGGGAGAAGTATGCTCAGCGCCTCCGCCGCGACATCCTCGACCGCGTCGTCTTCCGCGGTCGGGCCGCCGTCTGGCGCGACGCCAAGGGGCAGGTGAAATGGTTCGATACACTCGCCGGCGGCCCCGGTTATCGCATCAAGAAACTGCGCTATGAGGCGCTGCCCGGCCTGTGGATACCCGCTCTGCTGTACGAACCCGAGAAATTGTCCGGGAAGATGCCGGTCGTGCTCGCCGTCAACGGCCACGACGGCAAGGGCAAGGCGGCCGGCTACAAACAAATCCGCTGTATCAACCTCGCCAAGCGCGGCCTGGCCGTGCTCAACGTCGAGTGGTTCGGCATGGGGCAGCTGCGCAAACCCAGTCTTCAGCACTATCGCATGAACCAGCTCGATCTGTGCGGCACGAGCGGCGTGGCTCCCTTTTACCTGGCGATGACGCGCGGTCTCGACGTGCTGCTGTCGCTGCCCTATGCCGATGCCGAGCGTGTCGCGGTCAGCGGTCTGTCCGGCGGTGGTTGGCAGACCATCTTCGTCAGCTCGCTCGATCCGCGTGTCAAGCTGGCCAACCCTGTCGCCGGTTATTCCAGCTTCCGCGTCAAGGTCCGCGATCATTTCAAGGACCTCGGCGACTCCGAGCAAACGCCCTGCGATCTCGCCACTTTCGCCGATTACACGCACCTGACCGCCCTGCGCGCTCCCCGGCCGACGCTGCTGACCTACAACGCGAAGGACAATTGCTGTTTCGAGGCCGGCTACGCCCTGCCGCCGCTGCTCGACGCCGCCCGCCCCATTTTCAAGCTGTACGGACAGGAGAAGGCCCTGCGTTCGCACGTCAACGACGACCCCGGCACGCACAACTACGAAAAGGACAATCGGCAGGCGTTTTATCGCATGATCGGCGATTTCTTCTATCCGGGTGACAAGACGTACTCGGGCGACGAAATTCCGTCGGACAAGGAGGTGAAGACGGCGGAAGACCTGGCCGTGGATTTGCCCGACTGACAACGCCGACTTCAACACGCTCGCCCTGGAGTTGGCCAGGAAACTACCGCTCGCTCCGGACCTGCCTGCGGATCGGCCGGCGGCCGAAAAATGGCAGAAGACGCAGCGCGACAAGCTGCACGCCGTGGTCCACGCCCGCGATTTCACCGTGCAGGCGACGCGCATGGACGGCACCGAGAAGGACGGTCTGAAAGCGACCTTCTGGAAGCTCCGTCTCGGCGAGGCGTGGACCGTCCCGGTCGTCGAGCTGACTGCGCGGCGAGCCGAAGGCGACGACCATCCTGGTCAACGACGCCGGCCGCCGCGCCGACCCGATCAACGCCGAGCGCCTGCTGAAAGCGGGCCATCGCGTCCTGGCGGTCGATCTGTTCTATTTCGGCGAGGCACGGTTGGCGGCGAAGGATTTTCTGTTCGCGCTGCTGTTGGCCGCGGTGGGCGATCGGCCGCTCGGCGTGCAGGCCAGCGAGCTGGCGGCGGTGGCCCGATGGTCGCAGACCGAATACAAGAACGGTCCCCTCCACGTCGTCACCGTCGGCCCACGCATGAGTCTCATCGCTCTGGTCGCGGCGGGACTGGAGGAGAAAGCCATCGGCCGACTGGAGCTGCATGGGGCGTGGGGCAGTCTCAAGGAAGTGCTGGAGCAGAATCGGTCGGTGGACCAGATGCCGGAGATGTTCTGCTTCGGTCTGCTCGAAGCGCTGGACGTCAAGCAGTTGACGGCCCTCGTCGCGCCGCGGCCGGTGACGCTGCCCGACGCCAGCCCGCGTGCCAAGTCGGAGTTGGCGGACCTGAAAACGTGGTACACTCGGCTCGGTCAGGACTTCGATCCCCTTCGCTAAAGGATGGGCCAATCCATTTGACATCGCGTCCGGCAGATGATACCAAACACCATCTCGCTCCCGTGGGTTTGGGAGCAGAGTATCAGGAGTGTCCTCCATGAATCCGCGGCGCCTCTTTGTGGCGAGCTGCATCGCGCTCATTACGTCGGCGTTCTCGTTCATGATCCGGCAAGACATCGCCGATCCGCTGGGGGCGGACTTCGCCTTCACCAAGCAGACGGTCGGCGAGATCATGGGAGCGGCCTTCCTGGGCATGGCCGTCGCCATGCTCGTGTTCGCGCCGTTGTGCGATTTTCTCGGCATGGGCAAGGTGCTGCTGTGCGCCTGGCTGTGCCACCTGGTCGGCATCCTCGGCACCATCTTCGCCGCCGAGGTGTCGCACGCCGCCTTCGTGGACAGCACGATCAAAAGCCTGGGAGGGCAGGGAGCGAACACCAGTTACTGGGTATTGTGGGTCTCGACGTTCATCGTCGGCGCCGGCAACGGCCTCGTCGAGATCGCCATCAACCCCCTGGCCGCCACGCTATTTCCGCGCGAGAAAACGCATAAGCTGAACGTCCTTCATGCCTGGTGGCCGGGAGGACTCATCCTGAGCGGTCTGCTGGCCACGTTCGTCGTCACTCCGGACGTGCTGGGCAACGTGGACCTGCACGGGTTCAAGTTGTGGCAGGTCAAGATGGGCCTGTTGCTCCTGCCGCTGGTCGTCTACGGCGTCATGTGCCTGGGCCAGTCGTTCCCCCAGACGGAGCGCGTGCAGCACAACGTCTCGACCGGCGAAATGTTCCTGCAAGCGTTGCGGCCGATGTTCCTGCTGTGGGCCTTCTGCATGTTGCTGACCGCCTCGGCCGAGCTGGGGCCGAACCAGTGGCAGGAATCGGTGCTCAAGCGCACGGCCCACGTCTCCGGTACGCTCGTTTTCGTCTACACCAGCGGCCTGATGTTCGTCATGCGCTTCTTCGCCGGCCCTCTGTCGCACAAGCTGTCGCCGGTCGGCATGTTGACGTGCTCGGCGATCCTGGCCGGCCTCGGCCTGTACTGGCTCAGCTTTGTCGATAACGCCGTACTCGCCTTCATGGCCGCCACCGTGTTCGGCATCGGCATCGCCTACTTCTGGCCGACCATGCTCGGCGTCACGGCCGAGCGCTTCCCCAAGGGCGGCGCCCTGCTTCTGGGCCTGATGGGTTCGATCGGCAATCTCGCCATCTCGCAGGCGCTGCCGCAGATGGGGGCCATTTACGATTCCTATACGGTCCAGGCGATCCCCGCCGACTTGCAGGACGCCACGGTCCAGGCCAAGGACGGCGTCGACATCCCGCTCGTGAAGGAGGGAGAAAAGAGCTGGATGCCGGCGGTCATCGCGCAGCACCTCTATCCGTCGGGCAGTCGCAAGCTCAACCCGGATGCGGTCAACGTCGTCGCGGAAAAGGCCCAGACGGGAGATGCGACGGCACAGCGAGAGAAGGGCGTCATCGAGAACGCCGAGAAGAACGGCGCCGCCTGGGCCTTCCGCTGGGTGGCCGTGCTGCCGTGCGTGCTCGTCGTCGTCTTCGGGATCATTGCTCTGACGGATCGGCTGCGCGGCGGCTACAAGGCCGTCCACATCACGGAGGGCAAGATCGGTGTGGACGGCACGATGGGGTCGGCCTCACACGGCGGCTCCGACGCCTTCAAAGGCCCCGGCGGCATCCGGACGTGACGTTGTCGCCTCCTGCGGCTCAACGCACCTCGAACGGGACCTGCACGGTCTCCGTCTTGATCGCACGCTCGACCGGATGGAGAACATCGACCTCGAACGGCCGAGCGATGCTGTTGCCGGCGAGGTCTTCCAGGCGGCGTGTCGGCCACGAGATGATAGCGTCCGGCCTTCCAGGCCGTCGTCGGCGTGAAACGCCAGCATGTCTCCTGCTGCGTCACTTCCACATCGCCGGGGACTTTTCGGCCCATCGCGTCGGTAATCCACAGCATGCGCCGCAGCAGAGCGTGATCGAGCGCCTTCGGCGACGTCATGACGAGCGGCGTCGTCGTCCCCGCCGCGGGCGGTCCCATCTTCCACGTCTTCGGATCGGGCTGGGTCTCGTCGGCCGGCAGGACGCGGAAAGTTTTGCGATAGCTCTCTTTCAGCGCATTGTCCTCGGCGTCCTTCCATTCGCGGTCGATGACCAGCGTGTAACGTCGCCCGGCCTCCAAGGCCGGCCCGAGATCCTCGCGCGGCTTCAGGCCGCGTTTGATTCGGCCAGGATCGAGCAGCAGCGTCAAGCGTTTGCCGTCGCGGTCCCACAACTCCTGCGGCAGTTCGAGGAAGGCCCGCTCGTCTTCCTTGCCGTCGGAGCGAAGCAGGTGGATATGCTTATAGGAATCCCCCTGGGTCATGGGCGCGGAGAAGTGCAGGTAAAACTTCAACTGGTTCTCGGGCAGCTCGTCCTTGCTGGGATAGACGTGGGACACGACCGTCGGCGCCGCCGGCGCCGGTTTGGGCAGCCGCACGACTGTCTCCACCGCCGGCTCCGACGAGCCGTCATGGCCCGGCAGGCGCGCGGGACGGAAGACGGCTCGGTAGGCGACGCCGCGCATGAGGGGGAAACGCGGCTCGAAGCGGAGGACGTCCTTCTCGACGCGATAAGAGCCGAGCATGGCCGGCTGCCCGGAACGGTCGCCACTGCGCTCGACGTAGACGGCGAACAGCGTCTGCCACTGCTCCGGCGTCTGTTCGAGACGTGCCAAGGCCCGCAACTGTTCGGGGAGCAGGCCGGTCACTTCGACGGTCGGTTGCTCCTCGCCGTGCAGGCGAATGGCGAAGTCGCTACTCGGTGGGACCGGCGTCTCGCCGGTCGAGGCCGTATCGGCGACGGGCCGAGGAGCACAGCCCGAGATGGCGGTGAGAAGCAGCACGATCCGAAGTCCCGGACAGCAAATGCGGATGGCGTTCACGGCATCTCCACCGAAGAAAGTTCCCGATGATACCCCAGGCCCGTCATCCAACGAGTGTATCCGCATCCGAAGGAACTGCCAAGGCACCAGGAAAAGACCGGGAGAAGAGAGGAATCGGTTCGTTCTCGCTTTCTTCTCTTGGCGCCCTTGACGCCTTGGCGGTTTATTGTCTTCTAGCGTTCCAGTCGCCCGGAGGCGTGTCCATGAATCCGACGACCGACCCAGGGCTGCGCTCCTTCGTGCCGGTGCCGCCCCAATCGCACTTTCCCATCCAGAACCTGCCTTTCGGTGTCGGCCGGCGGCGCGGCGGCGAGCGCGTTATCGTCGTCGCCATCGGCGGGCACGTCCTCGACGTGACGGTGCTGGAAGCGCTGGGGCTGCTCGATGTGCCGGCCGCCCAGGGCCGGCACGTGTTCGACACCGGGACGCTCAACGCCTTCATGGCGCTGGGCCGAACGGCCTGGCGCGAGGTCCGCGCCGCCCTCAGCCGATTGCTCCGCGCCGACGAGCCGACGCTGCGCGACGATGCCGAACTGCTGGCCCGCGTCCTCGTTCCCAGCGATGAGGTCGAAATGTTGCTGCCGGCCGACATCGGCGATTACACCGATTTCTATTCGTCGCGCGAGCACGCCAGCAACGTCGGCAGCATGTTCCGCGGCCCGGACAAGGCACTGATGCCCAACTGGCTGCATCTGCCCGTCGCCTATCACGGACGCGCCAGCTCCGTTATCGTCAGCGGCATCCCGGTGCGGCGGCCGTGCGGCCAGAGCAAGGCCGACAACGCCGCCGCGCCATCGTTTGGACCGAGCCGCTCGCTCGACTTCGAGTTGGAGATGGCCGTCTTCGTGGGTCCGGGCAACGAACGAGGTCGGCCCATTCCCATTGCGTCGGCCGAGGACCACCTGTTCGGCATGGTGCTTCTCAACGATTGGAGCGCACGTGACATTCAGTCCTGGGAGTACGTACCGCTGGGACCGTTTCTCGGCAAGAACTTCGCCACGTCGATTTCGCCGTGGGTGGTGACGATGGAAGCGCTGGGACCGTTTCGCACCGCCGCGCCGCCGCAGGAGCCGCCGCCCTTGCCCTACCTGCGCGACGATCCCCGCACGACCTATGACATTCACCTGGAGGTGTATCTGCAAGGCGAGAAGATGGCCGAACCGCAGCGTATTTGCGCGTCCAACTTCAAGTACCTGTACTGGACGCTCGCCCAGCAACTGGCCCATCACACGGTCAACGGCTGCAACTTACGGCCGGGCGATCTGCTGGCCTCCGGTACGATCAGCGGGCCGACGCCGGACTCCTACGGCAGTTTGCTCGAACTCGCCTGGCGCGGAACACGGCCGCTGAACGTGGGGAGTGAGACCCGGACCTTCCTGCACGATGGCGACCGCGTCATGTTGACGGGTTGGTGCCAGGGCGACGGCTATCGCGTCGGCTTCGGCACGGTGAGCGCTTGCATCCTGCCCGCCGAGCAATGATTTCCTCTCTCAGAACCACGGGAAGTAAGAGGGAAACCACGAATCACACGAAAACACGAATAAAAAGAAATCCCGAGAAATATCGCTCTTTTTTTATTCGTGTTATTCGTGTGATTCGTGGTTTTTACGTCTTTTTTCGAGGACATCTCAAGCGACCGGCGTTTGGAACTGGTCCGGCTGCATGGCGATCATCTTCTGGATCTCGCTGACCTTGGCGTCCACGAACAGGACATTGGGGATGTTCAATGTCTCGCGGCGGGCGCCGGTCGTCGAAATCTGGATGTCGCCCGAGCCGAGACCCAGCACCCAGTGGCGGAACAGGTCTTGCCGGTGCTTCTCGAAGACCATGCCGCGCGTGTCGTAACTCTTCTGGGCGCCGCCGATGACCGCGTCGTACGTGAGCTGGCCGGGCGTCACCCGCCAGTAGCTGAAGCGGTCGTAGACGAACACCGAGAAGGCCCAGACGAAGAGCACCAGCGTCGAGAAGAAGACGTAGAAACCCATGTTCATGTAGATCGACACCTTGCCCATCCAGTTGAGCACGTCTTCCCACAAGCCGTAGTAGGCCAGCAGCAGGGCGCCAAACGCGACGGCGAGGATGGCCACCACCGAGGCCAGGCCGCGCAGCGTCACGTTGGTGATGAGGATGACCAGGAAGAACATCAGCGTGAACAGTACGCCGAGGTTCTTGCTGCGGTGGACCCAGACTTGCCGAGCCGCCGATGTCGATGAGTTGCCCGTCGAAGCGCGTGACCAGGGCCATGATGTAACCCGTCAACCACACCGGCCACCAGTAAAAGAAGGTCGAGTGGCTGTAAACCCGCACTTCCTCACGATGGTCCTTGTGCTCATGCTGGGGAGCGGGGACGGATTGGGGTGCGGGGGCCACAGGGACGGTTTGATACGTCACGGGAGTCGCCACCGGAGTCCCCGGTGGGATGGCGACAGGTTGACTAGGGGGAACCGGATACGAGCCAGGGGGAGGATTAGAAGCCATAAATTCCTCCTTAGGGAACCTACAAAGGCGCGAACGTCCGGCGCCCTTTCGATGTTTCACCGCAATTACCATACCAACGGCTAAAGATTAAAAACGTATTCACTTCCTTGACAAATGCGGTTTCGACATGACTCTTCCCCAAAGACTTTCATTACGGTTTCTTTAGGTTTCCTTGGGACGAGCGGGGACGCCCATGACCTTTTTCTCCTGGCTGAAAAGCCATCTTCTGCCTCATATTTCCACCTCCCACCTCCGCAGCCGGAGACCACGGTCGAGCAAACCTCGGTACGTGGACCTCCGCCTGGAAAGCTTGGAGGAGCGCGTCTTGCTGTCGGCCGCATGGCTGCCCCCGGACCCGACTTCCTCAGCCGGCACCACGACTTATGCGGACCTCTACGCCGCCACGCCAACGGCCGCGACCGCGACTTCCCCCGCTGCCGATAACACCGGCACGGATGGGACTCCGAATGCCGACGCCGCCGCATCCTCCACCCCGGACCTGCCCTTCTCGTCCTACACCGCTTACGCCCAGTACATGGCTGCCATGCCGGCGACAGCGACCGCGACCGCGACCGCTGCCGATACACTCGCACAGCCGTCCGATTCCTCTGCCGATAACGCGGGCGATGATCCCAACCTGGCGTCCCCGATCGACCCGGCCAGCGGCGCACTCGCGGCGCAAGCCATAGGACCATCCGCGGGCGACACCAGCACCACCCCCGCCGATGACAGTGCCGCTCCTCTCGATCCTCAGACGCTGCTTGCCAACGGTTCGTGGTGGACCAGCTCCCTATCGGCCAGCCCCAACAATGATCCCGCCCCGACCGACTCCACCGCCGACGCCACGTCGCCGCAACCGGGGCTGATCCTGCCGACGGATGTCAGCAGCGATGACACCACCCCGCCGGATGACTCCAGCACGGACGATGATTGGGGGCCCGATAGCAGCAGCACCGACACCAGCGATGCACCGGATACCTCCGCCGGCCCCGCCGTGGATAACTCCGACTACACGCCACCCGACATCACCACCGCCCCCGACCTGCCGGCGGACCTGACGGCAGACACCACCGACGCCACCGATACCACGGCCGACGATACCAGTGCCGCCACCTCGGACGATAGCACCACCAGTGCCACGGCCACGCCTGCCATCCAGATCGACTCCAGCCATTATGTGCAGCACTACACTTACAGCGGCGGCAGCAAGGATGGTTCCTTCTCCCTCGACGTCACCCTCGACGCCGCCATCGCGCCGGCTACCGGCGATCAGGCCGCGGCCGGCGCCTCCTGGGTGCTGACCGGAACTACCACCGCCACCGCCTCCTTGCACACCGATTATGGCTGGAACTTCGATGTGGAGAACGAGGTGACGCCCTTCAGCACGCCCATCGATCCCAGCATCGCCATGCAAGGCATGCCGCTCGGCGGCTACGTGCCGACTTATGGCTTCGGCTACATGACGTGGGACCACACCAGCTGGAACGGGTCGATCACCTTCGAGGCCTCCGGCAGCTACACCGCCGACAACGGCGGCCGCTATCAGTTCGTCAACCACTCCAGTCGCACCGACTGGTCCAACCAGTCGTCCACCTGGACCGACGCGGCCTCCTCGAATGCTGATAGCACGCCGGATGATGGCACGTCCGAGGAAAGCGAGTCCGACGGCTCGGGCACGGCGGTCTCGACCTCCCGGCAAGGAAGCACTTACAACAGCGAGTTGATCCAAAGCGACAACGCCGCCAACTTCCCCACCGACGATAACAGCCCCGCTCCCGACCCGTCCGCCGCGCCGGCCGACGGCACACATTACCTACAACTCTCTTCCGCCAGTGGTTTCCTCAACAGTAACAGCACGATCACGAACACCTACGGCTCCTTCGGCATCCTCACCCAGCAGGCCATCAACGCCCACAACGATTACCACGATCAGGTCGCCTCACGCTATTACTTCCAGAACAGCACTAGCGCCAGCGATCCCACCAGTGGCGACCGCGATCAGTTCCGTTGGGACATCGACAACCAGAGCTTCGATGAAGACGACGGTAACCAGGACACCAACCTAACCGATGCCGGCGGCTTGTCGCAGTCGGGCACGCAGGGCCGCGAGGACCACGATAGCGGCAACCAGACCAACCATTACGCCGTCACCGATGCCTACCACCGCGGCGGCGATGCCGCCAGCGACGGCACCTCCCGCTACCAGAGCGACAGCAGCGGCAGCTACAGCGACGATCAGACGTTGGACCAGACCTACGCCGACGGTTCGGCCACCCAGGACCAGCAGACCTACCGTTCGCAGCTCAGCAGTGACGCCAAGATGTCGCAGAGCGACAGCGGCGGCTCCACCATCGCCGTCGGTGCCGACTCCAGCAGTGGTGCCCCCGCCGGTCAGACGGTGGGCACGTACTCATCCCAGGCCAACAGCAGTAGTCACAGCGACGGCGTCGTCTCCGGCGCGTCCGACCAGGTGGCCAAGGTCAACAGCATCGACGACAGCGGCAGCTACCAGAGCAAGAGCGCCGCCTCGGGCTTCAACAAGGCCGACTTCACCGCTGCCGATGGCTCGCTGCAAGGGAGCGCCATCGTCTTCGCCAGCAACACGGCGAGTACCTCGGGCACGTCCAAGGCCAAGGGCAATGTCAATAGCGACGGCCAGCTGACCGACGGCAGCAGCTACGACCAGGCGCAGAGCAACCAGTCCGGCGGCGGCTTTGTGTGGTCGAAGCAAGCGGGGACCAACCAGCCCACGCAAACGTCGCTGTCCACGGCCAGCAGCAGTTCCAGCGGCAACGCCACAGCCGACCTGACCTACGACGACGCGGGCACGGCCAACGGCACGCTGACCGCCAGTGGCAGCGACGCCAGCGATACCGACGTAGTCAACACCGTCAAGGGCAGCGTGCCGCTGTCCGACGGCACCGGCCAAGTCAACGATACCAATCACAACCACAGCCACAGCGGCGACTCGCTGGGCCTGGACTTGACGTTGTGCGGCGATCAAGCCAGCGGCACCATCACGATGGGGACCGACAACAGCGCCGCCGCCGACTATGGAATCAATCGCAAGATCGACCGCGATAACGATGTCTTGCATGCCCAGATCAACGCCGGCGGCAGCGGCAAGGTCAGCAGCACCGACACGGTGACCATCACGTTGAGCGACGGTAATGCGGAAGCGACGCGCACCACCGGCTTCACGCAGCAGAGCAGCGGCAATAGCTCGATGGCCGCCAACGGCAAGCTCGATGACGGTCAGGGCCGCACCGGCGACTGGAGATACAAAGCCCAGGCATCGTCCTCGGTAGACGATACACTGACCGTCAACCAGAAGAGCACTGACTCGGGCTGGAGCGAGACGGGCCGGCAGTTCTCTATCGATCACAGCGACAGCAACAGCAGCGAGTTCCACGAGAAGGACCAGTCGTACCATCCGGCCGCTGATGCGGAGGACGACGAAGGCGACGAGTACGACAACGGCAATCCGGCAGTCGAGTCGTCGTGGCGGCACAAGTTGGACATGAGCAACTCCACCAGCGAAACCACGGTCGAGAAGGGCACGCCGGACAATTACACTTTCAGTTTCAACCGCAAGGGCGACCAGCAGAAGACGGAATGGTCGCGGCAGAAGGTGTTCAACCTGGACACGGCCGACGGCTTTACCATTCGTAATTATGCCGACGGTTTCCAGTCGTATCACAAGAACATCGCCGGCACATCAGTGGGCGGTCAGCGTCAGTTGAGCCTGCGCGACATCGATGAGCGGGCCGGCAGCGAGAACTGGACGAGTCGGGTGTTCGTGTCGCCCGCGAGCACCAACACGAACAATAGCTGGCAGATCGGTGTGTATCGTTCTTGGGCGAAGGGTGATTCTTCGTCGGGGGATGGTGGTCGCAAGACGTACTTGTGGTCGGCGAGTTGGGGTGCGACGACGGATCGGAAGTCGGGTGCGGTATCGCCGTGGGGTGACGCCAAGCCGTCGCCATCGATCGACACGGAAGAGGACTTGTCGTGGCCGGGCGCGTCGGGTACGACGACGTGGGACCAATTGAAAGCGGACTTCCTGCGTGATGCGGGGGTGCAATGGTTGCTGGCAAATGGCGGCAGCGTGTTGCAGATCGGCGTGGGCATCGCCGACGTGATTGGCGGGGCGGTGATGACGCTGGGCAACGGTGGCGGCGTGGTGGTGCCGCTGGGCGTGGGCTTGATGTCGGTGGGGGTGGATCAGATAATTGCGGGGGTGGCCAACTGGGGTTCATCGCAGCCCAACCCTTCGTTATACCAATACCTGGGCTATTCGGCTGCGAGCGGGCTGGGCGCGAGTGAGAGTACGGCGCAGACCATCGGCGACTTCACGCCCGCAGTGCTGGCGATGGCGTTCGCGGGGCTGGGGAATTGGTTTGGAAGAGGGCCTCAATCCCCGGCGGCACCGAACGTCCCAGGACTGGCGAGGGGACCGGGGACCGCAACGTCGCCGCCACCTTCGCTAGGTGCTCGCGGTGCAATTGTGGGAAGTCAGGCCATAGTTGCTCCAGGTCTTGGCGCAGGACCTTGGCCTGCTCTCGTTGTAAATGGGCGAGTGTTCGTTGCCCGTTTTCACGATCTGGCCTGGCAGGCATCAGGTCGTGGCTTCGTTCAAGCGTATGGAGCTGTGGTAATCGACTCGACCGGAAAAGTTATCCGATGGGGATTCTAATGGCCACAACACCTGTTTTCGAGTACGATACGTTTGTCGCCCTTGCCAACTCGGCCCTAGCTGCTTACATGGAGCCCTTGCTCAACGATCCAGCGACAAGGGTTTCCGAAGAATCACTTGGGCGCATGTTATCGGACTTGCCTAATTACGATAAGTACCACCTCGTATATGCTCTTGAGCTAGGGATGGTTCATTCCCCGCAGATTTTCGGTCCACATTTGCCGCACTTTCTCGCGCACGAAGAAGCGTCAGTCTGCTGTACGGCGTTTCACCTATTGGGCAGACTTCCGGATGCGAATGTCACGCAAGACCTCATTGATTCTGTGCGGAGAGTGCCTATAAGAAGCGTGTTCTTCACTAAGCCGGACACCGGGGAAAGGACATGCCTAGCGACCAACTCAAACTTTGTCGCAGAAATCCTTGGCGAGCTAACTAAGCGAATGCAAAAAGAATAGTCCCAATGAAAGGAGAAAAGGTGTAAAAAGCAGAAAACGCATAAGATGGTTTTAAGAGCCACTAACTTTTTGGGCGAACGGCCGGCGTGAGCCGGCTGGTGGGGGCCAAAACCAGCCGGCTCACGCCGGCCGTTCGCCTTTTTGTTAGTGCCTCTAATGCATTAAGAGTCTGTCCCAAAAGCCCCTCTCCCCCGATTCGGGGGAGAGGGGCTTTTGGGACAGACTCTAAAAGTATCTTATGCATTTTTTGTCTATTTTTCGCCTTCTACCTCGCAGTCCTTCGACAACTGTTTGGTGGCCAATAGCCCTAGGAGAGTTGCATCATGAACCAGCAAGATTGGCTGGAATGCCTCGCAAGTGAAGTCGCTGCGGGACTGATCACTGTCCATGAAAGCGATAAACCGTGGTTCAATCTCCTCAGTCAGCGTTTCCCTGTGCGTGCGAGTGGAATCTGCTGGGAACAACTTCCGAGTACACAATTCCGCCCAGCAAGGTTCCCTCGCGTTCCGATAGCCGATAAGGAAAGCGAAATCCGAGAATTTCTAGAACAATTTGAATTGGCCGCTGGGCTTAATTCGAGCGACAGATGTGTGGTAGTTGGAGACAATACAACTTCAGTCGCTTTGGAGATGACTTTTGGCGTACTTCTTGATGTATTCTCAAGATTGTTGACAGAACCTCAATCGCTATATGTGATTGCCAAGGACGGTGGCTGGTGCTTCTCGTTCACGTTTGAAGAGGACATGTATTTTGCGAGTTCGCCCACATAAATGCGGTAGTGTCGGGTGTGGGCTTGATGTCGGTGGGGGTAGATCAGATCATCGCGGGAGTGGCCGACTGGGGTTCGGGACAGTCCAACTCCTCGGTGATTGCGTATCTGGGTTATTCGGCTGCAAGTGGCCTGGGAGCGAGTGAGGGAACGGCGAAGACCATTGGCGACTTCACGCCCGCAGTACTGACGATGGCCTTCGCCGGGCTGGGAGGCTGGTTCGGACGAGCGTCGAATACTCCACATGTGGCTGATTGGGAATTTACAGGTCCAAGAGGTGGGAGAATCGCAGGCGGAACTGCGATAAGTGGTGCCGAAGTTACCTTCCCCAAGGGAACCAAGTTGACATTTCCTGAACAAGCCTGGTACACTCATACTGAAGGAAAAGTTATCGCCGAGTTGGCCGAAGCAGGGAAGTTGGGGCCGGGAATGAGGCTGACTTTCGATGGAATCCTCCCAGCTTGCAGAGATTCTGTACTTTCCGTGAGAGTCTTACAGTCAGGCGGCTAAATCGAGCAGGCGGATAGCCACGTTCCGAAACCCTTCCGACTCGGGCCGACCCTCGACAGCCGCGCGGATTTCTTCTCGGAGGATCAGCCGTTGCAACGCCTTCCGCTTGTCCGCGTGCGACGGCCGACGATCCTTGGTGTCCCACGGCGACCGACGGCGGTCCACCAACTCCTCCTCCTCATGCGTCCAAGCCCACGCCTCCACCACGCTGTACATCACCAGGTTCACCGCCCAGGCTCCGATGCTGGCGTACACGTTCCGCACCTGCTGCTGGCCGGCACCCCAGACCTCCTTGACATCCTTGAACATCTGCTCGATCGCACCTCGGTCGGCCATCGCTTCCAGCACCTGCGTCGCCGTCGCCTCCGGGTCCGTGCAGAAGTAGGCCAGCCAGCCGTCGTCCTCACGCACGAGCACCACGCAGATGCAGCCGCCCGCCGGCCGCCAGGTCGCCTGGAACGTCTTGATCTGCTTGACCACCCGCTCTCCGTACTGCACGCACTCCAGCCGCCGCCAGCCCCGCTGCTGTCCGGCACGCTTGGCCAGGTCGATCCGCTCCTTGCCGTAGGTCGGCAACGGTCCACGCTGTCCGTGCCGACGTCGGGTCGGTGGCAGGGTCATCAGGTGAGCGTCCTTGCGCAGCCGGCTGACGACCACCACTCCCAACGCCATCACCGGCTGCAAAAACGGTCGCTTGGCGTAGGCCCCATCGACCGCCAGCCACAAGGTCCGGCCCAGACCGCCCACCCAGACCGTCAACCAGCGGACCAACTCCGCAGCCAGTTCCAGCTTGGTGCGGAACGGCCAGGGGTAGTTCTCGGCCAACGCCGGCACGTCCTTGGCGCGGACGTACAACAGGGCACGCAACGGCAGGGCCAGCGTGTGCCAGGCCGGGTGATGGGCCAACCAGGCGAGGCTGACCCAGACGTGACCGTAGACGAACTTTTCGCCGGCGGGGCCGGGGCTGGGGTTGTGGTGGATGCCGGCGCCCTGCACGCAGGGTCCGTAGCGCGCCGTCGGCGTATCGTCGATGGCGAACAGCAGACGGTCGCCGGGGATGCGACGCATCAGCGGCTTGAGGGCGATGCCAAGCAGGCGGTAGCTCAGGGCATCGACGCGGCGGCCAGCAGCCCCCAAGGCGTTGTAGGCGGGCCGGAAGTCGGTGGTGATGCCGGCGGCGTGGAACCAGGAGATGACGGTACGGCGTCCTTTGGCGAACAGGGCCCCGACCAGCAGCAGGAGCAGTCGCGGGGCGGAGCGGCGATCGAGGGCAGCGGTGATGTCGGACAGCCAGGCGGACAACGAGGTGGGCAGTTGCGACAATGGCATGGCCGGCTCCTTGGCGAGACGAGGGACGGTAGTCACCCCTCATCGTGTCCGGGGAGCCGGTTATCGTCCACCCGCCCGTCGCTGCCATGTTGCTCGACCTCACCAAGAATTATCTCCCGAAGTTGTCGCTTATGGCGAACTATGAGAAAATCACGGAAAGTACAGAGAGATTGCCAAAGTCTTATGCAGTGGGCATCTCAGCAATTCCAAATGGATATATGGTATATTGATAGCGCTGGAAGCCAATGGGCATGGAGGAATGGAGTGCTTCTCGTGAAGCCATAACGTGTTATTGCGGAGAAATGCCGTGACAGATCATGGGGGAAGATTGATTTCAGGCTCAAGCCTTCAGGAAGTGTCCATCTCTTTGACGAAAGCCATTCAGGCATTGCCGCCAGTATTGAGTAAGCAACTTCGTACCATCCTACGGAACTATGTTGGATGGTATGGAATTGAAGGCGCTACGAGAGAATGAATAACCGCACTGTTTCGCAGATCCTCGCAGAGTATCAACCAACCAGTGCGAAGCCAATCGCCTCCGGTGAAGTAGAAGGCGTGCGATACGAGCTATATGATGCACCCTCTCCTGATACCAGTGATGGTGAACTACACCAGGATGAGCGAACATAGAGATATTGGGCTGCGTCACAGCCATAGGCAGTGATTGTCCGAATGTCAGGCAAGCTGCTTTCTATCGATTTTTGCGTCCGGGTTGCAGCAATACTGGGACTTCTAGGATTGCTGTGTGAGATCATTGGCTTTTTCGCTGGCCTTAGACAGCTCGTTATTGTTGGGGTATGGTTGTGCGTTCCCTTATTCACCGGCGCCGTTCTTCTCATGATTCTCAGCTCCATGATCTTAGTAATCAAATGGAGACATAAACAGAAGCCGCTTGCCTCTGAATTCGGATTCTACATTGCCTGCCTACTACAGGCCATCGGGGCCGCATGTTTTATCGCTGGCTTTCTCACCGGAACCCGTAGGACGATACAGGCCGGTCTGTGGTCGTTCGCGGGCGGCACTCTCCTCCTCATCATCATCCATGTGATATTAGCAATCGCCCGGAAATACAGACAAGGGCCGTAGGATGGATGGCGTTTTTATTTCTTGACCACGAGGGCGACCGGCGGCGCAGTAGCCGTCACATCGCGGCCCTGGTGATTGGCTTTGCCCGTGAGGACGAGGGAGGTTTGGCCGACCTTGGTCTGCGGCGTCAGAGTCAGCTGCACCTTGACCTCGTTCTGATTGGCCGGGATGTTTTTCAGACGCCGCCGTGACGCCGGGCGGAAGGCCGGCGGCGCTCAGGACGATCTCGGCCGTGAAGCCGGCCGAGCGCGTGGCCGTGACCGTCAGCGTCGCCGGCTTGCCGGGCATGTACGACGGGGCGTCGAGCTTCGCGGCCAGGGTGAACGGCGGTTTCGGCGTGACGGCCAGGCCTATCGTGGTCAGCATCTCCCTCGGCGGCAGCGGCAGGTTGGCCAACCCCTGGCTGACGGCCGTGCGAGCGCTGGCCAACCTCGTCACCACCTTGCCGTCGATTGTCGCCTTGCCCTGGATGCGGAAGGCATACGCACCCAGCGGCACGTCGTCGGCCACGTTGACGGTCAACGTGCCGATCGGCTGATTGGCCGGCGGCGCCTTGCCGGCGGCGACGGCAAGATGACCGCTGATGCCCTTCGGTCCCAGGACGCTGATTTCGATGGGACCGCCGAAGTCGCGCCGCGGCGCCAGGACGGGGATCGACAGCTTGCCGCCCTGGCCGACATCGTAGCGGTCCAGCGCCACGGTCAGATCGAAGCCCGGTTCGGAGGGCGCGACGCGGACGCGGTAGACCTCGTCCGGCCCGCCCCACAGGTGCAGGTGTTCCACTTGCAGCGTGTAATCGCCGTCGGCCGGCGGCGTGAAGTCCAGCCGCGGCGCCGTCGTCGGATTGCTCGCTTGCAGCTGTGCCCCCTTGGCATCGCGCAGGGTCATGTACACCTCGGTCGGCGAACCGAGTTCGTGCGTCTGTACCTCGATGGTGTAACGCACGCCCTTCTTCAGTGCGAAGACGAAGGAATCGATGTCGCCCTTCTGCTCGAAGCGAGCGGTGACGGCACCGGGCACCGGCAATACGGTTGGCCTTCGCCGGTTCGTTGTTCGGCTCCTGCTCCAGCGTCTCGTCCAGGTCGGAGACCGCCAGGCTGACCGGCCAGCCGTGCAAGCCGTTGGCCCCGCGCGGCGCCAGTACCAGTGATTCGACCGCCGGGTCGGCCGGCACCGTCACCTCGACGGGAGCAACGCCGTCCACGGTGGGACCAGCGAAGCGCACGGACACCTTGCTGCCGCGCTTGGCGGCCAGCGGCAGCGTTGTGGTGGCGCAGGGAAAATCGCCGATGCGCAGGCGGTAATGGAAGTCGTCGCCGCCGCGATAGCTGACGTCGCGCACGGCCACGAGATACTCGCCGGCATTCTTGAAGGTGTAAGTCATGCGGGCGTCGGTCTGCAAGCCCGGCGCATCGTTGCTGTAGGCGCCCGGCAATTCGCGTCCGGTGGCGGCGTCGAGGAGTTGCAACTGCGGATCGAACAGGCTGCCCAGCCGCCGGCCCAGGACCTCGAAGCTGACGCGCTGACCGGCGGTGACGCGGAACTTGAAGTAATCGGTCGTCTCGGCGTCGGCCTTGGCCGCGACGACGCACGGCACCGGCACGGCCTGGGCCGTGGCCGGCGCGTGGTTCGTGCTCGTCTCCAGCACCTGCGGCAGATCGTCGATGCAGAACAGGCGCAGGTTCGACATGCCGCGCCGCGTCGCCAGCCGGATCGCATGGAAGCCGACCGGGGCGTCCTTGGGTACGTCGAGACGGACGAGCAGTTTCGTATTGTCCTTGCCGTTGTTGCCCTCGGTGGGGATGGCGACCTTGGCGGGAAAGCTGGTCCACAGGCCGGTCGGCTCGGCGAGATTGGTCCCGGTAAGGTTTAGCTCCAGTGTGGTGCCGCGCTGCATGCCCAGCGGCACGGCCGGCTTCAGCACCGGCGCCTGCGGGTTGACCGGCAGCGGGGCCGGTTTCTGCGCCTGTCCGTGGCCGGCCCACGCCAGCATGACGGCGGCACCCAGCAGTATACGCAAGCACAAGGAAGAAAGAGACGAGACGTTCATGGTGCATTCTCGCAAGGAAGGAGGCGAGGGAAGGCCCCAAGGCAGGGGGGGTATCTGCCAGCGATCATATCGGTCGGTACGGGGAGAGGAAAGGGAAAAGAGATGGGGTATGCCTGGCGAGCAGGGTTGCGTCAGCGCCCCGAGATCGTGGGATACTCGGGGCGCTGACGCAGTTCCACCTGAGCGGGGGGCGTCAGCCCCCTGAGTTTCGCAAGACTCAGGGGGCTAACGCCCCCCGCTCAGGGAATTTGCTCCGAGACATCTAATTCTCTTTCGCCGCCTTGTTCGATTTGCTAGTTGGCGGCTTCTTGGGATCGATCTTGTTAAGGGCGTCGATAGCGACAAAATGCAGTCCTTCTGCGAAATTGGGGTGTTTCGAGGATTCGATTTTCTTGACGATTTCTCGCAGAGTCGGAATCGCCGCCTTGGCCTTTGGACCATACAAGGCCAGAGCGCGGATCACACAAGTCCGCTCTCCTCTATCGGAATCATCGAGAGGTTGTTTCATGGAAGCCAATTCTTTTATCAACAACGGAATCGCTTCCTTGCCTTCCGGGTCCACGCTTGTCAAAGCGGAACTACACGCTCTGACGGCATCCGAGTTATGCAGGGGAGAATGGAGCGCTCGCACCAAGGCCGGCACGGCTTCGCGCGCCTGGGACCCAATCTGCTCCAGCGCCCACGCGGCGATGAGATGCACCGTGACACTCTCGCTTGCCTTCGTCGTTCGATCATACCAGAAGAAATTCTCGTCCTCCGCTTGGAAGGCATCGACAAAGCCGGTCATGCCAAGACGCATCTTGGACTTGTCGAAGTGCAGCAGGACGAAAGCGGCTGTCTGTCGTGGTCGCGCTTCCGTCTCCTTCAAGACAGCCAACGCGGCTGGCATGGCCCGCTGACCCTTGGGATCGATCTCGTCCAGGGCATTCAGGATGTTCTGGATGGAACAGCCGCTCCGCAGGATGAGGGGCACGGCTTCACCGGCCGGCGAACCGATGTCGCCGAGGGCATTGACCGCCGCCGTGCGGACTTCTGGGTCGTTATCTTTCAAAGATCCCATAATTGCCGGGATCAACGACGGGTCCACCTGCGCGAGAGAATCGAGCGCCTTAATGCCCTTGACGCGGTAATCCGGATCGCGGTCGCGGAGCGTCACCAACCAGGCGCTGGCAGGCTTTCCTTGATACAGGAGAGGCAGCGAGTCGGCGGCCGCTGTCTCTTTCGCTTCCGGCGGCGTCGGTTTCGCGGCCGGCGACTTCTTCAGCTCTCGCAGCTCACGTTGCAGGACCGCGATCTCCTCTTTCAGGATCTCGTTGCGGTCGGGTTCGGCTCGTGCGACGGAGGGCGGGGCGACAGCCTGCGGTCGCTCGCCGCTCGACAGAGAGCGCACCAGCCAGCCCGTACCGACGCCGACCACGCTGGCGGTCAGCACCATCAGGACGGCGAACTGCACCTTGGTCATGGTCATGCTCGTGAGCACTCCTTTCGCCAGCATCACCGCCGACGTCGTGGCGGCGGTCATTCCCTGTCCCACGGCGAAGCGCAGAGACGCCTCGACGGTCGTTTTCGCCAGTCTCCCCGAGATAGCGGCCTCGGCCGTCTCCTGTGCCAGAAGCGCCGTCAGGGCGCCGGCCGGCAGGGTGATGCCGCGCCACTCCAGTCGGGAGCGCAGCCGCTGCCGCGCCCAGGCCAGGCGCGTCGCTACCGTGCCGCGCGGCCAGCCGAGCCGCCGCGCCGCCTCGGCGTTGCTCGCTCCTTCGAGATAGCACAGGACCACTGCCGGCCGATAGCGAGCGGGTAGACGCGCGATTTCCTCGTCGAGGACCGGCCGCAACTCACGCCAGATGAGATCGTCGCTCCCTTGGCCGGGAACATCCACGAGAGGCATTTCGTGCCTTCGCCGCCGGACGCTGCGCACGCGCGCCTTGGCAGCAGTGCGGCGGGCGACGCCGTACAACCAGTTGGCCAGACGATCGGGATTGCGGAGCGAGGCGGCCTTGCGCCAGAACGAGGAAGACGGCTTGCAAGCAGTCCTCGGCATCGTGAACGTCGCCCAGGATACAGCGACAGGTGGCGAATACCATCGGGCCGTGCCGATGCACCAGGGCGGCGAACGCCGACTCGTCGCGGTCGGCGACGAAGCGAGCCAGCAGCCAGGCGTCGCCGCGCTCCTCCGGCTGCGGACGTCGCGCGATCATGCGCAGATAGTCAATCACCGGACGCCAGCGCGCGGGGGCCACGTATCCAACCCTCCCAGCGAATCCGTGTCTCTATTTATCACTGCCCTGAGGGCGAGGAGTGCTTTTACTTTTTTCCGGAAAAGCGAAACCGCTCGCGGCGTAGCGTTGTCGGGACACTACGCCGCAAGCGGCTCGGAAAGGTCCCCGTTTAGCCGCGACGCGCAGCGGAGCGCGGGATACTCCCGCGCTCCGCTGCGCGTCGCGGCTAAACGAAGGAAATTTGCCTTTATTTCTTCTTGCCCGCTTTCTTGGCCTTGTACTCGGCGATGTACTTCTCCGGCGTTTCCTTGAACGCCTCGGCGCAACCGGAGCAGCAGACGTAATACGTCTCGCCCTTGTAACTGATCGGCATGGTACCGACGCCGCCGGAGACGACGCAGATGTTTTTCTTCTCCGCTTTGCCCAGGCTCTCGCCTTCCTTGGTGCAGGCGACCACGTAATCCTTCTTCCAGATGGTCGAACCCTTGTCCTTGTGGGCGACGCGGTAGATGAAGCGCACGCCCTCGGCGGCGGTGTTCATCTGGATCTGCCGTGTCACTTTCGTAGCGGGATCGACGTGGGTGAGCGTCAGGGTCTCGCTCTTGATCTGGCCCTCGAAGACGGCCTTCTTGCCGTCCTTGTCGGTGGTGGTCAACTGGTACAGCTTCTTGTCCGGCAGGTAGCGCATCTCGCCGGACTTGAAGATCTTGCCGTCCTTGACGGTCATGGTCAGCCAGGCGTCGTCGCCCTTGAAGCGCCAGCTCCAGCTGACGTTTTCGCTCCAGACGGGATCGCGGGGACTGGGACGCGGCTTGTCGGGGCCACCGTTGCCCTTCCAGCCGCCGATGAAATCCTGAAGTTCTTGGAGGGCTTCCTTGGACGCCGCCTTGTCGGTCGAGTCGGCGGCCGGCGCCGGCACGACCAGACCAATCAGACCGAGCAGGAACCCCAATGCCAGAAGTCGTTTCATAGAGCCTCGCTTTCAAGGAGAACGGAAGGGAGCGCGAAACATGAGACGCCGTTGTCGGAGGTTTTGTTCCCGACTACGGACAATCGAGCAAATACAGCGTCGTATCGGCGTTGCCGGTCGCCAGGTGCTTGCCATCGGGTGCGAACAGCAAGGCGCGGACGAACGGGGCCTTGTCGCTGTTGGTCAGCACCGGGACGTGCAAGTCCCATTGCCGCAGCTCCTTGCCGGTCGCTCGGTCCCACAGCTTGACGACGTTGTCCGCCGCCGCCGTGGCGAAGCGCGAGCCGTCCGGGCTCATGGCCACGGCGATGATTTTCTGTTTATGCGCGGCGATCGTGCGCACGACCTGCCGCTTGCCCAGGTCCCACACCTTCACCTCGCCGGCGCGGTCGGCCGTCACGAGCATCTTCTTGTCCGGCGTCAGCGACAGGTCCATGACCTCCTTGTCGTGGGCTTTCAGGTCATCGCCGAGGCGCTGCTTCTTGACGACGTCCCAGAGGCGAACAACGCCGTCGGTTCCGCCCAGGGCGGCGATGGTGCCGTCGGCGCTGAACGACAGACTGTTGATCTTCGAGCTGCTGTCGCCGACGGCGAAGGCGGCGGTCTGCTTGCCGTCGGCCAGCGTGTAGGTGCTGACCTCCGTGGTGGCGACCCAGGCAATCAGGTGTTTGCCGTCGGGCGTCACCGTCAGGACGGGGATGCCCAGGGGCGACGGACTCTCGTTGCGGAGGGCGCGGACTTCGTTACCTGTTGCCGTGTTCCAGAACTTGAGTGTGTTGTCCTCGTCGGCGGACACCAGCATTTTGCTGTCCGGCGTGAAGGCCAGGGCCGTGATCTCCTTGACTTGTCCCGCTATTCGTCCTTCCAGCACGAACAGCTCGCGGCCGGTCGCCAGCTCCCACAAGCGCACGCTCTGGTCGGCACCGCCCGAGGCGAGCAGCTTGCCGTCGGGACTGACCGCGAGGGCACGGACCTCCTTGGTGTGGCCGAAGGCGGCGCCGCCGGCCTGGCCGGCCAACTCCCACAGCTTGATCGTCCGATCGACGCTGCCCGAGACGAGGTAGTGGCCGTCCGGGCTAAAAGCGACCGAGCTGATCCAGTTTTTGTGGCCCTGGTAGGAGTGCAGCTCGATGCCGGCCTGCACGTCCCACAGCTTGACGACCTGATCGCCGCCGCCGGAGGCCAGCAGCTTGCCGTTGGGGCTGAAGGCCACCGAGCTGATGACGCTGCTGTGGCCGAGGAAGGCCCGCGGCGAACCGGAGCCGTCCACGTTCCACAGCAGGATGCGCTGATCGCCGCCGCACGAGGCCAGCTGCCGCCCGTCCGGGCTGAAGGCGATCGAGCTGACGGCGCCGCCGTGGCCCAGCAGCGTGCGCTCCTCCTTCATCGTGCCGGCGTCCCATAGCCGGATTGTGTTGTCGCCGCCGGCCGAGGCGAGGCGCTTGCCGTCGCGGCCCCAGGCCACGGCGCTGATGACCGAGGCGTGGCCCGGCAGCGAGTGCAGCTCCTTGCCGGTCTCGACCTCCCAAACCTTGACGAGACGATCCGCCGCCCCGGAGACGAGTTGTTTGCCGTCGGGGCTGAAGGCGGCGCTGGTGACGGCAGCGGTGTGGCCGGTGAAGGTGCGCACTTCCTGGCCGGTCGCGGCGTCCCACAGTTTGAGCAGCTTGTCGCCGCTGCACGAGACAATGAATTTGCCATCCGGGCTGTACACCGCCGCCGTTACCGGCGAATGATGGCCCTTGAGGACGCGCTCTTCCTTGCCGGTGAGCGTCTCCCAGATGCGGACCAGCTTATCGGCCCCCGCCGAGACGATGTGCCGGCCATCCGGGCTGAACAGGGCGGACCAGACCGCGCCCTGGTGGCCGGCCAGCTCGCGCGCCTGCTCGTCACTGCCGACCTCCCACAGCCGCACCGTCTGGTCCGTGCTGCCGGAGGCCAGCGTTCGGCCGTCCGGGCTGAAGGCCAGGCACGTCACGCCCGCGCTGTGTCCGCCCTGGAGCGTGCGCAGGGTCTGGCCGGTAGCGACGTCCCACAGACGAATGCCCTGGTCGTTGCTGCCGGTGGCCAGGCGCTTGCCATCCTTGCTGAAGGCCAGGGAAATGACTTCTTTGCTGTGGCCCTCGAAGCTCTGCCGTTCACTGCCGTCCACCGCCGACAGCAGCTTGGCCCCATTGGGGTCGGTGGTGGCGACGGCAAACGTCTGGCTGTCCGGATGGAAGGCGATGCCGAAGAGATCGCCGCGGAAAGGCGGCGTGGCGAAGCGATCCGTCCACGTCGTCGTGTCCCAGCAACGGACGATCTTGTCGGCGCCGGCCGATACGAGCGATTTGCCGTCCGGGCTGAAGGCCACGCTGCGGACCAGCTGAGTGTGGCCGCGCAGAACATGCTTGGTGGCTCCCGTGGCCATGTCGTAGACGCGCACGTCCTTGTCGCCGCCGGCGGCCAGCAATTGCCTGTCGGGACTGAAGGCGATACTGGTCACGAACTCCTTGTACCCCTGCAAGCCCTTGACGGGCTTGCCGGTGTCGGCGTTCCACAGTTTGATCTCGGCGTTGCTCTTGTCGGCCGAGGCGATCAACTTGCCGTCCGGGTGGAAGGCGACGGCATAGACCTCGTCGTTGTGGCCGTTATACTGGCAGACCTCGCGGCCGTTGTCGGTGTCCCAGACGCGGACGACGGCATCGCCGGCGGCGGTGACCAGGCGCCGGCCATCCGGGCTGTAGGCCAGGGCCAGCACCGGGCCGGTAAAGCGCAGCCGGCCGTCGCCGAAGATACGGCCGACGTGCTCCGGCAGGTGCGGCGGCAGACCCGGCAGACTCCAACGCGGCTCGGTGAAAGCTCTCGGACGCCTCGACGAGCCGGCCGGCCGTCAGCGCCTCGTCGCCCTGCTTCGCCAGTTTGGCGGCGTTCTCGTACCACTCGGGAGAGAACTTTGTCGTCAGCCCTTCCTTGTCGGCGGCGGCGCGTTCTTCCTGGTATTTCGCCTGGAGTTGCCGTACTTTCTCGGCGGTGAGTTTGCTGGGCGTCTCGGCGCCTCGGCTCCCCAGCGCCAGCAGCAAGGCGGCCCCCAGCACTCCCACCATCGCGCCGAGGATACGATACTCCAGCGCGGGACGCGAAGGATTGGATGATGGAGTAGACATGCCCGTCATCATACCGTGGGAGTCCGTTGCCTCGCAACTAGAGAGTCACCAACGAAAGGAGCCGCTTGCGGCTTCGCGTGTGTCAACGCTAAGCCGCAAGCGGCATTCCGTTATGGCCCTTTGCCTTTCCCCGTCCTCCTTCTTTACAATACATCCATCGTGGTCTGCCTTCGTCCCTGCCTGCCGAGGAACCGCACGGTGTCCACCGAGCGCATCAACGAATATCTGACGCAGTTCAGCCAGACGCGCAGCCTCATGCTCGACCAGCTGCGCCGCGTCGTCGTCGGCCAGGCCGAGGTCATCGAGCAGATCCTGGCCGCCATCTTCACGCGCGGCCACTGTCTGCTCATCGGCGTGCCGGGACTGGCCAAGACGCTCATGGTCAGTTCCATCAGCCAGATTCTCGACGTGTCGTTCAAACGCATCCAGTTCACGCCCGATCTGATGCCGTCGGACATCACCGGCACGATGGTCCTCGACGAGTCGGAGACCGGCAGACGCGAGTTCCGTTTCGTCCGCGGGCCGATCTTCGCCAACATCGTGCTGGCCGACGAAATCAACCGCACGCCGCCCAAGACGCAGGCCGCCCTGCTTGCAAGCGATGCAGGAACGCGAAGTCACCGCCGGCCAGGACACCTACAAGCTGCCCGATCCGTTCTTCGTCATCGCCACGCAGAACCCCATCGAGCAGGAGGGCACCTATCCGCTGCCCGAGGCCCAGCTCGATCGCTTCATGTTCACCATCAAGGTGGACTATCCGACGCTGGAGGAAGAGAAGCGCATCCTGTCGATGACCAGCAAGAGCGAGATGGTCGAGCTGACCAAGGTGCTGTCGAGCAAGGCCATCAGCAACTTGCAGAAGTTGATCCTCGGCGTGCCGGTCGGCGACTACGTGATCGACTACATCGTCCGGCTGGTGCGGGCGACGCGGCCGGACGATCCGACGGCGCCGGAGTTCGTCAAGAAGATGGTCGATTACGGCGCCGGGCCGCGCGCCGGCCTGTTCCTGCGCGACGGCGGCAAGGCGTTGGCCGCGATGGATGGCCGCTTCAGCGTGGCCATTGAGGACGTCAAGAAAGTGGCCATCCCCGTGCTGCGCCATCGCATCAGCACGAACTTCCAGGCCCAGGCCGAGGGCAAGAAGAGCGAAGACATCATTCAGCAACTGCTGGCCGACCGTCGGCGAACCCGAGGTGGGCAAGTACGAAAAACGCCGGCGCTGACGAACCTCCCGGAAGGAGGACGGCCGTGTGGTATCGCGTCTTCGGCAGCCACCTCCGAGATGCCGGCGTCCGCGGCGGTCCTTGATTCTGTCTCCGGCCAGGGCGCGTCCGTCTCCGGCGAATTCGCGGCGGACGCCTCCGGCTGGTATCAGGCCGACCTCGTCGTGGACGGCGTGGCTTTGCAGCTGGAACGCTATCTCGCCGAAGAGGAAGGCATCCGCGCCGAGCTGAATAGCTGGGCCGCCTGGCTGGAGACGCGCGACGGCGATGCCGAACACAGTCCGCCTGATGGAGCGCATGATCCAGACGACGCAGCTCTTCACCCTGCACCGCGTCGAGGCCTCGACGCCGGCCGAAACCGTGTGCCTCGGCCTGTGCCGCTTCCTCGCCGCCAGCACCGCCGGCGTCTACCAGATCGACGAGCGCGGCTTCTTCGCCGCTGACGGGACATTGCTGGTCCCGGAATGATCGCTGGGAAAGCACCTCCTTCGGCCGATAGAATGTCTTCATGAGCGCCGCCGAGAAATACCTGCAGCCCAAAGTGATCCGCCAGGTCGCCCGGCTCGACCTGCGGGCCAAGTTCATCGTCGAGGGCTTCCTCGCCGGCCTGCACGCCAGCCCCTTCCAGGGCTTCAGCGTCGAGTTCTCCGAGCACCGCAAATACGTCCCCGGCGACGACCTCAAAGACCTCGACTGGAACGTCTACGCCAAGACGGACAAGTATTATCTCAAAAAATTCCAGGCCGAGACGAACGTGACCGGCTACCTGGTCATGGACCTCAGCGCGTCGATGGCCTACACCTATCGCCAGGAGCTGACCAAGTTCGAGTACGCCATCTGCCTGGCGGCGGCCCTGGGCTACCTGATGATCCACCAGCAAGACCCCGTCGGCCTGGTCACGTTCGACACGCGCATCCAGACCAGCCTGCCGCCGCGCAGCAAGCGAACGCACCTGGGCACCATCCTGTCGGTGCTCGCCAACCTCAAGCCGGCCGGCGAGACCGACGTCGCCGCGTGCGCTGCACCAGCTGGCGAGCATGATCCGCGGCAAGAGCCTGGTCATGATCTTCAGCGACCTGCTGACCGATCCCGAGCCGGTGCTGCAGAGCCTGCACCATCTGCGCCACCGCGGCAACGAGATCATCCTGTTTCACATCCTCGACGAGGCCGAGGTCCACTTCCCGTTCGAGGGCCTGATCGAGTTCGAGGACGTGGAGTCGCCGGATCGGCTGACGCTCGACGCCAAGGGCATGCGCGGCGACTACCTGCAGGCGATCCGCGAATTTCAGGAGCTCTATCGGCGCGAATGCGCCAAGGCCAACATCGACTATGTGCCGATCGACACGAGCGTCAGTTTCGACAAGGCGCTGATGGAATATCTGGTGCAGCGGCAGCGGCGCTTTTGATGCGTAAGCCGCTTGCGGGGCGAACCGTGGCGTTGCCCGTCCGTCGATCCGGTAAAGTAAGGATGGCCGTCAAATCCCCCTGTCCGTCGAGGCGAAAGAGGGAGTGAGCGAGGCATGACCTTCATCCACGGATACCTTCTGGCCGGCCTGGTGCTCGTCGGCGTGCCGGTGCTGCTGCATCTCATTCATGCGGCAGAAGCCGCGGCATTTGCCGTTCCCCGCTTTCCGCTTCCTGCGCAGCGCCACCTCATCAACCGCCGCAAGCTGCGCCTGCAACACCTGCTGTTGTTGCTGCTGCGTATGGGAGTGATCGCGGCCCTGTGCCTGGCCCTGGCCCGGCCGCGCATCGCTGCCCAGCGCGTGGCCGCGCTGTTCAGCGGCGAACGTCCCGTCGCCGCCGTGCTCGTCTTCGATACCAGCGCCAGCATGGAGTACAGCGCCGCCGGCCGCAGCCGTCTCGATGAGGCCAAGCAGCGCGCCCGCGAACTGCTCGACGAGATGGACGCCGGCAGCCAGATCGCCCTGCTCGACAGCGGCGACGACGCCGGCGATGTCGGCGCGGAATGGGTGTCGCCAGCCCTGGCGCAGACGCGCATCGAGAGCTTGCGCATTCGTCCCGCCAACGCGGTCCTGAACCGGCAACTCGACCGGGCGGTGCGGATGCTGGAGAAGGTCGGCGAGGGCGACGATCCGCCGCCGCGCTTCCTGTACGTGTTCTCCGATCGCACGCGCGCCTGCTGGGATGCGCAGGCCGGCCCGAAGTCGATACCCGACAGCCTCCACGCTCTGTTCGTCGATGTCGGCGCGGACAAGCCGAAGGATCTGGCCATCGAGAAAGTGGAAGTGGTGCCGGCGGTCGTTGCGCCCGGCGGCCGCATTCAGATTCACGTCACCGTCGCCGCCACCGGCGCCGACTTCGACACGGAACTGCTGTGCCAGCTCGACAGCGAACCGGACAGCGACAAGAAACAGGCGATCCAGCTCTCCGCCGGGCAGAGGCGTGTCTTCGTCTTCGAGCGCGAGGCGCCGCCGCGGCCGACGGGCGGACTCGGCGAGATGACGTATCAAGTGACGGTCAAGCACCAGACGCCGGACGCGCTGCCGTTCAACAACACCTCGTTCGCCACGTTTCTGGTGCGCCGCCGCGCAAGGTGCTGACCATCGTGACCGACAATCCTCCCGCGAGGGGGCCGGAACCTTGGAAGGCGTGGAAGGGGGCGATGGAAGCGGTCGAGATGTTCCAGTGCGAGGTGCGTCCCGTGGCCGAGGCCGGCAAGCTGGAGGATCGGCAGCTGCGCGACTACGCCGTTGTCTGTGTGTTTCAGTGCGTGCCGGACGCGGAGCTGTGGACGAAGCTGGGGCGCTACGTCCAGGCCGGCGGCGGCGTGGTCCTGGTGCCCAGCGGCGAGGAGATGCGGCCGCGGTTGCAGGCGTACAACGACGAAGGGAAAAAGTCGGGACTCTTGCCGGCCGCGCTGAACAAGATCGAGGAAAACGCCCCGGATCGGCCGCTCATTCGCTGGTCCGGCTTCGAGGTGAAACACCCCATCCCGGCCTATTTCCGCAAAGTAATCCTCAGCGGTGACATCGACTTCGCCAAGAAGCAGTCACGGCCGGGTGTCAACGCCTACTGGACCGTGGGTCCGGCCGAGAAGGACACGATCGTGTTGGCGAACTATGACGATGGCAAAAGCAGTCCAGCCCTGCTCGACCGCGCCGTCGGAGGCGGCCACGTCATCCTCTTCACGACGCCGCTGGATGCACGGGAGCTGAGCGGCCATCGCTACTGGCACAATTACTGGGGTCCTTCCTCGTTTGGCCTGGTGCTCGAAGACCAGGTGTGCCGCTTCCTGGCCGGCGACTCGGCGATGCCGGAGCTGAACTACTTCTGCGGCCAGGTGCCGCAGGCCATGCTCCCGTCCCAGCCGACGGCACCGCCGTACACACTGGATGGTCCGGGCCTGGCCGTCGCCGAGACGAACCTCAAGGCCGTCGAGGGCGAGACGCGCTTGTCGCTGCCGCAGGCGGCGGCGCCCGGCAATTACGCCGTGCGCGATGCCAACAAACACCTCGTCGCCGGCTGCAGTCTGAACGTCCGCCCGCAAGAGAGCGTCCTGGAGCGGGTGCCGGCGGAGGAGATCGAATCGGTGCTGGGCAAAGACACGCTACTCCAGGTCGGACGCACGGTTAGTCTCAAGGACGCGCTGCTGGCGACGCGGCCGCCGCCTCTGGAGTTGCTCCCCTGGCTCATGATGGCCGTGCTGATCGTGCTGACAGTCGAAAGCCTGCTGGCCAACCGCTTCTATCGCCATGCCGTCCCCGCAGCGGGAGAGACGGCCGTCGGGGGGCAAGCCCAATCATGACCGTACATCTGGACCCCTTGTGGCCGTGGTCTTACCTGGGACCATTCCTGTCGTCGGCGAGTTCCGACGTCGTCCTCGCCCTCGTGCTGTCCGGTCTGACGGCCTTCGCCCTGCCGATCCTGTGGCGGAGGCGGCCCTATGGCGTGAGCCCGCGTCAGCTGGTGCGCGGCGGAGGCATCCTGCTGGTCCTGCTGTTCGGCTGGGTGGTCCTTCACACCGGACACGTCAGCAGCGCGCCGGCCGGCCGCTGGCACGGCCTGGCGATGGCCTTCCTGGTCGTTGTGCCCCTCGGACTGATCGGCCTGACCATCTCGACGTATCTCGGCAGTCCGGGAGCGAGCCGCCGACGAATCGCGGTCGTGCTCGCCCTGCGCCTGCTCGCCTTCCTGCTGACCGGGTTGGCGATCGTCCGGCCGGCCCTGGCCTTCGCCGAACGCAACCAACTCCGCGGCCTACTCCTCATCGTCTGCGATCACTCCGGGAGCATGACCATCCAGGACGAGTCCAACCACTTGTCGCGCTGGGAATTGCTTCTGCAAACGCTGCGCGAGAGCGGCCCGGAACTGGATCGGCTGCGCGAAGAGCAGCAAGTGGACGTGCGCTTTTACAAGTTCGCCGGCGACGTGGTCGAGTTCCAGCCCGATGACCCCGGCGCTGCGGACGGCCAGCGCACCGACACCGGCGCCATGCTCCGCGCCCTGTACGACCAGCGCGAGGGCGGTCGGCCTCCGCGTTATCTCCTGCTGCTCAGCGACGGCGCCGATAACGGCAGCCCCCGCACGCCGGCGCTATCCGAGGCCGCCCGCTGGCGCAACCTGCCCTCTCCGATTCACGCCTTCGCTAGCGGCAATTCGACCACGGCCGACCGCCAGAGCGACGTCGCCATTACCTCCATCGCCACCGAGCCGGCCCTGGTGCCGAGCAAGGGCCGGCTGACCGTCAAGCTGCTCCTGGACGCGCCCGGCTTCGAGAACAGCACCGTGCGTCTCCGTCTCTTCCTCGACGAGAAGGAAGTGCTGGCTCGCGATGAGGTGTTGCCGCTGACGAACGGCAACGCGGTCAAGCTCGAATGCAACGCTCCGGCCCGGCCCGGCGAGGTCAAGTTGCGCGTGCAGGCGGACGATCCGCACCGCAAAGACCAGGCGCCGGCCGGCGACCTGTTCCCGCTCAACAACAAGATCGAGACGTTCGTCACCGTCACCAAGGAGGGCGTCAGCGTCCTGCTGGTGGACAAACAACGGCCCTGGGAGCCGCAGCTCATTTGCGACGCGCTGTGTACCGATCCGCGTATCCGCGTCACGCCGGTCTGGCTGCGCGGCGGACAGACGCTCGACGCCAACAGCGGCGACCTGTTTCGCTTCGACAAACAGCCCTACGACGTCATCATTCTTGGCGACGTGACCGCCGCCCAGATGCGGGCCGTCAGCCCGCAGGCGCTGCCGGCCATCGAGCACCTGGTCGAACAGGGGGCCGGCTTCCTCATGCTTGGCGGTTATTCCTCGTTCGGCAACAGCGACTGGCAGGGCACGCCGATCGAGAAGATGCTGCCGATCGACATGGAGACGTTCGCGGGGTCAGATCGAGGAGGACCGCAAGATGCTGCCGACGCAGGCCGGGCTGCGCAAGTTCGGTTACATTCTGCGCTTGAACGACGAAAAAGACCCGAAAAAGGTCTGGGAGGACTTGCCCGAGCTGGAAGGCATCGCCCGTTTGCACAAGTCGAAGAAGGGATTGCAGGAGACCGTGCTGGCCGAGTCGGACAAGGGCGAGCCGATCCTGATCTCCCAGATTTACGGCACGGGACGGGTACTGGCCTTCGCCGGCGACACGACGCACCGCTGGATCGTCAACCGCGCCAAGCAGCAGATGCACGCGCGGTTCTGGCGACAGGTGGTCCTGTGGCTGGCGAAGCAGGAGAACGCCGAGGGCAGCGTGTGGATCAAGCCGGACACGCGGCGGCTGCCGGTTCGCAACGACCTCGGCTTCAGCGTCGGCGTCCGCAGTCGCGGCGGCGTCGAGCTGCCGGACGGCAAGTACACTGTCGAGGTCGTCGGACCCGGCGGCGTCAAGACGCCGGTGCCGACGGCGCGGACGGCGACCGACGACCGCGGCACCTTCGTCAGCACCGACGTTCCCGGCGAATACTGCATCACCGTGCATGGCGAGGCGAAAGACCCCGTCGCGGACGAGGTGGTCAAGGGCGAGGCGTCGGCCCATTTCATCGTCTACGACGAGGACGTCGAGATGAGCCGTCGCGCCGCCGATCACGATTTCCTCAAGAAGTTGGCCGCGGCCGGCGGCGGCGACTTTCACCGCGTCGAGGAATTGCCGGCGTTCCTGCGACGCATGCAGACGGAGAACCTGGCGCGCAACAAACCGAAGCTGTCCCTGCGGCCGGACTGGCGAACGACGGGGCGATCGGCGTTTTTCCCGCTCTTCTTTGTGCTGTTTGTGACGTTGCTGTCGGTCGAATGGCTGCTGCGCCGGCGCTGGGGTATGGTGTGAGCAGCAAAGAATTAGATAAGGAGGAGTCTTCCCATGCAGATCTCTCGAATTACTCACAATCCCGCTGTAATGGGGGGTAAGCCTTGTATTCGCGGACTTCGTGTCACGGTGGGCACAATCCTCGGCCTCCTTGCTCCCGGCCATTCCCGCGAACGGATTCTGCAAGCGTATCCCTACTTGGAATCCGAAGACATTGATGCTGCGCTGACTTACGCGGCTTGGCGGCTGGAAGAACGGGAAGAAACTTTGGTCGGCCCATGAGCGTCCAGCCTGTCATGGACATGAACTTAACTGATGGTGCTTACCTTGCGGCCGGTTTGCCGATGGCAAGCAAAAACGTCGGATTGACCGCCTCAAAGCGCAGCGTCTCCAGCTGCTCATTGCCGCGCACGATGTTCACCAGCAGCACGCGCACACTCCCAGCCAAGCGTTTCAGCACGGCATGCGTTGCGCTGAGGCTCTCCAGTGTGGCCACGTTGACAACCATCTGTCCGCCTGGCCGCAGCGCGTCCCAGGCCGATTCGAGCAACCGCGCGACCTCATGGCCGGTGCCGCCGACGAAGACGGCGTCCGGCGCCGGCAGGTCGGCGAAAACGTCCGGGGCGATGCCGTGGATCGCGTGCAGGTTGGTGGCGCCGAACGCCGAAGCATTGGCCAGAATCAGGTGATAGTCGGCGGCGTCCTGCTCGATGGCGTAGACGGGGCCGGGATCGCTCAGCCGGGCCGCCTCAATGGCGACCGAGCCGGAGCCGGCGCCGATGTCCCAGACGACGGCGGCCGGCTGAATGGCCAGTTCCGCCAGGGCGATCGAGCGTACCTCGGCCTGGGTGATGAGTCCGCTCTTGGGCCGACTCTGGGCGAACACGTCGTCGGGGTTGCCGAACGGCCGGAAGCGCGCCGCCGTCGCCGGACGATCCGGCCGGCCTGGCTTGCGTTTGAGGACGACCACGTTGAGCGGGGCGAACTCCATGTCCTGGATGTCGCGCAGCTCGCCCTGGGTGACGCGCTCGTCCGGCCCTCCGAGGTTCTCGCAGACGTAGGCGCGGAAGTAGTCGAGTCCGCGAGCCAGCAGCGTGCGAGCGATCTCCGCCGGTCCCTCCTTCTCGGAGGGGAACAGGCCGACCGTCTCGGCCGTGCGGATGCGATCGAGCACGCTCTCCAGAGGATGCGTTTGCAGATTGGTCAGGTAGGCTTCCTCCCACGTCTCCTTGATCCGCGCGAAGGCCAACTGCATGCTGCTGACGTGCGGTAGCACCTCGAAACGCTCCTTGCCCAGCCGATCGCACAGGTAGCGAGCCACGCCGTAAAAGAGCGGATCGCCACTGGCCACGATCGCTAGCCGCTTGCGGCCGAGAAGACTGGTGAGGGTGCTGACGGCTTCCTGCATGTCGGACCCCAGCGGTCGGCGCTCGGCCTTGATTTCCGGCAGCAATTTCAGCGTGTGCTCGGAGCCGAAGACGACGTCGGCCGACAGCAGCAGATCGCGGGCGCGGCTGGTCAGTCCGGCGAGGCCGTCGCTGCCGATACCGATGATGTGGATGCGCGGTTCAGGGGTGTTCACGGTTCGATCCTGTGGGCCGGCGAGGTGTCCCTTGTGGAGGATGGTATACGATGCGCGCAGCAGGATGTCCGCCGAGACGACAACGTTTAACGGCGGTTCGGAGAGCCATCGCTAACCAACGACCGTACCGTTGTCATGGAGACGGCGTCAAAAACTGCCGGATCACTTCGGCGTACACCTCGGGATGGGTATAGCTGGGGACGTGGCCGCAGCCCTGGATCACCACGCGGCCGGCGTTGGGCAGCCCTTGTAGAAGCACCTCTTCGTAGGGCCGCGGCACCACGCGGTCCTGATCGCCGCAGATGAGGAGCACCGGCTGACGAACACCGGGCAGGATCGGCCGCAGGTCGAGCTGGTGCAGCATGTGCGCCTGGCAGGCGAAGGCCGCCAGCCGCGCCCGGCCGGATGTGTCGAGGAAATGATTCCACACCTCGGGGAACAACTCCTTGAAGGCGCTGCCGGTGGTCTTGAGCAGCACCTTCTCGCGCAGCGGCAGACCAGCCATCGAGCCGGGCAGGAAACGTCCCCAGTACGCCAGGAACCGCTCGGCGCGCCGCAGCGGCCGATACGCCAACCCGCCTTGCAGGATGCCGCGCGGCAGACGCTCCGGCTGGTCGTGCATCGCCTTCAAGACGATCGTCGCGCCGAACGACGAGCCGAGGATGTAACTCTGCCGCAGTCCCAGGTGATCGAGCAGCGCCCAGACGTCCGCGACGAGATGGTCGTGGGAATAGCGGCGCAGGCGGGCGCCGTCGCGGCGGCCGCTCGGCAGGTCGTAGGCGATGCAGCGGAAATGGGCCGACAGACGCGAAATCGGCTGGAGGAACGAGCGGCTGCTGTCGCCGACGCCATGCACGAACAACAAGGGCGGTCCTTCGCCCCAGGTGTAGTACGGCAGACGATAGCGGCTCGTGTCGCAGGTGCCTTGCACCGCCTCGCGCGCGAAGCGCTCCAGCGCCTCGGACAAGACAATCGGCTCAACCTTCTCGCCCGGATGCAGGGCACACACGTCGGCGCAGGACAGGGCACAGTCGTGGGCGCTGCCGCCGGGGCAGTTCTCCCGTACAGGGTCAGGTCGAGGGGCCGAGTCGGCGCACTCCAGGGATAGCTTGTCCTTCATTGGTAAAACACCATGCTGGCGAAGCTGACACTCTCGTAACCGTCGGGATGGACATATTGATCGTAGTGCAGCAGCTTGCCGCTGCCGGGACGGATGGCTTCGAGGACCGTGTAGGTGGGCGGCAGCCCACAGATGCGGCGGCGCGTCGCCTTCCTCGGCGATGACGCGGAAATACGCTGCCGTGTCCGGCGGTGCGGTGGGGGACGTCTTCCGCGCCGCCTCGCCGAGTTCGTGTAAGAGAGCGTGGTCCTGACGGCGGCTGTGCGTCAGAAGGGTCGGGCCGACCGGCCGCGGATCGCCGAACTTCGGGCCGACGTGGGCCAGGTCGCCGCTGATGATGTAGCAGATCGGCTCCGGCGTTTCCCGCTCGACGGCCCGCAGTGCCTCGATCATGCGGCCGATGTCGTCCTGTCCGACCGGCTCGCGGCCCAGCGCGATGCAGTCGTGGAAGGAGCCGACCACCAGCGGCACGATGCGAAAGGGCGTTTCCGGATAGAGATACTGCAAGAATACCACCTCCAGCTCAATCGAGTGCTCCGGCAAATGGGCCGCCAATTCATCGTCGAAAAGGCCATCGCCGTAGCGAGCGGCCAGGCGGTCGATGTACGACTGGTCCGTCCGAGCGATGCCGAGCGGTGTCTGGAAGTGCTTGCGCGTGAGCGTGAAACGGTGATAGCTGTAGTGCGAGGTGCCGACGATGACGAACAGCCGCGCCGGCGTGTGCTCGAAGAGTTCCTTGAAGGCCCAGGCGTAGGTGCGTCCGCCGCGCGGATAATCGATGTGCGGGATGAGGGCGGCGCGAAAACGCTCGTCCGGCTGGCGCGGTGCCGGACGCCCCGGCCCGCCGGGTCCGGTGAACAGGGCATCGAACAGTCGGCGGATGTGTACGGGATCCTGCCCATAACTGGCGGTACACGAGGGTGGCCGGATGGGGTGGTTGGCGTACTCGCGGAGGAGGTTGCGGAAACGCGGACCTTCGAGGAAAAAGGCGTCGTCGAGTTCCTGGACGAGACGAGTGAAAACTTCCAGCGGGACCAGCTGGCCATCGATGTGCCGCATGGCCTCGGCCTGGATGTCGCGGAGCGTGTGCCGGCCATCGAACAGACGCAGCCAGGTCATTTCCAGGGGCGACACGCGGATGCGGCGATCCGCGAGGCGTAACTGGTCCCAGATGACGTACCCCCCTCGTCCTTCCGGCGTCGCCGCCAGATGCGGACGTAACTGTGGACGCTCCCGTGCGGACATCGTCGCTCCTCGATCGCGCCTGCCGCAACGAGGAACGCTCGCCGGCGTCGTGGCAGGCTCCATCTTATTCTTGTATGGGGAGGGTAAACGGGTCAAGGTTTTAGGTTTTAGGGTTTAGGGTTTCGGGTTTAGAGGTTAGGGTAAGAGGGGCCGGGAGACGAGGACGACGGGTGGAGGCAGTCGGCTGTTCTTTACCCGAAACCCGAAACCCTACGAGAAAGCATGGACTCCTTTCGCAATCGCGTCGCACTCATCACCGGAGCGGCCAGCGGCATCGGTCGAGAACTTGCCGTTACGTTGGCCTCCGCGGGCGCACGCATCGCCGCCCTGGATCGGCAGACCGAAGCCCTCGACAGCCTCGCCGCCGAGTTGAAAGGACAGACCATCGCCTGCGCCGTTGCCGACGTCACGGACCTGTCGGCGGTGCGCGCGGCCGTGGCCCAGCTGGAAGGGCAGCTCGGGCCGACGGACTTGCTCGTGGCCAGCGCCGGCATCGGCATCGAGACGCCGGCCGACGCCTTCCGCGGCGAGGACTTCGCGGCCCAGGTCCAGGTCAACCTCATCGGCGTCGCCAACACCATCGACGCCGTCCTGCCCGGCATGTGCCAGCGCCGCCGGGGACACCTGGCCGCTCTGTCGAGCATGGCCTCGTATCGCGGCCTGCCGCGCATGGCCGGCTACTGCGCCAGTAAGGCCGGACTCAACAGCCTGCTCGACTCTCTGCGCGTCGAGCTGCGCGCCGCTGGGCATCGCCGTGACGACGATCTGCCCCGGCTGGGTGCGCACGCCCTTGACCGCTCCCCTCGACGTGCCCGCCTCGGATATGATGGACGTGAGGGAGGCTGTCCGCCTCATCGTGCGCGGCCTCCGCGCTCGCAAGCCGTTCCTGGCGTTCCCGGCCCGCACCGCCTGGAAGCTGCGCTTGCTGCGGCACACGCCGCAGCCGGTCAGCGATTGGCTGACGCGCCGAGTCGGCGCGCAAGATGAAGAAGTGAGCCGTTCATGGAATCGCTGTTTCATTATGTGGCCACGCCGACGCGGTGCGGCTATCTGCCCGAACAGAGGTGGCGCCTGGAGTACGACTACGTCGCCGACATGACGCCGGCCGAGTACCTCGGCCGCATGCTCGACAACTGGCGCCGCTTCGGCCACATGCTGTTCCGTCCGGTCTGTCAGACGTGCCGCGCCTGCCGCTCGCTGCGCGTTGTCGTGCCGCATTTTCGCCCCGACCGCAGCCAGCGCCGCTGCCGACAGACCAACGAAGGCGTCGTCGAGCTGCACATCGGCGAACCGTCCGTCAACCGCGCCAAGCTCGCCCTGTACGACCGCTATCACGCCTTTCAGTCCGACCACAAGGGTTGGCCGCCTCACGCCCGGCGCGACGCCTCCAGCTACGCCGATTCGTTCGTCCATCATCCCTTCCCCGTCGAGGAGTGGTGCTACTACGTCAACGGCCAACTGGTCGGCGTCGGCTACGTCGATGTACTGCCCGGCCCGCCGGCCGGGTTCGAGGAGCCGCTGGGGGGGTTGTCGGCCATCTATTTCTTTTACGACCCGCGGCAGCGACAGCGCTGCGCTGGGCACCTGGAACGTGCTCTGCCTCATTGAGGAAGCGGCGCGGCGGCGGCTGCCCCACGTCTATCTCGGCTACTACGTCGAGGGCTGCGGCTCCATGTCGTACAAGCCGCGCTTCGTGCCCAACCAGCTGCGCGGGGAGGACGGGGTCTGGCGCGATTTTCGCGTTTAGTTGAGGAAGCCGAAAAAGGAGGTGGTGCCATGCAAACGATTCGTGTGCTGGAAAAGACGGGAAAAGATGGGACGCTATTCTTGCGCATCCCACTAGGCCAGCCGGAAGCGGAATACGAGGTGGTGGTCGTCTTGCAACCCAAGACCGTCGCAACCACGCCGGAAGAGCGCGGCTGGCCGCCGGGATATTTTGAGAAAACCTTTGGCTCCATTGACGACGAAACCTTCACTCGCCCGCCGTAGCCCACGAATCAAGGCAACTCCAGAGCCGCTTTCAAGCAGGCATTGAGTTGCTGCTTGAGGGCATCGGATAGGTGGCCAATCGTTTGCCGGATGTCCATCTGTTCCGCCGTCAGGAGGTTGTTGCAGGAGACCAGAGAGGGAAAGCGAAGGCCCGAGGATGGTTCGACGGCCGGATCAATGAAGAGATGACTCGGATCCCCTCGGCGACGCAGGTTGCCCGTAATCATGGCAACAACGGTCTTGCGAAGCCGCTGGTTGTCCCGGTCGTTCAGCACCACGACCGCCGGGCGTACCTTGGACTGTGCCGCATCCGTGTAGGGGAATTCGACCATGACGACGTCACAACGTTGAATCATGACTTGCGGCCGTATTGCTGTTGGTAAAACGCCAGGGTGGGGTCATCTCGGTCCTCCTCCTCCATCAATCGGTCCACCATCTCACCCGTTACTCCGGGTTCATCTTCCAGGAACCCTTTGAGCCGCTCATAGATCTCCGTTGGCACCAAGACGTAGGTCTTCCCCGTTGCCGGGTCCAGAATCCGGGACGTGTCGGTCGCTCTCAATTGCTGCCACTGCTGTTCGGTCAACTCGATCATGGCAATCTCCTTTCCCCTGCATCTTACTCCGCTGCGCGTCGCGGCGAAACAGAGAGAACACCAGCGGCTTGCATTTGCCCACCCTGATCCCTAAATTGGCAGTGTTTCTAATCTTTGCGACGCCGACCCGTCTGCCGACAGAAGTTGGACGAAAGCCGCGAACGTTTCCGGCGCGGGCTGCGTACTAGCGGATGAACCCGACTCGCCGGCGGACTTGACGAGGTGGCCATGCCCCCCAACGTGATCGTCGAAACGCGCAAGCTGACCAAGATCTACCGCGACTTCTGGGGCCGGCAGAAGAAGACCGCCCTCCGCGCCTCAACCTCGAGATCCGCCAGGGCGAAATCTTCGGCCTGCTCGGGCCCAACGGCTCCGGCAAGACCACCACCATCAAGCTGCTGCTCGGCCTGCTCTTCCCCACCGACGGCGAAGCGTTCGTCTTCGGCCAGCCCGCCGCCGACGTGCGCAAGAACGAACGCATCGGCTATCTGCCCGAGGAATCGTACCTCTACCGCTTCCTCAACGCCGAGGAGACGCTCGACTTCTACGGCCGGCTCTTCAACATGCCGCCCGGACAGCGGCAGACCAAGGCCCAGGAACTCATCGAGAAGGTCGGCCTCAAGGCCGACCGCAAGCGCATCCTCCGCGAATACTCCAAGGGCATGCGGCAGCGCATCGGCCTGGCCCAGGCGCTCATCAACGACCCCGACCTCGTCATCCTCGACGAGCCGACCTCCGGCCTCGATCCGCTGGGGGCGCGCTGGATGAAGGACCTCATCCTCGACCTGCGCAACCTGGGCAAGACGGTCATCATGTGCAGCCATCGCCTGGAAGACGTGCAGGACATTTGCGACCGCATCGCCATCCTCAACGAGGGCGAGTTGCAGGCCTTCGGCGAAGTGCAGACGCTGCTGCAAGATCATCGGCGCGTCGAGATGCGGGCCAGCGACCTGCAGCTGACCGACGAGCTGCGCCGCGACCTCGAAGAGGTGCTGCGCAAGCACGGCGGCAAGCTGGATACGATCGGCCATCCGACGACGACGCTGGAAGACTACTTCCTGCGCATCGTCGAGGAGAGCAAGGCGCATCCGGGCCGGCGCTTCCAGCCGGGTCCGGAAGTCCCTCGCACCGATCGATTCAAGCGTCCCGAGGACGCGGGCGATGCGGATGGCCCGACGGGCATCACGGAACGCCGATAATCGAGATGAGACCTGTCATGTTTGCGATGGTTTTCGAGCGCGACCCGCTGCGTCTGCAGGACGTTCCCGGCGGGATCGTCTACTGGATTCAGAACGCGGGCGGGTGGGCGGCCGTTCGGCGTGCTGTTGTGGCTGCTGCTCGGTTACACGCGGATGCGCGGCGTGGACCGGGCACGCATTCCGGCCTGGCAAAAAAGGTTTTCCTCGCCGGTGTGGCCGTGTCCGCTCTCGGCTACGTTGCTCGCCTTCGGCGGCCGTGATCGTCGCCGTACTGGCCACCAACTCGGACCGGGCCGCAACTGTTCGCGGCCATTTGCCTGACGGTCGGCGGGGCCGGCGCCCTGGTCGCCGCCGGGCTGCCCTTCGTCGTCGGACTTCTCGTCGCTGCGCTTCCGCCGCATCTGGGCGCTGACCCAGCTGAGCTTCAAGGAGGCCATCCGCAGCCGCGTCCTCTACGCCTTCTCCTTCCTGCTCCTGGTCTTCCTGTTCGGCAGTTGGTTCATCCCGCACAAGCCGGAAGATCAGGTGCGCACCTATGTCGGTGTCGTCTACTGGGCGATGACGTTGCTGCTGCTGGTTGCCGCCATCATCATCGCCGCCTTCAGCATCCCCACCGACATCCGCCAGCAGACCATTCACACCATCATCACCAAGCCGGTCGAGCGCTTCGAGATCCTGCTGGGCCGCTTCCTCGGCTTCACGGCCCTGATGACGCTGGTGCTGCTGTTGATGACAACGCTGAGCGTGGTCTACGTGCTGCGCGGCATCGATCCGGCGGCGGCGGCCGAGAGCCTCAAGGCCCGCGAGCCGCTCTACGGCGACTTGCACTTCGAGAACACCGGCAACGAGCACCAGGGCACCAACGTCGGCCGCGAATGGGACTATCGCAGCTACATCAGCACGGCCGCGCCCAACCAGCCGACGCCCTATGCCGTCTGGAACTTCGCTTCGCTGCCGCGCTCCCTGGCCGACCGCAAAACGATTCGCTGCGAATTCACCTTCGACATCTACCGCACCACCAAGGGCTTCGAGAACCGCGGCCTGACGTGCCGCTTCCAGTTCCAGACGGCCCACTTCGACAAGTCCCGCCTGGACCAGTATAGCCAGGAACGCACCGAGCGCCTGGCCGAGCCGGGCCGGCCTTCCGAGGCCGACATCGACGACCAGCTGGCCGAGAAGTATCGGCTATTTCGTGGTGCCGGGCAAGGACGTCACCGACTATCACACGCAGTACATCGACATCCCGGCCGGCCTGTTCCGCAACGCCTTGCAGGACCAGCCGGCCCCGACCCGTTCGTCGCCGAGTGGACCGCTCCCCGCCTTGCAGGTGCGCGTGTCCGTGCCGTAGTCCGACGCAGTATGTCGGCATGGCCAAGTACGACCTCTACTTGCGGCAGGACGACCCCTACGCCGGCAGCGAGAAGGCGGCCTTCACCTGGAACTTCTACAAGGGTGCGTTCGGCCTGTGGATGCGTCTGTGCCTGGTGATCGGCCTGTCGGTGGCCCTGAGCACCTACCTCAGCGGAGTCATCAGCATGTTGGTGGCCGGCATGTTGTACCTCGGCGGCGGAGTCATGGGCTATCTGCAATCGATCGGCCTGGGCACGGCCCCCGGCGGCGGCCCGATGGAAGCGCTGGTGCGTTTGGCCAACCGGCAGGTCGCCCTTATCCCGCTGGAGGACAGCGCCGCCAAGACGGTGGCCACCAGTTCCGACACGATCTTCCGCTGGTTCATCCGCCGCGTGACTGGACTCATTCCCGACGTGGACCGCTATGACCTGACCAGCTACGTCGGCGAGGGCTTCAACATCACGGCCACGCAACTGCTCCTCGACGCCGGGACGCTGGCCCTGTATCTGCTGCCGTGGGTCGTCCTGGCTTATTACCTGATCAAGTGGCGCGAAATCGCGGCGCCGACGTAATCGTCCCGGCGAGCGGGGGCGTCAGCCCCCTGTTCGACAACAGGGGGCTGACGCCCCCCGCTCGCCGGCCTGTGGAGCCTCCATCATGGCGAGTCCCTTCCAGCAGCAGGCGTTGCAGCGCAAGCTGATCTACGCGGGCCTGATCCTGGTGCTGTTCACGGCGGCGTACAGTTGGCGTCACGCCGAGTTCCGCGCCTTCGGCATGGACGTCAAGGGCGTGGACGCCCAGGCCCGCGACCTGGCCATCCGCGAGCAGAGCCGCGGCGACGTCGATCTGACCGGGGCCATCGTCCGCCTCAGCACCATCGGCTCGCGCGGCGTGGCCACCTGCGTGCTGTGGGTCAACGCCATGGATTCGCAGAAGAAGAACCAGTGGAACGAGCTGGAATTGTACGTCCGCTCGCTGACCAAGCTGCAGCCGCACTTCATCACGCCCTGGATCTTCCAGAGCTGGAACCTGTCCTACAACGTGTCGGTGGAGTCCGACCGCATCAACGACAAGTACTTCTACATCGCGCGCGGCATCCAGCTGCTGGCCGAGGGCGAACGGCAGAACCGCGACAACCCCGACATCCGCTGGTCGATCGGCTTCTTCTCGACAGCACAAGATCGGCCAGAGCGACGAGACGAACACGCTGCGTTCGCTGTCGCAGCTGAGCATGATCCCGCCCAACGAACGCGATCCGGCGCGGTTCCAGGTGGTACGCGGCGGCCGGCAGGAGCTGGACCTCAAGGAGTTCGAGGACTTCTGCAAGAAGCATCCGCAGTTGGTGCGCCGTCTGCGCGAGGGCATCCGATGGGAAACGCGGCACGCCAACCTGCTGCAATTCCGCTGTGGACGGGCCGAGGAAGTGGTGCAGTTTTTGGCCGACAATTTCCGCGTGCCGTCGCTGTGGGAGGACAGCCTGCCGTCGGCGCCCGGCTCGTGGCAGCCGCGCCAGGACAAGCTGCGTCCGGTGGCCGAACGCTTCCCCGTCCTGCCGCCGCCGCACGTGGCCAAGCCGCCGCAGCAGGTGTTCGACCCCAACGCCCTGACGACCGACTCGCAGCTGCGCGACGAGGACGACATCTACCAGATCTCGCGAGCGTGGTACAGCTATTCGCTGGAGCCGCTGCCGCCGCCGGACGAACTGCCCGGCCACAGTCAGCCGATCGTTGATCGCGTCCGCCAGCGCCTGCCGCGCCACATGACGACGCTCATCTTCCGCGATTACCCGGCGCAGGCGCAGCGCTTCAGCGCCGAACGTCTGCAAGCCGAGGGCTGGTACGACGAATCGGGCTGGGACATTCCCGACTGGTTCCACGAACAGGGCGATAAGTTTGCCGACGGCGAGCCGGCCAACGTCGGCGGCGGCCGCAAGTGGGGGCTGGAAGCCTGGCAGAAAACTTATGAGTTGTGGCGCACGCACGGCGAGGCCAACCACCTGCTTTTCAGCGGCGGTCTGTCCGAGCAGGAGAACATGCAGCAGCGCGCCCGCGTCTTCGCCGCCAAGTACAACCTGACCGCGACTTCGCCGGTGCCGTCGCTGCGCGAGGAGGAACTCGACGCCGAGACTCGCGCCGAGTTCTTTGCCTGGCAATTCATGAAGTGGTACGACTTTTACCGCCAGGTGAGCCACTTCGCTCACCATTACAATCGCGCCTTCGTCGAGGCCAAGGAAGAGACCGTCCACGCCCGCAAACTGTTCTTTGAGGCCGAGACGCTGCGTCTGAGGAACCGGACGATCCGAGCGCTGGAGAAATACGAGGATCCCGGCGCGTTGCGGGCCTGGCGCGACAAAGTTCTGCTCAAGAACAAGGATTTCCGCCGCGACTCCCTCATCCAGGAACAGACCTGCGAGATCCAGATGAAGTACGTCGATTTGTACACGGAACTGGGCGGCAACGGCTACAAGGCGCAGGCGGCCCGCCTGGCGCTGGTTCCGATGCTGAACCCTCCCGGCACGGGCGTTTGCCCCGCCGGTTTCGCCGCCTGGTTGTCGCCGGTGATCCGTGGCGACTGGAACAGCCCGCTCCTGGGCGGGCCGTTTGACATTTCCGACGACGAGGGCGTTCCGCTGGTCGAGGAGACGACGCGGACGCGCATCCTCCAGCGGCTGTATCCAAATCAAACCAGTCGGTGAACCGGCGAAATCCGAGCCTGAAGCGTAAGCGAAGGAAGCCCTTCGCTTACGCTTCAGGCTCGGATAGGGTAATTTCATGGCCGATGTCGTCCTGAGCGTGCTGGCCCACCCCGACGACGCCGAGTTCCTGTGCGCCGGCGCGCTGGTCCGCCTGGCGCGTGAACACGGCTGGCAAGTCCACATCGCCAGCATGACGCCCGGCGATTGCGGCTCGGTCGAGCACGGGCCGGACGACATCGCCCGTATCCGCCGCGAGGAAGGCGCTCGCGCCGCCGCCGTCCTTGGCGGCACCTATCATTGCCTGGAAGAACGCGACCTGCTGATCTTCTATCACGAGCGGCCGCTGGAGCGCATCACCCGCCTGCTGCGCACGGTTCGGCCGCGCATGGTCCTGACGCACAGCCCGGCCGACTACATGCTCGACCACGAGATGACGTCCACTCTGGTGCGGGCCGCCGTCTTCGGCGCGCCGATCCCGAACTTCTTCGCGGCCCACGGCCACCCGCCCGTCCTCACCTCCATCCCGCACCTGTATTACTGCGATGCCATCGAGGGCAAGGACGCCCTGGGACGCCCCGTGGAGCCGGCCTTCCGCATCGACGTCAGCGGCGTGGTGGAGACGAAGGCCGCCATGCTCGCCGCCCACGCCAGCCAGCGCGACTGGCTGCTCAAGCATCACGGCATGGATCATTACGTGCAATCCATGCGCGACTGGTGCGCCGAGCGCGGCCGGCAGGCCGGCGTCGCCTTCGCCGAGGCCTTTCGCCAGCATCTCGGTCACGGCTATCCGCAGGATAACCTGCTGGGCCGACTGCTTGGCACGGTGGGGACCATGATCTAAACCTCAAGTCCCACGGCCCGCATCAGTGCCAGGGCGTTGCTGTGCTGAACGACGCCGGCTTGCAGCCGATAGTCGAAGGTCATGACGCCGTTGTCGAAGTGATCGGCGAAGTGGACGTTGGCGGCGCGAGGGCCAAGCTGCTCGGCGATGTGCGTCAGCGACAGGTCGTGCGTCGTCACCAGCCCCATCGCCCCGGATTCGACCAGTCCGCGGACCACGGCCTCGGCGCCGAGGCGGCGGTCGTGCGAGTTGGTGCCGGCGAAAATCTCGTCGAGCAGGAACAAAAGCGGCAGCGAGCCGCGCGTCAGGTCCACGATCTGCCGCACGCGCAGGATCTCGGCGTAGAAGCGTGAGCGTCCTTCCTGAAGGGAATCTTGGATCCGCAGCGTCGCGCCCACGGCCAGGGGCGAGAGACGCAGACGCCGCGCGCGCACCGGCGCACCGGCCAGGGCCAGCACGGCGTTGATGCCCACCGTCCGCAGGAACGTGCTCTTGCCGGACATGTTCGAGCCGCTGACGATTAGCAGACGCAGGCCATCCGTCAGGTGCAGGTCGTTGCGCACGCAGCGCGATTCCGGCAACAGGGGATGGCCCAGCTGCTCGCCGTCGTAGCATGGACCGCCCTCGGTCACGATCTCGGGAAAGGGATCGTCCGGGTTCTCGTAGGCGTAGGCGGCCAGCGAACACAGGGCCTCGAACTGGCCGACGACGTCCAGCCAGCGGGCGATGGCCGGGCCGGCGATACCGCGCCACGACTCGATGGCATGGGCCATCTGCGTGCCCCACATCAGCAGATAGGCCAGCGGCAAGAACAACTGATTGCGGCGTGAATTGAGCAGATCGAGCAGGTTGCCCAGCTGGGCGATGCGCTCCGACGGCGGCACGGCCCGGCCGGCGCCGGGGTGAGCAGAGGTGTCGAGGGCGGCGCGCAGCTCGCACAGGCGCGGGGCCGTGAAGGTCGAACGCTCCAGCCGGGCCAGCACGCTCGACAGCAGGGCGAGGTCGCGGCCGCGGCGCTCAACGGCAGCGAGCACGGCATGGACCCGCTTGTGCAGCCAGCCGGCGAAGCTCAGTTGCACGACGAGCAGGATAGCGAACGGCAGCGAACGCGCCTGGAGGAAGAAACGACCGAAGAGGGTGCTGCCATCGAGCAGGCCGAACAGCGCCAGGAGCCAGCCGAGGAGGGCGGTCGTGGTGAGCAGACCGACGGCCAGCGCCGCCCAGCGCGGCCACCGCGCCGTCAGCACGGGGGAACCGGCCCCCCATGCGGCCAGGCCGTCGAAATCGACGCCGGCCGGCACGTCGCCGCCCAGCAGGGCGAGGTCTTCGCGCAGATCGAGCAGCGGACGCAATTCGGCGACGGCGGCCTGACGAGCGCGGACCTCCGACGGCGACGCGGCCTGGCGCAGCCAGGCGGCCAGGGTGTCCTCGCCGGTGCGTGTGCGGGCCGTACACAGCAACTCGAACAGCGAACCGGGGCCGAACAGGTCCAGGTCGCCGGCGTAGGGGTGCGTATCGTCTCGGAAACGAGCGCCGTTCTGGCCGCGTCCTTTCCAGTCGTCGCTCAGCCGGGCCAGGCCATTCTCGTAAAAGGCGACGGCCCGCCGCGAGCGGTGCCAGGCCCGTGTCACTCGTTCGTGGTGGACCAGCAAGGCGGAGTAAATCAGGACCGGCAGTACCAGCCACCAAGCGGATAGGTAATGTGCCCCGAACGCGAGCAAGAGGACGAGCACGCCGATCAGGAAAACGAGGACGCGAGAATTGCCGGCCAACCGCTCCTGTCGGGCCAGTCGGACAGTGCGGCAGACGTCGTTGTTCCAGCCGTCGAGCGTATTCCTTCGCCGGCGGTAAGGGGGGCGATTCCAACATTTCCGGCCTCGCGGGTCCCACAACTCCTCCCTTCCCGGGTTTGCGGAGGTCGGACCCGCGCTTATGCCTTGATGATGTCGCGCACCGTGCGGCCGCTGGGGATCATCGGCAAAACGTGTTCCTGATAGGGCACCATGACATCGAGTACGTACGGCCCCTTGCTGTCGAGCATTTCCTTGAGGGCGTCGTCGAAGTCCTCTTTGTTGCGGACGCGGTTGGCGCCGCAGCGGAAGCCCTTGGCCAGCGTCACGAAATCGGGATACGGCTCCTCGCCGTGACCGGCGCCGAGGTAGGTGTGCGCCCGGTTGCCGGCGTGGAAGCGGTCCTCCCACTGCACCACCATGCCCAGGTGCTGGTTGTTCAACAGCAGCACCTTGACCGGCAGCTTCTCGGTGAAAGCGCAGGCCAACTCCTGAATGTTCATGAGGAAGCTGCCGTCGCCGTCGATGTCGATGACGGTCTTGTCGGGATGGGCTGCTTGTGCCCCGACGGCGGCGGGCAGGCCGAAGCCCATCGCGCCGAGTCCGCCGCTGGTGAGCCAGTGCCGCGGCGTATTGAAATGAAAATATTGCGCCGCCCACATCTGATGCTGGCCGACGCCGGTGGCGACGATGGTGTTGTCGAGCTGGCCGCGCTCGTGGAGGATTTGCCACATCCGCTCGATGGCGTACTGCGGCAGGATGGCGTCGTCGCGGTCGGCGTAGCGCAGCGGCTCGGTCTCGCGCCAGTGCTCGATCTGCCGAATCCACTCGGCGTAGCGGCCGCCGCGGGCCGGCGCCGCCGACCCCTGCTCGTCCATGATCTTCAGCAGATCTTGCAGGGCGTGGCAAACGTCGCCGAAGATGGGCAGGTGGGCCACCTTGTTCTTGTTGATCTCCGACGGATCGATGTCGATGTGGACGATCTTGCCGTGCTTGGCGAACTCGCTGACCTTGCCGGTGACGCGGTCGTCGAAACGGACGCCCAGGGCCAAGAGTAGGTCGGCGTCGTTGATGGCGTAGTTGGCGTAGATGGTGCCGTGCATGCCCAGCATCTGCACGCACAGGAAATGCTCGCTGGGAAAACCGCCCAGGCCCAGCAGCGTCAGGGCCACCGGGATGCCGGTGCGCTCGGCGAAGGCTTGCAGATACACGGCGGCGTCGCTGCTGACGATGCCACCGCCGGCGTAGATGATCGGCTTCTGGCTCTGGCGGATGAGGTCAAGGACTTTCTCCAGCTCGGCCCGCGTGGCCCGGCGGTAGGGACGGTAGCCGGGCAGGTTCATGGGCGGATCCCAGTCGGCGACGACGATCTCGCGCTGCTGCAAGTCCTTGGGCACGTCCACGAGGACCGGGCCGGGCCGGCCGGTGCGGGCGATGTGAAACGCCTCCTTGAAGACGCGCGGCAAATCCTCGGTGCGCGTCACCAGATAATGGTGTTTGGTGACGGCCCGGCATACCTCGACGATGGGCGTCTCCTGGAAGGCGTCGGTGCCGATGACGGCGGTGCCGACCTGTCCGGTGATGGCGACGAGCGGCACCGAATCCATCTTGGCATCGGCCAGGCAGGTGACGAAGTTGGTGGCGCCGGGACCGCTGGTGGCCACGCATACGCCGACCTTGCCGGTACTGCGCGCGTATCCCTCGGCCGCGAAACCGCCGCCCTGCTCGTGTCGCGGCAGGATGGTGCGCAGCCGCGATTGCACCTGCGTCAACGCCTGGTGGATCGGCATGCTGGCGCCGCCGGGATAGGCGAAGACGACATCGACACCGTGATTCAGCAAGCACTGAACCAGGATCGTCGCTCCGGATAGCGGTGTCGCGTTCGTCTCGGCCATGGTCGCAAGACCTCCAACTCGCTCGGGATATTGGGGACCATCAACGGTTTACTATACATGGAGGGACAAAGACAGCCAAGGATCGCGCGGGAATCGACGTGCCGATCCTCGTTCGCTAAACTGAAAACGGAGGAGGTTCGCGATATGTTTACGGCCGACGATATGCGCTCCCTGCTCAACGCCACGCCGTTTGTGCCTTTCCGCCTGCTGCTCAGCGATGGCAACTCGGTACTCGTGAGAAGTCGAGAAGTGGTGCTACCGGGCCGGCGCTTCGCGGTCATCGGCCTGCTCGACCCCGACGCCACGGATACGCTCATTGATCGCTGGACCGTCGTTTGGTACATGCACGTCACGCGCGCGGAGATGCTGGGTGCGGGACAGCCGCCTTTCACTCCCCCAGCCAGCCCGCCGGGAACGCCAGCCCCCTCTCCGGCCTGACTCCGCCAGGCTGCGACCATTCGCGTTTGATGCAAATGCCCCGGGTTGTTATGTTGTTGGTTGGCGCCATTCTCTCCACCGCCGGGGTGCGGCCCCGGTCCCTCCAAGAAGGAGATATGCCGATGCGAACCGTGCAACGATTGTGGCAGCGCTTGCTGGTCGGGACCTTGCTGCTGGCGGCCCTGGCCCCGGCCTTCGACGCGACATCGGCGGAAGTCTCGCCCAAGCCGAAGGAGAAAGCCCAGTCGGCCAAACAGAGCCGCGTCTTCCGCCTCAAGCACGTCAAACCGGAAGAAGTGCGGCAAGCGCTGGAGGGACTACTGGGTCCGCCGGGAAACACAGGGCCGAGAGCTACGTACTCAAATGGTCTTGGGACACATTCGGACGATTGTTATCGTTTGACGGTTGATGAACGCACGCAGTCGATCGTCATGCGCGGTTTGTCTTTGCAATTGCAGTGGGCGGCCTCTCTCATCGCCGTACTGGACCCGCCGGACGGCAAACCAATGCCCAAGCTCAAGAACCTGCAGGTGTTCAAGCTGAAATACGCTCGTGCGGACACGATGGGCCACATCCTCAAGGAACTGGACATCGACGGCATCCGCATCCTGTCCCTGATGCAAACGAATCGCCTCCTTATCAGCGGCCCTGATGCCGCGATCAAGGAAGTCGCCGAACTCATCGAGCAACTGGACGTGGAGAGCAAGGACGGCGCACGGGCGTCGCCTCCCGCCGGACTCACCCGCTAGTATGGGCGGACGGCCGGCGTTAGCCGGCTAGTGGAAGCCTGTACCAGCCGGCTAACGCCGGCCGTTCGCCATCCTCGGCACCAGCCAAACGTTGCGGAACTGCACTGGGTTGCCGTGATCCTGCAGCATGATGGGGCCGGGTTTGCACACGTCGCCGCCGAGTCCGGCCGTCGTGTTCATCACCGGCTTGCCATCCTTGACGAGCTTGACGTTGTCGTGGATCTTGACGCCGTTGTGGTAGGCCGTCATCCGTCCCGGCTCCGTCACCTTGCCGTCGCTACACTTGGGGGCCGTGAACTCGATGTCGTAGCTCTGCCACACCGTCGGCGCCTTGCAGGCGTTGGTCGCCGGCGCGGCGACGGTGTAAATGCCGCCGCAATCGTTGTCCTTGCTTTTCAGACCATAGCTGTCCAGAATCTGCACTTCGTAACGGCCTTGCAGATAGACGCCGCTGTTGCCGCGACCCTGGCCGCCGGACTTGGGCATGTACGGGACGCGGAACTCGACATGCAACTGAAACGAGCCGTCGAATTTCTGCTTGGTAATGAGGTTGCCCTTGCCCGGCTGCACCTGCATGACGCCGCCGTCCAGCAGCTTCCATTCGACGGCTTTGCCGTTGGTGTGCGTCCAGTTGTCGAACCCCTTGCCGTCGAACAGGACGAGGGCGTCCTTGGGCGGCGGAACGCTCTTGACGTCCATCCTGTCTTCGGCTTTGTTCAATTTCAGGTCGCTGATGTCGCCGTAAGGCTCGGCACTTCGGCCCAACCCCGCCAGCAGCAGGCCGACCGTCACTATCGCCACACATCGCCAGGGACACATGAAGACCATCCTCCGTTTGGGGAAAAAAGGCCGCAGGCGGAGAGCCGCCGTTTCGACCCGCACAGTTTATCGCGCCGGTCGGCTCCGCCGGAGTGAAATTTCTTGTCGCTGCTTCCAACTCCGGGTATCTTTCTAGCAGGCTAGGCGCCCCACGTCCCCGCCCAGCCAGGATGGCCAACGGCGCAGGGCCGCACCCGCTCCGAGAAGGACCAAGACCGTGACCGTGCAACTGGCCGCGCCGGAAAGCAAACCCGTACACTGGACCCGCCGCCATCTGCTCGGCCTGGAAGAACTCAGCCGGGCCGAGATCGAAACCATCCTCGACACCGCCGAGGGGTTCGTCGAGGTCAGCCAACGACGGCGCAAGAAGCGCGGCGACCTGAAGGGCAAGGTCGTCGTCAACCTCTTCTTCGAGCCTTCCACCCGCACGCGGGCCAGCTTCGGCTTCGCCGCCAAGCGCCTCGGCGCCGACACGCACGACTTCACCGTCGGCGGCTCCAGCGTCAGCAAGGGCGAGACGTTCATCGACACCGCCAAGAACATCGAGGCGATGGGCATCGACGTGGTGGTGGTGCGCCACTCGGTCCCGGGGGCGCCGCACCTGCTGGCCCAGCACCTGCACTGCAGCGTCGTCAACGCCGGCGACGGCGCCCACGAGCACCCGACGCAGGGCCTGCTCGACATCTTCACCATCCGCCGGATCAAGGGCCGGGTCGACGGGCTGACGGTCGGCCTGGTCGGCGACATCGCCCACAGCCGGGTGGCGCGCAGCAACATCCACGGCCTGCTGAAGCTGGGGGCGCGCGTGATCGTGTGCGGCCCGCCGACGCTGGTGCCGCGCTCCATCGAACGGCTGGGCGTCGAGGTGGCCCACCGGCTCGACGACATCCTGCCGCTGCTGCGACGTGGTCAACGTGCTGCGCATCCAGTTCGAGCGGCAGCGCGGCGGACTGTTCCCGTCCATCCAGGAGTACTTCCGGCTCTTCGGCATGCACAGCGAACGCCTGCGGCGAGCCAAGCCGGACATCCTGCTGCTGGCGCCGGGCCCGATCAACCGCGGCGTCGAGCTGACGCCGGAGGTGGCCGACGGCCCGCACAGCGCCATCCTGCAGCAGGTGACCAACGGCCTGGCCGTGCGCATGGCGGTGCTGTACTTGCTGTGCGGTCAATCGGGCGGCGAGAGCTGAGCATCCGGGCCATCGATTCCGCTTGCATCGTCCCTCCCTTCTGACATATGCTGCCGTGTCGGCGCGACGGAACTGCGCAGGACGCAGGCGACGGCGTCGGAACGGAGGAGAGGACCGTATGCCAATTCAGGAAGAATCGCGCTCGCTGCAATACCACGCTCCCAACGCCATCCTCGAACGCATGAGGCGGCGTATCTCCCACGTCGGGCTGCTCGTCGCGTTCGTGTCCATTCTGCTGGCGGCGCTGGTGATCTTGGCCGTCTACGTTTGCACGTATTGACCGAGCCGGAAGCGTTAGCGAAGGAACGACAACCGAAGGTTGTCGTTCCTTCGCTAACGCTTCCGGCTCGGAGGCGTTTGGTTCGAGCGCTCCGCGTCACTTGCCCGCGGAGCTTTCTTTCGGCGTCCCGCTCGGCGTATCGTCCCCTTTCTCCAGGCCAAACACGATCGCGCAGACCGCCGACGATGTGCTTCTGGAAGCGTTCGTCCTTCCACACCTCGTCCCGATGGCCCAGGGCGGTGTAAAACACCCGGCCATTGCCGTAGCGGTGCGTCCAGGCCAGGGCGTTATCGTTGTCCTTGCGCTTGCCGCCCTTTTCGTCCTTCATGTCCATGCGCATGAGGACGTGCAGCTTCGAGCGATCGTAAGGCGCCCGAAACTGGTAAATCTCGTCGGTGATGACGAACGAATCGCCCAGGTGCTTCGTCGCCGGGTGCTTGGTGTCCTCGACGAGGACGGTGATCTTCTTGTGCCAGGGATGGCCGTCGAAATAACCGCCGATCAGATTGCCGTAGTCGGGCCAGCGATAGAAGGTGTCGGTGGCGCTGTGGCTGCCGGCGAAGCCCTTGCCCGAGCGGATGAATTGCAGCAAGTCGGCCTTCTGCGTGTCCGACAGGGGCAGCTCGCCGGTCGTGTAGAAGAACACGGCATCGAAGTTCTTAAGGTTCTCGGCCGTGAGGACCGAACGCGAATCCTGCGAGCACACCACGTCGAAACCGTTCTTCTCGCCCAGCTCGGTCAGTGTCTTCTCGACCAGGGACAGCTCGTCGCCTTTGCGCGTGACGCAACCGTGACGGAAGCCCTGCGATTCGGTGATGACCAGCAGGCGTTTCTTGCTGTCCTTGTCCGCCGCCGCGGCGAAGGACGGCACGGTCAGGGCCGCGACCAACGCAGCGGCCAGCCCGTACAAACACATTCGCATGAGGAGTCTCCTTCGGTGGGGGATACACATCGGGGAAGATCGCGGTGGGCCTCTTCCGTCACACCATATGGAGCTATTACGGCCGGGTCAATCAGCAGCCGTGCGAATAGCGGCGACCTTGTGTAGAATAGCCCCGCGACCAACCTCGATCCGCCCTCGGAGATCCCGCCATGCGCCGCACGACCCTCTCGACCGCGACTCTCCTGGCCCTGCTGACCGCGTTCATCACCCCGAGGATCGCCATGCCGCAGCCGCATTTTCCCGAAGCCGACAAGCTGCCGCCGCAGCCGAACCTGCCCGATCCTCTCGTGATGTTCAACGGTGAGCGCGTCACGAGCAAGCGGCAGTGGTCCAATAAGCGACGCCCCGAGTTGAAAGAGTTGTTCCAGTATTACATGTACGGCTATCTGCCGCCGCCGCTGCCGATTCGCTCCCAGGTCGAGTACGAGAATGCGAAAGCGTTCGACGGCAAGGCCACGCTCCGCGAAGTGCGGATCTCCTTCGGCCCACCCGATACGCCGCCCATCCACGTCCTGCTGGTCGTTCCCCATAATCGCAAGAAGCCGGCCCCGGTCTTCGTCGGCATCAACTTCTGCGGCAATCACGCCCTGGTCAAAGACCCCGGCGTGCGCCTGCCGACGGTGTGGATGTACGCCAACTATCGCGGGGTCAAGGACCATCGCGCCACCGAGGCCGGCCGTGGCAAGCAGATCGACGTCTCGGGCGCTGGAACAATCCGTCGATCGCGGCTACGCGGTGGCCACGTTCTACAACGGCGACGTCGATCCCGACCGAACCGACGTGCGCGAGGGCATTCAACCCCACCTGCGCAAGAAGGGAGAAAAGCCCGGGCCTCACGACTGGGGCACGATCGCCGCCTGGGCCTGGGGAGCGCACCGGGTCGTCGATTATCTCTGCGAGCAAGAGGACATTGATAAAAAACGGATCGCCGTTGTCGGACATTCGCGCCTGGGCAAGACGGCCTTGGTAGCCGCGGCGTTCGACGAGCGCATCGCGCTGGCCATCCCGCACCAGGCCGGCTGCGGCGGCACGGCCCCCAGCCGCACCAACAACCCCAAGGCCGAATCCGTCAAGCGCATCAACACCAGCTTCCCGCACTGGTTCGACGGCGCCTTCAAGCAGTTCAACGATCAGCCCGAACGGCTGCCGTTCGATCAGAACGGCCTCGCCGCCCTGGTGGCGCCGCGGCCGCTGCTGTTCAGCAACGCCGTCGAGGACCAGTGGGCCAACCCGGCGGGTCAGTTCGAGGTGCTGCGGGGGGCCGACCCGGTTTATCGCTTGCTCGACGCCGGCGGGTTGGAAGCCAAGCACATGCCGGAGCCGGGCCAGCTGATCGACAGCACGCTCGGCTATTACATCCGCCCCGGCAAGCACTCGATGACGAAGGGCGACTGGAAGGTGTTCCTCGACTTCGCCGACAAGCATTTCGGCAAGTCGGGGGCGAAGAAGTGAGGAGCGTAATCCGCTTCAAAAGCGCGAGCCCAGAGCGCAAGCGACGGGTGAAATAACCCGTCGCTTGCGCTCCGGGCTATTTTGGCACCGGAGACGTCAAGCATGAATCGAGCCGACGCTTTCGCGCTCTTGAGTGAATATGTCAAGGATCGGAGTCTGATCCGTCATATGCTGGCGGTCGAGGCGGCCATGCGTGCCTATGCCCGCAAACAGACGCAGGACGAGGAGAAATGGGGCATCGTCGGCCTCTTGCACGATTTCGATTACGAACGCTGGCCCAACCCACCGGACCACCCTCTCGAGGGCGCCGAGATCCTCCGCCAGCGCGGCTATCCGGAGGACGTGATTTACGCCATCCTCTCCCATGCCGATTACTTGCAGGACCGCTACCCGCGCACTCGGCCCATCGAGAAGGCGCTGTACGCCTGCGACGAGTTGGCCGGTCTCATCACGGCGACGGCGATGCTGCGGCCCAACGGCATAACCGACCTGACTGCGTTGAGCGTCCAAAAGAAGATGAAAGCGAAGGGCTTCGCACGCAGTATCAACCGCGAGGACATTGAACGCGGTGCCGCCGACTTCGGCGTCGATCTGAGCGAACACATTCAGTTTGAGATCGACGCCATGAAAACCATCGCGGACGAGTTGGGCCTGATGCGCGGGGCCAGCGAAGGGTAGCCGCGCGGCGACGCGGCGCTGCGCCTCCGTCGGATGCTCGCCGAGCGGGCCACCCTCGACAAAGAGGCAGCCAACCGTCGGCGAGAGCATGGATTGACAGAAAAGAGAGAGGGGGATAGCATTTCGCGTCATCGGGACCATGGAGGGTGCCCCATACGTGAGGCCAGGATGCGCCGTCGTTTCGTTCGCCGCGTTCCGAATCCTCCCTTCTGGCTCCATCCACTAGTTCACCGCCGAGCCGACGATCCACGCTCGGGCGCAGGGAGTTGGGATGAATTACCACGAACAAATTCCGGGATGGTTCGACTTCCCCGGCATCTACGACGACATGATTGCCCGAGCCAGCGATGGCGCCGTCTTCGTCGAGGTCGGCGCCTACCTTGGCCGATCCACCGTCTATTTGGCATCGCGCATCAAGCAGTCCGGCAAAAAGATTCGCGTCTACGTGGTCGATTGCTGGGACGGCTGGTTTTACGACGATTACCGGCCGCAAACGCCAATGCCCGAGTCGGCGGACGTGTTCTGGCACTTCATCCACAATGTCCGCCGCGCCGGCGTCGATGACGTGTTGTGCCCGCTGAAGATGCCGTCGGAGCAGGCGGCGAGCCTGTTCGAGGATGGCACGCTCGACTTCGTGTTCCTCGACGCCGACCACGGCTACGAGGCCGTTCGCCGCGACTTGCAGTGCTGGTTCGCCAAGGTCAAACGTCGTGGCGTCCTCGGCGGACACGACTATCTGAACAACGATTTCCCCGGCGTCCGCCGGGCCGTGGATGAGTTCTTCACGGAGCAGGAGCTGCCGTTACAGATCAACGGCACGTCGTTCCTGGCGACCAAGCCTAGCCCGCGCTGGCTCAACGCCGCCATGCGCGCCTACCGGCGCCTGGTCCCCGTCGGATAGCGCTGCCGGACCCAACCGAGCCGCGACCGTAAGGGAGCGGAGAAGCCAACCGCTCCCTTACGGTCGCGGCTCGGTTGGGTCCGCCCGTTCTTACACCAGGCTTTCGAGCAGATATTTCAGCTTGCGCACTTCCGGCTGCATGGCGAACGGCGCGTCGGGAATGTCGCGAATGTCCACGCTGAGGACGCGATCGTACTGGTAGCGGGCCAGCTGGGCGATGATGCGGCCGTATTCGACCTCGCCCTGGCCGACGCGGACCTGAAACTGATTGGGACCGCGGCCCGTATCGCGCAGGTGGACGTGCTTGACGTGCGGGTACAGCGCGTCGTGGTTCTTGGCCGCGTGCGGGCCGGCGATGTAGTGGCTGGGGTCCAGCGTCAGGCCCAGTCCCTTGACGCGCTGGCACAGGGCCAGGGCGACATCGGGATCCTCGGTCAGTGTGCCGATGAGGGTGGATACCGTCACCTGAATGCCATCGGCGGCGGCGAGGTGGACCAGCCGTTTGAGACGATCGACCTCGGTATCGAGGCTGCCGCCGATCGCGGCGGCCTTGAGAGTCAGCAGCGGCACGGCGGAAATCCGCGCCAACCGGCAAACGGCCTGGAACTGACGCTCGTAGTCCGCGTCGCTGCCGGCCTCGATCTCGACCGAGAAGGCCACCGGGGTCAAGCCGGGTCCGTGGCGGAGCCGGGCGGCGGCGTGACTGACGTCGGCGGCGACCTCGGAGGGACGCAGCTGGCTGCCCTGCTCGTGGAGGGCCGCCTCGAACTTGCTGAACTCCAGCTCGCCGATGACGCGCAGAGCGTCCTCCAGCGACAATCGGCCAAAGCACAAGGTGGAACAAGCGACGAACAAGGCTTCCTCCCGCTCTGCTTAGCTCAACGCCTGACGGCGTCACGGACCTGGGAACAACCAGCGAATTCGATGGAGTGGAGCTGTGCGGCCCTGCTTCGGCCGCGGCGCCCGGACTATAATCTTTCGCCGTCTCCAGGGGAAGACCAGTGTACGCCGGCCGGAGTGCGAAAAAACTGGCCGTGTCCCAAAGGCCGCGAACGGCTAAGATGCCGCCCGCGCCCCTGGAGGACAAGCCGTCATGTCCACGGACTGGCCGGAGATGTTTGCCGCCTTCGAGGACAACCTCAGCCGTTGGCTGGCGCAGCGCCGTCGAGCCGTCGTCCGAGCCGGCCCCGCCGGCGTTCGCGCCGGCGTTCGAGCCGCGCCTCGAGCGCTTGCAGGCCCACCTGGATCAGGCGGAACGGAACGCCGAACAGGCACTGGCGCCGCTGACGACCGAGATCGAAGCGCTGCGGCAATGGCTGGAAGCGCTGCGGACGGCCCGCGGCAAACTGGTGGAACGCACCGCTCGCGCAGTGTGAGGGGGCCATTCATCCTGTTTGTACCCACCGTGGACCGCACACCAGGCACACCTTTCCCGAGGGGCGCAAATGAGGCCGCTACCCGCTCGGCGAATCCGGGCCTATCCGCACGTCCGGTTGGCGCCGTGACGCTGGAATCGGTTTATGCCGGCCGTTCGCCTGTCCGACGCTTGCCCTCGACCTCCGGGTTCACCGGCGCCGGCAACGGTTGCCCGCTCAGTCCCGCCAGCAGGTTGTTGGCGCAAATCTCGGCCATCGCGTTGCGTGTGCCGACTGTGGCGCTGGCGATGTGCGGCGCCACGATCAGGTTCGGCAGACGTAGCAATTCATTCTCCACTTCCGGCGGCTCCGGGTCAGTCACGTCCAGACCGGCCGCGAAGATCACGCCCGTCTTCAGCGCCGCGATCAGGTCCTTCTCGACGACAATCGGGCCGCGCGCCGTGTTCACGAACACCGCCGTCGGCTTCATCTTGCGAAACTGCTCCCGGTTGAACAGGCCGCGTGTCTTGTCGTTGAGGTCGGTGTGGACCGAGACGAAATCCGCCTGGCCCAGCAGCGTGTCGAGATCGACTTGCCGGGCGTCCAGCTCCGTCTCGGCCTTCTCGTTGCGGTAGGTGTCGTGATAGAGGATCTGCATGTCCCAGCCGAAATGACAGCGACGGGCCAGGGCGTAGCCGATGCGCCCCATGCCGATGATGCCGAGCGTGCGGCCGATCGAGATCCTGGCCGAGATGGCCGAGCGGCTCCCACGTCTTCCACTGGCCGGAGCCGGCGTAGTGATGACCGTCGACCAGTCGCCGCGCCGCCGCGATCAGCAGACAGAAGGCCATGTCGGCGGTGGCGTCGGTCAGCACGCCGGGCGTGTTGCCGACGGCGATGCCGCGTGCCGTCGCCGCCGCCACGTCGATGTTGTTGAAACCGACGGCGTAATTGCTCACCACCTTGAGGCGCGGCGCCGCGTCCAGCAGGGCCGCGTCGATGCGGTCGGTGAGGAGCGACACCAGGCCGTCACAGTCGGCGAGCTTCCGGCGGATCAGGTCGTAGGGCGGCGGCATCTGCTCGGGCCAGACTTCGGCGTCGCACTGCTGGCGGATGCGATCGAGTCCGGCGGCGGGGATGCGGCGCGTCACGAAGACCTTCGGTTTGCTGGCCATCGGCACGGCTCCTTGAAGACACACTCCGTAACAACGATCACGGACTAATGTGTCATCAAGTCCCGTCAAAGGCAAGCGGCCGGGGCCGAGAAGGTCCAAAGGGGCGGGGCGCCGCGAAGTGGTCTCTCACTCCCCGAAGCAGCGGCGAAGGCGGCGCGCGGCCAGCCCGATGGCTCCCAGGAGGAACAGCGTAAGCGACCCCGGCTCGGGAGCCGTCGAGGCCAGAAGGATCGTCCGATCCACCTGCGCGGTGAATTCCGTGCCTCCAAACCCCGGGGCGCCGGAGGAGTAGCTGAAGGTGCCGGTGTCGAACGGGAAGTTGTCCGGCTGGAAGTTCATCAGGTTCGCCGGCGGCACAGGGTCTGGGTTTTTCATCAGAAGCAGGGAAGTGTCGGTCATTGGCGAGCCGGGTAATGGGTTGGCCGATCCCCAGCCGCTGCTGGCACCGAACACCGTACCGGATGGCGGACCCGTCAACAGGATCACATTCGCGGATTGGAAGTCACTCGACTGATGCGGCGCAGTACAGGGCCACGCCGGTCGTTCGATCGACGACGTTGTAGAGGACGGCGGCCGTCGGCGTGTAGAAAAGGTTCCCCCAGGGCGACGAGCGGTCATATTGCAGCGTCCAGGAGATGTGGTCGCCAATGTTGACGCTACCGGGGACGAAGCTGCCACCGGCGTTCACGATGGTGCCGAAGTCGGAGTTACCGGCACTGGTGACGGTGCCGGTCATGTTGTAGGTGACCAGATCGGCGTGAGCTTCCCTGGCTCCGCCCATGACCGCGAGGGTCAGCGCGATGGCGATGAACGGACGAATGACGGACCTCCTGGGAAACGGACGAACTACCGTACATTTGCGTTCCGTTCGACCGCCCGCTCAAACGGGAAACCTCCCCCGCGCCGGAGCCGGGAATGGATGCGGCGTGCGACCAGCCCAACGGCGCCGAGGACGAACAGCGTGAGCGACCCCGGTTCCGGAGTCGAGACCGCAGACAGCGACGCCACCTGGACCGTGAAGCTCAACTGGACTCCTCCGTCGCCGGCTGGAATGCCGTAATAGCTGAGGATGCTGGCGGCGCCGTATGGGGCGGTCATCTGGATGCCTGCCTGGTCCAGAGGTAATTGGGACAGGTCCAGGGTGGAAAAACCGTTGCTCGGTCCCAGCAGCGAGAGCAAGGCCTGGTAGAGGGGACCTTGATTGGAACTCATTTGCGTGTCACCGGCAGACAGGAAGCCGCCTTGTGGGGCGTTGAACAGGGTCAAGCCAGATTGAAGGCTCGTGGCGGAAGGTGTGCTGAAGTGGAAGCCAGTGGTCTGATCGACGAGATTGGAAATGACAGGGCTCGCCGGAGCGTAAGAACTGCTCAAGGGAACATTGTTGAGTGTGGCCGGTGTGTTGGGATCATATTGCAGCGTCCAGGTCATGTGGTCGCCTAGGGCAACCGGCGAAGGAGCGTAGCCTCCTGTGGGCGAGATGGGGACGACGGAACCCTCAATGGTGCCGGTCATGTTGTAGGTGACCAGATCGGCGCGAGCTTGCCTGGTTCCAAGGGTGACGGTGAGGACCAGGGCGAGGACGAGGTAATGGCGAATGGGCGACCTCCTTTTAACATGCGAGAAACCGGGTTTGCGGCCAACTCGACGCGGGGATGCGTTCGAGGAGCGGGATTCTAACCGGATGAATAAGATGCGAACAAGCTCAAATGGGTGCCGACGCGAATATGTGAAAATGGATAAAACGAACCGAAATAGGCGAGGCAAGGTGTCCCGATGACGGATTCCCCCACACTCCTGCGCGATCACGCCTGCGCCATCTGGCAGGCAGCTGTCGCCGCTGCCAATCCCTTCGAGTTGGTACGCACCGCCTTGAGGCAACCGTCACCTCCTCTGGCCGCGGCGCTGGCGGGACCGGGACGCCTTCTGGTCGTCGGAGGAGGCAAGGCCGGCGCGGCGATGGCCGCCGGCGTCGAGGCGGCCTTGGCGGATCGACTCGACCGCCTCGCCGGCGTCGTCAACGTGCCCGCCGAGACGGTGCGGCCGCTGCAAGCGATCCGTCTGCACGCCGCCCGACCGGCCGGCACCAATCAACCGACCGCCGAGGGCGTGGCCGGCGTCCAGGCCATGCTCGATCTCGTCGGCCGTGCCGGGCCATGCGACGTCGGTCTGTGCCTGCTCTCCGGCGGCGGCTCGGCCCTGCTGCCGGCACCCGTCGCCGGCATCACCCTGGCAGACAAGCAGCACGTCACCGCGCTGCTGCACGCCTGCGGCGCCACCATCAACGAGATGAACTGCGTCCGCAAACACCTGTCCGCCTTCAAGGGCGGCCGGCTCGCCCAGGCGTTCGGCGCACGCCCCCTGTTCAGCCTGATTATCTCCGACGTGATCGGCGATCCGCTCGACGTCATCGCCTCCGGCCCGACCGCCGCCGACCCCACCACGTTCGCCGACGCCCTGGCCGTCCTCGATCGCTACGCCCTGCGGCCGCGCGTGCCGCCCGCCGTGCTCGCCCATCTCGAACGCGGCCAGGACGGTGCCATCGCGGAGACGCCCAAGACGCTGCCCTCGTCTGTACACAACCTCATCCTCGGCAACAACAGCCGCGCCCTTGCCGCCGCCCGGCGACAGGCGGAAGCGCTGGGCTATGCCGTGCTCAACCTCGGTTCGTTCCTCGAAGGCGAGACGCGCCAGGCCGCGATCGTGCTGGCCGGCATCGTGCGCAGTATCCGCGTCGATGGCCAGCCGATGCCTCCGCCGGTGTGCGTGCTGTCGGGCGGCGAGACGACCGTGACGCTGAGCCAATCGCACGGCCGCGGCGGTCGCAATCAGGAATTCGTGCTCGCCGCCGCACTCCACCTCGGCGCGGCCGGACTGCGAGACGTTGTCGTCCTCAGCGGCGGCACCGACGGCGAGGACGGACCCACCGACGCCGCCGGCGCCATCGCCGACGAGACGACCCTCCTTCGGGCAGCGCGGCAGGGGTTGCACCCGGCCGACTGCCTGGAGCGCCACGACGCCTATACCTTCTTTGACGCGATGGGAGACCTGCTCAAGACGGGCCTGACACAGACCAATGTCATGGACGTGCGCGTGATCCTGATCTACTCTTGAAGGCCACTCCGACCGTTTGGGATGATGCCGGGAAGAATGGGGTTTGCAGATTGTTGCATTTCTTACGCCCCCTTGCGGCAATTTGTAACAATTGCTTTACTCCCGCGCACGGTTCCGAAGCCGACTCGACCTCATGATTCAAGTCAACCTTATCCGTCAAGAACTTACGTCGAGCAGTCCTTTTCTTGCGGAAAGTTGGCATGGCAGTTGCTTCTCCTTATGCCATCAGCCAGCAATCGCCACGCGATTGAATCGGGGCTGGAACAGAAGAGGCTCGGGCGATGTCCCGAGCGGCATGGTAGTGGCCCGGGTCCGTTCGATCCCTTGGGCGGACTCGGGCGACGCCATCGTTTCGGAAGGACCATCAATCTCCGGCTTGTCCGGACGGGCGGGTGCGGCGAACCGACCCTCGCCGCATCCGCCGATAGAGGGAATAGTCCAAACGCTTTCCTCCCCTCCCCCACCCGCGCTCCCCCCGGCGCGGGTTTTTTCTTGCCCTCCGCGCCGATCAACGTCCATCCCCGAGTCGCGGAGCTTTGCGGTATAATGCCTACCACGTCCGCCTTGTCGTTCCTGTCCGCGACGAGTTGCTGAGGGGCCGTGGTCATTACTACCCGCATGGAAACGGTCGTCCGTTGGGCGGCGGCAGCCGGCAGTCTGCTGCTCGTCGCCGCCTGCACTCTGGGGGCCATCTACCTCAACCACCTCTATCGCCAGGTCTCGCACGTCCTGACGGAGAACGCGGCCAGCACCGTCGCCGACAAGGAGTTGGAGACGACACTGGATGAACTCGTTCCCCTGCTGCGCGGCGATCACTCTCGGCCCGAACAGCTGACGGCGGAGTTGACCAAGCATCACGATCGGGCCGAACTCCAGTTGAAAAAAGTCGCCGACTACGCCAACAGCGACGAGGAGAAGGCACACGTCCGGCAAGTGGCCGAGAGCTGGGCGCGCTACCGGGAGGCGTGGGGCAAACGCCCGCGCCATACCTCCCGCGAGGAGCTGGAGGAGTTCGACCGAGGACTGGCGCTGCGGCTGGACGAGGATTTGTTGCAGCGCTGCTCGCGCCTGCTGGAGTACAACACGCGGCAGGTGAGCGAGTCGGACCAAACCAATCGCCTCATCGTTGATCGTCTGACGGGAGGTCTGTTGGCCGTCGGCATCGGGGCGCCGTTGGCCGGCCTGCTGCTCGGCTACGCGGTGGCGCGGCGGATGCACCAGTCGATCTACCAGTTGAGCGTGCGCATCCGCGACGCGGCCGGCCGGCTCAACAGCGAGCTGCGTCCGGTCACCCTGGAGGGCGACGGCAACCTGTCGGCGCTGAATCGCCAGATGCAGGCCATCGGCGAGCAGATCGAGGAGGTCTTTCGCCGTCTGCACCAGCGCGAGCGCGAGGTGCTGCGCGCCGAACAGTTGGCGGCGGTCGGCCAGGTTGCCGCCGGCGTGGCCCACGAGCTGCGCAATCCGCTCACGTCGGTCAAGATGCTGGTGCAGACTGGCCTGGAAGGCGAACCGCCGAGCGGCCTGCCCGCGGAAGACCTGACCATCATCGAGCACGAGATTCGCCGCATGGAGGCGTGCATTCAGACCTTCCTCGACTTCGCTCGTCCGCCCGGCGCCGAGCGCCGCCGTACCGACCTGCTGGCGGTCGTTCGCCGCGCTCTTACCCTGGTCGAGGGACGGGTTCGCCGGCAGAACGTCCGCGTCAAGACGGAACTGCCGCCCGATCCGGTCGAGTTGCTCATCGATGGCGAACAGATCCAGCAGGTGCTGGTCAACCTGCTGCTCAACGCCCTGGATGCCATGCCGCATGGTGGCGACCTGCGCCTGGACGTGCGATCGATGGACGAGCCGCCGCAAGTGGTGGTGTGTCTGCACGACAGCGGGCCGGGCATCGCCGCGCCGATCCTCGCTCGGCTGTTCGAGCCGTTCGTCAGCGGCAAGGAGACCGGCCTGGGACTGGGGCTGTCGATCTGTCAGCGGCTGCTCGAAGCGAACGGCGGCAGCATCCACGGCGAGAACGACCCCGAAGGCGGCGCCGTGTTCACCTTCACCCTGCCGTCTTGAAAAAAACGATCACCACGGAAAACACGGAAGACACGGAAAAAAGACAAAGAAAGAACAAGAGGAGAGAAAGCGATCCACAAATATCGCGGCTACACTTTGGGTTGCTTCATCCGCCTGTCATGATCTACTCGTGCTGGTCTTTTTCCGTGTTTTCCGTGGTGATGGCTTCTTTGAGAGAAGAGTCATGGGCGACGTTGCTGGTCGTCGATGACGAGCCTTCCATCCTGCTGGCCTTTCGCAAGGCTTTCCGCGACCCGAGCGTCACCGTCCTTACGGCCGAGACCGCGGCGCAGGGTTTGGACATCGCCCGACAGGAGCGGCCCGACGTCATCGTCCTCGACGTGCATTTGCCCGACCTGTCCGGCCTGGAGATGCTGCGCCGGCTGCGCGAGCTGGACGCACGCAGCCTCGTCATCTTCATCACCGGCAAGAGCACGACCGATACCGCCATCGAGGCAATGAAGCTCGGCGCCTACGAGTATCTCCTCAAACCGCTGGAGCTGAGCACTCTGCGGCAAGTCGTCGAGCGCGCCTTGGCGATCGGTCGCCTCATGCACGTGCCGGCGGTGCTGGCCGCCGACGACGAAGTGGACGAGCGCGCCGACGCCATCGTCGGCGCCTGCCCGGCCATGCAGGAGGTGTACAAGGCCATCGGCCGCGTTGCCGCCCAGGACGTGACCGTGCTGATTACCGGCGAGAGTGGCACCGGCAAGGAACTGGTCGCTCGCGCTCTGTATCAGCACAGCCGGCGGGCGAATGGACCGTTTCTGCCCATCAACTGCGCCGCCATCCCGGAGAACCTGCTGGAGAGCGAGCTGTTTGGCCACGAGAAGGGCGCCTTCACCGGCGCCGACCGCCGCCGCATCGGCAAGTTCGAGCAGTGTTCCGGCGGCACGCTGTTCCTCGATGAAGTCGGCACCATGAGTTCGCTGACGCAGAGCAAGTTGCTGCGCGTTTTGCAGGAACAGACGTTCGAGCGCCTCGGCGGCAACGAGACGATCCGCACCGACGTGCGCATGTTGGCGGCGACGAACGCTAATCTGGAGTCCTCCGTCGCCGCCGGGAAATTCCGGCAGGATTTGTATTACCGCCTGAGTGTGTTCACGATCCACCTACCGCCGCTGCGGATGCGCGGCGACGATCTATGCCTGCTAATCGGTCACTACCTGCGCCGCTTCAACCGCGAGCTGGGCAAGGACGTGCAAGGCGTCTCGCCCGAGGCGCTGGAGCTGCTGCGACGCTATCCGTGGCCGGGCAACGTGCGCGAGCTGCAAAGTGTACTCAAGCAAGCGCTCTTGAAGGCGGCCGGTCCTTTGCTGTTGCCGGACTTCCTACCAACGAGTGTCACCGGGGCCGTCGCGAAGGAAACGGACGTCGGCGGTACGGACGATGCGGCGCCGCGGGATGCGGGATTGGAGCAGTTCATCGAGACGCGGCTTCAGGCCGGCACGGAGGAACTGTACGCCGAGACGGTGCGGCGACTGGAGCGTTTGCTGTTGATGCGTGTCCTGCGGCACACCGGCGGCAACCAACTGCAAGCGGCGAAGATTCTCGGCATCACGCGCGGCAGTCTGCGGACCAAGATCCGCGACCTCGGCATTCACATCGATCGCACCATCACCGGCGGCGACGAGACGGAGAGTTGAGGAGGACCAAGCCGAGCGAGCAATGGTTTCCCTTCCTTCACTCCCTCTGTTTCCCGCGCCAAATCCCGGATACATCCAACCCGGATTCGTCGATGCGTCCTTTCCCTTCGACTGTGCGATAGGTCTTTATTTTCCAGGTAGTTAAGAGATCAACACGCTCGTCCTCTTCGGGGGCGGCACGTTAGTTGCGAAACGACTTCGGTATTCGCCCCTCGCCGCGCCGGAGTGTACGTCCAGGTGTCGCATGCAATTCCGCTGGGCGGCTTTCATTGCTTTGTGGACTTGTTTCATCGGGCCGATCCTCGGAGGGTCATCGCGCTCGGTCAGGCCCGCTCGGAAATCGTCATCTCCTCCCGTCAAGGCAAGCCGGTACGCGCCGGTGCGGCCACACCATTCTCATTGACCTGACCCTTCCCATTCAAGAGCCGAGCCTGCAGCGATCCCCTAACGACGGGAGCGTTGTAGGCTCGGTGCGTTTTACAGCTGCACTTCGGGTAGCTCCGGCCCTTTATCGGTTCGACGCAATTGTTCGATCACGGTCGCCGCCAGCGCCTGATACGCCTTCGCCACGCCGGAATCGGGATACTTGTGAACGATCGGCTCGACCCTGGTCGCCGCACTCGGCCACGCGCGGGTCGATGGGGATTTCGCCCAGCAGCGGCACGCCGGCCTCCGACGCCAGCTTTCGGCCGCCGCCGTGGCCGAACAGGTTGACACGCTTGCCGTCCTCGCCCTCGAAATAGCTCATGTTCTCGACGATGCCCAGCACCGGCACGCGCACTTGCCGGAACATCTCCAGCCCCTTGCGCGCGTCGATGAGGGCCACGTCCTGCGGCGTCGTCACGATCACCGCCCCGGACAGCGGCGCCGTCTGCGTCAGCGTCGAGCTGGGCGTCGCCGGTGCCCGGCGGCAGATCGATGACCAGGTAATCGAGGGCGCCCCAGTTGATGTCCGTCAGAAACTGCGTGATGGCGCGATGCACCATCGGGCCGCGCCAGATGACCGCCTGCGACGGCGGCACCAGAAAGCCCATCGACATGAGTTTCAGGCCGTAGCGCTCCAGCGGAAACGGCGTGGTCGCCTGATCGACGACGCCGGGGACGCCCATCATGATCGGCACGCTGGGTCCGTAAATGTCGGCGTCCATCAGTCCGACGCGGGGGCTGATGCGGTGCCAGGGCCAGGGCGAGATTGGCGGCCACGGTCGATTTGCCGACGCCGCCTTTGCCGCTGGCCACGGCCACGACGTTCTGAATGTTCGGCAGGGCGATCTTCTGCGACGGGCCAGCGTGAGGCTGCATGGGAGTTCTCCGAGTAGTCCATCCGAGCCGCGAGCGTTAGCGAGCGCTCGCTTCACCGCTCGCTAACGCTCGCGGCTCGGACGGTGCATTGAGGACACTGACAAAGGGAACGCAGGTGTTCCAGGGTGTAGATGCCGGAATCGTGACCGTCGCTCCAGACGATCTTGTAGGCGTAACGACCGACCGGCGGCATGCGCAGCGGGGCCAGCGGCGCCAGCTCGCCGGGCTTGAGAATGCGGAAAGGATCGGGCGGTTTCTCGCGCTCGTCGCGGCAGCCGGCGCAGGGGCAATTGGCCCGCAGGTGCTGCCAGGTGTAGACGCTGTGATGCCCGTCGCTCCACTCGATGAGCAGGTGATCGGGACCATCTTTGCGGAGGGACAACGGGGTCAGTGGTTCCGACCCGGACGCGGACATGACAGCGTTCTCCTGGAAGACCGAGGGTTCACACCGTCATTATAGTCGCTGGCGGCGGAACGCTAGGCCGCGAGCGGCAGTTCGTCCAGGACGTCGGGATGCGGAGCGATGCGCTTGCGCTGCATGCGCTGGACCAGAGCGTAGACGCGGCGGTTGAGCGGACAGGGGCCATCGCCGGCCAGTTCGAGAAGATGTCCATTGTAATAATCGATCTCAGTGCGGCCGGTCGGCAGGTCGCCGGACATTGAGCAGTAGGTGCGCCGCAGACTGGGGTAGAACGCCCAGGCCAGGGCGTGCGCCACCAGCGGCCGGCGCAGGATGGCGGCCACGGTGGACGGATGCAGGGGACCGACCTTGCCCAGACAGATGCCGGCACGCCGCAAGATGGCATGGTTCTCGCGGAGTAGATCGAAGAACAGGCCGCGCAACCGCGGCCGGCGCAGCAATTCACCGTTGTCCAGGCCGGCGGCGGAGGCCAGCGGACTGATGGCCGCGTTGTACATCAACTTCGTGTACTTGTACGGCAGAATGTCCTCGACCGTCTCGACACGGATGCGTCCGCCCGCGATCGGCTGCCGGCCCTCGGTCAGCACCCCAAGGCAATCCGGGAACTCCGATCGATCGTCGCTCGCCGAGGACCGATGGCCCAGATGCAGGCGGCCGGCGCGCGTGAGGCGCGTGTGCGTCCGCTGCGGCAGACATTCGGAGACGAACGAGGCGATCCCCTCAATGGCGTGGCCGCGAGAGTGCAGCAGCGGATCGAAACCGTTCTGGATCGGCACAAGCCGAACGGACGCCGGAACTCGTTCGAGCACGGCGGCGTTGTCGTAGCATTTCGTGCAGAGAAGGATGACGGCGTCGGCGGACGGCTGCCAGTCGGCGAAAGGGACGAAGGCGGCGGGCCGTGGCGACAAACCGTCCACGACGACGCCGTGTCGCCGGCCCCAATCGATCTTGGCGACATCGGCATCCACGAAAGTGACGGGAACGCCGATCGTGCAAAGAGCATGGCCGACGGCACAGCCGATGCCGCCGGCGCCGATGATGTGGACTGCTTCCATGCCGTCCTCCTTTGTTTAGCCGCGACGCGCAGCGGAGCGCAGGACAGACCCGCGCTCCGCTGCGCGTCGCGGCTAACCATATCACTTCTTGGTATACTCTTTGAGATAACCTTGGAACTGCTGGCGATGCCCTTCCTCGTCGGTCAGCAGCGTGATGGCGAGATCCTGTGTGACGTAGTCCTCGCCATCGGTCAGCTTGATGATCGTGCGGTAATGGTTGATCGCCTCTTCCTCGGCCTCCAGCACTCCGCGAATGACATCGACGACGTCGGTGGTGTCCTCGCGCGGCTGCAAGGACTTCTGCGTCATCTTCAGGGAGAGGCTGCCGGGCACGCTGCCGCCGAGCTGCTTGATGCGATTGCCCAGCTGCTGAGCGTGCCCCAGCTCGCCCTGGATGTCGGCGGAGAGGGCCTGCTTGACGAAGTCGGCGCGGACGCCGTCCAGGTTGATGCTGTTGGCCAGGTAGTTGGTGACCGTCTCCAGTTCCATGTTGTACGCCTTGCACAAGGCGTCCAGGATCTGCTCGCGCGTCGCTGCCATCGGATGGATACTCCTTGCTTCCGCCTCGTTCGAGTTCGCTCGGGTCAGGGTTGGTTCAGGGTGAGCACGACCTTGCCGGCCTCGGTGCTCACGGCCGGGTTGGGGTTATGGGCCAGCTTATCGATGTTCGGCCGCAGGCTGGAGAGGTCGCGCCGCGGGTCCATGCGGTGCAGTTCCGCGACCGCCTTGAGAGCGTTGACGACGGTCTCCACGACGACCGCCTCGTCGGGCTGTTCCGCGCCGCCCTTCTTCGACTGCAAGACGAAGATGCTCCGCAGCTCGTCCATGTCGAGCATGGTTTGCAGCAGGCCAAGCCGGACCTTCCAGCCGTGGCGGGCCAGGGCGATGGCGGCGTTGACCTGCACGCGGAAGCCGGGCTTCTTGACCAGCTTGCGCGTCTCCTCCTGACGATTCTCCTCCTCCAGTTGGGCCAGGGTCTCTTCGCCCCGGCCGGGGTCGTCGCACAGGCGGAGCAAGGTCTTCTCCATGCGAGCATTCTCTGCCGGCGTGCCGCTCCAGAAATTGGCGACGAAGGCCGCCAGCTCGCGCAGGGACGGATCCTCGGCGGCGGCGCACTTCTCGATGACACGATCCACGCCCAACGCAGTCGGCCGGCCTTCCTGGCGTCGCTTCAGATAGTCGAGGGCGGCCTTCGCCGCGGCGGACGGCTCGCCGGAGCCGGCGGCCGTCTCCAGCTGCGACTGCACGGACGCTTGCTGCTCGGCCGGCAACTCGTCGAAGCGCTTGACGTTCTCGCCTAGGTTGGCCAGCGCCCACAGCGCCTGCCGCCGCCGAGCGTTGAGGGGGCGCGGATCAAGCCCGCTCTCCTGCGCGGCCATCTCTTCGAGGGTGGGCGCCCCCACGGGAACCATGAAATGACCGAGACACTGAGTCAAGAGCAGAATGTAATTGCGGTCGGGATCGAGCTTCTTCAACTCGCCGGCCTCGTCTGGAGGCGACAGCTTGGCGAAGTGTTCGGCGTGGATCTTCTCGAACGGGGCGCTGCTGTCGAGGACTTTGCGGAGACGGTGAACGAGTTGCAGGGCGAAGGCGCTGTCGGAGGCGAGGTTGTCGTCGCGGAGCAGCACTTGGGCGAGGTCGTTGGCGGCGCGCCAGCGGACCTCGCCATTGGTGTCGTCCAGGTCGCGCAAGAACTGCTCCGGCGTGGCCGTGCCCCAGGCCCGGCCGACCAGGAACTTGCTGGCCTTGCCGAGGAACGGCTGGGCGAGGATGAGCAGCAGCACCAGACCGCCGACGATCAGCGCCGGCACGCCGAAAAGGCGGAAGAACATGCTGCCCGTCGGCGGCGTCACGGTCGGCAGCCCCGGATCGCGCCGAGGCTCGCCGTTGGGTTGCGGAAGGACAGGAGTATCGGACGGCATGAAACGCCTCAACAAAAACAATCAACCACAGATGAACACGGATGAACACAGATCAATTCGTTTCGGAATTCTTCATCCGTGTTTATCTGTGTTCATCTGTGGTTCATTTTAGCAAATGCAAAGCGTTTGTCCGATAGAGCTGCGCCAGCACGTCCGGCGGTAAGGCTAGGCCGCGCAGCATCGGCGTCGATGGGCCATCGGCCGATAGCGGGTAATCGGGGTCTTGAATGGGGCTTGGATACTCCCAGTCGCTCTCCCAGAGGGTGCGCTCGCACCAGTAACGGCTGACGTAGTGCTCGCGGTCGAGTCCGGGCCGCGTCACCAGGTCCGAGCCGAACAGAAAGCGCGCCGGCTGCCGGCACATCAGCGCCCGGATGGCGTCGCGGTGGGCCGAAACCTCGCGGACCTGCCACTTGGCCGCGCTGGTGTCGAGGTACAGGTTCGGATAACGCTCCAGCATCGCTTCGAGGCGATCGGCGTGCTCGGGATCGCCGCCCATGTGCGCCGCGATCCAGGTCAGGTCCGGAAACATCTCCAGCATCCGCCGCAAGCCGACGTACTGGTCGGCCTTGGTGCCATAGCGCACGACATCGGTATACACTTTCTCGAACCAGAGGTCGGGGTCGGCGACGTGTACCATGACGAGGCGAACGCCGGCCGCTTGGGCTCGCCGCGCCGCCTCGATGCGCCAGGGAGCATCGACGAACAGACCACGATCCCGGCCGCGCGGCGCCGCCCAGAACTTGATGATCTCGACGCCCTGCTCCAGAAAGCGGTCGAGCAGACGATACGCCGCGTCGTCCGGCTCGTCGCGCTTCTTATTGATGGGGCCGTTGAAGCCGAGACGATCGCCGAACGCTTCGCGCAGCATGGCGATGTCGTCGGGCGGACACATGGAGTAGATGCGGCCGACGCCGAACTCCTCGGCCACGGCGAGCATCGTCCGGGCCTGGTCCAGGTTGTCCTCGACCACGACTTCCGGCTTCTCGGGATTGCGCGGCCGCATGACGTGGGCGTGAATGTCGATCAGCGGCGGGCCGGTGTAGCGGAAGTGTCGACGGTCTCGGTAGTCCTGGCCGGTGACGTTGTACTCGGGGATCCGCACGGTTTCGGTGGTACCCATCTTGGTTAATGTCCTTCGTTTAGCCGCGACGCGCAGCGGAGCGCGGGAGAGTCCCGCGCTCCGCTGCGCGTCGCGGCTAAACATGGTTCTCAGAACAGCACCGGCTTGCCCAGCTTGCGGCGGACGGCGCTGAACTGCCCCACGTGCATCAGCGTGTGGTTGGAAACGAGCACCATGAACGCGCCCAGCGTGGGCGCGAATGGGGCCATGTCGCCCTTGGTGGGCCGATCGAGGTCGGCTTCCGAGAGCTTGGCCGCCGCCGCCTTGGTGGCTTCGCGGACGCGGTTGAAGAGCGCGACGTATTGCTCCTTACCGCCGAACCCCTTGGGCGGCTCCTGCGCCGCCTTCTCCTTGCCGTGCTGCTCGGCGAAGCCGGCCGGCAATTCCGGAAACGCCGCATTGGGCAGTTGACTTCGCACCAAATGGATCTCCGATGCGATCAGGTGGCCGAGTTGCCAGGCGATGTGATTGGCCCCCGGCACGGGCCGAACCAACAGGTCGGCGTCCGTCAAATCGCTCAAATACATGGGCAGGATGTGCTGAGTCGAAGCCAATGCCGTCTCGATCACTTTGCAGCCATTCATGCTCAATCCTTTCTTCCGGAAGCGAAAAGGGAAATCCGGGCCGGTCCAGCGGCGCCGGTCGTGCCGCGATCATTGTACGGCCCTGCTGGCGAACCGTCTCCGCTCGGGATATACCAACGCCCATCGGGACCATTCGCCTCCGCGGAGTCATCGGGAGAAACGAGCCGTGGCCGAGCCGCTTCGCTGTGTACACGCCAATCGCCTCGTGGCGGGCTGGGACTTCAGCACCGGCGCCGTCAAGTGCCTGGCCTTCGACCTCGACGGCAACAAGGTCGCCGAGGTGCGTCTGCCGACCGACCTGTGGACCGAGGGCGGCGTATCGGAGTTGAACCTGATGCAGCTGGAAGGGCAGGCGATGGCCAGCCTGCGCGTGCTGGGGGGACAACTCGGGCCGGAGGGGGCGGCGCGCTGGGTGGCGGGCGGCATCTCGGCGACGCACCACACGGCCGGACGCATCGACGCCGACAACGTGCAGGTACGGCGGGCCATCTGCTGGAACGACCACAGTCTGGCGCCGTATCACGCTCGCGGCCTGGAACGGCTCGGCGGACAGTCGAAGGTCGTCCAGGCCATCGGCGGCCCGTGGGCCATTCGCTACACTCTCAGCCACCTGGTCAAGGACGAGGAATGTCTGCCGCTGGAGGGTTGGCGGCAAACGCGGCGTCTGCTGCCGCACGGTCCGCTGGCGGCCGGCTTTCTGACGGGCAATTTCGACGCCGTCAGTGTGTCGGCGGCGGCCTCGACCGGCATCATGAACCTGCGCACCTGCAAATGGTCGCGCTTCATGCTCGGTGCCTTGCAAGACCCGAAAGTACGTCAATTGGCCTGGAAGCACCTGCCGCCCATCGTGGATGCCGCCGAGCCGCTGGGCGAGCTGATGCTGTCGGCGAAGCGGTTCGCCCGTATCGGCCGCAACAAAAAGGGACCGCTGATCTTCCCCACCTCGGACGACCAGGCGGCCGGCCTGGTCGGCGGCGGCGCCGTCGATGCCGGTCAGATGGCGGTCATCCTCGGCAATTCGGCCGTCGTCAATTCCTCGTCGAACCGGCTGCCCTCGTCCGGCACGCTCGACGCCATGCGCCTGAACTGGGGTCCGTACCTGTGGATGCGCTGCTACAACAACGGCGCCCAGTTCCTCGACCGCGTCCTCGGTCCACGGCCGGACTGGGAGCGGCTGGAGCGCGAGGCCCGCGCCTGTCCGCCGGGCGCCGGGGACACGACGGTGTTGCCGTTCACCGCGCCGGAGCCGTCGCTGGGCGTCGGTAAGCCGCGGCTGGAATGGCTGCCGGCCGAGCCGAAGGAGCCGGGCCGGAAGTTCCGGGCGTCGCTGGAAGCGCTGGCCTACCTGATCGCCCTGGGCGTGCGCGAGCACGAGGAGGCGGGCCAGAAGATCACGCGCATCACGGTCTCCGGCGGCATCGCCCGGAGCGAGTTGATGTGCGAGATCCTGGCGACGGTGCTGGATCGGCCGCTGGAGCGGCTGCAATCGTCGGAAGGTCCGGCCCTCGGCGCCGCCGTGACGGCCCTGGCCGCTTACGAATCCTATCAGCGGCGTGCCCGCGGCATCGATACACCCTACACCGTGGCCGATGCCGTGGCTCGGTTGGTCAAGTTCCGTACGCCGGTCGCGCCGAATCCGGCGTGGCGCGAGGCGTACCGCGATGGACGGCGGGCCTTCGAGCGGGCCGTCGCGCAGCCGCAAGCTCGCTGAGGATCCGGCTGTCTCGATCGGCGGTAGATGCCGCAAGCCGAGCGGGGTAGTGTATGCCTCTCGGCTCACGGCACCTACTTCCTGGCGCTTGGGTCTCTTCGTCTGCTGCAAAGGGGTGACAAAGTCCAGAGGCTTTCGTCCAAGCGTGCCTGCTTCGCTCTTGGCGGGCTCGCCGGATGCGCTGTATAATCTTCCTTTCACCAGGATGGTGATTTTCCCATTTCCGGCACCGATGACCGAAAGGACGTGGTCATGCGCGTTTGCCTCTTTGAAGACCGTGGCGCCCTCGATCTCGAACCGCTGAGTCTGACCCGCCCCGTTTTCGAGTTGCTGTGCGGGCTGACCACGCTGGCCGCCAAGCAGAGCCGATTCTTTCCGCCGGGGCCGCGCGGCGCCCTGGTCCGGCCGTCCCTGGCCGATCTGTATCGGCTCACCTCGACGGCCGTGCCGGTCAACGACCTCGCCTGGCTGCGGGCAGGCCCAACCATCCTCGTCAATGGCCGCTGGCTCCCGCCGTGCATCCCGCTACCATTAACGGAATTGTCAGAGCCTTGCGTTGGTCTGGTACACGACGAGGTGGCCTTCGCGGTCGTGGGACCAGAGCAGCTGGCCGATTGCTCGCCGAACACGCTCGACGATTGCCTGGCCACCTGGAAGGCGACCCTGCCGCCGCGTCCGGCGGGCGGCCGACTCTTCCGCTACCTGTGGGAGCTAGTCCATCACAACGGCGAACAAATCCTGGCCGACTGGCAGACGGTCGGCCCACCCTTCGCGGCGGAGCCGGCCAGCGCCGGCCAACCCGGCCTCGCCATCGTCGGCTCGCGCGAGCACGTCGTCATCCATCCGTCGGCCCGCCTCGATCCGATGGTGGTCGCCGACGCGACCAACGGCCCCATCGTCATCGAGCGCGAGGCGGTCATCACCGCGTTCACCCGCCTGGAAGGGCCATGCGCGATCGGCCCGCGGACGCAGGTTCATGGCGCGAAAATCCGCGGCGGCACGACACTCGGTCCCGACTGCCGCATCGGCGGCGAGGTCGAGTGCAGTATCGTCCAGGGCCACAGCAACAAGTATCACGACGGTTTCCTCGGCCACGCCTACGTCGGCGAGTGGGTCAACCTCGGCGCCGGCACCCAGAACAGCGACCTGCGCAACGACTACGGCGAGGTCACGATGACGGTCAACGGCCGGCGTGTGGGCACGGGACTGACGAAAGTCGGCTGTTTCCTCGGCGACCACACCAAGACCGGCCTCGGCACCCTGCTGAACACCGGCAGCAACGCCGGCGTCTTCTGCAACCTGTTGCCCGGCGGCTTGCTGCCGAAATACATCCCGTCCTTCGCCAGCTGGTGGAACGAGGCGTTGACCGACCGCGCCGAGTTCGCCGCCCTGCTGCGAACCGCCGCCGAGGTCATGCGCCGCCGCCATGCCGTCTTCACCGAGACGCACGCGGCGCTGTATCGCACGCTGTTCGAGCAGACCGCCGCCGAGCGTCGCCGCGCCGTGCGCGACGTTGAACTCCGAAGACTGCGGCGGAGTGCGTGAAACACCGGGCCGTTCCAGAGTTGATCTTGGTGGGAACGACGTGGGGGAGTAGGGGAGTCGGGTAGGCCGGGAGGCGGCGCCGCAGGTGATGGCCGCGCTACGCAATAGCATCCTCCCTCCGCTGGATAGCGCGACAGCAAGCCTGGCTGCCGCTCTGCGGACCAGGAGCCACTGCTTCAACAAAGTCCTGACCCTTCTCCGCTTGCCGCAGCTTGAATAATGGAACGGCCCTGCTCTGGCCGGCAGGACGGAAACAAGCCGTCTCAAGTACCTTGACGTTTCAACCGATACAACCTTCGGGACCGTTTGATCCGTGAGCATCGTATCCTCCGCCCGCCTTCTTCCTTCGCGGGAGACCGGCGCGGGGAGTCTCCCGCCGGGAGTCGTCATGCGATCACGACGGCCCTTCTTTCGATCCCCGGAGGTTGACATGCGGCGGCTGCTGCTCTTGGTCGCGGTGTCCGGACTCGTCCTCAGTCAGACGGGCTGCTTCATCAACATTTACTCGTCCGACCCCAACCGCCGTATCCTCGAACTGCTTAACCAGTCGGAAGACCTTCGGCAGGTCGAATACGAGTGGGAACGCATCTGGATGATCGACATGCCCTCGCACCTGACGCCCGAGCGCGTCCACGGCGGCGTGATGCCCTGAGGAAGCTGACAGAACGAACCATCCGTCCGGAGCGTCCGCGACAGGTGAAAACGACCATCGCGGACGCTGTGGGCCAGTAGGCCAAAAGTTTGCGCCTCTTAGTGGCTCGTCTTGAGGCCGCGCAGCGATTCCTGTGTTTTGCGATCCTTGCGCAGCTGATCGATGGCCGCGCTGGCGTCGCGGCGGAGGCGAGTGGATTCCGCGGCCGAGATCGTCCCGGCCTTGGCGGCGTGCTCGGCCCACGGCAGCAGACCCAGCAGCCAGTCCTCGGCCTTGCGGCCCGCGATCGTACCTCCGGCGGACAGCACTTCCACGCCTGCCCGCTTCACCTCGATGGGTTCACCCGCCTTCGTATTCAAGTAGTCGATCATCGGCTCCAGGGAGATGGGCGGATCGAGCAAGTAATTGCCGAAGGAGCGGACCAACTGGACCCGCTGCGGCACCTGCAAATGCGGATACTTCAACAGGGCCGGCAATCCCTCGTAACCCGCCCGCGTGCGCAGCATGGCGAACGTGTGTACGACGTTGTCGGTGTCCTTGCGGACGCCGGACTCGGCCAGGGCGAGCAAGCGATCAATCCCCGGCTTTCCCAGCGCCTCGATGGCGCGAACGATGCCATCGCGCCAATACACATCCTGGCTGTCGTCGAAGGCCAGCGTGTTGACCAGGGCGTCGGCGGCGCCGGAGCGGCGACGCGCCCCATGGCGAGGGCGGCCGCGCGCTGGACGGACGGGTCGTTGTCGTTGAGGGCCCTCAGCAGGGCGTCGTGGACCTGCGCGTCGCCGCGCACCGCGCCCCGTCCCAGCCCCTCGGCCGCCAGCCGACGTAGCGGACCTTCGTCGTTGGCCAGCACTTCTTGAAACGCCGTCTGCACGTCGCCATTCCAGAACGATTCGAGAATACCCAGGGCGGAAATGCGGGCGGTCAGCGGCTGCTCGACGTCGCGGAGCAGCCGGAGCAGGGCGGCGAGGTTTCGCGCGCCGCGACGGACCAGCTCTCGTTGCGCATGGCTGCGATCGCTGGACTCTTCGCCGGTCAGCACCTTGAGCAGGTCGTCGTCGGAGAGCCGAACGACCTTCCTCCAGCTATCCATCGGCCGAAGCGGCCGGGCCGGCTGGTCCTTGGCGCCGGCCCAGGAAATGCGATAGATGCGACCGTGTACGCCGTCGCCGGAGAGGCGGCCGGCGCCGCCCGAGTCGGTGCGCCAGTCCACGACGTACATGGCCCCGTCCGGCCCGGTTACCATCTGGCAGGGCCGAAACAGTGGGTCGTCGCTCTGGAGAAACGCGAATTCCTCGGTGACGGCGAAGGTCGCGCCGCGCGGCTCGACCCGGTAGGCGCGGATCAGCTTGCGGACGACGTCGGGATAGTAGAGCAGGCCGCGGTAATTCTCGGGGAATCGGCTGTCGTTGTAGATGAGCAGTCCGGCCGGCGCGCCGCGGCCGGTCTTGAGCAGCGGCGGCATCTTGCCGGGCAGTTCGCCGTGGACGGCGCCGCGCAGGTTGTCCGGCTGGCAGCAGCGCACACCCGGGCGGAGACGCCAACCGAAATCGCAGCCCTCGGCGACGTGCATCAGCCGACAGCCTATGAATTTGCTGCCGTCCTTGATATCGTTGTCGGCGTGAAACATATTGCCCCAGGCGTCGAAGGCCACGTCGCGGTAGGGATTGTGGAAGCCCCGGGCGAAGGCGTGCAGACGAGAGCCGTCCGGCCGGCAACGGAAGACGGCCCCGGTGCGCAGGATCGTCGCCCGGCTGCCGTCGGAACCCTCGACGTAATTGTCGTCGTCGCCGGAGGTGATGTACAGCCAACCGTCGTTGCCGATCGTCAGCCCCGAGACCTGCTGGTGATGGAAGCCGCAGAAACCACGGGCGATGATCTCCTTGACGTTATACTCGCCTCCCGGCTCCGTCTGGCGGAAGCGGCGCACCGTGCCGCGCCGGACAGGTAAATCCAGCCTTCGTGCAGCAAAATGCTCGACGGCAATTCGTCTTCGAGGATGACTTTCGACTGGTCGTAGACGCCCTTCCCCTTGCTGTCGCGCAGGATCTTGACGACGTCCTTGACCTTCTTTTTCATGGTGGCGATGGTGCGTTTGCGGCCGTCGCGGTAGGTGAAGGTTTCCGGCGTCTCGCGTCCCTCCTCGCCCGGGCTGGGCCGCCATTCGAGGACGTAGGGCGTACCGTCGTCGCTAAAGGTCATGCCGACCGGGTTGACGACGACCGGCTCCTCGGCGACGATTTCGACCTTCACGCCTTCCGGGGTGAAGTAACCCTTGAGGCGCGGGTCGTTGGCGCCCTGATCGATGATCCGGAGTCCTTTCGGAGCAGGCTTCGGAGGCGACTGCGGTTGGGTGAAATCGACGGTGGCGTCGGTTTGGGCCCGCGCCGGGTCGGCCCGGAAGGGGCCGGCGAGGCCAAGCAAGGAGCCAAGCAACAAAAGTCCGATCAGCCGAACGGAATGAGGTTTCACTCGAACAATCTCCTTGGGAGGACCAGGCCGTGTTGCATCCAATGTAAACCATATCTCCCTGGGTGGAAGCCGGAAATGCGGTAGCGGAAGTCCATCGAGTGCGATTCGTGCCTGTTACCGGCCTCGCCGAGCCGTGTCCTCGCTATAACAAACGGCATGGCAGAGCATCCCGACGTGTTGGTCCTCGGCGGCGGCGTCATCGGCTTGAGCACGGCCTGGTTCCTGGCTGAAACCGGCGTGCGAACGATGATCGTGGACAAGGGCGACTTCGGCCGGCAGGCTTCCTGGGCCGGCGCCGGCATCCTCTCCCCCGTCGATCCGGCTTATGCCCGCACGGCCTACGATCAGCTCCGTTGGCGCAGCTGGACCCTGTATCCAGCCCTGTCGCAAAGCCTCCGCGAGCAGACGGGCATCGACAACGGCTATTTCGTCTGCGGCGGCCTGGAGTTGTTCACCCGTGCGGACGACCGTTCCTCCGACGAGTGGCGCGGCGAGGGCATTGCCTTCGAGGAGTGGACCGGCGACGAGTTGCGCCGCCGCCAGCCGGACCTCGCCGCGAACGTGGAGCGAGCGTACTTCTTGCCGGAAATGGCGCAAGTCCGCAATCCGCGGCACGTCAAAGCGCTCCAGGCGGCATGTGAAAAACGCGGAGTGCGACTGCGGCCCAACTGTCCGGCTCGCAGTCTGGTGCGGAAGGGCGACCGGATCGAGGCGGTGGAGACGGACCAGGGACGGCTCACGGCCGGCCGGTTCCTGATCGCCACGGGCGCCTGGACCGATTCGCTGTTGGGGCCGCTCGGCTGGCGTCCCGGTATCCGGCCGGTGCGCGGCCAGATCGCCCTCTTGAACACGGGTACGCCCGAGGTCCGGCCGTTGCTGTTGCACGGTAAGCGTTACCTCGTGCCGCGCGGTGACGGTCGCATCCTGGTCGGCTCCACCGAGGAGGACGCCGGCTTCGACGCGCGTCCGACGGCGGGAGTTATCGCCGATTTGCTGGCGCTGGCCGCCGCGTTCGTCCCCGCCCTGGCCGGCGCCACTGTCGAGCGCTGCTGGGCCGGCCTGCGCCCCGGCAGTCCCGATGGCAAGCCCTACCTGGGCGCCGTTCCGGGTACGGACAATCTCTTCCTTGCCGCCGGCCACTTCCGCTCCGGCATTCAGCTTTCTCCGGCGACGGCGCTGGTGATGAAGGAAACGCTTCTCGGAGAGAAGCCGACGATACCGCTGGAGGACTTCCGTCTCGACCGTCCGGCTACCCCATCCACCTAGACAGCATTCCGATCCGGGGCCGCTTGAGGTAAAATCTGCCAGAGGGTCGCATGCGGCTCCCGGAGGGGCGGACATGGATACATTGACGGCGCGAGCGCTGACGGGTCAGCTGGCCGACGACTTCGGCTGGCTGGAGCAGCACAGCCGCAAGCAGCCCGAGCAGGCGCGCGCGGCGGGTCGCCTACGCCTGGCGGCGGCGCTGGTGCGCAACTGCATCGGTCCCCTGCTCGACGATCAGCCGCCCGTGCCGCTGCACGTCGTCGTCGTCGGCGGCGCCGGCGCCGGCAAGAGCACCGTCGCCAACCTCCTCAGCGGCGCCAGCGCCGCCGAGGCCAACCCGCAGGCCGGCTTTACTCGCCATCCCATCGCTTACACCAGCGCCAACGGTCCCCTCAACTGGGCCGGACATCTCGGCTTCCTCGGGCCGCTGCAACCCCTGACGCAGCCCAGCCCGTCGAGTCTCGACGAGGACGTTTACCAGGTGCGCCGCGTGCCGGCCGACGCGGCCAGCTTCGACCTGCTCAAGGATTTCGTCGTCTGGGACTGCCCCGACATGACGACGTGGGCGGCGGGCGGCTACATCCCGCGTCTGATGGAGGCGGCGGCCCTGGCCGACATCCTCGTCTACGTCGCCTCCGACGAGCGCTACAACGATGAGGTGCCGACGCAGTTTTTGCACCTGCTGCTGCAAACCGGCAAGCCCGTCGTCGTCTGCCTCATGAAAATGCGCGACGCCGACGCCCCGGCGCTGATCGCTCATTTTCAGAAAGAAGTGGTCGGCCACCTGCCGCACGCGCCCGGCGGCGGCGTTGTCAGCACGCTGGCCATCCCGTTCCTGACGGCGGCCCAGCTCGCCGACCCGGCGCGCCAGGCCGCGCGCTATCGCATCCCGTTGCTGAACCAGGTCGCCGTCCTCGGCATGCCGCCCGCGGCGGCGCGGCGCCGCAGCGTCGTCGGCGCCACGCAATACCTCGTCCGCCACTGCGAACAGCTGCTGTCGGTCGCGCAGCAAGACCTCCGCGCCATGCAGAGCTGGCAGGCCGTTGTCCTCGCCGGACAGGCCGAGTTCGAGCAGCGCTACTTCCGCGAGTACCTGACCAGCGAGAAGTTTCGCGGCTTTGACGAGGCCCTGGTACGCTTGATGGAACTGCTGGAACTGCCCGGCATCGGCAAGGTGCTCAGCGGCACCCTGTACGTCCTGCGCACGCCGTATCGGCTGCTCAAGGGACTGGTCGGCAAGGCGATCAGCCGGCCCGATGCGCCGAGCCGTCCCGAGCTGCCCATCCTCGAAGATGCGTTGAATGGCTGGATTGATCTCTTGCGCAAGGAAGCGGCGCGGCAGGGCGACGAACATGCCCTGTGGGCGCACGTGGCCGAGGGCTTCCACGGCGGCGGACTGGCCGAGCGCATCCGCGAGCGTTTCGGGCAGGACTACCGTAATTTCCAGACCGGCCTGGCGAGCGAGGTGGACCGCACGGCACGAGCGATTTACGAGCAACTGGAAAAGACGCCGGCGGTGCTGAATACCCTGCGCGGCGGCAAGTTCGCCCTGGACCTGGCCGCCATCGCCGGCACTCTGGCCGCTGGCGGCATCACCTGGCACGACTTCATCCTCGTGCCGCTGGTCGCCTCGCTGACGCACCAACTCGTCGAGCTGCTCGGCAAACAGGTGGTCGATACCCAGCGCGAGCAGACGCGCCAGCGCCAGCAAGCGCTGATGAAACAACACCTGGCGGCGCCGCTGGCGGAGTGGCTGACACAGTGGCCAGCCACCGGCGGGTCGGAGTTCGAGCGGCTGCAACTGGCCCTGCGCCGCATCCCCGCCGCCGTCGCGCAGCTACAGGCGCGCGTGGAGATGGCGATGCCCATCAAGTTGCCTTGAGAGAGAGAAAGTCATGCGCTACGTCTATTTCACCAAGACGCTGCAATCGCTCGACGTTAAGGACTTGATCGCCTTCTGCAAGGAAGTGGGTTTGGACGGCGTCGATCTGGCCGTGCGTCCCGGCCATCCCGTCAACCCGGAGAATGTCGCCACGGCCCTGCCGGCGGCGGCGAAGGCACTCCGCGACGAGGGGCTGACCATCGGCCTGGTCAGCACGGCGACCAACCTCAACGACCCTAGCAGCCCGACCGCCCGCACCCTCTTCGCGGCCTGTGCGAAGGCGGAGGTGCCGGCCGTGAAGATCGGTTATTTTCCCTACAAGATGCCGTTCGAGGGGTGCTTGCAGGACGCCCGCGGCCGGCTGAGTGGCTTCGCTCGGCTGGCCGAACAGACGAAGGTACGGGCCTGCTACCACACCCATTCTGGCAGCTATCTCGGCAACAACGCCGCCGGACTGCGGCTGCTGCTGCAAGACCTCGACCCGCACCACGTTGGCGCCTTCGTGGACACCGGCCACACTGCCGTCAACGGCGGGCCGATCCGCATGGAACTCGACATCGTGCGGTCCTGGTTGTCGCTGGTGGCCATCAAGGACATGCGGTGGCAGAAGAAGGACGAGGGTTGGCAGTATCACGTTGTACCGGCCGGCGACGGCATCGTCCGCTGGAACGAAGTCGGCGAGGCGGTGCGCGCGTGCAAGTTCACCGGCACGGTCAGCGTCCACGGCGAGTATGAGACAAAAGACCTCCCGGAGCGCCGGCAGCTGGCCAAGCAGGAGTTGGCGCTGCTGAAAAAGTATCTGGGCACGAAGGAATGACGCGGAGTAAATCGCGGCTACCCACTTGAGTCTGACCTTTCCGTAACTTACACTTGACGCAGGGAAATTACGTCCGTGCCCTAGTTGATTCGATCGTGAACCGGAGAGCGGAGTCGCCTTTTCGGATGGCTGAAAAGGAACCGCTTCCTCCGTCCTTTCCGTTTCCCCTTTCGTCGCGGATCGTCGGTCGTAGCGAGAACACAAGGGACTACGGTAATGGCGTCCGTTCCCCCCTCTTGCCATTCGTCCGTGCCTGGGGCCACCGAGAATGTACGTCCTGCCTCGGCTGCCGGCGCTCCGTCTCTGCTGGCGTCCCGCCGCCGACAGATGGTCCTGTTGATCTGCGTGCCCATCCTGCACCTGACGCAACCCTCTGGCCTGGGGTGAGACCGGGGCCGGCCTGTGGTATCCGCCGGCCGGTCTGGGTCTGGCTCTCCTCGCCTGGTTGGGACCGCGCGCCGCTCTCTGGTTGGCGCTGGACGGCTTGTTCGTCGTGGCACAGATGATGCTGTGGCGACTACTCGGCCCGCAGCGACGGCGTGCCGGGCGAACTCGGGTTGGCCGCCATGGATGCCGTGGTCGGCGCGGCGCTGCTGCAACTGTCGTGGTGGCTGTATCACGACCAGGGCCGCGGCGCGCGGCCTGAGCGATCCGCGCTCGGCCATGCTGTTTTTGTTCCTCGTGCCCGGAATCGGCGTCGGGCTGTGGGCCATTCTTCACACGGTCCTGTCCGGTCTGATCGTGGCGGCACCCGGAGAGGGTTGGGGTCGAGAACTGACCGCGTTCTGGCTGAGCCGAACGATCGGAGTGCTGGTCCTGGCGCCGCTGCTGCTGGTGGTGTTGACGCCGTGGTTGTCGCGGCGCGGCCTGGTGCGTCCGGCGGCCGCGGACGGCGGACCGAAGGGACCACTCGACGTTGTCGGCGGAGGCGAACGCCTTTCCTGGGGCGACGGACTGGAGCTATTCGGCCTGGCCGCCGGCGCCGGCGCCTTGACCTGGTTGGCGGTCCAGAACGGACGCACTCACCTGGTCAGCTGGCAGTTATGGGGCAGCGCCGCTGCTATTGATCGTCTGGGCGAGCTTGCGGCAGGGCTTGCGCGGCAGTGCCCTGGTCGTCGCCGTCTCCGCCGGCTTGCCGCTGCTGTTGCTGGAGGGCGAGCCGTCCGCTGTCGCCTTCCTGCCGCTGGTACAGGGGAACTTGCTCGGCCAGTGCGCCGTTGCCCTGCTCGTGGCCTCCTCGTCCAGCTGGGTACGCGGCAGCGAAGAACGGTACCGGCAGGTCATGGCCCACCTGCCCATCGTCATCTACAGCGCCGCTTTCCGTCGCCCGGAACGACCGCCGCTGCCTGTCGGCGGTCTGCCTGCCGAGGTCACGTTGGTCAGCGCCGCCAGCGAACCGTTGCTCGGCTGTCCGCCCCAGGAACTGCTCGGCGATTACCAGGGCTGGTTGCAACGCATCCACGCCGACGATCGGGAAGTCGTTCGCGCCGCCATCGCCCAGGTCGGCCGGCAGATCGAGCCGGTCTCCTGCGAATATCGCCTGTCGGAAGAGGTGCCCGCCCGAGAGACGAAGCCTTCCGATTCGCGCTCGCCGCGGGTTCGCTGGGTCCGCGACACGTTGGTCCCCCGTCTGGACGCTGACGGACGGCTGATCGGCTGGGAGGGCGTGCTGACCGACATCACGGCGCAGCGAGCACTGGCCGACGACCTGCGGCGCACCACGAGCATGTTGCACGCCCTGGTCGGCAATCTGCCTGCCGGCGTCTTCTTCGTGCAGGGTCCGCACGGCCATCCGATCCTGGTCAACGCCCGCGCGCGCCAACTGCTCGGCCAGCGCGAGGACATGGCGGCCGGGCTGGAACATCTCAGCGAGGTCTACCGCCTGCACCGCCCCGACGGCAGCCTCTACCCGGTCGAGGAATTGCCGGTGTTCCTGGCCCTGCGCAAGGGACTGACGACGATGCGCGAGGACATCGTCGTGCATCGGCCGGACGGCCGGCGCATCCCGCTGGTGGCCTGGGCGGCGCCGGTGATGCTGGGGTCGGCGGGGCCGCCGCTCGCTTTCCATGGGTACACCCTTCAACCAGCCCGACGCCGCCGTGTGGGTGCTGGAGGACTTGACGACGCTGCACCAGGCCGAGGCGGCCCGCCACGACACCGAGGTCCGCCTCCGCGCCGTCCTCGAAACCATGGCCGAGGGACTGCTCGTTCAGGATCACGCCGGCTGCATCCTCGACTGCAACACGACCGCCGGCACCATCCTCGGACATCCTCCCGAACGACTGCGCGGCATGACCCTGGACGAACGCGATTGGACGCTGCTGCGCGAGGACGGCACGCCGCTGTCCGCCGACGACTATCCGGCCGCGACGGTCCTCCGCATGGCCCGGCCGGTTCGCAACCTCGTGCTCGGCATCCTGCCGTCGGATGCCAAAGGCCCAGCGCGCTGCCCAAGCCCGAAGAAATCCGCTGGGTGCTCGTCAATGCCATGCCCCTTGGCGTGGTGCCACGGCGAGCAGCGCGGCCCCGCCGGAGTGGTGACGACCTTCGTGGACATCAGCGCCTACGTCCAGGCCCAGAAGATGATGCGCGAGTCGGAGGAGAAGCTACCGCGAACTGGTCGAGTCGCTGCCGCTGATGGTGATCCAGGCCGACCCGGACAGGAGTGTCCGCTACACCAACCCCGCCACCGCGGCATCACCGGCTACGACCTGGCCGACATCGCCGATCCGCACTGTGGGGCGTCTGCTCCACCCGGACGACCTGGCGCGGATGATGGCCCTGGGCCGAGACGCCCTGGAAGGGCGGGGAGGGCGAGCCGAGTTCCGCTATCGAGCCAAGGACGGCTCCGAAAAAGTGGGCCTGGCCTTCGCCGAGCCGCGCCGTCGGTCCGGATGGCAACATCGTCGGCACCACCACGCTCATCGTGGACGTGACCCGCGAACGCCAGCTGGAGCAGGACCTGCTGCGGGCGCAGCGGCTGGAGTTGGTCGGCCGGCTGTCCGGCGGCGTCGCCCACGATTTCAATAACCTGCTCTCGGTCGTGCTCAGTCTGACGGAACTGGTGAGTTCGAACTCTGCCGGCCGAGCATGGGGTCCACGCCGACCTGACAGCGCATCCGGCAGGCGACGCGAACAGGCCGCCACCCTGGCGAACCAACTGCTGACCTTCGGCAAGCAGCGTCAGCGTGGCCTCACGCCGTATCGAGGTCAACCACGTCGTTCGGACGACCCTGGAACTGCTCCGCGCGAGCCTGCCGTCGCGCATCGATCTCCAGGCCGACCTGGACGAACGAGACCTGTTCATCCAGGCCGACGAGACGCAGGTACAGCAAGTCCTGATGAATCTGTGTCTCAACGGCCGCGACGCCATGCCCGAACGGCGGCCCCCTGCAGTTCAGACGGCCTTGGTTTCCACGGACGGCGACTGGGTGCGTCTGTCGGTGCGCGACCAGGGGACGGGATCGCGGAGGAGGTCAAAGCGCACCTCTTCGATCCGTTTTTCTCGACGAAGGAGCGTGGCACCGGCTTGGGCCTGGCCGTCGTGCAGCAGATCGTCGAGAGCCACGGCGGCCGGGTCGAGGTTACCAGCGAACCAGGCCAGGGCGCGTGCTTCGAGGTGTGGTGGCCCGCTTCTGCGAAAAGTGACAAGAGGAGAAGAGCCTACCTGAATGAAACAAAAAGAACCACGGATAACACGGATAAGACAGCCTCTCTGCTTTTCTTATCCGTGTTATCGGCGTCGGTTAAGAATCTGCTCGTTCTGTCGGCGTAATACCTGCACGCTGTGTCGACTCTGTCACTGTTAACGGAGGTCACCGGCAGGAGCGGGGCGAGGGGACTGGCCGGCGGATGGGACGACGGGACGGCAGGGCGGAGCAGCCATCGGGCGGCGGGACAGGGCACTTGCGGACGGCCGCACGGCGGACACACCTTCTTGCGGCCGCAATCGTCGTGGCCGCGCGTCGGCACGTAGATGCGATCGCCGGCCGCGATCTGATAGTTCGTCGAGGTGTCGCCCAGCTGGACGATCTCGTTGTAGCAGACCGGCAGCACGACGCGGCAGCCGTCCGCGTGCGTCGGCCGGGCCAGCGTGATGAACTTCCGCGACGCCTTGTCGTTGAGTCCGCCCGCCGCCAGGAGGGCGTCGAGGACCGTCTCGCGGCCTTGCAGCGGGAACGCCCCGGGCGCGTTGACCTCGCCCAGCACGTAATAGACCTTGCTCACCCGCGTCACCAGGCGGGCCGTGATCGGCCCCGCGTCCTTCGTCTGCGCCTCGATCTGCGTGCGGACATCCGCCTCGATCTGCGGCATCGTCTTGCCGGCCACGATGATCAGTCCGTAGCGGCCCAGCTGAATGGTGCCGTCGGGCAGCACCGTCTGATCGCCCGGCAGACGCACCGGCGAATCGAGGTTGACCGGCTGCACCAGCAGCACGTCGCCCGGCTCGACGACGTAGGGACTGGCGATGCGCTTGTCCAGTTCGCGCGGCATCGGCAGCGGCTCGGGGTAGGCCGAACGCAGATCCTTGGCTTGGGGGATCAAGCGATGGGTCCCGCCGGTACAGTCCCAGCAGGTTTCCCGACGAGCACGAGCAGCCCAAGGCGAGCAACACGACAGAGAACAGGACCAGGCCGGCGAGGTTCGCGCGACCCGTCCCCGGGCTACTGATTGAGGCATCGGCGTGTCCTCCTCCGCAAACAGGAAGTTCTCAGGCGGGCGGCCGAAGCACGAGCGCATCCGATCCAGCCCGAACGGCCACGGCCAACGGACCCGTTCGGAGGGTGGGTTCTGGGGAACTCGGCAACTCAAGGAGGACATCCACGGAGGCACTATTGTTATCGGCCCCGGAGGGACTGGGGTGCAGTGGAAGCGATGAAAAAGTCTGCGTTACGGGAGCGGTTGGGATGGGGAGGCGGACGAGGCGGCCGAGGAAAAAGCGGATCGACTCCTTCGGTCAACACCAGCAGCGGCTCCAGACGAACCGAGGGGCTGCGGACGGTGCCGGTGACGCGCAGGTGGACGATGCGGTTGGCCAGCAGGGAGCTAGCTTCGTAAAGGACCAGGCGCGGGATGGCCCCGATGAGCGGAACCTGCGACGCCGAGCGCGTTCGCCTTGGCAGGATTGAGGCAATAGATGCCGGTTTGCGCCGTCACGTCGAGATTGAGGTTGCCGGCCAGGTTGATGGTGCCCTCGATGATGAGCTGGAGCAGATCGCCGACCAGGGTCATGTGCTGGACGCGGAAGATGCCGCCGGCGAGTCGGCCCTTGAGCTGGCCGGACTGGAACGTCGCCGACGACACGCCCGGACGCAAGTACGGCGTGATCTGCCGCAGCACCGGCAGTTGCAGCGCCTGGCCCTGTTCGAGCTTCGCCTGCACGATCGCCGTAGATCGTTGATGGAACGCATTTCGCTGCCGGCCAGATCGATCCGGCCGGACACGCGGCCGGAGGCGTAGGAGCTCAACTCCGGCGAATGACGCAGCAAGGTGCGCAGGTCCACCTGATAGAACAGCAACGTGCCGGTCAGTCGCAGGCCGTTGCCCCAGTTGAGCTTGCTCTCGAAGCGCGCTCGCCCTTGGGCGATGCGGGCCTGGCTGTCGCGGACCGTCAATTCGCCGCTGCCCTGCGACGGAGCGAAGCTGAACTGCATGGGGATGCGCCATTCGGTGACGTCCAGGCCATAGACCTGCCCGCGCGTCAGCGTCGCTCCGCCGCCGCCGTCCCACTCCGGGCCGATCCGTCCGCGCAGGTTGACATCCACCGGGCCGTGCACGTGCGACGCCACCGCCGGCAACGGCACCAGCAGCCGCGATGCCTCGACCTGTTGCAATTCGATGTGGAACCAGCTTCGGCTGTTCCGTCTTGAGTCCGAACGGAATTGGCCGAGAAACAATCCCTCGGCGACGTCGCCCGTGACGTTGACCAGCCGCAGGGCGTCCGGCGTCAGGCGCACATCGCCTTGCAGGCTCTCGGCCAGGTATTCCTCATCCCAGCGAATATTGACGATACGAAAAGTACCATTGCCAACCGGGAAGTCACGCGGCCCCTCGTGCCGATACGGCAAGTTGATCGAGAACCGAGCCGTGCAGGTGCGACAGCCCGCCCGGTGATGTTGTAAGCGTCCCACAAGCGCGACAGTCGCGCTCCGCGGACCTCCAGCTGTCCGCGACCCACTCCGTTCCGCCCCGTTCTCGGCTTGCTCTTCTCCTCCTTTTCCTTTTTCGGTCTGCGCCGGCAAATCGCCTTTGATGTTGAATGTCCCGCCCAGGCTCTCGCCCTGCAGGCGGTACGAAGTCTTCCCCTCGTGCGAATCGATGGTTCCCTTCAATTTCTCGGTGGGGATGCCCTGGACGCGCAGCTGCGGCGCCGCCAATTCGATGTCCGTCGTCCAGGCGCGCGGCCGGTTCGGCGCCGGGACGGCCAGCTCGCCGTTGACCGTGCCGGAGACCTTGCCCTCCAGCCGCACCGGGAACGAAGGCAACGACTTGGCCAGCGCCTGCACGTCCAGGTCGCGGAGGCGGAGCTTCGCCGTGCCGGCCACCGTGGTAGCGAGCGGCACCACGGCCGAGCCGGTCACCTCGCCGCCGTACAAGTTCGCCTTGATCGCGTCCAGTTTCAGGCCGTTTTTCTCCTTGCCCCAGCGGAAGGACAGGTTATCCACCTTGAAGCCCTCCGCCACGAGATCGCGTGCCTGCACCTCGCCGGTCGTGTCGAACTGGAGCGGCTTCAAGGTGCCCGTCACGCTGCCGTTGAGTTGGGCATGACCCTTGATTTCGATGGGCGGGCGAAACGACGGGGCCAGCCGATTGAGGGCGGCCAGGTCGGTCCGGCCCAGGTGGATTCGCGCCTTGAAGGGATACGTCGCCTTTCAGCTGCAACTCGCCCTCCCCCGTCAGCGGCGTGCCCTCCACATCCGCCTTGAACGTCGTCAGGGTCGCCTTGCCCCTGCTCGACCTTCAGGTCCGCCGAGATGTTCCGCAGCGTCAGGCCGTAAACCTCGATGCTCGGCGAAGTCAGCGTCGCCGAGCCGCGCCAGGTCGCCGGGTCGCGCAAACTCGGCAGGGGTACGCGGCCCTGCAGCGTCCCCGACAGGACGCCCGTCGCCTGCTCCTTGGTCTTGCCGGAAGCAAGTTCAGGGCCACATCGAGGGGAATTTGATCGATCTTCAAGCGAAGCCCGCAATTCGCCCTGCGGGAACGACTTGCACACGCGCGTTGCCGTCAAACTTGCCGGCCGCTTTCGGGTCTTTGGGTTGCGGCATCTGACCGTGCAGTTCTTCGAGGTCCAGCACGCCATCGGCGTAGCGGACGCGAGCCTCGACGTTGGTCATCTCCAAGCCCGTCGACGTTGAAGCGAGGCAACTTGGCCATGCCGCGCAGGCGATACGCCTTCGTATCGCCGGGCGTGTTGATGGGGATCGAGGCGTGGACCTGAATCGTCAGCCGGCCGGCGAGCGGCGTACGGCAGCTGTCATCTTCAGCTTCTGCACCAGCTGGGCCAGATCGACGTCTTGCAGGTTCAGATCCACGTCGAGATAGGTCGGCTCTTCGCCGGGCTTGCTGGGCGGTTTCAGCTTTCCCAGGCCGCGAGCCGTCGCGTCGATGGCGCGCGAGAGCTGGTCCGCGCCGTACTGGACACCCCGCCCGACCAGTCGCACCAGCCGCGCCGGTGCGCTTTCGAGAAACTCGCCTCTCTCCTGTCGGGTCGTCCTCTTTCTTCACCTCGGCGGCCGGTTGGGGCTCGGCCGCGATGGGTTCATTCGCTTTCGCCGACGTCTCGGGCACGTCCTGGGCGATCATCGTGGCCGGCGGCTGGTGGAAGCGGAAGCGTTTTCCGTCGGAGTGCAGGGCCAGGCGGATCGGTTTGCTGATGCGGATACCCCCCCATCGCGCCTGTCTGATGACTCCCTCACCCGACCCCGCCGTCTGGACCTTTGCCCTGCTCGATGGTGACGATCAGGTCGGCCGAGCCGGTCAACTGGCCGTCGATGTTACGGGGCACCTTCCAGCTGGGCGGCAGACCGTGCCAGCATCACGTCGCGCACGCCGACCTTGAAGGCCAGATGCGACGTGTCCCCACGGAAATCCAAGTTGCCGCTGGTCGTGATCTCACCGCCGGCGATCTTGCCCTGCACGTCGTCGAGCGTGACCACCTCATCGGCGATGACGGCCTTGCCGTGGGCCTCGGTGGCGCTCAGGTCGATCGAGGGCACCTGCACGCGGGCATCGCGCGGCGCGATCTCGACGCGGTAATGCACGGTCGGCTTGTCGCCGGCGGTCTGCATGTCCAGCCGCACCTGCGCCGGCGTCTTCCCCTCGACGTGTACCGCTCCCAAACCGTCGGCGGCACGAAGGCGATGGATCGCAGCTTCTCCATCGTGACGCGGACGGCCTCGGTGTCGAGCGTGATGGAGCTTTTGCCCGTGGCCGTATCGAAGTCGCCCTGGGCCTTCCAGTTTCCCCAGTACGGGTCGATGATGCTCCCCTGTCAGCGTCAGACTCTTGTCGCCGGGCACAATGTCGGCGTTGATGCCGTGAATGACCATCGGCGGCTGGCCCTCCTGATCGAAGGTCATCTCGCCCTGCGCGACGTGCAGGTGAGGAACCGCCGTGGGCGGCCCTTTCTTGTGACGGGTAACTTCGTGAGCAGATGGCCGGCGCGGTCGAAGCGAAGGACGATGCGCGCGCCTTGCAACTGAATGTCGTCGGGCGATTTGTCGCGCAGCACGCTCAGGCCGACAGGTCGGCCTTGACGTCCTCGATCTGGAGCCACGGCTTGTCCGGCTCGCCGTCCTCGAAGGCCCGGATGCCTTGCACGGTGCTGTCGCCTGTCAGGCCGATGTGGGATTCGTTGACCTCGACGCGGCCGCCAAGCATAGTCTTGCAAACGCTCGGCGACTTGCCGCGTCGCGCGGGCGATGACAGGTAAAACCGGGCGGCGACGATCGCCGTCCCGGCGAGGACGATCAGCACGATGGGGATGGACAAAAGTATCTTGCGCAGCCAGGTGACGCTTCATGGCGGTCTCCCTCGCAGGTGCATTCTCGTGCGGATGAAGCGCGTCCGTCCCCGTGAGCGCGAAGGAGACGGCCGTCCGTATCGCCCGGCAAAGGCGATGGCGGACATTCAGGCAAATGGTATACCCGGCGAACCGGATCTTTGCTTCAGGACGGCCTGCGAGGGCGGCGCCAGGGTCAGCGCCGCGGCTCAGGCGGGTCGGCGGCAGCGGAAGACGTCGGCCTGGCCGGCGAAGCTCCGGCGATGTTCGATGCCGACGAAGCCCGCTCGGGCGAGCTTTTCCGCTACCACCGCGGCCGGCAGATAATGGAATCGACCGCGGCGAGCCTCGCGCTTGAGCCAGGCTCCGTAATGTAACATGCGCAGAGAGTTCTTGACGAAGCGGAGAGGATGGGAGGAGCGGAAAAAGCCGGGAATGCCGTACAGGGCGATTTTGCTCCAGGCCGGCTCGGGCACGTTGACCGAGAAGACAAACGTGCCGCCCGGCCGCAGCACGCGGCACACGTCGGCGAGCAGGTGCTCATAGGCGTCGCTCGTCCAGCGGCCTTTCTCCTCCGAGTACGACTCGGCGTACTGGATGGCCAGGCCGGAGACGGCGCCGTCGAAGGAGGCGGAGTCGAAGGAGGCGAGTCCGTCGCTGAAATCGGCGTGGAGGAAGCGAACCTGCTCGGCCGTGGCGGGAGGATGGGCGCCGCTGCGGACCTTGGCGATGGCGCGTTCGTTGTGGGCGGCGCAGTCCAGGGCGACGAGGGCGGCGAGGCGTCCGCCGCTTTTCTCCCAGACGGCGCGAGTGAGTTGGCCGCTGCCGCAGCCGAGGTCGAGCCAATGTTGTCCGGGACGCGGATCGAGCCAGGCGACGGTGTCCTGGAGCAGTCGGCGATACGGCGGCAGCTCGCGCTGGCTCCAGAACGCCTTGGCGCACTTTGGCTCGGGCCAGTGGTTGACGACGGGAGTGGAGGTGTTCGCCATGTCGTGCCCTTCCCTGAGTGGAGAAGATGGGCGGCCGGGGCAATCCCATCCCCGGTACCGGCCGGTCGCTCCGGCGCGTGCGGCGGAGTGTAACGATTCGAGTCGTCTGGGCGAAGTCCAGTTGATCGTTCTTTCTCGTTTAGCCGCGACGCGCAGTGCGGAGCCGCGCTCCGCTGCGCGTCGCGGCTAAACGGAAGACTTGAGCTTCGCCGTGAAGTGGGCGCGGAACTTGGCCACCTTGGGGGCGACGACGGCCTGACAGTACCCTTGCGCGGGATTGGACCGGAAATAACCCTGGTGGTAATCCTCGGCGCGGTAGAACGTCTGCAAAGGGACTATCTGCGTCACCAGCGGCGCTCCCCAGGCGTCCGCCGCGTTCAGGGCCGCGATTTTCTCCTCGGCGAGTCGCTTTTGTTCGGGCGAGTGATAGAAGATCGCCGAGCGGTATTGCGTGCCCACGTCGGCGCCCTGGCGGTTGAGCGTGGTCGGGTCGTGGATGGCGAAGAAAACGTCGAGCAGTTCGCCGAAGGAGACAACGCGGGGATCGAAGGTGATCTGCACGACCTCAGCGTGTCCGGTGCTCCCGGTGCAGACCTGCGGATACGTCGGGTTGGCCGCGCTGCCGCCAGCGTAGCCGGATTCGACGCGCTCGACGCCTTGCATCTGCTCGAAGACGGCCTCCAGACACCAGAAGCAACCGCCGCCAAGCGTCGCCACCTCTTTCGATCCGCCCGCACTCATGGTCTTCTCCTGTTGTTGGTCCGCGCCGTTCCTCGGACTTCGCCCTTTCGATACGGTAGGCCGTTGGCGCAGCCGAGGCAACGGGGGCAGAGTGTCCCGCTTGTGCCAGCTAGGAGAAAAAGAGTAGAATCGGGAACGAAATCGAGCCGCCGGCTCGACAATCCGACCGCCGGGCCAGCCCCGGCCGCCATCGTGAAACGGAGGGACACGTCATGATCGGTCGCGCTTCGGTACGTCCTCGACGCCTTGCCCCCATCCGCCGGACAATCCGACGTTTGTTCCGACTGCCCACTCCATCCCTGTTGCTCCTGACCTTCCTGGCGTGGCCGGCGATGGAGAGCTTGCACGCCCAGGGCAACCCCGCGCCGTCCGCACCCGTTGCGCCTCCGGCAACTCCTACTCCCCCGCCTCCGTCTCCAGCAGGCCAACCGGGGCCGTCTCCGGCAGTTCCCGGCTCTCCGGGGTCTGGCGCCGGCTTTGCCGGGCCGGTGTTCGTAACCGGCATGTCCATGCCTATGGGGAGACCGGGGCCGGGTCCACTGCCGCGATTTCAATTCAAAATCGACCCGAAAACTCCGTTGAAAGATCTGCTGCCCGTGCCTCCGAAAGCCGAGAAGCGTGTGGGCCCGGTCCTCGATAACGATCTGGCTCACGTCCCGGAAGTTCGGTTCCAGGCACCGCCGGCGAAGGACGTGCCCGCGATGCAACAGATCGCGCACCAGATCGCCAAGATCAATCATCTCAACGATAAGAAGACGGACGGTTTCCTGGAGGCGCTGCGTGGGGAGCGTCTGGACCTGAATGGTTTGCCCTTTGCGATGGGCGACGCTTGCCGCACGAAGGGCGAGCGGAGCCGGCAGTTCGCCCTGGCCGTGGCGACCGTGCGGCGTGCGTTGCAGATGGTGCCGGCACAGATGGTGGTGTCGGCGACGCCTGTACCGGCTCCGTCGGCGGGGAGCGGCGGCCCCTCTACCACCGTGAGCGCTTCTCCTCCCCCTTCCGCCCCCGTCGCCGCCGCTGTCGCGGAACGCCCCTCGGACGAGACGTTCTGGAAGCAGTATCAGACCTTCTGCAGCCAGGAAGACCACAAGCAAGCCCAGGTCGATCGACAACAGAAAGAGATCATCGCGCGGGCACGCATCGCCGCGCTCATGCAGGTGCTGGCGCCGGAGTCGCCGGCCATGCACCTCGGGTTGGTCAAGTACCTATCCGCCGTCGCGCACGTCGAGGCGACGCGGGCGCTGGCGCGATTGGCGATTTTCTCCGGCGAAGAGGAGGTCCGGCGGGCAGCGCTCGACGCCCTCAAGGTCCGCCGCGAGCGCGACTACACCGAGATTCTCACCAAGGGACTGCGCTATCCCTGGCCGGCCGTGGCGCGTCGCGCCGCCGAGGCCATCACCAAACTGGAGCGAACGGATTTATTGTCGCAGCTCATCGCCGTGATGGAGGAACCGGATCCGCGCGCCCCAGTGATGCGCGAGGACCACGACAAGCAGGTGTCGGTGGTGCGCGAGTTGGTGCGCGTCAATCATCATCGCAACTGCCTGCTCTGCCATGCTCCCGGCAACACCGGCAAGGTGTCGCCGGAATCGTTGACCGCCGCCGTGCCGGTGCCGGGCCAACCCCTGACGCCGCCGTCGGGTGGTTACAACAACTCGCAGCCGGACATCCTCGTGCGTATTGATGTCACCTATCTGCGGCAGGATTTTTCCGCCCGGCAGCCGGTCGCCGACGCCAACCCCTGGCCGGAGATGCAGCGCTTCGACTTCCTCGTCCGCACGCGCACGCTGACGGCGGAAGAAGCCACGGCTTATCGGGAAAAGCTGACGCCGCACGAGCCGGGCGAGCTTTCGCCGTACCATCGTGCTGCCCTGGCGGCACTGCGCGAGCTGACCGGCCGCGATACCGAGCCGACGCCCGAAGCGTGGCGACGGTTAATGCACTTGCCGCGCTGACAGACGAGCTTCTGTCGGAGCCTGAAGCGTAAGCGAAGAGCGCGACAACCGAAGGTTATCGCGCTCTTCGCTTACGCTTCAGGCTCGGAAATGCAGAAAAATCGCGCTGCGGCGCGATTATTGCACAAATCCCAATGGGGCCGAGCCATCATCTCTCCCCACGTCGGAAGGACCAATCACCACACGAGAAGAAGGTGTACCATGAACGAGAAAGACATGGTCACAGCCGTCGGCGTCTTCGACGACCGCAGCCACGCCGAGTACGCGGTCGAGGAGCTGCGTCATAAGGGGTTCAAGCCGGACCAGATCGGGTTCTTCACCCCCGACGCGGCCTCCGGTATCGAGCCTCCTCCCCATAGCTTGCATACGAAGGCGGAAGAAGGGGCGGCGGTCGGGGCGACGGCCGGCGCCGCCGTCGGCGGCCTGGTCGGCGCCGCTCTGGCCACGGCTGTCATACCGGGAGTCGGTCCCATGATCGCCGGCGGACTGATGGCCGGCGCGCTGGGCGGCGCCGTCACGGGCCTGGCGGGAGGCGGCATCGTCGGCGCTTTGATCGGACTCCAGGTTCCTGAAGAGGAGGCGCGCGGCTACGAACGCGAGTTCCATTCGGGGCGGACGCTGGTGACGGTTCGCGCACACGATCGTTACGAGGAGGCCGTCGCCATCCTGTGCGGCGCGGCGGAAAAGTCGCTCCTGGAAGGCCACAGCCACGCTCGGGGCAGTCTGTCCCGGCTCACCGGCGAGGATCATCCGGCACCCGGCGCCGGCAGCGCCTTTGTTCCTTCGCCGTGACGTCCCGATTTCCGCGTTGTAAGAGTACGTTCCGACTTCACCGGGCCGCGTCTTTTTCCACCACTTCCTCAGGCAGCAACAGTTCCTTTTCGTTGCGAGCCAGGTACGGCGGCACCGTCATCAGCAGACGCTGGCCCGAGCAGCGCTGAAACTGCCACAGCTTGCCGTCCGCGCCCGGCGCGACCGGCACGCGGAAATAGCCGGGTTTTTTCGCAAACGTGTACACAATCTTGCCACTGCCGTCGAGCAGGCTCCCGCTGCCGGAGGCATATCCGCCCACGACCGTCGTCCCTTTCGGGACGTAAAAGTAAAGACTCCAGGTGCCGTGAAACGTGTCCGGATCTTCCGGGCTGGAGCGCACCGTCATCGGCACGCCGTCCGGCCAGTTCAAGCTCGTGCCGGCCGCGCGATCCGCCACCTCCAGGCGATGATGGCCGGTACACGTCGTCTTCAATTCGATGACGTGTTCTTGCTTGTCGGCCACGACGGCGGCTCGGTCCACCGCCTTGCTCTCGGTTCGGCCGGCTGGATAAAGGGCGACCTTCGCCGTTCCCCGATCTCCATAAATCAGGCCCGCCCGCGCTTGCAACGATAGGCGCGCCGGCGCTCTCTCGATCCAGGTGTGATAGTTCCGAACGCCTCGGCTATAAAGCCCCATCGAGCCGGTCTTCACGGGCGGGAGCCTCAATCGGCTCGCCGGCACCAGCTTGTCGCCGAAGGAGACCGGCTGGAAATCGATTACCGAGCGCTGGGCAATCCCGGCCGACACGATGCCATCCACTTCTTCACGGCTGAACGGTACGTCGCTCAGCCAGGGATTCTTGTTTTCCGGGACGTTCGCGCCCGCCTCGATGGGCAGCTTGACGAGCTTGTCTCGACGGGGCAGGTCGCGGACCAGGCCGCGCGTGTGAATCATCATGGTTGATCGAATCCGGTAGGCGTGGCGGACCATCGTCTCGAATGCCTTCTGCCGTTGCGGGCCGGCGGCGACGGTGTAGTCCAGCCAGCATTCGACGTAGCGAGTGTAAAGGACCAGGTCGCGGAGGCGGGCCTGGATCTTCGGATCGTCCGTCCGCTTCCGCGCCTCGGCCAGCAAGCGGTACATCCGGCCAAGCAGGTGATCGCTGAGCAGCGGACGATTGGCGCCGTCGAGGAGCCGATAGAACTCGGCCATCGGCCCTTGAGCGGGACCAAAGGCTTTCTCCAGAAAATCGGCCGTCAGGGCGTCGATCCGCTTGGCCGCGTCCACGTCCCAGAGCATCCGTGCGGCCAGGTAATAGCCGAGGCCGTTGCATCCCCAGTTGTCGCTCGATTCGGCGGACAGGAAGCGCGCGCCCTGGTCGTGGAAATGGGGCAGGGTGGTCTTCAAATAGGCGAGGTTGGCGCCGCGGGCCCGTCCGGGCAGGTCGCGGTCCCAGGGATGTACGCTGTAGTATTCGCGGATGCCGAGGGTCGCACCCTGGCGCCGCCAACCGTCGAGCAGGTCGTCCACGGTGTAGTCTCCGCGAATGAACCCGGTGGCGACGCTGATGATGACGCGCGGATGGACGCGGATGCTCGGCGGAGGCGAATGTTCGCTGTAGGCGTACATGCCCACGTATTTTTGGCCGGGATACTTCGCCTCGACCGCGGCCGCGACCGCGTTGGCGAGCGTGACGGCCCGGTCGCTGACGCTGCCCATCGCCTTGCACTTCTCACACGCGCACCAGCCGCCGCCGTCGCTGGGATCGACCGAGACGCTTTGCAGCTCGGGGTCTTTTTGGAACTGAGCCAGGGCGTCGTCGATCACCAGCTTGCGCAGGTCGGGATTGGAGATGCAGAACTTGCTGGAAGTGCGTTGGCCGTTGCGAAGACCCAGATATTCCGGGTGCTTGGCGAACTCGGCCTTGTGACGCGCGAGGATGCCGTCGTAGGAGTGGCCGGTGTTGAGCACAATGCCGGAGGTCGCGCGGTTGCGGGCGCACCACTCGGCGTAAGGCCGGACGGCCCACTTGCCTGGACCGCTCCCATACCAGATGCGGCGCGCGGAATACGAAGGGTGCTCGCGCGCCTCCACGGCGAGGTCGAGGTTCGCGCGGCTGGGCACCACTTCCCAGGTGGCGCCGGGGAAAAACTGACGGTAGCCGAGCCGATCGAGCACGTCCCAGACGGCATGTTCGACGGCCAATTCCGAAGCGCCGAGGACGTGCAGTCCGCCGGCGTGCGAGTGCAGAAGGTAGTCCTCGTTTTGCGTGGCGCTCTTGTCCTTCCACAACGCGGACGAAGGCAGGGCCGGAAAGTGGGCCGCCACTCCGACAGCGATGCCGGAGGTGCCGTCGCCGCGGACCACCTCGAACTTTGCGCCGCTGATGCGCTGCAAGTAGTCCGCCAGCGTCCGCGCCGCCTGCCGCACCCGCTGGGAGGCTTCGCCGGACACGACCACCGGCAACAAAGCCTTGCCGTCCGCCGTCAAGCGGACGCGGTCGGCCTCGCCGCGCGGAGCGGCCAGGGCCGGCGGAACGTACACGAGGACGAGAAAGGGGAAACTCCAGCCCAGGCAGGAGGTCTTCGCGCTCATCGAGGCACTCCCTTTCGCCGCACGAGCCATTGATGGAGACCGAACAACAAGATAACTGGGATCGGCCAGCCAATCCAGGGCCACCATTCCAACGAGGTCGGCAGAGGTTCGGCCGCCTCCATCTCGAAGCGGACGCGAACCGGCTCCGGCAGCCCTTCGATAATGATCTCTCCGTCCCACCAGCCCGGCTCGGACAGGTTGAATGCGGCCGCCTGGAAGAGCTTGTTCGTCGCCGCCTCCGCCGTGGCCAGACGAGAGACAGTTTCGGCTGGACGGTCGCGCGGATACAACCGAACCGTGATCCGCGCCTGCGAGACCGGCCCTCCCGTGGCGACATCCTGCACGAACACGCTGACATCCACCGGGCCGACGCGCAAGGGCGTTGGCGCGGTGAAGACGGTTATCCGATAGCCGCCCTTCTGCTCCGACCGGCGCACGGCGCCTCCGTCCGCGCGCACGATGGGGCAAATGCCGGTAAGGCAGAACGCCAGGAGAAAAAAGCGGAGGAGTCCGTGTCCGTCGCGGCCCATGTCCTGTTCTCCCTTCAGAGCGTACCGCGCATCTGCATGGGCTGAAGGACGATCCACACTCCCGCCATGAACAGCAAGACCATGAGCAGCGCCCACGGCGCCAGCACTTTCAGGGCTTGCGGCAGTCGCGGCGTCTGCGCCACGGCCAGGCGATAGCCGGTGTAAAGAGAGAGAAGCAGTCCCAGGTCGAGAAAGAGGATCTCCAGACGCGGCAGCCAGCCCGCCACGGTTCGGCAACAGCCGGCGGTCCAGGCCGGTTCGCCAAGGATCGTCCCTCCCAGGTCGGCGGCGAATCGCTGTACGGCGGGCAGCACCGTGTCGTAACTTGTCAGGAAATGAAAGCTGTAGTGCGACAGCCACATGCCGAAGCCGAGAGGGACCAGAGCGAACGAGTAGCGCGTCGCCACGCCGAGCCGGCTCGCGGCGAGTCCGCCCCAGCGACGACTCACGGCGGCGGCAACGCCGACCGCTAGACCAGGCAGCAAGAGCAGGCAGAAGACGTAAAAGAGCGTGATTATCAAAAAAGATGAGGACTGTCCGAGAAGGGAACGGAATCGGTCTCCCCATGCCGCCACGGGTCCGACCATGCCGGCGGCGTTGGCGAAGGCGCCGAACACCAGTATGAGGACGAGGGCAGCCAGGTCCGGCCGCCGGCCGAAACGACCGATGCCGGAACGGAAACGATCGTGCCACAGCTCCGAGGCGAACGGACGACCCCGGATGCCGATGTTGTCCTGAGGGCAGGCGTGGACGCAATCGAGGCAGAAGGTGCAGTCCATGTTGCCGGCCTTGCGCGGCTGGAACAGACCCAGCTCGCAGCCGGGCAGGCCATCGCGTCCACGGATGCAATCCTTGCTGCGACACGAGGCGCATACCCGCGGATCGCGGACCCTTACCTCCAGCGGCGAAACCAGCGCCTGCACGAAGTTGAACTGGCCGATGGGGCAGACATATTTGCAGAACGCCGCGCCACGGAAAAAACCGTCGATGACGAAGGCGGCGACGAAATAGCCCAGCGCGATCCAGGCCGTCCACCACGGGCTGTCCCACAGGGAGAACGCCTCGTAGGCCCAGAGGAACAGAGCCAGGAGCAGCGCCGCCAGCCATTTGCTCCGCAGCGGGCGCGGCCAGGATCGACCGGCCGGAAGCCATCGACGCGCGAGCGGTTCGCGGCAGCAGGAACGGACACGCCATGCAAAAGACGTTGCCAGTCGTCAGCAAACCCAGGATCACCAGGCCGCGCCAGTGAATCCACGGCAGCACGCCGGCGAGATTCATGGGGCCGACCTGCGGTCCACGCAGGCCGTCCCAGATTAGCAACCCCGCCAGAAACAGCAACGGCAGCTTGCATCACGAAGCGAGCGTATCGCCAGCGCAGGAATCGACCCGCGAGCGGCATCCGCAGGACATCGAACCCAGACGCCGTAGCGGGTGGCCGGGCGGGAGAGACGAGAGGCAGAGGCAGCCGCGCCCTCGAAGGCAGCAACCTCGTTCTTGGCTCGCTCTGGGGCCATGCAGCAGATGAAGTCCAATCCCGAACAGCGGCAGCAGAAACACGAAGCGAACCGGGCACCCACATGACGACGCCGGCCGCCGATTGGTCCTCCAGCGCGGAGAGTCCGCCCAGGCGCGGGACCTCCGCATAGTACGGATACAGGACGCGGTTCGAGAACGTCAACAACGCCGACAGAGCAGTGTTCTGCACGTCGGCCAGGAGCAGATAAGGAAAGAGCAGCCACAGCGACCAGCGCGGCCGGCCGGGATACGGGCGGACGACCGGATACCAGAACAGCAGGGCCGTGACGAGGAAACAGGCGTGTTGCAGGTAGTGCCAGCCGTTCGAGCGCAGGGCGGCTTCGTAGATGGCCGGAACGTGCCACAGCCAGGTCGCGGCGACGAAGAGGGGCAATGCCGCGACCGGATGCGTCAGACCGCGCCGAAGCGCGGCGCAGAGACACGGAGCGCAGGAAGGGAGCGGCCCAGAAAACGCGGAGCGACTGCGGCAGGCCGCGCAGCAAGGGAAACAGCGGCGCGCCCAGCCACAGCAGCGGCGGCGCGACCATCATGAGCAGCAGGTGCTGGACCATGTGGACTTGCAGCAGCAGGGCCGCGAACGGCTCGATCGGCGAGGCCAGGGCCACGAAGACGACGGCCAGGCCGCCGAGAAAGGCCGCGAGAGGGCCGGCGTGCCAGCGCCGCGGATCGCGGCGGCGCAGGCGGAGCCAGCCGCGCAGGTAGATCGCCGGCCGGCAGGACGAGCAGCGACCATCAGCCAGGGATCGAACGGCCAGGAGCGCAGAAAGGCGTCGAGGGTGGGACTCATGGCACCCCGGTCCCGGCGATGTCGGTGGCCGGCGTGACGGCGGGCTGGTCCGGCGGACGCAGGGTCGTCAGGAAATCGACCAGCGCCGTCCATCTCGGCCGGCGTCATCTGCTTGCCGTAACGCCGGCATGTTGCCGCCGCCGGGCGTGCCGTTGCTGATCTGGTCGATTAGCTGATCGCGCGTCAGCCGCGCGCCGATGCCGGTCAGATCGGGACCGCGCCGTCCGCCGCTGCCTTCCAGAGCGTGACAGTTGCGGCACTGCTTGACTTGCAGGACGGCGGCCCCCTGCAATTGCAGCGGCGTCCGCTCTTTCAGACAGGTCTTCGGGGACGGGATCGCCGCTCCAGGCGGTCATTTCCGGCGACCACGGCGCCGTCACGCCCTCGTAGGTGAGCACGCCGAGCGTGGTGAAGAGGACAAGCACGGCGAGCACGGCAACCGGCCGGCGGCTGGGGGCGCGTTCGCCGCGACTGCGACACGAACGGCACCAGGAACAGGGCCACGATCAGCACCACCGGGAAGACCAGCATGATGAACGTCTCCGCCGCCGGCGGGCTGAGCGAGAGCAAGGCGAACAGCCACAGGAAAGGCCACTCCGGCCGTGGGTTGGCGCCGCTGCAGCGTCGGGTCGGGCGGCCCGGACGGCCCCTTCGGCCCGAGCACGGCGGCCAGGACCACAACCACGATCACCGCCATGGCCGAGACCAGCGCGTCCCTGAGCAGCGGCGTCGCCGAGGAAGGGCACGCCGTTTTGCAACTCCTCTCTCGTATTGGGCATCGTAGGTCCGCGGATCGACCACCTGCCCCGGCACCGGCGGTTCGCTGACGCCGCGCTTGAGCACCAGCCAGAGATGAACGACCAGGAAGAACAGCAGAGCGCCGGGAATGAGGAAGACGTGCAGGGCGAAGAACCGGCTCAGCGTGTCGCCGCCGATGACGGGGCCGCCGAGAGCAGGTGGACGAGGTACGGCCCGAGCACCGGCACTCGTCCGGCCATCGAACCGCCCACGGCCAGGCCCCAGTACGCATCCGGGTCCCAGCGCAGCACCTGGCCGGTGAAAAACATGCCCAGCGTACACAGCAGCAGAAAGACGCCCACCACCCACGTCAGCTCGCGCGGATACTTGTACGCCCCGTGCAGGAACACCTGCGTCATGTGGATCAGGACCAGGACGACCATGCCGGAGCCGGCGTAGTAGTGCAGCGCGCGCAGGAACCAGCCGAGCGGCTGCTCGAAATTGAGGTACAGCAGACTGTCGTAGGCGCTGATCGGCGCTGGGCACGTACACCAGGGCGAGACCGACGCCGGTGAGGATCTGCACCACCAGCAGAGTGAGCGAGGCACTGCCGAAGACGTACCACCAGCCCATCGGTCCCGGCACGCCCGCGCGGGATGGGGTGCTTGCAGCATCGGCATCAGCGTTTCGCGGAGGCTCAGGCGCGAATCGAACCACGTCCACATCCGCTTCATTGCCGTTCCCTTCATCCGGCAGCTGTCAGGCGTTCGCCGGGTTTCTCAACGGTGTCCTGCAAGCTCGGATAGTGCGGCGCTCTGAATTTCCAGCCGCCCCTCATTGTCGATCCTCCAGACGCAAGGAAACAGGCCGCGCGGCGGCGGTCCCGAGGCGCGTTCGCCGTTCTCGTAGTAGACGCCGCCGTGACAGGGGCACAGAAATAGGCCCGACCGCGGGAACCAGGACACCGGACAACCGAGGTGGGCGCAGTTGACGGCCAGGACGCGAAATTGAGGCTCCTTCTTGTCGTCTTCGCCCAGGTAACAAACGAAGACGCCGGTGTGGGCGGTCATGCCGTCCCACGGTTGGCGAATCGGATTGGTGAAAGTGATCAAGCGTGTTTGGCCCTCCGGGAAGTCGCTCACGAGGCCGAGTTTCAGCCATTCGATGCGGTTCTTCCGCAGTGGCCCGAACAGGAAGCCGAGGAGCGGAACGCCCAGGACCACGGAGGCTGCGGCACCAGCGACGTAGGTCAGCCAGCGAAAAAAGGTCCGTCGCTCCGGCGCGGACGGGGATGTCGGGCTGGGTGGGTGCGGCATGGTTCGTTGCCTCGGGGGACTGTCCTCGTCTCATTTGCCGTTCATCGATCCGCCGACTCTCCAATACGACAGCAGTGCAACCAGATCGTTGATCTCCCGCGACGTGAGCGGCTTGAAGTTGACGGGATCGCGGCCGTCCGTGCCGGCAAAGTTCGGCATGCCGAAATCCGGCCGGCCCGTGATGGCATAGCGTCGCAGCGCCTGGTCGCTGATGAGGGCGAGGAAAGACGGATCGTTGATGGCCCCGGCCATTTTACTGCCCTGGCCGTGATTGCCGTGACAGTCGGCACAGGCACGGGCGAAGACGGCCAGGCCCGCTTTCTTGTCGCCGCCGTCCCGCTCCTTCGGCGGGCGGTACTCCGGCGGCTGTCCTTTCGGTTTGTCCGTCGCCGACCAGCGCGGCTTGATGCCCACGGCCAGGACTTGGATTTGCTCGGCCGTCAGCGGCCCGCCATTGTCGCGGGAGAACGCGGGCATGGGTGTGCCCTCCCGGCCCTCCGTGATGACGTGCAGCAGCTCCGCGTCGGGGACGATGCTCAGAAAGATCGGATCGTTCAGGGGCGGCGCCGGTCCCCTCTTGCCATCCGCTCCGTGGCAGCCGGCACAGTTCCGGCCGTACAGCTGGCCGAAGTCCGTGACCTTCTCCGCGGGAAGGGGTCGGTCCTCCGGCCTCGGTTTCCCCGGCCAATCGCAGCCGCTTAAAGAGGACAAGGTGACAAGAAGTAGGGCTTGTCCAAAAAAAACTTCGTTTAGCCGCGACGCGCAGCGGAGCGCGGATAGGCCCGCGCTCCGCTGCGCGTCGCGGCTAAACGGGGACCTTTGGCTTGGACGACCCCTCGCCATGATTCTCACCTTGTCACCGGAGGGCGGGTCCGAATCCCGCGGGAGGAACGGGAACCTTCTCCGAGCGCACCACCACCACGGCGGCAACGACGCCGAAGACGAACTGCGAGACGATGAACCAGGGCCAATCGACGTGCTCTTGCAGCACCTTGTTGACCACCCCCATCAAACTGTAAGCGACCCCCGTCCACAGCAGCGGCATGAGCAGACCGCCCCAGGCCAACGGAGCGGGCATGGTCGGCAGCTTCGGCAGAAGGATACCGTAAACCAGGCCGAAACCGACCGACATAATAGCGTGAATAAGGATCGCTATACTCATCCACGCCGCGTTGTACTCTTGCAGTTGCTCCATCGGCAAGCGGCCCATTCCCGGCACGACCATGCCCGCCAGCAGATTGACCGGATACCAGATACCGTGCCCATTCGCCAGGCTCCACAGGACAGCAGGCACGGGCATCAGCGCGCCGCCGATGATGCCGCCGAGTACCCCGGCGCGGATCGGCCGCGAGCGCTGCCAGCGCAGGACGACGACGGCGGCGACCACGCCGAAGAGGAATTGCGACAGGATGAACCACGGCCAGTTCACGCCGCGCTGGAGCAGCGGATTGACGAGGCCCATGATGCTGAAACTGACGCCGGTCCATAACAGCGGCATCAGCAGTCCGCCCCAGGCCAGCGGCCGAGGGATGTCCGGCAGCGTCGGCAGAAGCACGCCGTACAGCAGGCCGAAGACCACGGAATTGACGGCGTGAATGCACACTCCGACGACAAAGAGCGACAGGTGAAAGTCGCTCCAGCGACATGTTCTCGACGCCCGGCAGCACCATCCCCGCGAGCAGGTTGACCGGATACCAGATGCCGTGACCGCTGACCACGCCGTAGGCCAACGCCGGCAGCGGCATGACCAATCCGCCGAGCAGGCCGCCCTTGACGCCGGCCGAGATGGGATGGACCTTCTCGGGCAACTGGAAGCGATAACCCGCCATGCCGGGGTGCAACTGCTCGACCTTCCCTGTCGTCGCGATCACGGGTTTCGCTCGCCGCGCCGGCTCGACCATCGGCTCGTGGTGATGCCCCTCGCCCGGCAGCAGTTGGCTGATCCAACCCGCCAACCCGGCGACGAAGATCGGCACGCCGGCCGCGAGAAAACCGAGGTTCAGCGCCACGCCGGCCGCCATGAGGACGATCCCCAGGCTGAGGACCATCGGCCACACGTTCGGCCGCGGCATCTCGACCGTCTGTCGCTCGTGCTCGGGAACTTCGCGCGATTGGCTCGTCATGGCTCGCTACCGTCCCACGAGGTAAACCACGGTGAAGACCACCACCCAGACGCCATCGACGAAGTGCCAGTACCAGGACACCAGCTCGACTCCCTGGCGGTTCCGGGCCGTCACCTGCCGGGACAGCGACAGGCCGAGCACGATGAGCATGACGATGACGCCGACCGTCACGTGAACGCCGTGGAAGCCGACCAGCGTGTAATACGTGGTCCCAAACAGGTTCCGCTGGATGGTCAACCCCTGCCCGATCAGATCGCGCCATTCGTGGGCGGTGCCGGCGAGGAAGACGATGCCGAGGCCAATCGTCGCGGCCCACCACAGGCGAAAGCCCATCTCGCCGCCGTTTTTCAGCGCCTTGTCGGCCAGGTGGATGGTGACGCTGCTGGATAGAAGACAAACGGTCGTACCCAGGACCAGGCCGAGCGAGAGAACGGCCGGGGTCGGACCTCCGCGTCCACCCGGCCGAGCGTCGGCGCCCAGGAACACCACGTACACCATGATGAGCGTGCTGAAAAACGCCGCTTCCGACAGCAGAAAGGCGATCATGCCCCACCCCGGCGCCTGGACCTCGATAGGGCGCAATCACCGGCGGTTTCAGCTGCGCCGCTCGTTCGACGGGAGTGCCGGGGCCGGGGGACTCGGAGGTGATACGCGCGTCCGACACGTTGGTACGGGCCCTCACTCGTACTGCCAATCGGGGTCGTCGGGGTGTTGCAAGTCCCACAGCGGACGGCGACTGTGGACCGTGGGGACTTCCTCGAAGTTGTACGACGGCGGCGGCGAGGTCGTCGCCCACTCCAGCGTCCAGGCGTCCCACGGATTGTCGCCGGCCGGCTCGCCCTTCCATAGCGACACGAGGATGTTGTACACGAACAGAACGAAACTCGGCGCCTGGATCAAGCGCGCCGACCGTGGCCAACTGATTCCACAGATCCCAGCCGCGCTCGGCGGGGTAGGTGTAGATGCGCCGTGGCATGCCCAACATGCCGGCGACGTGCATCGGCCCGAAGGTCAGGAGAAAACCCACGAACAGCAGACCGAACTGCCAGCGGGCCAGGCGCTCCGACAACATGCGTCCGGTGACTTTCGGATACCAGTAGTGCAGGCCGGCGAAGGTGGCGAACAGGGTGCCGCCAATCAGTACCCAGTGGAAATGCCCGACGACGAAATAGCTGTCGGAGAGCTGGAAATTGAACGGCGCCGCCGCCAGCATGATGCCGGTCAATCCGCCGATCAGGAACAGCGACAGGAAGCCGAACGCGAACAGCATCGGCGAGGCGAACCACAATTTGCCGCCGTACAAGGTCGCCAACCAGTTGAACATTTTGATGCCGGTGGGGATGGACACGAGCAGGCTGGCCGCCGCGAAGTAGAGGTCCAGCGTCCGGCTCATGCCCACGCAAAACATATGATGCGACCACACGCCCAGGCTGATGAAGACGATTGCCGAGCGTGGCCGCGGCCATGAACTCGTAGCCGAACAATACCTTGCGCGAGAACACCGGGATTACCTCGGAGATCATGCCGAAGGCGCGGCAGGATCAGAATGTACACCTCGGGATGTCCGAAAAACCAGAACAGGTGCTGCCACAGGTAGGACGAGCCGCCGGTCTGGGCGTCGAAGAAGTGCGCCCCGAGCTGGCGGTCGAGCAGCAGCATGAACAGGGCGGCCGTCAAGGGCGGCAGCACGATCAGGATTTGCACCGAGGTCCACAAGATGGTCCAGGTGAAGAAAGGGACTTTCCACAAGGCCATTCCGCGAGCGCGGAGGGCGAGGATGGTGGCGACAAAGTTGACCGCCGCCGTCACGGTGCCGATGCCGCTGACGATCAGGCCCAGCGCCCAGAAGTCGGCCGCCGGACCACGGGAGAAGGTCTTCTCCGTCAACGGCGCATAGGCGAACCAGCCGAAATCGGGGGCGGCGCCGGCGGCGAAGCTGAAATACACCAGCAGGCCGCCGAACAGCGTCACCCAGAAACCCAGGGCGTTGAGGCGCGGGAAGGCCATGTCACGCGCCCCGATTTGCAGCGGCACCACATAATTGCCGATGCCGATCAGGATCGGCATCCCGACGAAAAACACCATCGTCGTGCCGTGCATGGTGAACATCTGGTTGAAGACGTCCGGTGGCAAGAACGTGTTGCGCGGGACGAGGAGTTGCCAGCGCATCAGCATCGCCTCGCAGCCGGCGACGACCAGGAACACCAGGCTCATGAGGACGTAGAGGACGCCGATCTTCTTGTGATCGACGGTGGCGACCCAGTCGTGCAGGACGGCCGTCCACGGCGGCGGCGAGGAGCGCGCTTGTTCGAGAACGGACATCGGCTGTACCTTACTCCAGCGACAGGAGGTAGCGGACCACCCAATCGAGATCGCGCTGGCTCAGGCCGAAGGCCGGCATCAGGCAGCCCGGCTTGATCTTCTGGGGATCGGCGATCCATTGACGGAGATTTCGACCGGCCCGGTCATTGGCGAGCACGCCGGCGGCCAGCGTGGCGCGGCGCATCAGGTGTGTCAGGTCCGGGCCATACGTGCCCGCGCCGGCGTGCCGCGCACCCGATGGCAGTTGACGCACGACTGCGCCAGAAACACTTGCTTGCCCTTGCGCACCTCCGGGTCGTCGCTGTCGCGGGCGTCCATCTTTTCGTTCTCCAGCCAGCGATCGAACTCCTCGGGAGGATCGACGCAAACGCGCAGCAGCATGTTGGCGTGCTGCGTACCGCAATATTCGGCGCACTGGCCGAGGAACACTTCGGCCCGTTCCGTCTCGAACCACATGCGGTTCGTCCGGCCGGGAATGAGGTCGGTCTTGCCGGCCAGGCGCGGCACCCAGAAACTGTGGGAGACGTCGGCCGACTGCAGCGTCAGGAACACCGGCCGTCGTTCGCCGGCCGTATGCCGGTTGCTCGCCGGCACGTGCAGCTCATTGGCCGTGACGATGCCGAGATCGTCGCCTCCGTCGCTTGTCATAGACGTATTCCCACCACCACTGATGGCCGATGACGGTGACGTGCAGCGCCCGGCGTCCTGGAGTTCCGGCGGCGGCCGGGACGGATCGACGCGCACCTCCCACTCGGTGCGGGCGATGACCAGGGTGAGGACGAAGACGATCAGGGCGGGAGCGGCCGTCCAGGCGATCTCGATGGGCATACTGCCGTAGACTTGCGGCGGCTCACTCGCGCCGGGCACGTGCGGACGGCGAAAACGGAAGACGGAATAAAACAGCACGCCCTCGACCACCAGGAAGATGCCTCCGGTGATGGCGAGGACGAGGAGGGACAGATGGCGGATCGATTCCGCCGGCGGCGAGACGGGATCGAAGATCGAGAGGTTCTGGGTCGAGCTGTCGCCCACCGCCAGCAGAAACGGGATGCTCATGCCATGACTCCCGGGCGTCCGATACCCGGAGTCAACTTATGGCTTCCGGACCTCAACCGCAATCGGGCGAAGCCGCGAAAATTCACCGAAGCCGCTTGCGGCTTAGCGCTCGGCGCTTCCCCGCTAAGCCGCAAGCGGCTTGGACAACCGGCGGTCAGCGACTCGGAGCCAACTTGTCTCCCTGCAAGAAGTCCTCCATGATGTGCAGGACCTCTTTGCCCAGGAAGTTTCGCTTGAACTTGTAGGCGGCGCCTTCCGGCGGCGTCTCGGCGGACGAAAGCTCGTTGGCCTTCTGCTCGATCTTGGCCTCGGCCTCCTTGCTGAACTGCTCGCGCAGCTCTTTCTCGTCGAGCGGCACCCTCTTGCGGTCCTTCCACGCCTTGAGCAGTTCGATCTCTTTTGCCAGCTTGGCGAAGTCCGTGGATTCCTTGATGCGGCGGGCCGAGCGCTCTTTCAGCACGGCCTTGAGTCCGGCCGAGACCATGCCGAAGGTCGTCGTGGTCGGCTGGTTTGACTCGATCGAACGGCAGGGCGTAGTCCTGCTCCTTCTCAACGCCGCCGATGTATTCCGTGAACGACGGCAGAACGATGTCGGAGACCACGCCGCGCGACTGCGTACTGTCGCCGTTGACGCGATAGAACTGCTGGATGGTCAGCTTGAGGGCGCCGAGCTTGGGCGGGATCTGGGTCTGCAAGTTGATTACCGAGTTCGACGACCGTCTGCACCGTGCCCTTGCCGTAGGTGGACGAGTCGCCGACGACGAGCGCCCGGCCATAGTCCTGCATGGCGCCGGCGAGGATCTCCGGCGGCGCTGGCGCTGAAATGGCTGACCAGTACCATCAACGGCCCGGCATAGGCGGTGCCTTTCTCCGGGTCGTCCTTGCGCTGCACGCGGCCCTGCGAACCTTTCACCTGCACGATCGGACCCTGATCGATGAACAGTCCGGTCAAGGCCAGTGCCTCGCTCAGCAAACCGCCGCCGTTGTGGCGCAGGTCGAGGATCACGCCGTCCACGTGCTTGGACTCGAACTCCTTGAGGATTTTGCGGACGTCCTCGGTGGCACTCTTCGCTCGCCCGGCCCGTTGCCGGGGTCGGCGTAGAACGACGGCAGATCGATGACGCCGATCCGATAGGGTCCGCCGCCGTCTTTCTTGCCCTGCTCGATGATCTCGCTGCGCGCTTCCTGCGACTTCAATTCGATCTTCTGCCGGGTCAGCTCGTAGACGACTGGCTCGATCTTGCCGGCCGGGACGATCTTCGAGCTGCACCTTGGTCCCGCGTGGCCCGCGGATGATCTTGACCGCGTCGCGCAGTTTCATGTCCACGGTGTCCACGAATTTGCCGTCGCCTTGCGCCACGCCGACGATCTTGTCCTTGGGCTTGAGTCGGCCGTCCTTCGCCGCCGCGCCGCCGGGCACCACTTCGGCCACGATGACTTGCCCATTCTCCGAGCGCAGGACCGCCCCGATGCCGTCCAGGTTCAGGCGCAGGGCGATCTCGAATTCGTCCAGCGTCGCCGGCGACAGGTACGTCGAATGCGGATCGATGCTGGTGGTCAGGTCGGACAGGTACATTTCCAGCAGGTCGAAGTTGTCCACCTGCTTCCAGCGCCTGCAGCAAAGCCTTGTAGCGGTTGAGTACCTTCTCACGGGCCTCGGCTTCGGGGACCGGCTTCTCGCCGAGCCGCTGGACCAGCAGGTCGAACTTGATTCGCTTCCGCCAGCGCTCGCGCAGTTCGTCCTCGGTACCGGTGTACTCGATGGCGTCGGGGTCGGTCTCCAGGTACTCCTTCACGGTGTAATCGTGCTTGGCGGCGACGAACTCCTCGACCAGCTTCTGGCGCTCGCCGATCCGTTTCACGAGCCGCTCGTAGACTGTGTAAGGGAAGCGGAGGTCGCCTTGCAGGAGCATGTCGTCCAGTTCCGTCTCGTACTTCTTGAACTCCTCGATGTCGCTCTTGAGGAAATACAGTTTGCCGGAGTCGAGTTCCTTGAGGAAGCGGCGAAAGAGCCGGCGCGAGACGTCGTCGTCGATCTCCGGCCGGCTCAGGTGGCCGCGTTGGAGAAACTCGCAGACCATCTGCGCCACGAGAGGATCCTGCTTGCCGAGCGTCGGTTCGGCCGGCACCGGCGCGGTTAGCGACAACAGGCCGGCCGCGACGACCAGCACCGTGACAACCCATCTCATCCGGGGGAAGCATTCGCTCATCATCGCCCAACCTCACTGACGGGGCGGAGACATCGATGGCCGGAACGCCCCGAAGCCACGAAATGTCTGTCCGCGGTCTCGCCCCCGGAGTCGGTCTCGGGGTCGGTCCTTGATCCTATCGCGGCCCGAGTTTTCCCGCCATCGCAATGTTCGGAAGAAGGGAATAGGGAATAGGGAATAGAAGGGAATAGGGAATAGGGAATAGGGAATAGGGGCGAGGGAAGAAGAAGTCTCTTCTCTCGCCCCTATTCCCTATTCCCTATTCCCTTCTTTCGAGCCTCTCTCTTCCACATCGAGCGAGTTCTCCGACCGGGTGAGCAAGGTCACGAGATCGACGGCGGATTGCCCTTGCAAGAGCACTTTGTTGCCGTCGGACATGTAGACCTCGGCGGACTCCACGGCGCCCCTGGGGCTGGCCGTGACCACTTTGCAGATCTGTTCGACGTTAATGAACCAATCCGTGCGGATTCCTTCCGAGTCCTCTCCTTCGGTCGTGAAGACGATGAACTGCGCCATGGAGGATCCTCGCTGCCGAGAAGGACGGGCAGAGCCAAGCGCCTTCTCGGCCATTGGTGGAAATAGTCGCTCCGGACGGATAATGCGGACGATCCTTTCCGGACGGTCACGAATCGCCGAGGTCCGCCCTGAAGGGACCAGGATGCACGTCCAGGACGATGCCCAGTCGCAGGGCGTCAAAGATTTCGGCGATCACGGGAGTGAGGTTGCCTAGCGACAGGCGGCCGCCGCGGACACGCAGCGCGCGATGCAGGGCCAGCAGCGCCTCAACCGTGTCGCTGGTCAGGAAATCGACGTTCCCCAGGTCGAGGAGGAGGTGCCGTCCCTCGGTCCTCTCGACCAGCCGGAACAACGTCTCCCGCAGACGTTGCGCATCCGGCTCGTGGAGGTGGATGGCGGTGCCCGCGAAGCGGATGACGGTAACATCACCGATCACCTGGATGATCAGGCGCCAACGCGAAGGGGCGAATAACATGGCGACCTCCTACCCTTCGACTCGGGGCGGCCTGTCGTCGCCAGCGTGAAAGAAGGGGCGGCGGGCAAACCCCGTCCTAGGGGACTTCTGTACTCGTGGGGACTTCCTCCCCGATGGGCTGTCGAGTCACGATCTCAACATGCCGCGCCCCGTCAACGCCGTCAAGAAAAAACTCCTCATAGATCAGCGATCAGCGATCATTCCGTTTTTTGCTGATTGCTGATTGCTGATCGCTATGAGTCGCTACAGCCAGCCGAGCGAACGCAGTTCCTCGCGCGGCTCGTCGAAGCTGCAACTGCCGAAGGACAGGACAGCCACGCGCCGGCTGGCGGCGATCTCCTTCGCGGTCGCTCGGACCTTCCGCCAACTCACCGCTTTCTCGGTGAAGACGAAATGTCCCGGACGATCGTCGTCGAGAATCAGGCGGACTTGCTCGACACTCAGGTGGCGCGAATGGGCCAGCACGCCGGCGAGGAAAAGGTTGATGAAACCGTGCATCCGCGCCTGCGAGGAGGGATCGATCCGCGGCAGCGGATGATGCAGTCCCGCCGTCGCCTTGAACGGCACTCCGGCGTCGAGACAGGCGCGCAGGGCGGACGCGATCTGCTGGCTGGACGGAAAAGCGGACGCCTCCAGGCCGCCGCAGCGCAGCTTGAACCCCACCGGCTCGCCGGACAATCGCCTCAGTTGCTCCAGAAGTCCGTCCGGTTGACCGGGCGCCTCGCCGAACAAGAACAGATCGACGGCCGGGAAAAGGCGCACGATCTTCAACAGGTCCAGGGTCGAATCGGGGCGCATCGGATCGGCGAGGTCCGCCGGGATGCGTGTTTCCAGCACGTCCACGGTAACGCGATCGCCGTGGCGTTTGCGGAAGGCGGCGATGTCGCGGAGGTCGTCCCGCAAACCGGCGAGAAACTCCTTCATCGTCGCCCCGCCACGGCCCAGCGCGGAGAAGGCGAACGGCGGATCGGAGTGGAACAATTCGTCGTGGTACGGCTCCAGGTCTTCCAGTCGAGCGGCCGGGAGGACGAAGCGACCGAGCATCCAGGCGTCGGCTTCCTGACGATAGCGGGCGTAATTGCGGATGGCGTGGTCGAGCGGCAGCTTGGCGGGCGGAAACAGGCCCGCATAATCGAGAATCCCCGTCAGAAGGGCACGCAAACTGGCGAACATGGGTGGTCCTCCTCCGGCCGCCGCAACTTCCTTCTCTTGCTCAACTTCCGCTATCATAGACCAAGCGGCCCCGCTTGTCTGCCGAAGGACGGGCGAGCCGGACGAAGATCGCCAGCGAGCCGCGCAAGTTTTTCGCTCGGATGCGTTCTCCGATAGACAAGGAACAGAATGCGCACAGAGGCCGGGAGTGAAGCCATGAGCCAGACACCGCAATCGTTGGCCGACCTGTTCAAGCAATACCTGCACGGTCAAATGATGGCCCAGATCGAGGGGTTGGGATTGGCGGATGCGGACGGCCAGGTGCGGCCCTATGAAGCCGTGCCAGTGCAGCCGGTCGATCCGCGGCAGGCGTGGGAGGACGCCCTGGCTGGAGTGCGTCATTTCGTCGAGGGACGCATGCCAGCGCGCTGGGAGGTGCCTCCCGACTGGCCGACCCTGGTAGCCGCCCAGGAACCAGCGATCGCTCTGGCCTTCTGTGCGGGCAACTTTCCGGCGCTGGTGCGCAACTTGCATCCGCTGCTGGGCGGAGGCGACCTGACCGTCCTGCGGCCATCGCCCGGCCGGCCCGCCTCCGTGCCGCCTGCCGTGCTGCAATGGGCAACGCGGACGCACGCTTATCCACAGGTTCTGCTGGCGGCAGGCGTGCTGCGTTTGGCCCGTCGCTTCGAGGAGGCCGCGACGCTGCTTTCATCGAAACCGAGTGTGCCGGCAGCGTGGGAGGCCGCGCGAGCCAACGAGGAGGCAGCTCTGGCCTGGCATCGCGGCCGCGCCGACGAGGCGCTGGCGCTGTGGCAGACCCAGAAGGTCAGCGTGCCGGTCCTCTTCAATCGCGGCATGGCCGCCCTCTTCCTCGGCCGCATCGCCGAGGCGCACGCCGCTCTCACCGCGGCCGTCGCGCAACTGCCCGACACCAGCGCCTGGCATCACCTCGGCCATCTCTACCTGGCCCTGGCGGCAACTCGCGGATAAACGGTCGGGCGGTCCAAATGGCGAACGGCCGGCGTAAGCCGGCTGGTGTCCAAATGGCGAACGGCCGGCGTAAGCCGGCTGGTGTGACCCACACCAGCCGGCTGACGCCGGCCGTTCGCCATTTTCTGTACGTTTGAACAGAAGATCGACGCCGTTACAGTTGGTACAATCGTTATGGTTGCCGTGCGTTACGGTCCAGGAAGGCGGATGGTCCATGAAGACATCCACACAGGAACATCTGCCCCTGGTCCCGCTGCTGCACGCTTACACGCGCGCCGGCGTGCCGGACGCGGCCGAGTTGCACCATCTGCCGGGGCTGGGGCCGCGCTTCGCCGCCGTTCTGTCCGCCTCGGCTCGCTTCCTCTATGCCGACTTCGTCGATAGCGCCGGCCTGGAGCCACTCGCCGACGCCCTGGTCCGCTTTTACGAAGCCTGCGTCGATCCACCCTTGCACGTGGAGACCCTGCGCCGCCGCGCCGGTATCGTCCGCCACGGTCTGTCGTACCTGCTGCGCGGCCGCGATCCGCTGCCGGTCAAGGCGGCGGCGTGCCTGAGCCTATCCGGGGCCTACCACGTCGCGGGCCTGGGACCGCACTTCTGGTCGGCCCTGCTGCAAGGACTGCGGCCCTTGCAGAACCCCGGCTGGTCTCCCGCCATCTTCGCCGGGCTGGAGCGCCTTGGGCTGTCGAGCTGGCGCCGCGGCGACGGCCCGGAGACGATGTACGTCGGCTTACTGTCGGCTTATGCGCCGCATCCGCGAGAGGGAGCCGGCGCTGTCCGCGCTGCACGTTGATCATTTCCTCACGCTCGTCGCGGCCATGCGCGGCCGCAACCTGCCGCGGAACGAGGACATCGCCGAGGAGGGCGGCGCATCGATTCGCTCGGCCATCCAGCGCGAGCGCGGCCGATTGTCGCTGCGCGAACGTCTCAAGGATCGCGGCGCGGCGCTGGCGCGTGGTCAGGAACAGATGGAGACCGCCCTGGCCCGCTGCGATGGCAAGCTGCTGGGCGACGCCCTGGCAACGGCGGACCCCCACGGCTGCATGCGTTCGCCGCTCGACTGGGGCGAACAAGCCGAGACACTGACGCTGTGGGTTGGCCGGCTGTGGGAGACGGACGATCCGTATCGGACGCTCGCCGACTTCTGGGCGGCGGATCCGATCCCCGGCGCCGGCCTGTGGCTGCCGGCCGCCGTGCTGCACCTGCGCGACCCGCAGAATTTCGCCCCCTGGGACGAAGCCGTCCGCGCCGGCTACGCCCCGCTCGACGACAGCCTGAGCATCGAGGAGCCGCCGGCGGAGCGCTACCGCCTCTTCAACGAGGGCGTCGCCTGGCTGCGCTGCCGACATCAGCTTCACCCGCTGGAGATGCCCGCTGTCCTGGCCGCGTGTGCCGAGGATCGATCCGGCCACGCTTCCCAATCCACGCTTCCCGATCCAGAATTCGCGGGCTTCTGCGCCGATACCTTCCATTTCCTCGGCGAGCTGGCTCACAATAACCAGCGCGAGTGGATGGAACGTCAGCGCGATCGTTACCGCTTCGCCGTGCGCGAGCCGCTGATCGAGCTGTGCCGCGCCCTCGCCGGGCGCTACGTCGAGCCGGTGCTGCGCGGCGCGCACGGCTGGCACCTCGACACGCAGCCGCGTAGCGGGCGAGCGTTGACGAGCATATGCAAGAACGCCTACGGCCGCACTCAGCCGTACAACACTGCGCTGTGGATCGCCTTCTGCCGGCGGATCGGCGGAGGTCCGCGCGAGGACGTACAGTTCTTCGTCCGCCTCGATGGCGAGGGTTTGCGTTACGGCCTGCGCCTGGGCCGCAAGGCGCGCGGCCCCATCCAGCGCTTTCGCCGGCAGGTACGAAATCATGCCGAATTGCTGTTCCGCGCCTTGCGCGACCGCGGTGCGCTGAGTGAATGCCGCTTCGGTTCGGCGGACGTGCCGGGGAGCGAGGGAATCCTCGCCACCCCGGACGATCTGCGCTCGTGGGCCGAGGGTCGCTCCTTCGAGGTTTCGCGTGCCCTGGCTGCCGGTGCCGCTCTTTTGCCCGGCGATGAGCTGGCCGGCGAGATCCTTCTGACGTTCGATCGCTTGCTGCCCCTCTATGCCTGTGCCGTCGAGGAGGACGCGCCGGCGTTCCTCCTCCGCTGCCTGGGCGGAGCGCTGCCGGGCGAGCCGTACACGGCCGACGATTTCCAGCGTGCGACCCTGCTCGGCCGCGACTGGCTCGACCGAGCGCGGGGTCTGCTCGAATTGAAGCGTCAACTGATCTTGCAGGGCGTTCCCGGCACCGGCAAGACGCACGTCGCCCGCCACCTGGCCCGGCTGCTGGCCGGCGGCCGCGATGACTGCATTCGTCTAGTGCAGTTCCACCCCGCCTACAGTTACGAGGAGTTCGTCGAGGGCGTCAAGGTGCGCTCGGTGACGGTGGATGGCCGCTCCGACGTGACGTATCCGGTCGAGGACGGCCTGCTGTGCGCCTTCGCCGAGGAGGCCGCCCGCCGCCCCGCCGAGACGCACGTGCTGCTAATCGACGAGATCAACCGCGGCAACCTGCCGCGCATCTTCGGCGAATTGCTCTACCTGCTGGAGTACCGCGAACAGTCGGTGTGCCTGCCGTGCTCGCGGCGCAGCTTCCGGCTGCCGGCGAACCTGTACCTGCTGGCCACGATGAACGCGGCCGACCGCTCGGTGGCCCTGATCGATCAGGCGCTGCGGCGTCGTTTCTCGTTCTTGGAGATGCCGCCCGACGCCGGTGTACTGGCGCGCTGGCTGCAAGCCCACGCACCGGCCGCTGGCGCCGCCTTTGCCGAGCGCGTGCTGCTGCTGTTCGAGCGCCTCAACGCCCGCCTCCGCGCCGACCTCGGCCCGCAGGCGCAGGTCGGACATAGTTATTTCATGGTGCCCGATCTCGACGAGGCGCGGCTGCGCATCATCTGGCAGCATCACGTCCGGCCGCTGCTGGAAGAACACTTCGCGGGACAGTTGACAAAATTGGGATCTTATGATCTCGACAAACTCCTCGACGGTAATCCGCATCGTGCCGGACGCCGGCGCCGCGTCGGGGCCGTTTAGCGGCGACTCGCAAAGCTGCGCCTCGATAATCGCATACCCAAGGAACATTCGTGGATACGCTCGATGAAGCTGTAGAGACCGAGAAGCCTCGCCGACCGTGGTGGCTGCTCTGGCTCAAACGCATTGGCAAAGGATTGCTGCTGGCTGCGGTCGTCATCGCCATCCGTCAGGCATGGCGTCACCATCAGGTCACGAAAAAACTCGAGAACACGCTGGCCGAGATCGATCGCGCCGAGCCGGGCTGGCGCCTGGCGGACATCGAAGCGGCGCGCGAGCAGATGCCGGAGGACGAGAACAGCGCCCGCGTCGTCGTCGCCGCCGCCAAGTTGCTACCGAAGGGCTGGCCTTCCACGGAGTTTGCGGATCGCTTCGCATACCTCGCGCCGGAAGAACAGCTTGTCCCAGAAGATTTCGCCCGGTTGACGAAGGAATTGAATGCGGTGCAGCCGGCGCTGAAGGAAGCCCGCAAACTGGTGGAAAAGCCGCGCGGGCGGCATCATCTCACCTACGCACGGTTCGTGTTTGATACGCTGCTAGCTGACCAGCAAGAGACTCGTCGTGTTGTTGGCCTACTTAACTACGACGCTTTACGGAACGATCAGAAGCGCGACATGAAAGCCGCCCTGCTCTCGTCTCGGGCGGTCCTCAACGCGGCCCGCTCGCTGGGCGATGAACCATTTGCCATTTCTCAACTCGTCCGTATCTCTGGCGTCATCTTGGCATGTCGGGCGCTGGAGCGAACGCTAGCGCAGGGCGAACCCGTGCCGGAGATGTTGGCAGCGTTGCAGCAGGCGCTTGGCGGCGAGGACGCTTTCGCGGACCTGCTCATCGTGGCACGCGGCGAGCGGGCCTCGCTGCACGAAGCCTTCGAGACGATCGAGCGGGGAGATGTGCCGTTGAATCATCCATTCTTTGGCCCTCGACCAAGTTGGGAGGAATACGTCTACGGCTGGTTCAACCGCGAAAAATTCCGCGAGGCCCATCCCACCATGCTTGCGATGATGAGCCGATTCGTTGCTATTGCCCAGTTACCTATGCACGAGCAGGCCGCGGCCGACGGGCAATTGCACCTGGAACTTCTCGATTTGAAACACTCCAACCCGCTGGCCGTGCTGTTCATACCGGCACTCAACAAGATGAACGATGCCTCCCGCCGCAAGCACGCCTACCTCCGCTGCATGACCGTCGCTCTCGCCGCCGAGCGCTATCGCCGCGAGAAGAAGGCGTGGCCCGATACAATCGACCAACTCTGTCCTCAATTCCTCCCGGCCACACCGCTCGACCCTTTCGACGGCCGGCCGCTGCGCTATCACCGGGTCGAGGACGGGGTGGTGATTTATTCCGTCGCCGCCGATGCCACCGACAATAACGGCAACCTCGATCGGGAGCACCCTAATCAGCCGGGCGTGGACATCGGCTGTCGTCTGTGGGACGTGGCGAAGCGCCGTCAGCCGCCACGGCCGAAACCGCCCGTCAACCCCGGATAACGTATGTCATCCCTCCCGGAGCGGCGAACGCTGGTCCTCACCGAACGGGTGCCGCACCTTACGCGCCTGGCACCGGCGGATGTCGCGTTCCTGCTCGATAATCATCGCGGCCAGGTGGAAGTGCTGCCGACCGGGCGCCGCGATCGCTACCGGCTGACGGCGCTGGGTTGCGTGGGCGTCCTCATGGCCCCGACGTGTCGGCTGATGATCCAGCCCAAGATCCCCCTGGCGAACCTCTTCGCCATGCTCGACCCGCTCGCCCCCGTACCCGCGGCGTCCGATGCTGTCACACCGAGCGCGGGTACGGAAGCCCTGGATTTCCTGGCGGGCCAACTGACTCACCGCCTGACCGAGCGCATCGCCGCTGGGTTGCACCGCGCTTACCGGGAACAGTGCGAGCAAGGATCGGTCCTGCACGGCCGGTTCGATCTGCCGACCCAGCTGCGGAAAGCACCCGGACGCAAGGAGCAGTTGCACGGCCGTTACGATGACCTGAGCGCCGACGTGCCCTGCAACCAGGCAGCGCGAGCAACGGTGGAAGCGCTGCTGGCGTCCCCATTGCTCGCGGGAGAAGTACGAGCCGTCTTGGGCCGCGCGCTGGTGGGACTGGAAGGCGTCTCCTCGGTGCCCCTGTCGCCGCGACTGTGGGATGCCATCGAGGCGGAGCGACTGCCGACGGAGTATCGGCCGCTGCTCGACTTGTGCCGCCTGCTGGCGGACGGTTTGGCGCCCGGCGGTACGGCAGGACCGACGCCGGCACCGAGCTTTCTGCTGGACATGGAGCGCGTCTTCGAGCGGCACGTCACGCGCGGGGTGGCCGACGCCTTCGCACACAGCCGCCGCTATACCGTGTCGGTGCAGGCGACGCACGCGGTCAATCGGCCCATGAACGATCAGCCCGACATCACCGTGCGCCCGGACCTGACCCTGGACGTGGCCGGCCGGCCATTGCTCATCGTCGATGCGAAGTGGAAGCGTCTGCCTCGAAGTTTGGTGACGGCGGACCTGTATCAGGTGCTGGCGTATGGTACGACGCTGGGGGCCGAGAGCGTCGCGCTGGTTTATCCGGGGAGGAAATGGCGAAGCTGGGAGTATCGATTCACGAACACGCCGCTGCGGCTGACGGTGTACACACTGCCCGTACACGGGACGCGCGACGCTTGCCTGCGCTCGGTGCGGCGCCTGGCACCGGCGCTGAAGGCGACGCTCCGATCGTAAACGCCGGGCAACGTCAGCGTCCGTAAACCTCCGTGAGTTCCGCGAGACCGTCGAGCAGCGGTTGCGTCAGCATGTTCTCGGTGTAGCGCCAGCTCCAGTTACCCGACTCGCGGCCCGGCAGGTTCATGCGGGCCTCGGTGCCCTGGCTCATCACGTCCTGCAACGGCGCCAGGGCGTAATCGGCGACCGAACGCCAGGCCATGCGGATCAGGTCCCAGGCGACGTCGCCGCAGCCGTGCGGCAAATAGCGATGCAGGAAACGTCGTTCGTGCTCCTGCAAGCTCGCGTACCAGCCGAGGGTCGTGTCGTTGTCGTGCGTGCCGGTGTACACCAGGGTATTGCGGTCGTAATTGTGCGGCAAAAAGCGATCTTTCGGATCGCCATAGAAGGCGAAGTGCAGGATGCGCATGCCGGGCAGGTGGAACTGAACGCGCAGCGCCTCGACCTCGGGCGTGATGAGGCCGAGATCCTCGGCGATCAGCGGCAGGCCGCCGAAAGCGTCGCGGACGGCCTGCAAGAAGTCGGCGCCCGGCACCGTGACCCAGCGGCCGACCTCCGCCGTCGGCAGGTCCGCCGGGATCTCCCAGTACGCCTCGAAGCCGCGGAAATGGTCGAGGCGAACGAGATCCACCTGCGTCAGCACGGCCCGCAGCCGGGCGATCCACCAGGCGTAGCGCGTGCGCTTGAGGGCGTCCCAGTTGTACAGCGGATTGCCCCAGCGCTGGCCGGTCGCCGAGAAGTAGTCCGGCGGCACGCCGGCCACGAACGTCGGACGCCGCTCTTCATCCAGGAAGAACATCTCCGGGTTGGCCCATACGTCCACCGAGTCGCTGGAGACGAAAATCGGCACGTCGCCGATGAGGTAGATGCCGCGGCTGTTGGCGTAGTGTTTCAGCTCCTTCCACTGGCGGAAGAACAAAAACTGCGTGAACTGGTGCAGGCCGACGGTTCGGCTCAACTGCCGACGGAAGTCCTTCAGCGCCGCCGGTTGCCGCATCATCAGCTCGCGCGGCCAATCCTGCCAGTTGGCCCCACCGTGGGCGTCCTTGAGGGCCATGAACAGGGCGTAGTCGTTCAGCCAACGTGCCTCCTGCACGCAAAACGCCTCGAAGGGTGCCCGCAGCGGCGCCGCCGACCCGGACAGGAAGTTTTCCCATGCTCGTGCCAGCAGGGCCGTCTTGAAGGGAATGACATTGCCGTAGTCCACGAAATGCGGCGGAAAGTGGACGCCGGCCAGGTCGGTCTCGCGGAGAAGACCGTCGCGCAGCAGCAATTCCGGACTAATCAGATAGCGATTGCCGGCGAAGGCGGAGAAGCCCTGGTAAGGAGAATCGCCGTAGCCGGTCGGACCCAAGGGCAGCACTTGCCACCACGTCTGCCGGGCCGCAACCAGGGCGTCCACCCAGGCGTAGGCGGCCGGGCCGAAGTCGCCGATCCCGTAAGGGCCGGGCAGCGAGGTCGGATGCAGCAGAAGCCCCGCCGAGCGCCGGACGGGCGGTTGCGCGTTCGTTGCGTTCATGAATCCTCCCGGCCGGTCTCCCTCCGGCCTTCTTCCTACAAATAGTATCGAGTGGCGAAATATTTGCACCCTCGAACCGGCCTGGAAACGGAACATCGGCGGGACCAAACTCCTCCGAGCCTGAAGCGTAAGCGAAGAGTGATCTTCGCTTACGCTTCAGGCTCGGAAGTTCCGCGGACCTGCTCTTGACAGCGGCGTTGTCCTTTCGTATTAGCTCCCCCCTCAACACTTCACGCATGGATTTTTCGGGGGCCGGCACGGAGGGGTCCGCGCCGGCGCCATGCGAACGAGGCCGATCTTGTCAGGAAACGACAGGATCGTCGTGGAGGGTGCGTCCGCTCGCAACGGCGGAGGCGCCCGTCGATGGCCCGAATCGCTCGGCTTTTTCTGAAGGGGAGCGAATCGGGCGGTCGATAGAAGGATAGCAAACGGCCCCTTTGGGGGCTGGCACGGACGGGGGTTTGGCAAAAGGGGGTTCGGTGCCCGCGAGGGCGAAAACGGGATGCACACGGGCCGCGAGGGGAGACACGACCGCCACGAGCGGACGTCGCCGACGACGGGGGAGTCGCGGCGAGCCAACGGTGTCCAGCCCGGCATCTCGACGCGGACTACGGTTGCACAAGACGCCGGCTCGCCGGCGCCCTCGGTTCGGCGGGCCTTGTGCCCGCCGGGGCCGGGCGGATCGGATACACCTCGGCCGACACCAGGTTCGGCCAGGGCGCACTCCGATGACCGTGGGTCCGACAATCTCTCCTGATTCTCTCTCCGGCAGGGCGCGCTCGTCCCGGGCGACGGCGTCCGTCCTGCGCGGGGCGAGGTCCGGGCGGGACCGAATGACCACTTGCCTTACAGCAGGGAGGAGTCCATGGTGACGCATGTGGATGTGGATGTGCAGCAGGTCTGGCGCGATTACCGCGCCCAACCGAACATCGAGCTGCGCAACCAACTGGTCGAACATTATTTACCATTGGTCAAGTACAACGCCGAACGCATCTGGGCCCGCCTGCCCGACGGCGTCGATCTCGACGACCTCATCAGCGCCGGCGTGTTCGGCCTGATGGATGCCATCGATGCGTTCGACCTCAATCGCGGGGTCAAGTTCGAGACCTACTGTGTGCCGCGCATTCGCGGCGCCATGCTCGACGAACTGCGGACCATGGACTGGGTGCCGCGCCTGGTGCGCAGCAAGGCGAGCCGGATGGAAGAGACGCGCAAAGCACTGGAAGCGTCCCTGGGCCGTCCGCCGCGTCCCGACGAGATGTCCGTCCGTCTCGGCGTCACCATTGAGGAATACAACAAGATGCTCGGCGACGCCACCGCCGTCAGCCAGGTCAGCCTCAACAAGAAGTGGTACGAGACCGACAGCTACAAGGACGTCCGCGAGATCGACATCCTCGAAGACAAGAAGGCCGAAGATCCGACGCATCGCCTGCAGAACCGCGACCTCATGCGCCTGGTGACGCGCGGCCTCAACCGCAACGAGCGCCTCATCATCATCCTGTACTATTATGAAGATATGACCATGAAAGAGATCGGGGCCACGCTCGACCTGAGCGAATCGCGCGTCAGCCAGATGCATTCGAGCATCGTGGCCCGCTTGCAGGCCCAGCTCTCGCAGCGGCGCCCGGAGTTCAGCAACTGACGCGAAGACGAATACGAACCACGCAGCCCGGCCGTCCCTTGGGACGGCCGGGCCTTTTTGCTTTCCGAAACGTCGGCCGTCCGCCTTTCAGGTGTGGTGCGCCTTGCGGTGGTGCTCGTCGATGCGGTCGGGGCTGATGTGCCAGCCGCAGTCGTCGCAGCTGGGAACTTTGTCATAGCAGCCATCGCAGAACAGCGGGCCGCCCAGGAAGAACTGTTCGAGCCGCGCTCGTGTCTCGTCGTCGAGGGCGCCGGGGTCGAGCGGCAGATGCAGTTCGTCGCCGCAGCCTTCGCAGTTGCGCGAATTGAAGCGAGACAACAGCGGGGCGTAGTGATCGTGGACGCCGCGCGGCACAACGCCTTTGCCGTGGCAGAGCGGGCAGGCCACGCCGAGCTGGGCGGCGATGGCATTGCGGATGAAGGCGCTCTTGTTCGGCAGCTTGTCCAGCAGTTCGGCCAACTCGCTTTCGACCTTGAACGCCACCACCGCCGTCTTGGGCGGCTTGCGATCCGGGTTGAAGGGCTTGCGGGTCATGTCGAATCCTCGGCGCGAACGCCTCCGCCGATCGGATCGCGGAGGCACAACCTCAAGATATTTTACCATCTTACGACGCGACGCATCGATCCGCAAGCGCGCCGCGCTGCCACCAACGGCCAAAGTGCTGGTGGAGGACGCCTCTCCCCGCGATATAATCGATAGCGGCGGTACGATTCCTATCTTCGCTCTTGTCGAGACCGCTTTATGAGTACTGCACCACGATCCGTCTCGTTGTTGCTCGCGCGCACCGGCCTTGGCGTGCTGGTTCTCGGCTTCGCGCTCGGAGGCCTGTGGACGGCGACGATCTCTGGGGCCAGGATGCCGGCAAGGCAGGGGACGCCCCACGCCAGAAGAAACCGCGCGTCGAGGAGGAAGAGGAAGCTCCCCAAACGCCGCCGAAAAAGAAGCCGCGCGTCGAGCAGGAAGAGGACACTCCTCGGACGCCGCCGCGGCGCAAGGTCATCCGCGTCGAGGGAGACGACGAACCGAAGGACAAACCGGCGCCCGGGCGTCACGACGCGCTCGCCGGCGGCGATTTGAAGCAATTGGCCCAGCAGGCCAAGCATCCGGCCGTTCAGGAACTGTTCCACGACCTCGCCATCCCCCACGATCACATCGTCTTCACGACATCGGGGCGAGTCACCTCCGATCACAAGCCGACGGGGCGGCCGGCGCAGGATGTGGAGCCGATACCGATCTACCTCGGCCCCGTCCCCGGCAAGGCCCGCGAGCGTCTGACTGTGCCCGCTGGACGACGACGGCAAGCCGGGCAAGCCCTACAGTCCCTCCCTGGAGAGCATCCAGCTCGTCAAGCCTTACGAACAGCTCGCCCGAGAGAAGGTCCGCCGCTTCCTGGAGGACGGCTACGATCGCCTTCCGCCGCAGAACAACAAGCACCTGTCGCGCTCCGACGTGCTGACCGTCGCCGAGCAAGCGCTGTCGGCGGTGCTGCGCTGGCACGAGTCGGCCCGACAGACCGGCCAGCGCGAGGGCGACGACTGGGCGCCAATCGAGGCCGGACTTCGCAAACAGTTGCTCGACGACGTTCTGCTCAAACAGATGGAACTGCTGGTGCGGAACAAGGACTGGGATGGCCTGCTGGCGCTGACCCGGCGCCTGGCCGTCAGCTACACCAACAAAGCCGACCGCGAACGGATCACTCGTCCGGTGGCCGAGCTACTTCAAAGCGCCCTCAACGATCCGACCGGCAGCGAGGAAAAGAAGCAGCAGGCCCGCAAACGGCTGCACGAATTGGAGACGGAGTTTCCCGACAACCCGATGTTTCGGCCGATCAGCGAGAAACTGCGCGAGGAGGCCCATCGTCTGCTGGAGACGGCCCGATCGCTGGGCAAGGGCAAGGAGAACATGCCTCGCGTCATGGGACTGCTGCGCCAGGCCGAGGAGACCTGGCCGCAGCTACCCGGTCTGCGCGCTTACCTGATGGAGTTGAGCGCGGAGCATCCGGTACTGCGCGTTGGCGTGCGCGGCCCGTTGCCGAAGTATCTGTCGCCGGCGTGGGCCTGTACGGATACGGAACGCCGCGCCGTGGAGATGCTGTTCGAGAGTTTGATCAAGGTCAGCCCGGACGCGGCCGGCATCTTCCGTTATCGTCCGGGCCTGGCCGAGTATCGTCCTCGGGTGGTGCCGCTGGGCCGTCTGTTTCACCTGCCGCGCAACGCGACATGGTCCAACGGCCAGCGCCTCGACTCGGGCGACATCCGCGCCACGGTTCGGCTCCTCCAGAAAGGCGTCGGCGTCGGCCGTTCCTGTGCCTGGGGCGAATTGCTCGACAAGGTGGAGGTCAAGGGCGATCCGTTCCAGGTGACGCTGCGGCTGAAGCAGGGCTACGTGGACCCGCTGGCGTTGATGACGTTCAAGATTGTGCCGAGCAATCAGCCGGTGGACACCGAGAAGTTCGCCATGAATCCGGTGTGCAGCGGACCCTTCCGCCTCGATCCCGCGCGGCACTCCGACGAGAAACAGCGCGAGTGCGTTTTCTTCGTCGCCAACCCCTCCTACGGCAGTCGCCCCGGCAAGCGCGACCTGCCGCGGATCGAGGAGGTCCGTTTTTACCCGTATGAGGACGCGGTGAAGGAAGTCCGCCAGGGCAACCTGGACCTGGTACTCGATCTGACAGCGACGGAGGCGGACCAGCTGCGGCAGAAGGCGGACGACTTGCAGGTCACGGTGCCCTTACCGGCGCCGGCGGCGCCCAACCGGCGTATCTATTTCCTGGCCGTCAATCAACGCAAGCTGCCGGACGCCGACCTGCGCAAGGCGCTGGCCTACGCCATCAACCGCGAAGGACTGCTGGACAAGCATTTCCGCGGCCCGTTGCAACGGAAGGTCCACAAGGCGCTCAATGGTCTGTTCCCCGTGGGTTCGTGGGCGTGCGACCCCGGAGCGAGCAGTCGAGCCGAGAAAGGCCATCCGGATCTGTATCAGCCGGAGAGGTCGCGGGCGCTGAGCAAGGAAGTGCCGGCCGTTCGTCAGGCCATCGGCGCGGGACCGCTGAAATTGTCCTACCCCGAAGGCGACCTGGTGCTGGAGGCGGCCTTGAAGGAGCTTTGTGAGCAGGTGAAGGAGACGACGGGACTCAGGCTGGAATTGGTGAGGCGCGACCCGTGCGGGCTGCGCGAGGACGTGGAACAGACGCAAGGATACGACCTGGCCTATTACCATTACGATTTCCCGGACGAAACCTACTGGCTATGGCCGCTGCTCGGCCCCAGCGGCCGGACGCTGAACGACAGCAACTTCCTCAACTACCGGGACGACAAGACCCAGCTCTTGTTGCGCGATGCGATGGCCTATCGGGACTTCGCCGCAATGCGCGAGCACCTGCGGATGGTCCAGGTGCGGCTGAACCATGAGATGCCGCTCATCCCGCTGTGGCAGCTGGACCCGCTGCTGGCCTACCATCACGACGTCACGCCGGCGGCGCTGGAGCCGGTGCTGGTCTTCACCAACATTGAGGAGTGGCGTTTGCAGCGCAAGTAGGCCACAAGGAGAGAGCACCTTGCCAAAATCGTCGGGAAAGTTATGATTCAATTGATCTGGTGGGTGTAGCTCAGTTGGTTAGAGCGTCAGACTGTGGATCTGAATGTCGCCGGTTCGAGTCCGGTCACCCACCCCTTCCTCATCCGTCCTCATTGGTCCGCACGACTCCCCAAACCCCAGCAAAATCGAGGCTTCCGTACCGACACGTCCCCGCGTGCTTTCACGGGCCATTACCTCAACCGTCCTCGACTGTCCGCATGTTTCCTCATTTCGGGCGCAAGCCGGGCCGAGCTTTCGGTGAACGGCCGTTCGGTGGCGTCCGTTCCCGTGGTCCGGAGGACGGCGGTCTCGACCTGGTTTTCGTCGTCCAGTGTCGGCAGGAGGCGCGGCAGGTCGCGGACGGCGCCGGCCAGGTCGTACAACCGGCGATGAGAATAGCGGGCTGTGAGAACGGGCGAGCTGTGACCGGCCAGCTCCTGTAAGGTGCGGAGGTCGATACCGGCCCGTCCGCCCAGCGTCAGGTAGGTGTGTCGCAGGGCGTGGAAGTCGGCGTGCAGTGGCCCGTCCGGTCCCTCGACAACGTAGGAGATGCCGGCGGCGTCCAGGTCAATCCGTAGCATCTCGGCGCCCTTCCCTCCCGTCGCCCACGTTCCACCCCAGACGGGTTGACCAGACGACCGATCGCCGAGGTAAGCGCGCAGCAGCTCCGCCACGTCGGCGGGGATGGGTTGCACTTTCAGGACGCGGCTTTTGTTCCGCCGGGCCGACAAGGTGACGGTGGGAATCTCCGCTTCCAGGTCGAAGCTCTCCGGCGTCAGGGAGGCCAGGCCGCGAGCACGGAAACCCGTCCCGCAAGCCGTGGCGTACAGGTGGTAGCGGTCCCATCCCGTCAGGCCGCGAAAGGTTCGTGTGCTGGCGCAGGCGGCGGTCAGCAGGCGGTGCAATTCGTCCTCCGTCAACTCGCGGCGGTCATGTCGGCGATCCACCTGATGGTTGCCAGGCTCCAGGTGGGTCAGCGGGTTGCCTGCCACGCGATTGTCCCTGACCAGCCAGGCGCAGAACGCCTTGACGTGTCCCAAGTATTGATTCGTCGTTTGCACGCTCGCCCCACGGCCTAATCGCTCCTGCAGCGCCTCGACGGTCGCGCGCGGAAGCCGCCGGGCCTTGCCGTTGCCCTCGGCGGAGAGACGGTGCCGGCGCACGGCCGTCCCCACAGAGGCCGTCTGGATGCCCAGCAGGGCGGCGCTCTCCCGCAACGTGAACCACTCTTGCCCCACGGGCAACTCGGACGGCATCCGATCGCGGCGCAGGCGTTCCAACCAATCCATGACGCGGGAGGCGGACACGTCGGCCAGGAAGACGAAGTTGCAGCCGTCCAGCAAGGCTGTCAGACGTGACGCGACAATGGCGACGTGTCGCGGATCGTCGCCCTTGGCCCTCAGCTCGCTGATGAAGTCTGCAAGGTGTTCGCTCAAGGGCCGCTTGCGGTGTTGCTCAAAGGGGTCCACCAGACCGGCCTTGCCCATCTCGGCCTTGCGTGTCAGGGCGGCGAGCAGCTGCTGGGCGGCCGTCTTGTCCGCGGCCAGCGGCACGCACTGCGGCCGGCCGTCGGCGTCGATGTACTCGCCGTACCATTTGCGCGAGAGCTGGCGGATGCGGCAGCCGTCCTCGGTCAACTCGGCCTCGCGGAGCTTGCCGCGGCGGTCGGTCCAGCGTGCGAGCGCTGACCCTTGCGCGTGTGGATGGTCGCGCCGGCGGGGACGGGTTTGGTGTAGGGGATTTTGCGCAGATGGGGCATGGGACAGTCCTTTCTGGGAAGGTCGGCCGCACCTCCGGCTTCCCAGGTCCGAAGGTGCGGCCAACGAAAAGGATCGACCAGAACACAGTGTACGACGGCAGGGCGAGTGAACCAAGGTCGGCAGGCCGGACGGCGGGCGCTGCCGTGGCGATTGGCGACGATTGAGGATGCGTGAGGTCGGTTGAGGACGCTTGCCGGCTATCCACGGCGCAGGCGGCGCGGTAGAGTAGAGTCGAGAACGGCTTGGCGCCTTTCGGGCGCCCCACGGCAGCGAACCGGCCGGGGTCCGCGGCGGGCGGGTGGAGCGTCCCGGTTTGGACGCCACGAAAAACGATGAATGCCTCAACCAGCTGGATCGAACATGCCCCCGACGTATGCGGCGGCGACGCGCGCATCCGAGGCACGCGCTATACCGTACATGGCCTGGTGGAATGGAAACGGCTGGGTCTGTCGGACGAGCGCATCCTGGAGCACCATCCCGATTTGACGCTGGCCGACTTGCAAGCGGCCTGGTGGTACTACCAGACGCACCAGGACGAAATCGAGCAAGCCCTGCTGGCAGAAGAAGCTTCAAGCGAGGACGGCCTTTCTCGACAGCGGAGTTTTTCGCATGATGCCGGCGATCATCTGGGATTTGGAAGATGATCCGGATGGCAATTGGTGGCACATCGTCGTCGAGGGCCACGGCATCACGGCCGAGGAAGTCGAGGAAGTGCTGCGGGACCATCACGCCGAATCGGTACTCAGCCGCAGCAGCGGGGAACCGATTACCTTCGGCTGGACTTCCACAGGCCGCTATATCGCCGTGGCGTACGAGCTGGTATCGGACGATCCTCTCAGCTTCCGTCCGATCACGGCCTTTGAAGCGCCCCCGCCGCGACCGGACTAGGAGACGAGCATGAGCGAACACATCCATCGCCCGGCGACCCTGACGCCGGAAGAACGCCAACGGCAAAAGGAACTCCGCGATCGCTTCCAACGCGAACGCCCGTCGCTGGAACAACTGGTAGCGTCGGGGGAATACACGCCTCCCATACCGCACGGCGTCTACCTGGACATTCTCCGCCTGTGCGCCGACTTGCGCCGCGTCCGCGAGGCGTCCGGCCTGAGCCTGTCCGAGCTGGCGATGCGAACCGGGTTGGACGCGGCGGTTTGGCAACGCCTGGAGAGCGGCGGCCCGGATGCCCTCACGATGGAGCTGGTCCTGCGCTACGCGCAAGCCTTGGGCAAGCGCCTGGTCTGCGCCTGGAGGACGCCAACGGCCCGGCCGCCCCCGCGACGGTGGGGAGTCGTTAGTCCTGCGCGCGCATCGTTCGCTCCTCCCTTCGGCATCCGCGACAGCGGCATCCGCGACAGCAGCATCCGCGACAGCGGCACGCCCCGGCCGGCGTCTGGGCGCCTGGGGCGACTGAGGCACCGAGGTTGCCTCCCGTTGAGCCGACGGCTCCGGCGGCTCCGGCGGCGCGTCGAGCACGGCCATACATCGCACGCCCCAGGTGCGCAGCAGGTGCTTGAGCAAGCGGGCCACGAAGCGGCCAGGGTTGGGCAGGCCGGCCGGCAGCTGCACGCGGACACGGCCAGGTCTCACGGGTGCGGTCACGGTCGCGGTTGTCGAGGCTGCGGTCGCGGCTCGGCGGCATGTTGCACCTCCTCTATCGGCCTGGTAGCGCTGACGCGCGTTGCGCTCGGTGCGGACGATGAGCGCGGTTGCTGAGAACAGCTCTCTCTCTCGCGCGTGCTGTCCCTCTCTGTTCCCCAGGCGTGGGCATCCGCGTGGGGGGGCCGGTTGTCACCAAAGCCCCTGATAGCTACATAGATCTGGTATCAGGGGCTTTGGTGACAACCGTTAACCAGTCCCCCATTGCTCCCCCCAGCCCTCGTCGGCGACTCCAGCCAGCGCCCCCTCCTGCCGTTCGTTTCTCCAGCGTCGAAAACGCGCCACTCCCCACGCCTCGATCACGTCGCCCGTGGCGAGCATGTGCAACAGGTGCTCTCCCGCGTCCACCACACCGCCGACTCTCGCCTCCATGCGCCTCTATCGGCGTGAAACGCCAGCCGTCCAGCAAGCCACGCCGCGCGCCCTTCTCCCCGATGCCCAGCCTATCGCCTCATACCCAGCTGCCGCGACCATGCGCTGAATTCGCTCCGGGTCGTCGAACAACCCCGCAACCCCGTAGCCGAGCCGGACGTCACGCTCCTCCTCATCCTGTTCGTCCCCGGGATGCATCCAGCGCCTGCTGGTGCTGATCGGGTGCGCCTGCCTACTCCCTGTCCACTCCTCCAGTCGCGCGCGGACGTACGCGATGGCATCCTCGGCCGTGACCGGCACTCCGCCCTGGCTCGTGTCAGTTGTGACGAAGACGCGATCGTCGGCATCAAACACGCAAAAATAGTCGCGGCCAGCGCGGCCGATCCTCTGCCGGGTCCGGGCGCGGGGCGGACCGTGTTCGGCACGACCAACAGGCGGAGCGGTTGCCCCGACCATGCTGCCGCGTTCAGGTGCGCCTCGACGTTCGGCATGTAGTGCGCTATCCGCCAGTGCAGGCAGGCGGGGCAACACCAGTTACGGCAGCGCGGCCGTAGCATTTTGGTTGGGTCCTGTCGCACCGCCTCCCCGTCACGATCGGCTGCGATGGCCGAGGACACCACGGATTCCGCGCCATCGGGACCGATCGTTCGTTGCCGCAACGATCTGCTCATCATCGCCGTACAGCTGCCGATGACGTTCGGCTGCCGCGTGTCGGCTTTCCTCTGCCTCTGTCGCCTCGGCGTCCACAGCGGCGATCGCCGCGCCGATGGTGCGCTCTCCTCCGGCTCGGGAAACCACTCGGCGGGGTCCACGGGCGAAAAATCCGGCGGCGGCGGCGCGTGCATGGCGAGCTGGCCGGCCAGCTCATCGGCCCAATCGATGCGCCGCGGAGGGCAGAGCCGATCGACCGCCCCTCTTCCTCACCTGTGCCGATTGGTCTCCCGATAATCCAGCGAACGATCCCGTCTACCTCGTCGCGCGGCAGGGGGACATAGAACATTGAGGCGTTGAGCACGTCCGCCATCTCGGCGATTCCGCGATCGTCTACGCCGGCGGTGCGATAGCGGGCGAGCTCGGCACGAGCGCGTTGTGCCGCCCCGCTGAGACTCCGTCGCCCCGTTGCCGCGTCGAGGCGGACCTGTCCGGGGCAGGTGCGGCGGCGCCCCACTGATCGCCGCACGGGCGCACCAGCCCTTCGGTCGCGTGTTCGATGATCGCCGGCGGCGACGGCTGGATGGCGAGGATCGCCGCCACCGCCTCGGCACCCTCGAGCCCAGCGCTCGCTGTCACCGTCCCATACCCGCGACCAATGTGGCCGCGTGTGATGGCGGCCGGGGAGTCGCAGCCAGTTGCCATATCTCACATTCTCGATGCTCGGTTGCGCGGGAATGTCTCAGGTGCCTGGGGTAGTCCGTACTGCGCGTAGTCCGACACCAGCAGTTGCACGAATGCGTGGATGATCGGCGCCGGGACAGGTGCCGACAGGATCAGCTGGAGATGATAGCTGCCGCGTCCGTCGGAGTCCTTGAGCAGGGGGAGGTTCCGAGGCTCCGGAGTTCGTTGTACCAGCCGCGGGCGGCTCGCCAATTCGCTGCTGGCCCCTCTCCGCCGTCGTCACCCTCGACGTGCCAGTCGACGCCTATGTTGAACCATCGACAGGTGTTGTCCTCGCTCGTGCTGTGCAGGCCGACGATAGCTTGCGGATCATCGCCGGCCGAGAAATGGCGGACCAGGTGTGTCGGCGACAGCTGGACGCGACCACGCTGCCGCCGATCGGGCAGCGTCCGTGCCGCGCCGTAGGTGTGTTCGTGGCCCTCGGCGTCTATCCAGGTCTGGCCGCGTTGGCGCAGGGGGCGATACCCACCCCACACGTCGCGTCGGTTGATCAGATGTTGCCACACCCATTTTGCCAGCGGGATTGCTCGGCTCGCCATGCAGCCGCGACGGCCGCCAGGTCCACGCAACCGTCAGGGTGCGGTGCCGTTGGCGGCGTGCTGGCCGCGGATGGGGGGTGTCGGGGTGGATAATACTATTAGCGGAGCTTATACTACTGGTGTCTCTCACAGCGATTGCCTCTTGCGACAGCGACGCGATGAACGTCGCTGTTCGCGTTTTCACTTTCGCCGTGCATGGCGACAACCGCTATCCCGCCGTCGGTCATGTCCTCGACGTGTCTGCGTCGTCGATCAGGCGGACGGCGCGATGCGCGGCAGCGGCTGGAGACCGCCGACGTTGCGGCCGCCCGTGTCGGCGTGGTCAGTGCCGTGCGCGACTGTCAACGTCCGCCGGCGCGGCGGTTCGCCTTGCCTCGAATTCGCGGCGGGCCGGACAGCCCAGTTCCACCCACAGGGCGAGGTCCGCCAGTGCGCAGACGAGGACGCCGGCGCCGACTTCCAACGGGGCGGGCGTGAGGGCTGCGCTCACGAGCCGATCCCAGGCGGCGCGGCTCATCGCGCACAGCTTGGCGGCCTCGCGGCGGCGCACCAGCAGCGGCGGCAACTCGGCCGGCGCAGCGCCGGCAGGTTCCGAGGGGGGCGCTGCCGAGGCGCGGCCGATGGCGACGACGGGCGGCTGTCACTCGTCACGGCTCGCCCTCCCCTTTTCAGCCTCCTCCTCCTGTGCGGTTCGCTCGCGGTGGGCCTCCATCCAGGCCACCATCTCGGCCTGATCGCAGATGAGCTTCCTTCGCGGCGTAGCGGAACGGCGCCGGAAAATCCGCCTCTCCCGGAGCCGGTCGAGGCGACTCCGGAGACGCTGAGGATTCGACAGGTCTCCTCCCTGGTCAGGCGATGGGGCAACTGGCGGCGAGTGGTAGAGGAGTGGTGATAGCGCTCCGAAGGTTGCGGCGCGCGATCGGCGGCGACAGGCGGGAGAGGGGTAGGTATGATGCCCCCTCCTGCCGGGCCGCCGACGGCGTGCCTGGTCAGGGTCAGAGGCAGGCTGGCTCGTCGCTGACGTTCTCGGCCAGAGTGGCGCCAGCTAGATCCAGTTCGCCCCCGGTTTTTTCATCGGGAAAAAAAAGCGGCCGGTCCGCGAGGCCGAGTCGGATGCAATGATTCCTGCGGTGCGCAGTGCTCCCCCGTTGGGAGTCAACAAGCGGACCAGCGGTTTCCTTGCTCCTGCTTGCCGCGGGGACCGGCTGCAGTGGTCGGCCGGTCTTGCGAACCGTCGGGCAGCGGTTTCGGTCTGACTGGGGACGCGCTACCCTACTCAGATACTATCAGCGATCCGCCCGCAAAACAAGAAAAAATTTAGCCGGGAACCCCTCCCCTCGGGACACGGCGTTAAGCTGTAGCAGTTGCCAGCGAGTCTGCAACTGCCGCTCAGCTGGTGCTCTTCGCTTTCCTCCTGTCCCATTTGTCCTCCTCTTTCCCGCCGCCGCCCTTCTTGTCCTCCACCAGCGGGTACAGCCAGGCCTGGACACGCCTCCGTCACCGTGCCAGTCGTGGACGCGGGCCAGCTCGGGAGAGGGTGCGGGCGGTATGTTGGCGGGGGCCGGCGCGGTCGAGCGCGAGCAGCAAGAAGAGGAGAGAAGGTTTCATGCGGTCATCCTAGCGCCGGCACGCCGTGGCGGCGCGTGCAGCTGCGGAAGGCAATCGGGGGCGGGTCGAATCGCTGGACACGGTAGAGAGCGAATGGTGCGATCGGGCGGGGCAGTCGCGGTTCGATCTCCTTCCGCTTCCTGCCCTTCCTGCCGGCTCCGGCGTGGCGGCCGGCACGTCCTGCCGAGGTCGGCCCTTCAGCCAGGCTTCGGCCTGGGCGGCGGCAGACAGCTCTCTGCTAACTCTTCGCAGGAAATGCCAAGAGCGTCGGCGAAGGCCATCGCTGTAGCCGATGATGGCTCTCGGTTGCCTTGCTCGAGCTTCGTTAATCCGGGCAGATGCAGGCCTGCTTTCTCGGTGAAATCGGCCTGAGCGAGACCGGCAGCGGTTCGGTATTCCCGAAGATGGGCAACAAAGCCGTCGTCTTCTTTCTCGCCATGGCCTCCGCAGTAAAGCCGATGGTCTGCGCTTTCAAGTATA